>NZ_CP007032.1:0-2400000 GCF_000231405.2 Desulfitobacterium metallireducens DSM 15288 | reverse complement strand
TATCATACTGAAGTGGGCAAGGATGAAGCCCATCCCACGCTCTGCCCACGGTGTGCCTCAGTTGTTAAAGGAATAGAATAGATTGATTAGCAATCCTAAGGGTGGAAAAGGAGACTCTCACCCTTAGGATTTTTGTATAGACAATTTACTTCAGGATAGTTTACAATATACAAAGGATTTTGTCGGAAAATAATATATTTATAAGTTACAATAACAGTAGGGAAGTGGATTCAGTGATTCTTACTCAGCAAATTGCAGACCAAATTGTTCAACTGATTTATACAGAAAGTGGCTTTCATGGCATTGTATGTGATTCAACAGGAAAAATAATCGCGGACTCAGCAGGAACTCGGGTAGGTAAAATACACCAGGGAAGCAAGAAAATCATGACGACTTCGGTTAATGAAATTGCGGTCACTAAAGAGGATGAAGAGCGATCTAATGGAGGACAACGTGAGGGTCTTAATATAGCGGTCAGGTCGGAAGGAACAAAATTAGGAAGCTTTGGAATCGCTGGACCGATCGAGGTGGTTACGCCTGTTGCACGCATCGCTGTAGGCATGGTTATTTCCTTATTAAAAGATCAGGAATTAAAAGATATAATTCGAAAGCATGTCAACCAGTTACACCAAGCAATTGAACAAGCAGCGGGAGCGATTCAGGAAATGGCAGCTTCGGCAGAAGAAGTTGCAGGAATCAGTCATACCGTATCTGAAGTTGCCTACGAAGGTAAAGAACAAGTGAAAGAAACGACGAATATTTTGGAATTCATTCGCCGAGTCTCGACTCAAACCAATTTGTTGGGGTTGAATGCAGCTATTGAAGCAGCACGTGCAGGTGAGCATGGAAAAGGATTTTCGGTAGTTGCTGAAGAAGTACGGAAACTAGCGGAGGAAAGCAATCGTTCTGCTAATGAGATTGGCACGATTTTAAATCAATTTCAAGAGATTATCGAGCGAATCACTCAAGGAGTAGTTCAAAATAAGGAGATTACTGAAGAACAGGCGAAAGCAACACAAGAAATTGCCCAGATGATTGAGAAAGTTCAACGCGTCGGTGATGATTTAAATAGTTTAGCTCTTAAATTATAATTAAAATGAATATGAATAATTTTCGAAGAATTGCTTTTAGGAGTAGACGAATAAGTACTGTCTGCGTATAATGTAGGAGACACAAGATAAATACATATGACCGAATGATTTCAGTGGGAGAGATCCGGTAAAACCGGACGCCGAAGGAGAAAACTTCTTAGATCGCTCATTTAGGAAGGGAAACTCTCAGGCAAATGTACTGCTGAAAGACGGGGCTCTGGAGAGTTTCTCGAACGAGAACACCAAAGGGGAAGCCGAAAGGCGAATCTCTCAGGTTAAAGGACAGAGGAAGCGCGAAGCGCTATCCTCTGTCCTTTTTATATTCATTTTATCTTGTAACACTATACTTTTCTCATGAAAGCCATGAATTTGGTAATACTCAAAACTTAAGGAGGTGTTTTTTAGTGGCGGAACTCAAACGTACTCCTCTTTATGAGGAACATCAAGCAGCTAAAGCCAAGCTTATTGATTTTGGTGGTTGGGAAATGCCAGTTCAGTATGCTGGAGTTATTGAAGAACATAATACGGTTCGTACGAAAGCCGGTCTTTTTGACGTATCACATATGGGTGAAGTAGATGTTAAAGGGAAAGAAGCACTTTCCTTTGTGCAGAACTTGATTACCAATGATGTTACCCTAATTCAGGATGGGCAGATTCTGTATTCTCCGATGTGTTATCCGGAGGGTGGAATTGTTGATGATCTTTTGGTTTATCGTTATGGTATAGAACATTTCTATATCGTGGTTAATGCTTCAAATACGGATAAAGACTATGCTTGGATGCTTGAACAGGCTAAAGGGTATGACGTACAGTTGAACAATAAGTCAGCTGAAGTGGCCCAATTGGCGTTGCAAGGCCCCTTATCCGAGAAAATTTTGCAAGGACTGACGTCAATAGATCTTTCGGAAATTAAATATTATTGGTTTAAACATGGAGAAGTAAACGGGGTACCCTGCCTTATTTCTCGCACAGGGTATACTGGCGAAGATGGTTTTGAGATCTATTCAGCTCCCGAGAAAGCTCCCGAACTTTGGCGGAAGATTCTTGAAGCAGGTAAATCTGAAGGTATTCAGCCCATTGGCCTCGGGGCAAGGGATACCTTGCGTTTCGAAGCAAAGCTTCCCCTTTATGGCAACGAACTGGGTCAAGAGATTTCTCCGCTTGAAGCAGGAATTGGTTTCTTTGTGAAGCTTGCCAAAGAGAAATTCGTGGGTAAGGAAGCTCTTGAAGCGCAGAAAGAAAAAGGACTTTCCCGAAAACTCGTGGGCTTAGAAATGATTGAACGCGGGATTGCTCGTTCACATTACCTTATACAAAAAGATGGAGAAGAAGTCGGTTTTATCACCTCGGGTTCTTTCTCTCCAACTTTGAACAAAAATATCGCGTTAGGCTTAGTCCGTGCTGATTTAGCAGAAATGGGTTCCACTTTAGACGTCATTATTCGAGGCAAAGCGGTTAAAGCACAAATTATCCCTACCCCCTTTTATAAAAGAGCGCGCTAAATTTGGATTGTATTCTGGTTCACTTCAGGTAATACCCTTAGGTTTGGCGAAGCTGCCACAAAAGTGAGTGCGCCGACGGCACATGGACGTGCCTAGTGCAAGCGCCTCCACGGATGGGAAAAGGCGCTGTCAGCCCTGGAGCGCTGAGTGAATGGATGTGCGGGAAGCTACACGACCCGGATTATTATTAAATTAAATTTAGGGAGGAATTATCATGAATCCAACAAATCTTAAGTACAGCAAAACACACGAGTGGGCGAAAGTAGACGGAAATATTGTGACCTTAGGAATTACAGATCATGCTCAAGAAAGTCTAGGGGATGTTGTTTTTGTTGAGCTTCCTGAAGAAGGAGTAACGGTAAGCGCAGGAGAGGCTTATGGTACTGTTGAGTCAGTTAAAGCGGTTTCCGATATCGTTGCGGCAGTGACCGGAAAAGTTCTTGAATTTAACCAGACTGTTCTTGATGCTCCCGATACACTAAATAGTGATCCCTACGGTGAAGGGTGGTTAATCAAAGTTGAAGTAGACGACCTCAAAGCTCTTGATGACTTGTTATCTGCAGCCGAATATGAAGCCTTACTTGAGGAGGGCAACTAAAATGAATTATGTGCCGAACACGGCAGACCAGCGGGAACAGCTTTTATCTAGGATCGGAGTACAGTCGATCGATGATCTATTTAAAGATATCCCGGGAACTGTTCGGCTGAAAACGAATTTGAACGTTCTTGGAGGAATGGCTGAGCAAGATCTTGTGAAACTGGTTAAGGGAATAGCTAACCGCAATGGGAATTTAGAGGAGTATACTTCTTATTTGGGAGCCGGCGCTTATGAGCACTATATCCCGAGCTATGTTGATCAACTTCTTATGCGCTCTGAATTTTATACAGCATATACACCTTACCAACCGGAAATTAGCCAAGGAACATTGATGGCGATTTATGAATATCAGACCCTGGTTTGTGAGCTGACAGGGATGGATGCGGCCAATGCCTCAATGTATGATGGGGCTTCTGCTTTGGCTGAGGCATCACTGATGAGCTGCGATGCGACTCGCCGCAAGAAAGTTCTAGTTCCTGCAACTATTCATCCAGAGTATAGGGAAGTGCTTCAAACCTACTTACCTCCGCGGGGCGTTGAAATGGTTGAAGTTCCCTCAAAAGATGGGGTTGTCGATCTGGACGCTCTAGAAAGGTATCTAGAAAAGGATGTCGCAGGTGTTCTTCTCCAAAGCCCAAATTTCTTTGGCGCGATTGAGAAAGCCGAGCAGATCGGTAAACTGGCCCATGACCAAGGCGCTTTATTTATAATGTCCGTCAATCCCGTTTCCTTAGGACTGTTGAAATCGCCAGGGGAACTAGGGGCTGATATCGTTGTTGGAGAAGGGCAACCTTTTGGTAATCCGCTTAATTATGGGGGGCCATATCTTGGTTACTTAGCAACACGAGATAAGTATGTTCGCCGGATGCCTGGACGAATTGTTGGGGCGACCACAGATAAAAAAGGTAAAAAGGGATATGTCCTTACATTACAAGCCCGCGAACAGCATATTCGCCGGGAAAAAGCGACCTCCAATATTTGTTCCAATGAAGCTCTATGCGCCTTAGCTTTTACAATTCATTTGACAGGTCTTGGCAAAAAAGGACTTAAAGATATGGCTAACTTAAATCTTCAAAAAGCGCACTATGCAGCTCAGGAAATTGCTAAACTCCCTGGAATGCGGTTGGCTTATGCTCAACCTTTCTTTAATGAGTTTGTAATCGAGACAGAAGTGAGCCCATCTAAAATTAATCAGGAATTGATTAAAGAAAAGATTATTGGCGGACTGGATCTCTCTCGGTTCTATCCAGAATTGGATCATCATCTTCTCATTTGTGTGACAGAGACGAAGAGTAAAGCGGATATTGATCAACTTGTGGCCAGATTGGGGGAAGTGAAATGACAGAGTTGGAACCGTTAATCTTTGAACTAAGTCGGGAAGGACGGACCGGAGTCAGCTTGCCCCTATGTGATGTCCCGGAGGTCGCTATCGACAATCTTCTCCCTTCCGATTTTATACGGGTGCAAGAGCCTGAATTGCCTGAAGTCTCAGAAGTAGATGTAGTTCGCCATTTTACCCGCTTATCGACCTTTAATCATGGGGTTGATACCGGCTTCTATCCTTTGGGTTCCTGTACGATGAAGTATAATCCCAAGGTCAATGAAATGCTGGCACGTTTACCGGGTTTTACGATGCTTCATCCCTATCAGCCTGAAGAGTTAACCCAGGGCTCCTTACAACTGATGTATGAGCTCCAGCAAGATTTGGGTGAGATTACGGGGATGGATGCTTTTACAATGCAACCCGCTGCCGGTGCCCACGGGGAAATGACAGGGATTCTGATTGTTAAGGCTTATCATGCCCATCGTCAGGATGCGAAACGGACGAAAGTAATCGTCCCAGATTCTGCCCATGGGACGAATCCTGCGACGGCTGCAATGGCAGGGTTTGAAATTGTGCAGGTTCCTTCCAATGAACGGGGTGGGGTAGATATTGAAGCCTTGCGCGCTGTAGCTAATGATGAAATCGCGGCGTTAATGCTCACGAACCCGAACACTTTAGGACTCTTTGATGAAAATATTCTAGAAATCGCTCAGATTATTCATGATGTAGGTGGGTTGCTCTACTATGATGGAGCGAATGCTAATGCGATTATGGGTTTGGCACGCCCTGGAGATATGGGCTTTGATGTCGTACACATTAATCTCCATAAAACCTTTTCTACGCCGCATGGTGGAGGCGGACCGGGAGCAGGACCTGTTGGGGTTAAAGAATTCCTCAAGCCTTTTTTACCGAAGCCTATCGTTGTCAAAAAAGAAGATGGGACTTACACTCTTGATTATAACCGCCCGCTATCCATCGGGAGAGTAAGATCCTTCCAGGCTAACTTTGGTGTTTTGGTCAGAGCGTATGCTTATATCCGAGCCCTAGGGGGAGAAGGATTAAAGGAAGCCTCTGAAAATGCAGTCTTAAATGCTAACTTTCTGATGAGCATCCTTAAGGAACATTATTATGTCGCTTATGACAGGGTATGTATGCATGAATTTATCATCACTCCGAAACACCTCAAATCCTATGGTATTCACACCCTTGATATCGCCAAGCGGTTGCTGGATTATGGATATCACCCGCCGACGATTTATTTCCCTCTTATTGTAGAAGAAGCCATGATGATTGAACCCACGGAGACTGAGAGTATGGAAACCTTGGAGAAATTCGCCCAGTCTTTAATTCAAATCGCGGAAGAAGCTAAAACGGATCCAGAGCGGGTGAAGAATGCACCTTATAATACGCTGATCACTCGTTTGGATGAAACCGCAGCAGCTCGACACCCTGATCTTCGTTGGCGTAAAGCGTAATTAGACTGAGGGGCTTTTGTACAAATAGTGCAAAAGCCCCTTCTTTTTTGTGCGCTCATCATGATAAAGGGGATAATTCTGAAAGACCTAAAAAGACCCGGTAGCGTAGCTTGTTGATTCCGTGAGGATGTCATTATTGAAGGCTTTGTGAAAAATTTGTTGAAATAAGCTAGAAAACAGGTTACGCTAGATATATCATGAGCATAATGTAAGAATAATAAGCCAAAGAGGTGCCCTATATGAGAGTTGAAGTACTGCCGAGTGCAGGAACGCCTGTCCTTCCTTATTTGGAAGACAAACTTGTCATCGTGATTGATGTTTTGAGGGCCACCAGTACCATGGTTACAGCTCTAGCTAACGGTTGTCAAGCTCTCATCCCGGTCTTGACTCCGGAGGACGCTCTGGAAAAACGCATGGAAATTCCAGGTGCACTCTTGGGTGGAGAACGTCGGGCTATGCGGATCGAGGGTTTTGATCTGGGTAACTCGCCCTTTGATTATGCCCCAGAAAAGGTGGGCGGAAAACGAGTGATCATGACAACAACCAATGGAACGCGTGCGATCCGAGCGGCTGCTGAGGCTAAGGCTGTCTGGATGGCTTCATTTCTAAATCTAGAAAGCATTGTCGAAGCGATTTATCGTCTGAAACAAAAAACGTTACTAGAGGGTATAGTGATTTTTTGCGCTGGAACGGAAGACCGCTTTGATTTACCGGATACCCTTTGTGCAGGGATGCTTATTGACGCGTTAGGCTCCGATACCCGATTAAATGATTTGGGAGAAGCGGCTCTGATGCTCTATCAGCTTTCAAAGCATAATCTGCTGGAGATCATTGAGCAATCGGATCATGGGCGCAGTCTTCTTGAATTAGGGTTTGAAAAGGATGTTATCTATTGTTCGACGGCTAATATTCTTCCTATTGTCCCTGCCCTTGTCAATGGAGAAGTGGTTTGGCAAATGGAAGGGAGGTAATCGTAGCTATGGAAGTCCATTATTTTGAAAAGCCAGGTTCTGAGAATAGTTCAGAGGTGGTACGTCTAACTCTGAAGCGAGCACGAGAGTTAGAGATTTCGACGTTTGTCGTGGCGTCAAATTCAGGTGCTACAGCTGAATTATTCTTGGATCAAGGTGTTCAGGTTGTTTGCGTTACACATCATGTTGGTTTTGCCGGACCAGGTGTAGATGAAATGGATAAAGAACGCCGGAATAGTTTGGAAGAACGCGGAGTAAAGGTGCTGACAACGACTCATCTTTTTGCGGGGATTGATCGTGCGTTAAGACTTCAAAATGGAGGGCTTTATCCAGCAGAAATTGTAGCACAAACCTTAAGACTTTTTGGGCCAGGAGTTAAAGTCGGGATAGAGTGCTCCGTGATGGCACTTGATGCAGGATTGATTGAATTTGGTGAAAAAGTAATTGCTATTGGAGGAACAGGACGTGGCGCAGACAGCGCTATCGTTTTAACCCCTAATCATTCAAATTCTTTTTTCAAAACTAAGGTCCACGAAATCATTTGTAAACCTTTCTAAAAGTTATAAAAAACTCCTATTCCTCAAAAAAAGGAGTATAATGTTGAAGTATTGCAGACTATAGTTAAGCAGAAATCAAGGATAAGCGAAGGGAGACGATTTTATGGGTTTTTTGTCAACAATGAAGAATCTCGCTAAAAGCGATATTCAAAGAATAGTTTTACCAGAAGGTGAGGAAGAAAGAAACCTTACTGCAGCAGCAACCATCCATGCTGAGAAAGTTGCTGAAGTGATTCTTGTTGGTAACGAGGAAGTTATCAAGGGAAATGCAAAAAAACTTGGAATTAATATCGAAGGGATAGAAATTCAGGATCCCGCAAAATCTGAAAAGACCAGTGTCTACGCTAAAGAGTTCTATGAGCTCAGAAAATCAAAGGGAGTCACCGAGGAGAGCGCGGCAAAAACTTTACAGGATCCCTTGTACTATGGTACTTTGATGGTCAAGATGAACGATGCTCAAGGCATGGTTTCAGGAGCTATACATACGACAGGAGATCTGCTTAAACCGGGACTTCAGATCATTAAAACCGCACCTGGCATCAGCGTCGTATCCTCTTTCTTCGTCATGCTTCTTCAGAACAAGGAATATGGCGAGGATGGCACGATGCTTTTTGCTGACTGCGCTGTTAACCCAAATCCCAATGAAGATGAACTCGCGGCAATTGCCATTTCCACGGCAGAGACAGCAAAGAATCTCTGCAAGATGGATCCCAAGGTAGCGATGCTCTCATTCTCTACGATGGGCAGTGCAAAACATGAAAACGTGACTAAAGTTCAAAATGCTGTTAAAAAGGCTAACGAACTTAGACCAGATCTTGCGATTGATGGAGAACTTCAGGCTGATGCAGCGCTTGTTGAAAAAGTAGGCAAGCTGAAGGCTCCAAACTCGAAGGTAGCTGGAGAGGCAAATGTCCTCGTATTCCCGGACCTCCAAGCGGGAAACATTGGCTATAAGCTCGTACAGCGGTTGGCTGGAGCGGAGGCCATAGGACCTATCTGCCAGGGCTTTGCCAAACCGATCAATGACCTTTCAAGAGGATGCAGCGCAGAAGACATCGTAAATGTCGTGGCCATAACCGCTGTGCAAGCGCAGACGCTTAAAAAATAAAGCCTCTTTGATAAATATTCAAAAACGCCGCTAACAGTATTGTTAGCGGCGTTTTTGAATATTTTTATAAAGTTAAGCTTTCTACATATATATTCGTAAGAAATTACGAGTGTATTGCATAAGAATAAGAAAAACAAACAAGGAAAAGCGAAGTGATGATGGTATTAAGGTGGATGTTGTTTACAGACCTAGGAGGAAATGATAAAATAAAGATGTTAGTAGATGCTAACATCTTTGCGTTAACAGGTTGCTTACAGGAGGAATTACAATAGATGATCTCCACAACGGAAAAGAAAATTTTAGAAGCAGCTTTACTCCTATTTTCACAAAGAGGATATGATGCCGTAGCGACAAAGGAAATTGCCCACCAAGCCGGGGTTAGTGAAATGACGCTTTTTCGGCATTTTGCCTGTAAACGCAATCTTTTCGAAAGCATGTTTGAAACCTATATCTTCACTCCGCAGTTCAAAGTCCTCTTTGAACAACAAATGGAGGAAAACTTAGAAAGAGATTTAATTAAAATATGTCATTGTTACCAGGAAAATCTATGGAAGAACCAGAAAATTATCATGATGCAATTTCGCAATCAAGATTTTATGTCCATATCTGATGCGCCATTATTAAGATTTCCTAGTGAATTAAAAAGGCTGTTACTGGACTACTTGTCCAAGATGAAGGAGAAAGGATACTTTATAGCTGATGCGGAAAAATGGGCTGTGAATATTCTCGCTTATAATTTTGGTCTATTTATGCTCTGTTTAGTCAATAAGCAATTGCTGTCTGGAACAGAGATCGACAATTATATTGCCGATTATGCCCAACAACTGTCTGTCCGTAGCCAATGTCCGATAGCGAGTGGCTCGAGAACTACTATGGAGGAGAATTAATGAGCGTATTAAATGTAGGATTAGATGTAGGCTCAACAACAGTGAAAATGGTTGTAATCAATGATGAGAATCAGATTGTTTATAAGAAATATCTCCGACACTTTTCGAATATCAAGAATACGGTTATTGGTATGCTGGAAGATGCAAAAAATGTCATAAAAGGACACGGGTTGACTTTGATGATCACCGGGTCAGGGGGATTCAACATTTCCCAAAAACTCGATGTCCCCTTTATTCAAGAAGTTATTGCCTGCACGAACGCGATTAAGTCGATCATTCCAAGGACTGATGCAGCGATTGAGCTTGGCGGTGAAGATGCGAAGATTACATTCTTGGGCGACTCAATGGAGCAACGGATGAATGGAACTTGTGCCGGAGGTACTGGCGCGTTTATTGATCAGATGGCATCTCTTTTGCAAACTGATGCAACAGGGCTTAATGAACTGGCTAAAAATTATCAAAATATCTATCCGATCGCTTCACGTTGCGGTGTGTTTGCAAAAACCGATATCCAGCCCCTTCTTAATGAGGGAGCAGCTAAAGAGGATATTGCGGCTTCTGTACTACAAGCGGTTGTGAATCAAACTATCAGTGGCTTAGCCCAAGGTCGGCCTATTCAAGGAAACGTGGCCTTTCTCGGGGGACCTTTGCACTTTATGTCTGAGCTTCGTGAACGTTTTATCGAGACGTTAAAGCTCACGGATCAAGATGTTGTTTTCCCAGATGATTCCCAATTCTTTGTCGCGATTGGGGCGGCAATCTCTTCTCGAGGCGAACAACCCATTTCTTTTGAATGTTTATATGAGCGGACGCCGGCCATTTATAAGATGAGAGAAGACGACAGTGGCGCCATGGATCCCCTCTTTGCCAATGAAGTCGAATATCAAGCCTTTAAGGCCCGTCATGAAAAATATAAAGTCAAACGTGAAAGCCTTGAAAGCTACTCGGGAAAGGCTTATTTAGGAATTGATGCAGGGTCAACGACTACGAAAATTGCCTTAATTGGAGAGGATGGAAGTCTCCTTTATTCGTATTATGGAAGCAACATGGGAAGTCCTCTTGAGTCAACGATTAAAGCGCTTAAGGAACTTTTGGGTAAGCTGAATCCCCAGACAGAGATTGTTCATTCGGCTGTAACCGGATATGGGGAACATCTGATTAAGGCGGCCTTGAAAGTGGATATCGGGGAAATTGAGACGGTCGCTCACTTTAAAGCGGCAGACTTTTTCTTGCCTGGTGTGGATTTTGTACTCGATGTTGGTGGACAAGATATGAAGAGCTTAGTCATCAAAGAGGGGGTCATTGATTCAATCAGCCTTAATGAAGCCTGTTCATCGGGTTGCGGTTCGTTTATTGAGACTTTTGCCAATGGCTTAAATGTTGAAGTGAAGGAATTTGCGAAGCTTGGTGTAATGTCGAAAAAACCAGTTGATTTGGGAACGCGCTGCACTGTTTTCATGAACTCTAAAGTGAAACAAGCTCAAAAAGAAGGCGCCGATGTGAGTGATATTTCCGCAGGGATTTCGCTTTCGGTTATTAAAAATGCCCTTTTTAAAGTCATTCGTTTGCGTAGCGTTGAGGAGTTAGGGGAAAAAGTGGTTGTACAAGGCGGGACCTTCTACAATGATGCTGTTCTGCGCTCCATCGAAAAGATCCTGGGTCGAGATGTAGTCCGTCCGGATATTGCAGGAATTATGGGGGCTTTCGGGTCGGCTTTAGTGGCCCGCGAACGTTATGAGGAAGACTATGAATCCAGCCTCCTTCAGGGTGAGGAGCTGGATAGTTTTTCAACCGAGACAACCCTGAAGCGTTGCGGACTCTGCGGAAATAACTGTATGGTCACAGTGAAGCATTTTTCCAATGGAAGCGAGTTTTACTCGGGTAACCGTTGTGAACGAGGAGCAGGTAAAGAGATTTGTAAGAACGATATTCCTAACCTCTATGACTATAAATATAAACGGGTCTTTAACTATAAACCGTTAAAAGTAACCGAAGCCAAACGGGGTGAAATTGGCCTGCCGAGAGTTCTTAATATGTATGAGGACTATCCCTTTTGGTATACTTTCTTTACGGAACTTGGATATCGGGTTGTTTTATCGGGTCGTTCCTCGAAAAAAATATATGAGCAAGGTATGGATACGATTCCTTCAGAATCCGCATGTTATCCGGCCAAGCTAGTACATGGTCATATTATTGATTTAGTGAACAAGGGAATTAAAAAAGTCTTTTATCCCAGTATTCCTTATAATATTGAGGAAGATTCGGGTGCAAATAATCACTATAACTGTCCCGTGGTAACCTCTTATCCGGAAACTATCTGGGCGAACATGGATATTATCCGTCATGATGATATCACGTTCTATCATCCCTTCTTGCCTTTAGATATGCCAAAGCGGATGGCTAAACGGCTTATTAAAGAGTTAGCTCCAGAGGGAATTCCGAAGCATGAACTGGTTGAGGCCATGCGCAAAGCCTATGAAGAGTTGGCTGCTTATAAAAAAGAAGTTCAAGTACAGGGCGAAAAAACGATTGAGTATATACGCCAGCATCAGATCAAAGGGATTGTTCTGGCAGGACGGCCTTATCATATTGATCCGGAAATTAATCATGGAATTCCTGAAATGATGAGTTCCTATGGATTTGCCATTCTTACTGAGGATGCAATCCATCATTTAATGCCGGTTGAAAGACCCATTCGTGTTGTTGACCAGTGGGTGTATCATTCTCGTTTATATTCGGCCGCAAGCTATGTCGCTCAGCAGGCGGATCTGGAGCTTGTCCAGTTAAACTCGTTTGGATGCGGTCTTGATGCAGTGACCACAGACCAAGTTAAAGAGATACTCGAGCGTTATGGTAAAATCTCTACCGTTTTAAAAATTGATGAAATCAATAACCTCGGAGCGGCTCGCATTCGGATTCGTTCCTTGATAGCGGCTATTAACGAGCGTGACAAACGTAACTTTGTTCCAAAGAAACTTTATGATCTCCAAGAAAGAGTTGTCTTTACGGAAGAGATGAAAAAGAATTATACGATTCTTTCACCGCAAATGTCACCGATCCACTTCCAATTTCTAAAGACAGGGTTTGAAAAGGCGGGGTATACAATCGAAATTCTCCCCTCAGTGGATAAATCGGCTGTGGATGAGGGTCTCCGTACGGTTCACAATGATGCCTGCTATCCAGCAATCATTGTTGTCGGACAGCTTATGGAAGCCTTGCGTTCTGGAAAGTATGATTTGAATCGAACTGCAGTGATTATCAGCCAGACCGGTGGCGGTTGTCGGGCTACCAATTATATTGCGTTCATTCGCAAAGCCCTTCGTGACGCTAAACTTGATCATATTCCTGTGCTATCCCTTAGTGCCTCCGGGTTAGAGAAAAATCCGGGTTTTCAAATTACGGGAGCCCTGCTTAATGATCTCATGCAAGGATTAATTTATGGCGATCTCTTGATGCGTGTCCTTTATCGCATTCGACCTTATGAAAAGGTTGCAGGATCAGCGAATGCTTTATATGAACACTGGGTAGAGAAATGTCAAGAGTCGCTTCGTAAGGGGAACCGCAAGGAGATCCGCGAAAATATTTACGGGATAGTTAAAGACTTTGACAACTTGCCAATCGATGAATATCTCGTCAAACCGAAAGTGGGTATTGTCGGCGAGATCTTGGTTAAATTCCACCCCACGGCCAATAACAATATTGTCGAGCTTCTTGAGGCAGAAGGGGCAGAAGCGGTTATGCCTGATCTTATGGATTTCTTACTCTATAGTGCCTTTGATAATCAAATAAAGTATCAGCTTCTTTCTGGCAGTTTTAAGAGTATGATCAATGGAAATATCTCTATTGGAGTAATAGAGTACTATCGTCGGGATATGAAAAAAGCCTTGAAGGCGAGTAAACGCTTCAGTGCTCCTCAATCGATTCGCCATATTGCAAATGGGGCGGAAAAGCATCTTTCACTGGCTAATCAAACAGGAGAGGGGTGGTTCCTAACCGGGGAAATGGTTGAACTCATTCAAAGCGGAGTAAACAATATTGTCTGCTTGCAACCCTTTGCCTGTCTGCCCAATCATATCACGGGGAAAGGGATGATCCGCGAGTTAAGGCGTTCTTACCCGCTTTCTAATATTGCTCCGATCGACTATGATCCCGGAGCGAGCGAGGTAAATCAGCTCAATCGGATTAAGTTGATGCTGTCTGTTGCTCAAGAAAATTTGGGAAAAGAGACAATGGAGAAGCGAGAAATCCAGACAAAGGAAATTTCGTTAGCTGACGGTGCTAATCCAGCGAGTGTATCAGGTTAAATTCAGAGGAGATAGTTGCTCATCAGTTCGCTTAGCCGCTTTAGGGCTGTATAGCTCTCGAGCGGCTTTTCTTAAATTTATGATTACATTAAGTAACTACTTGACAAAATGATACCAAAAGAATTATTATAAGTTAAAGGTAATTTTAAATTAAATAAAGATATAGAGTTATGTTCGATAAAAATAAAAGGGGAGTTTAGAATGTCTAAAGAATTTATGACTGCTGTGAAAGATAGAAGAACGTATTATGCACTCAGTAAAGAATCGCCTATTTCTGATGCTCGAATCCAAGAGATCATTGAGCAGGCTGCAGAATATGCACCGACAGCTTTTAATTCTCAAGGTGGACGAATGGTGTTATTACTGGGTGAGCAACATGATAAACTATGGGATATCACGATGGAGACCTTGAGAAAGATCGCTCCCGTTGGAAATTTTGAATCCACAGAAAATAAAATAAAGTCCTTCCGTGATGGCTATGGAACTGTTTTATTCTTTGAGGATCAAAGTGTTGTTAAAGGACTCCAAGAAAAGTTCGCTCTTTATGCAGATAATTTCCCAATCTGGTCTCTTGAATCTGCGGGACTCCTTCAATATATTGTTTGGACAGCCTTAGAGGAAGAGGGTTTGGGTGCTTCTTTGCAACATTATAATCCACTGATTGATGCTGAAGTTCAAAAGACGTGGGATATTCCAAACGATTGGAAACTTTTGGGACAAATGCCTTTTGGTAAACCGACTGCTCCGGCAGGAGAAAAACAATCTTTACCTTTAGAGGGACGAATTAAAGTATTTAAGTAAATTTGAATGGGTATCTCAACTTGCGTTGAGGTACTCTTTTTTATGGGTGTAAATTTGAAACGGTTTGGAAACAATGATATCAAATGAGTCAAGTGTAAATTAGAGGTGATCCTGCTTGCCAAATTCTGAGGATCAAGAAAAAAAGACAGAAAGCACGAAACCCGCAGATTGGCCGCTATTTAAAAATCAAGTCACTGAATTAGCCCAGGTTCTCGAGAAAATGAACCTCTCAGAATACATTTCTTACTTAAATAATCCTCGACGTATGCTCTTGATTAACTTCGCTTCTGGTTTAGTGCGGGGCTTAGGAATAGCCATCGGGGCATCAATTCTCGCAGGTATAGCCCTTATTGTCTTGCGACGTCTCGTCTTTTTAAATCTGCCTGTGATTGGGGGGTTCATCGCTGAACTCGTAAAAGTCGTGAATGCCCATAATGGATATTAGGGAGAGTGAAGAGCAAATGGAAAATCAAAAATATGCGAAACTGATTGAACAACTAAAACAGGATAAAAAGGAAACGCTTAAAAATGCAACAGAACTAATCACTGGAGATATGCGCGAATCGATAGGAGAACTTTCTTTAATCGATAATCATCCAGCAGATATTGCGACAGAGGTATACGAACGTTCACGGGACGTAGCCATTCATGATCGCTATATGCATCAAGTTCATGCCATTGATTCAGCCTTGCAACGGTGGGAAGAGGGAAGCTACGGAATCTGTGAACACTGTGGGAAAACGATTCCGCTGGAGCGACTTGAAGCTCTTCCCTATACCACAGTTTGTAAAGATTGCAGTCGTTTAGAAGAAAAAGAAGAACAACACTCACTGCATCGGGAACCTGTGGAAGATGAAATCCTCAATCGTCCGTTTTCGCGGACCTTTAATGATGCAACAGATCGCGTCGAGTTTGATAGCGAAGATTCTTGGCAAGCGGTCGCTCGTTATGGAACAGCAGATTCTCCTCAGGATCTAGGCACGAATCGAGACATTAGTGATCCTAATGAAATGTATGAAGATGCTGATGAAGTGATCGGTGCAGTAGATGATATCGAAAGCCTCGAAGTTGAGGTGGAGCCGGGGTTTGGAAATACGGTGTACTACGATAAACAGCATGGCAGAACGTGAGTGATTTGCTAGCAGAGTTACGTTACAGACGCTCGGACGAACGCTCGCAGACTAAGCTAAGGACATAACTGCTTAATGCAAGCTACGATATGAAAGCTGCTAACCTACTTAAGGATTGCCCCGCAGGGTTGCATTGTGTTAAGATGAATTCAAAGAACTGTGGGGAGGGTAAAGGATTGCTCATTTGGCTTACCATTATTGGAATTTGGATAATCGATCGGGTGTTGAAAATCTTTATTCAAGGGAATTTACATCCTAATGAAACGTTAGCAGTTATCCCTAATTTCTTTCATATAACTTATGTCTTAAATCCAGGAGCGGCATTTGGATTAATGGCAGGCCAGACTTGGATTTTTATTATTACCGCGTTATTGGTTGTAGTTGGCATAATTTATGCCCAATTTAAGATTCCCAGGGAGGAGAAAGTTCTACGGTTTGCGTTAGGGATGATTGGTGGCGGCGCTTTAGGTAATTTTTATGATCGGGTCGTTATTGGAAAAGTTGTGGATTATTTGGACTTTCAGATCTGGCCTTTTGTATTTAATTTTGCAGATAGTATGATCGTGATCGGAGTTGGGCTGTTGATGCTCATCATGTATCTCAAGGATCGTAAGAGTAGGAGAACGGAATGACGGAAAACCATTTTGAACTAGAAGATGAAGAGCTAGAAGGGCTAGAGTCTCAGGAGACCTATTCTAGTGATCCTGTGAATCAAGAAATTCATGAGTTTGAATTGTCAGAAGGAGTCCGGCTTGATGTTGGGGCGACTGAGGCCATTGGTAAAACCCGGTCCTATGTCCAAACCCTAATAAGTGAGGGATTGGTGGAGGTTAACGGGGAAGTTAAGAAGGCTAATTATAAGATTAGGCAGGGGGATAAGGTGAAGGTAGTCATCCCCCCGCCTAAGGAACTTTCCGTTGAGGCTGAGAATATTCCCTTGGATATCGTTTATGAAGATGAAGACGTTCTTGTTGTAAATAAAGCGCAAGGAATGGTTGTGCATCCTGCTCCAGGATCCTGGACGGGGACCTTAGTCAACGCACTTCTTTATCATTGCCTCAATCTTTCGGGTATTAATGGCGTACTGCGTCCAGGGATTGTTCATCGCATTGATAAGGATACGTCTGGACTTTTGGTCGTTGCCAAGAATGATCAAGCTCATCAAGGTTTGGCCGCGCAGGTCAAAGAACATAGCATGGCACGTAAGTATATTGCGATTGTCCATGGTGTAGTTTTAGAATCGACTGGAACTGTAGACGCACCGATTGGTCGGGATACGTTAGATCGGAAGAAAATGGCTGTTACCTTCCATAATTCGAAGGAAGCCGTGACGAATTATCACGTTCTCGAGCGATTCCACGATTTTACTTATCTTCGAGCAAAGTTGGAAACGGGAAGGACTCACCAAATTCGGGTCCATATGGCCTATCTAAAGCATCCCGTTTTAGGAGATCCGTTGTATGGTCCGAAGAGAAATCCCTTTGGACTTGAAGGACAAATGCTGCATGCGGAGCATCTCGGTTTTGTACATCCTCGGAGCGGAGAATGGTTAGAATTCACGGTAAAGCCACCCGAAGTTTTCATATCGATTTTAGAGCAGATTAGAAAAGAAGAATGAAGAATTATAGAAGAAATTTAATTGACTTTTACTTCTTTCTAAGTTAGACTTAATTAAATTCAAAGCCTTTAAAATGTGTCCTGAGAGACGCAAAGGCAGACGACATTGGAGAGTGAACTGTCTGCTAGTGCAGGCAGTTTTTTTGCACTACCAGTAACTCATTCGATGATTTCGGCCTGAGGAAAGGAAGTGGAGCAGCATGGAGGGTATCACCAAAAGTCAAATCATGGATGCTGACGGGATTCGGCGCGCAATCACGCGGATTGCCCATGAGATTGTCGAGAAAAACAAAGGAACAGAAAACGTTGTTTTGATTGGAATTCGCCGAAGAGGTGTACCACTGGCTGAACGGATTCAAAAGCGCATTGAGGAATTTGAAGACGTCAAAGTTCCGCTTGGAATTCTCGACATTACGCTTTATCGGGATGACCTAACGACAATCGATGTTCAGCCTGTAGTACATGAATCACAAGTTCCGTTTAGTGTTCAGGGAAAAACGGTTATTTTAGTGGATGATGTACTTTATACGGGGCGGACGGCTCGGGCGGCACTTGATGCAACGATGGATTTGGGGCGCCCGGAGAAAATTCAACTGGCTGTTCTTGTCGATCGCGGACACCGTGAGCTACCTATTCGCGCGGACTATGTTGGTAAAAATCTGCCAACATCTAGCCGTGAAATCGTCTCTGTTTGTTTACAGGAAATTGATGAAGAAGAACAGGTTCTACTTCAAGAAAGACCAAAAGAATAAGCTTTTTTGGAATAGAAATTATTGAATAGAATTATTTAAGCAGCATAACGTAACCCTTTAAGAGGTTTTCCCGTGAGTTACCCAAGGGTAGAGATTAGGATGAGTGTATCCTTATATCCTCTTACCATTGGGTAGGAGGATTTTTTGCACTATTAAGATGTAAGAATAAAGGAGGAAATCTAATGAAGTGGAATCGCAAAGATCTTTTGCACATCGAAAGTTTAACACGCGACGAAATTGAGTTGATCATACAAACGGCTAAACCCATGAAAGAGATTCTATTTCGTCCAATCAAAAAGCTTCCGACGTTTCGTGGAAAATCGGTGATCAATCTTTTTTATGAGTCAAGTACCCGGACGAAAAGTTCCTTTGAAACAGCAGCCAAAGTATTAGGGGCGGATACCACTAGCTTGGCGGTTGCGCAAAGCAGTGTCAATAAAGGGGAAACGTTATATGATACGGCTCGTACCCTGCAAGCGATGAATCCAGATATCGTGGTCGTTCGTCATGCAAGCTCTGGAGCTGCCCAGTTTTTATCCCAGACTTTAAAGGCAGGAGTCATCAATGCTGGAGATGGACAGCATGAGCATCCGACTCAAGCCCTACTCGATCTTTTCACAATGCGGGAACATATCACTGATCTGAGCGGAAAAAAAGTCTTAATTGTGGGCGATGTGCTTCATTCCCGGGTGGCACGGAGTAATGTTTATTCTTTGACGAAAATGGGTGCTGAGGTGGTTCTTGTTGGCCCACCGACACTGCTTCCACCGGAGATGAAAATATTAGGTGTCAAGATGAGCTATCAACTGGATACCGAATTACCGGGAGCAGATGTCGTAATGGCCTTACGTTTACAACTTGAGCGTCAACAAGCAGGACTATTACCGAGTCTGAGGGAATACAGCTTGCTTTACGGCTTAAATCGGGAACGGATTGAGCAAACGGGTAAGGATACTTTAGTCATGCATCCTGGTCCTATGAATCGCGGGGTGGAGATCACGAGTGAAGTTGCGAATTCCCCTAATGCGGTCATCGAGGAACAGGTCACAAATGGGGTCGCAATCCGCATGGCTATAATGTATTTGTTGATGGGAGGGACAAGCAATGTGGTGGCTTAAAAACGTTAAGATTGTCGATCTTGAGAGCGGGTCGACTCAAGTTCGGGATGTTTTAATTGAAGGGGAACGGATTCTTGAAATCACAGAATCTTTGACGGAGAAAGAGGTTCAAAATAAGTCACAGTCGGAGATTCAAGTCATCGACGGTACGGGAAAATACCTCTTCCCAGGGCTTATCGATGTGCATACGCATTTACGGGAACCGGGACAAGAAGAAAAAGAGGAAATTGCGACTGGGGCTCGTGCAGCGCTCAAAGGCGGATTTACGACGATCCTCGCGATGCCGAATACTAAACCAGTTCTCGATCAGCGAGCTTTGGTTGAATTCGTTAGTAACCAAGGAGAACGAGCCGCCGGAGCCAAAGTGTATCCGATCGGTGCGATTACCAAAGGAGAAGAGGGCAAAGAGCTCACGGAAATGGTAGACTTAGCTGCAGGTGGAGCTAAAGCGTTTTCCGATGATGGCAGAGAAGTTCAAAATGCGGAACTCTTGCGTTTAGCAATGGAATATGTGAAGTTAACCGGTCTTCCCTTAATCAGTCACTGCGAAGATGATAATTTAGCGCGGGGCGGGTCGATGCATAAAGGAGAGGTCAGTGCCAGACTGGGACTCAGAGGAATTCCCTCAAGTGCCGAGTCGGTGATGGTTGCTCGGGATATTCTCTTAGCAGAAGAGACAGGCAGCAAACTTCACCTCGCTCATATTTCAGCTAAAGAGAGTGTCGAACTGATTCGGGCAGCTAAACTACGGGGTGTGGATGTAACAGCCGAGGTTAATCCCCACCACCTTATCTTTACGGATGAAGCAGTTGCAGAATCGAATTATAATACATCCTATAAAGTTAACCCGCCCCTCGGTTCAGCTCAGGATAGGGAAGCTCTTCTTGAAGGAATCTTGGATGGAACGTTAGATATGTTGGCAACGGATCATGCTCCACATACGTGGGAGGAAAAAATGAAACCTTTCGCAGAGGCTCCTTTTGGGATTGCCGGCTTCGAAACATCACTGGCTGCGGTTTGGACTTATCTGGTTAAACCCGGAAAGTTACCGGTAGAGGTATTACTTAGAGCCTGGAGTCTTAACCCTGCTCAACGCTTTAACCTGCTAGGGGGTAAGGTGCAGCCGGGGGAGATTGCTGATTTGGTTCTTTTTGATCCTGAGCAAAAAGAAAAGATTGAATCCAAATGGTTCACTTCAAAAGCTCAAAATACACCGTTTTTAGGACAAGAGCTGCAAGGATTTGCATGCATGGTTTGGGTGAACGGCCAGCTTCGTTTGGGTAAATAACTTTTGTATCTTGCGAGAATAATGAAATCATCAAGGCTAAAGCGAGGAGGAATGAAAGATGCCATTTTTGGTATTACAAGATAGAACAGTATATGAAGGAGAAGCTTTTGGGGCTTGGCCAGCAGAGCGTGGGGAACAAGTGGGTGAAGTTGTGTTCAACACCTCAATGAGTGGGTATCAGGAGATTATTACGGATTTGTCCTATTCAGGTCAGATTTTGGTTTTAACTCATCCTCAGATTGGTAATTACGGTTGGCATGATGAGGAAAGTGAAGCCGATAAAATCTTATTAAAGGGCTTGGTTGTTCGCGAACTTTCCTCAGGCGAAGGAAGTTTACATGCTGACGTATCACTAGAAGAATTCTGTCAAGAACAGGGGATTTGGGGTCTTAAAGGAGTCGATACAAGAGCTTTAACTCGGCATATTCGCCAACAAGGGACGATTCCGGGTGTTCTCGTCGTCAATGAAGAAGATGGACTACGATATTGGGACAATGTCGAAGAAGGAAAGGCTGACTGGCACCCTCAAAAGCATTGGGTTTACCAGACTACAACAGCGGAAAGTTATGAAATACCGGGGAAAGGTCCCTATGTGGCGGTTCTCGATTGCGGGGCAAAACGTAATATTCTGCGATCCTTACAGGAATATGGGTTCCGGATCCGTGTTTTTCCTGCGACAACGTCGGCTGATGAAATTTTGCGTTCACGACCCAAGGCTTTAGTGATCAGTAATGGACCGGGAGATCCGAGCGAATTGCCAGAGGTTGTGGCAACGGTGCGAGAACTACTGCCGAAGCTATCGATTCTCGGGATTTGTTTAGGACATCAGCTTCTTGCGTTAGCTGCAGGTGGAGAAACATATAAACTCCCCTTTGGGCATAGAGGGGGAAACCATCCTGTTCAGGATAGTCGAACAAAGAAAGCAACAATGACGGCTCAAAACCATGGATATGCGGTTCGGGAAGATTCTCTTGCTCAATCCGGTTTTGAGGTTTTCTTGCGCAATGTTCATGATGGGACTGTTGAAGGAATGGAACATACTTCTTATCCGGTGTTCTCCGTTCAATATCATCCAGAAAGTGCTCCGGGGCCAGAAGAAAACCATACGATATTTGAAGACTTTTTTTTGAAGATAGGCTTAATCGGTTAAGTATAATGAGGAAAGCAGGGGAAGACATGGAGAAACAAATATGGAAGAAAGTATTGGTTCTGGGCTCAGGACCCATTGTGATCGGACAAGCTGCAGAATTCGACTATGCCGGAACCCAGGCTTGCCGGGCGTTGCAAGAAGAAGGTGTCGAAGTGGTTCTCGTCAACTCGAATCCTGCAACGATTATGACTGACCCGGAAGTTGCGGACAAGGTGTATATTGAACCGTTAACTGTAGATGTGGTCGAGCGGATTATCGAACGCGAAAGACCAGATGGACTTCTTGCTACAATGGGAGGTCAAACCGGCTTAAATCTTGCGTTTCAGCTGGCTCAAAAAGGGATCCTAGAACGTTGCGGGGTTAAATTGATGGGAACTTCCCTGCAAAGCATTGAGCGGGCGGAGGATCGGGATGGGTTTCGCTCTCTGATGCAAGAACTGGATGAGCCAGTACCGCCTAGTGTCATCGTTGAGGAGGTTCAAGCCGCCCTAGAATTTGCGGATTCAATCGGCTATCCTGTGATCGTACGCCCCGCTTATACGTTAGGCGGAACGGGAGGAGGAATCGCTACAGATCGCGAATCTTTAGAGGAGATTGCTCAAGGTGGTCTTCAAGCAAGCATGATCGGTCAGATCCTCGTGGAACGCAGTGTAGCCGGTTGGAAAGAAATTGAATACGAAGTATTACGAGATGGCGCGGGAAACTGTATCACGGTTTGTAATATGGAAAATATGGATCCCGTCGGAGTGCACACAGGTGATAGTATTGTAGTTGCACCTTGCCAAACGTTAACGGATCGGGAAGTCCAAACGCTAAGAACATCGGCTCGCCGGATCGTCGATGCTTTGGGGATTGAAGGCGGATGTAATGTTCAATATGCTCTCCATCCTGAACGTTTAGAATATGTGGTTATCGAAGTTAACCCTCGACTCAGCCGCTCGAGCGCATTGGCCTCAAAGGCAACCGGTTATCCGATTGCCAAGGTTGCAGCTAAAATTGCCCTTGGACAAACTTTACCTGAGATTCCGAATGCTGTGACGGGTAAAACCTCAGCCTGCTTTGAACCAGCACTTGATTATGTGGTTGTGAAAATTCCACGTTGGCCTTTTGATAAATTCTCTGATGCTGATCGGAGTTTGGGAACCCAGATGAAAGCTACCGGTGAAGTGATGGGCCTTGGCCGAAATTTAGAAACGGCTCTGATGAAAGCTGTTCGATCTTTGGAAATCAAAACGTTCGGGGTGCTTTTACCTGAATTCGAGAAACTAACTGAAGAAGAGTTGATCAGCGGATGCCAAAAACCGAATGATCAATTGCTTTTCTTCATGGCGGAAGGGTTAAGACGGGGCTGGACGGTAGCTAAACTTCAAGAACTCACTCAGTGGAATCCCTACTTTTTACGGGCTCTCGAAAATGTCGTCCAAATGTCGGCGACCCTTCGTCAAGCTCCGTGGGATAAAACAACGCTGCTTAAGGCTAAACGGTTAGGAATTTCCGATGTGGTTATCGCAGACTGCTGGCAGAGTGATGAAGAAGCAGTTTATCAATTCCGGCTAAGGCAAGGCATCGAACCCGTTTTCAAAATGGTCGATACCTGTGCTGGCGAATTTGAAGCAGTAACCCCTTACTTCTACTCTAGTTATGACCAAGAACAAGAGGGTGAGCCTACAGCACGCCGCAAAGTGGTTGTTTTAGGTTCAGGACCCATTCGAATTGGACAAGGGATTGAGTTTGATTATTGCTCTGTCCATTCGGTTCTAGCCTTGCGCAAGGCAGGAGTGGAGACGATCATCATCAACAATAACCCAGAAACGGTCTCTACCGATTTTGATACTGCGGATCGGCTCTATTTTGAACCGCTGACGCTGGAAGATGTGACAGCCGTCCTGGAACGGGAAAAACCTGAGGGTGTCGTTGTACAATTCGGGGGGCAAACAGCGATTGGTTTAGCTAAACCTCTGGTTCAGCGGGGCTACAAGATTCTCGGTACAAGTCTCGAGGATATTGATCGTGCTGAAGAACGTGGACTTTTTGATGAGGTCTTACAAGAGATTGGAGCGAAAAGGCCTCGCGGTGGACAAGCGGCATCACTTGAGGAGGCACTCAAGGTTGCGGATAATATTGGCTTACCTCTCATGATTCGCCCTTCTTATGTCTTGGGCGGACGTGCGATGGAGATTGTTTTTTCTCCCTCTGAGTTAGAAAAGGTGATTCAAAGAGCACTTGCGGAGTTCCCTGGACAGGAAATCTGGATGGATCAATATCTTGTGGGTACAGAGTTGGAAGTGGATGCTGTATCCGATGGCGAAAATGTCAGTATCCCTGGGATTATGGAACATTTGGAGCGAGCTGGGGTGCATTCCGGTGATTCCATCGCCGTTTGTCCACCTCTTACGCTGACTTCAGAAACTCAGCAACAGATCGCAAAATTAACAACTGGAATTGCTCGAGCTTTAAATATCCGTGGCTTACTCAATATTCAGTACGTTATTTATCAGGACGAAGTTTATGTGATTGAAGTCAATCCACGCTCCAGCCGGACGGTGCCCTTCTTGAGTAAGGTAACCGGAGTACCCATCGTGGACTTGGCAACACAGATCATCCTCGGTTCCACGTTAAGTGAACTGGGAAGTCAGACCGGCTTATGGCCGAAACCCGAATTTTTTGCGGTTAAGGTACCGGTGTTTTCTTTCTCCAAACTACACAATGTCGAGCCTTCCTTGGGACCTGAGATGAAGTCGACGGGTGAAGTTATGGGAGCGGATAAGACCTATGAGAAAGCACTGTATAAAGCGCTACTGGCTTCCGGACTGAGTATGGCTGCTCATGGAACCATGTTGGTCACTTTAGCGGATCGTGATAAAGCAGAAGGGCTACCCCTTGTTAAGCGCTTTCAGGATCTAGGATTTAGGATTTTGGCCACAGAAGGAACAACTCAAGTCCTGAAGGAAGCAGGAATTGAGGTTGAGCGGGTTTCTAAGCTTCACCAAGGTTCAACGGAAATTACGGATGGAATTCGTGACGGACAGATTAAAGGGGTAATCAATACGACAACGCATAATAAAAGACAGGCCAGTGATGGTTTCGTTATTCGCCGGTCAGCCGTTGAACACGGAATTCCCTGCTTTACCAGCCTAGACACAGCATCGGCATGGTTGCAGGTACTGGAAACGATTGCTCCCAGCCTTATGCCTTTAGTCAGTAAAGAGGGGAGATAGCAGGGTGCGTTTAGAAGATGCTAAAATTGTGGAACATGAAATAATGGGGGATCCTCAATTGGGGATGATGCGATTGGTTTTCAAGACAGAAATAGCCAAAGAAGCACATCCTGGGCAGTTTGTTCAACTCAAGGTTTCTTCGGGATTAGATCCGCTGCTGAGACGACCGATCAGTATTGCGGGAGTCGATACAGATAAAAATGAAATCACCTTGCTTTATCGCCTGAAAGGTAAAGGAACAAAAGTATTAGCCCAAGCGAAACCCGGAGACGAGCTCAATCTTCTCGGACCTTTAGGGCAAGGTTTTACAATCCCTCAAAGTGGAACCTTATATCTGGTAGCTGGTGGAATTGGGGCCTTCCCGCTGCTTCCGCTGGCTCAAAAAGCCTTGGAGCAGGGAGTAAAGGTTTGTTTATTCTGGGGCGGAGAAAACCAAAGGTTTCTGGAAAGCGCTGGCATGCATCTTTGGGAGGATTTGGGTATAACCATCGAAGTTAGCACTATGGATGGAAGTATGGGTATTCAAGGAACCGTTCTAGACCTTCTTCGTAACCATGAATTGACAGAATCCGGTCAAGTCGCAGTTTGTGGCCCGATGATGATGATGGCAAGTGTGAATGAGTTTTTTAAAGAAACGGATTTTGAAGTAGAGGCTTCACTCGAAGAGAGAATGGGTTGTGGTGTAGGGGCTTGCCTGGGTTGTGTTTGCACGCTACAAGATGAACAAGGAAAGCTTAGACGCGGGAAAGTCTGCAAAGACGGACCGGTCTTCAAGGCAAAGGAGGTCGTTTGGAATGCAACAGTCTAAGGCATCCGTGAAAACGATCAACACCGAAGTAAAGTTAGGTCCCCTTGCTTTGAGAAATCCAGTTATTACAGCTTCGGGAACGTATGGCTTTGGGGAAGAATATGCTCCGCTTTGCCCAGTTGAAAGATTAGGTGGGATAACACTCAAAGGAATTACTCCTGAACCTCGGATGGGGAACCCTGTTCCAAGACTTGCAGAAACGCCAGCAGGACTTCTCAATTCTGTAGGACTAGAAAATCCCGGGTTGGATGAATTTATCGCTTCTTATCTTCCTAAGGTTCGAGAATTGCCGACGGCAGCGATTGCTAATATCTCAGGTTTTTCCGTCGAAGATTATACACACATGGCTCGGGCCTTACAAAAGGAATCTGGATTAGCGGCCATTGAAGTCAATATATCCTGTCCGAACGTTAAACATGGAGGCATGCATTTTGGCACGGATCCAGCCAGTGCGGAGCAAGTGATTGCTGCGGTTAAAGCAGAAACGGATTTACCCGTGATCGCGAAACTTTCACCGAATGTAACCAGTATTGTCGCCATGGCCCAAGCAGTAGCTCGAGGCGGGGCGGACATCATATCCTTAATTAACACCCTTCTAGGCATGAGTATTGATATCGAAAAACAACGTCCTGTATTAGCAAATACTATGGGGGGCCTCTCAGGTCCAGCCGTGCGCCCTGTCGCAGTGCGGATGGTTTGGGAAGTTTCACAGGCCGTTGAAATACCTATCATAGGGATGGGTGGAATTCTCACCTGGCAGGATGCGGTGGAGTTTCTCCTGGCTGGCGCAAGTGCTGTTAGTATTGGAACAGGGAACTTTGTGGATCCTCAGGCTCCGCTTAGCGTTTTAGAGGGAATCGAAGAATACTGCCAGCGTCATGGGGTTTCTAATGTTAGCGAACTCACGGGATTAGCATGGAAGGGAAATATATAAAGAAAGGTGTGTGAGATATGAGTTCGGAATTAAACGAGCGCGTTATGGTTGCACTTGATGTTGAAGATCGAGCTAAAGCCCTAGAGATTGCTCAGCAATTACAAAGAAGTGGATGTTGGGTTAAAGTTGGGTTAGAGCTTTATAGCATTTGTGGGACAGAAATTATTAGGGAACTAAAAGCGATGGGCTTTAGGGTATTCCTTGATCTGAAGCTTCATGATATTCCGAATACTGTCAAACGGACGGTTGCAGTATTAGCAAACTGTGGGGCGGATTTGTTGACGATTCATTGCAGCGGTGGCTTTCAGATGATGGCTGAGTCGGTTGAAGTAGCTAAAGCGTCTTCAACCTCTGAAAATGGTCTTAAACTCGTTGGAATTACGGTCTTGACGAGCTTAGATGAAAAAAGGCTCCATGAAGAACTTGGGGTGGAGCGGAATCTTAAGGAACAAGTCCTTATGCTTGCAGAACTCGGAAAAAAAGCGGGCCTTGCAGGAGTTGTAGCTTCTCCGCAAGAAGCACGGGATCTGCGAGCGCAGAGTGGCCCTGACTTCTTACTCATTACACCAGGCATTCGGCCTGCAGGAAGCGAGACTCAGGATCAAGCGCGGACGATGACTCCGCGAGAGGCGATTGAGTCGGGCAGTTCTTATATTGTTGTAGGACGGCCGATTACACGCGCGGCAAATCCTAGAGAGGCTTTGGAGCATCTTTGGGATTAGGAAGTTTTATCTTAGAAATTTGCAAGCAGAGTTACGTTACATACACTCTGACGTACGCTCGCAGACCAAGCTACCGGAATAACTGCTTGATTTAAGCAGTGGAATTCCCTCCCAATTCGCCATCCTTGGCTCACAGTCGGCGAGTCACGTCGTGTGACTCGTTCCACTAAAGTAGGAGCAGTTATGCCTAAGCTTGGTGTCTGCTCGCGTCGAGTCCTCACTTACTGTAATCGTAACTCGCTTCGAAGAATTATTTAAGAAAAGATACATAGCTAGAAAGGGGCAAATAAGTATGATTACATCAGAAGAAGTTTTAAATATTTTTGAGGAAAGCGGGGCACTTCTCAAAGGCCATTTTCGCTTAACCTCAGGTAAACATAGCAATCGATACATGCAATGTGCAAAGGTTTTGCAGTATCCTCATCATGCAGCTCGCTTAGGGGAAGAATTAGCTCAGGCTTGGAAAGACCAAGGAATTGATGTTGTTATAGGGCCAGCCATGGGAGGAATTCTTGTGGCACATGAGGTAGGAAGAGCGTTAGGAACTAAGGTTCTTTTTACAGAGCGTGAAAATGGAGTTATGACCTTGCGTCGTGGTTTTGAACTTACTCCTGGACAAAAAGTCTTAGTTGTAGAGGACGTTATTACGACGGGTGGATCGGTGAAAGAGGTTTTAGAAGTCGTTCGCAAACTTGGGGCTGAGCCAGTTGGTGTTGGGGTTATAGTCGATCGCAGTGGGGGAAAAGCAGATTTTGGTCTTCCTCATGTCTCCTTGCTAAAGATTCAGATTGAGACCTTTGAACCTGAAAACTGTCCTCTTTGTGCAGAAGGTATTCCTGCGATTAAGCCTGGAAGTAGGGCAATATAAATAATTTAACGAAAGTGGCTACATAGGAGAATCCGAAAAAGAGTAGAAACAATATCTCGTTCGAAGAAATCGTATCTTTCTTAAATGACTAATTAAAAAAGACTAAATAAATAGTCAGCCAGTTGAAATTTTATCAATTGGCTGACTATTTTTTTGTTAAATTAGCTCCATAACGAGAGGTTCTGTTTGGTACATAATCACATAAATTTCAGTATATGCTTGGCAAAATTAAAGACTTCTGATATTGGATGGGGTGAACATATATTGAAATTGAATAAATTGGGGCTAGGCATTCTTTTGAGTTTTGGAATGTTGGGAATTTCTCTCGGAGCTTTCTACTGGAAAGGGCAAACGCATGATCAGGCAATGGTAGTTTATCAGCCCTCAGAGGTTGCTCTAGGAAATGAAGAAGAGGAAAAAGGTAAATCTGAATCGCCGGTGCCAAAGGAAAAAGGAAGGGTAAATATTCTTCTCCTTGGTATTGATAACAAAGGTGATGAACCAGGAAGAGCAGACTCGATAATTCTTGTTTCAGCCAATAGTGATACGCATCAGATTTCGGCCATTTCCATTCCACGGGATACCCGAGTTAGTCTTCCTGAGGTGGGGCTGACCAAAATTACTCACGCTAATGTCGTTGGTGAGTTAAAAGGGGGTATCGACGAGGGAACGCTGGAAACAGTAAAAGCGGTTAGTAATTTGTTAGAAGTCGACATCAATTATTATTTAAAGATAAATTTCAAAGGTTTTGAAAAAGTAGTCGATGCCATTGGGGGAATTGACGTGAGTCTTCCCAGTTCAGTAAATGACAGAAGGTCAAACCTTCATTTGTCAGCGGGGGAACATCACCTTTCTGGGGAAGAGGCTCTTGTCTTAGTGCAGGCTCGTTATGATTTACCAGACGGAGATTTTGGCCGCCAGCAGAATCAGTTTTATGTCGTTCAGTCTTTAGCAAATCAAATGCTTGCTCCTTCAAATATTCCTGAATTGCCCAAATTGATAACCACTATTCGTCAGGATTTACTCGATACGAATATGTCAATTTATGAGATGGTAACACTGGGGGTTGAATTCAAAGGGATAGATAAAGAAGCAATGAAATATTATCAGTTACCAGGAAAAGGAATTTCGGCTCTTGATCCGTTAGTAGGAGCAGTGGTTTATTATTATGAACCGAATAAAGACGGCGTTAAGAAAGTCATACAAGAAGCGTTTGAAAGGTAATTTAAAAAATAATTGGATCTGGGATAAGATGGTAATATTTTCAACCTGTTAAATAATATAGTTTAGTAAATGATTGTTTTTGCAGTTCAGTTATTACTGATATAAAAGTAAGAGGGGAGGACTAAATGGAAGAAGAACTCGACCTCCAACAGTATTGGCAAATGCTTAAGAAGCACTGGCGTATGATTATAGCCATCCCTTTAATTGCCACTTTAATGAGTGGACTTGTCAGTTTTTTTGTGATTAAACCCGTTTATCAAGCGTCTACGACGCTGATCGTTGGGAAAAAAACATCTGATTTGCCAGTTCAGCAAGCAGGCCAAATTCTCGACTATGACGTTCTAATGGCAAATCAGCAATTAGTTAAAACGTATAGTGCGATTGCTAAAAGTCGGACGGTGGAAGATGACGTGATAAAGGAGCTGAATCTTCCTTTTGCTATTGAAACTTTAGATCGTAAAATCTCCGTCGTTCCAGTTAAAGACACGGAAATTCTGGCTATAACTGTTGAAGATATAAACCCAGAGCAGGCAGCACAAATAGCCAATGAGATGGCTAATCAGTTTTCTCAAGCAGTTATGGATATTAAAAAAGTAGATAGTATCAGTATTGTGGATAAGGCCATCGCGCCGCTAAAACCGGTTAAACCGAACAAGATCCTTAATGTTTTTATTGCCTTTGTTATTGGGTTAATGGTCTCAATAGGTTTGGCTTTTCTTCGTGAATATTTGGATAACACCATCAAAACGACTCACGATGCAGAGAATCTCCTGGGCCTTCCTGTATTGGGAATGATCCCGCATTATGAGACGGATGATCTCTAGAAGGGAAAGATGATTTTGAGCGAATATAAGTTGTTCAGCATGCTTAGCCCGAAGTCGCCGATTTCTGAGGCTTTTCGCACGCTGAGAACGAATATCGAATTTTCCAATGTTGATCGGGTTGTTAAACGAATTCTATTTACCAGTACTGGCCCAAGAGAAGGAAAATCTTCAACAATTGCTAATCTTGCATCGATGATGGTACAAACGGATAAGAAGGTGCTTATTATCGATGCAGATCTTCGCAATCCAACCCAACACAAAATATTGAGTCAAGATAACTGTGAAGGATTGACAACATTACTCGTGGATGAGGGACTCCCAATTCTGAATTATATTAAAAAGACGGACCAAGAAGGTTTAGAGCTCTTGACATCAGGCCCAATTCCGCCGAATCCTGCCGAGCTACTTGGTTCAAAGCGAATGAAACAACTCTTAAGCGAAGCGGCTGAGGCCTATGATATTGTGCTTATCGATTCTCCACCAACGATTGCCGTGACGGATTCATCCATATTGGCTCAATCCGTGGATGGAGTTGTTTTAGTTTTGGCATCTGGGGAAGTCAGCCGTGACTATGCTGTGCAAGCCAAGGAACAGTTGGAAAAAGTCGGAGCTAAAATCTTGGGTATCGTACTGAACAAAATGGAAATGAAGACTAAAGAATATTACTATTACTATTCTTATGATCAGCGATCAAGCCAAAAAGCATAAATGAAAAAATGCTCAAGCTTACAGGTTCAAAGAGGGGTGAACTTTTTGATTGATACCCACCTCCATATACTACCCAGTCTCGATGACGGGGTCAGGGATTTTGAAGAGGCCATCACTCTTGCACGACAGCTAGTTCAGGTGGGCTATACTCAGGTGATCGCTACCCCTCACGTCCTTGGGGGGAAGTCATTTCTTTCCCCGGAAATAATTCGCAAGTCTGTAGAACAACTAAATAAAATTTTACGGGAACAGGAGATTCCGTTGGAAGTACTTCCTGGTGCAGAAATTTACCTCTTTCCGCAACTGCCTCGTTATGTCAAAGAAGGAAGGATTCTAACGCTTGGAGGGCAGGGGAAATACCTGCTGGTAGAACTCCCCGTACTCTCACTTCCTCATTATGTTGAGAAGGTCTTCTTTGAACTTCAAGTAGCAGGTTATCATCCGGTTTTAGCTCATCCCGAACGCTACAGCTATATCATGAATGACCGGGCACTTCTTGAACATTGGGCTGGATCGGGAGTGTTGTATCAGCTCAATTTGAGGAGCTTAAGCGGACGTTATGGATCGGGACCTAAAGAAGTTGCGTTATGGCTACTTAAACATCATATGATTTCTTTGGTAGGTACGGATACCCATCACCCGAGTTTAGAAAATGAACCCTTTTTGAGGGAGTTGGCTTTGTTAGGAGATTCGTTAGGTGAGGACGGAAAGGATATCCTCATGCAAAGAAACCCTCGAGCGGTTCTTACGCAAGGGGCTATTCAGAGAACTGAATTTCAAGGGGAATTCATACGGACAAAATCACGAGGTAAAGGAAATTCAGGAAAAAAACGTTGGCGCTTAAACTTTTTTTAGTTGAGTAATATTGTACCCGTTGTTTTAAAAGGGGATATGAGGCTTGCGGGGAGGTATCATATGCTTGTATCATTTATTATCGTTGCATACAATGCAGAAGATAGAATAGCTAATGTTCTGAATAATCTTTTACAGCAAGACTACGAACATAAGAAAATAGAGACTATTTTGGTCGACAGCAACTCAAGCGATAAAACAAAAAATGTAATGGAGAATTTCCGCGAAGCATATAAAGGTTTATTCAGAAGAGTATGTGTGCTAGATAACCCACAAAAGATATTACCTTGTGGCTGGAACGTTGCCTTATCGGAGGCACAAGGCGATGTAATCTTAAGAGTTGATGCACACTCTAAAATACCTGCTGACTTCATTCGTCAGAATGTAATTTGTATGGAAAGTGGCGAGAAAATTGCAGGAGGTCCTAGGATAAGTATTATTGATGAGAGTAGCAATTGGCAGTGTACATTGTTGATGGCTGAAAAATCAATGTTTGGCAGTGGTATTGCTAAATACCGTAATGCTAATTCTCCGCAATATGTAAATACACTTGCACATGCAGCCTATAGCAGAGAGGTTTTTGAGCGTGTTGGGGGATATGATGAAAGATTAGTCCGAACTGAGGATAACGAGATTCACTACCGAATGAGGGAGGCAGGGTATAAGTTCTTTTTTTCGCCAAAAATCAAATCGTACCATTTCTCAAGAAATAGTCTAGTGAAGATGATAAAGCAAAAATTCCTTAATGGGTATTGGATAGGTTTAACAATAGGTATTTCACCCAAATGCTTTTCACTCTACCATTTCGTGCCGTTTGCGTTTGTACTGGGAATCATCATTACAAGTCTATTGGCGACCTTTGGATTGCCACAATTGGGCATGCTGATGTGGGGAGCTTACTGGATAGTTGCAATTTTGATGGCGGTATTATCGGTTGAAAAGAAAAATTTTAATGTATCGTCATCGGCGTTACCGACCTTGTTCCTTTTATTGCATGTCAGTTATGGTGTCGGAACTTTGGTAGGCTTATTTAAAATGCCGAGCTGGAGGAAAAACTCAATAGTTGTTTAGAAATTTACATTAAGCTGCGAGCAATACGTCGGAGGAAAAATAAAAATGGGAAATAGAGGGGAATACGGCACGGAACTAAATAAAGTTCAATCAATAATATTGAGTATATTTAAAGAGATAGTTCGTATTTGTGATGAAAATGATATTATCTATTTCATAATTAATGGAACGGCACTGGGGGCCGTTCGTCATGGCGGGTTTATTCCATGGGACGATGATATTGACATTGGAATGACTAGAGAAAATTATGATCATTTTTTATCAATAGCGCAGGAAAAATTGCCACAAGATTTGTTTTTACAGACGGTAGAAACAGAGCCCAATTCGCCCTTTTATTGTGCAAAAGTTAGAAAAAACGGAACGAAATTTATTGAAGAATATTGTGCAAACTTAAATATTAATCATGGTGTTTTTGTTGATATTTTTCCTTTTGATAATATTCCTGATAACCTGAAACAGAGAAAAAAGCATCATCTAAAAGTGAACATTATTTCCAATTTCTTCATAGCTAAATGTTTAACAGGGTCAAGCAAACCACAACATGGGGTGATAGGCGGATTAAAAATTGCGGTCAGGAAATTACTTCATATTGTTTTGATTCTTGTTCCTAAAAAGATCTTATATAGAAAACTTGATTTAGAGTGTCAAGAATACAATCAGACACCTAGCAAAGTAAAAGCTTTTGTTAAATATTCGTATTTACAAATACCGAGCATAGATCTTGAGAAGGTAGATAGAATCAGTTTTGAAGGTGTTGAAGTAAATTGCCCAGGACATGTGAATTCGTATTTAAAACATCACTACGGTGACTATATGATGTTGCCTCCATCAGAGAAAAGGGTAGGACATAGACCTTACAGTTTGGAGTTTTAATGAATGGAAAAGATTAAAATCTTGCATGTAGTGTCTAGCCTAAGCACAGGCAGCGGTGTCATGGGATTCATCATGAATTACTTTCGCAATATAAATAGTGAAAAAATTCAATTTGACTTTCTGTATTTTAAAGAAATAGAGGGAACGTACAAAGAAGAAATAGAGTTTTTAGGTGGCCATACATTCTGTTTGGTCAAGCCTGGTTTCAGGCTAGCGACATGTATGCAGTATAATCACTTTTTCTCAAGGCATGCGAACGAATATGTTGCATTACATAATCATGAGGTATATCTCACCTTTTTCCTTGCTCCAATTGCAAAGAAAAATGGTATAAAACATATTATCACACATAGCCATGCTACTATGTTTTCTGACAATAAAATTAAGGCATTGCGCAATCGTATCCTTTGCTTTCCACTAAAACGTCAAGCTAATCACTACTTTACCTGTTCAAAAGCTGCAGGTACATTTTTGTACGGGGAAAAGAGAATACGTGCTGGAAAAGTGATGGTTATCAATAATGCGATTAATTGCAAGAGGTTTCAATATAATGAAACCGTTCGTGATGATGTACGTAATGGACTAGGGCTCACAGGAAAAGTGGTAGTTGGTCACGTGGGAAGATTTACTGAGCAAAAAAACCATGTGTTCTTAATTGATATTTTTAATGAAATTCACAAAAAGAACAATAACACAGTATTAATGCTTGTTGGCAGAGGACCGCTAGAAAAGAAGATCAAACAAAAGGTTGAGAATCTAGGATTGAACGGTTTTGTTTTCTTTTTGGGTCAACGTAGTGATATACCAGATTTGTTGCAGGCGATGGATGTGTTTGTACTTCCATCTCTATATGAAGGATTGCCGGTAATCGGCATAGAAGCACAGTCGACAGGACTGCCGTGTGTCATGAGTGATAAGGTCACAAAAGAAATTGATATTACCAATGTGGATCATCTAAAATTATCTGCTTCGCTTTCAAATTGGAGTGAACTGATAATTAAAAAGGCAATGGTTCATAATCGAAATGACACAACAGAGCAAATTAAATTAGCAGGACTTGACATCAACGAAGAAGCCAAAAAATTAGAAAAAATATATGTTGAAATGTCTGGAGACGAAAGATAATGTCATTGTATTACGGCCTTATGGGATATTTCTTGATAGCGGCTTTGATACTGTACTATGGAAAACAGCATGGTAAAAAAGATAGTATATATTTGTTTTGTACGATGAGTGTACTGTTTGTTTTGGCTGCTTTGAGAGCACATACTATAGGAAATGACACGCAGACTTATGTTTGGCTTTTTGAAAATATATCACGCATGTCCATTCAAGACTTGAATACGAATAGCCGTTATGAGTTGGGCTATCTGTACTATAACAAGGCAGTAAGCATAATCAATGGGAATCCACAGGTCTTATTAGCAATAACGAGTTTAATACTAATTGTTGGATATGCACGTTTTATACGAAAATATTCGATGAATGTATGGCTGAGCGTTTACTTATTTTTGGTTATGGGATATTTCGGAAGTGCCGTGAATATACTTAGACAATGCATAGCAATGATTGTTTTGCTTTATTCCTATAGTTTTATTAAGCGAAAAAAAATACTGCCGTTTCTTATTTGTGTAATATTGGCGACAACCTTTCACAAAACAGCGATTGTATTTGTACTGGCATATCCCATTTCGAAAATGAGAATTAATTATAAGACTATTGGAGCGTTTACGGCTGGAACAATTGTAGTCTATATTGTTTTTACTCGTGCTTTAAATGTACTGTTCTCATATTTACCTATATATCAGTATTATCTAGGGGGAAAATATATGGAAGGAGGAATAAGAACTGCAAGCGTGGTGAGTTTCGGAATAACACTTTGTATTTTTCTGGTTGGATTATGTTCTGGAGCATATAAAAGGGAATCAAAATTGGTAAATGAGAATGGGATTGCGACAATAAAAGAAAATAACGAGAATCAAATCATGACTATATTTTTGATGTTTAGTTTATCAGTTACAGTTATTTCATTTAAATTCAATCTGCTGGATCGTATGAGTGAATATTTTAGTGTATTTTCAATAGTATATCTGCCAAATATACTGAGAAATTTTAAAAATAAAAATTTATCAGTTTTGTTGACAGCTGTGGTTATTGTTGCGTTCACAATATATTTCACGACTATACAGTTATATCGGCCGGATTGGAACTATATTTATCCCTATGAATTTTTTTGGCAGCACTAAGTATCATTATTGATAGTTACTTCAAATATTGGAGAAGACTAGATGAACGGTAAATTTATGCGATTACTATCAGATACGTTTGTTTTTGCAATAGGGAACGTATTTTCGAAAGTAATACTATTCTTTTTAATGCCTTTGTATACTACTACATTAACAACTGAGCAGTATGGCGTTGCGGATTTACTAAATAATTCCATAGAGCTGTTTTTACCGGTTGCTACATTGTGTATTTCAGATGCGGTTTATCGATTTGTCATTGATGAAGATAGTGACAAACAGCAAATATTTAATATTGGTTTAAATGTATTGCTAATAAGCTTTGCGATTGTGTCTGTAATTATTCTAGTTGGAAATATATTTATTAAGTACGAATATACATGTTTCTTTTTGGCCTTGTATATGGCAAATGCAACTCGCTCGTTATTTGCAAATTTTGCACGCGGTATGGGACATATTAAAAAATTTGTTATTAGTGGCATTATAAATACATTATCTCTTCTCGGCTTTAATATGTTGTTTTTGTTAGCGCTGAAGCTTGAAACCTCCGGATATCTGCTTGCCATTATATTATCCAATGTCATGGCGGCAGTATATTTGTTCTTTAGTGTACATATCGGACAATACTGCAACATAAAGAGAACAAGTAAAGAGATGCAGAAAGAAATGCTTATTTTTTCACTGCCCAATGTGCCCAATATGGTTTCGTGGTGGTTTAATAATGTATTCAGCAGATACATTGTCAGCGCTGTTTGCGGCATCGGAATTGCCGGAATGTTTTCTGCCGCTTGCAAATTACCATCCATGATAAACTTGTTGGCGACAATCTTTCAGCAAGCCTGGCAGTTTTCAGCATCAAAGGAAAGCAAGAGCCAAGATAGTAAACAATTTTTCACTATGGTGTTTGAATTCTACTCGGCCTTTATTGTGTTGGCAGGTTCTGCGGTTATTTTCTTCACGCCACTTATCTCTCGTATTGTGTTGAGAGGTGACTTCTATGAGGCCTGGCATTATGTGCCATTGTTACTGGTATCTGCAGTTTTAGGTTGCTACTCTATATATTTCGGAACTTTTTATCTGGCTGTCAAGAAGAACTTAATGAGTATGGTCAGTACCGTAATCGGGGCTGTTGTGAACGTAGTTGGGTGTTTTGTTTTGATACCGAAAATCGGCGTATATGGTGCTGTATATTCAAACATAGTGAGTTACTTTATTATTGTCATAGTAAGAATGTTTAACACAAAACAATATTCGCAAATTGATGTAAAATACTTTTACTTATTTTTTAGCATTTTTCTTTTGACAGTGCAAGCTATTATAAGGTCTTTTGTAGAGAAAAATGTTATATTATTTCAGATTATTATATTTCTCAGCATTTTGGTGTTAAATGTTTTTTACAATCAGAAATACATATCATCGTTTTTTTGTCTAAAATTTAGAGATAGGGAGTCTTAATATTTCGAATTGACTAGCTACTACAAAACTCAAAAATAGAAAATTCATGTCCAACCTTGGGGTTGGGCTTTTCTTTACTCAAATAATAGTAATATATATCCTTTATCTCGAATTGTATAAGAATAGCTAGGTTATTAAAAATCTAATCAAAGGATTTTTAAAAAGAGTACTAAGGAATGGGAAGTAGGTGCGCCTTTTATGAATTCACAAAAAAAGAAATATCTAATCGGATATACAGCAGGCGTTTTTGATTTATTCCATGTCGGGCACTTAAATATATTGCGGCGTGCAAAAGAGATATGCGAGATTCTTATTGTCGGTGTTAATACAGATGAGCTTGTCCAAGAATATAAGAAAAAAACGCCAGTCATTCCCACGACTGAGCGTATTGCAATTGTTGAGAGCATACGGTATGTAGATAAGGTTGTGCCGGTGACAAGTAGAAACAAGATTATGGCTTATGAAAAATATAGATTTGACGTTCTCATTGTCGGTGATGATTGGAAAGGCAGTAATCATTATATAACAATAGAAGAGAAATTAGCTAAAAAAGGTGTCACTGTCATTTATGTTCCCTATACCCAGAATACTTCATCAACACTTTTAAGAAATGTCTTAAGCAAAATCTAAGAATAAAATATTTGGCTGAAGTGAGTGACCAGTGCTGCTGCCTCCTCGAGGGTCGCATCATCGGGAAATTCCTCTCCATCCTCAAGGGGAATTAAAACATCGAGCCAGGTATATTTTTAATATGGAGTTAAAGATCTTGAAGGTGTCCCTCTTTTAACTATTTATGGAAACAAACAAACAAAGGTCCGTATGTGTTTCTTACTACCCGATAAAAGCTTTATTATCATCAACTTTAAAGATGAGACTAAAACCAAGGAGCTGTATCAAAATTGCCTGGTGTGTGGGCACAAGAAAGTTAAGAAAGCTTAAGTTTACGATTGAAAGACTTAAAGGGACAGGCATTTGCCTGTCCCTAATCTTTTCTTTTAAAGTTCGCTAGATTACTCATCTGCATTTTCCGTGGACAACAACCGCTCAATTACCTCCGGCTTTGGTGTAAGATACAAACTCCAGTTCGTTTCATAAATGACCATACCTGGTTTTGCGGCATTCGGCTTTTTAATATTCTTAACATGCGTATAGTCCACAGGCACTTGGCTTGATCCTTTGGCTTGGCTGAAGTGAATAGCCAGTGCTGCTGCCTCTTCGAGGGTGGTGTCATCGGGAAATTCCTCTCCATCCTCGAGCGGAATGAGGACATGAGAACCGGGAATGTTCTTAACGTGGAGCCAAAGGTCTTGAGGACGACCTTTTTTTAGAGTGAGCCAATCGTTTTGTCGATTGTTTTTTCCTACTAAAATCATCCGACCTTCGCTCGAAAGATAGGTCTTAGGTTGAGGGGCTTCCGGCTTATTTCCTTGTTTTTTCTTCGCATTTGCTTTGTTCGGATATTTGCTCGCCTTTTTAGGGTTGCTTTTGTTGATATGCTTGCCGGCAAGGTATTCTTGATCGATTAACTCTTTGTGGACTTCCTCAATTTCCGAAGGAGTGGAGGCTTGTTCGAGACTGAGAAGAACAGACTCCAAGTAGTTCACTTCATTTAAACTCGCTGCTTTAAGTGGTTCGGTCTTTTGTAAGGTGACCTTAGCCTTGTTATAGAGTCGGTAGTAACGTTGCGAATTATCGATCCCGCTTAGTTGAGGATCTAGTTGAATCGTAATTTGGGGGAGTGTTTCTTCATTATAATCCTCAACGGTGATTTCAGTCATTCCCGGGGTTATTCGGTAAAGATTCGCGGTGATTAACTCACCCCATCTGGAATATTTAAACGATTTCTCAGCGTTTTCCATCGTTTCTTCATAAATGCTAAGCTTTTTATTCATATGGTGTAGATTTTCCTGCACGATTTTACGGAGTGAGCCGCGTTTGGCCTCGAGATTATTGTTTGAAGCTTTAGAGTGATAGAAGCGTTCAATGGCTGCATCGAGAGAGAAAAAAGTTTCAGCCGTTAAGCCCTGATATTGCTGGAAGGGGACAAACGTAAAGGCTGTGGGAAGTCCTTTTTTTGAGGGGGCATCACTTTGATAATAAAGACAAGGCTCGATTTGAGGCAGGGTATCAGGGTTAGCTAGTGTAAGATATCCTTGGAAAACTCGGGAAAGGTCAATATCTCCGCATTGTTCAAGCCGGATTGTTAGACTGAGTCCTGCGCGGACCACGACTTCCCGTGCAAGTTCTGGGCTGATACCATTGAAGTGTTTGACAAGCAGGTCGATTAACTTACCGGAGATTTCATCTTTTAAAAGCACAGAGCGAAACGTTTCTTCTTCTGATTCGGAAATGGGATCCCATTTTCCTTGCGAAGGGGGGATGATATAGGTGCGGCCGGGTAGGACTTCGCGATGGCGGCTAACGGCATGAGAATAGCGTTTTATCCCATCAAGTATAACTTGCTTTACAGGATCAACAAGGATTAGATTGCTGTGTTTGCCCATGATTTCCAGATAAAGCTGGAGTGTGGCAAGGTCTCCATATTCATTGTAGTTTTGCACGGTGATGAGAACGATCCGCTCGAGTCCAATTTGCTCAAGGTTGAGTATTTTCCCGCCTTCAAGGTGTTTGCGCAGAATCATGCAAAACATGGGCGGGGATGTTGGATTCTTTTTGTTTTCTTGAGTGAGATGCAATCGAGCAGCGGTGGCGCTTATGTTTAAAAGCAAGCGCAACGACTTGCCCTGATTGCGGAGATAAAGATGAATTTCTTCCTTCTCAGGTTGAACGACTTTATCAATGCGCGCTCCAATGAGTTGAGGAGCGAGTTCTTTAACAAGATGATTTAGGGTTACACCATCTAAGGCCATATGGAGACTCCTTTTTAATCTTTTATACTGAAACATTTAATTACGGTTAAAAGAAACCCGATAGCGTAGCTTCTCGCACAGGAGTGAACGCTTTCGCGGAAGGGCGCTAAGGCGCACGTTGGTTCTGTGGGTTAGCGTAGCCCATGGTTCACATAAGGTATTACCCTGAGGTTTGGCGAAGCTCCCACGGAATCAAGTGTGCCAGCCCAGAAGCGCTAAGTGAACGGATGGGTGAGAAGCTACACGACCCGAAACTGCATTATCTTCTAATGATGCTTTCAATCGTTGATATAGTATACCACAATTCTTGGTCATTTTTCTTTCCCCTCCTGAATAAGCATGTACAAAAAGAGTGGACAGGATTTAAAGGAGGAAGAAAGGAATGCGGCAACAAGCGTGGCATGTTTTACCTTGGCTCGACGTAGTAAAGGCCTTTGAAGTTCATCCAGGTAAGGGATTAGGCTTGAAAGAGGTGAATCATCGCTTAATCGAGTTCGGGAAAAACAGGCTTGAGACGAAAAAGGGAACCCATCCTGTTTTCGTATTCTTAGGGCAATTTAAGGATTTTATGGTTTTGGTCCTATTAGCGGCGACGATTGTATCGGGGCTGTTGGGTGAAATAGCGGATGCTATCACGATTATGGCTATTCTGATTGTGAATGCCGTTCTTGGATTTATTCAGGAATATCGGGCGGAAAAATCGATTGATTCCCTTAAATCTTTAACTGCTCCAGAAGCTAGAGTACTCCGGGACGGGATAGAAAGTCGAATCCCAGCTGCGGATCTTGTGCCAGGCGACATCGTCTTACTGGAGGCGGGAGATCGAATACCTGCAGATATACGCTGGATCCAAGCGGTAAATATCGAAGTGGAAGAATCAGCACTCACGGGCGAATCTCATCCTGTCAATAAAATGGTCTCAGCCTTAGCCGATGAATTAACGCCGATGGCGGATCGGTCTAATATGGGGTATATGGGGACAGTCGTAGTTAACGGTCGTGGAGCAGGAGTGATTGTTGCAACCGGTATGGATACGGAAATGGGGATTATCGCGGGGATGATTCAGAGTGTTGAAGATGAGGAGACTCCCCTTCAGAAACGTCTTGATCAGCTGGGTAAATATCTCGTTCTTATTAGTTTAATTGTGTGTGGGTTGGTTGTGGCAACAGGCGTTTGGCGGGGAGAAGGTTTCTATAAAATGTTTCTTGCCGGAGTTTCCTTAGCTGTTGCTGCGATTCCTGAAGGACTTCCAGCGATTGTAACCGTCGCTTTAGCGATTGGAGTTCAACGGATGGTCAAAAGAAAAGCAATCGTTCGTAAGCTTCCGGCAGTGGAAACCTTAGGTTGCGCCACCGTGATTTGCTCGGATAAGACCGGGACGCTGACGCAAAATGAAATGACCGTACGCCAGATTTATTCAGATCGGCGAATGATTGCAGTGACAGGACAGGGATATGATCCGAAAGGAGAATTTCATGGCGGAGATCCGATGAAGACAAAAGATCCTTTGAATGAAGCTTTAAAAGTTGCGGCGTTATGCAATAACTCGACTTTAACTAAAAAAGGGGTACAGGTTGCCGGACTTTTCCGCTCTTCAAACAAAGAATCTCCTTGGGGAATTGAGGGAGACCCGACAGAGGGTGCTTTACTCGTTGCAGCAGCCAAGGCTGGGATTTGGAGGGAGACCTTAGAACGGAAAGAAGAACGAATTGGGGAAATTCCCTTTGACTCAGATCGTAAACGGATGAGTGTTGTCTATAAAGGAAAACATGAACGAAAAGCGTATGTTAAGGGAGCACCCGATGTCATCCTCAGACTTTGTAAAAATGAGCTTACTTCTGAGGGAATCGTAGAAATCTCGGATATTCGACGCCGTACAATCATGCGAGCCAATGATGAAATGGCGCGCAAAGCGTTACGGGTATTAGCCATCGCCGAACGTTCTCTGCGTGAAGGAGAGAAACAAGACGAGCGGATTGAAGAAAACTTAGTCTTTGTGGGTTTGATGGGGATGATTGACCCTCCTCGAGCAAGTGCGGGTAAAGCGATTCAAGTCTGCCGTCGTGCGGGGATCAAACCCGTTATGATCACGGGGGACCATCGACTGACTGCGGAAGCGGTGGCACAGGAGCTTGGAATCTTAAGGGGAAATTCCCATGGAATAATGACAGGGGCGGAGATGGAACAAATATCCGATGAGGAACTAGAGAAGAGAGTTATGAATATCTCGGTTTATGCCCGGGTTACCCCGAAAGATAAACTACGCATCGTTCGGGCATTGAAGAAAAAAAAGCAAGTGGTAGCGATGACAGGTGATGGGGTTAATGATGCTCCTGCAGTTAAGGAAGCAGATATTGGAATAGCGATGGGAAAAACGGGAACAGATGTGACAAAAGAGGCTTCTGCTATGGTTCTAGCCGATGATAACTTTGCGACGATCGTTGCAGCAGTTGAAGAAGGTCGGGGAATTTATGACAATATCCGTAAGTTTATCCGTTATTTGCTTTCGTGTAACTTGGGAGAAGTCTTGACAATGTTCTTAGCAACGCTGGTTGGACTCCCGCTCCCGTTATTAGCAATCCAGATACTTTGGGTTAATCTTGTTACGGACGGTTTACCGGCAATGGCTTTAGGGGTTGATGGGGTGGATAAAGATATCATGAGCCGCCCACCACGAGCGCCGGGAGAAAGCATCTTCTCCCGTGGGTTGGCGCGAAAAATCGTCATTCGCGGTACAATGATTGGACTTGGGACGTTAATCGTGTTTGTTACAGGTATGTTCTTAGGAGGGAATATGTTAACCGCCAGGACGATGGCTTTTAGCACCTTGGTCTTCTCCCAATTATTCCATGTTTTTGATTGTAAGTCAGAGTCGCGTGGTATTTTTGAAGTGGGGTTGTTCTCTAATCCCTACCTAGTAGCCGCAGTTACAACTTCAACTCTAATGCAACTGAGTGTAATCTATCTGCCCCCGCTCCAAGCTATTTTTAAAACAGCTCCGTTGCAACTCTGGCAGTGGGGAATCATTTTAGGGGTTGCCGGTGGCCCATCGATCCTTATTGGGCTTTGGCGTTTGGTCAAGAATGCAGGAAATAGACGCACCTCAGTGGTCGGAGGAAAGTGAAGTTCATACTCAATGAATCAGTAATAGTACTAGGGGCTGTCGCAAAACAGCCTCTTTTTTGGTGTTCAAAATAATTATGGACTATTGCAAAAGACCCGAAACTACACGACCATTTTTAAATTTGTTGGAAATATATGGGCTAAAGTGAAAAGGAATTGAGAGGGTTTTGTAGAATTACTGTTAATATAGTAAGAAATCCCTACTGAGTTGACCTGAGTGATTAACCATAGTATCTTTAAGCTGACATGTTTCTAATTCATGAAGGAGGTCAAGATGGATGGAATTTGTAAAAATGCATGGTCTCGGTAATGATTTTGTTTTTATAGACCATTTTAATAAGCAACCCGCAGAAGGGGAGAGTGAAGGAGACTATCCCGAACTTGCCCGTCGACTTTGTCACCGTCAATTTGGAGTGGGTAGTGATGGTTTAATTGCTGTGCTTCCTTCACAAGTAGCCGATGCCAGAATGCGGATTTTTAATCTAGATGGCTCAGAGCCGGAAATGTGTGGTAACGGAATTCGTTGTTTTGCTCGGTATATTTTTGATCAGGGATATATTAAGAAGAATACAATCCAAGTCGAAACCTTAGCTGGAATTCTTACGTTACAACTCACCCTTGAGGGAGAGAAAGTAACAGGGGTTCGGGTAGATATGGGCGAACCCATTCTTAAACCCGGTTTGATTCCCGTCTTGGCACAAGGTGAGCCAGTTGTTGGTGCTAAACTTGAGGTGGAGGGACAGGAATTCGAGTATACGGCGGTGTCGATGGGAAACCCTCACTGTGTCATCTTTGTCGATGATTATAAAAATTTGGATTTTGAGCATCTTGGACCTGCGATTGAAAAGCATCCGCTATTTCCTAGAAAGACCAATGTTGAGTTCATCCGGGTGGACTCCCGAGGGGAAATTACAATGAAGGTTTGGGAACGTGGAGCTGGGCCAACTTTAGCGTGTGGAACAGGGGCCTGTGCCTCAACGGTTGCGGCCATTCTCAATGGTAAGATAGAACGAAAAGTAACCGTTCATTTACCGGGTGGAGATCTTTTCATTGAGTGGGGTGAAGATAATCGCGTCTATATGACAGGACCGGCGACCTATGTGTTTAGAGGGATAATTCTTGATGACAAGATAACTCAATAGAGATTTTGAGACTGTCTCTATTGTCAGGGACAGTCTTTATTCCATCCTTTGTAGGGTCAACTCAAATTATTTGCTTTTCCTAAAAACGGGTATATATAATAGTACATAATATATGAAGGAAGAAAGCTGGGCTTTAGAAATGGCGAATAGTATGACCGGTTTTGGTAGGGGAGAAGATTCAGGCTATGGGTATCATTTTACGGTAGAGTTAAAATCAGTCAATCATCGTTTTTTTGAGGCTTCAGTTCGGTTACCACGGAATATGGTGAGTTTTGAAGAACGAATCCGCAAGTTTCTTCAGGAAAAGATCCAACGGGGCCGGATTGATGTCTTTATCAATGTTAAGGAAACGGAAGAAAAAAAGAGATTGGTGAAGGTTGACAAAGATTTAGCCCTGTCGTATGATAAAACCTTGAAGGAACTTGCTTTAGCCCTTGAAACAGCGTATGAGACCGATATCTATCGTTTGACCGCTTTACCGGAAGTTCTTGCTGTAGAAGATGAGGAAATGAATTTAGACCTTCTATGGGAGACCTTGAACGGTGCAGTCAGTCAAGCACTGCTTGGTTTTATGGAGATGCGGAAAATTGAGGGAGAAAAGCTTGCAGAAGATCTTCTCAAACGATTAGATACCATCTCAAATGAGAAAGATCAGATTTCTAGCTTATCGGAAAGTATGGTGCCTGATTACCAAAATCGTCTACGGGAAAGAATTCAACTCTTGTTGGGGGAAAATTCTGTTGTGGATGAAGCTCGGCTTGCCAATGAAGTGGCGATCTTTGCAGATCGGGTTTCGATTACCGAAGAGTTGGTTCGCTTACAAAGTCATTTAGATCAAGCTCGTCAAACTTTACGAAGTTCAGAACCGGTAGGACGTAAGCTCGACTTTCTGGTACAAGAGATGAACCGAGAAATCAATACAATAGGCTCAAAAGCGAATAATGTAAGAATTGCTCAACATGTGGTTGAAGTGAAAAGCGAGCTGGAGAAAATTAGGGAACAAGTCCAAAATCTTGAGTAACGGAGGGTTTATTTTGGATATCAAGCTGATCAACATAGGGTTTGGTAATATTGTCTCTGCTAATCGAATTATTTCTATTGTAAGCCCGGAATCTGCTCCGATTAAGCGGATTATCCAAGAAGCGCGGGATGCAGGTATGCTTATTGATGCTACCTATGGTCGCCGCACGCGTGCTGTGATTATCTGTGATAGTCATCATGTCATTCTTTCAGCAGTACAACCCGAGACTGTCGCCCATCGTTTGTCCAGTAAGGATACGAATTCCCAAGAGGATCCGGCAGATTAAGGGGGACCAGAGTGGAAAAGAGTAATGGATTATTGATTGTTCTCTCAGGGCCATCGGGTGCTGGAAAAGGGACGATTTGTCACGAGCTTTTAAGGCAATTGCCGGATGTTAAATATTCGGTTTCGGCAACGACTCGAAATCCTCGCCCGAGTGAAGTAGATGGAGTAGATTATTTCTTTCGTACACGGGAAGAGTTTCAATCGATGATTCAAAACGATGAACTTCTCGAATGGGCTGAATTTTGCGAGAACTATTATGGAACTCCTCAGTTTGCCGTAGAACAGTCCCTGCAAGCGGGTATCGATGTTATTTTGGAAATTGAAATTCAAGGGGCTTTACAGATTAAAAAACGATTTCCTCATGGCGTTTTTGTCTTTGTGGTTCCACCGTCCTTGAGCGTGCTTTCGGAGCGAATTCATAAACGGGGGACGGAATCAGAAGATGTGATTCGCAAACGTTTAGAAACAGCAACGCGTGAACTTAGCTATGTGACAGAGTATGATTATGTGATTGTTAATGATGAGCTAGACAAAGCGGTTGATAAGCTCAAAAACATACTTGTCGCCGAAAAGTGTCGTGTAAAAAGAAAACCTTATGATTTCCAGGGGGTGTAATTTTGAAACAACCTTCACTTGATTTATTGATGAGCAAGGTGGATAGTAAATATACGCTTGTTCTTGCTACAGCAAAGCGTGCTCGGGCGCTTATGGAAGATCCGGAGTATGAAGCAAACGCCCATGGGGTTAAACCCGTGAGCCAGGCATTGGAAGATATTGCGAAAGGTAAACTTCGATTTGAACTCACGCACGAGGGCCTAAAGTAATGCTTCGCGGGAAGAAAATCTTAGTGGGTGTATCAGGCGGGATAGCAGCATATAAAGCCGCTGAAATTGTGAGCCGACTTCGCAAGTTAGGTGCAGAGGTTCATGTTGCTATGACAAAGGGAGCAACGGAATTTATTGCTCCCTTGACTTTGCGAACCTTGTCCGCGAATCCTGTTTATGTCGAAATGTTTGATGAACCTAAGCGTTGGAATGTCGAGCATATTGCGTTAGCAGAGCATGTTGATGCCGTACTGGTGGCCCCGGCTACGGCTAATTTACTGGCTAAAATGGCAGTTGGAATTGCCGATGATTTTCTAACAACGGTTCTTTTGGCTGCTCAGGTTCCAATTTTTGTGGCTCCTGCTATGAATCATGCCATGTTTCATCATCCTGCGACTCAACAGAATTTAGAGACGCTATGCATGCGTTCAGTCAAATTCATCGGGCCAGCCAAGGGCTTTCAAGCCTGTGGAACGAATGGAGATGGCCGGATGAGTGAACCTGCTGAGATAGTTGAAGAATTGATTCAGTTTTTCACTTCATCTACTTTGCTTTCCGGCAAAAAAGTGTTAATAACAGCTGGAGGGACACAAGAACCCCTCGATCCGGTACGCTATCTAGGAAACCGCTCGTCGGGCCGGATGGGTTATGCTATAGCACAAGCCTGCCAGGAGGCTGGAGCAGAAACCATTCTAGTCAGTGCACCTACTGATTTGCCAATTCCCAAGGGGGTTAAGCGGATTTCGGTGATGACTGCCCAAGAAATGCATGATGTCGTGTTGGAGGAATTTCCGAAGATGGATGTCATTGTTAAGGCGGCAGCGGTAGCCGACTATCGTCCTAAAGAGAATGCGTCTCAGAAAATCAAAAAGCAGGGAACTAGCCTCTGGGTAGAACTCGTGCCCAATCCAGATATTCTAGCTGAGCTGGGGAAAATTAAATCAAAGCAAATTCTTGTGGGTTTTGCCGCCGAAACCGAGAACTTAATTGATTATGCCCAGGAAAAAATGCGGCGGAAGAATGTGGATATGCTTGTTGCCAATGACGTAACTCGCCAGGGTTCAGGCTTTGGAAGCCTTACCAATATTGTTAGCTTTCTCTTCCCAGATGGGAGAAGAATAGATTTGCCCCAAATGAATAAGCTGGAGGTCGCTCGGCATCTTCGAGATAAGATTGCTGAGTTGCTCGGTGTAACAAAGGAGGACGTATAGTGGTCAAAAAATTATTTACCTCAGAATCTGTGACCGAAGGACATCCTGATAAAATCTGTGATCAGATTTCTGATGCGATTCTTGATGCAATTTTTGCACAAGATCCAAATGCTCGGGTAGCATGTGAAACTTCGGTCACCACCGGTCTAGTCTTAGTGAGTGGTGAGATAACGACGAATTGCTACGTTGATATTCCACGTGTCGTTCGTCAAACGATTCGTGAAATCGGATATACGCGTGCTAAATATGGTTTTGACGCCGATACTTGCGCAGTGCTTACTTCAATCGGAGAACAGTCTGCAGATATTGCCCTCGGTGTGGACAAGGCTTTAGAAGCTAAAACTGGGGAAATGACCGATGATGAAATTGAATCCATCGGTGCGGGCGATCAGGGCATGATGTTTGGTTATGCCACTAATGAAACGGTAAGCTATATGCCACTCCCGATCGATTTGGCACATCAGTTATCGCGCCGTCTTAGTGAAGTTCGCAAATCGGATCTTTTAGACTATCTTCGACCAGACGGGAAGACCCAAGTCACGGTTGAGTATGAAGACAATCGCCCAGTACGAATTGATACGATTGTTATCTCTACTCAACATCATCCTGAAGTTTCGCAGGAGCAGATTCGTCGCGATCTTTTAGAACATGTTGTACTCCCGGTTGTTCCAAATGAACTTCTCGACGAAAAAACACGTTATTTTATCAATCCAACTGGACGTTTTGTCATCGGTGGTCCACAAGGGGATGCCGGTTTAACGGGTCGGAAAATCATTGTTGATACTTACGGTGGTATGGCTCGTCACGGTGGCGGTGCTTTCTCCGGTAAAGATCCCACAAAAGTTGACCGTTCTGGGGCATATGCTGCGCGCTATGTGGCTAAAAATGTTGTTGCAGCAGGTTTAGCTGATCGCTGTGAAATTCAATTAGCCTATGCGATCGGGGTTGCTCATCCTGTTTCAGTTTTGGTGGAGACTTTTGGTACCGGCAAGATTTCTGAAGACAAGATTGGTGAGTTGGTTCAAAAGAATTTTGATCTTCGTCCGGCTGGGATTATTAAATCCCTGGATCTTCGTCGTCCAATCTATCGTCAAACCGCTGCCTATGGCCACTTTGGTCGTATCGATCTGGATCTTCCATGGGAAAGAACGGATAAAGCAGATGCTCTTCGTCAACAAGCCGGTTTCTAAACTTTAATTATAACAGGGCAGTTCACTGTTAACTTTCAGTTACACAGTGAACTGCCCTGTTTTTTGCCTTCATGGCACAGGCAATTCGTTTAAACCGTTGCGATGACCTGTCCCATTTGCGATATATCATACCCGCCAATTCCGAGAACTTCATTGCGAAAAGCAGTAGAATTAAGGATGCTTAATAAAGCTTGAAAATGTGGCTTTTTTAAATCCTCTTGACGTACAACCAGATCGTAGCGCTCTTTTTGCAACGGGATAAAGTCAAGATTGTTCACTTGGAGAGCCGCTTTCTCAATCCCCAAGCCTACGTCCGCTTCACCTCTGGCGACTTTGCTCGCCACAGCAACGTGGCTCATTTCCTCTTCGGTATATCCTTGGATAGAGGTATGGTTTATATTAAGTACCCTTAATTTTTCATCAAGTAAGACACGGGCACCTGATCCGCGCTCACGATTAATAAAGTGGACATTTGGTCTTACCAGGTCTTCCCAGAAGAAGATTCCCTTGGGATTTCCTTTAGCCACATAGAACCCCTCGAATCGATAAATTAAGTTAATAATCGTTGCAGAGTGGCCAGGTAACATCCTTCGAACATAAGGAATGTTATATTCATCGGTATCACTATCCCATAAGTGAGCAGTGACGACGTTCGCTAGACCTCGATAGAGTGCAGTCAGTCCATCAATGCTCCCAATATACTGACGCAGAAAGCGAATATGTGGAAACTGCTTTTCTAAGTGGCGTGTCAAGATATCTAAGATCATATCTTGTCCGCAGATCACTAAGCCTTCTTCCGCAACAGCTTGAGGGTTACCTTGATTTCCCGAAGCAGAGGTAGGTGCTGCAGCGAAGGGTGTATCCACGGATTTTGCTTTTTGAATATAGTTTTCCAGGTCAGCCCCTTCGACCCGTACCTTGCGACCAATGTGGTAAGCGGTTAGCTCACCTCGTTTTATGAGCTCATAAACTGTGAATTTCGAAATCTTAAGGATCTTGGCGACTTCTTCGGGCGTATAGGATATATCATTTGGCAAAACTAAGTTCACCTGACTTTCTCACAAATTATTATTCCTTTTTATTATAACATATTGTATAATGAAGTCGAATTCAGTTATGTTAGTTTATGTTAGCTGGTGATTGGCTTACGATTGATGCAAATCTACATAAATGAATAAAAACAAACTGAAACTGACTGAACGGGTTGATTACATAATATTATAAGGAGGATTTTAAGTGAAAAAGTCAGTCGTTTTTTTGGGGTTAGTGATGTTGAGTCTATCCTTTACTTTATTGGGGTGTGGAATAGGGACCCCAAACGAACTTTCTAAAAGCAATACACAGGTTCAATCTCAGGAAATTTTGGTTTCCGCCGCAGCAAGTTTAAAGGATTCCCTCACAGAGTTGGAAAAGATGTATACTCAGAAAGAACCGGGAGTCAAGCTTACGTTCAATTTTGGCGGTTCTGGCACTCTCCAAAAGCAAATTGAACAGGGGGCCCCGGCTGATCTTTTTATTTCCGCAGGAACATCCCAAGTTGATGCCCTTAATCAGAAAAATCTCTTGATTAAAGATAGCGTCATTAATCTGGTCGGAAATGACTTAGTCCTTGTGGTGGGTAAAGATAATACCGATGTCAAGTCTCTTCAAGATCTTACGAAGTCCAGCGTAGAAGAAATAAGTATTGGAACGCCAGAGTCTGTCCCGGCTGGAAAATATGCTCAGGAATCCTTGACAAAGCTCAACTTATGGGATAAATTGCAACCGAAGTTGGTATTAGCAAAAGATGTTACTCAAGTGTTGAGCTATGTTGAAACGGGGAACGTGGAAGCAGGATTTGTCTATAAATCCGATGCTCAAGGATCAACCCAAGCTAAAATTGCGCTGACAGTCCCTGCGGACAGTCATAAGGCCATTGTTTATCCGGCAGGGATTGTAGCCGCGACGAAGAATCAGCAAGTCGCTGCGGATTTTCTTAAATACCTGCAAAGCGCTGAAGCACAACACGTTTTTGAAAAGTATGGATTTTCAATTCTTAAATAAAGAAATAAATAGTGGAGTTATAGGAGAGTTCGATGGAGTTTAGCTTTATACCCATTCTGTTATCTTTAAAAGTAGCTGTTTCCTCAGTATTTATCGTTAGCTGTCTTGTAATTCCTATTGCAGGGCATATGGCAAAACGCGATTTTTTCGGCAAAGACGTAGTGGAGTCAATTCTCACTTTGCCGTTGGTGCTGCCGCCCTCAGTCGTGGGCTTTATGCTGCTCTATCTTTTCGGGAAGAATGGACCTCTGGGTAAACTGCTGGAGTCTGTCTTTCACATCCAAGTTGTGTTTAGCTTATGGGGAGCTATTATAGCGGCAGTGGTCGTGTCATTCCCATTAATGTATCAATCCGTAAAGGCGGCTATTGAAAGCGTCGACCCCAATCTTGAAAATGCGGCGCGTACTCTGGGTGCGGGAGAAGTGAGAGTATTCTTTACAATAACTCTTCCCTTAGCCTGGAATGGAGTTCTCGCAGGATTTGTATTGGCTTTTGCTCGTTCTTTAGGAGAATTTGGTGCGACATTAATGATCGCCGGAAATATTCCGGGGAAAACACAAACGATGCCATTGGCCATTTATTTCTATAGTGAATCAGGGATGACACAAGAAGCGACAATTCTTGTCTTAATTATGACGGTATTTAGTTTCCTTGTTATTTATGGACTGAATCGTTGGGGAAAAGGGTCTAGGCGCCAATTGAAAAGAGGGGTAATAAATGATTAAGATGAATTTTAAGAAAAAACTCCCCTCATTTGAACTCAAAATCGATATCACACTGGAAAATCAAATACTGGCTATTGTTGGACCTTCTGGAGCGGGGAAGACGACCCTTTTACAGTGTGTTGCCGGACTTCAAAATCCGACGCAGGGAGAAATCGTAATCGGTGAAAAGCTTGTTTTTTCGTCTGAACAAAGGATTAACCTTTTCCCTAGACAACGTCGTATCGGGTATGTCTTTCAAGATTATGCTCTGTTTCCTCACATGACCGTTGAACAAAATATATTATATGGTAAGCAGAAAAAAGAACATTCTACAGGGCGTAACTTTGCGGTTGCAGATGTTCTTGAAACGTTAAAGATTGGGCACCTCAAAGGGCGTTATCCTACGCAGATTTCTGGTGGAGAAAAACAACGGGTTGCCCTGGCACGTGCTTTGATGACTGAACCCGAACTTATGCTTTTGGATGAACCCTTATCCGCTTTAGACCAGGATACGCGGGATCAACTTCAACAGGAGTTGCTCAAGGTTCAAAAACAGTGGCAAATACCCTTTATCATAGTGACTCATGATAGTCATGAAGCTGAAATTCTAGGAGATCAAATCCTCAAAATACATCAAGGAAGACAGGAAACGATTCAAAAATTGAAAGTTAATTAGATCAGGAAAACACGTTGTGTAAAAGTGATTTTGCTCAACGTGTTTTTTTAAATGCTAAATTAACAAAAGATAAGCTATATTAAGATTGATTTATAAGATCGTTTCTCTTATACTAGATAAGTATTCTTACTATTAGAATTCTAATTGTCTGAATTCTAATATTCTGACAAAGAAGACAACGGAAGTAATTCTACCTCTTGGGGGTGATAAATATGAATTCTGAGAACGCTAAAGAAATCTATGATCTATTGCTTAATTTTATGGGATTATTTTACGAAAAAATTTTTCTCCGCTCTCGACATGACTCTTGTAATTTGCCCTGCTTAAAAAAGAACCAAATGAAAATCTTGAGTATCTTGTACCAGCATGAGCACATCACTTTAACTGAGATTGGGAAAATGCTTAATATTGAAAAGGGCAGTTTGACCACACTGGTTGACGGGTTAGTTGAAAATAACTTCGTGATTCGCTCAAATGATCTCAATGATCGCAGAAAGTCTTTAATTTCTTTAAGTCCTAGTGGAATAGAAGTAACGGATAAAGTTATAAAATTTTATTCGCAAAAAGTTACTGAACTATTGCGTGATGTTGATTCGAAAGAAACCCAACAATTTCTAGAGAGCTTACAGTTCGTGGTTAAGTTTATGAAAAAGATATAGCAGTTCTAGAATCAAAGAAAGAAGTGAAAGTGTCTTTATGGCAAAAAATTTAGATATCCGAAATGGGAATATTGGCAAGTTACTCCTGGAATTTTCGCTTCCAGCAATCATCGGTATGTTGGTGAATTCACTTTATAATGTGATTGACCGAATATTTGTGGGTCGAGGTGTAGGTTCTATCGGAATCGCTGCAACCACTGTGGCTTTTCCAATTATGATTATATTAATGGCTGTTGCCATGCTCATCGGAGTAGGGGCAACGGCATTGATTTCAATCCGTCTTGGGGAACAGAAAAAAGAAGAGGCAGAAAAAATAGCGGGTAATGCTACCCTTTTGTTAGTCCTATTACCTTTAATAATTTCAGGAATCTATTTGTTCTTTTCTGACCCGATCTTAAAGCTGTTTGGTGCCAGTCAAGAGGTTTTACCCTATGCTCGTGATTTTACACATATTATTATGTTAGGAGCAGTACCGGGAGCGATTTCTTTTGGGATGAATAACTTTATCCGTGCGGAAGGAAATCCTCGGGTTGCAATGTTAACCCAAATCATCGGTACGGTGGTGAACACGATTTTGAACTATATCTTTATTTTTAAACTAGGGTTGGGTATCAAAGGATCAGCATTAGCGTCCATATCAGGTCAAACGATCTCAGCAATTTGGGTGCTTAGTTATTTTCTTCAAGGCCGAAGTAAGATTAAAATTAGACTTAAAAATCTGAAGCCTCAAATCCCTATCGTAATGAGTATTGTTTCGATAGGTTTTGCTCCTTTTGCCATGCAAATTGCTAACAGTGTGCAACAAACGATTTTAAATAAAACGTTAATGGCCTATGGTGGAGATATAGCGCTTTCAGCAGCGGGTATTATCATGAGTGTGGCTATGATGCTTTTTATGCCGATTGTCGGGATTAGTCAGGGTGCTCAACCTTTGATCGGTTTTAACTATGGAGCTAAGCAGTATGAGCGCGTGAAAGAAACTTTGAAAAAAGGAATTATAGGGAGTACGATTCTTGCTATTGTGGGTTACATTTTCATTCGAACCTATGATACCCAAATTGTAGAACTTTTCAGTAATGGAGATGCTGTCCTGACACAATTGGCGGCACATGCTCTGGTCACGTTTTTTGCCATGATTCCGTTCGTTGGTTTTCAGATTGTAGGCTCAAATTATTTCCAAGCCGTCGGCAAACCCGTTCAATCCACGATCTTGAGCTTATCGAGGCAGGTGCTTATATTCATTCCTCTCCTACTCATTCTGCCACACTTCTGGGGAATTGAAGGAGTTTGGAGAACCGCGCCGATTGCTGATCTATTATCGGTGACGTTGACTGGAACCGTTCTCTTTTTAGAAATGAAGAAAATGTCTAAGATATCTAAGGCGGTTTCGCAAGAGATTGAGGCACAGTAAATTAGTATAATAGTCAACAAAGACAGGGGACTGTTACGTTTGAACGAATTGTTCAATGTAACAGTCCCCTGTTTACCTGCGTTTTATAATTTAGGCAGCTTTGTCGGCAGAAGCTTTATCATTTTCTGCTTTTGCCCCACTGAGAACAAGGTTTAGGATAATACCAACGATGGTTGCCCAGGCTACACCATGATTCGTGACGCCAATTCCCAGAGCGAAGATGACTGAGGCAATCATGAGGTTCTTGGAATCCGACAGATCCACTTTCGATTCGATCAAAGTTCGAATCCCTGCTACTCCGATCATTCCAAAGAGGAGGACGGATACTCCACCCATGACAGCTGTCGGGATGGACATGATTAAAGCTTGAAGGGGATTAAAGCAACTGAGAATAATTGCGATAACAGCGGCGACCCAGAGATTGAACGTACTATAGACACGGGTGACTGCGAGAACCCCAATATTTTCTCCGTAAGTGGTTACTGGAGGACCACCGAAAAAGCTGGCTGCAATCGTAGCTAAACCATTTCCAGCAAGGACACGATGGAATCCAGGATCCTCGATGGGGTCAGAGTGGGTAATATTGCCGAGTACAATCATATGACCGAGGTCTTCAATGATGGTAACAAAGGCGAGCGGAGCCATCATAAGGATTGCGGTTTTATCCATGCTGGGGAACTGCCAGGTCGTAAAATTAACGGGGAAAACGATCAATTGTTGAAAGGATGCTGCGACTGGACTGAAGTCAACTATTCCTGTGATTGCAGCTGCGATATAACCGATGATGATTGCAATCAAAATGGGGATGAGTTTCAAAAATCCTCTGGCATAAACCGACAAGATCATAGCTAAGGCTAAGGTGAATCCGGCAATATACCAGTTCGAAGCGGCCATGCCCACAGCGGTTGGAGTTAGGCTAAAACCAATAATCGCAACAACCGGTCCGGCAACAACGGGTGGAACGACTTTATGAATCCAAGCTGTACCAAAGACAGACATGAGTAAAAACATAACAAGGTAGATAAGGCCGATGATTAAGACGCCGCCCATAGCGGATGCCATATTGTTCTGATCTTTGACGAAGTAGGTTAGGGCACCAATGTAGGCAAACGAGGAACCAAGATAAGCAGGAACTTTACTTTTGGTTAGAAGTAAAAAGATGATGGTCCCAATCCCTGAGGAAAGGAGCGCTACGGATGGGCTGAGCCCTGTTAGGAACGGTACGAGGACGGTTGCACCAAACATCGCAAATACATGCTGTAAACCAAGGGGAATCGTCTGGGCAAGGGTGAGTCTTTCGTGGATCTGAACTTCTTTTTGCATTATGTTGCCTCCTTCTTTAAACAAAAAACCTCTTCCCTGCCCGCAAGCAAGAAAGAGGTGCCCATGATCCATTTTATTCATGGCCGCCATTCCCTTCTTAGTCTCACGGGACTAATTTAAAGGTCACGGTTATTTTCCTTGCATAGAGCATACCATAGATAAAAAGAGTTTAGCAAGACTTTTTTTATTTGGGGATAAAACTACGATTTTACTCATGCTTCAGTTTATGGTAAAATTTTTATAATGAACAAGGTTGTTTATGTGAGGAGGATTTAGTCATGCTCTTAACAACGACACCAAGTATTGAGGGTAAGCAAATTTTAACCTATCATGGAGTAATTGCTGGGGAAGCCATTATGGGAGCAAATGTTGTTCGTGATATTTTTGCAAGTATAACTGATATTATTGGGGGACGATCTGGGGCTTATGAAGAAAAACTTCAGGACGCTCGGCAAGTTGCAATGCATGAACTCGAACAGAAGGCAATGCAGCTTGGGGCGAATGCAGTCGTCGGGATTGATATCGATTATGAAGTCATTGGGCAAAGTGGCAGTATGTTAATGGTCAGTGTCTCTGGAACAGCGGTAACGATAGGCTAGATCCATAGTCATACTATTGGCATGTACTATTGCCTAACTACAGGAAGGCCGGGACTAATGTCAGGAAGTTCTCAAACTTCTGAGTCAGTCACCGGCTTTTCCTGCATTGTTTTCGCTTTTCTGCGATTTCGCTTAAGGGAGAAATTTCCCCATTTCATTTTGCCCTACTCCTTATTTTTTATGTTAATTATGATAAAATATATTTTTAATAGGTGAAGGATTTTGAAGGAGGCGTTCGTTTGCAGTATGCAGAAATTCTTGTCGATGTCGCGAATCGTCGCCTCGATCAAATATTTCATTACCGAGTACCTCAATTGTTAACACTTAAGGTGGGGATGCGTGTTATCGTTCCTCTTGGGCATCGGCAGGTTCAAGGAATTGTCTTAAGAAGGGCTGACGTTTTACCTGAAGAGGCGAAGGAACATGTTTTAAAAGATGTTCTAGCAGTGGTTGACGATGCTTTAGCGATTCCTGAGGATTTACTGAATCTTGCCCTATGGATGGCAGAAAGAACCCTTTGTCCAATCGCTCAAAGTCTGCATACTGTTTGGCCGCTGATGAAGGGAAAAGTGGAAGAGTGGGTTGTTCCTCTAGCCTCGAAAGAAGATGAGGATGTTCAGACGCTAAAGTTCTTAGACCCTGAAGTTTATAAGGGGTTTACAGTACTTTTTCGTGCAAAGCAAAAGGCTCTGCCTCTGAGTGTATTTCTAAAACGCTCTGGCTTTAGTCAAGGAAAAATGGACGAATTACTGAATCAAGGTTGGCTGAGAATAGAGTCTCGGTTCACATCAGGAATTCCAGCGGGTGCGCGGAAACAACCTCCGGGTGAGACGCAGTTGCTTGAAGCTAAACTCATTACAGAAGGTTGGAAGTTAACACCTGAACAAGCAGAAGCTTGTCAGGGGATTGAGAAAGCGCTGGATGGTAAAGCCTATCAAACGATACTTTTACACGGTGTAACGGGAAGTGGAAAAACGGAAGTCTACCGGGAGGTTATCACCAAAGTGATTGCTCAAGGGGGGACAGCCATTCTTCTTGTTCCGGAGATTTCTTTAACCTCACAGGTCGCTTATTATTTTCAAAAACAGTTTGGGCACCAGGTCATTGTTATGCACTCGGGGTTGAAATCCGGGGAAAAGGTTAAAGCCTGGCAAGAGATTTTAAAGGGTCAGGTCAAACTCGTCATAGGTGCACGCTCCGCAGTTTTTGCCCCCTTGACGAATTTGCGGCTGATCATTTTAGATGAAGAACATGAGGGAGCTTATAAGCAGGATGAAAATCCTAAATATCATGCTCGCGATGTTGCACGAAAACGAATGGAACAACATCAAGGAGTTGTGGTTCTCGGAAGTGCGACGCCCTCGCTTGAAGCTTATGCGGCGGCTCAAACTGGTCAGATAGGATTCACAAAGATGGAACATCGAGTTGCTGATCGTCCTCTTCCTCCTGTGGAGATCGTGGATATGCGGGAGGAACTGATGAAGGGCAACCGGAGTATGTTTTCTGTGGCTTTACAGAGTAAAATACGTTCTCGACTTGAGACACAGGAACAAAGTATGATTTTCTTAAATCGACGAGGGTATTCTACGTTTGTGAATTGTCGGGAATGTGGTTATGTTGTACGCTGTCCTGACTGTGATGTTGCGTTGACTTATCATAGCAATGGACAGGTGATGCGCTGTCATTATTGTAACCATGAAGAGGTTCCACCTCATGTCTGCCCAGAATGTGGAAGCCGCTATATTCGCTTTTTTGGTCAGGGAACACAGCGCGTGGAAGAAGAATTACAGGGGCTATTTCCGAAGTCGCGGATTCTTCGTTTAGATTGGGATACAACGCGTGCTCCCGAGAATTATAATCGAATCCTTTCGACCTTTAGAAAGCAGGAAGCAGATATTTTGGTCGGTACCCAGATGTTGGCCAAGGGGTTAGACTTTCCTAATGTTACATTAGTGGGAGTTATTGCCGCTGATCAATTGCTCAATATGCCCGATTTTCGAGCGAAAGAAAGAGCATTCCAACTCTTAACCCAAGTCGCGGGGAGAACGGGTCGGAGCAATAAACCTGGTGAAGTCGTTTTTCAAACGTATTCTCCCAAGGATCGGGCGATAGTATTGGCTTCGCAACATGATTATCTGCATTTCTTTTGGGAAGAAATTAAGTATCGGAAGGATCGACGATATCCTCCGTTTACTCATGTCATCCGGGTTATTTTACTCCATGAAAAAGAAGATCGAGTGATTAAGGCCGCACATAGTCTCACTGAATTTCTTAGGCTGGGAATATTGAATAACGAAGGTGGGTATAATGATTTAGTTATCCTTGGACCCGCACCAGCAGTTTTAGCGCGGCTTAAAAATAAATTTCGATGGCAGGTTTTGGTTAAAGGTAAACGTTTAGAACCTTTAAGAGCATTTTTGCATCAGGGAGTACAAAAATACGCGCAGGATTCGTCAAGCCAAGGCGTTCAACTCAATATAGAAGTGGATCCGCTTTCCATGGGCTAGCTCCATTTTTTATTCAGAAAAAAATAGATTATAATAGAAGGATGAAAGGGGAAGACAATTATGGCAGTTTATCAAATCGTTGAAATAGGTGCTGATGTTCTTCGTGAAAAGGCAAAGGATGTAAAAGAGGTTACGCCTAATATAGTTAAGCTTTTGGACAATATGTTGGATACGATGTATGAAGCGGATGGGGTAGGTCTAGCCGCTCCGCAAATCGGGATCTCCAAAAGGGTGGTTGTCATCGATGTAGGGGAGGGCCCGGTTGAATTTATCAATCCGGTCATTGTTGCTCAAGAAGGCGAAGATGATGACAGTGAAGGATGTTTGAGCATTCCAGGCGTAACCGGCGAAGTTGTGCGTGCAGCTAAGGTTACTGTAGAAGGCTTGAATCGTCAGGGAGAACTTCAAAGGGTGGAAGCTACGGGATTTTTTGCGCGGGCTTGCCAACATGAAATTGACCACTTGGAAGGGATTCTCTTCGTTGATAAAGCACATAAGACTCATCGGGCACGGTAAAGAGAAAGGATTACAAGTATGCGTTTAGTTTTTATGGGGACGCCAGAGTTTGCAGTACCTACCTTGCGCGCTTTAGTCGCTCAGGGTCATCAGGTCTGTGGGGTATACACTCAGCCGGATCGACCGGCAGGGCGAGGAAAAAAACTGAAGCCAAGTGCAGTGAAAGTGGCGGCTGAACAACTAGAACTCCCCGTCTTTCAACCTGAACGGATTAAGATCCCTGAAGCTATTGAGCAACTTCGGGAACTTGTTCCTGAAGTGATAATCGTTGTTGCCTACGGGCAAATTCTGTCTTCAGATATTCTTAAACTTCCGCCCAAAGGGTGTATCAATGTTCATGCATCCCTTCTCCCTAAATATCGCGGTGCAGCCCCTATCCATTGGGTAATTATGAATGGGGAAACTGAAACCGGTGTAACAACGATGCTAATGGATAAAGGATTAGATACTGGAGATATGTTGCTTAAAGCAGTTTATCCGATATCTGAAGAGGCGACTACAGGTGAAATTGAACCATCACTTGCGCATTTAGGGGCGGAGCTTTTGCTAAAAACGCTTGACCATCTGGAACGGGGGATTTTGGTTCCTGAACCGCAAGTAGGAGAGACAAGTTATGCTTCTTTGCTGAAACGGGAACATGAGGAAATCGACTGGACGCGTAGTGCACGGGAGATTCATAATCAGATTCGAGCTTTAAATCCGCATCCTGGCTCGTTTACAACCTTTCATCAGGAGAATTTGAAAATCTGGAGAAGTGGCTTGAATAGTGCTTCAGACCCTTCGTTAGTTGATTCTGAAGAAAGAGTTGGAGTACCAGGAGAAGTAGTGCGAGTTATCAAAGAGGGGATTGTCCTACAGACGGGTTTAGGGCAAATCCTTGTTCAGGAAGTTCAACCTGCAGGTAAGAAATCGATGCCTGCTCGAGATTTTTTCCTCGGACGGCGGGCGCAGGTTGGAGAAATATTAGGCCAATAAGGGGGAAATAAACTATGTTTTTTGGTTTTTGGGATATATTACTGATTCCGGCGATTATTTTATCCATTTATGCGCAAGGAAAAATTTCGTCAACCTATGGTAAGTATTCGAAAGTCTATTCTCGTGCAGGATATACCGGAGCGCAAGCAGCTAGGGCAATTCTACAAGCCAATGGCCTTTATGATGTTCGAATTGAGCCGGTTGCGGGTAGGCTGTCGGATCACTATGATCCACGGGATCGTACAGTTCGTCTCAGTGAAGGAGTTTATCAAGGAAACTCTTTAGCTTCCTTAGCGGTTGCCGCGCATGAGTCAGGTCATGCGATTCAACACGCAACAGGTTATTTTCCGTTGCAACTTCGTTCGACTTTTGTACCTGCTGCCAATTTTGGGAGTAGCTTAGGACCGATTTTGATCATAGCAGGATTGTTTATTCCTGCTTTTGATTGGCTTTTACAGGTAGGAATTCTCGCGTTTTCGCTCGCTGTTCTCTTTCAATTGATCACTTTACCTGTCGAGTACAATGCGAGTAATCGAGCAATGGCTTTACTCCAAAGCAATGGGATGCTTGCCCAGGATGAGGCAAGGGGAGCCCGCAAAGTTCTAAGTGCAGCTGCACTGACGTATGTTGCAGCAGCTTTATCAGCTCTCTTACAACTTTTGCGTTTTGTGATGATTGCGCAAGGAAGAGATGGGGATGATTAAGTTGACACCACGGGAACGAGCCGTTCGTATTCTTCGCCGAGTCGATGAAGAGGAAGCTTACGCAAACCTCCTTTTGCAAAGAGAATTAAGAGAGGTTGAGGATGGAAGAGACCGACAGCTCATTACCCAGTTGGTTAATGGGACTTTAAAAAATCGACTGACTTTGGATTATGCGTTGAGGCGGCATTTGCGTACTCCTCTTTCTGGTTTACCCCATGAAGTACGCTGGATTTTACGGATTAGCGCTTTTCAACTCCTCTATTTATCGAAAATCCCTGCTTCTGCGGCGGTTAATGAAGGAGTGGAGATGACCAAACGACGCCAGGTAAAGTATGCGGGTTTAGTTAACAGCGTTCTTCACAAGGTCCTTGACCAGGGTTGGAATATTCGCTGGCCAAATCCGCAAAGAGAGGCAGTGCGCTATTTATCGGCTCGTTATTCTCATCCGGAATGGATGGTCAAACGTTGGCTCAAACGCTATGGTTTTGAAGAGACCGAAGCGCTCTGTCAAACGAACAATGAGATTGCACCGTTGTGGATTCGGACAAACATCCTGAGGATTACCCGTGAAGAGCTAGTCGACAGGCTTCAGAAGGAAAATGTTGAGGTCAGCTTAGGAGAGCGGGTACCCGAAAGTTTAGTTCTCGAAAATTCCGGAGCACTCGATAAACTCGCAAGCTTTCAAGAGGGCCTTTTTGCAGTCCAGGATGAGAGCTCACAACTCGTGGCTCATATTTTAAATCCTCAACCCGGTGATATTGTCTTGGATGCTTGTGCGGCACCTGGAGGAAAAACAACTCATCTTGCTCAGAAAATGAAAAATCAAGGGAAAATTCTGGCCTTTGACATCCATCCTCATAAAGTCGAGTTGATTGCTCAGCTGGCAGAACGCTTGGGGATTACCAATATTCAAGCTCAAGCGGGAGATGCACGAGAATTGCCAGGTATCGAAAATGGCACTTGTCAAAAGGTTTTGGTGGATGCGCCGTGTTCAGGGCTAGGAGTCATTCGTCGGCGGGCTGACCTCAGATGGAACAAAGAAGAAGAGGAAATTGGGAAGCTTCCGTCTTTGCAACTCGAAATCTTAGAGAGAGCGGCCCAATGTGTGGCTCTTGGCGGAGAACTGGTTTATTCGACGTGTACGGTTGAACCCGAAGAAAATTTTGAGGTGGTCAAAGCGTTTCGCAAGGTTCACCCCGAATTTAAACCGGTTAATCTATTAGATACTCTGCCGTTTTCCTTAGACGAAGAAAAAGATATTCGACAAGCAGAAAAAGGAATGCTGCAAATTTTGCCTCATCGTCACGGGATGGATGGGTTTTTCTTAGCTAAATTTCAGCGGGTGGAAGTTTAGCTGGAAGGAATTAGGTGAATACTATGGTGAGAAGTGATATAAGAGGGTTGACTGAGGCTGAACTTATTTTAGCTTGCCAGGAAATAGGTGTACCGAAATTCAGAGGACGTCAGCTCTTTCATTGGATTCAACAGAAAGCGGTTCAAAATTGGGATGAGATCAAAAATATCGGAAAAGCGGATCTCATAAAAATTCAGGAGCGTTTGATACTAGTACCGCTTCTTCAACTCAAGGAGCAGGTTTCTCAGGATGAAACCCGGAAATTTTTATTCGAACTGGCCGATGGACAGAGCATCGAATGTGTGTTAATGGATTATGACCGTGTGAAAAGTCGAAATCGTCGAACGGTCTGTGTTTCTACTCAGGTAGGTTGTCCAGTCGGGTGTGCTTTTTGTGCCACAGGTTTAGGGGGATGGCAAAGAAATCTTTCCTCAGGGGAAATCGTGGGACAAATTCTCGATATTACCCATGCGATGCGCCAAGAGGATCCTGATTTTCAAGTGACAAATGTCGTTTTTATGGGTATGGGAGAACCGTTGCTCAATTATGACGAGGTCTTGAAGGGGATTCAAATTCTTAATCAGGAGGCGGGTCAAAATATTGGGATGAGGCGGATGACCATTTCAACGAGCGGTGTTGCTCCGAAAATCCGGCAATTGGCGCAGGATAATCCTCAAGTTGGGTTAGCTGTTTCCTTACATAGTGCCAATAATGAGATTCGCAATGACTTAATCCCGATTAATCGCCGTTATCCTCTGGAAGAGCTAATGAAAGCTTGCCAGGAGTATACGGAAAGAACGAACCGAAGAATTACGTTTGAAGTTGCTTTAATTGCAGGTCAGGCGACGCATAAAGCAGCAGAGGAAGTTGCTCAGCTTTTGCAAGGGCAACTCGCGCATGTCAATTTGATCCCTGTAAACCCCGTTGTGGAGACGGGAATGGCTCGGCCGGATGGCGCTGAAATTCAGGGCTTTGCGCGAGTCCTCGAACAACGAGGTATCCCGGTTTCCCTTCGTGAAGAAAAAGGAACAGATATTGATGCAGCCTGTGGACAACTGCGACGCCAGTGGGAGAGTGACGAGAAATGAGCCTTCTAGCCCGTTTTGAAGAAGTAGCTGAACATCTATTTACTGGGGTTTTTAAGAAAAACGCGACCCGCCTTCAGCCTGTTGAAATTGCCAAAGAACTTGTTAAAGCCATGCATAAAAACAAGCAAGTGAGCATCTCACAGGTCTATGTTCCTAATGTTTATCGGGTCTTCCTTCATTCCAGCGATTGGAGTCCTTTAGCGAGCTTCGGTGATGCGTTTCTACTCGAACTTTCTAAATACATTTATGCAGAAGGGCAACGCAGTGGTTTTACCTTTTTGAGTAAACCTTCGATCGAACTTCATTCTGATGATACGGTTAAACCGTGTGAAATGTTTGTTGAAGTCGATTTTGATGATTCCATCGAGATCAATTGGGAAGCGGATGAGGATTACGAGGAAAAGTATAGCGAAGACAGTTCTGCACCGGAATCTTGGCGAGATCAGACCAATATTTTGCAGAGTACGGGACCTTTAAGTCTTGCTGATCCTTTAGAACAAGGAAGGAAATCGCAGTATTTTCTCGAAGTCTTAGAAGGTTCAGATCAAGGGAAAAAGTTTCCACTTAAAGAAGACGTTATTTATGTCGGGAGGCATGGTCAATGTGAGATCGTTCTTAAGGATGTGGAAGTATCCCGAAGACATCTTAGAATAAGTCGCATGGGGACTGGCTGGGAAGTCGATGATTTAGGGAGTACGAATGGAACTTGTCTTAATAGTCAACGTGTTACAAAGCAAATTCTTGTCCCGGGAGACCGAATTGAAATCGGGCAAACCGTAATGGCTCTTCGTCGGGAATAGGCTCGGAGGTATCTATGCAATTCATTGTGGTTTTGGGGCGTCTCCTCTTTATCGTTCTTATTTATTTATACTTATTTAGGGTTCTTACTGCTCTTATGGGAGATCTCCAATTTAAGGGGATCCGTAACGGAGAGCAGGAGTATGGACGTTTGGAAGTGCTCTCTGGTGGGGAACTCTTACCTAAAGGAAGAGCTTTCCGCATAGAGGGCAAAGGACTAAAATTGGGACGCGGAAAGCATAATGACGTGGTTTTAGCGGATCATTTTGCGTCGATCGACCACGCATTGATTCGTTATAAAAAAGGTGTAACCACCATCGAAGACCTCGGAAGCACGAATGGAACCTGGGTTAACGGAGAGCGAATTCATTCTTCAGTCCAATTAGTCGCTGGTGATTATGTGAAAATTGGAAGTATTACCTTCCAGTATTCGAGGTGGCAAAATGAAAGTAGTAAGCTTTAGTGAAACTGGGTGTGTCCGGAAAAATAATGAAGATTCTCTGCTTGTTCTTTCCCAGTATGGTCTCTATGCTGTAGCCGATGGCATGGGGGGGCATCTTGCAGGAGAAGTTGCATCGCGTACAGCACTGGAAGTGTTGTCTGAGGCATCTCCAGAACTTGAAGGATTGGGGGAAGATGCGGTATTAGACTGGGTTAAGCAAGCCTTGATTCAAGCCAACCGCAGAGTGTTTGAGGCTTCTACCGTAAATCCGGAAAATGAAGGTATGGGGACAACCTTAACCGTTTTAGTTTTTAAGGCAGATCAGGTTGTAATCGCCCATGTTGGCGATAGTCGAGGGTATTTGTGGCGTAAAGGAAACTTGATCCCCTTGACCGTGGATCATTCACTTGTCGAGGAATTAGTTCGGATGGGGCAAATTTCCCCCGAAGAGGCTGAAAAACATCCCCAACGCCATGTTCTCGTTCGAGCCGTCGGCACATCTCAAGAGGTCAAAGTGGATTCAGGATGTTTCGATTGCCAACCGGGAGATTTTTTCTTGCTCTGCACGGATGGCTTTTCTAATGTGATAACGGAGCAGGAGTTGATTCAAGAGTTATCTCAGACAGGCTCTTGGGAAGAGCATTTTGAACGGATGCGGCAGCTCATTCTTGACCGAGGAGCTCCGGATAATTTTACAGCCTTAGGCTGTATTATGGAGTGACAAAATGAAGGGATACGGAATGCTTCGCCTTCTTAATTTAATGGTCTTGTGGGTTGGCCTGATCGTCTTGCTTTTAGAGGAGCGGGCAAATCAACAGATTCTCTGGCAAGCGGGGGTGTTTTCCGCTCTACTTTTGCTGGGTTTACTGGTGGAAAAGATAACGGATTACAAGGGAGATCCGTTGCTTTTAGCCACAGTTCAGACCATTGTGGTCATTGGTTTGGTGTTTTTGACTCGGATACGTCCAGAATTGGCTATTCGTCAGTTTCGGTGGGCAAATATTGGCCTTTTGGCCTTTTATTTGGTTATTTTTGTACTCAGAGATTATCGTAAGTTGGGTCGTTATCAATATCTCTGGGGCTTAGCTGCTGTTGCCATGCTTTTATTAACCTTAGTATTTGGTGTAACTTCAGGTGGGGCAACCAGTTGGCTAACTATTGGAGGTTTTAGTTTTGAACCCGAGGAATTGGTCAAAATTGCCTTACTCCTTTTCCTCGCTTCCTATTTGGGCGAGCATGAAGAGCTCCTCCGAGTGGGTACGGTTCAAGTCTGGAGATTTTCTTTACCCGACTGGCGCACATTAGGACCCTTTTTGATTATGAGTGGGTTTTCTCTGGGTTTGTTGGCGGCGCAAAAAAGTTTAGGAACAGCTTTGGTGTTCTATTCTCTCTTTGTGCTTCTGCTCTATGCAGTGACTGAGCGCCCCCTCTACTTAGGTATCTCCTTACCTATGCTTGCTGGAACAGGGACAATCGGCTATTTCTTGTTTCATCATGTCCAGGTGCGAATTGCAACTTGGCTCAATCCGTGGATTGATTCCGCAGGAGATGGGTATCAAATCGCCCAATCCCTCTTTGCGATCGCAGGAGGAGGAATTCTTGGAACAGGGTTAGGAAATGGAATTGGATCGTTTCAGGTTCCTGCTGCGAGTACAGACTTCATCTTTGCTGTCATTTCTGAAGAAATCGGATTTGCAGGTGCCATGGCAGTTCTATTGCTTTTCTTGATTGTCGTCTTACGTGCCTTCCGCGTGAGTATGAGAGCTATTGATCGTTTTGGGCAGATCTTAGCGGCTGGAATTGGAATTCTCATTGGCACAGAGACGTTGATTATCTTGGCAGGAGTGACAAAACTATTACCTTTGACAGGAATCCCTTTACCTTGGGTGAGCTATGGGGGAAGTTCCATGCTGGTTCACTTTCTGCTCTTAGGAATCTTGGCTAATATTTCCCAAGTAGCAGCGGATGGCCCCTTTACTTTAAAGAGCAAGGAGAGGGGGTATGCTGTATGAAGAAAGGATTACGCTACATCGCTTTAGGCTTTTCGATCAGCTTTATCTTTCTGAGTTTTGGGTTGGTTTATTGGCAGGTCGTACGCTCTGATGCATTGCTAGAAAATCCAGCAAACCGCCGTCTTATCCTCATGGAAGAGCGTGTCGTTAGAGGAGGAATTTTTGATCGAAATGGCGAAATCTTGGCCCAGACACAAACAACGGACAACCAGAAAAAGCGAATCTACCCAAAAGGGGAAGCGCTTGAACCTTTGATAGGATATGCTACCCTGCAGCATGGTTCGGCAGGGATGGAAGCTGCGTTCGGAGATTGGCTGTTAGGAATAAAAGACGCTACGGCTACACAGGAAATAAAACAAACCTTTCAGCTTCCTCGAAAGGGAAATGACGTTGTTTTGACCTTGGATTATCAGTTGCAGAAGGTCGCTTATGAGGGACTCAAAGGTAAGCAAGGAACAGCAGTTGCGCTTGATCCTAGATCTGGGGAAGTTTTGGCGCTAGTCAGTCAACCCGGATTTGATCCCAATTCTCTTGATCAAAACTGGGCAGAATTGAGTAGTAGACCTGGAAGCCCTTTTGTGAATAGGGCATTTGCTCTATATCCGCCGGGTTCAACAATGAAGGTCATTACTTCGGCTGCGATCTTGCGTTCAGGGGTTAATACGGGGGATCTGTATAATTGTACTGGATCGACGATCATTAACGGACAGGTTATTCCGGAACAGAATGATAAAGCCCATGGTTGGGTGAACTATGATACAGCCCTTGCTGATTCCTGCAACACCTATTTTGCGACCTTCGGAGTGCGGAGTGGTGATAAACAATTTCTTAACGCGGTTAGAGGGTTTGGCTTTGGCCAAACGATTCCCTTTGAATTACCCATTTCACCGAGCCAAATTACGAATCAGTCATCTATCCCTAAGCAATTGAATACCAATCTGCTTGCGGCAAGTACGTTTGGTCAAGGTGAGGTGTTGGTGAGTCCTTTCCATATGGCCTTGGTCGCCGCAGGAATTGCTAACCATGGGGTTATTATGACCCCCTATATTGTGGATCAGGTATTGGATGATCAGCAAAATATTCTCTATAAAACGAGCCCAAAATCTTGGTTAACCGCTTTATCAAGCGAGGAAGCAGATAAAATTAAAAGTGCGATGATCGCCGCTGTAAATGATGGGACTGCGGCACCAGGTGGAATTGTAGGAATTCAAGTGGCCGCCAAAACAGGCTCAGCTGAGCCTGGTGGGAATGCTAAAACACATGCGTGGTATATTGCTTTTGCACCAGCCGAATCTCCTCGGATAGCAGTTGCTGTGATGGTGGAGCACGGGGGAACAGGCGGGGGCGCAGCAGCACCAATTGCCCGCGATATGATCGAAATGGCATTAAGTCAGAAAGCAGGTGAATCCAAATGAGCAAAGTATTAAGCGATCGCTACGAAATTATTGAAAAGATCGGAGTCGGGGGAATGGCTATTGTCTATAAGGCCAAGGACCTCCTGCTTAATCGTGTTGTGACGATTAAAGTTCTTCGCGAGCAATTTGCATCAGATGATGATTTTGTACGTCGTTTTCGGAGAGAGGCTCAGTCGGCTGCTAGTCTTTCTCACCCGAATATAGTCTCGATTTATGACGTGGGCAAAGACGGGGATACAGAATATATTGTGATGGAGTATGTTGAAGGGCAAAATCTTAAGGAACTCATCCGTAATTATGCGCCCTTGTCGTCTGAACAGAGTATTAATTTGGCGAGACAAATCGCCGAAGCGATCCGTCATGCTCATGAGCACCACATTATTCATCGGGATATTAAACCTCATAATATTCTTGTGACTGCAGATGGACGAGCAAAAGTAACGGACTTCGGAATCGCAAGAGCAGTTTCTGCAGCGACGATGACTCATACTGGAGATATAATTGGCTCTGTTCATTATCTATCACCTGAACAGGCTAAAGGAGTTCAGACCAATGAGCAATCGGATCTATACTCTCTGGGAATTATACTCTATGAGTTATTAACGGGGAAAGTTCCTTATGATGGAGAAACTCCGGTCGCTATTGCGCTTAAACATCTTCAAGAAAATCCAGTTCCTCCGAGTCAGCTGAATCCAAGGATTAGCCAAGGAATCGAAAATGTAATCCTCAAGGCAATTGCTAAAGCCCCAGAGCGGCGCTATCAAACCGCTGTAGAATTTGTTGAGGATTTAAACCATATCCAAAATGGAGAACCGATTCGTAAGATAGAAAGACCACTCGAGGAAGATCTAGACAGCACTCGTATTCATAAGTCCTTAAGTAATGGAGTGAATGCAGCCTTATCAGCTTATTCAAAAGATGAGGAACCGAAGCCAAATCAGCCTCAGAAAAAACGTAAAAGATGGATTTGGGTTACGGCAGCCGTCATCCTGCTTCTAATCGGCGTAATCGGGTTTGGGTTTAGAAATTATATTGGTGGAGGAACAACGAAAGTTCCGAATTTTGTCGGTCATACGGTTATCGAGGCAGGGTTCATGGCGGAAAAATCAAATTTGAAACTCGATTCGAATCCGCCGGCGGAAGAGTATAGCGATACGGTAGAGAAAGGGAAAATCAGTAGTCAAGATCCAGTTGCCGATACACTAGTCAAAGATGGACGAACCATTAAAATTTGGGTGAGTAAAGGACCGGAAATGCTTAAGATGCCTAATCTGAAGACCGGTAAGATGACTGAGGAAGACGCCAAAAATGCACTTAAGACTGCTCGCTTTACAGGGGATGTTAACGTTACTCAAGATACGACCTCAAATTTACCAGCAGGGATTGTCGTAGGACAAAATCCTCCTGCAGATATTCTTTGGGCTAAGAATGGAAAGATTGATCTGCAAGTGAGCGCAGGAACATTCAATAATAACCAAGTGATGCCCAATTTGGTGGGTAAATCCGTAACAGAAGCACAGAATATTTTAGTTAATCAAATGAATTTAAAAGTTGTGATTGTCAAAGAGAGTTCAACTGAATATCCGAAAGAGGCGGTTATGGCGACAAATCCCAAACCAGGGGATCCAATCCCGCCCGGTACGGTTATAACCATCACGGTGTCGGATGGCCCCGGGCCATTGGCTTAATCGCAAGATGAAAGGGAAAAAATGATAGCAGGTATTTTGCTCAAAGGGTATAGCGGATTTTATTATGTCTATGCGGAGGGCCGAGTATGGGAATGTTCCCTACGCGGTCGCTTTCGCATTCAAGGACAGGAGTTTCTAACCGGGGATCGTGTCCAAATTCTCCCGAGTAATGGGAATAAGGCAACGATTGAAAAAGTCGAAGAACGGCGGAATTCTCTGGTTCGCCCGACAATAGCCAATGTGGATCAGGCCTTTCTCGTCTTTGCTCTCGTTTCCCCTCGTCCTGATCTCAACTTGCTCGATCGTCTACTGATTCAGGTCTCAGAGGTTGGCATTAAACCCGTGATTATCCTAAATAAAGTGGATCAAGCTGAAGTAAACAGTGAAGATGCAACAGCAGAGAATTCAATTTCAAGCTTAGATTTTTATCAAAACTTGCATTATGATCTTATTAAAGTTTCGACGCGAACAGGGCAAGGAATTGCTGAAGTTCGGGAACATCTCAAAGATAAGGTTACTGTACTTGCCGGCCCATCGGGAGTGGGTAAATCGAGCTTGGTTAATGCCTTGGAACCCGGTTTTGAATTAAAGACAGGAGAAATTAGTCGTAAATTAAAGCGTGGTCGCCATACGACTCGGCATGTTGAGTTAATGGTATGCGGGGAAGGATTGCTTGCCGATACTCCAGGATTTTCATCTCTTTATTTGCCCAAGATGAAACGAGAAGAACTGACTTTGTTTTTTCCTGAATTTGCAGATGTACCGGGAAAATGTCGGTTTACGAGCTGTGTGCACCATAAGGAACCGGATTGCGCCATTAAGGCAGCAGTCGAATCGGGGCAAATTGAGAAATCGAGATATGAACATTATTGCTTGTTTTTAGAAGAAGTTATTGCTGCCGAGAGGAGATATTAGAAATGTTAAAGATTGCACCTTCAATTCTTTCCGCCGATTTTTCCCGATTGGGCGAGCAGGTTCGTACGGTTGAAGAAGCAGGGGCTGAATTCCTACATATCGATGTAATGGATGGTCATTTTGTCCCGAATCTGACGATTGGTTCGCTTGTTGTCAAAGCCTTGCGCCCTCAATCAAAGATGTTTTTTGATGTGCATTTGATGATTGAACAGCCGGAACGCTATATTCAAGATTTTGCTGATGCTGGAGCGGATCATATTACTGTTCATCTCGAAGCAACTCCGCACATTCATAGGGCAGTTCAACAGATTAAAGCGCTAGGTTTATCAGCAGGTGTAGCTGTAAATCCAGCGACCCCCTTGGATGGTTTGAAATACATATTACCAGAGCTCGATATGGTTCTTATTATGAGCGTTAATCCTGGCTTTGGAGGTCAAAAATTTATTCCGGGAGTTCTTCCTAAAATTGAAGTCTTAAGGACGTATTTGCAGCAGAGGCATTCTTCCTGCCAAATTGAAGTTGATGGAGGAATTAACGCTGAGACGGCGCCAGCGGCAGTTAAAGCAGGTGCTGAAATTTTAGTAGCAGGTGCAGCAGTATTTGGTCAGACTGATCCATGTAAAGCCATTCAAGATATTCGTAAAGCGGCTGGAAACCCTAAGGACGGAGCAAAGTAAAGTGAGAGTTGCAGTTGTAGCCAATGGAGAATGGGATGTGGACTGGGGAAGCCGAGAACTGGCTCAATACGATATGTTGATCTGTGCAGATGGGGGAGGAAACTATGCCCTCCAATCTGGACGTGTACCCAAGGTTTTGATTGGAGATTTAGATTCAATTACTCCGGGAAATTTAGAATTATGCCGCCAAAAGAAAGTGCATATTGAGCAATTTCCTCGGGAAAAGGATGAGACCGATCTTGAGCTTGCGTTGGAGTATGCGGTAAGTCAGCTGAACCCGCAAACACTGTGGCTTTATGGTGCAACAGGGGGACGTGTCGATCATCTCTTGGGAAATCTGGCGCTCCTGCTCAATTTTCATAAAAGAGGTTACTGTATTCATATTAAAGATCCACTTCATGAAATTTATCTGCTTCAAGGCAGAGAAGAACTTAAGGGTCGAGCAGGACAAGAACTTTCGCTTATTCCAGTATCTGAAAAAGCTCGTGTCACCACTGAAGGACTATATTACCCTTTGCAAGGGGATGTTATATTACAGGATTCTCCGCGTGGGATTAGTAATGTCTTCCTCGGCGAAGAGGCTGTGGTTGAGGTCGAAGAAGGCATCGTTTTGCTGGTGGTGCTCGCATAGGTATCCCTGATCAGCAGTGCTATTGTTTATTAAGAAATCTTGGGTCGTGTAGCTTCTCACACATCCGTTCACTTAGCGCTCCAGGGCTGGCACACTCGCTTCCATGGGAGCTTAGCCAAACCCTTCTGCCTTCTGCAAGTGAACCAAGTGGCACGCTATCCCACGGAAGCGTCGTGTCCCCTACCGCCCCTCCGCGAAATCGTTCACTCCTGTGTGAGAAGCTACGCTTACAAGGTCAAATTTGAATTTTTAGGTAAGCTTTTTGAGTTTCCTGCCCTAGTATTTTGCGAAGCTGTACCCGAGTATTCTTCGAAGCGAGTTGCGATTACAGTAAGTAAGGACTCAAGGCGAGCAGGCACCAAGCTTGGGCAGAACGGCTCTTCATATAGTGGGACGAGTCACAGGACGTGACTCGCTGACCGTGAGCCATGGACGGCGAATTGGGAGGGTATTCCACAGCTTGCATACAGCAGTTAAGCCCCTAACTTGGTCTGCGAGTGTACGTCCGAGCGTCTGTAACGCAACTCTGCTTGCAAAACCATTTACATAAGCAAAGGATGATGAAGTTAATGTCAAACGATATACATGATGAGATATGGCTAGGAACCCTTCTAGAGGGCCAAGCACGCTGGGTTGTGGCTAAGACTACTGATCTTGTGGAAGAGGCCCGTAGTCGGCACCAAACGTCTCCAGTGGCAACAGCTGCTTTAGGCCGACTGATGACAGCATCTCTACTTCTAGCGAGTTCACTTAAAGGTAACGAAAGTATAACGATTCGTCTTTTGGGGAATGGTCCATTAGGTGGAGTTGTAGCTGTTGGCAATGCCCAAGGGGAAGTCCGTGGCTATGTCCATGAACCCTTTACAGATTTGCCTCTCAATGAGAATGGAAAACTTGATGTAGCACAAGCCGTCGGGCAAGGGGAATTCGCTGTCAGTAAAAGTTTAGAAAACGGCGAGAATTTTACGAGTATGGTACCTTTGATCAGTGGAGAAATTGCCGAGGATCTTGCCCACTATCTCTTGAATTCAGAGCAAATTCCTTCAGCAACTCTATTAGGAGTTCTTGTTGAACGCGATTATCAGGTTATGGGTGCTGGCGGAATGTTAATACAGCTTTTACCTGGAGCATCAGAAGAATGTATAGAAAAAATTGAGGAGCAAATTAATAAGTTGCCTGAAGGAATTAGTAAAATTGCTTCTGAAAGCCGTTCAATGGAAGAGATGGTTCAGACTTTATTAGGGGGGCTATCATATCAGGTTTTAGAAAAACGGCCGGCAGGATTTCAGTGTTCATGCTCAAAAGAGCGAGTTGGAGCAACTTTAATTAGCTTAGGCCGGGAAGGTTTTAAGGAAATTCTCCAAGATAAGCAAGCTGAATTGGTATGCCACTTCTGCAATGAGCATTATCAATTTGATGAAAAAGAGTTAATGGAGCTTTACGAACAAGCAAAGTAATTGCTCGTAAAGTCTTTGATGGATAAAAAAAAGAGCGTCTCATAACGTGAGATGCTCCAGACCGCTTCGCAATCTAGTGTAAATTAAATCAATTCAATTCAATTCAATGAAAAAAGCCCGACATCAGCCGAGCTTTACTGGACAAAACGCACAAGAATTAAACAGCGCGTTGAACTTTGCCGGAACGTAGGCATCTAGTGCAAACTCTGATCCGGGTCGGAGTGCCGTCAACGATGGCATGAACCTTTTGCAGGTTCGGTTTCCAAGTCCGTTTGGTCCGGATATGGGAGTGACTGACCTGAATACCCGTAGAAATCCCTTTTCCGCAAATAGCACAAACATTCGCCATTGATCTTACCTCCTTTACACCGGAAATGACACTATAACAGTTTATCAAATGTTTTAAGGATTGGCAAGGTTTTTGCCAGTTTTATTCTAAGAAGATATAAATTATTGAACATTTCGTTTATAATTGATAGAATAGTGACGATATGGACGATGCCGGAAGGAGAGATCCGTAAGATGGGTAAAGAAATTAACAACAATTTAGGGAAAATTGATATTTCGGAAGAAGTTATCGCGACAATTGCCGGAGCGGCTGCTGTAGAATGTTATGGTTTGGTGGGAATGTCTTCTCGTAAGATAACCGATGGGTTTACCGAATTGCTGGGTCGTGAAAATTTGGCCCGAGGGGTAATGGTTAAAATTGATGATAACCAAGTGGTTATCGATCTATACATTGTTGTTGGCTATGGAGTGAATATTTCCGAAGTCGCAACGAATGTCATGGAACGAGTACGATATACGACAGAAAACCTGACCGGGCTTCATGTTGCTGAAGTGAACGTGAATGTTCAAGGCGTTCGTGTGCTTGAGTAATCCGGTGAAAGATTAGGAGGATCTAGATTGAAACCAGCTACGGAAACAGGAGAACGCATCAATGGACAGCAATGGAAATCGATGATGCGGGCGGGAGCCAAAGCGTTAGAACTTAAAAAAAGCGAAGTGGATGCACTAAACGTTTTCCCCGTTCCAGATGGAGATACGGGCACGAATATGAATTTAACCATTCAGTCCGCAGTGACGGATGCAGAGAAAACTTCGGGTGGATCTGTGGCAGAAGTTGCTGCAGCGGTATCGATGGGCTCGCTCATGGGAGCACGTGGAAATTCAGGAGTGATTCTCTCTCAACTTCTTCGTGGAGTTGCTAAGGGCGTAGAAGGGCAAAAAACAGTTTCGGCTTTGCAGATTGCGCAAGCCTTACAAACTGGAGTTGATACAGCTTACAAAGCGGTTATGAAACCTGTTGAAGGGACGATCCTTACGGTCTCGCGAGAAATGGCTAAAGGTGCATTAGCGCGAGCAAAACAGGGCGGTGACTCCGTAGAAACGCTTAAAGAAGCTTATCTGAAGGGACAGCAAACCCTTGCGAAGACACCTGATATGTTGCCGACGCTCAAGCAAGCTGGAGTAGTCGATGCTGGAGGACAAGGATTCCTCTATATTATAGGAGGCTGGATTTCAGCTCTCGAGGGTCATGATCAAGAGGAGATTTCCGCTTCTCCTATCCAGCAGGAGATTCAATCACAAGGAGCTCCAGCAGGATTCCTTGTCGTGGAGAATCTCGAGTTTCCTTACTGTACCGAGTTTTTAGTCAAGGGAAAAAACTTGAATGTTGATCAGATCCGTCAGGATTTAAGCGATCGAGGAGATTCAATGTTGGTTGTTGGTACGGACGAAGTGGTCAAGATTCATATTCATGTTAAAAATCCAGGAAACATTCTTGATTACGCTATTCAGTTTGGCTCATTGCATGAAGTTGGAATTCATAATATGCTCTCACAAAATGAAGCGATGGCCCATGCGCTGAAAAATAAAGAAAAAGAAGCCCCTTTGGAAAGCACTGAACAGACTCCTCTAGCAATGGGAGAGCAAACGCTGAAAGAGCATGGAATTGTCGCTGTAGCGATGGGACAAGGTATTGCGGAGGTCCTGAAGAGTTTAGGGGTAGATGAAGTGATATTTGGAGGCCAAACGATGAATCCCAGCACTGAGGATTTAGTAGAAGCTGTCCAAAAAGTACCCGCTAAAAATGTATATATTCTCCCCAATAATGGAAATATTGTAATGGCCGCCAATCAAGTTAAGGACATTATTACGGATAAAAATGTTTTTATCATCCCTACTAAATCCATACCGCAAGGAATTTCAGCTCTGGTCAATTACGATCCGGAAGGGAATCCGGAGGAAAACGCGCAGAACATGGAAATGGGATTAACTCAGATTCAATCAGGAGAAGTCACATACGCTGTTCGAGACTCTCAATTTGGAAGTTTAGAGATCAACGAAGGAGACATTCTTGGACTGGTTGAAGATGTCATTCAAATTACAGGTCAGGAAGCGTTACAGGTGGCTCAAGCTATCCTTGAAAAAATGGAATGGCGAGAGCATGACCTAGTTACGATCTTCTATGGAGAAGAAACTCCGCAAGAAGAGGCAGAGAAGCTCAGAGAGTGGTTGGAAAGTGAAATACCCTCTATTGAAGTCGAACTTTATCCCGGTAACCAACCCCTTTATTATTATATTTTAGGGGTAGAATAATAAAATGATGAGATCAATCCCTCCGGTAGATTCCGGGGGGATTTACAATAGCTAAGCATTTTCCAAAGTCGGTATACTCATTTGGAGGTTGAAAGTTTGAGTAAGAGTACTGTCTTTGATTTAATTGGACCTGTGATGGTGGGACCTTCGAGTTCCCATACGGCAGGAGCAGTTCGTCTTGGTGCTATGGCATTAAAAATTTTAGGGGTTGAACCAACGGAGGCGGAGATTACCTTGCATGGTTCCTTCGCAGAAACCGGAAAAGGACATGGTACGAATTTGGCATTGGTTGCGGGAATTCTCGGTATGCATACCGACGATGAACGGATTCCCAAAGCTATTCAGATAGCGGAGGAAAAAGGGGTTAATATTCGTTTTAAGACCCAAAACTTAGGCGAAGTCCATCCGAACACGGTAAAGTTTCGATTGACGGGAAGGGATGGAAAGGTCGTCGAAGTGATTGGATCGTCAATTGGTGGTGGACGAATTATTATAACGAGGATCAATGAATTTCAGGTTGAGGTTATGGGAGATTATTATACGTTGGTTCTTTTACATCAGGACTTACCTGGAGTGGTGGCACAAGTCACTTCACTTTTAGCCACAGCTCAGATCAATATTGCTCAAATGCATGTTTCCCGAGAAAAGAAAGGCGCTCAGGCGTTGACCATTGTTGAAGCTGATCAAACGATCGAGCCGGCTGCTCTAGCTTTAATGATTAAACTTCCCGCTGTTTATCAAGCCCTGGCAATTGAACCACTGGAGTAAGGAGGAGCGTTTATGCGTGCTTATCAAGATTATGTTCAGCTTGCTGAAGAAAAAGGATTAAAAATTGGTGAGATTGTCATTGCGGAGCAAGCCGAAGAGTCTGAGAAGACAGAATCCGAATTACGGGAGCGAATGCGAGTAAACTTGAATGTCATGCGAGCAGCTGTCCAAACAGGATTACTGGAGGAGCGTCACTCACTTTCAGGACTTGTCGGAGGCGATGCGTCTAAAGTTTATGATCGTTGGAAGAGTGGGAAGAGCCTTACTGGGGAAAGAATAGGCGGAGCCATCGCCAGAGCGTTAGCTGTAGCTGAAGTCAATGCGACAATGGGGAAAATTGTCGCAGCGCCTACAGCAGGTTCCTGTGGGGTTTTACCCGCTGTGCTTCTAACGGTGGAGGAGTCTCTGAGTTGTTCTGAAGCGGACTTGGAAACCGCACTTTTTACGGCAGCTGGGGTTGGAATGGTCGTTGCAGATCGAGCTAATGTTTCAGGGGCCGAGGGGGGTTGTCAGGCTGAAATCGGGTCAGCGGCGGGGATGGCAGCAGCTGCTGCTGTTGAACTTGCTGGGGGAACGCCGACTCAGACAGGAAATGCAGCCGCGATAGCGATGAAATCCCTGTTAGGGTTGGTCTGTGACCCCGTTGCGGGGCTTGTTGAAGTTCCCTGTGTTAAACGAAATGCTACGGCTGCAACGATAGCACTTACTGCAGCAGAAATGGCTTTAGCGGGTGTGGAGAGTAAGATCCCTCTTGATGAAGTGATTGATGCTATGAATGAGATCGGTAAACAGATGCCTTGCAGCCTTCGAGAAACGGCTCAGGGTGGATTAGCCGTAACGAAAACAGGTCAGAGAATCAAGGTTGATTTTATATGATATCGAGTCAAGAAAAACTTGTTCTTCAAAATCTAAAGAGGGCTATCGTGGCAGAAGAAAAGCAGGGATGCAGTGATACGGGAGTCGTTGGCGGCTTTCACTTCTTCCTGACGGGTATCTTGCGACGCTTGGAACAATTGGCACCGAACAATGATCGGCAAATACTCACAACAATTGCTCAAAATTATGCAGCGTTGAGTCCGTTGCAACGCAGAGAAGCTCTAGCTCATTTGCGGCGTTTTATTGACAATGTGAATTTGAGCTCTTCTGATTCGAGTGAATTAAAACGAAATCCCATGACGTCAGAAGAATCTAATCGAGAAGCATCTCCTCAAAAAGAATTAGCTCCAGAAAAACTGAATCCGGTAGAAGGTGTTCCCGTCAAGGATGTTTTGGAGAAACCCATTTCGATAAAACCAAAATCGGAACCTAAAGAGCATTCTCTCCAATATCTCAAAGGGGTAGGACCAGAACGGGCGAAACAGTTAGAACACTTGGGGGTTCAAACGGACAAGGATTTGTTGCTTTATTTTCCGAGGCGCTATGAGAATCGTCGTTTGTTGCGGATTGAAGAGCTTAAAGACGGCGAATTAGCGACGGTCAGTGGCAAGGTAGTTTCTGGTCAAATAACCAAAGCTCGTATGAAGATCGTGAAACTCTCGATCGAGCAAGATGGACATCTATTTACTGCGGTATGGTTTAATCAAACTTTTATATTGAAACAGTTTCCGGTGGGGACACTAGTAACGGTTACCGGAAAAGTGCGGTGGCAGAAAAGAGTCCCAGAACTACAAGCTACAGATATTATTAAAACAGGCACAGGTACACCGCCAGAGATTATCCCGATCTATTCGGAAACGGCTCGCCTTTCCTCAAAGGTTATTCGTAATCTAGTTAGAGGTGTTATTTCCCAAGTCCCGACGTATTTTCCGGAAGTTTTCCCCCAAGAATTTCAAATAGGGTTAGACCGTCCTCAAGCCTATCGTGAAATCCATTTTCCAAGTTCATTTCAACGCTTGGGGCAGGCTCGTGAAAGGATTGTGTTTGAAGAAGTTCTCTTTCTGCAATTAGCCGTCGCTCGGTTACGCCAAGGGGTAGAGAGGGAAGAAAGTCCTATTCTGACAGGGGGGCAAACCTTAGTTGAAGATTTCGTGAAGGGACTTCCGTTCGAACTCACTACTGCCCAGAAACGTGTCATTCACGAGATTTTTCGAGATATGGAGAGTTCAAAGGGAATGACACGACTTGTTCAGGGAGATGTTGGCTCCGGAAAAACGGCCGTTGCGATGGCGGCTCTTCTCAAAGCAGTAGGTTCGGGTTATCAGGGTGCGATGATGGCTCCAACTGAAATATTAGCGCTTCAGCATGTTCAATCCTTGCGAGAGGCTTTTAGGCCACTGGGGATTCGAGTTGTTTGCTTGCTCGGCGGTCAGACTCGGAGCGAGCGAGAGAAAGTCCTTGAGGAAATAGCCGAGGGTACCGCTCAGATTGTGGTAGGTACGCATGCGATTATTCAGGAAACGGTGGTGTTTAAGGCTTTAGGATTGGCTGTGACGGATGAGCAACATCGTTTTGGAGTAAAGCAACGAACCATGCTCCAATCAAAAGGACAAAATCCCCATGTTCTGGTAATGACAGCTACGCCAATTCCCAGAACCTTAGCCTTAACGCTTTATGGGGATTTACAACTATCGGCTTTGGACGAAATGCCCAAAGGCCGGAAGCCGATTATCACGCGTAAACTCTCAGAGCGAGGACGTTCTAATCTGGAGAAATTTTTGGAAGAGGAAATGGAAAAAGGTCATCAGATTTACGTCGTCTGCCCCCTTGTTGATGAATCTGAGCATATGGACTTTATTTCTGCAACGGAACGCTATGAATCGCTTTGTCAACGATTCCCCCATCGGAACGTGGCTCTTCTGCATGGTCGGATGAAAGGTCCTGAAAAGGAAGCGGTGATGCAGAACTTTCAGGCGGGAGAGACCGATATCTTGGTCTCGACCACGGTGGTCGAGGTCGGTGTTAATGTCCCTAACGCGTCCGTAATGGTTATTGAAAATGCTGAACGTTTCGGCTTGGCTCAACTTCATCAACTCCGCGGTCGGGTCGGCAGGGGAAGTGAACAGTCGTTTTGCATCCTCATGTCTTCGGTTAAAGATAGTCGGAGATTAGAGGTCCTTTGTGAGACTCAGGATGGGTTCAAAATTGCGGAGGAGGATCTGAAATTGCGGGGAGCTGGCGAGATCCTTGGAACTCGGCAACATGGGGTAATGGAACTAAGGTTAGCTAATCTTTCCCAAGATGCCCGAATTGTTGAACAAGCCTATCAGGTGGCACAAAAGATCTTGGCTCATCCGCAGGACTATGAGGAATTATGGCGAGAAGTCGATAAGTACTACTCTTTAGATAACGTGGGATTGCATTAAGAATTTGAAAATTATGATTGGTATATTTTTGTGTTCTTGGTTTTTAAAATTTGTTTTCTCTATAATTCCCGGGTATCACTTGCATTCTTATGAAAAATAATAACAGTAGAAAATCAAGAGCAAAAAAGTGAAGTAGCAGCGATGTAGGTCTGCTCCTAAAGAACATAATAAGAGGAGGGCTAAGCATGGCTGATCAAAAAAATCCGGGAATTCCTTTAACAGCAGAGCTTGAGAAATTTAAGTATGAGGTTGCTCAAGAGATTGGGATTGCGAATCGTAAGCATAAGAAGTTCCCGAATACTTAAGACGTTTAAGAATAGGGATACAGAAAGAGCGGGAATTTTCCCGCTCTTTTCTGTTCGATGACTAGTAAATAGAAATATGTTGAGGGTCACAGGACGTACCTAGTGCAGACTGCACCATGGACGGCATAGCAGATCTGCACGGCGAATTGGGAGGAAATCCCGTAACTTGCATCTAGCAGTTATGCCCTTAGCTTGGTCTGCGAGCGTCCGTCCGAGTGTCTGTAACGTAACTTTGCTTGCAAGAAAAATCAATGACTCTTATTGTAGATACGTCTGATATTCTTCACGCGTAATTCCCGGGTGCAGACACATCCCTAAAGCACCGGCAATAATTCGAGCCGCACTTTTAATTAGAGTATCAATTTCCTTTGGAGTCACCATTAGATTATTTGTGTATGGGGATAAAGCTTGAGTTAATATATGTTCCAATGTATCTGAATTAAATCCCTTATAGAGCTTGTAAAGACTGGGACTGGTTTTCAGCTCATCAAGTAACCCGTCCAGACAGCTGTGAGCGATAATTGCCGCATTGACAACGGTGGGTAGACCAATAGCGACCACTTTGCAACCTAAAGTTTCTTCGTTAATGCCGACGCGTCGATTTCCTACGCCTGAGCCGGGTGAGATCCCTGTATCACAAATTTGAATGCTAGTGCCGATCCGTTCGAGGGAACCCGCGGCCAAAGCATCAATGGCAATGACCCAATCCGGTTTAACATGCTCGACAAGACCACGAATAATCTCTGCCGTTTCGATTCCAGTGATGCCAAGTACTCCAGGGGCGATGGCACTTACATTTCTTAATTTTCCCTTGAGTTCGTCTGGAGAAAGTTGAAAAAGATGGCGAGTAACCAAAGTTTTATCAATCACTTGAGGGCCTAAAGCATCGGGAGTTGCATTCCAATTTCCTAAGCCAACAATTAGAACACTTGAGTTATCGTTGAGGTTCATCAAATTAACGAGTTCTTTTGCAAGAATTTCACTAATTTCATTATGAACTAAATAATTATTTTGGCGAATGTCTGGAGCATCAATGGTGATGTAGGTTCCTTGAGGGCGTCCCATTTCTTGAACCCCTTGTTCTGTTTCGATATCAATTGTGGTAATAACGGCGTGATCAAATTCGGCTTTGCTCATTCGTACGCCTGGAATCTCATCCTCGCTTTCTCCACGAAGAATTTCATGAGCTTCAACAGCCATATCAATATTGACATTAAATTCTCGGATGAAATCTGATTTTTTCATACAAATTTAACCTCCCACAGTTAATTTTCAAACTTTTGCGTAAAGGAAATAAAGAAAACTTGGCTTGCGCCAAGCCTTAGCGCAGGCGGAAGCCTTAGTTGCACTTATACTATCTACCGATAAAAACTTATACTTTCTGATACGTACAAAAAAATCACTGGCCCTCACGACCAGTGATCAAGAGGAGAAACGAAGGAAGAACTGGTGGGGGAAAGGTAGAAATTTATCCTACCGAAAAATAGTATTTGTGGATTAAGGGAAAATATACAAAAAATTTGTTAAGAAAATAACAGGCTGTGGTATACTTATAATAACTTGTCTTTTAACGTCAATTATTGTGCAATTATTATATTTTAGAGTGATGGTTATTTCTATCTCAATATCGAGGAGAACATCTATGCGAATTATTGCCGGGGAGATGCGAGGACGCAAACTAAAAACGGTATCGGGAATGGATACTCGTCCTACGGCGGATAAAGTAAAAGGTGCAATTTTTAATGTCCTAAGGGAGAAAGTGCAAGACGCACGAGTCCTTGATCTTTTTGCAGGAACAGGAAATTTGGCTCTAGAAGCGCTTTCCCAAGGAGCACAAGAAGTGGTCCTTGTTGAAAAAGCGTATACAGCTCAAAAAGTTATCCAAGAGAATTTAACGCTTATAGGGGAGGCTCAAGCCAAACTTTATAGCATGGATGCTTTTGAGTTTCTGAAGCAATATCCAGAAGCAAGATTTGATTTAATCTTTCTTGATCCTCCTTACCGACAGGAGTTGGTAAGCAAAGCGCTAAGTTCGCTTAGTGAACCTTGCCGCCTCACTGAATTTGGAGTGATTATTGCCGAAACGGCGTCTGAAGAAGAACTTCAGCTTAGTGAACCGTTTGAAATTCGTAAAACCAGTGAATATGGAGATACGAAAATCTGGTACATTCAGAGATGTATAGAATAGGGGAGGATGGCTTTGGAACACGATGTTTTTGAAATTTTAGAGGAATTAGAGGAAATCGTTGACCGCGGGACAAAAATTCCGATGACTGGAAAAGTATTGGTAGATGATTCGCAGATTTTTGAACTCATTGATCGAATGAGAACCTCTTTGCCGGATGAAATTCGGGAGGCGCAAAGAGTGCTCTATGAACGTCAAAAAATCCTTGATGAAGCAAAAGCTGAGGCTGACCATATTTTAGAACGCGGTAAATCTTATGTTGAAAAATTAGCCGGTGAAAATGAAGTCTCCAAACAAGCCCAAAGTTATGCAGAAGACCTTGCTCGCCAAGCCCAAAACTATGCGAAAGAAGTTAAGCTGGGAGCGGTCCAATATACAGATGAGCTTTTACAACGGGTTGAAAAGAGTGTCGGTGAGACCTTGCAGGCACTGCGTAAGAACAGAGAAGAGCTGAGAACATTAGCTAAACAGGATCAACGTGAAAAGAAAGTTGAATCAGCAGAATAAAGGGAATGAGCTATGGGACGAAGAGGCAACCAAAATGGTCGCCTCTTTTTCAATATGGCGTTTTGTTCATTATTTTTGAGTCAGAAAACGAACCCCAAGGGCCGAAATGAGGAAAAAAATCATAACACCGCAGAAGACCCAAACGCTGAGCCGCCAAGTCAATAAAAAGCCAGTCGCCGTTTTCAAAGAGGAGATTGGAAATAGGGGAGAAGATGCGGGAACCTTGATAAAAAGGAGTAAAATTTGACTCAAAATTGGGGCTAAGATACTTTGCAGAACGCGCCCAAGTAAAAAGGCTGAGAAGCGGAGATCAGTTAAACTCGTAAAACTTGCAACCTGTGCAAATACCGAAAGTCCACCCCAGGCCAGAACCGCACTCAGGACCGCCACCTGAACGTTAAGCCCAGAGAAAGCTTGGAGGCTGGTACGACAACCTAAGGTCGTTTCAAAGAGTGCATTCACCCCTGCCGTCACCCTGGGTAATGTAAAATGACCACCCGTTAACGACTCGAGAATAAGGGCCAAACCTGTTGTAAGATGCGTAGCGTTCAATAAGTTAATAAGGACAGAGAAAAAGGTAATAAACCCTCCAACGAGTAAAACAGTCTGGACACTTTGCCTCACAGCGTCACCTAAAAGTTGCCCAAACGGGCGTCCATCCTGATCTTGAGCTGTGAGTAGCTCCTGCCAGGCTCTTTTTAAAGAAATCGAAGCACTTATGTGTCCCTCGACAGGTTGATACCGATAAAATCGAAAGAGAATACCAATGATAAGGTTTGATAAATAGACGGCTCCAGCTAAGACAAGACCGAGCTCCGGTCTGCCCAGCATTCCCGAGGCGACTGCTCCAAACATAAATCCAGGGCTGGGGTTACTGGTGAAGGCCAAGAGACGTTCTCCTTCGATTTGAGTTAATTGGTTCTGCTGACGTAACTTACAAGTGAGAACGGCGCCAATGGGGATTCCGGAGGTATAGCCCATAGCCATGACAAAAGAAGCCTTTCCGGGAAGGTGAAAGAAAGGCCGCATTAAAGGCTCGAGGAGTATGCCCAGAAAATGAATGAAGCCTGCTCCCATTAAGAGTTCCGAGAGAATAAAAAAAGGGAGTAAGGCTGGCAAAACAAATGTCCACCAAAGGGTTAACCCGGTTGCCGCTGAAGAGACGACTTCCTGAGGGTATAAAAACATGGCAAGAGCTAAAAGAAAAAAAGGAAGAGTGCGGATTGCTGCTGCCATAATTCACCCGCCTTTCATCATACATAATTTATATGGAAGCTTACTAAGTCATAGAAGTAAGATTTTCAAGATTATGGGGATGAGGAGGAGTTAAATGAGTAAAAATGGGTTGATCTTGGGAGCGGGAGGCGCGCGAGGATTTGCTCATCTTGGCTTCCTTCAGGCACTGGCAGAAGAAGAAATAACAATAGATTTAGTCGTTGGGTGCAGCATCGGTGCGATCTTTGGAGCGCTCTATGCAGCAGGAATTGATCTCTATCGTTTGGAACGACTCCTTAGTCATCCGGGTTTTAGTCGCCAATTATTTGATATTTCTGTCTCGCGAGGAGGTTTCATTAAAGGCGATAAAGTGCTCGAAGCGATGCGGCTTTTAACGAAAAATCTCAGTTTCGAGGAACTCAAAATTCCATTAGCTATTGTTGCAACGGATATTGAAACAGGTGAATTAGTGGTATTTAAAGAGGGAAGCGTCGCCCAGGCAGTCAGGGCGAGCATTTCGATACCTGGCGTGTTTCAACCGTTTCGATATCAGGGCCATCTGTTAGTGGATGGCGCGGTTAAAAATCGCTTACCCATCCATGTGGGCCGGGAAATGGGAGCGGACAAGATTTTAGCAGTTGATGTTAAAAAAGGACTTTCAACAAAAATTAATAATGCAATGGATGTTTTGCTTCAATCGGTGGAAATATTAGAGGAAGAAGTTTTTCGGTTAGGATCAAGCGGAGCTGACTTGCTCATCCAACCAGAAGTGGGGCATATTGGCAGCTTGCAATTTGAAATTGCAAATGAAGCTATTGACTTAGGGTATCAAGCCGCTGCGGCGAAATCTTCGGAAATTCGTCGGATTTTCTTGTGAGGGGTTGAAAATGGGACGGAGTGTGATAAACTAAAAGTGTTTTGAAATGAAAAAGATGTCTCGACAAATCTACTTCTTTGATAAGAAGTAGTTTTTTTGGGGCAAACTAAAGAGAGAAAATGGGTGGAAAAGGAATTTAGGAGGTACAAACGTGAACATTCTTGTTATTAACTGCGGGAGCTCATCTCTAAAGTATCAGCTCTTAGACACAGAAACAAAACAACCTTCAGCTAAAGGATTAGTTGAAAGGATTGGTATGCCTGGATCGGTGTTAACGCATCGCAAAGCAGGTGGCGAAAAAGAAATTATTACAGCAGAGATCACCAACCATACGATAGCCATCAAACTGGTTTTAGATGCTTTGGTTAATCCGGAATATGGGGTTGTTAAGGATCTTAAAGAAATTGAAGCTGTGGGTCACCGCGTTGTACACGGCGGAGAAAAATTTGCTCAATCGGTTTTAATTGATGATGAAGTCATCAAAGCAATCGAAGAATGTGTCGAGCTTGCGCCTCTCCACAATCCGCCGAATATCGCCGGAATTGAAGCCTGCAAAGACTTAATGCCTGGTGTTCCTCAAGTTGCAGTCTTTGATACCGCTTTTCATCAAACAATGCCGCCTGAAGCGTTTATCTATGGTCTTCCTTATGAACTTTATGAACAATATAAAATTCGGAAATATGGTTTCCACGGAACTTCCCACAAATATGTCAGTCAACGTGCAGCTGCTCTGTTAGGTCGCCCTCTCGAAGATCTGAAGCTGATTAGCTGCCATCTAGGAAATGGTTCCTCCATTACCGCAATCGATGGTGGAAAATCGGTTGAAACTTCTATGGGCTTTACTCCTTTGGAAGGATTGATGATGGGAACTCGTTCAGGCGATCTCGACCCTGCGATCGTATCTTATATCATGCAGAAGGAAGATCTTACCTCGAAGAGAGTCAATGATTTCTTAAATAAGAAGTGCGGCGTTCTCGGAGTATCTGGAGTGAGCAGTGATTTCCGTGATATTGAAGGCGCAGCTGAGGAAGGTAATTATCGTGCTCAATTAGCCCTTAATGTCTTTGCTCATGACGTCAAGAAATATATTGGTTCATATGCTGCAGTGCTCAATGGAGCAGATGCAATCATCTTTACAGCAGGATTGGGAGAAAATTCCGCAACAATGCGTGAAAGCATAGCTGGAAACCTCTCTTATCTTGGGGTTGAAATCGATCCTGAAAAGAATAAAATCAGAGGTCAAGAAATTGATATCTCGACTGAAGATGCCCGTTGTCGTGTCCTTGTTATCCCAACGAATGAAGAACTGATGATTGCAATGGATACGTATGAGGTCGTGAAAGGTTAAGGAGTTTTCCTTGACAAAGAAAATTGTGCCAACTATAATAATGGTTGTGTATTGGAGTGTTAAGCGTGAAGGTTAATGTTGCTCAAGTTCGCCGTAATGAGAACGGAATAGCTCATTTTGATTTAGAAGAAGATTTTTCTGCTTATGAATCGGAACTTAATGGGCTGTCTTTTGCAGCTCCTGTACGCGTTCAACTTCAGGTGACCAACCTGGGAAAATCCCTTCTTGTTCTAGGCAAGGTTCAAACAAAGTTCAAAACGCAGTGCGGTTGCTGCTTAGACGACATTATTTATCCGCTCGAATTATCGTATGAGGATGAATGGGTTTATGGCGGTATGGCTATGGCTGAAGAAGAACAGAGTGAATCTGCTTTCATCTTTGAGAAAGATGAAATAGAAATCAATGAACGGATTTTTGAACAGATCGTGTTGGCTCTACCGATGAGATTTATCTGCTCTCCAGAGTGCCAAGGGCTTTGCCCAGTCTGTGGAGTTAATCGGAATCATACCTCTTGTGAGTGTGTGCTTGAGCAGACTGACCCGCGTTTAGCGGCGCTGGCCCAGTGGTCGAAGAGAGATTAAGGCTTTTGAAAGCTTAAAGGGGGTGTAATTATGGGTGTCGGTCAACATCGCCAATCCAAATCGAGAGTACGTAAACGTCGGGCTATGTGGAAGTTAACTGCACCAAACCACATCGAATGCCCCCAATGCCATAAACCGAAATTAGCGCATCACGTTTGCCCAAGCTGCGGTTATTATAAGGCAAAAGAAGTTATCTCCATGGGAGAATAAGTTCAGTAAAAAGGAGTCCATTATGGGCTCCTTTTTTTATACATATTTCTGCTTTATTTCAATTGATCTTTGGTTGAAAAGAGATTTTAACTGAGCTATAATTAGTACCAGGTCACAAAATGAGAATGCGGTGAGAAAATTGACTCGACATCATAAACAGGAGAGGCATCAAGCGCTCCTAGAGGAAATTGAAAAGAATCCCTTTTCAACGGATGAAGAGCTAGCGAAACACTTTAGTGTAAGCGTGTCAACGATTCGTCTGGATCGAACCGATTTAGGGATTCCAGAACTGCGTGAACGGACGAGGGCTGTCGCGCATGAAGCATATGGCACCTTAAAGTCTCTTGAAGAGCAGGAAGTCATTGGCCGGCTCATGGAACTTAAGGTCGGAGATTTTGGCCGTTCTGAGATGCTTATTGAGGAGAACATGGTTCTTGATAAAGCGAGAGTCGCGCGCGGACATCATTTATTCGCTCAAGCAAACTCCTTAGCAATAGCACTTGTAGACGCGGAAATGGCGGTAACAGGTAGCGTTGAACTGAAATTCCTTCGTCCAGCCCATCTTGGCCAAACGGTGATTACACAAGGGCGAGTGCTGAAACGAAAAGGGAACAAATATTGGGTTGATATCGTGGCGCAGGTAGAACAAGAAGATGTTTTAACTGGGCATTGGATACTTTTTGGTTTCGATGCAGAGATTAATCTATAAAGATTTGGAGGGTAATTGAGATGAAAATTGCCATCGATGCTATGGGAGGGGATTATGCTCCTGAAGAAATTGTCAAAGGAGCCGTTCAGGCAGCACAAGCTTATCCAGAAACTGAAATTATTTTGGTGGGGCAGTCTGAGCGTATAAATGAGTTCCTGCCTACCTCTGATCGACCACGAAATTTATCTCTGAGAGAAGCAACTGAGGTTATTAGCATGGACGAGCATCCCGCTAATGCGGTCCGTAAAAAAAAGGATGCTTCAATTGTTGTGGCTACCCGAATGGTTAAAGAAGGAGAAGCGGATGCGGTGGTCAGCGCTGGTAGTACTGGCGCACAAATGGCCGCTGGTTTGTTAGGCTTAGGTCGTATCAAAGGGATTGAACGCCCCGCGATTGGGACTGTGCTACCGACCTTAGAAGGGGGTAAGCTCCTCTTAGATGTGGGAGCTAATCCTGATGCTAAACCGGAACATCTGGTTCAGTATGCCATCATGGGAAGCATTTATGCTGAGAAAATTTTAGGGTTTACCCATCCGCGGGTGGCGCTTTTAAACATTGGAACGGAAGAGACGAAGGGTAATGAATTAGCCCAGACAACCTATCCCCTTTTGAAAGAAGCCCCCATTAATTTTATCGGCAATATTGAGGGACGAGATTTTCCTTATGGCCGAGCTGATGTTGTCGTTTGCGAGGGTTTTGTAGGAAACATTGTTTTAAAGACAACAGAAGGGTTATCTGGAGCTATCTTTCAACTCATAAAAGAGAAAATTACTGCGACACCGGTTCGCAAATTAGGAGCACTCGCGATTAAACCTGGCTTAAAAGAAATTGCTCAAATGATGGACTATGCCGAATATGGTGGCGCTCCCTTGTTGGGAGTGAATGGGATTAGCGTGATCTGTCATGGAAGTTCTAAACAAAAAGCAATCTTTAATGCGGTTCGGGTGGCACGTGAATGTGTGGAAAGCCAATTTATCGAAAAGATTCGTGAGGAGTTACCCTTGGTTAAAAAGTGAGGAAAGAAGGAGCACCATGTTAAATAGTGTAGGAATTGTCGGTACTGGATCATATCTCCCTGAAAAGGTTTTAACGAATGGTGATTTGGAGAAGATTGTAGATACGAATGATGAGTGGATTGTGAGCCGGACAGGGATTAAAGAACGGCATATCGCTGATCCGGATTCCTCCGTATCAGACCTTTGCTATGAGGCGGCTCTACGGGCGTTAGAAGATGCCAAGGTGGCTCCAGAGGAGATTGACCTTGTCATCGTTGCCACAGTGACTCCAGACTATGCTTTTCCGGCGACGGCAGGTCTTGTGGCAGATCGATTGGGTGCTAAAAATGCGGCTGCTTTTGATTTATCAGCGGCTTGTACAGGCTTTTTGTATGGGATTACCACGGGAGCTCAATTTGTGGCAACCGGGCTGTATCGTACAGTTTTAGTTATTGGAGCAGAAACCTTAAGTAAAATACTCAACTGGGAAGATCGCTCAACCTGTGTACTCTTTGGAGATGGTGCTGGAGCGGCAGTGATCCAGCCTGTGGAGGAAGGGTATGGTTTTAAGAGCTTTGAGCTTGGGGCAGATGGGGCTGGCGGTCATCTCTTAGCGATGCTGGGAGGGGGTTCTAAAAACCCGGCGACCGTTGAAACCGTACAGAACAAAATGCATACGCTCAGTATGGCTGGCAGTGAAGTGTTTAAATTTGCGGTACGAATCATGGGAGAAACTGCGCACAAAGTGATTGACAAAGCAGGGCTGCAGAAGGAGGATATCGACCTCTTTATTCCGCATCAAGCCAACTTGCGGATCATCGATGCTTCAATTAAACGACTCGGTATTGATTCTAAGAAGGTCTTTGTTAATCTGGATCGGTATGGTAATATGTCGGGTGCTTCAATCCCGGTCGCCTTAGATGAAGCAGCTCGGGGCGGACGAATAAAATATGGTGACAATCTTTTGATGGTTGGCTTTGGCGCAGGATTAACCTGGGGTGGTACAGTACTTAAGTGGGCAAAACGATAAGTGCAGCGAAGAGAATATTAGGATAGCCAAAAGATATAGCTCTAGAGTGATAGGATGAGAAAGGGTGCTTAGGGATGATCAAAAGCCGAATTTGTGATTTATTAAATATTGAATACCCCATTTTTCAAGGGGGAATGGCTTGGGTAGCAACAGGTGAACTGGCAGCCGCTGTATCAGAGGCGGGGGGACTTGGAATAATTGGTTCGGGTAATGCACCAGCGGATTGGGTAAGAGCAGAAATCAAGAAGGTGAAAGCCAGAACCTCGAAACCTTATGGAATCAATGTGATGCTCATGTCTCCTTTTGTTGAAGAGGTGATGCAAGTCGTTTTAGAAGAAAGGGTACCTGTCATCACCACAGGCGCAGGGAATCCTGGAAAATATGTTCAAGCCTTAAAAGAAGTAGGGACCAAGATTATTCCCGTGGTGGCTTCAGTAGCTTTAGCAAAACGCTTGGAGAGAGCTGGAGTGGATGCCCTCATCGCTGAGGGGATGGAATCAGGGGGACATGTTGGCGAAACGACGACATTACCTTTAGTCCCGCAGGTCGTTGATGCGGTCCAGATTCCAGTCATCGCGGCGGGTGGAATTGTTGATGGTCGAGGCTTGTTGGCAGCTCTTGCCCTTGGAGCAGAAGGGGTTCAAATGGGAACCCGTTTTATGTGTGCTGAGGAATGTACAATTCCGTTTAAGGTCAAAGAAGCTATTCTTAAAGCGAAAGATCGGAGCACCGTTGTTACTGGACAATCGACAGGGCATCCTGTCCGTTGTTTGGTTAACCACTTTACGCGTGAATTGACCGAATTGGAGAAGGTCGGAACCCCTGTAGCTGAACTTGAAAAATTGGGGGCAGGAAGATTACGGATCGCTATGGTCGAGGGAGACATTCAAAATGGCTCAGTGATGTCAGGTCAAGTTGCTGGGGCGGTTACCCGGATCGAGCCTGCGGCAGCAATTGTTCGAGACGTCATTGATGGAGCAGAACAGGAAATTCAAAAATTGAAGGAACGTTTTACGTTTTAAGAAGGAGAAAAAAGATGGGAAAATTGGCATTCCTATTTCCTGGTCAAGGTTCACAGGCTGTAGGCATGGGGCAAGAACTTTTCAATCTTCCTGAAGGACGTGATATTCTTGAGACGTGCCATCGCGTTTTAGGCGAAGAATGGGCACGCGTGATGTCTGAAGGTCCGGAAGAGGTTTTGCGGCAGACGGAAAATACACAACCCGCTTTACTCTTAGTTAGTGCTGCAGCTTGGAAAGCAGTTCAAAGTGCAGGAATTGAGCCTGATTTTGTGGCAGGGCATAGTTTGGGAGAATATTCAGCACATCTGGCAGCGAGCAGTTTAACGCTCGAAGAGGCCCTTAAGGTGGTTCGTCAGCGTGGAGAACTGATGCAGGCCGCGATGCCTGCAGGAAAAGGCAGTATGGCGGCAATCCTAGGACTCGATAAAACTAAAGTTAAAGAAGCATGCCGTGAAGCCTGTGAAGGCGAGGAATGGGTGGGGCCGGCTAACTATAACTGCCCTGGTCAAGTTGTCATTTCTGGAGAGGCTACGGCTGTTCTACGGGCTATCGAGAAAGCAAAGGCTTTGGGAGCCAAGCGTGGAATTCTTCTCGCCGTGAGTGGTGCTTTTCATTCTCCCTATATGAAAAATGTAGGGGAGAATTTAAGGACGGTCTTAGACCAGGTTGACTGGAAAACTCCCGCTCATCCCGTGATTGCTAATATTAATGCTCAAGTGATCCAAGAATCGGATCAGATTATCGAAAGCTTAGTCAATCAAGTGAGTGCCCCAGTTCTCTGGGAGCAATCCATTCGGTATCTTCAGGAACAAGGTGTGGATACCTTCCTTGAATTAGGATCGGGTAGAGTTCTGGCGGGCCTCGTTAAAAAAATAGTACCTGAGGCCACCCTCCTCAATGTCAATAATTTAGCAAGTTTAGAAAAGTCACTTGCATATTTAAAGGAGAGTAGATAAAATGTTTCTGAAAAACAGCGTGGCCATTGTAACAGGAGCTGGGCGCGGAATTGGTCGAGCCATAGCCCTCGAATTGGCTCGAGCTGGAGCTCAAGTCGTTGTGAATTACGCAGGTCATGCCGATCAGGCCGAGAAAACCGTAACAATGATTGAGGACTTGGGCGGACAGGCAATTGCCGTGCAAGCGGACGTCAGCCAAGCCTCGGATGTCGATCGCCTGGTCAAGAAAACTGTAGATACCTATGGAAAAATAGATATTCTCGTGAATAATGCGGGTATCACTCGGGATAATGTATTATTAAGGATGAAAGAGGCCGATTGGGATGCGGTTCTTAATACAAACCTTAAAGGCGTGTTCCTGAGCAGTAAAGCTGTAAGCAAAAGCATGATGAAGCAACGTTCAGGGGTGATTGTCAATATTTCATCTGTAGTAGGGGTTTCAGGTAATGCTGGGCAAGCCAACTATGCCGCAGCGAAAGCAGGAATTATCGGTTTTAGTAAGTCGATGGCTAAGGAGCTTGCTTCGCGCGGAGTGCGCGTTAATGCGGTTGCTCCTGGGTATATTTCTACAGACATGACGGAAAGCTTACCTGAAGAAGTTAAAGAACAGATTCAACACGGAATTCCTTTGGGACGGATTGGATCTCCAGAAGAAGTTGCTCAGACCGTTTTATTCCTCGCATCTCCAGCTGCGTCCTACATTACAGGACAGGTGCTTGCTGTAGATGGTGGAATGTTGATGTAAATGTGTTAATGTATATCTGTGAGAGGAGGTGATTGGGCAACATGGCAATTTATGATAAAGTAAAATCTATCGTCGTGGATCAACTTGGGGTAGATGAGGAAGAAATTTCCTTAGAAACTTCCTTCACAGAGTTAAATGCAGATTCTTTGGATATTGTTGAACTTATTATGGCTCTTGAAGAAGAATTCGATCTGGATATTCCGGACGAGGATGCGGAAAAGATTCGTACTGTTGGAGATGCAGTAAACTACATCAAAGAAAACCAATAGTGCCTAGAAAGTCCCGTAGAGCACTGCGGGACTTTCTTTAACCTAAAACTAACTGAGATTCTCCCTTCAGGTGACCTGAAGGGTTTCATATAAAGATGGAAAGACTTGAGCATAAGATGATTACAAATTGAAGGTTGAACAGGAGGAAAATCAGTGAAAATACCTGAACTCCATATTGCAAACTTAGTCGCCAAGGTTCCCGTTATTCAGGGAGGCATGGCGGTACGAATTTCTATGGCTCCTTTAGCGGCTGCTGTCGCAGAAGAAGGGGGAATTGGTTTAATTGCCGGGAGTGGTCTTACAGTCGAAGAATTGCGTCAGGAAATCCGAGAAGCTCGGAAAAGAACGCAGGGCATCATCGGGGTAAACATTATGTTTGCGGTCCGAGAATTTGCTCAACTTGTGAAAGCCGCATTTGATGAAAGAATTGACGTCTTAGTATCGGGTGCTGGATTTTCACGGGATATGTTTGGATGGGGTAAAGAAGCTGGAATTCCAGTTGTACCGATCGTTTCGACCGCTAAGCTTGCCCGAATTTCCGAAAAGCTTGGGGCAGCCGCAGTTATTGTTGAGGGGACTGAAGCGGGTGGACACTTAGGTACGGATCGATCCATGCGTGAAATTCTTCCTGAAGTCAGAGAAGCCGTGAAAATCCCTGTTATAGGGGCTGGTGGCGTGATGAATGGGCAGGATGTGGTCGAGATATTGCGGCTTGGAGCTGACGGAGTCCAAATGGGAACACGTTTTGCCCTAAGTGAAGAAAGTAGTGCAGCGCCAGAATGGAAAGCCCATTTACTCAACGCTCGTGAAGAAGATATGAGGATTATTCACAGCCCAGTGGGTTTACCTGGACGGGCTATTCGTAATCCCTTTACGGATGAGCTTGAGAATGATGGAGATGTTCGTCCTAAAAAATGTGACCGTTGCTTAAAAGATTGTGGAGCAAATTTTTGTATTATGGATCGCTTGAATAAGGCTCAGCAAGGAAATGTTCAAGAAGGCTTAGTTTTTTCGGGGGCCAAATATACCAAAGCCCAAAAAGTTTTATCAGTGTCCCAAATTTTTGAAGATATTAAGACTGAAATACTGCGTGCTGAGTGATCGATTAAATCGAAGTAAGGAGGTTGTTTCGTTGCAACATCGTACAGTGATTACAGGTATGGGAGTTATTTCTCCCGTTGGAAATACGATCGAAGATTTTTGGAAAAGTTTAAGTCAGGGTGAGTCTGGCCTTGATTTTGTGACCCGTTTTGATGTCAGCAATATGCCAACAAAAGTAGCAGGTGAAGTTAAAGATTTTGAACCTACGGATTGGCTTGATAAAAAAGAGAGCCGTCACATGGATCGTTTCGCCCAATTTGCGGTTGCTGCGGCGAAAATGGCCATTCGTGATTCAGGACTTGATTTAGATGAAATCGATAAGGAACGAGCAGGTACAATACTCGGCTGTGGAATTGGCGGAGTGACAACTTTTGAGGAACAGAAGGAAGTTCTAATGGCCAAGGGCCCAGGCCGGGTCAGTCCCTTTTTCGTTCCGATGCTGATCAGTAACATGGCAGCAGGACATGTGTCGATCGAGTTTGGATTACAGGGACCGAGTTCCACTGTTGTTACCGCGTGCGCTTCTGCAACCAATGCGATCGGCGAAGCGATGCGTCTGATTGAAAGAGGCGAAGTGGATATCGTTGTCGCAGGAGGAACTGAAGCTCCGCTAACTCCCTTAGCCTTTGCAGGCTTCTGTTCGATGAAAGCCATGTCGACGGAAAAGGAAGATCCTAAAGCATCATCTCGTCCCTTTGATGCGCGTCGGACCGGCTTCGTTATGGGTGAAGGTGCAGGTATCTTAATTCTTGAATCTCTGGAACATGCCAAAGCACGCAATGCGAAGATCTATGCTGAATTGATAGGGTATGGGAGTACTTCGGACGCCTATCATATTACAACTCCCGTTCCAGGGGGTGCTGGTGCGGCTCGTGCGATGGGCAAAGCTTTAGAGAGTGCTGGAGTTATGCCTGAAGAGATAGATTATATCAATGCCCATGGAACGGGTACTGGTGCAAATGATTCGACCGAAACGGCAGCGATTAAAATCGTCTTTGGGGATTGTGCCGATAAAGTGGCGATTAGTTCGACAAAATCAATGACAGGCCACTTGATGGGCGCGGCGGGAGCAATCGAAGCAATCGCTTGTGTGTTAACGATTCAAAATGGGGTTATTCCACCTACGATAAACTATGGGGAAGTTGATCCTCATTGCGATTTGGACTATGTACCCAATCAAGCCCGCGAAAAAAATGTGGATATTGCGATGTCGAATACCTTTGGATTTGGAGGTCACAATGCTACAATTGTAATCAAGAAGTATATGGAGGAATAAGGAGTAAGACAAAGTGATACAAAAACAACGAGACAGGGTTGATATGAAAAAATCCGGTGAGGGCAAAAGCTCTCGCCGGAGAGTGAATACTGTTCCAATGCGGAAAAATCCAATCGGCTTGCAACTCGCAAAGCGTTTGGAACTTAACCCCTTTCCTAATCGACTCTTTAAGATAGCCCTTACGCATCCTTCCTACTTGTTTGAAAATCCAAAGTCTGGTGTGGAGAATAATCAACGTTTGGAATTTTTGGGAGATGCCATCTTGGATTTTGTGATTGCGGAATATCTCTATTTGAAATATCCGGAACGACCCGAAGGTGAGCTCACAAAAATGCGGGCGGCAGTGGTTAACGAATCGACTTTGGCGCGCATAGCTCAGAAGATTGAATTAGGAAAAGAACTCTTACTGGGAAAAGGAGAGCAAGTCTCAGGGGGACGGGAACGACCTTCAATTCTCGCTGATGCGGTTGAGTCGGTCATTGGCGCGATATACCTTCAATACGGACTTCAAGAAGCCCGACGTGTCATTCTTGATTTGTTAACACCGGAGATTGAGGAAGTTGCCCAAGGAAATTACGGGGATTATAAGACGACGCTTCAAGAAAAAGCGCAACATGATGAATCTGAAGTGAGTTATCAGATTTTAGCAGAAGAAGGCCCAGATCATAATAAACGGTTTACGGCCGGCGTTTTCTTGAAAGGTAAACTTAGAGGTCAAGGGGTAGGTCGAACTAAAAAAGAAGCGGAACAAAAGGCTGCTCAGCAAGTTTTAGAGGAACTTGGAGGGGAGAACCATGGCGAATAAGGCCAGTGAGTTCCCTGTTTTTTTGAAGTCAGTTTCGATCCAAGGGTTTAAGTCCTTCGCGGATAAAGTCAAGCTGGAGTTAGGACATGGTTTGAGTGTTGTGGTTGGTCCAAACGGGAGTGGTAAAAGTAATATTGCAGATGCTGTGCGCTGGGTGCTTGGTGAGCAAAGTGCCAAAAATCTGCGAGGCGGAAAAATGGAGGATATTATCTTTGCAGGGAGTACGGTAAGGCGTCCCGTTGGGATGGCTGAAGTATCCTTAGTGTTTGATAATTCCACCGGAATTTTTGCGCTTGATTTTCAGGAAGTAACGATTACCCGCCGTGTCTACCGTGATGGAGAAGGACAATTCTTCATCAACCGTGCTCCTTGTCGCTTGAAGGATATTCATGAACTTTTCATGGATACGGGTGCTGGTAAAGAGGGCTTTTCGATTATCGGACAAGGCCGAGTTGAGGAGATTTTGAACCTTAAATCGGAGGAACGTCGAAATTTAATTGAAGAAGCTTCAGGAATTACAAAGTACCGGATGCGCAAACGCGAAGCATTGAAACGCTTGGATGAGACCGAACATAACCTAGAACGTTTAGAAGATATCGTGAATGAAATTGAGGGGCAACTGACCCCTTTAGCTGAACAAGCACGGGTTGCAGAGCAGTCCTTAGCGTTAACCCAGGAACAGCAAAAACTTGAAATTCAAATCGTCGTCCGAGATTTAAGAGATGTTCGTGAAAAACTTAATTTTTCGGGTGCGGAAGCGGAGCAATTGCGGCTTGATCTAGCCGCCGCGATTAGTGAATTGGGTCAAGCGGAGAGCCAAACGGTTGAGGATAAGCTTCGCCTAAACCAATTTGATGAAAAAATTCAAAACCAGCAGGAAGAGAACTATAAGAATGAGCAATCCCTGAATTTAATAATTCAAGAACAAAGGATACGGCAGGAACGTGAGGGATATCTCGCTGAGCAACGGGTTAGGGTGAGTAAAGAAGCCGAAGAAAGTCTGGCGAAGAAGCACGAAACCGAGGAACGACTGACCGCTTTAGAGGGGAAGCAAGCTGTACTAGTGCGGACGGTTGCTGAATCAAGTCGTAAGCTACAAGACGACGAATTACGATGGGCTGATGTGAAATCTAAGACCGGAGTAAAAGAGATTGAAGAGCTGAGAGCTGAGGCTGCGCAGATTTTAGCCGAGCAAACTCATTTCAGCCAAGATTACCAGAAGGCGGAGCATACCTTAGCCGGCCTTCAAGTCCAAGTCCAGCGGGTTATGGAAGAAAGAAACATTAAAGAATTAGAGCAAACGCGCGTTCAAGAGCAGATTGAGGTCCATGCTCAGGGCTTGCAAGTGCTTGAACAACAAGAACAGAATACCCGTGAAGAGCTTGAGCAAAATCAGGTCAAGCTGCAAGCAATGAACGAGCAAAGTCAGGAATTACAAGGTAAACTGCGTGAATTTAATCGAGAGATCGAACGGATGCAAGCGCGTCACCATGCTTTACAAGGGCTCGAAGACTCGCGAGAAGGTTATCAAAAAGGCGTGCGTGAGCTTTTACAGGCTAAAAAGAATAAGGTTCAAGCTTGCCTGGGATTGTGCGGGACGATTGCTGATTTGATTACAGTTGAAAAACGGTATGAAGTAGCCATTGAAACGGCTTTAGGAGCAGGTCTCCAGAATCTTGTTGCTGAAACGGAAAAAGACGCGAAAGTTGCAGTACAGTATCTTAAGACACATCAGTTGGGTCGAGCGACGTTCCTGCCCTTAGATGTGATTCGCGGAGGACGGACAACCGTTACACGAGAGGCTAGTCAAGACCCGGGCTTCGTCGGAATTGCTGTTGATTTAGTTCAGTTCGCTGACCGCTTTCAACCGGCAATGGAATCCCTACTAGGGCGGATCTTGGTCGTCAGTGATATGGAAGCGGCCACCCGTGTGGCTCGGGCCTCGGGCTATAGAGCACGTATTGTGACCCTAGAAGGGGATCAAGTGCACCCCGGGGGGTCATTGACAGGGGGAAGCCAACAACGTAAAGGGACTAACTTGCTGGGGCGCTCACGGGAAATACAGGAGTTGAGCCAGGAACTTGAACTTCGGAGAATTAAACAGACGGAACTCGAAAAAGAAGGACAAATTTTGAGTCACCACCTGCGAGAAGGCGATGAAATCCGTAAAGATCTCACATCTAAGGGCTTGAGACTGAAACAAGAACTTGCTGTGGGTCGAACCAATGCTCAAAATTTACGTGAACAGTTTAAACGTTTGGAAAAGGAAATAGAAACGCTCAGGGACCGTGAAGAAGTGCTCGCCCAAGAGAAGAAAACGTGGACAGAGCGCAAACAAGAACGGGGACAAGCTTTAACTGAAATTACAGAACGGGTGGAAATGTCCAGTCAAGCCATTACGCTTCAAGAACAAAAAGCGAGAGAGGCCAGTCAGGAAGCTGAGGCTATTCAAGAACGTTTGACTGAAGCGAAGATTCAGCTTGCGAAGTGGGAACAAGAACTTCAGCAGGCTGGAGAACGATTAGAACATGAGAATGAAGCGTGGGTTGAATTGACTCAAATGCTGGAGCAGAAGCAGGCAGAATGCTCAAGTCTGGAAACGGCCCAACAAACGCTAAGCCAAGAACAGATGGATTTAGAAACACGTCGTGTGGAAACCTCAGAACTTCAAATGAAGCATCAAGAAGCCCTACTTCTGGTGCGCAAGGAGAGAGAAACCTTATCCCTTCGTCTGATCGAGAAGGAGCAGGTCGTCCAGAAAAAACGGCAAGAGCAACAAAGTGTCGAACAAAAGCTTCACGCCTTAGAACTTCGAACAGCGCGTTGGGAAACTGAGTGGGAGACAGGGCTCAATCGCTTACAAGAAGAATTTGCCCTAACCTGGGATGAGGTCCAAACCTATCAGACCGAGCTGGATCGAGCCGCTTTGTGGGCCCGTATTCAGGAACTCAAGCGCCAAATAGAAAAGCTCGGACCGATTAATCAGGCTGCGATTGAAGAATACCCGAAAATGTTAAGCCGACATGAGTTCTTGGCGACACAAAAGCAGGATTTGGTGGAAGCCAACGAGTCCTTACACGCGTTGATTGGTGAGCTGGATATAACAATGTCAGAGCGCTTTGCAGAAGGGTTTAAAGCCGTTAACGAAGCCTTCCAGACCGTCTTCAAGGAACTGTTTAACGGGGGAAATGCGGAACTGAGATTGGATGACCCAAACAATCTCTTAGAGACCGGGGTAGAGATCATTGCACAGCCTCCTGGGAAGAAACCTCAACTTCTTTCCCTCTTATCTGGAGGAGAGCGAGCGCTAACTGCAATTGGCCTTCTTTTTGCCCTCCTGAGGGTGAAGCCGAGCCCATTTTGTATCCTTGATGAGATAGAAGCTTCCTTAGATGATGCGAACGTCAGCCGGTTTGCTCAGTATATCCATCGCCTTGCAGATTCGACACAGTTTCTTGTTATTTCACACCGTAAAGGAACGATGGAAGAAGCGGATGTGCTCTATGGAATCGCGATGGAGGAGTCTGGGGTATCTAAGCTCTTATCCGTGCAGTTGGAAGAACAGAATACACAAACCGCATAAGGTTTATCAGCGAATAAGGAAACCCCTAGGTTCTTTTTGACAAATTGTCGTAGAACTTAGGGTTTTTTGCGTGTTTGAGCGCCTGTCCAAATTGTGGTACAATATCGTCAATAGGTGTGCCTACATAAGGGAGGAAATCCACTTGGCTGGTTTCTTTGCAAAATTAAAAGAAGGACTGACAAAAACACGGGATCAGTTCGTAACGAAGGTAGAAGAAATTCTAACCGGTCGCCGGAAAATTGATGAAGATCTTTATGAAGAATTAGAAGAGGTATTAATTCGTTCAGATGTGGGGGTTACGACCTCACTTGAGTTGGTGCAGCGTTTGCGCCAAGAAGTAAAGAAAAGAAAACTTTCTGAAGCTCAGGAACTTCGGGAAGTACTGAAAGAAGAAATAGCGGATCTCTTAGGAGAAGAAGTTCCTCTTCAATTTGCCGAAAGCGGCCCGAGCGTTCTTTTGGTCGTCGGGGTAAACGGGGTAGGGAAAACGACGACCATTGGCAAACTTGCGCATTATTTTCAAGATGAGGGTAAAAAGGTTATTCTTGCTGCTGGCGATACCTTTCGAGCGGCTGCAATTGATCAACTCGAGATCTGGGGACAACGTGCAGGCGTGGAAGTCATTAAGCAGCGTGAAGGTGCCGATCCTGCGGCTGTGGCCTTTGATGCCATTCATTATGCGAAAACTCGGAGCGTTGACCTTATTATTATGGATACTGCCGGTCGCCTCCACAATAAAGTGAATTTGATGGAAGAACTCAAGAAAGTAAAACGTGTCATTGAACGGGAAATTCCGGGTGCTCCGCATGAGGTTTTACTCGTACTCGACGCGACAACTGGACAAAATGCTTTACAACAGGCCAAAATATTTCAGGAGGCTGCTGGAGTAACTGGAATCGTTCTCACAAAATTGGATGGTACGGCTAAAGGCGGCGTCGTCTTAGGAATTCAAGGGGAAGTTAAGATTCCGGTGAAATGGGTAGGTGTCGGTGAAGGGATGGAGGACTTACGTCCTTTCGTTCCACAGGATTTCGCCAATGCTTTATTTAGTCAAACGGAGGAAGAAGACTCACCTGAGAAGGGGGAAGAAGCTTGAGCCGTTTGGCACTGATTGGCGGAACAGGGTTAGAAAATTTGTCTTTGCAAGACTATGATCAGGAAACAGTACAGACTCCTTATGGAGAGGTGCAAGTCGATCTCGGTCGAATCGGTGAAAGTAAAAAAACGATTGTTTTCATGAGTCGGCATGGTAAAACCCATGCGACTCCTCCTCATCTCGTGAATTACCGAGCGAATATCTGGGCTTTAAACGAGTTGGGGGTTACACAGATCTTAGCAACTGCAGCCGTGGGCTCCTTGTCTACGCGCTATAAGCTGGGTGATCTCGTTTTAGTCGAGCAATTTTTGGATTTTACAAAAAGTCGTCCACAAACCTTTTATGAAGGAGGCGACTCCGGGGTTCTGCATGTTGATATGACGGAACCATACTGTCATTCTGTGCAGGACGATATCCGCAGAGCTGCGGATAAGCTCGGAGTAGCGCTGAAGGATGGAGCAACATATGTTTGTACGGAGGGCCCACGTTTTGAGACCCCTGCGGAAATCAAAGCGTATCAGATGCTAGGGGGAGACTTGGTGGGAATGACCAGTGTTCCTGAGGTTGTGCTCGCCAAGGAATTAGGTATGTGTTATGCGACAATTGCAATGGTGACGAATGAAGCGGCAGGAATTGCTGATCATCCGTTAACCCACGCTGAAGTATTATCAAGCATGAAAATGATGGGCAAAACGGTCGCGATGTTAGTCGAGGAGACCTTCCAGATGATTCGTCTCGAACAGGATTGTACGTGCAGATTAGCTAATGAAGAGGCTGGTAAGTTTTAGAAAGGCGGTAGGGATGTGAAAGCATTAGAATGGCTGGGTGATTCCCTGCGAATATTAGATCAGACAAAGCTTCCGGTGACAACGATCTATAATGATGTAACAACCTATGAAGAAGTGGCTGAAGCAATTGAAAGCATGGTCGTGAGAGGGGCGCCAGCTATCGGAGCGGCAGCTGCCTATGGCTATGCTCTAGGAGCGATACAATACACTGGCACTCGAGTTGGATTTCAAGATTATATGAATACGGTAAAAGAGCGTTTGACTAAAACGCGACCGACTGCTGTCAATTTATTTTGGGCTTTACGCCGGATGGAAGATCGTCTGCGCGACTTATATGAAGTCGAGGATTTGGATGAGATTCGAAAGGCATTGGTTGTAGAGGCAGAGAGCATTGCTGAGGACGACCGGAGGGTTTGCCATTTGATTGGTGAGCAAGGTAATCCGATTGTCCCCGAAGAAGCCAATATATTGACACACTGCAATGCGGGAGCTTTGGCTACTGTTGAATATGGAACGGCCTTGGGCGTGATTCGGGCGGCACATCAGATGGGCAAGAATATTCATGTCTATGCTGATGAGACACGGCCATTTTTACAGGGAGCTCGATTGACGACCTTTGAGTTGATGAAGGATAATATTTCGGTGACGCTCATAGCGGACAATATGGCCGGTTATCTGATGCAACAAGGGAAAATCGATCTCGTGATCGTGGGCGCTGACCGAATAGCGGCAAATGGGGATACCGCGAATAAGATTGGAACGTATTCCGTTGCGGTTTTAGCACATGCTCATGGAATCCCTTTCTATATTGCGGCTCCAACATCCACGATTGATCTTAAAGTGCCGAGCGGACAGGAAATTCCGATTGAAGAACGTAATCCTCAAGAATTGCGGGAACTATTTGGCGTGCAGACCGCTCCGCTCGATGTTCCAGTCTATAATCCGGCTTTTGATGTGACACCGGCGAAGTATATTACCGGAATTATTACGGAAAAAGGGATCGTTTCGCCCCCATTTTCTGTAAATCTCTTGAAAATAATGGTGAGATCTTAAATGCTAAAAACAAAAATTATTGAGATTGGCCGAGAAATTATCCAGACTGGCTTAGTGGCTGGAACCTGGGGAAATATCTCGGCTTGGGATGATTCACGAGATGGGTTTTGGATTACCCCCAGTGGAATGGATTATCTCGCCCTAAAAGAAGAAGATTTAGTGCTGATGAATATGCAAGGGGTTGTCCTTGAAGGCTATCGTAAACCTTCTTCTGAGGAACAACTCCATCGAGCCATATACTCACAACGCCAAGAGGTAAAAGGAATCGTTCATACCCATTCCATTTATGCGACAGCTCATGCCGTTGCCCATGTTCCTCTTCCGGGTTTAGTCGAGGATTTCGCAATGATTGTGGGTGAAGAAGTCAGCGTCGCGGATTACCAGCGGGCGGGCACTGAAGAATTAGCAGAGGCTACCGTGCGATCACTCGCTGATAAAAATGCTGTGTTTCTAGCTAATCATGGTTTGGTCGGAGTGGGGCGCTCTGTTGAAGAGGCCCTTAAAGTCTGCCAGATTGTGGAGAAGAGCGCGCAAATCCATATTATGTCGCGACTGCTGGGAACTCCGGTTCAATTAAGTGACGAAGATAAGCGCGGGCTGCGATCCGATTATATAAACCAGTATGGGCAGAGAGATTAAGCATTACTTTGCCAGTCTTAGGGTAGAATCTTATACTACTACGTAGCACCATCAGATTATGAAAAGGTCTGGGTCGTGTAGCTTCTTGCCCATCCGTTCACTCAGCGCTCCAGGGCTGGCGCACTCGCTTCCGTAGCAGCTACGCCAAACCTCTGGGCAATACCTGAAGTGAACCAATGGCTACGCTAAGCTACGGAAGCTTTGTTTGCCTTATCGCCCCTTCGCGAAATCGTTCACTCCTGTGCAAGAAGCTACGCTTGCTGGTCCCTTTTTAGTTATTCTTAAAGGTTTTTTATGAATAGAAAGTAGAAGGAGTGAGTTTTCGTGTCAAAAACCCTAATCCGAGCGATGATCTTACCCATGACTGGGCCTGATGATTTTTATCCTGAAGGAGAAATTGCGATTGAAGGGGACCGTATTCTCTCAGTAGGACCGAAGGGTTCAGCTCCTGCCGGTTTCGTACCGGATCGCGTACTTGATTTGCCCAATGATGTCGTGATGCCTGGGCTGATCAATACTCATACCCATGCAGCGATGACGATGCTGAGAAGTTATGCTGATGACCTTCCGCTAATGCCTTGGCTAACAGATAAGGTCTGGCCGTTCGAGGCGAAAATGGGGAAAGAAGATATATACTGGGGAACAAAACTGGCCTTAGCAGAAATGATTCTGTCCGGAACGACATCGATGCTTGATATGTATGGCGATATGGATCGGGTGGGAGATGCTGTACTTGAAACAGGGACTCGAGCAGTCCTTTCACGGGGTATGATTGGGAATGCTCCCAACGGAGAACAGGCTTTTCAAGAACAAATCGAGCTTGTGGAGAACTATCATGGGGCTGGCGACGGAAGAATTCAGGTCATGTTCGGACCTCACGCTCCTTATACCTGCTCGGGAGAGTTCTTACAGAAGGTCAAAGCGGAGGCAGATCGCCGAGGCGTTGGTATACATATTCACGTTGCTGAAACACTCGATGAGATCAATACGATTAAAGAACAAGAGGGAAAAACCCCAGTTCAATGGTTAAACGATCTGGGCATTTTCGGAGGCCACGTGGTTGCAGCCCATTGTGTCCATCTTACAGAAGAAGATATCAATATTTTAGCTGAGAAAAAGGTCGCTGTAGCCCATAACCCTGAAAGCAATATGAAGCTGAATAGCGGCACAGCTCCAGTCCCTGAAATGATTGCGAAGGGAGTTGTAGTCGGCTTAGGAACGGATGGCGCTTCGAGCAATAATAATCTTGATCTTTTCGGAGAAATGCGCAGCGCGGCCCTCCAGCAGAAGTTGAAAAAAGACTCAACGGCCCTTCCCGCCTATGAAGTTCTGGAAATGGCGACCATTCAAGGAGCTAAGGCTTTAGGTTATGAAGATATAGGCATGCTTGCTCCAGGTTACAAAGCGGATTTGATCACGATTAACTTTGATCAACCGCATTTCTACCCTCGCTTTTCCATCCCAGCCCATCTCGTCTATGTCGCCCATGCGGGTGATGTACGTACAATGATGGTCGATGGAAAGTTCATCATGGAAGAGCGCAAGCTTTTAACAATGGATGTTAAAAAGATTTGCCAAGAAGTTGAGCAAAGGGCTAAACGGATTGCGGCGGAGTTCGCGGACTGATAGGAGGACTCAGAACATGGATGGGCAGATAAGAAGCAATATTCAGGCTGGAATCACAGTGGATATTGTTTTAAAAGAAGATCAGAGGACAGGAAAAAGGACGCGCGGTACCGTTAAAGATATCTTGACAAATTCCCAAAAACATCCGAGAGGAATTAAAGTAAGACTGACGGATGGACAAATCGGTAGAGTTCAGGAGATTATAAAGACAGTGTGAAATCATAAATGCGTTGGTAGAGAAATCAAATTTCTAGCCAACGCATTTTATTTTTGCCTTAAAGAGAAGGAAGTGAGTGGAGAAAGTAATAGAAATAGTTTATTTTGCAAAAATATGTCAGAATAGGCAGGAATATTATGAAAATAAGTTGAATGTTAGAAGAAATGTGATCAAGAGTAAAAATAAATTTCCTTATATTAGATTAGATATAATTCGTCTAATGTCTATAATGCGAACCGTTTATGAAATTTAAAGACTAGGATTCGGCTTTGAACTGTATCGTAGTTTTTTTTGTACCGTCATTTAGAACGGCTATCTAATAACAATGAAACTTATATATCATACGAGTTCATTATATCTTCCTAAATTTCACTATCCATTTCTGATGAAGGAAATGTAATAACAATGACGAAGACCTAAGAATATATGTTTTAAGGAGAAATTATATGCTTAGTATTGATAATCTTAAGAGAAAAGTAATTAAAAAGCTGACCAGACTACCGCGACCTATCAAATTTATTATATTATTTGGTGCTATCTGGTTAATTCTATTCAATTTTTTACCTTTACCTTCCTTTTTGCTCGATAATTACAGATATATTTTTAGTTCCGCGCTTCAGGTTCTTGCAAGTATGCTTGCTTTAATAGTAACTGTAACATTATTAATTCTTCAGTTATCTTCAGACAAAGCTCCTACGAGTCTGGATTTCTTTCCTAAAAAAAGTTTTTTTATTTTGCTAATTATTATTTCAACGCTAATGTTAATTGACGGACTAATATTAACAACTCTTCCACAAATAATTTCAAATCACTTAGCAGTTAGTTATAATTCTCTACTATACATGAATGCCTTATCCGTAATTACAATCGCTAGTTATGTGTTTTCAATCGTAAACTGGATGAGCCCCAAGAAGACAATTGATAATTTATTATTAAAGGCGCATCAAACAACAACTAATGAGGAACGGGTAAAAATAGTTATGTCTTTGGAGGAAATGGGATGGAATGCTGCACAAAAAGGCTATACAAGTATAGTCGAAACAGTCATTGAGGCCTATTCTAAATTAGCCACCGTCTATTTTGAAATGAATCCAGAGCTAAACGAGGAAGGAAAAATAAATAGTAATTTACGTCATCCTTTAAGAGAAATACCTAGATCATTAGAACGACTATCTGATGTGCTTTTAAAAAACGATATGTATAGATTTATCTATCTTTTAGCCCGGCCCCTAATTAGGATAGCCAAGGCTTCTAATCAATGGAGTATGCCACCGTTTGAGATGCTAGTTTCAGCATCCAATATACTCGGAGAGTATATAAAAAGAGATTTGCAAAATGTATATTGTAATTTTATAGGTGAATTTTTGTACTCTCTTGAAGGAAGCGATATGAGGTTAGATAATCTGGCACATGTATTATATAATTTTTTTCGGGAAGGATTAATGTACAAAAATGCTGCAGTTATTGGAGATGTTTTACTGGGATTTACTATCATTGCAAAGAGAAGATCTGACGTAGCTCTTAAGTGGTGTAATATGATTGTACCGGAGTACCTAAAAGTACGTTCATTGCTTGATTATCCCAAAAAGTATCCTGGAGTTAATCCAAATGAAATGATTATTGAGCTCGAGGGACTTTTAAATATAAATTGGCATTAAATTTACAGTAAGTGGGAAATTGTGACCTTTTATAAAGTATTTAGATTAAAAGCAAAGAGGGCCGTGGTTTAGTAAGACCATGCCAATTTCTTAAGGTTCATGGGAGCGTGCTTAAGCTTTCAACTAGCTGCTCAAGAAACATAAAATAATCTATCTACTTAACTTTCCGTTATCCATATACCTGTTAGGCTAATAATGGGAAGCGGATCTAAGTATTTGTTGCGCGGAGAAATGGTTATTTACTTGGTTAAATCTCATCTAGGAGGATAAATTTATGTTTTATGAAAGTGAAGTCAGAATCGAAAGTATAGGTGAATACCTTGATGACAAATATAGTGTGCTTTGATGGGCACGAGGTAAAGCCTTATTGCGAAACCGGGAAAATCGTCTATCACTATACCTCTCCGGACAGCTTTCTTTCCGTAGTTAAAAATAAAAATCTATGGTTCAGTGATAGTCAATTCATGAATGACCGATCTGAGTATGTGCATATAAAGAATATATTCAAACAAGCTGCAAAAGGGACACCTCATGATGATAACGATAAATTTGTTGATTATCTGATGGGGGTTCCTTATGGAGGTATTACAACTCAGCATGCAATTTCAGGTAAAGGCTCATTTAGTCGTGGAATTATACGGACGCGTTATTATCTTTTTTGCATTTCACTAGACCCGGACAGTCATAGTATGTGGAATTACTACGTTAAGAATGGCTACTATCAGGGCTACAACTTCGGCCTGTCAGTGGATGCATTGATGGATTCTATACCCCAATTTGGGCAGAAGTTAACACATGGCAAAGTGAATTATAATGTTGAAGAACAGATACTGCATACTCATAATAAGATTATGGAGTTAAGCAAGGAATTTGATTACAATATTAAAGCAGGAATTGATGAAGAGTTGTGCATTGAGAGTTATCAAGAGAAACTTGCAGAATATCTTTTGCAACGGTGTATGTTTTATAAGAACCCTGCTTTTAAACATGAAGAAGAGTATCGGTTTCTTATTGAGGCGCCAGCTATTACGACAGATAGTGGAGGCACTGTTGAGCATCATGTTGGTGGAGGCGGTTTGATTGTGCCCCACTTAGTAGTAACTTTTGATCCAATTCAATCTATTCGAAGCATAACGTTAGCACCTATGATGGAACCAGAAGTAGCAAAGCAAGGCGTACAAAGACTATTGGCGAATAAAATACCTGAAATCAAATCTCAAATCAACATCGATTTTTCTCAGATTAATGTACGTTTTTAAACAAATTTCCCTTTATAACCAACTAAAACGCGTCAAGTTGTGAGCTTCCCATCATCCATATTAGGCTAATTATAGAAAGTTGGAATAGGCTATGATGAAAAAATTAAAAGTAAATATCAAAGATACGTTAAGTGATATAAAAAGATTTAAAGAAAAAAATAAAGCAATTTTTTTAATAAATGTAATATCAATAATTATTGTTGTTATGATAAATGTTTTGTCTTTAAAATATAAAGTAAAATTTTTGTATGCTGATGTTATATCTAATATTCTATTAACACTTTCATTAGCATTTATATCATCTACAATATTTTTTATAATACAAATGTATATTCCTAATTTACATAAAAACAAATTGAGAGAAAAGGATGAAGCAGAAGACTTAATTCATATAATGAATATTATGCAAGATATGCATGGGTACATTCAATTGTGGAATTTCAGGGGTATTCTGGAAGACAAAGAACCACTAGAGAGATTTGATATTGCAGTAAAATATCTAAGTGATTCGTATGAAGAAGTAATAAACGAAATTAGAAAGTTAAAAAATAACTATTTAGATATTTGCAGCAGAAAAACATATGATCTATTAACGGATATACAAAGAGATACAGACTTTAAAATATTTAAACGTTTATCTTCGTATCGAAGTTGGAAAGATTGCAAGGATTTAGTTTTCACTAGTAAAGCAAAAGATGTTTTAATGAAACATATTATAAACTTCCAAAAACTAGAAGACGGATGGTTGGTAGAAGAAGATTCAAAAAGAATTATGGATGAGTTTGAGTACAGACATATTTCGTTAAATGGAATGATGTGTAATAGGAATAATCGTATGGAATGGATAGAACAATAATTCTTTAATTCTAGATTATATTGATGTATAATGCGGTGATGCTCAAAAAAGCATGGGGGGCAGTAGAAGAACGTAAGTTGGAAGAGAAGATAATTGATATTATTTCAGAAGAAGTGTGCACAAACCTGCGATGTTGTTATATTTACACACATCGCAGGTTTGTGTTTCAAATTTCTTTGATTCATAACTCGGAAAGTTTCCGAGAAGAACGTGTGAACTACTTTTCGACAATTTGCAACATCTGAGCATAATGGCATGTTAATAGATTCCGACGTGCCTCGCATTATCCATATAATAATGGCATCTTTTGCTAAAGGTACAAAAGGATAGCGTGGAATCATCTGATTTGCAGTGGATGATTTTTTGATTCCATAATTATACTATAGGAATCAGATATGGAGATATTTTGATGGAAAATGAAAAATACGTTTATCAAAGAAATATTAAAGTAATCGAAAATTTTTATAATAGTGATTATTACAGAGATTTGAAAGAAAAAAGCTTGATAAAAGCTATCATTAATGCAATATATATCGACCCTGATAATAGAGATGAACATGTGTACAAGGATTTATCTGAAAGATTAAAATTGAAACATAAAGATGGTAAATTCGAATTGTATAATAATGTAGGAATTAAGTTATCTGCCGATGCTGTATGTGGTTGGAAACAACTCTACGACCTGCGGAAAGGTAGCAAAGAATGGTTGCATGATTATGAAGAAATGAGAACGTGTACCGCTGCTTATTTAGTTTGGCCACGACATAACAAACCGACAATTAATACACTCAGATATTCTATTTTTAGAGACAGAGTTGATTATACGCTATTTGACATTAGTAAGTTTTTTGGTTGTAAAAAAATTTTTGATGGAAATAAAAATCAAGAGCAATTTGAAGATAATGTGAAGGATAACTGCAAATTAAATGAAGCATATTTAAATAAGCTCGGAACATATAATTGGCTTATGACATTTAATGGGTTTGAGGATTTTATTGAAAAAATGTGCTTAATAAGATTTGTAAATTCAAAATATAAAGTGCTTAATCTGGAAGATCATAGTGTTATATCCGAATATAACAGTTTTTATAGTTTTAATGAAACATATTTGAAAAACCTAAAAAACATAATTATGAATAACAATGATAGCAAAAATAAATCAACATTTTAGATTTGTGCATCGTAAAGATCCGATAAATTCCAATTTGTAGTTAAGACAATTTGAATTCTTTATAAAATGTCTACTAGAATGAAATCATAACTTCTCGGTATCCATATACCAGTTAGGCTAATAATGTGCATCTCGGTTGAGGCCGAATTATAGCAATAGCACTAAACCGCTGGCGCGGTGGTTTCCGTAAATGTGTCTTCGCTGTTTACTCAAATATCTATAAGTCTTTTCACATCTCCTGTAAAATGTTAGAGATTTTACTTCAAAGGAGATGTGTTTGTTTTATGACAAAGGAAGAGGTTTTAAGCAAATTAATGTTCGATGTAGAACTGAAGGGGTTAAGCAAGAATACCAAGGATGAATACTATTCCAGAGTAAAGAGCTATCAGAACCACTACAATAAACCTGCAACTGAATTGGGCGAAGAGGATATTAGAGAGTTCCTCCGCTATCTTACCACCGAAAAAAAGCTAGCTTCCGCATCCGTAAATACTTACAACAGCGCTCTTCGCTTTTTGTACGGTGTAACACTAAACATCAAGTTGAACTTAAGGCAAATCCCTCGTCATCGTAAACAGCGTAAATTTCCAGACATCTGAATATTACGGAGCAAAATGAGCCATGCTTCCGGACTGTGAGAGCCACAGCTCCGGATTTTTAGAGCCACCCTTCCGGATTGTGAGCCACTTGATGAAACTTCTTATTAGAATGTAGTTATACACCCGAGAGAGGAGTGTAAATACATTCATAGGAGGTCATCAAATGACCAATTATCGAGAGATTCTTCGGCTAATTAGCCAAGGAATCAGTCAACGCAGCATCGCAGTGAGCTGCGAATGCTCACGCAACACTGTTGCCAAGGTGGTGAAACGATCCAACGAGCTTAATATTACTTGGCCGTTAAACCCAGATCGGACGAATGGTGAATTGCACAAGCTTTTCTATCCTGAATCCACATTACCTCCTACCCGAAAGCGCCCGGATAATGAGTACATTCATAAAGAAATGGCGAAAAGCGGAGTAACGCTCAGTCTGCTTTGGAATGAATACTGCGAATCCTGCAGACTCAGCAATGAGATTCCCCTCATGTATACTCAGTTTTGCTACCATTATCAGCAGTATGTGGCGAAGACCAAAGCGACCATGCATATCGGACGAAAGCCTGGCGAACAAATGGAGGTCGACTGGGCAGGCCAAACGGCAAGCCTCGTGGATACGGATACAGGAGAGAGCATTGCTGCCTACATATTTGTAGCTGTTCTACCGTACAGTCAATATGCTTATGTGGAAGCTTTTCTGAATCAAGGCCAAGAATCCTGGATTACAGCTCATGTCAATGCCTACAAGTATTTTGGAGGCGTTACACGGATTCTTGTACCGGATAATCTGAAGACCGGTGTGGAACGCTCCTCATGGTATACGCCTATAATCAACAAGTCTTATCACGAAATGGCCGAGCACTATGGGACCGCTGTTATTCCTGCTCGGGTAAGAAAGCCCAAGGATAAACCCAGTGTTGAAGGGACGGTTGGCACCATTTCCACCTGGATCGTTGCGGCTCTCCGTCGTCAACAATTCTTTTCTCTTCCAGAACTTAACCTGGCGATACGAGAGAAACTGGAGGCCTTCAACAGTAAACCGTTTCAGAAGAAAACGGGAAGCCGTCAGAGCGTATTTCGAGAAGAAGAGAAAGCCCTGTTACTACCTCTTCCCGCAGTACCCTATGAATTAGCAGTTTGGAAGGTTGCCACCGTCCAATTTAACTATCATGTTACTGTAGAGAAAATGCATTACAGCGTCCCTTATGAATACATCAAACACAAAGTCGATGTCCGAATCACCCGTTATGTAGTTGAAGTGTTTTTTAATAATCACCGGATATGTTCCCATCCTCGCTTGCATGGTCGTCCCGGACAATACAGCACAGTTACGGAACATATGCCGGAAGACCATCAAAAGTATACAGCATGGAATGGCGAACGCTTCGTATTTTGGGCAGAAAACGTTGGTAAACATACCGCCGTGGTAGTGAAGGCAATCTTGTCTTCTCACCGTATAGAACAACAAGGCTACAAAAGCTGTATGGGTTTACTCAAACTAGCAGATAAATACTCGGTTAGTCGCTTAGAAGCAGCCTGTGAAAAAGCACTCTCCTACACACCCAACCCCAGCTACAAAAGCATTCAGACCATCATCAAAACGGGACAAGACAAAATCGTCAAGGAAGAGCCGGTTAACCCTGAGAAATCCTCTAACAGCTTTGGTTTTACCCGAGGCGCAGACTACTACAGGAGGAATTCATAATGGTTAACGAAACAACAATCGGCAAGCTTAATGAAATGCGACTCACTGCTATGGCAGAATCATTTCGCCAACAACTTCAAGATCCATCCTATACCGCATTAAATTTTGAAGAACGATTCGGGCTCATGGTGGACACGGAATGGGCAAGGCGTAAGAACAATAAACTCACTCGCCTCATCCGCAAAGCCGATCTTTACTTTAATCAAGCGTGCATTGAGGATATTGAATATCATGCGGATAGGAAATTGGACAAAGCACAAATCGCTCGGTTATCAACATGTACTTACATCCAAGAAAAACACAACATCATTATCCTTGGTGCTTCCGGCGCAGGAAAACCCTATCTCAGCTGTGCCTTCGGTATTGCCGCCTGCCGCAACTTCTATACAGTGAAGTATATTCGGCTTCCCGATTTACTGAATGAACTGGCAGTAGCACGAGGAGAAGGTATCTACAAAAAAGTAATGAAGCAATACAAGCAAGTCAGTCTGCTCATTCTAGATGAATGGTTACTCGTTCCACTGGGTAATAGTGAAGCACGTGATCTTTTAGAAATCGTGGAAGCGAGACACAAAAAGGGATCAACCATTTTCAGTTCTCAATTTTCACCCGCCGGATGGCATGGCAAAATTGGTGAGGATACTTTAGCTGATGCCATCTTGGACAGAATTGTTCATGATTCCTATACAATCTTGATCGATGGCCAAGATTCCATGCGTAAACGCAAAGGAATACAGGAATAACAAAACCTTACTCTAGTTTAGAGAGCTGTGGAGAGTGAGGACAAGCCCTTTTGGGTCTTTCTCAAAAGAACTTGCCCACACTCTCCACAAACTCAAGGAAATTCGGGTGGCTCTCTGTCCGGAGCAGTGGATCATTTTTTCCAGAGAGATGGCTCAGTGACATCTGGAATAGTGGCTCTCTAAAACCGTAATATTCAACATCCTTACTAGAGAGGAAATTCAAACCCTTTTGGATGCCTGTGATAACTTAAGGGATAAATGTATTCTTATGACTCTTTATGGTGCAGGACTTCGCATCAGTGAAGTGGCTGCCCTTAAAGTTTCTGATATTGACAGCAATAAGATGCAATTGTTCATTCGCAATGCTAAAGGCAGTAAAGATCGATATGCTCTGCTTTCGCAAGCTAATCTCGACATACTCAGAACGTATTGGAAAGCTTACCGCCCTAAAGAATGGCTCTTTTACAGTAGAAATAATACCGGAACTCATATGACAGCTAGAGCTGTTAGCAATCTATTTCATAAATACGTTAGTAAAGCTAAAATTACCAAGAATGTAACCGTTCACACCATGCGCCACAGTTTTGCGACTCATCTTTTAGAATCCGATACAAGTGTATTCCATATTAAGCAATTACTCGGACACTCCGACATTGCATCAACCTGTTTCTATTTACACTTGCTTAAGATAGAATCACTTGGCGTTAAGAGTCCTCCTGATCAGCTGGCTCAATTGGATAAGGTCAATGATTGAGGTTCAAGATATATTTCGCAAATACGGCAATATCTATCGCACCCACCACAAGCTCACTCTTGTTCAACATAAAGCGATGTCCGCGATGCAAAAATGCAGAACCTCACAGTTAGGCGGTCACAAGGAGGTTTGTGATGATTGCGGTCATACTCGAATTTCCTATAACTCTTGCCGCAACAGGCACTGCCCTAAATGCCAAGCTCTTGCTAAAGAACGCTGGATCGAAAACCAAAAATACAATCTCCTCGATGTTGGATACTTTCATGTAGTATTCACAATTCCCGATACGCTGAATTCAATGACTTACCAAAACCAAAAAGTTATCTATACTCTTTTATTTAAGACCGTTGCTGAAACGCTTATTGAATTGGCTTCCGACAAAAAATATCTTGGTGCCAAAATTGGTTTTACATCGGTTCTTCATACCTGGGGACAGAACCTCATGCACCATCACCATATCCACTGCATTGTCCCTGGCGGCGGGTTATCTTCTATCGGCAAATGGGTTAACAGCCGAAAGAAATTCTTTATTCCGGTTAAAGTTCTCTCTCGAAAGTTTAAAGGAAAATTTCTATATTTCCTTAAACAGCGCTACTACCAAAACGAGTTAGAATTTCACGGCAGTCAAACCTATCTTTCTAATAAAAAAGACTTCGAAGAGCTGCTATCTTCTTTATATAGCAAAGAGTGGATTGTTTACTGTAAACCACCATTCAGAAATGCTGTTTGTGTTGTTGAATACCTGGGACGATACACTCACCGAGTGGCTCTTTCCAATAAGCGTATCGTAAACCTTGAAAAAGATACAGTTACCTTCAAATGGCGGGATTACAAGGATGGTAGTAAGCAGAAATTGATGACACTCTCGGCCAACGAGTTTATCCGTAGATTTCTTATTCATATTTTACCGGATGGATTTATGAAAATTAGACACTACGGCTTGCTTGGTAATCGTAATAAGACAACAAAGCTAAAGCTTTGTAAGCAACTTACCCATACTCCTCTTTTAACTAAGGAAAAAGCCTCTACCCTTCAACTTATCCAAAAGATTACCGGAGCCGATCTATCCAAATGTCCTATCTGCGGTTCGGATAAACCTAAACGCTTTACGTGCCTGGACAAATCTCCACCGATTACTTATGAAACTGCATATATTTAAAAATTGCCCTATATGGGGAAGGGGAAGCTATACCCATTTTTACAGATTTAACGCTTCTTTGATGCAATTTTGTTGCCGACTTTTCCTTGTATTCATGAAATTAGACTGGGGATGAGGAATTCAATCCCCATAGCGAGAAGCACCAATTACCGCGGTTTCGTGCTATTTTAGTTATCCAAAGTTAGGTTCATTTATCCTCTTAACAAATTGTTTTTAGATACTCATGCTCTCCATGAAGCTTGATTTTTTTATACCTAACTTCGGATAACTGCCTATGAATAATGGGAAATTGAAAATAATTTTATAAATCTGGAGGTTTTAATAGCAAGAAGGGTACCTTAAACCCCGATTGTCCTAAAGTGTTAATCGTTAAATTATGCAATAGATGAAAAGTTAATTTTTAAGAAAGTTTGGAATTAGTTATTGAAGCTGGAATGCAAGTAGACTTAAAAACTGGAGGATATTAAGATGCCGGGATTTAACAATAGTACTTATGAATCATTAGTTAAAGACTTAATAAATGATGCTTTTTACCTTGAAGCACGTTCTAGGAGGGGAACAATTGCTACAATAAGACAATACTCTGAAGTTATCGTAAGAAGAATATTAAACCTATCAAATGAAGATTTTGTTACCTTGGGTAATAGAAACATTTTATCTGCAATTAATGAACAAAGTCAAAATAATCCCCTTCTATTAGGCGCTTTAAGTATTATCACTAATATTGGAAATAAATGTACTCATAGTAAGAATATAGAATGTATAACTAAAGAAGATGTTAATGATGTTATTAATAGTCTCTTTGAATTATATTCTTACTTATTAACTAGTTATTTTGAAAAGTATGAATTCGGCTCCAATATGGAAATTTTATCTTCTTTCTCAATATTACCGCCTATTATAAGGTATATAACATTGAAATACCTAAATGATAAATATCCTGAAAATATTATCATAATAGACAAACTTGCTTTAGCAATTTTAAAAGCTTTTGATAAAGAAAAAGCCTTTAATTGGATTGAAGAAAGGAAAGAAACATTAAGTAACACTCCCTCTGTGAGTAAAAGAGCAGAACAAGATCTCGAAGAAAAAATAGGCAAAGAACTTGCAAGCATTATTATTGCTGAAGCACCAAATATGTATGACCTTTGCAATGAACGAATAAGGATGGTAGGAAACATTTTAGAACAAAAAGGAAAATTATACGATGATTTTGAAGGTGCTATTGACCATTATTATGAAAAAGGTATAGTTCAAGGTGAAACACCTGATGTACTAGAGTTCAACTCTATAATGGAGTTTTTGTATCTTGGAAGGAAATCACGAAGAAATGAATTGTTAAAAGAACGAGATTCGTATTTAGTTATAGATAATATTTTTAAAGAATTTTGATGGATGTAGAGAGCGTTGATGGAATTTAAAATATACGTACAAACATGTTATAAACTACAATTGCAATGAAACGACCATTTTTTTCTTACATACGGCTGATAGTAATGGTGAGCCAGATGACAATTTGAAAATTACGTATAATACCAATTGGATTTTTCATAAAAACAAAGATAGATGTTATTGTTACATTAATCCTTTGTTCGAAGAAATAAAGAAGAGCCACCGAAAAAATGTATATTAAATAAATCAATAATAAAAAATCTTGACACCGTAGATGTAAATATTATGGGGGGTATTACTGTGCCTTTTAAAGAAGAAACCAAAAAAGAAATATATGAGTATTGCAATAATCATCTTGCTGATGAAGCGTGGTATCAGCATGAATTTGATTTCATAGCTAATGAAAAGTTGAGGGATCGACTAGTTGCAGAATTTAGGGCAATTCGCTTTGCTTATAAGTTATATGAAGGGATTGAGGCACAAGATGAAAATTATCTATTTGAAATTAGATGCCAAATACTAAGTTATGCAACGCTTTATGAAGCAGTAATCGACTATGTATTATATACATATTATTCCGATTCTATTGAATTTGATGAGATGACTCATCATACGATTCCAGTCAAAATTGATATACCTAAAGAAAAAAGAGAGAAGCTAGAAAAAGAACTGTGCCATAATGGCAAGCAATTATCTGCATTTTACTATGACAGAAAGGAAAAAGAAGGTACATCTATACGATTTGATAGTAAATGTAAAACAGCAGAAAAGCTCGGCTTAATACACACATTTCAAAATGAGAATAGTGAACAGATTAATCTAACAGAAGAAATTATAACGATATATAGCTATCGAAATGGAATTCATATTATTGCAGAGCAACGGAAGGGAATACAGTACGAGTTGGATTTAAGTAAAAAAGCTTATAGGCGTATGCGCCCTTTTATAGATCAAGTAAAGCAACAATTAACTAAAGACGGCAAACTAGCAACTTAATCAACTTTCCATTATCCATATAATGCAAAATGAGACGATACCCAACGCCTAATCAAAGATCCTAAGTATGATATCCGAGATTGGTCACCTGATCATTATAAAATGGGTAAAGGGGTAACACTTACCGCCGAGGAACTAAAAAGTCTTAAAGGATTGCTGGACAGGATGGATACGTTGATCTAGAGGTTTTAATGCGTTGGTTGAGAAGGGTTTAAAGAAAAAGCATAGAAAAGTTGCTTTTGGCAACAATTACAAGGGATATAATTTGAAAAACGACTAGGAGGTTATTATGGGATTTTTTGATGGTGTATTGGGAAATGCTTCAGAAGTAAATATCGGAGAGATAAAAACTGAATATGACAAAATAATCGGAGAGAATGAAAATATTGAAAGGGCTTATAAACTCATCAGAGATATGTTCATTTTCACCAACAAACGATTAATTCTTGTAGATAAGCAAGGTCTTACAGGGAAGAAATGCGAGTATCATTCTATACCCTATAAAAGCATTACTCATTTCAGTATAGAGACAGCAGGTCATTTTGATTTGGATGCGGAATTAAAAATTTATATTTCAGGAAATCCTGTTCCAATACAAAAGCAATTTAATAAAAGCTTAAATATTTATGCAATACAGGCTATTTTAGCGACTTATGTTCTTGCTTAATTTCATGGTTATTCATTTATTTATAAAGAATATCCAAACACAAATATTTTAGTAAGATTACGGGATAATAATTTACTTCATGCAATTATGAAGCGAGGCCCCTTAAAGTTGGGTTCTCGCTCCAGCAGTGTCAGGCCGCTTCACCAATTCATAATTCGATTTTGAAGTCCAGCTACTGGGCTTTTTTTTACTATCACAACTTAGTTGCAAGAAGGCTTAATTCGTGCGAAGAAAGTATCTTCGCGCGGCCGCCAGACAAGTTTTGAATATTCAGAGTAGTTCATTACAATATTTTGAGAGTATAAGTTGGCTAAGTCGTAAAATATAAACTAATCCCGTAATCCACCTTAAGAAAGATATAGAACAATAAAATCTAATTCGAAGGAAGAATAGAATATATGTCAACTAGTATCAATAATTCGAAGGAAAAAAATATTACCGTTATTACCCTTATCCAAAATGTTATCGGTGCATCTTTAGCTTGGGAATTATCTAAGATTGCCGGGTCGAGTCATCCTTTTCTAGCCCCTCTTTCAGTGATAATATGTTTACATGCAACGCTCGATGAATCCATTCTGCACGGGTACCGGAGAATAATTGGTACGTTTTTAGGCGCATTCGCGACTGGTTTTATTGCTCCTTATATAGGAAGCAACGCTTGGAGTATTGGACTTGTTGTTTTATTAGGGATGGGAATGGCCAAGCTGTTGGCTTTAAGCAATGAGGTTGCAAATCATGCATCAATAAGTGCTCTCCTGATTTTGGCAGTCGAAAATAATGGGGGATATACTATAGATCGAGTCAGAGATACCATAATTGGTGTACTTATAGCCATATTAGTAAACTGGGTTGTTGTTACTATGATCCGCAGAATTTCGCCAGTTTTTCGGAAAAGAGCTTGATATGAAACTCCTCATCCTTAATAATCCGGGCTAGAAGGGCCTGAATAAAGGGATCCTGAATCACTTGAATATGGGCCTGATACTGGTGGATGGCATCGTGTTCGGATTGGATATCCGCACGTAGTTGTGCACATGGGTCGAAGTTGTGATAGGCGATATATTGAGGGGTCCAGGGCTGTTGTCTGCTGTCGTAATAGCAGGGTGATGCGCCTAAGTGGATAATTATTTCCCCCAACATTTCCAGATGAAGCATCTCAACAATGCTAATCCCTTCTTCAAGGTCGGATACTTCCTGCCAGGAAGGGATTGATTCCATCTCCATATGGTGATGAATATACTGCATGATGGCTGTTGTCTCGCTCACTTTTCCGGCATAATCGTCTAATATGAGTTGAGCATAGTAGGGATTTTTAACGGCAACACGTCTTTCAGGGTAAGGATCCGGCAGACGATATGGATTAGGTAATTGCGAACAACTGCTTAGGGGTATGTTAATTATTTGCCCGGGAAAAATGTGCTCGGGGTCATCAATCTGAGGATTGGCTCTTATCAGTTCATTTAGCGGTATATTATATTTTTGCGCAATTATATAGAACGAATCACCGGGTTGGATGGTGTAATTCATTTTCATATCCCTCCAATTCTCTTTAATATTTATTCCAAGAGAAGAATGATGATGATTGGATTTTAACACCGATTTTACAGCTTTTTTTATCTCTTCGTAGCTGGTACATCTACAAAGATTAGATTGTAACCACTCTTGAATGACTTCGTCATTTGCATCCGGGTGGATTTTCGATAATGCATAACAATTCATGATAAATCCAGATGTACAATAGCCGCATTGAAAAGCCCAATTTTCTATAAAAGACTTTTGAATAGGAGTATCTTTAAGCCCTTCTATTGTCGTTATCTTGTGCCCTATTGCTTCAACGGCGAGCATTAGACATGATTTAACAGGCCATCCGTCTACAAGAACTGTACAGGCTCCACAATCTCCATTTTCACAACCGGGTTTGGCACCTGTAAGACCAAGCGAATCACGCAGTACGTAAAGCAGAGTATCTGCAGGTCTTGCCACAATGTTTTTTATTTCACCATTAACGTCAATTTCCAGAGGGAATTTATTTTCGTTGTGGGATACCAGCATATTAACTCCTTTCAAGCACCTTAATAGTATCTGATAATGTATTTTTAAGGACGAATTCTCTATATTCAGCGGATGCTTCAATATTGTTATTGATAGGAGCCGGAAGCATGGATAGTGCCTTATTTATTCTGAGTTCCAAAGGAATATTCTTATCGTTTAAAACTTGCTCTATAGTGGATGATCTAAAGGGAAAAGGACAGACACCGCTAAAAGCAAACCGGGTTTGTCCGTCCTTTTTTAATGAATCGATAGAAATAAGCGGATAAGCAGATTTTTCCTGCTTCGTCTTTTTTATACTCATAAAAGGAAATTGACTGTAGCCTATATCTGTTACAAGCTGGACTAAAAACTCTCCTTTTTCCAGATTTAATGTTTTATTAAACACTTGACTAATAGGGACATTTCTTATTCCTTTTTGTCCCGCTAAAACCACCGTGCTGTCTGAAAGCAAAAAGGGCAGAACAGCTTCTCTAAACGTTATTTTACCGCAAATATTGCCGCCTACAGTTAATTTATTGCGGACCGTATGATCTGCAACCTTTCTGGCTGCTCTTCCTAGAAGGGGAAAAATTTTGGATTCTTGAAGCTGTGTAAGCGTTATTGAGGCGCCTATGACAAGTTTTCCATTTTGCACATTAAAGGTATTACATTCAGGTATTCCTTTTATATCAATGACAGCTTCGGTGAATATATGGGATCTTCTTGCCATGGTGATAATTTCTGTTCCGCCGCCATAATATAAAGGCTCTTTTCCCTGGGTATTCAATAATCTAAATGTATCTACTGCTTCCATCATTGAAGAGGGTTTATAATATTCAAAGTCAAATGGTATCACTTCTTAACCCCCCTTGTTGTTTTCCAAATGAATTCCGGTAAGAGGGGCATAAAATTAAGCGGTACCTGTACGGCAGCAGATAGGCTGTTTGCCAGTGCCGCCGGCATTCCAATAACACCATGTTCACCAATTCCCCGGGCACCATAGGGAGCATCCATCTGAGGCGTTTCTATAAAATCCACAATATATTCAGGGTTTTCTCCAAAGTGTAATATCTTGTATGTACGTAATTGTGGGTTTTGAATAATTCCATTATCATTAAAAATAAAATATTCTCTGCTTGAAAAGCTAAGGCCCAGGTTCATACCACCTGTAATCTGCCCTTTGGCAGCTTCCGGATTCAGCACTTTTCCAGCATCTATGACCGATACAGCTTTCAAAATTTTATAGGTATATTCTTTCAAGTCCAGTTCTACTTCAACCCCTTGTGCGCCTACTGCCCAATCAGGACCTGGATTTCCTCTGCCGGTTTCAGGATCTAGACCGGTTAGGCCCTTCATAACAAAACGTCCCCGTCCGATGACCTGGCTTCCAATGCTTTCAAAACCAAGGCCCACCCTTGGATTTTGCCTCCAAAATACCCTGCTTTCCGATACATCCAGATCTTGAGTGGAAATGTTTAAAACTCTAGAGGCCGTAGTTTTGAGCTGATGCATTGCATCTTCAGCAGCTTCCAAAACTGCGCCTCCAACGAGATAAATAGTCCTGCTTGCAGCTGTTTTCCAATGATCTGGATCAATTTTTGTATCAACCTCCATGTCAACATGAATCTTAGAGATATCCATTTTCATTCTTTCGGCGAGTATTTGAGCAAGTACTGTTTTTGTTCCCTGGCCAATTTCAATTGCTCCGGTATGGATATTGATGCTTCCATCGTGATTAAAGGTAAGAATAGCCCCTGCACCTGCATTAATGGGTGTGTTTGAGTTTTTCCAAATACAACTGACACCCTTTGCTCTAACTTTGTTGTTTCCGATTTGGATCCTTCTTCCTTCATCCCAATGGATGAGTTCTCTTAATCTTTTTAAGCATGCCGGCAAATTACCAATATTACTAGAGTTAAGCAAAGTTTGGGTAGGCGTGGTATTTCCGGGGATAATGGCGTTCTTCAGTCTTAATTCTATCGGATCCATATTTAACTGATCAGCTAAAATGTCCATTGCTCTTTCTATAGCAAAGGTAAGCTCAAGGTGCCCAAAACCCCTGAAAGCCACAGCATTGGGATGGTTTGTATATAGGCATAATGAATCACACCATAAGTTGTCAATATTATAGGGACCGGTGCAATCTACTGCTGCAGCCTTGCTTATAATTGCTCCTCTGTCTGAATAAGCACCACCGTCGAATAAATGGGTGATTTCTGCTGCTGCAATTTTCCCCTCTGTAGTACATCCAAGTTTAACTTTTGCATCTAGTCCTATATGAACCGGGGAGGTGATCATGTCTTCTTCCCGGGAGTTTAACATTTTAACAGCTTTACCACCTACAGATTTTGAAGCAATGTAGGCTAAAATCTCTAATTGCACACTTGTTTTGCCACCAAAAGCCCCGCCCACGAGAGGCGTTTTCACTGTAACTTTTTGCGGCTCAATATTAAAATATAAACTGATTAATTTTTTTACCGAAAAAGGGGTTTGGGTAGAGGTATAAATGATGATTTCTCCATCAGGCTTGATTTGAGCGATAGAGCACCTGGTTTCCATTGCTACATGGTCAGATTGTGGGAATGAAATATTTGATTCAATAATAATTTGACTTTTAGCCCAGCCTTTTTTTAGATCGCCTTTTCGGATTTTTGTGCGATTGGCAATGTTTGTTCCGGGTTCCGGATAAGCCTCTTCTAAGAGCTTATAATGTTTTAGATTTTCATGAATGAGTGGAGCATTACTCTTAATAGCAGCATTAGGGGAATTTACAACATCCAGAGGAATGTATTCTACCTTTATTAAAGCGGCTGCTTTTCTTGTGGATTGTTCACTATCAGCTACGATTAATGCTACCGGCTCTCCGTGATATCGTACTTTATCTAAAGCAATAGGTGGTCTGTCTAAAATAGGAGAACCTGTTAGGATAGGGCACTGTTTTCCAGACACGATAGCATGTACGCCAGGTACTTTCCATGCTTCAGAGGTTTGAATTTGTTTAATTTCTGCATGTGCATAAGGACTTGCAACAATGCAGGCATACAATAGTCCGGTAATATTAAAATCACCTGTATATTTAGCTGCGCCTGTAACTTTATCCAAGGCTTCTTTTCTAAATACACTTTTTCCTATTATATAAAACATGTTATACTGCTCCTTAATTTTGGACGTCGCTATAACATTTATATTGGAACGTACTTTTGTCCTATTACTTTAAAATTTAAGCATAATCCGCCAAGGTAAGATACTTGGGAAATTTCGTTTGACAGTGGGCTAAAATAATGCTGAAAATTAGTTAATGCTGTCTAATCCCTTCTAATCCCGAATATTTACATATAGGATAGATTGGGTTGGGAGGAGGATGAGAATGAATAACCCTTTTTTAATCTTGGCTATCGCAAATGTTGTGCTATGGTTGGGTCTTGGATCAATGTTAATTAGTTATATGAGAAAAAGACCGATTTTTTACAATGGGGATTGTTCTGATAAAAACATGACTTATCCATCATTATCTATTGTCGTTGCAGCTTGCAATGAAGAAGAATCCATTAAACGGGCAATCCATCAATTGCTTGTACAGGATTATCCTAATTTTGAAGTAATTGTTATCAACGATCGTTCGACTGACCATACAGGGGATATTTTAAAGGAACTTGAAAACGAATATCCTCAATTGAAAGTAATTACAATTACTGACTTGCCTTCAAATTGGTTAGGTAAGACTCATGCCGTTTATCAAGGAACGAAACAGGCAAAAGGCGAGTGGCTTCTTTTTACCGATGCCGATGTAATGTTCTCACCTAACAGTTTAAAGAAAGCTGTTAATTATGCCGTTAATAATAATCTTGATCATTTAACCATAGGTCCGAATGTTACTACAAAAGGCTTTTTCTTTAGCAGTTTAATGTCTTGGTTTCAATTTTCAATTACTTTTATTTTTATGTCGAGCAAAGCGGCAGGGGTAGGCGCTTTTAACTTAATAAGAAAATCAACCTACGAAGAAATCGGCAGTTATAAAGCTCTTGCGTTAGAACCAGTTGATGACTGGTCTCTAGGTAAACTGGTGGTAAAGAAAGGGTATAAACAAGAATATGGAATCAGTAACGGGTTAATATCTGTTAAATTATATGACAGTATTTTTACGATGCTAAAAGGCATCGAGAAAAATCAATTTCCTGGTATGAACTATGATGTTGCAGCAACACTTGCGGCAGGTTTGTTTAATGGATTTATACAAATATATCCTTTCCTGGGAATATTCATAGGTTCAACTTTGTCAAGAATACTATGTGGACTCTCTATTATCATCATATTTACTTGTTATAATGTGGCTAAAAGATTTGGGGGCATATCCCTTAAACATGCTCTTGTTCACCCAATATCCGTTTCTCTCCACCTTTATGCAATATTAAACTCGATGGTTAGGATTTTAAGTCGGGGCGGTCTCGAATGGCGGGGGACTTTTTATTCTTTAAAAGAATTGAAAAAGCATACCTAATAGGCGTGAAAAGGAAAAATGTGTTGTTGTAATGTGACTGTTGGGACTTAAGGATAACTTAAGAAAGGCAGGCAAAAAAGATACTGCCCGTAGCTTTTAATATAGACTGAGAATTTGGTTGATTATTCCACTTGGATTATGTTACTATATTCATACTAATTCAGTGAAGGAGGTGTGGTAGGATGAATCGCGATTTTGCAATGCTTCGTCTTGAACAGTTGCCAATAGCAATCTTTGGAATTATGTATGCAGTTTCATTTAACGGGATAGCTATGCCCGTTTTTAAACAACTGAGTACGGATCAACAAAATTGCGAAATGACACACCTACCATAACCGCAACGAAAAATTGAAGCTGCGACCGTAGGGACATTTCCTTGCGGTTTTTTTATGCTTAAATCCGTAAAAGTGTCATTTCCCCGGAGGAGAATGAACATGATTATTGATTTTCAACACATCAAACTATCTTTTGGCGCCAATGAAGTGCTTGCCGACATCTCCTTTGAAATTCAGCAAGGAGAACGAGTAGGTCTAATAGGTCGTAACGGAACAGGAAAGTCCACAATTTTAAAGTTAATCATAGGATCCCTTCAACCTGAACAAGGACAAATCGCAATACGCAAAAACAGCAGGATTGGGTTCTTAGCTCAGGCCCCTGAATATGACGCCAAAATGAGCGTCTATGAAGTATTGGAACAGTGCTTTCAAGAAGTAAAGAAGTGGCAGCAGCAAATAAAACGATTAGAGCAAAAAATGTCTGACTCCATGAACGCAGAGAATAATAAACTGAGTCAGCTTATGCTGGAATATGGCAAACTTCAGGAGAAGTTCGAAGAGGCTGGTGGATACCAAATTTCTTCCCGCATCGACGGGATTGCCAACGGACTCGGTGTAACAGCAGATTACTATTCACGGCCATTTTCCTCTTTATCCGGCGGAGAAAAAACGAAGGTGGGTTTAGCAGCCTTACTCTTGACGCAGCCTGATGTTTTATTGCTGGACGAACCAACCAATCACCTGGATATGTCCTCTATTGAATGGCTTGAGACTTTTTTGAATGACTATAGGGGCACTGTCATCGTTGTTTCTCATGACCGTTACTTTTTAGATAGAGCGATCACTAAAATCATTGAACTGGAAGACGGAGAAGCTGTAACTTACCAAACGAACTATACCGACTATCAGAAAGAAAAAGAGAGCCGCCTGCTCTCAGAGTTTACAAATTATCAAGAACAACAAAAAAAGATTAAAAAGATGCAGGAATCCATTAAACAATTAATGGACTGGGGCAACCGCTCCAATCCACCGAATCCCGGTTTTCATCGCCGTGCTGCATCTATGCAAAAAGCCTTAGATCGAATGATTAAATTAAAGCGACCGATCTTAGAACGCAAAAAAATTGACCTTCAGCTCGAACAAAGTGACCGTTCCGGAAAGCAAGTGATTTTGCTGGAGGGAATCAGCAAATCCTATGCTAACCGCTCGCTTTTCAGTCAAGTCAGCGCCCAGCTATTTTACGGCGAACGAATCGTCCTCATCGGGAAAAATGGCTGCGGTAAAAGTACTCTTCTAAAATTAATCTTAGATCAGGAAAACCCAGATCACGGTGAAATTCGCCTTGGCTCACGAGTTGACATCGGATATCTCTCCCAAGACAGTGCACCGCTCAAGTCCGACCAAACCGTCCTTCAATATTTCCGTGCAGAACTGGATATGGAAGAAGGTGAAGCCAGAAAACAGTTGGCAAAATTTCTCTTCTACGGTTCCGACGTTTTCCAGAAGATTAGCAGTTTGTCCGGCGGAGAATGGAGCCGATTGCAACTCGCATTACTCATGTATCAAAAGCCAAATCTCTTATTGCTCGATGAACCTACGAATCACCTAGATATTGATTCGCGTGAAGCTCTGGAAGAAGCATTGGAGGAATTCCCCGGCACGCTATTGGCAATCTCTCACGACCGGTATTTTATCAATCGTTTGGCTCACAGGGTTTGGGTCCTTGACCAAGGCGAGGTTACTGCGTACTTGGGTAATTATAATGACTATCTGGAAAGAAAGAACAAACAAATTATTAAGATCGTAAGTAAAACAGACAGCCCGGCAAGCCTTACTAATAAACGGGGTCAGCAAGTTAAAGCGTCTGTTGCAAAGATGACTGACCCGTGTAAATCAGCTACTCAACTAGAAAAGGAAATAGCCGCACTGGAACAACATATTCTTGATATTGAGGCTCAAATGTCTGACCCTGCAATTTCTTGCGACTCATCAAGACTTGCTTCGCTTCAGCATGAACGGGAGACAATTGAAGGCCAGCTTAATTTATTATATGACAAGTGGGTTATGATATCTGACAAGTCCTAGAAAATAGGGTTCCATTGATGGGTAATGTCCTTTTTAATCCACTTCGGGCGCAGTGGGGAGTACGATAGAAATCCGAGTACCGATATCAAGCCGGCTAAGAACCTCCATGTGCCCGCCATGCCGCTCGGTGATCCACTTCGCAATGGAAAGACCTAATCCCGACCCGCCAGTGGCTTTGGCGCGGGATTCGTCAGTGCGGAAGAACCGGTCAAAAATCTGGGGAACTGCCTCGGGCGCAATACCAATGCCTTCATCTTGTACACTCAGGCGGGCATAGCCATCTGCACCGGAAATAGAGATGGTTATTCGTTTACCTGAGGGCGTGTATTTCATCGCATTGTCAATGAGTATTCGTGTTGCCTGTTTGATCAGGCTTTTATCTGCATTGATGAAAACAGAAGTAACACGCCGCGAATCGTATTCGTGCCCACCATCAATCATCTGGGTTTCGCGCAACACTTCATCGGCAAAGGTGGAAAGTTCAAAACGTTCGACTTGCAGAGCCATGGTGTTATTGTCGCCCCGTGCGAGAAATAAAAGCTGTTCCACCAGCCCCTTCATATTCGCTGCTTCTTCCTTGATCGCATCAATGGATTCCTGCATGGTCTTTTCATCGTTTTTCCCCCAGCGATCAAGGAGATTTGCATATCCCTGAATAACGGAAATGGGTGTCCTTAGCTCATGGGAAGCATCGGATACAAAGCGAACCTGAGAACGGTAGGCTTCGTTTATACGGTCTAGCATTTCGTTAATCGCTGAGGCGAGACTTTTAAGTTCGCTTTGCGTTTCGCCCAGTGAAATTCTCGTGTCCAGCTTGGCCGCATTGATGTTATCTAATTTACCGGCTAGGACTTTTAACTGCTCCGGTGCGAATAAGCCTTCGGTACTGAGGTTTTGTGCCGCTTCAGACAATTCTTGGATAGGGCGGAGGGTTTTGCGGATCATTCTTGCTCCTGAGGGAATGCTTTTAAACAGCAGGATTAGCTCTAAAAGCAATACAACGGCAAACATCCCTCCAAATATTTGGAGGATTTTTTGAGGATAGTAGGAAATAAGATAGGAACTATTGTTGGCTTCGATAGTCACGTTGTAGGTAACATCCTGTAAGAGTTCCCAAGAAGTTGAGCTTTCTGAATCCGGTAGATCAATACTTCGGACACCGGATGCTGTCCGTGGGGAAAGATAGGGCTGTAGGTTTTGGGGGATATGGAAGCCTTTCATTTCTTCCGTTTGTGGAGAAATACTGTAGCCAGTAAGCGCAAGCCAGTTTTTCGCATCTGAGGTAGGAAGGCCCGTTTGAATTAGCGTTTCGGCCGCTACTGCCGCAATCTGTTCCGCATGAACAAACAGCCCAGCTACTGACACCAGGCATAAAATTAGGTCGAGAACCAGAAAAAGACCCAGCTTCTGAAGAAACAGCTTAAGGTTGAGCTTCCAGACAATGGAAAACCGCATTTTATGGCCAAGACTGTTGGGTGGACTGTTTGGCGTTTTATTTTTCATCTTTGATCACATATCCTACTCCCCTGATGGTGTGAATAAATTTAATATTAAACGCCTCGTCAATTTTCCCACGGAGAAAACGTATGTAGACATCCACCGCGTTTGTTTCTCCCGTAAAATCAAAGCCCCATACATTCCCGAGCAGTGTTTCCCGGGAAATGACGATTCCTTTATTTTTGAGCAGGAAGTGAAGAAGGTCAAATTCACGTTTGGTGAGATCAATGGGTTTACCCTTCATTGTAACTGTATGGCGGTCTGTGTCCAGCAACAGACCCGAGGCGGACAACACGACTGCGTCCTCTGGTGTGGTATTCCTGAGGACGGTGCGGATACGTGCAAGAAGCTCCTCAATGGCAAAGGGTTTGGTGATATAATCGTTTGCTCCGCTGTCAAGTCCGGAGACCTTATCCGTCACACTGTCTCGTGCCGTCAGCATAATGATGGGAACGGAGGAAGTTCGGCGAATTCTACGCAGAACTTCCATACCGCTCAACTGAGGCAGCATGACATCCAGCAAAACGAGGTCAAACTCGCCGGTCTCGGCGAGCTCAAGGCCTGTTCGGCCATCAAAGGCCTTCGTTGTGGTATATCCTTCATAGCCAAGCTCAAGTTCAATAAATCGGGCAATCTTTTCCTCATCTTCAATAATCAGTATTTTCGAGCGCATCGAAGTCCCACCATTTCAATATAGTTTTAAATCTTTACAGATTTTTTGATTTCTTCAGCAGCGTCTGCAGCGCTATTCATCGCGTCATTAACTGTGTTGCTTTTAAACTCAGGTCCAACAAAACGATAGCGTAAACCAAAGAACAGCCCGATAATGATCAGCGGGAGGGTAACCCAAAATGCGAAGATCAGCAGAAGAGCAAGGATAGAGATCGGAAAAGATGCTTTGATTTCTTCGCCCTTGAGGACTTCGAAGGAATTTGTATTGCCCTTGCGGAATAGTTTCAAGCAAAATTCCCCGGCTTTTTTCAGGAAAGAAATAAAGGCGTTTTCCTTATCGGATTTTTGATCATGCTTTTTCCAGTAATCATCTTTGGTTGGCTCGACGCTGGCGTCGATAATTTTTTTGCTACTGTAATAACCGCCTCCGGTCGGTGCATGTATCTTTCCCTGTTTTTCAAGATAGATAATGGCTTCAAGTAAGTCACCGTTTGTCGCATCTAAGGCAGCCTTGGCCTCTTCGTAGCTTATATTTCCCATTGCGCATAATTTTTCCACTTGGTCTAGCGTTGTCATGAAAATTCCCCCTTGTTTTTTTGTTAGAATTCCTGAATTGATGATGAGTAAATTCTAACCCAAAAAAATTTAAGTGAAATTTGCCTAACATTAAAATTGGATTAAAAAGGAGATAATTCCATTTTAAATAATACAGGGGAAACAGGAAATTCTCAATAAGCTAAAGAAGCAATATCGTTAAATAAAAAATGAGATAGATTGATCCATCAAACGTATAAGTTCAGACTTCTGCCTCCTGAAATAGAATGTGATACAATAGCTATACATATAAAGATGAAGTTAATGTAGTTTGGAGTTGATTCTATGCCATTTATTCAGATGGTTGAATGCTATAAGAGATATAAAATGGGCAACACGATTATTGTAGCTAATAATGGAATTAATTTTGAAATTGAAAAGGGCGAATTTGTGGTGATTGTTGGCCCTTCAGGCGCCGGCAAGTCGACCGTGCTTAACATTCTGGGGGGGATGGACACCTGCGACGAGGGCCAGGTACTGATCGATGGCAAGGATATCGCCCAATTCACGGATAGAGAGTTGATAACCTACAGGCGGTTGGACATTGGTTTTGTATTCCAGTTTTATAACTTGATGCCCAATCTGACCGCTTTGGAAAATGTTGAGCTGTCGGCGCAAATTGTACCTAACGCCAAGAATGCCAAGTCGGTTTTGGAAAGCGTCGGTCTCGGTGACCGCCTGGATAATTTTCCAGCCCAGCTTTCCGGGGGTGAGCAGCAGCGGGTAGCTATTGCACGTGCACTGGCGAAAAATCCGAAAATGCTGCTGGCTGATGAGCCGACGGGTGCGCTAGATTACAAGACCGGAAAAGAGATTCTGAAGCTTTTACAAAATACATGTAAAGAGACCGGAACGACCGTTATTGTGATCACCCATAACCAAGCAATTACGCCAATCGCTGACCGGGTAATTGAGATCAATGACGCCAGGGTTAGAAAAATGCAGGTCAATGAACATCCTGTTTCCATCGACGTTATTGAATGGTAGGCGGTAAAGATCATGCATAAAAAAGCTTTAAATAAGGATATTCTTAAGGAATTTACAAAATCAATCACTCGCTTTCTGTCGATCATGGTAATGATCGCTTTGGGTTCACTTATCTTTGTTGGGCTATTTGTGACCGGTCCGACGATGCGCAATACGTTACTTACTTATGCGGATAAGTACCAACTCGAAGATCTGATGGTGACATCTCCACTGGGGCTAGCCATGGAAGACGAGCAGATTCTCAGTTCTATTCCGGGAGTTGAGATCCTAGATTACAGCTATCGTACCGATTTAATGCAGCGAGATGCAGACATTATTGTCCGAGCCGAGTCTTTAGGGAGACTGCCAAGCTATGAGATCCTCGAGGGAAGACTGCCTTCGGGGGCGGATGAGCTGGCTTTGGATGGAAAAATGCAAGCAAAGGGATATAAATTGGGTGACCACCTCTCGTTTATCCCTGACAAAGTGCGGGGCAGCTATGCCCTGAAAAATTACGATTTTGTCATTGTCGGCTTTGTGAACTCTCCCGAATACCTAATGCCGTCGGATAAGGGTACGTCCTCCATCGGCGATGGCGTTGTGGACTGCTTCGCTGTGATCGCGAAAGAGAATTTCATTATGAAAAATGTCAGTCTGGCGCGACTGACATTCAGTGATATCCAAGGCCTTGACAGCTATTCGACGGAGTACAAAGACAAGATGAAAGCGCATAGTAACGAAGTGGAACAGGCTTTTGCTTCCAGGCCAGGAATCCGGCTTGAGCAGTATCGCAAGGAAGGAACTGCTGACATTTCCACAGCTCAGGGGAAGCTCAACGATGCGGAACAACAACTGAGCGATGCGAAAAAAAAGCTGGATGATGCAAGAGTTGAAATGGACAAAGGCTGGGCTGTTTACTGGGACTTGCAGGCGCAAAATACCTCCGGACAGAAAGCGTTGCGGGTTTCGAAGACGACTCAAGGTGACTATGCTCAGCTTGCCGAGGCAAAGGTACAGCTTACAGACGGTCAGAAACAGCTTGATGAGGCTCAGAAAAAGATCGATGACAGCAGAGCGGAGCTTGATGTGAAGACGACTGAGCTTCAAAATGGGCTGGGCAAGATTGAGACAGGGATGAGCCAGATTAACGCTGGCTTGGCACAGATCGATGCAAGCCTTCCCCAGCTTGCTGCAGGTCTGTCTCAGGTCGAAACCGGTTTGCAGCAAACTGAGGCTGGCCTTGCGCCCCTTGCTGATGGCATCGCATTAATTGATAGCCAATTGGCAGATGTCAACAAGAGCCTAGATGCTAACGCCCAAAATACGCAGCTGTTGCAAACTAAAGCGGAGCTTGAACAGAAAAGAGCCGATCTTGTAGCTCAAAAAACGGCTTTGGAAGCTAAAAAAGCATCGTTACTGGCCCAACGGACCGATCTGTTGAACAAACAGACTGATGCTATGAACAAGAAGAAAGAGCTTCAGGCACAGTACACCACCCTAGTCGCCCAAAGGCAGACAACTCTTGACTCCTCTTCCTTGCTGACCGACGCGAGAGACAAGCTGAACAACAGTCAGCAGACGCTAGATAAGCAGAAAACTGATTTTAACGTTAAAAAAGCAGAATATGAGTCCGCCCTGAAGTTAATGCATCAGAAGCTCCTCGATGGCGAAGGGGATTATGAGCAAGGGCGGAGTACATATATGGATAAGCTGCCCGCTGCCCAGAAGGAGATTAATCAAGGTAAGATCGATCTTAACAAAGCCAAAAATGACCTCGCTCGATTGAAGGTACCTGACTATACCATTAATGATCGCTATAAGGATAAGGGCTTTTTCCAGTATATCCAGAATTCCGAGAGCATGGATTTGTTGTCCCTTTTCTTCCCCGTGTTCTTTTTCGTGATTGCCCTGTTAGTTTCACTGACGACAATGATGCGTATGGTGGACGAGCAACGACTGCAGATTGGCGCACTGAAAGCGCTCGGTTATTCGAACCGGGACGTCAACAAGAAATATCTGGCCTACGGGAGCCTTGCCAGTCTGATCGGAAGTTTGATTGGTATCGTTGCAGGGCAGAAAATCATAATGCCGGTCATTTTTGACGCCTATTCCGCAAATTTCCTTTTTAAACAGGAGCTGCCTCAGCTCTCGCCTGTCTTCAGTGTGCTCGCCGTTCTGATTAGCTTGTTATGCACAGGGTTTGTCGCCTTTCTGACAACCCGGGAATCGTTGAAGGAGAATGTCGCCGAACTGCTTAGACCCAAGGCGCCGAAGAGCGGAAACCGCATTTTGCTAGAACGTTTCACGCCATTGTGGCATCGCCTATCCTTCAATTCTAAGGTTACAGCCCGAAATATTTTCCGCTACAAAAAGCGGATGCTGATGACGATTCTTGGGGTGGCTGGGTGTACTGCGCTGATCTTTATGGGCTTCGGAATTCGCGATTCGGTCGGCTCCATTTTTGTCAAGCAGTACGGTGAGATTTTACGCTATGACACCATTATGATCTTTGACGAGAATGCTGCAAGTGAAGATCTTCAGGCTTTGAGCGACGGGTTGGGGAGCGACAGCCGTATTTCTAAAATTTATCCAGCACGATTTGAACAAGGCATTGTTCAGATCCCAGGGAAGCTTGACCAAACTGTCGCTGTTGTTGTACCCGAGGATGTGTCGGCCTTCCAGACGATCAACCAGTTGCGGGAGCGTAAAAACAAAAAGCCGATTACGCTAGGGGATGGTGCGGTTATCTCGGAGAAGATTGCCACGCTCCTCGGGCTGGGTGTGGGCGATACGCTTGAATTCAAGGATAATGACGGCACGTTTAAAACCATTGAAATAGCAGGGATCACAGAGAACTACGCTGGTCACTATTTCTACATGTCACCAAGCTATTATGAAAAAATCTTCGGAAAAGCCTATCACCCGAATAGCAATTATATTTCGCTACAGGACCACAGCGCTGAAAGTATCAGCCATTTTTCCAGAAGCATGCTGGAGAAAGATGTTGTTTTGCGGATGGTGAATACCAATACCGCCAGTGACGCAATCGGGGATATGACGAAATCCTTAAACATTGTGGTGGTGGTCATTGTTCTGGCTTCTTCGTTGTTGGCCATTGTGGTTTTGTACAACTTAACTAATATCAATGTTTCGGAGAGGATACGAGAATTATCTACAATTTCGGTGCTGGGTTTTTATCCAAGTGAGGTAACAGCCTATGTTTACCGAGAAACGATGCTTCTTACAACAATCGGGATTTTTATCGGCTACATTTTGGGGTTACTCCTGCACGGCTTCATCGTCACAACGATGGCGCCTCCAAACGTGCTGTTGGACCCTGCGGTTAAAGTGGACAGCTATATTTGGTCAACAGTCTTCACATTTGCCTTTTCCTTTGTTGTCATGCTGATTACGCATCGAAGGCTCAAACGGATTGACATGGTGGAAGCTTTGAAGGCAGTTGAATGATAATCTGAATGCCTAAGGAGTGAATAACTTGAACCTAAGAATTCAACAAGACTGCTCTAATATCGATTGGGAGTGGGTTAGAGCCACGTTAAAACGGGTGAATATGGCTTACTTCAATGCGGAAATTCACAAGAAGGCTTTTGAGAACAGTTATGCCGTCGTTTTTATCTTTGATGAAGACAAGCTGATCGGTTTGGGTCGAGCCTTGTCTGATGGGGCTTATCAAGCGACTCTTTACGATATAGCTGTGCTGCCAGAGTTTCAAGGACAAGGGATAGGGCGCTTACTCGTCGAAAATCTTCTTGCTCGTTTACCGAAGTGCAATGTCATTCTTTATGCTGCGGTGGGTAAAGAGGAATTTTATCAAAAGCTTGGTTTTAAACGCTTAAAAACGGGAATGGGAATGTTCTTAAATCAAAAGCTCATGCAACAGAAAGGATTCACAGAGTAAAATGGGTGGGTTAGGTTGACAAATATTCTCGAATCAACTAGAATGTTTTAGTAAAGCAAAACTCCTTTACAGGTGGTTTGAAAAATGGAACGTTTTGCAGAAATGGCATTACTCGCTGATTTCTACGGTCCGCTTCTTACAGAAAAGCAGCGGTATATATGGGATCTTCATTATGACCAGGACCTATCTCTAGTGGAAATCGCCTCTACAGAGGACATTAGCCGCCAAGCCGTTTATGATTTACTCAAGCGAACCGAAAAAATCTTACGCGATTATGAAGCGAAGCTTGGCTTAGTTCAGCGCTTTTTGTTAGAGCAAGGAAAACTAAGCGAAGTTAGGGAACAGTTGCAGGTGTTTGCTAAGGTGGATTTTGCAAATCCCAAAGCTTGGGAAAACTATCAACAGATTCGCAAGCAGCTCAATGATGTGTTTAATGTAATGGAATCCTCCTAGAAAGCGGGGACAGGTATGTTTCAAGGATTAAGTGATAAACTTCAAGAAACCTTTAAACGCTTAAAAGGAAAAGGAAAGCTCACGGAAGAAGACGTCAGTGAAGCAATGCGCGAAGTGCGGATGGCTTTACTTGAAGCCGACGTGAACTATAAAGTGGTTAAAGAGTTCGTGGCCAAGGTTAAGGAACGGTCCATTGGACAGGAAGTTCTGGAATCCTTGTCTCCAGCTCAACACGTTATTAAGATTGTTAATGAAGAAATGGTTGCCTTAATGGGCAGCGTTTCAAGCAAAATTAATATTTCCTCCAAACCGCCAACGGTGATTCTTTTGGTTGGTTTGCAAGGAGCAGGTAAAACAACGCACGCGGCTAAGTTAGCGACCTTGCTTAAGAAACAGGGAAAACACCCCCTGATGGTTGCTTGCGATATATATCGACCGGCTGCCGTAAAACAACTCCAAGTTTTGGGAGAGCAGATCAAGGTTCCGGTCTTTTCCATAGATGGGGAGAACCCAGTGAAAATTGCTCAAGAGAGTATTCGCCACGCCAATAGTCAGGGCCAAGATGTCGTGATTATTGATACAGCCGGGCGGTTGCATATCAATGAAGAACTGATGGGTGAGTTGCGCGATATTAAAGCTACCGTTAGACCTCATGAAATTCTACTTGTTGTTGATGCAATGACGGGGCAGGATGCAGTGAATGTCGCGGAGAGTTTTCATAGTGAACTCGGGGTTGATGGCATTATCCTCACTAAACTTGATGGAGATACACGGGGTGGAGCTGCTCTTTCCATTAAGGCTGTAACCGGTTGTCCCATAAAATTCGCAGGTATTGGGGAAAAAATGGAGGCGCTCGAGCCCTTCTATCCGGAGCGTATGGCTTCTCGAATTTTAGGGATGGGTGATGTTCTTACCCTGATTGAAAAAGCCCAATCCGCTTTTGATGAGAAACAAGCCCGAGAAATGGAGCAAAAACTGCGCAAGCAGGAATTTACGCTCGATGATTTTTTGGATCAAATGCAGCAGATTAAGAAAATGGGCCCTCTGTCCTCGATTCTTGAAATGATTCCTGGAGTAGGAAAACAGCTCAAAGATGTGCAGATCGATGAGAAAGATACAGCTCACGTCGAAGCGATTATTCGTTCCATGACAACGGAGGAGCGCCGCAAACCGGCAATTATTAAAGATTCCCGTAAACGACGGATTGCTAAGGGGAGCGGGACGAGCATTCAAGAAGTGGGACGCTTGATTAAACAGTTTGAACAAATGCAAAAAATGATGAAGCAATTTGCAGGCGGTATGCCTGGAATGCCCGGAATGCCCGGAATGCCTGGAATGGGGATGCTTGGGGCTAAAGGGAAAAAAGGAAAGAAGGGTAAAAAACCCGGTTTTAAGTTTCCTTTTGGACAATAAGATTACCCGTTAAGAACGTTATTTTTCTCCCTTGGAGAATTAATATTATGAAATGATCAAGTACTCTTTTGAGGAGGTGAATAGAGTATGGCAACTAAAATTCGTTTACGCCGTTTGGGTGCTAAAAAGAATCCGTTTTACCGTTTAGTCGTAGCTGATTCTAACGCTCCCCGTGACGGACGTTTTATTGAAGAAATTGGCTATTATGATCCGACGAAGAATCCGGCAATCATGAAAATTGATGAGGAAAAAGTCCTCCAATGGCTGGCTACCGGTGCTCAACCTTCGGATACTGCTAAATCTTTGCTTCGTAAAGCCGGTATTATGGCTAAATTCCACGAATCTAAAAAGTAAGTGGATGGTTGGGGGTGGTTCCTGTGAAGGAACTCGTAGAAGTCCTCGCAATGGCTTTAGTTGATCACCCAGACCAAGTCCAGGTCGCTCAAACCGATTCGGAGAGAGCTGTTCATTTGCAATTGACGGTCGCTCCGGAAGATATGGGCAAGGTTATTGGAAAACAGGGTAAAATCGCTAATGCCATTCGTACAATCGTGAAAGCAGCTGCAGTAAAAGATGGACGTAGAGTTCATGTCGACATTGATCAGTAACGTTAAGAAGGGCTTTAAGCCCTTTTTGACGTTAGAGTACTTATTAAAGCATAGCGTTCTCTTTAGGGAAGGAGAGTCTTTCTGAATGAATGAGGTTCTAATCGGTGAAGTGATTAAATCGCATGGTGTTCAAGGTGAGCTTAAAGTATATCCCATTACTGACAATCCGCAGCGGTTCAAAAAGCTGGATAGGGTTTCCCTCGAGCAAAAGGGAGTGACGCGATCCTTCAAAATTCTGAAAGCCCGAGTCCATCAGGATGAGGTCTATTTAACCTTGGAGGGAATCGAGACCCGGGAAGAGGCGGATAAACTTCGGGGTTCAGCAGTGAAAATCGATCGAGCCGATGTACCTCCACTGAAGGAAGGCTGGTACTACTTCGAACTAGAAGGAATGCAAGTGTTTGAAGGTGAGATTTGCCTTGGTGTTTTAACCCAGGTTATTGAAACAGGCGCAAATGATGTTTACCTCGTTAAAGGGGAACAAAGAGAAATCTGTGTTCCTGCACTGAAAAGTGTTGTTAAGAAGGTTGATGTTCCTGGACGCAGAATGGAGGTAGAGCTACCTCCTGGTCTCCTGGAGGATGAATCTCAATGATGAAATTTACGGTTCTTACGTTATTCCCAGAAATGTTTGCTCCTTTGCAGGAAAGCATTTTAAAGAGAGCGCAAGATAATGAGCTGATCAACATAGCGCTTATTAATTTCCGGGATTATGCCCTAAGTAAACATAAAAATGTAGATGATGTTCCGTATGGAGGTGGAGCAGGGATGGTTTTAAAGCCAGAACCGCTCTATGCTGCCGTGCGTGATCTTCCACTGGCTCAAGGCCAGCGTCGGATTATCATGCTGACTCCGCAGGGTCAAGTTTTTAATCAGAAACGAGCTCAAAACTGGAGCAGTGCGGATGAGCTTGTTTTTATATGTGGGCATTATGAGGGCTTTGATGAGCGGATTCGTTCTCTGGCTGATGAGGAAGTTTCGTTAGGAGATTTTGTTTTAACTGGAGGAGAACTTGCGGCGATGGTCATGATCGATGCGGTAGCTCGTCTCCTACCAGGGGTACTTGGCGAGAGTGCTTCCTTCGAAGAAGACTCGCATAGTGCAGGTTTGTTGGAGTATCCGCAATATACTCGCCCATCTGTCTTTGAAGGAATGGAAGTCCCTGAAGTATTGCTCTCCGGTCATCATGCACGAATTGAAGCTTGGCGACGTAAAGAATCTCTCCGGAGGACTTTCTTAATACGCCCAGATATGATTCCGAATATCAAGTTTTTGCCTGGAGATTATTCTCTTCTCGAGGAACTCGCTGAGGAATATCCGGAGATTAGGAAGGAACACGCTCGGTGGGAGCATCTTAAGCCTAAGCCTAAACGAAATAGGAGGAAGTTGAATGGGTGACTTGTATATCGCCTTGATTCATGCACCAGTTTATAATAAGAACATGGAAACGATCGCAACTTCGATCACGAATTTGGATATCCATGACATAGCTCGGAGTGCGACAACATTTGGGGCGAAGCGTTATTATATCGTTCACCCGGCTGAAGCACAGAGGGCATTGGCTGGACGAATTATGGGGTATTGGCAAGAAGGCTTCGGGTCGGAGTATAATCAGAATCGCCAGGAAGCTTTTTCTCGGGTACGTCTAGCGTTCGATATATCTGAAGTTGAAGCGGACATCGCGCAGGAGCAGGGGCGAAAAGCATTAAAAGTAGCTACAGATGCCCATCAAAATCCTAATACGACTAGCTATCCTGCACTTAGACAACGCATTGAAGAGACGGATGACCCGGTCCTGCTTCTTTTTGGAACGGGCTGGGGCTTGATTCACGATGTGTTGGAGAGTTGTGACCTGATTCTGGATCCGGTATATGGCCCGGGAGAATGGAATCACCTTTCTGTTCGATCCGCTGCCTCGATTATTCTTGATCGACTTCGAGGACACTGATAAGAATATTTTTTATGGTTGCGAGCTTGCAAACCATATGCTAAAATATATACTGACGTATGATGGATGGTCCGCTCGCTGTTTAGAAGTCGTTTAAACCGGCTCAGTGATGAACATCTAAGCAAGGAAGGGGGGAATTTAAATGGATTATATTCGCATGATTGAAGAAGAACAGATGAAAAAGGATCTTCCTACCTTCCGTCCCGGAGATACTGTACGTGTTCACGTTAAAGTCGTGGAAGGAACTCGGGAACGTATTCAGGCTTTTGAAGGCGTCGTCATCAAAGTGAAAGGTGGCGGACTTCGCGAAACCTTTACGGTACGTCGTGTTACTTATGGCGTCGGTGTGGAAAGAACTTTCCCACTCCACTCTCCTCGAATCGACAAGATTGAGGTCGTTCGCCACGGTAAAGTGCGTCGCGCTAAATTGTATTATCTCCGTCAGCTTTCCGGTAAGGCTGCTCGGATTCGCGATCGTCGCTAGTTTAAAAAGGACTGGATTCATCCAGTCCTTTTTAATTGGATTTTTTTGCATTGAGACTTGGCTTTGGCCAAGTTTCTTTTTCTGGCTTGGGTCTCCAGGATAAAATTTTGAGTGTATGCTCTATAAATCCCTTGTTCATACTAAAGAGGAGTTCTTTTGAACGGGGAGGAATATTATTATGAGACAAAAGATGAGATTAGGCGGACTGACTTGGACTCTGATTGGAATTATATTGATTGGTATACTTTTGCGACTCTTTGTGTTTAAACCTTACTTAATCCCTTCAGCATCCATGGAGCCCGGCATTACGTCTGGAGATCGAATCCTAGTAAATCAACTTTCTTATCGTTTTGGAGCACCATCACGTGGAGATATTCTAGTTTTTGCATATCCTCGTGACCCAAGTCGGACGTTTGTGAAGCGCGTTATAGCGCTTGAAGGTGAAACGGTTGAATTAAAAGATAATCAGGTGTTTATCAATGGCCAATTGGTTAATGAGCCTTATTTGAAACCGGGAGATTACCCCCCATTTGGACCAGAAACGATTCCCCAGAAAAACGTTTTTGTGCTCGGCGATAATCGACGTCAGAGTGAAGATTCAAGGGAATGGGGGTTACTTCCCTATAATTATCTTATCGGTAAGGCTACGATGATTTATTATCCCTTACAGCGTATTAAATTTCTCCAGTAATAATGAGCTTCTCCATAGAATATAAGAAGTTTAGGAAGAGTTGAAGGTGTTTTCATGAGTATTCAATGGTTTCCTGGTCATATGGCAAAGGCTAAACGATTACTTTTAGATCAATTAAAGTGGGTAGATGTCGTTGTTGAACTAGGCGATGCACGTGTGCCCGAAAGTAGTCGTAATCCGCTTTTGCAACAATTGATTAAAGACAAACCCAAAATTGTCCTCTTAAATAAAGCAGATCTGGCCGACCCTCAATGGACTGATATTTGGCTTAATGAATTAAAGAAGACAAGCCCTGTTTTAGCTGTAAGTGCTACGGCAGGTTTCGGGGTTGGGAAGATTGTTCCTGAATTGGAACGACTAATGGCAGGTAAACAGGAGCGGATGGCAGCTAAAGGTGTACGTGCCAGAAGTATCCGCGCAATGGTCATTGGAATTCCCAATATTGGGAAATCTTCACTGATCAATCAACTGACTGGAAGCGCAAAAGCGAAGACAGGGAATAAGCCGGGAGTCACACGAGGCAATCAATGGATTCGCATCCATGATAAAGTAGAACTTATGGATACACCGGGTTTGCTTTGGCCTAAATTTGAAGATCCAGAAGTGGGAAATAAACTCGCCGCGACAGGCACTATTCGGGATGAGGTACTCAATCAGGAAGAGCTCTCCGAGTGGTTGCTAATGCAGCTTAAAGCATATTATCCGACTTCTTTAGAGCGGTATACACAAGAACCAGCTCAATTGACGCTTGAAGGTATCGGGCGAAGTCGGGGATGTTTAATTAAAGGAGGACAAGTGGATATCCTTAAAGCGTCCCAAATTTTTTTGCGTGAATTTCGAGCGGGTGCTCTGGGGAAAATGACGTTGGACCGTATATAACATATTTATATAGTAATATAGAAATTTAATATATTATAATTTTGTATACAAAAAAGGGAAGTAACATTTGACGTCGAATTCAATAATATTGGGGAAAGAAGAGAAGTCCATTGAAACAATTGTCTCAATTGAGCATTCGTGAGGTGGAAGATATCATGAAGTCGGAACCATCCGAGGAATTTTTAGAGCTCTGCGTTCAAGATTCTAGAGAAGGGATTCGGCGTCTTGTTGCGCGCCACCGTAAGCACGATTTGGCACAAAGGGCAGAGAAGCAGAGAATTGAAGGCCTGCTCGCAGAAGAAAAAGGACTTTGGGAAAAAGGTTTTCTCTATGTTGCGGGGATTGATGAAGTGGGACGGGGACCCCTAGCAGGCCCGGTTATGGCTGCTGCCTGTATTCTCCCTGCTCGATTTGATTTGCCAGGGCTCAATGACTCAAAAAAATTATCAGAGAGTAGAAGAGAAAAACTATTTGAGCAAATTAAAAGTCAAGCTTTGGGGTATGCTATTGGAAGTGCAGAATCGGCCGAAATCGATGTGCTTAATATTTTACAAGCGACGAAACTAGCGATGAAGCGAGCTGTAGAAGATTTAAGAATACGTCCTCAGTTCTTGTTGATTGACGCTTTGGAATTGACCCAGATTAAGATTCCCCAGAAGGGAATTATTAGGGGTGATTCTCTTAGCGCGAGTATTGCGGCAGCGTCGATATTGGCGAAGGTTACCCGTGATCGTTGGATGGTTGAACTCCATAAGATATATCCAGAATATGGGTTTGACCGAAACAAAGGGTACGGAACAAAAGAACATTTAGAGGCGCTCAAAGTATACGGCCCGTGTCCTATTCACCGCCGAAGCTTTTCTCCTGTGGAGGAAAAGACATCAGTTAGCTGAATTTAAGCTAAAACTCAGAATATTTATGAATTAAGCCTGATCATTGACGCGTATGAATGATTATGGCAAAATGAGTTTGGCTTATTGAAATAATTTATTATTTTTAAGGAGGGGGGGTAAGGAAGATGTCCGATAATTTTGCTGCTGTAGGTATTTTTCTCATTGGAGCAATTGCACTTAATCTAATCATGATGGCGTTGCCAAAACTAGTTGCTCCAAATAAACCGCACGCAGAAAAACTCAAACCCGTTGAAAGTGGTAATGAGACCATTGGGCGAACATGGTTAGGATTCAAAAGTAATTACTTCCTTTATGCAATTGTTTTTACAGCATTCGATGTAGAAACGGTATTCCTTTATCCTTGGGCATTATCGTTCCAAAAGCTGGGAACCTTTGCCTTTGTTGAAATGTTTGTATTTATTACAATTCTACTCCTTGGTTTCTGGTACGCATGGAAAGAAGGTGCTTTAGAGTGGATGTAGCAAAAGAGAAGGAGATGCGCGAGGCCGAATTGATGGCTGAAAAAAATGCCGTGGTCACCAATATTGACAAGGCGCTGAATTGGGCTCGAGGGCATTCTTTTTGGCCAGTAACTTTCGGCTTGGCCTGCTGCGCAATTGAAATGATGTCAACGGGTGGACCTCGCTTTGACCTCGCTCGTTTTGGATGGGAAGTCTTCCGTGCTTCACCACGTCAGGCGGATGTACTGATCGTTGCAGGAACATGTACCCGTAAAATGGCTCCCTTACTTCGTCGAGTTTATGATCAAATACCTGAGCCGAAGTGGGTTATTGCCATGGGTAGCTGTGCAAGTGGTGGAGGTCCTTTCGTAGATTCTTATGCCATGAATACTGGTGTGGATAAGGTTGTTCCGGTTGATGTCTATATTCCGGGTTGTCCTCCGCGTCCAGAATCCTTAATCTTTGGGTTGTTGCAACTTCAACAAAAAGTTAGCTACCCAGCTAAGGTGAGGTTAATGAAACATGGAAAATAAAGAGATTTTAAGAAAACGTGTTGACGAATTAGCGGCTCGCGTTGGCGGAGAAGTGGAAGAAGGAATAGGTACCTTGGTCTTAAAGATCCAGGCTACCTATATTGCGGAAGTCTTGACTGCGGCCAAGAGTTTCGAAGGGGTTCCTTGTGATTTTCTCCACGACTTAGGTGGAGTAGATGGCGGAGATCACTTTGAAGTGGTTTATCACTTAACAAGTTGGAATGGCCCACAAAAACTCAGAGTCAAAGCGATTCTCGATCATGAAAACCCCGTTATTGATTCGGTCACTCGGATTTGGGCGGGCGCGAATTTTATGGAACGTGAAGCTTATGATATGTTTGGTATCCAGTTCAAAGGTCATCCCAATTTAAAACGGATTTATATGTGGGATGATTTTGAAGGATTCCCGTTACGTAAGGATTATGTCATAGAATCAGAAGAAGTCCGCGATATCACGCGTGTACGAACGGAAAATGAATAGGGGGGGTTGAACCGTGGCGGAAGCAAAAACCGAAGAACTTATTCTTAACATGGGCCCCCAGCACCCGAGTATGCACGGTGTGTTTCGGATGGTCATTCATCTAGAGGGCGAAATTGTAACCAAAATTGAACCTAAATTGGGTTATCTGCATCGCGGTATTGAGAAATTAGCTGAAGGTCGCACTTATACCCAAGTTATCCCTTATATGGATCGTTTAGATTACCTTGCATCGCCCCACAACGAAATGGGTTACGTTCAAGCGGTCGAGAAACTCATGGGACTTGAGATTCCTGAACGGGCAGAGTTTCTACGTGTCATCTATGCTGAATTAGCTCGTATTGCCAGTCATCAGGTATTTATTGCGAGTGCAGCACTCGATATAGCGGGTTGGACAACTTGGGGATATCCTTTCCGTGATCGAGAAAGAATTCTGGACATCTACGAAATGATTTCTGGAAACCGAATGACCACGAATATGATGCGAATTGGTGGAGTAAGCTCCGAGCCTCCTGCAGAGTTTTGGCCAGCGCTAAAATCGTTCCTGGAAGATTTCCCAGATATGCTCGAAGAATATTATGGCATTTACCTGGGTAATGAAATTGCAATGGGTAGAATGAAGCATGTAGGAATACTGTCAAAGGAAGTGGCCCAAAATCTCTCACTGACGGGTCCAGTCATTCGTGCTTCAGGAATTGATTATGATGTGCGTAAAGCGGAACCGTATGGAATTTATGATCGCTTTGATTTTAAGGTTCCTGTACTTCACGGTTGCGATTCCTATGACCGAAATATGATCCGTATTTATGAAATGCAAGAGAGTGCCAAGATTATTCAACAAGCGATGGAGAATATTCCAGATGGACCGGTTATCGCCAAAGTACCCAAATTGATTAAGCCGCCTGTTGGGGAAGTTTATCATCGTGTTGAAAATCCCAAAGGTGAATTAGGCTTTTATATTGTAAGTGATGGTTCTCCAAAACCTGCCCGGTTAAGAATCCGTACAGGAACGTTTATCAACATTCAGGTGTTAAACGAAATTTGTATAGGCTCAAATATCCAAGATCTTGTCGTCAATTTTGCGACCTTGGATGCCGTACTCGGAGAAGTGGATAAGTAGAAATACTCTCAACGAGGGGAGAATATGATGGAAGCTTTAAATCAAATACCACTGACTATTGCAGCTGCCATCCGCGGTTTGTTTACAGATCCCCAGTCTATTTGGGCGGACTTAACAATGACAATTATTGGGCTAATCGCGGTTATTGTCATTATTGTTCTAGCAGCATTGGTTCTCATTCTGGTAGAACGGAAAATTGCGGGTTGGGCGTCTCTAAGACCGGGCCCGAATCGCTTAGGCCCCCGGGGATGGTTTCAAACTATTGCTGATGCGTTAAAGCTAATCGGTAAGGAAGATATAACTCCTGCTGGAGCAGATCGCTTTCTCTTTAAAGTGGCTCCAATGATTGTCTTTGCACTTCCTTTGATGACCTTAGCCGTTATCCCTTATGGAAAAGGGATGGCGCCAATCGATCTTGATCTCGGTGTAATCTATTTCTTAGCAATGTCTTCAATTTCCACGATTGCCTTTTTGATTGCAGGGTGGGCCTCAAATAACAAATTCTCTTTGATCGGTGGTTTACGGGCTGTCGCTCAAATGATTAGTTATGAAATCCCCCTTATCTTCTCCTTACTAGGGGTAGTAATGATCACCCAATCGTTTAACCTTAGCAACATTGTTGAGTCTCAAAGCTATGTTCCGTTTATCTTCTTACAACCACTCGCTTTTGTGATCTATGTGATTGCAAGTATTGCTGAAGTCAACCGTGCTCCGTTTGACCTTGTAGAAGCAGATCAGGAAATTCTTGCGGGTCCGATGACAGAGTATACTGGTTTACGCTGGGGGTTATTCTTCCTTGGTGAGTATGGAAATATGACTGCGGTTTGCGCTTTGGCGACTACCATGTTTTTAGGTGGCTGGCAAGGTCCGGCTTTCCTACCCGGTTGGGTTTGGTTCTGGTTGAAAACCGGCGTTCTCATCTTCTTTATGATGTGGGTTCGTTGGACATTCCCACGGATCAAAATTGACCAGTTAATGCATTTCGCATGGAAAGTCTTGTTGCCGCTCTCGCTTCTCAACATCGTACTTACGGGACTGGGAATCTATATTTACCAGCTCGTGATTGGAGGGTGACAGAGTGTTATTTGGTAAAGGACTTTTTACAGGACTAAATATTACGTTTAAGAAAATGTTGAAACCCAATGTTACCGAATTTTATCCTGAGACAAAACCCGAACTTCCTACAACGGTTCGTAGTTCGATGGGACTTGACCCGGATAAATGTATTTCCTGCATGATGTGTGCGAATGCTTGTCCGAACAAAGTTATTGCCATTAATAGTGAAAAGGATGAAGAAACGAAGAAAAAAGTTTTGAAATCCTACGAGATGAACCTTGGACGTTGTTTATTTTGCGGTTTATGTACTGAGGCTTGCCCAACTAAGGCTTTGACGTTGACGCAGGAATATGAAAACGCAGTTTATTATCCTGAACATTTGAAATGGGATATGATCGAGCGTTCGAAGCGAAACAGGAAGGAGGGCACCGAATGAGCACGATGGCGACGGTTGTATTCTTCATTTTCGCGATCATAGCAGTTTCAGCTGCTTGGGGAGTCGTTACCTCAAAGAATATTGTACACAGTGCCCTTTTCCTCGCACTATCCTTTTTAGGAGTGGCTGTACTCTATGTTCTATTAAATGCTGAGTTCCTAGCAGCAGCACAAATTCTAGTGTATGCAGGAGCAGTATCCATTCTGGTTATTTTTGCGGTCATGTTGACCTTACGTGGCGATGTAGCCGTAAGCAACCCGAACACGAGTAAATGGACTTGGGGAGTCTGCGTTGCTGGATTACTCTTTGCTCTAATCGCTTTAGTCATTCTTACGAATGAAAGTTGGCGGATTCTACCTTTGGCACCCGCTGCGGGTGGAACAATTGATCTTTCTGCTTTGCTTTTTCAGTGGTATATGGTCCCCTTTGAAGCGGCGGCCTTCCTCTTGACGATTGCTTTAATCGGTGCTGTGATCCTTGCGAAAGGAGTGGAAGAGCATAAATGAACATTAGTGTAGGACTTTCAACGTATCTCCTTGTCGGGGCAATGCTTTTCTGTATTGGATTATATGGGGTTTTTTCTAAAAGAAATCTCATAGCAGTCCTGATGTCAATCGAATTGATGCTCAACGCTGTGAATATTAACTTTATTGCCTTTAGTCGGTTTACGCCCTGGACAAATTCGGCCATCAATCCCTTAATTGGCCAAGTCGCGGCTTTATTTGTCATCGTTGTCGCTGCAGCTGAAGTCGCGGTCGGACTTGCTCTAGTCATCACGATTTTCCGTAATCGTCAGACGACTAATGTTGATGACCTCAACTGGCTGAAGTGGTAGAGAGTCTATGGAGAAGGTAGGTGTTCAAGGAAATGCATAATCTCTTTCAATGGGCATGGTTAATCCCATTCTTGCCCTTTCTCTCGTTTCTCATCATTGCCTTTATCACGAAGCGCTCCAAAGGACTGTCTTCCACAATCTCAATCCTAGCGATTCTTACATCTTTAGGCTTAGCCATAGGTATAGGCATAGGTGTAATTTCCTCTGGGACAGAAGTGGTTGAAAATCCTGTAATGAGTACCGTGAACTGGCTGAGTATCGGTGGTCTTAAAATTGATTTCGGAACCTTAATCGATCCGATCAGTGCGATGATGCTCTTTGTGGTTACACTTGTAGCTTCGATGGTACAAATTTATTCGCTTGGTTATATGCATGGGGACAAAGGGTTCTCTCGTTACTATGCTTATCAATCCTTGTTTGCGGCTTCAATGTTAGGTTTAGTTTTAGCAACGAACCTCCTGCAGCTGTTTGTTTTTTGGGAGTTGGTAGGTCTTTGTTCCTATCTGTTAATCGGATATTATTATTTCAAAGTTTCGGCACGTGAAGCTGCTAAAAAAGCATTCATTACAACACGTGTTGGGGATGTTGGACTGCTTTTGGGAATTTTGTTCCTATACAAGCAATTCGGTACGTTAGATTTCTATGGTGCTGGTTCCTTGTCTGCCCAAATGGCGACAAACTTCCAAGATTTCGCCTTAATTGGCAGCGTAAGTTACCTGACAATTATGGCTATCCTTGTGTTTATTGGACCGATCGGAAAATCCGGTCAGTTCCCACTTCACGTTTGGTTGCCAGATGCAATGGAAGGCCCTACGCCGGTAAGTGCTTTGATCCATGCAGCGACCATGGTTGTTGCAGGGGTATATTTGGTTGCTCGGATGTACTTCCTCTTTGATCATGCATCTCCTGTTGCTCTTCAATTCATTGCAGGATTGGGTGCCTTTACAGCAATTTTTGCAGCCACAATTGCTATCGCCCAGGATGATATTAAGCGGATTCTCGCTTATTCGACCTTAAGTCAACTGGGTTATATGATGTTTGCTTTAGGAGTTGGAGCCTTGACGGCCTCTATGTTCCACCTAATGACACATGCTTTCTTTAAAGCGTTGATGTTCCTTGGAGCAGGATCAGTTATTCATGCCCTTCATGAAAAGCAAAACATTTGGGACATGGGCGGTCTGTATAAGAAAATGCCCATTACCACGGTTACCTTTGCGATTGGTGTTTTAGCGATTTCTGGCGTTCCTCCATTTGCCGGTTTCTTCTCGAAAGACGAAATCCTTGCAGCAGCCTTGAATAATGGCCATCCTGTTATTTATGCTGTAGGTTTGTTCACGGCTTTCTTGACCGCGTTTTATATGAGTCGACTTTTCTTTGTCGCTTTTATGGGTGATGCAAAACCCGAAAATCATCCTCATGAATCTCCAAAATCAATGACCATACCGCTTATGATTTTGGCTTTCTTCAGCGTTGTGGGTGGTTGGGCTGCTCTTCCTGAGCATAATTTTGCTTACTTTGTTCATTATGGAGAATTTGAGCATGAAGCTATGAACTGGGGTTTAGCGGGTATATCGGTAATCGCTGGACTTTTGGGAATTGGGCTAGCTTATACTGTCTATATGAAAAAAGCGATTAAAGCAGATGATGTTGTTGCTCGTTTTCCAGGAGTCTACAAGATTCTGAAGAACAAATACTATATCGATGAGATTTACCAATGGCTTATTACTATGGTTATGGATGGATTCGTTGCTAAAGTGCTCTACTGGTTTGATCTCTATATCATTGATGGAATTATCAACGGTATTGCCCTGACTGTCCGTGGCGCTGCAAGTGGTTTACGTCGTACATCGACAGGACAACTACAAACGTACGCTTTGGTGTTTTTCTTTGCTGTAGTCGTATTCTATCTCGTCTTTGCGGTGGGAGAAGGACAACTTTCAGCTCTTAATCCCTTAGCGATGCTAGGAGGTGTGAAATAATGTCTAACTCCTATATTCTACTCATGACGTTACTTGCGCCAATCCTTGCGCTGTTAGTTATTGTTTTCCTTCCGAGAGAAGAATCGAAGACGATTAAAATTGTAGCAGCCTTGGGCACCTTTATTTCACTGGCTCTTTCGATTTTTCTATTCTTCGCGTATAACAAAGCTGCTGGTGGAATGCAGTTCACGATGACGATTCCTTGGGTTCGTGATATCGGAGTGAATCTTGGTTTCGGCGTGGATGGGATTAGTCTACCCATGCTTCTCCTAACCAACTTGATCGGCTTTACGGCTGTGTATTCCTCGTGGAATACGGATAAGCGGGTTAAAGATTTCTTTGTTCTCCTCCTTATCTTAATCACTGGGGTTATGGGAACGTTTATTGCGACTGACCTGTTCATTTTCTTCCTTTGCTATGAAATCGTGGTTATCCCGATCTATATTATGGTTATTATCTGGGGTTCCGATAAACGAGTCAGCAAAGAATATGCAGGGATGAAACTAACGATTTACCTTTTGATCGGGTCTGCTTTCATGCTCGTTGCGATGGTTGCGCTTTATCTTAATGCGTCACATCAGTTGGCTGCATTAGGACAAGGTCCGACATTTATGTTTGCGCAGCTTGCACAGCTTCATTATGATCAGAACTTCCAGATTCTTGTTTTCGGCTTGTTCCTGTTTGGTTTTGGATCGTTGATATCCATGTTCCCGTTCCATTCTTGGTCTCCTGATGGATATGCTGGTGCTCCAACAGCAGTCAGTATGATCCATGCTGGTGTCCTTAAGAAAATTGGGGGCTATGGGTTAATTCGTTTAGGCTTGATGGTACTTCCTTTAGGGGCAAGGTTCTGGGCTCCAATCATTGCAGTCTTGGCCATCGTGAACATCCTTTACGCAGCCATTATTGCCTTGGCCCAAAAAGACTTAAAGTATGTTGTTGGATATTCGTCCGTCAGTCACATGGGGAATGTTTTACTGGCTATAGCAGCTCTTAATGTGACGAGTATTGATGGTGCGGTGGCCATGATGTTCGCTCATGGTGTTATGGCAGCGCTCTTCTTCTCCATGATCGGGTTTATCTATGAGAAGACGCATACTCGGAATATTGCAGATCTTGGGGGACTTGCTCATCAAATGCCCCGCTTAGCTACTGGTTTCTTAATTGCAGGTATGGCAGGTCTGGGTCTTCCAGGAACAGTGAACTTTATCGCTGAGTTTACCATCTTTAACGGTGTTGCTAAAGTGATGCCCGCACAAGCCGTCTTTGGAGTGATCGGGATTGTCTTTACCGCAGTGTACACCTTGCGTGTAATTGCGAACGTTCTGTTCGGACCTCGACGTTCCGAGTGGGATCATCTCAAGGATATCCGTGGAGCTGAACTTGTGCCGGTTATCGTCTTAGTCCTTGTCATATTTGCAACGGGGATGTTCCCGAACAGTCTTTTCCAACTTATTGATTCTGGGGTTTATTCCTCAGGTCTAGTCAAGGTGCTTGAAACTGTGGGTCAGGCGACGATTGGAGGGTTGTTCTAATGATGGATCTCAATTTCGCTTTACTCACTCCGGAAATCATCATGGCAGTACTGAGCCTTGGGCTATTAGTTATCGGCCTTCTGATCCCGCCAGGTGAGAGAAAAGGAATGTTCCCATTAACCGTTTTTGCTTTGCTGGGAACACTCGCCTATACGTTCTATGATTTCTTTTATGGAGAACGAGCAGCCTTCCTTCAAGGGATGTACATGCATGACCAATTCGCAGTGTACTTTAAAATCTTATTTTTGATTGCTGCGTTGCTGGTCGTACTTTCCTCGAAAGGCTATGTCAGCACATTGCCTGTTCATCGTGGTGAATTTTATCCTCTAATTATGGCGGCAGCCTTGGGTATGATGCTCATGGCAGGTGCCAGTGATTTAATCACCATGTATATCGGGCTTGAGCTTATGACGATTACTTTCTTTATTCTTGTAGGGTATCGGGTCAATGATGGCAAGGCTTCTGAGGCAGCGATTAAATATTTAGTACTGGCCTCAGCCTCGTCAGCCATTTTGCTTTACGGCATCAGTTTGATCTATGGCTTGACCGGTTCTACTCAAATGTTTATGATTGCTCAAGCTTTAGGGACGGATGTGTCGCCGGCAACTGTGTTGGCTACGGTATTCTTGCTTGCAGGTTTTGGTTTCAAGATTTCATTGATACCTTTCCATCTGTGGGCACCCGATATCTATGAGGGAGCTCCAATTCCTATTACGGCTTTTCTTGCTGTCGCATCTAAAGCTGCTGGCTTTGCGGCTTTAATTCGGTTCTATCTCCTCATGATGTATAGTCAATCGTTTGCTCAAACGGGACAAACACTGCTTTTAGTGCTTGCAGCAATCACGATGATTGTGGGTAACCTTATTGCGATTCCACAGACTAATATCAAACGGATGTTAGCATACTCCAGTATTGCGCAAGCAGGTTACATGTTAATCGGTGTTATTGCGGTAGCGACTCCTTCGGTTTCGACTTTTATTGGCGGAATTAAAGCTGTACTCTTCTACGCGATGATTTATGTTTTCGCGAATATGGGAGCCTTTACTGTTGCAACTCATGTTGAGCAAGCACAGGGAAGCTCTGAAATCAAAGATTTCGCAGGGTTAGCGAAACGATCTCCTTTAGCTGCGGTTGTAATGACTGCTTCGGTTCTATCTTTAGCTGGTATTCCTCCATTGGCAGGGTTCGTTGGTAAATTCTATCTCTTCTCGGCTGTAATGGATCAAGGGTATGTATGGATTGCTTATGTCGGATTTGTCATGAGTATGATCTCTGTTTATTACTATCTTGGTGTTGTTAAAGCTATGTTCCGGACAGAAGGGGAAGGACTACCTGATATTCCTGTACACGGATCATCAAAATTCACAATGGTGTTTACGTTAATCATCACTTTAGCTCTTGGTATTTATCCGACACCGCTTGCTCAAATGGCGATAGCGGCTGCCACGAGCTTGGTGAAATAATCCAAGTCAAACAATGGGTTTATTTTATGAAGGGATCCTCGAAATGAGAGGATCCCTTCATTTTTTTTAGTGGGTGATAGGACGTCATGTTCGAAGGGACAAGATAGGAAAAATATGTTAAAGTAGATATAAATAAAATTATTGGATGACTTGTCATCCCCTAGGGAGGACGAAAAATTGTCTGCAGGACCAAAAAAAGAGAGAGGACAACAAGGGGAAAATCTTGCTGCTCAAATCGTAGTAAGCAAGTGGCTAAAAATCCTCATGAGAAACTTTCGGTGTTCTGTTGGGGAAATGGACATAATTGCCCTAGAGGGGAATAGGCTGATCTTTATTGAGGTTAGAACTCGATCTACCCCCAAATTTGGGTGGGGAGAAGAATCGATCCAGTCTAAAAAAAGAGGTCGCTTACAACGGATTGCAGAGTATTTTCTTTTAAGTCGTCAATATAGAGAATGGCCACCCATCCGTTTTGACTTAATTGCAATACGTTGGGATGAAGATAATCCTCAAACGAAATGGATTAAAGGAATATGAAAGGTTTTGTTAATAATTAATAGATCGTTCACGAATTTTTCACTTCTCTAGGTTAAAATTAGAGCAAAGGGGGAAGGCCCAGTGGAGCCCATCTTAGTTATTGATGATGAAGAACGAATTCGGCATTTAGTGCGCATGTATTTAGAAAATGAAGGATTTACGGTTGAAGAAGCGGAAAATGGAAAGGAAGCCTTAGAGAAGTTTCACAAGGGTAGCTATGCGCTTTTAGTTATTGATTTAATGATGCCTGAGGTGGATGGCTGGCATGTCTGTCGTGAGGTTAGACAAGTCTCTACTATCCCGATTATTATGCTGACTGCACGAGGGGAGGAGTTTGATCGTGTCCTCGGGTTAGAACTTGGGGCTGACGATTATTTAGTTAAACCTTTTAGCACCAAAGAATTAGTGGCACGTGTCAAAGCTCTGCTTCGTCGGACGAGCGGGAACTTGTTAGGAAACTCCTCAGCTCTCTTGTTTGGCAAGCTACAGATTGAAAAGGAGAAGCATCGTGTCTTGATTGGCGAGGAAATGGTAACGCTTACCCCCAGGGAATTTGAGCTATTATATTTCTTAGCAAAAAATCCGGGTCGTGTTTTTTCTCGAGAACAATTGATGGAAACGGTTTGGGGATACGATTTCTATGGAGATGCACGTACTGTCGATACGCATGTGAAAAAACTTCGGGAGAAGCTAGCTGATCCTGAAGTAAAAAGTATGATTGCAACAGTTTGGGGCGTTGGCTATAAATTTGATCCCGAAGTAAAAGGGAATTAATCATTGGGAAGGAAATTAAAAATGAAGCCCAGAAAGGGAAACTGGAGTATTGCAATAAAATTATGGGCTGCTATGATGATTCTCATTTTAGGCGTATTAGGTGGCCTAGGAATCGCGATTACTTGGCTATTTGGAGACTTCTACGTAAATCAGAAGTTGGGTGAGCTAGGGAATGATGTAGTTGATATTTCGAATCAGTTGACGAGCCAATCGAGTTGGGCGCAAAGATTGACGACAGTGCAAAATACGAAGCTTAAGACGGGAAATCAATTGGTACTTCTAAATCGCACCGGCGAGCTAATTACGATTAGAGGAAATATATCGGCTGGAGGAATGATTAGCAACATCGTTCCTTGGAACGGTGGAATGGGATTAAATGGATCAGGGGGGTCAGGAACCACTGGATGGTGGGTTCATCCTCTTCTCCCCAATTATTATTTTTCTCAGGAAAATCTGCAACAAGTATTATCAGGGAAAACACTGACTATCGAGGCTTTGCCGAATAATAATAGTGGGCAGGCCATGTTGGTCGCTGCAACACCTATAGGGGACCCGGCAGAAGCGGTCCTTTTGCTAGGAAGTTCTCCTGCTCCGGTGCAAGAAAGTATCTCTACTTTTCGTAAGATTATTTTTTACTCTTCACTATTTGCAGTGTTTTTAGCAACTCTTGTGAGTCTCTTTCTTGCACGTTTTGTCACTCGCCCTTTGCTTATCATGCAAAGGGCGGCTAGTCGTATGGCTGAAGGTGACTTTCAAAAAATTACAGGGGTTAATGGCCGTGACGAAATTGGTGAATTGGCTGGTGCACTTAATTCGATGGGTGAAAGCTTACAGAACCATATGGACTGGTTATCTCAGGAGAGAAACCTGCTGGAGGGAATAGTTGAAGGTATGAGCGATGCTGTAATTATGCTCAATGCAGGAGGCGAGATTCTTTATACCAATGAGCCCGCTAAGGTGCTTTGGATGGAAAGTGAGGGTAAAGTATCAGGCCGCAAACTGCAAATTCTTAAATTCCTCCAGCAGATGTTACTTCAACCTATAATACCGGAAAAAGTTAAAAATCTCACTCTTGATACCCAGGTTTTACAGGTGGCTTTAGCTTCGACTTCTGCGCAGAATGGGGTTGAGGGTTATGTCGCTGTGCTTCGAGATATTACAGCATCTTTAAGGGCAGAGAAGGAACGACGTGATTTCATGGCGAGTGTAACTCATGAATTGAGAACCCCTCTTCATCTTATTCAAGGATATCTCGAAGCGATTCAAGATGGTGTTATTCCTCAAGAAGAAGAAGCTGAGCAAATCGAATTCGTACTTGATGAGGCACGTCGTTTGGCTAAACTCGTCAATGAGTTACAAGAGATGAATCGATTGGAACGGTGGAAAACCTTAGAACTTCGATCAATTGATCTTAAGGAATTTATGGAAGAGCTAAAACACCGTTATCAGGGTTTAGCTGAGGAAAAAGAAGTTGATTTAGAAATCATGTCAATGCAAGGTGAAATCCTTGCAGATCGGGATCGTTTGCTCCAAGTGTTTATTAATTTGCTTGATAATGCTTTCCGCCATACGCCGCAGCGAAAGAAAATCCAAGTCGATGCAAGTCAGCAAAAAGACAAGATACAATTTGTCATTCGAGATGAAGGAGAGGGGATTCCAGAGCAGGCGATCAAACATATCTTTGATCAATTTTACCGTGTAGATAAAGCACGCTCACGAAAAGATGGCGGGATGGGTTTGGGTCTGTCTATTGTTAAGCAGATTGTTGACGCCCATGGGGGGAACATCAAAGTGGATAGCAAAGTGGGAAAGGGAACTGAGTTTGTCTTTTCCATTCCGATAGATCACGAAAATTAAGCTTGATTTGGTTATTGGAATACTTTGGATAAAATGGGGAGGATAATAAGAAAATGAGTCGAATCCCTCTAGTAAGGAGGGATTTGACTCATTTTCAGTTTTTCATTATTACGGAGTAATTTGTTTAGTTTTGAAAGTAAGGTGTCATATTAAAATAAATGATAAGTGATTATAGAGGGCTTCCTAAAAATATTTATATTATTTTCGTAGTTCAAATAATTAACAGGTTTGGAGATTTTGTGTTTCCATTCTTAACGTTATACCTAACAAGTAAGCTGAATTTATCGTTTGCAACGACAGGCGTAATAGTAATGGTTGCGTCGTTAATAAGTATTCCGGGCTCTCTCTTAGGGGGTAAATTTGCAGATAAACTAGGCAAAAGAAAAGTATATATAGTAGCACAATCAATTGCAGGAATATTACTAATACCCTGTGCTTTTCTCAACACCCCTTCTTTCATCGTAATAGGCATCCTTTTAGCTACTTTTTTTAATGCAGCTGTAAGACCTTCAATAAGTTCAATAATTGCGGACATATTACCCCCCAATAAAAGGCAGCTGGGTTATTCACTTAATTACTTAGGGATAAATATCGGAGTAGCTTTAGGCCCGATAGTCGCTGGCTTTTTGTTTAATCATTCTCTACCCTCACTTTTTATAGGAGATGCTTTAACATCATTTATTGCAGTCAGCCTTGTTATAATGCACGTCACCGAAGTTAATCCAATAAGCTCAGAAGTTGCTATCGCTGAAGAGGAAAATGATGAATCTGGGAATGTACTTAAGGTTCTTTTGAGAAGACCTCGGATAATTATCCTTTTACTCATTTATATAATATATAGTTTCGTTTATATACAACATCGATTTTCCCTACCCATAATGCTAGATAATAGATTCTTAGTTCAGGGTCCTGAAAAATTCGGATTGCTTATGAGTATCAATGCTTTAACGGTAATAATATTAACAATGTGGATTACTAATATTACAAAAAGGTTTAAGTCCCTAACTAATATGGGTATTGCGGGGGTTCTCTATGCTATTGGATTTGGTATGATAGGAGAAATTAATACGTTTTCCTTGTACATAGTATCTACCATATTGTGGACAATTGGAGAAATACTAATGGCCACTAATTTTGGGGTATATATTGCTAATAATAGTCCGAGAAATTATAGAGCAAGACTTAGTGCTATAGGTAACTTAACCAATTCACTTGGTGGGGCTCTTGGAACTTCACTTATGGGTGTATACATTGGTTTTATGGGTATAAATGCTGTATGGTTCGTTACCTTTTTAATCTCATGTATTTCAGCAATTCTAATGTTTTCACTATCTATTCTAACGAGTAGAGAATATCAAAGTTAGTTTCTTGACTGCATCTGGTTAATAACGGTCTTAAATAAGTTCCTCCATTGGAATACTTTGGAGAAAATGGGAAGGATAATAAGGAAACGAGTCGAATCCCTCTAGTAAGGAGGGATTTTCTTGTTTGCAGCAGTTTACGGAATGGCGGTTTCTGGGATCCAAGCTCACCTCATTCGAGTTGAGGTGGATGTGGCTAACGGGTTGCCAGTGTTTGATATCGTCGGTTTACCTGCCACAGCAGTTCGAGAATCTCGGGAACGAGTTCGTTCAGCCGTAAGAAATTCCGGCTATGAATTTCCGTTACAACGGATTACCGTTAATTTAGCCCCTGCGGATATCAAAAAAGACGGATCGGGTTTGGATTTAGCGATAGCGATGGGAATCTTAGCGGCGACAGGCCAATGCGCAGAAAGTAAAATCCAAGACTATGTTTTTGTAGGAGAGCTTTCATTAGAAGGGGTATTACGTCCGATTCCGGGGATTCTTGCTATGGCTGTTTCCCTTGCGGGGATGAAACACGCATTGATTGTTCCACCAGAGAACTGGGAGGAAGCATCCTTAATTGATGAGATTCGTAGTGAGACCGCACCTACTCTTCAAAGTTTAGTACGAACGCTCCGAGGAGAGGTTCCTTTTTATCGCCCTTCCATAGAAAATGTCCCTAAAAGAGAATGGGATCGAAGAGCTGATCATCCCGAGGAAAGATTAAGTGTTGATTTCTCTTCCATCCATGGACAGCAACAAGCCAAAAAAGCTCTCGAAGTAGCTGCGGCTGGAGGGCATAACCTTCTGTTGATCGGTCCTCCTGGTTCGGGAAAGACACTTTTAGCGAAAGCTTATGCAGGAATTCTACCGCCCTTAAGTCGAAGCGAAAGTTTGGAAGTGACTCAACTTTATAGTATCGCAGGGTTACTTGGTCATAATGGAAACCTAATTACAAGCCGTCCTTTTCGCCAACCTCATCATTCAGCAACGGCGGCGGGGATTCTCGGTGGGGGCCGAGACATGAAGCCTGGAGAGCTCGTACTTGCAAATCATGGGGTGCTATTTCTGGACGAACTCCCCGAATTTTCACGAGGTGTATTGGAATCCTTACGACAACCCTTAGAAGATCGGGAACTCACAGTAACTCGACAGAAGGGAAGCATCAAGTATCCTGCTCGCCTGAGTTTGATCGCAAGTATGAATCCGTGTCTTTGCGGTTGGTATGGAGATGGGCAGCGGTCGTGTACCTGCACTCCAAGACAGGTCGAGGCCTATCGGGGGAGAGTATCAGGTCCATTAATGGATCGCTTTGATCTCCAAGTCGAAGTGCCTCGAGTGGAGTACGAAGAGTTGCATTCACGGACGCAAGGGGAAACCTCTGCAGAAGTTAGAACACGCATATTGCGAGCACGAGAAAGGCAGTGGCAGCGTTTAGGAAAAACACGAACGAATGCAGAAATGACGGCTGAAGAAACCCAAGAGTTTTGTCAAGTAGAAGTTGAAGGCGAGCAACTGTTGAGAATGGTTTTTAAACAGCGGAATTTAAGCGCACGTGGTCATGATCGAATTTTACGTGTTGCACGAACAGTTGCGGATTTAGAAGGAGAGGACGAGATTCAGACAAGGCACCTTGCGGAAGCGTTGCAATTCAGGGCTTTGGATCAAGAGGTAGGAGGTTGAGATACTATTAGGATTGAACTCCATTCGTTTAATTTTCCCATTGGAACGACTCTCGCAGCGGGTAAGTAGCTTAAAATGCTCAGAATTAAGATGATAAATGCCCCAGCGGTTAAGCTGAGGCATTTATACACTCTATGTTTATTATTTATTGCTTCGGCGCCAAATCCCAAGATTTTCTGCCTCTTTGATCAAATCTTCGCGAACATTAGGATGAGCAATCGAAATCAAAGCTTCAGCTCGTTCCCAGGTCGATTTTCCTTTTAAGTTTACAATTCCATACTCGGTGACGAGGTAGTGGACTATCGCGCGATGCGTTGTGACGATCGCTCCTGGAGTTAAGCTCGGCTTAATCCTCGAGCGAAGCTCATCGCCCTTTTTAAAGGTCGACTCCATAGCAATAAAGGATTTTCCACCTTTTGAACGATATGAACCAAAGGCAAAATCGAACTGTCCTCCCGTTCCACTGATTTGACGTGTTCCTGAGGATTCTGAGCAGACTTGCCCGGTTAAATCCACCTCAATACAGTTGTTAATGGAAATAACCTTCTCATTTTGTGCAATGATAAACGGATCATTGACATAATCGACGGGATAGATCGCACACATCGGATTATTGTTTAAAAAATTGTACGTCTTTTGGGTTCCGAAGGCGAACGTATAAGCAATCTTATACCGATCCGTTGTCTTATTTGCTCCAGTTACACGCCCGGATTCCACCATATCAACCATGGACTCGGTGAACATCTCGCTATGAAGCCCAAGATTGTTGAGATCAGATTGAGCGATCATCTGACCTACAGCATTCGGCATACCTCCAATACCAAGCTGAATGCAGCTTCCATCTTCAAGCTCAGGCATGATATAAGAGGCGATCTTAGATTCAATCTCCGTCGGAGCACCACTCGGAATCTGAGGCAAGGTCCAGTTTGATTCAACAATATAGTCCACTTGTGAGATATGAATGCTTTCTTCTTTTCCTCCTAAGCAACGCGGAATATTTGGGTTGACCTCAAGTATAATCACTTTTGACTTTTCACAAGTTGCCTTTGCATGAGATACTTGGGGGCCAAAGTTGAAAAATCCGTGCTCATCAATCGGGGTAACTGGAAGCATTGCCACATCAACATCAGCAAAACGTCGATAATAACCGGGAAGTTCATGATAGAGCAAGGGAATATGATAGCAAAGTCCTTTGTCATGAAGCTTACGATCGATACCACTAAAATGCCAGTTATTATAAATAAAATGTTTGGCCTCAGGATCAGCTTTGACGACTTCTGGAGCTCGCAACGCGGTAACTGCGCGAATCTTCACATCAAAAAGTTCTTCCTTACGAGCCGCTAACGCCTTATCAAGCGCAACAACTTGCCCGGCAAAAGCACCATAATCGACCCAGTCTCCAGACTTGACAACACGGACTGCTTCCTCAGGGGTGACTAGCTTTTTTTGATATTCACCACTGTAACTCATAAAGCTCCTCCTCAGAACGTTTTTTCTTCCCATTCACGTGCTTAACAGAATACTTAAACATTACCTTAAAATGTTACTAGCAATGACAACCCGTTGAATTTGATTCGTCCCTTCATAAATCTGCATGATCTTGGCATCCCGCATATATTTTTCAACTGGATAATCTTTAATGTAACCATAGCCACCAAAGATTTGTACTGCATCGGTGGTAACCTTCATCCCTGTATCCCCGGCAAAAGCTTTAGCAAAGGAAGCCATTTGGGTAAACGGTTGACCCTGTTCTCTTAAGTAGCAAGCTTTATGCACAAGCAGTCGAGAAGCTTCAATTTCTATGGCCATATCTGCCAACATAAACTGTACCGCTTGAAACGTAGCAATTGGTTTTCCAAAGGCAGCTCGCTCTTTTGCATAATTCACAGCAGCTTCATAGGCTGCCTGAGCAATTCCAACCGCCATCGCGGCAATAAACGGACGGGAGATATCCAAGGATTTCATACAAATTGTCCAGCCTTCGCCTTCTTCTCCTAGACGATTGGTGATCGGAACCTTTACATCCTCAAAACTGATCTGACACGTGTCGGAAGTCCGAATTCCCATTTTATTTTCTTTCTTTCCAATAGTAATTCCCGGGGTATGCGCATCAACCATGAACGCAATCACCCCTTTATGGCGCAACGATTTATCTGTTGTAGCAAAGACCGTGAAAATATCAGCAACACCTGCATTGGTTATAAACTGTTTCGTCCCATTGAGAATATAGTAGTCACCCTCCCGACGGGCTGATGTGGATAAACTTGCTGCATCTGAACCACTACCTGGCTCGGTTAGACAGAAGGCTGCTAATTTTCCTTCATTCATGACATTATAGAAGCGTCTCTTCTGATCATCATTACCACCGACTAAAACGGGATTCGCAGCCAGCAAGTTACTAGCGACTACTGTAGTAGACAGGCCTGCATCTCCAAACGCAAGTTCCTCTGCAATCAAAGCTTGGGTGATTGGATCTAACCCCGGACCACCGTATTCTTCTGGAACCCCAATCGTTAAAAGCCCAACTTCGTGAAGCTTATGCACAATCTCCCAGGGAAACTCATCCTTTTCGTCATATTCTCCAGCTACTGGGGCAATTTCTTTCTCCGAAAATTTACGAGCTACTGCTCGCATCACTTCCTGTTCTTCGGTATATTTGAAATCCATCGTAATTCCTCCCTCAAATTTGCCTCTACTAAAAATTTATCCTAGGGTATATTCCTAAAGAAGTTCAACCACGGTAGCAACGGCAGGTCCACCACCAGCACAAAGGGAGGCACAGCCGTAGCGCGCTCCACGACGCCGCATTTCATACAATAGAGAGACAATTAAACGAGCTCCAGAATTTCCAACAGGATGCCCCAAGGAAATGCCTGAACCATTCACATTCACTTTCTCCATACTCAGTTTAAATTCACGGTTAACCGCCAGAAATTGGGCAGCAAAGGCTTCATTCAGTTCCCAATAATCAATATCTTCCAGACTTAATTGAGCAAACTTTAAAGCTCTCTTCACGGCGGGGACAACGCCGATCCCCATAATCTTAGGATCCACTGCAGCGGATGCGGTGGAAAGGATTTTGGCTAAAGGCTTAATCCCAAGCTCGACTGCCTTTTTCGCTGACATTAAGATTAATGCTGAGCCCCCATCATTGAGGCCGGACGAGTTTCCTGCGGTTACGGTTCCATTTTTCTTGAAAGCAGGTTTCAGCTTTGCTAAGATCTCAGGACTCGTTTTAGCGTTAGGATGCTCATCGGTATCAATTACTACGGTTCCATTTTTGGTCTTGAATTCAACAGGGACGATTTCTTCCTTGAATTTTCCTGTTTGTATTGCCTGCAGTGCTCTTTGATGACTTAAGTATGACAACTCGTCCTGTTCCTCACGGGAAATTTCATACTGCTCTGCTAAGTTTTCTGCTGTCATGCCCATATGATAGTCATAGAATGCGTCAAACAAGCCATCATGCAACATGGCATCCAGGACTTCATTATTCCCCATTCGATAGCCGCTCCGGACCTTCGGTAAAAGATAGGGAATGTTTGACATGCTTTCCATACCGACTGCAGCACCAATATCCACCTTGCCCAAGGCGATCTCCTGACTGAGAATTTCCGTAGCACGCATGGATGAAGGGCATAATTGATTAATCGTAACAGCTACTGTTTCCATGGAACAACCCGCTTTTAGAGCAACTTGACGTGCTGGGTTTCCCTTTAACCCGGCCTGAAAAACATTACCTGCCACCACTTCTTCAATCTGAGAAGCATCTATGGTTGCTTTTTCAAGCGCTGCTTTTAAAGCGATCACCCCAAGCTCAATCGCTGAAACCTCTTTTAAAGCACCCAGATAATCTCCAATTGGGGTACGCTGAGCACTTACAATGACAACCTCTTGCATCATTATTTCTCCTCTCTGACTACTAATCTTTTGTGTTTTAATCTCTCTAAAATTAAGCTTTCGCTTGTCTATAATCATAAAATCCTTTTCCTGTCTTAATCCCCAAATGCCCAGCTCTAACCATCTGCTTGAGCAAAAGGGCTGGACGATATTTTGGATCATTAAACTCTTGATATAAAACTTCCATCACCGCCAAAACGATATCAATCCCAACCAAATCAGCTAAGGCAAGCGGTCCCATCGGAAGATTAGCCCCCAATTTCATCGCAGTATCAATATTTTCTGCAGAACCGACCCCTTCTTGATAGGCTTGAATAGCTTCATTGATCATAGGAACGAGAATCCGGTTTACAATAAACCCTGGAGATTCCTTAGCATTAATCGGAACCTTTCCAAAATGCAGAGCCAATTCCATGACTAAACCCACAACCTTCTCAGTCGTCTCAACTCCCGGAATGACCTCCACCAAATTCATAACGGGGACGGGATTAAAGAAATGCATGCCAATTACTCGACCCGGATGTTGAGTTGCAGCCCCTATCTCCGTAATTGAGAGTGAAGATGTATTACTGGCTAAAATCGTCTGTTCTGGACAAACCTGATCAAGTTCTGCATATACTTTTTTCTTAAGCTCCATATTTTCAACAATCGCTTCAATAACAATATCTACATCCCTAAAGTTCTCAAGGCCGACCTTTCCTTCAATCCGGGCAAGGATATTCTTTTTTTCTTCTATGGGCAATTTTCCCTTTTCCACAAGTTTTTGAAGGGCTTTACTGATCCGCTCAAGACCACGATCAACAAACACTTGACTGACATCAATCAGGATGATCACGAATCCACTCTGAGCCACGGCTTGAGCAATTCCGGCTCCCATTGTTCCAGCGCCTAAAACACCAATTTTACTAATTCCCACCAAGTTCTACCCCTTCTCTCATTTCTTTCCCAGTTAAAAAACCGTCTTTTTTTAGTTTTTTCTTTATCCACCTCAATCCATCTAAAGATATAAGAAATTAATGCAACAATCGTGCCAATCTTCAGAAAATTATTTATATTCATATTATAGGAAAAATAAAATGCCCTAAATTCAAGTATTTTTTCTCCAATCAAAATTCTTGAGTGAAAAATTTTAGCAATATAATCCATTTAAACCTTGTCTCCTGGAATAGACAGGAAATATGTGGCTTTTTGTACCAAAAGGCCCGCACATCTTGCCATACAAACCTTGTGCAATTTGTAAACTATGTCTATTTATGGAAACTTAAAATTCCTCGTTTGTCGACATTCGCTCGATTCACGACTCAGAGAACTCGTAAATATGGATGAAATATTCATTATTCAGGGTTTTGGATTAACGCGATGGAGTCGATACTAAATAGCTTTACGTTTAGAAATTAAAATAAACAGATATTATAATCATTATATTGGATAGTTATTTGACTTATAGTATAGGGGGGTATACTATATAGATGTTAAAGGAGTGATGTCCAGTGGATGAAAATACAGATAACAAATCTTGTCCGAGCTGCCATTCTGAAATAGCTATGGGAGATGAACGGACAAGTCATCATAGTGAGAAAACGATCCGAGACTTAGTCAATCGAATGAATCGGATTGAGGGCCAAGTCCGAGGTGTTAAGGGGATGATCGAAAGGCATGTCTATTGCGATGATGTCCTTAATCAAATTGCTTCAGTGCAATCGGCACTCAATGGAGTTTCCAAACTTCTATTGGAAAAGCACATGAAGTCATGTGTACGGGAGCAACTTCAAGAGGGTGACGAAGAAGTCATTGATGAAGTATTGAAAACAATTTTTAAAATGATGAAGTAAGAGCGAGGTGAGTACTATGGAAAATGAAGTCCAAAGTGTCGAATTAAAGGTTCTGGGAATGACTTGTGAACATTGCGTACGACGTGTAACAAAGGCCCTAGAGAGTCTCCCTGGGATAGAGAAGGTAGAGGTATCACTCGCTGAAGAGAAAGCTCGCTTTAATTGGGACTCATCACTGACCGATCGTCGATCGATACATCATGCGATAGAAGAAGCAGGCTATGAAGTGGATGATCCTGAATCCAAGGAGGATTTGTCTAATGTTACGGGTGAAGTTTCTGTCTATGGAATGACTTGTGAGCATTGTGTAAATCGCGTGCGTAAGGCACTAGAACAGCTCCCCGGATTAACAAATGTAAACGTGTCTTTACAAGATTCAAAGGCGAATTTTACGTATAAGCCAGATCAAGTTCCGGTGGAGGATATCCGCAAGGCAATTGAGGAGGCAGGTTATTTAACAACACCGCTTCTTGAAGAAGGTCAGGAAGAGATAGAAACGATAAATAGTTCTCCGGCAAGTGAAAAACAACAGTTTAAATTAACGGGCATGACCTGTGCTAATTGTGCTTTAACCATTGAAAAAGGTGTAGCGAAAATGCCTGGTGTAAAGCTAGCTGCGGTGAATTTTGCCTCCGAAAAGTTGGCCTTAGAATATGACCCGGAGGTTGTAAAGGCAGAAGACGTCTTGGCGAAGGTTAAGGACCTCGGTTATGGAGCTTACACTGAATCTCAAGAAGAGGGAAAGCAACAATTTAAAGTCAGTGGAATGAGCTGTGCTAATTGCGCGTTGACGATTGAGAAGAAATTAAAGAATACTGCAGGAGTCAGCTTAGCTAACGTCAATTTTGCGACTGAAACGGTAAGTGTGGAGTTTGACCCGAGTATCGTTAATCTCGATGGAATTTTTGAACAGGTTAAAGATGCAGGTTATATTCCGATTGAGAATAAAGAAGAGAACCGGGAGGATAAAGCAGTTAGAAAGCAGCTCTTTTGGTTGATCTTTAGTGCTGTTCTCTCTCTCCCACTCATGCCGCTCATGTATTTGCCTATGAGCAAGACGACGATGTACACCATGCTTATATTAGCAACGATTGTCCAATTTACATCAGGTTGGACGTTTTATCGAGGAGCCTATCATGCCTTGAAAAATCGTTCGGCAAATATGGATGTGCTCGTTGCTTTAGGAATTACGGCAGCTTATGGATATAGTTTCATGACGACTTTTCCCAATATTTTCTTTGAAGGACCAACTTTTTTTGATACCTCTGCTTTGCTGATCACCTTTGTCCGTTTTGGAAAATATCTAGAGGCCAAAGCAAAAGGTCGTGCTGGACAAGCGTTAAAACGGTTGTTGGAGCTACAGGCTGATAAGGCTAGAATTCTAATTGATGGCCAAGAAAAAGAAGTTCCTGCCTCCAGTGTCAAAATAGGAGATATCGTCGTTGTTAAACCGGGCGAAAAGATTCCGATTGATGGAGAAATCATTGAGGGACGAGCGAGCATTGACGAAGCGATGATCACTGGGGAATCGATTCCAGTTGATAAAGGCGTTGGGGATCCGGTTGTCGGTGCGACAATTAACACTTCTGGAAGCATTAAAATCAAAACGACGAAAACGGGTAAGGACACAATGCTTTCAGGAATTATCAAAATGGTTGAAGATGCCCAAGGTGTTAAACCCCCGATTCAACGTTTAGCGGATACCATTTCTAACTATTTCGTTCCAACGGTTGTTTCCATTTCATTGCTCACGTTTTTAATCTGGTATTTCTTGCTTCACAGCAACTTTGTGTTCGCATTTACCGCTGCCGTTGCAGTTCTAGTCATTGCTTGTCCATGTGCATTGGGTTTAGCCACGCCGACAGCGATTATGGTCGGAAGTGGGGTGGGTTTAAATCGAGGAATTCTATTTAAATCGGCAGCGGTTCTAGAAGAAATCTCAAAAGTTCAAGCGATTGGTTTTGATAAGACAGGCACCCTTACTAAAGGAAAACCTGAGGTGACCGATCTCGTGAGCTATAACGGATATTCGACGCAGGATTTGCTAAAGATCGCAGCCGCAGGTGAGAATCCATCTATTCATCCCTTAGCTCAAGCCGTTGTCGCGAAAGCAAAAGCGGATAAGCTCACGATTAACGAAGTTCAAAATTATCAAGAAGAGAGTGGTCATGGAACGATTTGTAACTACGAAGGCCAGCAACTTTTGATTGGAAATATGAAATTGATGCAGAAGCACAATGTGAGCTTAGGTAATGCTAATCAAGATTTTCAACGTTTAGCGGAGGAAGGTAAAACTACCAGCTTAGTGGCTTTGAAAGGTGAAGTCATTGGTTTAATCGCGCTTGCCGATGTTTTGAAGGAAACCACCCAAGAAGCCATTACGCGTTTACATCATTTGGGAATTAAGACCTTTATGATTACAGGGGATAATAAAAAGGTGGCGAACGTCGTCGGTTCACAAGTAGGAATTGACGAAGTGATTGCTGAGGTTTTACCTCAGGATAAAATCAATATCGTTAAAAAATATCAAGAACAGGGGCTAAAAGTTGCAATGGTGGGTGATGGTATCAATGATGCACCCGCTTTAGCTCAGGCTGATATTGGAATTGCTATCGGTTCTGGAACAGATGTAGCAAAAGAGACTGGGGATGTTGTCTTAGTGCGGAATGATTTGCTCGATGTCGAGCGATCGATTCGTTTAGGACGGAAAACCTTAAATAAAATCAAGCAAAACCTGTTTTGGGCGTTGATTTACAATACGATTGGCATTCCGATTGCTGCCGGTGTGCTCTACCCAATTACCGGGGAGTTATTGCCCCCTGAATGGGCTGGATTAGCCATGGCGTTCTCTTCAGTTTCAGTCGTAACCAGTTCCCTCTTGCTTAAGCGCTATGATAAAAAACTAGTGGATTGATCTGGATAATCAATTAAATCAATTTTGTTGGATTTCTTCAGGTTGAAAATGATTTGACTTGGAGAGAAATATAGATAGTGTCTTTGGAGGTGAAAAAGATGAGTCAAACCACTTTAAAAGTTGAAGGAATGACCTGTAATCACTGCAAAATGCATGTTGAGAAGGCGCTTCTCGGGGTTAATGGCGTCGAAGGAGCACAAGTAGACCTTGCTAAAGGTGAAGCAGTTGTTTCTGGAGCAGCGAGTCGCGAAGATTTAGTAAAAGCTGTTGTTGAAGCCGGATACGGTGCCCAATAAGAATAATTTTTCGCTAAACTGCCATACTTAGCTATGGATAGGGAAACTTCAGGTGGAGTACAAAACTCTATCTGAAGTTTCTTTATTTAAATCGTAGTGAGGTGATGACAATGGCTTTAGTTCCTTATGAGCCCTTTCGTATGTTTGAACCCATTTGGGAAGAGATGGATCGGCATTTTCACCCAGGTCGGGGAGAAGAAGCTCTATCGAAGTGGTTATATCGTGTGGACGTCGAAGAGACAGTGGAAAACGTGATCGTTACGGCAGAGATTCCCGGGATCGAAAATAAAGAAGACTTGCATCTTGAGATTGATGAAAACAAGCTCACGATACATGGGGAGATCAAACGGAACACGACAGAAACGGAGCGATTTTCACATCACTCAGAACGTTTCTTCGGTCGATTTAATCGCACGATCACGTTGCCTGCTGTGGTAAAAGCGGATGGTGCACATGCTGCGTATAAGAATGGCGTTTTGGAGCTTACTCTTTTAAAAGACCGTCATCCAGCAGCACGGAGCATTGAAGTTGATTTTCATTAATTAAGATGACGATTAAGACGACAAAATAGAAGGACCGATAGGGAAAACTTAAGTTTACCTTATCGGCCCTTTGATTTTGTTTTGCTTCTGTATTAAGAAGACTATTGTAACATGTTCCGCTCAGCCATTTGAATTGCCATTTTCACCATATTCCCGCAATCCCTTGAAGAAACCGCTCCAAAACCTTCTTGTCTTACGGTATCACCAAAGCCAAGTTCTTGGGCAATCTGTTGTTTAAGGCCTTCAGACATTGTATTCTGGCTACGCTTAGACATTAAGTCTCCTCCTTTCATTTGCAGGAAAGTAAATTGTAATTAACTTTGTCGTTTTACAAAGCAACTTTAGTTTGATATTTTAAAGAGCATAATATGCACATCAAAGGAAATTACGCTATACGAAGTAATTGAAGATTTATCTATTATTTCCTAGAAAAGGGTTGCAAAGAGAAGGACATTTATTTAATATAAAGAATATTCTACATATTAAATCTGAATTTTAAGGAGATTATCTCTAATAAAGATTCATCCCGGATGGGAAATAATGATATAGAAGAGGTGGTGAGAAGAGATGAATTATTCTGCAGCCTATGAAACCTCCTTGGCTTGTTTCCAACAAACTTCGATTGAAGAAATTGCTCAATTTTCAGGGTATCCTGTGCTAGACCATCAAATTCAGGTGAACTTTCTTGGTCAACAATTTACGGTGGAACATCCCTCAGGAAGATTCGAACCTGAACCCCAATTAGAAGGGGAACTCCCGATCTTCGCACGGATTCTTATTTTACATTATTTAGCGAATAAGTCTCCGGCAAGTGAGAACGGGAAATTTATTTCCTATAAAGAACTTCCCGGTGGTGGAATATATATTCAACCCTTTACCAATAGAGCAATTCGCCCGATGATTCAGTTTTTTGGAGAACGACCAGAAAGGCTAATCGACGTTGCTAAACCCATGGGGGGACTTCCAGCGAAATTAGGTGATGCTGGGGTAACTCTTAAAGTGTTTCCCAAAGTACCTGTGACACTTGTGCTATGGGGCGCAGACGAGGAATTCTCGGCTTCAGGGAATATTCTCTTTGATGGTTCTGCTCCAGAATTTCTTCCCACTGAGGATTATGCGGTCTTAGCCAGTTTTGTAGTGATGACACTGAAAAAATATGGAGAGCAAATAAACAGTGCTGACAGGTAATAAGAGCTTCCAATATAGATCATTTAGAAATCCACTTTCTCCTTTGCTATGTTTCTTAAGTAAGAAAGGAGCATAACATTTGGAGCAGTGGATTTTTTTTGTATGGAACAAATTCATCTGGTTTACACTAAATCCTGAAGGAGGTGTTTCTTCATTGCATACGTTATGGAAAGGATCTATTAGTTTTGGTTTAGTCAATGTGCCCATTAAAATGCATGCGGCGACTGAAACACAGGAGTTTCATTTTAATTATCTCCACGAAGCTTGTCATAATCGAGTCCGCTATATTAAAAAGTGCCCTCATTGCGATGTTGAAGTCAAACCCGAAGAGATCGTTAAAGGGTATGAGTATGAAAAAGAACGGTATGTTATTTTGGAAGATGAGGATTTAGCTGCAATAGAGCAGCCGATGAGTCGCTCAATCGATATCTTTAACTTTATTGATATTAAAGAAGTCGATCCAATTTATTTTCAAAAGTCATATTATTTAACGCCAGAAGATACGGCCCAAAAAGCTTACCGTCTCCTCTACCAAGCCATGTCGGATACGGGTAAAATTGCCATAGCGCGTTTTACTATGCGCTCTAAACAATATTTAGCCTGCCTAAGATCACTTAAAGACGGACTCGTTTTGGAGACAATGTATTATCCGGCAGAGATTCGCAATCTTGAGGTGACATGGGACAAGGTTACCCCGACGGAGACGGAGATTGCAATGGCGAGGCAATTGATCGACAATCTAGCCGTACCTTTTGAGCCTGAAAATTATCGAGATGAGTTGCATGAACAGGTGCGAGAAATGATCGAACGGAAGGTTGCTGGGGAAAGCTTCAAGTTTACCGCTGCCCCTGAACCGGGTAAAGTGGTTGACTTGATGGAAGCACTGCGCGCAAGTCTGGCTGTTACAGAACAAGAAAAAGGGAAACCCTTGTCTACAGTAGAGGATGAAGAGAAGCAAAAGCAGGCTGTAAATTATGTCAATGCTGTGAACTCAGCGAAGGAGGAGCCGATGACAGATGAACCCATCAAAGAGAAATCGACGTTAACTCCACGTCGACGGAGAGTCAGTCGGGCTAAAGGAGCATGAAGCCTATCCATCCTTTTGAGCCAGTACGAACGGAAAAATTCCCAGTAGGTGATAACTGGATAGCTCAGGTCAAGTGGGATGGGGTAAGGATATTAACCTACTGGGATGGAAATTCAGTTCGATTGTTTAATCGCAAAAAGAATGAACGGACGGTACAATATCCGGAACTGACTGAAATCAACACGTATTGCCATGCTGCTTCTTTAATCTTAGATGGAGAAGTGATTGCCTTGGAGAAAGGCAAACCATCCTTTCATAAAGTAATGAAGAGGGATGGTTTAAGAAGTATGGAAAATCTGAACTGGGCGCGTCGCAACGTTGAGATAAATTACATCGTATTTGATGTTCTCTTTTACAATGGAGAGTGGATTATTTCACGAACACTCGAACAAAGGCAACATCTACTCCAGAAGATCCTGCGGCCAGCGGAAGGAATTTACAGTGCAGATAATTTTTCGAATAGCGCTTCTTTATTCCAGGCGATTCAGGAACAAGAAATGGAAGGCGTTGTATGTAAGAACCTTCAATCTGCTTATGTTTTAGGAGGCAAGGACGCGCGTTGGAAAAAGATCAAGAATTATCGAGATCTTCAAGCCGTCATTGGGGGAGTAACCTTACGCGAAAATCAGGTTAATGCCCTGTTGCTGGGTGCTTATGATCCCGAGGGAAGGCTTTGGTATATTGGACATGCCGGAAGCGGCAAATTTACACGAGCGGAATGGAACGAGTTGACCCGACAGCTCCTAAATCTTAAGCAGAAGAACAGTCCTTTTATCAATCAACCGTCGCGACTACAAGACGCATTTTGGCTTGAACCTCAGTTTACGGTTAAAGTGAAGTTTATGGAATGGACCGAGGGAGGAACACTTAGACAACCGAGTATTCAGGCATTAATCCGAGTTTCTCCTCACGAGTGCCTACTGGAGTGAAGCGAAGTAATGGAGGTCAACATGCCCGATCTAAAGCAAGACACTTTTCCCGTGAAAGTCGACGGGCATATTTTGTCCGTAAGTCATTTAACTAAAGTGTATTTTCCAGAAATAGGCCTTACAAAAGGAGAAATTCTGAAATATTATACGGATATGGCTCCGTATATCTTACCCCATATAGCGCGTAGCCCTTTTGTTATGGTACGCTTTCCTGAAGGAATTCACGGCGAATTTTTTTATCAAAAAGAGTGTCCAGCACAAGCTCCAGAATGGGTAACCCGCTTTGAGGATCCGTTCTCTCAATCCGGTTTGACCTATGTTGTTTGTGATCAATTATCGACGCTAATGTATTTGATCAATCTGGGGTGCATCGAAATACATGCTTGGGCTTCGACGATTGATTATCCCGATCGACCGGAGTGGGCAGTATTTGATCTCGATCCAGATCCTCCCTCGGGGATAACAGAGGCTTATCAGGTGGCTCGTTGGCTAGGGGAAATTCTAAATGAACTCAAAATTAACTTTTTGGTGAAAACGTCTGGTTCAAAAGGAATCCACATATTAGTGCCTCTTATTCCCCAATTCTCGTATGAGGAGGTCCAGCGTGGTGTAGAAGGTGTCTGCCGATTTTTGTTAAGACAGCGCCCAGAAGCTTGTACGCTAGAACGGAGTATTCTCAAACGGGAGGGAAAAATCTATCTTGATTATATACAAAATGGTCGAGGGAGAACGATGGCAGGAATTTATAGCATTCGCCCGACTATTCAAGGTCAGGTTTCGACGCCGCTGCTCAGGGAAGAAGTCCTGGCAGGGGAAGATCCATCGCAGTTTACCGTGAGAAATTTAAAGAAACGGATTGATAAAGTCGGAGATTTGAGCCGGATTATGAAAGAAAAGATGGACTTTAATAAAATCCTACACTATTTCACCTAATTCGGTAAATACTGACATCGTTTGAGGAAGGAAAACTCTCCCAGGACACCGAATGTGGACTCGGGGAGGGATTGGTATGACTGAGAATAATATACGTGACGAAAAATTGATTCGAATCGCGTTTCATTCAATTCCGGGAGTAGGCAGTGGACGGTTACGGAATTTGATTGCCTTTTTTGGAAGTGCGCTTAACGCTTGGCAGGCTCCGGAGAAAGAGTTGAGAAAGTTAGGAAACGAATCTTGGGTCCAGGCTCTGATTCAACATCGTTCTCAATGTGATCCTGTTCAAATGGAAAAAGAATTAACTCAAAAAGAGATTGAGACGGTAATTCCGGAAGAAGATCATTATCCAGTCTTGCTACGGGAATTGGCAGATGCACCTCCCTTACTGTATTATAAAGGGAAACTTGAGCCAGGTGAGCAGGGAATAGCCATTGTAGGATCACGTAAAGCGACACCCTATGGAAGGGCTGCAGCTGAGTTCTTGGGAAAGGCGTTAGCGCAACATGGGTTTGTCGTTGTTAGCGGTTTAGCTCGAGGTATTGATACGGCGGCGCATAAAGGAGCTTTAGAGGGAAAAGGTAAGACTTGGGCTATTTTAGGCAGCGGCTTGGATCATTTTTATCCACCCGAGAATAGAAAATTAGCAGAGCAGATTATGCTTGAGGGCGCGCTTATTAGTGAATTCGCTCCAGGAGTTCCGCCTGAACCGCAGTTTTTCCCTATGCGAAATCGCATAATTAGTGGCGTTTCTAGTGGCGTTATCGTTGTTGAAGCGGCAATACGCAGTGGAGCATTAATTACTGTTGATTTTGCCCTAGAACAAGGGCGTGAAGTTTTTGCGGTACCTGGGCCTATTTTTAGTGAACAGAGCAAAGGGTGTCATCAATTGCTTCGTCAGGGAGCAAAATTGGTTGAGGAAGTGGGAGATATTCTTTCTGAAGTTTCGGCTGAATTTAGTGATAGATGTCACGAGATGCTTGGTAATGAGGACTCAAAACACCCCACTATTCTGGATTCAAAGCAAAACAAATCCTCGCCTGAACAATCGGAAATTTTGTCGATTCTGAGTGATCTTCCCCTGCATATAGACCAGATCGTTTTGCAATCTTCGATAAATCCGTCACTGGTTGCGCTCCTTCTTCTTGAATTGCAACTTGCTGGAGAAATCGAGCAACTTTCGGGTCAACGCTATGTATTAGCTCATAAGTGCTAGACATACTTTAGAAAAGACGTTAAGATTAGGCTAGTTTTAGGATTAAGAGGTTTAACTTTTTAAGGACTGTACATAATGAAGGATAGAGAGGATACTTGAGGTGAATTATGGCAAAGACACTCGTCATCGTCGAGTCTCCGGCCAAGGCAAAATCAATTAGCAAATTTTTAAGTAAGCAATACACGGTTAAAGCGTCCATGGGACATTTGCGAGATTTGCCCAAAAGCCAATTGGGAGTCGATATTGAAAATGATTTTGAGCCCAAATATATAGCCATTCGTGGCCGCGGAGATTTAATTAAAGAACTTCGGGTCGCAGCTAAATCCGCTGATAGGATATTGCTTGCCTCTGACCCGGATCGTGAAGGAGAAGCAATCGCATGGCATTTGGGGCATTTATTGGGAGTAGATATTAGTAGTAAGTGCCGGATTGAATTTCATGAGATTACGAAACCCGCCATTCTTGCTGCAGTAAAGCAACCTCGTCAGATAGATACCCATCGTGTCGATGCGCAACAAGCGCGTCGTGTTCTTGACCGCTTAGTAGGGTACCAGTTAAGTCCGCTCCTTTGGAGAAAAGTGAAAAAGGGGCTTAGTGCCGGTCGGGTTCAATCTGTTGCGGTTCGTCTTATTTGTGAGAGGGAAGAGGAGATACGTAATTTCATTCCAGAAGAATACTGGAGTCTTACCGCCCAGCTAAAGGCGGCTGGAGGGACGTTCAGTGCTAAACTGGTTAAAAAAGAGAATCAAAAAATTGCCGTTGCAAATGAAGAGGAAATGAAAAAGGTCTTTCTTGAGTTGGAGAAAGTGAATTATTCGGCTCAAGAGGTTCGCAAAAAAGAAAAAAAGAAGCAACCCGCTCCACCCTTTACGACAAGTACGCTACAGCAGGAAGCTTATCGTAAACTGAATATGTCTCCTAAACGAACGATGATGCTTGCACAACAACTCTATGAGGGATTGGATATAGGTAAAGAAGGGTCAGTTGGTCTTATTACTTATATGCGTACAGATTCTGTAAAAATTTCAGAGATTGCCCAAGCGGAAGCTAAGGAATGGATTATTCAACAATATGGTGCTGAGTATTATCCTCCACAAACTCGAGAATATACAAGTAAAGGGAGGACCCAAGAAGCCCATGAGGCGGTTCGTCCAACGTCTGTTCTGCGAACCCCCGATTCGCTGAAGGAATTCTTAAGTCGAGATCAACTTCGTTTGTACCGGTTAATTTGGGGGCGTTTTCTTGCCAGCCAGATGAGCGTTGCGTTGTTAGATACGTTAACAGTGGATGTTAGTGCGGGAACATTTCTTTTTCGTGCGAATGCATCGACTGTTCGATTCCCAGGATTTTTAGCAGTTTACGAAGAAAGTCAGGATGAAGCAAACAAGGAGTCTGAGGAAGGTTCTTTGGCGACCCAGGTCGTGCAAGGGGAAAGTTTAGAAAAGATGAGTCTTCAGGAGAAACAACATTTTACTGAACCCCCAGCTCGTTATTCTGAAGCCTCATTAGTTCGCAAAATGGAAGAAGAAGGAATCGGTAGGCCGAGCACATATGCGCCTACGATTGGAACGATTCAAAGCAGAGGCTATGTTGCTAAAGAAGGAAAACAACTTTTACCGACAGAATTAGGAGAGATCGTGATCTCCTTGCTTAAGGAGAATTTCTCAGACATTGTAAACCTCGAGTTTACTGCGAATTTTGAAGAGGAGCTTGATGAGATCGAAGAAGGGACTGTGCCTTGGCGGAGAGTAATTCATGATTTCTACACTCCGTTTGCCAAGAGCTTAGAAGAAGCAGAGGAAAAGATCGGCAAAGTCCAGATAGAAGATAAGGTCTCTGATGAGATCTGTGAGAACTGTGGACGAAATATGGTTATTAAAATGGGGCGCTATGGGAAATTCCTCGCCTGTCCAGGATTTCCAGAGTGTAGGAATACAAAACCTTTGCTAGAACAGATTGAAGCCAAATGTCCGAAATGCGCGAACCCCTTAGTAGTACGGCGTAGTAAAAAAGGTCGAAGATTTTATGGATGTAGCACTTATCCAGAGTGTGATTTTGTATCCTGGGAGTTACCTGCACCCGAGCCTTGCCCGGAATGTGGGGGGATGATGGTTATCAAAGGTTCGAAACAGGGTAAGCATTATACGTGTATAAATCCAGAATGCCGCTATGATAAGCCGGTGGAGGAGCAAGAATAGAGGAGAATAGATATGGCAGAGGTGACCGTGATCGGGGCAGGATTAGCGGGGGCAGAAGCAGCTTGGCAGTTAGCCGAGAGGGGAATCTCGATTACGCTTTATGAGATGCGTCCGGGAAAAATGACTCCGGCTCATCATACTGGGAATTTTGCTGAGCTTGTCTGCAGCAACTCTTTGAAGGGGGTAGGGTTAGACAATGCCGCCGGTTTGTTAAAGGAAGAAATGCGCCGCTTGAATTCACTTATCGTGAGTGCAGCCGATCACCATGCTGTTCCAGCGGGAGGGGCACTTGCCGTTAACCGGGAATTGTTTGCTAATGAAATTACTGAACGGCTTGAACAGCATGCCAATATCCAGGTTCGACGCGATGAGATCAAGAAAATTCCGGAAGAAGGAGTCGTTGTTATTGCAACCGGTCCTCTCACTTCGGATGACTTCGCCCAAGAAATTCAAAAGCTAACCGGTGAAGATGCGCTATCCTTCTATGATGCAGCAGCCCCTATTGTTACGCTTGAATCGATTGATTTAACGAAAGCATTTTGGGCCTCGCGTTATGATAAAGGAGATCCAGACTATTTGAATTGTCCAATGACTGAGGATGAATATAAGCATTTTTACGCGGAACTGGTACAGGCAGAGACAGCTGAGGTTAAAGGTTTTGAAAAAGGGAAAGTTTTCGAGGGGTGTATGCCTGTTGAAGTGATGGCAAGTCGCGGTGAACAAACACTTACCTTTGGCCCGTTAAAGCCTGTCGGCTTGGTTGATCCTCGAACGGGGAAAAAATCGTATGCTGTTGTTCAGCTTCGTAAAGAAAACCGTGAGGGGACACTCTTTAATCTAGTGGGTTTCCAAACCCACTTAAAATGGGGAGAACAGCAACGGGTGTTTCGTATGATTCCAGGTCTTGAACACGCGGAATTTGTTCGCTATGGTGTCATGCACCGTAATACGTTCCTTAATGCCCCACAGGTTCTTAAGGCGGATTTTAGTTTGAAAAACCGTCCAGAACTTTTCTTTGCGGGCCAAATGACGGGTGTAGAAGGATATATTGAGTCGGCTGCCAGTGGTCTTATCGCAGGAATTAACGCATCACGGTTGTTAAGAAATAAATCAACCTTACGTTTTCCAGCTGAAACGGCACTTGGAGCTTTAGCCCTCCACCTTGAGGGTTCCCCGAGTACCCATTTTCAACCGATGAATATCAATTTCGGGTTACTTCCTCCCTTAGGGGAGCGGATTAAAGCGAAACGAGAAAAGAATCAACGGATTTCGGAGAGAGCGCTGGCAAGATTGGACGAGTTCCTTCAAGAATATCAGTAAGCTAAAGGGGTGTATTACTCTCTAACTGTGAATTTGGAGGCTTGGTTTATGTTAGCAGATCAGGCGCTTGCGCTTTTTGATGGACAACTGAAATCGCAAAATCGTTCAGAGCATACAGTGATTGCTTATCATAATGATATTGCCCAATTCTTAAATTATTTAGGTCAAGAGAAGAGTTGTGATCCTGGAGAAATTTCATTGGAAGAGATTTCGGTGGAGTGGGTTCGTAGCTTTTTAGGGGACCTCACGGATCAAGGATTGGAGAGGAAAAGTATGGCGCGAAAATTGGCAGCTCTTCGCTCCTTCTCTAAACTTATGTGCAAAGAGGGATATCTTGACCATAATCCAGTTCAACGCATCTCAAGTCCTAAGTTAGGAAAAAAACTTCCGGATTTTTTATATTTGGAACAGATGGAAAAGCTCCTAAAAACCCCTGATTGTGCTACTGTTTTAGGAGCTCGAGACCAAGTCGTTTTAGAACTTCTCTACGGTTCAGGCTTACGGGTGAGTGAATTAGCGGGACTAAATCAAGAAGATGTGGATCAGGACCAGATGCTTCTTCGCGTCCGGGGTAAAGGAAAAAAAGAACGTATTGTTCCGATGACAGAATATGCGCTCAAAGCTATTCAAGTATATTTAGACATGAGAGAGCATTCACAAAGACCGTTATTGTTAAACTATCAAGGTTCTCGACTTTCTGTTCGGTCGATCCGGCGCATTCTAGATAAGCTGGCTCTCGAAGCAGGATTGCCCCAACACATCCATCCCCATATGCTGCGTCATTCGTTTGCTACGCATCTCCTTGACGGTGGAGCGGATTTGCGAAGTGTTCAGGAACTTTTAGGTCATGCCAAGCTTTCTTCAACCCAGATTTATACGCATTTAACCCGGGAACACCTGCGTCAAGTTTATGATGAAACTCATCCCCATGCGAAATCCAACTAAATATTCATAAATTCACAACAATTTCATACAATTCCACTTGACTCTGTTTCAATAAAACAGTAAACTCCCATTAGAAGGAGGATTTCCAATGTTTCATGCAACAACCATCCTAGCTGTTAAACAAGGAAATAAAGTGGCTATGGCTGGAGATGGACAGGTCACTTTTGGCGAAAACACAATTATGAAACATAAGGCTAGAAAGGTTCGCCGGCTGTTTCATGGAAAAGTTCTTGCCGGGTTCGCAGGTTCAGTAGCGGATGCCTTTACTCTCTTCGATAAATTCGAACAAAAGCTTGAACAATACAATGGTAACCTTCAACGAGCTGCCGTAGAGTTAGCTAAAGAATGGCGTATGGATAAGATGCTTCGCAATTTGGAAGCATTATTGCTTGTAGCCGATATGGAAAGTTTACTTCTGATATCTGGATCAGGGGAAGTGATTGAGCCAGATGATGGAGTTGTAGCGATCGGTTCAGGCGGAAATTATGCCTTGGCTGCGGCAAGAGCATTAGTTAATCATTCGAGTTTAGAACCAGCTGACGCGGTCAGGGAAGCGATGAAGATTGCATCAGCAATCTGTGTTTATACTAATGATCAAATTATCGTCGAAGAATTATAAGGGGTGAGCACATGGAACAACTCACACCACGGGAAATCGTCCGTGAATTAGATCGGGACATTGTCGGACAAAAACAAGCGAAAATGTCAGTTGCGATTGCCTTACGAAATCGCTATCGTCGATCTTTACTCCCTGAAGGTTTGCGGGAGGAAGTACTCCCTAAAAACATTTTAATGATCGGTCCAACAGGAGTAGGCAAGACCGAAATTGCGAGAAGACTGGCGAAGTTAGTTCGTGCTCCCTTTATTAAGGTTGAAGCGACGAAGTTTACTGAAGTCGGTTACGTCGGACGGGATGTCGAATCGATGATTCGCGATCTCGTAGAGATTGCTCTACGTATGGTTAAAGTGGAACGAATGAACGTCGTTGAAAGTGAAGCTGTAATAGCCGCCGAAAAACGACTTGTGGCGTTACTTGTTCCGGGTAAACGCTCGGAATCTCAATCTTCTAATCCTTTTCAGTTTCTTTTCAACCAAAATGAGGAGAAACAACCTGAAAACGTCACACCAGAAATTGAGCAGAACCGTTCGCTAGTGGCCGAAAAACTTCGGCGCGGAGAACTTGAAGATAAGGTCCTTGAAATTGAGGTCGAGGATAGCCAACCACTACTACCCGATCTAATGGGAAATAACGGGATGGAACTTAACTCGAATCTTCAGGATATGATGGCAGGTATGCTACCGAAAAAACGTAAGAAACGCAAAGTTACGGTGAAAGAAGCACGCCGGATTCTGACTTTGGAAGAAGCTCAGAACTTGATTGATCATGATGAAGCGGTTCAGGAAGCAATTCGCCGTGCCGAACAAGAAGGTATTGTTTTCTTAGATGAGATTGACAAAATTGCAGGCCGTGAGGGTTCCTCGGGCCCTGACGTATCAAGAGGCGGAGTGCAACGCGATATTCTTCCAATTGTTGAAGGGTCAACCGTTGTTACGAAATATGGTCCAGTTAAGACAGAACATATTTTATTTATTGCTGCTGGTGCGTTCAATATCACCAAGCCTTCCGATCTGATTCCAGAATTGCAAGGGCGTTTCCCTATTCGGGTGGAACTTGAATCTTTAAGTGTTGAAGACTTTAAACGGATTCTAACTGAACCTCAATCTTCACTGATTAAGCAATATAGTGCATTATTGGAAACAGAAGGCATAAAGCTGGAATTTTCCGAGAATGCTATTGAAGAGCTGGCGCAAGTTGCTTTTGATGTTAATTCCAATACAGAGAATATTGGGGCGCGAAGGCTTCATACGATTGTTGAGAAGGTTTTAGAAGAGCTTTCATTTGAGGCTTCAGAGTTGCCTGAAGATTACATGGTAACGATTAACCGTGAGTATGTACAGCATCGTTTGGGGGATGTTGCTCGTAACCAAGATCTTTCACGCTATATTTTGTAGGATGATAATCATCTATATTAAGGAGGAAATTTATCATGAAAACTTTATTAGAAAAAGCACGCGCAATTAACAAAATTATTCAACGGGCAGCAGGTCATCCTGTAGATTTTGAAGAAATGGCAAAAGTCTTAAGTGAAGCAATTGTTGCCAATTGCTATATCGTAGGACGCCGGGGAAAAATTATGGGATACAGCTTTATGACAGATTTTACGTGTAATGCAATGGAAGAGATCGTGGTTCATTCAGAACGCTTTCCTGAAAGCTATAATGAGGGATTGATGAAGGTTTCCGAAACAACGTCAAACACAACTCAAGTTGCTAACGGTTGCGTATTCAATGGACAGGAACGTTGTCACTTTAATAATAAGATTACAACAATTGTTCCAGTCCTTGGAGGCGGTGAAAGAGTCGGTACTCTCGTTCTAGCTAAATTTGATGAAGAATTCACGGATGAAGACCTCGTTTTGGCTGAATACGGGGGTACTGTAATTGGGATGGAAATCTTACGTGTGAAAGCGGAACGTGCAGAAGAGGAAGCTCGCAAAAAAGCGGCTGTGCAGATTGCAGTTGGAACGCTTTCTTACTCCGAGCTTGAAGCAGTTGAACATATCTTCGCTGAATTAGGTGGTGGCGATGGGTTACTCGTAGCCAGTAAAATTGCGGACCGAGTAGGAATCACTCGCTCAGTAATTGTTAATGCTCTTCGCAAATTTGAATCTGCGGGCGTAATCGAATCTAAATCCCTAGGTATGAAAGGGACCTATATCCGTATTCTCAATGATTATTTGTTAGATGAGCTTGACAAAATGAAACATAACAAGTAGAGCAAAAGGGTGGGATGTTTATGCAGGAAGAGGAGCATGAATATCATTATCAGCTTAAACCCTTGATTTTTCCAGGAATACTATTTTTAATAGGGTACCCGGTGATGATCTTGCTTATAGTTCTCGCTTTCAAAATATCGATCCTTGAACGCTACATCTTGTCAGGACTTTATATCGCAACTCTTCTGGGAATACTCGTCTTGTGGATTTATGGCCGAAGTAAACACCTGCGGATTGACGAGGATCGTATTATCTTTTATTCGTTAGCAGGAGAGCATCTGCTTGCTCCCGAGGATATCCGGCGGGTTGCGCTTTATACCTCGCCTAAAGGTGAAGAAGTGGTGCAGATTAAAACCAGCCATAATCAGTTGTATTACATTTCTGAACTCTACTTTCCTTTTCCGGAACTGATGAGTGATCTAGAGCAATTTGTTGCAAATCATGCGATTCGTTCGAATATGAGTTGATGAAGTAGCAGATAGCCGCAGATATTCCTGAAAAACTGATCAGATTTTGTTGCAAAGAAAAACACGGTATGGTATTCTACTAAAGGTGTATTACACACGCAGTGGGATTTTCGATTCAAGTTCCCTGTATTCAGGGTGAATTGGAAGATGAACCTGCGGAGGAAAAAAACAAGGAGAGGAGGTGCAACACAATGGCTGTAATTTCTATGAAACAATTACTTGAAGCCGGTGTTCACTTCGGTCATCAAACACGTCGCTGGAATCCTAAGATGGCTCGCTACATTTTTACGGAGCGCAATGGTATTTATATCATTGACTTGCAAAAAACCGTTAAGAAAGTTGACGAGGCCTACAATTTCGTGCGTAATCTTGCTGCAGATGGGGGTACGATGTTATTCGTCGGCACCAAAAAGCAGGCTCAAGAGTCAGTGAAAGAAGAAGCTGAACGTTGCGGAATGTATTTTGTTAACGAGCGTTGGCTCGGTGGTATGCTGACAAACTTCCAAACTATTCAAAAGCGCGTAAATCGCCTTAAGGAATTGGAACGGATGGATGCTGAAGGAGTCTTTGAAATTCTTCCTAAAAAAGAAGTTGCTAATCTTCGTCATGAGATGGAGAAACTAGAACGTTTCTTAGGCGGAATCAAGACGATGAAGAAACTCCCAGATGCTTTGTTCATTGTTGATCCACGTAAAGAGCGTATCGCAGTTGCCGAAGCACGTCGTTTGAATATTCCTATCGTAGGTATCGTTGATACGAACTGCGATCCGGATGAGATTGATGTTGTAATTCCGGCTAATGATGATGCTATTCGTGCAGTTAAACTCTTAACTGGAAAAATGGCTGACGCTATTATCGAAGCTCAACAAGGTAGCCTTGATGAAGAAGCTGCCGAAGGACAAAGTGCGGCTGAGGAAGTTAGTGCTGAATAATTATCCCTCAGAGATTAAAGATAGGGAATAAAAAGAGGGGGCAGGGTGAAGAAGGGTTGGCTAAACTTCCCTGATGCTCATCCTGCCCTTTTTTAATTAAGTTTTTATGAAATCAAATTTTATATTTAAATTTAATATACATATAGTTGGAGGTTTTTGAAATGGCTGAAATAACTGCAGCTCTGGTAAAAGAGCTTCGTGAGCGTACTGGCGCAGGTATGATGGATTGTAAAAAGGCTTTAACGGAAGTTAGCGGTGACATTGAAAAAGCGATTGACTTATTACGTGAAAAAGGCTTAGCGGCTGCTGCGAAAAAAGAAGGCCGAATTGCTGCTGAAGGAATTGTGTATTCATATATTCATGGTGGCGGTCGAATCGGTGTTCTTCTTGAAGTCAATTGTGAGACTGACTTTGTAGCAAATACCGAAGATTTTAAACTTTTTGTTCGTGATATTGCTTTGCATATTGCTGCAGCGAAGCCTGAGTATTTGAACAAAGAAGATGTTCCCGAAGATGTTCTACAGCATGAGAAAGACATCTTAAAAGCCCAGGCCCGTAATGAAGGAAAACCAGAAAAAATTATTGAAAAAATGGTTGAAGGACGAATCTCAAAATTCTACAAAGAATTTTGCTTAATGGACCAAGAATTTGTGAAGGATCCAGATAAAACGATCAGCGATATAGTCATGGAAAAAACCGCGAAGATTGGCGAGCGGATTGTCATTCGACGCTTTACTCGCTATGAATTAGGCGAAGGAATTGAGAAAAAACAAGAAGATTTTGCAGCTGAAGTTGCAAAGGAAATGAACCGCTAAGGAAAGCGTATAGAGAACACTTAGGTGTTCTCTTTTTCGAACCGTAGAAATTTCAAAAAGGAAATTCCAGAGGAAATGTAGTATTATATAAGGGAGGTTAACGATGGATACACCACGATATCACAGAGTCATCTTAAAGCTGAGTGGTGAAGCTTTGGCAGGAAGTCAAGGCTTTGGAATTGCTCATGAAATGCTCGCAACGGTTGCTGAACAAGTCTCTGAAATTCGTAAACTTGGAGTGGAACTTGCTCTGGTTGTTGGAGGGGGTAATATTTGGCGAGGAATTTCGGGAAGTTCCCAAGGTATGGATCGTGCAACTGCAGATTATATGGGGATGTTAGCGACAGTGATGAATGCTCTTGCGTTACAAGATGCTCTTGAAAATGCGGGAATGGCAACCCGAGTTTTATCGGCTATTGAAATGAGGCAAGTGGCAGAACCTTATATTCGTCGGCGAGCAATTCGTCATATGGAAAAGGGACGGATTGTGATCTTTGCTGCAGGCACAGGGAATCCGTTTTTTTCGACAGATACTACAGCAGCGTTAAGAGCGGCTGAAATTGAGGCGGAAGCCATTCTTATGGCGAAGCAAGTTGATGGTGTATATGATTCTGATCCGGTAAAAAATCCTAACGCCGTTAAGTTTGATAAACTGAGTTATTTAGAGGTTTTAAGTCGTGGCTTAAAAGTCATGGATTCAACGGCAACCTCTTTATGTATGGATAACAATATTCCTCTCATTGTTTTTAATCTGAAGGATAAGGGGAACATTTATAGAGCGATCATGGGTGAACCCATTGGTACTTATGTAGGGAGGGAAATTAATGATTAGTGATGTCTTAAAGGACGCGGAAGATCGCATGCGTAAAGGAGTAGAGTCCTTGCGGAAGGAATATACGGTTATTCGTGCGGGACGGGCTAATCCGAGTATGCTAGAACGGGTGATGGTTGAGTATTACGGAACTCCGACTCCGGTTAACCAACTGGCGAATATTTCGGTACCTGAAGCAAGAATGCTCCTCCTTCAACCTTGGGATAAGACCGCTTTGCCTGCGATTGAGAAGGGGATCATGAAGTCGGATTTGGGACTAAACCCCTCGAGTGATGGTAATGTAATTCGCCTTATTATTCCGCAGTTGACCGCTGAACGGAGAACTGAGCTTGTTAAAACGGTGAAGAAAAAAGCGGAAGATTCAAGAGTTGTGATTCGAAACATTCGGAGAGATACTAATGATCAGCTCAAAAAACTAGAGAAAGATCATACATCCTCTGAAGACGAAGTAAAACGGGCTCAAGATGATGTTCAAAAGATGACGGATAAGTTCATTAAAGAGATTGATACAATAATGGATACCAAAGAACGGGAAATTACGGAAGTTTAACAGATGACCCCCTCATTTAAGGGGGTCTTTGACCACCTATAGCCGGCCAAATGGAGGTGGATAAGATGTGGCTTAGCTTTAGAAATAAGGATAAAAAAGTATTCTCTCCGAAGGGGATTGATCTAGAACGTTTACCTCGCCATATCGCAATCATCATGGATGGGAATGGCCGGTGGGCGAAAAAAAGAGGGCTGCCTCGTACAATGGGGCATCGTGCAGGGGTAGAAGCTATTCGTGAAGTGGTCAAGACCTGTTCAAACTTGGGAGTCGAAGTATTAACGGTTTACGCCTTTTCAACTGAAAATTGGCGAAGACCCAAAGATGAAGTCGGTATCTTGATGCGTTTACTTACAGAATATTTGCGGGCTGAGCTTAATGAGCTCCATGGAAATAACGTCAAAATTATGACCATGGGTGATCTAACCCTTCTGCCGCTTGAAGCACAGAAAGAATTATCCAGAGCGACTAAGCAAACCGAGCATAACACTGGTTTGATCCTTAATTTGGCTTTGAATTATGGGGGACGCGCTGAAGTTACGAGGGCTTTACGCATATTGGGCGAAGAAATCCAGCAAGGGAAATTAGCACCTGAGGAAATTAACGAAGAACGGATTAGCTCCTCATTATTTACTGTGGGTTTACCCGACCCCGATCTATTGATTCGTACCTCTGGTGAAATGCGCTTAAGTAATTTTATGCTCTGGCAATTGGCCTATACTGAGATTGTGATAACTGAACAGCTTTGGCCGGATTTCACTCCAGAAACATTGCTTGATGCCATTAAAACGTATCAACTACGGGAACGCCGCTTTGGCGGCATCAATAAGGAATAAGGGAGTTATCTATGTTACTTAGATCTATAAGCGCTTTAATCGGAGCACCACTCCTGCTTATCTTAACTTACCTTGGGGGGCCTTATACGGCGTTTTTGGCTGCAGTGATTGGATTACTAGCACTCCACGAATTTCAGGAGATAGCACATAAGTTAAAAGTAAAAATTTGGATGAAGGCCACTTTTATCGGTGCAATCGTTTGGCTATTGCTCATCACGCTTGATTTAAGAGAGTGGATGTTTCCATTTTTGATTTTCTGGTTACTTATAAGCCTGGGACGAATGGGGCTCCTATATCCTGATGTTCTCATTCCTGAGGTTGCTCTTAATTTTCTAAGCATTATATATACGGTCGTTCTTAGTTCACATTTGTATTTACTACGTTCTTTGGAGCAAGGAAGGTCCTGGACTCTTTTAGCGTTTTTTTTGGTATGGACGACGGATACATTTGCATATCTTGTAGGGAGGGCTTTTGGAAAACATCCCCTCGCACCTCATGTCAGTCCGAATAAAACGATAGAAGGCTCAATTGGTGGACTTATTGGAGCTATCTTGATGGGGCTGATCGCCTCTCAGGTAATGGGGGGGATGCCTTTGCCTTTCTTTCTGGGGCTGAGTTTCATTGTGGGAATCAGTGCTCAAATAGGAGACCTTTTTGAGTCAGCATTAAAGCGAAGTGCTGGAGTAAAGGACTCAGGAGACTTAATCCCAGGTCATGGCGGCTTTTTAGATCGTTTTGATAGTATGCTCTTTGCTTTCCCCATTGTGTATTATATAGTTCTGCTTTTGGCAGCGAGGTGATAAGTTTTGAATAATCCTCAAAGAAATAAATTAAGGGCTAACCTAAATCGTTTGGTAGTAGTGACAAGTGTGCTTGTTTTACTCAAGCTTTTTACATATTTTGTGCAAGAGTTTTTACCCGTCTTTGGGAAGGCTATGAATACATTGTTCTATGCCTTTTTGCCTTTTATTCTTGCTTTTTTAATTGCCCTTTTAATGGAGCCATTAGTTACCCAATTGATGAGGGGCATGAAAATGAAACGTCCCTTAGCGTCAATACTCGCTCTTATTCTAGTGATCGCGGGAATTGTTCTTTTTGTTACACTCATTGTCGTTAGACTTTATAATGAATTATCGGCTCTTTCATTAACTCTACCTGATTATAGTTATTTTATGAGTTTGATCAATCAGCTTATCGATAGCGTTGAAAAATTTGTAGTGATTAATCCCCAAATTCAAGCAACCTTGAACTCCTCAGTGAGCACGATTGTTACATCTTTACAAAACGGGGCAGGTTCTGCGAGTTTAGCACTTTTGAATTTTTTAGCGGCAGTACCTGGTTTCTTTATTATTTTAGTGATCTCAGTTGTAGCGACCTATATGATGAGTGCAAGCTTTCCAGGAGTTAAACGCTTTTTTCACGGATTTGTTCCCCAAAGATGGCATACGGGAGCTCAATCTGTAGGCCAAGATCTCGGTTCAGCAATTGTCGGTTTTGTGCGCTCAGAGACGATCTTAATCTCCATTACAGGAGTGACGTTGACGTTTGGATTACTGCTGATGGGAAATCCTTATGCTTTTACGATTGGTTTTATTTCCGCATTTTTAGACCTTTTACCGATTGTTGGAACGGGTATTATTTTTGTTCCATGGGCTATTATATTGCTCATTATCGGGGCCGCTCCTAAGGCTATTCAACTTATTATCATTTGGGTTGTGGCATTGGTAATCCGTCAGATTTTAGAACCTAAGATTATGTCGAAGGGCATCGGACTCCACCCTTTACCCACACTAATTTCGATGTATGTCGGTTTGAATTTACTGGGGGGAGTGGGTTTAGTGCTGGGCCCTGGTTTAGTTATCCTATATGAAGCACTAAGAAAAGCGGGAATTTTTACAGACCCTAAAAATTAGGATGAAAGTGTGATTGGTGTGAAGAGATTAACAGTCCTTGGTTCAACAGGCTCGATTGGAACACAGACGTTAGATGTTGTACGGGAAAATCCCGAGCAGCTTCAAGTCTATGCCCTCGTGGCAGGTACTCGCGTGGACGAAATAGAACGTCAGGTTCGTGAATTTAAGCCTCAGATCGTGGCTATGATGGACGAGAAAGGGGCAAGAGAGTTAAAAGCTCGCTTACGTGATCTGCCCGTCGTGGTTGAACAAGGCATGGACGGAATTATTCGCACGGTAACCGCCAAGGAACCGGATACGGTTGTTACTGCAATTAGTGGACGTATTGGTTTAGAGCCAACGTTGGCCGCCTTAAAGGCAGGCAAGAATATTGCATTAGCCAATAAAGAAACGCTGGTTGCAGGTGGAGAACTTGTAATGGAGACGGCAAAGCGCCTTGGCCGTTCGATTATCCCAGTCGATAGCGAACATTCGGCAATTTTTCAGTGTTTGGAAGAGCCGAACGGGCTGCTTGAAAAAATTTTAATTACGGCTTCGGGAGGACCTTTTCTAGGGTGGTCCCGTGAGCAATTAAGCGAAGTTACGCCGGAAATGGCATTGAAACATCCGAATTGGAGTATGGGAGCTAAGATTACGATTGATTCGGCCACGATGATGAATAAGGGATTGGAAGTCATAGAAGCACACCATCTTTTTGGCTTGACTTATGATAAGATTGAAGTATTAGTTCATCCCCAGAGTATTGTTCATTCTATGGTGCAATATCAAGATGGAAGTATCTTAGCGCAATTAGGTCGCCCAGATATGCGGTTACCTATTCAATATGCGTTAAGTTATCCTACACGCTGGTCAAGCCCTTTTGAAAGGCTAGATTTAAGAGGAAAAACGTTGACTTTTCAGGAACCAAATTTAAAAGAGACGCCGGCTTTGGCACTTGCTTATGAAGTTGGCAGACGGGGAGGTACTCTTCCTGCGGTCATGAATGCAGCCAATGAGGTTGCTGTTTATGCTTTTCTTCAACAGAAGATTGGCTATTTACAAATCGTTGAAATTGTGGAGGACATCTGTGCGGAACATGAGGTGTTAGACGCCACGGATTTGGAAAGCATATTAGAGGCAGATGATTGGGCTCGCAAACGTACGCAAGAACGAATTCAGAACTGCTAAAGTGGGACACTCACGTTCAGATGTAGCGAGTGATGAGGAGGGGTTGCGAGATGACTAATGCCTTAGCCGTTATTTTTGTTTTCGGGCTACTTGTGATGATTCATGAATTTGGACACTATATTGTAGCACGCTTGAATGGGATCAAAGTTCTAGAATTCGCTTTTGGTTTTGGCCCAAAAATTGTGGGTTATAAAGGTAAGGAAACTGAATATAACCTTCGAGTTATTCCGTTGGGTGGATTCGTTCGCTTATATGGAATGGACCCTGAAGTTAATGAAAACGGAGAACAAGAGCTAGCACCTTCGCATGACCCGCGAAGCTTTACGAACAAAAAGGTTTGGCAGAGGATGGCGGTGATTGCTGCTGGTGCAATTATGAATTTTGTACTGGCCATTTTTCTTTTCGTGCTTGTCTTTGCTTACTATGGTATTCCAACAGCAGCGAACGGAAATGCTATTGGATCTATAGTCGAAGGAAAATCTGCTGCACAGGCTGGAATTCAAGCCGGAGCAAAAATCCTCGCGATTGATGGAATAGCTACTCCCGAATGGGACGATTGTGTGAATGCTATTCATTCTAAGCCGAATCAAAAGGTTACCCTTACGCTTGAGCAAGCAGGTAAGCAGGAAACCGTTACGTTACAAACAGAAAAGGATGAACAAACGGGGTTCGGCATGGTGGGAATTGCCCCTCAAGTTATTTATGAAAAAACGTCCCTTGTCGATTCAGTGAAGTATGGGTGGCAGCAAACCGTTGATTTAACAAAGCTCATTGTTGTTTCATTAACCCAGATGATTACCGGTAAGACTTCAGCCGAATTAGGAGGTCCTGTTGCCATTGCTCAGGTTATTGGGGAAGGGGCAAAGCAAGGATTTGCTAATTTGCTCAGTTTAACTGGAATGTTAAGCGTACAACTCGGACTTCTTAATCTTTTTCCGATTCCAGCACTCGATGGTAGCCGTTTAGTGTTCCTTCTAATTGAAGGACTGCGTGGAAAACCGATTAACCCTGAACGTGAAAACTTTATTCACTTTATCGGTTTTGTATTATTGTTTGCGTTAATGATCGCGGTTACGTATCAAGATATTCTTAAACTTTTTGTGGGAAAAGGGTAGGAGGCCAAGGCTGTGTCAAGAAAAGAAACGAAAGCGGTTAGAATCGGACATGTAACTATTGGCGGGGGAGCACCTGTTGTTATCCAATCCATGACAAATACAGATACCCGCAATGTCAAAGAGACGTTGCAACAAATTGAAGCCTTAGCGAAAGTCGGCTGTGAGGTTGTTCGAGTGGCAGTCCTGGATCAGGATGCTGCATACGCTGTAAAAGCGATTTCAGCTCAAAGCATACTCCCAGTAATCGCTGATATTCATTTTGATTATCGCTTAGCTCTTATTGCAATTGAACAAGGTATTCATGGACTCCGGCTCAATCCGGGAAATATTGGTGCCCGATGGAAGGTTCAAGAAGTTGTTCATGCGGTTAAGGAAAGAGAAATCCCCATTCGCATCGGCGTAAATGCAGGGTCCCTAGAAAAGGAAATTCGGGAAAAATATCAAGGAGTTACAGCCGAAGGCATGGTTGAAAGCGCTTTAAAACATATTCACGTGCTGGAAGATGAAGGATATGATAAAATAAAAGTCTCTTTAAAAGCTTCCGAGGTTCCGCTCATGCTTAAAGCATATCGTTTAATGTCGGAGACTGTAGATTATCCGTTACATGTGGGAGTCACTGAGGCTGGAACCGTACGTTCTGGGTTAGTGAAATCTGCCGTCGGCATAGGAACCTTGCTTGCAGAAGGAATTGGAGATACAATTCGAGTCTCTTTAACAGGAGATCCTGTGCAGGAGATTCCAGTGGCACTAAGTATTTTAAGAACTTTGGGGCTGAGAGAACGAAATGTTGATTTGATCAGTTGCCCAACCTGTGGTCGAACACAGGTCAATCTTGCGGAACTCGCTGAACAAGTGGAAACGAGGCTTTCTAGTCTTCCTGCTTTGGACAGGCCTTTGAAGGTTGCCGTTATGGGATGTGCAGTCAATGGCCCAGGTGAAGCACGTGAAGCGGATTTCGGAATTGCTGGTGGCAAAGGGATGGGGCTTCTCTTCCGGAAGGGTGAGATCGTTGCTCGTTTACCCGAAGATGAATTGTTGCCTGCTTTATTGAAAGAAATTGAGAATTACGTAAAAGAGCATGGAAAGGATGAACATTAAATGCGTGTTAGCCAAATTCTGAATCCCACGTTGCGTGAAGTTCCGGCCGAGGCTGAAGTAGTTAGTCAGAAACTAATGCTTCGAGCGGGTCTGATTCGTAAAGCAGCTGCAGGAGTTTATACTTATTTACCTTTAGGATTAAGAATTCTTAAGAAAATTGAACAGATTGTTCGGGAAGAAATGGATGCTAAAGGGGGACAAGAAGTTCTGCTTCCCATCATCCAGCCAGCGGAACTTTGGCGTGAAACGGGACGATGGGATGTTTATGGACCGGAAATGTTTCGCGTGAAGGATCGACATGACCGCGAATTCTGCTTAGGACCGACTCATGAAGAGATTGTAACGGATTTAGTCCGGGGTGAGGTCCGCTCCTATAAGCAACTCCCTTTGCTCCTCTATCAAATTCAAAATAAGTATCGTGATGAACGTCGCCCCCGTTTTGGTTTAATGCGGGGTCGAGAATTTGTGATGAAAGATTTATATTCTTTTGATAAAGATGAAGCAGGCCTTGCTGAAAGTTATCAAAAAATGTATAACGCCTACACGCGTATCTTTTCACGTTGTGGGTTAACGTTCCGACCAGTGGAGGCTGATGCAGGCGCTATTGGCGGGAGCGGGGGAACTCACGAATTTATGGTTCTTGCTGATTCTGGAGAAGCGGCTGTTGTTTATTGTCCAGACTGTGATTATGCAGCTAATGTCGAGAAAGCAGAATGTCAACCCCAACCTATTAAGAGTGAGACGGTTAGAGAGGATTATAGCTTAGTTGAAACTCCTCATATGAAGACCATCGAACAGGTGTCGGATTTTCTTGGATTAGGGCAACACGAACTTGTGAAATCCATGTTATACCAAGGGGATGAGCAAATTTTCTTAGTCCTTGTTCGGGGTGACCGTGAAATCAACGAAATTAAGCTTAATAATATGCTTGGACCTTTTGTAAATTTGCAGTTAGCAGATCCCGAAGTAGTACGTCAGACCTTAGGCTGCGAACCAGGCTTTGTGGGACCGATTAATGCACCCAAAGATCTCAAGATTGTTGCTGATTTGGAAGTTTCTTTAATGAAAAAAGCGGCTTGTGGAGCCAATCAAGCTGAGCAGCATTATATCAATGTTCTCCCTGAACGAGATTTTCGCTTAGATCAGGTTTTTGATCTTCGCATGATTGTCGCTGGTGAGAAATGCCTTAAATGTGGAGGGGCATTAAAAGAGGCTCGTGGAATCGAAGTCGGACAAGTGTTTAAATTGGGAACGAAGTATTCAAAAGCACTCAGTGCTAATTTCGTAGATGAAAATGGGCAAGAAAAACCTTGTGTTATGGGATGCTACGGTGTTGGAGTCAGTCGGACAATGGCGGCCGCAATTGAACAGAACAATGATAATGATGGGATCATTTGGCCGATACCTATTGCTCCTTACCAGGTTATTGTCGTTCCTGTGAGTATGAAAGATTCTCAAGTTGTAGAGACAGCGGAAAAACTTTATGAAGAACTCCTTCAGGCGGGCGTTGAAGTTATGATGGATGACCGTGATGAGCGCCCAGGCGTCAAATTTAAAGACGCAGACCTCGTTGGTTATCCTCTTCGCGTGACCATTGGAAGCAAGACTTTGGCACAAGGTCAAGTTGAATTTCGGTTGCGTAAAACGGGAGAGATGGAGCTTGTGAAGGTCGAGGAGCTGACTAGCAAAGTACAGGGTATTATTGCAGAAGCGTTGAAGTAAAACTTTCTGAGTAGAACTATCTCAGTTTCATCTAAAGCATTATTTTCCTTGGAGTGTTGCGAACGATAAACGGATATGCTATAGTTAAATTAGGAATTTTAAGGAATGAACTGAGGAGTGGGTTTTGAACCCACTCTTTCATTTGCAATAACAGAAAGTATATATTTTCTACGGTATAACTTTGTAATACCTTCGCAACACTATAAATACGAAGGGGCGTAAAAAAGGAGAGATACACATGGGACTGCCAATTGAGCAAAAAGTTGAAGTTTTAGTTACACCAATTATCCAAGAACTAGGACTTGAACTGGTGGACGTTGAGTACATAAAAGAAGGCGCACACTGGTACCTCCGACTTTATATTGATAAAGAGGATGGAATCGACTTAGATGATTGTACGAATGTAAGTCATGCTGTCAGTGACCTTTTAGATAAAAACGATCCCATTCCACAGGCATATATGTTAGAAGTATCATCTCCCGGGTTGGAACGCCCCTTAAAGAAGGATGAAGATTTTATTCGCTACCAGGGTAAGTTGATTCATATTCGTACTAAAGAGCCCTTTCAAGGGTATCATGAATTTACTGGATACTTAGCTGGACTTGAAAATGATGTGATTATTCTTGAATATGAAAAAGAGAAGGTACAACTTCCTAGAAATATTATTGAAAAAGCGAATTTAGCGTTAGAGTTTTAGAGGAGGAAAAGTTAAAAATGAATATGGAGTTCATTGAGGCTTTACATGAACTGGAAAAAGAAAGAGGAATTTCTGCCGAAGTTCTATTTGAGACGATTGAAGCAGCTCTAATTTCAGCTTACAAAAAGAATTTCGCATCTTTACAAAATGTAAGGGTGAGTATCGATAGGATGACAGGCGAATTTAAGGTCTTCTCGCGCAAAAACATTGTCGAAGAAGTGGAAGATGATCGTACACAGGTAACTTTAGAGGAAGCACGCAGAATTGATCCTAATTATAACCTTGAGGACGTTGTAGAATATGAAGTTACTCCACGCGAATTTGGACGGATCGCAGCTCAAACGGCGAAACAAGTCGTCGTTCAGAGAATTCGAGAAGCCGAACGAGGAATGATCTATGATGAATATATTAACCGTGAAGGGGATATTGTTACAGGCGTCGTTCAACGCTATGACCAGAAAAACGTTATCGTTGATCTCGGCAAAGTCGAAGCTATTTTAGCTGCCCAGGAACAAATACCTGGGGAAACATATCAGTCCTTTGAACGAATAAAAACTTATGTCGTCGAAGTTAAAAAGACAACCAAAGGACCACAGATTATGTTGTCAAGAACTCATCCAGGACTCATCAAACGTCTTTTTGAACTGGAAGTTCCAGAGATACATGACGGTTTTGTTGAGATTAAGGGAGTATCTCGTGAGGCTGGTGCTCGTTCGAAAATTGCAGTTTATTCACGGGATCCCAATGTTGACCCAGTGGGTGCGTGTGTCGGACCCAAAGGGAGTCGGGTTCAAACGATTGTTACCGAACTCAAGGGAGAGAAAATTGACATTGTCAATTATTCGACTGAACCTGAGGAATTTGTGGCAAATGCCCTATCTCCTGCGAAGGTCGTTGGTGTTTACACTAAACCTAATGAGAAAGTAGCCCTTGTTGTAGTCCCTGATTATCAACTTTCTTTAGCTATTGGTAAAGAAGGGCAAAATGCACGCTTGGCTGCAAAATTAACGAACTGGAAGATTGATATTAAGTCTGAATCTCAAGCTTTAGCACAAAATCTTATTCCTGACTACAACGAACAAGATTCAACGGAATACGATGAGTATGAAACCTATGATGAAAATTATGATGAGTATGAAGAATATGAAGACTACGAAGAGTATGAGGAAAATTCAGAATCCGACGCAAATAGCGAAAAATATGATGAATTCTCAGATTACGGTGATGAATCTATTGAGTATAATGAAAGTGCTGGATATGACATCAAGGCAGGGTATGAAGGCTATGAGCAAAATGAGCCGGAGACTGAAATAGACGAGCCTAGTAAGTTAAAAGAAACGGAGCCGTCCATTCCTTCTAAGGAGAACAAAAAGAGAAAAGGGAAGCGGTGAGTAGATGAAGGTGCGTAAAGTTCCGATGCGAATGTGCTTAGGTTGCCAAGAAATGAAACCTAAAAAAGAGCTTGTTCGAATCGTGCGGACGCCGGAGGGAATAGTGGAAATTGATCCAACGGGTAAACAAAATGGGCGGGGAGCATACATCTGTCCGCGAGTGGAATGTTTCAAGGCGGCTGTAAAAGGGCATCGGTTTCAAAAAGCATTTGACATTGCACTCTCTCCTGAGTTGATTCAAGAATTAGAAGGAAAGCTGGCAGGTTCGTGACAGAACGGATTTATTCTTTATTGGGGATAGCCCGCGGAGCAGGGAAAATAACCTCCGGAGAGTCTCAAGTTGAAGCCATGCTAAAGAAAGGCAAAGGAAGTCTTTTGGTTTTGGCGGAAGATGCACCGGGTACGCATAAAAAATATTCACAATGGGCTAGAGATTTAAACATACCCGTTCTCATTTTTGGTGAAAAATTAGAGCTGGGAAAAGCGATTGGATTATCTCAACGCTCAACCGTTCTGGTTATGGATGATGGGTTTGCTAAAGCGATCTTAAAGGTAAGGGGCTGACGGCTTGGAATAAATATCGGGCGCTGAATATGTGGGGGTGGTTGTATTGAGTATTCGTGTACACGAATTGGCAAAAGAATTAAATTTAAGTAGTAAGGATGTTATGACGAAATTAGAAAATATGGGAATTGAAATTAAAAATCATTTGAGTGCAGTAGAGAAGGGGGACGCAGATCGTCTCCGTGCCCAAGTTACTCAGACAAAGGGTAAGGAACAGGGCAAAGAATTGCCCCACTCGGTAGCCCCAGGGGAAACCAAGACTGAAGCTTCACAAGGCCCACGTCCGGGGATGGGAGATCGTCCACAAGGCCCACGTCCAGGGATGGGAGATCGTCCACAAGGCCCACGTCCAGGAATGGGAGATCGTCCACAAGGCCCACGTCCAGGGATGGGAGATCGTCCACAAGGCCCACGTCCAGGAATGGGAGATCGTCCACAAGGCCCACGTCCAGGAATGGGAGATCGTCCACAAGGCCCACGTCCAGGAATGGGAGATCGTCCACAAGGCCCACGTCCAGGAATGGGAGATCGTCCACAAGGCCCACGTCCAGGAATGGGAGATCGTCCACAAGGCCCACGTCCAGGAATGGGAGATCGTCCACAAGGCCCACGTCCAGGGATGGGAGATCGTCCACAAGGCCCACGTCCAGGAATGGGAGATCGTCCACAAGGCCCACGTCCAGGGATGGGAGATCGTCCACAAGGCCCACGTCCAGGAATGGGAGCACGCCCGCAAGGCCCACGTCCAGGAATGGGAGATCGTCCGCAAGGTCCACGTCCGGGAATGGGAGATCGTCCCTATGGTCAACGCCCAGGGATGGGAGACCGTCCGCAAGGTCCACGCCCAGGGATGGGAGACCGTCCGCAAGGTCCACGTCCAGGGATGGGAGATCGTCCGCAAGGTCCACGTCCGGGGATGGGAGATCGTCCCTATGGTCAACGTCCGGGAATGGGAGATCGTCCGCAAGGTCAACGTCCGGGGATGGGAGATCGTCCCTATGGTCAACGTCCAGGAATGGGAGATCGTCCCTATGGTCAACGTCCAGGAGCTCCTCGTCCTCAAGCTACACCAGGAACTACGCCGCTCGAACCACCGAAACGGCAAAGCCCGGTTAAGAAGAAAACGCAAGATCACTCTTTTGAACGAAAAAAAGAGATGGAGAAAGATATTCGTTCTCGACAACATCAACATCGACGCAATACCCGTCATGAACAGAAAGAGGTTCGTGACACCACTCCGAAGCATATCGTGGTTCCTGAATCATTAACGGTCCAAGATTTAGCCTCAATCATGAGCAGAAAATCGGGTGAACTCATTAAAAAGCTTATGGATTTAGGTGTCATGGCTACAATTAACCAGGAAATTGATTCGGAAACGGCTACGATCTTAGCTACAGAGATGGGTGTTACTGTAGAAGTAAAAATCGAGAAGCCTCTGACAGAAGTCGAAGAAATTGTTGATGATCCGGCAGATTTAATTCTACGGCCGCCTGTTGTTACAGTCATGGGTCACGTTGACCATGGTAAAACATCATTGCTTGATGCTATTCGTACAACGAATGTAACTGCTTCTGAAGCTGGGGGAATTACTCAGCATATCGGTGCATACCAAGTTGAAATTAAAGGACAGAAGATCACGTTCCTTGATACTCCTGGACACGAAGCGTTTACGGCGATGCGTGCTCGTGGCGCTCAAGTAACAGATATTGCAGTCCTTGTTGTAGCTGCAGATGACGGCGTAATGCCCCAGACGATTGAGGCGATTAACCATGCCAAAGCGGCAGGAGTACCGATCATTGTGGCGATCAATAAGATCGATAAGGAAAATGCACAGCCAGACCGTGTGAAACAAGAATTGACCGAGTATGGCCTTGTCGTTGAGGAATGGGGAGGCGATACGATTGCTGTCCCTGTATCAGCAAAAGGAAGGGAGAATATCGGTCAACTCCTTGAGATGATTTTACTCGTCGCTGAAATGCGTGAGCTTAAAGCGAATCCGAACCGCCTTGCTATGGGTACCGTCATTGAAGCTGAACTTGATAAAGGAAAAGGTCCTGTAGCAACGATCTTGGTCGCTAAGGGAACATTAAATGTAGGGGATTCGATCTTGGCTGGTTCAGCTTTCGGAAAAGTTCGAGCTATGGTTGATGATAAAGGACGACGTGTGAAAAAGGCTGGCCCTTCTATGCCTGTAGAAGTTCAAGGTCTGAACGAGGTGCCGGCTGCCGGTGATATCTTCGACGTCATAATCGATGAGAAACATGCTCGTCAAATTGCTGAAGCGCGTGCGAATGTGAGAAAAGCTGAAGAAGCCCGTCAGATGTCAAAAATCAGCTTAGAAGATTTGTTCGATCGGATTAAAGAAGGAGAAGTTAAAGAACTCAATGTTATTATCAAAGCTGATGTACAAGGCTCAATTGAGGCTTTAAAACAATCCTTGCTTAAATTATCCACGAGTGAAGTTCGGGTCAACGCCATTCATGGTGGTGTTGGGGCAATTACTGAGACCGATATTATGTTAGCAGCTGCTTCTAATGCAATCATTATTGGCTTTAATGTTCGACCAGATTCCAACACGAAAGCCACGGCTGAAATGCAAGGCGTAGATATTCGCCTCTATCGTGTCATTTATGACGCGATTGAAGATGTTAAAGCAGCCATGACGGGAATGCTCGATCCTGACTTTAAAGAACTTGTCCAAGGCCGCGCTGAAGTTCGTCAAGTATTCAAGGTTCCCAAAGTGGGCAGCGTCGCTGGAAGCTATGTAACTGAAGGGAAAATTACGCGCGCATCAAAAGTTCGGGTGATTCGTGATGGTGTAGTTGTTCATGAAGGAAATTTAGAGTCCCTCAGACGATTCAAGGATGACATCAAAGAAGTGATGGAAGGGTATGAGTGCGGAATCGGCGTGGAAAGCTTTAATGATATAAAAGAGGGCGATATTATCGAAGGTTATATCATGGAAGAAGTAAAACGCGAACTTTAATCCAAACCCGGAGGAATGAACTATGGCAAAACACCGAGCAAGTCGCTTGGGAGAAACACTAAAAGAAGAAATATCTCAAATGATCCGTGAGGAGATCAAAGATCCTCGGATTGGTTTTGTAACAGTGACGAGTGTAGAAGTTGCTGCAGATCTAGGACATGCCAAAGTTTTTGTTAGTGTCCTTGGAGATTCTCAACAAGGTAAGGATTCACTTACTGCTCTCAATCGAGCTGCGGGTTTTGTCCGTAGCGAAATCGGTAAGCGGATTCGTCTTCGACACGTCCCAGAAATAGTTTTCAAATATGATTCGTCGATTGAATACGGAGCTCATATCGCTGAACTTTTGCATGAGGTTCATACTGAAAAAGTTGATAACGAGGACGATTCTCATGGCGAATGATGTGTTAAACCGCATTGCTAGTGAATTAAGAAAAGCGCCGGAAGTGGCGCTTTTCTCCCATATTTCGCCAGATGGCGATTGTTTGGGTTCGATGCTCGCTTTGGGGTTAGCTTTAGAAAAATTGGGGAAGCGCGTTTTTCTGTATAATCCAGACACAGTTCCTCATAATTTAGATTTCTTACCGGGAGCTTCACAAGTTATTAATGTGTTGCCTGAGCAACTCCCTCAAACGCTTTGCTTTGTTGATTGCACGGATTTACGTCGTGTTAATCTTGAGCTTAGTCAACTCCCAGAAAACGCGGTTATACTGAATGTCGATCATCACATTTCCAACCAGAATTTTGGAACACTTAACTGTGTGGAATCTACAGCTAGTGCCAGTGGCGAAATTGTGATGGCACTCATTCAAGAACTTGGTGTGCCTCTAGATCAAGAAATCGCGACTAATCTCTATACAGCTATCATTACAGATACCGGTTCATTTCAGTATAGTAATACGAAGCCTAAAACTCATCGGCTTGCGGCTGATTTAATGGAAAGCGGAATCGATCTTCTTTCTATTCATCACCGTATTTTTGATCAGAAATCTTTAGCACAGGTTGAGCTCTTGAGAAGAGGGCTGAGCCAGCTTAAGCTTTATAGTGACGGACAACTTGCTGTGATTACTTTGCGCAAAGAAGACTTCGAGGAGATAGGTGCGGCTGAAGGTTTAAGTGAAGGCGTTATAAATAATGCTCGAAGTATTGAAGGTGTTGAAGTCGCAGTGCTTTTTAAAGAAATAGAACCTCAAAAGATTCGAATCGGTTTTCGCTCAAATCTCTGGTTTAATGTAAATGAATTAGCTGCCCGTTTTGGCGGTGGAGGGCATAAAAGAGCTGCTGGATGTTCGATGGAGGTCTCCTTGGAGGAGGCAAGTCAATCTGTCATTAAGGCGATTGAGGAGGAATTACGCATTGGACGGAGTCATTAATGTACATAAACCTGTAGGCATGACTTCTTCTGATGTTGTCGTTTGGGTGCGTAAGCATCTCAATACTCGTAAGGTGGGACATACTGGAACGCTTGACCCAGAAGTGAATGGAGTATTACCCATTTGTGTGGGCAGAGCTACAAGGTTAGCAGAATATCTAACTGATCAAGGTAAATCTTATCGAGCCGAAATCACGTTTGGTATTGTAACCGATACCCAGGACGCGCAAGGAGAAATCCTGCATTCGATCCCGCCCGAGGTAAATGGGGATGATTTCTTGAAAATCCTCCCGCAATTTTTAGGTTCTATTCAGCAAATCCCACCGATGTATTCAGCTGTCCGTCATCAGGGAAAGCATTTATACGATTTGGCAAGGCAAGGAATAGAGGTTGTACGTGCTTCTCGCACGATCAATATCCGAAGGCTTGAATTTATTTCATGGCAAGAGAGCGACTATCCAAAGGCTGTTTTTGAGGTGGATTGTTCGAAGGGAACCTATATTAGAACGTTATGCCAGGACATCGGAGATGCCATGGGGTGTGGCGCCCATATGTCAAAATTAGTTCGTTTACGTTCAGGTCCATTCCGCGTAGAAGAAAGCTGGACCTTAGAGCAACTCAGCGAATCGATTGAACAAGGAAGGGATGATTTTCTTATTCCGTTTAATCGTGTTTTGGATTTACCCAGGATAGTACTAACTCCAGAAAGGGCTGAGGCATTTCGGCATGGCTTGTCAACATCCCAGAGGGGGTTGTCCGGCTCAACGCTTCCTGAGTCGGGACAAGTTCAAGTCTTCATGGAAAATGAATTTATTGGGATCGGTAAATGCAACGACCAATCCCTTTATCCTTATAAAGTGTTTTTTTAGGCCTATTGCGCTATTAGAGGAGGTATTAAACGCAGTGCAGGTTATCAGACAGTTACCTGAAAAGCCGAACAAAGATTGCGTACTCGCCTTAGGCAATTTCGATGGTGTACATCTGGGACACCGGCGCTTGCTGGAGAGTGGATTAGAAATAGCCCGGAAAAAGGGGATCGAATTAAGTGTGTTGCTCTTCGAACCGCATCCTTTAAAACTTCTTTTTCCGGAAAAAATGATTGGGTTATTAACAACCTCAGAGCAACGATTGAAGCTTTTAGAGGAATTAGGTGTGGATAAGGTATATCTGATTTCTTTTACCCATCAAATGGCTGACACAACGCCTGAAAAGTTTGTATCCGATATACTTCTTCAACTTGGAATGCGGTATGTAGTGGTCGGCTTTAATTATTCCTTCGGCTCAAAAGGGAAGGGGACTCCCGAGGATTTGCAAGGCTTCGGAGAGAAATATAGGTTCGGTGTCAGTGTTCTTCAGGCCCAAACCATGGCAGGAAAAGTCATTTCTTCTAGTATTATCCGTAAAGCTTTACTTCAAGGCGATATCCGAGAGGCACAAAATATGTTGGGACGGTATCCGTGTTTATTTGGTAAGGTTGTTAAAGGTGAACAACGAGGTAGAACCTTAGGGTATCCCACAGCAAACCTCGAATTTCATGAGGATCTGTTGATTCCTAAACGGGGATCTTATGCTGTCTGGACAGAGCTGAATGGGAAAATGATCATGGGTATGATGAATATTGGGATGAAACCGACCTTCCATGAGGAGTATATGACCACCGTTGAAGTTCATTTTTTTGACTTTAAGAGTGATCTCTACAACCAAGAGTTAAGCTTAAATATTGTCGAGCGTTTACGAGATGAACGCAAATTCTCTGGTGTAAGTGAGTTGCTTGACCAATTGCAAAAGGATGCGATCCAGGCGAAAAGAATCCTCGAACATGAAGGCATTCAGAACAGCCTTTACAAATCCTCAGTTTTTCGGTAAAATACACTAGGATCGAGTGAACCGCTGACTCGGCTGGACGTACTCCGGCACCATCTGGGCAGTAGGCGATTTAAAAAAATGGAGGTTTTCAAAAATGTTAACACCAGAAAAGAAAAAAGAAATTATTACGAAGTTCCAACAACATGAAGGGGACACAGGTTCGCCAGAAGTCCAGATCGCACTTTTGACCGAGCGAATTGCTTATTTGAATGAACATTTCAAAATGCATAAAAAGGACCATCATTCCCGTCGCGGTCTTTTGAAAATGGTTGGACAGCGTCGTGCGCTCCTTAATTATTTAAAAGATCTTGATTTTAATCGTTATCGTGCAATCGTTACAGCTCTTGGCTTACGCCACTAATTCATGATTTAATATAACGGAGAAAAATGAGAAGCAGAATGGTGTCTGCTTCTCATTTTTATTCTAAATAAAAAAAATGATTTAATTGCAACAAAAAACCTTATATTACCAGTGCGATTTTGAATAATATTTATAATTTATATCCTAAATATATCAATAATCGTGAAATTCATTAGATTTATTAGATTTTTTATCCAAAATGCAGGAAATAATAATAACATGTCGAAGAGGAAACAAGTTAAGAAGATGGATTGAATTAAGGAGGTTCCATAGTGCAACATGGAGTATTAGAACGGTCTATTCAAGTCGGGGGAAGAACACTGGCACTACAGACCGGGAAAATTGGAAAACAGGCCGGAGGGGCAATTTTTTGTCAGTACGGAGAAACAGTAATTTCAGCCTTCGCTACAGGAAGCGCTGAACCCAGAGATGGAATTGATTTCTTCCCGTTAACCGTTGAGTTTGAGGAACGATTATACGCTGCAGGAAAAATTCCTGGTGGATTTATAAAACGGGAGGGACGTGCGAGCGAAAAGGCGATTTTGTCTGCACGGCTTATTGACCGTCCAATTCGTCCGTTATTTCCTGAAGGCTATCGCAATGATGTGCAGGTTGTAGCTATGGTCATGTCGGTTGACCAAGATTGCGCTTCAGATATTACTGCAATTAATGCTGCTTCAGCAGCCTTAACCATTTCAAATATTCCTTTTGAAGGACCTGTAGCCGCTGTTACTGTAGGCTTGATTGATAATGAATTTTACATAAATCCTACGGTTGAACAAACGGCAAAAAGTATCATGCATTTAACGGTTTCTGGAACTAAAGATGCAGTGATGATGGTTGAAGCGGGTGCTCAAGAAGTCCCTGAAGACCAAATGCTTGAAGCCATTATGTTTGGACATCAAGAAGTTCAGAAAATTTGCGAATTCATCGAGAACTTCCGTGCAGAAGCTTTAGAGTTAGGATTAGCTAAAGAAAAACAAGAACTTAAAATCAATCGGATTCCTGATGCAATTGTTGAGTCTGTCGATAAGTATGCTTTTGAAAAAATGGACCAAGCTGTTCGTACAGAAGAGAAAAAGGCGCGTGAAGTAGCTGTCAAAGCGGTTAAAGATGAAGCCTTAGAGCATTTCGCAGAAGAGTTTCCCGAGGAACTCAAAAATGTGGATCGTGCTCTTGAAAATTTGGTTCATAGAATCGTTCGTCGTTTAATTACTGTAGAACATATCCGTCCTGATGGTCGTGCTCTAGATGAAATACGCCCGATCACCATCGAAGTCGGTGTACTTCCTAGAACGCATGGTACAGGGTTGTTTACACGTGGCCAAACTCAGGTTTTGACTGTGGCCACGTTAGGAGCTGTTGGTGACGAACAGATCCTCGATGGTTTAGGACTTGAGAAGTCAAAACGCTACATCCATCATTATAATTTCCCACCTTTTAGTGTGGGTGAAACTCGACCGATGAGAGGACCTGGGCGCCGTGAAATTGGACATGGAGCATTAGCTGAGCGTGCACTTCTCGCAGTTATTCCGGATGAAACGGAGTTTCCATATACAATCCGACTGGTTTCGGAAGTCCTGGAATCCAATGGTTCGAGTTCGATGGCTTCAGTCTGTGGTAGCACCCTTGCTTTAATGGATGCTGGAGTACCGATTAAAGCACCTGTAGCAGGTATTGCTATGGGGTTGATTAACGAAGAAAATCAGATTGCAATTCTCACGGATATCCAGGGACTTGAAGACCATGACGGTGATATGGACTTTAAAGTTGCAGGAACAAGCGACGGTGTCACTGCACTTCAAATGGATATCAAGATCAAAGGGGTATCCCGTGAAATTCTGGATAAGGCATTAAAACAAGCTAAAAAAGGACGGCTCTTCATCCTTGATAAAATCACAAACGTGATTGATAAACCTAGAACCGAACTTTCTCCGTTTGCACCTCGCATTATTTCGGCATCAATTCACCCGGATAAGATTCGTGATGTCATTGGAGCGGGTGGAAAGACGATTAAGAAGATTATTGATGAGACTGGAGTCAAGATTGATATTGAAGATGATGGACGCGTCTTTATTTCGGCGATTGACGGTGAAGCCGGTGAGAAGGCACTCAAAATCATCCGGAATTTAACTCAAGATGTTGAAGTCGGGAAGATTTATACCGGACGAGTTACCCGAGTTATGGACTTCGGAGCTTTTGTCGAAGTGATTCCAGGGGTCCTAGGTTTAAACGGGAAAGAGGGATTGGTCCATATTTCTCAACTGGCGCATACTCGGGTTGAAAAAGTCGAAGATGTGGTCAAAGTAGGAGATGAGATTCTCGTTAAAGCAACGGGAGTTGACAAGCAAGGTCGTCTCAATCTCTCACGGAAAGAAGCAATTCCAAACCCAAATCCAAATCCGAATGCGACTGCTAATTCAAATTCAAGCAACAATCCTCAGCCCAATCATTTTTCGAGAAATAGATAATTCGAATAAAAGACCCGTAACTTCTGCATCGGCCGCCCCATGCATACATCTGTAATGTAAGGGGGTAGGCCGATGTATCTCTACTTTAAACTTTCGCACCGGGGATTAAAAATCTTGGCTCTCGTTTTTGTATTGTTTTTAGGATTCTTCGTCGAACAGAAGGTTGTTGCAACTCTAGCCTCTGTACCTGAACCCATTGAACAAATCAAAACTGAAGAAAAAGTGATTGCGTTAACCATCAATGTGGATTGGGGAGAAGAGTACATTCCAGGCTTACTCGATGCATTAGATAAGGGTCAAGCGAAAGCAACCTTCTTTTTAACCGGGCGCTGGGCCAATAAGAATCCGGAATTAGTCAAGGATATTTTAGCCCGTGGACATGAAATCGAAAATCACGGCTATTCTCATCCGCATCCAGATCGTTTGTCTGTCGCGGCGAATGAGCAAGAAATTATCAAAACTGAAAAAATAGTTCAAGAGCTGACTGGACAGAAAACTCGGTATTATGCACCTCCTTATGGCGAAAAAGGAGTATCGGGTCTGAAAGCTGCACAAAATTTAGATTATCAAACGATATTGTGGACTTTGGATACCGTCGATTGGCGTCCAGAAAGTTCGCCTGATTTGATTGCCCAACGTATCGTAAACCCTTCTGTTCGCTTTGGAGTGAAGCCCAAAAAAGAAGGGGCTATTGTCTTAATGCACCCGAAAGCAAATACAGTAAAAGCTCTGCCGAAGATTTTAAATGAGTTGAATAATCAAGGTTTTAGAATGATAAAATTATCAGAATTGATAACATTGAACTCTGTCGGAAATACTACCTCATAATAGCAAATGTGAGGTGGTTTAATGTTCAGGCCAAAGTGGATGTTTACCTGTGTCTGCGCTGTGCTGATCGCTGTATTGGGAGTTCAGCCAGTACAAGCGATAAATCAATCTCGTCCCGCTGTAACAGCGGATGCAGCAGTGCTTATGGATGTAATCACAGGGGATGTTCTTTTTGATAAACAAGCTCATAAGCGACGAGCGCCAGCAAGCACGACAAAAATGATGACAGCAATCTTAGGGCTTGAACTGGGGAGACCGGATGAAGTTGTGACGGTGAGCCCTAAAGCTGCAGCGGTAGGGGAATCGACCATTCATCTTGACCCGGGAGAAAGGGCTACACTTTATGAGCTGATTACTGGGGCTTTAGTTAAGTCAGGCAATGATGCTTGTGTTGCGATAGGAGAACAAATCGCAGGAAGTGAAGCTCAATTTGTTCGGATGATGAATCAAAAAGCGCTTTTCATTGGGGCCAAGGATACACATTTTGAAAATACTAACGGTTTACCCCATAAAAATCATTATTCGACTGCGTATGATTTGGCTTTAATTGCCCGCTATGGGATGCAACTTCCTGCCTTTTCTTCAATTACTCGGCAAAAAGAAACAGAAATTCATTTCTTGGAGCCCGACTTTATGATGGATTTGCGCAACACGAATAAACTGCTTTGGAACTACCCCTTTGCAGATGGAGTCAAAACGGGGACGACTAACGCAGCGGGAAAATGTTTGGTAGCTTCTGCAACGAAAAATGGACGGCAATTGGTTGCGGTTGTACTTCATGCCCCGGATCGCTTCGGAGATGCGCAAAAACTGCTGGAATGGGGATTCGCTCAAACAGAGAGCGTTTCAGTGGTAAAGGCAGGAGAAATGGTGGCGGAATTTCCCCTGGAAAGTCCAGAGCCATTAAAAGGCTTGGCTAAGTATTCTGTGGTAGTCAGTCTTGCTAAAATAGATAAAGATAAAATTGAAAAGAGAGTTCAGTGGACGCGTTCAACCCATTTACCCATTCAAGCCGGTGAAGAACTCGGAGTTTTTGAAGTCTGGCTAAATGGACAGAAAATAACAAGTGTTCCCTTGGTGGCGGAACGCGAGTTCAAGGTACTCAAACCGTTTTTTCGTAGATTTTAAACCGCTTTTAACATTAGATTTCTGAGGGGATGTGAAGACAGTGTTTAAGAAGACTGTTTTACCTAATGGTGTAAGAATTATCACGGAAGAAATTGATTACGTCCGTTCAGTTTCCGTAGGATTATGGGTTGGTGCCGGTTCTCGCGATGAGCGGGAAGGGTATGAGGGAATATCGCATTTTATTGAGCATATGTTGTTTAAAGGAACGAAGAACAGGACCGCACGTGAGTTGGCCGAGTCATTAGAAAGCGTAGGCGGACAGCTAAACGCTTTTACAACAAAAGAATATACGTGTTTTTATGCTAAAGTTTTAGACGAAGACATGGATCTAGCGAATGATGTCTTGAGTGACATGTTTTTTAACTCTCTATTTGATGAAAAGGAAATTGAAAAGGAGAAAAAGGTTGTCATTGAAGAAATCAAAATGTATGAAGATTCTCCAGATGAATTGATTCATGATCTCTTTTCTGAGTACGTTTGGAACGACCATCCTTTAGGTAAGCCTATTTTAGGTACAGAAGAGAGTATTCATGGTCTAAGCCGAGAAAAAATTATGGATTATCTTGGGCATCATTATGCTCCTGAAAATTTGGTTATCGCTGTGGCCGGAAAAATTGACCATGAAGATATTATTAAGAAATTAGCCCCAATTTATGGTGAATTTAAGCGAGGCGGAATACGCATTCTTGAAGGAACTCCAAAGGGACAAACGATTCATCGCTATAACACCAAGGATACGGAGCAAATGCATCTTGTCATGGGGGTACCTGGGTTAGGACAAGATGACGAGGATATCTATCCGATGCATATTATTAACAATGTTCTTGGGGGAGGGCTTAGCTCACGATTGTTCCAAGAAGTGAGGGAGCAAAGAGGTCTAGCTTATTCAGTTTATTCATATCACTCGACCTATGTTGACTCTGGAATGTTTGCCATCTACGCGGGAACAACACCGGATAATACTCAGGAAGTTGTCGAATGTATCCTGGCTGAGCTTCAGAAGATGAAGAACGAAGGAATAACGGCAGATGAATTGGCGAAGACGGTAGCCCAAGTGAAAGGAAGTCTTTATTTGGGACTGGAATCTGTAAGCAACCGTATGAGTCGTTTGGGTAAGACAGAACTGAGTTATAATCGAGTCATTTCTCCAGAAGAGATGGTTGAAAAATTGGAGAAAGTGACCTTAGAAGACGTCAAAAGGGTGATGAATCGCCTTTGGGTTAAGGATAAATTCAGTTTAGTTATGATGGGTCCTGCAGGGCATGCGGTTGATTTAGAAAGATTATTTCAAAAGGTCAATTGGAATTAACACCTAACGTGGGGGAGAAACATGAATTATATTCCGGTAAAAATTAAAAACATGAGACCGGAGCGTGAGCTTGCCGTTCCTGAGTATGCAACTCAAGGGGCTGCTGGAGTAGATCTCCATGCGGTCTTAGAACGGGATTTAAAGCTTCTTCCAGGGCAAATAGTAAAGATCCCTACGGGAATCGGAATCGAGTTATCCCAGCCCGATATTGTTGCTTTGATATTTGCTCGAAGTGGACTTGCTTCAAAAAATGGCCTTACTTTAGTGAATGCAGTAGGCGTGATTGATTCCGATTACCGAGGAGAAATTCAAGTGGCCATGATTAATCTCGGTCAAGAAATCTTCACCCTTCATTCAGGGGACCGCATTGCGCAGATGGTTTTTATGCCAGTCTTTCTGGCCCAGTTCATTCCGGTGCAAGAACTTACGCAAAGTGACCGTGGTGAGGAAGGATTTGGATCAACGGGAATCCGTGACTAAAGAACTTAAGAGTTAGATTGAGTTTGAAAAAGTTCTAGGGATGTTAACCTTGTCATACTATCCCATAGAGGGGTGGTATAAGGATGCAGACCTTAGGGCTTTTTTGTTTAGGACTTGGAATCATAGCCTCAATCAGATCCAGGGCTTATCTTAAGATGTGGCGCTCCGAACCTAAACAAAGTTTGCTTTCAAGTTCGATCACTCAACTTGTGGGTACAGCAGGGGGAATTTATCTTTCTTTCGAATTATTGTTCTCCTTCTTAAAGATTCCAGAACATTGGTGGAATGAAACAGAGTTCATTGTTGAGCCTCTTGCGTTAGTTTCCTTAGTTTTAGCAATTATTCAGCCTTTTGTGATACGAGCGTGGCTCAAGATTCGCAAATAAAAGGAGGAATTGTAATGCTTCTCAGCGATTTGGCAGGGAAAGAAATTATCAACCTTTACGATGGAGCAAAGCTCGGACAAATCGGGGATGCGGACTTAGCGATCTCTTCAGGGGGTACGATCGAAGCCATTATTTTAACTTCACGATCGGGCTTTGGAAGCTTTTGGGGAAATATGGGGGAGAAAGAGCGGGATACTTTGGTTATTCCGTGGCAAGCGGTTAAAAAGGTGGGCTCTGAAGTGATCATCGTCGATATGGAGAATAGAGCAGACCGGATGAATAAATATTCAGTTTGACACAACTTTAACAATTTACTACAATAAAAGGAACTTACATTGACCCCGCCTTGCTGATTTTTTTTGCAACGGGGTTTTGCCATATCTTCATGAGTTTTAATTGGAGGCGTTTTAAGTTGAAAAAGATACGTGTATATGTTGCTGGCGCAGGCGGCAAAATGGGTCAAGAAGTTGTAAGAACCATCCTTAAGCAGGAAGATATGCAATTAGTTGGCGCATCAGATACGCGTCAAGCGGGAGTAGATGTGGGGTATGCGATCGGGACTGCAAGAATCGGACTTGATATGTCTGGCCCATTAGATGCTGATTTATTGCGTACGAGTCAAGCTGATATCCTTGTCGATTTTACAAATCCCCAATCCGTTTTAAAGAATGCGAAATTGGCAATTAGTGAGGGCGTAGTTCCTGTTATTGGAACGACTGGCTTAGATGAAACGGATACTGCTGAAATCCGTGACCTTGTAGATTCGGAAAAGTCGGGTGTCTTTATTGCACCAAATTTTGCAATTGGAGCCATTCTCATGATGCGATTTGCTCAAGAATCTGCAAAGTACTTTCCAAATGTAGAGATCATTGAGCTTCATCATGACCAGAAATTAGATGCTCCTTCAGGCACAGCGCTTAAAACGGTTGAATGGATCTCCGAGGTTCGCAAACCGATGGTTCAAGGGAATCCCAACGAATACGAAAAAATTCAAGGTGCTCGCGGAGGGGATGTGGATGGGATTCATATTCATTCTGTTCGCTTACCTGGTCTTATTGCTCATCAGGAAGTTCTTTTTGGAGGATTGGGTCAAGCCTTAACTATTCGTCATGATGCATATTCCCGAGAAACCTATATGCCGGGGGTTATGCTGGCGATCCGAAAATCACTCGGGCTTACGTCACTGGTAATAGGACTGGAAAATTTCCTTGAATAGGAAATTCCACTAGGTAACCGCCTTCATCCCGCCCTCATATACTGGTTAGTAGTCATGGGACACTAGTCTCGAAGGGGGCATAAAGATGAGTGCGGGTCTGAAAGGAATTCGACTGGCCGTGATCGGAGGGGATGATCGGGAGCTATATTTAATCCCCGAACTAACTAAATTGGGGGCCTACATAGTCGGAGTTGGCTTTGAAAAAGCAGCACCGACCGAAGGGCTAAATCATGCTTCATCTCTAATTGAAGCGGTTAAACAAGCGGATGTTTTGATTTTCCCAATGTATGGAACTGATGATCGAGGCGTCGTCAAAGCAAAGTATTCAAATTCTCCGATTATCCTTAATAAGGAAGTACTGCAAGTTATTCCACCTCATGTTCCGCTTTTGATCGGTTGGGCTCGACCCGCTTTAAAATCTGCGGCTGACATGATGGGAATACGAATCATTGAGACTGCATTTCTTGATGAAATCGCAATCCTAAATTCGATACCTTCTGCCGAAGGCGCGATTTCAATGGCAATGGATTCATCTGTGATTACAATTCATGGAAGCCAAAGTTTTGTCTTAGGCTTGGGACGTAACGGATGGACTATTGCTCGAACCCTAAAGGGAATGGGGGCGCAGGTAACAGGGGTAGCCCGAAAAGCTGCAGATCTGGCTCGGGCAAATGAAATGGGAATAAAAGCGGTTCATTTCGCCGATCTGGAGGATGAGATTAGCCGAGCGGAATTTGTTTTTAATACGGTTCCTCAGCTCATCCTCGATAAGGTAATGTTAGAGCGCGTCTCTAAGGATGCAGTGATCATTGATATTGCCTCAATTCCAGGGGGAACGGATTTTGAATATGCGGAGTTACTGGGAATCAAAGCTCAGTTGGCGCCTGGTCTCCCGGGGATGGTTGCTCCAAAATCGGCTGGTAAGATTCTTGCTCAAATCTACCCGCAGCTTATTCTTCGCCACTTGACCACGATGATGAACACTTCGTTTAAGGCTTGAAGTGGAGGTGCGAAGGGATGAAGTTTAACGGGTTAAAAATTGGAATGGCGATCACAGGTTCTCATTGTACATTGAACGAAATTACAGGGGTCTTGCAACACTTAGTGGATGAAGGGGCAGATGTTACCCCAATCATTTCGTATGCTGTCGAAACTATGGATACTCGTTTTGGTAAAGCAGAAGATTGGAAAAGAAAGTTTTCCGAAATTACGAACAAAGAGCTGATCCACACGATTCCAGGTGCAGAACCGATTGGACCACAGAAAAAGTTTGATTGTTTGGTTATTGCGCCCTGTACTGGAAATACCATTGCAAAATTAGCCAATGGAATTATCGATACGCCAGTTCTAATGGCGGCAAAAGCACATCTGCGGAATTTGCGTCCGTTAGTTATTGCCATATCAACTAATGATGGTTTAGGACTAAATGCCCGTAATATTGGAACTTTACTTAATACAAAAAATGTATATTTAGTTCCATTTGGGCAGGATAGCCCGGTCAATAAAGCGAATTCTTTAGTAGCGCATATGAATATGGTTCCAGATACGATTCTCTTAGCGTGTGAAGGAAAACAAATTCAACCACTATTAGTCGATTATCATTAATATCTAAGGGTAGGGTTAATTTTATAGGTGCCATGCTTTTATAAGAGCACGGCACCCTTTTCACTAGATATGAACATAATACTTAAGGAGGGGCTTACATGCCAAATGTTGCTATTGTCGGAGCCACAGGAGCTGTTGGACAAGAATTCTTAAAAATCCTTGCAGAAAGAAATTTTCCAGTTGATGAATTACGTCTTCTGGCAACAAAACGTTCAGCCGGGAAAAAAATCAATTGGCAAGGTCGAGAAATTGAGGTGGAAGAGACCACTCATCAGAGCTTTAAAAATATCGATATCGCTTTATTCGCGGGTGGATCGTCAAGTACGGAGTTTGCTGAAGCGGCTGTAAATAGTGGTGCTGTCGTAATTGATAACAGTAGCGCATTTCGCCTTAATCCTGAGGTTCCTCTTGTTGTACCTGAAGTGAATCCAGAAGATGTAAAGTGGCATAAGGGAATTATCGCCAATCCGAATTGTTCAACCATTATTGCCAATGTGGCCTTGAAACCCATTTACGATCTGGCAGGCATTAAACGGATCGTTGTTTCTACTTATCAAGCCGTTTCAGGAGCTGGACGTGAAGGAATCGAAGAACTCGAAGCCCAAATTCATGCTATAGCTAATGGAGGAGAGATTGTAAGCCAAGCTTTTCCTTACCAAATTGCCTCTAACTTGATACCTAGGATTGATGTTTTTGGGGAAGGGGATTACACCAAAGAAGAATGGAAAATGGTTAAAGAAACCCGTAAGATTTTTCATGTGCCGGATATGGCGATTACTGCTACAACAGTACGTGTACCTGTGTTCCGGAGTCATTCTGAGTCCATTAATATTGAAACTGAACGCAAGGTAAGCGTAGCAGAAGTTAAAGCCGTTTTGAGTAAAGCTGCTGGAGTAAAAGTGATTGATGATCCAACTCAGGATAAGTATCCTATGCCTTTATATACCTCAGATACGGATGAAGTCTATATCGGTAGAATTCGAGAAGACTTTTCAATTGCAAATGGACTCAACATTTGGGTTGTAGGTGATCAGATTCGTAAAGGGGCAGCCACGAATGCCGTACAAATAGCGGAGTTACTACTCAAGAAATAGATCACTAAACAAGAATTAATAGGGGGAGTTCGGGCATGCGAGTCTTAGTTCAGAAATTTGGTGGGACTTCTTTAGCAACAGCCGAACGGCGCTCTCAAGTTTCATCAAAGGTTTCAGAAGCGGTAAGAGAAGGATTTTCTCCTGTTGTGGTTGTATCCGCAATTGGGAGAACAGGAGATCCTTATGCTACTGATACCTTTATCAATATGGTCAAAGGCATTTCTTCTGATTTACCACAGCGTGAACTAGATCTTTTAGTGAGTTGCGGAGAAGTTATATCTGGAGCGGTCATGGTGAGTACCCTTAAAAGTTTAGGATTTGATGCTGTACTTTTGACGGGTGGGCAGGCAGGAATTATTACAAATGACAGCTATGGAGATGCTCGAATTATTCGAGTTGAACCCCGAAAGATCGTTGAGTATTTAAAAGAGGGTAAAGTTGTCGTTGTCACAGGTTTTCAAGGAATCACTGAAGATGGGCAAGTCACGACTCTGGGGCGTGGTGGAAGTGATACTACAGCTGCGGCTTTAGGGGTCGCTTTAAATGCCGAGGCTATCGACATCTATACTGATGTTGAGGGAATTATGACGGCTGATCCACGCATTGTAGAAGATGCAAGGATTCTTGATATCATTACTTATAATGAAATATGCCAGTTAGCGCACCAGGGAGCGAAGGTAATTCATCCCCGAGCAGTCGAAATAGCTATGCAACGAAACATACCTTTAAGGATCAAATGTACGTTCTCTGATGCTCCGGGGACTCTTGTGACAAGCATTCAAGCCGATATGAGTGCAGGTACAGACATCACAGGAGATCGAACGATTACTGGAATAGCTCACACGCCAAGCGTCACTCAAATTTGTGTACCAACCCTGGCCTTAACGGATACCTTACAAGCAAATAAACAAATTTTTAGGGGAATGGCTTTAGCGGGTATTAGTGTGGACTTCATTAGTGTTCAGCCAGATGCGGTCCTCTACACAGTACGGGATGATGAGGCGAATAAAGCGGTTAAAATTCTTGAAAATATGGGCTTTAGTCCTTCAACTGTTCCGAGCTGTGCGAAAGTATCTATAGTCGGTGCAGGGATCCATGGAGTCCCAGGTGTAATGGCCGATATGGTTGAAGCTTTATCAGATGCAGGTGTTCGAATTCTACAGTCAGCAGATTCTCATACTACAATATGGGTTCTGGTCGATCAGGAAAATATGGTTAAAGCTGTCCAAGCCTTGCATAAGAAATACCAACTAGGGGCTTAAAATTAAGATAGGGAGTTGAGAAAAAATGAGTTTAGGTAGAATTTTGACAGCAATGGTTACCCCCATGAATGATAACTTGGAAGTGGATTATCAAGAAGCAGGGCGCTTAGCTAAATATTTGGCCGAACATGGTACAGATGGCATCGTTGTTGCCGGTACAACTGGAGAATCTCCAACCTTAAGCGTTGAAGAAAAATTGGGATTGTTCCGAGTGGTAAAGGAGGCTGTGGGTCGAGAGGTTATCGTTTATGCAGGTATCGGATCAAACTCAACTGCAAGTAGTGTTGATCTAGCTCGTAAAGCCGTCGCAACAGGTGTTGACGGTTTAATGGCAGTCGTTCCTTATTACAACAAACCTTCCCAAGAGGGATTGTATCAACATTTCAAGACAATCGCCGAAGCAACTGAACTTCCACTCATGCTCTATAATATTCCAGGAAGAACATCTATAAATTTACTTCCAGAAACAGTTCTCCGTTTGAGCAAGATTCCGAATATCGTGGCTCTAAAGGAAGCAGTTGGCTTGATGGATCAAGTAAGTGAACTTAAACGAATACTCCCCGAAGATTTCATGGTCTATAGTGGGGATGATTCGCTTACTTTGCCCATGCTGGCTCTTGGATGTAGTGGAATTATTAGTGTTGCCTCGCATGTTATTGGTGATGAGATGAAGAAAATGGTCGATGCCTGGTTTGAAGGAGATACTAATAATGCGTTACAATGGCATCTTAAACTTATGCCAGTCTTTAAGGGAATTTTCATCACAGCAAATCCGGTTCCCGTTAAATACTTAGTGAATACACTCGGACTAAAAGCAGGAAAGGTACGCTTACCCTTAGTGGATGCGACACCTGAAGAAGAAAAATTTTTGACAGAACTCCTTCAAAATGTCAAAGACAAGTAGATTTTCATAAAAAAAGTCGTTGCTAGTCATTGGCAACGACTTTTTTTATGAAATTTATGTGAACATTATATGGAAAATTATATATTTATTTGCTAAAATAAGAACAAGTAATTTAATTAAAGGTTGTATAGGCTGAAGGTTAATTTATAGCCGTAAAGATCAGAGCAGGGGAGGGAGCAAAAAGGGTATAAAAGTTTTTAATCGGGTGGTCAAAAGCAGTTAGGGAGGAAAAAGATGTGAAAAAAGTAAAACAGCTTGTCCTTGCTTTCGCTTTCACAGCATTAGCAGGTGTAGTTCTAGCAGGTTGTGGAGCTCAACAATCCACAGTGACTACGGAGCAACCTAAAGAGGTGGCTAACGTAGAGAAAGCTACTTATGTTGGAACAGAAACATGTAAAGTTTGTCATGCGGAACAAGCTTCGGCAGTAGCAAATACAGGTCATGGTCATGCTTTTATACCACTTTCCGACTTTCCAACTTCACAACCCCTTGGCGAAATCACAATCTATGACTCGAGTAATACAGAAAAAGCAGTTTCTACAAAACTTGATCTTTCCAAAGCTAAAGTCTATGGCGTAATGATGAATGAATACGTTGTTGCTGATGTTCCTAAAGATGCTGGCTTCAAAAATCCAACATATCGTGTAGCTAAATTAAAAAAAGATGGGGATAAATATAGTGTTGTTGCTGCCGGTGAAACAGATATGGATAAGGATGGAAAAAAAGATTGGACAGCTTCGAATTTTACCTGTGGCGCATGTCATGCGCCTGGGATTGAAACCAATCCAGAGGATGCAGGGATATCCTGTGAATCCTGTCATGGTGCGGGAAGTATCCATGTCTCGGCAGAAGATAAAAAAGGGACCATGAATGTATCTGATAAATCTTGTATTGCTTGCCATCAACTAGAGCCTGCGAAAGATGCTCAAGGTAATTACACCACACAAAATCATTATGGTACTCGTGACTATTTCGCCAGTGCTCATGCTGATGCTAATATGGGTTGTCTTACTTGCCATACTACTCATAATGCCAATACAAATGGGCAACTTCTGAAAAAGGATAATCCAGCTGAAATTTGTAATAGCTGCCATGCAGGGAAGAAATATGACCCAGCCCAACTCATGTGGAAGAATCCGACGGATGCTCATGGACACATTACGGCTGACCATAGTTTTGGAGCAATGAAGTTAGAAGATTTAGGGGATGATCCAGCAACTCCTGCAATTGAAATTAAAAATCAAAAATTTACTGACCTCATTAAACAAAACTTTCCTAATCAAAAATAAACAAAATCAAATAAAAATGAGCTAGCAACAAAAACAAGCAGTTAAATCTGCTTGTTTTTTATTATTACTGTACAGAATTCTGTTATCTTGCTAGTTTTGTTTAAAAGAGTTATAATTACAGTTAGATTAATTGTGCGGCTAGTTTCAAATTGATGCGTCGAAATACTGGCAAACACCAGGGGCGTTGTGTTTGTTTCAGTATTTCGTTATTTTGTTGTTGTCTATGATTGCGTCTTCTGAAACGTTACAACTCGAACGGGCACAATATCATAATTTAAAAGGAAAATAATGGCGGAGGTGCTAATAGATGCCAAAAGAACACAAGGTGCAGATTATACCCTTGGGTGGCTTGGGTGAGATCGGTAAAAATATGACGGTAATTCGCTATGATAATCAAATGGTCTTGATTGATGCGGGACTAGCATTCCCTGATGAAGAAATGTTAGGGATTGATGTTGTCATACCTGATTATTCTTACTTGATTGAGCATAAAGAGATGCTCCAGGGTATATTAGTGACGCATGGACATGAAGATCATATCGGAGCTTTACCCTATCTTCTCAAAGATTTAGATGTTCCGATTTTTGCAACACGGCTGACTTTAGGACTTATTCAGTCGAAGCTTAAAGAAAGCAATCTAAATCATGTCCAAGCTACTGTAGTCCAACCCCGTGATATGATTAAGTTAGGAGTGTTTCGGATAGAATTTATCCGGGTGAGCCACAGCATACCTGATGCGGTGGGGATAGCAATTCACACTCCACTGGGTACAATTGTTCATACCGGAGATTTTAAACTTGATCATACTCCAGTGTCTGGTGATATTTTGGATATTCATAAGTTTTCTGAGCTGGGTGATAAAGGGGTACTCTGCTTAATGTCCGACAGTACTAATGTCGAACGCACTGGAATTACGATGTCGGAACGGAACGTTGGACATACTTTTGAAGAAGCATTCAAAGATGCTAATGAGCGTATTATCATCGCTAGCTTTGCATCAAATGTACATCGGATTCAGCAAGCTATTACAGCAGCCTACAAAACCAATCGCAAAGTTGCTGTTGTTGGACGGAGTATGGTTAATGTCGTAGCAATTGCCTCAGAGTTGGGATACCTTGATATTCCTGAAGGAACTTTAATAGATGTCGATGAGATCGTAAATCTGCCGGGTAACCAAGCATGTATATTGACGACAGGAAGTCAGGGAGAACCAATGGCAGCTTTATCACGGATGGCCATGAGTGACCACCGTAGTGTCTCAATTCAACCCGGAGATACTGTAATTATTTCGGCCAGTCCCATTCCTGGAAATGAAAAATCTGTAGCTCGAACTGTTGATCGTTTATTTAAGCTGGGTGCAAATGTGATTTATGGTTCAATTAATGGAGTTCATGTGTCGGGGCATGCTAGTCAAGAAGATCTTAAGTTGATGTTGAACATGGTTCGTCCGCAATATTTCATTCCTGTCCACGGGGAATACCGGATGTTGGTTAAGCATATGCAGCTTGCGGAGCAGCTAGGAATGGAAAGAGATAATATCTTTTTAGCCGAGAATGGGAGTATTATCGAGTTTACACGGCATGGCGCAAGTATGACAGGAAAAGTTACGGCAGGGAAAGTTCTAATTGATGGTTTAGGTGTCGGAGATGTCGGAAATATAGTCCTTAGGGATCGTAAACAACTTTCCCAAGATGGAATTCTTATTGTTGTCATGACGATTAGCCGTTCTACGAGAGCCATTGTAGCCGGACCAGATATCGTAACTCGAGGGTTCGTTTATGTTCGTGAATCAGAAACTATGCTTGATGAGGCCAAAGAAAAAGTTCGTCAGACGATGGCTCGTTTGAAGGACAATCACGTGACCGAATGGGCTGTATTAAAAGGACAGGTAAGGGATGCGCTGAGTAAACACTTTTACGAAAAAACCCGTCGTCGTCCCATGATTTTACCTATTATTCAAGAAGTGGAATAGATAAAATAAGAGGGGGTTGCCCCTCTTATTTTTATGGACAGGTATATTTCAACGGTATACTTAAGATAATAATTAGCGGTGAATCCCATGTTATAATAGTATTAATAACGTCATCAAAGGGTGTAATATGGGAGAATAAAATTAACAGTTGACTTTAGAGTATCTATGAGTTAGAATAACAAATGTTGTCGCGAAGTTTAGAAATGAACGAGTGATAAAAGGATTGACTAAAATGAATCAATCTGATACAATTAGATTTACCACATAGTAGTGAGAAAATGCGGTCTTTGAAAACTAAACAACAAGGAACAGCCAAGTGACTCGTTAAAGAGTTTGAGATGAATTTGAGCAATCAAATTTTCTTCATAAATTTTATGGAGAGTTTGATCCTGGCTCAGGACGAACGCTGGCGGCGTGCCTAACACATGCAAGTCGAACGGAGAACTCAATAAGCTTGCTTAGCGAGTTTTTAGTGGCGGACGGGTGAGTAACGCGTGGGTAACCTACCCATTAAATCGGGACAACCCTTGGAAACGAGGGCTAATACCGGATACGTTTAACTGATGGCATCATCGGTTAAAGAAAGATGGCCTCTGAACATGCTATCGATAATGGATGGACCCGCGTCTGATTAGCTAGTTGGTGGGGTAAAGGCCTACCAAGGCGACGATCAGTAGCCGGCCTGAGAGGGTGAACGGCCACACTGGGACTGAGACACGGCCCAGACTCCTACGGGAGGCAGCAGTGGGGAATCTTCCGCAATGGACGAAAGTCTGACGGAGCAACGCCGCGTGTATGATGAAGGCCTTCGGGTTGTAAAGTACTGTTTTCAGGGACGAACGGTAGATATGCAAATAGTGTATTTACATGACGGTACCTGAGGAGGAAGCCCCGGCTAACTACGTGCCAGCAGCCGCGGTAATACGTAGGGGGCAAGCGTTGTCCGGAATCATTGGGCGTAAAGGGCGCGTAGGCGGATAATTAAGTCTGGTGTGAAAACTTGGGGCTCAACCCCAAGCCTGCATCGGAAACTGGTTATCTTGAGGACAGGAGAGGAAAGTGGAATTCCACGTGTAGCGGTGAAATGCGTAGAGATGTGGAGGAACACCAGTGGCGAAGGCGACTTTCTGGACTGTAACTGACGCTGAGGCGCGAAAGCGTGGGGAGCAAACAGGATTAGATACCCTGGTAGTCCACGCCGTAAACGATGAGTGCTAGGTGTAGAGGGTATCGACCCCTTCTGTGCCGCAGTTAACACAATAAGCACTCCGCCTGGGGAGTACGGCCGCAAGGTTGAAACTCAAAGGAATTGACGGGGGCCCGCACAAGCGGTGGAGCATGTGGTTTAATTCGACGCAACGCGAAGAACCTTACCAAGGCTTGACATCCTACGAATTCTTAGGAAACTAAGGAGTGCCCTTCGGGGAACGTAGAGACAGGTGGTGCATGGTTGTCGTCAGCTCGTGTCGTGAGATGTTGGGTTAAGTCCCGCAACGAGCGCAACCCCTATGTTTAGTTGCTAACGAGTAAGGTCGAGCACTCTAGACAGACTGCCGGTGATAAACCGGAGGAAGGTGGGGATGACGTCAAATCATCATGCCCCTTATGTCTTGGGCTACACACGTGCTACAATGGCCGGTACAGACGGAAGCGAAGCCGCGAGGTGGAGCAAATCCGAGAAAGCCGGTCTCAGTTCGGATTGTTCTCTGCAACTCGAGAACATGAAGTTGGAATCGCTAGTAATCGCAGGTCAGCATACTGCGGTGAATACGTTCCCGGGCCTTGTACACACCGCCCGTCACACCACGAAAGTCTGCAACACCCGAAGCCGGTGAGGTAACCCGAAAGGGAGCTAGCCGTCGAAGGTGGGGCCGATGATTGGGGTGAAGTCGTAACAAGGTAGCCGTATCGGAAGGTGCGGCTGGATCACCTCCTTTCTAAGGAGACATGTTAGCTTAAGATTTTAAGTTAACTAATCCTATGGTCGATCCTCAATCGAGGAAGAATCTCTTTGGAGAAACGGAATCGATTGAAGGGTAGAGTCGAAAGACTCAAAAGCCGAAAAGGCAAAAGCGCAGAGCAATCTGCGAGGCTGTAAAGAAGCGTAAGCTTTCCTTTGTTGTTTAGTTTTGAGAGACCAGAAATGGCTTCTCTAAATTTTTTGTCCAATCCAGAGAATAAACCCTCAGAATTGGCCCAAAAAATGGTGTTCTTTGAAAACTGCACAGAGAAAATAGTTTTTCAAAAGTCAAAGGATTCATATAAAAACCTGAAGTGGCGAAAAGATTTAGGTCAAGCTACTAAGGGCGTACGGTGGATGCCTAGGCGCTAAGAGTCGAAGAAGGGCGCGGTTAACAGCGAAATGCCACGGGGAGCAGTAAGCATGCATTGATCCGTGGATACCCGAATGGGGCAACCCCATTGGAGTTATATCCAATGATCTTTAACTGAATAGATAGGTTAAAGAGGACAACCCGGGGAACTGAAACATCTAAGTACCCGGAGGAAGAGAAAGAATAATCGATTCCCTGAGTAGCGGCGAGCGAAACGGGAAGAGCCCAAACCAAGCTCTTCGGAGCTTGGGGTTGTAGGACCCTCTATTAAGCATTAATTCTTAGCTGAAGAAATCTGGAAAGATTCAGCAAAGAAGGTAACACTCCTGTAAGCGAAAAGAAGAAATGCTGTGAGGGTATCCTGAGTACCGCGGGACACGAGAAACCCCGTGGGAAACCGGGAGGACCACCTCCCAAGGCTAAATACTCCTTAGCGACCGATAGTGAACCAGTACCGTGAGGGAAAGGTGAAAAGCACCCCGGGAGGGGAGTGAAAAAGAACCTGAAACCGTACGCTTACAAGCAGTCAAAGCACCCTTGAGGTGTGATGGCGTGCCTTTTGTAGAATGAACCGGCGAGTTACGGTATGTAGCGAGGTTAAAGCGAGAAGCTGGAGCCGAAGCGAAAGCGAGTCTGAAAAGGGCGACAAGTTACATGCTGTAGACCCGAAACCGTGTGATCTACCCATGGTCAGGGTGAAGGTGGGGTAAAACCTACTGGAGGCCCGAACTCACTGTCGTTGAAAAGGCAAGGGATGAACTGTGGGTAGGGGTGAAATGCCAATCGAACACGGAGATAGCTGGTTCTCCCCGAAATAGCTTTAGGGCTAGCCTCAATTGATGATTCTTGGCGGTAAAGCACTGAATAGGCTAGGGGCCTTACCGGGTTACCGAACCTTATCAAACTCTGAATGCCAAGAATTTAGATTGGGAGTCAGACTGTGGGGGATAAGCTTCATAGTCAAAAGGGAAACAGCCCAGACCATCAGCTAAGGTCCCAAAGTATACGCTAAGTGGAAAAGGATGTGGAATTGCACAGACAACCAGGATGTTGGCTCAGAAGCAGCCACCATTTAAAGAGTGCGTAATAGCTCACTGGTCGAGTGGTTCTGCGCCGAAAATGTAACGGGGCTCAAGCGTATCACCGAAGCTATGGCTTTACAGTTTACTGTAAGGGGTAGGGGAGCGTTCCAAGGTCAGCGAAGTTCAACTGGAAGGTTGGGTGGAGAGCTTGGAAGTGAGAATGCCGGTATGAGTATGCGAAAAGGTGAGTGAGAATCTCACCCGCCGAAAATCTAAGGTTTCCTGGGGAAGGCTCGTCCGCCCAGGGTCAGTCGGGACCTAAGCCGAGGCCGAAAGGCGTAGGTGATGGACAACTGGTGGATATTCCAGTACCTCTCTTAAACGTTATTAGCGATGGGGTGACACAGAAGGATAGGTTAAGCGTGCCGTTGGTTGAGCACGCCCAAGCCCGTAGGGTGTGAGGCAGGTAAATCCGTCTTACGCGTTGCCTGAAAGGTAATGGGGAGCGAAAATAAGTAGCGAAGTAACCGACTCCAAGCTGTCAAGAAAAGCCTCTAGTGAGTGAGAGAGAGCCCGTACCGCAAACCGACACAGGTAGATAAGGAGAGAATCCTAAGGCGCGCGAGAAAACCCTCGTTAAGGAACTCGGCAAAATAGCCCCGTAACTTCGGGAGAAGGGGCGCTCTTCGCAAGAAGAGCCGCAGAGAAATGGTCCAGGCGACTGTTTAACAAAAACACAGGTTCCTGCCAATCTGAAAAGAGAAGTATAGGAGCTGACGCCTGCCCGGTGCTGGAAGGTTAAGAGGAGAGGTTAGCCGCAAGGCGAAGCTTTGAATTGAAGCCCCAGTAAACGGCGGCCGTAACTATAACGGTCCTAAGGTAGCGAAATTCCTTGTCAGGTAAGTTCTGACCCGCACGAAAGGCGTAACGATCTGGACACTGTCTCAACGAGGGACTCGGCGAAATTGTAATACCCGTGAAGATGCGGGTTACCTGCGACAGGACAGAAAGACCCCATGGAGCTTTACTGTAGCTTGACATTGGATTTTGGTATAAAATGTACAGGATAGGTGGGAGACTAAGAAGCTAGGGCGCCAGCCTTGGTGGAGTCGCCGGTGGGATACCACTCTTTTTGTACTGAAATTCTAACTTAGACCCCTGAATCGGGGTTGAGGACCGTGTCAGGTGGGCAGTTTGACTGGGGCGGTCGCCTCCTAAAGAGTAACGGAGGCGCCCAAAGGTTCCCTCAGCGCGGATGGAAATCGCGCGAAGAGTGTAAAGGCAAAAGGGAGCTTGACTGCGAGACCAACAAGTCGAGCAGGGACGAAAGTCGGGCTTAGTGATCCGGTGGTACCGAGTGGAAGGGCCATCGCTCAACGGATAAAAGCTACCCTGGGGATAACAGGCTTATCTCCCCCAAGAGTCCATATCGACGGGGAGGTTTGGCACCTCGATGTCGGCTCATCGCATCCTGGGGCTGTAGTAGGTCCCAAGGGTTGGGCTGTTCGCCCATTAAAGCGGTACGTGAGCTGGGTTCAGAACGTCGTGAGACAGTTCGGTCCCTATCCGTCGCAGGCGCAGGAAATTTGAGGGGAGCTGACCCTAGTACGAGAGGACCGGGTTGGACGGATCACTGGTGTACCAGTTGTCTCGCCAGAGGCATAGCTGGGTAGCTATATCCGGATCGGATAAGCGCTGAAAGCATCTAAGCGCGAAACCGACCTCAAGATGAGATTTCCCACAGCACAAGCTGGTAAGACCCCTGAAAGATGATCAGGTAGATAGGCCCAATGTGGAAGCGCGGTGACGTGTGGAGCTGACGGGTACTAATCGGTCGAGGGCTTGACCTAATGACGACACTAAAGGTAAACTTCACTTGGGCTCAAACTGGAGTGAAGAGAAACTGATGACTTGAAGAAAACGAAAAGATCTGTGTAGTTTTGAAGGAACAGAAAGCTCTGAAAAGAGCCCTGAAAACTTCAAACGATCTGGTGATTATGCCGGAGGGGTTCCACCCGTTCCCATCTCGAACACGGAAGTTAAGACCTCCAGGGCCGATGATACTTGGACCGCAGGGTCCTGGGAAAGTAGGTCGTCGCCAGGTAAGCAAAGTGAAGAGACTGTCGTAAGATGGTCTCTTTGCTTTTTACTGCGTAAAAACGTACCCCGTGTACAAGCATGAATGATTTTCTTGGGTTAGTCCCACCTGTACGCCTGAGCCGATCAGTAATTCTATGTGCTGTACAGCTTGGTCGAAAACGATCGAGTACATATCATTTTCGTAACTCGAACACGGAAGTTCGAGTTACCATCCAGGGCTGATGATACTTGGACCGCGAAAACCATCCAGTGAATGGTTTTCGCGGTCAGCGCCATGGCCCTAGAAGGATTCTAAGAGGCGCGACCTACCTGGGAAAGTAGGTCGGCGCCAGGTATGCAAAAGCGGAGAGACTACGTTGAATGACGTGGTTTCTCCGCTTTTTATAGCATGATTCTTTAGGGGCGATTTGACCCGTACAGCTCACTGGCGATAGTATTCCATTATGATTTATGTGTTTTTGCACGAACAAGAGATACTATCTTTCTTTTTCGAAACTCGATCACGGAAGTTTGACTAATTGTATAGGGCTGATCAGTAAAAGTCATAGTATATTTTTACTAGTCAGCACCATATTAATATAGTTATAGTTGCCTTATAGCTACAAATAATAAATATAGCCTTTATTTTATAAGAAAAGATTTGGGTGATTCGTTATGTATATTGCCCTGAGGTTTACGCTGCGACTTATGAATTTATCGTTCAAAATCGAATGACTTATACTTGACAGGAATTAAATTTTTTAAGTAAAATCATATTCCTTGACATTCCAGTAATGAGGATAGAGAAAGTAAATTTGATCTTAATTTCGAGGACTGAACGATAATGGGGTCATTATTACTTAGATACTTCTACGGGTCGGTTAGAAATGATAAATTTGAGCTGATTCACCCATTTCATACCCCATTGCACTGAGATTCCAATGGTTAACGAAAAGATAAGAGTGCCAACTCCTATAGGACCACCTAAGATATAGCCTAAGATGACTACCATAATCTCAATTCCTGAGCGTACCTGTGCAATACTTAAATGAGTTTTTTGATTAAGACCTAACATCAAAGCATCTCTTGGACCAGCTCCAGCATCGGTATGTAAATAAACTGCTGTTCCGATTCCTGTAGTTAAAATTCCGATTATCAAATATACAAGACTTAAGATGTAGCTTGTTGGTATTTCTAAGAGATGACTCGACATTAGTTCGTCTAACATAAGTCCGAAGATATAGATATTAAGAAAGGTCCCGATTCGCGGTTTTATCCCCATAAAAGAAGTCGGGATCAGAATTAACAGTCCAACTATAATTCCAATTGTACCCAACCCTAGGTACGGAAAGTATTTGGAAATACCAAGATGAAAAACATCCCAAGGGCTGACCCCAAGATTTTGAGCATTGATTAGAAAATAGTTACCTATACATGTTATAAATATTCCGCTAAAAAAATATAAATACTTAACTAGAAACGTCTTCACGTTACACCTCGCCGTTAAAATAGGACAACTCTGTATATAGAACTATAAACCGATTGTTATTATAGCATAAAATATAATGAAATTATGCTAGTAACTTTAAGTATTTGTACCCATATAAATTCTAGTTCGTAAGTAATTAGCAATAAACCAAACTATCAACGTTAAAAATACTTCCAGGCTATATATGCAAACAGATATACTATTTTACAATAGGCTATATTGGAGAATTGCGAGCTTTTCATATTTAGAGACATAAAGTAAGAAAATTTATACTAACTCACTAAATAGAGGAAGGTGGAATTGTGGATATTAAAGATGAACAAATTTTATACCCGTGCTTACCGAAACGAGGCTCAAATAATTCATAAGAGAAGAGACTCAGGGTCAATCGTCTGAGGCGCCTCAGAAGGTCTAAATTGTTCCTATTTTCCCTGTAGCAGTTATTACTGCTCTTGCAGTAACACAAACAGCAAATACGTTATTAGTTAAAGAAAATATGATTCAGACGCACTAAAGAAAGAGAACTGGCTATCTTGTTGCAGCGTAGCTATATCTCTTGTGTTTTGATCGCGAAGTAAATTCTTTATAGAGTGGAATAGTTCAAGAAGAGTAGAAATTTGTTTCATTACGCAGCCTATTTAATTTACTCTCTAAAAAACTTTCTTGCATTCTAAAAAAGTATTTGACAACTCAGGCTTGTCCATGTAATATAGTTATTGCGCTAACGGCCCGTTGGTCAAGCGGCTTAAGACACCGCCCTTTCACGGCGGCTACACGGGTTCGAATCCCGTACGGGTCACCAAATTCCGGGCGATTAGCTCAGCTGGGAGAGCGCCTGCCTTACAAGCAGGATGTCGGCGGTTCGATCCCGTCATCGCCCACCAAATACACTGGCCCCGTGGTGTAGTGGTTTAACATGCCTGCCTGTCACGCAGGAGATCGTCGGTTCAAATCCGATCGGGGTCGCCATTTTAATTTCATATGAAAAACGTGGGTAGGTGGCCGAGCGGTTAAAGGCGGCAGACTGTAAATCTGTTCCGTAAGGTACGATGGTTCGAATCCATCCCTGCCCACCACTAAACATCGCGGGATGGAGCAGCGGTAGCTCGTCGGGCTCATAACCCGAAGGTCGTCGGTTCAAATCCGGCTCCCGCAACCAAAGGTATCAAGTCATCAGAAAAGGAAGACTGATATAAATATGATGATGGGGTGTCGCCAAGCGGTAAGGCACCAGACTTTGACTCTGGCATTCGTAGGTTCGAATCCTGCCACCCCAGCCATTTTATGAGCCATTAGCTCAGTCGGTAGAGCACCTGACTTTTAATCAGGGTGTCCCGCGTTCGAGTCGCGGATGGCTCACCAATTCTATTGCGGGTGTAACTCAGTGGTAGAGTGTCACCTTGCCAAGGTGAAAGTCGCGAGTCCGAATCTCGTCACCCGCTCCAAAAAATATGCGCTCGTGGCTCAGCTGGATAGAGCGTCTGACTACGAATCAGAAGGCCGGGGGTTCGAATCCCTCCGAGCGCACCATTTAAAACTTTGTTGATCCTTAAAAAAGTTAAGTTGCCGTTGTAGCTCAGTTGGTAGAGCGTATCCTTGGTAAGGATAAGGTCACCGGTTCAATCCCGGTCAATGGCTCCATAGTGCGGGAGTGGCGGAATTGGCAGACGCGCACGTTTGAGGGGCGTGTGGTTAACACCGTACGGGTTCAAGTCCCGTCTTCCGCACCAAAAAAATAATATTGCGGAGAAGTACTCAAGAGGTTGAAGAGGACGGTTTGCTAAACCGTTAGAGTGGGTAACTGCTGCGAGGGTTCGAATCCCTCCTTCTCCGCCAGTCAAATACATTGATATATTCCTCGATAGCTCAATGGTGGAGCAACCGGCTGTTAACCGGTAGGTTGTAGGTTCGAGTCCTACTCGGGGAGCCATGGCAGGGTAGCCAAGTGGTCTAAGGCAAGTGGTTCATACCCGCTCATCCGAGGGTTCAAATCCCTCCCCTGCTACCATACACCTTGCGGGTGTAGCTCAGTGGTAGAGCGCTAGCCTTCCAAGCTAGTTATGTGAGTTCGATTCTCATCACCCGCTCCATACATAAAAAGCACCGCGCTGATTTTCAGTGCGGTTTTGTTTTATAGAATTTCATTGGATATGCTTGTTATATTACTAGCAATCCATTTGAGGATAGATTAAGACAGAACAGATCAAAAAGATTTTTGTTACTCGAGCAGATTATATGATTTTCTTCGATGGACTAAATAGTTTGAGAGTATTATACTCATTTCGAAATATCGTTAGCAGGGAATAACGGCACTTCAGAGCGTCTGAAATAATAATCTCTGAATAGGTGAGAATATAGAGATGTGTGAATCTCCACTAGAGAAAATAGATGCTGAAATAGAGCGTAAAAAATGACATAAAAATACGAAATGTGTTGACATCTAAGTCGAATTCAGATATACTAACAAATGTTCTCGCGAAAATGGCCCGTTGGTCAAGCGGCTTAAGACACCGCCCTTTCACGGCGGCTACACGGGTTCGAATCCCGTACGGGTCACCAAATTCCGGGCGATTAGCTCAGCTGGGAGAGCGCCTGCCTTACAAGCAGGATGTCGGCGGTTCGATCCCGTCATCGCCCACCAAATACACTGGCCCCGTGGTGTAGTGGTTTAACATGCCTGCCTGTCACGCAGGAGATCGTCGGTTCAAATCCGATCGGGGTCGCCATTTTAATTTCATATGAAAAACGTGGGTAGGTGGCCGAGCGGTTAAAGGCGGCAGACTGTAAATCTGTTCCGTAAGGTACGATGGTTCGAATCCATCCCTGCCCACCACTAAACATCGCGGGATGGAGCAGCGGTAGCTCGTCGGGCTCATAACCCGAAGGTCGTCGGTTCAAATCCGGCTCCCGCAACCAAAGGTATCAAGTCATCAGAAAAGGAAGACTGATATAAATATGATGATGGGGTGTCGCCAAGCGGTAAGGCACCAGACTTTGACTCTGGCATTCGTAGGTTCGAATCCTGCCACCCCAGCCATTTTATGAGCCATTAGCTCAGTCGGTAGAGCACCTGACTTTTAATCAGGGTGTCCCGCGTTCGAGTCGCGGATGGCTCACCAATTCTATTGCGGGTGTAACTCAGTGGTAGAGTGTCACCTTGCCAAGGTGAAAGTCGCGAGTCCGAATCTCGTCACCCGCTCCAAAAAATAATGCGCTCGTGGCTCAGCTGGATAGAGCGTCTGACTACGAATCAGAAGGCCGGGGGTTCGAATCCCTCCGAGCGCACCATTTAAAACTTTGTTGATCCTTAAAAAGTTAAGTTGCCGTTGTAGCTCAGTTGGTAGAGCGTATCCTTGGTAAGGATAAGGTCACCGGTTCAATCCCGGTCAATGGCTCCATAGTGCGGGAGTGGCGGAATTGGCAGACGCGCACGTTTGAGGGGCGTGTGGTTAACACCGTACGGGTTCAAGTCCCGTCTTCCGCACCAAAAAAATAATATTGCGGAGAAGTACTCAAGAGGTTGAAGAGGACGGTTTGCTAAACCGTTAGAGTGGGTAACTGCTGCGAGGGTTCGAATCCCTCCTTCTCCGCCAGTCAAATACATTGATATATTCCTCGATAGCTCAATGGTGGAGCAACCGGCTGTTAACCGGTAGGTTGTAGGTTCGAGTCCTACTCGGGGAGCCATGGCAGGGTAGCCAAGTGGTCTAAGGCAAGTGGTTCATACCCGCTCATCCGAGGGTTCAAATCCCTCCCCTGCTACCATACACCTTGCGGGTGTAGCTCAGTGGTAGAGCGCTAGCCTTCCAAGCTAGTTATGTGAGTTCGATTCTCATCACCCGCTCCATACATAAAAAGCACCGCGCTGATTTTCAGTGCGGTTTAAATTGCGGGTGTAGCTCAGTGGTAGAGCGCTAGCCTTCCAAGCTAGTTATGTGAGTTCGATTCTCATCACCCGCTCCAAATATAAAAAATAACCGCACTGAACTTCAGTGCGGTTTCTCTGTGTATATTATTTATAAAACAAAGTATCTAATAGCGTTATATTTGGATAGTTATTTAACTTTGTCTCGTGTTTGAATGAGTACGCATTGGCTATAAACTAACTCTAAGCCTTGATCGTCGCCATCTTTTATGGCAGTGTCGCTTTCACTACCGGGTTGCATCCAAATTCTTCGAATTCCTAGCTTTGCACATTCATTAATAATTTGTTCTGTTGCCTTGGGGGGTACAACAACACTGACAGCATCTGGGACAAGTGGAAGTGAGCTAAGATTAGGATAACAGGTATCCCCATCAATTTGATCTAATTTTGGGTTGACCGCGTAAACCTTATATCCAGCTTTTTTGAGCTGAAGATAAACTTTGGTTCCATATTTTTCTGGATTATCAGATACTCCGATGACTGCCCAATTTTCTTGTTGAAGAAATTCTTTCATATCTCCTTGCATTTAAACCCCTCCTATAATGTGAAATGACTTCTTTATCTAAGGCATATTTTACCTGAGTTCAGGGAACTTAGCAAATGGAGAAGTGCGATTTCGTGCATGACTATATAAAAAACAATATTCGACAAAATTTCCTATAGATATAGCGTTTCACCTTGAAGTAAAATGGATAATATGAGTTCAAGGAAGGGAAGTGGTATTACGGAGGAGTATTCTATTACGTGTTTACTTCAGTTCATAGAAGAGATGCGGAGGGAACTAAATCATCTAGGCGTGGAAAAGCCACTTACTGACCCTGAAGTAGTAAGATTAAGCCAAAGATTAGATATATTACTTAATCAATATCAGAATCAACAGTATGAACAGAGTTATAAGACTATAGGGGCATAACCATAGATGATTCTGTAGTCAATTAAAAATTTACCGAAGAGAATAGAGTGAAAGTCTCCAAAATGGTCTGTATTATAATTGATGGCTATCAAATTAGTCAGAGAACGAGCAAACATGGATAAATCTTCTCGCTAGAATTGTGTTATGTATAGATTCAGTAGATTGAAAAGGAATTTTAGCTTGACACTCTCAGTCTATTTGGTATAATAAATAACGTTAAATGCGGAAGTGGCTCAGTGGTAGAGCATTGGCTTCCCAAGCCGAGGGCCGCGGGTTCGAATCCCGTCTTCCGCTCCATACGTAATATGAGCACTGCAGTGATATGCAGTGCTATTTATTTACCTCATTCTATCTTGCATTGACCAAATTAACGTTAATCCCACCGCGTGATTCCGAACGAATTGAAAAACAATGAGAACAAAATCTACAGTAACGGTTACGACACAGAGGAGAGTCACAAATGTAGGATTGGGTGCAAGTCAGATGATGAAGACAGTTGTTGAAAGCCCGACCATAGGAACCGTCCTTTTAATAATTGATAATTTCTCACTTCCTTGGAAATGGAAGTGCAATCTTTGTTAAGTTCCCTTCCGATCGCTTTAAATGAGCAGGAATCCTTAAGCATGTGTTCAAGGGATATTCTTTCACTCAGGATAAAATGTTTAAACTTAGACATAATGAGCCTCCTGCCTCCAGGCAGGATTACTGCTTGAGAACGGGCTAGATAAGAGTATAATAATTTGCAGAACAATTTGCAGAACAATTTGCAGAACAATTTGCAGAACAATTTGCAGAACAATTTGCAGAACAATTTGCAGAACAATTTGCAGAACTTAAAGCCACCCTTTTATTTGTAAAACTAACTTCCACATCTAGAGGGAGTAGGGGTGGAACTAAGTTTTTCAATAAGACAAAATTTGATGATAATCGTCATGTGAATTTATGTATTGACACTTATAAAGCCCTATGGTATTCTAATTGAGCGCTAAGGGACAGCCGTTCCGAAGCCGGCAGAAATGCTGGTAAGTGCATGGGGGCTTAGAAATGACACTTGACTCGGTAGAGAGAAAATGTTAATCTAAGAATCCACGCTGATGGGCTTCAAATGAAGTTCAGAAGCGAAAAGGCACTTGACTCGAGAGAGTCAATCTGCTAAAATAAATAACTGTCGCGAGTGATTGCGACGACAAAGATTGGTCTTTGAAAACTAAACAACAAGGAACAGCCAAGTGACTCGTTAAAGAGTTTGAGATGAATTTGAGCAATCAAATTTTCTTCATAAATTTTATGGAGAGTTTGATCCTGGCTCAGGACGAACGCTGGCGGCGTGCCTAACACATGCAAGTCGAACGGAGAACTCAATAAGCTTGCTTAGCGAGTTTTTAGTGGCGGACGGGTGAGTAACGCGTGGGTAACCTACCCATTAAATCGGGACAACCCTTGGAAACGAGGGCTAATACCGGATACGTTTAACTGATGGCATCATCGGTTAAAGAAAGATGGCCTCTGAACATGCTATCGATAATGGATGGACCCGCGTCTGATTAGCTAGTTGGTGGGGTAAAGGCCTACCAAGGCGACGATCAGTAGCCGGCCTGAGAGGGTGAACGGCCACACTGGGACTGAGACACGGCCCAGACTCCTACGGGAGGCAGCAGTGGGGAATCTTCCGCAATGGACGAAAGTCTGACGGAGCAACGCCGCGTGTATGATGAAGGCCTTCGGGTTGTAAAGTACTGTTTTCAGGGACGAACGGTAGATATGCAAATAGTGTATTTACATGACGGTACCTGAGGAGGAAGCCCCGGCTAACTACGTGCCAGCAGCCGCGGTAATACGTAGGGGGCAAGCGTTGTCCGGAATCATTGGGCGTAAAGGGCGCGTAGGCGGATAATTAAGTCTGGTGTGAAAACTTGGGGCTCAACCCCAAGCCTGCATCGGAAACTGGTTATCTTGAGGACAGGAGAGGAAAGTGGAATTCCACGTGTAGCGGTGAAATGCGTAGAGATGTGGAGGAACACCAGTGGCGAAGGCGACTTTCTGGACTGTAACTGACGCTGAGGCGCGAAAGCGTGGGGAGCAAACAGGATTAGATACCCTGGTAGTCCACGCCGTAAACGATGAGTGCTAGGTGTAGAGGGTATCGACCCCTTCTGTGCCGCAGTTAACACAATAAGCACTCCGCCTGGGGAGTACGGCCGCAAGGTTGAAACTCAAAGGAATTGACGGGGGCCCGCACAAGCGGTGGAGCATGTGGTTTAATTCGACGCAACGCGAAGAACCTTACCAAGGCTTGACATCCTACGAATTCTTAGGAAACTAAGGAGTGCCCTTCGGGGAACGTAGAGACAGGTGGTGCATGGTTGTCGTCAGCTCGTGTCGTGAGATGTTGGGTTAAGTCCCGCAACGAGCGCAACCCCTATGTTTAGTTGCTAACGAGTAAGGTCGAGCACTCTAGACAGACTGCCGGTGATAAACCGGAGGAAGGTGGGGATGACGTCAAATCATCATGCCCCTTATGTCTTGGGCTACACACGTGCTACAATGGCCGGTACAGACGGAAGCGAAGCCGCGAGGTGGAGCAAATCCGAGAAAGCCGGTCTCAGTTCGGATTGTTCTCTGCAACTCGAGAACATGAAGTTGGAATCGCTAGTAATCGCAGGTCAGCATACTGCGGTGAATACGTTCCCGGGCCTTGTACACACCGCCCGTCACACCACGAAAGTCTGCAACACCCGAAGCCGGTGAGGTAACCCGAAAGGGAGCTAGCCGTCGAAGGTGGGGCCGATGATTGGGGTGAAGTCGTAACAAGGTAGCCGTATCGGAAGGTGCGGCTGGATCACCTCCTTTCTAAGGAGACATGTTAGCTTAAGATTTTAAGTTAACTAATCCTATGGTCGATCCTCAATCGAGGAAGAAACTCTTTGGAGAAACGGAATCGATTGAAGGGTAGAGTCGAAAGACTCAAAAGCCGAAAAGGCAAAAGCGCAGAGCAATCTGCGAGGCTGTAAAGAAGCGTAAGCTTTCCTTTGTTGTTTAGTTTTGAGAGACCAGAAATGGCTTCTCTAAATTTTTTGTCCAATCCAGAGAATAAACCCTCAGAATTGGCCCAAAAAATGGTGTTCTTTGAAAACTGCACAGAGAAAATAGTTTTTCAAAAGTCAAAGGATTCATATAAAACCTGAAGTGGCGAAAAGATTTAGGTCAAGCTACTAAGGGCGTACGGTGGATGCCTAGGCGCTAAGAGTCGAAGAAGGGCGCGGTTAACAGCGAAATGCCACGGGGAGCAGTAAGCATGCATTGATCCGTGGATACCCGAATGGGGCAACCCCATTGGAGTTATATCCAATGATCTTTAACTGAATAGATAGGTTAAAGAGGACAACCCGGGGAACTGAAACATCTAAGTACCCGGAGGAAGAGAAAGAATAATCGATTCCCTGAGTAGCGGCGAGCGAAACGGGAAGAGCCCAAACCAAGCTCTTCGGAGCTTGGGGTTGTAGGACCCTCTATTAAGCATTAATTCTTAGCTGAAGAAATCTGGAAAGATTCAGCAAAGAAGGTAACACTCCTGTAAGCGAAAAGAAGAAATGCTGTGAGGGTATCCTGAGTACCGCGGGACACGAGAAACCCCGTGGGAAACCGGGAGGACCACCTCCCAAGGCTAAATACTCCTTAGCGACCGATAGTGAACCAGTACCGTGAGGGAAAGGTGAAAAGCACCCCGGGAGGGGAGTGAAAAAGAACCTGAAACCGTACGCTTACAAGCAGTCAAAGCACCCTTGAGGTGTGATGGCGTGCCTTTTGTAGAATGAACCGGCGAGTTACGGTATGTAGCGAGGTTAAAGCGAGAAGCTGGAGCCGAAGCGAAAGCGAGTCTGAAAAGGGCGACAAGTTACATGCTGTAGACCCGAAACCGTGTGATCTACCCATGGTCAGGGTGAAGGTGGGGTAAAACCTACTGGAGGCCCGAACTCACTGTCGTTGAAAAGGCAAGGGATGAACTGTGGGTAGGGGTGAAATGCCAATCGAACACGGAGATAGCTGGTTCTCCCCGAAATAGCTTTAGGGCTAGCCTCAATTGATGATTCTTGGCGGTAAAGCACTGAATAGGCTAGGGGCCTTACCGGGTTACCGAACCTTATCAAACTCTGAATGCCAAGAATTTAGATTGGGAGTCAGACTGTGGGGGATAAGCTTCATAGTCAAAAGGGAAACAGCCCAGACCATCAGCTAAGGTCCCAAAGTATACGCTAAGTGGAAAAGGATGTGGAATTGCACAGACAACCAGGATGTTGGCTCAGAAGCAGCCACCATTTAAAGAGTGCGTAATAGCTCACTGGTCGAGTGGTTCTGCGCCGAAAATGTAACGGGGCTCAAGCGTATCACCGAAGCTATGGCTTTACAGTTTACTGTAAGGGGTAGGGGAGCGTTCCAAGGTCAGCGAAGTTCAACTGGAAGGTTGGGTGGAGAGCTTGGAAGTGAGAATGCCGGTATGAGTATGCGAAAAGGTGAGTGAGAATCTCACCCGCCGAAAATCTAAGGTTTCCTGGGGAAGGCTCGTCCGCCCAGGGTCAGTCGGGACCTAAGCCGAGGCCGAAAGGCGTAGGTGATGGACAACTGGTGGATATTCCAGTACCTCTCTTAAACGTTATTAGCGATGGGGTGACACAGAAGGATAGGTTAAGCGTGCCGTTGGTTGAGCACGCCCAAGCCCGTAGGGTGTGAGGCAGGTAAATCCGTCTTACGCGTTGCCTGAAAGGTAATGGGGAGCGAAAATAAGTAGCGAAGTAACCGACTCCAAGCTGTCAAGAAAAGCCTCTAGTGAGTGAGAGAGAGCCCGTACCGCAAACCGACACAGGTAGATAAGGAGAGAATCCTAAGGCGCGCGAGAAAACCCTCGTTAAGGAACTCGGCAAAATAGCCCCGTAACTTCGGGAGAAGGGGCGCTCTTCGCAAGAAGAGCCGCAGAGAAATGGTCCAGGCGACTGTTTAACAAAAACACAGGTTCCTGCCAATCTGAAAAGAGAAGTATAGGAGCTGACGCCTGCCCGGTGCTGGAAGGTTAAGAGGAGAGGTTAGCCGCAAGGCGAAGCTTTGAATTGAAGCCCCAGTAAACGGCGGCCGTAACTATAACGGTCCTAAGGTAGCGAAATTCCTTGTCAGGTAAGTTCTGACCCGCACGAAAGGCGTAACGATCTGGACACTGTCTCAACGAGGGACTCGGCGAAATTGTAATACCCGTGAAGATGCGGGTTACCTGCGACAGGACAGAAAGACCCCATGGAGCTTTACTGTAGCTTGACATTGGATTTTGGTATAAAATGTACAGGATAGGTGGGAGACTAAGAAGCTAGGGCGCCAGCCTTGGTGGAGTCGCCGGTGGGATACCACTCTTTTTGTACTGAAATTCTAACTTAGACCCCTGAATCGGGGTTGAGGACCGTGTCAGGTGGGCAGTTTGACTGGGGCGGTCGCCTCCTAAAGAGTAACGGAGGCGCCCAAAGGTTCCCTCAGCGCGGATGGAAATCGCGCGAAGAGTGTAAAGGCAAAAGGGAGCTTGACTGCGAGACCAACAAGTCGAGCAGGGACGAAAGTCGGGCTTAGTGATCCGGTGGTACCGAGTGGAAGGGCCATCGCTCAACGGATAAAAGCTACCCTGGGGATAACAGGCTTATCTCCCCCAAGAGTCCATATCGACGGGGAGGTTTGGCACCTCGATGTCGGCTCATCGCATCCTGGGGCTGTAGTAGGTCCCAAGGGTTGGGCTGTTCGCCCATTAAAGCGGTACGTGAGCTGGGTTCAGAACGTCGTGAGACAGTTCGGTCCCTATCCGTCGCAGGCGCAGGAAATTTGAGGGGAGCTGACCCTAGTACGAGAGGACCGGGTTGGACGGATCACTGGTGTACCAGTTGTCTCGCCAGAGGCATAGCTGGGTAGCTATATCCGGATCGGATAAGCGCTGAAAGCATCTAAGCGCGAAACCGACCTCAAGATGAGATTTCCCACAGCACAAGCTGGTAAGACCCCTGAAAGATGATCAGGTAGATAGGCCCAATGTGGAAGCGCGGTGACGTGTGGAGCTGACGGGTACTAATCGGTCGAGGGCTTGACCTAATGACGACACTAAAGGTAAACTTCACTTGGGCTCAAACTGGAGTGAAGAGAAACTGATGACTTGAAGAAAAACGAAAAGATCTGTGTAGTTTTGAAGGAACAGAAAGCTCTGAAAAGAGCCCTGAAAACTTCAAACGATCTGGTGATTATGCCGGAGGGGTTCCACCCGTTCCCATCTCGAACACGGAAGTTAAGACCTCCAGGGCCGATGATACTTGGACCGCAGGGTCCTGGGAAAGTAGGTCGTCGCCAGGTAAGCAAAGTGAAGAGACTATCTTAATTGATGGTCTCTTTGCTTTTTATATATTGCTATTTAAATTTTAAATATTGTCTCTTCGCCTTTTCTGCGTTAAACTGAATGTTATGTGAGTTCCGTGAGTTAGCTCAATGATAACAAAGATAATATTAACGTTTTTATATTTTATTAAAAGTTGAGATAGAGAAGGGGAGAGAAAATGAACTTATGGTATTTAATCGCTGGTCTTGGATTTGCTGGTTCGGGTATTTATAAAATTATAACCAATAATACTTCAGTAGGTATAACTTGGATTATCCTTGGAATCTTATTTGTACTTTTGGCTAGATTTAGTAATAAAGAAGCAAACAAGGATAATAAAGATAGCAAGAATTATAAAAAGAAATAGATGAGCATGTCATCCAAGAAGATTAGGGTGATGTTAAGAAAGTAAGAGGGTGATTGAAATTTATCTTTCACCATCTTTTTGTTGTATTAGTTATTTATGAAAGTGAATATAAAGTTTTGAGAGATTAAGATGAGGTAAATATAATCATGTTATCAACTATAGTTATTATCTGTATTTTCGGATTCCTAGCAGCTGCTGTTGATGCTATTGCTGGTGGAGGTGGATTGATCAGTTTACCTGCCCTGTTACTTGTTGGCATTCCACCACACTTAGCTTTAGGTACCAATAAATTCGCTTCTACCATGGGCTCATTTAATAGTTCAATAACATTCGCTCGTTCTGGTAAAGTCAATTTTCGGTTAGTAAAATGGTTAGTGCCTTTCACATTCTTAGGAGCATGTTTGGGCGTGTGGTCCGTTCTCAGAGTTAGTCCTGACTTTCTTAATAAGATTGTGCCTATATTAGTTTTATTTGTTGGTATTTATAGCATTATTCATAAAACTTTAGGAATAGAGGATCAATTTCAGGGGCTTAAACGATCAAGCATTCTTTTAGGAGTAACATTTTCTTTCGCATTAGGATTCTATGATGGCTTTTTTGGGCCGGGCACGGGCTCTTTTCTTATCTTTGCTTTTATTACAATTTATGGTTTCGATTTCGTTTCAGCGTCAGCTAATTCCAAAGTTTTAAACTTTACAAGCAACCTAGCTTCTTTGCTCCTTTTTGCTTGGAACGGAAAAATCTTATATCAATATGGCATTCCTATGGCCTTATCAATGCTAGTTGGTTCCCAAGTAGGTACACGGTTAGCAATTACGCGGGGAGCCAGACTAGTTAAACCGATTTTTATTACGATGTCTCTTTTTGTTGCGTTTAAACTCATCTGGCAAAGTTTTAACTAATCTAACTAACTTTGGAGGTGTAGTCCTTAATTCTAAAGCCGAATCAATCTAGATTCTTGATCGACTTTCATAATGATTAATTTCGTATTGATTTGCAGAGATTAAAAGGCATAGGAGGATGATACCTATGCCTTTTGTACTTCCTGAAATACCTGAATTGAGGCCGAGCAGGCTGGCTATGCCTTTGGTAAATCAACTTATAGTTAATCAAAAACGATTGAACCTTGAAGTTTCAGAGAAGAACGGAGTACACATCATCGATTGTGGAGTAAATGCACTTGGTGGCTGGGAAGCAGGAGTGCTTTTTGCAGAGATTTGTATGGGTGGATTGGGCCGTGTTGATGTTCGCTGGGCTAACTTTAAGGGATTTCAATGGCCATCAGTCCAAGTCGTTACAGATCATCCGTTACGGGCTTGTATGTTGTCTCAGTTTGCAGGTTGGTCTGTGCATGCGAGGAATTTTTCAGCTCTGGGCTCAGGACCGGGACGAGCGGTAGCCAATAGAGAAAAACTATTTGCTGAGTTTGGGTGTGCAGATCCATCTGATAACGCGATTATTTGTTTAGAAAGCGAGAAACTCCCCTCTGATGAAGCCATTCAGGACATGCTTAGAAAATGCCAGTGCAAACCTGCGAACTTGTTTATTTTAGTTGCACCAACTTCATCCCTAGTAGGATCTATTCAAATTGCAGCGCGTACGTTGGAAACAGGACTTTATAAATTGAAGACACTTACTTATGATATTACGGCAGTTCGTACGGGGTGGGGGATCTGTCCCCTTCCGCCAGTGACTCCTGATGCGATGCAAGCTTTGGGGCGTACAAATGATGCCATTCGATATGGGGCTAGTGTTTATTTCAATGTGAATGATGAGGATGGCTATTTGCAATCCATCATTAAACAAGTGCCCACTTCATCTTCCCCCGAATATGGGCACCTATTCGCAACTGTCATAGACCAATATAACGATTTTTATGATATTGATCCATTATTTTTTAGTCCTGCTGAGATTTGGCTAACGAATCTGAAAAGTGGTCGGTGCTTCCATGCGGGAGCTGTTCGCCCAGAGTTATTACAAGTTTCTTTTGGAATGGAGGTTTAATAGATTCGTTTTACGCCCGTAACTTCGGCCGTGTAAGTGTCGAGGGCAACAAGATCGTCTGGACTTAACTCTTTTAAGGAAGCTTTTCCTAGGGACCGCATCCCTTCTTCCATTTTTAAAACCATGGCTTGGAGGGTATTAGTAACACTTGTTGGGCTTTTCAGCCTTAGATCCGAGCGTATTACTCAAGGCCACTAGGAACCCCACAGCAAGCTAGGCATAAAAGTCAGTTACCTAACGAAGAAATGATAAATGAAGCCGCTAAATGATCTTAGTTGTCCACTGTTCAAGATTCCAGATATCGGATACCCAATCTGCATAAAACTCAGGTTCATGAGAGACAAGAAGAACGGTGCCTTTAAATTCTTTAAGGGCTTTTTTTAATTCGCCTTTAGCATCGACATCGAGATGGTTCGTCGGTTCGTCAAGCACCAGCCAATTGACATCTTTAAGCATGAGTTTACAGAGTCTCACTTTAGCGTTTTCTCCACCGCTTAATACCATCATTTTACTGGAGATATGCTCATTGGTAAGACCACATCGGGCTAGCGCCTGCCTGACTTCAGCGTTGGAAAGTCCAGGGAATTCAGACCATACTTCGTCGAGCGGAGTATTTGTGTTATGGAGGGAGGATTCCTGTTCAAAATATCCTGGGAAAAGATAATCTCCAAGTTGAACTTGCCCACTGATAGGAGGAAGGATTCCGAGCAAGGTTTTTAATAAGGTTGTTTTACCTAAGCCATTCACTCCTCGAATGGCTATTTTTTGTCCGCGTTCTAACTTCAGCTTCATTGGACGGGTTAAGGGTTCGTCATATCCGAGGATCAGATTCTGCGCTTCGAAAATGATACGTCCGGGAGTCCGTGCTTCATGAAACTTAAAAACAGGTTTGATCTTTTCCTTCGGTTTTTCAAGGATCTCCATTTTATCAAGTTGTTTTTGGCGGCTCTTTGCTCGGCCTGTTGTGGAAATTCTTGCTTTGTTGCGTGCGATAAAGTCTTCAAGACGATCGACTTCTTTTTGTTGTTTTTCGTAGGCTTTCAGTTCCTGCTCTTTTTTTAGCGCCAGGAGTTGTGTGAATTCTTCATAATTTCCGGTATAGCGTGAAAGTGTCGCATTTTCAAGATGATAAATCACGTTAATTACGTTATTCAGGAAGGGAATATCATGGGATATCAAGATAAAGGCATTTTCATAGTTTTTCAAATAGCGACTTAACCATTCGATGTGTTCCGCATCCAAATAGTTGGTAGGCTCGTCCAAAAGAAGAATAGTGGGGTTCTGAAGCAAGAGTTTAGTCAGTAAAACTTTTGTTCGTTGCCCTCCGCTTAAGTCAGTAACATCCTTGTCTAGCCCAATCTCGCCTAAACCTAAGCCATTGGCGACTTCCTCAACTTTGGCATCGATGGAATAGAAACCATTGGACTCTAGAATCGTTTGGATCTCGCCGACATCATCCATCATTTTTGCGAGTTGTTCTTCAGTAGCGGTACCCATAGCATCATAAAGGGACAGCATTTCCGCTTCTAATTCGAACATCGATTGGAAGGCTTCCTTTAAAACATCGCGAATACTTTTTCCTTTGCTTAAAACGCTATGTTGATCTAAATATCCAACTGTGACGCGATTGGACCATTCAACCTTTCCTTTGTCTGGGATAAGTTTACCCGTGATAATATCTAAAAAAGTGGATTTGCCCTCACCATTGGCTCCCACTAGGCCGACATGTTCCCCTTTGAGCAAGCGGAAGGAGGCTTCATCTAAGATTTGACGGCCACCAAAACCGTGAGAGACATTTTCAACATTTAATACACTCATTCAGGATCTCCTTTTCCTTGTCTTTTAGCACACCCTCTATCTTAAAAAACAGTGAAGCAGAAGTCAAAGATTATTTCATATTGCTAAATAATTTAGGGTATTTTTCGGAAAATTGGAAGTAAATGAGTAAAAAAATTCTTCTAGTAAAAACTAGAAAAGTAATTGAAAGGAGGTTATTAGCAATGACTTCAGATTCCCAAGATGAGCTCGATCAGGGTAAGCCATCGGTTAAGAAAAATTCGAAGAAATTAGTTTTTCTTTCACTGGTTGGCCTTGTCGTACTGCTCTCTATCGCAGGGATAGGGATGCACTATACTTCTCAGCCGAATTTCTGTGCGAGTTGTCATGAAATTAGTCCTCAGGTTGCAACGTGGCAAGTCAGCACGCATAATTCTGTGACTTGCCTCGATTGCCATTCCAATCCAGGTACAGTGGGATATGTATCGAGAAAACTCCAAGCTGTTAAGGAACTATATGTTCATTTTACAAATCAAATTCCAGCCAATATTGAACCAAAAGTCAACACTGAAACGTGTATCCTTTGTCATACAGGTAAAAACAGCAGTTTTCCTCAGGCCAAAAATATAGCGCTTACTTCGGGTTCGCTGGCACCTAGTAGCTCGCATACCTTTATTCTGGAGAACAAGGTATCTTGTCTCAATTGTCATCGTTATATAGTACATCCACCGAGTCAACAAACATCAGGTGTCCAGTAAAAAAGCAAAATAAACAAGGGAGGTCAGAGTTTTGAAACGAAGAAGGAATGTCTTGATCCTGTTATCGCTGCTGGGATTAGTGGCTATTGTTTTATTTGGATGCAATCAACAGCAAACAACACCGCAACAAGTAGTTAATCAGGCGGCGAATATGCTAACGGCGGCGACCTATGTAGGAAACGATACCTGTCAGGGGTGCCATGCCAATAAGTTTAATGTGGTACCGAATACGGGTCATTTTAAGTCGTTTAAACCCCTTTCTGATTATCCGATGGCCCAAACGCTGGGGCCCATTACGGTATTCGATGCAGTCAATACGGATAAACCAACTTCGGCAACGATTGATTTATCTAAGAATACGACTTATGGAGTAATGATGGATGATTACATCGTGGCGCAAGCACCTGCTGGATTTAAAGACAAGTATTATCGAGTAGCGGCAGTTGAAAAGGCTGGAGATAAATGGAACATTAAATCAGCGAGTCAGAAGGATATTGATAAGGATGGAAAAGCAGATTGGGTTGCAGAATCAGCTCAGACATGCGTGAATTGTCATGCATCAGGTGTACCGAGCGGTTCGCCAACGGCAGGATTCTCCTGCGAATCTTGCCATGGGCCTGGTAGCGTGCATGCTAATGCCACGTATGCCGATAAAAAGACAACGATGAAATTAAGCACAGCTGAAGAGTCCTGTATAAACTGTCATAAAAGTGATCCTGTTAAGGACAAAGATGGGAATTTTGTTACAGATAATCATCATGGGACCCGTAATTTCTTCGCTAGCAAACATGCTCAAACTGGAGAAATCAATGGTTGCTTGACTTGTCACGGGCCGCACAAAGCAAATGCGAGCGGCGTGTTGCTCAAGAAAGACACCCCATTAGAAATCTGTAATGACTGTCACGAAGGTAAACTTGATCAGGCTAAAATTGATCAAATTATGTGGAAGAATCCGTCTGATGCCTATGGACATATTACTCGGGACCATAGCTTTACCGCCATGAAGTATGCGGATCTCGGGGATGACCCAGCAACAAAACCAATCGAAATCAAGAATCAGACGATGATTGACCTCATTAAAAAGTCTTTACCTGAGCTAGCAAAATAAACTCAGTTTATCATGAGTTAGGCACCCTGCATTTTTGGAGGGTGCTTTTTTTTAGCATACTCCTTTTATCATTCCCCTAAAGAATAAAACCGTTTAAAGGAAAAAAGGAACTGTTCACATATATTAGATAGAATATTTAGAAAATTTGGAGTATATATAGTGTATCTAATTGAGTGGGGAGCGATTGAGGAGGTAGAGAGATGAACAATTTAAGAGAGCAGGCTTTTTATGAGCCAGGAGTAAGAAGACACATAGAAATCCCTGATATGAGTTTATTGGAGATGTTCAAACAATCTGTACGAAAGTATCCTAATCAACCAGCACTTATCTCTAAAGGACAAAATTGGTCATATAAAGAAATGGATCAAGCGGTAGAGGGGTTGGCACTTGCACTTAGCCTAAGGGGAATCAAATTCGGCGACCGAGTTTCAATTGATATGCCTAATAGTCCACAGTGGGTTATCTCCTTCTTTGCTTTAATGAGATTGGGATGTATTGTGGTTCAGACCAATCCTCTGTATGTGGAGAATGAATTAAGAGCACAATTATCCGATGCGCAGGCAACAGCCATTATTTCAATTCCACAATTGTTATCTAGGCTCCAAGCAATCCAACAGGAAGTAGGGCTAGAATATATTATTATTGATGGTTTAATTGCTTCGGGAATGAGGGGATCGGATAATATCCTCGATCTTGGGCAGCTAATCCAGGAAGAGAGAGGTTGTGAAGAGGCCCCGTGGCCCCAAATAAACGCTGCGCTAGATCCCGCAGTTTTACAATACACAGGTGGGACAACTGGAATATCCAAAGGAGTTATGCTTTCTCATACTAATCTTGTTGCCAATGCCTTGCAGATTTGGGAGTGGATTCATGGCAAAGAAGGGAAAGAAAAAATACTGATTGTTCTTCCTCTGTTTCATATTTATGCGCTCTCCGTGGGGATGAATTTAGCAATCCTTTCCGGTAGTGCAATGATCCTTTTGCCTAAATTTGATCCTGAGGAGGTTCTTAATCAGATTAAGAATGAGCGTCCCACCCTCTTTCCTGGGGCACCGACGATGTATGTTGCTCTGATTAACCATCCTCGTATCAAGGAATATGATCTTTCTTCACTTCGGGCTTGTATTAGCGGGTCTGCACCGTTACCAATCGAAGTCGCCTTTAAATTTGGTGAGTTGACAGGGGGACGTTTAGTCGAAGGATATGGACTATCAGAAGCTTCTCCGGTAACACATATCAATCCTCTGACACGATTAAAAGTTGGATCAATTGGAGTTGCTGTGCCTAATACGAACGCAAAAATTGTTGATTTAGCGACTGGAAAACAAGTTCTAGATCCAAATGAAGTCGGTGAACTCGTGGTATCTGGGCCGCAAGTCATGCTCGGGTATTGGCAAAAAAACGAAGAAACACAAGCCGTGCTTAGGAATGGATGGCTCCATACTGGAGATCTTGCAAAAATGGATGAACAAGGATACGTCTATATTGTTGATCGCAAAAAAGATATGATTATCTCCGGGGGGTATAATATCTATCCTCGCGAGGTGGAGGAAATTCTATATAAACACCCTTCCATTCAGGAAGTTGCCTGCGCCGGTATTCCGGATTCGTACTGGGGCGAAAAAATCAAAGCTTATATCGTTATTAAAGAGGGATGGGGGATTTCTCAAGAGGAAATTCAGAGTTTCCTAAAAGGAGAATTAGCCGCTTTCAAAATACCCAAGGAAATCGAATTTCGCGATAGTCTTCCAAGGACAGCGGTGGGAAAAGTATTAAGACGTTTTTTAATTGAAGAAGAGAAAGAAAAGCTGAGACTCTTGAACAGTATCTAATCTAATTTAATAGGAGCGGGCAATTATTGCCCGCTCCTTGGTGTAAGTGCTCTGAGAAGAGTCACTTCAGAGCAAAGATGTCGTGATGGCCGTCACTACCATCTTTACAATCATGATTCATAATGGTTAATCGTTAAGGTCTGCTCCATGTGTCATTTGTTCCTCGGCGTATTTAACCATTTTTTTAACCATATTTCCGCCGATTTGCCCTACCTCGTGGGTTGTCATGTTTCCAAACCCTTTTTCTTGAATATCATCATCGAGGTGGAGTTCTTCAGCGACCTCCCACTTAAGTGAATCTAACTGTTTCTCGGATTCAGGAATCTCTGGCTTGTTACGGCTCATTGGCCTTCCTCCTTTTTCATTAAACAGTGGGGAGAGTTATCAAATGTTTAGGAAACATTATTAAAATGTCCGAATCTCCTGAAAAATATTCATCTGATAAAATAAAAAGGAGATAGATGAAAATAAATTGATCGAAATAAAACGCGAAAGGTGTACAAAAAAAAATAGCCCAACTGAGTTGGGCATAGAGCAGAGGGGTTAGATTGAGGAGGAGTGAGATGAGAAGGTAACCAGTGTTATACACTAGTTGTGAAACATGTTGCTTTCACAACTAGTGTATAACCTATTTCGCAAAGTTTTACTACCCATTTTATAAAAGTCAGAATATTAAATTTATTAACCGGATTGTGAATTCCTGGTATCACGTGTAAAATAAGGTTAGATCGTTAAGGAGGGGCACAATGCGAGTAGCAGTCATTGATGGACAAGGTGGAGGTATAGGTAAACACATCGTTGAGCAACTGCGGAAACGGATGCCCGAACTAGAAATCCTTGCTTTAGGTACAAATGCCTTAGCAACAGGGGCGATGATGCGAGCGGGCGCAACCGAAGGAGCGTCTGGAGAATCCGCGATATGTTTTAATGTAGAGCGCGTCGATTTGATTGTGGGATCTTTTCAAATTATGATTGTCTATGGGTTAATGGGCGAGATTACCCCTCTTATCGCAACAGCTCTTGCGAAGAGTCAAGCGGATAAAATCCTGATTCCTATTCAGAGAGGGAATATCCAAATCATAGGATCAAACCGCATTCCTTTACCTCATCATGTTGAGAGCTTAGTTAATGAGGTTGAGCAGAGAGTAACTCCGTAAAAAAGGACTGAGGTCTTTTACACCCTGAATTTTTGTGTTAAAATATTTTTTGTACTAATTAAGGGGGATTATCTAATGTCAGGACATTCTAAATGGGCGAATATTAAACATAAAAAAGCAAAAACAGATGCTCAAAAGGGTAAAGTGTTTACAAAACTTGGTCGTGAGCTTATTGTGGCGGCGCGTGCAGGCGGTGGCGAGCCTGAGAATAATTTTCGTTTGAAAATTGCTATTGATAATGCAAAAGCTGCGAATATGCCAAATGATAATATCAAGCGTGCGATTCAAAAGGGTGCTGGCGGTGTTGATGGAGTTGCTTATGAGGAGCTTCGTTATGAAGGTTACGGCCCAGGCGGAGCAGCAGTCATGGCCGATATTCTTACCGATAATCGGAATCGAACTGCAGGAGAAATGCGTCATATTTTTTCAAAAAATGGAGGTAATCTCGGGGAGACGGGAAGCGTTAATTGGATGTTTAACGAAAAGGGACAAATAACCGTTCCACTCGAGGATTTTGAGCTTTCTGAGGATGAATTCATGCTTATGGCTTTAGAGGCTGGGGCAGAAGATATCGATAACGATGGAGAAAATTATTTAGTCTATACTGCTTCAGAAGATTTGGACGGAGTCCACCAAGCCCTACTCGGTCAAAAAGTTCCTGTTGCTGAAGCAATCGTTAATCAAATAGCTCAGAATACAGTCGAAATTGCGGATCTAGAGCAAGCCAAGAAAATGATCCGTTTAATGGATGCTTTAGAGGAACACGATGATGTTCAAGGCGTCTATGCTAACTTTGAACTTGCTGATTCTCTTTCTGACGAGGATTTAGAATAAAACGGGAGTCATATTGTCAATTAGTTATCATATAAATTAAGTTAAAGACAGAAAAGTACGGAGAACGGTGCTCAGGCGGGCACCGTTTTCCTTTGTGGAGTAATTATAAAACAGGAATACCTCGCTTTCCTGTCGAATTGTTTCTATTGAAAGGAAGGTGACTATGCAGATACTTGGAATTGACCCAGGAACAGCTATTATGGGTTATGGCTTAATTGAAAAACAAGGGAATCGTTTGATTCCCATAACGTATGCATCTTGGCGGACTCCGGCACATATACCGATGTCGGAACGATTATTGATGCTTTATACAGAGATGAAAGCGTTTATCGAAGCGCATCGTCCTGAGCAAGTTGCAGTGGAAGAACTTTTCTTTAATCGTAATACCACAACTGCAATTTCAGTGGGACAGGCTCGCGGAGTTGTGCTTCTTGCAGCAGCACAAGCGGGAATCCCCGTTTACGAATATACACCCCTTCAGGTGAAACAAGCAGTTGTAGGGTATGGTAAAGCTGATAAAAAACAGGTTCAACAAATGGTACGTGCGTTACTGGGCCTTAATGAAATTCCTAAACCGGATGATACAGCTGATGCGCTTGCAATTGCTATCTGTCATGCCCATAGCGTAAATTTGCTGAATCGGATGGGAGAGATAAAATGATTGGGATGTTACGAGGAAAGGTTTGGGAGATTCAGACAGATAAGCTCGTCTTGGATGTTCAGGGAACAGGTTATCTACTCACAGTGGCTTACGGACTTTTGTCGAAACTTCATTCGGGGCAAGAGTTGGTTTTATATACTCACGTGGTTTTGCGGGAGGAAGAACTTTCACTCTATGGATTTTCCTCTTTAGCTGAAAAGGAAATATTTCTCCAGATGCTTACCGTTTCAGGAATTGGTCCGAAAGCAGCATTGTCGATTCTTTCGACGTTAGGTTTGACTCAAGCACAAAGCGCTATTGCAGGGGAAAACCTGACAATGCTTACGAAGGTTCCCGGAATCGGTAAAAAGACGGCTCAACGCCTTGTCCTTGAACTGCGGGAGAAATTTAAAGGCAAAGTTGGGAGCGGAGAATCCTATATCTCGTTGGAAGGGACGGGAATCCAATCCGAAGCTGTGGAAACCTTGTTAGCTTTAGGTTTTAGTTTAGAGGAAGCGAAAAAGGCACTAGCTCAAATTCTAACGGAGGGCCGTGAGTTATCGGTTGAAGAGCAGGTTAAAGAAGCTTTGGGGGCAATAGCGTCTCAGAAATAATTATGCATAATAAATAAGAGAAGAGGATAAATCGGCATGGAAGAACGTATGGTATCTCCGCAAGAATTACCGGAGGATGTTGAGGGAGAAGCCCTTCGTCCGCATCGGCTGGGAGATTACATCGGACAAACGAAGGTTAAGGAAAACCTTCAAATATTTATCCAAGCTGCTTTAGCTCGCGGTGAAGCGTTGGACCATGTTTTGCTTTATGGGCCACCCGGTTTAGGCAAAACGACATTGGCTAATATTATTGCCTTAGAAATGGGAGTTAATATTCGAACGACCTCTGGGCCAGCCATTGAACGACCTGGGGATTTGGCAGCAATCCTAACTTCTTTAGAGCCTCGAGATGTATTGTTTATCGATGAGATTCATCGCCTAAGCCGGACGACGGAAGAAATATTATACTCTGCTATGGAAGATGGATGCTTGGACATTGTCATAGGTAAAGGCCCAAGTGCTCGCTCGATTCGCCTTTCACTGCCCCCCTTTACGCTAGTTGGCGCGACTACGCGGGCAGGTCAGCTGGCCTCTCCTTTAAGAGATCGGTTCGGCGTGATTAGTCGCTTGGAATTTTATGAAGTAGAAGATTTGATTAAGATTGTTCGACGCGCCTCGAGTATTTTACATCTCGAGATCACCCCTGATGGAGCTGCCGAAATTGGTCGACGTTCGCGTGGAACACCGCGAGTAGCCAATCGCTTACTTAAAAGAGTGCGGGATTATGCCCAAGTTTGGGAGAATGGAGTAGTCACTACAGAACTTGCGCGTAAAGCACTAGATCGTCTTGAAGTTGATCCCGCGGGGCTAGATCGGATTGACCATAACACGCTTAATACAATTATTCAGATGTTTGCTGGGGGACCAGTAGGGTTAGATACCTTATCCGCAACGATTGGTGAAGAATCAGAAACCATCGAAGATGTGGTTGAGCCTTACTTGTTACAAAAGGGATTTTTGCAACGCACACCTCGGGGACGAGTGGCTACTGCTCGTGCGTATGAACATATGGGTATTCCCTATCCTTATAATCAAGAAGTGAAGCTTTCGGAAGAATAAGATAACATAAATAGGGCAATCTGATTTTAAACGGGAAAAAGAGGTGGTTTCAAATGCTACCTTATTTACCAGGAGAAAATGGATTGTCCACTTTTCAAAGATGCGTCCTGATGGTACTTATGCTGTTTTTAGTCTTCCTGAACGCTAAGCCTTGCTTAGCTCAAGAAATCCCGGTTGAATTGGTCTGGAAATATAAAGATGCGGGTTGGATTGGAATTCAGATCGACGAAGGGAATTATCAACTGACAGAGTTCAAAGAGCAGATAACTGAAACCCCATGCGCTGAAGGTTCATCGCTGGAGTGTGGTTGGGGAGGGCTTGCACCGATCATTCGTCTCAATGATAACCCTTTCCAAATTTGGAGGGGGACTCAAATTGAATTAAGAGCTCTGGACTCTTCTGGAGTCTTTAAAATCCAAACCCCGGATGGAGAATCTGTTCGTTATCGCGGAAGTTTGCGCCTAAGTTGGAAAGGAGATCATTGGTCATTAATTAATCAAATTGATCTGGAACAATATCTAAAAGGAGTTGTTCCGATCGAAATGAGTAATCTTTGGGCTCAAGATGGTTTAGAGGCGTTAAAAGCTCAAGCAGTTGCGGCACGAACTTATGTCGTGAAAAAATTACAAATAAACTCGCAAATTACGGACTCTCCTGATTTTGATCAGGCTTATCTTGGTAAAGAGGTCGAAGGGAAAGCCTCCACAGCCATCATTGCGACAGAGGGAAAGATTTTGGTCGATGATCAGACGAAACTCCCGATTGATGCGTTATACTCGTCCCATAATGGGGGGTATACAGAAAAGGCAGAGAATGTCTGGAGTAATCCAGATACCCATTTTTCGTCTCATCCTGATCCTTATTCTAAAGGAATGGGTGGGGCAACAGATCAATGGCGTTTCATTATTGGCGCAGATGTCTTAGGCAAGACGTTTCAGTTATCATCGATTCAAGAGGTTCAACTTGACAAATACCCGTCGGGTAGAGTAAAAAAAGTAAGGATGACGGATCAAAACGGCAAATCGAAGGAGATCTCGGGGAGGACTTTTGTCCAGGCTTTTTATCCCTTTGGACACCCTATACATAGTCAGGCTTTCTTGGGAAGCCTTTTTGAGGTTCAGGAAATTCCGGGTCAAGCCCAATTAAAAGGTCAAGAAAATAAGCTGGGACAATGGAAAAATTTGATCGAGCCTTCAGTGATAAGTGAGAATGTCCCAATAAACTCAGGTCCTCGTTTAGATCGAATTTTTAGTTCTTCACTTGGAATTCGTGAAAATCCATCTTCAGAGGGTGTGTTCATCTTTTGGGGACGCGGTTGGGGCCATGGGGTTGGAATGTCTCAATGGGGGGCGTATCATATGGCCCAACTTGGATATGGTTATCAAGAAATACTGGATTTTTATTACGATAATGTTGTCCTTGTGGACAAATAAGAATTGATTTGAATGGAATCAAAGGAGAATGAGAGTTGGAGTTATCAGAGTTTGATTTTTATCTACCTCAAGAGCTTATCGCTCAACACCCTGTGGAACCTAGGGATTCCTCACGGTTAATGGCGGTTAATCGTACCAGTGGTGAGATTGAGCACCACATCTTTCATGAGTTGCCTGATCTACTACAACCCGGGGATGTTTTAGTGGTCAATAATACTCGGGTCATACCTGCCCGCTTAATTGGGGAGAAGGAAGGAACGGGTGCTCATATCGAATGCCTCCTCTTAAAGCGCATAGAACGGGATGTTTGGGAAGTGCTGATTAAACCCGGTAAGCGTTTAAAAGAGGGTCAGAAGGTGAGTTTCGGAGGCGGAAAACTCATCGGAGAGCTTTTGGAAATCCTACCGGATGGTAATCGTATAATTCGTTTCTCGTATGAGGGGATTTTTGAGGCTGTTCTTGATGAATTAGGAAACATGCCTTTGCCACCCTATATCACGGAAAAACTCGAAAATAAAGAACGCTATCAGACAGTTTACGCCAAGGAGAGCGGTTCAGCAGCTGCACCCACGGCAGGATTGCATTTTACGCGTGAGTTGATGGATCAGTTACGTCAAAAGGGAATTGAAATTGTCGAGATCCTTCTCCATGTCGGGCTAGGCACATTCAGACCGGTGAAAGTAGAAAAGATTGAAGAGCATGAGATGCATTCTGAGTATTATCGCGTTTCCCCGGAAGTGGCCGAGCGGATCAATCGAGCTAAACAAGAAGGAAGACGTGTGATAGCCGTAGGAACAACAGCCTCACGTACGCTAGAATCGGTTGGACAGGAGAACGGGTTGATTCGAGCTGGGGAAGGATGGACAAATATTTTTATTTATCCAGGATACTCTTTTAAAGTCGTTGATGCATTGATTACAAATTTCCATTTCCCTAAATCAACTTTGGTTATGTTAGTTAGTGCTTTGGCTGGACGGGATTTGATTATGAAAGCCTATGAGTTAGCAGTGCAAGAACGCTACCGCTTTTATAGCTTTGGAGATGCTATGCTCATCTTGTAAAAGCTATTTTTCCAAAAGTTGTACTTTAATCCAATTACTCGTATAATGAATAGTATTAAATTGAAATGGATGTGAACCATTTGCCTGCGGTACGTTTAGAAGTTTTAAAAGAAGATACACGAACGAAAGCACGATTAGGAAAGCTCCACACTCCGCACGGGGTGATCAATACGCCCGTTTTTATGCCGGTTGGGACACAAGCGACGGTTAAGACGATGAATCCAGAAGAATTAAAAGAAATAGGGGCAGGAATTATCTTAAGTAATACCTACCACTTGTTTCTCCGTCCAGGGCAAGAGCTTATCCGTGAAGCGGGTGGATTGCATTCGTTTATGCATTGGGATGGAGCAATTCTTACCGATAGTGGAGGCTTTCAGGTCTTTAGTTTAGGCGATCTCCGTAAGATTACGGAAGAAGGGGTTGAATTTCGCTCCCATCTTGATGGATCACGACAGTTTCTAAGCCCGGAAATTGCAACCCAGGTTCAAATGGCTTTGGGTTCAGATATCGTGATGGCTTTTGATGAATGTACCCCCTATCCAGCAACTCGGGAATATGCCAAAGCATCGATGGAGCGGACGACACGTTGGTTAAAACGCTGTAAGGAGACCTTGACGACAACGGATCGTCAGTCTCTTTTTGGAATTGTACAAGGGAGCATGTTTGAGGATCTCAGAAAGCAAAGCGCAGCTGAAATTACAGAACTTGATTTACCAGGTTATGCGATTGGTGGACTAAGTGTCGGTGAACCCAAAGAACTGATGTATGAAGTTATGGATTATACCGTTCCCTTACTTCCAAAGGATCGTCCTCGTTACCTAATGGGAGTCGGTTCACCTGATGCTTTGATTGAGGGAGTCATGCGCGGGATTGATATGTTTGACTGCGTCTTACCGACACGGATCGCTCGTAATGGGACAGCAATGACGCGTTATGGGAAGCTTGTCGTTCGGAATGCTGCAGTTGCTCATGATTTTATGCCAATCGATCCGACGTGTGATTGCTATGCTTGTCGCAATTATTCACGAGCCTACATTCGTCATTTGCTGAAAGCCGATGAAATTCTAGGTTTACGCCTCATGAGTATTCATAATTTGCGCTTTTTACAAACGCTTATGAAGGAAATTCGGGAAGCGATTGCTGAAGACCGCTTACCGGAATATCGACAGAAGTTTTTTACTGATTATGGTTATCTAGACTAAATACATAGTCAGTGTAACAAAGAAGGGTTCTTCATTTTAATAATGAATATCCAAAATATGACTATTACTTTAAGGAGGATTTCTTTATGCAATCATCAACTCTAACTCTTGTTCTTTATTTTGTGGTGTTTTTCGGGATTATGTACTTTCTGATGATTCGGCCACAACAAAAACAAGCCAAACAACGTCAAGCTTTACTTAACAGTCTACGGGTAAAGGATAAAGTTATCACCGCCGGTGGAGTTTATGGTAAGATCACTAAAGTCAAAGAAAAATCGGTAATGGTACAGATTGCTGATAAAGTCGAGATCGAAGTAACCAAGAATGGAATTGCAAGTGTCGAAAATCGAGAAGTTGCCGTTGAAAAGGATAAAAAAGATAAAGCTAAAGTTAAAGTGGAAGATGCTCCTAAGGAAGGAACGGAAGCTACTGACGAAAAATAAATCACGACCGGTGAAGTCTAATTTACGCATGAGTTTTTTCTTGAGTGGTACAATAAAGAGTATCGGGTAAAGCAAGTGGTGTACCACTTGCTTTCTTATTTTTTGCCTCATCATTAAAGGAGAGAAATGATGTGACTTACGAGCAATCCGTCAGAAGACATTTGCAACGCTGGCAGAAGAAAATTTTAAAGCCATCCGGTCTTGTTGAAAAAAGCTCTAAGAAGCTACAAGAACGTGTCAATCAAATGATTCCACGGAAAGTCTATGATGCTATAACAACTACAATTAAAGGGCTCATCAAGGCTGTTTTATTTGGACTGAATTTTGTCCCTAAAGGTGAACCTCAAATGGGATTGACACTTCAAGAGCGTGATGCTCAAGGTCAGCTTTTACTTAAGAAATACAAAAGAATTGCTGCAGCTGAGGGAGCTGGAACAGGCGCTGGTGGAATTGTCCTTGGAATTGCAGACTTTCCTGTGTTAATTGTGATTAAAATGAAGTTCTTATTTGAATTAGCGCACGTGTACGGATTTTCAACGTATGATTACACGGAACGTCTTTACTTGCTCTATGTTTTTCAACTTGCCTTTTCGAGTCAAGAAAAACGACCCGTATTATTCTATGAGCTTCAGCATTGGCAGGAGGTAGTGGCTCGGTTTCCAGAAGAACGTTCGCTAGAACAAATCAATTGGGAACAATTTCAACAGGAATATCGAGATGCCATTGATTTTCGGAAGATGTTACAAATGATCCCTGGTTTAGGAGCGGTGATTGGAGCTTGGGCAAACTATGGGTTATTAGACGATCTGGGCGAGACGGCAATCAATTGTTACCGCCTCAGGATACTGAAAGAAGGAGGACCAGAGCATGACTAAGCTTACCATAAACGATCTTAAAGCAGACCCTATCGTTCAGGGTTATATTGAAGGTGGAAATCGACATTTAGAAGCGATCGGATTTACTGAGCATGGGTTGCGTCATGTGGGATTAGTGTCCCGTATTGCCTCAAATATTCTTGAAAAATTAGAGTATCCACAAAGAACTTGTGAACTTGCTGCTATTGCATCATACCTCCATGATATCGGCAATGCTGTAAATCGAGTCAGCCATGCACAGACGGGTGCAATTATGGCCTCTCAAATTTTAGAAAGGCATGGTATGGCTCCAGAGGAAATTGCCATCATCATTGGTGCAATTGGAAATCATGATGAGGTGGATGGAAATCCAGTCAATGATGTATCTGCAGCCTTGATTCTAGCAGATAAATCTGATGTTCATCGTTCGCGTGTAAGGAACCCTGATTTGGCAACTTTTGACATCCACGACCGTGTTAATTATGCAGTAGAGCATTCTTTCTTACGAGTTTATCCTAATGAAAGGATCGCATTAGAAATCACAATCAATACGGAACTTTGTCCGGTTATGGATTATTTTGAAATTTTTATGGCCCGTATGCTTTTATGCCGTAAAGCCGCTAATTTCTTAAAAACACGTTTTGAGCTTAAGATCAATGAAGTAAAATTGCTATAAATTTTTGGATATTGGTATTACGCCACGGGTGAAAACTTTGAAGCTTTATGGAATAAATTGTTTGATAACACGTTTTAAAAAACAAATGGTAAAAATTAAAGTCGAGAAAAGATAAAAAGTAGCTTACTAATATCCTATGCCCGAATTGACACTAAGACGGGCCTAGCCTTATAATAAATTTTGGCATGGGCAAGTCCCAGGCAAACTAAAAGGGAGGAAAAAGAATGAAAAGGGCAAGTATCCTTAAGCTCACAGCAACCATTTTGCTGGTGGCTATCGCTGTTGTGTTTTCAATTAAGCCCCTTACAGATCCCAAAACTGGAATTCCGTTGGGACTTGACTTGCGCGGCGGTGTCCATTTGATTCTGCAGGCTGAACCGAGCCAAGAGGGAGCCGCAGTTACAAATGAAGATATGGACAATGCTAAATCCGTTATTGAAAAACGGGTTAATGAAATGGGATTGTCAGAGCCAGTAGTGCAAGCGGATCTGGCAAATAAGCGGATTGTGGTTGATCTCGCTGGTGTTCAGGATCCCGAGAAGGCGGTTGAAGTCTTGAAGACTACTGCGAAGTTGACTTTCCGTGATCCGCAGGGGAATGTCTTGGTCGAAGGTTCAGATCTCAAAGATGCTCGCGCTGGAAGTGATCAGCAAAGTGGTGGATTTGTTGTTAATTTAACATTTTCAACCGAAGGAGCCAATAAGTTTGCAGCTGCAACAACGAAGCTTGTTGGACAAAACTTAGGAATCTATCTTGATAATGATCAGATTCAAAATCCGCGGGTTAATACACCAATTGCGAATGGACAAGCCCAGATTACCGGTTATTCTTCCTTAGAAGAAGCCGCTAATTATGCAGTTCTTATGCGTTCAGGGGCTTTGCCTGTGAGCTTGTCAATTGTTGAAAAGCGTCAGGTTGGTGCATCTCTCGGTGTAGATTCCTTAAATAAAAGTGTTCAAGCGGGTATTTATGGAATTATCTTCATTTTCCTCTTTATGCTTGTTTTGTATCGGGTACCTGGTTTAGTTGCTAATCTTTCTCTAATTGTACTGATGCTCATCAACCTTTGGGTCCTTAAAGGGTTCCGTGCTGTACTAACCCTTCCAGGTATCGCCGGTTTTATTTTAACGATCGCTATGGCCGTAGACTTAAATATTATTATTTATGAACGGATTAAAGAAGAGCTACGACTTGGTAAATCATTGCGTGCTGCAGTTGAAGCGGGTTTCAGCCGTGCCTTTGTTACGGTTTTTGATTCTCAGATTACCACATTGTTTGCAGCTGTGACCCTTTACTTCCTTGGGACAAGTTCAATTAAAGGATTTGCGATTACCCTTGGTGTTGGTATTCTGGCTAGTTTGTTCACAGCAGTAACCTTGACTCGCATAATTATGCGGTGGATTGTCAACATTAATCCGAAAATGAATTCGAAATGGTTTGGCGCTAGGAGGGAAGAGTAATGCCAGATAAGAAAAATTCCAAATCAACTACGCCAACACCGGCACATAAGCCTGAGTCAGAAACGTATGGAGAGGTTAAGAAAATACATCCACTCTACTTTGATATTGTGAACAAGAGATATTGGTGGTTTGCGATTTCCTTACTCATTCTCGTCCCAGGTCTTATCTCTCTATTTACACGAGGACTAAATTTAGGAGTCGATTTTACAGGGGGTTCCATGTACGAAGTTACATTTAACCAACCGACGACTCAGGCGAAGATTACAGATACGCTACAATCGGTAGGATTGAGTGGAAATGTTCAAATTTCAGACGATAAATTGGCCTTGATTCGAACTGAAGCCTTGGACGAAGATCAACGCAACAAAATGTTAACAGCTCTAGAGACAATTGCTGGAAGTTATGATAAGGCGAGTTTGAAGGAAGATAAAGTGGGCCCATCAATCGGACAGGAGTTAACAGCGAATGCGTTGAAAGCGTTGCTGGTTGCTGCCGTTCTTATGCTCGTTTATATTTCGATCCGTTTCCAATTTGCTTTTGCTGTTTCTGGAATTGTTGCTTTGTTACATGATATTCTTGTAACAGTAGGACTTTTTTCAATTTTCCAATGGCCAGTGGATTCAACCTTCGTAGCAGCAATTCTGACGATTTTTGGTTACTCTATCAATGATACAGTAGTTATCTTTGATAGAATTCGAGAAAATGAAGTTCGGATGAGACGCGGAGACAGTTACGAAGATATGGTCGATAAGTCAATCTGGCAAACGATGGGACGTTCGATTAAGACTGTTATGACAGTTATCGTGGCTTTAGTTTTTCTTTTAATTCTGGGTGGTGAATCGACACGTACATTTGCACTGGCGATGCTCATTGGTGTGATCTCTGGTGCCTATTCTTCGATTTTCAATGCGAGTCAAATCTTAGTTGAGATTAAGCTCCGGATGAAGTCAACACGTGGCAAGAACCCTTCAGGTGCTAAAGCTTAACTTCACGTCATCCTTAAAAGTCCTAGGCAATGCCTAGGACTTTTTAACATAAAGAAATTTTCATTGCAAACTCAGCGAAAGTCGGTCTTTCTAAGATTTTTCAGTAAGTTGAATCAATTACTATAGTGCAATTTCTTTGAATGTGTACTATAATACATTAAAAGGTAGGAGGAGGGCGTTTATGAGGATGACGGGAGCTCAGGCTGTTATTGAAAGCTTGAGAAAAGAAGGAGTCGAAATCGTTTTTGGGTACCCAGGGGGCGCTGTATTAACGCTCTATGATGCCTTATATGAGGCTAAGTTTCCCCATATTCTGACCCGGCATGAGCAAGGAGCCGCACATGCAGCGGATGGATATGCGCGGTCGACAGGTAAGGTTGGAGTGTGTATTGCGACTTCAGGACCAGGTGCGACGAATTTAGTCACCGGGATTGCAACAGCCTATATGGATTCCGTACCCCTCGTTGCGATTACAGGTCAAGTAGCAGTCCCTTTGATTGGACGAGATTCTTTTCAAGAATCCGATGTTACGGGAATTACAACGCCAATTACAAAACATAATTATTTAATTAAAGATGTTAAAGAACTTCCTAAGGTGATGAAGGAAGCTTTTCATATTGCTCGTACGGGTCGTCCAGGCCCTGTTTTAATCGATATTGCGAAGGATGTATTTGCTGCACAACTGGACTTTGAGTATCCGCAGGATGTTTGTTTAAGAGGTTATCATCCGGTCTTTGACGGAGATTCTCAAGCGATTCAAGCTGTCGCCCAGGTCTTAGAACAAGCTAAAAAACCACTGATTTTCGTTGGGGGTGGTGTTAACATATCGGATATGTCTTTCCCATTACGAAAGTTCATTGAATATACGAAAATACCTGCCATTACAAGCCTAATGGGTCTTGGGTGCGTCCCCGATGACCATCCGTTAAACTTGGGGATGGTAGGGATGCATGGAACTTATGCAGCCAATATGGCCACAACGGAGTGTGACGTATTTCTTGGATTAGGGGTACGCTTTGATGATCGTGTGACAGGATTGGTTGAAAAATTTGCTCCAAAAGCAAAAGTAATTCATTTCGATATTGATGCAGCTGAAATCAATAAGAATGTTACAGCAGATATTCGAGTAGTAGGAGATTTACGTTGGGCAATTCCAAATTTACTTGAGCAGGTTCAAAAATGGCCTGCTGAAGAGTGGTCTGGTAAGAATAACGAATGGAGAAATCAGCTTAAGGTTTGGCAAGAAGAAAAACCATTGAGCTATACGCACCGTCCTGGTCAGATCATGCCCCAAGATGTCGTCGAAAGGGTAAGCCAATTGACGAGGGGAGAAGCGGTTGTCATTACAGATGTGGGGCAGCATCAGATGTGGGCGGCTCAATTCTACACGTTCAAACATCCACGGCATTTCTTGACCTCAGGAGGGCTAGGAACGATGGGGTATGGATTGCCGGCGGGATTAGGTGCTCAGGTGGGAAGTCCTGAACAGCCTGTGGTCGTGTTTACAGGTGACGGCGGATTTATGATGAATTGTCAGGAATTATCTACAATTGCCGATTTGGACTTGCCCGTGAAAATCTTTATCTTAAATAATCAGGTTTTAGGTATGGTCTCGCAATGGCAAAGAATGTTTTATAATGAACATTACTCCCATTCCACGTTAAAAGTAAAAGCTGATTTTGTAAAGCTCGCTGAGGCAATGGGCATTCCTGGACTAAGCGTTACTCAGCCTGAGGAGTTAGAAGCAACACTTGAACAAGCTTTAGCAGCCAAGGGCCCGATCCTTGTCGATATCCGGATTCCGGCGGATGAAAATGTGATTCCTATGGTTCCGGCAGGGGGTCGCTTAGATCAAATGATTATGGGAGGTTAATGAGATGAGACATACTTTAGGTGTTCTTGTTGAAAATAAGCCTGGTGTTTTGACGCATATATCCGGTCTCATTAGCCGTCGTGCCTTTAATATAGAAAGCATAGCTGCAGGCTATACGGAGGAACCGGATACGACTCGGATTACAATAGTTGTCCAAGCGGATGAAAATGAGCTGGAACAGATTGTTAATCAGCTATCCAAGTTAATCGACGTAATTAAGATTGTAGATCTCACTTCGAAGGATTCAATTCAACGGGATCTTGCCCTGATAAAAGTTAAAGCCAGTGCGGAGTTCCGTTCGCATATCGTCGATGTTGTGGATATTTTTCGAGCCAAGATTGTGGATGTAAATCGTGAGACAATGGTAATCGAGCTTTCCGGGGAAGAGAGCAAAATTGATGCTTTCTGCGAAGTTCTTAAAGACTATGGAATTATTGAAATAGTCCGCACGGGTAAGATTGCCCTCTCGCGTGGGCCTATTCCCGCGAAAGAGCAATAGCGCATTCGCCTCACTTCTTAAACTTAGCTAATAAAAAGCTCCTGTTAAAAGTTGTATTTTAACAGGAGCTTTTTAATTGGACATCTCACATATTCTCTGATAGGGAATATTTTATACTGTAACCAGATATTACCAACTATAAAGGAGGAAACAATCATGACATTTGGTGTTGGTGGCGCCGGAATCGCGATTGTTGTCGTTATTATTCTCTTATTGATCGCCTTAGGAATTGTTTTTTAAGTTCTTCCCATTCTAAAATTGAATTAACAATTATTTCGGGGGTGAAATTATGTACGGATATGGTTATGGAGGCTGTGGTGCTGGCGTAGGCGTTATTGCTGTTGCGATATTGATTCTTATTGCTCTCGGTGTTATCTTCTAAGATTATCTATTAAGCTCTCATTTTGAGGATGTTGGTTGGGCTGTTGTACAATGAACGCTTAGTTCAAGTGCAATAGCCCTTCATTATTCCCAATATGATTCCAAGTTATTTTTCCATGATTGTGTATACTAAAAGGGGCTTGTCACAAAAAAATAAGGCTGCTGGCAGAACGCCAAGCAGCCTTGTTCCAAGTTGTTAAATTACCACCACCAACGGCGCCAACCCCAGAATGGGAAACCCCAAAAGCCTGGAAAGAAGGGAAACCCCCAGAAACCACGACCCCACCACATAGAGCAAACCTCCTCCAAAAGAATTACTAAGATGAGTGAGAACTAATATAGAATATGCACAAAAGGGAATATTTGACAATAACGAACAAGCTATGAATAGACGGTTTAAAAAACTTTTATCGTGAGATAATAGAGGATACTTACTTAGTGAGGTAAATGTAACAATTTATAAGAATTTATTGAGATGAGGAGGGGAGCCCTTGACTTTTTGGCAATTAGTCGCGCTTGAAGGGCTACTTCTTTTGGCAGCAGGGATGACTATTATCGCAGGGATCCGTGGAATTATAGGAGCTAGCCTGATATTAACCAGTTTAATTGGGCTATTTAAACAAGAGGAATTTTGGCTCTGGGAACTTTCTTTATTGGCGGGGGTCAGCGGGGCAGTTATTTTACTCTTATTCTTCAGTCGTAAAGCAGGAAAGAGTGAACTCATCACAGGCTTAGCAGGGGGAATGGTTAGCCTTGTAGTGTTTGGTGCGTTTCTCACGCCATTTATTGCTTTAATGTTATGGGCAATGGTTATGGGAACAGGTTTAGTACCTCATCTGAGGAGAAAACAGGTCTTTTGGGGCATTGCTCCTGTTTTATGGAGAACTTTTTTAGGGCTCACTTGGATTGTTTTGGGAAATATTCTCATCTAATTTTAAAAAAAATTATAATCGAGCTTGACCAATAGGTTCATTTTTGATATATATATCATATACAATAACATAGCGTCAGGCTATAGCTGGGCCTTAGTAAAAGGGCAGCGGAGAAATCCGTGGGACTTCCGGAGGGAGTCCCATTTTTATATCCCTATAATGAAAGTAATCATATTCGCAGATGGGGCAATTATGGCTATTGCAAAGCGCTGTCAATAGTTCTGTTTAAGCCCAAATTGATCGTTTTAGATTTAAGGAGTGTTATTTTTATGCAAGAGAAAACAAAAGCGGCTGCTATTTCGGTCTTATCGAACTCCGTTTTAACGATAGGTAAAGTTGTTATTGGGGTGCTCAGTGGTTCAGTGAGTATCATTTCAGAGGGGATTCATTCTGGCATTGACTTAATTGCTGCAATCATAGCTTTATTTGCTGTCCGAGAATCAGGGAAGCCAGCGGATGCCAGGCATACATATGGGCACGGGAAGATTGAAAATGTATCCGGCACGATCGAAGCAATGCTTATTTTCGTAGCAGCACTTTTAATCATCAAAGAAGCAGTGAATAAATTAAGTGAAGGTGCCGCCGTTGAAAATCTAGGCTGGGGGCTTGTAATCATGGGCTTTTCTGCCGCAACGAATTTATTGGTTTCAGCCAACCTGATGAGAGTGGCCAAGAAAACAGACTCAGTTGCTCTTGAAGCAGATGCTTTGCATTTACGCACCGATGTGATTACTTCAGCTGGAGTTTTTATAGGCTTATTGATTATTAAAATTACGGGTTGGGCCCTTGTCGATCCATTGATCGCCATATTTGTGGCCTGTCTAATCTTCAAAGCAGCTTACGATCTTACGAAAGAGGCCTTTATGCCTTTAGTTGATGTGAGTCTAGATCCCCAAGAATATCAGATTATTCTCGGAGTACTTGAGGAATACAAAAGCCAGTTTGTTGAATTCCATAAATTAAGAACGCGTCGTGCCGGTGCAGAACGACATATTGATCTTCATTTGGTCGTTCCCAAGTATGAGTCTATCTACGATATTCATGAGCTTTGCGATCAAATTGAGTTAGAAATTAAGAAAAAGATTCCTGGCACGCAGATTTTGATTCATGCTGAGCCTTGCGGTGATAATCCAGGAAAATGCCAGGTTTGTGATGAGAATCAAGCGACTTGTCATAAAGCGGCTAAAGATGAAATACTTCTCACTAAAAATTAAAGAATAGGATTTCCTTGCCAGAGGTTTTCAGAGTAGATTATAATGAGCTGTGGAGGAGATATTTTGAATAAGATCTGGATTAAACCACAGCCCGTTGGACCTGTGTCAGATAGAATACAAAGCCAGCTTGAGCTTTCACCCATTGTGGCAGATATTTTAGCTCGAAGAGGATTGAGTACAAAAAAGCAGGTGGTGGACTTTTTAAGGCCATCCCTGCTTAATTTAAATTCACCATGGGCGTTTCATGATATGGCTCAGGCTATTGAACGTCTTGCACTTGCGCATAGTCATCATGAAAAAGTCCTAATTTATGGAGATTATGATGTCGATGGTGTAACCAGTTCAGCTTTGCTTTATAAAGTATTAATTGATTTAAACTTTCAAGCGGTTGCTTATATCCCAAGCCGAAAGGATGAGGGATATGGGCTAAATAAAGAAGCCATATTGAAAGCATCACAATCAAATGTCATACTGATTATTACGGTTGACTGTGGAATTACAGCTGTTGAAGAAATTGCGTATGCAAAGGAATTAGGAATTGACGTTATTCTTACAGACCATCATGAACCCCCAGAGATTTTACCGGAGGCTTTTGCAATTCTTAATCCGAAAGTCACGGAATCGGGTTATCCCTTTCGGGAGCTTGCAGGAGTTGGCGTTGCATTTAAGCTGGCCCAGGCTTTGCTCGAGTATTTTAGGAATCTTGGGACGAATCAGAGAGAGTCGCTTTCAGAGATTGAAATTCTGGATCTTGTTGCGTTAGGGACAATTGCTGATCTTGTTCCGCTGGTTGATGAGAACCGGGTTATCGTGTCGTATGGTTTAAAACAGATGGAACATACCGTCCATGTAGGAATGCAAGCCTTGTTGGAGGAATGCGGGCTGGAAAATAAACCGTTGAAGGCGGGACAAATTGCCTTCATGGTTGCTCCCCGAATCAATGCAGCAGGCCGGATGGATAGTGCTAAAGCTGGGCTAGAACTCCTTCTGACAGGCAGGCCTGAACGTGCTCAAGAGTTAGCACGTTACTTAAGCCAAGAGAATACGGACCGCCAGGAAACGGAGAAGGAAATCTTGGCAGAGGCAGTGGCGCAGTTAGAGCAACATCCACTACCTCGTGTTATTGTTCTTTCTGCACCAAACTGGCATCCCGGAGTCATTGGGATTGTCGCGTCCCGCCTGGTAGAACGTTTTTATCGCCCTGTGTTCTTAATGACTGAAGAGGGGGAAGAAGCCAAAGGTTCAGCTCGAGGAATCCCAGGCTATCACGTACTGAACGCCCTTCGTGGACAGGCTGATTTATTCGAACGTTTTGGCGGGCACAGTCAGGCAGCAGGCTTCTCTTTAAAATGTTCGAATATAGCTGCCCTAAGGGAGGGACTCAATCAGAATGCTGCTGAGTACCCTGAAGATCTTTTTTGTGAACATGTGAAAGTGGATCAACTTGTTTCGCTTGCTTCGATTGATGGAAGTCTCTTGTCTCAATTAGAGCAACTGGCTCCTTTTGGATTGGGCAACCCGAGTCCGGTTTTAGCTGGAGTTCAGTTACCCCTTCATCGAGTTAATACGGTAGGTAAAGACAAAGCTCACTTGAAATGTCAGTTCGGTTTAAATGGGGAGATCGAAGGGATCGCATTCCGAAAAGGGGATGCAGTTGAAAGCCTAAGGGCATCTAAATGTGTCGATGTCACCTTTGGACTAGATTGGAATACGTATCGTGGACCCGACGCGGTTCAGATGATGCTGAAAGACGTTGAACCCGAAGCATTTTGGGAAGAGCGAGAAAACTTACAAGAGCATCAAGAGGCAGTTGGAGAATTCCTGCAGGGAAGAACTGAAGTAGCAGCAACCTATGGTGAATCAGCAAAGGGTTATGATTGGCGGAATTACGGACGAGAACAGTGGCTACACGCATTACAGGAGGAAATAGGGATTACGCCGGAAGATTGGACGAATGTTTTAGTTTGGGATGGTCTTCATGATCAGACAAGATGGACGACCTTAACTGAATTTTTGAAGGGTCATACGAACCTGAGGGATCAGGTAATTGACCAAGAAAAGCCTTGGCTAATGATCCTCTTTTTAGGATTGCCAACGAGTTGGGAAGAATGGACTATGATTCGAGCTCAGATGGCAGTACACCTTCTAACCCCCTGGGCCACCGCTGAAGCTCAGTTGTCAGATTCAGATTTACAACGAAGGGCGGGTTATCTAACTCGAGAGGAACTGATTGAGGTATATCGTATTTTAGCCCAGCTAGCGAAGCAGGCCAAGCCTTCTCCGTTTTTTTCCTGGACGCCCAAAGCTCAAGACGGGGGAGATCCGTTGGAAGCCCTTAAAATATTTGAAGAATTAGGCTTAATTAGGATCTTAGGAGGAACTGAACGTTTCGCACTTGAGTGGATCCCAACCCAGAAAAAACTTGATTTGGATTCGTCTCTCCGTTATCATAGCGGCAAGAGAACGTGGGAGGATTTATGCCACTTCGCCAAAGAATTTAGCACAGCCTCATGGTCAGATCTGGTGATAAAAAACGGTTACTAATTTTGACGAGAAGCCTTTTCGTGGTGTAGATTAGGGGATAGAAGATGAAAGGCGGAAGATTCATGGATTTTAAAGATCATATTCGAGTAATAGAGGATTTCCCAAAATCGGGGATCTCTTTTAAAGACATAACAACCTTGTTGAAAAATGGAGAGGTTTACAGGGCAGCTGTTGATGCCTTGGTGGAACAGATTCGGCCTTGGAAGCCGGAGCTAATTCTTGGGCCAGAAGCCCGGGGCTTTTTACTGGGTGCCCCAGTGGCCTATGCTTTAGGGATCGGCTTCGTGCCAGTACGTAAACCAGGTAAACTGCCGGGAGAGGCTGTCAGTGAAACCTATGAACTTGAATATGGATCGGATACGTTAGAAGTGCATGCAGACGCTTTGCATGCAGGTCAGCGCGTTGTGATTGTAGATGATTTATTAGCAACAGGGGGAACGATGCTGGCGACAGCTCGACTGGTTGAAAAAACAGGGGCTCGAGTTATGGGTATGAGTTTTCTCATCGAGCTCGCTGAGCTTGAGGGGCGAGAGAAGCTCGGCACTTATCCGATCTTTTCGCTTGTTCAATATTAATAGCTTTTGATTTATAGTTAGAGAGGGAGTCAGGAAATGTCGGAAAGCGAGTTTTTAGATCAATTGAAACACGTTTTTCCCCAAGAATCAGGGCTAGCGGAAAAGGCTTACTATTTCGCCGAAAAGGCTCATCGCGGGCAACTGCGTAACTCGGGGGAAGACTATATTCAACACCCTCTCGAAGTGGCAAAAATCCTCTTGGAATTGGAAATGGATGAGGCTACAATTGCGGCTGCCTTGCTTCATGATGTGGTTGAGGATACGCCCTACACGATCGAAGACATTGAAAAAGAGTTTGGCCCGCAAGTTGCTTTAATGGTGGACGGAGTAACCAAACTTGGACGGATCCCCTACAAAACCAAGGTTGAACAACAGGTGGAGAACCTCCGTAAGATGTTTTTAGCGATGGCTAAAGATATTCGCGTGATTTTAATCAAATTAGCAGACCGTCTCCATAATATGCGGACTTTAAAATATCATAGTCATGAGAAACAGAAAGAAATCGCTCAGGAAACGATCGAGATTTTTGCCCCTTTGGCTAATCGCTTGGGAATTTTCCGAATTAAATGGGAGTTGGAAGATCTCTCTTTTCGGTATTTAAAGCCTCAGGAATATTATGATTTGTCTGAAGGAATCGCCTTTAAGCGTCGTGAGCGAGAAGATCAAATCAATGAAGTGATTGAGCAGCTTCGACATCGACTGGGTGAGGTAGGAATTCATGCCGAGATTGCAGGACGGCCGAAACATTTTTATAGTATTTACCGTAAAATGGTCACTCAGAATAAAGAACTGAGCGAGATTTATGATTTAACGGCGGTCCGTGTCATTGTCGACTCGGTGAATGATTGTTATGGTGCGCTTGGTATCATCCATACGATGTGGAAACCGCTACCAGGACGATTTAAAGATTATATAGCCATGCCCAAGCCTAATATGTACCAATCTCTGCACACGACGCTCGTAGGAGCCCATGGGGAACCGTTTGAAATTCAAATTAGAACTTGGGAAATGCATCGTACGGCTGAATACGGGATTGCAGCGCACTGGAAATATAAAGAGGGAAGCAAATCAATCTCTGGGAGTTTTGATCAGAAGCTCTCTTGGATTCGTCAACTTTTAGAATGGCAACATGATTCCAAGGATGCCGGGGAATTTATGGAGTCCCTAAAAATTGATCTTTTTTCGGATACGGTTTTTGTGTTTACACCTAAAGGGGATGTCGTTGAGCTTCCTGCAGGGTCTTGTCCGATTGATTTTGCCTATCGCGTTCATACAGATGTAGGACATCGTTGTGTTGGAGCAAAAATTAATAGTAGAATCGTTCCTTTAGATTCGAAACTGGTGAATGGGGATATCGTTGAGATCCTGACTTCGAAACAAAGTAATGGACCGAGCAAGGATTGGTTGTCTTTTGTAAAAACCTCACAGGCCAAGAGTCGGATCCGGCAATGGTTCAAGAAGGAAAAACGAGAGGAAAATATTGCCAGAGGCAGAGAGAGCTTAGAACGTGAGATTCGTAAACTGGGCTTGGAGTCCTCTGCAATACTTAAGCCGGAGATCTTAATGGCTTTTGCGAAGAGCTATAATATCACCAATGTCGAAGACCTTTATGCTGCTATGGGGGATGGCGCGGTTACTATTAATAAATTCCTGGTGCGTCTGCGTGAGGATTTGAGCAAGGAGGAGAAGGAAAAACTCCACCTAGCTGCACTTCAACAGGGAGAAGGGAAACCCTCAAGCGGCTACGGAAAATCGAGTCAAGGAGTTCGAGTCAAAGGGGTAGATAATATCCTCGTTCGTTTCTCACGATGTTGTAACCCCTTACCAGGGGATGATATCGTTGGCTATATAACACGCGGGCGTGGGGTCTCAATCCATCGCCGTGATTGTGATAATATTAAAGCCCATAATGAGGATGAATTAAGTCGGATGGTGGAAGTTGTTTGGGATGATGCCCAGGCGGATACCATTTATCCAGTTGATATTGAAATTTTCGGATTGGATCGAGCAAGACTGGTTACAGATGTTATGAACACGGTTATGGAGACGCGAACTCACATCTTAGGGATTAATGCTCGGGTGAGTAAGGATCAAATGGCACATATCCAACTGAGAATAGAGATCCGCAATTTAGGTCATTTGTATAATGTGATGCAAAAAATTCGTAGGGTTAAAGATGTGAGCTCCGTCGAACGGGTTTATACAGGAGGAAAATAATGCGTAGTGTGGTGCAACGCGTGAGCCAATCTTGCGTTCGCGTTGATGGAGAAATTGTCGGACAGATTGGCAAAGGATTTCTTGTTTTGCTTGGAGTAGGTGGAAACGATACGTCTCAGGACTTGGATTGGATGGTAGATAAAATCATTGGGTTGAGGGTTTTTGAGGACGAAGCAGGGAAAATGAATCGCTCGATTCTGGAGGAAAAGGGAGGGATTCTTTTGGTTTCTCAGTTTACCCTCTATGGGGACTGCCGTAAGGGTAGACGTCCCAGTTTTTCATCAGCTGCTTCACCTGAAAAAGCTAAAGCGCTTTATGAGGAAGCCATTTCGAAGATCGTCTTAAGAGGGGTGCATGTTGAGACAGGAATCTTCCAAGCTGACATGAAGGTCGAGTTAGTGAATGATGGACCTGTGACTTTGCTTTTAGATAGTGAAAAGACATTCTAAACCAGGCAGGAATCATGGATCAGCTTTATAGGGAGTAAATGGGGCAAGAATAAGTCTTCGGGATTGTGTAAAGGAGAGAGGTCAATGATTGAAAGCGGAGCCATGGGAATAATGGGAGCAAACTGTTATATTATGAGTTGCCCAGAAACGAAGAAAGCTGTAGTGATCGATCCCGGTGCAGAGGGAGATAAAATCTATCATTGGGTTCTGGAAAAGGGCTATCACGTAGAATTTATTCTGCTGACGCACGGTCATTTTGATCATATTGGTGCAGTGGAAGAACTGAGAAACGCATTGAAAGCTAAAGTGGGAATTCATGCTGGAGATGCTGATATGCTTACTGAAGGGCGGAAAAATCTTTCAAGCATTTCGGGTTCTTTAAATTCCTCAATTCAAACGAAACCTGCTGATTTCTTACTCGAAGATGGACAAACGATTTTGATCGGAAATATGACCGTCAGGGTGATAGCCACTCCAGGCCATACCTTAGGTGGTGTTTGCTTTTTGACTTCAGAAGGGTTAATCAGTGGGGATACTCTATTTCAGGGTTCTATCGGTCGCACCGATTTCCCCGGAGGGTCACTCGAACAACTTCTGGATGGTATCAAGCAGAAATTGCTGGTCTTACCTGAAGAAACCCAGGTTTTTCCTGGACATGGGGAAGCAACTACAATAGGGAGGGAAAAACGGTCAAATCCGTTTTTAGTATGAATCATCAAATGAACAAGCAAATTAACTTAGAATTATCGAGTATGACGTTATCCCGCTCCGAAATGGAAGCGGGTCTTTCCTTAATACGCGCTTTTTTCCCCAAAGGAAAGGTGTGGGTTAAAGATCCTGAGATGATAAATATGGAACACGATGCGGAAAATCGAATCGCTGTTATTGAGGTGGAAGTTAATTTTCCGGCACAGCCTTATTGCGTTCAGAGTATATTCTATGACGAGATGTCTAACGACTTGGTACAATCGCAATCGGTCCGAGTCACTCTGGATTCGCAAGATATTATGCAAATCCTTGATCACCCTCAGGTAGGGAAAGAAACAGAACGTAAAATACTACTTAAGCATGGACTTTTTCATTTACTGACTCAAGTGACGGGGCATACCCCTCCTTGGGGAATTTTAACGGGGATAAGACCTAGTAAGATTTTACATCGGTTAAACGATCTCGGGATTGCAAAAACGGAAGAAAAGAAAGTATTAGAAGAGCACTATTTAATCCGAGAGGATAAAACCCAACTATTGCGAGAAATTGTAGCTCTACAACGTCCGTATCTACATCAACTTACTGAGCATCCAGAGCATGTTGCTGTTTATGTAGGAATTCCTTTTTGCCCGACGCGGTGTAGCTATTGTTCTTTCCCGGCTTATTCTTTACAACACGGAAGAGAACCCCTTCAATTCTATCTGAAAGGGCTCTACGAGGAGATTCGAGCAACGGGAGAGTGGATGAAAGAAACGAGAAGATGGGCCAGTTCACTTTATCTCGGTGGTGGAACCCCTACGATCTTATCTACTTCCGAAATTTCCGATTTGCTTCAATGGATTCGGGATAATATTCCAATGACAGAAGAGATTGAACTCTCAGTGGAAGCTGGGCGACCGGATACACTTTCTCAAGAAAAACTCCAAGCCCTTAATGAGCAAGGTGTTAATCGTTTAAGCATTAACCCACAAACGATGCATGATGAGACGTTAAAGCGGATTGGTAGAGCTCACTCGGTCGAAGATATTTTGAGGATTTATGAGCTTGCCCGCGAGGTTCCCGGTTGGGTTATTAATATGGACTTAATTTTAGGGTTACCTGGTGAGACTACGCAAGAAGTTCAGGAAACGTTAAACCAGATTGGAAAACTCAGGCCGGATAACCTCACTGTTCATGCGCTTGCCATTAAACGCGGTTCTAAAGAGTATGAAGCTGGTTTAGTGCAAAGTTTAGGTAAAGATCTGGAATCGATGCAGGAATTAGCCCTAGTGATGACTCGCTCTTTTGGAATGCGCCCCTACTATCTCTATCGTCAAAAACATATCGCAGGGAATTTAGAGAATATTGGCTTCGCTTTACCGGGAGCGGAGTGTTATTATAACATTGGAATCATGGAAGAACGGCAATCCGTGCTTGGAATCGGTGCAGGAGCATCAAGTAAAGTTGTGAACTCCAAGGATTACACATTAGTAAATCTTCAACATCCTTCAAATTGGCAAGTTTATTTGAAGAGGTGGCCAGAGCTTCATCAGAAGAGAGTGAATGCGTTTTTGACGTTATGATAAGTGCTCATCCATTACTGGATGGGCTTTTTTGAATAATTTGGCTTAGATTGACGTAATTTGATGAAGATTCTGACAAAGAAGGGATTAGCAATAAATCTATCGAATGATATCCTTTGTTAATATTTGAACAATGTATAGAACAATAGGAGGGAGAATTTTTGGATGTATTTGTCGCAAGGCAGCCAATTCTCGACCGTAGGGGAATATTATTGGGATACGAACTCTTATTTCGTGAGGGTGTAGATAATTACTTTAATTTGCCCAATGGAGATCAGGCTACAGGAAGGTTGATTTCCAGTAGTTTTTTTGCGATGGGAATTGAACAGTTCACAGGGGGCAAGAAGGCGTTTATTAATTTTACCTCCAATTTGCTTAAAAATGAAACTGCAACCCTGCTGCCTCAAGAGACTGTTGTCATAGAAATTTTAGAAACGGTAAATCCTGATGCGGAAATTATCGAGGTCTGTCAAAAACTAAAAAATGCAGGCTATCTTTTAGCGCTTGATGATTTTGTCTTGACTCCAGCGGTTATTCCTCTGCTTCAATATGCAGATATTATCAAGGTCGATTTCTTAGCGACGCGTCCGGAGCATCGGAAAATCTTAATCGAACGGCTGGGGAAGAAAGCTAAATTTCTTGCTGAGAAAGTGGAAACGGTTGAAGCTTATCAGGAAGCGTTCAGGCTAGGTTATCATTATTTTCAAGGATATTATTTTAGCAAACCCGTAATTATTGAAGGCAAGGATATTTCTCTCTGTAAAATGAATTCGCTAAGACTTCTTAAAGAAGTTTATCGGAAGGAGTTTGACACTGAATATTTAGAACAAATCATTAAAGCAGATGTATCTCTTTCCTACAAACTTTTTAAATTTATTAACTCTTCATTTTTTGGCTTTAAATCGAAAATTTCTTCAATCCGCCAGGCCTTGTCCCTAATTGGACCTCAGGAATTGAAAAAATGGATTTCTCTAATGACTATTGGGAATATTAGCGAAGGAAAACCACAAGAGCTTGTTGTTCAATCCTATATACGGGCTACCTTTGCAGAAGCCATTGCGCGAGAATTGGGTATGGGCGAGAAGAGCTCTGAATTTTTTTTAATGGGGTTGTTTTCGTTGATTGATGCGGTTTTAGATCAGTCATTGGAGAAAATCTGTAAGCAACTTCCATTATGCGATGATATAATGAAAGCCTTACAAGGATCTCAAAACATCTATCGTGCTATACTAGATTTGATGATTTGTTATGAGAAAGGGGATTGGTCGAAGTTGAGTGCTATAGTAATTGAACTCAATCTGATTCAGATGAGAATCCCACAACTCTATGCTCAGTCCTTAGAAAAAGCAGATTTTTTTATTTCACAAGGGGTAGCTTAAAGTAGGAAATGGGGGGGCATTCATGTTTATTCAAGGGCTCAAACCTGTTATTGATCAGCATTCCCATGTGCTTATTCTAGGCTCAATGCCGAGTGAAGAATCCCTTCGCAAACAAGAATATTATGCAAATCCTCGTAATCAGTTCTGGAGGATTCTAGGTACCTTGTTTTCATCAGAACTTCTAACAAATACGGCATATGCTCAAAAGTTGGAGTTCATTTTGCATTATAAATTCGCCCTTTGGGACGTTATTGCAACCTGCGAGAGGGAAGGAAGCTTGGACTCTCATATTAAGTCCCCTCAGCCTAATCCCTTTGCCGAACTATTGGCTCAATACCCAGAAATTCGCTATGTAGCGTTTAATGGGAAAAAGGCTTTTGAAGTGTTTAACCGCCAGGTCGGCTTTGAGCTAAAAGAGGGATTAGTCTATCAAACGCTTCCTTCAACAAGTCCTGCGAATACCGTATCTTGGGAACGAAAACTAAACGAATGGCAGCTCCTTCGGACCTGGATTCGATGAGTTCCGATTTTTAATTACGAGTGTTTATGGTCATTAAGGTTATCTTTCATAAGATATCGGTCGGATTTATTGGGCTTGGGGCTATTATCTTCTAGATTGGGAGCATGAGTACGGGTTTTATCTGTTTTCTTGTTACTCAATTTCTAGCACCTCCTTGTTGCTTAAAATGAATTTTCATTGTGTAGAGTAACCTTTTTCTATAGAAAAAATGTAAGATTGACAAGAGTGCTTTTTTTTTGTATGATTTAGTATTATAAAGATCATTTAACTTGGATTCCCATTTCAAGAAAATTCTTAGGAAGAGACTGTGCATAATCTCTCAACAGGGAGGGCCGATAGCTGAAACCGGCCTGAGAGACGCTTAGGAGGACACCCTAGGAGGGGAAGAAAAGTCGTGTGGTTCCGTTAGAGACCAAAAAGTGGGCGAAAAGAGGCTAATCTTTTCGTCAATAAGGGTGGCACCACGGGAGCTCTCGTCCCTTGCTAATAAGCAAGAGATTGAGGAGCTTTATTTATTTTTAGGAGGGATTACGAGTGGCGATTCAGCGTCCCAAAGGAACACAGGATCTTTTGCCAGGTGTTGTCGAAAAGTGGCAAGATCTAGAGCAGCAAATTCGTAAGATTTGTCGGGAATATGGATATGAAGAAATCCGTACCCCGATGTTTGAAGCAACGGAACTCTTTCAACGCGGTGTGGGCGAAACCACAGATATTGTAAACAAGGAAATGTATAGTTTCCTTGATAAAGGGGATCGTTCCGTCACCTTACGGCCAGAAGGAACAGCTTCAGTTTGCCGAGCCTATGTCGAGAATAAGTTATATGGGGGTCCGCAGCCTGTAAAGTTATATTACATGGGACCCATGTTTCGCTACGAGCGGCCTCAAGCGGGACGATTCCGTCAATTTCATCAATTCGGAGTTGAGGTATTAGGAGCGGACAAGCCTATCGTCGATGCTGAAGTCATTACTTTGGTGTGGGATCTTTATAACCGGTTAGGGTTAAAAGGGTTAGAAGTACATGTCAACTCAGTCGGCTGTCCAACCTGTCGTGCTGAACACCGCACGAAGCTCCAAGAATTCCTGGCCCCTCGTCGAGAACAGCTCTGTAAGGATTGTCAGGACCGCTTTGAGCGGAACCCCATGAGGATTCTGGATTGTAAAAATCCAACCTGTCAGGAAATCACACAAGGTGCACCGACAACGTTGGATACACTTTGCCTGGAATGTTCTGAGCATTTTCAGGAGTTACAGGAACTCTTGACGGCAGCAGGGGTCCGTTATAAAGTGGATCCTCGTCTTGTACGTGGTTTAGATTATTACCGGAAGACTGCCTTTGAAGTCCTAGTTGAGGATATTGGTGCCCAAAGTGCAATTTGTGGCGGGGGCCGTTACGATGGACTTGTTCAAGAAGTGGGTGGTCCACAGACTCCGGGAATCGGATTTGCGATGGGGATGGAACGTGTTCTCAACGCGATCTATGCTTCTGGTCAGGTTACAGAACGAGCTCCTAAGGAATTCGTGATGTTTATCGCGTTAGGTGAGGCTGCACAGAAGAAAGCCTTTTCTTTAGTTAGCCAGTTAAGAAGCAAAGGTATCTCAGCGAGTATAGATTTACTGGGGAGAAGCTTAAAATCGCAATTAAAAACTGCGGATAAAGCACAAGCCCACTACGCGGCTATTCTTGGTGAAGATGAATTGACCCGCCAGGTGGTTATCCTGCGTGATTTAGCCCTTGGGGAACAATTAGAAGTACCAATTACTGACGTATTAGATGATCTTATGCGTAAATGGGAGGAAGAAGTATGACAGTATTATCAGAACGGATTGAGGCAGGAAGTTTGCGGGCGAATTATGACGGACAAGTCGTTCGTTTACTTGGGTGGGTACAACGTCGGAGAGACCATGGTGGAGTGATTTTTGTCGATCTTCGCGATCGTTCAGGTTTAGTGCAAGTTGTCTTTAATCCAGAAATTCCAAATTTCACGACCGCGGAACGGTTACGGTCAGAATTCGTAGTTTCCATTTTAGGAAGAGTCCGTCTTCGCCCTGAGGGAGCAACAAATCCCAATTTGCCTACTGGAGAAATTGAAGTCGTTGCTGAAGAATTAGAAATTTTAAATGCTGCGAAGACCCCAGCATTTTATATTCAGGATGATGTCGATGTGGATGAAACGGTTCGTTTGAAATACCGTTATCTTGATTTGCGTCGGCCTGAGATGCAGAAAGTTTTTAAAACACGGAGTAAAGTTTCCCAGATCATGCGAAACTTTTTTGACAGCCGTGGTTTCTATGAGATAGAGACTCCTATGCTTACGAAATCCACACCAGAAGGAGCACGGGATTATCTCGTACCGAGCCGTGTTCATCCCGGTGAATTCTATGCTCTGCCTCAATCACCACAGATTTTTAAGCAGCTCTTGATGGTTTCCGGAATGGAGAAATACTTCCAGATTGTACGATGTTTCCGAGATGAAGATTTGCGGGCTGATCGTCAACCTGAGTTTACCCAGTTGGATGTTGAGATGTCTTTTGTTGAGGTTGAAGATATTTTACCCATGATGGAAGAATTAATCGCCGGTATTTTTACGGAATTTACAGGCAAAGATATTCCTCGTCCGTTTGTGCGCTTAACGTATAAGGAAGCAATGGAACGTTTTGGATCGGATAAGCCGGATATGCGCTTTGGCATGGAATTCGTTGATGTAGCTGAGGTTGTTGCAAATTCCAATTTTAAAGTGTTCACAGATACTTTGGCCAAAGGGGGTCGGGTTAAAGGGATTTGTGCTAAGGGATGTGCAGGAATGCCACGACGCGAGCTTGACGGTTTGGTGGAATATGTTCATCAGTTTGGCGCGAAAGGCTTAGCCTATATTGTTCTGGGAGAAGAAGGAGTCAAATCCCCGATTGCTAAGTTCTTTACGGAAGAACAGTTACAAGAACTGATTTCATTGATGCGGGGAGAAACGGGAGATATTCTTTTCTTTATTGCTGATAAGGAATCGGTGGTAGCAGAAGCATTAGGACATTTCCGGTTAGAGCTAGGTAAGCGCTTAGATCTCATTCCCGAAGGAGCCTTAAACTTCCTTTGGGTTACAGAATTCCCTCTTTTAGAATGGGATGAAGAGCAGAAACGGTTTGTCGCCATTCATCATCCATTTACTGCTCCTATGGATGAAGATTTAGACGTGTTGAAAACTGAACCTGGCAAAGCACGGGCTAAAGCCTATGATGTGGTCTTGAACGGCATTGAATTAGGGGGCGGGAGTATCCGGATCCACAAACGTGATGTTCAAGAGCAAATGTTTGAATTGCTAGGATTCACTCCTGAAAACGCGAGAGCTCAGTTTGGATTCCTGATGGACGCCTTTGAATATGGGACACCTCCACATGGCGGAATCGCTCTTGGCCTTGACCGCTTAATCATGCTTCTAACAGGCAAAGATACGATCCGAGATGTGATTGCTTTCCCGAAAACACAAAGCGCAGCTGATTTGATGAGCCACGCACCGTCTCCGGTAGCTGATAAACAACTTAAAGAGCTTCATATCAAAACGAATATTCCAGACCTTAAAACCAAATAAACACTAATCTAATTATTATTTAAAATAAGGGGAATGCTTACTTCAGATGGAGTTTTAAATTTCATCTGAAGTTCGTATATTTAGATTTGACAGAGAAAATATTTAAGATTATAATAAGTGCATAGCTACCCCCTGAGGGTATATGGGAGAGAATGAATATGAACGAATGTCCTTATTCTGATGCGAAGGAAGACCTTCTTCGCCGCTTGAAAAAAGTAGAGGGTCAAGTAAAAGGAATCCAACGCATGGTTGAAAATGATAAGTACTGCGTAGATGTGTTGGTTCAAGTTGCTGCAGTTAGAGCGGCTGTGAACAAAGTCGGTACAATGATTTTCGAATACCATTCCCGGGGATGTTTAAAAAAAGCGAGTAGGGATGAAGAGGATAAAGACGCTGCGATTGAAGACCTCGTTGGGGTACTCACAAAATTCATAAAATGAGTAAAATTGCGTTTCAATACTATTTATCTCAAAAGCTTTTGGCGATGCTAAAGTTTATTTCGAGGAGGAATTTTTAAAATGGCAGGAGCAAATGTTAAAACGTTTACAACAGAAAATTGGAATCAAGATGTACTTGGTTCGGAGAAGCCAGTCTTAGTAGATTTTTGGGCAACTTGGTGTAATCCATGCCGTATGGTAGCACCGATCGTAGAAGAGTTGGCTGATGAGTATTTAGGTAAAGTTGTAATTGGTAAGTTGAATGTTGATGAGCAAGGTCCAGTTGCAAGTCAGTATGGCGTAATGAGTATTCCAACTTTAGGTGTCTTTAAAGGTGGCCAATTGGTTGATAAAATCGTTGGTTTCCGTGGTAAAGCAGATCTTGTTAAAATGCTGAATGCTCACGCTTAAGTAGGTAACAAAAGTAGCCACGACTGAGTCGTGGCTACTTAAATAATAATTTATATTTTCAATTACCTTTTAATTGACAGGGTTGCCCATAAATTCGGCTATGGGAAGCCTTTTTTGTATATTCAGTTTCGGGATATCATAACCTTATGCAACCTGTGATAAAGGTAAAGCGTGGGTAATAGGCTCATTACTCTCCATGATCCCATTTTCCCCGGTTGCCAACATCTTGACCTAACCCAGAAGGGGTGAAGAAACCAGGCGTTTCAACACTTTCTGGCAGATATTGTTGCTCAACCCAGTGGCCTGGGTAAGTGTGGGGATAAAGGTATCCTTTACCATGCTCTAATTTTTTGGCGCCTGGATAGTGAGCGTCGCGTAAGTGACGGGGTACTTCTCCAGTAGGATGTGTACGAACATAATCCAGGGCACTATTAATGGCATCATAGGCACTGTTGCTTTTGGGTGCTGTTACAATGGCGAGGACCGCTTGGGCGATCGGGATACGGGCTTCCGGTAACCCCAGCCATTCCAAAGCATTAGCGGCAGCCTGAGCCTGGAGCATTACTTGGGGATCTGCTAGACCAACATCCTCAGAAGCATGGACGATAATTCTGCGGACAATAAAGCGAGGGTCTTCGCCGGATTCTAATAAGACGGCTAACCAGTAAAGGGCAGCATCCGGATCAGAGCCTCGCATACTTTTGATAAAAGCTGAAATAATATCATAATGGTTATCTCCGTTTTTATCGAAACGCATGGCTCGCTGTTGAATAGATTCTTCAGCTACTTCCATTGAAATATGACGGATTCCGTCGACTGGTGAAGTGGTTAAAACAGCAAGCTCGAGAGCATTAAGGGCTCGGCGTAAATCACCATTTGCATAATTGAGCCAGTGCTCCCAGGCGTCAGGGACAATCTCAACCGCATATTGGCCTAGACCTCGTTCATTATCCATTAAAGCTTGCTGCAAACCTTGACGAAGTTCCTCAGGAGTTAAGGGATTAAGTTGAAACAAGGTTGAGCGACTCAGTAGAGCAGAGTTGATTTCAAAAAAAGGATTTTCCGTTGTGGCTCCGATAAAGGTAATTGTTCCGTTTTCGACAGCGGGTAATAGCGCGTCTTGCTGTCCTTTGTTAAAGCGATGAACCTCATCGCAGAAGACTAGCGTTTTTTTTCCATAGAGATGGAGTTGTTCTGTGGCGTTTTGAATAATCTCGCGAATTTCTTTTACTCCAGAGGATACGGCATTAATACGCACAAAACTAGCAGCGGTGGCTTGAGCAATGACATGGGCAAGCGAGGTTTTGCCTGTTCCGGGTGGTCCATATAAGATGAGAGAGCTGATACGATCTGCTTCGATGGCCCGTCGTAAAAGTTTCCCAGGCCCGAGGATATGAGATTGGCCGATATATTCATTAATGGTCCGTGGACGCATTCGGTCTGCGAGTGGGGCAACTTGATTTGGGTTGAAGGTTACTGAAAAGAGATCATCCATTTTTCTTTATCCTTTCATCCGGTTTATGCATAATAATACGTTTTAATTTTAGTATAACGAATCCTTGCCCTTTAGAAAAGTATTCTAAACAACACATATATTTAAACTTCACTTGTGATAAAAATATCTTATTAAAATACTCGGGATTAACTTGACAAATCCCGAGTATTTTAATAAGATATGGTTGACCTTAGGAATTCGTGATCCCAACCTAAGTTACCAAAGAAAAGAGATGGGGATATTTGAAGCTTTCAACACGGAGCCGATATGGTGTAAAAGCGATGTTTGACTTGGCTCAACATGCCGGTGAAGGACCGATTTCCTTAAAAAGTATCGCCGAACGACAGGGTATTTCGGAGCATTACTTAGAACAACTCATTTCAGGCTTACGAAAAGCGGGTCTGGTTACAAGTATTCGTGGTGCCCAAGGAGGTTATGTCTTGGGTAGGGAAGCAGATCAGATTCGAGTGGGTGACGTGATTCGTGTTCTAGAGGGATCCATTGCGCCCGTGGATTGCGTATCAGAGGAAGACCCCGAATGTTGTCAAAAAGCAAAATATTGCGTGACCCGAACCATTTGGGAAAAAGTGCGGGATTCGATTGCCGATGTAGTCGATTCTATTACTTTAGCAAATATGGTTCAGGATGCCAAGGGAAAAGAATCTGAACGCAATTTTGATATTTTTTATAATTAAAAGTTGAGCCATTATAAAGTTTTAGGAGGGACCTCAATGAGGAGAGTATATTTAGACCATAGCGCGACGACTCCGGTGGATCCGGAAGTTGCTCAATTAATGATGACATACTATACGGAGAAGTATGGTAATCCATCAAGTGTCCATTCCTTTGGACAAGAAGCTAAAGAAGGTTTGGAAATAGCGAGAGAACAAGTCGCTGCTTTGATTGGAGCGCAAGAGAATGAAATTACCTTTACAAGTGGTGGAACAGAAGCTGATAATCTGGCCGTTTTGGGAACGGCTGATGCTCAGCGTAAAAATGGAAAGCATATAATTACTTCAGCAATCGAACACCATGCAGTGCTTGAAACCTGTGAATATCTTGAAAAAAGTGGTTTTGAATTGACCGTAATTCCTGTCGATGAAGAAGGATTAGTAGATCCTGAAGCGGTCGCGCACGCGATTCGTCCTGATACGATTTTAATTTCGATTATGCACGCGAATAACGAAGTCGGAACGATACAACCGATTGCTGAAATTGGTAAAATTGCTAAAGAAAAGGGAGTCACTTTCCACGTTGATGCAGTCCAATCCTTAGGCAAAATACCTATTGATGTAAAAGCAATGAATGTTGATCTTCTTACCATGTCGAGTCATAAGATTTATGGACCGAAAGGGGTTGGCGCTCTTTACATTCGTAAAGGGGTCAAACTTTCGCCTCGAGTTTACGGCGGCGGACAAGAGAAAAAACGTCGTTCAGGTACAGAAAATCTACCAGGAATTGTTGGATTCGGTAAAGCTTGCGAATTAGCCGGCAAGCGGATGGAAGAAGAAGAGAAACAATTGAAAGTTCTTCGAGATAGACTTATGGATGGAATCTTGGAAAAAATAGATTATGTCAAGGTGAATGGACCGCGAGGGGACAAGCGTCTCCCCAATAACGTGAATGTTAGCGTTCAGTATGTTGAGGGTGAATCTCTTCTTCTCAGTTTGGATATGATGGGAATTGCAGCATCGAGTGGTTCGGCATGTACTTCAGGCTCTCTGGATCCGTCTCACGTTCTCCTCGCGATGGGGCTCAAACATGAAATTGCACATGGTTCCTTACGTTTTTCTTTGGGACGTCAAAACACAGAAGAGGATATCGATTATGTCCTTGAACAGTTACCTAAAATAGTCGAGCGGTTACGGATGATGTCCCCGCTCTATGATCAAATCCTTCATAACACGGCTAAGGCACAATAATTTAAGGAGTGTGTTCAGAAATGATGTATTCACAAAAAGTTATGGATCATTTTACAAATCCCCGCAATGTCGGTGAAATTCCAGATGCTGATGGCATCGGTGAAGTTGGAAACGCCAAATGTGGCGATATCATGCGTATTTACTTAGATGTTGAGGATGATATAATTAAAGATGTTAAGTTTAAAACCTTTGGTTGTGGTGCAGCCGTTGCTACGAGCAGTATGGTTACAGAAATGGTTAAAGGGAAAACGATTGATGAAGCATTAGAAGTGAGCAATGCAGCTGTTGCTGAAGCTTTAGACGGACTTCCTCCGGTTAAAATGCACTGTTCCAATTTAGCAGCAGATGCAGTACATGCTGCAATCAAAGATTATCGTGAAAAACATCAAAAGTAAGGGGTAAAAGAAAAGAATATGACAATTACCGATAAACCAAAGGTAGTAGTCGGCATGAGCGGCGGTGTGGATAGTTCCATCGCCGCCGCTTTGCTCAAAGAAGAAGGGTATGACGTTATTGGTGTTACGCTCCAGATCTGGCCTTCAGCAGGTCCAGATGTAGAAGGAGGCTGCTGTTCCATTTCGGCAATTGATGATGCAAAGCGAATTGCGTTTCAATTGGGAATCCCGCATTACGTCTTGAATTTTCGCTCTTATTTTGAGGAAAATGTGATTGATTATTTTACAGCTTCTTATCTTAAAGGAGAAACACCAAATCCTTGTGTGATGTGTAATCGTGTTGTGCGCTGGGGAGAAATGCTGCAAAAAGCTCAAGGTTTGGGTGCGGACTATATTGCGACTGGACACTATGCTCAGATTTTACGTAATCCAGAGAACGGAAGGCTTTTCCTAAATCGTCCTGAGGATACGTGGAAAGATCAGACCTACATGCTTTATACTCTGACTCAGGATCAATTGGCACATACGTTGTTTCCGTTAGCCGATTATAAGAAGGAACGGATTCGTGAAATGGCAGAAGAACGAGGGCTTCTTCGCGTGGCGCGTAAACCGGATAGCCAGGAAATTTGTTTTATTCCGGATAATGATTATGCTTCCTTTGTTGAAAAAAGAGCGACTGAGCCAATTAAACCGGGAAACTTTGTGGACAAGCAAGGTCATGTTTTAGGGCGTCATCAAGGGTTGGTACACTATACGGTGGGACAACGCAAAGGCCTCGGTGTGACGTTCGGGAAACCTATGTTTGTTGTCGGCTTTAATACGGAACGGAATGAAGTCGTGTTAGGAGAGGATCCGGAGGTGTTTTCAGATGCACTCTACGCGACGGATCTCAACTGGATGGCCATTGAGGACCTGACAGAGCCGTTGAAGGTGAGTGCTAAAATTCGTTACAAAGCTTCCTTAGCTCCTGCCATGATTTACCCTGTCGAAAATTCCGAACAAATCAAGGGGGCAATTGGAGCTTGTGTCAAAGTTCAGTTTGAAACTCCACAGCGCGCGATTACACCAGGACAGGTTGTCGTTTTTTATGATGGAGATCGTGTCATTGGTGGAGGTAAGATTATTTCTGATCCAAGAGGGATATAAATCAAATTTTAAGATGAATGAATGAATTGAATCGACTCGGGAAATAGTATTAAAGAACTATTTTGTCAGGAGGAAAATATGAGACGTGCCCGAGATCTCATTGGTTTACCCATTTTGAATCTGAAGAGCGGCGATGCAATTGGCTGGATCCAGGATGTCGTTTTTGATTCAAAGTCTCAAAAAGTCAGTGGGATGCTCTTAGAGAACGGTCATATTTTTCATTCAGGAAAAGGACTTCCACGGAGCGCGGTTGCGGCTGTCGGGAAGGATGCCTTAACCGTAAAAGACAATGAAGTTCAAAATATTCAAGGTGTTAAATGGTCCGAGAAGGTTGGCAATCAGGTATTTACCCAAGGTGGGGAAGCAAAAGGTACGATTCAAGATGTCTTCCTCGACGATTCGGCTGAAAGCATCGTTGGATTTGAGGTTTCAGATGGTTTATTCTCTGATCTGACACAAGGCCGAGGCGCGATTCTGCAGGAAAATGTCATGGTTGATGGGAAAGACGTCTTAATCATTGATGACCACGTATCTCCCTGGGACCATGATCAAGAAGGAGGTTCACTCTCATGAATTGTCCAGTTTGTGCAGGTCGAGTGATCGGCAAGGTCGGAGTAGGACAGTATTACTGCTGGGACTGCTGTGTAGAATTTACAAACCAAACCGATAAGGTAGTTATTTACGATTTGGCAGAAGATGGTTCCTTAATCGCCTGGGAAGACCCAATCCTCGATGCTGGAATTTCGGAATCTGCTTTGGAGTAAATTAAACAGAAGGAGGGATGGTCTTGAAATCAGGACAAATGGTTGGTGGAATGGTTGCAGGAAGTCTTCTTGGGGCAGCTATTGGTTATATGGTTCGCCCACGAAACAAAGCCATGTCTCTGATGCGTAAAGGTATGCGGAAGGTTAAATGGTAAGTTTCTTTGGATTATTGACTTGAAATAAAAGCGCGCTTTGTCGCGCTTTTTTATTAGGAGGAGCTCGCTTGAGAAAGCAAAGTTGGCGTTGGCTTTTCGTCTCCTTCGTCTTTGTCTTCGGATTTATTCTGCTCATGCTGGTGAAACCGGTGCTCGGTCCATTTTTACTCGCCTTTGCTCTCGCTTATGTACTCAGCCCTGTGGTCGAGGGATTAGAAAAGCGAGGAATGGGCAGGCGTTGGGCTATTGCTTGCGTCTTTATTGGGATTATTGTTCTTTTGGGAACGACATTGTTTCTCATGCTGCCTAAGCTTTACATTGAACTTTCGAAACTTGCCTTTTCACTACCCACGACGATGCAAACTTTAGATCAATCCATTCAGGACTTTCGTGCTAACTTTCGTTCGACGGGACTGCCCAATCAAGTTGCTCAAGTGTTTGACGAAAATCTTGCTCGAATTGAAGTTTATTTGGTCGAATGTTTACGCGCCTTTCTTCATACTCTACCAGAAATGTTGGCTTCTCTGAGTTTGTTTATTCTTTCCCCTGTTTTAGCCATCTATTTTTTAGCCGATTGGAAGCGGTTAAATAAAGGGTGTTTACGCCTTGTTCCTCAAAAATGGCGCTTGGAGTGGCAACGATTGCTTCAAGATATTAATCATGTTGTGCGACGCTTTATTCGTGGAGACTTAATCATCGCTGTAATTGTGGGCATCCTGACAGGGGTTGGGGTAAAGTTGGTGGGGATGGATTATGCTCTATTGATCGGGATAATTTGTGGAGTATTTGATTTGATTCCCTATTTTGGACCTGTAATCGGGGCGGTACCCTCCATTCTGCTCGGTTTAATCTATTCTCCAATGATGGGATTAAAGATCGCGATCGTGATTATTGTTGTGCAACAACTGGAAAGTGACGTGATTTCGCCTAAACTTATGGGAGATAGCGTAGGACTCCATCCGTTACTGATCGTTTTCGTGCTCTTAGCGGGGGGAGAGATTGCAGGCTTTTGGGGAATGCTCTTCTCTGTTCCTATTGCCGCCGTACTCCGAGTTATCTTAAGACACATCTATTTTCGACTGGTCTCGCCGGAAATGCAACCCGATGAAGAAGTGCTTAAGCTGACTCCGTCTGTTGACAAGTTACCCTGAGTTCCGCTATAATTTTACAACAGAAGAGTTACATAAGATTGAAGTCAAACCGATGAGGAAACCAATAGTATTTGGCCTTTTTAACAGAGAGACTCTGGCAGGTGGGAAGAGTTATGAGGTTAGATATGAACGCTATTTCCGAGGGCAAGTAAAACTTGACGAAAGCACGCGTTAAGTGCAATGACAGTTTATCTGTCCCAAAGCGACCAATCCATGCCATTTAGTCAAGGGCAATTGAATTGGTAAGCAGGGTGGTACCACGGTAAGAGCCCGTCCCTGATTAAGGGGCGGGTTTTATTTATTTTCTGAACCCATTTAGGAATTTCTAGGGAGGTAAAGTATGTATACTGGTAACGAACTGCGCGAAATGTTTCTTAAGTTTTTTGAGTCCAAGGGGCATAAAAGATTGCCTAGCGCATCTTTGATTCCGAAGGATGATCCGACGCTGCTCTTAACGGTTGCGGGGATGGTTCCTTTTAAACCCTATTTTATGCGTAAGGTTGAGCCCCCCTTTCCACGAGCAACAACCGCTCAGAAATGCGTCCGAACTCCCGATCTTGAAAATGTAGGAGTAACAGCCCGCCATCATACTTTTTTTGAGATGCTTGGGAATTTTTCTTTTGGTGATTATTTTAAAAGTGAAGTGATTCCTTGGGCCTGGGAATATGTCACTGAAGTTTTAAAGATACCGGTTAATCAGCTTTGGATTACGGTCCATCCTGAGGATGAAGATGCCAGACAACTTTGGCTCGAGAAAGCCGGAGTTCAACCGGAGCGGATTCTCAATGATCCGGAAAATCTCTGGGCTGCCGGACCCGTTGGACCCTGTGGGTATTGTTCTGAAATTTATGTAGACCTTGGAATTGAACGCGGCTGTGGAAAACCGGACTGTGCAGTCGGGTGTGACTGTGATCGTTTCTTAGAAATCTGGAATTTAGTGTTTATGCAATACAACCGAGATGAAAATGGGATGCTTACCCCATTGCCGAAGCAGAACATTGATACAGGGATGGGACTGGAACGGATTGCAGCAGTTATGCAAGGGGCAGAAACTAACTTTGATACAGACCTTTTCCGCCCGATCATTGACAAGGTCGCTGAGATTGCTGGGGTTCAATACCATGTCGAGGCGAAGACCGACATCGCACTTAAAGTCGTTGCTGACCACACTCGTGCTGTTTCTTTCATGCTCTCGGATGGAATCCGACCAGGTCGTGATGGAAGAGGGTATGTATTGCGTCGAATTCTACGCCGTGCGATTCGCTATGCGCGTCTTCTCGGAATTGATAAGCCGTTCTTGGAGCCTGTTTTTAGAATTATCCAAAGGGATTATGCGCATCACTATCCTGAACTCAAAGAGAATGAAAACTTCATCTTGAACCATTTGCGTTTGGAGGAAAAGAATTTCCAAGCCACCTTGGAACAAGGAACGTTGATGATCCAAGAAAAAGTGAAGTCTCTGCAAGAAGCGGTAGAAAACATATTAAGTGGAGCAGATGCATTCAACTTGTATGAAACCTACGGGTTCCCCGTTGAACTGACAGAAGAGATTTTGGCCGAGCAAGGATTATCTGTCGATATGGCAGGTTATGAGATTGCCGCTGAAGAACATCGCCGTTTAGCTAAAGAACAATCCCAACAAATGAGAGCTGTTCAGGAAAGTCCAGCGATCGCTGCAAAAGCGAAAGCCTTAGGTACAACTTCCTTTGATGGCTATGATGTTCTTGGGGAAAACGTGAAGATTGAAGCTCTATTCGTCAATGGAGAAGCCGTAACGGAAGCTGCCGAAGGGGATGAAGTGCTCTGTTTCTTATCCCAAACTCCCTTCTATGCCGAAAGCGGAGGTCAAGTTGCTGACCTAGGTATCCTCCGGACGGTTCGTGCTGAAGCACAACTTCTTGAAGTGAAAAAAGGCGTTACAGGTACGTATTATCATAAGTTGCTCGTGACTCAAGGAATTTTGCATACAGGAGAAATGGTAGAAGCGTTAGTAGATCAGGAAGCAAGAAAAGCCACAGCGCGCCATCACAGTGCAACTCACCTTCTTCAAGCCGCATTGCGCTCTGTTTTAGGAGAGCATGTCCAACAAGCAGGTTCCTTAGTGACACCGGAGCATTTGCGTTTTGATTTTACGCATTTTCATGCTATGACCGAGAATGAAATTCAGCGGGTAGAAGATCAGTTGAACCAAGCCATTTTGGGGAATCTTTCTGTTTCTACGGCTCAAATGGGAATCGAAGAAGCGAAGGGAAGCGGAGCGACGGCTCTCTTTGGTGAGAAGTATGGTGACGTCGTACGGGTTGTCTCGATGGGAGATTACTCGAAAGAACTATGCGGAGGAACCCATGCCCGCGCTACAGGAGATATTGGTCTTGTTAAAATCCTTTCTGAGGGCGGAATCGGTGCTGGACTGCGACGCATTGAAGCGGTTGCAGGATTGGCTAGCTTAGATTACACCCGAAAGCTGGATGCAGAACGGCTTGAACTTGCTCAACTATTGAAAGCTCAGCCTGCGGATCTTACAAAACGGGTCCAAGGACTTGTGACGCAGGTGCATGATCTTGAAAAAGAACTTCAGCAACAGACGGCTAAAATGGCCAAGTATGAAGTTGAAGGCTTAATGCAACGGGTTAAAGAGGTTGAAGGAGTTGCAGTTATCGCTGCTGCCGTGCAAGCTTCAGACATGGATGCGTTACGAAATATGGCCGATATGCTTCGAGATAAACTCAAATCTGGGGTTATCATATTAGGTGCCCCGGTTGAAGGAAAAGTCAATTGGGTCACACTTGTTAATCCAACAGGTTTAAGTGGGTTGCATGCGGGGCAGATTATTAAAGAAGTTGCGAAAATTACTGGGGGAGGCGGCGGTGGCCGACCGGATATGGCCCAAGCAGGGGGTAAAGACCCCGCTAAATTGGGTGAAGCTCTGGATCAAGTGCCCCGGATTATCCAAAGTTTTCTTAGAAAATAAAGGATAAATACGATAAAAGAGCGAATACTTCTCTAACATTGAAAAGTCCGTAGAACCGACTGCGAAGGGGGGAAACGATCATGGACGGACGTATGGAAGAAACAATGATGTTTCAATCTCAAGGAGGGGAAGCTTCACCTCGTGAAATTTTGGAACATGTATATGCTGCCTTACAAGAGAAAGGGTATGACCCAATCAACCAGTTGGTGGGGTATCTTATGTCAGGAGATCCAGTTTACATTACCAGTTATGATCAAGCGCGCTCCCAAATTCGCAAATTGGAACGCTACGAATTATTAGAGGAGCTTGTTCGCTCATACTTACAAAAGTAAAATTTCAACAGAAGCCCTCACAGCTAAAGTTGTGGGGGCTTCGTCGTTAATCATAACTTAAGATGAAAGGCGGTCCTGCGATGCGGATTATGGGGCTGGATTTTGGAGAACGGACTATTGGCGTAGCGATAAGCGATGAACTGCTTTGGACAGCTCAAGGCATTAAAACAATTCGCCGATCGAAGGCAGAGATAGATGAACTCGCTGAGTTAATTGATAAATATGAGGTTCGAGAAATCGTTCTCGGTTATCCTAAGAATATGAATGGAACACTAGGGCCGAGAGCACAATTATCGGAAGAATTTTCGGAGCTCTTACAGGAGCGATTTCAGCTCCCCGTGAAGCTTTGGGATGAGCGACTGAGTACTGTGGCAGCACAGCGTTCTTTAATCGAAGCGGATGTTTCTCGGGCGAAAAGGAAAAAAGTAATTGATAAAATGGCAGCGGTGTTTATTTTACAGGGGTATCTTGATCATCGTCAACGGAATGTTTGACAATCATTACCTCTTAGGGTAAAATGACACTATCTTTGATAAGAGGTGAATTAAATGACTGACCATAACCACGATTGTGGCCATGACCATGATCATGACCATGTCCATGACGAAGAAGAATTTGACACAGTTATCCTTACGGATGATGAAGGTCACGATCATGAATTCCTTCATCTAGACACCTTAGAACTAGACGGTTCTACGTATTTCGTGCTCCTGCCGATCACCGGCGAGGAAGAGTCTGAAGATGAAGATGAAGACACTGATGAGGCTATTATCCTGAAGTTAGGTCATGATGCAGACGGTAACGAAATGTTGCTCGACATCGAAGATGATGATGAATGGGAAAAAGTTGCTGATGCTTGGGAAAACATGGAAGAAGATGAATAGTTTTCTTCACGAAAAATTTACTCTAATAATTGATGAAAAATTCGCTTGAAATTCAAGCGAATTTTTTGTTGAACTTAAGCAATAATTTGCTCTGAAACTGTAGATTCTAATACTAATGAAATTCATTTCAGCGGTATTGGGGGCCAGAGTGATATGCAAATTATTTCTATACTTCTATTCAGCTTAACGCTACTGGTTATTCCTGGATGCAACCAAGGAAACGTAATCCCCTGGAAGATGGATACTTCTCAGGTTCCATCAAGTGTGAGCCATAACACTTTGAGTGAAGGGACTTCTCTAGAGGGCTTGGAGTTATCAGGCGTTACGGCGCAGGAAGCCCAAACGATGATTAAGGACTGGGAAGGGGACAAGCTAGCACAAAATATCCTCTTGGTGTACAATGAAAAAGAGGTTTCTGTCACGCTTAAGGAGTTAGGGCTTGCTTTAGATTTTAATACGGTTTGGGAGAAACTTTGGACGAAGCCAGGTCAGAGAATTGAGAGTGTCTTAAAATTAGACCCAATCCAAGCCCATCAAATTTTACAGGAAAAATTAGCAGATCTAAATCGATCAGCCGTGGATGCATCCTATACAATAGATAATGATCAGTTTGTAATTATACCTGCAGTCCCGGGTCAGGTCGTTCAAATCGATGCTATCCTGGACAAGCTTCGAAATCAATCGTTTGCAACTTTGCCCAAGCAAGTGGAAATTCCTGTTGCCGATGTGGCAGCGTTGAAAACCACAGAACAATTGCAAACCTTAGCTTTTAACGGAATTGTTGGCGAGTATACCACGCAGTTTAATGTTAAAGATAAAAATCGGTCAGCAAACTTAGTAGCAGCGGCTAAAAAACTTGATAAAACTTTGCTTATGCCCGGAGCAACCTTATCTTTTAATGAAACGATTGGACCGAGAACGGCTGAGACGGGTTACAAAGATGCCTACATAATTATTAATAATGAATATGTCCGAGGAATTGGTGGAGGAATATGTCAAGTTTCTTCAACCCTCTATAGTGCTGCAGTTCTTGCCAATTTGCCGATTGTCGAGCGTTATCCTCATGCGGTGGTGATTTCCTATATCCCATTAGGTCAGGACGCAACGGTAAATTATCCGAATCTCGATTTTAAATTCAAAAATGATACCTCTTCGCTCCTATATATTCGAACTGAAGTGAAAAACGGAATGATGACGGTTCGCATATATGGTAAGAAGACCGGTAAGACCGTTCGGTTTGAGCAAAAGATTGAAAAAGAGACTGACTTTCAAACGATTATGCGAGTTGATTCAAGCCTTCCTCCCGGAAAGGTTGTCCAAGATCAGGCAGGTTATAAAGGCTATATTGTCCAAACGTATCGGATTGTGAAGGATGCCTCGGGGATGGAGAGCAAGCTGTTGTTGAGTCGTGATGAATATGCACCGACGCATAAGATATTACGGGTAGGTGCGGATTAACGATTACATCTCATAGAAAGTGAGAGTGGGTATGCGGAGATCAAAGAGAATAAATCAATTAAAGAAAGGGTTAAGTTCTTTAGTCATTCTCTTAGCGCTTGCCGTCGTGAGCGGGGGAGTCTGGTGGTCATGGGCCGATCAACCCTATTCAAACCAGAATACCTCAGAGATGATTGCGATCACCCCTGGAATGACAGCGAATCAAGTGGGTACGGAACTCGAACGAAGGCATTTGATTCGCAGTGCTCGGGCTTTTCGTCTTTTGGCAAGTCAACTTCAGGCAGATTCTAAACTTATTGCCGGTGATTATCTTCTTTCAGCAGATATGAGCCCTAAATCTATGCTAACTAAATTGCTCTCAGGAACCGAAGTAGAGGCCATTCGGTTAACTATTCCCGAAGGGTATACTACTGATCAAATTGTGAATCTTTTGGTTCAAAAGGGAATCGGTACGAAGGAAGAATATGCTCAGGTTCTAGCTACAGATGGTTTTGATTATTCTTTTTTACAGGGTATTCCCCAAGATAGTCATCGTTTGGATGGCTTTTTGTTTCCAGATACCTACTTTTTGGATAAGAAGACTACCCCGCATACGGCAATTGATTTATTGCTACAACGATTTCAAAAAGAACTCACGGCGGAGGTCCAAACGCAACTTCAAGGGATGAATTTATCCATTCGGGATTGGGTTAATTTATCCTCACTTGTTGAGAAGGAAGCAGTACAGGAAACGGATCGCCCGATTATTGCAGGTGTCTTAATGAATCGACTGGACCGCAAGATGCCTCTTCAAGTTGATGCGACAATCCAGTATATTTTGGGTACCCCCAAAGCGAAGCTCTATAATAAGGACTTACAAATCGAATCACCGTATAATACCTATCTCCATAACGGGTTGCCACCTGGACCCATTGCCAGTCCTGGCCATGCATCTCTTAATGCAGTTCTCCATCCGGAAAAGAGTGATTACTTATTTTATTTGGCTAAGTCGGACGGTTACCACGTCTTTGCAAAAACATTTGCTGAGCATTTGGAAAATCAGAAGAAGTACTCATAAAAAAGTTTCGACAAAATGGTATAACTAAAGTTATATCTTAAGAAGATAGGGGTTATAAAGAATGAATTCAAGTATGGATATACAGCAAAAACCTGAATTATTGGCACCTGCAGGGGACTTTGAAAAATTAAAATTTGCTCTGGCATATGGTGCTGATGCAGTTTATGTCGGCGGAGCTGCTTACGGTCTTCGAGCATATGCAGGGAATTTTGAACCCGAGGAACTGGAACGAGCAATCAAGTATACCCACCAGGCTGGGCGCAAGATTTATGTTGCCGTGAATATCTTTGCCCATGAAGAAGACTTTGTGGGCATGGCGGAATATCTTCAACAATTGGAGTCATGGGGTGCCGATGCGGCGATTGTTTCAGACCCTGGAATTATTGCTTTGGCTCAGGAAGTCGCTCCGAAGCTTGCTTTGCATTTAAGTACCCAATCCAATAATACAAATTCACAGAGTATGCGTTTTTGGTTAAAACAGGGAATTGAACGGATTGTGCTTGCCCGTGAGCTGACCAAAGAGGAGATCGCAAAGATTCGAAAAAATGTTTCCGGAGAACTTGAAATGTTTGTTCATGGAGCGATGTGCATGTCCTATTCCGGACGATGCTTACTCTCAAATTATCTGACCGGGCGCGATGCCAATCACGGGGAATGTACACAGCCTTGCCGCTGGAGTTATGGCTTAGTCGAAGAAAAACGACCAGACGAAGTTTTTCCTATCGAGGAGGATCAGCGAGGAACATATGTTTTTAATTCTCATGATTTATGTTTGCTACCGCAACTGCCTATTCTAAAATCTTCAGCAGTGGATAGTTACAAGATTGAGGGGAGAATGAAAAGCGTTCACTATGTATCCTGTAATGTCAAAGCCTATCGGGATGCGATTGATACGTTATGGGAACAGGGTGAAGAAGCGTTCCAAACTAAGCTTCCAGGCTGGCTAGCAGAAATGGATAAAGTGAGCCATCGCGATTATTCAACAGGTTTTCTTTTTGGTAAACCTGGAGCGGACGCGCATAACTTAGAGACGTCTAACTATATTCGAGAATATAACTTTGTCGGGGTAGGATTATCTAAGAAAGAGTTACTACAGGCTAACCCTGACCTCGATTTAGATAACGCTAATTATGGATATTGGGTTGAACAGCGCAACTATTTCAGGCAAGGAGATATGATCGAAGTTCTCATGCCTGAGGGAGAACCTTGGTCCTTTGAAGTGAAACAGATGTGGGATATCGACGGTAAGCCCGTTGAAGTAGCTAACCATGGGAAACAAATCTTACGCTTAGAATTACCGCAGCCTTTACCTGAATTCAGTATCCTGAGAAAACCTAAAGTGAAGAAATAAGTCGATAAAGTATAAAAGGAAAAGAGGAAGGAAGTCCATGTCAGAACGAATTATTCCTTTTTCAGACTCGGATAAACTCGTCAAAGCCCGTGCACCCCGTTCTGAAATCCAAATGCTCGTTAAACTTGTGGAAGGATTAGGTCATCTTGGGGTGGTAACGACCTTGGATAAAGTTACAGGGGAAGTCTTATTTCAAGCCACTCAAGATACTTGGCCGGACTTACGTCAAGCTGTGGAGAAAATGGGATTAGGAGTAGAATTTCTAAAAGAAGAAAGATAGCATATTTTCGGTTATAATCAAAAAAATAAATTTTAACCAATTTTCTTAAAATTATTTTAAATAGGATTGAAATTTTAAAGCGAATCCTGTAGAATGAAGCCTGGGATGAGAAGAGTCAATAGGTCTATAGTCCTAAATTTGGAGAAAGTCTGATTTTTAAGAAAATAATACAGAGATACAGAATATAGTTCGCGTCACATAGATCTCATCTCCAGAAACTAAGTGAATAAAGGAACATAGGGGGAGCGAAATCATGGACAAAATTAAAGGCGATGTCCAAAGAATGGTTAAACGCAGAAAAGACAGTGGGTTTACCTTGATTGAACTTATGATTGTTATCGCAGTTATCGGGATTTTGGCTGTTGTGTTGGTGCCAAAGTTTGGAAGCGTAAAGACAGATGCTAAGTTGGCTGGGGTTCAGACGAATTTTCGATCTGTAACTACAGCAATTTCTGCACTTAAATCTAGTGATAGTGCTGACACAAAATTACAAGCTCAATTTGGTAATGGTACATTTGTCGATGGGGACATGAAAAACCCTATTGTTACTACTGCATCAGGAGTTAGCAATACAGTGGATTTAACATCTAATCCTACGGCGGCAGTATATGTTCTTCCTTCAACAGCAACCGTACCTTCTACTACATTTCAAGCTGGATATAAAGGTGCTGTAGTTGCCATCTTACAAGCTGATGGCATTTCGTATAAAGTATATGGGTGTGATGAAAATGGGAAATCCATATCTGACCTTGTACAACCAGTTAGTCGATAGAAAATAAAAATTATTATATCAAAAAAGGGTGTTTACCAAAACACTCTTTTTTCATCTATCTTCATCACATGACACAACATTTTCCGAAAGGAGCACCCACACATGGCTCTGAAAACAGAACGCAAGCGACTCGGAGAAATCCTGATTGCTGGAGGGTTGATCACGCCCCAACAGTTAGAAGAAGCTTTAACTGCGCAGAAGTCCCTGGGATTGAGGCTTGGTGAAGTCTTGATTAACCAAGGACTAGTTACAGAAGAGAATATTCTCCACACAATGCAGAGACAGCTGGGTTTAACGACCATTGATTTGAGCCGGATTGTGGTTCAAGAGAAAATACTCAATTTACTCCCTGAATCGGTCATCCGGAAATATAATGTGGTACCAGTTGACCTAGCCAATGGTGCTTTAATGGTGGCGATGAATGATCCGACCGATTATTATGCACTCGATGATTTACGCTTAGCTGCGGGGATGATCGTTCGTCCGGTTCTTGCCAAAGCTGTGGATATCTCTCGAGCAATTGACCGGTACTACGGAAAAAGCGAAGCAGCTAAGGCGGCTCGCGATTTCGTTAGGCAAACGGGGATGTCTCAGGTCGCGGCGGCTTCCCAAGGGGACGTGGCGACGGTTAACTCGTTCGTTCGAGCTGAGGAAGAAGATGAAGCGACTCCGATCATTCGCTTTCTGAATACGATTATTGAAAATGCAGTAAGTAATGTGACCAGTGATATTCATATAGAGCCTATGGAAGAGGAAATGCGGGTACGCTTTCGAATCGATGGCGTTTTGCGCGAAATCATGCGTGTCCCGAATAATATGGCAGCACCTGTCGTAAGTCGGATCAAGATTATGGCGAATTTAAATATCGCGGAGAAGCGATTACCCCAGGATGGACGGATAGCTTACATGGTGGGTAACCGGTTTATTGACTTGCGTGTTTCGATCATGCCCACGATGTATGGGGAAAAAGTAGTGATGCGTATCTTGGACAAGTCCGCAGTTGTGCTAGATAAAGAAGCTCTGGGGATCGAGGGGCATGACCTTGAATTGTTTGATGACCTGATTTCTAAAGCGTATGGGATCATTCTTGTTACAGGACCTACAGGAAGCGGAAAAACGACGACCCTTTACACGATGTTGAACCAATTGAATACAGAGGAAAAAAATATTATTACGCTGGAAGATCCGGTCGAGTATAATTTTCAAGGAGTCAATCAGACACAGGTTAATACTAAGGCTGGCTTGACCTTCGCAAATGGGTTAAGATCAATTTTGCGCCAAGACCCTGATATTATTATGGTCGGGGAAATGCGAGATAATGAAACAGCTGAAATAGCAATTCGCGCGGCCTTAACTGGACACTTGGTGTTATCGACCATTCATACCAATGATGCAGCCAGTGCCATTACGCGCTTGGTCGATATGGATATTGAACCGTTTCTCATTTCAGCCTCTTTGATTGGGGTTGTATCTCAACGGCTGATTCGTAAGATATGTCCCAATTGTGTCAAAGAATATCAAGCAAACAATAATGAAAAGAGATTATTGGGAATCCCAGAATATGAGAATTTAACGCTCAAAAAAGGGATGGGATGTAATGCCTGTCATGGTAGCGGTTATAAAGGGCGGATTGCTATCTTTGAATTCATGTCACTCCAAGCAGGACATCGACAGTTGATTGACAACCGGGCAACGGCGGATGAGCTACGGGAGTATGCTGTTTCGCAAAGCATGAATACGCTACAAAAAGCTGCAGCGACGAAAGTGTTAGCAGGAATTAGCACGGTTGATGAACTCTTGAGGGTAGCGTTTGTCGACGAGTGAAGAAATTATGAAGTTTGGGTTCTATGATATAATAGGGACCAAGAGGTGAGACTGAATGCAGTATAGCTATGTCGTAATTAATGAAAAAATGGCCTTGCAAGAAGGAACTTTGGAAGCAGCAGATCGAGAGGCCGCTCTCCGAATAATTTCCGGAAACGCATGGCAATTGATTACCCTTAAGGAAAAAGGTGCGCTGGCTAATGCTTTAGGTCGAAGTTTTCAAAGAAAGGTCAATTACGAATCCATTTCTGCATTTTGTAGCCAATTGGCGATGATGATTCGATCTGGCGCTAATCTTGTCAGGGGTATCGAAATTCTTCAGTCCCAAATGGAAGATAAAAAATTGAAAAACGTACTTGGAATTCTCAATCGTGGAGTTAGCCGTGGGGATTCTCTCTCGACAGCGATGCGCGAGACTGAAGGTGCTTTACCGGAACTGTTAATTAATCTCGTCGCTGTGGGTGAGGAAAGCGGAAATCTTGATACGGTGCTCGTGAGCATGGCGGAATACTATGAACGGGAAAACTTTATCCGGAAAAAGATCTCCAGCGCAGCGGTCTACCCTGTGATCCTCACTTTCGTTTTAATTGGCTTAGTGATTTTCTTTATGAAATTTATGCTGCCTGAACTTACGGGTATGATGGCAGGGACTGGGCAAAGCTTACCGGCAATTACCCAAGCCATTATAGATATATCCAACTTCATTAATCAAAATGGACTATATTTATGGGTTGGAGTGATTGCTTTTATTCTACTTATGACCAAAGGATCTAAAATACCTACGGTGCGATATTATTTAGATGCTGTGCTATTTCGCATCCCTGTATTCGGGAATAATCTTAAAAATGTTATTCTTGCCCGATTTTCACGAACACTAGCTCTTTTTCTTCATTCTGCTATCCCTATTGTCCCTATTTTAAATTCGATGGAGAGAATTGTTGGTAATCAAGTGCCCAGTCATGCAATTGTTAGTGCCAGAGAACGAATTATCAATGGGGAAACCCTAGCTCAAGCTTTCGGACAGGAAAAATTTTTCGACCCAATGATTATTCAGATGATTTCCATTGGGGAAGAAACGGGAAGACTTGAGGAATTGATGTCAGAAGTGGCTAATAGTTATGACAAGAAAGTGGAACTTGGGATATCCAAGATGGTTGCCTTAGTGGAGCCTATTTTTACGCTTATCATTGGCATCGTCGCTGGAGGGTTAATTATTGCCATTGCTCTCCCGATATTTAGTATGTCAACGAATTTGAAATAAGCAGACGATTCGAAGGTGGAAGAATGAGTCTTCGTCAGAGGGATAAGGGATTTACCTTAATAGAGCTGATGATTGTGATTGCATTAGTAGGAATCCTAGCTTTGGTCACAGCTCCAAAGTATGGCGCAGTCAAAGATCAGTATAGGCTTCAATCTTCCGCGGAGGCCGTTACCGAACGCTTAGGACACGCGCAGCAGTTGGCTATGGACAGACGTGAGGATGTCTATGTTAAGCTCACCGCGAATTCGGTGGAAGTGATTGATAAGAATGGGAATTCTCTTGGCGAAGCAGCCCAGTTTGATACAGGCGTGAGGTTTGTTTCTGTCAATACGACCGATCCAGATTTATTACCTTATAAAAGTGTTGGGTTAGTAACGACAATACCTATTCCTGATTCTACGGATACGGATGAAGGAATTAAATATGATCTAAGGGGTTTTGTTAGGTCTGGTGAGGCTAAAGTGGTATTGACAAATGCATCGAGAGCCAAGATTGAGATTCTTGTTGAATCTGTAACAGGAAAAGTAACGATCAGTGGGTAATAGGCAGGTGAGTTCGTGTATGGGCAAAGACAAGGGTATGACTTTATTGGAGGTAGTACTTGCTCTAACCATTCTCATGATAGGGACTGGGTTTATTTTTAGTGGTTATAAGTATGTCTTTAAATATAAGACCCAGCACGAGATTCGCCAACAGATGTTTTTTATAGCAGCAGGCCAGATGGAATATTATCTAGAGCAGGGAAGTGTAATCAGTACCCCTGTAGAGGGAATTAACGTTGAATCTGCAGTTAGTGATCTTACGCCAAACGATTATCTTGAGACCGTGACCATTACCGTTAACAGTTCTAAGCCCGAGATCGATAATGTCGTGCTCAAAACCTTGAGGGTGAGGGCTATACCATGAGAAAAAAATCCGAGCAAGGGTTCACGCTCTTGGAGATGGCTATTGCCATTTCAATTTTTGGCGTTTTAATGCTGTATATATCTCAGTTGATGACGAGCCAAATTCATTTGCTCAACTCTGTCACTCGGCAGAATGAACTTGAAAAAAATGCTAGAGTGGCAATGATGAATATTCTAGATGAGATCAGATTGCATAAGGCTACTTATTTTGACGTCATTAGCGATAATAAAGTTTTTAAGGTGTATTATGATCCGCCAAATAAGGATGTTGAACATTGTGTTATTGATATTAATCCTAACCTGAGTGGTCCTGATCAAGAATTACCACGGGAAATCTATTTCGATGTTAACGATAGCAGTTTAAAGCTTGGCGAGTGGATTGAATCTACTTCTAATCATAACGAATACTTAATTGCAGATAAGATAAAAACGATAACGCTAGAAGGGGTAACTGATGGAGGAGTAATTAACTCTCATCTCATCAAAATAACCATTGTTACGATAGACCCACAAACAAAAGATGAGTTTCAACTTATATCCTGGTCGCGTTTATATTAAAGAGTAGAGGAGTAAGAAAATGCGAGACAGGGGATCGGCTTTACTCACTTCAGTAATAGCAATTATGGTGTTTTTAATGATCTCGGGAATTATGTTTAGCATTGTCAATTATAATCACCGGCTGGAAACGTCTGAGGAGCAAGGACTTCGTGCTTATTATCTAGCCGAAGCAGGTGCAAATTATGGAATTGCCATGGTTAAGACGGATGTGAACTCAAAGCATGCTGAAAAGCTGCCTACATATTCACCCTTTGATACCGTTCATTACACCACAAATGCTAGTCAAACCAACCCCTTAGGGTTAGTAGGAGATTTTGATGTTACGGTGACGGTTGATAAAGCTGAGCTGGAGGTTGCCCGATCCGATGATCCGCCAATTGAGTCTATCGTTTCGGCAACCTATATTATTACGGTTAAAAGCACGGGATATTATCCCGACCGTTCTGGGATTAAACGGACTATTCAAAAACAATATACGTTTACCCTGCCGTATAGAGAAGAACTAAGCAAAATCCTTTCTGAAATTTTTGAGAGGGGAGGTATGAATGTTGAGAAATCATAAATATATAATTTTCATAATTATTGTTACTTTACTTTTGGGAGTTACGGGTATTTCCCTTGCTGTTGGCAATGATGGTGTGGATAAAGGTGAGAGGGGAGTACGTATTCAGGATACGGGTACTTTCATTTCAGATAGAAATGATGAGATTATTATCTCGTCACAACATTATGCGAATATTGCTTTCTATATCAATTTATTTGTGACATCTCCAAATTCTAAAAAGCAGGAATATCTAGACTCCAATATCGCCACAGTCGATGGAACCACGACGTTTAGCTTTACGCTTATAGATGATGTGACTAAAAAACAATATGATCTTAAGGGTAATGAACTTATTGGTAATTCTGTTGATTCTGTAACGTTCAAACCGGATTCGATCAACTATGGGGTTAGTCTTCCAATTCGAGTAATAATTCCTTCATCATCAACCTGGTATTTAAAAATAGAGTCAAACAATTCAAAGTTCATAACGGGTCAGACGAGTATGACTGTATTGAATGCTCCGATTGCATATGATCCAACGAATCCAGAGATAAAACCAACTCCCCGTCTAAGGGTGGATATCTCTCCGAAAGATCCAACGGTAAAAATTGATGAATCTATTCAATTTACAGCTAAATTATTCAATATTGATACGGAGCCTGAGTGTGAAATAACTACACAACCTACTGACTGGACGTGGTACAGTGGTAATTCGGCGATAGCAAAAGGTATAGAACCTGTGGGTACTTTTAAGGGGATAGCACAGGGTACGATCGGGATTACAGCAAATTATCAATCTAATACGGCTGTCTTAGCGACGAATAACACAAATCTCACAGTCCTCGGAGGGGAGCCGGATCATCTCGCTGTGGTTCCTTTAGATTCAGGGGGAGTGGCCCTTCCCAGGCTAAATATTAGATCAGATACGGGACCGGTCAACTCAACCTGGGGATATATCGGTGAACCGATGATTATTAATGTTGCTTTGCAAATGCGAGATAGGAATGATGAGTTAGCGGATTATGATTGGGATACCTCTTTGACTACAGGATTTTACAACCCTGACCATTGGGGCATTACCTTTACGTCTAACAGTGGAGAATTAGATCCTAACCTATATGATATCGAAGTTTTCTTAAATACGGGCTCAGACAGCCCATCAATGCGGGCAACCCTTAAAGTTACCTTAAAAAATACATTGATAACTCAAAATGAATTTAACAACTTTCAACTAAAACTCGACCCTTATTTTACGTATAATGATAAAGAGATTAAACTTGCTGCGACGGCAAGAGCTGTTGTTTTAGATGAGAGTGGTAAGGTGATTGATCCCAATAACTTGTATCGTGGAATGATCAGAGCAGAGGATAATTATTTTTACAGTACTACAGGAAATGTGAATATTTATGTCGAAAAATATCACAATGGCTATTGGGTTTTAAATACAGAGGATTCAACAAGCAAAGTAACTCAATGGCTGCTGGATGATGTGGTATTAAAGGATAATTTAGGATCAAATGTTCAAACCGTTTTTATAAATGGCAAGGCTTCAATATATCCTATAAATTGGGATTCAACCGATGCTGTAAAGATTTTAGCCCCAGCGGGTTATCCAACGTATTTCTTGACTGTACCGGGAACTTTAACTTGGGGGCAGATTGTAAATAATCCTCCGACTAAGGAAGGTTCTCTTTGGGAAGTAGAAACCCCTGAATAACGAAAGATTCAATAAAGGGAGAACTGTAGTGACAAGAACGAGATGGGTGGCAACGGTGACAGATCAGCATTGGCTGATTGCTAAAATCCGTACTAATGGCTTAAAAGTAAAAATAGAAAAAGCGTATTCTTTTGACTTGAAAAAAGCAGCGGATAGTGTTGTTTCGGAATCTGCTCAAGAGTTAAAACAATTTTTTAAGAAAAATTGGATTTCCACAAGGGATTTTGGGCTATCTTTTTCCTGCCCTGGGGTGATTACCCGAATCATCACTGTTCCGGTGATGAAGAAAAGACTTCTTGAGGTACTTTTTACTGAACAGGTAGAGCAGTACTTTACATTGAATGTTGCTGATTATATCATCGATTATCGCGTGTTGAACGAGGTTGAAGAAGAAGGACAAAAATGCTACAAAGTCCTTTTAACAGCTGTTCCAAGAGATTTTTGGAATGCACAAATGTCAGTGTTGCAGGAAGCTAAACTAAGACCGAAAGTAGTCGATGTCCAATTCGAGTGTTTATCCAGGTTATATGCTCGATCAGATTCATCAGATTATGTTATCCTGAATTTATCAGGCCAGCGTGCGGAGATCGTTATTCTGGAACAGGGTGTGTTTTTCCTCTTTTCTGAAGTCTACTTCGATTCAAAAGAACTGGTTCGATTAATTGAAGATTCCAAGGACTCAGAGCTTTCGTATGATTCTACTTATCTAGAGGGGCTTGAAAACACTTTTTTTCCAGTCATGCGAAACCTAGAAGAATTTTTAACCTTTTTTACTAGCAGACATTTTGGGAAAAATGTAGATATGATTTATATTACTGGAGAGTACGCTAAACTTAGGGATATTGATAAAGTATTTCGTACGAACCTAGAACTTCCAACTCAAATTGCTTATCCGAAAGGGTTGAAGCTGAAGTTTTCAAAAAAAGTTTCTCAGCTTAATCTGAATTCTAGCCTGCTAGGGGGCTTAATAGGATTGGCTTTGCGGGAGGATTAAGACGTGGTAAAAAATCAATTGGATTTCCTGGCTAGATGGGAAGCTGAAAGGTTCAAGGCTTCCGGTCGTTCAATTTACGCCACCTCGAAATTATTTATACTTTATGTGGGGGGAGTCCTTCTCATTGCTTTCCTTGCCAGTTCGCCGTGGCTCTATGCTTATAAACTCGATCGAGATATCCTTCAATTAGACACTCGGATTTCAGGCTTTAGTGTAGAAAAGCAGAACGTTAACCAGTTAAATCAATTAAAAAAGCAGGTTGATGAGGGGAATCAAGTTCTCTTAATTTATAACCAAAGCAAACTGAATCCTGATGATGTGTTTCTAAAGTTGATGCCACTTTTACCGAGTGATACAACGATTAGTTCACTTAACATTCAGGAGGATAAAAGCTTTCAGGTCAGTATAAATATCGTCACCCCCATTGATGTATTGCGTTTATGGGTAAGCCTACGAGATTCCGGATTGTTTCAATCGATCGATATAAACACTGTTTCACTTCAAGATAAGCCGCAGACCCTAAGTCTGACCCTAAAATTCGCAGAGGCGAAATGATAAGTGGGTGATAATACTTGAGAAAAGAAAAGTTGCAAATCGCTTTTTTGATTGGATTGATTGTGTTCGGCCTAAGTTTTGCTTATGTTACCTACCTGTTGCAACCCCAGCTTGCTAGTATAAAAAATAAACAAAGTGAAATCACTTCAAAACAAGAAGAATATACTCAATTATCGACGTATTCAGCTAATCCATATATGTTGAATAAAGAAATACAAACTCAGGAAGTAGAACTGGCTAGAATAGCTAAGACGTTGCCCAGCACGTTAGATAAGCCAGTACTAGTGTATAATATCTATACAACGTTAAAACGTCATAATTTGGTGAGTGAAAGTTTATCTTTTGATAAACTTGAGACGAAAGAGTTGTATTCGGTTATTGGATTATCTTTTTCGGCTTTAGGGAGTTCTAAAGATATAATGGACATGATTAACGAATTGCAAAATAGTTCGGATGCATTGGTCTTACGCAGCGTGAGTTTCAAGGCTCAAGATACAGGCTTGAAAGCAGATCTTAAACTCCAAGCTTTTGCCCGGCTTGGGGCGAAAGAACTAAAGCTAAAACCCCACTTTATGAGTGTTGCATTTGGAATTGATTCAATCCCCAAATTGTTTAGCCCAGCTGCAGATGCGAAGGCCACACAAAAATCCATTCTTACGATTATCCCTCCCACTACGGTAACTCCAAACCCAAACAAAGAATAATATATATTCAATAATTGGGATAAGCAGAATTTCCCCTTTTCGTGCATAGAAATTAAAACAAGGCGCGAAAGGGGTGGGATGACATGTTGACGGAAATCTTAGCGGTCAGTATTGCTTTATCTGTGCTTAAAGGGGTAACCCTTCTAGTATCGTATATCAATAATAATGCATTTCCCCAGCCTTTGAGTGAAGCGGACGAATCTCGGTATTTGCAAATCTTGCGAGCGAGTAAAAATTCAGAGTGTGGAGTTAAGGATTTAAGGCAGGTCGAGCATGCTCGGAATGAACTCGTTGAGCACAATCTTCGCTTAGTAGCCCATCTTGTTAAGAAATTTGATGGAACAGGGGAAGATAGTGATGATTTGATCTCAATAGGGACGATAGGCTTAATTAAAGGGATAGATACCTTCGATCCTGGGAAAGGCACGAAATTGGCGACCTATGCCGCAAGGTGTATAGAAAATGAAATTTTGATGCATTTGCGCAGCTTAAAGAAGTCACGCGGTGAAGTTTCCATCTATGATCCTATCGGAGTAGATAAGGAAGGCAATGAGATTTCGTTAATGGATGTCTTGGCCTCGCAAGGGGAAGCCATTTCAGATAAAGTAGAAAACGAATTTGAACAGCGAGCGTTGCTCGAAAAAGTAAAAAAATTGACACGGCGGGAACGGTTAGTGCTTGAGCTTCGCTACGGACTCATGAATAATCCGCGACGAACTCAACGCGAAATCGCTAAAGCCTTAGGAATATCCCGTTCTTATGTTTCAAGAATAGAAAAGAAAGCGATTCAAAAGCTTATGATAGAGATGGAAGATCATAATCCAAAGAACCAATGAAGAAAGAAGTCAGCCTGGTGTATGCTAGGTTGACTTCTTCGTTTTACGAATGCGAAATCTCGATTGCTTGATGTATGCAAAAATATTACATATTGACGGAAACTATAAAATTAATTAAACTTAAATGGAATGAATTTTCTGTATATTCCATATAAAAACTTAATAGGCTAGAAAGAAGGGGAGCAGATGAAGAAGATTCTTGGTATTGTGGCGTCCCAACGTAAGCTTGCAAATGGAGAGATTCTTACTAAAGAAGTATCAAGAGCGGCTGGAGACGATTGTGAGTTAGAACTCATCAGATTAGCTGATCTTAATTTGGAACTCTGCCGTGCTTGTTACACGTGTTTAATTCCTGGTAAACAATGTCCTCTAAATGATGACATGTATTTTCTACTAGAAAAGATAAAAGCTGCAGATGCAATTATTTTATCTGCCCCTGACTATGTTCTAGGACCTGCTGGTGTGACCAAAGTATGGGCGGATCGTATGATTGCTATGGTTCAACATATTGATGATTTATGGGGTAAACCCTGTGTTGTTATTGCGACCTATGGTATCGAAGGCTGGCAGGGATATACGTTATCAGCCCTCACTGCAATGGTTCAGTTTATGGGACTTAATCTGAAAGATAGCCATATGTTCTTTGGCGCTTTACCGGGTGAAGGTGTTTCCAATCCTGAGGCTTTAGCCAGAGCTAGGGAAATGGGTCATGCGTTGTTTGGAGAAGCTCGATCCGCTAAAAACGGCGAATGCCCAACATGTCGGTCTGAGATTTGGAAATTTCCAGAGCCTGCGAAAGCAGTCTGCTCCATTTGTGGTCAAACGGCTACTCTATACCCTGAGGAGAAAGGGCTTAAGTGGGTCTATGGAGAGTCTAAAAACCCCTTTGAAAAAGAGCATCTAAAAGAACACTTCCAGGGTTGGCTTCGGGGGAAAGTTCAGGAATTCATTTCCCGGCGCAAAGAGTTGGCCCTTGTTCGTGATCCTTATAAAGGAAACGATACCTGGCTTATTCCTCACAAGGAATAGTTGGAGGGATATTTCATCCGATTTAGATTCCCTGAAGGGGGTATCTTGAAACTTAGTTTCGAGGTACTCCCTATTTTTTAAGGGACTATAATAATAGTTAATCGAATTTTCAGCAAGAAAAGTTTTATCAGATGAAAAAGAAGGAATAAAAGAGGGCCATGAAGAAATAGTGCCTTGCTGTAAATCACAGACGGGCGGGGAAAATTAGACTAGAGAAGGATAGGAAGCTTGCTCCAGCTCAAGTGCTAAGATATAATAAGTAAAAACTGGCAACTTTGGGGGGTATCATGTTCGAACTATTTACGCCTACCTTTCAAGCAAATTCTTTGGATAGCATATCCATTGAACGATTAGTCCAGCATGGAATTCATGGACTGATCATTGATTTAGATAATACCATGACTCCTTGGAATGACTTAGAGGTCGGTCCTAAAGTCGTGGCGTGGTTTGAGAAATTACAGGCTGCGGAGATTAAAGCGTGTGTCGTCTCCAATAATAAAAAGAAGCAACGAGTTGCAGTCGTTGCCGAACGATTAGGAATTCCGTTTGTTTTTCGGGCGACTAAGCCGCGTCGGCGGGCTTTTCGAGCGGGTATGGAGATTTTAGGAACGGGAAAAGAGGACACTGTGGTCATAGGCGATCAACTCTTTACGGATATTATGGGAGGAAACCGTTTAGGACTCTCGACAATTCTTGTTCTACCGATCAGTGAACGAGAATATTTTGGTACACGTGTGATGCGCAGAGTAGAACGTGTCATGATCTGGCTGATGAAACGATTTGCAAATGCCAAACCGCATAGCCCTAAAGCCCACTGATTAGAATACGACTGGTTTTGATTTGAGTACAATAATGATCAGAAACGGAATGGGTAACCATTCCGTTTTGTTAAACCCTTGTGAAGATGTTTATGAAATAGAAAGGTGAAGGGATTTTGGAAAAACATTTTGCGGTCATCGGGAATCCTGTTGCGCATTCCCTCTCTCCAGCAATGCATCGAGGCGGATATCGAGAGCTTGGCGTAGAAGCTGATTATTTACGTTTCCAGATTGAATCGGGTGATTTGTCCCAAGCCGTTCAGGGGTTGAAGGCTCTGGGATTTTCAGGCTGGAATGTTACAGTCCCCTTTAAAGAACAGATTATTCCTTTCCTCGATGAGTTGACTCCTGAAGCCTTGCAAGCGGGAGCGGTAAATACCGTTAAAGTCGCTGAGGATGGACGATTGCTCGGTCATAATACGGATGGCAATGGCTTTGTTCGTTCGCTTCAAGATGAGATGAAGATAGAGAAAGGCATGGAAGTGGTCATCCTTGGAGCAGGTGGAGCTGCGAAAGGAATTGCAATGGCTCTCATACCCTATGACGTGAAAATTACTGTTTTAAATCGGACTCCGGAACGTGCTCAACAGCTTGTTGACTTAATTAAGAGTCAAGGCGGGGATGCAGTTGTCAAGCCGTGGGAGGCTGGCGACTGGCTTAACTCGGCTCAATTGCTGGTTCAAACGACGTCCCTTGGTTTAAAGCAGGAGCAGTATCCCTTTTCTCTCCGAGGAATTTTCCCCGAAACTTGGGTCGTTGATATCATTTTTAATCCCTGGGAAACTCCCTTTCTGCGAGAAGCAAGGGAACTGGGGTGCCGTACATTAAATGGAGTGGGAATGCTTCTTTATCAAGGCGCTTTAGCTTGGGAATTTTGGTTTGGAGGACAAGCTCCAGTCGCGGGAATGAAAAAAGGATTGTTTGAGGCGCTTCCAAACAAAGAATAGGGGGGGCTTATGATGGCTAGACGCTCGAGTACAGGGTATACACTCATCGAGTTACTTCTCGTTCTTACCCTTCTTTCCGGTGCAGGCTTCGTTTTGTTAGTTAAGCTACCGGTCCAACAGAATGAACGGAATTTAGCGCTGGCCTCAACCCAACTCACCCAAGAATTACGGGATACTCGCCAGGCAGCGCTATCTGAGCGCACGTGGTATGAGGTCGAATTTTTTTATACACAGGGCTTTTACCGGATTATACGCGAAGGTAAAAGGGTTAAGGATGTTTATTTACCAAAGGGAGTCATTATCGTAAATGCTCCGACTGATATTAGGTTTTATGCACCGGGCTACCCAAGTATGGGGGGAACGATTAGTTTAAAAGCGGGTAAACTAACAAGAAATGTGATCATGATGCCCGTAACAGCCAGGGTTCGTGAAGAAATTGTTAAATAAGAGAGTGGAGGAAAAAGTCATGTTACGCTACTTAACAGCAGGAGAATCGCATGGACCTAAATTGACCGGGATTGTGGAAGGATTACCCTCTGGTTTAACCCTTTCCAAGCTGGAAATTGACAGAGCCCTCCAGGATAGACAAAAGGGTCCAGGACGAGGCGGAAGGATGAAGATCGAACAAGACGAAGTAGTCATTACGGCGGGTGTTCGCGGAGAAGTAACGACAGGAGCTCCTGTGGCTTTAGAAGTGAGAAACCGAGATTGGGCGAACTGGGAAAGCGTGATGACTTCAGGTAAAGATGTCGATTGGGAGAGTAAAAAAGTAATTGCACCGCGTCCAGGACATGCGGATTTGACAGGAACGCTTAAATATCGGATGGAGATCCGTAATGTTTTAGAACGGGCGAGTGCACGCGAGACAGCGATACGGGTAGCCGTGGGAAATTTATCGCGTCAGTTATTGACAGACTTAGGGGTGGAAATTCGCGGCCGTGTTATCTCAGTGGGAGCTGTGGACTTACAGTGGAAGAATACGGCACAAGAATGGGAGCGTGTATTCCAGTCTGAATGGAAAGTCGGAGATGTTGAGGGAGAGCAACGTTTAAACGAACAGCTAAGTGAGGCAAGACGTTTAGGAGAATCTTTGGGAGGAATATTAGAGATTCAGGTTTTGAACCTGCCAGCAGGACTTGGTTCCTATGTTCAGTGGGATCGTAAATTAGACGGAAGATTAGCCCATGCCATCTTGTCCGTACAGGCCATGAAAGGGGTTTCCTTTGGCTTAGGATTTGAGACAGCAAAGCGCTTTGGTTCTGAGGTTCACGACCCGATCGTATATCATTCGGGTGAAGGGTATAAGCGAAATCAGAACAATGCAGGGGGAATTGAAGGCGGAATGACCAATGGTGAACCTGTGATTGTTCAAGTTGCAATGAAGCCCATCCCGACCCTTTATCATCCATTACAAACCGTAAACTTGGAAACAAAAGCGGAAGTCCAAGCGAGTATTGAACGAAGCGATATTTGTGCTGTGCCGGCTGCGCTTACCGTCTTAGAACATGTGATCGCTTGGGAAATTGCCCAAGCCGTTTTGGAAAAATTTCCATCAGATACGATGTACGAATTAAAAAGGGCTTGGCAAGAGTACCTCGAATATTTGAAGGCACAGTAAAGTTTGCTGAGAGTGGGGATGAAGACGTGAAGATAGAAAACATCGTATTGATTGGATTTATGGGGACAGGGAAGACTTCTGTGGGGAAAAGGTTAGCTAAACATTTGGGTTGGGATTTTCTCGATACTGATTTAGCGATCGAAGAAATAAGTGGGACGAGCGTCTCGGAAATATTTCGAAAGCATGGAGAAACGCGATTTCGTTCTGAAGAAACCGTTTTGGTGAAGCGCTTAAAGGAACGTAAGAAGATGGTCATTGCAACAGGGGGAGGAACCCCCTTGAATCCGGAAAACTGGGAGGCTTTCACAGAGATCGGAATTATTATTTCTTTATATGCCCCGATTGACACTATTCTCGACCGTATTGGCGGTAAAAATGACCGGCCGCTTTTGAGAGAAGGGCGGGATGAGGCCCAAAAACTCTGGCTCTCAAGGCAACCTATTTATAATCAAGCGGATCTTATTATTGACACAACAGAACTCGATATTGATGAGGTCGCTAATGAGATATTGGGTAAGATCGAGGGGAGAATTGAAGATGAAACAAAAGCTTGAGGTGACTTCCTCTCGACCCTACTCTATCTTTCTCGGAGTAGGTCTCGAAGATTTAGGTGCCTACTTAGAAAAAGAACTCGGTGGGATAGAACACCTACTTATTGTGACGCATCCCCGAGTCAAGGAACACTATCTAGAACGTTTGATTAATGGATTTTCCGCTTTTCAATGTGATGTTTTAGTTGTTCCTCCTGGGGAAGAGGAAAAATCCCTGGAACGGCTGAGCAAGTTAACTTCTGAAGCAGTGGCTTGCGGTGCAGATCGCCATAGTGTGGTTCTTGCCCTCGGAGGCGGGGTTATTGGTGATCTTGCCGGATTCTTTGCCAGCGTGTATATGCGAGGTATTCGTTTTGTTCAAATTCCGACTACCTTACTGGCTCAAGTCGATAGTAGCATTGGTGGCAAAACAGCGGTCAATCATCCCTCTGGCAAGAACCTTTTAGGTGCATTTTATCCCCCGCTTGTTGTGTGGACAGACTTTTCAACGTTGGAAACACTTCCGTGGGAAGAAGTGCTAAATGGTTTGGCTGAGACGGTTAAACATGCCGTGCTTGGTGATGCTGCGCTCTTTTCCTTTTTAGAAACTAATCAACAGAAAATTATAGATAGGATTCCTGAGATTTATCAGGAACTAACTTCACGCTCGCTGCAAGTCAAAGTCAGGGTTGTGATGGAAGATGAGAAGGAAAAAGGACAGCGGATGCTTCTGAATTTAGGGCATAGTTTCGGGCATGCCCTAGAGACGGAGGCTGCTTATCAAGGAATTTCTCATGGGAAAGGGGTAAGTATCGGCATGATCGCTGCTACTTATCTGGCAGAAGCACGAGGTTTAATCACTTCAGCAGAGGTTAAGCGAATTTTGGATTTAGTCAAAGGCTTAGGATTACCCATCCAGATCCAGGGTAAAGATCCTGAAATTTTACTTCATCTGATGGAAGCGGACAAGAAAAATCAAAAGGGCCAAAAGGTTCTCATTCTTCCGGATAAGATTGGCCATGCTTTAGTCGTACGGGATGCCTGTGATGAAGAAATTCTTCAGGCTTGGAACAAAGTCATAATAAAGTAGAGATATATGGAGATCGTGATAGCCGCCGTAAGGGCGGCTTTTTATTATGTGCAAAACAGCGCTTCCGCTTCGCTAAATGCTGCATAAGGTGGGTTTTCTTTATCGACACGGAATAACATTAGCTAAAAAATATGTATTATAACTGGGTTGTATCACTTATGTTCAAAGATTAAGACAAATTATGTCGAAAGGGACCAGGACATAGAGGAAAAAGAGAAGGGGGAGCTAGAATAGTAAAATATAAGAGAATGAAAGGCGCGATTGCCAGTAATGATGAAGCTGACGTCGAATAATGAGGGGTATTCCGGAATGGCAACGTGCCACAGGAGTCGTTTCTGAAACAATGGAGTAACAGGGGGTGAAGTCGTAAAAAGTGAGGAGAGTTACTAAAGCGGGTTCCTTTGGTTTTACGCTACTTGAAGTATTATTAGCCCTCGCGATTTTAGGAATGATTATGGCTCAGGTTGTCCCGAAATATGGTTCAGCAATACTTTCGTCTAACAAACAAGTTCAGCAAGCTAATCAGCTAAGAATCGAGGGGGCAGTTGAACTTTATCGGTTGGATACGGGGAGTTTCCCGAGTCGCCTGGAAGATTTGTTGACTTTACCTCCTGAAGTTCATGGCTGGCGAGGCCCATACTTAGACAAACTTCCTACTCAGCCAGATGGCCGATCGTATACTTTGGATTCACAAGGAAGAGTGGGGATTTGAGCAATGGTCATTAGAAGAAAGCACGAAGAGTACGGGTTTGTCTTAATTGATGCACTTATCGCCATCTTCCTATTAACCATGAGTTTTGCAGCTCTCTATGGATTAACTGAAGGGGCAATTCAAAATTCTCGAGAGGCTTTAGCCACGACGGAAGCGGCTAATTTGGCTCAGAACTTAATGGAACAGCTTTCTACTCAGTCATGGCCTGATAATTTTGCAGAAGGGAAATGCATCCCTGGGGGTAAGATACAAGGCTCAGAAAATGGATTCCAATGGAGTATTTTCTCCGAATGGGAGTTGGAAAATGTCCTTTTGAAAGTCACGACTCAAGTGAGCTGGCCTAAAAAAGATCACTTATCGATATATGACATAACCACGTTATATTACCTGCAGTAGAAGGAGTGCCAATAAAGCCGATGGATAGAGCAGAGAGACTAAACCAGAAATTTAGGGAGGGGGGATTTACACTTGTTGAGGTGTTGGTAAGCCTAACAGTGATAGGTATTATTTTAGCCTTTTCCTTGCGCTTGTTTACGGACCAGTGGCGAGTTACCCAAGAAGTTAAAGATCGAATGGAAGCTCATTTCGCCGTTTTGAATGCAGGACGAACTGTTCTCGATGCGATTCGAGGAGCTCAGACTGTCGAATGGGATAATAAGGGGAATCTTCGTGTCTTACCATGGGGACAGGGAGCAAGTCAGGATGCTTACTACCTCGCAGATAAAGATTATGATGGGATTAAGGATTTGTATATAGAACATATTGGCGTAGCTAATCCAGTTGCCAGTCGAGTGATCAGCTGGAATTGTACGAAGGGAGAGGCTGGATTGTGGACAGTGACACTTCAAGCCCAAGTCGGTCATCAAACGGTGAACTGGAAGGGGACAAGCCGTCAACGGACGTATCTTCCACCTCATCCTTAAGATCTCTCGACAAAGGATTTGCAACGGTTCTTATTCTTCTCCTTTTTGCTACCTTCTCCGCGTTTGGGTTAGAAGCGTATTTGAAAGCTCAATCGGAAAATCGGATGGCCAAAAGGGAGGCGCTGAGTCGTCAAGCCGTTTATACTTCAGAGGGTGGACTAGAGTGGGCAAAATCAGAGCTGATTAAGAACCCTTTGTTCACTGGGGGTAAACGCACAATTGGAGAAGGAACAGCAGTTATTGATGTCACGGTAGGAGAAGGGGGGTATTGGGTAACTTCTGACGCTCAACAGGGTGTAGCCCGCCGCAAGATTCAGGTTTTCTTATCCTTGGATCCCCTGGATCAAAATCGATGGGTAGTGTCACAATATCAGGAAATCTATCAGTAAGTTACACGAGAACTGTATTGAGTATTAAAGACTGGTATAATCAAAAGAAACAAAAGCCTTGGGAATGCGTTGAATTAGGAGTTAGAGAAAGAAAAGAACCCTATTTGGGGGAGGGAGGCTTCGGCAAGTTCTTACTCGACCACAGCAGAATTGACTCAAGTCAACTTTCGCAAGCGTTAAAAAGCCAACAGTTGTCCCATGAACGTTTGGGTGAATGTATGGTTCGGGAAGGTTTCCTAGAACGTGAGGAAATGCTCGAAGCGTTGGGTTCTTATCTAGGTGTTCCTTGGATTAAATTGACCGAAGTCGAAATTGACCCGGTTATGGTCAAATTGATTCAAGAGGAAATGACTCGACGATACCTGTTGATCCCTCTTAAGCTTCAAGAAAATCGCTTACAGGTTGCGATGGCGGATCCGGGTAATCTGCAGGTTATAGATAATATCCGAGTTTTGACAGGATATCAAATTGAACCCTTCCTTGCTGATCAGAATGAGATTGAGGCAGCAATTCGTAAATATGTGACGGTTGAAAATTCGGTTGCCCAATTAGCGTCGAGTCAAAAAGACGCTTTAAATCAGGAACCCTCCGTTTTTGAACGCATGGAAAACTTGGAAGATGATGCGCCAACTGTACGGTTGGTTGATTCCCTGCTAATAGAAGCAGTTTCTCTCGGGGCTAGTGATGTGCATTGGGAACCGCGTGAAGATCAATTTATTGTGCGTTACCGGATCGATGGACGTTTAGAGACACGACAGAAATTTCCTTTAGAAGTTGCTCGGAATGTGATTGCTCGCTTAAAAGTGATGGCTCGTATGGATGTTGCGGAAAAACGCTTACCTCAAGATGGAAGAACTGAATTAACGGTGGCTGGCAACTGGATTGATTTAAGGCTCGCCTCTTTGCCAACAGTCTATGGAGAAAAAGTCGTTGTCCGGTTATTGAATCCGGATACAGCTCAGCGAACGCTGCAACAGTTGGGAATGAGGATTGAAGTTGAAGAAAAGATGCGACTTCTACTTAAACAACCTCATGGAATTATTCTTGTTGTGGGGCCGACGGGCAGTGGCAAAACGACAACACTCTATGCTCTTTTGCGAGAATTAGCTTCAGAGAAATTGAACATCGTTTCGATTGAAGATCCTGTAGAATACCGCTTGCCTGGAGTTGTTCATGTTCAAGTTCAACCCCGCATTGGTTTAACATTTGCCAAGGGCTTAAGAGCGATTCTAAGACAAGATCCAGATGTGATTATGATTGGGGAAATACGGGATGAAGAGACTGCGCGGATTGCGATTGCAGCAGCCTTAACGGGACACTTGGTTCTCTCGACGCTACATACGAATACTGCGGCTGAAGCGTTGACTCGGTTAATGGATATGGGGATTGAGCCTTATTTATTAGGGGGCGCGATTCGGGGCGTACTTTCTCAACGTTTAGTCCGAAAATTGTGTGAGAAATGCAAAGAGCCTCATACTTTAAGCAAGGTTGAACGGGATTCATTAGGGTTGAGTGAAACCTTTGAAGAGATTTTTCAAGCGAAGGGTTGCCCTCATTGCCGGGGAACTGGATATTCAGGGAGAATTGGAATTCATGAATTATTACACTATGATTCGACGATTAAAAATTTGGTTTTAGCTCGGCAGAGTGCGCTTGAGCTTGAACGAGCTGCCTTAAGTTCAGGAATGATCCCTTTGTATCAAGACGGATTAGATAAGGTTAGAAAAGGGTTAACAACATGGGAAGAAGTCTGGAGCTCATCAACGGGTGTCTAGCACTAACAGAAAGTATAAGTTTGGGGCAGATAGCATAAGTGCAACCAGCGACTTTCGTTTCTCGCTAAGGCTCGGCGAAAGTCGGGTTTTCTTTACCTTAAACCAGAGAGGTGTAGTAAATGTTAAATATTGAGTCGTTACTTCAATTAGCAGTAGAACATAAAGCATCAGATATTCATTTGGCAGTTGAAAGTCCTCCAGTTCTCCGAATTGATGGGGTTTTAACGCGCATTGGGGAAGAAAAATTATCTCGTCAAGAGCTGGATCAATTTGCCCATTCTTTGATGAATGAGACTCAAGCACAACGCTTTTTGGAAATGGGTGAACTCGATTTTTCGTATAGTCTGTCCGGAGTAGGACGTTTTCGGGTGAATGCCTTTCGGCAACGAGGTTCGGTTGCTGTTGTCATTCGGATTATTCCGTTTACAGTCCCTTCACCCGAAAGTTTAGGTTTACCATCGGTTTGTATAGAGTTAGCAAAACTTGAAAAAGGTTTAGTATTAGTGACAGGCCCGACGGGAAGTGGTAAGTCGACAACTTTGGCCTCGCTGATTGATTATATTAACCGGACGCGCTCTGCTCATATTGTGACGATTGAGGATCCGATTGAATATCTCCACCAGCATCGCTTAAGTTTAGTTAATCAGCGCGAGATTGGAAATGATACGCTTTCCTTTGCTAATGCACTTCGTTCTGTTTTGCGTCAGGATCCGGACGTGATTCTCGTCGGGGAAATGCGGGATTTAGAGACTATAAGCACAGCGGTGACCGCGGCTGAAACAGGACACTTGGTTTTTAGTACGCTCCATACCAATGATGCGACACAGGCTGTTGATCGGATGATTGATGTTTTTCCTCCTTATCAACAACAACAAATTCGGGTTCAGTTAGCGGCGGTGCTCCAGGGAGTTTTAGCTCAGCAACTCTTGCCACGGGCAGATAAACAAGGTCGAGTTGCAGCTTTTGAAATTTTGAGGGTTACTCAAGGCGCCCGAAATTTAATCCGCGAAGGAAAAACCCACCAACTTCCCACCGTGATCCAAACGGGGGGAAAGCAGGGTATGCAGTCTATGGAAAGAGGCCTCCAAGATTTAGTCAGACAAGGATTGATTTCACCAGAGGTAGTACAAGAAAAGTTACAGGTGCTGGGACGTTAAAGAGAACGTGTTTTAAAGAGGAGTCGGTGGGATGAAGGTTCGAGAATATTTCTGGAAGGCGGCTGATGCTGAAGGCCGAATCATTCAAGGAACCTGGCAGGGGACGGGTCTAGCAGAGATCCGACGACGTTTATATCATGAAGGATATTACCCCATTTTGATTCGTTCTTCTCAAGGTCTGAGTGAGATCCTTTCTGCGCTTCAAGCTTTTGATTTGCGACAAAATTCTCTCCGATTTTGGACAGATTTGAGCCAACGTTTAGGAATGCTTCTCGAAGCGGGAATTCCCATTACTTCCGCTCTTGACTTGATGTCTATTCAAGGGCGAAGAAAAGCAAGAATAGGTAGGCAAACGAATTGGGCAGAGGTTAAAGCAAATATTGAAGCTGGATTAGAGCTTTCAGAGGCTTTGAATGACGTTAATCCACCCCCCACTCCAGTCATAAGGGCCTTGATTCGGGCAGGTGAGCAAGCTGGAAAATTACCGGGAATATTAACTCAGCTGGCGAGTGATTTGGAAGAGGAGTACAAGTTCCAGCGTAAGATTAAGGGAGCGTTGGCCTATCCTAGTTTTCTCTTCATTCTCGCACTTGGCGTTGTTTTTGCGCTTAGCCTATTTGTTTTACCGGTTTATGAACAGGTTTTAAGCAATTTAGATAGTACTTTGCCACTTATGACTCAAGTCATTTTTACGGTTGCTCGCTGGATCCCTCTCAGCCTTAGCTTGTTATTTATCAGTATTTTGGGGGGACTATGTTTTTTACGTCTGAAGTATGCCAAAGAATGGAGAGGTAAAGGTCTCAAATTTTTGGAGCGAATTCCTCTGTGGGGCTCACTTTATAGACAAAGTGACCAAGTTCAGTTTTTCAGGATACTTGGAACATTGATGGAGGCTGGTATTCCTCTTGCGGATGCTTTAAGCCTTGCTCAAGAAACGGTGCGCTTACCTGTGATGAAAGAGAAAATTCGGGAATTAACGCGCGCGACTCGTGAAGGAAGACGCCTCTCGATGATATTTCAATCGGATTCATTTTTTCCTCCTGATGTTGATCTGCTCTGGGCAATAGGAGAGGAGTCTGGTCAATTGAGTACGATCCTTCACCATTTAGCAAAGATATTGCGCCAGGATTTAGAAGAAAAAATGGAACGATTAACGTCGATCTTAGGTCCAATCTTAGTTATTGGAATTGCAGCAATCATTGGAGCTATAGCTATTGGAGTGATGATGCCTGTTTTTGAGGTAGGAACGAAAATCCAATAGAAAATGGAGGACGGAGAAATGGTTAAATGCTCGAAGATTAAACATGAAGGATTTACCTTGGTTGAAGTCCTGATGGTGGTTGTCATTATTTCTGTATTGGCAGCGATCACTATACCCAAGATTAGTTCGAGTTCAGAAACAGCCCGTAGAAATGCCGATATTGCTACAGCTTACCAAGTAAAAGCTGCCTTAGATCGTTATCAGGCGGAAAATGGAATCTATCCTAAACCGACGACCACGGAGTTTTCCGCGACCGCGGGTAAGGTAACAGCTGCTAATTTCATTCCGAAATATGTCGCTAAACTCGATATAGCGACAACGCAACAGAAAACAGACGATGCTAACAAAGGATTTGGAGTATCAACTCTGGGTACAGATGGATTGATACCTGCTTCGCCAACTCCTACGAATTTAATTATGATTTATCTTGCGACAGATGGATTAGGGGCTGAGGTGCGGGCCTACGATCCAACTTTAGCTGACATACTCTGGACTTCAAGTAATTAAACTTTACCTAAAGTAAGAATGTATTAAATGATAATATTAGAGGTAAGAATTGTGGACGAGATTATTATGAGCCTGTTTTGGGGAATCTTTGGACTTATCATCGGAAGCTTTTTAAACGTTGTTATTTATCGTGTACCTCGTGGGGAATCTATCGTAAAACCCGGCTCTCACTGTACTCAATGTAACCATGCCCTAAAAGCTTGGGAGCTTGTTCCCGTCTTGAGTTTTATTGCACTTCGTGGGCAGTGCCATTCCTGTGGCACCAAAATATCCTGGCGATATCCAGGGGTAGAATTGCTGACAGGTCTCTTGTTCTTCTTGTGGGCATGGAGAAACCCTGCGGAGCCTCTTCCTGTGCTTGGGCTTCATTTTATCCTGTTGGCTGTCCTTTTAGCCTTAGCCCTCATTGATTGGGATACCATGCGCTTACCGGATGTTTTAACACTCCCTCTCCTTACGATTGGAATTGGGTCTTCTTTTTTTCTTCCGATGGGACTTTCTGGAGGAGAAAGTCTTGCTTCAGCGATCGGGGCAGGAGGTGCTTTCTGGTTAATCGCTAAGATTTATCCACAAGGGATGGGGTTAGGAGATGTCAAATTGATTGCGGGTATGGGTGCATTTCTGGGATTTCCTAACATCCTGCTTGCTCTTTTTATCGCGAGTTTGATTGGCTCTATTATCGGGCTACTTTGGATGGTTATTCGAGGCAGGGAATTTCGGGCACAGATCCCTTTTGGCCCGTTTCTCGTACTCGGAGCCTATGCAACCCTATTTGGCGGAGATTGTCTGATCCAAGCGTACTTGACCCTTTTCTAGAAACAGACTGAAAGGAGCGAGTTTATGTCCGGATTGCAGGTTTGCCTCGAGCTGTGTGAGCGGGAATTGCATCTTCTCGTCTATATTTCAGAATCGAAGCGGGGTAAGCTTGTTAACCTGAATCAGGTCAAGTTTGACTCGCGTTCGATTCCCGGAGGATGGCTTGAACAAGGCCAAGTTCAGAGCGAAATGTTAACCGAACTTCTAAATGAGATTCGTCAAGCCCATAAAATTCCCGTTAATACACCAATTCGGTTAGCAATCCCGCTAGTAAATGGATTTATTCGGGAATATCCTCTTCCTTGGATTGATCCAAAGTTTCGTGAGGCGGCCATCCAGTATCTGGCCAAGGAAGAAACACCAATTCCCCAAGATAATCAAGTGATCGGGTATGCTTTGACTGAGGAGAATAAGAAGCTAAATAGAATGAGGGTTACCTTAGGTGCAACACGGCGATCTGTACTAGAGAGTATGCTCCAAACATTGAGGGGAGCGGGTTTTAAACCAATTACCGTTGAATTTTCGGTGACTGCCATGGGGAATGCCTTAAATCTTCAACCTCAGGAACGTTATTTATATTTTAGTGAAACGAAGGGTGGAATTCAAATCCTCTTGTATCATGGAATCCTTCCGGAGATGACTCGATTCTTTCCAGTTTCTTCGGGAAGTGATCCTCAGGAATGGATTGATGAAATTGCTCGTATTTTTAGATTGATAAATACTGAAACCCCTATTCATCGAATATTTACAAGTGGACAGAGAAGCGTATTATTTTTTGCCCAAAGTTTAATGGATGCAAAACTACCTGGTCTGAATCAGCTGACTGAGATTTCATCACTTGAACAATTAGTGGAGACATGGCCTTGGAGAAAAAGTCTTCCCCAGTCGATTCTTCCGTGCTTGCCTTGTCTAGGGTTGGTGCTCGGTAGGGGTCAGAAAGGTAAGACTCAAAACATCAATCTTCTCTCTGAATATCTTCTGAAGAAAAGAGAAAGTCATCAAAAATGGATAGTTGCAGGCCTTATATTAAGTATTCTTCTCAGTAGTTTGGGTCTGTGGGTTCAGGGGAAGAATCAACAGAAAGTCTTGCAAGCGGAAGTTGATGACCTGAAAACAAATGTTGAAACCCAACAGGCTCAGCAACAAAGCCAGACTTACTTAGTGAACGAATGGAAGGAAGCAAAAGGGTCGAGCAGGGGAATTACAACTTCTCTGATTTCACTTCGAGACCTTGTAGGTGACGGGATAAGCTTCGAGCATCTGGAGTATAAAGAATCGGTACTTACCCTGCAAGGTACGGCTTTGAAGGCTGGCCAATTTGAACAATTCCTGATGGATCTACAAGATCAAGATTGGAGACAGGTTCATCTCCATGAATACCGTCAAGAAGCGCCTTCCGTGATCAATTTCACGGTAACTGCTGTGAGGTGAGAGCGTGCTAGGGATAGAATATCATCGTCTAAAATATCTGGTAATTGTGGGTGGGGCTCTTTTCTTGATGGGTCTGATCTATTATCCGATCCATGATAAGAATCAGGAGTTAAACGTTGAGAGAAAGTATTGGCAAGCGCAAGTGGAACTCCAACGTCCTGAAATTCAGCAAGTCATGTTTCCTACTCTAATGGATCTTCCAACGACAATTGAAGAATGCCAAAGATTTTTTAAGGAGGAAAATGTCCAAGTGCTTTCGGTCAATTTAGACCGGATTGAGAATGAGAGCAAGGATTCAATAAGTTCAGATCAACCCAGAAGATTAAGTTATGCTTTGTTTCATTTTAAATTAGCGGGAAGTTGGAGCGGGATTGAAACTGCTTTTCAGCATCTTGAAAATAATTCCGATCAAGCGATTCAGATTCAGGAGGTTCGGCTTAACCCCGAAGGCGGGGAGTCAGTTCTAAAAGTTTATTTTTATGAACCTGACAAACCTGATTCACCATAATATGGAAGGGAGAGGGGGCGAACTTAATGCCTGATTACGTAATCCAGCGTGGAGATGATTATTTCCGTCTTGCTCAACGACTTGGCGGAACCTGTGAAGAATGGATGCTTGCGAACCCTGGAATAAATCCTTTGACGCTCCAGATTGGTCAAAAGATTGTTCTGCCGGAACTCAAAAGTTCCAATGCTCATGAACAGTATGCTGAAATAAGTGTTGACAAGGGAAATCAGTATGCTGGAGATAAGATGGATGATGTAGAAATGGAAATTGAAGGGGTTCGCTTTCGAATTAAGCGGATTGGGGAAAGTAGAGTTCCTCATGAAATCCATTTGATTGTTCCACGGACAGAGATTCGTAAAATACAGCCCCAAGGTGAACACGGTCCGTGCGAAGTTCAAATTATGCTGAGTAATGTCGATATTGTGCATTCTCCTCGTTTGATGAGCGAAGGGGGAGGAACAACGGTATCCGCGACTGCACCTTCCGCGAAGCCATCCTCGGGGACTGCAAATTTATCTTTTGGCCAAAGCCCAGGTATCAGCGGAACAACAACTCAACAAAGTCAGTCCAATGAATCTGTTCCATCCAGTCAATTCGGTCCTAATACTTCTTTTGCTCCGACAGGTCAGATGGGGTTATATGGTGAGCAAAGCCAACCTATGCAAAATCCGCTAACGCGGACACAAGAACTCGGTTTTGATATTCGCCAGATGCGTCCGCAGATATTTCGCAAGTAAAGTGAAGGATTAAGCAAGTCGGTTGAGTTAAATTCTCATCCGGCTTATTAATTGCCAAAAATGAAGGGAAACTAGTCGTAGCGGAAAATTTATGATAAAATTTGTTGTGTTAGGAAAGGGGTAAATGGCATGAGTCGATTAGAAAGAATTCGCTTGAAAATGCAGGAGGAAAAGTTAGATGCTTTTATCCTCGCCTCACCGGAAAATCGTCGCTATATGAGTGGTTTTACTGGAACAAGTGCAATGTTACTCATTACACTTGAAAAAGCCTATTTACTTACGGATTTTCGTTACATACAACAAGCCACTGCGCAAGCTCCTGATTTTCAGGTGGTTAAGATCACAAATATGTATTCTTCTCTTACAGAATTGGCTCAAAAGGCGGCTAGAGTCGGTTTCGAAGAAGAGTACACGACCTATGCGGACTATTTGGATCTGAAAGAATCACTTCCTCAAGTAGAGCTGGTTCCTCAGTCCAAGCTTTTAGCAGAACTGCGTTCACTTAAAGATGTGGAGGAACTGGAGAAAATTCGTCAAGCGGTTAAGCTTGCTGATGATGCTTTTGCCCATATTCTTCAGTTTGTTGAAGTGGGACAAACTGAAGAAGAGATTGCCTTGGAACTCGAATTCGCGATGCGTCGTAATGGTGCGAGTGGGGCCTCTTTTGACTTCATTGTGGCATCTGGATTACGCTCCTCAATGCCTCACGGCGTAGCAAGCCCGAAAAAAGTTCAACCGGGTGACTTCTTGACAATGGATTTTGGCGCAATTTACCAAGGTTATTGTTCTGATATTACACGAACGATTTGTTTTGGTGAACCGACAGAAAAACAGCATGAAATTTATGAGATTGTACTACGCGCTCAAAAGGCTGGAATTGCAGCACTTAAACCGGGAATCTCAGGGAGAGAAGTCGATGCAGTTGCACGAGGCATCATTGCAGAGGCTGGTTATGGTGAATATTTTGGACATGGTTTAGGACATTCAGTTGGCCTTGCCATTCATGAAGGACCAAATTTAAATCTTCGGGAAGAACGGATTCTGAAACCAGGTATGGTCATTACGATTGAACCTGGAATTTATATTCCTGATTGGGGTGGCGTTCGTATCGAAGATATGGCTGTAATTACGGAAAATGGCTGTGAGGTCTTGACACAAGCGCCAAAGGAGTTCATTATTATTGAGTAAAATTTTTTGCTTTTGATTGGGACAAGCTAATATAAGATATTATATATATAGGAGGAATAGGATTTTATGATTTCTACTAGCGATTTTAAGACGGGTCTTACGATTGAACTTGATGGTGACGTTTATTCAATTGTTGAGTTCCAACATGTTAAACCAGGAAAAGGTGCTGCCTTTGTACGTACGAAACTTAAGAATTTAAAAACGGGTGGAGTTACTGAACGAAAATTTAATGCCAGCGAAAAAGTTGAAACAGCTCATGTTGAACGTCATGATATGCAATACCTTTATAAAGATGGAGAGCTTTACGCAGTCATGGATAATGAAAGCTATGAACAGACCACTCTGACTGAAGAACAAATCGGAGACGGTGTTAAATGGCTTAAGGAAAATATGAATTTAGGGGTCCTTTTCTTTAATGGAACAGTTATTGGTGTGGATATTCCCAATACGGTACAATTAGTTGTAGCTCATACGGAACCTGGGGTTAAAGGAGATACGGCTACCGGGGGGTCAAAACCGGCAACGATGGAAACAGGAGCGATTGTACAGGTTCCTTTCTTTGTCAATGAAGGTGAAGTTCTAATCATCGATACTCGTACAGGAAACTATGTGCAACGTGCTTAATTATTAAGCTTTTAGTATAATAGTATAACGAATTAAAAAACCTCCTTCGGGGCAAGCTTTGTCTATGAATTAGATCGCTTCTCGAGGAGGTTTTTTTAATGAAACTAAATATTATTCCTTTGGGTGGAACAGGTGAGATTGGGAAAAACTTGCTTGTTTTTGAATATGAAGATTCGATTGTCGTGATCGATGGTGGGGTAAAATTTCCGGATGATGAATTATTAGGAATTGATTTAGTGATTCCTGATATTAGTTATCTAGAAAAAAGGAAGGATAAAATTAAGGGTATCTTTGTGACTCATGGGCATGAGGATCATATTGGAGGCTTGCCTTTTATTTTGCCAAGACTGAATGTTCCCGTCTATGCGACTAAGCTGACGATAGGGTTAGTTCGTGCTAAAGTTCAAGAACGTGGAGGGTATCCGGACTCTCTATTTCGGGTGCTTGAGCCGGGTAAACCAGTACAGGCTGGCGAATTTGAAGTGGAAGCATTTCGCGTTACTCACAGCATTCCCGATGCTGTAGGATATTCCTTATTGAGCCCTGTTGGGCGGGTAATTTATACAGGAGATTTTAAGGTCGATTACACGCCGATTGATGGGCATGAGATGGATTTGAGTAAACTAGCAGAATGGGGTCAAGAGGGAGTGCTGGCGCTTCTCTGTGATTCTACTAACGCGGAGCGCCCGGGGATGACGATGTCTGAAAGAGTGGTGGGGAAAACCCTTAGGGATTGGTTTGCCCGTGCTGAGGGAAAAATTATCATGGCAACGTTTGCTTCAAATGTGCATCGAATTCAGCAGGCGATTGATGCTGCCATGGAATTAAAGCGAAAAGTTTGTGTTGTGGGTCGAAGCATGGAACAAGTTGTAAGAACAGCACACGAGCTAGGATACTTGCATTTGCCAGCAGAGGATATGTTGGTGGATGTGGGTGAGATTAATAATTTTTCACATTCTCGTTTATTAGTGCTAACAACAGGGAGTCAAGGAGAGCCGTTTGCCGCTTTAACACGAATGGCCACAGGAAATCATCGTCAAGTTAATGTTGCCCCAGGGGATACAGTGATTATATCGGCAACCCCTGTTCCCGGAAATGAGAAGCTGATTGGGAGAACGATCAATCATTTGTATCAAATCGGTGCAGAAGTTGTGACTAAAGACATGGGGCTTGTACATGTATCAGGTCATGCGTGTCAAGAAGAGATTAAACTCGTGATTCGTTTAACCCGGCCCAAATTCTTGATTCCTCATCATGGAGAAGTTCGTCACCAAGTGGCTTTACGTAAGATTGGTCAATCACTGGGCTATGAGGAAAAGCAAATCCCCATTACTCAACTGGGTACGCGGGTTGTGATAACTCCGGAAAAAATGGAAATAGGGGACAGAGTTGAAGCAGGAAGCGTGTATGTTGATGGCTTGGGAATCGGAGATGTTGGACAAATTGTCCTTCGAGATCGTAAACAACTCTCTAAAGATGGGGTTGTCGTTGTCGTTGTTGGCTTAACCCGAGGTAAGGGCGTTCCCCATTCGATTGTATCGGGTCCGGATATTATTTCTCGTGGATTCACCTTCATGAAAGAAGCCAACGATTTGATCGAGGGAGCGAAAAACAATGCGACGGTAGCTATTGAGGTTCAACTAAAACAGGAAAGTTGGGAATGGGGAGTAATGAGAGCTGCGATCCATGAAAGCTTGAGTAATTATTTCTGGGATAAAACGCGTCGTCGTCCAATGATATTACCGGTTTTACTCCAAGTGTAATACTAAGGATTTTATTTTAGAGTTAAAAACGGAATGAGTCATTTCTTCTCAAAAAAACAGCAGATTTTTAATATCTGCTGTTTTTTTTGTAACTTTATTTCACCTTGAGAGTATTTAACTTAACTACCGCTAGATTAAAGGATGGAGTGCTCTACTGTAAAGGAATAAATATGAACACACTCGACTTAGAAATCAAATAAATTTCATGAATTATTAATGACTAATGGCTAAATCATGTTTTTTCAAGGGGGATGTCTAATTTATAGGTGTGGGACATACCTTTTAACAAAGGAGGACAGAGTGTGTCGTTACGTTATAGTTTAGTTTCTATCCATCCAGAAAAAGAAGACAAAATGAACCGCTTAGAAGCAATCGTGAAGTGGTTAAGTGATCCCTTACGCGATATTTTTGCCGCAGCAACAGGTCTTCCTCTATCAGAAATTGAGGAGATACGGTTACGCACGAGCAAACCGCTACTGCTTCAGGGTAAGGATAGCGAGTACTTTCTCGATGCTTGGGGAAAGTCTGTATCGAGCGAAAAGGCTTATCATGTCCAACGTGAGGATCTGATGCAAACGTTAGAGCGAATGACCCAAAGTTCACTCTATGCAGCTGAAGATGAGCTCAGACAAGGCTATATAACACTGCCTGGCGGACATCGAGTAGGTGTGACTGGAGAGGTTACCTTAAAGCAAGGGATGGTTCAAAATCTTAAGCATATCTCAGGCTTAAATATTCGTTTGGCCTTAGAAATATCAGGGCAAGCCCCTCAAATTTTGCCTCGCTTAATCCGTGCTGATGGGTCTTTATATCATACGCTTATCCTTTCTCCGCCACGGGCGGGAAAGACAACCTTACTTCGCGATCTGATCCGTTGTATAAGTGATGGGGTACCCAATCTTTCCTTAAAGGGCCAAACAGTTGGGGTCGTCGATGAAAGAGGAGAAATTGCGGGCATGTGGCAGGGACATCCTTCATATAATTTAGGTTGCCGCACGGACATTCTTGATGGTTGTCCCAAGGCTATAGGGATGAGTATGTTGATTCGTTCCATGTCTCCACGTGTCGTTGCTGTTGACGAACTGGGTCATCCTCAAGACGTTGAAGCCGTGCTGGACGCACTAAGAACCGGAGTCAGTGTACTTAGTACGGCTCACGCCGAGAGTGGGGAAGAAGCGAAAAAACGGCCTGTTCTTAAAGCACTTTTTGCCAGTGGTGTTTTCGAGCGGTTAGTTATACTCAGTCGGCGTAAGGGTCCTGGCACAGTGGAATCCATTTTTGACCTCAAAAATCAGCTCGAACTGCGAAGAGATTAAAAAGAAAGGGGAGAGCGGAATGGTTATTTTAGCCTCGATCATTCTCATTCTGGGTTGTGGAAGTCTAGGGCTTTACTTGGCGGCACGGATTAAAAAACGGCCTGTAGAATTGCGAGACTTCATCACAGCACTGACTCTCCTTGACACGGAAATTATTTGGGGAGGAACACCTTTGCCGGAGGCGTTTGCACTCCTTAAACACCGTTCTGAGGGTGCTTGGAAGGTATTTTTTGCGGAACTTGAGCGCAGAGTCCAGGAGGGCGAAAGTGCCAACACAGCCTGGAGCGAAACTATCCGAATCCAAGAAAAGAGATTTTGTCTTAAATCTGAGGATTGGCAGGTCATCCAAAATGTCGGTAAAGGGCTCGGTCGATCTGATCGGCAAGAGCAACATAAACAGCTCGAACTGGTTAAACAGCAAATTCGGGATGTGCAGGAACAGGCTCTGATTATGTGTGATAAACAAGCGAAAATGTGGTCTTATCTGGGGTTCCTGGGCGGGATTGCCGGAGTCATCTTCTTGATTTAAGAAAGAGGGGGAGAAAAGATGTCTTTTGATATGGTTTTGAAGATCGCAGGCATCGGATTATTAGTTGGAATCTTGGTCATGGTTCTCGATCAGGCCAACCGTAGGGAGATCAGCCAATTGACAGTCTTGGCAGGGGTGGTGGTTGTTTTATATATCGTCGTTCAGGCTGTGGGAGACTTGTTTAGTCTGGTGAAGAGTGTATTTCAACTGTACTAGGGGGTCTGAACGTGGAAATATGGCAGATTGTTGGGTTGGCTTTGATTGTGGCCATTATCGGCACGGTTTTGAAAGAAGTAAAACGGAATGAATTTGCCCTTCAGTTGACAATTTTGGCTGGGACAATTATTTTTGTCGCGGTCTTAGATAAAATCAAAATCATTGTGGATCTCCTACAAAGTCTCGCTGATCAAGCGAATATCAGTTCTTATTATTTGTTCATCGTCTTAAAAATTGTCGGGGTAGCCTACCTCGCCGAATTTGCGGCAGATATTTGCCGTGATGCGGATCAGAAGGCTTTAGCGACTAAAATTGAACTGGCGGCGAAAGTGGGAGTTCTTGTCTTGGCGATGCCCATTATTGTAGCGATTCTCGAGTCGATCAAGCGACTTGTTCCGTGAGGTGAAGAACGTGCGGCGATTATTAGGATGGGGAGTCCTCTTTTTTTTAATCTTGAGTTGGACAACTCCTAGAGTAGTTTGGGCAGAAAATGGTTCTCCTTCGGGAATTGAGGATACTAGCATCAAAATCGAGATCAACTCAGAGGCGAGCAGCGACCTAGCCGCAAATAGGGGGACTATAGGTACTCAAGAAAGTCAGGAAGCTGAAGGTTTAGAGAAACAGATTGACTTAAGCCAGGTTAGAGGGTTTTTAGAGCAGATTGATCGTGATGTCCAAGCCTCTGTACCTAATTTCTCACTCGGGCAAATGTTTGACGATTTGCGTGAAGGAAAATTGAGTCTTGACCCTCAAAAATTGGGGCGTAGTTTGCTTTCATTTTTAGGTCAAGAAATTTTAAAAAGCGGCCCGCTTATGGGCAAACTGCTCGTATTAGCTGTCTTGATTGCCGTTCTTCAAAATCTTCAGAACGCCTTTAGCAGCGAGAGTATAGGAAAAATGGTCAAGAGCTTAAGCTACTTAGTCCTGATGGTCATAGCCCTTGCTGCTTTTCAAGAGACCCTGGAGATCGCAACAGACGCGATTGATCAGATGACGAGCTTCATGCAGACCTTGTTTCCGGTCATGCTGACGCTTTTGATGGCTATGGGAAATTTAACGACAGCAGCGTTATTTAAACCGATGGTGATTGGAAGTTTAACCTTGTTAGCGACTCTCATGAAAACCGTTATTTTACCCTTGTTCTTTTTAACGGCGGTCCTTAAATTATTTAATAATATTTCCAGTGACTTTAAACTCGGTAAGCTTGCTAGTTTATTTGAGTTCACAGGAAAGTTGGGAATTGGGGTCTTGATGACCGTATTTATCGGAGTGATGACGATTCAAGGGCTAAGCGGTGGGGTTGCGGATGGGGTAACACTTAGGACAGCAAAGTATTCTGCGGATCTAATTCCGGTTGTCGGGAAGTTCTTCAAAGATGCAGTGGAAATCGTGGCGAGTTCAGGATTGCTTTTGAAAAATTCATTAGGAATTATTGGCGTTTTAGCGATTGCTTTGCTCTGTATAGGCCCGGCCGTTCGGATTGCAGCGATGATTTTTGTGTTTAAAATTTCAGCGGCCTTAGTCGAACCTCTAGGGTTAAAAGAGCTTTCTGATAGTCTTCAAGATATGTCTAAAAGCCTTACCTATATTTTTGCCTCGGTGGCTTCTGTGGCGATTATGTTCTTTATCAGCATCGCGATTGTCGTCGGTTCAGGAAATTTAACCGTTATGCTGAGGTAAAGGAGGGATAAATTGGAGAATTTACAAACACTCGTGCGGAATTTAGCCATTATCATTCTGCTGGCTAGTGTCTTAGAAATGTTACTTCCGAATAAATCCATGCAGGGGTTTGTAAAATTGGTGATGGGGCTCTTTGTTATTTCGGCAGTGCTTGATCCCCTAACCGCGCTGCTCCATCTTCCGCAGAGTACATCAATCCCAGCCTGGACAGAAGTCCGGTCTCAAGAACTTCCTGTATTAGCAGGAAACAATGGGCTTGATATCGGCAGGAATGCAGTCCAAGAACAGTTCAAGCAGATCGTCGAGAATCAGATCGAAGCCTTAGTCCTTGGAATTTCAGGTGTGGATCAAGTTAAGGTTGAAGCCGTTTTTGAGCCTTCTGATGCAGGACTTGTGGATCAACCTCAAGTGCAACGGGTTAACATTCAGCTTAATTCACCTAAAACGGAGATGCAGAACGTTTCGCCGATCACCATCGGGAATCAAGGGAATGAAATTAAGTCTCAACCTGAATCTCAATCTGCTCTAGACCTGACCATCAAAGAGAAAATCTCAACGTTTCTTCAAATCCCTCAGAATAAAATATTTGTGACTCAAAAATAAGGCATAAGTTGCCTATAAAAGATGGAGGATGATCTTGATGAAGTTTTTCGAAGAAATATCCCCGAAGTTCCTCGTAACCATTGTAGCTGCCATTGCGGTTGCCATCATCTTGATGCTGACCAGCAATGGAAGTTCCAATGTAGGAACGGAACTAACCCAACAACCCGCTGTGCAAGACACAGATAACGAATCCGCTCAAATTAATCTTTTAGAAAAAGATCTTGAAGATAAACTCGTTCAAAATTTGCAGCAAATGAATGGCGTTGGAAAAGTTCAAGTCTCAGTTACGCTCTCAACCTCACTTAAATCAGAGTTCGCAATGAGTGGAAGTGTAACGAAAAAAACAATCAAAGAAGCGGATAAAACGGGGGGGACACGAGAGTCCTCAGAGGTCACAGAGAACAATCAACTGGTAATACCTAACGGAGCGAGTCAACCTGTAATCGTTATGGAAGAACGTCCGACCGTTGCCGGGGTGTTGATTATTGCTGAAGGAGCACAGGATCCAAATATCCGGGAAAATATTCATAATGCAGTGAAAACACTATTAGATATTCCAACTCAGAAAATCTCGGTTCAACCTATGGAAGGAGTCTGAAAATGAAGATTTTGATTCAGATACCGAGACAAATGTTAAGAAACAAGGTTCGATGGTGTATAGGTGGATTGTTGCTCTTACTTTGTATCTTGATCGGAGTAGGATGGATTTTTACAGATCATCAACCGTCTCATATTGATGAAAAAAATACGCTAGCGGTCAATGGAGTAATCGATAGCCAAAATATTCAAGTCTCGACAGAAGTAGTAAAACCGGAATTGCGAGGTGAGAACTATTTTGTGGATTATCGCTTGCGGCGAGACCAGCTTCGTCAAGATGAAAAAACAATGCTTGCGGCAGTCCTAAATTCGAATATTGAGAAGACAAAGGAAGACGCTCAGCAGAAATGGCTTGAGCTCACGAGCCGAATTAGCAAAGAAGACGAAATCGAAAATTTGTTGAAAATCAAAGGATTTCAGGATGTAGTTGTTGATTTAGCACCGGATAGTATTAATATCATTATCTTAGCTGCGTCATTATCGCCTCATGAAATAAGTATAATTCAGGATATTACGATGCGGGTTACGCCTGTTCGTTTAGACCGGATTAATATTTCAATAAGAAAATAAAATAAGTATTTTAACTTGCAGGATTTATTTAAACTTAGAACGAATTAAAATAAACTTAGAACAAATTTAAATATAGAGAGTTTATGGTCGAGAGAGGACACCAGAAAAATGAGTAAAATTTTGGTTGCTGATGATGCAACTTTTATGAGGCTAATGATTCGGCAAATTTTATCTCGCCGAGAATCTATTGAAATATGTGAAGCTGAAAATGGCCAGGTGGCAGTGGAACTCTTTCAAGAGTGTAAGCCGGATTTAACTTTTTTGGACATCACCATGCCGATTAAAGACGGGTTAGAAACGCTACAAGAAATTTTAACACTCAATCCTCAAGCAAAGGTTATTATGTGTAGTGCTGTAGCCCAGGAAAAAGTGGTGCAAAAAGCCATTGAAATGGGAGCGACAGACTTTTTAATTAAGCCTTTTCGAGCGAATAAACTTTTGGAAACTGTAAATAAATATTTACGAGCTTAGAAATTAAGTGTGAAGAAATAAGCCTCCCGATTCACGATAAAAGTGTATGATGGGGGGCTTTTGATTAAACTGTATTTAAGGATTTATACTGTATACTTGATGAGGTTTTATTGAAAAAGCCGTTTAAGTTTCATATAATAAAACATACGTTAAAGCAATAATGATTTTCCTCAAATGGGGGATAACCCCATTTATTTTCAGAACATTGAAGACGGAATATTCGTATTTTTTAAGTAGAAAGAAAAGTAATAACCATCCTCTTGAAGGAAAATCGATTTCAGAGAAGAGAGAGGGGCCATGGAGTAGTGAAGAAGATTGGAATTACGGATACAACGTTACGCGATGGACATCAGAGCCTTTGGGCAACACGGATGCGTACTGAGGATATGTTACCCATTCTTAGAGAGCTTGACGATGCAGGATATCATTCCTTAGAGGTCTGGGGAGGAGCAACCTTCGATGTCTGTCTCCGATTCTTAGGAGAAGATCCTTGGGAACGTTTACGCTTGATTAAGAGTGAAGTCAAGAAGACACCGCTACAGATGCTTTTGAGAGGACAATCTCTGGTGGGTTATCAACATTACCCGGATGACGTTGTTCGTGAATTTATCCAGTTGAGTGTTAAGAATGGGATCGATATAATACGTATTTTTGATGCATTAAATGATGTTCGAAATATGGTCGTTCCGATTCAAGCCGCTAAAGAAGCAGGTGCGCATGTTCAGGCTTCTGTAGTGTATACCATAAGTCCTGTTCATACGGTTGAACATTATTTGGAGACGGCTCGAGAACTCGTTAAATTAGGTGCCGATTCTATTTGTATCAAAGATATGGCAGGATTGTTGACCCCCTTAAAAGCGTATAAATTGGTCAAGCTTTTAAAAGATGAACTGGGAGTTATGATTCAGCTTCATACTCATTATATTGGAGGAATGGGCACAATTGCTTATGTCAAGGCGGCTGAGGCAGGAGTGGACGTTATCGATACAGCGAGTGTTCCCCTAGCTTTTGGTGCAAGTCAGCCCCCTGTTGAAACGGTTGTGCGTGCACTCGGAGATTATAATTTTGCTTCCGATATCAATATTCCTCATCTCTTTAAGATCGCCAATTATTTTGAGGGCATTCGCAAAGCGCGTGGCTATGAACGAGGAATTACAAGGATTTCGGATATGCGTGTTTTCGAACACCAAGTGCCTGGAGGCATGATTTCGAATCTTGTGTCCCAGTTAGAAGAGCAGAAGGCCTTAAACCGGATTGATGAGGTACTTGACGAAATACCTCGAGTTAGGGCAGAATTGGGATATCCCCCTCTAGTTACCCCAACCAGCCAGATTGTGGGAACACAGGCAGTATTAAACGTTCTCAGCGGGGAACGATATAAATTAGTTCCTGGGGAAGTTAAAGCCTATGTCAAAGGACAGTATGGCAAACCGCCGGCTGAGGTAGATCCTCTTATTCAGAAAAAGATTATTGGGGATGAAATTCCTTTAACAGAACGACCTGCCGACAAATTGTTACCTGGTCTTGAAAAAGCAGAGAACGAATGTGCCGGTCTGGCCCGCTCGCGTGAAGATGTTCTTAGTTATGCTGTCTTTCCGCAAGTCGCTAAAAAGTTCTTTCTGGAAAGACAAAAGGGTGGATCCAAAAGCGGTGTAGAGCTTAAACCTGCAAATTCTAAGGAGGATTCAAAAATGAATTTAAAAGAAATTAAAGAACTGATTAAGCTTTTAGGGGAAACGGATATAGCCGAAGTTAATTTAGAGAGCGAGGGTGTTAAGGTTTCCATTAAGAAAGGAAGCGCATTTTCAACATCTCAAACGGTAGCTGTTCCTACAATGGCTACGGTTACAGCTCCAGCACCGGTTGTCGCTCCAGCGCAAGTTGCGCCAATGGCTCAAGGAAAAGTTGAAATCGTAAGTGCTGATACAAGCGCTAAAACAAATTTTGAATATATTAAATCTCCAATGGTTGGGACATTTTATCGTACGCCAGCTCCAGATGCGCCCTCTTTTGTAGAATTAGGACAAACGGTTAAGCTTGGTCAAGCCGTTTGTATTATCGAAGCAATGAAACTTATGAATGAGATTGAAGCTGAAGTTGAAGGAAAAGTCGTTGAAGTATTAGTAGAAAACGGGCAACCGGTGGAGTTTGGTCAACCGTTGTTTGCCATTGAGAAATAGGGTGAAGAGGTATGTTTAAGAAAATCCTGATTGCTAATCGTGGTGAAATTGCCCTGCGGATTATTCGGGCCTGTCGGGAAATGAATATTGAGACAGTAGCGGTCTTTTCTGAAGCGGACCGGGATGCTTTGCATGTTAAGGCTGCAGATCAAGCGGTTTGCATTGGACCCAATGCCTCAGCGAAAAGCTATTTAAATATCCCGAATATTATTAGCGCGGCTGAATTAACCGGCGTTGATGCGATTCATCCAGGTTATGGCTTCTTATCAGAAAATGCGCGGTTTGCAGAAATTTGTGAGTCGAGTGGGATTACGTTTATTGGACCTACTCCGCATGCCATTGAAACCATGGGAGACAAAGCAACAGCTCGCAAGACGATGATTGAGGCAGGAGTCCCAGTTGTTCCCGGTTCGAAGGAAATCATTACTGATTTAGAAGTCGCGGCCAAGATTGCAGATGAAATTGGTTACCCTGTACTGATTAAGGCTTCTGCTGGCGGCGGGGGAAAAGGGATGCGGGTTGCTCAAAATGAGAAAGAACTCGTTAAATCCGTGCAGGCGGCACAGGCCGAGGCCCAAGCTGCTTTCGGAAATTCCGAAGTTTATTTGGAAAAATACGTTGAGGAACCACGGCATATTGAATTTCAAATTCTTGCAGATAAATTTGGCAACGTTGTTCATCTTGGAGAACGTGATTGCTCCATGCAACGTCGCCATCAAAAACTCTTAGAGGAATCACCTTCTTCAGCCATGACGCCTGAATTACGCCAAGCGATGGGAGAGGCGGCTGTGAAAGCGGTCAATGCGGCCAATTATTCCAGTGTAGGTACGATTGAATTTCTCCTCGATAAACATAATCAATTTTACTTCATTGAAATGAATACCCGAATTCAGGTTGAACATCCGGTTACAGAACTTGTTACTGGAGTTGATCTACTCAAAGAACAAATTCGAATTGCAGCTGGGGAGCCGCTATCATTCCAACAAGAGGATATTCAAGTTCGGGGTTGGGCGATTGAGTGCCGTATTAATGCAGAAAACACAGAAAAGAATTTTATGCCTTCCCCAGGAACGATTCAATACTATCATGTTCCTGGCGGACCGGGTGTTCGAGTGGACAGTGCAGTATATCAAGGCTATACGATCCCTCCTTATTATGATTCTATGGTTGGAAAAGTGATTGTATGGGGTAAGGATCGTGAGGAAGCGATCCACAGAATGAAACGCGCGTTAGAGGAGTTTGTGATCGAAGGAATTCATACGACGATTCCGTTCCATCTGAAAGTTTTGGATAATGCCTTTTTCCGTCGGGGTGAAGTTTATACCAACTTTATTCAACGCCGAATGCTTGGAGAATAATTCCTTCTCAATGATGCCTTTGCCAGTTTATCCGACTTTTGTTATAATGAAAGAACATATGAGGATAAGTAAGGTTATGAGGTGAAGATATGGAAGAAAAATTATCCGTGCAAAATTCCTTAGGTGCAATTCGGATTTCAGATGAAGTGGTGGAAATCATCGCAGGACTCGCTGCTTCCGAAGTCGAAGGAGTGGCTGGCATGAGCAGTGGCTTAGTTGGCGATATCGCCTCTATGCTGAGCCGGGGTAAAAATATGGCTAAAGGGGTCAAGGTAGAAGTCGGTGAACATGAAGCCGCTGTAGATCTCTTCATCACGGTTGAGTACGGTGTTTCCATCCCAAGCGTTGCACTTCGCGTGCAAGAAGCTGTTAAAGAAGGAATCGAGAGTATGACCGGGTTGAAAGTGATGGAGACAAACGTCCATGTGCAAGGTGTTCAATTTCGCGCACCTGTTGAACCCAAAACTAAGGAAGATGAAAATCGCGTAAAATAGAGCAAAAGGCTTCCCCCCTGGATTCCAGGGGGGTTTAAAAGTTTGAAAGAGGTGAAAATTGTGATAGCCTACTTCGTAGGTGCTTTTTTCATGATTGTGGCTGGATGGATTTTAGCCATTATGAGCGGTTGGAATCTTCCCTATGAAATATTAAGGGGGGGTTTATTCTGGATGAAAGCTAATCCGTGGAAAGATGTCATTATTGCAGCCTGTCTTTTGGCTTTAGGCATTTTACCCTTTTTGAGACCCCGTTCGCAACGCACTGAGTCGACGTTCCTTATTCCTTCACGTCTTGGGGAAGTTCGAATGTCGGAACCTGCGATGAAAGATATTATCGTCCGGAGTGCTCAATCTTTACCGGGTATACTACGAGTTCAACCTAGTCTGAGGCAGAGAGAAGACGGTTTGGAAGTCTTAGTTTATGCTCAACTCAACCCGGAATTCATTATTCCAGAAACCACTGAACAGCTTCAGGTTAAAATCAGGGAAGATCTGGAGCTTTACACAGGAATTAAAGTTGTTGAGGTGAAAGTGCTAGTGCGCAGCTTAGAACCTGCGCGCCAGTTACGCGTGAGATGAGTAGCTTATGGAGTGAAATCGTTCATAAATTAACCGTTTTTTTCCTAAAGCTCCTTGACGAACACCCTGGAAAACTGATAGGCTCTATTTTAGGCTTTCTGCTAGGGCTATTCGTGGTTCTACTCGGATTCTGGAAGACCTTTGTTCTTTTTCTCTTTGTCATTATCGGTTTTTTGCTCGGAAAAAGGCAGGATGATAATAAAAAGCTTTTTGATTGGTTAGATCGTTTTTTTAATTAGGAGGACATTACATGAGTCGGAGATTAGCGCGCGAGACTGCGCTTCAAGTTTTATTTCAACTGGATGTAAATGGGGATAAGTCCGATATTGAGACAGTGATTCGTCATTGGGCTGAAGAATTTGCCGTTCCGGAGCAGAGTATTCCCTTTGCGCAAGAACTCGTAACAGGGACGTTAGAGCATCAATCTCAAATTGACGAAAAACTGAGTGGATTGTCTGAAGGATGGGGCTTGAAACGGATGGCGAATGTCGATCGGAATCTTTTGCGTTTGGCCTCATACGAAATTCTTTATCACCCTGAAATTCCGGGAAGGGTTACGCTCAATGAAGCGATTGAAATTGCCAAGCTTTATGGAAGTGCAGAATCAGGTAAGTTTATCAATGGAATACTGGATAAAGTCGTAGCTAGTGTTCAGAAAATGGAAGAGAAAGACTAATGCCTTATTATCTTGGAGTCGATACGAGTGCCTATACCACATCTTTAGCGGTTGTTGATGAAAAGGCTCTATTGCATTGGGAAGATCGCAAAGTTCTCAATGTCCCTACTGGAGAGCGTGGACTAGCCCAGTCGGAGGCTTTTTTTCAACATGTCCAAAATCTACCCCACTTGGTGGAGAAAATTCCTACCGATTTATGGTCAGATTTAGCCGGTGTGGGGGTAAGTATGGCTCCTCGTCCAGTGGAGGGTTCGTACATGCCGGTTTTCACTGCGGGTTATTGTGTTGCCTCCTCCTTAGCGACGGGATTACGCCTTCCCCTTTATCTTACAAGTCACCAAGAAGGACATTTGGCTGCAGGCATCGTCTCCGGACGATTAACTGAAACTCAATTTTTAGCAGTTCATCTTTCCGGAGGAACAACCGAGTTATTGCGGGTCGAAAAGAAGGACCCAGGAAAAATCGAAATCGAACTTCTCGGTGGAACAACCGATTTACATGCTGGCCAATTCGTGGATCGAATTGGTGTACGCCTTGGACTGTCTTTTCCTGCAGGAAAGGAATTAGAACACTTAGCTCAGGGAGCAGATTCTGAAGCAGCTTCACTTCTTCCCTCTGCAGTGAGAGGCTTTGAAGTCAGCTTTTCGGGAGTTGAATCAGCAGCTCAGCGTTTAATTGATCAGCATACGCCGTCTGCTCAAGTGGCACGGGCCGTTGAGGGATGTGTCGCCAGAACAATGGGTAAGCTAATTCTAGCGGGTATCGAAAAGACGGGAATTAAACATTGTTTAATCGTCGGTGGAGTCGCATCAAATCAATTTATTCGTGCAGAGTTGGCTCGACGTCTAGTACGCAAAACCCAACTTTATTGGGCAGAACCCGAATGGAGTCGTGACCAAGCTATTGGCGTTGCGTTGTTGACATCTCAAGGAATGAATAGTAAACCTCGAATTTAGATAATGAGAACTAAGATGTAAAGGAAACCTTGCAAGATTAAGATGAAAATTAATCTTTGGCGAGGTTCTTTTTCTACCAAGTCCTTTCTCCATGATGTTTGGATAGGGGTTAAATCTCATTTTGTTTCACTATGTAAAATCTTGTTTTATTTTTTTGAAAAGAGCAGGAAATATGCTTTCTCATCTCGAATAATATGAGCGTTGATAGTAGATCTTTCTAGATTAACTCTTAAGGAGGAGTGTTCGTGTACCGGGTAATGAAAAGAAGACAGCTTGCTGCAGCACCTTCCATTATTCTTTTGGAAGTAGAGGCGCCAGCAGTGGCTAAGAAAGTCGAACCAGGTCAATTCGTCATCGTCCGTATGGATGAAAAATCGGAACGAATCCCACTAACAGTCACGGATTTTAATCGGGAGAAGGGTACGATTACCATAGTTATTCAAGATGTCGGCTATTCTTCGGCAATGATCAATGAAATGCAAGAAGGAAGCTATTTTCAAGATTTTGTAGGCCCGCTTGGTGTGCCTTCTGAAATTGAGAATTATGGGACTGTCGTATGTATTGGTGGAGGACTTGGTGTTGCTCCAGTTTATCCGATTGCTCGCGCTTTAAAAGAAGCTGGAAATAAAGTCATCTCCGTGATCGGGGCAAAGAATGCTGATATACTCATTCTTGAAGAGGAAATGAGTGCAATCAGTGATGAAGTTGTCGTAACAACAGATGATGGCAGCAAGGGCGTTAAAGGTTTTGTTACGAACGGTTTAGACTCTATTTTGCAAAAGGGAATTAAAGTCGATGCCGTTTGGGCAATTGGACCGGTTGTCATGATGAAGTCTGTTGCTAATTTTACTCGCCCGTTAGGACTTAAGACGATTGTCAGCATGAACCCCATTATGGTTGACGGAACAGGGATGTGTGGTGCTTGCCGCATAAGCGTCGGGGGTGAAACGAAATTTGCGTGTGTCGATGGACCGGAATTTGATGGCCATTTAGTCGATTTTGATCTGGCGATGAAACGTCTTGCTTTCTATAGAGATGAAGAAGAACGTGCAAAGATTGGTAAAAACTGTGATTGCGGGAAAGGAGGGGCACAATAATGGCTTTGAAAGTTCCACGTCATGATATGCCTTGTCAAGATCCGCATGTGCGTGCCCATAACTTTGAAGAAGTTGCTTTAGGGTACACTCCAGAAACGGCAGTAGAAGAAGCCGGGCGTTGCCTGCAATGTAAAAATCCTAAATGCCGTGAAGGTTGTCCTGTTAATGTTTTAATACCCGATTTCATCCATAAGGTTTCTGAATCTGATTTTTTGGGAGCAGCTCAAGTTTTAAAAGTTAAAAATTCCCTGCCGGCTGTTTGTGGCCGAGTTTGCCCTCAAGAAAATCAATGTGAATCGAAGTGTATCTTAGGGATCAAAGGTGAATCAGTAGCGATTGGACGTCTTGAACGTTTTGTGGCTGATTATGAATTACAAAATGGAACGCCGAAGTTTGAAAAACCAGAATCAACAGGTAAGCGCGTGGCAATTATCGGAGCAGGTCCCTCGGGCTTAGCTTGTGCAGGAGATTTGGCTAAAGCAGGACATAAGGTCACTGTTTTTGAAGCGTTACATGTTGCCGGCGGAGTTTTAATGTATGGTATTCCTCAATTCCGTCTTCCTAAAGAAGTTGTCCAAACTGAGATTAGTAATCTTAAAGAAATGGGCGTTGAGATTCTGACGAACCAAGTCGTAGGGAAGGTTACTTCGGTCCATGAATTGATGGCTAATGGCTATGATTCAGTATTTATTGGAACAGGCGCAGGATTGCCGTATTTCATGAACATTCCTGGAGAGAACTTAAATGGTGTTTATTCAGCTAATGAGTTCTTGACTCGGACGAACTTGATGAAAGGATATAAGTTCCCTGAATACTCAACTCCAGTTAAAGTAGGAAAACGAGTCGCTGTTCTTGGCGCGGGTAATGTTGCGATGGATTCTGCCCGCACCGCTTTGCGCTTAGGAGCCGAAGAGGTCTACATTGTTTATCGTCGTTCGCGTGCAGAAATGCCGGCTCGTCATGAAGAGCTGGAGCATGCTGAAGAAGAAGGCGTCAAATTCCAACTTCTTACGAACCCAGTATCGATTGAAGGCGATGAGAAGGGCAGTGTTCGTGCCTTAACCTGTTTGCGTTTTGAACTTGGTGAGCCTGATGCTTCCGGTCGTCGTTCGCCAATTCCAATTAAAGGTTCAGAATTTGAACTTCCTGTTGACACTGTCGTTGTAGCAATTGGACAAGGCCCTAACCCGCTCGTCACGAAATCCACTGAAGGATTAGAGTTGAACAAACGCGGTAACATTGTTGCCAATGAAGAGACGATGGAAACCTCGATTCCTGGCGTTTTTGCCGGCGGTGATATCGTAACTGGTGCAGCCACCGTAATCCTCGCTATGGGCGCAGGAAAGAAAGCAGCTGCAGCAATGGATAATTATTTGAAGCAGAAATAAATTATGGTTTATAACCGATTTTAAAACACGATAAAGAAACAAGGAAAAAACGACACCAGCTGGTGTCGTTTTTTCCTTGTAATAATATGTAAAAAATTTGAGTAATTTGAAGGTAACTTAACAATAAGTATCGAAATATTCTAATGATTATTATACCTTAGATGACATGTCCATATCAGAGTATTTAATTTAATGATTTTTATGCTATTTAAATGTTTTATAGCACTTACTACTCCATTTTGAGAAGGGTGAGGTAAAGATGAAATATTTTCAACTGAGAAATGGACAAACTCTTATGATACGCAAGGCTAAAATAGAAGATGCCTCCCGTATAATAGATTACATTAATAAAGTGTGTAAAGAGACAGAAAATCTAACGTTTGGCGAGGGCGAGTTTGGAATTACCGCAGACAAGGAAGCTGAATTTATAGAAGCGGTTTCTAAATCAGAGAACCAGCTTATGATTTGTGCTTATATTGAAGAAAAACTAGTTGGACAATTGGTATTTGCCGGGGGTCATCGACCACGCATTATGCATACAGGAGAGTTTAGCATTACAGTATTAAAAGAATACTGGGGACTTGAAATTGGAACGGAATTCATAAAATATTTGATCAATTGGGCGAAGGAAACCCGTATAATACGTAAAATAAATTTAAAGGTTCGAAGTGACAATAATCGTGCCGTGAAATTGTATAAAAGCTTAAATTTTGTATTCGAAGGAACTATCTCCCGTGAATTCTTTATTAACGGAAAATTTTATGATTCCATTCATATGGGAATAGAGATTGACTAAGTCACGTTAAACGCGTCGCAAATGCACAGAACGTTACGTAAAATAGCGCTACTAGGTATAATTTTAAGAATCGTTTTATGCCAGAGGAAGAGTTTGGGGTGGGAAAGTGAATATGTTGATTAGGCGTGCCGAGGGTAAAGAAAGTAATATACTAACATCAATTTCTTTTGCAGCAAAACGGTATTGGAAATATCCCGAAGAGTATTTCGACATCTGGAAGGACGAATTAACGATCACTGAAGAATACATAAATGAGAATGAAGTTTATGTCGCCGATGTTGACGATAAGGCAATCGGTTTTATTTCAATAGTTGAAGTGAAAAATGACTTTCAGGCTGGAGAGTTATTGATAAGAAAGGGTTTTTGGTTAGATCATATTTTTGTACACCCATCTTTTATTGGGAGAAGAATAGGTTCAGAACTTATATTCTTTGCTAGGGGATTGTGTAGAGAAAGGAATATTGGCTTTTTACATATTTTATCAGATCCAAATGCAAAAGGTTTCTATGAAAGTATAAATGCTCAATATATCGAGGAAGTGCCGTCGAATATCAAAGGGAGAAATGTTTCTTTATTTAAGTTGCCTATATGAGAATATGCATGAGGGTAAATCATAGAAGAAATGATGTTGGAGGAAAAAACAGTGAATATTGCGTTAGAAGCTGTTTCCATTGAGCAGAAATCAGTATTAAGAAATCTATTAGAACTTTATATATATGACTTTACTGAATTTATTCCTGACGACGTTGATTGTCATGGTTTGTATGGTTATAAATATTTGGATCAATATTGGACTGAAGAAGGTAGGCATCCCTTCTTTATTTATATCGATGGGAATATTGCGGGATTTGTATTAGTACGTCGCTATTATGTTAGTGATCTTAATGATTATATATATTCGATAGCGGAATTTTTCGTAATGAAGAAATATCGAAAGCAAGGGGTTGGAAGAGAGGTAGCATTTCGGATATTTAATATGTTCTCAGGGGTATGGGAAGTTGCTGAGGTAGAAGAAAATAGACCTGCGCAAGCATTTTGGCGGAAAGTTATACATGCTTTCACTCAAGGGGACTTTGAGGAAATTCAGAAGGAAGACTGGATTGGGCCAGTACAAAGGTTTCTTTAACAGCGTTTTTCTATAACTTTGTCAAAATGAATATGGTTAGGACGTTGCAGAAAAATGCGAGACGTTAGGTGAAACGTCCGATTTCGGAGAATACTTATGTGATTTATTCTGCTTAGGGGAACTCAGGAAGAAAGACCCCCTTTCGTCTAGGAGGCTTTTTTATGCCTGGTAATACATGATATTTATACCTAATTGAGGATTACTTGATGTGCTTCGTTTTTTCCTCCCACCAGCCTTATGCTACTATTGCTGAAAAAGAAACTTCTATCGACCCCGGAGAGGTCAAAAAGAGAACCCAATTACCTCCAGAAGGAAAGATAAACTTTCCATCTTCTTCACTGACAAGGGTTGCACCGGGAGGAACTATTCGGTCAAAGACATTAACACCACCAAGCGGAACTCCAGTGACATTCTGGTTAAACTGCACCTGTACCTTTGGTACTGGAGGCGGAATCTATTAGGCTGGGCTCACGTGGGTGCTAAATTGATCAAATTTTCTTCGGATATGAATTAGCGGATAGAGGCGAAAGACAAAGGCTTACTATTGTTCCCGAATATACAGGAATATAGTGGCTAAGGGTTTGAGTATGTCATTCTAATGGGCTAATGTTAATTTAGGTTAAGGAGAATTCTGATGTTAAATAGTAAAGGGTTTGATAATTGGGCTGGGGAATATGATGAGTCAATTTCAAAATTAAGTGAAGGTTATCCTTTCGAGGGGTATTACGAAGTGCTTTCTTTCGTAAGTCGTTGTGTTGATTTGTCCAAAGGGACTAGGATTTTAGATATTGGTGTAGGAACAGGCTTACTGACAAAAGAGTTGTACAACAAAGGTGTAGGAGTCTATGGAATTGATTTTTCACCTAAAATGTTGGAATTGGCTAGACGAAATATGCCAAATGGACAATTTTTGTGTCATGACTTTACAAATGGTCTCCCCATTGAATTAAAGAAGATGAAATTCAACTATATAATATCGTCATACGCAATTCATCATCTTGATGATAATAAGAAGATTGATTTTATTGCGCAACTAAAAGACAGCTTAGAAGAGAATGGAAATATTATTATTGCAGACATAGCGTTTCAAACAAAGGACGATATGAAACAATGTAAAGACAATACCAAAGGCTGGGATGAGGATGAGATCTATATTGTGGCTGATGAGATAATGGAAAAAATGAGAAAGAAAATGCTAAACGCTACTTATACCCAGATTTCATCGTGCGCAGGGGTCTTGGAAATCGTTTAAGCTCAAGAAAGGGGCAGATTCATTGCTAACATTACAAAATGCAACAGTTGAGGACTTAGAATCTTTATCTCAACTTTATAAAGAACTAAGTGGGGAAGAATCTGATCCTATAAAAATGAAAGAGAATTTTAATTTGATGGAGTCTAATCCTAATTACGTAATCTTGACAGCGAAAGAAGACAAAGAAGTAGTTGGATCGATAATGGGAATTATTTGTCTTGATTTAGTGCTAAAATGCCAGCCATTTATGGTAATTGAAAATGTAATAGTGAAAAATACTTGGCGTGGCAGAGGAATTGGAGAAAGCCTAATGGAAGAAATTGAGAAAATAGGACGGACAAGAAATTGTTATTATACAATGCTTGTGTCCGCAGGACATAGAAAGGGAGCACATAAATTTTATGAAGCAATTGGTTACAATGTGGATTTAGTTCGAGGATTTAAGAAGTACCTTTAACCTCATCGAATAGGATAATACGCTTTTTCGAGATAGATCTTTGCCGAGGCATCGTATAATAAAAGATTCCCGACATTTTGTAAGGATGCAAGGGGTTGAGACGTTTTGGCAATACTCGGGACGTTACCTGAACCGGACGAGGGTAATCGAAGCTGGGTATAATTCTAAGTTTTGAGAGTGAGGTGGAGATATTTTGGGTTCTCAGAATAAAACCGAATTAGTGATTTTTTTTAACGAGAGGGCAAAAAACTGGAGTAATAAGGTTAATCCACATAACTATCAAATCGCCGAAAGAATGATCAACAGATTAGAGATATGTAAAGGAGATTCGGTTTTGGATGTTGCCGCAGGGACCGGAATATTATTTGCCTTATTAAAGGACCGTGGGCTTTGCAAATATGTTGCTATAGACATTTCGGATAAGATGGTGGAAGAGTTCATAGATTTGTATCCTGACACTGACGTACGATGTCTTGACTTTGAGGCGGATATTTTGCTTGAAAAAAAGTTTGACTATGTAATTATTTTTAATAGCATTCCGCACTTTGACAACCTACGTAGAGTTTTTCTAAATGCCTTTAAAAACTTAAAGGCTGGGGGGAAGTTTACTATTTCTCATAGCAGAACAAGGGAAGGGCTTAAGGAACATCATAGAAGAATTGGCTATATCCCAGAGAAAGAACCCATTCCAACTGATGAAACTTTATATCAACTCAGCAAAGAATGTGGGTTTAAAAATGTTGCAATCGAAAACAGGGAGTATTTCTTTTTTAGTTGTGAAAAGTAGATTTAGTCACGGGCCGTCCGACATCAGCTAAAAAAAGATTCTTGGTACTTTATAAGGATGCAAGGGGTTGGAATGGCTAATAGGCTATTTTTTAGTATCATGATTTTGGTGTTTAGGAATGGGGAGCTATGATGATCAAAAGAATTTCGATTGTTATGATCATCATACTATCCATTATTCTCACAGGATGTGGGAGCGAATTGAATAGACCTGTAAGCGGTATTTCACAAGAGGCTACAGAATCGATAAGTAAAGTTTCGCGAATTTATGGTGAATCGAAGCCTCAGATAATTACAGTTAAACGAACAGAAACGGAAGTGACTAAGGAGATGATGTATATAGTTTTTGTAAAAGGAAAGTTTCAAAACGGAGACCAGAAGGCCTCTAATCTGGAATTTTCAGTTCTTGCTAGCGGAAAAAGTGTATGGGCATTGCGACCTTTTAACGATGATAACAATCAGGATGTCTGGGAAGAGACAAGCGTTAACATAAATGATATAGGACGTATTTAAAATCACAATTGCGGAGGTTGATATGGGGTTTAATAAGAGAAAGTTGAAAAGAAAGTGGATACTGTTAGCTCTTTTATTCTGCTTTCTTCTTCTCGGGTCAATTCACATTTTATCACCGTTTCCGACAAGCGAATTTAAAGCAATCAACCTTCCAACTAGATTCGATGTGCCCATCAATACTGGATTTGAGCTCCAGGGAAAAAACCAGTGTGCGGCGTTTTCTACTGCTTTCGTACTACGAAACTTTGGCGAGAAAGCAAAAGGTTCAGAGGTTTACGATAGAATTCCATATAAGATACCGTTATCGGGATATGTTTTGCCAAAGGGAGTAGTAACCTATATACAATCTCAAGGATTCAGACCAGCTATTTACAAAGGGGATATAAATTCATTAAAGTCAAAACTTGTGCAAGGAAATGATCCAGTTATTGTTTTAGTTGGTAATGGACTATTCTGGTAACACTACATGACGCTTGTAGGGTATGATAACGAAAAATCAGAGTTGTATTTCGTCGACTCTGGTAGGGAAAAGGATGAAAATGCTGAACTCCCAGGGAATAGAACAATGACCGAGGACTACTTCTCAAAATGGTGGAATAATGGCTTGCCAATTTTCAATCATGTATACATAACAGTGGAGAAAACGTTCTGAAAGGAGAAAACAATGTTAATTCATAAAGGAACTGTTTTGTTGGAGACAGAAAGGTTAATATTACGAGGGCTAAAACTTGAAGATGCACCGAACGTCTTTAAGAACTGGACTAGTGATAAGGAAGTAGCTAAATTTATGCGATGGAATGTACATACTGATATTGGGGTAACTGAGCAATGGATGAAAGAATGTGAAGAAATTTCTAAAGATAAGTCGCGTTATGAGTGGGGAATAGTTTTAAAAGAAACTAAGGAACCAATTGGCTCAATAGGAGCATTTATAAATGCTGAAGAACCCAATAGATATGAAATAGGATATGCAATTGGCAAAAAGTACTGGGGTCATGGATATGCTACGGAAGCCTTAAAATGTGTAATGGATTTCTTAGTAAATGAAGTTGGGATTAAGCACTTTATTTGCTCTCATGCAAAGGAAAATCCAGCTTCGGGGGCAGTAATGCGTCATGTAGGCTTCGTTTATATAAAAGATGGCACTTATCAAAGTTTTGATGGATTAAGAAAATTTGAGAACAAAGTATATTATTTAGACATTTAAGTCACAATATTTCTATTTTGCTCCGTACCTGGGGCGGAGCAAGGCTATATAGGAAATTATATTTGCCTTAGTTTAAAGGGAGTAGTTATGAATAATCCATGGGAGAAAATCGACTTAAGTACATATGAGACACATATGTCATCTGATGGTTTGTATCAATTACAAACTTTAAAAAGCATTACAGAAGAACAGATCGAGAACTATGTCCATACAAATGTTTTAATTCTAGGTGTTGCCGGTGGAAATGGACTTGAACATATTGATATTTCTAGCACAGAAAAGGTTTTTGGACTAGACATTAATAGCCAATATCTTGATATGTGTAAGGAAAGGTATCCTCATTTGACCGGTATTTTAGAATTGGTCTGTTGTGATCTTAATAATAGCGATGTCCTGCTGCCGTATTCAAATATAATGATCTGCAATTTGATAATTGAATATATTGGAGTGAACAAATTTATAGAGCTAATAAGCAACAATAAGGATAACGTTAATGTAATCTCCTGTGTTATCCAGAAGAATAACAATAATGATTTTGTGAGTAATTCAAAATTGACGTCATCCTTAGAACTCCTAATATCTATACACCATGATATTGATTCGGAAAATCTATTTAATAAATTTTTAAAGATTGGTTTCGTGTGCATCAAAAAAAATTCTTACCTACTGCCAAATGGGAAAGAGTTAATACGAATGGATTTTGGGAAAGTTTAATCGGTGGAATTTCCGCGCGTCCATGCGTGGACAAGGAGACTAGCTTTGTGACTATAAATAAGTGGGGCGGTTTGTTCTTATGAATAGTGTCAAATTTTCTAATCTAAAGTCCAAGGCACAATTATAGATTCACAAAAGGTAGCCGTCGCAGAGTTATGCACGGGCTTATCCGCTCAAAGATCGGATTTTAGCAATCGTTCACAGCGTTCGGACAGTCCAGCCTGTAACTCACTTATACAGAAAGTAATGGTAAGTTTTCCATTATCATGGATACCGCCAAAGTGGCGGCATATGGATGAGTTATATGAAACTTCCTAGTAATTATAGTGTGAAGGTTCTGGGTTAAATTTTATGCGGGAGGGTGATAAGATGGGTAAAAAAGTTAGGATGCTTGGGTTATTTTTAATATGCATCATCACTCTGGCCGGATGTAGTAATCAAAATTTTGAATTAATTAAGGAGAATACTCAACTGAAAACTGAAATGGAATCACTACAACAACAAGTCGAATCTACAAATAACAAGGTTAACCAACTCGAGGAACTCTACGAACTAAGAAATATTTTGGATGACCATTTACATAAGACCTTAAGTGCCCTTATAAAAGGGGATTATGAAGTTGCTCAAAAGAACATGGATTCGAATATTCGTATTGAGAACAAGAAAGTAATTACAAAGGCGGGCGTTGGGCGTTTTGAATTTATTATTCCGGATAAGTCAATGAGATTAAGGCAAAGAACATTCATGAAGGATGATAAAGATAATTATACTTCGATATATGAAATTTATGACGCAGGTTATTTATCGGGTAATAAATATGATGATAGGACTTATACATTAAATGTTACCTATTCTCAGGTTAATGGTGAATGGAAAATGAGTAGCCTGAAGATTGATGAGTAACGTTTCATCTGGGTATTCCAGACGGAATCTCCGTATAAACAGCACGTTCCCGCCACTTAGAAAAGATGAATGTGGTTAAGGCGCAGCGGGAACCTGCGGAACGTTATACGACATATCGTGCAAAGGCCACACCGTCCATGGCGCTGAAAATGAATCTGAAATATTCTGTCGCGTTAGTAGGAAAATGTGAAGTGAGGACAATTATATAATCCATGGCAATAAGTAGATTAAAAAAGATTGCAACTGTTAGTTGCGAAGGTTCAAAGTCTGGTTGGTAGAATGCAACCAAACAAAATACTAAACTAATAGTAACAAAACAGGAGGTGGTCTTTCTGACTTTTGCCGAAAAGCTACACATGCTAAGAAAATCAAAAAATATGTCTCAGGAACAACTAGCGGCACAAATTACCGTATCAAGACAAGCCATTTCGAAGTGGGAGCTTGGTGAATCATTGCCAGACACAGATAATATCATTCAGTTAAGCAAGGTATTCGGAGTGTCTATTGATTACTTGCTTAATGATAAATTTCAAAGCGATAATGATATACCTGCCGTAAAAGAGAATAATATTTATCATAAGAAAGTACTACAGATAACAGCTATCATAATCGGTAGTATTGGGGCGGTTGGTATTCTTCTTCTATGGATACTTTCCACGATGATAAAAGTTCATGTTACAAAATCTCAAGTTATGCCAGACGGAACAAAAACTTACTACGGTGGAGGGGATGTTTTAGGATATAATTTTTGGGCTTTCATTTCAGAGTATAGATTGATGGCAATTTTTTGGATACTGTCAGTTTTCCTGATTTTTGGTCTAGCTTTGCTTCTTATAAGATTTAAAAATATGGTAAGGAAACAATAAGGATGGGTAAGTTCCATATGAGCATAAGTCTTTAGGTGCTTATATAATGTTATGACAGATTCGTAGGATATTATGATGTATTTGAAAGTATCTGAAAGGGGGAATCCTCACGGAAATTTACTTTATACTAATTATCTTGTTTATAGTTTACTATAAAGTATTTAGGATTGCTTCAGATGTAAAAGAGATTAAAGAAATGCTTAAGAGTAATGATAAGTCGGAAAGCAGATAGAACTTTATGTGTCGCATTTTTCAGAGCATGCTATTTTTTGTTTTTATTATTCTATATTGCTATTATCAATGCGATATCCTCCAAGACTAAAGATAATTGAAAATATTTATATAGACGAACTTGTCTGTACTTTGCAAGATCAGCTGAAGCCTGGGCCGTTAAGAGATTGGGTTTGGAGTTATGCGGAAAGTTAGAATTTAGAGGCGATAGTAAATGGAAAAGAATCAAGACATTCTTAAATACTACAGGGAGGAGCTTAAATGGGATCCTCCTTTTGCAGATGTTTTATCGCGATATTCGCCAGATGCCTTGGAAGGTTACTTTACAATGCGCAAATCAGTTCAGGATGGTGAACTACCTAGAAAGATAGTAGAATTGATTTTCACTATATTAGATGCGTTAGATGATGAGGCCAGTGGTGCAAAGGCACATGCTGTAGCGTCGATCGAAGCAGGACTAACCGTGAAAGAATTGGTCGAGGCGTTTAATATTGTGACAATGGTTAAAGGAATCAATGTCCTATGCAAAACAGGTATCAATGCGATTAAGGCTGCTGAGGAAAGATATAATGAGATAAGCGAGGGGATGCTTCGGTAATGTCTGGGCATATATGATATGATGCTATGGAAGTCTAATGATGTGGAGGAAGAAATTGAATTATCTAATTGTTATTTTGATTTGGATAGGATTCGCATTAATTCATAGTATACTTATTGATCTGCGTTTTTCAAATTGGGCTAGTCGAGTAATGGGAAGGTACTATGCCTATTATAGATTCTTGTATAACATTCTTTCGCTAACCTTATTTATTACTCTACTGAAATATTCGAGATCCTTAGACAATGAAGTTGTCATAAAATTTACGCCACCCTGGACGATTCTACAATCCATTTTACTCATAGGCTCAGGTTTCATGATTATATGGGCCTTGCTAAGTTATGACATCTTAGAATTCGTGGGTATTCGCCAGATCAGAGAATATGGGAAGAAGGATGATACGCCTTCAATAACAATCAATACTAAGGGTTTACTAGGTATGGTGCGCCATCCAATTTACTTAGCAACTCTTGTATTCATGTGGAGTCTAAATTCTACAAGGGTGGATATTCTTGTTCATCTCGTTCTAACTCTCTATATTCTAATTGGAATCAAGTTAGAGGAAAGAAAACTCATCAAACAATTTGGATTAACCTACATTGAGTATCAAAAAAAAGTTCCAGCACTCATTCCATTCACAAAAAAGTAAATTAGATTTTGAATATTTTGGGGTGATAAAGTAATGCAAAAGCTTTTAGAAGGACTAATCAAATTTAGAGAAATCGATTTTGAAGAACACAAAGAACTATTCGGACAGTTAAGTAAGGAACAAAATCCACATACCTTATTTATTGGGTGTTCTGATTCGAGACTTATTCCGAATCTAATTACGCAAACTTTACCTGGAGAGTTATTTGTTGTTCGAAACATTGCTAACATTGTGCCGCCCTATCATGAGTCTGAGGAATATTTATCCACAACCTCTTCCATTGAATATGCCGTCAATGTTCTTGAAATAGAAAATATTGTGGTGTGCGGGCATTCAAACTGTGGCGGGTGTAAGTCGTTATATGCATCGGATGAGGTGTTAAACGAAATTCCGCATACCAAGAAATGGTTAGAGTTGGCATACGAGGCTAAAACAAAAGTTCTAGCTGAGGTTTCAGTAGAAGAAGTCGATAAAAGGGAATGGATGACAGAGCAAGTTAACATTGTGGAACAGCTAAAGAACCTTCTTACTTACCCGTTTATTCGTGAAAAAGTTTCGCAAGGAACGCTTACAATCGGGGGCTGGTATTACCTTATTGAGACGGGTGAAGTGTTTATCTACAACAAGGAGAATGGATTATTCGAATTAGCCAATTAAGTAATTAACTAAATTTAGTAAAATTTTGTTAATTTTCTGCTCATTCAACAGGAGTTGTTTTATGAACGGAGAATAATAGAGATAGACATATCATCATACCAAAAGGGGAGTGAAGGGTTTGTCAGAGTTACTCGATGGTAAAGCGATTGCGAAGGTCTTGAAAGAGGAAATCAAGAGCGAAGTCCAAGAATGGAAAGATCAGGGTGTAGAGCCTAAGTTGGCGGTCATTTTGGTTGGAGAGGATCCCGCATCTGTCGTTTATGCAAAATCGAAGCAAAAGGTCAGTGAAAATTTAGGAATAGGGTTTGAGCTCTATACGCTGCCTGCTGATAGCCTGGAAAAAGACGTTCTGACCCTTATCGAGCAATTGAATACGAATGAGAAAATTCATGGAATCATGATTGAGTTGCCGTTGCCGAAACATATCTCTAAAGAGAATGTCATGGCTGCTGTTCGTCCAGATAAAGATGTCGATGGCGTACATCCAATTAACCGTGGTTATATTTTGAGTGGGGAAGAAGGGCTATTCCCGGCGACTCCTCAAAGCTGTATTGAAATTCTGTTGCGTTCTGGCGTAGAAATTGCAGGGAAACATGTTGTGATTGTGGGACGGGGAGAAACGGTGGGTAAGCCGCTCGTATTCCTCATCCTTAAACATAATGCAACAGTGACAATTTGCCACTCTAAAACCCCAGATCTAGGGGCCTTTACTCGTCAGGCAGACATTGTGATTGCAGCGGTAGGTCGGGCTAAATTGATCACAGGGGATATGGTCAAGTCTGGTGCGATTGTTGTCGATGCAGGGATCAATGAAACTCCGGACGGAATTTGCGGCGATGTTGACTTTGAAGCGGTTAAAGAAAAGGCAAGCTTGATTTCTCCTGTTCCTGGAGGTGTAGGATCTCTAACAACGGCCCTTATCATGCGAAACATTCTGAAAGGAATTATTCTTCAAAGGAGGAATGGCTAATGCCAGAACAAGATGTTTGGAAATGGACGACTTCTGAATTCTTGGCTCAAGGGGCTAGCTCAGCTCCGACTCCTGGAGGTGGAAGTGTTTCCGCTTATGTCGGCGCGTTAGCTGCGTCCATGGTCTGCATGGTAGCGAATCTGACAATAGGCAAAGAAAAATATAAGAATGTGGAACATCAAGTTCAAGACATTTTAGCACGCGGACAACGCCTCCTCGACGATTTAAAAAAAGGCCTGAGTCAGGATATTGCTGAGTTTTCGAACTTCATGGCTGTGCTTAAATTGCCCAAAGATACGGAAGAGCAAAAAATGTCACGTGCTGAAAAACTTCAAGAGGTACTTGTTGGCGCAACTGATACGCCGTTGGGGATTGCCCAAAACTGTTTTGCAGTCTTAAAACTCGCTCAAGAGCTTGCTCCAATTGGCAATAAGGGTGCAATTAGTGATGTTGGTGTTGCTGCTTATTTAGGGGAAAGCGCGCTCAAGGCAGCAATGTTCAGTGTCGATATTAATTTGCCCCAAGTTAAGAATGCGGACTACCAAGCTCGCGTTAAAGCAGAACGGGAACGCCTCTTTACAGAAGCGGATAAGATTAAGACCGAAACCGTTCAGGTGGTTCAAAGCCGGTTATAAATTGATGATAAGTGGGTTATAATATTGAAGACAATAAACTCCCTGTACCTTTAAAAAAGAGGACGGGGAGTTTTTGCGTTAGTTTGTAGAGTTGATTTGTGGCCCTTACCCACTGAAGCGGAGTTTTATCAATAGCAGTATCTGAGATATCAAGAGCTCTATCATCAGATCTACGGAAAATAGGGCTTAGTACTGAGGAATTGACTCCCTCTTGTGAATAGAGTATATTGGGCTTGCGTCCAGTTTGTCTTAAAGGGGGAAAACCCAATGTTGAAGATTATTAAGAATGATGGGGTGAACTTCCTCGAACTCGATTTAGCGGGTCTGGTTAAAAACTCTTGGATTAAGCTCGTAAATCCTGATACCGAGGAACTTAATGCGGTTTCAGAGGCAACTGGAGCGCCGCTGGATTTCTTAAAGGCGGCCCTTGATGAAGAAGAACGCTCCCGGATTGAACTTGAAGAAGAACAAGTACTTATACTCACAGATATGCCGGTAATGTTTAATGAGACGAACTATGACACCTTACCCTTGGGAATCATCTTAACAGAAGATCATATCATTACGGTATGCTTAAGAGAAAATCCAGTACTCACGGAATTTGGCCGTGGAAGTTGTCGAAGCTTCAATACGGCAAAGAAGACACGCTTTATTTTTCAAATACTTTATAAATCAGCAACCTATTTTTTAAAATACCTGCGACAAATCAATAAACGAACAGATCAAATTGAAATCGATTTACGCAAGTCACTTAAGAACCAAGAAATTTTTCAGCTTATGGATCTTCAGAAAGGTCTTACGTACTTTACCTCTTCCTTGCGCTCCAATGGAGTGGTGATGGATCGTTTGCTTCGCTTGCGTTCGAATAGCCAAGCTCGGCATTTAATCAAAATGTATGAAGAGGATGAAGACCTGCTTGAGGATGTTATAATTGAGAATAACCAGGCGATCCAAATGGTTGAGATGTATACGAATATCTTAAGTAGTATGACTGATGCTTTTGCCTCGATTATCTCCAATAATTTGAATATGGTCATGAAATTTCTTGCGTCGATGACGATTATTCTTGCCGTACCAACCATGATTGCTAGCTTCTGGGGGATGAATGTGAACGTTCCCTTTATGCAACACCCGTATGGGTTTGCTATTGTCTCGTTCTCAGCGATAGGAATTGCCGGTGTGAGTGCGTTTATTTTATGGAAGAAAAATATGCTTTAGTCCCCCAATGACATGGGGGATAATGAGCTGAGGTGAAGTTTGTGCCGAAGATTTGGACTGTAGCAGAATTGACCACTGAAATTAGTCGTACTCTAAGTGATAATGATGAGCTCGTGAGTTGTTGGGTGAGCGGTGAACTTTCCAATTACAAGAATCACCGTCCGTCAGGGCATTGGTATTTTACCTTGAAGGATCAATCCTCAAGTATCAAGGCCGTGATGTTTCGCAGTCGTGCTGAACGAGTTCAATTTATCCCGCAGGATGGGATGAAGGTCTTGCTCAGGGGAAGTGTCAAAGTTTACGAGCGCGATGGCAATGTACAACTCTATGTTGATGAAATGCAACCGAGTGGTGTTGGTGCTCTCTATCTTGCGTTTGAACAATTAAAGCAACGCTTATCAGCGGAAGGACTTTTTGATCCAGAGCGTAAAAAGCCCATTCCCAGAATACCGCGCCGGGTGGGGATTGTCACAAGCCCAACTGGAGCAGCAATTCGCGATATTTTAAAAGTAATGGGGCGCCGTGATCCCCATCTTTCTTGGATTTTAGCGCCTGCAGCTGTTCAGGGCGAACAATCTCCTCGCGAAGTGGCCCAAGCGATTGAACGCTTAAATCGCTATGGTCAAATTGACGTCCTGATCGTCGGTCGGGGGGGCGGTTCCTTAGAAGAACTTTGGGCCTTCAATACGGAGGAAGTGGCTCGCGCGATCGCGAACTCTGCTATCCCGATTATTTCAGCTGTCGGGCATGAAACGGATGTCACGATTGCGGATATGGTTGCCGACATGCGGGCGCCAACCCCTTCCGCCGCGGCGGAATTAGCCGTTCCTATTTTTCAAGAATTACGCCATGATGTTGAAGATCTAAGTGCTCGTCTTCAAGTGGGAATAAAAGCCCAAATCGGGCGAAAAAGAGAGAAAATCAATAGACTAGCTGCCAGTGGACCGTTGCTCAATCCATTGTGGAGAATCGAACAAAATCGCCAGCGATTGGATAATGTCAGTACTGCCCTGCAACAAGAGATGACTAGATTTGTTTCTGATAAAAATGGTATACTAAAATTATTGGCGACAAAGCTCGATTTACTTAGTCCTTTGGCGATTCTAGGAAGAGGTTACTCGCTGACATATTCTTCAGAGGGGAAACTTCTCCGTTCAAGTACCGAAGCTAATGCAGGGGATCATATCAAAGTTCGCCTTAACAAAGGCGCTCTGACTTGTCAGGTTCTTACAAAAGAAAGCGAAGGATAATGTAAAGAGGGGATATAAATGGCTAAAAAGAAAGATAAAGGAATTACGTTTGAAGAGGGGATCGGCCAGCTCGAGCAGATCGTTCGGGAACTCGAACAAAAAGAGGTTCCTTTGGAAGAGGCTTTGAACTTATTCCGGCAAGGAATCGAAATGGTTCAACATTGTAATGGTTTACTTGACCATGCTGAAAAACAGATGGAGATTCTGCTGGAAGGACCGGATGGGGAACTTGAAGTTCGACCGGCAGATTTCGCAGTGGAAGGATGAGCATTTCATGTTTCGTACCTCATTTGAGTCCTATGTTGAAAAAATAGATGCATTTTTAGAGTGTTTATCCTGGGATGAGGGAACAATGGGGCAGAGTATGCGCTATTCGCTGGTAGGTGGCGGGAAACGGATTCGCCCCGTGCTGGCCTTAGCTGCTGCCGAAGCGGTGGGAGGGCAGGCTGATTCAATTTTGCCATCAGCCTGTGCCTTAGAATTGATCCATACGTATTCTCTCATCCACGATGATCTGCCTGCAATGGATAATGATGATTACCGGAGGGGACGGTTAGCCAATCATAAGGTATTTGGTGAAGGAAAGGCAATCCTTGCAGGGGATGGCCTTTTAACCTATGCCTTTGAATTGATCGCACGTCCGCTTCCCGTGAATGCAGAGCGACAATTGCGCGTGATTCAGGAAGTGGCTCAGGCAGCAGGACCAGAAGGGATGGTCTTAGGGCAAGTATTAGATCTTGAAGCTGAAGGAAAAACCTTAACCCTTGGAGAAATTGAACAGATTCATCAGCATAAAACAGGCGCTATGCTTGTAGTTTCAGCTCGCATGGGAGGCATTTTAGGCGGTGGAACTGAGGCGCAGATTCAAGCGTTAACACGCTATGCACAGGCACTTGGCCTTGCTTTCCAAATCAAAGATGATATCTTAGATCTTGAGGGTGATAGCGCAACTTTAGGAAAACCCGCCCAAAGTGATCTTGAACAAGAAAAGTCGACCTATCCCTCTTTGCTCGGTCTAGCCGGGGCGAAAGAAGAGCTTGCAGTCAAGATTAAAGAAGCCCACGAAGCGTTATCTGTTTTTACTCAATCTGTTGATTTTTTACATTCCTTAGCAGATTACATTGCTGATCGCATGCATTGAGGTGGACTATGACAATATATCCAGGAATTTTTCAAAATGAAGTTTTAGTTTCGGCGATCACGGCTTGGTTGGTCGCTCAAGTGATCAAGGTTTTGATTAACTTCAAGATTCATCACACGTTTGATTTATATTTCTTAATCAGTTCAGGGGGATTTCCCAGTTCACATGCTGCGACGGTTTGTGCGTTATCTGTAGGAATTGGAAAATATTATGGATGGGATTCACCCATTTTTTCAGTTGCAGCAGTCCTCGCCATGATTGTTATGTATGATGCGGCGGGTGTACGTCGAGAGGCAGGAAAGCAGGCAGAAGTGATTAATCAGCTTGTATCGGGGTTGTACGAGCAGATGTCAGACCTCTCGCAAGAGCGTTTGAAAGAATTAATCGGACATACGCCCTTTGAAGTCTTTGCAGGGGCTATCGTCGGAATCATTGTCGGAATTATCGCTTAGTTCGTTGCTATAGATTGAGGAGGTTCACATCTTTTTGGCACTAAAACGTAAAAGTTGGAAAAAGATTTCTTTTGTCTTTATATTAAGTTTCGCGATTGCGGTCTTGGCAGGTTTGGGTTCAGAGCTTCTCATGAGAAAATCTTCGATTTGGGTCGCGTGGATCTTACTTTTTATGATTATAGGGATCAGTATTATCTTTGATATTATTGGGATAGCGGCGACTGCTGCTATAGAAAAACCGCATCATGCTAAAGCAGCTAATCGCGTACAGGGGGCAAAACAAACCGTTTATCTGCTGCGTAATGCGGATTTCGTGGCCAATTTTTGTAACGATATTATTGGTGATGTCGCGGGGACGCTAAGCGGTGCGATGGCAGCTTCAATTTTGGTTGATCTAATTCGTTCTTATCCCTCTTTGGGAAATCAGGAAATTCTTTGGAATACGTTCTTACTGGCCCTTGTTGCTTCCTTGACGATTACAGGAAAAGCGTTAGGAAAATCATTAGCGATCAATGAGGCGGATGAGATTATGAGTAAAGTAGGAGCTTTGATCGCGAAAATTGAGGAGATTACAGGTCATTCCTTTACAGATACGAAAAAAAAGGGGGGGAAGAGAAATGGGGATTCTCGAAAAGATTAAACAGCCACGAGATTTACGAACGCTGAATGCGCAGGAACTCAAAGTTCTCGCCCAGGAAATCCGGGAAGAAATGATTGATGTCGTTTCGACAAATGGTGGGCATTTAGCCCCAAATTTAGGGGTTGTCGAGCTGACTATTGCTCTTCACCGCGTTTTTAATACGCCTACTGACAAGATTGTCTGGGATGTTGGTCATCAGACGTATGTCCATAAACTTCTGACCGGCCGTCAGGAGGAATTCAAGAGTCTGCGTCTTCATCATGGACTTTCTGGTTTTCCAAAACGCGCGGAAAGTCCTCATGATTGTTTTGAAACGGGTCATTCCAGCACTTCTATTTCTGCGGCAGTGGGATTCGCGAGAGCTCGTGATCTTCTCGGAGAGAAATCTTTCTGTGTGGCCGTGATTGGCGATGGTGCCATGACTGGAGGAATGGCTTTCGAGGCCTTAAATCATGCAGGCCATAGTAACACGAATTTAATTGTCGTACTGAATGATAATGAAATGGCGATCTCTGCCAATGTAGGAGCGATGTCTTCTTATCTTACTCGCTTAAGGACCGATCCTCGCTATGCCCAGAGTAAAGAAGAAATTGAAAATATTTTAAAACGGATTCCCAGAATCGGGAATAAAATGGCGAAAGCCGCTGAAAAGGCCAAAGATAGCTTAAAATATCTTTTGGTCCAAGGTCTCTTATTTGAAGAACTAGGATTTACCTATTTGGGTCCAATTGATGGGCATGACGAACTTCTCATTGAGCAAACATTAGAACTGGCAAAACAAAAGAAAGGGCCAGTACTCGTCCATGTCATTACGAAGAAAGGTAAAGGATACCTACCCGCCGAGAAAAATCCGGATATTTTTCACGGTGTAGGGCCTTTTGATAAGGAAACTGGAGAGCTTAAGAAAAAAGCTACCACCCCTACGTTTACTCAAGTCTTTGGAGAGACGTTGTGTCGTATAGGGGAAGAGAATCCTAAAGTCGTGGCGATTACAGCAGCGATGGCGGGGGGGACTGGGCTCAGCCTTTTTGGTAAGCGTTTTCCAGACCGATTTTTCGATGTGGGGATTGCAGAACAACACGCGGTCACTTTTGCTTCAGCTTTGGCCTTTGGTGGGATGAAGCCGGTCGTTTCAATCTACTCCACCTTTTATCAACGGGCCTATGATCAGGTCCTTCATGATGTTTGTCTTCCAAATGCTAATGTCGTGTTAGCCATTGACCGGGCTGGTGTGGTAGGCGATGATGGGCCGACGCATCATGGCGTTTTTGATATCTCCTTCCTTCGAATCATTCCTAATTTAACCTTTATGGCGCCGAAGGATGAAAACGAATTGCAACATATGCTTTATACGGCGCTATGCCAAGATGGACCAGTCGCTTTGCGTTATCCCCGTTCGGTAGGTCAAGGGATTCCTCTTGATGAGGAATTAAAAGAATTACCGATCGGTAAAGCTGAGGTATTAAGAAAAGGGAAAGATGTGACACTCATCGGAATTGGCCCGATGGTGTATACGTGTATGGCTGCAGCAAACGAGCTTCAGGTTCGGGGAGTGGAAGCCACTGTCCTTAATCTGCGGTTCCTTAATCCCTTAGATAAGGATACCCTTCTTTATTACGCGCGCCTGACGAAACGGATCGTGACGATTGAAGACCATATGCTTGCCGGCGGGATGGGAAGTGCGATTCTTGAGATTTTAGCAGATGCGGGTATGACGGATGTGGCAGTTGAACGTCTCGGTTATGAAAATTATGTAGAGCAAGGTTCGATTTCTGTACTTCAACAGGAAAACGGGTTATCTGTAGAAGGAATTCTTGGAGCGGTAGAACGACTTAAGGTTCTGCAACGGCTAGAAGGGAGAAATCGTGGCTAAAGGGAAGGAACGCTTAGATGTTTTATTGGTCCAGCAGGGACTTTTCCAAAGTCGTGAAAAAGCTAAGGCGGCAATCATGGAAGGCATTGTTTTTGCTGGTGGACAACGTGCAGATAAACCAGGCATGGATTTTTCGGAGACAACTGTTTTTGAAATCAGAGGGAATACCTTACCCTACGTATCCCGGGGAGGCTTAAAACTAGAAAAAGCGTTAAAGGTTTTTCCCATCGAATTATCTCAGTGCGTGCTCGCCGATTTAGGAGCCTCAACGGGCGGTTTTACGGATTGCGCGTTGCAAAATGGAGCCCAACGGGTTTATGCCATCGATGTCGGCTATGGCCAGCTGGATTGGAAGTTGAGAACAGATCCACGCGTCGTATCCATGGAACGGGTAAATGCTCGCTATCTTACGGCTGAAGACCTGCCGGAAAAGATGGATTGGGTCGTTTCTGATTTAGCGTTTATCTCGGTTACGAAAGTTTTTCCGGCGATGCGGGCTATCCTCAAAGATGAAGGGCAAGTGCTCTCTTTAATCAAACCTCAATTTGAAGCGGGCCGTGAACATGTGGGCAAAAAAGGGGTCGTGAGGGATCCTGAAGTCCATGCCCAAGTCTTATGGATGGTTCTTGGACAGGCTGAAAACCTGGGGTTCACGGTTCGGGGGGTAGACTTTTCTCCGATTCGTGGACCGGAAGGGAATATTGAGTATCTTGCTTGGTTATCAGTACAGTCCGATCAGGGTATAGATTGGCAGTCGAAGGTTTCAGAACTCGTCAAAGAAGCGCAATCAGGAACGGAGTGAATCGAGTGGAACGAGTCGGTTTATGGACCAATCAGAGCAAACCGGAATCCCTTGCGTTAGCTTTGCAATTGACGCATTGGTTTCGGTCACAGGGCTGGGAAGTATTAATCGAGTGGAATGAAATCATAACCCAGGGTGTCGAATTTCTAATCTCACTGGGAGGGGATGGAACGCTCCTTGAAGCGGCGCGTGAAGCAGCTCCGTATAAAATTCCAGTCTTAGGGGTAAACCTTGGTCGTTTAGGTTTTTTGTGTGAGATCGAGCGCGCTGAGGTCTATGTTGCTTTGAAACAGGTTTTACATAAGAAATATAGCATTCAGGAACGCCTCATGCTGGAGGCTGTAATTAAACGAACGGATAAAACCGAATTAAGATATACCGTTTTGAATGATGTCGTCTTCCTTCGGCAAAGTCTAGAGGGGATAGTCACGCTTCAGGCAAACTTATCGGGAGAGCCTTCGGTGAGTTACCCTGCGGATGGGTTAATCATATCGACGCCTACAGGTTCAACTGCATATTCCTTATCGGCAGGTGGACCGATCGTGAGCCCTGATGTTCAGGCCATTTTGTTGACTCCATTGGCAGCGCACTCTCTTTCCGCGCGACCAATGGTTGTTTCAGATAAGGAAACGATTGAAATCCTATTAGCACGAGGAAAGGAATGCCAGATGACCTTTGATGGTCGGGAAAATCTAAGTTTAAGATCAGGAGAGATGGTTCAGATCAGAACCGCTCCCCTAAAGGCACTCCTTATTCGCTTAGGAAGTCGAAGTTTCCCAAGGGTTGTTCGTGAAAAGCTGAGGGATCGTTGGCATGAGTGATCGACTTCAAGATATACAAGGTTTTTTGCGAGAGATTATTGTTCCCCGAATTGAGCTCGGGGATACTGCTTTAGATTTGACGGCCGGTTTGGGAAGAGATACGCTGTTTTTGGCTCAAGCGGTTGGTCCAAATGGCAGAGTCTATGCTTTTGATATTCAAGCCATTGCCCTCGCGGAGACGCAACGTTTATTAGAAGAAGAAGGGGTTGCTGAATGGGTTACCCTGCATCAGGCAGATCATGCACGTGTTCAGGAATTTGTCTCTGAACCGGTAAAACTGGCCATGTTTAATTTGGGTTATTTACCGGGGTCCGATCATTCCGTGACCACCCAAGCGAAGTCTACGCTTCAAGCGCTCCAAGATGTCTTGAAACTTTTAGTTGAGAATGGCATACTTGCTTTAACCGTTTATCGGGGCCATCCGGGTGGAGAGGAAGAGGCAAGAGCAGTGCATGAATTCTTGACAGACCTGCCTCCTAAGAGCTATAGCGTGCTTGAAGGACAGTATATTAATCAGGGCGATAAATCGCCCTATTGGATTCTGGTTCAAAAGAAGAGGGGAGAGATCTGATGAAGGCTCGGAGGCAAATGAAAATTCAAGAGATTATTACCAAAGAGGCCATTCATACTCAGGAAGAATTAGCCGATCACTTAAGGTTAACAGGCTTTGAAGTAACCCAAGCGACTGTTTCAAGAGATATTAAGGAAATGGGACTGATTAAAATTCCTACCCCCGATGAGGATTACCGTTATGCAAGTCCGGGAGCAGCCCAGCCTATTAATTCCTCAGAGCGCTTAAAACGGAGAATGCGGGAAACCGTGGTGACCATAAATGATAGTGAAAATTTAATTGTTATTCGAACGATTTCAGGAAATGCTCAAGCTCTGGCTGATTTAATTGATAAGGCCAATTGGGAAGAGATTATCGGCACAGTGGCCGGAGATGATACGATCTTGCTCGTGATTAAACCTCTAAGTGCGGTCGATGGGGTTCGCCAACGAATTACAGACATTATGGGATAAGGCGTTTGAGAAAAGAGGGGACTTAAATGCTAACGGAGATGCATGTTGAGAATTTTGCACTGATGGAAAATGTCCGTTTAAATTTACATCCGGGGTTAACGGTTTTTACCGGAGAAACTGGAACCGGTAAATCGATGCTGATTGATGCTCTGGGTGTTTTGCTCGGAGGAAGAGCCAGTACAGATTTTATTCGGCATGGTCTGGAAAAGGCACGGATCGAAGGCGTTTTTGAAGACTTACCTTCAAATGTAATCGCTAAGCTTGATGAAGTTGGCTACCCAGTGGAAGACGGACAGCTTTTCCTTTATCGTGAAATCAATGCAAATGGTAAAAATGCTTGCCGGGTCCAAGGCCGGACCGTCCCGCTCAGCCTTTATCGGAGTCTTTGCCAAGGCTTAGTGGATATCCATGGCCAGATGGAGCACCAATCTTTATTTCAACCGGAAACGCATCGAGGGTTACTTGATGATTTTGGCGGTGGGGAACATCTTCAGCTTCTCAAGTACGTCAATGAGCAAGCACATGATTATCGTGCGTTATTAACTCAAGAAAAAGAACTCCTATTATCAGAACGCGATCGTGAGAAGCGTGAAGAAATGTTGCGGTATCAGATTAAGGAAATAATGGCGGTGAATCCTCAGGACAGTGAAGAAGAGGAGCTACTAGCAGAGAAAAAGCGTTTGGCTAATCGCGAGAAAATTCTCAACTTAACTACGGAACTCTATGCGAATCTTTACCAAAGTGAACAAGAACGATCAATTTATGATCTTTTAGGGGGAAGCCGTAAACTCGTTCAGGATCTGGTCCGCTTCGATGATCAGTTTCAGGACATGTTGGAGCCGTTTGAGGCTGTTTATTATGCTATTGAGGATTTAGTTGAACGCGTGCGTTCTTATCAGGAATCGTTAGAATTTGAACCCGGTCGACTGGATCAAATTGAGGAGCGTTTAATTCAGCTCCAACGCTTGCGCAAGTATGGCCATACCGTTGAAGAAGTTTTGGCCTCCAAAGAAGAAATGATTGAAGAACTTCAACGAATTACGCATTTGCAAGAAGAGTTAGAAAAGCTTCAAGAGAAAAAGGCAATCGTATTCGCTCAATATACAACAGGAGCTAAGAAATTAACCGAACAACGGACTCAAGTGGCGAAAGAAATGGAAATGGGTCTTCACGAAGAACTTTCTAGCCTTGGTTTGGAGAAGAGTCATTTTGAGGTGCATTTTACGCCGGTCAAGGAGCCGCGTTCAGGTGGGGCAGAAGAAGTTGAATTTTATTTTACAGCCAATCCGGGAGAACCTCCTAAACCTTTAGCAAAGGTGGCTTCCGGTGGAGAAATGTCACGTTTAATGCTGGCTCTAAAAAGTCTACTTGCGAAGATCGAAAGTGTGGGTACCTTTGTTTTTGATGAAGTCGATAGCGGGGTAGGAGGACGAACGATCCAAAAGGTGGGAGAAAAGCTGGCTAAAGTTGGACAGAATAAACAGGTCTTCTGTATTACGCATTCGGCACCAGTAGCCGCCTTTGCTGAAGAACATTTCGGTATCGTTAAGGAAATTAACGGTGAGAGAACTCGAACTTTGGTCAATCGTTTAAATGAATCTGAACGAATTGAAGAATTGGCCCGGATGCTGGGCGGTACAGATGAAATATCCTACCAACATGCGGAACAATTATGGCGTGCACAACAAAGTTAAAAAGTAGAAATAAAGGAAATATTCAAAGAAGAAGGTCAAAATTAAGACCTTCTTTTTTTATTGCAGTAAAAAACAAAGCTTTATATTTTTTATTGGAAATCATGGAACGTATTTTACAGGATTAAAAACAAGCAAGATGGACAATTTAACATTAGGTTTCGCTTAAATATTGTTTTTCGCTTAAAAATGAGGAAAAGGAAGAAATTTGGGGAGACAGAGTCAAAAGACTGGAGGGTGATACGAGAGTGAATACGAGGAGAACGGTAATCTTCGGAAGTCTTCTTCTCTGTACCTTCCTAGGAATTCAACCTTTGTTTCAGCAACTTGGAGCCATTCCGGAGTTTAAAGAACAAAGTGAGATTTCCATTTCGCAAGTTTCTGGAATTTTGTCTCACGTGATTCAAGTTGAACCCGTTATCGGAGAAACAAATGCAGTAATGGCCTCGAATATGGAAGAATCCGAAGTCATTCAAGTATCCTACAAACTCTTCGGAATTTTCCCTCTTAAAACAAGTCAAATCGAGGTTGTGCCTGACATCAAACTACTGCCCGGTGGGCAATCGATTGGAGTCAGTCTCCAAGCTAAAGGAGTTATGGTTGTTGGACAAGCTGCAGTAACGGGGACAGATGGTAAACAAAATTATCCGGCGAAAGAGGCTGGAATCGAGGTCGGCGATGTCATCTTAAAGATCGATGATCAAGAGGTCAAGACAGATCAAGACGTGGCTAATGCAATTCATCAAGCTGGACAAAAGCAAGGATTCTCAAATCTTGTGTGTCTTCGCAATGGACAGATTATTCAAAAACGAATCATAACCGTATATTGTTCGGAAACAAATCGTTATCGAGTTGGGCTTTATGTCCGGAATGAAGCTGCTGGCGTAGGAACCTTAACGTTTTATGAACCGCAAACCCGGAAATACGGAGCGTTAGGGCATGTAATCAATGATGCAGATACAAACCAAAAAATTGAAGTGGCCAACGGCAGTGTCATTGCTTCGTCCATCTATGCAATTGAGAAAGGTCGACGAGGTCACCCTGGAGAAAAAGTAGGTTCATTTGTAAACCAGACTTTGTTTACGGGAAATATCGAAAAAAATTCAATCTCGGGAATCTTTGGTACCATGCAGGGAAAAATTTTAAATCCTTACTTTAAAGAAGCTATTCCCGTTGCTTGGGAAGCAGAAATTAAAGAAGGACCAGCCAAGATTTACACCGTGCTTGATGGCGAAAAGATTGAAGAATACGAGGTTCAAATAGAGCGGATTATGCATAACCGTACCGATAGTAAGAACATGGTTATCCGTGTTACGGATCAACGATTATTAGATAAAACCGGCGGGATTATTCAAGGAATGAGTGGAAGTCCGATCGTTCAGGATGGAAAGATTATCGGAGCCGTAACTCATGTTTTTGTCAATGATGCAACTCGCGGGTATGGAGTGTTTATTCAAAACATGATTAAAGAGGCAGGATTAGTAAGTAATAAAGAAGCTGCTTAAATTAAAAAGCTTTTTGCGAGGGAAAAGGTGGAGTTTTTAACTCTGCCTTTTTTCTATAAAGATATTTTGCTACATTAATTCTAAGATATGCTATAATGTGAATTGTCTAAGAATTAAAATAAAATACCTGAGCAGGAAGTTCTAAATAAATGTCGAAATACTAAATATTTCCGGGTGAGGAAAAGTAAGAGAACTCCGAAACAAGGGGGAGCAGAATAATGCAAAGACCCATTCGCGTTTTAGTTGCAGATGACAATCGTGAACTCGTGGAAGTATTAAAGGAGTATATCAATCGGCAAGAGGATATGCAGGTGATTGGGGTTGCCTATCATGGGAATGAGGCTTTAGAACTGATTTATCGTGAACAACCGGATGTTGTCGTCTTGGACATCATCATGCCTCATCTCGATGGTTTAGGGGTATTGGAGAAGCTCCAAAATGATATTCAAAAACCTCGTGTTATTATCTTGACGGCCTTTGGACAGGAAAGTATGACACAAAGAGCGGTCCGACTAGGTGCAGATTACTTTGTACTTAAACCTTTTGATTTAGATACGTTGGGCAAAAGAATACGACAGCTCCAGGGTCGGGATACTGGAACAACCTTGATACAAACCAATTCCGGAAGCCAGGTGACTGTTCCTCATTCAGTTAGTTCTGTATCCGATAATGAATCGATGTCCCGTAATTTAGAAGTTGAAGTGACGCGTATGATTCATCAAATGGGCGTACCTGCTCATGTTAAAGGGTATCAATACTTACGAGATGCTATTGTGAGTGTAGTTCAGGATGTTTCTCTCTTGGGAGCGGTAACTAAAGAACTTTACCCGATGATCGCCGAAAAATATGCTACGACTGCGAGTCGAGTTGAACGAGCTATCCGGTATGCGATTGAACTTGCTTGGGACCGTGGGAATATTGATTTTATGAATCGCTTTTTTGGCTATACGATTAACGTTGACCGCGGAAAACCAACGAATTCTGAATTTATTGCCATGGTTGCCGACAAATTGCGAATGGCAAATTTCCGGTAAAATTGACTAATGTATTACATTCAAGATTTTTATAATACACCGAAAATTTATTTTCTCGCTTTTAAGTTGTATAATAAAGCGAGAAAATAATATGTAAGAGGTGTAAAAAATGTCTCTAGAACTTGAAAATAAAGAAAAAATGATTAAAACCTGTCAAGCGATTTTGGACTCTTGTGAAAAACCATTTGTTTGGGAAGAAGCAGATACTTCTGAAATTAAAGACTATAGAAAACCGTTTAATCTTTTGTTTCCACAGCAACAGATTGAAAGCGAGTTATATACTCTTTTAGAGAAATTTTCGAACTCCAAATATTTGTACGATCAAATTACTGCAACGTGTACGCTTGATGCTGAATGGTTTGAGACAGGGACATATGGCTTAGATAGAAATGAGAATATGTACTTCAAAAGATATATTCTCAAACCGGAATATGTTGCTCAACTCAAATCCTATTTTATTAATCGGATTAACGAATTACAGGGTTGATTCTTTGTCTGTAGAAATCGAGAAACGCCTTCCTTCAAACTTTTATAGGTCTGATAGGAAGGTTTTTAATTGGGGGAGAAATTAGAAAGATGACGATAAAGAAGAAATCCTTAAGCGCTTTTCTTACCGTTATGATCATTTTATCTTTTGGGATGCCAACGTTTGCAAATTCATCATCAATAGCGACTCGATTAGCAGGAGATGATCGATATGCTACAGCAGCAGCAATTGCGAAAGAAGGTTGGACTCAATCGGAATATGCTATCCTAGTTTGTGGAGAGAATTATCCCGATGCTTTAGTGGCTGCGCCTATGGCAAAAAAGGTGAATGCTCCTATTCTACTTTCCTATAAAGATTCTTTGCCATCCGTTACAAAACAAGAATTAATCGATTTAAATGTTAAAAAGGTAATACTTATTGGTGGAACAGGCGTTTTATCCGTTGATATTCTTTCAGAATTGCAGAAGCTGGGTATTGCTTCTAGTCGATTGGCTGGGAATGATCGATATGAAACAGCCTTAGTTGTTGCCTCCCAATTTAGTGATACCTCGCAAATCGCTGTAACTACAGGAGAAGATTTTGCCGATTCTTTATCAATCGCTTCAGTTGCGGCAAGTAAAAGTATGCCAATCATACTCGTTGCGAAAGATAGTATTGCTGATGATGCTCTTGCACTTATTAAACAACATAAGCTTTCCAAAACGTATATTATTGGCAATACAGATCAAATTAGTGAAAATGTAGCACAGCAATTTCCAAATGTGGAACGAATAATAGGGGCTACAAAATATGAACGGAATATTGCGGTTTTTAATAAATTTAGTTCAGATTTAAACAGTAATTATGTTTATGTGGCAACAGGGAACGACTTTGCCGATGCTTTAACTGGAACGGCATTAGCTGCCAAGAACAATGCGCCTATTGTTTTAGTGGATACAGCTATAAGTGATGTTACTCGCATATATCTTGATAATGAGTTAACTAAGAACCACAAACAATTAACGATTCTTGGAGGTACTGGCGTGGTTTCTGATTCTTTATTTCAGAAAGTTAAACCGATTTTTGGAAGTTCTTTTATTCAGTCCTGGTATTGTGAGGATTGGAGTACAGAACGTTGGTTGCGTGAACTTTCGATGCTGAAAGATATAGGGATCAATGAGGTTATTATTCAGAACACGGTTGATACAACCCCTGCTCATAAGTTTGCAAGTTATAATTCATCGATAGCAGGGTATACATCTAGCGAAGTAGATGTATTAGAAAATGCACTAACTGAAGCTGATATTTTAGGGATGAAAGTCAGAGTAGGTACTGCGGATAACGATGACTGGTGGCGTAAAGGGGCTACCGACAAAACTTGGTTAGCGAATGAAGCAAATACGAACAAACTTATCGTTGATGAAATATCAACAAAGTATGCTTCACACCCCTCCTTTGGCGGTTGGTATTTATCATATGAGATTTCAAATATCACAGCAATAACATCAACAGAACAAGCGAATTTAAACGCTTTTTTTAAGCCCATAGTCAGTGAAATGAAATTAAAAACACCGAAGGAAACAGTCATGATTTCCCCATTTTATAATTCAAATTTATCAGTTCAAGGTTCTCTAGCAAACTGGGCAACCGCGATTGAAAATATATTTAAGGGTACCGGTGTAGATATATTGGCGTTACAAGACAGTGTAGGTGTGGGTTATAATTCAGTGGATCAATTATCGAGCCTTTACGACTATACTAAAAAAGGTACAGATGCGGCAGGCTTAAAACTCTATGCCAACACTGAAACGTTTACTTCAATAGCGAATGACAATGTAACAGCACCTATAGATCGTATCACTTCACAAATGACCGCAGAAAATGCATATGTCACAGGTTATACTGCTTTCAGTATCGATCACTTTCAAGCAAAATACAGTGATGACCCCGCAAAAATAGCGGGTTATAATGAATACATGTCCTATTATTTAGCCTATAAATAATTGGGGTGATGGAAAGCCAATCTAATTTATACTGGGTTGACTTACTCTAAATTAAGGCATAGACTTGAAGTTAATTTGAACCAAAAATAATTGCATTTTCACGGGTGCAATTATTTTTTATTCTGTTGAAGTGGAGTGAAGTTTTATGGATATCAAAACGAAAATTAAAAGACTTAGACGACTAATGAACGACAATACAATGGATGCTTACATCATTCCCAGTTCGGATCCGCATCTGAGCGAATATGTTGCAGCTCATTTTAAATGTAGAGAATGGGTATCTGGTTTTACTGGTTCAGCGGGTACAGTAGTCATTACGTTAGATGACGCTGGCCTTTGGACAGATGGCCGTTACTATATTCAAGCTGAAAAACAACTCAGAAATTCAGGAATTCAATTGTTTAGAGCGGCCGACCTCGGCGTTCCTTCCTACATAGAGTGGCTAAAAACAGTTCTTCCAGAAAAAGGTTGTATAGGTCTTGATGGCAACGTTTTCTCGGCGAACAGTGTTAACAAAATGGAAAGTGAATTTAGATCCCAAAAAATAAGTTTAAAAATGGATCTGGATTTAATTGGAATGCTTTGGGAAGATCGACCCGCCTTGCCCTCAAGCTCTGTATTTGTCCATGATGTTCAATTCGCAGGAAAATCTAGAGTTGAAAAATTAAATGAAGTAAGAGCGGAAATGAAAACGAAAGGTTCAAATTATTATTTACTCACCTCCTTAGATGATATTGCATGGCTTCTCAATATTAGGGGAGCAGATGTTCCTAATAATCCAGTGACAATCGCTAATGTCCTATTAACCCTTAATACGTGTTACTTGTTAATTGATCCTGCTAAAGTCCCTAGTACGGTTAAGTCAGAGTTAGAGGCTGAAGGAATTCAAATCAAAAATTATCAGGAAACAGCCCAACTTTTGCGAGAACTTAAAGATACAGATTCGATTATGCTAGATCCCGATATTACGAATGCTTCTCTTTATAAGGCGATCAATATTAAGGCATCAAAGATTGAGTGTCCTAACCCTACGACGCTATTAAAGGCTGTAAAAAATAAAACAGAACTTGAAAATTTAAGAAGTTGCGAAATTGCGGATGGCGTAGCAATGGTCAAATTTTTGAAATGGTTAAAAAGTACGGTCGGACAACAAAGCGTCACAGAGCTTTCAGTGGGAGATAAGTTGGAAGAGTTTCGCAGACAGAATGAACTTTGTGTTGACCTTAGCTTTGATACGATTGCTGGATATAAAGACCATGCGGCCATGATGCATTTTAAGGCAACATCTGAAAACACCTATACCTTAAAAAGTGAAGGACTATTGCTCGTCGATTCAGGCGGTCAATACTATAATGGAACAACGGATATTACCCGAACGATTGTCCTTGGGAAGCTTACGGAAGAAGAAAAGAGAGATTTCACGTTAGTGCTAAAAAGTCATATTACGTTAGCTACGGCTAAATTCCTTTATGGTACAACAGGCCCAATTTTAGATGGTTTGGCAAGGCAACCGATTTGGCAATATGGATTAGACTATAAATGCGGAACCGGGCATGGGGTAGGATTTTTCTTGAATGTTCACGAAGGGCCTCATCGGCTGAGTACTAACCCGAATAGCGTAAGACTCGAAGAAGGCATGCTTATTACGAACGAACCAGGTATTTATACAGAAGGAAAACATGGGATTCGAACGGAAAATATGATGATTGTCGTCAAAGATGAAGAGACAGAATATGGTCAATTCATGAAATTTGAAACGATCACTTTTTGTCCGATTGATCTCGCCGGAGTTGATCAAACTTTGCTGTCTGAAACCGAAATGGAATGGCTAAACACCTACAATAAAATGGTATATATGAAACTTTCTCCTTATCTAAACGCAGAAGAGAAAGACTGGTTAGCTCAAGAAATCAGTCATTAGCCTAATTTTAGCGTTAGGGCTGTTTTGCATATAGAGTAGTGAAAGGCGGGATTGTGATGACTAAGGAACACGTCCACGTCATTGATGCCGAATTATTGTCGGCGATTATCAATTCCACACAAGATGCGATTTCGGTCGTAGATGAGCAAGGACTGGGACTTTTAATTAACCCTGCTTATACCCGTTTAACAGGGTTAACAGCCGACGATGTATTAGGTAAACCAGCCACGGTCGATATTGCTGTCGGGGAAAGCATGCATATGCAGGTCTTAGAGACAGGGAAGGCAGTCAAAGGCGTTTCAATGAGAGTCGGCCCAAAACGGCGCGAAGTCCTAGTCAATGTCGCACCTATAATAGTTGAAGGAAAACTGATGGGCTCAGTTGCGGTCATCCATGATGTCTCCGAAATCCGCATGCTCTCGGAAGAACTCGAGGGAGCAAAGAGCCTCATCCGTCATCTTGAGGCCAAATATTCGTTTAAAGATATCATCGGCGAATGTCAGGAGATCAGGGAAGTAATCGAACAGGCACAGAATGCAGCTCAAACCCCAGCCACAGTTTTGCTGAGAGGCGAGAGTGGGACAGGAAAAGAACTTTTCGCCCATGCGATTCACCGTGCTAGCGTACGGCATAACGGACAGTTCATCCGTGTTAATTGTACTGCACTTGTAGAAAATCTCCTTGAAAGTGAACTCTTCGGATATGTTGAAGGGGCATTTACAGGAGCCCGACGCGGCGGAAAAATGGGGTTATTTGAAGAAGCAAACGGGGGGACGCTTTTCCTCGATGAAATCGGAAGCATGAGTTTAAACCTTCAAATGAAATTATTGCGCGTTTTACAAGAAAAAGAACTCATACGGGTTGGTGATAACCACCCGATTCCCATCGATGTTCGGGTTATCGCTGCAACCCATGTTAATTTAGAAGAAGAAATACGATGCGGAAGATTTCGAGAAGATCTTTATTATCGATTGAACGTTATTCCCATCGTTATTCCGCCCTTGCGTCAACGTCTCTCGGATATCCCTTTGTTGGGGGAACACCTTCTTCGTCGCTTTAATCAGGATTATGGACGAAATGTAGAGAAAATCAGTGATGAGGCGATACGAATATTAGAACATTATACTTGGCCAGGTAATGTTCGAGAACTAGAGAATGTTCTCGGACGTGCCATCATTAGCATGAAAATGGGGGAGAACCGGATTGAAGCGCACCATTTACCCATCCTCCAGACAATTGATCCTTTACAAAGGAATGAAAGTATAGGGGACGTCCTTTCTGGTCATTTCGACGAAAATGGGTTTACTTTACTTCACCGCAAATGGGAACGGGAGCTGTTAATCGAAGTTTTACAGAAGACGGGAGGAAATAAAACAAAGGCTGCCCAATTACTAAAGATATCATTACGTAATCTTTACTATAAGTTAGAACGTCACGGACTGGGGGACTAAAGGGGACTAGGAAGCTGTTTGCAAATTATTGCAAGCAGCTTTTTGCATTACTTTGCAAAAAAATGCAGGGATTTCACTAGGGTCGAGTATGTTTCAATAACTGAACTGATTAAAAATCTATACTATAAAAGCTAAAGACCGTATTTAGGCTATCCTTGCCTTCAATAGGGGGAAAATTTATATTATTCTGAAAGATAATTAGTGCTTATCCTGGCATTCAATTTGCATCACTTAATTTGCAAAGGGAAGTGAGGGGGCGACGGAAATGCGAAAAGTTGAGTTTGAAGAAGAACGGTGTAAAGGGTGTGAGCTCTGTGTCTCAGCTTGCCCGAAGAATTTGATAGCGTTAGCTGATCACCTCAATGGCATGGGTTTTCGTCCAGCAATCGTTACAGATCAGGAATCCTGCATCTCTTGTGCGCGCTGTGCCTATATGTGTCCGGACGTGGTGATCACCGTCCGAAAGGAGGAGAAGAAGGGATGACAAAGGTTTTAATGAAAGGGAATGAAGCCTTGGCTGAAGCTGCAGTACGAGCAGGTTGTCGTTATTTCTTTGGGTATCCGATCACTCCCCAGAACGAGATTCCTCAGTACTTAGCTTGGCGCCTCCCCGAAGTGGGCGGAGTATTTATTCAAGCTGAATCAGAAATAGCCGCTATTAACATGGTATATGGAGCAGCCGGAGCTGGCGCTCGGGTAATGACTTCTTCTTCATCCTTAGGAATTAGTTTAAAGCAGGAAGGGATCAGTTATATCGCCTGTGCAGAGCTTCCCTGTGTCATAGTAAACATGCAGCGAGGCGGACCAGGGCTTGGAGGAATTCAACCCGGACAAGCTGATTATTTTCAAGCCGTCAAAGGGGGAGGGCATGGGGATTATCACCTACTCGTTCTCGCCCCTGCGACGATTCAAGAGATCGTGGATCTAATGGGCAAAGCGTTTGATTTAGCTGACGAATACCGAAATCCGGTTATGATCCTTGGCGATGGAATTTTAGGACAAATGATGGAAGCTGTAGAATTCCCCGATCAGGAAGGATCAACTGTCTTGACGCCAAAACCCTGGGCGACGACGGGCGCTAAAGGCAGAGACCCTAATCTCATTAATTCCTTGTATCTTGATCCGGAGAAATTGGAACAGCATAACTACCATTTACAGGATAAATATCAGAGAATGAGTGAGAAAGAGACGTTAGCAGAGTCCTATCAAACAGAGGATGCAGAAATAGTTCTTGTGGGTTACGGTTCTTCGGCACGAATTGCGAAGGCCGCAGTAGATCAAGCTCGAAAAAGGGGAATCAAGGCAGGGTTGTTTCGTCCAATTACCCTTTACCCCTTTCCCCATCAAGAAATTCAAGCAGCCTGTCAACAAGCAAAACAGGTGTTAACGGTTGAAATGAGTTTAGGACAGCTTGTCGAAGATGTCCGCTACCACCTGGAATTTAAAGTACCCGTTTATCATTACGGTCGGGTAGGCGGTATGATTCCTACGCCGAGTGAAGTATATCGAGCCCTTGAAGATCTAGTAAAGGAAGGGGGTGCATCATGATTACAGTGTTTAAACGTCCTGAGGCGTTAACCCTTTCTAGAACCCATTATTGTCCAGGGTGCACACATGGCATTATTCATCGTTTAGTGGCTGAAGTGATCGACGAATTAGGCGTACGTGAAGAGACGATTGGGATTGCCTCGGTAGGATGTTCAGTACTCGCCTACAACTATTTCAATGTGGATATGCAACAAGCTGCACACGGTCGTGCCCCAGCAGTTGCTACTGGCGTTAAACGGGTGCATCCAGATAAAGTCGTATTTACCTATCAAGGGGATGGGGATTTAGCAGCGATTGGAACGGCTGAAATTATTCATGCGGCGGCGCGAGGAGAAAAATTTACAACGATCTTTGTGAATAATGCAATATATGGAATGACCGGTGGACAGATGGCGCCTACGACGCTGCCGAGACAAGAAGCGACGACATCTCCTAAAGGGCGGGATCCGCTTGTGCAAGGATATCCGATTCGCATGTCCGAAATCTTAGCAACCCTTGATGGACCCGCTTTCATTGCCCGTGTTTCCGTGCATAACCCGAAAGAAGTGGCCAAGGCAAAAAAGGCAATACGGCAAGCCTTTGAGGTGCAAATCGCTGGCAAAGGATTTGCTTTGGTTGAAGTGCTTTCGAGTTGTCCAACCAACTGGGGATTTACACCAGTTGAAGCGCTCAAATGGTTGGAAAAAAATATGATTCCTTATTACCCTCTGGGAGTTAAAAAATCACTAATCAATGCGGCAGACTCACAGAATCATGCAGAGGAGGGGTGAGGAGATGTTACAAGAGATCATTTTAGCGGGTTTTGGCGGGCAGGGCGTTATGTCTATGGGACAACTCTTAGCTTATGCTGGAATGTTTGAAGGGGAGCATGTAAGTTGGATCCCTTCTTATGGTCCGGAAATGCGCGGTGGGACAGCAAATTGTTCTGTGACTCTTTCAGATCTTCCGATCAGCTCCCCTGTGATCAGCGAACCTAACACATTAATCGTGCTTAATCGCCCATCGTTGGAGAAGTTTGAAAAGGGTCTAAAAACGGGCGGACTGCTTTTAATGAACTCTTCCTTGATCGATATCTCTCCTCAGCGTGACGATATTCAAGTGGTTAAGATTCCTTCAGATGATTTAGCCAATAATAAATTTGGAAATTCTCGGGTTGCAAATATGATCCTTCTGGGGGCATTTCTTGAACTGACTCATGCGGTTAGCTTGGAAAGTGTAGAAAAGGCGCTGAAAAAAGTTCTTCCAGAATATCGGTATAACCTTATCTCAATGAATCGGGATGCTTTAGAATTGGGTGTTAGTATCGTAAAATAGGTTTAGACGAAAGGTTGAGGGGGCTGTCGCAAAACAGTCCCTTTTTCGGTGCTCAAAATAATTATGGACAATTGCAAAAGACCCGAAACTACATGACCCTTATTTTTTATTGTATGAGCCATCAAATCTTGAATAAAGGATAACTCGTTGTATTGGCAAGTGATATTGAGGATGAGGTATGGTAAAATAATCTCAGACGAAAGCATGGAGGTGAAGAGTTTGGCCATAAGTATAATTTTGGCTATTCTGCTCGTGATTCTCGTCCTTATTCTTGGAACAACTGTAGCCTTAATTACAAGAGGAAAAACAAAAGTGGGGGCATCGGAGAACTCAGACCAGGAACATCCAGAGAGGAGCAAAAATATGATACGTGTGGTTTATACCTATGTTATTTTATTTGCGACTTTAATGATGACGATTGGTGGAAGTGTTGCAGCTTTTATGGCGATTGCGGATCTCGTTTCTCCTCCAGGATATTATCAAACGTTTGAGGAATATAAAGTCATGGGAGTAGAGGGAAAACAGCCTTCCTCTTCAACTGTAGGTTTAAATGAAGATATTTTAAGGGAAAACTATAACCAGATGATTGCTGATGATAAGAAAAGGGCCCAAGATCGGGCGATGAACAGTCTAATTAAAAGCTTTGGCTGGATCGTGATTCCGTTACCCATTTTTCTTTATTACCAAAGAAGACTAAAGCAAGAGTAATTGTGTGAGAATTGTTTGGGGGTCTGACCCCCAAACAATTCAGTTTTAGGGAGGTTCATAATGCCAAATCAGAAAATTGATCTAAAAAACTTACGCGAAGTATGTGTATGTCAGGAAACAATTTTTCAAGGTCGTTTACTTCGTCTGAATCGGGATAGCGTTCGTTTGCCCAATGGTGTGGAAACAACACGGGAGGTTATACATCATCCCGGTGCGGTTGCGATCGTAGCCTTAGAGGGGGATAAACTGTTATTGGTAAGACAATACCGCTACCCGATCGATCAGGAAACCTTGGAAATCCCTGCAGGAAAACTCGAACCAGGCGAAACGCCGGAATCTTGTGCGCAAAGAGAGCTTCGTGAAGAGACCGGGTATCAGGGAAAACTGACTTATCTCGGACGATTTTATTCCACTCCAGGTTTTTCGAATGAGCTTATTCATCTTTTTAGTGCTAGAGATCTGGTTTGGGCTCCTTTAGATGCTGATGATGATGAATTTTTAGGAGTGGAGCGGATTCCCTGGGTGGAAGCGATTCGTAAGGCCCAACAGGGTGAATTTCAGGATGCTAAAACCGCTTTAGGAATTTTAATGCAGGCAGGGAAAACACGTGATTAGAGTATGGGCAGACTTACATATTCATATCGGACAGAGCTTAGATGGAAAAGCCGTCAAAATTACGGCCTCCCGTGCGTTAACTTTGCCGAATATCCTTCACTTTGCGCGAGATGTGAAAGGGTTATCGATGGTCGGCGTGATTGATGCGCATTCTCGAGGAGTACGACAAGATTTCCGGACGATGCTTCATGATGGTCAGCTTAAATCGCTAGAAGGTGGCGGTTATCGATATGAAAACCTTACTTTGATTCCTGGAATCGAGCAAGAGTTAAGTGTGGGTGAAGGAAACGCGCATTTTCTAGCTTATTTTCCAACCCTGGAACACATGGAACGCTATATTGCAGAAATTAAACCCCAAGTCAAGAATTGGCAGCTTAGTTCACAGAAGGCCTATGTTTCGGTTGACGATTGGCTAGGTGCAGTTGCACAGGGTGAAGGGATCTGGTTACCTGCACATGCGTTTACTCCCCATAAAGGAATCTACGGAAACTGTTGTAAATCATTGCTTGATGTTTTACCCGGCCTACCTCCGGCTTTAGAAATTGGGCTGAGTGCTGATCGGCAAATGGCGAGAAGCTTATCGGAACTGGAGCATGTGACCCTTTTTAGTAATTCCGATGCTCATTCCTTACCAAAAATTGCCCGGGAATATAACCTTTTGGAGCTTACAGAGAATTCTTTTAAAGGATTGGCTAAACTGGTCCTTGATAAACAGGGTCAGGTGGTAACCAATTACGGACTTCCTCCTAAGGTGGGAAAATACCACCGGACGTACTGCTTAGTTTGCGAAAAAATCGTGGACAGTGAGCCGCCTTTACTGAGTTGTCCCCATTGTGGAAGTCGCAAGGTAGTGACTGGGGTCATGGACCGATTGGTGAGTATTGCTGATCGTCAGCTTGTTCACACGCCCGATCCTCGATATATTTATCAAGTTCCCCTCAGTGATTTACCCGGCGTTGGTCCTAAGGTATATAAACGCTTACTTGAAGCTTTTGGAACGGAAATGGCGGTATTACATCAGGCGAGCGAGGAAGAGCTGGCCAAGGTTGTTGGGGAAAAGATTACTGAATGGATTCTGAGTTCACGAAAGGGAAAACTGATTTTCCAACCCGGTGGGGGAGGAGTTTATGGTCGGGTAGTGGACATACTTTCCTAATTGCGCGAATAAATCTTTACTAGGGTTGTACATTGTTGCAATCGAGTAAAGATTTTTTTGGTTAGGGGGCAAGCCACATGCGCAGAATCCTTATGGAGCATATTCGTCAGTTTTGGGTAATTTATCTGACGTTAACAGCCGTCTATCTGGCGGGGATTGTCTTTGGGGCTATTGGAGTGAGCGCTTTAAGTGGGACGGAAAGTGGCCAGTTGGCTCAATTTCTAGATAAGCTTCTACTTAGCCAGCCCCAATCTTTAGATTCGAGTTTTTTGATGCAGCTGGCGCGAGAGCAATTTATTATCATGGCAGGCATTTGGGTTTTGGGGTTAACCGTAATAGGAACTCCGCTCATTTATTTGATTATTTTTACACGCGGATTTGTACTCGGCTTTACGGTTAGTTTTATTGTTGGAGTCAAAGGTTTTTGGGGGTTGGGCTTGATTCTTATCTCTGTCTTCCTTCCTGCGCTTGCAGGAATTCCACTTCTTCTTTTGGGGGCTGGGTTTGCCACAATTTTTTCCTTCCTTCTAATTAAAGGGAAAAGTACAGGAGAGTCTTTACGCCGTGAGTTCTTTTATTATTCCCTTGCAACCGTTCTGATCTCGTTAGGTTCAGTGGCAGTAGGGGTGTCTCAAGGGTATTTTTCACTGCTCGGCGTAAAATTTTTAAACCTTTAATGATGGGAAAAATACATAGAGACAATCGTTGATTGCATACGCTTTTAGGGGAGGGGAGCGTATGATGAAAAAAAGTTGGACTGAGTTTTTCTTTTATATTGCACGCGTTTTTATTCTGCTGATCCTTCTCGCAGTCGTATTGCCAAAATTAGTGAATGTCTGTAGCCTTTGGATTTCTTCGCAAGCTCAGGATGAACGTCATCCAAGTGGGAATCCGATGAGGGTTGAGGATACTACACGACGTTGAAGCTTACGTTAAAGGCGCAGGAATATCCCTCCCTAATGTAGAATGATTAGACTATAAGGGAGGGATGCTGGATGGAGATCCAGGATTTGGCTTGGATTCGCAGATATTTGACCTGCCTTAATGTGGAACGTGGACTGTCGATTAATACTCGCCGCAGCTACGAGCGTGATCTAAAAAAATTACATCTGTTTCTGAATGCTAAAACAAAGACTTTAAGAAACTGTGAAGGAAATGATCTCTTCCTGTTTCTTCTTGATGAGAAAAAGCAGGGTCGATCTGCGCGTACGCTTGCCCGTTATCTAGCAACGATAAGGGGGCTTTTTTCTTTTCTCCTTATAGAAAGACTGAGGTCAGATGATCCAACAGAATATTTAACGACACCTAAACTTGAACAAAATCTTCCTTATGTGTTGTCTGAGAAGGTAATGGACAAACTATTAGACAGTTCTCCAAAACCTGATATAGGAGAGAAAAGCAGTCAGGAACAAATAGAAGAGAGTACAAAAGGAGAAAGTACAAAAGAAGAAACTAAAAACCTTGTTTTGGAACTGCGGGATCGAGCTATTTTGGAAGTCTTGTATAGTTGTGGCTTGCGTGTGTCTGAATTGACTGGGCTGACGTTGAAGGATTTATCATTGGAGAATGCTTATTTGCGTTGCCGAGGAAAAGGGAATAAGGAACGAATTGTTCCCTTAGGAGAGCCTGCGGTGCAAGCTATACAAAACTATCTTCAGGAAGCAAGAGGAAGACTTCTGGGTAAGAAATCCTCAAACTTGCTCTTTCTGAATTTTCGAGGAGGAGGCCTTACCCGTCAAGGGGTTTGGGAAATTCTCAAAAAATGGGCTAAAAAGCATGGAATTAAAGAAAATGTCTATCCTCACTTGATGAGGCACAGCTTTGCTACGCATATGCTTGATCATGGAGCTGATCTTCGTTCGGTCCAGGAAATGTTGGGACATGTGGATATTTCAACGACTCAGATTTATACCCATGTATCACGTCAGCATTTAATCGAGGTTTTCCGGAAGGCCCATCCGCGAGCAGATTAAGACTTGAGTTCATTCAGGAGGTGCAATCGTTTGGGGAAAAGAGTCATTGTAATCGTTTTAGATAGCGTAGGTATCGGCGAAATGCCGGATGCTGCAGAATATGGTGATCGAGGTAGCAACACCCTTGGGAACATTGCTAAAGCGAGGGGGGGATTAAATTTACCCCATCTTCAAGCTCTTGGACTTGGAAATATTGCTCCAATACAAGGAGTAGACCCGAGTTCAGCGCCTAAGGCTTGCTACGGCAAGATGGCGGAGGTATCCCCGGGTAAGGATACGACGACAGGACATTGGGAAATAGCAGGAGTTGTTCTCGAAAAAGCATTTCCGACTTTTCCGAAAGGTTTTCCTGATGCCTTTATTCAATCCTTTGAAGAGAAAATTGGACGACAGATTTTAGGAAATGAAGTGGCTTCCGGCACTGAAATTATCCAACGTTTGGGAGAAGAACATGTCAAAACAGGTCGGCCGATTGTATATACTTCAGCTGATTCGGTTTTTCAGATTGCCGCTCATGAAGAGGTCATTCCTCTTCCTGAACTCATGCAGATTTGCGGAATCGCTCGGGAAATGCTGGATGGTGATTTACGGGTTGGGCGAGTCATAGCTCGACCGTTTCTAGGCGAACCTGGAAATTATTACAGAACCACGAATCGGCACGACTTCGCAATCGAGCCGCCGCATAAAATTCTCTTGGATTATGTTCAAGAGGCGGGGTTAGGGGTGATGGCGGTCGGCAAAATTAAAGATATCTATTATGGTCATGGTGTTACAGAGTTCGTTTTGACTAAGGGGAATCAAGAGGGTGCCGATAAAACGCTCACCTATCTTGAACAGGATATGCCAGGCCTTATTATGACGAATCTCGTAGACTTTGATATGGTGTATGGTCACCGAAATAATGTCGAAGGATATGCACAGGCTTTGGAAGAATTTGATGTGCGTTTGCCGGAGATTCTAGCCCGTTTACGTGAGGAGGATCTCCTCGTGATTACGGCAGATCATGGTTGTGATCCGACGACACCGAGTACCGATCATTCTCGAGAATATGTTCCCCTTTTAGTGATGGGGAATACCCTGCGAAGTGGTGTTGATTTAGGGATTAGGACAAGCTTTGCCGATCTGGGACAAACTGTCGCTGATTATCTTGAAACGACTTCTCTACCGCATGGGCAGAGCTTTTTAGCAGAAGTTTTCCAACCCAAATAGAGTTAATAATTTGAAGGAGGGCGACGAAAAATGACCATTATTAAAGAAGCGGAGTATTCAACAAAGCTTGCTGAAGTTCGAAGTTATCTCAATGAAAAAGTGAATATACAACCAGAGCTTGGAATCATTCTCGGTTCAGGGTTAGGCGGATTTGCGGATCTTATCGAAGAAAAAATTGCTATTCCTTATCGGGAAATTCCTCATTTCCCCGTCTCGACGGTTGAGGGACATAAGGGTGAACTCGTTTTTGGCAAGGTGATGGGTAAATATATTGTGGCCATGCAGGGACGGTTCCATTACTACGAAGGTTACTCGATGCAAGAGGTCACTTTTCCCATACGCGTAATGCAAGTTCTCGGTCTGAATGGGTTAATTGTCACAAATGCTGCTGGAGGAATTAATGCTTCTTATCGCCCGGGCGATTTGGTCTTAATCAAAGATCATATCAATTTCATGGGAGAAAATCCCTTGAGAGGAGAAAATATCTCGAGCTTAGGTCCACGCTTTCCTGATCTGAGTGAAGGCTATGATTTAGAATGGCGACAAAAGGCCTTATCTGTAGCCCAGGAAATCGGGATTCATCCTCAAGAAGGAATCTACGCTGCGATGAGTGGCCCAAGTTATGAAACTCCTGCCGAAATTCGTTTCCTTCGAACCGTCGGAGCCGATTTAGTCGGAATGTCGACTGTACCTGAAGTCATTATCGCAAATCAAGGTGGAATGCGAGTTCTCGGTATTTCATGTGTAACGAATATGGCTGCAGGGATTTTGCCACAACGTCTTAGCCATGCAGAAGTCATGGAAACGGCGGAACGGATCGAGAAGCAGTTTATTCGGTTTGTCCAAGCTTTGGTAAGAGTGCTGTAAGGGGTAGGAGTGAATACGATGCGGATGGTCGATCTTATCGAGAAAAAAAGAGATGGCGGTACGCTGACTCCAGCGGAGATTCGCTTTATCATCCAAGGATACGTCGAGGGACAAATCCTTGATTATCAGATGTCAGCTTGGGCGATGGCTGTCTTTTTCCGTGGGATGGAGACAGAGGAAATTGCCGAGTTAACCTTAGCGATGGCTGAGAGTGGGGAACAGTTAGACCTTTCTGTTCTTGATGGACGATTTGTGGACAAGCACAGTACGGGTGGGGTGGGAGACAAAACAACCCTTCTCTTGAGTCCGATGGTGGCTGCTTGTGGAGTGCCCATTGCCAAGATGTCAGGTAGAGGACTGGGTCATACTGGGGGAACGATTGATAAATTAAGCTCGATTCCAGGGTTTAAGGTTGAACTGGAGCGGGATGAATTTTTGCAACAAGTGAAGGATGTTGGACTTGCGGTAATTGCGCAGTCCGGGAATATCGTACCCGCTGACAAAAAACTGTATGCCTTGAGGGATGTTACGGGAACTGTGCCCTCTATTCCTTTGATTGCCTCGTCCGTTATGAGCAAAAAAATTGCTGCTGGAGCTCAAGGAATCGTTCTTGATGTTAAATATGGTTCGGGTGCGTTCATGGCAACGCTTGAAGATGCTCAAGCTTTAGCAAAAACAATGGTTGGAATCGGGAAGACCTTAGGTAGGGATACGATTGCTGTTTTAAGCGCTATGGAACAGCCCTTAGGGAACGCGATTGGTAATGCGATTGAGGTTATTGAAGTTCTGGAGGCTTTGCAAGGGAAGGGGCCCCAGGATCTCGTTGAACTTTGTGTTGAACTGGGAGCGTTAATGCTTGTTGCCGGAAGAAAGGTTCAAAATACCCAGGAAGGCCGCAAACGGGTAAGAGAAACATTAGAAAATGGACAAGCTTTAGCCAAATTTCGTGAATTTGTTAGGGCTCAGGGTGGAAACTTGACAAATTTTGAGCAAAAAAATTTCTCGCTTGCCCCTCTCAGGGCTTCTTATCTCGCTCCAATTTCTGGGTATATTCAATGGATCGATGCGCGTAAGATTGGTCATATTGCGATGGTTTTAGGCGCAGGGCGCGTGACTAAGGAAAGTAAGATTGATCTTGGAGCCGGAGTTTACTTATATAAAAAGCAAGGGGATTGGGTGGAAGCAGGAGAACCTGTGCTCGAGCTGTATACCTCTACCGAGGATAAAAAAGCGGAAGGCATAGCCTTAGCACAGGAATCCGTTCTGGTCGGGCCAAAGAAGCCTGAAAATCTTCCGCTTATCGCCGAAGTCATTCGTTAAGGGATAAAAATTTTTTCATAGGACTACGCTTTCCTACGTATCTTTAGGTAAGTAACCTAAGGAGTGGGTATGATGCGTGAGAAAAAGATTTATAGACTAGCAGGGAATTTAAATACAGGTCAGAGTTATGCAATTCTAGGGGATGATGGGCGTTTCCTCAAACATAAGCATGCCTGGAAAGCTTATCAAACGCTAAAGGAATTTGGCTGTGCAACCTTTCCCGTGGCAGAGGGACTAGCTCGACTTGAAGGAAGCAAAGTTTATCCTAATTTAGCAGCATTGCAGGATAAAGTAGATGTGGTTGTGCCCTGTCTACATGCTGAGAAGCTTGCTGATCTCATGTCTGAGGTTCAAGCGTGTGGTGCTAAAACGGTCTGGTTCCAGGAGCAAAATTGGACTTCTGAGTTTCAGAAACAGGCGGATGAATTGGGGATCGAAGTCGTTAAAGGGTGTATTCTGAAACATAAAATCTTTACTCGGCCTTTTGGATTTTTCAATCCTTGTTATTGGCACGGATTACATTCTCCAAAAGTTCCGAAGAAAAGATGGTAATTTATAGAAGTGAAGCTAAAAGATGATTTCTGTTTTGTACAGGAGTCATCTTTTTATTATAACTGAACAATCTTTGTGAAGTCTAACACTTTACTTGAACACATTGTTCAAAGATAGTGAACATAATTACATTCACATAAATTGACTTGTTCAATATAATCCTTATGAATATTGGGTTTTATTATTTTTGGCGATTTGGCACAGGACTTGCAAATACTTAGAAATAGGTTTCGCTAGCTGCTGTCATTAAATCATTACCACGCAGGAGGCAATACGATGGATTTTAGGCTGACAGAAGAACAAGAATTATTATTGGAGAGTCTTCGAGAGATTATGGCCAGAGATTGCACAGAGGAATATATGAAAGAGTGTAATGAACTAGGTCAGTATCCTACGCGGTTTGTGAAAGCATTAATGGAAAACGGTTTTGGTATGTTAGGTGTTCCTGAGGAATATGACGGTACTCCTGTGGATACCATGACGATGATGCTCGTTGCGGAAGAGATAACAAAGAACGGCGGACCACACTTCGTGTTTGGACAGGCCTTATCCATTGCCGATATGCTGGAATTTGGCTCAGAGGAACAAAAGACGGACACGATGAGAGAGGTTCAGGCCGGTAATGTAGCTTTTGTCTTGGGCTTTACCGAGCCTCAGGCTGGTTCTGACAGCAGTGCGATTGCGACAACGTTTACCCGCAAAAATGGCAAGGTTTATATTAATGGGCATAAAACCTTCATGAGTAATGCCCTAAGAGCGCCCTATATGCTTTGTTTAGCTCGAAACTCAGAAGAAGTCAATGATGCAGACAAGCGCAATGCATTTACCATGTGGTGGGTTCCGATGAATGTACCCGGTGTTAAAGTTGAGAAACTCAAAAAAATTGGTTGGCATATGATGGATACCTGTGAGGTCTATTTGGAGAATGTTGAGCTTGAAGAAAAGGACCTGGTCGGGGTTGAGGGCAAGGGCTTTATACAGGCCATGATCAATTTTGAGGTTGAACGACTGTATATTGCAGCAGCTGTAATGGGCATGGCGGAATGCGCCTTTGAGGATGCAGCCCGTTATGCGAATCAACGGGTCCAATTTGGCAAGACTATCGGCAGTCAACAGCTTATTCAAGAAAAGCTGACGTATATGAAATTGAAAATCGAAAATATGAAGAATATGGTCTACAAGTGTGCTTGGGAAATTGACAATGGGATTTCCGTTCAGGTTTCTTCTGCATTGGCCAAACTTTATTGTGCTCAGGCATCCTGTGAGGTTATTGATGACGCCCTGCAGATTATGGGCGGAATTGGCTATACGACGGATTGCCGAATTTCGAGATTGTGGGTTGATTCTCGGGTTCACCGCATCGGGGGCGGAACAGATGAGGTTATGGTTCATGTCGCCGGCCGAGCCATTTTAAAACAATTTAAGTAATTGAATTTTTATTGTTAATTATTTTTCCCCGAGTCGATGAGAGGAGGTTAAGTTAATATCAAGGGGAAAAAGATATATCTTTCCGAAGAGCTAATTGTAATTTTTTAAAAGGAAGGGAATTATACATGGAACAAAGCAAAAAATCTTATTATCCCTGGTTAGTTTTCATTTCCTTATCATTGATGTTTTTTGCCGCAGTAGGAATGTTGGGAAACACCAACGGTCTCTATCTAACACCAGTAGCTAAAGAAATGGGTTGGACACGTACAGCTGCATCTTGGTATCTAACCATTTATATGTTAGTTATGGCGTTCTCTCAACCATTTGCCAGCCAATTGATTTATAAAGTCAATTCAAAGTTATTATTAGGTACTGCTATGACTTTTGTTTGTGTTGCTACAGGAGCTGCTTCCCAGTTCCATACGGCTATGGCTTGGAATATTTCAGCTATCTTTATCGGTCTTGGTCAAGCTGTAATTATGTATCTCGCAGTGCCTATCATCTTAGGTAACTGGTTTAACAAAAAATATGCCACTCTTTTGGGAGTCGCCTTAGCTCTAGGTACTGTAGGTTCGGCAATTGCCAATCCTATTGCAGGACAATTGATTACCCAATATGGATGGAGATCCGCTCGTCTTATCATGTCTGTAGCTGCTTGGGTCATTTCCATGCCTGGAATTCTCTTTGTTATCCGTTTCAAGCCTTCAGAAATGGGCTTAAAGCCTTATGGCTATGAAGAAGGACAAACGTCTAAGGCTGCTGCACCTTTAAAAGGAGTATCTGCAGTCAATGCGCTGAAATCCCCTGCCTTGTATATGGTTGTTCTCGTTGCCGGCATTGTTGTTTTGTATGCTTCCATGAACACCCAAATCCCGGGATATGCAACTTCGGTGGGTCTTGCTACAACGGTAGGAGCATTTGCGATGACGATTTTGAACTTCGCCAATATGGGCGGAAAAGTTTTCCTGGGATGGCTTACGGATAAGGTTGGCTATCTTGGCGCTATGCTTACTTCCTTAATCAGCGGTATTGTAGGAGTTGTTGTTATTTTGATGGGTGGCGGAAACGTTACCGTCTTCTACACGGGCTTGATTTTCTTTGGACTTTGTTTTGCTGCTCTGACTGTTATGCTGCCACTCCTAATCAAAGGAATCTTTGGACAGAGAGAGTTTGGTAAAATCTATAGTTACGTTACCATGGTACAAAGTGTCATTGCTGCTTTTGCAGCCATTATTTATGCAAGAATTTTTGACCTCACCAAGAGCTTTGTCTTTGCTTGGCAGTTGAACCTTGTAACTTTAGTAATAGGTATCATTTTGGTCATTGGAGCCGTTAAGATCGGTAAAAAGCTTGTTCAAGAGTAATTATCGAATACTTCTATAGTCTATTTTGTGAATAGACCCCAGTCTTCTATGGGATTGGGGTCTTTTTAATACAGTAACTGGCTGGAGACAGTCAGTTACTGTCTATCAGGCAACATTAAAATCAAGACCGGAAGATGAGGCTTGATTTTAATGTGAAGGATAGAGAGAAGGAGAAAAATGGCAAAACGATCTGATATCCCTCAATTTGGATTATTATCAGGAGTTAGAGTGGTTCATTGTACAGCATCGATAGCTGGTCCTTTGGCTGCATCCCTTTTTGCAGAAGCGGGTGCTGATGTTATTATGCTCGAGAATGCCAAAACTCCTTGTATGTAAATATATTTCCTAAATTGAAGAACTATCCAGGACAGATCTGGAGAGGTGCTCTAAGTGTAGGCATGGACAATGAAGATATTTTTATCGAGTTGGGTCTAACTGATGATGAAATCGAGGAACTCTACAGCCACAAGGTGATCGTAAAAAGAGAGTTTAAGCCAGTGAAATAAGAAAAAAAAGAAAAAAAGAAAAAAAGAAAAATAATAATAACTATAAAGCTAACACAGAAAGGGGATTTTCGATGAAAACTATCCTTAACGATTTTATTGCCGAGCAATCTTTAGTCGACGCGTTAGTGAATGATTTAACCGATGAACAATGGCAAAGGCCGCTCCCTGATGTAGAAATGTGGAACATTAAAGATGCCATCATTCATATCGCTTTTTTTGATTATGCAGCAACTAAGCTAATTGCAGGTGAGGCTGAGGATTTAGTGTCTTTTTCAGAGGTAGAATCCGGGCAGGATCAGTATGTTCGCGCAACAAAGTTTCACCATCTGACCGGTCCTGAAGTTCTAAGCTGGTGGCGTGAGGTTCGTACTCGTTTGGTTAATCAGCTGTATGATAAAAATCCAAAAGATCGTGTTCCCTGGGCACCCGGTCTGCCCATGTCGGCCAAATCCCTTGCTTCCGCACGTCTTATGGAATTATGGGCGCACTCGGTCGATATTTATGATGCTTTAGGATTGGATCCTATTGTCAAAGACCGCATTACCAGTACATTATTTTTATCATGGCAAGCTCGTCCGAATGCTTACCGCATCAACAACCTCGAGATGCCTGACACGCCGATCTATTTAGAATTAAAACTGCCATCGGGTGAGATATGGGCAAAAGGGGATCAAGGGGCTGAAAATTATATAAAGGGCAGTGCTAAAGATTGGGCTTTAGTATCCATCCGCCGCAGAAACTGGATGGATACCGAGTTAGAAGTTGTAGGAGAAGAAGCTCGACGTTATGCGTCAATCGTTCAGACGTATGCAGGGTGGGCTGATCCCGCGCCGAAGGCTAAAAGGCAACGGTAGTATTGGATGTTAGGTTAGTTTGTAGCAGAATTTAAGGATTAAATTTAGAGATTTATGATGAAAGAGGGATAAGATGATGGGAATAACGACCCAAATGCCGAAGTTTGGAATGTTGTCCGGTTATCGTGTGGTCATGATGGGCGCTTCTGTAGCTGCACCTTTTGCCGGTGAATTGTATGCAGAAAATGGTGCAGATGTGATTTGGATTGAACATCCCACCAATGTTGATGCAGGCCGTGTTGCCCGTAAAAGCGGTAGCTGGCAGCAGGACCGCCGAAATATGCGCAGCTTGGCTATGAATTATACAAAAAACGAGGGGAAAGAAGTTTTTCTAAAGCTTTTAGAAACAGCGGATGTTCTTATTGAAGCATCAATTGGCGGTCGCTATGAGAAAATGGGTTTGAGCGACGAAGCTTTATGGGAACGTAACCCTAAGCTCGTCATTGCCCATATCTCCGGGTTTGGGCAAACTGGAATCCAGGAATATGTGAATCGGGCAAGTTATGATCCGATTGCTCAGGCTTTTGGCTGTGTTATGAGAATGAACGGTATGCCAGGTCAGCCTTCAGCACCGGCGATGCCTTTTCCAGGAGATTATACTGCCTCCTTTTATGCTTTTGGATTGACGCTTGCTGCTTTGCTTAAACGCAATGAAACGGGGAAAGGGGAAAGTCTTGACCTTGCTCAATATGAACTGATGATGCGCATTCAGGCCAATTATCCGACCGATTACCTGCGTTATGGTCTAGATTATATTAAAGAGGGTAATCATAGTAGAATTTGTGCTGGATACGGAACGTATTCCTGCAAAGATGGCAACGAAATTTATATGCTTCTTTTAAATCCTGGAGTATTGCAAAAAGGATTGCCTGTCCTTGGCGTAGAGTACGGTACAGAGCTTATTCCTGAAGGTTCCTCCTTTGTTCCCGTCGATACAACTGCTGCGAAAATTGTAGAAGACGCAATTCAAAAATTCTGTGCTGAACATACAGCAGAAGAGGCAGAGGCTCTTTTGACATCGAATGGCGTTCCATGTTCCCGTTTGCTTAACTATGAGGATGCTGTCAATCATCCCCACTACAAGGCACGTGAGGTCTTTACGACTTGGACCGCTGCGGATGGGGAAACGCAAATCCCCGGTGTAAATGTCGTACCTAAAATTAAAAATAACCCCGGTCAGATTTGGCGGGGTGCGCCTAATATCGGGATGGATAATCAAGATATTTTGGAAGAGCTGGGCATTCCTCAAGAGATGATTGACAAAATGTATGCTGAAGGAAAATTAGGAAAACGGGATTATTTTGAAAGCAAATGAATGGATTGAAATTTTAGGGTAAAGCTCCTGAAATAATCGGGAGCTTATTCTTTATCTAACACTCGACTGAACAGGTTGTTCAGCAAAGTGAACAAGATTACAATCACATAGAAAATCTGAGGGCAATGAAACCCTGTAAATAGAGGGCTTTCCTTTTCAGAGGAACTTGGCATGAGTATTGCTATATTTAAAGTAGGGGATCAAAAAGATTCCTTTGAAGCAAAACTTCATTTTTATAAAAGTATATTTATAGGGGGAATTATTCATGGATTTTAGAATGACAGAAGAACAAGAATTATTATTGGAGAGCCTTAGGGAGATTATGGCTAGAGATTGTACGGAAGAATATATGAAAGAATGCAATGAGAAAGGCGAGTCTCCGAAAAAGTTTATCCAAGCGTTATCAGAAAATGGATTTGGTATGTTAGGCGTTCCTGAGGAATATGGCGGTACTCCAGTAGATACGATGACTTTGATGCTGGTTGCTGAAGAAATCACCAAAAATGGCGGCCCTCATTTTGTATTTGGACAGGCTTTGTCGATCGCAGACATGTTGGAATTTGGCTCTGAAGAGCAAATAGCGGATACCATGAGAGAGGTTCAACAAGGGAATGTTGCCTTTGTCTTGGGCTTTACCGAGCCTCAGGCCGGCTCTGATAGTAGCGCGATTGCGGCAACCCATACGCGTAAAAATGGCAAAATCTATATTAACGGCCATAAAACCTTTATGAGTAATGCTTTAACAGCACCCTATATGCTTTGTATGACCCGTAATTCCGAGGAAGTTGGGGATGCGGACAAGCGCAATGCGTTTTCGATGTGGTGGGTTCCGATGAATGCACCAGGTATCAAAGTCGAAAGACTGAAAAAAATCGGCTGGCATATGATGGATACGTGTGAAGTCTACCTCGAAAATGTCGAAGTCGAGGAAAAGGATCTCGTTGGGGTTGAAGGTAATGGCTTTATGCAGGTTTTGATTAACTTTGAAGTGGAACGCCTCTTAATGGCAGCATCGGTCTTAGGTTATGCAGAATGTGCTTTTGAAGATGCAGCGCGTTATGCTAATCAACGCGTTCAATTCGGTAAGACCATCGGCAGTCAACAGCTTATTCAAGAGAAACTTACGTATATGAAAATTAAAATCGAAAATATGAAGAACATGGTTTATAAATGTGCTTGGGAAATTGATAACGGTCTCCCGGTTCAAATTTCTTCAGCGTTATCCAAACTCTACTGTGCTCAGTCTGCCAACGAAGTCATTGATGATGCATTGCAAATTATGGGTGGAATTGGCTATACAACCGATTGCCGAATTTCAAGATTATGGGTTGATGCTCGGGTCTTTAGAATTGGCGGCGGTACTGATGAGGTTATGATTCATGCTGCCGGACGAGCCATCTTAAAACAATATAAGTAGGAATAAAATAAAGAAAGTGGAGGGATAATAATGACTCAATTTCCGATACTAAGCTCTCCGATTAAAGTCGGAAGCCTCACCATGAGGAATCGAATGATGACGACCTCCATGTCGCCAGGTCATGGATATGTCACCAATGAAGGGGTTCCGACTCAACGGTTGTTAAACTATTTAGAAGAAAGAGCTGCTGGCGGAACGGCTTTGATTTGTCAAACGATTGCCTTTTATCCCAGGATAGTCACTGGACACCTCCATCCCTTGCCCTTGGGTTTTTCAAATGAGCATCTTCCGTATCTAAGAGCTATGGCTGAGCGCGTTCAAAAGCACGGCGGATTGATCATTGGGCAGCCTTATGCCGTCCATGATTGGAAACCCACTCCGGATGCTGACGAAGAATACTGGGGTCCATCGACGAAAACAATATCGAAATTGATCCCGAACCCTATGACGAAGGAACACATCGAGACCTTTAAGAAAAATGTGGTTCAGTGTGCTGTTACGCTGCAAAATGCGGGCTGGGACGGGGTTGAGGTCATGGCCGGTGTCGGGGGTATTTTAAACCGTTTCATGTCACCTGCGACCAATGACCGGACCGATGAATACGGTGGCAGCCTGGAAAATCGCTGTCGACTTACGGTTGAAGTTATGACAGAAATTAAAAAAGCCTGCGGTCAAGATTTTACCATTCTGGTGCGCTGGTCGCCTGTTGATTTTATTAAAGGCAGCCTGGAGATGGAAGAATCCTTAAAAATTGTAACCATTTTAGAAAAAGCCGGGGCCGCATTGCATAACTTGGCACCTGGCTGGCATGAAACCTCAGTTCCTCTCACGACCAAGGATATTCAGGATGGCTATTGGTCTTGGATTTCCGAAAAAATTAAAACAGTAGCCACGATTCCTGTTACCACGGCTTACAGAAATACAGACCCTGATGTGATGGAAGAAATTCTCCAAAAGAAAAAAGCCGATATCATTGGAGGTCTAAGATACAATATCGCTGATCCTGAATTTGCAAACAAGGTAGTCGAGGGCCGGCCTGAGGATATTAATCGATGCATCTGCTGCTGCCGTTGCTTAGATGATGTGATCAGCCAAGCAAAACCCCTGAACTATTGCGGAGTCAATCCCCATTTAGGGGAAGAACTGGAAAAGCCTCTGATTACAAAAACGAATAAGGCAAAAAAGGTTATGGTCATCGGAAGCGGCCCAGGAGGCTTCTCAGCTGCGGTTACTGCTGCCCGAAGAGGGCATCAGGTTACGATTTATGAACGTGGACCCCGTGTCGGCGGTTGTTTGGTCATGAGTTCGATTTTCAGTCCGATTTATGATCGCTTAAATACGTACTATAAAACGATTCTCAGAAAACATCCTGAAATAAAAGTAGAGCTCAATACGACCGTTACCCCGGAATTAGTGAAAAGCGTGAAGCCGGATGCGGTTGTGGTCGCAATCGGTGGACATCCGGTTGATCTTGATGTCCCCGGAGCAGGCGGCGGGAATGTAATCAAATCCCATGATTTCTTGGAAATGTTGAATGGCAAACCGCCGCAAAAACCGGGAATAGTCAATAAGGTGATGTGGAATTGCGGATCTGTGTTCCTCAAATTCTTCTATACGCCAGACTTAGCTCGGACCTTTATGGCGAAGTTCCCTTGGCCTCTCGGCAAAAAAATTGCAATCATCGGCGGTGGGTTGCCTGGCTGTGAGCTGGGAAAAGAAATGATGCACCACGACCGAGATTTGGTGATCATCGACGACCACAAAAAAATTGGCCATGATGTGGGCGGCAGTGACCGTTTCCATATTACGTCTGCCTTTAAAAAATCTCCGCACGTCACGTTGGAACCCCTGACTAAGGTTAAAGAAATCACGAATCAGGGTGTAAAGGTCGTCCATGAAGATGGCTCAGAGGTTTTCTACAATGTCGATACAGTAGCGATTACCTTAGGCTTTGATAAAAATATGGATTTAGCGGATTCCTTAATGCACAGCATTAAAGAACTCTATGTTGTCGGTGATTGCACCAATCCTGCAAGAATGGCAGATGCAACTAAAGCGGGTTATCTGGCTGCCAGCCAAATTTAATGCTTTGTTTTAGAAATCTTCAACTTTTTTAAAGGAGATATCAAATGATGGAAGACATTTATGTCAATAAAAGAAATGACGGAATTGCTTTTTTAGTGATAAATAAGCCCCAGAGAAAAAATGCCATTAGTGGCCCCATGATGGATCTCTTAAGTGATGCGTTGCTGAAATTAGATGCTGACGATGAAGTACGAGTGATTATCCTTAAGGGGGAAGGCGATAATTTTTCAGCGGGTGGCGACTTGAAGCAAGGCGGCCCAGAAGGGCTTAGCGTTGAGCAAGGCCGAAAACTCTTAAAAAAATATATCCGTACGATCCAAACCCTACAACAAATTGGCAAACCTGTCATTGCCATGGTTGACGGTTGGGCTGTTGGCGGAGCCATGAGTATGGCCTTAGCCTGCGATATTATCTATGTTTCCGAGCGTGTTAAGTTTACATCTAACTTTCTGAAGGTGGGCATTATCCCTGAAATGGGAGTCATGATGTTTTTACCCCAGCTCATCGGCCCCTATCGTGCGAAGGAACTTTGGTTTACCGGACGGGTTGTTGGAGCCGAGGAAGCCTATAAAATGGGATTTGCCAATAAAATTCTCCCTGCCGAGGAACTTGAAGAAGGAACAATTGCTTTTGCACAAGAGATTGCTACTGTTTCTGCCATGTCAGTCCAAATTACGAAAGGGATTACGAATAGTACGATGAATCCTATGCTCAATCTGGTTATGGATGCTGAATCGACAGCATCACCCTTTTGCACACAGACTGCAGAATACAAGGAAATCATTGCTAAATTCACAAAGAAGTAAGAAGCAAAGTATTAAGCCAAGGGGTGACCCGGAAGTTGTTCTTCTAGGTCACCCCTTTTTCGCATGCAAAGTTTTTTGCTTGCGTAGCTTAACTTACTTTGCTTTAACTTAAGATTACTTACGCATTTGAATTTTCAAGCCTTACTTGCTGTCCTTAAGGGCTGAAGTTTTAATTTTAATATTCAGCTTCTCTATCTTACGATAGAGCGTATTACGAGCGATATTTAGAGCTTTAGCCGTTTGAAAAATATTGCCATTAGTTTTTTCTAAGAGCTGAATAATATGATCTCGTTCAGAGAGCTTTTCTACTGAGTCCTCATCTTTGGAGGAAGAAGAATCAGGAGCCCAATGTAATATATATTCGGATAAAATTTCCGAAGAAATCTGCTCGTCTTCGGATAAGATCATGGCTTTTTCAATGACATTTTTTAATTCTCTGACATTGCCCGGCCAATTATACTGACAAAGGATTTTTAAGGCATCATCACTGATTTCTTTCGGCTGCATTTTCAACTGTTTAGATAGTTCCGATATAAAGTAGTTCGCCAAAAGGGGGATGTCACTTTTCCGTTCCCGAAGTGGGGGAAGTTCAATTTCGATGACATTCAGCCGATAATAAAGATCTTGTCTAAATTGACCGGCCTTAACAAGTTCAGCCATATTTTTATTGGTCGCTGCGATGATCCGTACATCTACTTTTTTAGATTTTGTTGAATTGATCCGGGTAATCGTTCGCTCTTGCAGAAATCTTAAGAGAGCGACCTGCATGTCTAATGGCATTTCACCAATTTCATCAAGAAGCAAGGTACCTTCATGAGCATGCTCAAATTTTCCAATTGAACCATGGGTTCGTGCCCCAGTAAAAGCTCCTTCTTCATATCCGAAAAGTTCACTCTGAAGAAGTTCCTTGGGGAGTGCTCCACAGTTAATGGCGACGAAGCTGCCTTTACGCTGACTTATGCGATGTATGGCTTTAGCGACAACTTCCTTACCCGTTCCTGTCTCTCCTTGAAGAAGAACATTAGAGGGAAACTGCGCTGTTTTGTGAATCATGCGATCGACTTTAGTCCAGGCGGGACTTTCCCCGATATAGTCAACATCTTTAGGAAGTGTTGGTTTGCAATATTTTGGAGGTTTTGAAGAGAAATTGCAGGGATTCCCTGTTTCATCTTTTGCGGAGAAAGGGTCGAAGACAAGTACCGAGTAGATATCTCCGTTTGGAAGCAGAATTCTGTTTTTTCTAAGAAGAACACAGTGAAGATAAGATTGCTTTTTACTCGTCGTTAATTCTTTAATTAGAAAATCTCGTTGGTTGACGTTCTGGGTATCTTTATCCAAAAGGAGGGAAAGATCCCCTTTATAAATCAAGGAATTTTCAAAGGATTTATTTTTTAAGAGAATAGGATCCCAAAGTTGTTCTGATGCCAGGTTTTCGGCGAGAACAACTCCTTCCTGATTTATAACGATAACAAATAGGGAACTGCAGTCGATCATTTCCTGAAAAGATTTAGAGTCTATAAATGGCTTGAATTTTCCCTCATTGTGATCAAGTAAGTTCTCCAGGATTTTATCAGCAGCAATGATCATCGGAAGGGCTTGGTTGGGGAGACAGCTGAAAGGATTTACGGCATTAAGTGCCCCGATCATTATGCTATTAGAGTGAATAGGTACGCTAACATCGGAATAAGTTTGGGAAACCATTCGGTAGTGCTCGAACCCATCCGTTCGGAAAGCAATTTTTTCGTTCAGAGCGATCGTGACGGCGCCGTTACCACTGGTAAATTCGTTGGCATAGGTACCCAAAGATCTTGGATAATGCTTAAGCGGAGTAATTAATTCAAAAACAAAGCCCTCAAGATTGCAAATCGATATATTGCAATCTAACAAGGTTAAAAGAAAGTTCATAATAGGTCCGGAAAGAGTTAGTAATTGAGCATATTTGGTTCTCTTTTCCTTTAAGAGTGATTGGGAATATATCGGAAAATCTAAAGACCATGGGTCCATTCCATTCGCTTTGCATCGCTCCCAGGAGCGAGCAATTTCAGGTCTCACTTTGTCTTCTAAAATAATTCCACGTGCAATAAACGTTTTCCAAGCTTCAAGGACTTCTTCCTGTGTATTCAACAATTTTTGCACCTCCTTAGCTATCAATATTGGAAATATATTTTAGTACTTGAATAAACTCTGATGTTACAATACGCACTTTAACTCACAAGTCAAAATTAAGAAGACGTTAATGAGATTATTTAACAATTTTAAACATTATTGCCTGAACTTGATCAAACAATTACTTTCACATTGATAAGTTAGAATTTATTTTACACTAAGTTTGGACACTTTTCAAAAGATAAATATTATCTCCTGAAAAGAAATAGCTCAGTCTAACACAATGTGTGAACACTTTGCTCAACTTAGTGAACAATAATACTATCACATAGTGAACAAAGCTGATCCATTTTTGCTGAATTTAGGGCTTTTGCATGTGAATAACAACTTGGCATGAGTATTGCAATTATAAAGAATTGAAAAACATATAATAATGATTTTTCGCGATCAACTCAAATGTGTAAGGAGGAGAGTTAGTTACTATGAAAAGCACTGAAATGCCGAAGTTTGGAAATCTGCAAGGGATTAAAGTACTAAGCATAGGTTCAGCGATTGCCGGCCCGTTTGTAGGCACGCTTTTTTCTGAACAAGGGGCTGATGTCATTTATGCCGAAAGTACAATATCCCCTGATATGTTCCGAATGTTTGGTGATGTATTTACGGTAGAGCATCGAAATCAAAGATCGATCACTCTTGATGTCCCTTCCCCTGAAGGACGAAAAATTCTGGCCCGACTCCTCGAAAAATGTGATGTCCTTGTCGAAAATTCCAAAGGGGGAACTTGGGCAAAATGGGGATTGACCGATGATGTGTTATGGGAAATCAATCCTAAGCTCGTTATCGCACATATCTCTGGCTTTGGACAGACGGGAGATCCTGGATATATAACGCGGGGTTCTTTTGATCCCATAGGACAAGCATTTAGTGGCTTTATGGCCATTAACGGAGAGCCTGATCCCGCACCTCCTTATGCGGCAAAACCGTTTACCTGTGATTATATTACTGCGCTAACGGCTGCATGGTCTTGCATGGCAGCGCTCTATCGTACACGGAAAACCGGGATCGGTGAGAGTATCGATATCGCCCAGTATGAGACGTTAGCACGACTTCAAGGGAATTTCCTTACTGAAGGGATTAACAATGGGAAACAGCCTCAACGTATGGGTAATAAAGATCTAAGATCCGCTTTAGAAAATGTTCAAAAATGTAAGGATGGTAATTGGGTTATGCTGGCTTTAGGTGGAGCTGCAGTTTTGAAACGGGTTGAGAAGCTATGGGGTTTAGGAGATGATCCGGACTTTGCAGAAACTCATGGCGTTATCTTTAAGACGGATGGACCACGGGCAGAAAAATTTGTGAAAGCGGCCGTAGAGTTTTGTCAAACCCATACTGCTGAGGAAGTGGACAGCATATTAAACGCTCATCAAATTCCGTGCAGTATGATCATGACCTATGAAATGATGTTGGAGAATCCCCAATATAAAGCAAGAGAAACCATAACAGAATGGCATGATCCAATTACGGACCGCATGGTTAAAGGCGTAGGACCCATTCCTAAATTCAAAAATAACCCGAGCCAGATATTCCGCGGGGGAGCCACTTATGGGATGGATAATGAAGATGTGTTAAGCGAAATAGGCTTTAGTGAAGCTGAGATTCAAAACTTCTATGAGACAAAAACCATCAAGAAGCAATAAAACATCAATAATAAAGTGAGCTCCAAACTCTATTTAACATTTACTGATTGAGGTGAAATAATGAACGTTATTGCATGTTATAAAGTTGTCCCCGAGGAACAGGATATTGTGGTTCAACCCGATCGGAACCTCTCCTTTGCCCGGGCAGAGTGGAAAATCGGTCAATATGACCTTAATGCTGTCGAGGCCGGAATGCAAATCGTCGAAGCGGTTGGCGGAAAGGTTTCAGCTCTTAGTGTGGGGGATAAACAAGCGGATAACTCTAAGTTGAAGAAAGGAATCCTTTCCCGAGGCCCAGAGGATTTGTTCCTTGTCGTGGATGATCGCTTTGGAAATGCAGATTCTCATTTGACCGCTAAAGCCCTTGAAGCCGGGATTCAAAAAATCGGAAGCTATGATCTCATCCTTTGTGGAGAAGGATCTGGGGATTTGTATTCACAGCAAGTTGGGATTCAGCTCGGTGAACTGCTTAATGTTCCGACTTTAAATGCCGTGAGCAAGATTACTCCTGCCGGGGACAAGCTGGTCGTTGAACGGACTTTAGAAAACGAAGTTGAGGTTCTCGAGGTTACTCTTCCATCGGTTATTTCCGTAACGACAGATATCAATCTTCCACGTATTCCCTCTATGAAAAACATCTTAGCTGCCGGAAAAAAACCCACAACCCAATGGGGTGCAGCCCATCTTGGCTTAGAGGATGCGAAGAAGCCCACGGAAACGTTAAGCACCTTAGCTCCAGCAGACGTCGATCGTAAGCAGATTATTTTCGAAGGCGATACGGAAGAAGTCGTGCAAAAGCTATTTGAGAACATTCATAAAGAACTTCTCTAGAGGATGGTGAAAAACATGAGTAAGATCAATAAAGTATGGGTCATTGCTGAAAAAGAGTCAGCCTTGGCTCAACTCTTAGCAGGAGGCCGTCAACTGGGAGAAGAAGTCGCGGCGGTGGTCTTGGGAACAAAAGAAGAGACAAAAAAAGCAATCTCCCTCGGTGCAGACAAAATCTATTGGCTCGGAGAGCTCAAAGCCGAGAACGTATATGAGGATTACGCTCCAACGATTTCGGGATTGCTTAAGCAAGAACGTCCTGAGCTCGTGCTGGTACAGCCTAGCAAACGCGGAAAGCTTCTCGCGGGTCGTCTCGCGGCCAATCTGGGAACGAGCGTATTAGTCGATGCTACTGAGGTTAAAGTTGAAGAAAAAGTCCAAGTCACGCACATGGTTTATGGAGGAGCAGCCTTCCGAACGGAACAAGCTCTGACCGAGACAACGATTGTTACGGTAGGTGCAGGTGCATATACCGCTCTTCCCGAAGAAGCGACCCGCCAAGGAACCGTGATTGATGTCGAATTTGTTGAACCCCAGCATAAAGTTAAGCTACTTGAGAAAAAGAATAAAGCAGGCGCCACCGTTAATCTGAGTGCCGCCAAACGGGTTGTCGGTATCGGCCGAGGGATTGCAAATCAAGAAGATATTAAGCTTGCGGAAGAGTTAGCCGAACAAATTGGTGCAGAGGTCGGATGTTCACGACCCATCGCCGAAGGGGTCAATTGGCTTCCGACGGAACGCTATATCGGGGTTTCGGGGGCTATTCTAAAACCAGAAGTCTATCTTGCCGTCGGAATATCCGGACAAGTTCAGCACATGGTGGGTGTGAATCAGGCCAAAGTGATTATTGCTATAAATAAGGATAAAGCGGCTCCAATCTTCAAACATGCGGATTACGGAATTATTGGAGACCTCTATAAAGTACTTCCGCTTCTGGCCGAGAAATTCAAAGCCAGCAAATAAACAGTATAAGACGCAACGGTATTATGGATAGAATGGAGGAACAAATGGCAGACAAATATGAAGTTATTATTGTCGGCGCAGGCCCTGCGGGGCTTGCGGCCGCTTATAAGTTAGCTCAAGCGGGGATAGAAGTTGTCGTTATTGAACGCGGCGATTATCCAGGAAGTAAAAATCTCAGCGGGGGAGTTCTGTATAGCCGTGTTCTCGACCAACTTATTCCTGAGTTTTGGGAAGAAGCTCCGATTGAACGCTATATCTCGAGTTATATTACCACACTGATGACCGAAGAGGACTACTTTAACCTGGAGTATAAAGGCAAAGCCTTAGGAAATACGCCGTATAATGCCGTGACTGTCCTCCGTGCGAAATTTGATCGCTGGCTCGCTGAAAAGGCAGAAAAAGCCGGCGCGATGATCGTGACAGGCATCAAAGTGGAAAAACTCCTTAAAGAAGGTAACCGTATCGTAGGAATCAGCACTGGGGATGAGGAGATGTTGGCTGACGTTGTGATCGCAGCTGACGGAATCAACTCCTTCATCTGTCAAGAAGCGGGTTTACGCGGTGAAATTAAACTGGATCATCTCGCCGTTGGAGCGAAAGCTCTGATTGAACTTCCCAGGAACGTGATTGAAGAGCGTTTTCGATTGACGGGGAATGAAGGAGCCGCTTATGCCATTTTAGGAGAGGCAACCCATGGCGTTGCGGGGGGAGCGTTCTTCTATACGAATCAGGAAAGTCTCTCAATCGGCGTGGTTATGCGCTTAGATGATCTCGTTAAAGCGAGAGTTAAGCCTCCCGAGGTCCTGGATGATCTTCTGGAACATCCAATGATCGCCCCACTCGTGAAAGGTGGAATAATGACAGAATATGGTGCACATCTGACGGGTGAAGGCGGACTCAACATGGTACCGCAAAAGCTGTATGCGGATGGATTGCTCATCATTGGTGATGCGGCAGGGTTCACGATCAACAGCGGTCTCGTCATTCGGGGAATGGATTTGGCGATCGGGTCCGGAATGGCTGCCGCGGAAGCTGTCCTGGAAGCCAAAGGAAAAAATGACTGGAGTGAGGCGGGTTTAAGCGCTTATAGCCGTATCTTGGATGAGAGTTTTGTCATGAAAGACCTAAAGCTCTATGCTAAGGCCCCAGGATTTATGGAAAATGATCGTTTGTATAAAAAGTATTCTCTTATGGTGAATCATCTCTTTGGGAAGGTATATACCCAAGATCTGACCCCGAAAGAGCATTTAATGAAGACGGCGATGCAGTCGCTCAAAGAAAACGGGATCTCCCTGTTCGACTTAGCTAAGGATGGAATAATGGGGGTGCGTGCACTATGAACCGACTGAGTTTAGCGGATAAATTAAATCTAAATAAATTTGAAGTGGATGAGGGAGAACCCCATATCCTGATCAACAATGAGTTATGTAAATCCTGTGGACCTAAAAGCTGTCTCTTGGTCTGCCCAGCAGGGCTTTATAGTGAGCAGAATGGCGAAATCATTGTTGAGTGGGCAGGTTGCTTGGAATGTGGGACTTGCCGGGCAGTTTGTGACAAGAAAGCGATTGATTGGAAATACCCAAGAGGTGGGTTCGGGATCATTTTCCGACAGGGTTAAAGGAAAACTACAATTCTCAAATGTCGCCATTATACTTTATAACTTTTGCGGTTAAGGTAAGTGGTTTTCGCTTACCTTCAAAAAAAGGAGGTAGACCCACGATGAGTGAGCAGTCACCTGTAAAGAATCCATGGAAGGCGTATCTTGGTTTGTTGTTTGGTTCTTTTACCATTATTGAATCGTTATCCTTTCAAATTCCCGTTGTTCCAATTCTGACCAAAGTATTTGGTATTTCAGTAGCCTCAGCCGCCTTTATTGGTCTATGCTATTATTTGACACATATTGTCTTTGGTCCTATTTGGGGAAACATTGGGGACCAATTGGGTCGTAAACGCATCGTTCTCACAGGAATGGCCATTTTTGCAGCTAGTGAATTTATGGCAGCTGCATCGGTGAATTTCCCCATGTTTTTAGCTGCACGCTTGCTCCAAGGGGTTGGATCAGCCTGTGTTGTTTCTTCGGGACTTGCCTATGCATCCTATCTTTTTCCGCAAGAGAAAAGAGGTGCTGCGCTCGGAACCTTTTCTTCTATTGGTACAGTAGGTGCTGCTGTGGGTGGACTGATTGGCGGAATTGTGGTCACTCGTTTTGGATGGCAGTCTATTTACCTGATCAATGGTACTTTGGCGCTCCTGGGAATGATTTTAGTGGCTTCTACAGTCCCAGAAACTTCGCGTAATCAGAGAAAGCCGTTCGATTATATCGGCGCTATTTTGCTTTTGCTGACGATCGGTACGCTGTTATCTGTAACCACATTGGTCTCTAATTTAGGCGCTGGCTCACCAACAACTTTGAGCGTATTAGCTCTTGGTATTATCTTGGCCGTTGTCTTTTTGAATGTGGAAAAACGAAGTTCGCATCCTTTTATCGAATTATCCCTTTTGAAGAATCCGATATTTATTGTTCCGCTCATCGTCTATTTCTTCATTCAGCTATGCAATACAGGTGCTATGACGGCAAATTCCTTCTTTGTAAATGGTAAACCGGGTGGAGGACCACAAGTTGTCGGTATAGTGTCCATGTATAGTTATCTTGCGGGAGCAATTGCAGGATTTACGAGTGGTAAGCTCATTGACAAGATTAGAATCAAATATGTTATGTTATTAGGCATTACCATCTTTTTCGTCGGGATTATTTCCTTCTCACGGTTTAACGTAAATACACCGGTTTGGTATATTGCCATGTCAGTCTGTATCTTTACAGCGGGAATCTGCATGATGATGCCGGCCTGCATTAAAATGGCTTTATCCATTGTGCCGAGCAACAAACTCGGTGCCGGTTCAGGAACTTACACGATGCTTCAATATATGGGTAACCCTGCTGGATCGTCTGTGGGTTTAGCGGTATTTGGTTCTTTATCCGCTTCTGCATTGGCAGCACAACTGACCACTTCAGCACAAAAAATGGGAATGAGTCAAGATATGCTTCCTGCTTTATTAAAGGCTGGAAAGACTGCAGGCAAAACGCTAGATCCTGCTTTGGCTGATCAACTGACTAAAATGGGCATTAAATTCCAGGACCTCTACACGCCGGCAAATGTACAAGCTATGGTAGGTGCCTTAAATAAAATGAGCTACATTATTCTGGGAGTGACTGTAGTCGTCTTTTTGCTCACGATAATCTTTTTACCGAGTCAACCGGTTCGACCTACGGAAGATACAGAAGAACGAGTAGCTTAGTACAGAAATAAATCATATAAACACATGTGTTGTTCACCAGTTTGTCAGGAATGAAAAGTTCTGTATTGGTGAACAACGCTATATATAGGTTCATTACGTGTCGGTCAGCCTTGTAAGAAGGAGAGAAAATAGATGTTTCCTATTAATATAGGGTATCTGCTGACTCTTAATGCGAACAGATATCCCAATAAAACAGCGCTTCTGTATAAGGGTCGGAGGTTTTCCTATCGTGAAATAAATGATACGGTAAACCGTCTTGCTCATTCTTTAATGGATCTTGGAATTACGAAAGGGGATAAAGTCGGGTTTATTTTCCCAAACTGTAATCAGATCGTTGAACTGCTCTTTGCTATCGTAAAAATAGGAGCTATTGCTGTACCGCTGAATCATCGTTTGGTCTCTCAAGAGATCAAGTGTTTGGTTGATACTGCTGAATGTAAAGTTTTTGTGTATAGCGATATGTATGCTGATAAAGTAGCAGAGGTAAAACAGGAATTTAATACAGTAAAAATGTTAATCTCTTCAGGGATATCTATTTCAGGAGAATGTTCTTATGAACAATTATGTACCCATGAAGATAATACTGAGCCTAACGTACCTATTTTAGGGAGTGACCTGAGCCGGATTCAGTTTACAGGGGGAACAACAGGTCGTTCTAAAGGGGTCATGCGAACTCACGAAAGTGATATCTTTCAAACCATTAGTATCATGACACAAAACAAAATGGGTGCAAATCCGGATGAGGTTGTGATGGTTCAGTGTCCGCTCCATCATCAAGGGGGAATGTCCTGGCTCCTTTCGGCGATTGCAACAGGGGCAGAATTTGTTTTTTGTGATGTCTTTAATGCGGAGGATATTCTTCGTCAGATTCAAGATTACAAAGTAACGTATCTCTTATTGCTTCCTCCGGTGACTTACCTCCGGTTATACGATGTTCCGAATCTTAAGGATTATGATTTGACTTCCGTTAAGTACGTTCAGATGTCGGCCGGCGGCACTTCACAGAGTATTATCTTTAAAACGTATGATGTTTTTCTCAATTGTGAAGTGAATTATGGCTGGGGGCAAACTGAGTCTGGAGCAGGAACCAATATCGTGCTCACGCGTGAATTAGTTCAACAGCATCCGGAAAAAACAAAAAGCATTGGGCGGGCTATGCCATTGATTCAACTTCGGATTGTGGATGAAGAAGGTAAGGATGTCCCAATCGGAGAAGTCGGTGAATGTATTGTTAAAGGGCCTTCAGTTATGTCAGGATACTATAATCAGCCGGAATTAACCGCGAAAGCCATCAAGGATGGCTGGATTTATACTGGGGATATGTTTAAGCAGGATGAAGAAGGTTATTACTATATCATGGACCGCAAGAAGGATATGATTAAGACGGGGGGAGAAAATGTCTTTGCCCAAGAGGTAGAGGGAGTTATTCGAAGTCATTCATCGATCCAGGACTGTGCGGTGATTGGTATTCCTGATCCCATTTTTGGTGAAGCGGTGATGGTTGTCATTAAACTCCGAAAAGGATGTTCGATCACTTTAGAAGAAATTCAAGAACACTGCAAGTGCCAATTGTCCAGCTATAAAAAGCCGAGATATGTTGATTTTGTCAATCAGTTTCCTGTCGATAGCGCCGGAAAAATTCAAAAGTTTAAGCTTAGAGAGATCTATAAAACGTTTTCTACCTCTCAAAGCGAACATTCATTGAGGTGAAGACGTTGTTAACCGAAGTTTATCCGCAGATCTATTTAAACGAAATTCCCCTGCCCAAATTTTCGCTGCAGGCGGTCAATAGTTATCTGATCTTGTCAGATCAAAGAAATCTTATGATCGATACCGGCTTTAATACGGATTTAGGCAGAGATGCGATGCTTCAAAGTATCCAAGAACTTAAAGTGGATCTGAACAAAACCGATGTTATTTTAACTCACATGCATCCGGATCATGTCGGCTTGGCCTCCTATCTACAGGAAAAAGGGGCAAAAGTCTACATCAGCTTGGTCGATGGTGAGTTAATTAACTCTGTTTATACTCAAAAGAATAAATCGCCTTTGCAAGAATTATACGAGGTTTTAACTGAGGATAAGGATATTGAGGCAGTTCGCGGTCATGCGTTTGGTGACAATTCGACCGAGGCGATCCAATTTCATTATTTAATTGAAGGAGATAAATTCTTTGTCGGGGATTACGAGTTTGAGGTCGTGAGTATACCAGGCCACACCCCAGGACATATTGGTTTATATGAAAGGAAGCACAGGTTATTTTTTGGCGGAGATCATATCCTTGAGCATATTAGTCCTAGTGTTGTTTTTTGGGGTTTTGATCAGGACATTTTAAACCAGTATATCAATAGTCTGAAGAAGGTTTATGAGCTCGACGTGGATTATCTATTTACTGCTCATCTCAATATTATTCGGGATCATCGAAGACGGATTGAAGAACTCATAGCCCATTGTGAGGAACGCCTTGTTGAAACGGAAAATTTATTGAACCAAGGGAAATTGACACCAAAAGAAACGGCTGCACAAATGCATTGGAGTCTTAGGACAAAGTGGGAGGACTTCTCAAAGCTCGAAAAGTTTTCAGCCATTGGAGAGACCCTCGCTTTTCTTGAACATTTAACCCAACACGAGAAGATCGTCAGACACAGTATTGCCGGCAAGATTTTTTATGATCTTAATATAATATGAGTGGAGATAAAGAGAGACTGCTCTTAATTAAATAAGGGCAGTCTTTGTTTATTACAGTTTGAGATTTGTTCCATAACTTCAAAACTTCAAGCTAATGTCCCGCGCAATGGCAACTCCGCAGGCGCTGGCTTGAGCGAGTCCCCGGGTGACTCCGGCTCCATCTCCACCCGCATAGAGTCCGGAAATTTCTGTTTCAAACGTGCTTGTGAGTTTGGGTCGAGAAGAATAGAATTTTGCTTCAACCCCATAGAGGAGGGTATGCTCTGAAGCAATGCCTGGGGTAACTCGATCCAGAGCTTGGATCATCTCGATAATGCTTTTCATCGTGGTGTAAGGTAAAGCAAGACATAAGTTTCCAGGTACTGCTTCTTTAAGTGTTGGCTCAATGAATCCTTCACGAATTCTCTTCTCAGTCGAGCGGCGCCCCTTCAGGATATCCCCAAACCGTTGCAGGAGGACGCTCCCATTTGATAAGTCGTTCGCGAGGCGCGAAATAGCCTTCGCATACTCATTCGGCTTATTGAAGGGATATGAAAAATTATGCGAGACCAGCAAAGCAAAGTTTGTATTATGGCTGCCTAAGTTTTTATCCTTGAAAGCATGACCATTGGCTAACATGACGCCACTATGATTCTCGATAACGACATGGCCTGAGGGATTACTGCAGAAACTGCGGACAGAGGTCCCCACGGAAGTCCTATAAACGAATTTTCCTTCATATAGATTTTCATTAATATCTTCCATAATGGTATCTAAGGTTTCGACTCGAACACCAACATCAACCTGGTTGCTGTTCATTTCTAAGTTGTGCTTATTAAAAACGTGAGTTAACCATTCTGAACCATCACGGCCCGGAACGAGAACGACATAAGGCGCATGAATCTCGTGACCTTCTTCATCGAGAATACCCGTTATTCGGAGCTGACCGGCCTCTTCTACAGTTAAAAGATCCGTAATTTCTGTTTCGAAGACCATATCAATTTTAGGTTTTAATTCTTCATAAATGCTTTTCATAATTTCAAGATTTTGTTCTGTACCGAGATGACGCACTTGAGCTCTGAGAAGTTTTAAACCAGCGGCTAATCCGCGACGCTCAATTTCTTTGACCATAGGCGTCGTTGGGTCCGTGAGTTCAGCTGTGGCTCCATGATGTAAATTGATTTTGTCAACATAATGGATAAGGTCTAGTACTTTAGAAGGGGCTAGATATTCGGTCATCCAGCCACCAAACTCTGTTGTAATATTAAATTTACCGTCAGAATATGCGCCAGCTCCTCCAAAACCATTGGTAATCGAACAAGCAGGAACACAGCCAGCATACTCTTTATGGTCAGTTGGCGGCGGACATTTAGAGAGCGTTTTTTTAAGAATTGGGCAATAGCGTTTATAGATATTACGGCCTTTATCGACAAGAAGAATGGAAAGATCGGGATGCTGGGTCGTTAGTTCATAAGCCGTGAAAATACCGGCAGGTCCAGCTCCAACGATGATGACATCATAATTTTTCAAGCTCTTCAACCTCCATCTGAAGTAACATTTCGTAAGAACAAACGTTACAACTATATCCCATACCATTAAAAAAAGCAATATGTTTTTCGAACGTTATCTAATACAAATTGAATAATGTTCGATAAACAGATGAATAGACCAGATCATAGCTAATTAACTAATTTAGCGAAGAAGATTGTCAAATCGAGAAAAAATGGTATTCTCAATAGTAGATACACGACACTAGTAGAAATGTAGTTTAATACGCTATATTGGAAGATTGGAGAAATTTAAAATGATCTGGCTCCTCTTTGAGCGTTTGGCTTTAAATACCAGTTTAATTATAACGCTAGCTTATCTTGTCAGTAAAACTAAAATTTTTAAAAAGACGTTACGCCATAAGGCGAGTAAAAGAGATAAAATTTTACTGGTTATTGTTTTTGGAGCAATGGGGATTGCAGGGACGTATACGGGAATTGAAATTAAGGGGGCCTTAGCCAACTCACGTGTCGTCGGGGTTGTTGCTGCAGGCTTATTGGGTGGCCCTTTGATGGGAATTGGGGCAGGTTTGCTCGCTGGAGGACATCGCGCTTTACTTGGAGGGTTTACTGCGTTTTCCTGTGGAGTCGCAACAATCCTTGAGGGGTTATTTGCGGGTTTAATTCACCGCAAACTTGGGGGTAAACGTTTGAGCTGGAAGCAAGCCTTGTTGGCGGGTATGGAAGCAGAAGTTCTTCAGATGCTCGTTATTTTGTTACTCACACGACCTTTCGAGCAGGCTTGGGATTTGGTAGAAGTGATCGGCTTGCCTATGATTATTATCAATGGAATTGGGATTGCTATCTTTATCGGAGTCGTTCAGACAGCGTTAGAAGAAGAGCAAATTGGCGCCTTAGAAGCCCAAAAAGCGTTAAAAATTGCTAACCAAACGCTGACCATCTTGCGAGCAGGCTTAAACGAGAACACGGCTTTACGTGTAGCACAAATCATCTATGATCAAACGGATATGGCGGCAGTGGCCCTAACCGATCGCGAAAAAATTCTGGCTCATGTGGGAAAAGCATCAGATCATCATAAAAGTGGAACGATCATTCAAACCCAAGCCACTTGGCTCGCTTTAGAATCAGGTGAGTTAATGCTGGCAGATACTACTGAGGAAATTGGCTGCAGGGAAAAGAACTGTCCTTTGTCAGCTGCCTTAGTTGTTCCTCTAAGGGTTGGGGATAGGGTGATTGGAACATTGAAGATTTACCGAGAGCATGGTCAAAAGATTAGTCCGGTTGATTGGGAATTCGGGGCAGGTTTAGGAATGCTATTCTCTACACAACTGGAGGTGGCTGAGTTGGAAGAGCGTGCTCAACTGGTGACTGAGGCGGAGCTCAGAGCTCTTCAGGCCCAAATTAACCCCCATTTTCTTTTTAATGCGATTAACACAATCGTATCGTTTTGTCGAACGGATTCTGAAAAGGCACGCCAACTTCTTTTTCAGCTGGGGGACTTTTTTCGTAAAAACTTACAAAGTGGCGAGAAATTTGTAACACTTCAGGAAGAATGTGAACATATCCGATCTTACTTAGCGATTGAACAAGCTCGCTTTTCTGATCGCCTTCAGGTGGAAGAGAAGGTTGAAGAGGATGCTCTCAGTTATCGTTTACCGGGCTTAACCTTGCAACCTCTTGTGGAAAATGCACTGAAACATGGGGTTTATCGAGGTAAAGGACAGGGAGTTATTCGGATTTTAGCATGGCTCGAACCTGAATATTTAGTAATTCAAATCAAAGATAATGGTGTAGGAATTTCCCCGGAAAAGCTGGAACTCATTCGACAAGGTGTAAAGATATCCACGACTGGGCTCGGCATAGGAATTCAAAATGTTGCCCAAAGATTAAAATATGTCTATCATAATCAGGCTCAGTTCTCCATTGATAGCACAGTTGGAGAAGGAACCTGTGTTACCCTAACGATCCCTAGAAATCTTTCGAGTGAATTGAAGGAGATGTGATGATGAGAGTCTTAATTGCTGATGATGAACGTCCAGCGCGAGATGAACTCCATTATTTGCTAAAACAAATCGAAGGAATTGAAGTGATTGGTGAAGCAGCCTGCGGAGAAGAAGTCTTAGAGCAGGTTAGGAAACTTAATCCGGATGTGCTTTTCTTGGATATTCAAATGCCTGATGCCTCTGGAATTGACATCGCCCGTCAATTGTTCGTGGAGAAAACCAATCCTGTTATTGTATTTGTGACAGCTTTTGATCAGTATGCAGTTGAGGCTTTTGCAGTTAATGCGATTGACTATTTGCTTAAGCCCATTCATGTGGAACGATTGAACGAAACGATCACTCGCTTAAATAGAAGCTACGAAATCATGCACTCCTTGTCCGAAAGCGATATTACGCAAGAAAACGATCCACATTCACAAGAGATTAAGGATTATGAAGATACTTCTGGAGAATATCTCAGAAAATTAGACATGATATATCATTCTTTAAATCCCACAGCCCACAAACTAAAGATTGAAGAGAATGGAAAAATCTATTTGATCCCGAGCTCGGATATTCTCTATGCTACGATTGATGAACGGTTAGTGAGGGTTGTGACTGAGCAAAAAAGTTATTTGACCAATTACACTCTGAGTGACTTGGAAGGAATGCTTGGACCTTCTTTTTTGCGAGTTCATAAGAGTTATCTGGCGAACGTGGATAAAATCGAATCCATCGTGCCATGGTTTAATAATACCTATAATCTAATCATGAAAGACCGTTATGAAATTCCAGTGAGCCGGACGAATGTTAAAAGCTTCCGTCAACGTATGGGTTTGTAGTCGGGTTAAAATTGAGCACTCAATTAAGTGAACACTTAATTGAGTGCTTTTTTGATTTCTGGGAATAATAGAAGAAAAGTACAAAATTAAGTTCTCAAGGAGGGTTAAAAATGCGTAAAGGATTGACGTTAATATTAGCCTTAGCGCTGGTATTAGGAAATCTAGGGGTTGTACAGGCGGCGCCTGCAACTGCACCGGCACAAGGGGCAGAATTACAAACCGAGGCCGCAAGCGCAATTTTAATGGATGCGGAATCAGGGCAGATTCTATATCAGAAGGAAGCGAACAAAGAACTTGCCCCTGCAAGTGTGACAAAGCTTATGACTATGCTTGTTGCAGCGGATGCAGTTGAGTCAGGGCGTGTCAAACTGACCGATAAAGTGACAGCGAGTGAAAATGCTTGTAGTTTAGGAGGTTCACAAATTTATTTAGAGCCGGGTGAATCCTTTTCCCTTGAAGAAATGTTGATTTCCATAGCTGTAGGTTCGGCCAATGATGCGTGTGTTGCAGTTGCCGAGCATATTAGTGGGAGTCATGAAGCCTTTGTTAATGAAATGAATAAAAAAGCTCAAGATTTGGGATGTAAAAATACGCATTTTGCGAATGCCTATGGATTACCGGCTGAAGGACACTATACGAGTGCTTATGATCTAGCATTGATGGGTCGAGCGGCCTTGAAATATCCGCTGGTCAAAAAATTAACCGCGATTAAAGAATATGATATACGTGATGGTAAGTTTAAATTGTGGAATACGAATAAGCTGCTGTGGTGGTACCAGGGAGCAGATGGTTTTAAGACGGGTTGGACCAACGAAGCAAAATATTGTCTGGCTTCGACGGTAGAACGAGACGGACTCCGTCTGATTGCCGTGGTTATGGGCGTTCCTCAAGTGCGCGGGCATTTTGCCGAATCTATGAAAATCTATAATTATGGATTTGCCAAATATGCACATAAAGAGTTTGCACCTGCTTCTCAAAAACAGGGTGTTGTTCAAGTCCGTAAGGGAGCGGAAAGTGAAGTTGTGGCAGTAACTGAACAAGCCTTAGGTGTAACTGTTGAAAAAGGTAAAGATAAAAATATCTGGGTCGAGACAAAACTCAACCCAGACATAGAAGCTCCAGTTCAACAAGGACAGAAATTGGGAGAAGTCCTTCTTTACCGTGAAAATGAACTTCTGAACCAGGTTAACTTGGTGGCCGAGAAACCTATTGCTAAAGCAGGATTATATCAGCAAATGACGCGGACACTACAAGGAGTCTTTGGGTTTTGAGGGATTAACTTGTAGGAGTTCTCGGATATGGTGAAGTGCTGCCCGCTCAATTCGTGAGATTTGGACTTGGGAGAGATGGAGTTGGGCAGCAATTTCACTTTGCGTCTTATCTTCAAAGAAACGCATTAAAATAACGTGTTTTTCACGTTCGGAAAGCTTGTCGAGAACCTCATTGAGGGCGATTTTTTCAAACCAACTCGGTTCCAGATCTTTATCCAACGGAAGCTGATCTAAGACATAAATTGGGTCAGAGTCGTCCTGGTAAAGCGTGTCATGAATTGAAGTTGGACTTTGGACCGCTTCAAGAGCGGAAACAATGTCTTCACGTTCGACTTCGATTTCTTCGGCAATTTCACCAATGGTAGGTTCTCGACCAAGGGTGGCCGACAGTTGTTCGCGTGCTCGGTTGACCTTATACACAAGTTCTTTATAAGATCGGGGGACTTTAATCGGATGATCATCGCGAAGGAAGCGTCGAATTTCGCCGATAATCATGGGAACAGCATAGGTTGAGAATTTCACACCATAGCTAAAATCAAATTTATCAATAGCCTTAATCAAGCCGATCGTGCCAATTTGAAAGAGATCTTCTAATTCATATCCCCGGCGAGAGAAGCGTTGAACAAGGTTGAAAATCAATTTGAGGTTGCAATTCACCAATTTTTCTCGGGCTTCTTCATTACCCTCCTGAGCTTCATGTAACAGGCGCATCATTTCTTCATCTGAAAGCAGAGGAAAGCGAGGAAGATTCATTTCAGTTAATCTTTGAATCATTTTAATGCCCTCCTAATGCAAGGAGGGGTGATTTTTGTTCAGGTCCTTGACCATAGTTACGGTTGTTCCTTGATCCACAATAGAGTCAACGGTTAGTTCGTCCATGAAAGATTGCATAAAGACGAAGCCGAGGCCCATCCGCTCTGGATCAGAACTATAGGCGGGTTGCATCGCTTGTTCTACGTCAAATATTCCACATCCTTGATCACGCACAATAATTCGCAATAGTTCGTCATTAAATTCGATTTCAAGTATGACGAGCTTGTCCGGATCATTTTGATAACCATGAATGATGGCATTTGAGACTGCTTCAGAGACAACTACTTTTAACTCCTCAATATCATTGAGGGAAAGATCAAGCTGTGCACCAATTGAAGCGATGAGCATGCGTGCAATACTAACATTTTCGGCAATACTAGAGAAGGTGAGAGCTAAACTATTTTTATTCATTGAACATTTCCCGTCCTTCCTACATCTGAAGATTCACTTTCAAAGGGGATGATCTTCGGTAACCCGGATAGCTCCATAATTTTATAAATATGAGGGGGTACGTGTTTGATTAAGATTTTTCCGCCCAGTGGGAGAAGTTTTTTGTATCGTCCGAGTATCACTCCTAACCCAGAACTATCGACAAAGGTAACATCATGAAGGTCCAGGATCACGATTCGTATTCCGCGACGGTCAATTTCTGTATCGATGGCTTGGCGCAGATTTTCCGAAGTTCTCATATCTAGCTCTCCTGCTAAACACAAGGTCAATGTCTGACGCTCTATTTTTTTATCCATGAGCAAACCTGTTCCTCCCTATCCATGTTCTCCTGAATTCAATTCGACGTTATCCAGATTTTTCCTTCTAGGATTTAAAGGAAAATTTCTCTTGTAAGATAATCTTCTATTCTCTTTTTATGATTTCTGAATAAATAAATATTTCGAGTTAAATACTAAGCAGTAACTTACTGCAAGGCTTAATTTGTATTTGAGAGGAGAGTTGTCCTATGCCCGGAGAAAAGTTAAGACCACCCAATGTGAATATTACCCAACAAGAGTATCAAAATTTAACGAAGTCGATGACCCCTAAACCTACCGTTATGCGTAATTCTCTGCGTGCGTTTTTAGTGGGAGGGCTAATCTGTACGAATGGGCAACTGATCATCAATTTGCTTGTGCTGACAGGATTAGAGAGAACAGAAGCTTCCGCAGCTGCTACGGCCATTCTGATCTTGCTGGGGGCACTGCTCACGGGGCTTGGAATATACGATGAAATTGGTAAATTTGCTGGGGCAGGTTCAATTGTACCTGTCACAGGTTTTTCAAATTCGGTGGTCGCGCCAGCTTTAGAGTTCAAACGAGAAGGGTATGTTATGGGGGTAGGAGCTCGTCTTTTTACTGTGGCTGGTCCGGTTTTAGTCTATGGAATTACGACATCAATTGTCGTAGGAATTATTTATTATTTAGTGCGATTTTAATGTAAGGGAATTGGGGATGAGAGCTGAATGAATCTTAAACGCATTGGAAATCAAACGGTGGTTTTTGCAAATCCACCCGTCATTCTTTCGTCCTATTCGGTGGTTGGACCGAAGGAAGGACAAGGGCCCTTGAGTAAGACGTTTAGTAAAGTTATGCAGGATAATCTGAATGGAAATAAATCATGGGAGGTCGCCGAGAGCAAAATGCTCGAAGAGGCGCTGCAAGGAGCGGTTAAGCAGTCTAAAGTCAAGACTGAAGAACTGGATTACATGTTGGCTGGGGATTTGCTTAATCAGATTATTTCCGCTAACTTCGCGGCACGTACGATGGGTTTTCCGTTTATCGGAATTTATGGGGCATGTTCGACAATGGCCTTAAGCATGGCTGTGGGAAGTATGTTAATCGACGGGCAGTTTGCTCGCAATGTTCTAGTTGGCGTTTCCAGTCATCATGATACTGCTGAACGGCAATACCGTTCACCTACAGAACAAGGAAGTCAACGCGCAATGAGCGCTCAATGGACAGTTACAGGGGCGGGGAGTGTTGTGCTTTCTCAATCCGGGACAGGTCCGCGAATTACGGCTGCAACGATCGGCCGAGTTCTGGATTATGGCGAAAAGGATGTCAATAATATGGGGGCGGCTATGGCGCCGGCAGTAGCTGATACCATTTTAAATCATATGAAGGATTTAAACCGGACACCTGGAGATTATGATTTGATTGTTTCAGGGGACTTAGGGCAAGTCGGTTTACACCTAGCCAAGGAAGTCTTGAAACGAAGTGGTATGGAAACGGCGAACCAATTCAACGATTGTGGCGTCATGATCTACGATTCGAGTCAGGATGTACATGCCGGGGGAAGCGGTTGTGCCTGCTCCGCGGTTGTTTTTGCCGGTGAGATCATGCAGAAGTTGATTTCGAAGCAGTACCAACGCGTGTTGCTTGTCGGGAGTGGATCCTTGCATAGCCCGACTTCGGCTTTACAGGGAGAATCTATTCCAGGGGTTGGACATGCTGTCGTGATTGAAGCCTGAAAGGAGAGACGTACAGATGTTTGAGCAGATTATTCCGGCCTTTATTGTGGGAGGGCTGATTTGTGTGATTGGACAGCTCCTGATGGACTTAACAAAACCCGCTTTTACACCAGCTCATGTTTTGGTGACCTTTGTTACGGGTGGAGCCATTTTAGGGGCATTAGGAGTATATGGGCCCTTAGTAAAATTCGCGGGAGCAGGGGCGAGTGTTCCTCTCTCAGGATTTGGTTACTTGCTGTCCAAAGGAGCCATGGAGGCTGTCGACAAAAGAGGCTTGATGGGAGCTTTTTCAGGAGGTGTGGAAGCGGCAGCAATTGGGATCGCAAGCGCTGTGCTTTTTGGTTATCTCGTATCGATTACCTTTAATCCCAAGGGATAGAGGGAGGTTAAGCGTTGAGTAATAGTGATTCAAGTAGTTCAAGTAACTCGAGTGAACAAAATATTAAGGTCAGCAAGTCTTATCAAGAAAATGTAGATTATATGAATAAAGAACTGGGTGTACCCGATAGCTTTGACATAGTTTTACGCGAAATGTCTATTGGTGGGAAAAAAGTCGCGATCTATTCTGTCAATGGTATGGTGAACACGCAGGTTGTCAGTCTAATCCTTGAAGCACTCATCGATTTAGAACGAGCAGATTTGGTCGTTAATGCGTTATCGAAATTGGTTAAAGGTCGGATCGTTAACTTACAGGTCTCTGAAGTCGAAACGATGGACAAAATTTTTTACTTTCTACTGTCCGGTCCGATGGTCATTTTGGTTGAAGGTCAGGAAAAAGCAATCATTGTAGATGTTCGGACGTTCCCTGCTCGAGCCCCACAAGAACCAGATATTGAGAAGGTTACAAGGGGATCAAGGGATGGTTTCGTAGAGACGATGGTTTTTAATACCGCCTTGATTCGTAGACGGATGCGCGATCCAAAGTTAAGGATGAAGCTCGTTCAAGTTGGAACACGGTCCAAAACGGATGTCTGTGTGGCCTATATCGAAGATGTAACGAATCTTGAACTTGTTCGTAAGATAACTGAAGAACTGCAAGGAATTCAAGTCGACGGGATTCCCATGGCTGAAAAAAGCGTGGAGGAGTTTATTTTAGGGAGTAAGTTTTGGAATCCCTACCCCCGGGTGAGGTACACGGAAAGACCGGATGTAGCAACAACTCATCTCTTAGAGGGGCATGTGATTATTATCGTAGATACATCGCCCTCCGTCATTATTGCCCCGGTTACTTATTGGCACCATCTGCAACATGCTGAAGAGTATAGGCAAGAACCTATCGTTGGTGCTTACTTGCGTTTTGTGCGGTATATTGGAATTTTCGTGTCCGTTTTTTTACTGCCCTTATGGTTAGCAGGAGCTTTAAATCCAGATGTATTGCCGGAATGGCTCAAGTGGATTGGAGTTTCGCAACCGGGTAAGGTGGGTCTTCTTCCTCAGATTCTCATCGCTGAATTCGGTGTGGATTTGATGAGAATGGCTGCGATTCATACCCCTTCTCCATTATCCACAGCCTTAGGTTTAGTGGCCACGTTTATGTTGGGGGACATCGCGATTAAAGTGGGCTTATTTACACCCGAAATTGTCATGTATATCGCGATTGTTTCGGTGGGTACCTTTGCGACCCCTAGTTATGAACTCGCTCAGGCGAATCGCTTGGCTCGGCTTTTTTTAGTGATCATGACTTTTATCGGAAATTTTATTGGCTTTGGAATAGGAATTATTGCTGTGTTCATTTTGCTATTGCGGACAAAATCCTTTGGCGTTCCTTATCTATGGCCAGTTATCCCTTTTGATGGTAAGGCTGTAGGAAAGGCTCTTTTCCGTTCACCGGTGACGCTTCAGAATACAAGACCAAGTATTCTGAAGCCGCAAGATGAATCGCGACAACCCCAAAAAACTAAAAAATAGGGAGGTTCATACGCTTGAAATTAGGTTATCCCCGTGCGTTAACCTATTATGATTATTATCCGTTTTGGGCAGGATTTTTACGAGAATTAGATATTGAACTTGTGAGTACGCCACAGACCAATCGGGACATAATGGAAATCGGCTTAAAAAAAGCTCCAGCGGAAACGTGCCTTCCGATTAAAATACTTGTGGGTCATCTTAATGCGCTGAGTGATGTAGATGCCGTTTTTCTGCCACGCTTAGTCAGTATGGAAAAAAACACATATCTTTGTCCTAAGGTACTGGGACTTCCCGAAAGCGTTCTTGGGGTAATCCCAGCAGGCCTTGAGGTACTCAGCGTGGATATCAATCGGCAGGCTGGAGTACATAGTGTCCTCAAGAACTTGATTCAATGGGGAAAATGTTTAGGGAAAAGTAAACACCAAATTCAGCACGCTTTTGCTGAAGGAGAACGTTGGCTTCAGACCTATCATGAAATGCGCAGGCAGGGTTGGAGTTTTGAGGAAAGCATGGAATGTTTCGAAAATATAGCGGAGTCAGAAAAACTCAATAATTTGGGTTTGACAGCTGATCCTCCTTTAGGGCCCAATAGAAATCAAAAATGGCCGGAAATGCAAAATAATTCGGGAGAGGCAGCGGAGGAAGAACATCGCCCTACAATTGCGCTCCTGGGGCATAGCTATTTAACCTATGAAACGTATGCCAATCTTGATCTTCTTTCAAAGTTAGCGGAGAAAGCAAATCTCAGGGTGGTTGAAAATGTTCCGTTAGCGGTAACTCAAGCAAAACAGAAACTTCTTAGAAAAAGTATCTTCTGGAGCCATGCGCAGAAAATTTATGGAGCAGGGGAGTCTTATCTTGAAGATCCAGAAGTCGATGGGATCATTTATCTTTCGTGTTTTGGTTGTGGGACGGATTCGGTAACGAACGATCTCCTTGCACGACGAGCAAGAGCGGAGCAAAAGCCTTATCTTGTGGTTACGCTGGACGAACATACAGGTGAAGCGGGCCTAATTACCCGCTTAGAGGCTTTCCTTGACATGCTAGAGAGGAGAAATAGACATGAAGGTCACCTTCCCACACATGGGGAATGCCTGGATTATCATTCAAGCTCTATTTGAGTCTTTGGAAGTGGAATTTGTTGTTGCACCATTTAATAGTAAACAAACATTAAATATTGGGACAAAGCTTGCGCCGGAATCGGCCTGTTTACCTCTTAAACTCAATCTTGGAAACTATGTAGAAGCAGCGGAATTAGGTGCAGATACGGTTGCGATTACTGCAGGAAGAGGCCCTTGTCGATTCGGATATTATGGCGAAAGCGAGCGAATGATTCTTAAGGATGCTGGGTTTAATTATGAATTCATTCAACTTGAACCGCCTGAAGGGCGATTGTTGGGCTTAGCAGGGCGGATTAGATATCTTGCAGGAGAGAAAAACTCATGGGCTAAGATAATACGCGCAGTCCAGTTTGCCTATCGTAAATCAGTTGCTATGGATCGGATTGAGATTCTCATTCATGGGTTTCGTCCGCGTGCTCAAAATCCGCATGAAGCCGACGCGCTTTATGAGGAAGCCAAGAGAAGGCTTGTGTTGGCGATGACGGATGAAGGTCTTCAAGGGGTAGTCCGATGGCTCCAAGCTAGGATCAAGGAAAAACACGCCGAACATCCAGAGGGTTTGACAATTAAACCCTTGAATATTGGCATTATTGGAGAGATCTATACTCTTTTAGAACCGTTTACCTCCTGTGAAGTGGAGAAAGAGTTAGGAAACCTAGGAACCTATGTAGATCGCTCGATCTATCTTTCTGGCTGGGTTGGGCAACATGTCTTTCAAGGTTTGGCGCAGGGATATCGGCCTTTGAAACCTTATTATCGTCTAGCTAAACCTTATCTGAATCATTTCGTGGGGGGGCACGGAATTGAAACTGTAGGCTCAGCAGTTCATTTTGCACGTCAGGGATATGATGGAATTATTCAAATTTTACCTCTAGGCTGTATGCCAGAAATTGTGGCCTCAAGCATTCTTCCGCGGATTCAAGAAGACTATAACCTACCCATCATGACCCTAACGTTTGATGAGCATACTGGACAGGCAGGGATTCAGACCCGACTCGAGGCCTTTGTCGATCTGCTTGAGCGATCTCGTCATAAAGAAGCAAATCGAGGAGGGCTGATTAGTGCACACTCATAAGTATTTCTTAGGAGTAGATGTAGGGTCTGTTAGCACAAATATTGTGCTACTAGGGGAAGATAATGTAGTGGCTGAAGCAATGTATTTAAGGACTCAGGGACGCCCCATGCAAACCATTCAAGAAGGCCTAAAGACGTTACGAGAAAAAATAGGAAATTCTGCTCAAATTATTGGAGTTGGGACGACAGGAAGTGCACGCCAACTTGCTGCAACTTTATTGGGTGCAGATGTTGTAAAAAATGAAATCACGGCTCATGCTGTAGCTGCCTCGCGTGAATATCCTGAGGTTAAAACGATCCTGGAAATCGGCGGTCAGGATTCTAAGATAATTATTTTGCGTGATGGCATTGTGGTTGATTTTGCGATGAATACAGTTTGTGCCGCTGGGACAGGCTCTTTTTTGGATCAACAAGCAGCTCGGTTAGGGATTCCCATTGAAGACTTTGGTCCGATCGCGATACGAGCAGAACACCCGGTTAGAATAGCCGGGCGATGCTCTGTTTTTGCTGAATCAGATATGATCCATAAACAGCAATTAGGACACCCTTTACCCGATATTCTCGCAGGGTTGTGTCAAGCGATGGTCCGCAATTATTTAAATAACGTAGGCAAAAACAAAGAAATACTTGGCCCTATTCTTTTTCAAGGAGGAGTCGCAGCTAATCCAGGAATCCGGCAGGCCTTTGAAAGAGAGCTGGGTCAAAAAGTAATTGTACCCAATCATTTCGCAGTTATGGGAGCATTAGGCGCCGCTTATCTGGCCCAAGAAAAAATAGCTCAGAAGAAAAACCATATGAGTAAATTCCGGGGACTTCAACTTACAGATACCTGCTTTGAAGCGCGCAGTTTCGATTGCAAAGGTTGCGCCAATCATTGTGAAGTTGTAGAAATTCGGCAGGAAAAGCAAATCTTAGCCCGCTGGGGCGATCGCTGCGGAAAATGGTCCGCAACGGTTACTGAAGTTCAAGATGATCGAACCGGTGAAAAAACTGTAGCAGTAACCTCTTAGGAATAGGGGCGGTATAGCACATGACGCCACAGTGGGGAAGCGTGACTCACGGTTCACTTACTGAAAGCTTTTTCAGCGGTCGAACAAAAACCAGATCCAAAGAGACCAGAACAAGTATGGCGATTAAGATGGTTTCTAAGCCTTGCTCAGAGATGCCTTTCGAATACTGTGAGACAGGCGAATAGACGGAATTCGAGAAGTAAGGGGGATTTTCAGGGTATACGAGACGAACAGGTAAGCTTTGATAAGGAAAAGTGGCATAAGATTGTGGCACTTCCGTAAACTGCTGAGGATAAACAGGTCGAGAGTACGTTGGCGAGGTATATGGGACGTGCGAAGAATGACCATAGGGAGATCGATAAGGTTGATTAAAATAAGAAGGAAGGGGATAGGACGGGGCACGTGGTCCAAAGATACCAGAAGACATGGGCAAGTTGCCTCCTTTAGAAAATAGCGTTGAGTTAGGCTTAAGAGAAGGAGAGGGGCCGTGTATTTAAGGACACGGCCCTATGATTATTGGGGGTCGGAAGGTGAGGATATTTGTTCTTCTGTTGTGCCCCACTGTCTGTGAAAGAGCCTAACAGATTGATACTCTGGCGCCCAAGACTCATCTTCAAAGAAAGTGTCCGGACCTGAGTAGATTTTCTGATTGCGGAGAAACTTGCTAAATAAAGCTGGCGTTTCATACGAAAAATCTTGATCGAGCTCAGTATTTGCGTTTTCAAGAACTTCGGGAGAGTTTTCTTGTTCTAAGCTTGAAGTACTTGGAGATGGTGCGGGTGCTAATTCTAGCTCTTGTTTTTGCTCATTAGTACGGGATGATAGTTTGTTAAGGAAAAACACATTGATCCCCCCTTTAATGGTTATCTAATGGTATTATATTCCATTCAAAAAGAGTTGCTACATAAATTTACCAATGTGAAGGTAAGGGAATAGGGAGATTCCAAAAATTAACGATACTTCATGATGCATAAATGGGTTCAGATTGTCGAAGCTATTCTTGAGATTTCAAGAATGGAGTTGAGACGACATGCCCAAAGACAAAAAAAAGGCAAGTAGCCTTGAATTCTTTAAAGTATATGGGGTTAATGCCATCTTAGGTTTTGGGCTTGGCGTTGGGATTGTACTTCTTGCTCTAACTCTTTGGGGACGGGGTCAAGTGGGAAAAATTTTTTCAGCAGAAACGCAACCATCGCAGAGGGTTAATCAAACAGCTAAGGATGAAAAAGCATCTCCACAGGATAAGGTAAATGAAACCGTAGAATCTTTTAATAGTTCACGTTTTACCGTTCTCTTGATCGGAATGGATAATCGTCCAGAGGAAACTTCTCTCTGCAACACGGATTCTTTGCTCGTAGCCAGTATCGATCAATCAAACGAAAGATTGACGTTCCTGAGTATTCCTCGGGATACTCAAGTTGATCTTCCGGGGGTAGATATTCAAAAGATCAATGCTATTGCTCGAGTGAAAAATGGATTTTCTGCGACTCAAAAGTATGTTGAGACCATGATCGGTTACCCGATTGACGGTTATGTTGCGACAAATTTTAATGGCTTTAAAAGTATCATTGATAGCTTAGGTGGAATTACGTTAAATGTTGAGAAGAATATGCATTATGATACTGGAGATAGCCAAGACCGATATATAGATTTAAAAAAAGGAACCCAGCGTCTTACAGGAAGCCAGGCTCTTCAATATGCCCGTTTCCGCAATGATGAAATGGGAGATATTTCAAGAACAGCTCGCCAGCAGGCAGTTGTCAAAGCCATTTTTAAGGAAGCGACTGAACTTGAAAATTTGCCGAAGCTTCCTTTTGCCATCCCCAAAGTGTATCAGTCAGTTCAGACGGATTTGAGTATCAGCCAGATCTGGTCTCTTGCCAGTTTATTAAAGAAAACGGAACAGTATCAAATTGTGAGTCAAACCCTTCCGGGAAAATTTGCAATCGAAAAAGGGATAAGTTATTGGAAGGTAAATTCGAACCAAGTTCAAAAAGTGGTTACCCAACTATTTCTTGAGGGAAAAACAACCTCTGTTTTTGGACAGGAAAATCGTTCGAAGGGTGAAGTCAAGAAACAGGATAATCAAAAAAATCAGAACCAGAATTCAGAAGAAAAATCAAGCACTCAGAACATTCCTACTCAGAATCCAAATCAAGAGATCCAATTTGAGGTAATGGAAAATTAACAAGAAAAGAGAAGGTAAAACAAGTTTGAAGTTGAATTTAGAAGGAGGTCTAATTATCCAGGCGAAAAGGAGAAAATATGGAAGAATTTACTGTACCTGTCAAGGATAACGAGATTAGTTTTAAAATTTATCTTTTGGAATTAACAGAGTGGGAAGTTCTGCCTCAGCTTTTTCCGTTAGATGAAGCCGTATTTCAAACCCAGTGGTTTAAGCAAATTCATCCCATAGCGAACTTGGCTAATGCGTCGACGCGAGATAGAACTTCAAAAGTCCGTCCTGGAGTCATGCGTTTAAGACCTGGCTTTCATCATGTTTTATTTAGCGATCGAGACCGTCAAGAGAAGGAACATCCGATACGTTTCTTTCTAACGAAAGATGTCTTAGTCATCGTGGGTTACCCTTTGCTTCGCAAGGAAAAAGTCCTTGAGTGGGCAAACCGAGGAATTATTGATTCCCCTATGGATTTAGTCCAGATTATTGGAATCCGAGTTTTACGTCATCACCAAACACGACTCGAATCAATTGAAAACCAAATGGATCAGCTAGAAGAAGAAATTCTTAATCAAATAAATTCCAGTCAACAAAGCAAGATTATTGTGCTGCATCGAAGCGTTATGGGTTTGAAGAAGTCTCTGAATAATCATCTTACAGCGTTTGAACGATTGGGGAGAATTGACACAAGCTCATCCTCTCCTTGGCCTGAGCTGATTACAGAATCGGAACGAGAACTTGAAAATATCCGGCAGGCCCATGAACGGATGGAAAGCCTAAGAGAAGCTTATCAGGCAGCCGTTGATATCCGAGCTAACGATATAATGAAATTACTCTCAATCTTAGCCACAGTTTTACTGCCTATCACCTTGTTGACTAGCTTTTTCGGTATGAATTTTGAACATATGCCTTTGATCAGGAATTATTATGGATTATATATTTTTTATGCAATAGGGTTTCTCATCATCATTGTTGTGCTAATCTATTTTTGGAAGAAGGATTGGTTACGATAGGCTTGTTATTCCTTGTAAATTAAGATATAATTTTAAGGTCCTTTAGGAAAATGTGATGGAGGTTTATGGATGGAACAATTATTTGAGAAGATGAAAGAATATTTACATATGGAGACGGAAATTCCGCTTGATGAATTTTCGGAATATCACAAAAAAGTGATTCAAACACTCACTGATAGTTTTGAAGACATGGACGAAGATATGCGGCTTAAATCACGCTACATTTGCTCAATTGTTCAAGCTAACGCAGATTCTCGGGCCAAACGGAGCAAAAAGAATGGCAAGTTGTATAAGAAAATAAGCGCTAAAGCAGGCTTTTGGATGGATGCGATCAATTTTAGGATGATAAAGGATGGAATGACACAAGCTGATATTGATAAAAAGATGGAAGAAATTAACGAAGTAATGTAATGAATAGAAGCTACCTTTAGAGGTGGCTTTTTTAATTATAGAAATGTTATAATTAACCATTATCAAGATTTTGTAAAAATGAAGGACGAAAAGCACATGATCTTAATTCTTGCGCATCGGCAAATGGATTTTGATGCCTTGGCATCAATGGTTGCTGCTAAAGCCCTGTATCCTGATAGCATTTTGGGGATAGATGGTAAACCTAATACTTATGTTCAGGACTATATTACCTTAGCTAAAGATAGTCTGCCGTTGACAAAACTAAAGGATGTTTCATGGTCGAGTGTGCATAAGGTTGTCCTTGTTGATACCCATGACTTCAGTAGGGCAGCTGGGCTGAAAGAAGTGGAAGAACTTAGACAGCTTGAATCGCTCGAAGTGGAGATTTACGATCATCATCCCTATTCCGGACCAATTAGCCCGGGGATGCATATTGAAAATACGGGTGCGTGCACTACGCTTTTAGTGGAGCAAATCCAGATCAACAAAGTGTCGCTCAGTAGTTTTGAAGCCACTTTATTGGCCTTGGGAATTTATGAGGATACGGGAAGTTTGCTTTTCGATAGTACTACGGTTCGAGATGTGAGAGCTATAGCATACTTATTAGAACAGGGAGCGAACTTGAGCGTTGTTTCTGATTATCTACGTAAACCCTTAACTGATGAACAAAAAGTTCTGCTCCAAGAATTATTAGATCATGGTCAAACTGAATTGTTTGAGGGAGTGCCTATCTATATTTCGTTCGCAGTTAGCTCGGATTATGTGGGGGGGTTAGCTTTGCTTGCCCATCGCGTCGGCGAAATGGAAGGTGCAGAAACGCTGTTCCTTGTTGTGGGGATGGAGAATCGGGTCTATCTCGTTGGACGTTCACGGGGGCGGGGGATACCTGTCAATTTAATTGCCCAAGTTTTTGGGGGAGCAGGCCATGCTAAAGCTGCATCGGCAACGCTCAAGAATAAGACGGTGCAAGAGACGGTCGTTAAGCTCCAAGAAGAAATCAAGCAACGGGTAAGAAGCCCTCATCTGGTTCACGACATCATGAGTTATCCAGTGAAGAGTGTGGCGCCTGAGATGAAGCTTAAAGATGTGCAACAAATCCTTCTTCGATACGGCCATACAGGTGTTCCGGTTGTAGAAGAAGGCAAGCTTGTTGGGATTATTTCGCGACGTGATGTAGATAAAGGGCTTAAACATGGCTTAGAACATGCGCCAGTGAAAGGGTTCATGACTAAAGAGGTTGTGACGGTTGATGGAAATGCGGGTTGGGAAGAAGTTCAGCAGTTAATGGTTCAGGAGGACATTGGACGAATTCCAGTTTTAGAAGATAATCAACTCGTAGGTATCGTTTCCCGCTCCGATGTTTTACGTTTAATTCATGGGGGGTCTGTGCCGACAGAAACAAACCTGACCCGAGATCGAAGTTTAGCAATGCGTCAGGATATTCTTAACCTGCTGGGAAACCTTCCGAAAAAGACGCGCGATTTGTTGAAAGCAGGCCAAAAGGTTGCTGATACTTTAGGGTATTCTGTTTTTATTATTGGGGGGTTTGTTCGGGATCTTCTGCTTCTTACCCCCACTCAGGATTTGGATTTTGTGGTCGAGGGGAATGGGCATGCATTTGCTCAAGCCCTTTTTGAAGAATTGGGCTCTGGGCAATTAACGCTTCATGAACAATTTGGAACGGCCCGAATTGAATTTCCGGATGAAACGCATCTAGATGTTGCGGGTACGCGTTGGGAGTATTATGAGTATCCTGGTGCTTTGCCCCAAGTCGAAGAATCTCGGTTAAGGGATGATTTATTCCGGCGTGATTTTACGATCAATGCAATGGCCTTAGCGATCAATTCGGAACACTATGGTGAACTTGTTGATTTTTATGGAGGGTTACGGGATCTTAAACAAGGGGAGATTCGGTTTATCCATCATCTTAGCTTTATCGAGGATCCAACACGCATTTTACGCGCCATTCGGTTTGCCGAACGCTATGGTTTTCAGTTGTCAAAGGAGACGTTAGAGGGAGTCGAAACAGCGCTTAAGGCTGGGGTTTTAAAGAAAGTGAGTATAGAACGTTTTACTCAAGAAATTCTCCTTATGCTTCATGAAAAACACTTCCCTAAAATGGGGGAAAGTTTGGTCGAACTCGGTGTTTTTGAAGAATGGTTTGGCGAGAAGTTGCCTTGGAATTTTGCTCGGGTTGCGGAGAATGAGAACCTGACTCTTGAAGAAAGGTGGCTTATCTCGGTCTCAAATTTTAATTTTCAAGAAACAGAACAGGTTTTAGGCCTGAAGTTGACGAAAGAATTGAGGAAAGAAACTCTGAAATTTAAGGAAATTCAGGCAATCCTTTATGCTCAGCCTTCTTTGAGCTTGGCTGTTTTAGACCAGCAGCTTGTGGGTGTTTCTCAGGAAATACGAAGCGCTTTAAAATGGGATCCTGTTTTAAATGAAGCCGTCTCAAGTTACGAAGAGGCAGTAGCTCAATTGAAACTCGGGGTAAATGGCAAGGTGCTTCTGCAGTTTGGAGTTCCTAAAGGACCCGAAATCGGGAATGTTTTAAAAGAGGTTCGATTGGCTTGGCTTGAACAGAGAATTCATACTTCTGCCGAGGAGAAAGAGTTTGTGCTACGCCTAATCGAGCAAAGGAGGAAATAGTGTGCCAGGATTAGATTTGACGACGATCATTGCAAATGTTCCCGCTTTGTTGATTGGTTTTGCTTTTCATGAATACGCCCATGCGTATGTCGCTGATCGGTTAGGGGATCCCACTCCACGAAGTCAGGGTCGCCTGACGATGAATCCTTTTGCCCATTTGGATCTTTTTGGGACTTTGATGGCGGTATTTTTTCAATTCGGATGGGCAAAACCGGTCCAGACGCATCCTCAGTATTATAAAGGAAATCCAACTCGAGGTAATATGCTGGTTGCTATTGCCGGCCCGTTTATGAATTTGTGCATCGCTTTTATAGGAATGGTAGTTTGGGTAATATTACTCCATTCGTTTGGAAATTCCTCTTGGATGATGATTCTTTCTAAGATCATGATGGCGCTGGTTCTCATGAATTTAGGCTTGGGCGTTTTTAATCTATTACCGATTCCGCCACTGGATGGTTTTTCTATTCTAGGGTGGATTCTGCCCGATCGCTTTAGCAATTTTCTACACATCTTGGAGCAGTATGGAATGGTCATTTTGATGCTTGTACTCTTTACGAATATTTTAGGAAGCGTTCTTTTTCCTCTTGTTGGAGCACTCTATTCGCTATATCAGAAGGGGGCAATCGCGTTATTGTCTCCAATTTTAGGGTTTTAGAATGAAAAAAGGAGCGCTTACTACAACAGGTCCTTATGTTGAATTGCCAGCCTTCCAAGGTCCGTTAGATCTATTGCTTCATTTAATCCAACAGGAAAAAATTGATATCTATGATATTCCTATAGCTCAGATTGCGGATCACTTTATCGAAGTTGTTCGACAGATGGATGCTTTAGATATGGAAGTGACCAGTGAATTTTTAGTTTTAGCGGCTCAACTTCTGTATATTAAATCACGTTACCTTTTACCCAAATCTCCAAAAGAAGAATTGGAGGGTGAAGTGGAGGATCCTCGTCAGGAATTAGTGGAACGATTGATCGCTTACCGGTCCTTTAAGGAAGCGGCGCAGACGCTTGGGGAGTTAGAGGTTTCCTCAGGTCAGAAATATTTTAGAACGGTGGATATAGACGAAATCCGGAGTCAATTTAAGGAGGAGGAAGATCCTCTTGAAGGCGTGGGTTTTGATGATTTATGGGAGGCCTTTTGCCACGTTATTGTGAGAGCTGAGCAGGGCGAAGAAATTAAAACGGTTGAACCGGACGAGATATCCATTGACAAAATGATGGACGATGTGCTTCGTCGGGTGATTCTCCATCCGCATGGGACACGTTTTAGTCAACTTATCAGAGGAAATACTCGCATGGAAGTCATTGTGTCTTTTTTAGCCTTGTTAGAGCTTCTGAAAGCGGGTAAAATTCGCTGTGAACAAAGCTCACCTCGGCAGGATATTCATTTGTTCCCCACAGAAAAAGCTGGGGAATTTACCGAAGGAGAGTAGGAAATGTTGTTTCGTGAAACAGAAATTGCGGGACTGGAAGCTTTATTGCTAGTGGCTAAGGAGCCTTTAATGATTGAACAGTTATCGGTTATCCTGGAATTGAATCCTCCAGATGTGGCAGAACTTCTTACTGAACTTCAGGAACGCTATTCAGAGCCTGGTTGTGGATTTATGATTTTTGAAGTTAATGAAGGCTATAAGCTGGGAACTAAACCGGAGATGTCGCATTATATAGAGACTCTTTATCATCAGCCTACCCAAGGTTTATCCGGGGCAGCGCTCGAAGTCTTGGCAATTATTGCTTATAAGCAACCCGTAACCAAAGGAGAAATTGATTTTTTACGAGGAGTTCAATCGGATCGCGCATTAGCAACCCTCGTGGAAAAAGGGTTGACAAAGGAGATTGGTCGTAAAGAAGGACCAGGACGCCCTATTCTTTATGGGACAACGGAGCAGTTTCTCCTTCATTTCGGGCTTAAATCGTTAAAAGATTTACCTGAACTTGATTTTGACAAGATGAGGGAAGCAGCAAGGGAAGAATTGAGTGAAGAAGATGAGGAATAAAAAATAAGATGGAGTTAGGTTCAATTTTTGTGGCGAGTCTAGTCATGGGGTTTTCTGGGGCGATTATGCCAGGCCCTGTACTCACGGTAACGATTAACGAGACTTTGCGGAGAGGGTTTAAAGCAGGTCCTCTGATTATTCTTGGCCATGCTTTCTTAGAACTGCTCCTGGTTTTGTTGCTGTTGTTTGGTTTTGGCACGGTTTTAAATATCCCGCTTGTGCAAGGCTTAATTGGGCTAATTGGTGGATTGTTCCTCATTTGGATGGCGTATGGAATGATTCGAGAGGCCCGTGAGAAGGATTTAGACATGTCCCTTAATGCCTCTCAGTCTGAAAAGAGTATGAACCCCGTACTGCTTGGAGTAACGACGAGTTCTTCGAATCCGTACTGGGTTCTTTGGTGGGCGACCGTGGGGATGGGTTCCTTAATGCTTGCAGGAAAGAATGGAATTGGGGGATCTGTGTGCTTCTATTTGGGGCATATTGCTTCAGATTTTATCTGGTTTTCATTGGTTTCTGGTGCCGTTGCAAAAGGGCGACGTTTATTGACTCCGATGGTTTATCGAACGATCCTTTGGGTTTGCGGACTGTTCTTAATGGGGATAGCCACTTACTTTATCTATTCTGGAATACGATTTTTATAGAAAGATTCTATTGCGGAGATTCTATTGCGGTGCTATCCCAATAGAATCTTTTTTTGCATATTCTTTAAGTCATACGGATACCCTAAGATTTTAGAAAGATTTTTGGGATTGTTCGGAGGGATTTTCGTGCGGATTCTGGCGCTTCTACTCGCCAGTTTGATCGGATTAGGGTTAATCTTGCTCATTCGGGCAACGGTGGATTTCCAATATCGCCGACAGGCGGAAAATGACCATTTAGAAATACAAATGTCAGCTGTTGGAGGGCTCTGGAAATTTAAGCTCCAGGTTCCTACTGCTCGACTTACATGGGAAGAAGGACCGCAACTCGAAGTTTTAGAGGAAACTCAAGCGGTGACAGGAGAAGAACGTGACACAAAGGTCAATGTTCGTTTTCGCTACTTTCGAAGAGGATTTTTTTATCGCCTTTGGCCGATGATTCCAAGACTCCTGAGCAAACTCAACCATATTAAAGTCAAGTTTTATAGGGGTATTCATTGTACCCTGTTGGATTGGAAGGTGAAGGTTGGCTGTAAAGATGCGGCCTATACGGCAATTCTTGCAGGGAATTTTTGGAGCATGATTGGTTATTCATTAGCTAAGCTGTATCGTCAGGTTACGATGGATACAAATCATCCTCAGCTTTCCGTGATCCCTAATTTTAATCAACCCGGTTTTTCTTGCGAGCTTCATTGTGTCTTTAAACTGCGAATTGGACATATCATGGTCGTAGGAGTGGACTTAATACGATTAGTCATGCGAGAAAAAAGTAAATTTCAATAAAGTTTATTGGATATTCAAACTGCGAATCGGACATATTATGTTCATAAGATTGGACTGAGTACGGGCATTTATCTAGGGATAAGGAGGAAGATTTTAAATGGGGAATCATCCAATTGAAGCGTTAATGAAAACCGCGATGGAAAGCATTCAACAAATGGTTGATGTAAATACGATCGTTGGAGATCCGGTTGAGGCTCCCGATGGTACAATAATCATTCCAGTCTCGAGGGTTGCTTGCGGTTTTGCGGCAGGTGGAAGTGAATTTCCACCACCCGAGGGTGACAAAAATAAAGAAGAAGACAAACAAGATAAGCAAGGATCCTCAGCTTTGCCCTTCGGAGGCGGAAGTGGTGCAGGCGTATCCGTGCAGCCGGTTGGTTTCTTGGTTGTCGGTCATGGACAAGTTCGACTTCTTCCTGTCGATAACAATATGATCGTAGACCGAATTATTGACGAAGTTCCAGGTATGGTTGATAAGGTTGCCGCTCTTTTAAAGAAAAAGGATAATCAAAGTAAGAAAGATGATTATAACGATGACGAAATCATCATCGTAAAAGATTAAGTCAGGAATACATAAAATGATATATAAAGTGCTGTTGCATACGGAACGCTTGTTCACAATGCAACAGCACTTTGTTTGTCAGCCCAACCCAAATTATTCAGAGGGTCTAATCTCCCTTGTCCAATCATAGATATTTGACAAGGGGGAGTAGGGTATGGTTAACGCGATTTGGCTATTTATGTTAGCCACGGGGATAATCGTGGCTGCAATTAATGGACGAATTGATACGGTGACATCATCCGCGATGCAAGCAACTGAACTTGGAGTACAGACCGCATTTGGGTTAATCGGAGTGATGAGTCTTTGGTTGGGTTTGATGCATTTAGCGGAAGAGGCAGGATTCATCAAAGCTCTTGCACGTTTCTTCGGGCCTATGATTCGCCGTTTGTTTCCTTCCCTTAAACCGGACAGTCCCGCTTTAGGGGCTATCATCATGAATTTATGTGCAAATATCTTGGGGTTAGGAAATGCAGCCACTCCCTTCGGACTCAAAGCCATGCAGGAACTTCAGAAAGAAAATCCTCATCCTGAGGTGGCCAGTCAGGCGATGATCACGTTCTTAGCCTTGAATACCTCTTGCCTTACCTTGATTCCAGCGACAATTATTGCCATTCGAGTGAAAGCTCAATCTTCTAATCCCACTGAGATTATAGGAACCACAATTTTTGCAACTGGGTGTGCGATGACGTTAGCCATTATCGTTGATTTCCTGATTCGCAGGAGGAGTAAGGTATGAGGTTTATTGCGGAGATTTCCCGCTGGGCGATTCCTTTTCTGCTCTTATTTATTCCGCTTATTGCCTATCTTCGTAAAGTTCCTGTATACGAATCTTTTGTTACGGGAGCAGAGGAAGGATTCAAGACTGGAATAAGGATTATGCCTTTTCTAATAGGGATGCTGGTTTCGATTCGTGTGTTTGTCGATTCGGGGGCACTAGAGATTCTTTCACACTTCTTGCAACCCGTTTTTGGATATTTGGGATTAGATCCTAATCTCACAGCTATCATTCCTCTCGCCGTAATGCGCCCATTAAGTGGTTCAGGAGCACTTGGAGTTTCAACACAATTGATTAATCAGTATGGTCCAGACTCGATGATTGGGCGGATCGCTTCAACTTTACAGGGGAGTACCGATACAACCTTCTTTGTTTTGACCGTATATTTCGGATCTGTCGGTATTAAAAAATATCGGTACGCCTTAAAATTAGGATTGTTGGCTGATTTGGTTGGTTTAATCGCCTCGATTTGGATTGTCCTTTATACGTTTTATTAGGAGTGAGAATGTGCATACTACGAAGGGACTAAAGGAGGCTGTCGTAGTATGCTTTTTGTTGTATTACCTGCTTATAATGAGCAAGCAAGTTTAGGAAATTTACTTCAGGATCTGAATTCAGTGTTAAAAGAGGAGCCTCATCTGATCATTGTGGTCAATGATGCTAGTACGGATCAAACATCAGTTTTAGCTGAGAAATACGCTCGTCAGTTTGGAGATATAAGGGTTCTCAATCACGAGGAAAATAAGGGCCTTGGAGGAGCTTTGATGACGGGTTTTTCCTATGTATTAAATAGCGCTTCGGTGAATTTTGAAGAGGATATTTTAATTACTTTAGATGCGGATAATACCCATCCAGCGGATCGAATTCCTCTGCTGCTCCAAAAAATGAAGGAAGGATCAGATTTAGCTATTGCTTCGCGTTACGTCACTGGAGGTCAGCAATTGGGTCTTAGTCCTTTTCGTAAAATTCTATCTTGGGGCGCGGGCCGACTGATGACGCTCTTTTTCCCTATCCCTGGGGTTAAAGATTATTCTTGCGGTTATCGAGCCTATCGACTATTAACCCTGAAAAAGGCTTATCATAATTATGGGGAACAGTTGATGGAAAGCCGAAACTTTGCAGCAATGGTTGAACTGCTTATTAAAGTCGTCCCCTTCTGTCAAACTATTGCTGAAGTTCCTTTGATTTTGCATTATGAAAGAAAACAAGGAAAAAGTAAAATGAAAATCGGGTCGACAATAAAAGGGTATTTTACGTTAATCTATCGATTTAAAAAAGGAGCGTGGAGCTCAGTCGAATGGGTGGAAGAATAAAGCGCTCATCAATTTATTGGCTCTTGCTGGTGATTCTCATCTTGGGAGTTTTAATGCGCTCCCGAGGAATCCTAAATCCACTTTTAGATGATCAAGGATGGAGACAGGCGGACACGGCGAGCATGGCCTATCATATGCTGGGCAAACTTACAGATGTTCCTCAGGTATGGTTTCCGACTCTGAGCTATGATGGAACGGTTCCTCAAAAAGTTGAGTTGGAATTTCCTTTTCTACCATATCTATTAGCGTGGACCTGGACTTGGTTTGGTTGGTCCGATCTTTGGGGCAGAGCATGGGGGATTATCTTTTCCTTGCTGACCATTTGGGGCATTTTTCTTCTGGGTCAAAAATGTTTTTCTGAGCGTGCCGGTTTATGGGCTGCAGGGATTTACGCACTTGCCCCCTTAACGGTGTATTATGGACGGGTTGTGATGCCAGAGCCGGTGGTTCAGGCCTGTTCAGTTTGGGCTATAAATGCCTTGGTTTATTGGCAGGAGAAACCTGGGCGATTACGGTTTGCTGGAGCAGGCTTAATGATGGCTTTGGCGATTTTAGCGAAGCTTCCCCAACTCATGATATTTCCGGTTGCAATTGTGATGGGCTTCTGGCCGTTAAAAGGGAAGGTTCGGCCTATTCTAATCTATTCAGGGTTAGCTCTTCTTCCCCCTTTACTCTATTACAGTTGGGTTCACGTGGGAGCTAGTCAGTCGAGTCAATTCGTATCAGGAATTCTAACGGGGCAAGTTGTAGAATCAACAGGCCTTTTTTGGTGGGAGTTAAGGGTTCACCTGCGAGAAGGGGTGGGTATGCCGGTTTTAGTTTTGTCAGGAATAGGAAGTTTTTACCTATTTCGAAAAAGATTATTCGTTCAGACGAGGCGAGGAACTTTATATGGAATATTTCTTTGGTGTATAATCAGTTGGGGATATATTTTAATCATTTGTTCACGAATTTCTCTTGATTATTATCTCATACCTGTGATTCTGCCCTTTGCGCTATTAGCAGGTATAGCACTTGAGCAAGTCGAAGATACTCCTGGGGTAGTCATCGGGATACTGGTTTTATCCCTGCTTTTGGTAAATAGTACATTTGGTAATGAGGAAAAGTATGCTTGGCAGGAAGAGTATTTATCACAAGCACTCTGGCTTCGTGATTCTACGCCGCCAGGGAGTATCATGATCCTTAGCGATCCTCCGCCAATGACGTTCTACTATGCCCAAAGAGTAGGTTACCGTTTGAACCTCACTAAAAATAAGGAGACTTGGCAAGAGCTTCTAGAAATTCCAGGGGATTATTTGATTGAACTGCCTCACACCACACAGAGCCCTGAGTTTTGGTATGAAGTGAGAGCCGTTTTTCCAGAAATCGGTCCAGGAGTATATCAATTGAAAAATCAGTAATGAAATAGAGAAGTGGAGAAGACATGTGAAGGGAATAGAGAAAGATAGCATGAATACCGATACTAAAGGAGAGCGATTACAAAAGTTACTGGCTCATGCCGGAGTTGCCTCGCGCCGACAGGCTGAACAAATGATTCTTGAGGGTCAGGTCACGGTCAATGGTGAGATTGTCACAATTCTTGGAACTCGGGTCCAACCTCAAGATAAGGTGGCCGTCCAAGGGAAATTGATCACTGTTCCGGCTGAGTCCTTAGTTTATTATGTGTTACATAAACCGACAGGGGTTATTACGAGTGCAATGGACCCACAGGGTCGAAAGACCGTTGTTGATCTACTGCGGGAAGTTCCTCAGCGGGTTTACCCTATTGGGCGTTTAGATTACGACACATCCGGGCTTCTCCTTCTGACCAATGACGGAGAATTAGCCTATCGGCTTATGCATCCCCGCTATGGTGTGGAGAAAACGTATCGAGTAGGAATTAAGGAAAAACCTACGGATGAAGCGTTGAATCAATTACGAGCGGGAGTCGTTCTCGAAGACGGAAAAACAGCCCCCGCCAAAGTACGGGAAGTCTCCCGAATCGGTGAGGGCTTATTTCGTTTTCTTGATATCACGATTCATGAAGGACGGAACCGCCAAGTCAGACGGATGTTTGCCAAGGTTGGGTATCCGGTTGCTTCCTTGCAGCGAATTCGTTTTGGCCCACTCGAATTGGAACCAAGCCTTTCTATAGGTAAATATCGTGCACTTAGTGCGACTGAAGTTTATAAATTACAGCGAGCGGTTCAATTGATCTAATGTCTGGAATAAAGGGGATGGTCGAGTTCCTTATTCCATTTTTCAATATCTCGTCCTCCGAATTTTTGGAGCGCATTGGCCACGGAATTAACTTTTTCTTGTTCAGTTTCAATCAGGACCAGAAAATGACCTGTACGTGCTTCATGCTCATAGTGGCGGACGCGTTCCTCGGATAGACCATAACTTAATAATGCTTCCCCCAAGCCCTGACCGTGTGGTTTATGAAGCAAATCGTAGGCCAAGGGGCCTGCCACCACACATTCACCGAGGTTTGGGATATTCATCGGCGGGGCTTGTACCAACCAAGCGTTAAAAAGATCGAGATTAATTTCAGAAGGATGATAGGCTAACTCGTTAGCAAGTTCTTCCTTAAAATCCCCTTGGTGTAAATATTCGCTACGAACCAAAACAGAAATGAAGCTATTGGCAAGAGATTCCCCTTGAATCTCTTCGATGGCTTCTTTCGTTTGTTGTGGACCTTTGAAAATAGCGATAACTGATCGAGTAGTCATCCTTTATCCCCCTTGTAGTCATTTTCCTGATGGTTTAATCGTCATTAGTATATCCATAAAATCCGAGGTTACACCATCATATTGCAGGAGAAAATCAGGGTTATGCCGAATTTTATTTTAACTAATTTAAACATGGAGAGATGCTAATGAAAATACGGATTGGCGAGGAAGTTTTAACCGAACATATTCGCGTGCGCGTACGTCTCGATTATAAAGGAGCAGGTAAAACGGGTCGTTTTCTTTTTGGAGGCAAAAGTAAAGAGGAAATGGCAGAACAAACGCGAGAACAAGAAGTCGCCTTACTGAGAAACATTCCTCTCCAGGGAATTGTGATCGAAGAATTTGATTTAAGTCTGGATATTTACACAGTCAATGATTTTGATGGACGCAGAAATAAAGAAACGGCCTATGCACCCATAATTTTAACGTTGCGACTTGAAAATGTGGATGACTTGTTACCTCTGGTTTTGAAACCGGAGTTTCGGAAGATTGAGTTTTTAAGCCCCGAAAATCTAAATATTTATCGTTTGGATGCGGAAAGGCTTCTGTTCAGAGTGCATCAACTCATGCAAGAAGAGGTAAAAAAATTAGAACGTAAATTCCAAAATTAGAAATTACATTTCAGTAAATTGAACGATCTAACAGAGAGACCTGGCAGAACGCAACACGTTTTGTCAGGTCTTGTTTATTATCTGTTAGATATACTCAATGACATAATAAGACAAAATTCAACAAAGTTTGTGAAAATTTTATTAATAAAGATAATGTATTGCAAAATTCTAATTTTTAGACTATTATGTACATGGCTAGGCGGTCAGACCATTGCTAATTTTCAAACAGATACGCCAAGATATAGACTTTATGAATGGAGGAATGAAATTTCACACTAAATAAGGATATTGATTTTAGTGTATTTATTCTAAGAAAAGACAGAAACTAATAGAAAAAGTTGAAGAGGAGAAAGGTGGTCATTTTATGCCGTGGACTCATAATTATGCTGCATTAGGAAATAGCTTAGCACTTACCTCACTTGTCGTAGCGATCCCCATTTTCTTTATGTTTTGGGCTTTAGCCATAAAAAAAATGAAAGCACATATCGCAGGGTTAGGGACAGTTCTAATTACACTCGTCGATGTTGTTCTTGTTTATAAGATGCCTGTTGGGACCGCTTTATCTGCCACAGCTTTGGGTATCGTTAACGGACTCTTTCCGATTGCGTGGATCGTATTAGCGGCAGTGTTCTTATATAACTTAACCGTTGAATCAGGTCATTTTGAAGTGATTAAGAGTTCGATTTCTTCGCTTTCAAATGACCGTCGAATCCAAGCCTTACTCGTGGCCTTTTCCTTTGGAGCCTTCCTTGAAGGTGCTGCTGGTTTCGGTGCTCCAGTCGCTATTACAGCCGCACTACTCATCGGTCTGGGCTTTGAACCGATGTATGCTGCTGGAATTTGTTTGGTTGCAAATACTGCCCCAGTTGCTTTTGGTGCTATTGGTAGCCCAATTATCGCCGCAGGTGCTGTCACCGGTATGGGAGATTTCGTTATTGCTCAAGCCATTGGTCGTCAGCTTCCTTTCTTATCTATAATCATTCCTCTGTATTTAGTCGTTTTGATGTCAGGTTGGAAAGGGGCTAAGGAAGTAATGCCTGCGGTCCTCGTTTCCGGTGTTTCTTTTGCAGGTGCGCAATTCTTATCCTCTAATTTATTGGGAGCTTATTTACCGGATATTATTTCTTCCTTAACTTCTCTCATTGTGACTGCGGTCTTCTTAAAATTCTGGAAACCAAAACATGAATTCCGTTTTGCCAGCGAAGGAGAAGCCGATACCACGGATATTAAGCATTACACAGCTGGACAAACGATTCGAGCTTGGTCTCCCTTTATTCTCTTAACGATTATGGTCGCCATATGGGGAACTCCAAGCTTCAAAAACTGGGTGACTCAAATGGGTTGGTTCGTGAACATTGCCCATTGGCCTGGCCTAGATGGTCTCGTCTATAAAGCTGCTCCAATTGTTGCGAAACCAGTAGTTTATGCTGCTTCTTATCGTTGGGATTTCTTTTCAGCGGGGGGCACAGCAATCCTCTTTACATCTATTATCAGCATGGTTATTCTTGGAGTTTCCCCTTCTAAAGGTGTAAAAGTCTTTGTTAATACGTTTAAACAATTAGGGACCTCCATTATTACGATGAGTGCAGTTCTTGGTTTCGCTTACCTTGCAAACTACTCTGGTCTTTCTTATACACTAGGTCTCTTACTCGCTTCGACAGGTAAAGTATTCCCCTTCCTTTCTCCAGTCTTGGGTTGGATGGGAGTTTTCTTAACAGGTTCTGATACTTCATCAAATGCTCTCTTTGGTAAACTTCAACAGGTTACTGCTCAACAAATCGGAGTTAACCCAGTCCTTACTGTTGCAGCAAACAGTTCAGGTGGAGTTGTGGGTAAGATGATTTCTCCTCAATCGATTGCAGTTGCAGCAGCTGCAACTGGGCTAGTCGGTAAAGAATCTGACCTCTTCCGCTTTAGCTTAAAACACTCAATGATCTTCTTGGTAGCAGTTATAATTATCATTGGTCTTCAAGCATACGTTTTCCCGGGAATGATCCCGACGTTGACTGCTGCGATTAAATAATTAAATCTGCATATGCTTGGGAAGTGATTTAATCACTTCCCTTGTTCATATTTACAATGAAGGAGAAGGTTATAATGGATCTTAAACCCATAAAAACCCGTAAAATTTATGAAGAAATCGTAGATCAAATTAGAAAACTTGTAACCTCAGGAGAACTGAGACCTGGAGATCGACTTCCTTCTGAGCGAGATTTGGCAGAACGCTTACAGGTCAGCCGAGCCTCAGTTCGAGAAGCCTTGAGTGCACTGCAAATGTTAGGCTTACTTGATGCACGAAGTGGTGAAGGAACCTATATTCGCCAAGTCAATATCGAATCCTTGGTTGCACCTTTAGCTTGGGTACTTTATATGGAAAAGGATACGGTGCTTGAACTTTTAGAAGTCCGTAAAATTTTCGAAGTTCAAGCGGTTGCACTCGCTGCAGAACGGGCAAATTTAGAGGACTTGCAGGAGTTGGAAGATGCACTTCACATGATGTATCAGGATTTACAAACCGAACAACTCGGGGAAAAAGCGGATCAGCGTTTTCATTTTGCAATTGCGCGAGCGACCCATAACACGATTTTTATTCACTTGATGAACGTACTATCCGATACGATGGAACGGACGTTGCAAGCTAGCCGTATTAAGCTCTATGAAGGAAGCGATATGCCAAGACGATTATATGAGGAACATGTCACGATTTTTCAGGCGATCCAGCATAGAGACATATCTCAAGCGAGTCAGCTGATGTATTCTCATCTAGCAGGTGTTGAAGCGAATTACGCCGTGGTAAGCTGATTTTTTTTGAAATGAGTTAACTGAAAACAAAGACAAAAAGGAATTAGCTAATTATTTAAATAAATCTAAACATTTATAGCATTTGATGCGGGAGCATGTTAAACTAAGTACATAGTCTAAAATATATATAATAATTAAGAGGATTCAACATGCGGAGGAGTACGTCGGTGGAACTAAAACCTATCAAGACTCGTAAAATTTATGAAGAAATTGTTGAGCAAATTCGAGAACTTGTGATGCGTGGAGAGCTTAGACCTGGAGATAAGTTACCGTCGGAACGAGATTTAGTGGCGCGTTTGCAAGTGAGTCGAGCATCTATCCGCGAAGCTCTAAGTGCCTTGGAAATGATGGGCCTCCTGGAGGTACGAAGTGGAGAAGGTACCTTCATGCGTAAGTTAAGACCTGAATCGGTTATTGCTCCTTTAGCGTGGATGCTGTCTATTGAAAAAGGGACGGCTCAAGAACTTTTAGAGGTTCGTAAGATTCTCGAAGTTCAAGCGGCTCAACTCGCTGCACAAAGAGCTCAGACTGAAGATCTCCATGAGTTAGAGGAAGCTCTAGAAGATATGCGGCAGGAGATATTGAACCCCGAATTAGGTGGGGAAAAAGCCGACCTCCGTTTTCATTATGCGGTCACGCGAGCGACTAAAAATAAGATCCTTATCCTTTTGATGGATACAATTTCAGACATGATGCAACAAATGCTTAAAACCAGCCGCTCGAAGCTTTACGCAGGAAAGTATACGCCTAATATCTTGTATATGGAACACGCTCAAATCTATGAAGCGGTTAAAATGAAAGATCCGTTAAAAGCGAGTGAACATATTTTAGAACATTTAAATGGGGTTGAAGAAGAACTACATCGCCATATTTAGCAGCGGGTGAGAAGGAATTTGTCTAATTCAGTCGAATATTATTCTTATGAATGGAAAAGGTTTAAATATAGAGGTGGATTATGCTAAATACCTGTCAATTTGTCTATCACCGGAGTAATTGCCTCAATATCAAGAAACCGTTTGCTCACCCATGTCGCTTATGCATTGATAGTTGTCCCCATCAGGCTATTTCTGAAGATTATGAAATTAAGGCTAAACTATGTACAGAATGTGGGGTTTGCATGGCTGTCTGTCCAAGCGATGGCATTGTGGATCGCAATTTAGATAAGTTATATCACTATATTCGTGGTGCTGACCAGATCCAGCTTAATTGTCCCCAAGCAATTCCAACGGGATTTGAGATTCCTTGTTTGGGAATCCTTGATCGGGATTTATGGATGGCTTTGCTACTTCAGGCACAGGAGAAACAGGTGGGAATTTCAACCGGAGATTGTGCAAATTGTCCGGATAAAAAAGCCTGTGCTCAGAGTGTCAGAACGTTTACTGAAGTGCATAAAGCTTGGACAGAACATTCTCCTATAGTGATCACAGTTGCCCCTGATGATGGTAAGACTAAGCCCTTGCCTCAAAATCAGAAGGTTAGTACTCCTGCTCCTACTGAAAAAAAAGGTTGGCGAGATCTAGGACGGGAGAAGCTTGAAGAGATGTTGCCAGGAATGACGTCGGATGAAGCTTACCCGATACCTCATAGCAGGCTATTCTTGGTCGAATCGTGGGAATCTAAGAAAGAGATTCTTCCTCTTCCCGCTTTAAATATAGGAGAGAGTTGCACTAACTGTGGGGTATGCGCAGCAATTTGTCCGCAAGGAGCCCTCACGAAAAAAGAAAACCATGATGAATTAACCTTGATTTATGAGCCGCTTAAATGTGTACGTTGTCAGCGGTGTGTGAGTATTTGCCGTCCCAAAGCGTTGACTATGGAGAATAAACGTTTATCCTTTCGATTATTCACGGGGAAGATTCTCCTTCACCAGGGAAAATATCGATATTGTATAAAATGCGGTAGGCAAGTGTTTGATAACAAAGAGCCAGTCTTATGCGTAGGATGTGCTTCAAGTGATCCTGACTTTGGTTCCCTTAATTAAATAAGTAGTTTAAAGGGCTGGTATACTATGACGCTGAGTTCATAGTGTACCAGCCCTTTGTAATACATCAGGGTTATTTGAAAGAGGCCTTTTGTTATCCATTCAGGCGAGGCGTTCGCCGACCAAACTAAGTCCTAAACTCGGTATAAAGAGAGGGGGTGCCTGCCAAAATCGTCTCCTGACTCTGTTGGCGGCGGCGCACGTCCTATGCGCCGCCCCGCTGAAGCTTCTGACCCGAGTTTAAGACAAGTTCGGTAAGCGGCTCATTTAAAGGCCTTCATTCCTAACAAAAGGCTCTTTTAGGTCTGTAGATTCCTGCTTGTGCTTTTTCATTTACCTTCCCAACCTAATCTTCGGAATAGATAGGGTGCCCCTAAGGAGGTCCAGAGACCAGCGAGGCAATACACGAGAAGGTTGAAAACGATCGCTAGATGGGTGAGAGGTAAGCAAAGAAGTATCCAGATCAATAGAGAAGCGGTTCCTAAAATCGTTTTATAAAAGGAAGGTAAAAAATGGGTTTGCTCTTGGTAGTCAAGAAAGGTATCCTCAAGAAAATAGCCTAAAGTAAAGCCGATGATAAACCCTACTAATTGAAAGCCCTGAGCCGTATGGTAAAAGGTTAAGGCGAGCAAAGGAAGGATAATTGAGGCACTCATCTTGAGAGCTAAAGAAAAGGGAATTTTAAAAAGGCGTTGGTCAACTTGGATGAACCCAAGCACGAGGAGAATACCCAGAGTATATCCTGAAATAACGTCTCCTGGCCAGTGCAAACCAAGGTAAAGTCGGGAAAAACCAATTCCTAAAACCATAAAAAGGGCCATGAACTTCCATTTTAGGTTCTTCCAGCGGGTTAATAGATAGGGGTAAAAGGTAGCTGAAGCTTGGCTATGCCCACTTGGAAAAGCATAGCCGCTGGCTGATGAAAGATAGAGAGAACGAATTCCCTTTTGACCAATGGGACGGGCAAAATGAAAAGCATCCTTAAGCCACGAATTAACGGCCATTGAAATAAGGAGAAGAACTCCTAGCCGAAAGCCAAAGCGTTTATCCATATTCCAGAAAAGGATAGCAAACAGAAAGATATAGACCGGTATGTCACCGATAAAGCTGAGAAGGATAAAGAATCCATCCCAAAACGGAGTATGAAACCCTTGAACGAGTTGATAGAATTCGGGCATAGCTTAGGAGTGGTGTCCACAGTTACAATTCGGACCATGAATATGCTCATGATCATGAGTATGCTCCTGTGATTTACGAATAGGCTCACGCAGAAGTTGATCCAATAAATGTCGAGTATGGGATAAGGGTTGTTCTTGAACTTCTTGGGCTATCTTTACGATTTGACGGATTTCGTCTGAAGATATCCCCAGCGCTTTTGCGTCGGTAACCGAAGCGCGCAAGGAAGCTAAAGCATTTGTAGCAACAGCAGCAGAGATTTGGATAATTAACGTTGTACGAGTATCAAGTTCCATGGTTTTCCTCCCTATTTTTAATTATTACTAATATATCACAAAGAAAAAAGAGGGGCAAAAAAGAGGAGTAATTTTACCCTTGAGGAAGAGTATGGTAGACTAATTCAGATAAGATAGAATATAATCCCATCTAAAGTAGTTTTCTTTATAAGGAAGGAAATCGTATGAGTGTACAAGATGTAATTGTTATCGGTGCAGGTGCAGCGGGTCTAATGGCGGCTGGACAAGCTGCAAGCGCAGGGGCTAAGGTCCTGCTCCTTGAAAAGAAGGAAAAACCAGGTCGCAAAATAGCTATCTCAGGTAAAGGACGCTGCAATTTAACCAATGCTGAAAATGTCTCGGATTTTATTCACAACTATCCCGGAAATGGCCGTTTTCTGAACGGAATCTTACGGGAATTTGATAATGTGAGGTTAAGAGAGTTCTTTTCACACTATGGTGTAGAAAGTAAAGTAGAGCGAGGCGGACGCGTCTTTCCCGTATCCGATGATGCCGAAGCCGTCGTCCATGCGTTGTTGCAATTCATTGATGAAGTAGGTGTGGAATTAAAGACGAATCAGACGGTGGAAGAGATCCTCACTAAGGAGGGGCAAGTCGCAGGGGTTAAGCTTACGAATAATTCGATCATTAAGGCGGAGTCTATCATCGTTTGTACAGGAGGAAGCTCTTATCCCGGAACAGGTTCGACGGGGGATGGCTATCGTTTTGCAAAAGAATTAGGCCATCATCTCATTTCACCACGAGCTTCCTTAGTTCCACTGAAGACAGCAGAAAAGTGGGTTTCAGAGGTCCAGGGATTATCTCTTCGCAATGTTGAAGCTTCGTTATGGTATAGTGGGAAAAAACAGAGAACAGAATTCGGTGAAATGCTCTTTACCCATTTTGGAGTTTCGGGCCCAATTATTCTTACCTTAAGCCGTTGGGCTGGAGAAGCTCTGCAGCAAGGCGAAAAGGTTGAATTACACATTAACTTAAAACCGGCGCTCACTTCTGAACAACTGGATCTTAGATTACAACGGGATTTTCAGAAGTTTAGCAATAAGCAATTTAAGAATGCTCTGGATGAGCTTCTGCCCCAAAGCTTAATTCCCGTGATTATTCAACTATCGCAAATTCCGCCTGATCGCGTGATTCATCAGGTTACCCGCGAGGAACGGAAACATTTAGTTCAAATTTTACAAGGTTTAAAGTTAACTGTTCTAGGGACTCTCCCTATAGCCTCGGCTATTGTTACGGCCGGCGGAGTGGATGTCAAAGAGATTAACCCGAAAACGTTAGCTTCGAAACTTTTCCCGGGTCTTTATTGGGCAGGTGAAGTTGTTGATGTTGATGGAGTAACCGGAGGCTATAATCTACAAGCGGCTTTCGCTATGGGGTATCGAGCCGGACGGGCTGCTGCAGAGTATGTCAGGGCTGGGGTCTGATTTTTAGAATAGGCGCATACAATGTTCTGAGGTGATCATTATGCGTATGCGCCCGTATCGAAGACCAATGCAACCAATACATAAATTAAATTTTGAACGCATGTTAATTCGTTTTATGGTTTTAGCTAGCGTTCTTTTAGTGGTTGCCCAAATTGGGCTCGGGCTAGCCCGAGATCCTGTTGATTTTTATATTGCAATGGCCCAGAAAATAGAAGCTCCCCCAATTGAGGTTTTATCTCAAGTTTCTCCAGAGAACTGGGTCATAACCTTGAAGGCAACACCAGCAGCACCTGTTCGCGTGCTTCAAAATGGGAAGTTACTTGGCACCTTATCTCGAGGCCAATTAGAAATTACTCCTCAATCGGGAACGCTTCAACTTGATGGGACTTCTGTCTCGCAAATCGTCCGCGTACAGATTACTAATCGAGATCCACAGCTGCACGAACCGCGTCTGAATCAAAGCTTTATCGTGGAAAAGAATGTGCAAAACCTTCGTATTTCGCCTTGAAAAATAAGGTACAACAGGCTATAATGCTATCAACATAACCTTGGGTTATGTCCTGTAGGATGGGTACAAATAGGGTATTCTAGTGAATTGGCAAAAGAATAGGAAGGATGGTGGGACGGTGGATGTGAGTCTTAAAGACGCCGCTACACGGGGTCTTTTTCTTCGTTTAAATCGTTTTGAAAGGCAGGATTAAGATGATCGCAGAAAGCAAGAAAATAGCTGAAGCAGCACTCCGAATGGCTATGGCGGAGAGCCGTGAAGAAGAAAGCCACCTTAAAGAATTTTTTGGAAAACAACATATTAAGACTGTCGCTGTCGATTATGGCGGTGAGTATGCTACAGCCACAAGAAAGATCATTGAACGCGCTGTCGTGGCTGCAAAACGGGAAGGTGTAATTCTCGAAACGCATGTTGATGAGGGCGCAGTTGCGGGAGCAGCGCGCGAAGCCTTAAGCCAGATTATGCCTAAGGCTATGGGCCTCAATATCGGAGGAAAAATTGGCATTGCTCGTCGCGATGAACATTTGAGCGTTGCCGTATTTTTTGCTGTGGGATTATTGCATTTAGATGAAGTTGCCGTAGGCCTAGGGCATCGCGCTACACCCAGAGAAAGTTCGGAGTTAAGAAATGGTTAGGGGAATTCGTGGAGCAATAACGGTCGATGAAAATTCAGCAGAACAAATAGATAAAGCGACCCAGGAAATGTTACAGGCTATTATTAAGGAAAATTCTCTCGAAGTCGAGGATATTATTAGTGCCCTCTTTACAGTGACTTTGGATTTGAATGCTGCTTTTCCCGCGGTTACCGCACGCAAGCTCGGATGGAAATGGGTGCCCTTAATGTGTTGTACGGAAATTCCAGTACCGGGAGCGTTGCCTCTATGTATCCGCGTGTTACTCCATGTCAATACTCAAAAATCGCAAGATGAAGTGCGCCATATCTATTTACGTAAAGCGGTTCAATTGCGTCAAGACTTGGAGCAAAATTAGAAAAAATTTGGAGTTCGTAGGATGGTAGGAAGGGGTAGTAAAAATGATTATTGTACTTAAAAAAGGTGTAGAAGAGGTAAAAATTCAAGAAATCACAGAAAGATTAAGCGAAGTAGGTTTCAAGGTTCATCTTTCCCAAGGCGTGGAAAAAACGATCATCGGTGCAGTTGGGGATCGGAGTCGCTTGAAAGGACTTGATCTAGAAGCCTTATCTTGGGTGGAGAAAGTCGTTCCTATTCTTGCTCCGTATAAACTGGTGAGCCGAGAATTTCATCCTACAGATACAATTATCAAAGTCGGAAACCTTGAAATCGGGGGTTCCCAAATTCATATTATGGCGGGACCCTGTAGTGTAGAGAGCCGTTCACAAATTCTGGAGACAGCTCATGCCGTCAGAGAAGCAGGAGCGACCATTTTACGTGGTGGCGCTTTTAAACCAAGAACCTCTCCGTACGCTTTTCAAGGGTTAGAGGAAGAAGGTCTTAAATTTTTAGCAGAAGCTCGAGAAGAAACGGGCTTGGCCGTGACGACCGAAGTTGTTGATGTCCGTGATGTTGAGCTAGTGGCTTACTATACCGATATTTTACAGATCGGGGCCCGAAATATGCAGAACTTTAATCTCCTAAAGGAAGTGGCCAAAACGAATAAGCCGATCCTTCTCAAACGGGGCCCATCGGCTACTTTGGAAGAGTGGATGCTCGCTGCAGAATATATTCTGGACGGTGGAAATGACCAGGTCATGTTCTGTGAACGGGGTATTCGTACGTTCGAAAATTATACTCGCAATACCCTTGATTTGAGCATGGTTCCGGCCCTTCATTCTCTTTCTCATTTACCAGTCATAGTTGACCCGAGTCATGGTACGGGGCGTTGGCAATTGGTTTCGCCAATGGCCAAGGCTGCAATTGCTGCGGGTGCGGATGGCTTGATTGTTGAGGTTCACCCACAACCGGAGAAGGCTCTATCCGATGGAAAGCAATCCTTAACCCTTCCTAATTTCCAAAAAATGATGGCTGAATTGGATAAGATTGCACAGGCTGTAGACCGTCCTTTTGCTGAAGGAGGGGACCGGTAATGGATGATGATTTTTTCTCACCGGGTTGGCGAGGGGAGAGAAGACCTCAGGCATGGGTTATCGGATTGGGTTTAATTGGGGGATCTTGGGCTGCAACGTTGTCCCATTTGGGTTGGAAGGTAACGGCACTCGATACACAACCCGAAAGTTTGCGATGGGCAGAACATCAGAATTGGATCCAAGCCGGTCAAACGGAATGGCCTGAGAAAATAGAGGCAGATCTGGTGATCTTGGCACTGCCAATCCATCTTTTAAACGAAGGATTAGAGCACGTTCTTGAGCGCGTGTGCGAAGGTGCTATCATTACGGATGTCGGGAGTGTCAAAACCGAAGTATGCCAGAGCGATATACAGCGACGTCATGTTTATTTTATCGGCGGACATCCTATGACGGGGTCGGAGAAGTCGGGAGTCCAAGCGGCTCATGCAGAATTGTTTAGGAATTTTCCGTATGTTCTTGTACCCCGCGCCACGAGTCCTCAACCGGTTGTGGACAAGTTAGAAGCACTCCTTCACCAAATCGGAGCTAAGGTTGTGCTGCGTACACCTGAAGAACACGACCGCCAAGTGGCCTTGGTGAGCCATCTTCCGCATCTTTTTGCGGTCGCTTTGACTTTAGCTATTTTAGAAGAATCCCCGAATGAAACCTCCTCTATCGAACTCGCCGGGCGGAGTTTCCGGGAAATGACCCGGATCGCCGATAGTTCCCCGGAGATGTGGCAGGAAATCTTGATTCGAAATGCTTCTGCAGTGCTAGCTTCTTTGGATGTTTGGCAAGGGAAATTGGATGAAATCAGATCCTGGCTCGAGGAAAAAAATGGAGATGAGATTGCTGGCGCATTTCGTAAAGCACATGCAGTGAGACAAGGTTTAGGAGGTTGAGTACTCATGACCGAAGAACAAGGAGTATTTATCCATCCCCAGCGTCAGATCAATGGGGATATCACGGTTCCCGGTGATAAATCCATTTCCCATCGTGCAGCTTTATTTGGGGGGATGGCCAAAGGAAATACTCATATTATGAATTTTCTCCCCGGGCAAGATTGTTTGAGCACGCTGAGCTGTTTAAAGGCGCTGGGGGTAAATTGGGAACGCCGCGAGTCGGAAGTCTGGATTCAGGGGCAAGGACTCGAGAATTGGACAGAACCGCAAGATGTACTCGATGTTGGAAATTCAGGGACAACCTTTCGCCTCATGCTTGGGGTGCTTGCGGGTAGCCCTTTTGCTTCCACTTTTACAGGAGATGAATCGATTCGGAAGCGACCGATGAGGCGAGTGACCGGACCTCTGCTTGAAATGGGTGTAAAAGTTCTTGGTCGTCAGGAGGGGAATTTTGCTCCTTTGACGATACAGGGGGGGGACTTAAAAGGGGGGGTATTTAAAACTCCTGTGGCTTCAGCCCAAGTTAAATCGGCGATCCTTTTAGCGGGTCTTAGGGCGAGTGGAGAAACTTGGGTAATCGAACCTGCGCTTTCCAGAGACCATACCGAGCGTATGCTTCGTGGTTTTGGCGTAGAGGTTTGGAGCGAAGGCACTCAGTCTCGTATTATAGGCGGAAGCAAGTTAACAGCTCAAGATGTGTCAGTGCCTGGAGATATTTCCTCAGCTGCTTTTTTTCTTGTTCTCGGGAGTTTAATGAAAAAAGGCGAATTACTTATTCGTAAAGTTGGAGTTAATCCGACGCGAACAGGGATTCTGGATGTCTTGCTCAAGATGGGGGCTGATATTCAACTTGAAAATTATGCTGAGATCTGCGGGGAGCCAAGAGCAGATTTGCGGGTAAGGCCTTCAGAATTGCATGGAGTCGAAATTCAAGGGGAAATTATCCCTCGCTTAATTGATGAAGTTCCCATTTTAGCAGTAGCCGCTAGCCTTGCTAAGGGAGAAACTGTGATCCGTGATGCGGCAGAACTTCGGGTGAAGGAGTCTGATCGTATTAGTACAGTCGTTGAAGGACTTCAAGCTTTGGGCGCAGACCTTGAAGAACTTCCCGATGGAATGCGAATTACAGGTAAAACCAGATTGCGTGGAGGACGAGCAAAAAGTCATCATGACCATCGGTTAGCTATGTCCTGGACGATTGCAGGACTTCTTTCTGAGGAAGGAGTAAGTCTTGAGGGAATTGAAGCAGCCTTCGTTTCTTTCCCTAGCTTCCTACCCTTAATTGAGCAAGTAACTCATATTTAATAAGTGTAAGTGTCGAGGGGCTGTCGCAAAACAGCCCCTTTTTCGCGCGCACAATAATTATGGACTAATACAAAAGACCCGAAAGCGTAGTTTCTCCCCTTCGAGGATAAGTCGACTAAGCTTTGAGTTTCGTTCCTCAATTCAAAGCTAGTCTCCTATAGCGCATAGAAGTGAACGATTCGCGGAGGGACGTGCAGGTGAACAAAGCTATCGTAGCATAGCGAAGCCAGGGGACTTGGCCACGGAAGGCATGATGTCGCGGGTGCATGGACGCACAGGAGCGACGTACCTTAGCTATTGACTAGAAGAGGTTTGGCGGAGCCGCTACGAAGGCGAAGTGAACCAGTCCCAGAGCGCTAGAGTGAACGGATATGCGCGAAACTACACGACCATAGGTTTTGCGACAGCCCCTTCTATATCTCGTAATACGAAATATTTTAAATTATTTAATTTTTTTAAACAAAAAGAAGGAATTCTTTATTATATGTAGAAATTAGAATAAACAGTGAAGAACAAATTTTCTGTAAATGCGTAAATTGCTGGCCTAACCAGTAGATTGTACACAGGGTATCTATTGGGGAATAGCGAGCAATGCAAGCTTGAGCGAGAGGAGGATATAGAGAAGAGGGTATAGAGAAGAAAAACTATCGTTGCATTTATCCTATTTTATTATGAGCTCGATTTGAACCTAATTCAGCAGAGGAAATTGGAAGGAGAATTTTTAATGGAGAAGTATTTTCAGAACTATAACCCCACTGGAAGTGTTGTTCTATCGACATTCTTCGCAGCACTACCGATTATTGTCCTACTATATTTATTAGCTCTTCATCCGCATAAAGATAAGCATGGTAAACGTCAATTAGGTATTTTTGCTCCGTATGCAGCAATTACTTCAGCGATCGTAGGGATTTTAGTCGCGGTGTTCATGATGAAGATGCCGGTTGCTACCGCTGTAGCTGCGTTTGGTTATGGTGCGGCTAATGGCCTTTTCCCAATTGGTTGGATTGTGTTCGGCGCAATTTTCCTTTATACAATGACCGTTGTTACGGGTTCATTTGAAATTGTTAAAAATTCAGTGGCTTCGATTTCTCCCGACCGCCGTTTACAAGCGTTACTGATTGCTTTCAGCTTTGGGGCGTTCATGGAAGGAGCTTCTGGTTTTGGTACTCCAGTAGCTGTTGCAGGTGCCTTGATGGTAGGGGTCGGTTTCAAACCGATGACTGCTGCAGTAATTTGTTTGATTGCGAATACAGCTCCAGTGGCTTGGGGATCAATTGGTACTCCAATCCTTACACTAGGCGCAGTTTCAGGAATTGATCCTAGCCTTCTCAGTATGCAGGCTGGACGTCAACTGCCCTTCTTCTCTTTAATTGTTCCTTTCTGGTTGGTAGCGACGCTGGTCTTCATGGACAAAGGAACGTGGAAAGATGTCTTTGAAGTATGGCCTGCTACCTTAGTTTCTGGTCTTTCCTTTGCAATTACTCAGCTTACAATGTCGCAATCAGGAAATGTTGAATTGGTTGACATTGGTGCTGGTATCGTAAGTATGGTTGTCACAGCTCTCTTCTTGAAAATTTGGCAACCCAAACATATCATGAGTCATGAAGATGCTCATGAGAATGCTTCAGCTACAGGTTTGGCAAATAACAAATTAGAAATTCCTAAGTATACAGGTTCACAGCTTGCTCAAGCATGGGCTCCGTGGATTATCATGGCGATTGCTGTATTTACCTGGGGTCAATCGGGCTTTAAAAAATTCTTTAATGCTATCTTCGCACCCGTAATCCCAGTTCCGTTTTTACATGGAGTTGTTTATCGCACGGCTCCGATATCCCCTGAGCCGACCATGGAAGCGGCTAAATACACATTCAACTTTTTAACGTTTGCTGGAACAGCAATGATGATCGCAGCCTTCATTGGCGGAATCTTTATCCTTAGAGTTACAGCTAAGCAATGGAAAGAGATCTTTAAGGTTACTTTCTTCCGGATGCGGGTTCCCCTTACCGTGATTTGTACGGTTCTAGGATTAGGTTACACCACTCGTTATGCAGGTACAGATGCTATTATGGGTCTGGCCTTCACTAAGACAGGGGTTGCTTACCCATTCTTTGCTTCAATGCTGGGTTGGTTAGGCGTATTCCTTACAGGTAGTGATACTTCCTCGAATGCTATGTTTGGTAGCTTACAACATATTACAGCTGACCAACTTGGTTTGAACCCTGTGCTTATTGTTACTGCAAACAGCACGGGTGGTGTTATGGGTAAAATGATCGATGCTCAAAGTATTGTTGTTTCAACAGTTGCTTGTTATGATAATCATGAAGATGGGATGGCCGCGGTTGGTCCGATTTTCCGGAAAGTCTTCCCACACAGTCTTGCTTTAGCACTTTTGTTGAGTGCACTGGTCTGGTGCCAAGCCTATGTATGGCCTTGGATGCAAGTCCCATTTGTTAAGTAATATTAAAATTAAATCGAGCTTAAAAGGTTACTCTCTTCACAGAGAGTAACCTTTTTTTATTGGCGGTTTTATTCTGATACAGGATAGCGGACTGCAGCATCAAAGAAAAGAAAATCAGCGGATTGCTCCTTGCGGACCATCCCTACAAGGCCAGGGTCACCTAGTTCTTGCAAATAGTGATGAATAAAGTATTGATAAGCCCGCTCATCCCAAGGATCGGTAAATTCTTGAACTGCGCTCAGATAGGATTCAAGGGGAACTTTAAGATGCCGATGGAAGACTAGCAAGGTTGTTGAAGAAAAATTCTCTTCTTCGACGGAGTCATGAATGTTCATGAGATTGCCTCCCTAAAGTTTAATTTTATGTTAGTATATACTCAGAGTGGTTCGGGCACTCTTGTGACTTGAATTGGAAAGGTGAGAAATATGGAGGACAAAGTGCGCCGCTTAGGGTGGATTGATCTTCTAGCGGGTGTTGTTGGAATCGTCGGTTCCTTTATAATTCTAGGTATTGGAACAGGGTGGATTGCAAGCTGGTGGCCGCATCCAAGAATTCTTCTGTATATGAACGGTTTCCTCACCCAGTTGATGTTTTTTCTCTTGCTTGGGATCTTAGCCCGAGTTCGCCACTGGAACTGGTCAGATTACGGGTGGCACAAAATTGAATTGAGTAAATTCTGGGGGACTATGTTGAAAGTTTATGGCCTAACCTGGATTATCAACATTATGTATAGTATTGTCCTCTTCCAAAAAGGGATTACACCTCCAAGTACAGATGTTTACACCCAGCTTTTGGGGAATGCGACGCCATTAACTTTTATCCTTAATCTTGTCCTCGCCGGGATTTTAGCCCCGATTTTTGAAGAAACCCTTTTCAGAGGTGTAATTTTTGGTGGCTTACAAGCTTATTTTGGTAAATGGACTTCAGCGATCCTCAGCGCGATTTTTTTCTCATCATTGCATCTTCAAGCGTATGGATTTTTTCCTCGTTTCATCCTAGGATTAATGTTAGCCTATTTATTCGATAAATATAAATCCATTTATCCCTCGATCGCTCTGCATTCCTTGAATAACATGATCGCTTTAATGCTCGTCTCAATATCCGGTATAGTCTGATACAAGCTTACATTCGATTGTTTAGGGTTGGGACATTATGGTATAATAATAGGACACTAATATTTTTGCTGAGGTAGGAAACGTGAAGAAACAAATTAAAGTAGCCATTGATGGTCCGGCAGGAGCTGGAAAAAGTACCATCGCCAAAGCAGTAGCTCAGCGTTTGGGAATTTTTTATGTTGATACGGGTGCGATGTATCGTGCCATTGCGTTAAAAACCCTTCGTTCCAGTATTCCTATTGATCGTGAAGAAGAAGTGGGACAGATGGTGCAGAAGACCGAGATTGTGTTAGAACATTCAGAGGCGCGCCGAGTTTTTTGTGATGGAAAAGATGTAACTGTAGCTATTCGCAATCCAGAAGTGTCTCGAGCTGTATCGAAGATTGCCGCTTACCCGATCGTCCGTGAACGCTTGGTTCAGCTTCAACGACAGGAAGCCGAACGGGGCGCGGTTATTATGGATGGACGGGATATAGGAACTGTCGTTTTACCGCAGGCCGATCTCAAGATCTTTTTAACCGCTTCACCTGAGGAAAGAGCCTATCGACGCTGGTTGGAATTGCGCAACTCCGGTAAAGAGCTTTCTCTTGCCGAGGTTCAACACGATATGGAAAACCGGGATAAACAGGACTCTGAGCGTGAAGTTGCTCCACTTGTACCAGCAGAGGATGCGCTTATTCTTGACACGACCGGATTATCGATTGAAAAAATCGTGGATCAGATTATCACTTTAACGGCTCAGCTTTAGGAGGCTTACCATGACTTTATATTCTTTCGCTAGAGGAATGTTTCGCCTTCAGTTTAAAGTGATGGGTTGGAAAATAAGAGGTGTAGAAAATCTACCTTCTGAGGGGCCGGTTATTCTGGCCATTAACCATGTTAGTTTATGGGACCCGATCGTTGCTGCGTGTAGCATCTCACGCCCTGTTGCATTTATGGCCAAAGAGGAATTGTTCAGGGTGCCTTTCTTGGGCCCTATCGTTCGTCGTCTCGGCGCTTTTCCTGTCAAACGGGGGCAAGGGGATACGAGCGCGATTCGGCAATCTTTAAAAGTACTTAAAGAAGGAAGAGTTTTAGGGTTATTTCCGGAAGGTACACGTTCTAAAACGGGTGAACTGCAAAAGGGATTACCTGGTGCAGCTTTGCTTATGGATAAAGGAAAAGCAACGGTTTTACCGATAAGAGTCTCTGGAACAAAGCAACTTTTAACAAAAGGCTGGGGCAAGCTTGAAGTCGTGATGGGTGAGCCTCTAACTTCAGAAAGGATGAAGACTCCAGAGGGAGTCGAGGATCGCAGAGAATGGCTTACAGAACAGATTATGAAAGCTTTAGCTTCCTTGGATGATTAAAATTCCAGGGGTATGTTTTTTTCTTAGAGAGGGTAGTTTATACTATACATGAAGGATTTTCGTTATAGTTGGCGAAAGTATTCGTCATGCCTAAATTAAGGAGGAGCAAAGGTGAAGGTTATTCAGGCAGAAAAAGCCGGTTTTTGCTTTGGTGTCAAACGTGCACTGGAAAGGGCAGAACGTACGGTTCAAAATTCGGCGACAGTATCGTTTGGTCCTTTAATCCATAATCAACAGGTCGTGGATCGCTTGGAAAAGCAAGGGGTGCGTGTTATTGATGCTGTCGAAGAAGCAAAGTCGAGCGAAACCATGATTATCCGTTCACATGGAGTTCCACCGGAAATTTATCAGGCAGCTCTAGAACGAGGAATCGAAGTTGAAGATGCGACTTGCCCCTTTGTTCAGAAGGCGCAGAAGCTCGCAGCAGAAGCTTCTCAAAGGAGTCAAGTTATTGTTGTAGGGGACAAGCATCATCCAGAAGTCCAAGGCATCTTAGGCTGGGCAGGTGGAGATGCTTTCGCGATAGAAACGTTGCAAGAAGCTCAAGAACTCCCCTTTTATCCGCACTTATCCGTTCTCGCTCAGACGACACAACCACATGCCAATTTTCAGAGGATTGTTGACGAGTTGCATCAGCATACTCAAGAATTAACCGTTTACAATACGATTTGCAATGCCACGGAAGAACGACAAACGGTGGCTTGGGAACTGGCGGGAAAAGTCGACGTGATGGTCGTTGTTGGCGGCAGAAATAGTGCGAATACACGAAAGCTCGCTTCCATATGCTCAGAGCAAACTGAAACCCATCTTATTGAAACCGCAGATGAATTAAATGAAAACTGGTTTAAGGGTATACATAAAGCGGGCTTAACCGCAGGTGCCTCGACGCCAGATTGGATAATTGAGGAGGTAAAGAAGAAAATGACAGAAATTGATGAAAAGGATTTAACTGTCCAAAACGAGGAAGAAATGGATCTTAACGACATAGATATGGAGAACTGGGCTGATCATATGACAAAGTTACATCGTGGCGCAGTTGTAACGGGGACGGTTGTGAAGCTTACTCATGACGAAGTTTATGTTGATCTTGGCTGGAAGTCGGAAGGTATTATTTCCTTACAAGAACTTTCGGTTGCACCTGTTTCAAACCCAAGCGAAGTGGTTTCAGTTGGAGATGAGATTAGAGTCGTCGTGTTAAAAGTGGAGAATCAAGAGGGAAATCCGGTGCTCTCCAAACGACGTGCTGCTGAAGAAGAGGCAAGCGAACGACTTGAACAATTAGCTGAGTCTAAAGAAGAACTTCAAGCTAAGGTTACTGAAGTGGTCAAAGGCGGTTTACTTGTGGATGTTGGGATGCGTGGTTTTGTACCTGCTTCGCAAATTCAATTAGGATATGTTGAGGACCTAAAACAGTTTTTGGGACAAACCTTGCGCTTACGGGTCATCGAATTTGATCCCGCTAAACATAAAGTCGTTCTTTCTCAGAAGGTTATTCTTGCTGAAGAACAAGTGAGTAAACGGGCTGAACTTTTCGAAACATTGCAAGAGGGTGACACAGTCACAGGTGTCGTGCGTCGCTTGGCTGATTTTGGGGCATTTGTTGATATCGGGGGTGTCGATGGACTTCTCCATGTATCGGAAATGGCTTATTCCCGAGTCAAACATCCTTCTGAAATTGTTAATGTCGGAGACGAAGTTGAAGTTCAAGTATTAAAGTTAGATAAAGAGCATTCGAAAGTTTCTTTGGGATTAAAGCAACTGAAACCTAGTCCTTGGGATGCTGTTGCTCAAAAGTATGCACTCGGTTCTCTTGTAACCGGTAAGGTCGTTCGTCTCGCTCCTTTTGGCGCATTTGTCCAATTGGAAGATGGAGTCGATGCGTTGGTTCATATTTCACAGCTTTCAGAAAAAAGAGTGGCGAAGGTTGAGGATGTAGTAAAGGTCGGAGATATGGTTCAGGCCAAGGTGATTGAGTGCAAGCCGGAAGAAAAACGGATCAGTCTAAGTATCCGGGAAGCGATCTCTGAGGCGCAAGCTACTCAGGATGAAGAAGTTTTAGCAGCTCAATCGGATATTCCTGCAGTTACAATCGGGGATGTCCTGAAACAGGATTTAGAACAATAAGTTCGAGAAAGTATCGAATGAGGATGACTTCTTGCATTACGCAAGAAGTCGTTTCTTGCACTTCAAAAAATGCATTTCTCGAAAAAGTGAGTGATAGGCGGTGCCAAAGCGACGAAAAGGTGTCCAGGGAAAATACCCTGCGCCTAAACAGGGAATCGATTTTCCTCTTATCTTAGCGACTTTAGCCATCTTGGCTTTTGGTTTAATTATGGTGCTCACTGCGGGATCTGTACGTAGCTTCAACACGACATCGAATCAAAATTCTTTTTTCTATGTTATGCAACAACTTAAATGGGCTATCTTAGGTGGGGGAGTTGCATTTTTAATGGCCAAATTACCCTATAGAATTTGGCGCCGCTTTTCGGGAATTGTAATTGTCCTCAGTGTTGTGTTGTTAGTCGCTGTACTATTTACGAGTGCAGGACAAGTGGCTAAGGGGTCGGCAAGGTGGCTTAAGATGGGGCCTGTAAACGTACAGCCCTCAGAAATAGCGAAATTGGCAGTCATTCTCTTTTTAGCCCATGTCTTAGACCGTTTTCCTGTTAAAAAATTACGCGACTTTGTCATTCCAGGTGCGTTCATCATCCTGATTTTAGGACTGGTCTATAAGCAGCCTGATCTAGGGACGACTATGGTTATAGCCATCACTGTGTTTGCGATGCTCTGGCAGACTCAGCTCCCAACGCGCTGGTTTTTGATTGCGATACCCAGTGTATCGATTCCACTTTTCTATTTAATTCGTCATACAGAGTATCAATGGAATCGAATTTTGGCTTGGATGGATCCGTGGAAATACGCGAGTGATTTAGGTTACCAAATAACCAATGCCCAGATTGCTTTTGGTTCCGGTGGAATCTTTGGGGTAGGGTTAGGACATAGTTTGCAAAAATATGGTTTTCTCCCAGAAACGTACACGGATATGATCTTTGCAGTGATTGGGGAGGAACTTGGACTTATCGGGACTCTTTTTTTGATCGGTTTGTTCGTTGTATTATATGCTCGTGGTTTTTATATCGCCCGCCAATGCGAGGACCGTTTTGGACGATTATTGGCCTTTGGAGTTACGACTTCACTCGCTGTTCAAACGGGAATGAACTTAGCTGTGGTAACAGGGGTTATGCCGGTTACCGGAGTGACTTTACCCCTTGTTTCCTACGGGGGAAGCTCTTTAGTGATTACCTTAGCAGAGATTGGAATTTTGATGAATATTTCATGTTATGCACGTCTCAATACAGATTTGAAGGGCATAATAGGGGAAGTCAAGTCGATAAGTCAGTAGGGGGTGAGCAGACTTGATTTTCCCTCTGGGTGAGTATTTTATCTTCGTTTTAGGGGTATATACCTTATGGTTAGAAAGAGCTCGATTCTCGAGACGATTCTGGGGAGGCTTGTGGATTGCCTGGTTTACCGGATTCCTCCTGGAAGGTCTTTTTCCTTGGAAGGGCGCTTATCACTGGCATTTTTCACGGGTGTTGGTCATGATATTCTTTGCCGGAGTAGCCTTGAAGAACACAAACGGACGCAAATTCTTACCTGCTTTAGTAACAGCCTTTGCTTTGGTTGCTCAGAATTTGTTTGCAGTGAATGAACCGGGTATTGTTAAAGGAGATCAATGGTTTTTTGGGGCAATTGTCGTGTTCGTAGCCTTGATCACGAGCCGGGATTTCTGGGGGATGGGGTTGGCTTTGATTGGAGGAATCCTGCTGGATTTAGGAATATCCGTTTTCTTATTTCAGGGTATTGTACGACATTATGATTTGCCTGATCCTTTCTTTTGGAATTTGAGTGTGATTTTTTTATCTACTGTCGCTTGCGCACGCACGTTAAGGAAGAAAAGGAACGATGTATTAATAGAAATGAGTGAGAAGGAATGAAGACTGTGCCCAAAGGCTTAGTCGTGGCTGACGTTCAACCGGGAAGTATTGCTGAGGAAATGGAGATTGTTCCCGGGGATCGGATCTTAGCCGTCAACGAACAAGAGCTTAAAGATATTATAGACTTTCAGTATCTTACGGCCGATGAGGAATTCACGCTTTTGGTCGAGAAAGAAGAGGGTGAAGTCTGGGAACTCGAGATTGAGCGTGATTTAGACGAAGAACTCGGTCTCGAAGTACAAGCGGTGAGCGCTGAAGGTTTGAAGCTCTGCAAAAATAATTGCCTTTTCTGTTTTGTTGCTCAAATGCCGGAAGGAATGAGAGCAAGCTTATATGATAAGGATGATGATTATCGTCTTTCTTTGACCCAGGGAAGTTTTATTACCCTTTCTAATTTAAGTGATACGGAATTTGACCGGATTCTGCATATGCATTTAAGCCCGCTTTATATATCTGTCCATGCTTGGAGTCCTGAGGAACGCGTTCGCTTGATGAAAAACCCGAAGGCAGGAGACTTAGCGATACAATTTGCTAAATTAGCCGCAGCAGGGATTACGATTCATGCGCAAATTGTTCTGGTTCCGGGGTATAATGATGGTAGAGTTCTCGAGGAAACGGTGAGTGAGTTGGCAAAGCTCTATCCTGCAGTCCAATCCATCGCGGTGGTGCCGGTCGGGCTGACTCGATATCGGCAAGGACTCCCTGACTTACGGGGCTTTACAAAGGAAGAGTCTCAACATATTCTTGAGCAAGGAGAACGCTGGCAGGCCGAATATTTTCAAGCAACTGGCCGGCGCTTGGTGTATTTTTCAGATGAATTTTATGCACAAGCTGGATTCGATTTTCCAGGTGTCGAAGTCTATGATGATTTTCCCCAATTGGAAAATGGAGTAGGCATGGCGAGTAAGTTTCTCGCGGAGGTTGAAGATAAACTTCGCTTACTGCCTCAAGCCATACCTGAGAGAACAGTGCATATTTTAACAGGGACTTCAGCTACCCCGTTCTTTCAACGAATCCTTCATCGGTTTGATGAATACACAGGCCTAAACCTAAATTTGCATACGCTTGAAAATCGTTTTTTTGGCACGTCAGTAACAGTTGCTGGATTGCTGACCGCTCAGGATATTGCAGAGCAGTTGCCAGATCTTAACGGCGAGATTTTCTTAATTCCCAGCGTAATGCTTAAATCAGATGAAGATATTTTCTTAGATAATCAAAGTGTGACTTGGCTAGCTGAAAAGGTCCATGGAGTGCCCCTAATTGTGGAAAACCATGGCGCTGCTTTTATTGAGGCAGTAACTGGCTTAGTTTTGGAGGGAGAAACCATTGAGTAAACCCGTTGTAGCAATTGTAGGTCGTCCAAATGTGGGAAAGTCCACTTTATTTAACCGGTTAGCAGGGGGATTAGTGGCTATTGTCGAAGACCGTCCAGGAGTGACGCGAGACCGCCTATACCGTGATTCTGAATGGTTGGGACGAAAGTTTACCATTATTGATACCGGTGGGATAGAATTTAGAAACGAGCAGACGTCAATCCCTACTCAGATGAGAAAACAGGCCGAGATTGCGATTGAAGAGGCCGATGTCATTGTTTTAGTGGTTGATGCCCAGCTTGAGCTTACTCCTGATGATGAAATGATCGCGCAAACATTGCGTCGATCCCGTAAACCCGTGGTCGTGGCTGCGAATAAGATCGAGAGCTTTGCCAATGCTGAGCTATCTGAATTATACAGATTAGGCTTGGGAGAACCGATTCCGATCTCAGCGGTTCATGGGATGAATATTGGGGATTTGCTCGATGAAGTCCTTACTCATTTTCCTTCTCAAGAGGAAGAAGAGTATGATCCAGACATTATCAAGATCGCCGCGATTGGCCGCCCGAATGTCGGAAAGTCTTCTTTAGTTAACTCCTTATTAGGGGAAGAACGCGTTATTGTGAGTAACGTTCCAGGAACAACCCGGGATGCGATTGATACCGCTTTCGAACATGAAGGCAAGCATTATATTTTAATTGACACCGCAGGGATGCGACGCAAGGGTAGAATCGATGAACTTACAGAACGCTATAGTGTCTCTCGCTCCTTGCGGGCAGTGGACCGCTGTGATGTTGTTTTGATGTTGATCGAAGCCACTGAGGGAGTTACTGAGCAAGATAAGAAAATTGCCGGTTACGCACATGAAGCAGGAAAGGGAATCATTCTTGTCGTCAATAAATGGGACCTCGTAGATAAAGACGATAAAACGATGAATCGCTTTGAAAACGAAATTCGTGAAGAGTTAGGTTTTATGCGCTACGCGCCCACGCTTTTTATCTCGGCCAAGACAGGTCAGCGGGTCAATCGTTTGCTCGAACTGGTCGATTTCGTGGCTGAACAAAATTCAACTCGGATTGCAACAGCAACGCTCAATACCTTGGTCCGAGAATGGGTTCATCTCAATCCACCCGCGACAGATAAAGGTAAACGCCTCAAAATTCTGTATATGACCCAGGTTGGGGTTAAACCCCCGACATTTGTCTGCTTTGTTAATGATGCTGATTTGATGCATTTTTCCTATAAGCGTTATCTTGAAAATCAAATCCGTAAAAGCTTTGGTTTCGAGGGCTCACCGATTCACCTCGTAATTCGCCAGAAAGATGAAGAGAAGGAGTAAGATCTAGGATGGGACGATATGGGATTTTCATTATTGCCTATTTCTTAGGGGCTATTCCTTTCGCCTATTTGGCAGGACGAGTTAAAAAGGTTGATGTGCGTAAGCAAGGAAGCGGCAATATGGGGACAACCAATGCCTTTCGCTTGTTAGGGGTTAAATGGGGAATTGCTGTTCTTCTTGGAGATGCGTTAAAGGGCGCCTTAGCGGCTGGTTTGGGATATAGTTTTTGGGGCCCCTGGGGAGGAATCATCGGCGGCTTGCTAGCCATGGCAGGACATAGTTGGAATCCCTTTTTCGGGTTTAAGCCGAGTGGTAAGGGAGTCGCTTCTGGCTTCGGTACAATTCTTGTCTTAATGCCAAAGATTACTCTGCTAGCGGTCATTCTTTTTATAGCCGTTGTTTATTTTACGCGGTATGTTTCCATGGGCTCCGTCGTAGGCGCTCTAACCTTATTGGTCTGTGTTTTTATTTTTCATGAGCCAACAGCGTATTGCGTGTTTGCAGTGGTTGCCTCGCTTTTAGTCGTGCTTCGGCACCGGACAAACTTTCAGCGCGTTCTGAATGGGACCGAGAATCGGTTTGGTGAGAAGAAATAGAAAGGGTGAGGGAGAATGAAGCACATCGCTGTTTATGGAGCTGGAAGTTGGGGAACCGCTTTAGCCGTCTTAATGGCAAAGTCCGGAAATTCAGTAGCATTAATTGGACGAAATGATGAAGAAATCCGGCAGATGAACGAACGTCGTGAAAATCTTCGCTACCTTCCGGGCGTTGTTTTACCTCAACCGCTCGAACCGACAACAGATTTGACACGGTGCAATGCTGACTTGCTTATCCTGAGTGTACCTTCTCATGCTGTTCGCAGTACAGCCCGTCTCTTACGCCCGAATTTGCATCCCAACACCTTGATTGTCAATACGGCTAAAGGGTTAGAAGAAGGAACTCAGAAGCGCCTTTCCCAAGTATTAAAGGAAGAATTACCCGATCATCCGATCGTCGTGCTTTCAGGCCCCAGTCATGCAGAGGAAGTCGGCCGAGATATGCCTACAACTGTAGTTGTGGCCTCAGATAATCGCGAAGCAGGAGAAAAGGTTCAAGAGCTGATGATGACTCCGAAATTTCGAGTGTATACGAATCCCGATCTGATTGGAGTTGAGCTCGGAGGAGCCTTGAAAAACGTTATTGCTTTATGTACGGGAATTGCAGAAGGTCTTGGCTTTGGAGATAACACCAAGGCGGCTTTGATGACCCGCGGACTGGCCGAAATCGCTCGCTTAGGTACAGTAATGGGCGGCAATCCTTTAACCTTTGCGGGATTATCCGGGGTAGGGGATTTGATCGTGACGTGTACTAGCTTACATAGCCGGAATCGGCGGGCCGGGGTTGCCTTAGGGCAGGGAAAACCCTTAGATCAAGTTCTTAAAGAGGTCGATATGGTCGTTGAAGGCGTGAGAACGACCAAAGTCGCCTATGAACTGAGCCTAGATCGAGGAATTAGTATGCCCATCATCGAAGAGGCCTATCGTGTGCTTTTTGAAGGCAGTGATCCCAAAGTTGCGGTTTCTAATTTGATGATGCGCGGTAAAAAGCATGAACTTGAAGAAGTCGCTCAGATCGCGCTTGCTCAAAGGACTTTAGACAAGTAACATAGGGTCATATCGCTACTTTTAAGGGTCCACTTTACAGTGAACGTAACGTTCAGTGTAGAGTGGACTCTTTTTTTGCTCTAAAAATGATTCCTCTTTTTCGATTGCTGACATATTTACGCTAAATGATCAATATACTTATACTGCGTAACGTGCTAGTCCAGTTATGTCTTGCCACTTGGAGGTGGAAGGGAGAAAAAAGGTGGGGCCCTTCCCCGGTTTTGGGACAGCACTCAATAAGGGAGGGAATTTTGTGGAAAAAATGGATATTTTTAAAGATATTGCCGAGCGCACCGGGGGCGATATCTACATCGGAGTCGTTGGGCCAGTCCGCACTGGGAAGTCCACCTTCATCAAACGTTTCATGGATCTCCTGGTCTTGCCCAATATTATGGATGTGTTTGAGCGGGAACGGGCTAATGATGAACTACCTCAAAGTGGATCGGGTAGACAGATTACAACGACGGAACCCAAGTTTATTCCATCAGATGCCGTCGAAATCTTAGTTCGTGAGAACATTCAAATGAAAGTTCGGTTAGTGGATTGTGTAGGTTATGCAGTAGAAGGAGCTATTGGTTATGAGTCTGAGGACGGGGAAGAACCCCGGTTAGTTCGGACTTCCTGGAGTGAAGAACCTATTCCGTTTCAAGAAGCTGCAGAAATCGGAACACGTAAAGTAATCACCGATCATTCTACTCTAGGAATTGTTATAACGACGGATGGGTCGATCACTGATATACCGAGAGATAATTATGTTGAAGCTGAAGAGCGCGTTATCGCAGAATTACGTCAACTAGGCAAACCCTTTGTGATCGTCTTAAATACAACAAGACCTTATGCTGAACATACGATGGAATTGGCTCGCACTTTGGAAGAGAAATATGGGGTGCCCGTAATTCCTGTGGATTGCCTAGAGATGACCAATGAAGATATCATCCAAATCTTAGAAGAAGTGCTTTATGAATTCCCGGTAGCTGAAGTGAACATTGAAATTCCGAAGTGGGTTGAAGAACTCGATCCAAGTCATCCTGTTCGTGCAGCTTTTGAAGAGGCTGTGCGCCAATCTATAGAAGGAATTCGCCGCGTCCGGGACATTGATCAAGCCCTTGATAAATTGACAGAATGTCCCCAAGCTCAAGATGTTCTGCTAAAACAGATGGAGCTTGGAACGGGAGTCGCAGATATTGAGATGACTGCAATTGAGGGGCTATTCAAGGATGTTCTCGAAGAAATGACAGGAGTCGCAGTTGAAGGAGAGCATACGCTTCTGCGCTTAATCATGGATTACAGTAAGGCGAAGAAAGAATGGGATAAGCTGGCTCCTGCTATTGAAGAAGTACGGGTTAATGGTTATGGGGTTGTAACGCCTGTTCTTGAAGAAATGTTTCTTGAAGAGCCCGAACTAGTTAAGTCGGGAGGACACTATGGAATTAAGCTCAAAGCGAGTGCCCCTTCCTTGCATATCCTCCGGGCGGATGTGACCACCGAAATCACGCCGCTAATCGGAACGGAAAAACAAGCGGAAGAACTCGTACGCTATATTCTTGATGAATTCGAATCCGATCCGAAGAAAGTGTGGGAATCGAATATCTTTGGTAAATCACTCCATGATTTAGTTCGTGAAGGAGTGCAAAACAAACTTTATCGGATGCCAGAGAATGCTCAACATAAACTTCAGGATACGTTGCAACGGATCGTAAATGATGGCAACGGCGGGCTCATTTGTATTATCATTTAAGAGAAGGTAACGCAACCTCGCATCATTCGTGCTGCGGGGTTGTGACTTTTATAGAAGGTAAGTTTTCTTTATTGCTTATTCACAGCCGTTTGCTTATACTTATTCTAGATTCGAAAGAAAATGGGAGAGAGCGCATATGGCTAATCGCAATAAAGATTTTTTAATGGTAAGCAAGGATATATTACCTGATGCTATCGTAAAAACGGCTCAGGCCAAAGAATTGTTAGCCAAAGGGGATTGCGCTACCGTTAATGATGCAGCTGAAAGGGCCGGTATCAGCCGCAGTGCTTTTTATAAGTATAAGGACGGAGTTTTTCCTTTTTATGAGGTGAGCAAAGAACGAATTATTACGATCTCTTTGATTCTTGAAAATATAGCAGGTGTGTTATCCAATACCTTAAATTTTATTGCAAGCTTTCGGGGTAATGTTTTAACTATTAATCAAGGTATCCCGTTGCAAGGAATAGCTAATGTTTCAATTGCGTTTGATACAGCGGATATGGTGGATACGCCTGAGCATTTATTAGTCGGTTTGAGCGAGATAGAAGGAGTACGTAAGATTGAGGTTATCGGTCAGAACTAAAATTTTACTTGCATTTTCTTTTTGGGTATGTTAACTTATATAAGTCCCTTCTGTAAGGGATAGTTAATATGTCGGGGCGTGGCTCAGCTTGGTAGAGCGCTACCTTGGGGTGGTAGAGGTCGCAAGTTCAAATCTTGTCGCTCCGACCAATTGTATATTAAGGCGTTTGGCCTTTCCTGATAGAATAAAAAAGTCTCTCTTCGGAGAGGCTTTTTTATTCTATCAGGAAAGTATAAGTTTCTATCGGTTGATAGTATAAGTGCAACCAGCGACTTTCTTTCCTCCTACGCTGCATGACTTATTCGTGGCAGGATAAGGCGGTTAAGCTATCACTTTAGCGCTAGCCAAGCCTTCTTTATTATCCGCAAGCTGTTAAGCTGTTGAAACAGCTTGCTTTTTATTTCTGGTCTACCGTGAGCAAGGTTCGGGAGTAATCATTTTAATGGTCAATTTCGTAACATTCAATCGAATAAAAGATAGCGCCTCATCAGAGAAGCGCTAGGTATAAATTATAACTCATTTCTAGATTGGGGAGATAGGAATTACGACTTGTCTTTACCCTTCAGGGACCTTTCTTTATGCTCTAACCATTCTATGACGTCTGCTTTGGCATAGACTTTTTTGCCATTGGCGTAGGGAACATGTGTAGGAAATCCCGAGGTATTCGTCAGTTCGTAGATCCGGTTCGTTCCGACTTTAAGATATGTCTTAAGGATTTTGATATCGACATAGTCGGGTAAATCTTCAAATTTGAGGTATCGGTTTTCAGTCTCGTCTTTTAAGGTGTTGAGGGTTTCCAGGAGTTCGGCGGATAAGGTTTTAACTTCGGAGACCAGTGCTTGGGCAGTTTGGAACTCCTTTTGTAGCTCAGTATAAATTAAATCCCTGTTCATAATTTGAGCGAGAAGGTGTTGTTCATCTATCGCAAGGTGTTGCTCATTTATCGCAGGAAGCATGCGGTAAACCTCTCCTTTCTAGATTAAAACGTTTTTAAAACGTCCATCCTTTAACCAGGGTTTCGTTATTTGGATCTTCTTCCTCCTCGGAAAAGCTCAGGGCTTGCTCCTCTTCGTGGGTCAGATCGTCCTGCTGGATTAGAGGATTCTCTTGGAGCTTTTTTATATCCTGGTCCTCGAAAAGGCTGGGCTGCACGGGAGTAATTTCAACAACGACATCTTCATTCGGCATGAATTGTTTTAACTCGAGGAGATTTTCATTGGTCAAATCGATTTCCTCGAGAATGACGCGGATGGATTGAGCCCAGCCGTCACTGAGTACTCTATTCACGATCTCGATTTTTTTGATACGCGCTTTAAAATCTGCTTTTCTCATGGTTTCCTCCTTATTTTTAACCTATTGCTTAGGACGTTAAGTGATCTTGAACAGAAGTTTTGACCAGGGACTGTTTATTCAGCAAAAGGGGATCGCCGTTGGCTTGGTCCGCTGAAGTTAATGATTTCCAAAGTGGAACGCAGGCGGTCGATGACCCGCTCGGCATACACACCGCGCAGCTGTGCAGTGGAAAGATTGGTCGTGATAACGATCGAGCGGCAGCGGTTGTAGCGTTCAGCGATGATGGAGTCGACTTTGGTTAATACCCAGCCTTCGGTATGTTCTGCGCCCAGGTCGTCAAGCACGAGCAAGGGCGTATCGCGAATTTGTTGCTCGAATCTAGCCCATTGATTCATGCTTTTTGCTTTGAGTGTAAATATATTATCAAGTAGGCCGGACATGGTCAGAAACAAGCCCTCACCTCCGTGGTCAAGGTATTCTCTAAGAACGGCTACAGCTAGGGTGGTCTTCATTGTCCCGACAGCACCTTTTAGGAGAAGTCCACGGCCTGCCTTGATATTTTCTTCTAAGTGTGCGGCATAGGCTTTGATCTGGCGGTATTGGTTCTGAAGGTTCTGCGGAATCTCAATTTCTTCGATCTGTCCAAAGCTGGAGCTGAGAAAACGCTGATGAATTCCGCAGCGTGTCAGGGTCTTGAACAGGGCCTGCAGTTTCAAGGGGCAAGTCGTTTCTGATTGATCACAGTATCCGGGATGACCTGTGAGTTCGACCAGGCAACTTTGGCTGGGGCTGCAGTTTGCTCGGGCTGCCCGGGTTGATCGGGTTGCGCTAAAGGGTATTGGGTTCGTTGGCCCAGTCGACTTCGTCAGGGTGATAACCGGGTTTAGCTTGGACATTGCGTTTCCTTCCTTCTGGGCTTCTTTTTGAGCGGGGCTTCGCTTGCTCACGTTTGACCTCCTCGATTGAGGTTAGACCGGAACGCGACCAATTTTTTAAAATTCCTCCGACATAGGCAAGGGTGTGCTTGTCTTGCAGTGAGGCGAGGGAGAGGGCTTCCTTGATCAGATCCTCCGAAAAGGATTTTTGCCAATAGACAAGCTGTTTTATTTCATTCGGGGAAAGAGGCCTTCCAAATTCATTTGCAAAATCGGCGGCAACCTTAACTACAACATTAATATTCTTAATATTATTCTCTTTATCATTATTAATAGAGTTCTTGTCTGTGCTGGAAGCCTTGGTGTTGTAAGGCTGAGGATTGCTCACGACTCCTGTGGGAGTAGTCGGTCGGCTACTCTGGGAGGAGTTGTGGGCTACTGTAGGCGTACTCGTGCGACGACTGGACGAGGAGGTGTCGACTCCTGTAAGAGGAGTCGGTTGGTTCCGTATCTCATGGATTTTGGTTCGGGGAAAGGGAGTCGACCTCTTTTGCTCAGTCTCGTTTTCGGCTCTTGCGGGAGGAGTCAATCGGTTTTTCACAGTACAGTCGTCAACAGGTGGGGGAGGAAGGGGTGAGCTAGTCTCGGTTGCTTCTTGAGTCGTCGTGAGTTCTGAGGAAGCATAGGTGAGGGCTTGATATTCGGACCAGTTCACGACCTTAGCCTTGATCCCCTTGAATCGTTGGGATTGGAGCGTAAGATACCCATGCTGTTCAAGGTATTTCAACGCTGCCGATACGGTACTATTGCTTACTTTTTTATCGACTTCTCCCAAATTCTCGCGGATACTCTGATAACTGAGCCATAGCTCACCAATCGCGAGATTGCGCTTGAGGTCGGGGTAGGGAGCAGCCTCGAGCAGACAATAGATCCATAGCTTGAAGGCCGTCCCAGGCATCTTCAAGTGCCCGTTGTCAATCAATTTGCGCCAAAGTTTGATCCAACCTGCCACTATACCGACCTCCTGTTTGTCACTCGGGCCATACCATCTCTACCTGTTGGTCAAATTGCTTCCGAGCAATCCTCTCGAGGGCTTGCGCTCGGCGAAAGATGGCTTTTGCCCTCGGTTTAAGGTGGCGAGTGGCGACTTCCAGATCCTCTTGATCCTGTATGATAAAGTAGCCGCCGTCGTGGCCAGTGGAACTGCCAATGGGGAAACCCTGATCGACGACCAGACTGTAAATGATCACGCGCAACAAGCGGTCATCGAGATGCGTGACCGCGGCTAAGCTTCGCCTGCTAATCGCTTTTTGGTGCCCGAGGGGAATCGAGTCCAGAACCACTTGTTCACGGGGAGATAAAGGGGGTGCTTCCTGTTGAGCCATTGTCAATCACTCCTTTCCTTAGAGGGTGAGGGAGTACGCTAAGAGTGAGGGCATCTCTTAGTGGTACCGGATCAGAGTATGAATTATCCAATCGGAAGTCCACGGACTGAGCCGTCTTCCACCCAGAACATCTTGACTCCGGGCAGGTCGGGATTTTGAGGCGGGACAGTGCCTACTGTGGTAAAGACGACGATTTGGTCAAAGTCGTCAGCGGTGTCCAGAAGCATTTCCGCGAGCAGGTCACGGTTATCCTGATCCAGCATGTCCGCCTCATCGATCGCTAAAAAACGGATTCCGGCTGCTTGGCTAAAGACTGCGCTGAGGGCGATACCGACCCGCAGTTGTTCTGATTTGGAAAGAAGCCTGAGGGGCAGAGTGGGACCCCCGTTAGCACAGCAAAGCAGCGTCATCTCGGGAGAGAAGCTGAGGTGGTAAGTCCCGACCGTAAGGCACCCCAGCCGGTTATTGACTTGCTCAACAAAGGTATTGAGGATTCCGCTCAGCAGGTCTTTTCTGAGCCCGTCCGGTCCGAGCGCTTTGACTAGAACTTCGAGGTCAGCAAGGTTAAGGGTTAGCGTTTCCAAGTCGTGCTGCAGGGAGGCCTGGCGCGAAGAGAGGATCTGAGCTTCGTGATATTGGACAAGCGTATTTTCCCTCTGAGTGAGGGTGCTTTCCAGCTGGGCGAGGTCCTCAAGGAAATAGGGATCTTCTTCAGGAAGGTTTTTCACTTCGGTTTTTAGGTCCTCAAGACTTGCTTCCAGGGTCTTGATCAAATAGTGCTGAGTGTTTAATTCGGTTTGAAGAAAAAGAATTCGCTTGGAATGAGCACGGCTTTTTTCAAGGCTTGTCCTTAAGATCTTCAATTGGTGGGAAGTGTCTTGAATCGATGCTTCCTGGAGGGCAAGCTCTTGGCTGGTTATGTTATGTTCGTTTTGCAGACTCTCTAAAACGGCCTTCACTTGGGCTTGGGTAAGACTGCAGGGTAAAAGATCCGGGGCGAGTGGACAGCGACGTTCTTCGCAGGCGAGTGACTGAGCAGCTTGATTAAGGGTATTGAGCTTGCTTTGGGAAGCTGCGGCAACCGTCTTGGCTTGGTCAAGTGTATTCTGGAGGTTGGTTTCCATGGGGTTAGAGGTTGTTTCAGCCTTTACCGAATCGGGGTGACTTTCCAACTCTTGAGTTAGGCTTTGGGCTATATCCTGAGCCTCAGTCAATTTTTCCTGGGTGGCTGGGATTTTTTCGAGTAAGGTCTGCCGTCGGAGCTGGATTTCGCGAAGAGCGCCACAGACTTTAAGCCCTTCGTCTCGTCTTGCTTTTAGCTCGGCGAGTTGGCCTTTAGCCTCTTCTAAATCCAGAGGCATACTCGGAGCGCGCCAACTCTGACTCAATTCAGCTAAGGCTGCTTCGACCTGTTGTTTAGCCTTTTTATGCTCTTTGCGTTCTTCTCGAGCGCGCTTTTCCATTGCTTCAAAGATTTCGGGTCCGCCGGCGATTCCCGAGGGATAGTATTTTTTAGCTTTTGCAGCCAAGCGGCGAGCTTCTTCCGGATTGAAGCGTTCTTTGACCAGCCAATCGTGGAGTTTCTCGACGACTTCCTCCACAGTCCAGGAAAGGCCGTAGGCTGAAAAGAGAAAGGCGCGCTGTTCGGCTTGGCTCATGGACAAGAAGGCAGTGGCGTTGAGTGCTGCCTGCAGACGAGGTTCCTCGACGCCAAGGTGGTTTTGAAGCTTTGCCTGTCCTTCATTCACTCCGGAAGCTTGTCCCACCTGCAACGTGTGGGGAGGAAGGGAGCGGAGGACCGTTCCTAGTCCTTCGACTTCCAGTGCCACAGTAGTGCGTTTTTCACCTTGGCGAATGAGGTCGGAAGCACCACGGCCGGCTTTGTCGGTCCACAGGCACCTCCCGGTTAAGCCCCACTCCAGAGCGGCCAGAAGGGAGCTTTTGCCGGCGTTGTTGTGACCGAGGAAGAAGTTGAGGCGGTCAAGGTCGATCGTGGTCTCTTGATGGTTGCGGAAATTTTCTAGATGGAGGCGATTGATCTTCAAAAGAGTTGCCTCCTTTGTCTGCCCGTGGAACCGGCAGAGGTGTTTAGTCGAGAGGTTTCCGGTATAGACCCGGTCACCCGGTTAGGAGGAATCACAGTCATGTCCGTAAGTCCTGCTTCCGTGGAAAATCGCGCCTTCCCAGGAAGACTCGCCTCAGCCGAAAAATCTGTATTCCCAGTAAAACCCGCCTTTTCAGTAAATCCTGTCTTTGGAGACGGTCCAGTGTCTCCGGCTATGTTTTGATTATCAAAGCCCATTTCCTCGAAAGGGGTCAAGGCGACATCAAAGGCGCGGCGCAGCGCAAAAACTTCGGCGGTCTTGGTGAGCATGGCCTGAGGATGTGTTTTCCAAACGCCCTTGGCCTCGCGCACATATTCGGACAGGTAGACTCGGTAGCGGAAAGGCCGGCTCATATCCTTGCGGTAAACGACCGCTTCGGCCCATTCACCTAAGTCATCCTTGCCCTGGATTGTTTCTAGGCCATCGAGCATGCCGGACGTGTGAGCTACATGCAGCAAGCCGTCGCGGGTTACGTAGGCATTATAGTGTTTTTGTCCTTGCCCGGTGGTTTCGTCTCTATCCTTGGTGGCGAGGAGGACCAGGTGTTTGAGAAGCGGGTCAAAGCCATATTTTTGACAGAGGGCCAGGGCCAAAGCAACATCATCGTCCGGGATGCCAGCATAGATCTTGCGCCGGGCCAGTTCTCCGACAATATCGTCGGGACTAGGGATCGGGCTGCCATCTTGAGCCGGTATAGGGTTGGGAGTTATCGCCATTTAACTTGCCACCTCCGTATCGTAGAAAAGATTGATTTGGTCGCTTCCCTGTGCCACATTCAACCAAGAGTAATGGCCGGATTGGTTGGAATACGGATAGTCCTGGCTGGCTGGCGTTACGTTTTGCCCGAAACCCTCCGCAAGCAGATGTTGGACCAGTGTCACGCTCTGCATAAGGGTCAGGCCGTGAGAGTTCACGGCGATATGGACATTCTCTAGGCCGCAGTGCTCCAAGGATTTCTTGAAAAGCGCTAAGGCTTCATTAACGGAATAATCATGATCTGACATTGAATTTCTCTCCTCTCTTGGGAACCTATTTTCTTAAAAGGGAGTTTACTAAGGGGTGTACCAGGGGGTTACGAGGACATTTACATCGCTATGTTTTTGGGTGCAGCCCTCTTACTTGGGCGAATCGTCATAGCTCGATTGACTCGAACTAAGCGAATCGCTTACATTTGGGGCTAAAAAAAACTCGGTCACCTCGATTTCGACCGCATCGGCGATGGCCTGCAGCGTTTCGAGCGCTGGAGAGCGTTTGTTGTTTTCGATCATGGATAGGTACCAGGGCGATATTTTTGCCTTCCTTGCGATATAGTAGGCTTTAAGCCCCCTGTCTTCCCGGGCCTTTTTAACAAGGCTGCCTGAGAACATGGAATCACCTCCTTTATGCGAAACGCTTACTTACATAACTATTTTATATAAGCGCATTGCGCATGTCAATAAAATATTTAGCGTTTCGCTTATGAATGTTTAAAACTAGTAAGCGTTATGCTATATTATAGAGGGGTGATAATTTAATGGAAAATAACAAGCTACTGGCGAAGCGAATTAAAGAAGAGCGGGAAAAGCGGGGGTGGACTCAAGAGTACATGGCGAATCTCTTGGAGATTAAGATCGGGACCTTGTCCGGTTATGAACGAAGTTACCGCACTCCTGATCTCGAGATGACGATGAAGATTGCGAACCTTTTAGGTGTTTCCGTGGATTACCTGTTGGGACGTGAAGAAGGCGATAATCTTCCCTGGTGGGAGAAGGGTAACCCGCCGGCCCCTCTTGAATTGGAGCAGTTTATTCGCAACCAGCCGAACTTGCGGCTATTTGGCGACCCCATGAATGAGGATGTTAAAGACGATATTATGTTGGCTTTGCGGACAGCTTGGGAAGTCTTAAAAAACGAGCGAGCCAAGAAACAGCCGGAAAGCTAGGTGATATCTCGCATGTCATACCAAAAGGCCCTGGAACTTGCCCGAAGCGGCATGAAACCGATGGATATCGCCGCTTACTTAGGTGTTAAGGTTATTTTTTTACCGCTAAAAGCGCTCAAGGGGATTGCGATGTCCTTGGGAACGCATAAAATAATCCAGATCGATGAAGGCTTGACCGAAATTGAGACGCAGCTTGTATGTGGCCACGAATTAGGCCATTTTTTATTTCATACGGAAGCTAATTTTATGTTCATTATGGAAAAGACCCAATTTTACCCTAAGCAGGAATATCAGGCGAATCTCTTTGCGTGTCAATTGGTCCTGGGGGAAAAGGCAGGGGAGTATAAAACACAGCTTAAAGAAGCAGCTTCCAGCCGCAGCCTGAAAGAGATGGTCGATACGCTTTCCTGCATCGCTTGTGAAGAGGGCGAGGGGTATGGGGCGTGAGGGGTAATTAGGTCATTAGCAGTGACCGAGGTTGTGGAGAATAAGGGCATTCTTATTGGCCCTCCTAGGTCGGGGAAGACACTCTTAGCTAAGGCTTATGCAGGGATTCTTCCGCTCTTAAGTCGCAGCGAAAGTTTAGAAGTAACTCAACTCTATAGTATAGCAGGGTTACTAGGCCATAGTGGAAGTCTCATCACGAGCCGACCGTTTCGACAACCTCATCACTCGGCAACGATGGTAGCAATTCTATAAAGAGTGGATATTCTTTAATAATTTAATGAGTGTAAGAGCTATTTTATTTAAAGAAGGCTTTTAAAATGGAACATTCTATTACAATTTAATATAGACGGAAGATAGTACCCTTAGTTCTATTATGTTATTTAATCAAGAAAAAAAGAAGGCGCTCATCTGGCACCTTCTTTTCTAAAAATCTTGGAATGCTACTTAATTAGTTACTTAATTAGTTTAATGTCTCTTCTCTTAACATACTCATAACCTCCATTATTAAATTCTTGTTTCTACATACTATGTAAGGGTAACCTTGTTAATGAATTAATTTATTGAATGAAACAACATAGCCTGCACCAGGTAATGTCCATTGATTGAAATGGAATTCCACGTTATATAATGTATTCTGCTTAACTTCGAAAGTTCCTGCTAAATCCGATCCCATAAAATAAAAAGGTGCAAATCCATTCATCTGGAGTGACCATTCTTGCTGTTCTTTTCCAATGAGATATACTTGATGACTTAGCTTCTTGCAAGGTAATAAGTTTTTCTGTGTTTGGGAGAAATCACTAATCGGCACTTCGTATTCATATTCAAGCGTTATAGTATGTTTTTCACATTCTTGCAGATTCATTTTAAAAGCTAAGCAGTAATTGTATATATTTGATGATCTTAAGGGAAGAGAATATCCTGATAGATATTCCTTTGCTTTTTCCGTAAGGTCAGTCGTATTTATTTTAAATGCTGTAATTTTTAACTTATCCAGTTTTTCTTCTTCAGGAATTTTTTCATCAAAGGCCATACTAAGTCTAAAATCTATCCGGTTTTTTTGTTTATATTTGTTAATAACTGTGTATTGTTTCCTAACTTTCTTTTGAAAAACACCTCTTTCCGAGTCAGGTGTAACCCAGTAAACCGCCTCGTCTGAATCAAGATACCGACTTTCTATTAAATCATTTAAATTCTTCTCTAATGAGTATATTGAATTCGGAATTTGATCAATTGGCACTTTAGTATGTTTCTGAGCAATGATTTTAATGTGGAAGTCATCTAATACCTTATATGAATAACTGTCTAACTGAAAATCGGCACGAAGTATATCATTAACAAGTCGCTTATACGTATGTAGCATATTATCTTTAATTGTACTTAGTTCTAACAAGAGTGAAATTATTCCAGATGAAATAAGCACTCCACTTAATAGTTTCAATACTTCTACAAGTGTTCTACTAAACTCAATCCATGATCTTTCTAAAAAGGGATCTTCTGTTTTAATTTGAGGAATTAAGCCAGTTATAAAAGTTAGCAAAAAATAAAAGATTAAGCCACCAATTGCGAGGGCCCATGATAATTGTTTTGTACTAAGACTAAAATTAGGCGTGTTTTTTAACATGTTTACTCTGGGAGTTTCTCTTTGAACCGCTGACAAATTTTTCCCCTCCTTTTTTTAACGGTATTCGACACACTTGGTGACTTTCCTTCAAACCCTTGGGGAGAGTTTCACCTTTTCAAGTCGTTCGGCTAATTTAGCAAGGTATCTCCGAACATCTTGAGAATTATTCAAACGTCTTGACATTGATATACACCCCTCGCCTGAAAACCCCTCATCCCTTGATAATGGTTTGATGAGGGGTTTTTTAGTTACTGTTTATTAGTCCTCTTTGTGTCGGTTCTCTAATTGCTCAAGGTCTTTCTTGAATTTCTCAACCCGTTCTTTTGCTAAAGTCTCAGGGTAATAGGTTTTAAGAATACTTTTCATCAGCCCCTCTTTTAGTTGGTTCTGCTCTTCCTTCTTGTCTTGGTATTTAATGCTCTCTCGAATAAAGTCTAAAATAGCTTCCTCGCTGATTCGGTAGTTCCGCCCTATTTTCAAGGCGGATAACTTCCCTGAGTCAATCCAATGCCATACGGTTGAATAATTTACATTCAAAACCTCGGCAACGTGTGAAACCTTGTAAAATCGCTGGCTCATGGTCTTACCTCCTGTGTGTTTTTTTGTATAAAAAAAGAGATAACCCCGCTTGAAGTTATCCCCATTGTTTTTAATTATTTATCCCCTCACTTTAACCCCTCATAGAGCGTCAAAATGCAAGTGATTTTATTGATTATTATTGATTTATATTGAATTTACCCCCCTATATACTGTCCCGCTTTAGAATCCTAAACGCAAGTGATCCCTACAAAGACGTAATTTTTAGCTCCTCTCTACTATCTTGCTTGGTGGAATACCCTGGATAAATTGGGAAGGATAATTAAGAAATTAGTCGAATCCCTCTAAACAAGGAGGATTTTTTGTTTGTAGCTGTCTATGGAATGGCCGTTTCCGGGATTCAAGCACATATCATTCGTATTGAAGTGGATGTATCGAACGGACTGCCTGTTTTTGATATGGTTGGGTTGCCTGCAACCGCCGTTCGGGAATCTCGCGTGTGAATGTCAACGAATTTTTACCGCGTGACAGCGAATTAGTTTACCAGCAATGATCTAACTTTTTGACAGTGAAAAAGTTTACCACACAGCTTCTAAAGATAGGGAAACACTTAAGCAAGTATTTCTCTTAATGCTAATTACTCTTGTCGTAATACTCAGCCCTGTAGGGCTGATCAGAATTTATGTTTAATACATGGGATCTGAACGTTAACCGATCAATACGAGCGGTGACCATTGTGAGATTTTTAAACATTGTGACCCAATCTGAGAATTTCAGGTTTGTTGAAACGATTACGCTTCGACGTTCAGCTCTGTCAGCAATAACTTTGAATAATAACTCCGATTGATTGCTTAAATTCATGTGACACAGTGCTACGATAATATACGAAAGTCGCCCTAACTGCTGTTCGGCAGAAAGGGCATTTTTATGCAATCTTTTGTTTATGCTCTATACTAAGATTGAAAAATTCACTTTTGCGTGATATGCTGTATTAGTATCAGCTTACAGATTTAATGGAGGTGTGATATGGCAGTCAGTTATAAAAACCTTTTCCATTTATTGATAGAAAAAGATATGACGAACGCACAGTTGATGCAGGAAGCAGGATTTTCTGCTAATATAATCACACGATTAAAACGGAATGGTTATATTTCGCTCGATAGTGTGGAAAGTATCTGCCGTGTTTTAAATTGTGGTGTGGACGATATTTTGGAATTTATACCAGAAGACGGAGGAAAAGAGAATGATTGATACAAAGAAAGAACAAGAGCGTGATGAACTGCATCGTGCGATATGGGCAATCGCTGATGAACTGCGTGGTGCTGTAGATGGATGGGACTTCAAAAACTATGTTCTCGGCACTATGTTTTATAGATATATTTCCGAAAACCTGTGTAGCTATATCAACAGTGGTGAAGCAGAGGCAGGCAACACAGAGTTTGACTTTGCAAAAATGTCTGACGATGAAGCGGAAGAAGCACGGGACGGTTTGATCGAGGAAAAAGGCTTTTTCATCCTGCCTAGTGAACTGTTCTGCAATGTCAGAGCAAAGGCTGCGAACGATGAAAATCTGAATGAAACACTGGAAAAGGTGTTCCGTCACATTGAGGAATCCGCAAAGGGCAGCGATGCAGAGAGCGATTTTGCAGGGCTGTTTGATGATTTTGATGTGAACAGCAATAAACTTGGTTCTACGGTTGCCAAAAGAAATGAAAAACTAGTAAAACTGTTAAACGGTGTTGGTGAAATGAACCTTGGCGAAGTCAAAGATCACTCGATTGATGCCTTTGGCGATGCTTACGAATATCTCATGTCTATGTATGCCTCCAACGCAGGAAAATCCGGTGGGGAGTTTTATACACCGGCAGATGTTTCCGAACTGCTGACCAGATTAGGAATTGTGGGCAAAACAGAAATCAACAAGGTCTATGATCCTGCTTGTGGTTCCGGTTCTCTGTTGCTGAAAGCAGAAAAAATCTTGGGAAAAGATGCTATCCGCAACGGTTTCTATGGACAGGAAATCAATATCACCACCTACAACCTTTGCCGCATCAATATGTTCTTGCACGACATTGGCTTTGATAAATTTAATGTTGCTTGTGAGGATACTCTAACAGCACCACAGCACTGGGACGATGAGCCATTTGAATTGATTGTTTCTAATCCGCCTTACTCTATCAAGTGGGCAGGTGATGAAAACCCACTGCTCATCAATGACCCTCGTTTTGCTCCTGCCGGAGTGCTTGCGCCAAAGAGCAAAGCTGACCTTGCCTTTATCATGCACAGTCTTTCATGGCTTGCACCTAATGGCACAGCTGCGATTGTTTGTTTCCCCGGCATTATGTACCGTGGCGGAGCAGAGCAGAAGATTCGTAAGTATCTAGTTGATAACAACTATGTGGACTGCATAATCCAGTTGCCGAGCAACCTGTTCTTTGGCACCTCTATTGCCACCTGTATCATGGTAATGAAGAAAAACAAGAATGACAACAAGACACTGTTTATTGATGCTTCTAACGAGTGCATCAAGGTGACAAATAACAATAAGCTGACTACGGACAATATCGAGCATATAGTAGACATATTTGCAAATCGTGAGGAAGTGGAACACTTATCCCATCTTGCCAGCTATGAAGAAATCACAGAAAACGATTATAACTTATCTGTTTCTACATATGTAGAAACTGAGGATACCCGTGAAAAAGTGGACATTGTAAAGCTGAATGCAGAGGTTGAAGAAATCGTAATGCATGAGGATGAACTGCGTGAAGCGATTCGCAACATCATCGAAGAAATCGAGGTGGGCGAATGAGTAAGTTGGAGGAATTGATAGAGGAATTTTGTCCGGATGGGGTGGAATATAAAACTTTTGGAGAACTAGCTACTATTTTGCGTGGTGCATCTCCAAGACCAATTAAGAATTTCATAACTTCTGATGAAGATGGAGTGAATTGGATTAAAATTGGTGATGTAGCTATTGGGAGCAAATATGTCACTCATGCAAATGAAAAAATAACAGCTAAAGGTGCAGAAAAATCAAGAAAGGTAAAAAAAGGCGATTTTATTCTTTCTAATTCTATGAGTTTCGGACGCCCCTATATTTTAGCAATTGATGGCTGCATTCACGATGGTTGGCTTGCTATAAGTGATTTTAATGATACTTTTGTCACAGATTTTCTATATTATCTTTTAAATTCCACAGCTGTTCAGCAGGAAATGGCTAAAAGGGCATCTTTTGGTGGTGCTGTTCAAAATCTTAATGCAGATAGTGTAAAGTCTTTAATGTTACCCGTTCCCCCTTTACCAGTCCAGCGTGAAATTGTCCGTATTCTGGACAATTTCACTGAGCTTACAGCCGAGCTTACAGCCGAGCTTACAGCCGAGCTTATAGCGAGAAAAAGACAGTATGAGTATTATAGAAATCAATTGTTGGCTTGCCATTGCGAATACATAAATTTTAAACGGTGTTGTATTATGTCACGTGGTGAATACATAACAAAAAAGGATTCTAAAGTTGGAAATATACCAGTGATTTTAGGCGGGCAAGAACCTGCATACTATATCGACCACCCAAATCATATGGGAAAAGCCATTGTCATTTCAAGAAGCGGTGCGTCTGCTGGATTTGTTTCTTATTGGGATGAACCAATATTTGTAACAGATGGTTTTATTATTGAAGCAACAGAAAATAATAATATCCGATTTCTATATTACTATTTTAAAAATTTGCAACCTGTGCTAAATAAATCAAAACGTGGTGCAGGAGTTCCCCATATCACTGGTGAAACCATAAGCTCTATTACACTGCCAGCGTTATCCCTTGAAGAACAAAGCCGCATTGTTGCCATTCTTGACCGCTTCGACGCCCTTTGCAACGACATTTCCACAGGACTACCTGCTGAAATCGAAGCCCGCAAAAAACAATACGAATATTATCGTGATAAATTATTAACCTTTAAAGAACTTTCATAGAAAGGAGGCGAACCGTGTGCCTTATTTCAATATCGTTGCTCAGACAAATGAAAATACGGTAGTCACAGAATATGAGCCTGTCAAGACACGTTCTGACAGCTACCAGAGTGAAGCAGCATTGGAAAAGGAATTCATTCGCCTGCTTTGTGAACAGGGCTATGAGTATCTGCAAATCCATACGGAAAAGGATCTAATTAGCAATCTCCGCAGAGAACTGGAGGGACTGAATAACTATCAGTTTTCCGATACGGAATGGGAACAGTTCTTTTCAAATGCTGTTGCCAATCCAAATGAGCATATTGTGGAAAAGACCCGTAAGATACAGGAGGACTTTGTCCAAGTGCTTAAGAGGGATGATGGCACTTCCAAGAACATCACCCTCATCGATAAAAATAATATCCACAACAACTGTCTGCAGGTTATTAACCAGTATGTCATCGGCACAGCAGATGGTGCAAAATATGACAATCGCTATGATGTGACCGTGCTTGTCAACGGTCTGCCATTGGTACATATTGAACTGAAGCGACGTGGGGTTGCTATCCGTGAGGCATTTAATCAGATCAACCGCTATCAGCGTGACTCATTTTGGGCAGGCTGTGGTCTGTTTGAATATGTGCAGATCTTTGTGATCTCCAACGGGACAAACACAAAGTATTATTCCAACAGTACCCGTTTCAATGCCATCAAGGATGCGAATTCCGGCAAGACCAAAAAAGGAAAGACGAGCAACAGTTTTGAGTTCACTTCCTTTTGGGCAGATGCCAATAACCGTGTGATTCCAGACTTGATTGATTTCACAAAGACATTTTTCGCCAAACACTCGCTGCTGAATGTTCTGACCAAGTATTGTATTTTCACATCGGAAAATATGCTGATGGTCATGCGCCCCTATCAGATTACTGCTACAGAGCGAATCTTAAACAGAATCGAAATTGCAAATAACTATAAAAAATATGGCAGTGTGGCAGGTGGCGGATATATCTGGCACACTACTGGCTCTGGCAAAACACTGACCTCCTTTAAGACGGCAAGACTGGCTTCTCAGCTGCCTTACATTGACAAGGTGCTGTTTGTGGTAGACCGTAAGGATTTGGACTACCAGACCATGAAGGAATATGACCGCTTTGAAAAAGGTGCTGCCAACAGCAACACCTCCACGGCAATTCTGAAAAAACAGTTAGAAAATCCAAATGCACACATCATCATTACTACGATTCAGAAACTGGCATCTTTCATAAAGAAATACAAAGGGCATGAAGTGTTTGATAAACACGTAGTCATTATTTTTGATGAATGCCACCGCAGCCAGTTTGGGGATATGCATACCGCAATCGTCAAGAATTTCAAAAAGTATCATCTGTTCGGATTTACCGGGACACCTATTTTTGCGGCTAACTCAGGTGCATCGAAAAATCCGCAGTTTTTTACAACAGCGCAGACCTTTGGCGACCAACTTCACACTTATACGATTGTGGATGCCATCAATGACAAGAATGTACTTCCTTTCCGAGTGGATTACATCAAGACAATGGATACCGATGAAAAGATTGATGACGAAATGGTGTGGGACATCAACCGGGAAAAGGCTATGATGGCACCGCAGCGTATCGCCCTTGTGACGAAATATATTCTGGAGCATTTTGACCAGAAGACCTACCGTGGGGACAAGACCTATATTTTCAATTCTCTCACAAATATCGCTGCGGTTGCTTCTGCCGAAAGAGGTGCTGTAGAGGAAATCAAACAGAAACAACGTCTCAGCGGATTCAATTCCATTTTTGCCGTGGCATCCGTGCCGATGGCAAAGCTGTATTATCAAGAATTCCAAAAGCAGATGGCAGCTGACCCAACACGAAAACTGCGTGTGGCTACCATTTTCAGCTATGGTGCAAACGAGGAAGAAACGGATGGTATATTAGACGAGGAAAATTCAGAGGACACTTCTGCCCTTGACCAGAACTCCCGTGATTTCCTTGAGGCAGCTATCCGTGACTATAATGAAATGTTCCATACGAACTATGATACATCCAGTGACAAATTCCAGAACTACTATAAAGATGTATCCCTGCGTATGAAGAACAAAGAACTGGATTTGCTGATTGTAGTCAATATGTTCCTCACAGGCTTTGATGCCACCACGCTGAACACGCTGTGGGTGGACAAAAATTTGAAAATGCATGGACTGATTCAGGCTTTCTCAAGAACAAACCGCATACTGAACTCTATCAAGACCTTTGGCAATATTGTATGTTTCCGCAATCTGCAAAAGCGTGTAGACAGTGCCATATCCCTCTTTGGGGATAAGAATGCCGGAGGAATCGTTCTGCTCCAGAGTTTTAAGGACTACTACTACGGATATATTTCCGTGGATGATAAGCCAATGCCTGGATATGTGGATATGATGGAGGAACTGAATGATAAGTTCCCGCTTACAGAGCCACAGATTATTGGGGAGCAGAACCAGAAGGATTTTATAGCCTTGTTAGGTGCAATCCTTCGTATGCGAAATCTCCTTGTCTCCTTTGATGAATTTAAGGACAAGGAATTGATTACCGAACGTGACTTGCAGGATTATCTTGGCAGGTATCAGGATTTGCGTGATGAATGGAAACGCAAGCGTGAAGCCGGAGAAAGCACGGATATTATTGATGATATTGTGTTTGAAGTGGAACTGATCAAGCAGATAGAAATTAATATCGATTATATTCTGATGCTTGTTAAGAAGTACCATGATACCCATTGCGAGGACAAGGAAGTTCTGATTACCATCAAGAAAGCAATTGATGCCAGCCCAGAACTCCGTAGTAAGAAACAGCTGATTGAAACATTTATTGCAGGTATCAATGATGCAGATGATGTAATGTCTGAGTGGCACGATTATGTTGTAAAACAGCGTGAAGAAGAATTAGAAACAATTATCACAGAAGAAAAGCTGAAGCCGGAAGATACACGCAAATTCCTCGATAACGCATTCCGTGATGGTGAAATCAAGACTGCTGGGACGGATATCGATAAGATTATGCCTCCTGTTTCCCGATTTGGTGGCGGTGGCAGAGCCAAGAAAAAGCAGGGTGTTATTGATAGGCTGAAGGCATTCTTTGAGAAGTATTTTGGCATTGGCGGTTCTGCATCGTTTACAGAGCCGGAAGGTGAACCAGTGGTATTTGAATCTGTCACACAAAGTAATCTGTCAATGGTGGCAGAGAATCCATCCCAATATGGTTCGGATAATTAATTTAAAGACCTCAAGACATTAAAATAGCCGGCAACCGCCGGCTATTTTAATCATTTCTAAGGAGAGTCACTTCTTATCCTCTGGATCGCGAAATTCTATCCCATAATAAGCGCAGATTCCTTTGGCATGAGCACGAGCCAGATTTTTTCGGAATATCGGATTCCCAAGCTTTTGGGCATCCTTCGGATGATCGATAAATCCGTTTTCGGTTAATACTGCCGGCATATCGGTATTGACCAATACGTAAAAACGCCTGTTGGTTTTAACACCACGATTTGGCCAGGAACCTTCCTGAGATAAATAGGGAAGCAGTACCGTGGCCATTATTTCTGCCTGCCCGCCGGGTAAAACGTATATCTCTGTCCCAGTTCCGCCTCCCGCATTGATGTGAATCGACAGGAACAAGTCCGCTCCGGCCTTATTGGCTATATTGCACCGAGCTTGCAAGGACTGCTTTTCGGTTTGATGCGGTCCGTGAACAACGTCTCCTTCTCGGGTCAATATAACTGTAAAGCCGTTATATTCAAGTAAGGTTTTTAAGTGTAGAGCAATATCCAAGGTAAGATCCTGCTCGCGCAGGCTGTTTCCTTCGGCACCGGCATCGGCTCCTGAGTTGTTGTGTCCGGGATCAATACAAATAATCGGCAAGGGTTTCACCTCTTTCAGAATTTCCAATCTTGAACAATCTTTTCCTCACGCCAAGTTGATTTGGGCGGCGGAATTGACCAAATTCCTTTTTGCTTTTCTTTAGCTTCAGCCTGTAGCTGATTAAACTCCGCAGCATGAGCGATATTCGGGGGAACTGTCATGACTCGAGCATAGCCTTCCTCTAATAAACAGGCATTGATCAAAGTTCCGTCTTGGAGATAAACATAAGCCAGTGTGCGCCCGTATTTGTCCAAACGATCCGTGTCGTAGACTAAGCGAACCTTCTGGCCCAACACCATCGATTTCAGGTAATCACGGGCAGTTTCGCCAAACTCGCCCTTTTTGAGTTCTGGGGTATCGATACCGATTAAACGAACCTTGATTGGGTTTTGAGGAGATTGGGTCAGCCTTACCGTAATGGTATCGCCATCATAGGCAATAATACAGATCCCGGTTTCTTGTTCCCTTTGCCTAGCTGGAGACTCGGGCTGCTGAAATTCCGGCTTTGGCTGAGACGCTGTATTATCTGTGATTGGTGAGTCATTCGGTGATTTCGGTAGGCCGCTCCAATCGGGCTTGACGTTAACCCCATAATTTCCGAGACCCAGCAATCCTGCAAGGAAAAGTGTGAGGAGAGGGGCTGCTGCGCGTCTTTTTATCTTTTTCATCGGACTAAATCCCTTCTTGCGAGTGCTGTTTAAAAGCGCGTTAGCTTACTTTTTTGTTATTGATAAGGTCATAGATCTCATCCTTGTCCATCCCGCTCTGACGGGCTACGACGATTGTGAGCGAGGTGATGCTTTTTTGCAATTCTTTGATGGTCGGTTCCAGCCTCACTAGAAGATATCCGGCGACAACCATCGGGAAACCATAATTGGCGGTTAGCTTCAATAGCTCTTCCATTGGCAAAGACCTCCTTTCTTCTTGCTTTTAGCTATAAAAAAGGGGAGGACTTAATCCTCCCCGGCTGTTCTTTTACCCTTAGGCAGTGAACAGTTCGTTCGTCGTGGTGTCAATAATCCGGGCGCTTACTTTCGAGGCAAGCTCGCCGTTGGTAGTCATGAAGATGTTTCTAGCGATCATTGTGTCCATAACTCCCTGGACTTCGGCGGCAGTCAGGGTATCTTTGGGGTTATTCAGGCTGATGGTCACCTGCTTGTTGAGCGGGGTTAGAAAAACCATTTTCAAAACTTGGGTGGTAGCCAAAGCTATTCCTCCTTTCTAATACTCAAAGATTTTAAGCTGTAGTTCGGGCTAACTCGCGTTTTTAGGCTGGATTAGACCATTTCAATTAATTCAGCCGTGTCGAGTCGTTGAATTTTGTGCACGCTGTACTCTTGCAAGCCTACGAGCGCATTGGCCACATCAAACAAATCCTGATCTAAGGCATTTGATTTGACGTTGCTGAGGTTTGTTTGCTTGAGGATCGGGGCACCTTGAGTGTCTAATCCTGTAACTAAGCTGAGTCGAATGCTTGATGTTACAGGGGTTTTGGATACTGCCATCTGTTTTCCCTCCTATCTTTTGTTTGTTGGGCGGGCGCTGGCCGGTAAGCTGAGGCCCGCCTATTAAATTTAAGACCGGTAGAATTTTCCGGTCAGTTATAGTTTAGACTACCACACATATGTTTGTAAACGAAAACAGGTTTAGCAAATAGCTAATCAAGGAGCAGAGGCGGATTTTAGGCTTAGAGGATAGATTAGAAGAATATCAGAGGTTTTTTATTGTCGAACAAAAATAAAAGAGTATAATGAATATATAGAACATATATACGATTGCTGAAGGTAATTAGGCAAGCCGAGAATGAGGGTGCACTATTCCTTAAGTTTTAAAGCAAGGATGGGATTAGTGGAAGAAGATAATGAGTGGGAGGAGAGTTGTTCGATGGTAATTGAAGGTAAGGCGACCCGGTTTATTTGTGATCTATGCCAAAAGGAGTACTCCACGAGAGAGGCGGCTGAAAAATGCCAAGAGTGGTGTCAGCGTTTTGTGGATTCTCCCAATCTTACGAATTTGAAGCTTAGCCCGAGGGTTTTTAATGCCCTTTATCGCGCGAAAATTTATACGGTAAGTGATTTGAAGAAGCATTCTGAGGAGGAACTTCTTGTGATCGAAGGATTCGGGAGGAAAAGCGTACTCGAGGTGAGAGAGAAACTGAAGCAGTATGAGGAAGTTTTGTAGGGAAACTTATGATAGGGGGAAGCAAGGATTAAGCAGCCGTTACTTTTGAGAAAGAGTAGCGGTTTTTTTTGGTGCGCCACGCATGGCGATTAACTAGACGGTGAAAGTCCGTTATGGGGGTATGTAGCGACCAACCATTAGCTTAAGGCAAGGGTGTCCATCGTGAGGTGGAATCTGAAGGAAGCCGGCGGCAAAGCTCCGACCCGAGGAACACGAACAGTATCAGGCGCAAAACGTGGGGTAAGGCTGCCATTCAAGCTGAAGCCCAAAAGCTACACGGATACGTTAGCGTAAATGCTGCGGGTACATGGAACGAAAGTGAATCGTCTTACCGTGGGAGGCCTCACGGACAGGTGGAAACAGAGTAAGAAACCTGGTTGAAACAAGATTTATCGTGAGGAGTCAGCTGAAGCCATAGTACAGAGGTGGTCTAGACACCGACGGAAGGGTTGAACCAAAGGAGGTGTGGGTCAATGAAAGTTACTGAAAGTGGTAATTCAAAACACAGACAACTTCGATTCGAAGACTATCTGCAAAGGGTATCTGCGGAACAGAGAGAGTATGCGGAAGTGTGCGCGCCACCTAAGATGACTGAAACCGACAACACCAACACGAACAAGCAGACAGAAGGCTTGCTTAAGCAAATTCTTAGCGTCGAAAACCTAAACCGAGCTTACAAACAGGTGAAGAGAAATAAAGGCGCAGGTGGAATCGATGGTATGCAGGTGGATGAACTTCTACCCTTCCTGAAAGAGCACAAGAATGAACTTTTGCAATCCCTCTGGGACGGTAAATACCGTCCAAAACCCGTACGGAGGGTAGAGATACCCAAAGAGAACGGAAAGACTAGAAAACTGGGAATACCAACAGTCGTAGACCGGTTAATCCAACAAGCGATTACTCAAGTCCTGAGCCCCATCTTTGAAGAGCAGTTCTCAAACAACAGTTTTGGATTCCGACCGAACCGCAGTGCTCATGATGCACTGTTGAAATGCCAGGGTCATATTACAGAAGGATACAAATATGTAGTAGACATGGACTTAGAGAAATACTTTGATACGGTCAACCAGAGCAAACTGATTCAAATTCTGTCTGAGACAATAAAAGACGGGCGAGTCATCTCACTCATCCACAAATTCCTAAGAGCAGGAGTTATGGTGGATGGTTTGTTTGAGGAAAGCCCCGAGGGCGTACCGCAAGGCGGACCCCTTAGTCCCTTACTTGGAAACATTATGCTCAATGAATGTGACCACGAGTTGGAAAAGCGAGGGCATAGATTTGTGCGTTATGCAGACGATATGATGATTTTTTGCAAAAGCAAGAAAGCAGCAAAGCGTGCGCTTGACCATATACTTCCGTTCATCGAAGGGAAGTTATTTCTCAAGGTAAACAGGGAGAAAACTAAGATCTCGCACGTAAACTATGTAAAGTATTTGGGATATAGCTTTTACATCTACAGAGGATTTGGGCGACTGAGAATCCATCCTAAAAGCATCCAGAAACTCAAAGATAAAATCCGAGAAGTGACTGGACGGAGCAACGGGATGGGAATCGAAGAACGGAGAACAAAACTCAACCAGATAGTGCGAGGCTGGACGAACTACTTTAAACTGGCCGACGCTAGAAATCTACTTAAGACACTGGATGAGTGGCTAAGAAGTCGCATACGGATGGTTACCTGGAAGCGATGGAAGAGAACCCGAACGCGATTTGAAAACCTCAAGAAAGTAGGTATACAAGAGGAACAAGCGTGGATGTGGGCAAACACAAGAAAAGGCTATTGGCGTACTGCCCATAGCCCGATTTTGACAAAAGCCTTATCCAATAAGCGTTTCGAACGGATTGGATATCTCAGTTTTAGTTATTCTGCGAAGTAACGCGTAAACTTTGGAAGCGCCGTATACCGAACGGTACGTACGGTGCTGTGGGAGGTCGGCTGACCAAATAATGGTCAGCCTCCTACCCGATTTGGGTGACTAGGCGCTCGGGAGGGGGATCCATGAGCATTTTTCGCCTTCCCTCGGGTTTGTCACTAAATTATGAAATTAATTCTAGTGGAGTTGCATCAATAAACAATTATCTATTATATGGCGATGCCCAAGAAGCCAGTTTTTTTATGTGCTATGTTCCTAGGTCATACCCTATCATCAATGAATCCAAGCTTTTCTATTAGATCAATAAGTTATGGTTCGAATTTATAACATTATCGTGTATAATTTGGATATAATGGTAGCGATAATAGATATAGATGTTATAGAAATGTAACAATACATTGGCGCTTGAGTAGGATAGAGTACAGATAGAATCCAATGGGAGGGAATAACCTTATGAATGAAATTTTAGGAGCAAGAATCCGAAGCTTGCGAGAGTCCAAAGGCTTAACCCAAGAACAGATGGCGGAAAACATGAAGTGTTCAAGGCAAAAATATGCTCGGCTTGAGAAGGGGTTAATCGATATTTCCTATGCTAGCCTGATTACAGTTTCCCAAGTTATGGGGATCGCTGTTGAAGAGATAACGTCTTCAGTAAACGCGGTCCTTCAAGAGCAACCCATGTTTAGAGCAAATAATAACTCAGTTGAAGAAGATAAGTTCGAATATATTACCAAGATGCTTGATACTTTTTATGCGCATCGCAAGCTCTACCAAAGTGTAAGGCAGGTTGAGGTTGATGAATAAAAGTAGACAACTTGAGATCGAAAGAACTGCTGAAAATGTGAGAGATGAATGCAAGGTAACGGGTTATGGCTTTCAAAATATATTCGAAGCCGCTGAAAAGGCAGAGTATCGCGTGATTCGGTACCCTATTGGTAGTGAAGCATTTTTAGGATTTGCTTTAATTAAGGATACAGAACGAATCATCTTTTCAAATTCTTCACAGATCCTATCACGGGAAATTTTTTCGGTAGCTCATGAAATGGGACATCAAAAACTACATCTATCCGAGCAAGGCTGTACAATGATCCGCGATGATGATTTCAACGACCGAGATGAAAATGAGATTGAGGCTAACTATTTTGCAGCTTGTTTATTAATGCCGACAGAGAAAGTCTATAATTTTGTGAGACTAGAACTTAAGGATAAGGATGTTAATACGTGGAAGGGCTTAGACATCGCAAGGATACAGACCGCGTTTAATGTCAGTTATGATATGACTCTCATTCGCTTGAAAGAACTCGGCATTTTAAACAATCCCCAATTGGATAAGTTAAAGTTAGAAAAAGTAGAAAAAACCGCGACAAAACTATTAAACGCGATCAACGGTAATTCGGATTTATTTAGAACCTCGGAAGCTAAAAAGATACCTGCTGAATATCTGGAATGGGTCATTTCCAATTATCATGACAAGCTCATCCCTAAAAAGAGTTTAGAAACAGCCTTAAACTATGTCGATTTAAAGGCTGAGGATTTCGCGGATTTACCTGAAGAACCGGAGGAGCTACCTGGGGTCGTTTTACGATGCTAAAAAATTTTAAAGATAATAGCAGTAGATATGAGCTTAGGTGTGGCCTGTTTTGTTCCAATAGCAAATTCAAAGGTGGATTTCTAAAGGTAATTTCCAAAAATTGTAGAATGGGATATAAATAGGTCATTTGTATGAACGGGGCTAAGAACCTTAAACGGTTTAGATATACATACGCAGAGAAGTATATATAAACTAAGGATTTTAACGGGTGAATCCTATAGAACTGTAGAAAATAGCGGAATTGATATTTCAATGAAAGAAGGTCATTAATTTGATGCAGACGCCTTTAACGCGCTTACCTTTTCATCCCCCAACAGATTACTATTGTGAAGAATTAACACCAATTGATGGGCAGATTTGTGAACTTCTAGTAAAACGTAAAGAGCTTTCTGATGATAATCCAGGATTTCCACATCTCGATCAGATCTCTTCCTGGAGCGAACAGTATGGACTTAATGAGGATTGGCTGAGAAGAATTTTCTCCTTAATGTATGGTGAGCATAATTGGGTGCCACCCGTTGAACCTTCCGATTTTTTGAAGTTTGTTCCGATCTTAAAATCTGTGGAAATAAACCGTGTTGTATATGCAGTAACCCATATGAAACAATATCGCAATGCTAGCGTGGTGTACATCGAAACTGAGGTAAATAAGAATGAACCATTTACAAGACTGGGTCACAATCGTTTTGAATTAAATATCTCACCAGAATATCAGTGCCGGCAAAATGGGGGTTACGGACAGCAAAAGGGAATGGTGCATTCCTTTGTCGTGACACCTCCTTTACCCGATGAAGTGGCTGGGATAGTGTTTAATTTGACCATCAAACCCTTTCGTGAAATACCTGAGATACAAGAGGTAGCCTTAGAAGAAACAGTAACAATTAAATAAGATAAATACCACTCTTTCATGAGAAGTGACGCATTAGTATGCCACGAATTAAACAGGTTTGTGTCAATTTGAGAGGAGATATTTTAAGTGAGTAATCAGTTGAATAACTTTTCGAAAGGCGAGTAATTAATCTATCAGACTGAGGATGGTAAAACATAAATTGACGTTTTCTTTGAAGACGAAACGATCTGGCTTAGCCAAAAGCAAATTGCTCAACTTTATCAAAAGGATGTCAGGACCATTAGTGAGCATATTAAAAATATCTTTGAAGATGAAGAATTGGTGTCCTCGGCAACTATCCGGAAATTCCGGATAGTTCAAAAAGAGGGCAACCGAGGGGTTTCTAGAGAGGTTGAGTATTATAATCTTAAAATGATTTTAGCCATTGGTTACAGAGTACGCTCGCACGTAGGAAACCAATTTCGTCGATGGGCTAGTGAAGTCCTTACTGAATACATGAAAAAAGGCTTTGCTATGAATGACGATCGCCTTAAAAATCCGAAGAAGTTCGGTGCGGATTATTTTGATGAGCTGTTAGAGCGTATTCGTGATATTCGGAGCTCAGAAAAACGTTTTTATCAAAAGGTTAAGGAGATTTATACTCTTTCCATCGATTATAATCCAAACCTCGCATTGACTAAGGAGTTTTTTGCGACTGCACAAAATAACTCCATTATTCAGTACATGGGCATACGGCTGCTGAACTTATTGTGGAGCGAGCGGATGCGCTAAAGGACCTAACCTTACAATAGCAGCAACTGCGGTTGCTGCCGAGTCTATTATGCTTGTAAGAATACAACTTCCGTTGTTGCGAATTTAGCCAAAGTATATGGTGTACCCTTAATCCGAATGATCCTGAAGATATTTTGACGATCTTAGCTTATGCATTGGGGGGGCGGCCGCCGAAGCTGCGGGTAAAGCGGGAATGAAAGTTGGAGGTAACATAGCTCGAAAAGCCGTAAAAGAAGTAGTCAAAAAAGAGGTCTTGAAAGCCATTCAGGATATCGGGAAGAAGCTTGCTGTCAAAATCATCCAGAAGACCATAGTGAATTCTGCCGTTCCAGTTGCATCTATTGGAATTGGTTCAATATGGAATTATACAGCGACCAAAGCAGTGGGGAAGTTGGCCACTAAACACTTATTAGCACGTAGGGAGGAACTCTTGAAGTACAATGGGTCGGCAAAATAGCCGAATGTCGGAGGTCTTTAGGATTGTGTCAAGGGGGTGCTCGGCGGGCATTGGCTAAAGCCTCGCCCCGGGTTACGCCCCACTCAAAAATCGAAATTGCTCAAGGGAATTAGGTTTAACCTTTCCCCCGGGGTCTATGACCTCCTAAGTATTTGTCACTAGCTTGCAACGAAGGTAGATCGTTAATTGCTTCTTGAAATATTTAGGATTTTCCTTCATTTTATATTCTATATTTGTCTAAAATCTTCTTGTTCAGTTTTATGTTTCATGTTATTGGACAATTTATGAGAAGCATACCCATTTCTTAAAGAGAAGTGGGGTGTTGATAATTGGAAAGAAATATATTGTTGAGCCACATTAAGACTGAAGAAACGTTTCGTTCGATAGAAGAAGATTTAGGATTAAGTAATAGTATTGATAGAAATGGACTGGAAGAAATTTTAATTGTGGAAGGCCCGACTGCAGAGAACGATTATATTCTTGTTCATGGTTATAGAAGATTTTTTGCCTTAAAGAATATGGGGCGAATGTTCGTAAAATGTGAGGTTAGACCCATAACGAGCCCAAGAACTAGACTACTAAAGCGATTAATACCAGAATTTCAACAAAAAAGAAGACCTGTATTTGAAAAGGAGAAGATGATTAAAGAACTTATTTATATACATGGTTTCTCTGACTCTGAAATTATTATGGTAACGGGAATGTCTCCAAGTACATTAAAAAGTTATAAACAATTAATAGATATTCCTGAAGAGCTTAAAGAAAGATTAAATTCAGTTAAGGTAGGTACTAAAGGGTTAAGGAAAATTTATTATTTAGTAGGGGTTTCGGAAAAAACTAGGAAGAAACTTCTAGAACGCTATTTTTATAAAGAAATTTCTGAAAAGCATGTAGATGCCATTAAAAAGGTTGTTCAATCTTCCCACTTTAAACTTCTTAGAATATCATTGCAGGAGAAATGCATTAACGATGCCATTAAAAAAGCAAAGTTTACAACTGAGGAGGCTAAGGAAATAGTTTATTTAGAAACAATTGAACAATATTTAGAGGATAAAAATATAAATGACTTTTGCCATGAGCATTTTGTAAAGCATTTGCAATTTCTAGATAGAAAATTAACAAGAATGTTTCTAAAGAAATTGGATGATGCCCAAAGAAATGAGTATTTTTATTATCTTCTAAGGCTTCTCAATAAACTTAGCCCAACAGGTCCTTTATCACCGGAAAAAGTAATTATGGGCTCTGTGCATCATTGAATTTGCTTATCGCTAGGGCGCCTCATCCACTTCGCGGCATTCAAAAAATACATAGGGCTGTACACCGGCGGCGAAGCTACGTCCGAATTTGCGGGGCGGCTCGAAGGATATAAGACCAGTAAAGGAGCGATTTAGCTGCCGCTTGGCAAGCCGATAGATTATGAATTCATCACGGACATTGTGCGGTGGAGGGTGAAACAAGCGGAGGGTTAAACATGAAACCGAGAATATTTACGACTGCTTTTTCAAAAGTCTACCTATTACTCGTCCAAAAAGCTGAGAAAAAGGGTCGCGCAAAAGAAGAAGTCGATAGGGCTACTTGTTGGTTGACAGGATATGACGAGCAGGGCCTACAGGCGCAAATCTCTAAAGGTGTTGACTTTGAGACGTTTTTTACAGAAGCACCGCAAATCAACCCAAACGCCCATAAAATCACGGGAGTAATCTGCGGTGTTCGTGTCGAGGAAATTGAAGACCCGCTTATGCAGAAAATTCGTTGGCTTGACAAACTAGTTGACGAATTGGCCAAAGGCAAGCCAATGGAGAAGATTTTGAGAAGTTGAAGAAAGGCAGGAAGTCAATCGGTTAAAAGGATTGACTTCCTGCTTTTCACTCTAATACATCGGCTAACGGCTTCAGGCTGAAATAATCCAAGGCCTGATTGACATCTTGGAGATTATATATTTTTTCTCAAGACAAAATTGAACAACCAAATCAAAGGTATCACTTTCGGACAAGGAGTAACCGGCAGCGCTCAAGAGTTGATCGGTCTCTTTTTTATTAAGCTCAAGGGCCAAAGCCAGAGCGATCGCGGTATTTTTCCCAAGCCGATAATTAGGGTTGGAGCGTATCTTAGAAAAATGCCGGCTTAGTGAAGCCGTAATAGAGAAGAGGATAACCCCAAAAACGGTTAAATGAGCGTTGGATAAACTGGAATATTAGAATGCTTTGATCGATATCCAGGTGGCCCGCTAAGAGCTGAGCTGCAAATAACGTAGGGGTAAATATACAGTGGAAGAAAATGGTAATAATTGATCTCTCATGGTATAATTAGAGAATAAATATAATGAAAAAGGTGTATCTATCAATGGATATTTATCGATTGCTTGACTTATACAAAGTGAACATTGATGAGCGCAGACCCTTCGAGGGAGAGATGCTGAAACAACTCCAAGCTTACTATCGCATTGGCCTTACTTGGTCTTCAAATGCTCTTGAAGGGAATACTCTTACGGAAAGCGAAACCAAAGTGCTGCTTGAGGATGGATTGACCATTGGAGGAAAACCTTTACGCTATACCTTTGAGGCTATTGGTCACGCCAAAGCCTATGATTTCATGTTTACACTGCTCAAAAAGCGGACTATTACGGAAAGTGATGTTTTCACAATGCATCGGATGTTTTATGCGAGTATTGAAAGTGAGTACGCAGGAAAATACCGTGATATCGATGCGTTTATTTCCGGCTCTAAATATCCGGTGGCAGAACCGAAACGCATCCAGAAAGAAATGGATGCGTTGTTTCAATGGATCGAAGCTGAAAGGGAGAAGTTACATCCGGTTGTTTTTGCAGCGCAGCTCCATAAACGATTTGCCTTTATTCATCCTTTTAAAGAGGGTAACGGAAGAATTGCTCGGCTAATCATGAATACAGCATTGATCCAGGATGGATACATGCTAGCTGTGATTCCTCCGATTCTTAGACATGAATACATTCAGCTTCTTGAAAAAGCGCATAGAGATGAGTTGCCTTTTGAAGAATTTATAGCTGAAAGAGTCATTGAATCAGAAAAAGAAATTATGCGCCTTTTGCATATACATATACCTAAGCTTTAAAAAGTTAGGTGACTCTATTATCAAATGGTTTCAACAAGCCGATGTTGTAAACTGATAATGAGACCCAAATCCTTAGTATCTTAAGCCGCTCAGTAGAGTGGCTTTTTCATTGCCCGAATCCAAATATGTAGAATGTTGTGTTATAATCGCAGTGTATCCCATCCCAGTATTGAGTTAAGTACGAATTAAAGGCTTGCTTATGCTCGAATTTGTGGAAATTTAAACTTTATAAAGTAGGGAATGGATTAAGTGGATGTTAAGGAAAGAATAAAACAACTGAAAATGAATAGAGAAGCACTTTCCAATGAAGCGTACCAGATTGGAAAGGTCATGTCACAGAGTGAAGGTGAAGAAAAAGGCATGGAAAAGAAATTTCATGCCAGAGGACTTTTTCAGGAATGCTTCAGTGATTTAAGTCTTGAGCAGTTTAACAAGGGGGTTCTGGAGCTCGAAGCAGAGGGGCTTGTTAATCTTGAAAGATTGCCTGGAACAGAACCCTTTCAATTTGCGTATATAATGCCTACGTTCGTCCTTTTCTTCATCTTTGAGAAAGAATTAAGCTTTGATCCTATTCTTGATGTTGAAAAGGTACTAAAAGTGATTGAAGAAGTGAATTACATAAATGGTAGCAAGCTAGAAGAAAAATCCGGGTTAACCGTGGCTAGAGTAAACCGTGCCGTGGATGCACTAGAAAACTATAAATTCATCAAGACCTATCGGTGTATGGGTACGGAGCCTTTTACCTTTGCCTATGCCTATGCAGAGTATTTAGCTCTTTGAGTTGTTAGGTGCTGGAGTTTTCTTGGTAAGATTGGTGAATTTGATTGGGAACTGGAAGGGCTTGGGGTTAATCCAAGCCCTTTCAATGTTTTGCCGTTCAAAAGTGATTTGGTAAGCCGAATAAAATGAGGATATAATGAGGACAACTGATTTGCATGGTCAGGATACCAAATACGGAGGAATGTCATTTGAAATATTGATGCGCATTTTCATTTTTCAAATCGACTTGGATTTAATGAAACGGCCAAACATATATCACAAGTGGAATTCAGTGCTCAAGGGCTAAGAAAAGAGTTTGAACAAGCCGGTGTGGTCGCTGGAATCATCATGTCAACGCCCAGCCGAGAACCCAACCAACCTTCGGGTAGTCCGGAAGAATTTGTTTTGGAAGATGGGACTGTAGAAGGTTCACTTTCTTGTGTCGGGGTCAATCCTGAAAAGCTAAAGGAAGATTACAAAGAACTCGATTATATTGAAGGAGAGCTTAAGAAAAGGGAGGTGACAGGGATAAAACTCTATCCCGGTTATTTTCCCTATTACGTGTATGATCCGATCTATGAACCCATCTATGAGCTTGCTCGTAAATACCAAGTTCCTGTGGCGATCCATTGTGGAGATACACAATCCCCAAAAGGACTTTTAAAATATTCCCATCCGTTGACCATTGATGAGTTAGCTGTAAAACAAGAGGACGTTACGTTTGTGATCTGTCATATGGGCGTCCCCTGGATGATCGATGTAGCAGAGGTCACCGCCAAGAATCATAATGTTTACGCAGACTTATCCGGACTCATTGCAGGAAATAAAGAGCACGTGATGAAAATCAAAGATAAAAGGCTTTACGTCGAGTATATTCAACAATCCTTAGTCATATCGAATTGCTATAACAAAGTTCTTTTTGGATCGGATTGGCCCCTTGTACCGATTGAACCTTATGTAGAATTTATCAAGCATGTTATACCGGAAGAGTACCACGAAGCTGTATTTTATCGAAATGCGCTTACGGTTTATCCCAAACTTAAGGAAATTTTATAAGAGAATGCTTCCCCATGAGTCATTCCCGAATTATGGAGGAAGATGATTATCCTTAGGTCAAGAAGAGTGCTTCTAGGTGAATAAAGGAGTAATAAATAAAAGTATAGAATAGGAATATATGAACTCAAAGGAACAGGATTGGGCTGTCCGTTCGGCTCGCTAGGTGTTAGGGAGGAATGCTTTCTTGTACAATATCATGCTCGTCGAGGACGATCTCACGATTGCTCGTACCCTCCAAGATCATCTCGAAAAATGGGATTATCAGGTCACTCTCGTGACCGATTTTCGCAATATCACCGAGCAGGTCCTTCGCCTGGATCCTCAACTGGTGTTATTGGATATAATGCTTCCGTATTTTAATGGTTTTTACTGGTGCGGCGAGATCCGTAAGATTTCGAAGGTTCCGGTCATCTTTATCTCCTCGGCCAGCGATAATATGAATATAGTGATGGCGATGAATATGGGCGGGGACGACTTTATCGCCAAGCCCTTCGACCTAAATGTCTTAACCGCAAAGGTAGGGGCCCTTCTGCGCCGGACCTACTCTTTCCAAGGGCAAGTAAGCATCATTGAGCATAAGGGCGTGGTCCTTAATCTCAGTGATACTACCCTGACGGTTGAAAACCAAAAAATCGACCTCACGAAGAACGACTATAAAATTCTCCAGCTCCTCATGGAGAATATCGGGCGGGTGGTTTCCCGGGAAGAAATCATGCAGCGCCTCTGGGAAAACGATCAATTCATCGATGACAACACCTTGACCGTCAACATGGCACGCTTGCGCAAGAAACTTACGGAGTGGGGGCTCATGAATTTTATTGCGACCAAAAAGGGTCTTGGATATATAATCGAGTAGGTTTTGGACTGAAATACAGTTTGTATTGTGGAGTAAAGAATGAAAGAATTCAGAAGCATCGCTTCTTCCTACATAAAGCGTAACCTCGCTGTCCTAGCGACTCTCTTCCTTATCCTTGGCATCTTTCTAGGAATTTTCTCGCTCTATTCTTTGCCTTTGGAGGCCGTAGGCTACGCGGCACTGCTGATAGGCTTTTTTGTTTTAATCCTTGGCGTGGTGAACTTTCACGCGTTCTTCAAGAAGCATCGAGCCCTTGAAAAAATGCAAGAAAGTATCCCGCTTTTGGATCCTGTGTTTCCTTCGACCAGGGATTTAATTGAAAGGGACTACCAGGAACTTCTGAAAAACCTTGCCCAGGACCGAGGCGATATCATCAGTCAGAAGGACAAAGCCTACACGGAGATGCGCGATTACTACACAATCTGGGCCCATCAGATTAAGACACCCATTGCCGCGATGCGCTTACTACTGCAAGTGGAGCAGGCTGGTAAAAAGGAGGAGCTCCTCGACCAACTTTTCAAGATCGAGCAATACGTGGAGATGGTGCTTCAGTATATCCGCATGGAGAGCCTGAGCAACGATTTGGTTTTTCGAGAGATTTCCTTGGATGAAATCGTCAGGCAAGTGATTCGTAAATACGCGAAGTCCTTTATTCGACAGAAAGTCAAGCTGAATTATCAGGAGTTGAACTGTACCGTTTTAACGGATGAAAAGTGGCTCGTTTTTGTTATCGAGCAGATTCTATCCAACGCTCTAAAATACACCCCGAAGGGTGAGATCACGATTACTTTAGATCCTGATTTGCCCATGACTTTGGTGATCGAAGATACCGGGATCGGGATTGAGCCGGAGGATTTGCCGCGCGTTTTCGAAAAAGGGTTCACTGGGTATAATGGGCGGGCCGATAAAAAGTCGACCGGTATCGGGCTCTATCTCTGTAAGCAAATTCTGAATAAGCTTTCGCACACCATTCGGATCGAATCTAAGGTGGGTAAGGGGACCAGTGTTAAGATTGGGTTGGATACGATGCATATCGCCCCTGAGTGAACCTTACTAAAATGTAAGTTTAGAAGAGAAAATGTAAGCCAGAATATTGGCAGGACATTTTCTTTTTTTGTTATCATCATATCAAGGAAAGCACAAGCATTCTGTAATTTTAGGATTAACAAAGAAGCAGGATTCTACAGTCGTTCCTACTTCTGGATGAAATAATTGAAGAGGAGGAAAAGAAGATGCCACTCTTAGAGGTTCATAATTTGAAAAAAGTGTATACGACGCGATTTGGAGGAAATCCCGTCCAAGCCCTGACGAATGTCACGTTTTCCGTTGAGCAAGGAGAATATGTCGCGATCATGGGGGAGTCCGGCTCAGGTAAGACCACGCTTTTGAATATTCTTTCAGCCCTCGATAAGCCGACGAGTGGGGAGGTCCTTTTGAATGAAAAAAATATCGTAACTATTCCGGAAAAGGAAATCTCGGCTTTTCGGCGTGATAACTTAGGCTTTGTTTTCCAAGACTTCAATCTGCTGGATACGTTTTCGATTCAGGACAATATCTTTTTACCTTTAGTTTTGGCAGGGAAGGCCTATGAGGAAATGGATCGGCAGCTTAAACCTATGGCTCAAAGGTTGGGGATCAATGATATTTTAAGCAAGTATCCGTATGAGGTCTCCGGTGGGCAAAAGCAACGAACCGCCGTCGCTCGGGCCTTGATTACCAAGCCCCAGCTTATCCTTGCTGATGAGCCGACCGGTGCGCTCGATTCGCGTGCGACTGAGGGACTCCTCAAGCTATTTAGCGAGATCAATGCAGAAGGCCAAACGATTCTCATGGTGACTCACAGCGTCAAAGCGGCGAGCCACGCCAAACGCGTGCTCTTTATCAAGGACGGGGAGGTTTTCCACCAGCTTTTCAAAGCCAACCTGTCCACGGAGGCGATGTACCAAAAAATCTCGGATACTCTCACCCTGATTGCAACGGGTGGTGTACGGAATGAATAGTTTTTTCTATCCCAAGCTAGCCTTAATGAATTTGCAAAAGAATGCGAAGACCTATGTCCCGTATCTGCTCACGTGTATCGGTACGATTCTTATGTTCTATAACATGATTTTTCTTGTCGTTGTGAAAGATATCGGCGATTTGAGCGATAGTAGAAGTCTCCGCAGCGTATTGGGTTTTGGTGCGGTTGTCATCGCCATCTTTTCTGTGATTTTCCTGTTTTATACGAACAGCTTTCTCATTAAGCGACGGAAAAAGGAATTTGGACTTTTCAACATTTTAGGGATGGAAAAAAAGCATATCGCGAAGGTTATGCTTTTTGAGACCCTGTTTATCGCACTAATCAGTCTCGGAGTCGGAATACCCGCCGGAATCTTGTTTAGTAAACTCATGATTCTCCTGCTCTTTAAAATCATCTCCTTCAAAGTGACCTTTGGCTTTGAAATACCTCCTTCGGCGATTCTGATGACTCTCGCCTTATTTAGCGGGATTTTTCTTGTGAATCTCCTCTATAACGTTTTCCAGGTCCATTTATCTAAGCCCATCGAATTGCTCAAAGGGGGGAACGTCGGCGAAAAAGAGCCGAAAACACGGTGGATCATGACCGGAGTGGGTGTACTCTCTTTAGGAGCCGGGTATTATATCGCGTTGACGACCGAATCGCCCCTTCAGGCACTTACCCTTTTTTTCGTGGCGGTGGTCTTAGTCATGGTCGGAACGTATAACCTGTTTACGGCGGGAAGTATCGCCTTATTAAAAATGCTCCGTAAAAATAAAAGCTACTATTATAAGCTTGAACACTTCATCTCGGTTTCGGGAATGATGTACCGAATGAAGCAAAACGCGGTGGGGCTTGCAAATATCTGTATTTTATCAACGGCCGTCATTGTGATGCTCTCCACGACCATTTCCCTGTATGTCGGTGTGGAGGATGCTCTCCGAACGCGGTTCCCACGCAATATCTCGATGAATGCTCAGTTTGTTTCCGATGAGCAAGTTATGGCTCTGAATCAAACCATCGAACAGCAAACGGCAATGGCCAATGTTCCACCGAAGAATGTCGTTCATTATCGTTCGAAGGAATTCACCTGCAGTCAAGAGGGGAATCATTTTACGCCAGCGAATTCTACTTCATATTCTTCAAACCGTTTCGCGATGCTCGTTTTTATCCCTCTTGAGGACTATAACCATATGGAGAATAAATCTGTAGAACTTGCAAAGGATCAAGTCCTTGTCTATTCGCTACGAGGGAATATTCCAAGTGATCGGATGAACATCAACGGTTACGAGCTTACCCTTAAAGAGCGCCTTAACTCCATGTTTTATGAGGGTGAGGACACAGCAGTGCTTGCGAACAGTTATTACATCGTGGTTAAAGATATTGAGACAATAAATCAGGTTTCACTCGCCTTAACCGGAAACGAGGGGTATAGTAAAGACCCATCTGATCAAGGAATGCTATCCTATAATTATGGCTTCGATGTAAATGGCGACAAAGACACCCAAATCGCGTTGACGAGATCTTTACAAAAGGAACTCCAAACGATGGGAATCAAAGGATATGTTAATGGAGCCGAAAGTTCACGGGCGAGCTTCTACGCAGTTTATGGGGGCCTGTTCTTCCTGGGTCTTTTCTTAGGGATATTGTTCATCATGGCGACGGTGCTCATTATCTACTATAAGCAGATTGCTGAGGGTTACGATGACAAGGGGCGCTATGAGATCATGCAAAAGGTCGGTATGAGTCTTGACGAAGTAAAAAAGTCGATTCGAAATCAGGTTTTGACCGTGTTCTTCTTGCCCTTAGTCACGGCAGCCATTCATATCGGGTTTGCTTTTAAGTTGATTACACGCTTACTTTCTGTCTTTAATCTGACGAATATCCCTCTCTTTGCACTCTGGACGGGAATAACGCTCCTTGTCTTTGCCGCATTTTATGCGCTGGTCTACGCCATAACGGCGAGAACGTATTATAAGATTGTGAGTTAGCAGGGGGCTATTTTCATCTTATTGGGAGGAATTTAAATATGAAATTGGAATAGAGAATATAAGATAACTAAGCAGATTTATAATATTAGAGATGAGGTGATGAGATTGGTTGGCGTTGCTTTATTCCCCATTCTTCTTTGGGCCATTGGCTTAGTCGTTTTTTACTTCATCATTAAAACTGCGGTTAAGAACGGTATTGCAGAGGCACACCAGAATTGATTGAGTCAGTTAAGGCAATTGAACGCAAATTGGATAGCAATGATATCGATAAGTAGCTTTTCAGATATTTTGACATTTCTTTTAGCCAACCTTCAGAATCTAAACGACAATAAGTACATGAATTCTATTAAAAGAACGTATTTTTTTTAATATAACCTGCTAAACGTGAAATACTATAAGCTTAAGAATGAAAGCGAATAATATGCATATGAGATCATGAAGAGAGTTTTTGCTTCATTATGGAGTGTGAAAAGAGTTGACCTATCTTACTCCTGCAAGCGCATTAGTTAATCGTCTAGAATCACTCATCGTACTAAAACATGTAAATGTTGTCCCTATGGACGATATCCATAGGAAAACGAGCAGATCTCATTCTTCTTGAGCTAAATCCTTTGGAGAACATTGATAATATGACGACCCAATTAGGGGTGATGCTTCAGGGAAGATGGTTCTCTCAAAAAAGACTTGAAAAAATTCTTCAAGGGATACGCGATCATTACAGGGTTTCAATTGTTTAATGTAAAAACAGCCAAACTTAGTGAATTTGAACTAGCAGAGTATTGCTGGAGCAAGGCCTGAACAGAAGGTTAAAAACATGGGGTGAATAAATAACCGGTTAGAGTGGTGTACACTTTAACCGGTTTTCTTTAATGTAAAATTGTCAGGATGCTTATAAATTGACCATTTTCCTATTAAGGTTCTTTCGTAGTCTGTCTAATCAGGGCTAATGACTTGTTATGGATTGCGCTCAAACTGAGTAAGCCACTAATTGCCCCTATTAAAGCGATAAACATATCCCAGTGGGTATCCCAGATATCCCCCTGGAGTCCCACGAATGCTTCTGCTCCACCCGCAACTAAGGCAACGAATCCCTCAGCGAGCTCGTAACTCGCACTTACTCCGAGGACTAAACCAAGAACTAAGATTATCGTCAATTTCATATTATTAAGATCTAACTTTCGCAGCAATATTTCCCGGATAGTCATGGCTCCGGCTAAACCACCAATAAGATGAGCAAATCGATCGTAGAAATTTCTTCCTGTATGAAAATAGTCTTTAAACCAGTTAAATAGGGGAACTTTGCCATACCCAAAATGCCCGCCGATTAAGATGATTATGGCATCTAAACAAAGAAGGATATAAACGAGTGTAGTCAGACGAAACGTGTTATAAGTATATATAATAATAATTGTTCCGAAAATAACAGGAATAACTTCGAGAAACCAAATCCCGAGTTGATCCGCTTTAATCACCGACCATATAAACATAATTAATAAGATCAGGAGAAGGTAAAGATGAATCTTGGGTATAGATTTTAATTTAAGCATTTCGGCTCCTTTGAATTATTGTTTTTTATTAGAATGGTCTATTTGCTAAAATCCATACTTATCTATGTGGCAGTAATTTTGGACATTTAAGGGGTGTTAGAGGAGCACCTTACAAAAAAAGTACGTAGTAGCATAAGGTATAACTTATAAGTTTAAGACGCAAAATAGAGCGAAACAAATAAATCAATGTAAAAAGGAGAGACAAGTATGGATGAACCTGTTGTTGCGGGGAAATCGCCTATACCAGTAGAACTCAAGAAGGGTGAAACGTATTATTATTGCACATGTGGCAAAAGCGATAATCAGCCATTTTGTAACGGAGCCCATCAAGACACTTCATTTACACCTATGGCATTTACTGCTGAGAAAGATGAAACAGCGTACTTATGTGCTTGTAAGCACACCAAAAACCCTCCATATTGTGATGGTTCACACCAAAATCTGTAATAAATATAAACTTGCAAATTGTACTCCGAATTTCATTGGAGTACAATTTTTATGCATAAAGTGCCTTCCGGAAATGAATCAGTCACGATCTGGATTTGCCAAGTCGTGACTGATTTTCTGCTAAAAACGAAGGATAATTTGACTTATTTCTCCGCGTTTGTTATCACGTTATTCATCAACTTCTTCACGGCCACCCCCGAAAACTAACAGGTTATCGACTGGTATATGTTCCCGAATGTAGTCTGTCAAATCAGTATCGCCAACGGATACACCGCCGCAAAGCTTATGGCAAGTTTCCTCCTTTTTTCTCCAATCACTAATATTTCTATAACCCTATTTTAGCTATTGACCTTAACTGTTTGAATTTCTCGATGTGGATAGGTTACACTTAAATGGACAGTTCTCTTGAGGCCTAGTAAACTTAAAACCAATATTGAAAGACGAGGAGATTGCTATGATCAAGCGGGAACGAAGATCATTTACAGACGAATTTAAAAAATCAAATGGTTCAACTTTATCTCAATGGTAAACCCAGGGTAGAATTGACCAAAAACAATCCGTTAGCAATAGCGGTGGCAATTGATGGTACGAACATGGCTTATCTGATGAGCTAACTTTACAGGGGGGAAAATAAAATGGATATAAAATTTGATCCAAATAATGTTGTTATTAAACTCTGTATGATGGGGATTAATTTAGAAGATAGTGGAAACATTGAAGATGCAACCACGATGTTTAATAAAGCATGGCACGAAGCAACAGACGACTATGAAAGATTTATTGCAGCTTATCATTTCGCTCGTCAACAAAAGAGTATTACAGACAAATTGGAATGGATGGAAACATCATTACGGTGTGCACTAAATATAAATGATGAAAATGTCAAAAGTGCATTCTCAACGTTATATTTAAACATTGCCAAATGTTATGAGGAATTGTGTGATTCTAATAATGCAAGTAGAAATTATGAATTATCAAATTCCTATAAGGGTGCGCCTTCTGATAAGGGACCATTTTATCATGGAACAAAGGCAGAATTGCAAGTTGGTGATTTACTGACAGCGGGGGGTAATTCAAATTACAAACCTGAGCTTAAAATGAACCACATTTATTTCACTGCTAACGCAAATGGCGCAGGACTTGCAGCAGCATTAGCAAAAGGAGAAGGAAGAGAACGCGTTTATAGAATAGAACCAACAGGTGAATTTGAAAACGACCCAAATGTTACGGATAAAAAATTTCCGGGTAACTTAACACGTTCTTATCGCTCACAAGAACCTCTAAGAATTATTGGTGAAGAAACAGAGTGGACGAAACTGACAACGACCGAGCGACACAAATGGCGCGAAAATTTAGCCAAAAACAAGGGCGAGATTATTAACTGAGCATAAAGCAAAGCACCCTTTGATTTTATAGAAGTTCTCGCTTGAGTTTGATTGGCCGAGTGGTTCCTAAACGCAATGGGACGTGTTCAACTTTAACATCCGTATGTTCGAGCCCAAACCATTTCACAGGGGAAACCGTAATTTGCTTTATGCTGAGTTTAAATTGCATGATTAATCGTTCATATAAAGGAAGGTTGGTATCATGAGCAAGTTCTTCACGGACTAAAACAAAACAGAAATCCCCAACGTTACGATTTACTACATTTGTAGAATACATTTGCGGTTGTTGTTTTAGTTCGTGGGATTCCATTAGATCTGTAACAACTTGTCTTAGATACGTGCTCACTTTTTGTTCAACCCTAAATCCTAAGCGCAGTTGAATTTTGTAAACATAATCGGTTCCAAAGTTTTCTACGGTGTAGGCCATTGTCCTTGGTTCATCTGTTACCTGTACATTTATAAACCAATAAACTTCTGCTCTTTTTGGCCGCTTATCTAAAATCGAATAAATGATTTCATTATCTATATGCCCTGATTTTGATTTGCTGGTTAGATAAACCAAATTCGTGGCATATACTGGAATATGTTCATCTTTTCTTAGATTATCAAGCTTAGAAATATAATCTTCCAGTGAAACTTCTTTCGTCACGACTTGTTCAAGCTGTGTCGCTTTTAACCATAAAAACATCAGAATTAAAATGAGAGAAGCAATAATCACAGTTATAAAACCGCCATGAAAGAACTTTACGGCACTTGAGACGAAAAAAGCAGTTTCCAATACTCCAAAAATGATAACCATGAGGAGTGCGAGTACCCTGGATACCTTTTTTTGAAGAAGGTAATTGAACAATAAGATTGTGGTCATCAGCATCGTAATTGTAATAGCTAACCCATAAGCCGATTCCATGTGTGTCGATGTTTGAAAGAATAGGACCACTCCGATACAAGAAATCATTAAGAGGAAATTGACGATCGGAATGTACATTTGCCCTTTAGACATCGCTGGATAGTTAATTCTTAATCTCGGCAGTAGATCTAACTTAATGGCCTCTGAGACAAGGGTAAAGGATCCGGAAATTAAGGCTTGGGAAGCAATAATAGCTGCTAAAGTAGCAAAGACAACACCAATGATACGAAAATTATGGGGCATTAGTTCAAAGAACGGATTAAAGTCCATAATATTTTGTAGCCCCTGATTATCTTTAACCTGTAACAACCAAGCCCCTTGACCAAAATAGTTGAGCAGCAAGCAAATTTTAACAAAAGGCCAAGTTCCATAAATATTTTTTCGTCCTACATGTCCTAGATCCGAATATAACGCTTCTGCCCCTGTTGTAGCCAAGAATACACTGCCCAAGATTGCAAACCCGACTTTATTTTCGTCACTAAACAACAGTTTAACTCCATAGTAGGGAGAAAATGATTTTAAGATATCAAGGTTTCCGAAAATATGTATAACACCTAGAATCCCTAACATGGTAAACCATAAAATCATAATGGGTCCAAATAATCGTCCTATGATCTCCGTTCCCGTTCGTTGTATGAGGAATAGGACACAAAGAATAATGATGGTAATCAAAATAACAGTGGATTGGCTAGAGCCAAAGCTATTCGCATAGGCCGGAATCCCTTTTAAACCTTCCACAGCAGTTGTGACGGTAACTGCCGGAGTTAAAACACCGTCAGCTAAAAGGGCTGCTCCCCCAATCATAGCTGGAACAATCAGCCAGCCACCCATCTTTCGAATCAATGAATACAGTGCAAGGATGCCACCTTCTCCATGATTATCTGCTTTGAGTGCAATTAGGACGTACTTAATCGTGGTAAGTAAGGTAAGAGTCCAGAAAATAAGGGAAAGGGAACCGTATATAAACTCATTGGAAAGGGATTTTAATCCACCATTCCCTTCAACTAATGCTTGCATAACATATAAGGGTGATGTACCAATATCACCATAAACAACACCGATTGTTACGAGCATACCGGCTAAGGTTAATGGCCGTTCCTTGTAGATATTTAATGCTTTTTCCATTATTTTGTCCTTCATTCCTTCATATCAATTTATCAGTGATATTATTGAATAAACAAAATGATCTTCATGCAGTTGCCGTTAGGCTGCTGTATTACTTTTGAAAGTGAGTTTTTTCAGCGTATTTAGTAAATACAGTGTGGGGGGTAATACAGAGTGCGGTTTACCTATGACAGATTAAACTCCGGCAATGCCTTCCTTAAAATATTGGCGAACCATTCAGAGCGACCTTCAACGTTTGAGCAGTCTTACTCAAGTAGTCCGCGCATGAAGTTTTCCCGATTAGCCACAAGTTTATTATTCTCTTCCTTTTATAACTTTTAAAATGAATTCCATGCTATTAGCTTCCTAAAAAAGAAAAACCCCATTTGGGGTTAATGTCAAAGTGTATAACAAACCAAAGGGTATGGTTTGCTTTTAACCCCCTTTCAACGCTTACGAGGTTAGCTGTCGGATTCGGATTGAAAGGAATAACCCGTCACATTCAGTGATTCACCCCATTTGGCTAATTGATAGCCCAGACTTGGTTCCCCCGCTTCCATAGAATTCAGCGCTGGCTTTATTCAACTTCTACTCATAATAATCCCTTTATATTGGATTGTATAGAACCGAATTTGAATAAAAACCTTTCAAATTCTCCAATAAGGCCTAGATTTTACTGGAATTTCTTTCATTATTAGTAACGTGCATTATATCTGCATTTTTCTTTCATGTGCTTAACCCGAAATCATTAAGTTCAACTTTGATTGACATGTCTATTCAAGACCCTTTAATAGTTCTCCAATTATTCGGATTCTTCAATTATACAACTGTTAAGAATTGTTCCTTCCGAGGTTGCACATCGTACTTATGTAGCGGAACAACCATTTGGCGATACATTGTTCCCATTATCCTCCCTATAATATCTTGGGATTTACTTTGATTTTCTCTTGTTTTCATAGAATTCCTAACTTACCTAAAAAGCTCATCACGGATAAAATTCGCATAGAATGCATAATTCAGAGAAACTGAGTATGGCAAAGCCAACGTCTGCTATTTTTAATATGTTGGCCGTTGTAAACCCACTATACTCACGGTGGTAAACCTCCCATGTCTAACAGGGTCAAGATTAACACATCTGCCCTAAATTCCTTCGTTCCACCTATCCATGATTGGGTGTCAGTAATGCTACAAAACCGAGTCTTTGCTCTAATGGATAATATGTTGACTGACTACCAGCTCTTTTATCTTGTTAGATTACTATGATTTGGGTACATTCTGTGGTGACGCCTACCAACAGAACTGCTTATTTGCACTTTCTGTTACGCTGCTAAATACTCAACGGGACGATGGATGTCTTTAATTAGCTTTTGCGGGTCGTAGTCTATGCCTTTCGTTAATATTGCATAGAATACCCGAATCAGTTTACAGCTTAAGGCGATTAGCGATTGTTTCTTTTTGAGAGGATTCTTGTTTCTTGTCGTGTAATACTTATGTATCTCTGCAAACTCTGTGTTGTTAGAGACTAGTGGCATCACCGCTTGAAATAGAATTGCCCTCAGTCGCGCTCGCCCCCGTTTGCTGATCGTGGTCTGTCCTTTGTGCTTGCCTGAGCTGCTTTCTCGCAAGGCCAATCCGGCAAGTTTTTGAATCTGCTTCGGAGAATTAAAGCGTCTAATGTCTCCAACCTCAGAGATAAAACCAGCTACTGAAACCAGTCCCACACCTTTAATTTCAAGTAGCTTTGCTACTTCTGGTATTTGACTGCACAAACCATCAATGACCTCTGTGATCGCTTGATATTGTGCTGTTTTATTATGATAGTCTTGGAGTAATAGCTTGATTTCCATTCGGGAACAAAACTCTCCTTCGGTGCAACCAATGCTCTTTTGAGCAGCTTCATACAGGCTCTTAGCCCTTTTCATACCCACTGCCCTCAGTTTGTTGTCCCTCCAAATTTGGTTTATTCCTTCTGCTCCAAGTTTTTCAATATCGCTGGGTAGAGGGGCTTCTTGCAGCACCAGCATGCTACTTGTGGCATCAAATTTAGCAAACACCGTTTCATGCTCGGGAAAGTATATTTTTAGCCACCGCTGGATGCGATTTTTATGCTATTCATATCCTTTGTATGCGCATTCTGCAAGCCGTAGCTATTCGCAATTCCGCATAGATCCCTTCCGGAATGTAAGGCTCATTGAATCTGCCCTCGATCACCAGCTTAGCGATTGTTTTAGGATCCTTGGCATCCGTTTTGCTCGGATGATTGTCATCCAGTTCTTTACTACGTTTTACGTGAAATGGATTGACCAGGACTAGCTTAATGCTTTGCTCTTTAAAATATGATGCTAGATTGAACCAGTAATGGCCGGTTGGCTCTGCGCCTACTATTATGGAGTCCTTATGTGTCTGCCTTTTTAGCCGTTCAATCCATGCGTAGCAGTCTTTGAATCCTTCTGCAGTGTTTGCAAACTTGAATACTTTCCCTAGCTCTACTCCTCGCCAGTCGAAAGCTCTGGCATAATGAAGTTCGCTTGCGATGTCCACTCCAATGACAATACTACTTTCTGAAAGTTGATTTAGTTTCTCGTTTTGTGTAAAATTCATCTGGATGACCTCCGGTATTTTTTGATTGGATTCTGTTGGCCAACAGTGTGTCCTCTCAAAGCTTAACGTGAGGTCATCTTTTTTTCAAAGCTCATTTTTTCTTGTTACAGGAATGCTACAAATCGTCTTGAGCCATCCTGAAGAAGCTAATTAAACATCATGGCAAGGGGATTTGAGTTCACAGCAGACTGCAATTGATGGTCATCAATATGGGTATAAATTTCTGTTGTGGCCACGCTCTCGTGTCCAAGGATTTGTTGAAATGACCGAATATCAACACGTCCATACTTATACATTAACGTCGCGGCCGTATGGCGCAGCTTATGGGTCGAGATAGTTTGAGGATCAAGCCCTGATGCAATAACATTTTTTTTAACAATGTTTTGAATAGCCTTGGTTGTCAACCGCTGTTTGTTTCGTGAAACAAACAAAGCTTTGGTTTGCACATCAAGGCTATTTCGTATTTGAAACCATATATTGATCGACTTCTTGGCGGCAGGGGTTAAGTAGATTTTTCGTTCCTTGTTTCCTTTGCCGATCACGCTGAGCACATCACTATCTATCTGGTTTATATCCAGGCTTGCTAATTCGGATAACCGCAGTGCGCAGTTAAGAAATATAGTGATAATGCAATGGTCGCGCGGCGATTTTTCACATTGGATCAACAGTCTGACGGAATCCTCCAAGGTAAGATACTTGGGAATTCTTTTGGGTAGCTTGGGTGTTTCCAACTCTTCGGCAATGTTGTTATCAATAAGATGAACTTTTGTCTTTAGATACTTCCAAAACTGTCGTATTGCGATTATTTTCCTTGCCCTTGTACCGGCAGAAGACTTTAATTTCGTTTGACAATGGGCTATGAAAGCGTACATCTCGTTAACGGATACCGATTTAATGAATTCCAAGGTTACCAATGAGAAGTCGCTATTGATTAAGCTAATGCCTCGGGAATTAAGAACATGCTCAAAGAACATAAGTAAGTCTGTACGGTATTCTTTTATAGTGCTTTCAGACCGACCTCTAATAACTATAAGATATCCTAGATACTGCTCGATAAGCGGACAACTTTTGTTTGATTGCATAGTAATCATCTCCTTACCAATAGTCTTGACCTATTTAGCAGGAGATAAAGTGATTTTAGCAATAACAACCAGGAGTTATAAGAATTCGCGGAAGTAGGATGGAAAGGGCACTAGTCTAGTTCAGAAGTTGGAAAAACGGGGGGATCGCAAGAGTGCTCCCTTTCGTGTATGTTTTGTACGGTGCTGATTTAAATGGCAATTGTAATTAAACAAGTCATTATTATTCATTCATCTGTAGGTTTGCCCATTTGGTCGATGCGTTATCATCGACCATTTTTACGAGTATTCGACATTAGGATAATGTTAACATGCTTATAGATAAGTTTCGAGGAGAATAAATATTGATGTGATTAAATTATAAATTTCCTTGGCTTTTAGCAATAATGTGAAGCACAGTTGGTTTTTATAAAATTATTAAAAATTGATAGGTCAGTAATATATCTTTAGGCGAGAGGGAGTATTGAAATGAAGTATGATTATAAAAATAGATTGAGTGTTAACCGAGAGCGTTCATCAACGGTAAAAAGATCCGCTCAAATTGATGAATTTTATAGCGACAGATCACGTGTACTATATTGTTCATCGTTTAGGAGACTTCAGCAAAAGGCTCAAGTTTTTTCTTTAGAACCAAATGCAAGTGTACGAACAAGAATGACTCATTCACTTGAAGTTTCTGATCTGGGAAGAACTTTATCAAATGGCATTGCTCAACGCTTATTTAACAAAAACATTATCTCGATTCGTTCTGTGCCTTATATAGTCGCTATTGTTGAAAATGCCTGCTTAATACATGATATAGGGAATCCTCCATTTGGGCATTTCGGTGAGGCAGCTATTCAGGACTGGGCAAGAAATAGTTTACCAAAGTTACCTACAGAAGTAATATCTCAGAACACTAAATTCTCTCTACTCATGAGTGATTTTGAAGAATTTGACGGAAATCCTCAAGGCTTTCGTACAATAACGAGACTACACACTGAACGCGATGAGTTTAGTTTGAATTTAACATATGCAACTTTACTCTGTGCTTTAAAATATTCCAGAGCGGCAGGTGAGGATCGAGATAATGGAATTTTAAAAAAAGCGGGATATTTTCAAACCGAAAAATCTTTAGTGGTAAAAATGTGCTCCGAGGTTAATTTAGAATTACATCACAGATATCCGTTAACATACATTATGGAGGCTGCAGATGATATAGCTTATTGTTTGAGCGATATATCAGACGGTATTGAAAAACGAATACTAACCGAGCAAGACTTTCTTAATGAGTTTAGAGAATCTTGGACTCAGGATTACCGTGAAGTAACCTGTCCGGTCAAAATTCCTGATCATATTGATAACTTTAATCATGATATCTCCATTCCATGGTCCAAAAAAGCTGTGCAAGAAGCAATTCAAAATTATATAGATAATCATGAGGAATTCTATAACGGAACCGCTAAAGAGTTAATACCTCATGATGGAATGGGCCGTGTTTTAAGTACCATAAAGAAAGTATCAAAGAAAGTTTTGTATACCTCTATTGAAGCCGAAAGTATTGAATTAACCGGATATGCAGTCATAACTGGAATATTAAGGCATTATGAGCTAATACTTAAATTACCTTATTCCATCTTTGAAAAAATCGCGAAGCAAAAGGAAGTGGACAATTTTGATGTTGAAAAGCGATTGTTTAACAGACTCGGTAAACGATATGTAAAAGCATATTGGTACGCTGTTGACAAACTTGATCAGACAGTAACTGAAGAATTTTTGGTATATGAATGGTGGTTGAGAATTCATCTGATTGTTGATCATGTGAGTGGCATGACAGATGAATTTGCGTTGGAGACATACCAAATGTTAGAAGGAATCAATCTATTGCGAGTATAGAGAATAACTTCCCATTATGTAAATAATGGGAAGTTCAAACAGATGCATGATGTAAAGAATTGACTTAGGGGTTATCAATAACACAAACGGATATAATTTTCTTAAAAAAATATAGGGGGAATAAAACTATGGCAAGATGTACAGCACCAGTTTACGGTCATCGCACGGCAAGTGGAAGGGCAAGCTGCCCAGTATGTGGAGGTGGAGGTAGTTATCGAGGTTACAACTCTTATTCCTCATATTCTTCACCGTATTCTTCATCATCAAACAGTTCTACAAGTCGTAGTAGTGTTAGCGGACAAACTAAGACGAAAGCACGTTGGTCTTTAGTTGGTTCTAGTATTTTATATACTTCTGCGGAAATTCGAACACTTACCCCTGTGCGTGATAATGTTGAGAAGCGTTCGAAATTACCAGATTTACGAGATGTTTTTCTTTGTCACGCTTGGGATGACCGTAAAGGCGCAGCTAAAGAATTACACGATCTCCTTGAATCAAAAGGTGTAACTATTTGGTTTAGTGAAAAGGATGTTCCTTTAGGTTCATCTTTACTTCGTGAAATTGATAAAGGGTTGGCAAAATCTCGTGTCGGTATTGTATTAGTTACGCCTTCATTTCTTAAACGTGTTGAGGGAGAAGGAATAGCAGATAAAGAACTTTCAGCTTTGCTAGCTCGTGATTTGCTTGTCCCTATTGTACATAATACGACTTTTGAGGATTTACGTGAAGTTAGTCCGTTACTTGGCTCGCGAAGTGGCTTAAGTACTATTGAAGAATCAATGGCAGATGTTGCGGCTAAAATAGCTGAATTGGTTACTACATAAACGACAAAAAAATCAAACTCTATGGACGAATAGCGCTGCTGATAACGAGCGGTTTTGCACAACGGTTGCACTAACCCCGAAGAAAAAAGGTAGTGTGAAATTGAAAGTTATAGCTCGCTTGAAAGGTAGTGCAAGCCGCCGGACGTTCTAGGCAATGACAAGTATAGTATAAGCAAACTCAGCAGTCCGAACTATTTTGTGAACTGCACATTATAAGAATTATGCGCATTTAACTGGAAATACAGAGTTATGCTTATTTTCTAGTATTTGTTTTTATTTTCTGACAGCCAAACAATAATTCACATTATCAAAAGCTGTCATTGGGCGCTCTGGGTTCGCTTGATTATATTTTTTGAAATACTGCTCTGTTATTTCATTCGGTGTCAAATGTTCATAAATTAAGAAATTACTATCAACTAATAGCTTTTCCAACTCCAGATAAGAATAGCTTGCAAGCATTTTTTCCTTTGCCGCACCAGCCATCGCTGTTTGCTTTTTAACACGTTCTGTTGCTTTGTCGGTATAGGTATATTCATCGGGATAATCAAAAACAATACTACTTCCTTTTGGCACAAAGCTTGAAATCGTGTTGATTGTTTCTGTAAAAACCTGCTTAGACAAATAGTAGCTTATTCCAAGCAAGCTACAGAAGCTGATTTTGTTTACATCAAATTCTTCTGTACAGGCAAGTAAATTGCTTTGCCAGTTGTTTTCTTTGAAATCCACAGGCACATAGTGTAAATTGGCGGGCTTTTCCGCTGCTACTAATTGAATACGTTTTTGCTTGTCCGCACTGGTAGCAGGGTGGTCTATTTCAAAGATTTGTATTTTTGATGCCCAGTCAGGCTGGCGATATGCAAATGTGTCATATCCGGCAGCAAAAATTAAATACTGCTTCGCACCTATTTGAACAGCATTTTCAAGTGATTTTTCTGCAAATACTGCTCTACCCAATGGAGATGGTGATAACTGATTATTAACAACCCATCGCAAAGCCTCGTCCTGTGTACCAACAAAGGATGGATTGAAGAAACCAATTCCTTTCGACATGTTGCTTGCTAATTGTTCGTATTCATCCTCCCTTAAGATTTCCTTTGCCAAATAATCGTCAAATACTTTCTCCGCATTTTGTGTTGAATGATACGCTCTTGAAAAGGCACTTACGAGTGCTGTCATACTTTTTTGTTCCATAAAATTATCACCTCTAATACTTAATACTACTTTTCTGCTAACACTACAAGACTTGAATTTTTTCCCATTTTGTGGTATGGTAAAGATAGAAAAAATGAAGAATTTACAAAGCCGTCACCTTTATAGTGGCGGCTTTTTTAATAGAATAAAACAGTAAAGTGTATTCTAAATATGATAAGGCTAATATAAATAATCCTTATTACGCATTTTCCTACAATAACGCAAAAACCATATTATATGAGATAAAGAATATCATTCTAATCATAAACCTCCTGAACCTTATTGGGAACTTACCTGAATTAACCTCTTTTCAGCAAGATTTCAGCACTGTTTTAGCAAGAAAAACAGCAGATTTTCAGCGTAATTCTAGCTGGATAAATAATTATTTCCTTTGCTAAAGAAGCGCTAAAAAACTGCTAATTTTATGTTATTTTTAAATAGACCCCTTGATACAAGCGGGATAAAGCAAAATCAGCAGATGCTAAACACCAGCTGATTTTGTGCTGAAACCTATGCTATTTTTGATTTTCAACTCCAAAATGGAACCCCTTAGTAGAAACGTAAGCCGTTTGATTTTGGGAGACAAATTCATAATTCACAACGTAAATCTCAGATGAATTCACATACAAAATCACCTGAGATTTTCCCATTATAATAAGGCTTTGCGAGAAAATTGAGTCTGGATTCACATGCCAATTCACACCTATGTAATAAAATTATTACTACTATGTGAATAGGTAGTGAAATACCTTGCGAATTGGGATGTGAATTATACAAGAACTGAGTGGATAACAAGGCGAATTTTGTTAAGCCGAGGGGAGGTATTCAATGTTATAATATGGAATATCTATGTACTATTCTCTAATGCGTATTTGTAAGATTTTATGCACCAACACATATACTTTTTAGTGGTGTTAGAAATGAAGAAATCAGTTGGGCTTTAGTATCAGTATACATGTTACAACCGTCAAAGAGAGGGGGAATGAAATGACTAGACAGAGAATAACATCATTGGTTTTATTGATATTCTTAATAGGCTCGATTGGGGTTAATTTATTCCTATTTCTTAATCTAAAAAAGGATAGGGATTTCTTAGATTCCAAATTTAGAAGTGATTTCGGTGGAATTAGTCAAAGCATTGATTTATTTGAAGGTGTATCACTAACAAATGAAACAGCAATAAAAAATTGCGTAGAGATAGTCTCATCATTATCAAGTATTTATCCGTATACATCATACAAAGAAAATAAAGAATTGGGACAAATGCTTTTTAATTTAAAGAAGTTTATGGTACTTGAATCGAATAAGAAGGTCAATGATAATACCAGTATGTTGAAAGATTATTTAACTAAGATAGAAAATAACCTGGGTAATAAAGCATTAATTGCAGAATTCAGTAATTTTCTAGTAAGTAAAACTGCTTTTCCAATGAAAGCAGACGGTGCAAAATAAAGATAACAATTTAATAACCGTGACTAATCTAATGCTAGGTCACATTTTTCTTATTTTGCGACTCTGCAATACGAAGAAGCACACTCTATTTGAGCGTGCTTCTTTTTTGCTGGGAATTTCAGTTGTATCCAGCCATGTGAATTATAGTGTGAAATCAGACGATAAATCCTATAAATAATGGAGTGTGATTTGGGCTGAGAATGACCGTTTTGTCTCCCAAAATCAAACGGCTTAGTAGAAACGATAAGTTTCTTTTTTTGCTTACGAATAAAGCTTGTAATTTGAGGTGAGGCAATTAACTGTAGAATATGGGCAAACCGGCAAGCTGCATAGTCTGGCAGAGGATCTGTTCATTGAGCTGTTTTGTGAGACCTTTGGGCTTAAACAAAACAGCCTTATTCATGATAACTGGAAAGTCTATCGATGGGTCTATAATCAGTTGAAGCACACTCCGGAAAAGGTTAAGGATGAATTCCGCATCTTTTTAGGGGATATGCCTGTTTTTAAGATGCTGAATGATTACTTACCCCCTCAAAAAGGCAAGATCCTTGAGCTTAAGAATCATCAAGTCGCTGCTTTATCCAATCTCCAAGAAATGCGCTTGAAAGGGGAGAGTATTGCCCTTCTTTACCATGCTACAGGCACAGGAAAGACTGTAACGGCAGTAAGCGATGCTAGGAAGCTAGGCAGGCGCACCCTCTTTTTAGCCCATACTCAGGAATTGGTAGCTCAGGCCAAGAGCACCTTTCAAAGCCTTTGGGACGATGTCTCCACGGGTATGTATGTTGCGGAGCAAAAGATAAAGATGCCTATGTGGTGTGTGGTAGTATTCAAAGTGTTGCCCGTAATCTGGAGGAATTTAGACCGGAAGATTTCGGCTATGTGATCATCGATGAATGTCATCATGGTGCGGCCAATACCTATAAAAAGATATTGGGGTATTTTACACCGGAATTCACCTTAGGACTTACAGCTACACCGGATAGAACAGACGGAGAGGATCTACTGGAGGTTTTCAAGAAGGTAGCCCATAAGTTGGACTTGAAAACGGCTGTAGAGATCGGAGAACTGGTACCTATCCGCTGTATTCGGATCAAGACTAATGTTGATCTTTCGACGGTCCGTATTAATGGTATCAAATACTACTCTCAAGACTTGGAGAGCAAGCTTTTTGTTCCGGAACGAAACCAGATTATTGTAGGAACTTACCAGGAGTGGGTAAGGGATAAAAAGACCGTGGTATTCTGTGCTTCTGTGCGCCATGCCCAGGAGATTGCCCAATTATTTAAGGAAAGCGGGATACGTGCCGAAGCCGTATCTGGTTTGATGAAACCTTTGGATAGGAAGCGAACCTTGGATCAGTACGAAAATGGTGACATTAATGTACTTTGTGCCTGTGACCTTCTGAACGAAGGCTGGGATAGTCCCAAAACAGAGGTGCTCTTCATGGCAAGACCTACCCTCTCCAAAACGCTCTATATTCAGCAATTGGGAAGAGGGATGCGAAAAAGTGCAGGCAAAGAATATCTCATGGTCTTTGACTTTATTGATAATGCGAATCTCTTCAACATGCCGTATTCCCTGCATAGGCTTTTCAACATCAAGGAATACCAGACTGGAAGTTACGTTCTGTCTCCAAATAAAAAGTTTGAGTTAGATCGTGATTTGTTAGCTCGGGGGGAAAAGCCCTCGGTTTACTTGGATTTCCCCATTAATGTGGCCGACTACGAACTGATTGATCTCTTCAACTGGCAGGATGAAGTCAAGGATATGATCTCTCAATTGGAGTTTGTACAAAGGGTTGATGTACAATCTGAAACCATTGACAAGTATATTCGTGAGGGGAAAATCCTTGCGGATCTGGAGGTTCCTTTTGGTGATAAACGAACCTTTAAGTATTTTAAAGAAGAAACAGTTAAGAAGTACGCAACACAGTATGGTTGGGACTTAATCAATCCAGCTAATATGAAGGATAAATTCATGGAAATGGTTAGAACGATGGATATGAGCTATTCATATAAGCCTGTACTTCTAAAAGCAATGCTTAGCAATGTCGATGAGAAGGGTAAAGTCTTAGTTGAAGATATGGTTGATTACTTTATCGACTTTTACGAGACAAGAAAAGCGAAGGGCTTAGTAGCGGAGAAGAAATCTAGTGTCTATTGTAAGGACAGGTACAGTAGAAAGGAAGTAGAGGGAAATATTTTTAGAAATCCCTTTAAACGCTTTGAAGATATGCGCTTTATGAATAGGTGTAGGGAAATCGAGTATGTGGAGTTTAATCGGCATATTTTCAAGAAGTTATCTATGGAAGAGAAGGAATGGATTATTAGCCATTGTGATGAAAAGTTAGAGGAGTATTATAAGAGGTTTGAGAAGGATTGAGCGGATTAAGGGGTCATATTAGCTTTCAAAGTCTGGTATATTAATATGATACTTGTGCGAGGGGACGAAGGTCACAGTTATGCAGGAAGCCTTGGAGTTAAGCCGCTATACTCGTTATAAATTATCGGGAATGCGGGTATCCAATAATTATTTTAAAATTTACTTCAAAAACATAGACCTCGCAATCGCTTGCGGGGTCTGTAATTAAGAGTGTGTAGATTAGTTATTAAACAGCTCTCATTCTCAAAGAAGAAATTAGGCACTCCTCGATCGCTTTCGTGGGACACTTTTCCAAGCAAACTCGTTGATTGCATTTTCCGATGCAGATGTTCGAATCGACCACCGCTAGGTTATTTTTGATCTGAATGGCTTCATATGGGCATTGCTTTTTGCACAAACCACAACCGATACAAGCTGTTGGACAATATTTGCGAGCTATTGCACCTTTATCGTGCGAATTACATGCAACTGTAACATGAGCATCAATTGGAATCATTTCTATGACCTTTTTCGGACAAATTGCTGCACATTGACCACAACCAGTACATAGTTCTTTATCTACAACTGGCAATCCTTGATCGTTGAGCGAAAGAGCACCAAACACACATTTCTTGACACAACTTCCTAAGCCAATACACCCATATTCACATGCTTTTGGACCAGACAATAATATATTGGCAGCAACGCAATCATCAAGCCCTGAATACTCATATTTCTTTTCTGCAATACTAATAGGATTGGTACACTTTACAAAGGCAAATTTTGACTCAACCTCTGCCGCTGCTTTTCCGGTTAATTCAGCCACTTTATCCGCAACTGCCTTTTTTCCCGGTACACAAAGATTCGGGGGCACATCCTCATTCATAACGACGGCTTCAGCATAAGCTGAACAACCCGCAAAACCGCAAGAACCACATTGTCCTTTAGGTAAAATATCTTCAACCTTATGGATCAATGGATCCAGTTCAATTGCCAGTTTTTTATTAGCAAAAGCTAGAACTAGTCCAAAGAACAATCCCACAAGACCCATTACTGCAACAATCGTTATAATAATCTGCATGCTCATATCCCTCCCTTTCCGCTATTTTATCATTCCGGAGAAACCAAAGAATGATAAGGACAAACATCCTGCGATAATAAATGCAATTCCCAATCCTTGCAAGGATTTCGGCACATCAGCTAGGCGTAATTTCTCTCGACAGCTGGCCATTAGGGTAATTGCTAAAGCAAACCCCACACCAGATCCCACCGAATTGACGACACTTTTCAAAAACGTGTAATTCGATTCAACATTGATCAACGGAACACCAAGCACAACACAGTTAGTCGCAACCAAAAGTAGATAAATCCCCCACATCTTATATAGACCTGGCGCATATTTTTTGATCACCATTTCGAGCAATTGGACAAAACTCGCGATGAGTAGAACAAACACGATTGTTGTTAAAAATGTGACATTTAAGGGTACTAAGATAAAATTATATACTCCCCAGGCGAACATTGAACTCAAGGTAATAACCGATGTTACAGCCATACCCATTCCGACTGAAGCATTAAGGCTATTGGAAACGCCAAAGAAAATGCACAAGCCAAGGAACCGTGTTAGTACGAAGTTATTAACGACAACCGCCCCAATAAAAAGGAGTAAATAATCATTCATGCGATCTCACCTCTCTCTTTATGGCGTTTTTCAATATGTTGATTAAGAATTTTAAAAGCGGCTACGCAGTAGCCAATGAGTATAAATGCACCTGGCGCTAGAATCATAATTAATGCGGGTTGATAGGTTGGCCCAAACAAGTCAAACCCCAGAATACTTCCATTCCCGATGATCTCCCGGATAGTTCCGATAATGACCATGGCTAATGTAAAGCCAACTCCCATACCCAGACCATCAACGAAGGATGGAAGAGGGGGATTCTTTGAGGCAAAAACCTCTGCCCGTGCTAAGATAATCGCAAATACTACAATTAGGTCTAGATAAATTCCTAAATCTTTATAAAGCAAAGGCAAAAATGCCTTTAGTATTAATTCAACAACAGTAACAATTGTGGCAATTGAAGTAATATAAATGGGTACCCGTACTTTTTCATTAACCACTTTACGTATTAATGAAACGATAAGATTGTTCATTGACATAACAAAGGTAACGGATAGCCCCATAGCTAACGCAGTTGCAACTGAACTAGTGACTGCAAGGGCAGGGCAAAGACTCAGAGCTAGGACAAAGATCGGATTTTCCACGATGAGACCTTTTGAAAAGTTCTTCCACAATGACATCTTAATTCACCCCCTTCGCAAAATTAGCAACTTCATCCATAGCATTTTTCACAGCTAAGGTCACCGCCTTTGAGGATATCGTAGCACCACTGATGGCCTGAATTGATTCTTTGTCGCTTTGATTCTTCGTTACTTGAAGGTTATTAACACTTTTTCCTACAAATTGATCGGCGAAGAGCGGTTTGGATGCCTTATCTCCCAACCCTGGAGTTTCTTTACTCTCGAGGATAGTATATTTAATGATCTTATTATTTTTGTCAATCGCGACCAACATCTTAATAGGGCCGCCATAGCCTTTACTTTCTGTCGGAACTATATAGGCAATGACTTGACCATTTTTAGATGCGGTATACCAATCTGTTTTATCTGGAATACGAGTGTATTGATCCGCTTCTGCCACCAGACTTTGAAGCGCTAGATTTTTTAATTCAATTTGTTTTTGAATAGCAATATCTTTAGTAAAAAAATAAACTATACCTATAATAAGCCCTGATATCACACAAGCTGCTGTCAAATTAAGGGCAATCTTCAAGATACTATTCCTATTTTTTTCAGCATATTCTGAAGTCATTAACTATCTCACTTCCTTCCATATTGAGCAGGTTGGATATAACGATCGATTAATGGGGTAACACAGTTCATGAGGAGGATTGAATAACAAACACCTTCTGGGTATCCTCCGACGAGCCTAATCAAAACTGTGAGCGCACCTGCCCCTGCAGCAAAGATAAGCTTTCCTTTTCTCGTAATTGGCGTCGTAACCATATCCGTGGCCATGAAAAAGGCACCGATAATAAGGCCACCGGCCATCATATGAAAAAGCGGGTCCCCTGTAAAAAGACCTTGCGGGCCGAATATCCAGGTAAGCGCTCCGACGGTAGCAATCATCACAACTGGGACTGTCCAATCGATATAACGTTTATAAATAAGGAAAAGCCCGCCAAGAACAAGTAGGACAACTGACGTCTCGCCAATACTTCCATTTCTAAACCCCAAAAACATAGATTTATACATTTCCGTTTGGTTTCCGAAAACTTGGATCAGTGCACCGTAACCATCCTGTTTCAATATGTTCAAGGGCGTAGCACCCGTGATTACATCCACTTTGGGACCCATATTAGTCCATGTTGTCATCAATACAGGCCACGAAGCCATTAAAACAGCTCTCCCAATATGGGCGGGATTAAAAATATTAAAACCCAATCCACCCATTGAGTGCTTAGCGATGACGATCGCCACAAATGACCCAACAATGGGAACGAAAACAGGTACTCCCGGCGGTAAGCACATAGCCAGAAGCAATCCGCATAAGAAGGCACTGCCGTCGCTTACCGTAATTTTCTTTTTCAATATTTTTTGGGTGATTGCCTCAAAAAGCACAGCGGATAGACTCCCAACAGCTAAGGTCACGAATGCCGACATGCCAAAATGGAAGATGGCAAAAATTACGGCTGGCAATAAAGTGAGAGTAACCGTCCACATAATCTTTGAAATTGAGGTGTTATCAAATATATGCGGCGACGAAGAAACAATCATTTTCTTCGATTGCTCATCAATAACGATCTCAGTGCTCATTTTTTTGCCCCCTTCAGCGCAGACATCTTTTTTGCATACCGAATAAAATGGACAATTTTCCGTTTTGCTGGACAAACATAGCTGCAACAGCCGCATTCCATACAATCAAGCAAATGATACGTATCAAGAGCTTCATCAAAAAATCCTTTTTCACTGAGAATACTGAGCATACTCGGATTTAGACCCATCGGACATCCCTCGACACATCGTCCACAACGAATACAAGGTGATTGCGGGCCAGAGTTGACTTCATTTTTGCTTAAAGCAAGGATTCCATTTGTTCCTTTAATCACAGGGACATCGATTGAATACTGAGCCATTCCCATAAAAGGGCCACCCATAATAATTTTATCAGGTGCAAATTTGAATCCACCACAGTGGGCTATAGCATCAGAAAATAGAGTTCCAATTCTCAAAAGCAGGTTTTTAGGTTCCTTGATCGCGCTGCCACTTACCGTAACAATTCTTTCAATCAAAGGAATCCCATTTCGGACCGCATCACAAACAGCGACAGCGGTACCCACATTCTGGACTACGACTCCGACGCTTAACGGTAGTTTCCCCGATGGTACTTCACGATTCAGTAGTGTTTTGATCAACATCTTTTCTGAACCGTGTGGGTATTTGGTGGGAACCGCTACAACATCGACCTGTGGGTCGTTAAAAGCGTCTCCTAAAGTTTTTACGGCATCTAATTTATTATTTTCGATGCCAATGATCACATGGTTAACCGCTAGGATTTTTTTGAGGATAGCTACGCCTGTAACCACACGCTCCGTATATTCAAGCATAATACGATGATCTGCAGTTAAATAAGGTTCACATTCTGCAGCATTAATGATCAATGTATCGATAACACTATCCTTGGGAGGAGTAAGTTTAATGTGAACGGGAAAGGTAGCACCGCCTAATCCAACAATACCTGCATCTTTAATAATATCAATAAGTTCATCATGATTTAGGTTTTCCCATTCGCGTTTAGTTGGAACACCTTCTGCCCACTGATCCAGACCATCATTTTCAATGATAATAGCAAGACATTTCCCTAGGCTTGGATGAGGTTGATCAGAAATTTCCACAACAGTGCCTGAAATAGTCGCATGAACATTGCTTGAAACGGCACCGCCCGCAGAGGCAATAAGCTGCCCTTTTTTCACAGTATCCCCCTTTTTCACAATAGGCGTACAAGGTGCGCCTATATGTTGACGAACTGGGAGAATCACTTTCTTTGGCAGCTCAGGGATTTCAATAGCTTTTCTTTCTGTTGCTGTTTTGTGGGTATCAGGATGAATACCCCACTTGATTTTTCCAAACAACTTTACCACTCCTTTCTCTTCATTGAATGACTCTTATAATAATAGGCTTCTCTGATTGTAGCGATGAATCAAAGTGTTTGACTCCAATTATCGCTAACAGAGCAAAGAGCACCCCTCCCAAGATCATCATTAAAGCTGTTGAAATCATGAATTTTAAAGAAAAATAATAGCCAAGGTATATTCCCAGTGCTACCGCTAGTAAGGGCATAATGAATACCATAAAGAAGGCAAAAATCATATTGTTTTTCTTATTCTCAATTAAAACATGTTGACCAATTTTTGTGCCAAGGGTATCGGTAGCTTCGAGAATCATCGCGCTGTCTCCTGGACAAGCACCACAACCGATGCATTCACTATGCCTGCTGATTCTCACCGTGGCATTTTCACCTTTAAGTTCCACAACTATTCCTTCAAGCATCTCACTCATTTGTTCAGACTCCTTTTTCACATTGACAAAAAGAAAATCAAAAGAATCCACAAGAAATCTAAAGAATTATACGGTTTTAGACGGATTACTAAGGATCTTCGAAAACACAAAATTAAATGTAGTAAGAACCGAGTTCACCGTTTGATGAATCTGCAACCACCATAAACACCGGGCTGGTCTTTTTTCCTTGGTCAAGATTAAAGATATGCTAAAGAAATGATCCGAATGTCAATGTTCCCACAATCACATAATGGTTAGATTTCGCGCCGTTTACTTTTCTTACTCGACTCTGGTCATAGTTTTCATGATATGCACCCCCAATCACCTGCATATCCTATTGTTGATTGGTATATTCCTTAAGTCCTCCAATGAGATAATTAGTGCTTCTACATTTAAAAAAGACTTCCTGCAAGAAAGTAACATTTAATTGCTCAAAAAATTTACATTACAACATATTAATGATACGAGATGAATCAGATAAGATTGGACAATTTTGAGAAAAAAATGAGCTACGATTAATCATGAGGATTATTTAAATAGCGTGTTAATCCATCTCTTTATAAGGAGTTAGACATTAATTTGATAAATAACAAAAGGTTATTTATACTTTGTATACAAGACAAAAAGGAAGATGCGATACAATGTAGGCAAATATCCGTAAATGGGGAAATAGCATGGTGAAAATATGATTTAAAAGAATTGCTTGCCCAAATTCCCGATGAAAGAGGCAATTATCAAGTAGATTCTAAAAGAGACGAGAGTTGGTTCAGTAACAATTCCGTCTCTTTTTACACCTTCACAATAAGAATGCAAAGAATAGCCCGCAGACAGGAGGATTAAACAGAATGACAAATCGCTCATATCTTTGTATAGACCTAAAGTCATTCTATGCTTCGGTCGAATGCGTGGAACGGGGTCTCGACCCTATGACCACGAATCTGGTTGTCGCTGATCCTGAACGGTCGGATAAGACCATATGCCTTGCTATTACTCCGACGATGAAAGCACTAGGCATCCACAATCGCTGTCGGGTATTTGAGATACCGAAGAACATAAAATATATCATGGTCGAGCCGCGAATGCAGAAGTATATTGACTACGCCGCCGAGATTTACGGTATCTACTTGCAATACATCTCAAAAGACGATATCCATGTGTATTCCATCGACGAGGCTTTTCTTGATGTTACCAGTTACCTTTCACATTATGGACTGACTGCCAAGGAGATGGCGTTAAAACTCATGGCAGAGGTTCTTAGAAAGACCGGCATCAGAGCGACCTGTGGTATCGGTACAAATCTTTACCTCGCCAAAATCGCTCTTGATATAACGGCGAAACACTCGCCGGATTTCATCGGTATTCTTGACGAAGAGTCCTACCAAAAGACGCTTTGGGACCATAAACCCATCACCGATTTCTGGCGCGTCGGTGCTGGAACGGCACGACGCTTGGGGCAACGCGGTATCACAACAATGGGACAGGTCGCTCATGCTGATGAGGATATGTTTTATAAGATATTTGGCATTGATGCCGAGCTACTGATAGACCATGCTTGGGGACGTGAGCCGACGACCATTGCGGATATAAAAGCCTTTAAGCCGAAAACAAACTGCCTTACCAGCGGGCAGGTTCTCATGCGGGATTATACCTTCGATGAGGGCAAACTGATTGTGCGGGAAATGATGGACTTGCTCTGCCTTGATCTGGTAGAGAAAGAGCTTGTGACGGCCTCCGTGTCCTTACAAGTCGGTTACTCTAACGCGCTCCGTGCTGACCCGGCAAAAGGAACGGCATCGCTTGCAACCCCATCCAGCGCCGATAGGGTGCTGATTCCTGCGGTTGTTGAACTCTATGAGCGAATCGTTGATAAGAGTAAACCCGTCCGGCGCATTAACATCTCCTGCAATAATGTGGCAGCTGAAACGGGATACCATCAGCTCAGCCTCTTTGATACGCAGGACGAAGCAGTGGAACGCAATCATAAGGTTCAAAAGGCCGTTCTCAGCATCAAGAAGAGATGTGGCAAAGATGCTGTTCTGAAAGGAATGAACTTTGAAGAAGCTGCCACCACGCGTGAGCGGAACCATCAGATTGGAGGGCATAAGAGTGGCAGCAAGTAGACCGAGAGCTAAAATGCCCGTATCCGAGCGGGCAAAGCAGTTTATGCCCTTTGCTGCCGTAAGAGGTCTCAATGAGGCTCTGGCGAAGAAAGAGCGTGATCTTGGCATTGTCCAGAAAACGGAGCTGTCCGAGGAGATGGCGGACGAACTTAACGCGAAGCTTGCCTTGCTGCAAAAAGGCAGTATTGCGACTGTTACCTATTTCTGTGATGGTGAGTATCGTTCCATAAGCGGTGAGGTATTACTTTTCAATGTGGTTAACCGCATCTTGCGCATCGCTGATACGAAAATTACATTTGATGACATTCTGGACATTTCAATGGAAGAAACAGCTGAAGAAGATTCGCGGCATGGAGTTTTATGATGTGACCAAGGTTACAATTCATAAGTCGGTTTAGTGGCTAATAACACCTATTTATTCAGTGCTACATCTCAGGTTTAAGTGATAAATACTCATACAATAAACCTCCTAAAAAAGGAGGTTTATTGTGGTATAATATGTCACACGACTATTATGATAAGAATTTTAGTCAGAAGTATTTGAACATTTAGAGCTAAATAGAATTTGATAAAAGTTACATTCCCTCAAGCATATCTAAATGAAATGCAAGATATTACGGAGGCTTTGAAAAACAGAGCTAACAAAGGCTCCACCTAAAAAGGACGTACGAAATTCAGGATTTCGTACGTCCTTTTATCGTTTAATAGCGACGGGCACCCAGATAATGTGATGCGTAATAACTTTCGTTCAAGCTATTTGTAGTCACACCACGGCGGGGGTTAGCGGCATGAACGAAACTCCCTCCACCGATATAGATTCCCACATGGGAAGCTCCAGGTCCATCGGTGTTGAAAAATACCAAGTCACCAGGGGATAAGTTATTCCGGCTCACGGAAGTCCCAGAAGCAAATTGGGCATAGGAGGTACGGGGTATTGAAATTCCCGACCCACGATAAACGTATTGTGTAAAGCCTGAACAGTCAAACCCGCTTTGGGTCGTTCCACCCCACACATAAGGCGTTCCGATCAAGCTCATAGCGTGATTGATAAGTGATGAACCATTAGATCCACGAGAAACACTAACGTTCGTAGCCCCTGAAGTTTTCGGTCCTTGAAGGACGACTTGTGTAACGGGTTGTTTTGTAACTTGCTCACTCGTTACACTGCGTTGGACATCATGACCATTTCTTTGTTCATAGGCATAAGTAACTACTTTTGATCCATTGCTCCCTGGAGTGATGACTTTCGTTTGGCCGCTTCGCAAACTCGAATCCGTTTTGGTTTCGGTATTATAAGGTATGTCTTGGGTTTCGGTGTATGTGCCTTTGCTGATCACAGTGAGATACGGTGTTGTATCCACCAATTTAATCACTTGACCGGGTTTTAACGGACTACTCTCGGTCATCCCCGGGTTTCCTGCGAGGACATCTTTAGTTAACATATCATTCTTACGAGCAACCAACCACCAAGAGTCATTTTTTTGAACCGTATACTCCTTGGTGGTGAGATGGCCATCGATCAGAAGTTGCAAGGTCTTATCGAGGGGTTGAATTTCCGAGGGAGAAGCGTCCATCGTCTCAATCGTCACCTTTTCAACAAAACTCACCGAGTCGATTTTATTTTCGGAACTCGGATCGGCAAAACTGTCCTTGTATTGTTGGAGCAAGGTGTTTGCCTCATCTTCATTTGCTAAAATAGCAACCGTAGTGCCATCAATTTTCAGGGCAACTGCGTGTTGGGTTGCTGCTTCAGTGGTTTTTTGATTGGAATCAACCAATAAGGCATAGGCAGGGGGATGGGCAAAAGCGAGGGATGATCCCACCAATACGATTGTGACAATCAAGGCTCCGCCGATAAACTGAGGAGACTTCCACGGAATACGTTTGAAAGAGACGTCTTTGAGAGATATCTTTTTCAGAGAAATCTTCTTAAAGGAAATACCTTTGAGTGAGAAACGACTGAGAAACACGATTACACGTTTGAAGCTCTGATTACTAAATTTAAACATTTGCCACCTTTTGAGCTTACGAGGTTAGTTGACGGGTTTGGGCACAGGTGTAGCCCTACGCACCTAACGGCACGATACACCCCAGTACGAGATCCCCCGTTCTGGAAAAACCAGATTCAGCTTCTATTCTTCCTTTCTTTATGTATTTAATATTAATATTCTTCATAACTTGGCAATATCCTGTAAAATTCGATTTAGTAAATAGTGTATTTTATTTCCAAGATTTGATACATGGTTTTTTACAATTTGGCAAGGAAAATAGATGCTTTTGTCGAAATTATACTCCACTAAATAAAAGTGGAGGTAGGATAATGAAAAAGTTTGATGAAAGTGCCGCAATCAATATGTTCTCTGGCTATGTTAGTAAGGGCGAAGATATTTTAAAGAATCCAAGCAAGGTTGAAGAAACCATAAAAAAGGCCTTGGAAAAGGCTAAAGAAAGTAGAGGCCCACTTGATGAAATATGGCATGATCTTCAGCTTATGTTTGGAATAGCAGGTGATTGGGTAAAAGGGAATTACAGAGAAGTACCTGTTGGATCTATCGCGGCTATTATTGGAGCATTGCTTTATTTTATATCACCAGTTGATCTGATCCCAGATGTAATTCCTGGAGTCGGTTTAATTGATGATGTTTTTGTACTTTCGATAGCCATAAGACAAGTAAGGTCAGATTTACGAAAATATGAACAATGGAAGAATGCATGAAATTTTAGTAGCCATACTCGATGTCATTCGTCATGCCGATTGGATTATTGACGTGGGTCCTGAGGGCGGTAGCAGAGGCGGTCAGATTCTTTTTAAAGGAACACCGGGTGACTTGAGAAACTGCAAGGAGTCAATTACGGCAAATTACGTGTAAAATACTTTCTATTTTGATGTGGAACGCAAATATTGTGTTCCTTTTTTTCTTGATAGGGAAGCATATCCTATTATGATTTAGGTCACCCTTCAATCGCTTTAACATAGATGTTTAAATAAGCAATAAAGGGAAAGCACTGCTCGGGAGCGAAATTAGGAAGTAATGGCACTATGGACCGGGGAATCACCCCTGATGGGAGGATGAATATGCCAAAAACACGAAAAATGTTAAGTGACTGGAACGCGCCGTATATTCAGTCGCTTGTGAAATTGATTAAAACGCAGAGCAAGTCAACACTAGCGCATTGGGCGGTTGATTATGCCGAGGGAGTTATATTGCCGCTGTGGAGCAAGCACTACCCAGACGATATGCGTCCGCAAAATGCGCTAAATGCCGCTCGGGAATGGCTTGCCGGGAAAATCAAACTACCAGAGGCTAAGAAGCAAATCCTCGAGTGCCACGCGGCTGCCCGCGAAGCCGATGGGAAGCCTGCTGCGCAAGCCGCCGCAAGGGCGATCGGTCAGTGTGCGTCGACGATTCATTCAGCACGGCACTGTATCGGACTCGCGCTCTATGGTGCGATAGCAGTTTCATATGACACTCTCGGAACCAAGGTTCCGTGGGAGCAGCTAGAGCAATGTGTCGCCGTTGAATGCGGGCGTATGCTTGATGCACTCCGTGCCGTAGCCGTTGATGATGAGCCGAACCCGGCAAAAATTGACTTGAAGTGCTGACATCGGCAGAATAACACGCGGCAAACGCGAGGAAACTTGAGCAAAACGGTTCAGAGTGATGATTGAGGAAGCTGCTACACGGGAATGAAATGGTGCGAAAAATGACCGGGTTAATCGTGGCTAGAGTAAACCGTGCTGTAGATGCGCTAGAAAACTATAAGTCATCAAGACCTATCGGTGTATGGGTACGGAGCCTTTTACCTTTGCCTATGCAGAGTATTTAACTCCTTGAGTTGTTAGGTGCTGGTGTTTTCTTAGTAAGATTAGCGAAATTGATTGAGAACTGGAGAGGTATATGAATGGATTTTGGTGAAGTCTTCAAGGATATTTCAGCGGGAATTTTGGTTACCGATGCAGATTTTAATGTGGTCTGGGCCAATACCTTCGAGGAAGATTTTTATGGAAAACCCGTGATGGGGTTGTGGTCTGTTGAGTGTCATAAGGAAGAAAATCGCCAAAAGATTGCCGACTTTGTAGCCCGGTTTAGAAGCGGGGAATTAAAATCCTTTACAAAGATAGCCTTTGGGATGGTCATTACCTATAGTAGCTATTTTAAGGACGGGGAGTTTGCCGGAATGGTTCGAACCCGGATTTATTTGCCCGAGGGAGCGGATGCGAAGGAGACTGCTCATTATCCAAAGTGAAATAAAGTAACACAAATAGATGGAAGGGCCTGGGTTTAATCCCAAGCCCTTCCAATGTTTTGCCTTTCAAAAGTGATTTGGTAAGCAAATTAAAATGAGGATATGTCATTTAGAACCGCTAAGAAATGAAAATCAAAGATAAAAGGCCTTACGTCGAGTATATGAATCCAACTAAAAACAAACCTGACACCGTATGAAATACGATGTCAGGCTGCATAAATTATTAAAAACGAATCAGCCGCCAGAAGTATCCGGGCGCGTTGATGGGCTGTGAATTTTCTAGAGGGACTTCGAGAACGGTCTGTCCTGCTTGTTCGATTTCTAATGTTCCAATTGCTTGATTAGCTTTGATCGGTAATGGGTTTTGAGTCATATTGATGGAGTACGTAAGCTTCATCCCCGGATAACCAAAGATTTGGACCGGTTCCGTTGCTTTTAAAGGGCTGCTGCTGTGCCAAGCCGTGGTGATTTGTCCAAATCCTTCAGCCGGTTCGGTTAAGGGATAGAGTTTAAATTGAGGTCGGACCTGGTCAAGGATTTTAGCATTGGCATCGAGAGCGCTTTGAAGGGATTGCAGTGTTTTTTGCCCTAAGACCGCTCCAATAATATAATGAGTTTGACTGCCGACTTTTACAGGTGTTGCCGACACAAAATTACCGCCGGCGACTGTCATGGAACCCGTTTTAATCCCGACGATTCCATGCTTGCCAAGCATGGAGTTCACATTATAAACCGTTCCTGCAACAGGTAGCGTTGCTTGCGGCATGGCCACGATTTCACGAAAGATAGGGTCTGACATGGCAGCTTGAGCAATTTTGATCTGATCGACGGCATTGCTGACCGTTGCTGGATTAACCCCGCTGGCATCCGCATAATGAGTTTGCGTCATACCGAGGGCTTTTGCTGTTTCGTTCATTTTGTCCACAAAGGCCTGATCCGAACCGGCAACCCATCGGCCTAAGGTATCAGCGATGTTATCACCGGATGGAAGCATCAATCCTTCGAGCATTTGCTTTTCGGTGAGTTGTTCTCCTTCAGCAATCTTTAAGACAGAATGCCCATTATTTGCTCCCTCTTGATAACCGGCAAAATCCTGAGCACTCATCGTTAAGGTGGGGCCTTCTTCACCCGGTTTTAGGGGGTGTGCTTTTAAGACAAGATAAGCGGTCATGATTTTAGTTACACTGGCAATCGCAACTGGAGATTGATCCGAAGTGGAAGCAATGACCCCCAAATTCTCTGTACCGACGGCAGATTCGCCTTGATCCGGAAACGATACCGAAAGCTGACCTGGCAAGGTGATGGATTGGGTGGTAGCTTTGGCGTCAACTGGAGGGACGGGGCGAGTAATTTGAATAGATCCCCCTACGACAAGCAATACGACCAGAAGTGAAACGAGAATTCCTTTGATCGGAAGGGGCGGCATTTGAGGCCGTTTCGTAGTGGGTGGGGTCGAGGGAGACTGAGTCATAAGAAGACCTCCTATGCTAATAATGTTTAATGGTACATGTACAATTCTAATTGATAATGCACAATTCGACAACGCATTTGCCGAATTTAGCTGCGTCCATATTTTGGATAAGGACGTCGATCATCGAGCCACTTTAGCACAACTTCCAAAGTTCATAAACCTTTACTTTAACTATATTATACAAAAATTATTAAAAACTAAATGAATGCGGAACAGAGATACAGCAGATCGCTTCTGAACAGCAAAAAACTCAAATAAATAGCACCGCTCCTGTAGATACCAGAGCGGTGTTTCAGCATTCACCATGCCTGTAATCGTCCCAATTGAAAGAACATATGGAAATTAGAGGAAATGCGTGAGGATTTGCCGAAAGACATTATAGAGATTGGTATGATTTATAGGCTAAGTCTATATAGTTTTTGTGTATATCTAAATCTTAGGTGTACAGAAAGTAGGGTGAATGATGTCTCTTGATTTAATTGCTGTCCATAAATCTTTCGGTCAAAATCGAGTTATCGATAATCTTAATCTATCCATTCCTGAAGGAGAGGTTTTTGGTTTCCTTGGCCCTAACGGTGCAGGCAAAACAACGACAATGCGCATGATCATGGATATTATTAAACCCGATCAGGGTAGTGTGACTTGGAGCGGAAAAGAGGTCCGATTGGAGACGACCCGAACTTTTGGATATCTTCCTGAAGAGCGGGGGTTATATCCCAAAATGAATGTTCATGACCAAATGCGCTTTTTTGCTCGTCTTCGAGGATTATCTTCTTCTGTGGCCGAAAAACGTATTCTTTACTGGTCTAATCGGTTTCAGTTGGAAGATCTACTGAAGAAGAGGACGAACGAACTTTCCAAAGGGAATCAGCAAAAAGTCCAATTTATTATTGCTATTTTGCATCAACCGAAACTCCTAATTCTTGATGAACCCTTCTCTGGGCTTGATCCGGTCAACGTCGAACTCCTCAAAGAAGCTTTTCGAGACCTTGCAGCAGAAAAACGAACAATTCTCTTCTCGAGCCATCGGATGGAACATATTGAAGAACTCTGCCAATCCCTTTGTATTATTAAGGCAGGGCAGGTCTTAGCTCATGGTTCTGTAGAGAACATTAAAAAGCTATCGGGCCGTCAAATGGTTCACTTAAAATACAAAGGCTCATTGGATTTTCTCAAGGCTTTTCCGATTAAACCAGAAAAACCTTTCATACGAAACAATAAATCGGAAGATGGATCTTCTCACACCTTAAATGACATCGAATTTGAACTTCCACAAGGGGTAGATCCCCAAGTAATTTTAAGAGGCGCTCTAGAGCAAGGACAAGTTCAACACTTTGAGATCGGCTATCCATCCTTGAATGAAACCTTTATTCGTTTAGTAGGAGGGGATATTTGATGGAATTCTGGATTTTATTTCAGAGAGAATATCGTGAGAAAGTTTGCAGCAAAACATTTATTCTCTCCACGCTCTTAGGGTTAGTTGTTATTTTGGGGTTATCCTTTGCCCCCGCCATCATGGATAAGATTAAGTCTGCAGATAAACAGCAAATTATTGTTCTTGAAACGAGCGGACGGGTTACTCCTTTTTTAGAGAAAAACCTTCAGGATAAACTGCCTAGCGGTGAACCGGAATTTTCTTTCCAAATCATGAATGCTGATGATTCCAATTGGTCAACGAAGAAAAGAGAAGCAATAGACCAACTCTTAACAGGTAAAATTTCAGCTGTTGTTGAATTTTCTTCACCAGAAGCACCGGGTAAAGTAATTTGGCACTCAAAAAAAATTGAAATGGGAGGAGCATCTACTAAGGTAAAAACCGTTCTACAGCAGATGGTGACTCAGGAGCGCATTCAACAGAGTGGCCTTTCTTCAACCCAGCTTACTGAAATTTTGACCCCGATTCCTTTTGAAACACAAGCGGAGGGGCTTAGAGCAGCAACTCAAGAACAACAAACTCAAAATATGACCCTGGTCTATTTTCTCCTTTTTATGCTTTACTTTTCGTTAATCGTTTATGGGACGTACGTAGCTAATGGCGTAGTTGAGGAAAAAAGCAGTCGAGTTATGGAAATGATGGTTGCTAGCGTTAGACCCATGACGTTGATGGCCAGCAAAATTATCGGGATCGGTGCTGTAGGGTTAACCCAGTATTTTCTTTGGATTGGGACGGGACTTGGCCTTCTCGCTTTAAAAGGGAAAGGTATAGCATTGGTCCCAGGAATGAGCCTTCAAATAAACACGATTGAACCGCTTTATTTGGTCTATTTCGGGGTTTTCTTTATCCTAGGATTTCTCTTATATGCGGCTATGTATGCTGGAATCGGGGCAACGGTTAGCCGTACTGAGGACCTTCAACAGGCTGTGGGTCCGATGACCTTTTTAGTTATTATCGGTTTTTTGCTTGCCATGTTTACCTTGACCAGCCCGAATAACCCGTGGATTGCCGGGCTATCTTATGTTCCGTTTTTTACTCCGATGGTCTTGTTTGCTCGCATCGTGTTAACATCAATTCCTACGTTCTATGTCCTCCTTGGAATTTTAGATCTCATCATCTCTACAATTCTCTTTATCTGGATAGGCGGGAAGCTTTACCGAGTCTGCATTCTTCTCAATGGAAAAGTCTCCTGGCGACAAATCGGACGTTTGATTCGGCAACGGTAAAGGCGCTAGTGACAGCTTGAATGTTGATTTCTAAAGGTAATTTCCAAGAATTATAGAATTAGGATATAAAATAGGTGATTTGGTTGAACAGAGTTAAGGAGGATCTGATATGACTAAAGATATCAAAGAATTGATGAAGTATTTAGGTCTAATTTTCATATCGGTTCTCTTAACCTACAAGCTCCCCCGTGACTCGTATTCCATTATGCAATATATCATCAAACCCATACGATTTGAGAATTCAGTCCTTTTCATATCAGCAATAGTTCCATTAGCTTTATTCATCGTTGCCATAAAAGGGCTGTTTAAAACAGAACCCATAGGTATACAGAACAAAATAGCCATCGTTATCATTGTGCTCTTAATGGTAATTCCTCTCATGAAGGGCTCCTTAGACCTCGCTAAAAATGCCTATTTCCAGGCAATGAAGGTTGAACTTAAGTCAATTGATATAAAGGATTCGAACCTCTCATTCTCAGATATAAATGAACACCAAGCAACCCTCAGTATTAGTTTGTCACTAACAGACTACGGCAGAAATGATAGCAATTTCAAAGTGAGAATGTATTTGCCTGAGTCATTAAAGGAATACGTTCAAGCAGACTTTCTCGAATTCGATGAATCGTACCAAACTTTTGGCAACCGCCAAATTTTAAACATCACGAAAAAGATTACCGTTCCATTAGAAGAAGGGACTAATGGAGAAAAGATAATGGATACTCACTGGTACTGGGACACCTTTAAGTATGAATTATACAACGAGTCGAACTCCTCCGAACTGGTTTACCACGGTATATAAAGTTCTTCATATTTTTCGATAATAGAGTTTCCAAAGTCTAAGGGTTTTGACGTGCGGATCATTTAAAACTTTCTTTAAGACTTTCCTGTGCTCTGTACTTAGAAAGATTGAAAGACTGCCAAGGTGTTTCTTGATTGAGCATTGTTTTTTTATTGTTAAGACCATTATTGAACGATGTGATCAAACTCAAGTCGTGAGTTTGATCCATAAATTCTACAAGCGGCGGAATTGCATCATAAGAAAGTGTTGTTAAATAGTAGACGTCTATGGGCTTTCCCTCGGTGTAGCGCGTGATATTTTCCTTCACAATTATTTTATCTACACTAATATAGTTCAGCAGCGTATAGGCAACAATCGAAATGACAACAAAAGATTTGAATAAGGGTATGGATTGACGCCATATTTTAATAAAAGATACGACAAACAAGACAAAAAGGTACCCCATAAAAGCATGGGTTAAGACTCTCAGATAGGTAAAGCCATAGGCATCTTCGTACAATGACATTCTGAAGTGAGCCGATAACAACATAATGAACGTGCTCATCACCAGGATTGTATTTAATATTCTCACAACACTGTCCAACTTTTTCCCAGAGGCTTTAACAAAGTACATGTTTCCGATCAGAAGAACAAGATTGATGAGAGTCACATCAACCAGTTCGAAGAATCCTTTGCGTGCATATTGGGCGAATGTGAAATCATGAGGCAGGCTGTCAGTTAGACTCCCAAAGAGATAGGAAAATTGAATGGCGATAAAAAAGACATAAAGAGCGTCTATCACGATCAATAGAGTTGTGACCGTAATGGGATCGAGAAACTTGCCAGGAGAGAGAATTTCTAGGTTGGAAATTCCCTTTCCGAATTTAGGCTTTGAATAAAAGAGGCTCCAAATATAACTAAAAACGAGGCAGGTTACCACCGTAACAATAAGAAATTGGGGAATAAAATAACTGAGGTTGATGGCTTGAAATAGATTCGGAATCTGATCAATAAAATGATGGAAGACATCATCGGCGGATGCTAGAAGGGGAACGATGATGATTAACAAAGGGATCGTAAGGATTAAACCCATCAGAACCTTTAGCATAACCGTCGATTTCTCTAAAATCGTTATCCTTTTTGTATTTGAAATTATCAATGAAAAAGGCTTGAGGCAGTTTTCCAGAGGACGAATGAAGATCCCATTAAGCATATCCAGGAAAAATGACGCTTCAAACCATTTAAACCGACTGTTTGAGGTGAGAAGAAGGGTATGGGCGACGACCAAAATGGGGATGAGAAGAAAATTGAGGACGTGAAAGAATGGACTTGAGAAAAAGAAATAAGTAAATGAAAGCGCGATGATCGATATTCCCAGCAGTCCAATAAAATCTAATTTTAGTTTAGGTTTCTTTTTTATACTCCAGAATAAAAAAGTATACAGTGCAGTTATGTATAGAGGATAGGACAACCCTAGAGATTTCCTATAGAATAAAAAATTAAACAAGAGACCAAGGACAAGAGAACCCAATAAAAGAGTGATCCCCTTCTTATTTGTGAGACCTTCAATCTGGTTTTCTGTGAGTTGAATACGGGTTTGCTCCATCGAAAACACCTCCATGATTAGTCCGGCCTGTACTCTAAAATATCCCCTGGCTGGCAGTCCAATGATTGGCAAATAGCCTCCAGAGTCGTAAGCCGAATGGCCTTTGCTTTATTGTTTTTTAAGATCGATAAGTTTGCCAAGGTAATATCCACTTTGGCGGCTAATTCTGACAGGCTCATTTTTCTTTTAGCCATCATGACGTCTAAATTTACGACGATTCCCATTTCCTGCATCCTTTCTCTATATCGTTAAATCATTTTCTTCTTTAACCTCGATGGCCTGACGGAAGACTTCAGCCAGAACGATGGAAAAAAGTCCAGCAATGATAAAAATCATGGTAATAATTGTGGTAAGAACAGAGTTGTAGAAAAAGATTTTCAGAATATAAGCGGCTGCAATGATAAAGCAAGCCCATCCTACTCGGTTCAAACTTTTCACATTATCCATCATGAAAGGATTTCTTCGATTGAGGGTTTTAAAGATCTTTCGAATCTCATTCACTAACGCAAGACATACGATTCCGGTAAAATAGAGGAATCCAAGCATAAAAGAATAATTTTCGCTGCTCGTAGAATGTAGCGTATTCAAATACCATCTCAATCCATAGGGTAGGGTGATTGTGATTGCTAGTCCGCCCAGGAAAACCAAATCCAGAATCCATTTTACTAAAACAGATAAGCTTTTTTCGCCCAAGATTAACATGATTGTTCCGAGCCCTCCTTGTAATTAATTCTTACAAAATCAGTTTAAGTCTTTGTTTACTAAAATTCAATAAATATTTATTGAATTACGATAAATATTTATTGAAACGTAGCGGAATATATTAATTAATAGCGGGGATATTCTCAGCAAAAGGTAAAGGTAAAGTGGAAGAACAGGGTAGTAAATGAGCGATCATGGTATAATAGAGGATAATGTAGAATGAAAAGGTGAATTGATAGATATCTATCTCCTATAGATTACGAAAGCGAGGGAATGAAATGATTGTTGCCCATCAACGAGATGTCCTTGGAACGCGTATGAGCAGTGCTGATGCTGAAAACGTGCTAAAAAAAGTCTTGATTTCTCCCAATGAGGGTTGGGGCGGCTATGTTATGCGTTCATTTGAAATTGGCCCTTACGGTCATACGCCTAAGCACCAACATGCTTGGCCTCATATCAATTATATTTTAGGAGGCAAGGGAATTCTTCACCTTGACGGTAAAGACTATCCGGTTGAAGCAGGATCTTTTGCTTATGTGCCAGGAGATCAAATTCATCAGTTTCAGAATATAAGCTCAGAACCTTTCGCCTTTATTTGTATTGTCCCAGAAGAAGGAGATAAATAAGAAGAAGAGCAGGTGGAACCGTAACTTGAAAAAAATGACGGCCAAGGTAACTTTAACCTTGACCGCCATTTCTCTGTAGAGCTTTTACTTCTCCATTTTTCTCATAGCCAGACCTTTGGCAATCACCGATTGCACCACAGCTGAACATCAGAGACCAGCAGGGTTTTTCGTGAGACAATCACATCCGGTATTCGCTCCTGTATGTTTCTTTATATCGTCTAAGGTAGAGCAACATTGAGCTACGGCTACATGATGTAAGATTTCCTCCTCTGTAACATTTGCACAATAACAAATCGTAATCGGCGATGAAATATTTTTAAACCAGATCTTATTGATCAATTCGTCTTGAAATATGGTTTTATGGCCATCCTGAGTATAGTAAGCAACTTCACATTCAGGAGTTCTACAGAGAAAAAACTGTTCCGCTTCAATTTCAATACTAGGTTGTATTTGATGTTCAACCGTTTCCATACGTACTTTCTGACCCATCCCGTTACATATAGGGCAGGTTGAGATTATATTAGAGTCTCCGGATAACTTAAGCATAATGGAACAAACCTTCCTTTCATTCCTGCAAGTTTTCAATGACTGGACAACTATCACGTTTATCTATTCTATGAAGGGAGAGAAGAATACAGTGACTATTAAGTAAAGAGAATAGGAGGCCTGGGGTTGATGGACCTACTTCAGAATCAGGATAAAAATAAAAACACCGCGACATCGAGTTGTTGAGGAACGATTTCGAGTGCTGGTCAGCACAATGAATCTAATACTGAGAACTGCCAAATCTGTGGGGGAAAATTAGAATACTTCGATTTAGGAAGAGAATTGATTTGCGTTCAATGTGGGAAAAGAGAAATTGGCAATATTTCTTGTCCCAATGGACACTATGTCTGCGATGAATGTCATGGGAAAGGTCTTTTCGATACGGTAAAAGAATACGTTTTAAGCAGTAAATCGGCAAATCCTTTTGAAATTGCCGAATATCTAATGGACCAGAACAATATTCCTATGCTCGGTTGCGAAAATGCGTGGATAGCAGCAGGCGCTTTGATGGCAGCAATCAAGAATGAAGGAACACTCAAGGTTACGGATGATCAGATTGTTGAAGTACTGAATAGAACAAAGAGACAAGCCATTGGAGGATATTGTGGACTCACAGGAGTATGCGGAATTGCCCCAGCCATTGGTTCCTGCTTTAGTGTCCTTTTAGGTGCGGCTTGTTCGAAAGATCAAGAAACAGCGATGACTATGAAAGTAGTCGCGAGAATCGTGGATAAGATTAGCGACGAAACGGGTCCTTGTTGCTGTAAAAACTTTGTAAGAACGGCTTTAAGTGAGGCTATTTTATTCGTTGAAAGGTATTTTACTGTTTTCTTGCCTTCACCAAGTAAAACAATTATTTGTACTCACAGTTCACGTCACCCTCATGGATGCAGAGAATCTAGATGTTCCTATTTTAAATAAAGGTAATACCCCTGTTAACATATAGCAGAACAGTCTAATCAAGTCAAGGCTTGAAACAATCTCGTCTTCGAATTAAAATGGCGTAGGAACATATATGGTCTTGAAATGTAGTGGGGGTAATGAAGTTGGAAAAAGTTCTTTTAATCGCAACAGGGGGAACAATTGCTATGCGCAAGGATGGCTATGGCAAGGCAGTCCCCGCTGTGAGCGGTTTTGATCTGTTAGAGAGTCTTCCTAATCTTCGGAAAGAAACCCAATGGGAAATCGTTGATTTTAGTAATGTGGCCAGTTGTAATATGTCACCCGAGAAGATGTTAGAACTCGCGCGGATCGTTGAAAATAACTTCCATAATTCCAGTATCAAGGGGGTCATAATAACCCATGGAACGGACACCTTGGAGGAGACCGCTTATTTCTTAGATCTCACGATTCGCGATACGCGTCCGATTATTCTCACGGCATCTCAACGGGATGCATCTGAGCAGGACTCGGATGGACCGAGAAATCTACGTAATGCGATGTTAATTGCGAAAAATGAACAGGCAGTTGGACGAGGAGTCGTGATTGCACTCAATGAAGAAATTCATGCTGCACGCGATGTTCGTAAACTTCACACGAGTCATGTTGATGCTTTTAATTCTGGAGAAAGCGGTGCTTTAGGGGGAATCGATAATGAGGATGTCATTTGGCATCGTAAGCCTGAACCTTCAGTTAATTTTGGACTCCCTCAACGTTTAGCGAATGTAATAATCTGTAAGGTATTTACAGGGATGTCACCCTTTATCCTCGAATGCTTTCTGAATGAGAAAATCGAGGGTTTGGTCATAGAAGCTTTTGGCAGAGGAAACTTACCACCAGAACTAATGCCAATAATTCAAGAGTTTATTGCACGGAAAATCCCAGTCGTGGTAACCTCACGCTGCTTATTTGGTAGAACCGCACCCGCGTACGGGTATCCCGGTGGAGGTGCAGACCTAGAACGTTCCGGGGTTTGGTTCGCCTCAGATCTTTCAACAGAAAAAGTCCGGTTACTTATGAGTATCGCCTTGGGGAAAGGTATTGAACCACTAGAGCTGAAAAAAGTTTTGGCCCGTGGTGGCGTCCAGTAATCATGTTTGGCTAAGAACAGCTATAAGTCTTCAAAAAAATAAGCGAGCAACCGCTATTTAATTTAGCAGTTGCTCGCTTATTTTAATATAATAAAGTGTACCCAATATATACCAACTAAGGAGGGATTTTGATGTTTTTAGTTGGCACAGCCATTATTAGTATTGCTATCTTAATTCTAATTGCATTGGGGATAGTCTTCTAAGTAATAATTAGTGGAGGAGCCCCTTAAGGCTATGACCATAAGTTGAGCATAGCCTTAAGTTTTTTTGAATAACAGAATAGATTTTCCTTCATATTAATACTAAAGGAACTAGAAAGGATGTATTACACCAGAAATGAAATTGCTGACATAATGATTGATGGTTAAGATAAAATGCATAGAGGAGAAATTCGGAGAAAAACGGATATATAATGAGCAATTTTGAAGTTTTTCGGTATGATCATAGGTTAAATGGGGTATTCTAATTTTTTTTATTGACAACCTGTTACTTTATGCTAAAATTGTTCTCGATGAGAATTTGGGTAATCGGACAAATGTTCGGCTCGGATTCCTTCCTATTTTGTAAAAGAAAAGGGGGCAACGATGACAAGATGAGTAATTCTCTGGGACGTCATGTGTTGGCTGAGATCTATGGTTGTAGTTTCGATATTCTTAATGACCGAGAAAAGGTCGAAACGATCATGGTCAACGCAGCCCTGGAAGCAGGAGCAGAAGTACGTGAGGTTGTATTTCACAAGTTCAGCCCACAAGGAGTCAGCGGCGTTGTTGTTATTTCGGAATCGCATTTAGCCATTCATACATGGCCGGAACTTGGCTATGCAGCCGTAGACGTCTTCACGTGCGGGGATCGTGTCAATCCCTGGGATGCCTGTAATTATGTAACGGAACAATTTAAGGCGGGTCATATGACTGCTACCGAAATGAAACGCGGGATTTTTGAGAATCCAAAGGAAGCGGTAAATCTTTAGGAGGGATATTTATTTTATTCCAGACTAGGATGTCGGCTGACTAATAGGCCTTGTGACAGGTTTGTTGCAAGGTCTATTAATTTAGGATATAAGTCCTTACTCTTGCAGAAAATATAATCATAAAATCTCCGGTGAGTTTTCACTTAGCAGGAATTTTAGGTTTATTATAGAATAATATTTAGGTTAGGCTTCAAAAAGTTAAGGAGAGATGGCCTTGTTTCCACTCAAAGAAAATTTTACAAGAGAACTTGAAGAGATAAAAGAAACACTGGAACGTGAAATACGATTTAAAGCGGCTGAATTTGAGGAACTAGTTGAACTTTCTTCAAATGATTTAGATGAGAATGCCTGTCCCTTGATTGTGTTGGCTGTGAATCGTTCCTTCGGAGGGAATGCCCGTCCAGCGGTTGCACTCGCCACGATCGTACAATATATTTTTATGGCAGATCAAGTTCATCGTCTTATGAATGATAAGCCGGATTTAGATGAAGATGAACGGCAGTTTCCAGTATTGGTTGGGGATTTTCTCTATGGAAAATTCTTTTTAGGGTTATGCAAAAATAAACTGCTCCACTTATTAGCGCCTTTAGCTCAAGTTATTGCGACTATGAATGAGGGGGCTATTTCACGTTGGCAAACCCTGCGTGAAAGTGGCAACGAAAGCAAACGACTCGAAATACTGGAAATGGAGCGTGCAACTATAACTGGAGTAGCAGCCAGGCTAAGTGCTGAAATCACAGGCTGCTCAGAGAAGATACAGAATAGGTGTGAAGCATTGGGTTGGGAATTAGGACTTGCCTGGGGTGCTTGGCAGGATAAAATGGAAATGCGAGTCGTTCAACAATCCCTGTCTCGTGCAAAAGCGATTCTTCAGGAATTGCCTGAGGCAGAAGTCAAACCTCTTTACGAACTTTATGACTATATGGAAAAGAGTTTGGCGGAGGCAGTATAAACATAATATGTTTTGTCAGGTGAAGAATTACATGCTAAAATTGAGAAGACTTTGGATTATGTGCAGTTAATGGTCTATGGGAAGGATGTGTAGGAATGCGCAGGCGGAAACGTAATGATGAAAACATGCCGCTTATGGAACATATCCGCGCCTTACGAAAAGTCCTTGTTATTTCAGCCTATGGTATCGCATTAGGGACTGTGCTGGGATGGGCTTTTAGTGATATGATTTTTGCATACTTGGCGCGTCCAGTTCTTGAGCTAGCTGGCGTGTCTTTTATTACGACAACTCCAATGGAACCGATGATGGTCAAACTTAAAGTTTCGATCGTGACTGGAGTTGTTGTTGCCTTACCTATTCTCATATGGCAGATCTGGTCTTTTATTTTACCTGCTCTTAAACAAACAGAGCGCAAGTATTTGTATATGATTGTGCCCAGTTCTATATTCCTTTTTCTTCTGGGTGATGCATTTAGCTTTTACTTGGTTATTCCACTTGGAATAAAATTTTTATTATTCACAGGCGGGTCAATTCAATCGACCACTTTGGTGACGCAAAGCTCTTATCTAAGCTTTTTAATCACGTTTATCTTGACCTTTGGGATCGTTTTTCAGCTTCCCATTGTTCTGCTACTCTTGATCCGTATCGGAATCGTAACCCCCCAAACACTTGCTAAAAAGCGAAAATGGGCATTTTTTGGGATTGTTGCCTTAACGATGCTCGTCTCACCAACACCGGATATACCGACCCAATTATTAATGGCCGGTCCGATGTATTTACTTTATGAAATCAGTATTTGGTTGGGGTATTTAGTCGTTAAAAAACGAGAAAAGGCTCTGAACGCGTCATAGGAGGGGAAATACTATGGGCTTTTCAATGTCAGAACTCCTCATTCTGATGGTGATCGGTGTAATTATTTTTGGACCTGAAGATTTGCCAGATATTGCACGGACTGTCGGAAAATTCGTTTATGAAATGAAGAAAATATTTAATGATGCAACAAAGGATTTGAAGGATGTAACCCAAGATTTTACAGATGTGAGCAAGAATATTAAAGACGTTATCGAAACGCCATCTAATATTATCAATAAAACAATTGATGAATCAGTAAAACCTGTTCTGGATATGAATAGTACAGGCTCTAAAAAGCAAAATGGCGAGTCACAAGTAAGTAAGGAAGCAGAGGAAGAGCTTCTTACCTATGATGAAGTGGATAATTCTTCCTCTAAACCGCAGTCCAAAGATCAGGATAAGGGTCTAGACCCACTAGCCGAGCTTCCAGAAGATATGGTATCATATAAAAGTTGAAAATAAGGGTGCAAGCAGGTGAACCGGTTTTGAAACAATTGTGGTTGTTTAATCAGATCAACTCGGACCTTCAACGCGTAGAGAAAGAACTTCATCGGTTCGTCGAAACAGATTTTCCGGTACTTGAGGAATCAGCAGTTCATTTATTAGACGCTGGAGGGAAGCGATTACGTCCCGCATTTGCTCTTCTCGCAGGAAAATTTTATGGCTATCCTCTAGAAAAGTTACTTCCAGTTGCAATGTCTTTAGAACTTATTCATATGGCTACATTAGTTCATGATGATGTAGTCGATGATTCTAAAACACGTCGTGGTAGGCCTACGGTCAAAGCGAAATGGGGTAATGTCGTTTCTGTTGCGACAGGGGATTATCTTCTGGCTCGCTCGCTTGATCTCATAGCAAAGATTAATCATCCCAAAGTATCACTTATCCTCGCTGAAGTCAGTGTCGAAATGAGTCGGGGTGAAATTCAGCAGATTAAGGCTTCCTTTGATGTTAAACAGAATTTAAAGCAATACTATTATCGAATTAAACGGAAAACTGCACTTCTTATTGAAGCAAGTTGTAAATTAGGTGCCATTGTTTCTGATGCTCCCAGACGTCAGGTGTGGGCACTTGGAGGGTATGGTCATGCTATCGGAATGGCCTTCCAAATTGTAGATGATGTCTTAGATGTTACGGCAGAAGCGTCTCAATTGGGGAAACCAGTTGGTGGAGATTTATCTCAGGGAATTATGACCATGCCGATGATTATCGCACTTCAACGTTCTTCTCAGAAGGAACGACTCTCTTATTTACTGGGTAAAGAGGATAAAACTGAGCTAGAGGTTAGAGAGGCAATTCAATTGATCAAAGATTCTGGTGCAATTGATGAGTCTATGCGATGTGTTGATCTGTATATCCGTAAAGCGAAAAGTTATCTTCAAGAATTGCCGAATGTGCCAACGCGAAAAGCGTTAGCTGATTTGGCACAATTTATTCGTGATCGGAAATTCTAAACAAAAAGCATCTCTCAATGAAATGTTATGTTTCAAATGAGGGATGCTTTTAATTAATCTAAGAATGAACATTCCTTTACTTTCGGGCGACGTAATTTAGAAGTATCTCGTAAAAAAACGAAATATTAAGAGGGTAAGAGAGATATAATACCAAAATTAACCGAATATAGATTTTTATTTCTATTTTGGATGTGCTAAAATTCAAGAGGAAGCTCATGAATATTTGCCAAATACGTTGTGAAAGTTCGGGCAAATATAAAGAAAGGGGTTAGATACATTATGACAATTCGTTCTAAGATTAACTTAACCCGTCGAGCCGCAATAAAAATTGGAGTATTAACAACTGCAACACTTGTTATTGGAGTCTCGCCATTTCAAAAATTTCAGGTAAGCAGTGCACTCGCTGCAGATAATACCGGAAGTAGCTCAAAGCAACTCGGTTTCTCCTATGACCAGAAGAAGTGCATTGGATGCAAGCAGTGCGCATATACTTGTAAAAAAGTGAACAAATGGGAAGCTGGAGTTGAATGGAGAAAAGTTCATGTAATAGCGACTGATAAAAAGCCTGTCTTTTTATCAATGAGTTGTAATCATTGTGCAGACCCTGCTTGTCTCAAGGTTTGTCCTGTTGGCGCTTATACAAAACGTGAGAAAGATGGAATTGTCGTACATAACTCTGCTCGATGCGTAGGCTGTAAGTATTGTATGTACGCCTGTCCTTATCATGCCCCACAATTTGGAGAAACGAGTGGTGCAATTTCCAAATGTAGTATGTGTTATCAGAGAATCGATGAGGGACAAAAACCAGCTTGTGTTGAGGCATGTCCAACGAAAGCCCTTCAATATGGCGATGTAGTCGACCTTAAGAAATTAGCGGGAGCTGTTACACAAATTGCAAATTTACCTTCACCTGAAATAACCCAACCTTCCTTTTATATTATTCCCAAGCCATGATTTCTTAAAAATTTAAAGAAATTCTGAGTATAGCAAAATTATTTGGGGTCAAGAAAATAAGAATAATGATGTGGAGGAAGCGCTCATGGAAGAAATTTGGGGATGGTTAATTGTTATTTATCTTTTTATGGGAGGTTTAGGAGCGGGAGCTTTTCTTACCTCTTTTGCCGCAGGAAGAGGGTGGATCGGAAATTCTCCTGCACTTCAGCGCATAGGCTATTTTATTTCAGGACCAATTGTTGCTCTAGGAACGATACTTTTGGTTTTTGACTTGGGTCAAGGACTGAAAAAACCCTGGTTATTAATTGGCTTACTTGCGAATCCACGCTCTGTGATGACTTGGGGTGTATATATTTTAGCCTGCTTTATTGTTGTTGCATTAGTCGTTGGTTTTTTAACTTGGAAGAAAAAAGTCGTTCCGAAAGGTTTCATTTATGCTGGGGCATTCCTCGCGTTGGCAACAGGAACTTACACAGGGTTACTGGTCGCTGTTATTACAGCAGTACCATTCTGGAATACCTACCTTATGCCTGTTCTATTCGTGGTATCGGCACTATCTACGGGAATGTCGATAACCTCAATTTTAAGTTATGTGTTGGAAAAGGGTCAAAAAACGGATGAACGGAGAATATGTAAAATCCATATCGGTTTAGTTGGAGCTGAAGTTGTTCTTCTTCTCGCTATCTTTGCCACGATGCTTTCGGGTCGCCATGGGGCAGTAGGAATCGAATCTGCAAAGATGATTCTTGCAGGGTCACTCGCTTTGCCTTTTTGGATTTTACTCGTGGGTGTCGGCTTAGTTATTCCCCTCGCGGTCTTTATGATGAATTATAAAAAGTTATCAAAATTTAAAGTTAAAGTACCTGTTAAATTTGAAGTTGCTACAGCATCAAGTCAAGCAGAACATTCAGGAGCACATGTTGAAGAAATCGATTGTTCACGCTCCTTATTAACCGTTGATACTGGGGTTATTATCGGAGGATTTATTTTAAGATTCGTCGTTATCTTTGCAGCGCTCCCCCTATGGAATGGCGTTTTGAAGTAAGCTAAAAGATAAATTTATTAAATATAAAAGCAAAGCTTATTATTTCATGTATCATTACCTGTAACATGAAAAAAAGCTTTGCTCTTTTTTTATCAAAATTTAGTGAAAGTGAAGACAAACTTTATATAATTAAGAAATTGAACGTGAAAAAAGAGGTATGAGAATGAAATCTGTCTGAAAAGAAGTTACTTTTATCAGTAGGAGAAATGGAATATATATAGTAAAATTATATTCGTGCAAACCAATGTACAAGATTAAGGGGAGTGGAGGTATTTCATGAGTGATCAGTCTGAAAGCGTAATGGACAAGGTTTGGAATGTTTTCAGTTCAATGAAGACGGGATTAATTCTCTTAGGCGTTATTGCTATCGTATCCGGTATAGGTACTTTAATTCCGCAAGAAGCATTGGATCCGTCGGGAGTGAAGCAAGTCAACACGATATGGAAAACGCTTGGCTTTACGCATCTGTACTCAACGATCTGGTTTCGACTTATACTTGGACTACTTTGTGTAAATCTTCTCGTTTGCAGTATTCAACGTATCGGCGGAATTTATCGTATAACGTTTAAATCTATGCCACCGCAATCGTCAAAAGGTATACCTCAAAAAATCCAAACCAGAATCTTGGGAAATGAAAAAGAATTGCGTGAAGCTGTGACCGATGTACTTAACCGTAAAGGGTATCATCTGACGACGAATGAGCAAGAAGGACAATGGAGTTTTATAGCACAAAAACATAAATGGGGTAATTGGGGCTCATTAATCACACATATTGCTTTTATTTTACTTATTTTAGGTGCCCTCCTAGGATCAATGATCGGTTTTAAAGGGTTCTTTATGGCAGGAGAAGGGGAGACTTTATCAATTCAGCAAATCCAAGTGAGCAAAGGAAATGTTAAAGAGAACTTTAGCGTTCAGATCAATTCTGCTGAGGATCGACTCCTTGCTAATGGAGATAGAGATAATTGGTACACCGATTTGAGTATTCTTGAATCGGGCCAAGAGGTTGCCCGCCAGACACTATCTGTTAACCATCCATTTTCCTACAAAGGAGTTACATTTTATCAATCAAGCTTTGCCCAAGGAGGTAAATTTACCGCAGATGTGAATGGTCAAAAGGTTCCTTTTGTCCTTCAGAACCAAGGTGGAAATTATTTTGAGGTTCCTGGGACAAATCTTTATTTTATCCTTGCTGCAATGAAGGCTGATCCCAAAGCACCGGTTGTCCTTTATCAAGCCTATCAAGGATATTCTTCACAGCCTGTAGCGATGGGTCAAATGAATTTAGGCCAATCGAGTAAAGTTAATGACACGGTTTCGTTAACGTTTGATGGGTTAACGAGCTTTACCGGCCTTCAAGTGAAAAAGGATCCTGGGGTAAATTGGGTTTGGTTAGGATGCGCGTTTTTAATGCTGGGGCTTGTTCTCTCCTTTTATTGGAGACCGTACACTGTTACAGGTATTCTCGAAATGAAAAAGGAATCCGGCTTACTTATGGGGGCAGTCCGAGGGAAACTTGCAGTGGGAACACAAGATGAGTTTAAGCGGATTGAGGCCGATATAAAGGAGCGACTTACGGCTGATTCATCAGCAGTTACCCGATGAAATTCGTGAATAAGGGGAGAGTGTAACATGAACGAGACCTTAAACAACCTTGAAGTGGCTATGTTTTACCTCATGATTATTGCTTATTTATCAAGCACAATGTTGTACTGGTTAACACTCGTCGTAAAAAAGGGATGGCTTGAACATTTGGCCACAGGAATGGCATTGCTAGGCCTAGTCGGAAATACAGTTGCACTTATTTCACGAGCGATTATTTCCCAAAGACCCCCCTTATCGAATGGATATGAATTCATTCTCACGTTTTGCTGGGGGATTGTTGCAGTTTACCTGTTCGCACAAGTGAGGTACAAGGTGAAATCTTTGGGAAACTTTGTAATACCCATCCCTCTCCTGCTTCTATTATTTATCATTATGACCATGGGACCTGATGAGCGGGTTGCCTCTTCAATTCCTCCAGCTCTGAAAAGCCAGTGGTTAACTTTCCACGTCATAACAGCCATGCTCTCCTATGGTGCGTTTGCGATTTCCTTTGGATTAGGTTTGATGTATTTACTTAAATCTCCTAAGGAAGATGAAGATGGAAAATCAAAGGATCAAAGTTGGATTTCCCGTTTTCCTGCTTCCCAGGTTCTTGATGAGCTTGCTTATAAGATCATCGGTTTCGCCTTTCCAATGTTGACCCTATGTATCATAACGGGAGCAATCTGGGCGAATTATGCATGGGGAACGTATTGGTCTTGGGATCCGAAGGAAACCTGGTCCTTGATTACCTGGATTATCTATGCGGCGTATCTCCATGCTCGATTAATGTATGGTTGGAAAGGGAAGCGAGCTGCTTGGTTAGAGGTACTTGGATTTATTGCGGTTCTTTTCACCTTCTTCGGTGTTAATTATCTCTTGCCAGGCCTGCATTCCTATGCATAAGAAAACTCGGTTAGAAAGGGGGAAGTCTTAGGTCAATTGTCGAATTATTGTGTGAGTGATTAAAAGAAGGTGCTAAGTACATGTCAGATTACTACCCCATTTTTGTGGACTTAAGATTAAAACCTGTTTTGGTGGTGGGTGGAGGAAATGTAGCATACCGTAAGGTTCAAACTTTGTTAGAACATGGTGCGATTGTACATATCGTTTCTCCAGACTTGATTATGGAGTTAAAGGACTTAGTGGATTCGCAACGTTGTTTTTGGGCAAATAAAGAATATAGTTCTGAGGACATCCAAGATGCCACGATTATTTTTTCCTGCACAGAAAAAGATGAGGTCAATGCTAACGTTTCAATCGATGCTCAAAAGAATAAGCGATTGATTAACGTTGTTGACGATCCGGAAAAATGTTCTTTTATCGTTCCTTCGATTATGGAACGAGGAGACTTGAAGATTGCTGTTTCCACAGGGGGCAGTAGCCCTATTGTAGCACGACAGATTCGAGAGCAACTCCAAATGCAATACGGCCAGGAATTTGAAGATTATCTTTCATTATTAAAAGAATGGCGTAAGAAAGTTAAGTCCGGTTTATCTTCAGAACAAAAACACGTATTTTGGTCCAAAGTGACCGATGGTGAAATTCTGGAACTGATTAAAAAAGGCCGGCTTAGTGAGGCGAAAGGAGTGGTAGAACGGTGTTTCCGGTCATTGTTGGATTAAATCATCGTACAGCTCCAGTTGAGATCCGGGAGAAGGTGAGCTTCCCTCATTATCAGATTGAAAGTGCACTCCTTGAGCTTAAATCTTATCCAGGTCTAGAGGGCTTAGTTATACTTAATACTTGTAACAGGCTAGAGATCTATGCTGCAACAACGGATGTAGATCTTGGAATCAATTCGATTAAAAGTTTTCTAGTTAATCATGCTCATCTTGAAGAGCAAGTCATTTTTCAACACTTATACGTCCATACACTATATGAAGCGGTTCGGCACCTATTTCGGGTGGTTGCGGGTTTAGATTCCATGATTTTAGGGGAGACCCAAATCCTTGGACAGGTTGCACAGGCTTATGAAAAGGCTGTAAAAGCAGGTGTGACGAATAAAGTAATCAATGTCTTTTTTCAGAATGCCTTAACTGTGGGAAAGAGGGTTAGGACGGAGACACAAATCGACCAGCATCCTACCTCTATTTCATATACTGCAGTGGAGCTTGCAAAACAAGCTTTGGGAGATCTTACAGGACGAAGTATCCTTATTCTGGGAGCAGGTGAGATGAGTGCGTTAACTGCAAAACATCTTGTCGCGAATGGCGCGAGTACGGTAATGGTCTCCAACCGTTCTCATGCACGGGCCCAAAACTTAGCTGCTGAATTTGACGGAATAGCTGTTCCCTTCGATCAGCTTGGGGAATGTATGCAGAAAGTCGATATTGTGATTTCGGCAACTGCAGCTACTAATTTCGTGATACTTCCTGAACAGATTCAAGAGGTCATGGAGCAAAGAAATTATCGACCTCTCTTACTTGTGGATATTGCCGTGCCTCGGGATATTCACCCTGATGTTAGTGAAATCCTTGGGATAACGTTATACGATATCGATGATTTGCGAGAAGTCATTGATACGCATCAAAACGCAAGAGAAATTGCGGGGAAAAAAGCGGAAGTTATTATTGAAGAAGAAATGGCCCAGTTTATGAAATGGCATAATTCTCTCTTTGCGATTCCCACAATCGTTGCCTTGCAGCATCGAGGGGAAGAAATTAAAAACTATCAACTTGAGCATGCACTGAGTAAATTAGGGGGACTTACAGAGAAACAGGAAAAGGTCATTCGCTCGATGGCAAATTCGATTGTCAATCAATTGATTCATACCCCTATCACGAATTTAAAGGAATTTGCGACGACTCGCCAGGGACACCTTTATACTGAAATCTTTCAGAACTTATTTAGCTTGGATGTTGATGAAGAATCAGTTCGCTCAATGCGGAGTGTACCCCAGAATTCAAGCCAGGTAATAACCAAGGAGGGCTAAATGAGTATCATTCGAATTGGAACACGAGATAGCGTACTTGCCCTGTGGCAGGCCGAATGGGTTAAGACACAGCTGAGTATGATTTATCCTGAACATCAATTTATCCTCGTGTCGATGAAGACAAAAGGAGATAAGATTCTCGATGTTCCTCTTGCTAAAATCGGGGACAAAGGATTGTTTACGAAAGAACTTGAAAATGGCTTATTGCGCGACGAGGTTGATCTCGCTGTGCATAGCCTCAAAGATTTGCCGACTATATTGCCAGAGGGTTTAAGTATTGGTGCAATTTGTGAGCGCGAAGAACCTCGAGATGTATTTTTGAGTAAAGATGGGACCCGACTTGAAGATCTTCCTCCAGGCTCTGTGATTGGGACAAGCAGTCTCCGACGCAAAGCGCAACTACAACACTATCGAGCAGATTTGAATTTTGCAGATTTACGAGGTAATTTGCAGACCCGTTGGCGTAAACTTGAGGAATCCGCAATGGCGGGGATTGTCTTAGCCTATGCAGGAGTCAAGCGTTTAGGTTGGGAAGAACGGATCACTCAGCTTATTCCAGAAGATATTATGCTTTCTGCCGTTGGACAAGGTTCAATTGCAATTGAGATTAGCACCGAACGTCAGGATATTTACGAGCTACTGAAGCCTCTTCATCACGAGGAAACAAGTTTAGCCGTTCGCGCAGAAAGAGCGCTTATGCGTCGTTTAGAAGGGGGATGTCAGGTCCCGATTGGAGCATTAGGAATTGTCATTGAAGGTAGGGTCCAATTGAAGGGAATGGTCGCTTCATTGGATGGCCAACACTTACTTAGAGCATCAGTAGAAGGGCAAAACCCCGAAGAAATTGGCTATGACGTTGCAGAGCAACTGATTGCTCAAGGGGCGAAGGCAATTCTTGATCAGATAAGAGTTCTTAGCTAAATTAGAGATGAAACGGAGTGTGGGAATTTGGACACAGGATACGTTTATTTAGTCGGAGCAGGTCCGGGAGATCCGAAGTTAATTACCGTCAAAGGGGCCGAGTGCATTGCGAAAGCAGAGGTTCTCGTCTATGATCGCTTAGCTTCTCGACGTTTACTTACCTTAGCAAATCCTGAATGTGAAATGATTTATGTTGGGAAATCTCCGGATCGGCATACTCTTCGCCAGGAAGAAATCAATGAGGTCTTAGTTAAAAAAGGACTCGAAGGAAAAATCGTGACTCGCCTTAAAGGGGGAGATCCGTTCGTTTTTGGACGGGGTGGAGAAGAAGCTGAAGCATTGCTTAATGCTAGTGTTCCTTTCGAAATCGTTCCAGGTGTGACCTCAGCTATTTCTGTTCCCGCATATGCCGGAATTCCGGTGACCCATCGGGACTTAACCTCTTCTTTTGCTGTCATTACGGGTCATGAGGATCCAACCAAGAACAACTCAGCAATTCCTTGGGAACACATCGCAAACTCTCATGGTACCTTAATTTTCTTAATGGGCATGGAAAATTTGGGCCTGATCGCTAATAAATTGATGGAAAACGGTCGAGAAAAGACCACTCCGGTTGCTTTGATTCAATGGGGAACCCGACCAGAACAAAGAACGCTGGTTGGAGAATTACAAAATATTAAAGAACGCGCAGAGCAAGAGGAATTTAGCAATCCATCGATTATTATTGTTGGCGAAGTGGTAAGTCTCCGCGAAAAGATCCAATGGTTTGAAAAGAAAGCTCTTTTTGGACAACGCATTGTGGTTACTCGAGCACGTCATCAAGCCAGTGTGTTATCCCAAGCGATTGAAGATTTGGGTGGAGAGCCTTGGGAATTCCCAGCTATTGAACTTGCACCGGCGAGTGAACCTCAAAAACTTATCCAAGCCATTCAGCAACTCAAACGTTTTAATTGGTTGGTTTTCACAAGCGTTAATGGAGTTGAAGCGTTTTTTAAAGTGCTTAACGATCAAGGAAAAGATGTTCGTGATTTAGCCGGAATTGAACTTGTGGCGATAGGCCCTGCAACACAAGCCTCTTTAGAGAAGCGTGGCTTACGGGTTTCCTTCGTACCTGAAGAATATCGCGCAGAAAAAATTATTGAAGGGCTTGCCAGTCGAGTCCTCCCCGGACAAAGCGTGCTCCTTGCTCGTGCAGAAGAGGCGAGGGATATTTTGCCAGAGTCCCTAAAAGCTTTGGGTGCGGATGTCTGGGATGTTCCAGCCTATAGAACAATAGTAGGACAGGCCGATAAAGAAGAATTAAAAGCATTATTAAGCGATCATATGATTCATGCTGTAACGTTTACAAGTTCTTCTACTGTTCGTAACTTTTTGCAAATTCTTGATGGAGACCTCACTTTGCTTGAAGGGGTTAAGCTCTTTTCGATCGGGCCGATTACCAGTACAACGGCACGTGAGCTCGGCTTGACCATTCATCGTGAAGCAGAAAAATATACAATTACAGGGCTAGTTCAAGCCTTGGTGGAGGGTTAATAATGATTAGTGTCACAAAATTATTGTTTAATACGGAATACTTCGGAGATTCACTCCGTTATAGTGCTGACTCAAAAGGAGCAAAAAACGGGACGACGATAGGAAGCGGTCCAGTTGTCGTTTGGAATTCGACTCGTACTTGTAATTTAAAATGTAAACATTGTTATATGGAATCTGATGCTCAAAAATACGAAGGAGAGCTAACGACTGAAGAAGCAAAGCGTTTTATTGATGATCTTGCTGAATTTAGAGTACCTGTGCTTCTCTTTTCAGGCGGGGAACCTTTGATTCGTCCCGATTTTTTTGAGCTTGCCGCTTATACTGTTTCCAAAGGAATTCGTCCCACGTTATCTACGAATGGAACACTGATCACTCGGGAAGTAGCGCAAAAGATTAAAGATATTGGCGTAGGTTATGTTGGTATTTCCCTTGACGGCTTACGTGAAGTGAATGACGAATTTAGAGGGAAAGAGGGAGCCTTCCAAAAGGCCATGGAAGGGATTCAAAACTGCGTTGCGGTTGATCAAAGAGTGGGTCTTCGTTTTACGATTAACAGCCATAATTTAAAAGAGTTAGATAATATCTTCGATTTTATTGAAGAAAATAATATCAATCGTGTTTGTTTTTACCATCTCGTCTATTCCGGCCGGGGGAACCAAATGATTGCTCAAGATGTAAGCCCAGAGGAATCGCGTCAAGCGATGGAGACCATTGTTCGTCGCACGATCGATTTTGAAAATCGTGGTCTTAAAAAAGAAATTCTGACGGTTGATAATCATTGCGATGGCGTATATCTTTATCTTCGCACCTTAAAAGAGGACCCAGAGAAAGCGGCTGATATTAAACGTTTGATTGGTCTTAATGGTGGAAACCGTTCCGGAATTGCATTTTCTGAAGTTGATCCAATGGGCTATGTCCACCCAGACCAATTTACGCAACATATTTCGTTTGGTAATGTTCGGGAAAGAAAGTTCGGAGATATCTGGACCGATCTATCCAATCCTATCCTTGCAGGCATGAAAGACCGTCAACCTTTGCTTAAAGGACGTTGTTCGAAATGTCAATACCTCGATATCTGTAATGGGAATTTCCGAACCCGTGCGGAAGCAGTAACCGGTAACTTCTGGGAGTCAGATCCGGCATGTTATTTGACGGATGAGGAAATAGGGCTATAGAAAGAGGTCTTTTGCAAGCAGAGTTGCGTTACAGACACTCGGACGGACGCTCGCAGACCAAGCTAAGGGCATAACTGCTGGATGTAAGCTACGGGATTTCCTCCTAATTCGCCGCGCAGAGTTGCTATGCCATCCTTGGCGCACTCTGCACTAGGCACGTCCTGTGCCCCGTCCTGTGCCCCGTCCCGCTATGCAAGGGCAGTTTTGCCCAAGCTTGGTAGCAGCTCGCTAAAAGTCCTCGCTTACTGTAATCGCAACTTGCTTCGAAGTCTCACGAGAATAAGACCTGTCGGATATATGACTTAAAAGAGCTTTTTGTTAGGGTTGAATGCCTGACTTTAATGAATAACAAAAAGCTCTCTGGGAGAACTATTTTGGAGGTAGACTTATGGAACTTAAACATCGCCCGCGTCGGTTACGGGCCAATGCTGCTATTCGTAATATGGTTCGTGAGAATCATGTACGTGTTGATGACTTGATTTACCCCATGTTTGTAATCTATGGGGAGAATACTAAAAATGAAATTCCTTCGATGCCGGGAGTATATCAATACTCGTTAGATCTTTTTGTTGACGCTTTGAAAGAAGTAGTAGACTTAGGTGTTCCAGCGATTTTGCTTTTTGGAATTCCGGAATCGAAAGATGCGGTCGGTACGGGTGCCTATCACGAACATGGTATCGTTCAAGAAGCTGTTCGGGTTGCAAAAAAATATTACCCTGATCTATATGTAATTACCGATGTTTGCTTGTGTGAGTATACCGATCATGGGCATTGTGGGCTAATTATGGACGGTCAAATTCTGAACGATCCAACCTTGGACCTTTTGACCCAAACGGCGATATCTCATGCCCAAGCGGGTGCTGATATGGTTGCCCCGTCAGATATGATGGATGGTCGTGTTGGAGCACTTCGCCAAGGACTCGATCAAGCGGGCTTTACGAACATCCCTGTGATGGCATATTCTGCAAAATTCGCCTCAGGTTTTTATGGACCCTTCCGTGAAGCGGCAGGATCTACACCACAGTTTGGAGATCGTCGCACTTATCAAATGGATCCGCCGAATGGCAATGAGGCAATGCTTGAAACAGCCTTAGATATTGAAGAAGGAGCGGATCTTATTATTGTAAAGCCAGCGTTGGCTTACGGTGATATTACCTATCGTACCAAACAACGTTTTGGTGTTCCTGTTGTGGCCTATAATGTCAGCGGCGAATATTCGATGGTTAAGGCTGCCTCAGCTCAGGGGTGGATTGATGAAGAACGAATCGTCATGGAATCATTAGTCAGTATGAAACGTGCAGGAGCCGATCTTATTATCACCTATCACGCTTTGGATGTGGCTCGCTGGTTGCAAAAATGAGAGAAAAGAGGAGAGTAAGATGATCGTTTCCTGGAATACAACAAATGCTTGTAATATGTATTGTGATCATTGTTACCGAGATGCTGGCGCTAAGGCTGAGGATGAACTGAGTACTTCACAAGCAAAAACGCTATTGGAACAGATTGCTAAAGCAGGTTTTAAAATTATGATCTTTAGCGGTGGTGAACCGTTGATTAGACCAGACATTGTGGAGCTGGTTGCTTATGCCACCTCTTTAGGATTGAGACCCGTTTTTGGAACAAATGGCACACTCATTACGTTAGATATGGCTCGCCGTCTTAAAGAAGCAGGTGCCATGGGAATGGGAATTTCCCTTGATTCTTTGGATATTGAAAAGCATAACCAGTTTCGTAAATACCCCGGAGCCTGGGAAGGCGCCGTTCAAGGTATGCGAAATTGCCGTGAAGTGGGTCTTCCGTTTCAGATCCATACCACGGTCATGGATTGGAATCAGCATGAGCTTGAAGATATTACCGATTTTGCAGTAAGCGAAGGCGCTGTAGCCCACCATTTCTTCTTCCTTGTCCCAACGGGTCGCGCGGTTTCGATCGAGGAAGAATCACTACGCGCGGAAGAGTACGAAAATGTATTAACCCGCATTATGAAAAAACAACAAACCGTGGATATTGAGCTAAAACCGACGTGTGCTCCCCAATTTATGCGGATTGCGAAACAAATGGGATTGAATCTACGCTTTGGACGGGGGTGCTTAGCGGGTACGTCGTACTGTATCATTAGCCCCAAAGGCCAGGTTCAACCTTGTGCTTATTTAAATATTCCTCTCGGGGATGTTCGAGAAACACCGTTTGATGAGATCTGGAAGAATAATCCTGTTCTGAAAGAGCTAAGAACGCTTGATTACAAGGGGGGGTGCGGTACCTGCGAATACAAAAAGATTTGCGGAGGCTGTCGTGCTCGAGCTGCGTTCTATGAAAATGGAGATTATATGGCAGAGGAGCCCTGGTGCCTATACCAAGGACGGAAGGGGGTTAAGTAACTTGGATACTGTCGAACGGATATTGCTAAATACCGTCCAGACTGCTTTCCCGGTCACTTCCCACCCTTATCAAACCCTTGGTGAGCTTGCCGGAGTTTCTGAAGAAGAAGCTTGGCAAAGCATTATCAGACTCCGAGAAGAAGGGATTATTCGGCGCTTAGGAGGTGTGTTTGATTCCCATCGTTTAGGGTATCACAGTACATTATGTGCAGGAAAAGTCCCTGAGGCTAAAATCTCCGAAGTAGCAGAATATCTCAACGGAATACCGGGTGTAACGCATAATTATTTACGCCCTCATCAATATAATATGTGGTTCACCATTATTGCTTCAACTAAAGCTGAAGTTGAGAAGATACTCGATAAAGTGCGCCAGATTGCGGGATCAGATGAGGTCTATTCATTGCCTGCAATCCGCCTCTTTAAAATTAGTGTTGATTTTAATTTTAAAGAAGATGACTCAGATAGTGATACAGCAATTAGTTCCTCTAAAGCTCCTGGAGCCTGGGAAAGCAGTCAAGCAGAAACCATTGAGATTACGGAGCGTGACAAAGCGCTTATTCGTCTGGTCCAGGGTGATTTGCCCTATTCTCTAACCCCTTTCGCTGAGCTTGCCAAAGCCTTAAAATGGACGGAAAGGGAAGTTCTAGATCTCACTCAGAGCATGCTAGAAAGAGGCTTGATTCGTCGTTTTGGCGTTGTTTTGCGGCACCAAAAGGCGGGGTTTACGGCCAATGCGATGGGAGTCTGGCCAGTGGCTGAAGATCACGCGGAAGAAATCGGAGCGAAAATGGCGGAGTTTCGGGAAGTGAGCCATTGTTATCAGCGTCCAACGCTTCCTGATTGGCCGTATACACTCTTTACCATGATTCATGGTCGTTCAGTTGAGGACTGTCAGAATGTTATGGAGCGCATAGCGCAGGCCACAGGGGTTGAAGATTATCGAATGCTCTTTAGTCAAGCTGAACTTAAGAAGAGTAGCATGAAATACTTTGTAGAAGCAGCAATAGATTAAATAACGATAGCGATAGGAGGTCTTACGTTTGAGTTTTCAAGATGGACGGAGTAGTCGAGCCTTTGAACGGGCCAAAGAGGTTATTCCTGGGGGCGTAAATTCTCCAGTACGTGCTTATCGTTCTGTAGGCAGAGATCCCGTTTTTATAGATAGAGGCGAAGGAGCGCATCTTTGGGATATTGATGGCAATACCTATATTGATTACGTAGGTTCCTGGGGACCCTTGATTTTGGGACATGCTCATCCGCAAGTCGTTGAAGTGATAAAGCAGACAGCAGAACGGGGAACGAGTTACGGTGCCCCAACAGAGCTTGAGTCCGAATTAGCAGAAGAAGTTCTCAAAGCTTATCCATCAATGGAGAAAGTTCGGATGGTCAATTCAGGTACTGAAGCGACAATGAGCGCGTTGCGCGTAGCACGGGGCGTTACGAGACGTAATAAGATTGTTAAATTTGAAGGCTGTTATCATGGACATTCTGATTCGTTGCTGATTAAAGCAGGGAGTGGAGCCTTAACCTTCGGAGTTCCGACTTCACCTGGGGTTCCAAACGCGACAGCCTCGACTACACTCGTTGCCCAATATAACGATTTAGAAGGAGTTAAAGCGCTTTTCCGCGAAGTGGGAGAAGACATTGCCGGGGTTATTGTGGAGCCTGTAGCCGGAAACATGGGAGTTGTTCTGCCTGAACCCGGTTTTTTGGAAGGCCTCCGGGAAGTCACTCGTCAATATGGAGCCTTATTGATCTTGGATGAAGTCATGACAGGTTTTCGTGTTAGTTATGGTGGAGCTCAAGGTCGATTCGGCATAGATCCAGATCTGACTTGTCTGGGCAAGATCATCGGGGGAGGTCTTCCGGTCGGAGCTTTTGGGGGCAAGAAAGAGTACATGGATCAGGTAGCACCAAATGGTCCTATTTACCAGGCTGGAACTCTTTCCGGGAATCCACTGGCGATGGCGGCCGGTTTAACAACGTTGAAGCTATTGCAAAAACCTGGCGTTTATAAAGAACTCGAACGGAAAACGTCTTATTTAGCCAAAGGACTATCAAAAATTGCGGAAGAAAAGGGCTTGCCGGTATGGGTCAATTCCATTGGGGCAATGTTCTGTCCTTTCTTCACAGACCAACCCGTCAAAGATTTTGCGAGTGCCTGCACCTCAAATGTCGAACAGTTTGCAACGTATTTTCGAGGTATGCTGGAGCGTGGCGTTTATCTTGCTCCAAGTCAATTTGAGGCTGTTTTTCTTTCGCTTGCTCACACGGATGCTGATCTTGATTTTACCCTAGAACAAGCTCGGACAGTCTTTAAGACACTTTAGTCTGCTCCATCCGCAGGGGAGAAGATTTTAGGAGGTTTCATATGGAACGGAAAAAAATCGTCCGAAGTTTAATTACCCTTGGACTCTTTGTTGCGTTGGTTGCGGTTATTATTATTTCTCAAAATAGAGACCCGTCGAACCCACACTCGACGATTTCGAGAGAGACTTGGTTGAGTGGGCCGCAAGGGCATGGTTACGTTGTGAATAATAATCAGGCTCCAGCTGAACAATGCTATCCTTGTCATGAAAAAAAGGGGTTAGGCGGTCAGGTTTATTGTCAATCCTGTCATGATCAATCCGGAGTGAAGGTTAGTCTGCCTCAATGAGTGTCTGTTACATAACGTAGAAGCGTGAGCTTCTCATATCTGATCACTTAGGCGCTTCCAGAGTTGGAAAGCGCCTTTTCTAAGTGCGTTGTTCTTTCCCCACATAGTGCACATGATGGATAAAAATGGAATATAATGCACTATATTCTTATGAATTGGGGGGAGAGACGGTGGATGCAGAGAACCGTTTTCAATACTTGGAACGTTTAGAGAAGCTAAGGAATTCTAAAGTTTTAGTATATTTTTCGTATACGCCTTTGGATGACAGTATCTTGGTTCCCCTCTATAAGCAGCTCAAAGCGCTTGGGCATACGCGCAAAATTGATTTGATTTTGCATAGTTATGGTGGGGCAGTGGACACTCCGTATAAGCTTGTGATGCTCATTCGAGAATTTTGTGAGGAGTTTGGGGTGATTGTACCGCTTGTGGCGAAGTCTGCTGCATCGATGGTTGTTTTAGGAGCAGACGAAGTGGTGATGGGGCCTGTTTCTGAGTTAGGACCCATTGATCCTTTAGTCAAACATCCCATTTACAAGGATTTGTGGGTACCAGTACAGGCTATTCGTTATTGTCTGGATTATCTACAGCGAACGATTACAAATAGTCCGGATCCGGAGTTAGCCACTTTTGTTATCAATCCAGTTCTGAATAAGCTGGATCCGTGGTTGATCGGTGATTATGAAAAATCGCTTAAAGCCTCACACCAGTATGCTGAAGCCTTACTTTCACGATACATGTTAAAGGAATCCCCAGCTCAGGTGTCAGGAGTTACGCATGCACTGACCGAGGGATATTTTTCTCACGGTTATCCTATCGGGCGCCGTGAAGCAAGAGAGCTTGGGTTAAAAGTCACGGATGCGGATGGTGAACTATGGGACGTGATTTGGAGCCTCTACCTTGGATATGAGGAATTATTTAATCAGATGGAATGTGTTGATTAAAAGTTGTCCAGAAAATACTATTGCATCTTTTATGAATCTAGTTTAGGATAAGTGATGTGAAGCGTGTTAAAATCTTCACGAGCGAATCTTGATTAGATTCATTTATATTTCTATGGTATAGTATTTACATGTTCAAATATCATCATGGAGGTGGACAAGTATGTTCGCAACTTTTGGTATAATTACGCCAACTGTCGCAGTTATTGCCTTAGTTATTGCCTTAGTTATTTTTGGACCAGGTAAACTACCTGATCTAGGAAAAGCTTTAGGTAAAGGCATCAACGAATTCAAATCAGCAACAAATGGTGATGACAAAGAAGAAGAAAAAAAAGAAGAGAAGAAAGAAGTTAGCAAATCAGAGTAATCTAGTTTCCTTGAATAAGACTAGATTATCCATTTTAAAGATAAAGAATATTCATTGGAGCATTTGGAATATTAGCTATTTTAGATAGCGTATATTTCAAATGCTCTTTTTCTGATGAACGATAAATAAATAGGGTTTATTTGGAACTTGAATTGGGACAATATAGAATTATAAGATTTATGATGAGGAGCAATGTAAGTGTCATACGTTACTAAAGAAAATTCTAAATTCTTTATTATTCTAAATTTCGTTAAAGAGGTCTTTCCCCAAGTGAAAAAAGAACTCCGTTTTTGGCGTTTGAGAGCGAAAAAGGTTCCTGACTTAGTTCTCTCAAAACAGGCTCTCGATTCTTTGCAACGCAAAGCGTTCCATTGTTTAGGGGGATGTATCTTCGCTCTCTATCCTAGGGCTGACAGAGATGCGATGATCGAGTTTATTGTTGCCTATCAGACAATTAGCGATTATTTAGATAATCTTGTGGACGCTACGCAGGTGCAGGATGAAGAGGCCTTCACTCAGCTTCATCGCGCGATGAATGAAGCGTTAGATCCTGAAGCAAAACACTCCTACTATTATGCAAAATATCCTCAACGTGAGGATGGTGGGTATTTAGATCAATTGGTTAGCACCTGCCAAGCTAATTTGCAGTCTCTTCCGTCTTACCCCGTTGTGAAAGCGGAGTTATCTTGGCTAGCTTCACTTTACTCCTCTTTACAGACGTATAAGCACCTGAATTTAGAGGTAAGAGAAGAGAAAATGCTCTCCTGGTTATCACAGAACCAAGTCAACTATCCAGAAGTCTCTATCTGGGAGTTGGCGGCTGCTACAGGCTCTACCTTGGGAATTTATTGCTTAGTTGCTGCTGCTCATCGACCTGGGTTGACGGCAGAAGAAGTGGAACAGATAAAACAAGCCTATTTTCCATGGATCAGTGCTTTACATATTCTTCTCGATTACTATATTGATTTAGTGGAAGATCGTGAAACAAAGCAGCTTAATTTCGTTCAGTATTATACGAATATTTCAGAGCGTGAGGAGAGACTTGGGCTTATTCTGCGAGAATCGTTAGAACGCACTCAGCACTTAGGTTATCCCAAATTTCATCAAACCGTGGTTGAAGGGCTTTTGGCCATGTATTTATCTGACCCGAAAACTAAAATTGAGGAGCTAAGCGGAGGGGCTCGTGCTTTGCTCTTATCAGGGGGAATCGAAATCCGTATTCTTTATGGGATGTGTATGCTGCTTCGTAAAAAAGGGATATTGTAAAAGTTAAAATCAGGTAAGGTAAGAGTTCAGTGCGTCCGATAGAGCACTTGATAAGCAAGGTCTGTTAATACAGTTTTTGAGGAACCGTCTGGAATCTTTTCGAGGTAGGATAAAGCAGATGTGATACAGGTCTGGGCTGTAGAAAAGGCTTCATCCATGGCGTCAGAAGAGATTAAGGCTTGAATTATTTTACGCAGGCTTTGAGAAGTGATCTTATCCTGAAGAAGCTCACGAGCCCATGGTCCATAAAGCGGATTATTTAAAAGATAGATCATGGGTAAGGTAAGATTCCCGTTTATTAGATCAGCCCCCACAGGCTTGCCTGTCTGCTCAGGGTTTCCGGTGTAATCAAGGAGATCATCAATAATCTGGTAAGCATAGCCGAGGTACATTCCATAGGTTCCGAGACGTTCAATATCTCCTTGTGAAGCTCCGGCTGTGGCAGCTCCAGAACGACATGAACTTGCGAGAAGAATCCCCGTTTTTTGTGCGATGCGTTCAAAGTAGTCATTTATTGTGAGTGAAAAATTGAATTGATGTTTGGCTTGTTCTACTTCTCCGGTACACATGGATTGGATCGCTTCGACAAGGTAATGCATGCTATCCATAAGTTGGTGAGAAGAAAGAATCTGAAACGCTTCAGCAAAAAGATAATCTCCGGTAAGAACGGCGTTAAGATTTCCTTGTTGGGAATTGATCGTGGGTTGTCCACGCCTTAGATCAGAATGATCGATGACATCATCATGGATTAGGGATGCCATATGGATGAGTTCCGCGGCGACGGCAGCTTGGAGGGTAGCCGTATTTAAGGGCCCAAAGCACATACCACTATGCAGAGTCAATAGGGGTCGAAGCCGTTTTCCACCCGAAGAGAGTAGATGAGAACAGGATTTAAGGATCATGCCCTGTGCCTTTGCTACTGTTTTGTGAAGCTCTTCCTCCACGATCAGTAATTCAGGAAGAACGACAGGAGATTCCTCAGAAAATTTTAACGATTGTATAGTCGAGATATTCATTCTAACCGTCCTTTACATGATCTGCTTATCCGAGCAATTCTCGAATAGCCCTACGAGTAGTATGCCTAAATCTGTAAAAAAAATAAGAAACCTTCAGGTGAAGCTTGTGAAACTTCATCTGGAGGTTTTTATGCGATCAATAAGTATAAATTTTTCGGTTATTAGGAGAAGTGTATCTAGACGTGTCCGTAAAGTTGGAAGGTTAGTGTGTTCCCTTGAACGGCACTTCTAATTAAGAGCAACCCGGAAGTATTATTTTTAAATTTAAAGTCAAGGTATGGATAGGCAACAGTAGCGTCCTGACCTGGGGGTACATAGGTAATCTCTAAGGAATGAGGGTGACGTTCGGTAATTTCCAGATTGGCATTAATGGTTGCGTTATAGAGCGTTGAGGAAACTTGGCAGACTCCACCTCCTAGACCAGGGACAAATTCGTCATTAACGATAATAAATGCTTCTTTGTATCCGGCCGAAGAAGTACGTTCGCCAACAGTTTTGTTAAAGGAAAATTCCTCACCCGGCGTAAGAACAACACCATCAAGCGCTTTTGCTGAGAGACGGACGTTTTCTGTTCGTTCAGTATTGCTAGCATCAAACCAAGTTGAATATTTCGCTTTTAAACCGGTAATCTTCATCGCTTCGAGTTGGGCAGCAGTCATTTGGGGTTGATCTAATACTCGGATGGGAACTTCGAGCGAAGTTGGATGTAGGGGATCAAGGTTTTCAATACTTGAGGTTAAGGCATCAAGATTGACTTCCTGCCCTAGGGTTTCTTTTGTAATCACCATTTGGTTATCGGGTGTAATTTTGAAGGTCGCATCTGTCAAAGGTTTATTATAGGAAGAAAATTTAGCGTGAAGTGTTTTTTGGAGCTTCTCCTTATCCCAGGTGAAGTCTAAGGGAAGAAGAATGGTAGTTCCCCTTTGAGCATGATATTTGCTCAAAGCCTTTTGAAGGATATTCCCATCGCGACCGAGCTGATAGGCTTGATCTACTCCCTCCTCCAGGTTATAGGTAAGTCCTAAATCACGGAGTGGCACTTTAACTGTTTCCGTGGCGGTAGATTTAATCATAAATTCAAGGGGTTGATCAAGAATAGGTATAATAGTACTTTCAAGTTTTTGTTTAGCTTCTGCTGGAGTTAGGTTTGATACATTAATATCACCGATTTTAACTCCATCGGGGATTAGTCCGTTATCTTTGGTGTAAAGATAAAGTCCTCCCCAACCTATAAGTGAGAGTGATAGGATAATCATAAGAAATATAATTATTGCTTTTTTCCAAGGCTTGGGTTTGGGTTGGGCTAACTGGGCGGTTTCTACTTCCAAATTTCTACTCCTCCTCAAACTTCTCAGGATAATAAATTCTACTTCGAATTACATTTCTCCTTCTATTTTGCACTTTTATAACACACATTTAAGTAGGAAGTGTTGTTATATTACTCTTTCTTGCTGAACCTTTATATGTACGATATACTGAGTAAAATGAGAGAGGAGATGATCCTTATATGTTACAAGGGAAAACAGTATTGATTACCGGTGGAGGTACTGGAATTGGACGAGCGATTGCGCTAACTCTCGCACGTGAGGGCGTGAATGTCGCTTTGAACTATTCTCGTTCAGCTGAAGAGGCAGAGCGGACCAAAGACGAAGTTGAAGCTTTAGGTGTCAAGTCCTTAACGTATCAGGCTAATGTCGCTATTGATCGTGAAGTAAGAGAAATGGTACACAAGGTCATTACTGATTTTGGACATTTGGATATTTTGGTTAACAATGCAGGTATGACGCATTTTGTAGATCATTCGGATTTAGAAGGTTTAAAAGAAGAATACTGGGACGACATCATGGCCGTCAATGTAAAAGGACTTTTCTTCTGCTGTCGGGCTGCAGCAGAGGAGCTCAGGAAACAAAAAGGGTGTATCATCAATATGGCATCCATAGCTGGGCTTACGGGGTTAGGAAGCTCGATCGCTTACTCAGCCTCAAAGGCGGCGAACATTAGTATCACCAAATCCTTAGCTAGGGTACTTGCTCCTGAAGTACGAGTTAATGCAATCGCTCCTGGAGTCGTCAATACTCGCTGGGTTGCAGGACAAGAAGATCACATTAAACATCTTGGTGAGGGCACTCCCTTGCAAAGGATTGCTACGCCAGAAGATATTGCAGAAGTCGCGTATGGCTTAATTGCTAAGGCGAGCTTCGTTACGGGACAGGTCATCGTCGTTGATGGGGGTAACTTTATTTAAATTGTGAAAAAGAATGGAAAAAGGAAGAGAGGATAGCATGAGCTAAGCCTCTCTTTTCTGTAGCTGCTGGGTAATATATTCCAGGATTTCGCGGCGGCGGACAATCCCAATGAAGATTTCTTGGTCATCTACGACGGGAATGAAATTCTGTTCAATTGCCCGTGAAAACAAATCTTCGATATGCGCATCGATGGAAACGGGGTAGTTTTGTATATGTCGTTCGACTTCAGTTAGTCGGATGGTGTTCGTATTCGCAAAGGTGAGACCCGGTGTATTTTTGAGCTTCCACAAGAGATCTCCTTCAGTTAGGGTTCCCACATATCGTCCATCTTCATTGATGAGTGGAATAGCGGAATAACGATGAAATTCCATTCGTTCCAAAGCTTGTCTCATCGTCGCCGTGTTTTTTAAATAGATGACTTCATTTTTAGGAATGAGAAAAAAGAGAACATTCATTATTATTATATCTCCTAAATTAGTGTTCCTTATAGTTTAAAGGAAAAGAGGAGTAGAAGCAAAGGGGAAAAATAGGAAATAAGGAAGGAAGGCTGAAAATTAGACGTTGAAATTGTGTATCAAGCTTTAATTGTGCTATGCTATAAATTATAGTTAGTGGTTCAAGAATTTGATATATGCGTTTAAGAATTGTGAAAAAGGATTGAAGAAAAGTGGGAATGAATGAAGAAACGATACGACTTTTGCTGCAAAAAATCAAACAGCAGGATTTAAGCATAGAAGAAGGAGTAGAGCGGTTAAAAATTCTCCCTTTTGAAGATTTGGGATTTGCTAAAGTAGATTATCATCGTAATCTTCGACAGGGTTTTGCCGAGGTGATCTATTGTGCAGGCAAGACGGCAGAACAAGTTGTGGCGATTGCAGAGAAGCTTTCTGCGCAGGGTGGAGGAAATATCTTAGCTACACGAGCAACGCCTGAGGTGTATGCAGCTGTTTTAGAACGAATCCCTGATGCGGAGTACCATTCTCTAGCTCGAACTATCATGATTCGCCGGGGAAAGCAAGAGAAAATAGGAAATATTCTTGTCTTAAGTGCGGGAACTTCGGATTTACCCGTTGCTGAAGAGGCAGCAATTACAGCTGAGATGATGGGGAATCATGTTGAAAGAGTGTATGATACTGGCGTTGCGGGGATTCACCGCTTGCTCAGCCAAACGGAAAAACTTCGCTATGCTCGAGTAATCATTGTGGTGGCAGGAATGGAAGGCGCTTTAGCTAGTGTCGTTGGCGGGCTTGTGGACAGACCCGTAATCGCGGTTCCGACCAGTGTAGGGTATGGCGCTAGTTTTGGAGGGTTGGCAGCGCTGCTGGCTATGCTCAATAGTTGTGCTAGTGGGGTCAGCGTGGTTAACATCGATAATGGTTTCGGAGCAGGTTATCAGGCCAGTTTAATTAATCATTTAGGAGAGAACTAGAGATGCGAATTGCTTATTTTGATTGTTTTGCAGGAATCAGCGGTGATATGACACTGGGAGCGTTAGTGGATGCTGGACTTGATTTTGAAGTTCTCAAGTCAGAGCTAGCGAAGCTTCATCTCCATGATTTTGAAATTCAGCAGGAAAAAGTGACTAAACTAGGGATGACAGGGACCAAAATTCATGTGTTGGCTCAAGAAGGACATGTTCATCGGCACTTACAGGATATCACCCGAATTATTGAAGAAAGTGAACTCATTGAGGAAGTGAAGGAAAAAGCAATCGCTATTTTTCGGCGACTTGCAGAAGCTGAGGGTAAAGTACATGGTACTACACCCGAGCAGGTTCATTTTCATGAAGTCGGTGCGGTCGATGCGATCGTGGATATTGTCGGAGCGGTAATCGGCTTATATCATCTTGGAATTGAAAAAGTGTATGCTTCAGCTGTTCATACGGGGAAAGGATTTACCCAAGCGGCGCACGGAATGATTCCGATTCCAGCTCCGGCGACTCTGGAATTACTGAGTGGAATTCCAATCTATACCCAAGATATTCCGTTTGAGTTGGTTACTCCGACCGGTGCGGCTATTCTTTCTACTTATTGTTGCGATTTTGGGGAGATGCCTGTGATGGAGGTCGAGCGGATCGGATATGGAGCAGGAACTCGTGAATTAGCGATTCCCAATTTATTAAGAGTGATGATCGGAGAGAAAAGAGATCAAGGCATCGACAAAATTGTTGATTCCAAGGTCAGTCAATCTATTCAGACGGGGCAAGCGCTAATGATTGAGGCCAATATTGATGATATGAACCCAGAGTTCTATGATTACATCATTCAGAAATGCTTGAAAGAGGGAGCAATGGATGTCTTTCTTCAACCGATTCAGATGAAGAAGAATCGCCCTGCAACCACTCTGTCAGTGCAAATTCACCCAAGTCAGGTGGAGAAGTTCACTACGCTTATTTTAAAGGAGACGACAACGATCGGAGTTCGGGTGTACCCAGTGACCAAATATATGCTTCCTTACCAAGTGGTAGCAATAGATACTCCTTGGGGCAAGGCAAAAGTGAAAATGGTAGAGGCTGGAGGAGTGTATCAAACATTCTCCCCAGAATATGAGGATTGTCGTCGTCTTGCTGAAGCGGCGAATGTTCCCTTGAAGGAAGTTTATGAAGAGGTGAAAAGACAAGCAATGGATCTGAACTCGTAGATTTTGACCCATTCGTTCATTTAGAAATATGACCCAAGAAAAACGAGATTTCCCGTATGGGAAATCTCGTTTTTCTTGTCTTTAGCTTATAACTCCACTTCAAGTAAACGATTATCATTGCTTAAGTATCTTCCAATAACTTTCAGCCTTATCCAGAAGAGCTTGGGCATAGGGAAAATTGTGAACGCCCTTTGAACCATCAGCATCGACAAAGGTGAAATAGGTTGCTCCATTTTTGAAGGCAATTACTTTTGGATCTTCGGGATTCATCGAGGCTATCTTACCGCTCCATTCTATGTAAATCGGTTCGAGTTCGTCCAGTCTTTTTGAGATGGTTTCTTGTTCAATTTTTACACGTTCGACCATGTCTGCGCCCGACGGATGACAAACTGCACATTTATCTTGATTAAAGATGGCCCTAAAAGCTTGATAATCAATTTCTGTTCCGGTATGGCGAATTCCTTCAGAGGTATCCGTTATTGAAACTCCTGGAGCCAAAAAGTCATGTTTGCTCGCATTTGTGAGATGGCAATCGGTACAGGTGAAGGTATCCTTCATATATTTGTATTTGTAAGAGGGCATCGGTAAAATGTCACCTATTGCAGTACCTTGAATCATTTGGAACTGGGGATGTTGGACTTCATGCCCTGGTGTGGGATTCCCGTTAGAATTAACATGACACGAACCGCAGGATTCCCAGCCCTTATTTCGTAAGGAATACGTATTACCATTTATGCTGTGACAGATATTACAGATCACTCCATTCCCTTGGAGGGAAAGTTGATTATGGGCGCTGTTTTGAACTTGGGTTTGGATTGAATTATTTTCTCCCCTTAAATCTGAAGCCGTTTGGCCCTGCTGTGAGGGCGAAGAAGAATCGGGGACCGAAGTCTCACTTGTAGAAGCAGATGAAGAAGAATCGGAGGACGGCGAAGAAGGGGTAGCAGTCGCTTTGGGCGCTACTGAGGAACTGCTTGATTCGGAAGGAGGAAGGGGAGTTTGTTCGAGGGGGTTTGAAGACAGCTGTATATCACGAGGTAAGGCTTTGTTGGTGATCGTGGAAGAGTTTACGTAGAGGGAACCAGAGAGTAACCCAAAAATGCCTAGGACAATAATGACATTGCGTATCTTATGAATTTTCACAAGGGTACCTCCATTCGCTTAGGAATATAACATTTAATCCTGTTAGATGAATATGATAAAAATCCCTTACACATTACATGAACAGGAAACTACAGAAAGGGAGAGGATTAGTCAAAGAATCTCCCTAATAAGAAGTAATTCGCGAGAGGAGATTTATCATAAACTAGAGAATAGGTTTAGTGTTTTCCAAATAAACCCAAATATCTAAAATACAGTATAAGTTAACGTCTGGTCATCGTAAATACTGACTACAAGGTAACCTGTAAGAAAAAAGCTACCTTGCAGAACGTATTTTCAAGTGAAGGGAGGTGATAGAATGTCGGTTCAGATCCTTTTGGCAGATGAAAATTATATACAGTTGGAAGGGCTGAAAAAACTCTTTGAGACGGTTGAGGACATTCAGGTTAGGCAGACGGTTCGAGATGTACAAGAAACCGTGAATAAAATATCCGAGTCGCAGCCGGATATCATTATGATGGATCTGCATTCCCCGATTTGTAATGGAATTCGAGCGATTCGTCAAATTCACACGTTCTACCCCAAGATAAGAATTCTTATCTTAACAAACCTCTGTAGTATCGAGGCGATTCGCTCAGCCATAGAAGCGGGTGCTTCTGGGTATCTCTTAAAGCAGTGCTCATTTAAAGAATTGCTCCATGCTATTCGAGCCATCTCTCAAGGGAATTCCTATTTCCATCCGATGGTTTCGAAACTTATTGTTAATGGCATTATGCAACACGGTCACGAAGTTATCGCAGGAAGAGAGATGGCCCCCTGTTTAACCGATCGTGAAATGGAAGTTTTGCATTTGGCGGCAGAAGGGCTTACGAATCAAGAAATCGCAAAGCAACTTTTTATCAGCACGAAGACGGTCCAGACTCATCGCCGTAATATTATGGATAAATTAGGCTTTCATGATCGCGTGGATCTTGTAAAATATGCAATTCGGAAAGGAATTATTGCACTTCAAGAGTGAAGGTTTCACATATTTTTCATTATTTTTAAAAATAAAATTAATTTTGGTTTCAAATTGATTTCCCTCAAAGCCTGATCCTGAGCCAATTTGTAAAAAAATGTAAACTGTAAGAGTATAGCAAGATACTCTCCATAAGGTAGTAAGCATACGTGCAAGAGAGTTATTGCTCTTTGGGAAAGATAAGTAAACTAGAATCATACGTTTGAGTCTTCACATTTTGGGTTTAGTTTTCTCAGGAGGTGAATAGATTTAAATAAGGGCTCCAAAAAGGAGGGATTTTGTTCGTGAAAAAAAGGCTTAGCACAATTATGAGTAAGCTAAAATTTCAACAAGGCAAAAGCTTAGGACTATTGTTAGTTATTGTTATTATCCTTATTTTCGCTGGTGGAGTAGGGTTAAGTGTTACCTCATCTAATTCGTTTTGTATAACCTGTCATGAAATGCAGCCAGAACACTTGACTTATAAGGTGACATCCCATGCCCAATTTTCTTGTACCACTTGCCATCTTACACCTGGAGTCGGAAGCTATATCGAAAGTAAAGTCAAAGTCATGGGCTATATTGGTAAGCATATCACCGGAAATTATAAAGGCCCAATTGTTGCATCTGAGCCCATTCCCAATCAAGTTTGCGAAAAGTGCCACTCGACCATGCGGAAAGTGACGGCATCTGGAGACATCAATATCCCGCATGAAAAGCACTTAGAACACGATATCGCCTGTACAGCCTGTCACGGAGGAGTAGCTCACGCCTTTGTAGCGGAGCGGGGGCTGACCACCCAAGAAAATTCAGCTACATGGACATTGGCCAAAGCGGAAGAAGTCAGTAAATTTGACGATACGAAAACAGCGATGGAAGCATGTATGGATTGTCATGAACAAGTGAATCAAGGGCTAAAACCTTGGGAAGAAAATCAAGGTCTTGGGAAAACAGAAGCCCAACGAGTAGCTGAACGCCAAGCATCCGAAAAACAAGCGAAGGATGGAAACGGGGAACTCCCTGGAGCTGTGCAAGCGATAGCGAAGGCTGGAACCAGTGAACTTACGGCTCCTATGCGCTGTGCTCCCTGTCATCTCAAGATCCAAACACCCGTCAATCACGTCGATAAATCTTGGAGTAATACTCATGGAATAACTGCTGCACAAGATATTAAATGGTGTGCTGAATGTCACTCCAGACAACGCGATAGAGTTCTTATAACAGCCCAAACAACGGTTCAAGATTATGCCCGTTCCAACACCTTATGTGCTCCCTGCCATGAAAAACGACCTACGGGACACTTGGAAAATAAACAACAATGGCTGCCGACTCATGGAAATGTCGTGAAAGATAAAGGCGCACAGAACTGTCTCGTCTGTCATGAGACGGAAAAGGCAACCGATCAGAATAACCAAAAGATGCCCGGTGTGAACGCCGTAACCTGTAATACCTGTCACTGGTTTAAAAATGGTAAGGTGGAGACTCCGCAATAGAATTGTATACGAGTTGAAAGAGGGGTCTGTATTATACGGCATTTAGTGAACTAGCACTTGTCACTTAAGTTTAATAAATTGATTAGGCACGAGGGAAATCGGTTTAAGGAAGTAGGGTAAAAGGAGATAGAATGAAAAACCGGCGGATCACAAAAGTGTTTAAGGCGGGTTTGTTCCTTCCTCACACCGGAATATCCCTTGTGCACGTGTCATATCGATTCGATTCATACTGAAAACTCGATTTGTAATGAAGCGTGTTTACAGTGTCATACCCTAATTGAACGGTTACCCCGAGAAATGCTCTTATCATTCCTCATGATTAACATTACCTGAATGGAGTGATCTGTATCGATTGGCACAAGGGAGTAACGAGGAAGATATCACTTGATGTCTAGTAAGTGATGATATGAGTCAGCTTAAGTAAAAATTAGATCCAATAATAAATTATTGCTCGAGATGCCATGAAGAGAACCTTGGACCGGCTTTTATTGAGTAGGAGAGATAAGTATTAATGGAAAATAACAAGTCCTCCTTTGAAAATGAGAAATTGAATAGGGAAAATATCCAAGAAGTTCAAGACATTCAAGGGACTCAGGAAGGTCATAATGGTGAGAAGGAGATATTATTTGATCTCTCGGAAGGCATGGGCGATCAAAACAGCAATTCTGGTCCCCCTCCAAAAGGACCTAAACGTAAAAAACGCTGGATTAAAAGGCTAATGCTTGCCTTAATGTTTAGTTTTCTAGCCTTTGGGGCAATTGGTTTGACGCAATCACCCAGCGCCAGCTTCATTTGTGAGAGCTGCCACGAGATGAAACCTGAAATCGCAACCTGGAAAGCATCAAGTCATTCCCAAATTGCTTGTATCAACTGTCATACTGATATTGGTCCTACTCATTTTTTCCAAACGAAGCACTTTACCAAGAAATATTATTTACCCATCGAAGTTAAAGCACCTGTGGGGAATGAAGTCTGTGAAAATTGTCATTCTCAAAATCGCGCGGTGACTCCACGCGGTGATCTAATTGTACCGCATCAAAAGCATGAGGCAGAGGGCATAGCCTGTACGACTTGTCATATCGGAGTTGCTCATGGTGGAATCGCAGAACGTCAAGAAACGATTGATGGAGATTTTAATCGTTGGGACGAGGTAACCGGAAGACAAAATATGGTTTGGCAATATAAAACCATGAGTATGGAACAGTGTATAATCTGTCACAAAGACCGTGAAGGGCCCCAGGACTGTGAATCTTGCCATAGCAGAATCGTCCCGCCGCCGTCGCATCAGACGGAGGATTGGATAAAAAAAGGGATACATGGTCAGGATGCTTTCAAAAATCTTGATTCTTGTAATGAGTGTCATAGTTATTCGTTAAATTTAGTACGCGTCCAGAACGATGACAAGGTTATTTCTTACGCACGCAGCAATTCGTTTTGTGTTGAATGTCATGCAAAAAAACCTTCGAGTCATAACATAAAACCATTTTTGCATGGAGAAAGGGCCTCCGAGGATCAGAGAGTATGTCTTGTCTGTCATGAAAAAACACCAAATAAGAAAGCGAAGGTAGCGACTAAAACCGTGTGTATCTCCTGCCATAAGAAGGAACATTATATATCTAGATTACATCCTGTACCCATTCAATCGGGGGTAGGCCTTGTAACGAGTTGCTACAAATGCCATTCGAAGAATAACTGTTCGAAGTGCCACAAGTAAGGAGGAAATCGTAATGACGGAACCCATGAACCCGAGTATCAATCAGAACCCAGGATTTATTCCTCAAGTCCAACCTAATCAGGGTCAAAAAAAACCCTATAAAACGATTAAGCTTTGGAAAGAGGTTTTGATCCTTTTAGCTTTTACTTTCGGCATTTTTAGTCTTGGAATATATATTGGCAATACCTATTTCTGGAACCAGTTTGATAAGACCCCTATTCTTGAAAAAGAGTATCAGAGTGCCATGGAGAAGGTAAAGCAGAACCCCGACAGTGCGACGAGCCACGTCGATTTCGGTTGGGCTCTCTTTCAAAAAGGTCAATATAATGAAGCTTTAGCGGAATATAAAAAAGCCACTGAATTAGACGAAAAGAACTTCAAAGCGTATCTTAACTTAGGTATTGCTTATCAACAGGTAGATAAGATTGATATAGCCATCACTACACTCCAAAAGGCAGTCGAACTTGCTCCAAAGTCTTATGAAGCGCATTACTACCTTGGCCTAGCCTATCAGAGTAACGATAAATTAGATCAAGCCTTGGAGGAATTACAACTGGCAGAGAAGCTTCACCCTGGCTCAACGAAGATTATTTATGATATTGGTCAACTCCATGAAAAAATGGGGAGTGTCGATGAAGCCAAAAAAGATTATCAGGATGCCCTTAATTTTGATCCCCAATTTGCATTAGCCCAAGAAGCCTTAAGCCGTCTAGGAGGTGTAAAGTAACATGTCAACGAGTATTATTAATCGTCCTATGAGAAGGCGAAATATGTACTTAATCTTAGTTCTTATTCTGCTCCTTGAGGTGGGGTTATTCACTTGGGCTTTTCTTTCCAAAACAAACATTACGAAAACAGCTACGCAATATTTACCTATAGGCTCAATAATACCGACTTTTCAAGCAAATATTTATGGAGATTTATCCGCTCCCTTAAACAAGCCAATGGCTGTTGCCGTTTCAAATCGTACCATATATATATCCGATACCAATAACCAGAGGATACAGGTTTTTGACTATGAAGGGAAGCCGATTTCCATGTTTGGTGAACCTGGAGAAGGAGAAGGGCAATTTCGCTTTCCTTATGGAATTGCCAGTGATGCTCAAGGTCAACTCTATATCGCTGATCTCTATAACGGGAATATTTCGATTTTTAGTCCAGATGGACAATTTATTAAGTATTTCGGAGAAAAAGGAGAATTTAAAGGTCCGGGTGGGTTAGCGATTGATGGTGATAAACTTTATGTCAGTGATGTTCAAAGTAGTGAAATTAAAGTCTTTTCCCTTGATGGGACAAAACTGCTGAGTTTTGGGAAAAAAGGTGCAGGCGATGGTGAGTTGAATTCACCCAATGCCCTTGTGCATGCTGGGAATAAGATCTACGTTTCGGATACAGGAAACGATCGGATTCAAGTTTTTGACGAACAGGGTAATTTTCTTCTCAAGGCCTCAAGCCTACTCTCTAATCCTCGTGGGATCAGCGTAGATCCGCAGGGCAACATCTATGTAGTCAGTAACTTAACCAATAAGGTTGTGGTTTTCAAACCTAATGGCGAAAAGTTAACGACGATTGGACAAATGGGATCAGATGATGGACAATTTAGGTTTCCGAATGGTTTAACTCGAGATAACCAGGGCCGGTTGTATATAACCGATGTGGGGAATACCCGGACTGCAATCTTTCAATAATGCGTTTTAAGGTCAGCTCTATTCATGATCTCTAGTATCACTTTTCCCTATGGGAGTTACCGCCAATTGGTTTTGAACATCCCTCGGCAGGTCTCCAAATCTATAAAAAAGGAGGGAGTAAAACAGCTATTAGAACATAAAGAACTAGGGATGTTTGACAATCGGAAGGAGGAAATATAGAATGCGTAAATTTGGCTTATTAGCCACTCTTACATTAGCAGTCACATTGGGTTTTGCATCGACTGCATTCGCAGCAGCAACGGTTGCTCCAGATTTTACTGGCATTGATGCACAAACCTTAACAACGAATGGTCTAGGGGTTGGAGATGCCGCTGTGTATAACGCAGATGGAACCATATCCTTAGATGCAGATGGAAACCCAGTAACTACTGTAACTGGTCAAAACTACCGCATGACACCTGATGCTGATGGCAAAACAGGTGGAAATAGTGGAACTGGGTTTGATAGCCCGGATAACCTTAACGAACCAATTAAGTATGACAGCACAAATAACAAAGTAATTCACAGCGCTTATAGCAAAACCTCTGATGCTTGTGCTTCTTGTCACGCAATCCACACCTCGGTTAATACTACTGGTGCATTGTTACAATGGGAAGACCCTCAGACCGCATGTTGGGCTTGCCATGATGGTACAGTAGCAGCTACTTATGACGTCGTTAACGGTACTCACGCTGCTGGTTCTCAGGTGAACTCCGGTGGACTTTTCGGAACAGGTTCGGAAGCAGCTACAGAAGGCCTTTCAAACCATGGTATGTCTCCGAAGGAAACAGCTTTTGTAACAACCGCAGCTGCACCCGGTGGTGCTGAAGACTTCGCTAGTGCAACTGGCAACAAAGATATAAATGGAGACTGGAATACTGAATTTACTTGTATCGCTTGCCATGATCCTCATGGAACCTATGGTAATGCTCGTATTCTCAATCCTGATGTCAACGGAGTTGCTTCTGCAGCTTTTACAGCATTGAAAACAACTCCTGATACGCTCACAGCTACTGATGCAACTAATACAGTGTTCAAAGCTTCCAAAGGCAACTGGATGAGTGGCCGTAATAATGAGCCTGTTGTTAAAGTCGCTGGTGTGACGAAAAAAGAGAATACTGATTTTACAGTTCAATACAAAGATGGGACTGTTACATTCACAGGACCTCAAACTGGTACAGTTACAGCCGCCTATAAACCGGCTCTAGTTGTTGAAATGACGGTTGCTGCTAAGTTAACCGCAGCTGAAACCGTTAAATATGAAAATGGTATCAACCAATTCTGCGGTGCTTGCCATACTGACTACAACAACGTAAATAAAACTGATTCAGCCTCATACGGGACTGGTGGAGCTTATGATGAACTCCTTGGAGATTATCGTAAAGCTTATCGTCACTCCGTTGGCTTTACGCGCACTGCTACCACTGCCGATCCTAACTTTACTGATGCTAATTCCTTGATCTCTACTTATGCTGGACTCAAATTTGATACCTCTAATCCGAAGGCACCTGGCGCTATTGCTCCTACAGTTGACTGCTTAACCTGTCACTATGCTCATGGAACTAGTGATAAGTTTATTGAAACTTCTCTGAGTCAACTCGGACAAGGTACAACCTTTGCGGGCACCAATGCTGCAGGCGACAAGATCCTCCAAACTTACGATACTACCCGTACAACAGCTCTTAAACGCTTACCTAACATGGGCGTTTGCCAAGTTTGCCATAACAAAGAAGGTAAATCTCCAGTCCTTGGAATTAACCTAGCTACAGCAACGTATTCCGCTGCAGCTCCACAAGAGGTTAAACAGGCAGCTTCTCTTGCTAAAGACTTTACGTTATCTAGTGGTACAGAAGTTACAGGATTAACAACATCACTCAGCTTGGCAAAACTTGATGGTACAGCAGTTAACTTCAGCGATCTGTTTGATAGTACTGCTGGTACATTTAAAATCTCAGCAAGAACTAGTGCAGAGAACTTCGCAGACGTTGTAACTGCAACACCTACTACTTCTACTGTTAATGTTAGTTCTGCAGTTACAGTTAATTCTAGCGTAGATCAAATTACAAGACTCAGTGCCAAAGTGCTGAGCGGTGCAACAGTTGGTGAAATTTATCAAGTTACTGAAGTAGTTACAAATGCTTCAGGAGCTGTTGTTGCAAGCAATACCGCTTACTTCAAAGTCATTGCAAAATAAACGTATACAAGTGTGAGGATAGATCAATATAATACGTGAAAAGTAGCAATAAACCATAGTTTTGAAGTTTGCCACAACCAGACGGGTATAGCTTCTAGATGATAAAAAAAGAACTAGCTAAAACGTTCAGCTAGTCCAAGTAATGAATTAGGATTTACCTAAATCGATCAGCCTTATAGAGGTACTCGCGGTGCCTTTATAAGGCTTCCCTTTTATTATAAGCAATTTTATTCAAAATGTTAACATATTTCGGCAGATAAGCTAAAAATTAGCCTGAATGTACAAATGGTGATTTTGAGAATTGCTTATTAAGTGCTCTTAAGGGCTGCCTCCGTAGAATTCGTAGTGGTAAGTTCTTCAAGACTACATAAGTAGAAAATATAGTGTACAAAGGGATAATTTGTATTATCCCTTTGGGAATTTTTAAAGTATTCTTTTGTATGCTGATATTTAACTTGAAAAAGACGATATTTAAACTGGTAGAAGACTACAGAGGAGGGTGCAAGGATGGACTTATAAGCGAATTGGTTGTAGACATAATCCTAAAACGAGGAGGGGGAAAAAAGTGCATTTATTGAATTTTAAGAATAGAAGCAAGTTTGCAATATTATCTATTTTTATTCTGACATTGTGTTTTACGTTCTTAACTAAAACTGTTTATGCAGAAGACAGACCGGTACATACTTCTATTACAGTGAATCCTGCTAACCAGAGCAGTACAAACGTACTTACAATTTCTTTAACAGCGGATTATAATGCTGAAGAATATTCCGATGCTACGATTCATTATCAATGGGGTAGTGATATTGAGAAAACGGCGCTGAATAGTGTTACCTTTGATGCTATTTCTGGACATAATGTTTTAACATTTTGGAGTACAGTATATGATAAACATGGGAAACCAATAAATGAAAAAAAACAAAAATGTGATTTTTATGTGGATACAATTGCGCCAGGGCTTACCTTAGTAATTCCTGTTCAGGGTTTCCTTATCAATCAAGATTCAATCATTATTAGTGGAACGGCAGAGAATTCAACAACGGTCCAGATTAATAATGAACCAGCGTTCAGTGGGGTGGGTGAATTTAGCCAAACAGTTCCCTTAGTTCCTGGTCTTAATACAATAACAGTATCTGATACTGACAATTCAACTAAACCACCAACAGTAACGATTATTACTCGTACCGGTTTTTATGATAATTTACCACCTGTTATCACTCTAAACGGAGAGGATCCTTTAGTGGTACAGGTAGGAGGCAACTTCAGTGATCCTGGAGCAACCGCAAGTGATAACTATGATCAAAACGTTACAATAATTGCAAGCGGAAGCGTCGATACGAATACGGTTGGAACCTATACGATTACTTACAGTGCAGCAGATATTAGCGGTAACCAAACCACTAAGACGAGAACGGTTGAGGTAGTGGATAACGAAGCCCCTGTTATCACTCTAAACGGAGAGGATCCTTTAGTGGTACAGGTAGGCAGCAACTTCAGTGATCCTGGAGCAACCGCAAGTGATAACTATGATCAGAACGTTACAGTAATTGCAAGCGGAAGCGTCGATACGAATACGGTTGGAACCTATACGATTACTTACAGTGCAGAAGATGTCAGTGGTAACAAAACCACTAAGACGAGAACGGTTAAGGTAGTGGATAGCGAAGCCCCTGTTATCACTCTAAACGGAGAGGATCCTTTAGTGGCACAAATAGGCAGCAACTTCAGTGATCCTGGAGCAACCGCAAGTGATAACTATGATCAAAACGTTATAATAATTGCAAGCGGAAGCGTCGATACGAATACGGTTGGAACCTATACGATTACTTACAGTGCAGCAGATATCAGCGGTAACCAAACCACTAAGACAAGAACGGTTGAGGTAGTGGATAACGAAGCCCCTGTTATCACTCTAAACGGAGAGGATCCTTTAGTGGTACAGGTAGGCAGCAACTTCAGTGATCCTGGAGCAACCGCAAGTGATAACTATGATCAAAACGTTACAGTAATTGCAAGCGGAAGCGTCGATATAAACATGGTAGGAAGTTATACGCTAACCTATAGTGCAATTGATTCAAACGGAAATAAGGCTTCATCTGTAACACGGGTTATTAATGTGGTCAATCCCATACCCGTAGGTCCGGAATTGACCATTAGCAGTCCAAGAGAAGGCGAGAATCTTAGTGGAACCCAGGTTACCGTAACTGGAACAGTAGAAGTAGGAGCAAGTCTCAAAATAAACGGGGCAATGATTTATCCCGCTGCCAGCGGTAACTTTTCCAAAGCAATCACCGTGAACCTCGGACAAAATACGATCAAAGTTATCGCAACAGATACGGCAGGTAACGTAACGGAAAAGGACATTCCAGTGATTGCGCCGTATGTGACCGTGACGACGCCAGCAGATAATCTGCTGACCAATCAGGCAACCGTAATGGTAACTGGAAAAGTGCTAGTGGGGACACCGCTCACCATTAACAACACCCCAGTAACACCAGATGCTAGCGGCAATTACAGTTTTCCTTGTACTTTAAACTTAGCCGATGGAACAAACACGATAACGGTAGTGGCGGGAACCACCACAGTAATAAGAAATGTAACAAAAGACACAACTGGACCGATCCTGACCATTAACAGTCCAATAGAAGGGGAGAATCTCAGTGGAACCCAGGTTATAGTAACCGGAACGGTAGAAAAAGGAGCAAGCCTCAAAATAAACGGAGTAACAGTCAATCTCGATACCAGCGGCAACTATATGAAAGCCATGACCTTGAACCTAGGACAAAATATAATCCAGGTCATCGCAACAGATACGGCAGGTAACGTAACGGAAAAGGACATTTCAGTGATCGCCCCGTATGTAACCGTCACGGCCCCAGCAGATAATCTGCTGACCAATCAGGGAACCGTAGTGGTCACCGGAAAAGTTGGCGTGGGAACAGAACTCACCATCAATGACACCATTGTAACACCGGATGCCAGCGGCAATTACAGTTTTTCCAATACCTTAAACTTAGCCGATGGAACAAACACGATAACGGTAGTAGCTGGAACCACCACAGTAATAAGAAATGTAACAAAAGACACAACTGGACCGATCCTGACCATTAACAGTCCAATAGAAGGGGAGAATCTCAGTGGAACCCAGGTTATAGTAACCGGAACGGTAGAAGTAGGAGCAAGCCTCAAAATAAACGGAGCAATGGTTTATCCCGATGGCAGCGGTAACTTCTCGAAAGCAATCACCGTGAACCTCGGACAAATACGATCAAAGTCATTGCAACAGATGCCGCAGGTAACGTAACGGAAAAGGACATTTCAGTCATCGCCCCGTATGTAACCGTGACGGCCCCATCAGATAATCTGCTGACCAATCAGGCAACCGTAGTGGTCACCGGAAAAGTTGCCGCGGGAACAGAAGTCACCATCAATGACACCATTGTAACACCGGATGCCAGTGGCGATTACAGTTATGAATTAGCGCTTAAGGATGGAACCAATACCATCACAGTAAAAGCAGGAACTACCATCGTAACGAGAACTGTTACGCAAGACACAACAGGGGCGCTCCTGACCATTAGTAGTCCCAAAGAGGGCGATAATCTTAGTGGAACCCAGGTTACCATAACTGGATTGGTAGAAGTAGGAGCAAGTCTCAAAATAAACGGAGCAATGGTTTATCCCGATGGCAGCGGTAACTTTTCGAAAGCAATCACCGTGAACCTCGGACAAAATACGATCAAAGTCATTGCAACAGATACGGCAGGTAACGTAACGGAAAAGAACATTTCAGTGATTGCCCCGTATGTAACCGTGACGGTCCCAGCGGATAATCTACTAACCAATCAGGCAACCGTAGTGGTCACCGGAAAAGTTGCCGTGGGAACAGAACTCACCATCAATAATGCCTCCGTGACACCGGATGCCAGTGACAATTACAGTTATGAATTAGCGCTTCAGGATGGAACCAATACCATCACAGTAAAAGCAGGAACTACCATCATAACGAGAACTGTTACACAGGACACAACAGGGGCGCCCCTGACCATTAGTAGTCCTAAAGAGGGCGATAATCTTAGTGGAACCCAGGTTACCGTAACTGGAATGGTAGAAGTAGGAGCAAGTCTCAAAATAAACGGAGCAATGGTTTATCCCGATGGCAGCGGTAACTTCTCGAAAGCAATCACCGTGAACCTCGGACAAAATACGATCAAAGTCATTGCAACAGATGCCGCAGGTAACGTAACGGAAAAGAACATTTCAGTGATTGCCCCGTATGTAACCGTGACGGTCCCAGCGGATAATCTACTAACAAATCAGGGAACCGTAGTGGTCACTGGAAAAGTTGCCGTGGGAACAGAACTCACCATCAATGACACTGTTGTAATACCGGACGCCAGTGGAAACTACAGTTATACCTATACCCTAGCTGATGGAACAAACACAATAACGGTAGTGGCAGGAAGCACAACCGTAACGAGAATGGTTACAAAAGACACAAATGGACCAGACCTGGTTATTAGCAGTCCCAAAGAGGGTGAAAATCTGAGTGGAACCCAGGTTACTGTAAGCGGAACAGTAACAGTAGAAGTAGGAGCAAGTGTCAAAATAAATGGAGTAATGGTTTATCCCGATGGCAGCGGTAACTTTTCGAAAGCAATCACCGTGAACCTCGGACAAAATACGATCAAAGTCATCGCAACGGATGCCGCAGGTAACGTAACGGAAAAGAACATTACAGTGATCGCCCCATATGTAACCGTAACGGCCCCAGCGGATAATCTATTAACCAATCAGGGAACCGTAGTGGTCACCGGAAAAGTGGCTATGGGAACAGCACTCACCATCAATGACATCGTCGTAACACCTGATGCTAGTGGCAATTACAGTTATGAATTAACGCTTCAGGATGGAACAAACACAATAACGGTAGTGGCAGGAACCACCACCGTATTGAGAACGGTTACACAAGACACAACTGCACCATCACTCGTAGTGAGTTCACCTGCTGAAGATACTACAGTTAGCTTAGCCCAGATAACGATAACAGGCCAGTCAGAGGTTGGTAGCATCATAAAAGTTAATAATGTCAGAGTTTACCCAGATGTCAATGGCAATTTCGTCAAAACCATCTCTCTTGTAACGGGTACTAACATAATTACTGTAACTGCAACGGATGCTGCAGGTAATGTTACTACTGTTACCAGAAACATAACATATACAATCTAAATTTAAATACACTTTAAGGGCATCTCAAAAGTAAATCTAAGATGCCCTTTTTTCAATTTCTATCTGCAACTTAATAGCTTAATAAAAGTGTGGAACTATGGGAGTTAGGTGGAGTGGGAAGTGGAAATGGCCAATTTAGTTTTCCGAACGGATTTACTGATGTAAAAACAAACGCAATCAATGCCACTCATATTGAGGCAAGAGATCGAAAGCCTGATCAACAAGCGATAAATGCTGACGGACCCTTAAAGTTAAGAATAGGTGGAGCTTATAATGTAATGCTAGGAGACTATCTTCAAGCTTATCGTTACTCTGTTGGCTTTTATCTTGCAGATCCTAATTCCTTAAATGCTTCTTATCCAGGACTCAAATTTAATACCTCCAATCCTTAGAAAATGCAGCATCTAAGGCATCTTCAGTTGACTATTTATACTGCCACTATGCTCATGGAACCAGTGATGCGTTTATTAAGCTTCCCTGACTCAACTCGGACAAGGTACAGCTTTCTCGGGCACCAATGCTAAAGGAGACACGATTCTCCAAACTTATGATACTTCTCGTACAACGGCTCTCACGCTTACCGAACATGGGCGTTTGCCAAGCTTGCCACAACAAGACGGCCGTAGCTCCTAACTGATAAAAAAGAACTAGCTAAAACGTTCAGCTAGTCCAAGAATTGAGTTAAGATTTACCTAATCATGATGAGCCTTATAGGGGTACTCGCGGTGCCTTTATAAGGCTTTGTCTTTATTATATGCAATTTTGCTCAAATTGTGAAGTTATGATAACAATTAATGGAACATTTAATAGAATCAAGTCTAAATAAATGGGAATATATGTAAAGGGAATCCGCAATTTATAGAGAATTAAATGTATGAAACTTTAAATTAGAAGCGATTAGATTGCTTAAACTAAGTTAAGAAGGTGCTTTATGCTTTGTCGTTATCGAATAATTAATCAAGATATGAAAAATAGAACGAAAAGAAAAATTTACGTAGCGATCTTTGTTTCAATCTTGTTAATTGTGTTAGCTGGCGGAAGGCAGGTCGTTAATAGTATCTTTTCTGGTAAGAAGGCATTGGCAGAGAGCAGTGAATCCCTTGCCAATGCAACTCGACCTCCGCAATTTCTCTATGAATTCAATGGAAGTAATCAAAAATTTAAAAGTCCGCTCGCTGTGACCACCTCAACTGAAGGGAAAATTTTTGTTGCCGATACAGGCCATTCTCAAATTCAAGTTTTAAGCTCAAGGGGAGAGTGGGAAAAAGATTTTGGTAGGGGTAGCCTTGTTTATCCAACGGGACTTGCTTTTTTTGAACAAAAATTATATGTCAGTGATCCTCAAGCACAGAAAATTTTTATCTACCAAGAAAATGGAGAGGAGCTGCCTGCTCTTTTAGAGCATCAAAGGCTAATCCTAAAAGATGGCAAACCGGGTCAATTCATTAGGCCTTCTAATATTCAAGTGAGCTCGGATCACTTATTTTATATTACAGATATAGCGAATCAGTGTGTTGTAGTTCTCGATCAACAAGGAAAAATACTCAGGAGTTTTGGAAGTCCTGGAACTGCCGATGGGCAATTTAATTATCCAAATGCTCTGTTTATCGATAAGGACAATAAAATCTATGTAAGCGACTCGAACAATGCCCGACTTCAGATCTTTAACAGCGAAGGAGAGTTTTTAACTAAGATTACGGGCTCGAATGGAAAACTCGGGGCGATGACTTTACCCCGCGGTGTTGCCGTAAATGACCAAGGACAAATCTATGTTGTTGATGTATTTTCAAATTCGGTACGTGTTTACGATGAGACGGGTTATGAACTCTGGGTCTTAGGTGGAATGGGAAGTAACCAAGGACAATTCAATTTTCCCAATGGAATATGCATAGATAATAAAGGACTTATCTATATAACAGATCGAGAAAATAATCGTATTCAAGTTTTTGGCTATAAATAGATCGTGTTTAACAAGAGGGAGGTCTGGTATCTTGCGTAATGATTGGGATATAAAATATGTACAAAAATCAGTTATTTTAATTTTGAATTTTATAATCCTGGTTGCTTTGATGGTTTATTTTATAACACCAGTTCAGGCCGTAACAGGTAATCCTATTGTTACATCAACAAGTCCAGAAGATCAAAAAGAGCAGGTGGACATTAATTTACCCCTATATATTACGTTTGACCGTGATATGGATGCTTCAACTATGATAAGCTCAAATATAATCGTTAAAGATAGTAAGGGGCAAAGCGTTCCAGCACGTGGTATCCATTATGATCCAACGAGTAAAACAACAGTATTTATACCCCAAATTTCACTCAAACAGGATGAAAGCTACGAAATAACAATTTTAACGGGGATTAAAGATACGACTGGCCTCCCCCTTTTAGCAAACTATGTGAGCTCCTTTAAAACAACACTCTCTTCTGATACCCCTCAACCCCTTATAATAGATACGATTCCCAAGGAATCGATTTCTCAAGTGGGAACTAAAAGAGTTATTTCTGCTCAATTTAATCATGATATGGATCCCAACTCAATTAATACCACGACCTTTACGATGGTAGATGAGAACAATAATCCAGTTACGGCCAAATCGATAACCTATGATGCCTCGAGCCGAATTGCTGCCTTCGTGCCGGCAAGTACCTTAACCACCAATACAAAATATACAGTGACTTTAAAAGGAGCTCCAGATGGTACTGGAGTTAAGGATAGCACTGGAGTAAATCTTACTAAGGATTATGTCTGGTCTTTTACAACTGGAAACACCGAATTTTATGATCCTCACGGAGTCTATATGATCAATTCTAATGCCTGTGCCACCTGTCATCAAACACATAATGCTTTGAATACATCTCTTATAAATAAAACGACGGAAACGGCGTTGTGTTTTACGTGCCATGATGGGACGGGGAGTAATATCAATATTAGTTCCGGAATGCTCGGTTCTTCAAATAATCAGTCCTTTCATCCAATTATGGATACCGGAAATCTCGAAGCAAAACAACTGTTTCAATGCAGTGATTGTCATAACCCACATGGGGATGCAGATCCACTTGGAAATACCTATGAAAAGTTACTCAGAGTTAATGATGGAACAAACACCATTTATCAAGGAAATGAATTCTGCCTTACCTGTCATGGCAAGACCGACCGAAAGTTTACAGATACTTATTATAATAATACTGCCGGAGATCATACGAATCCTATAGCTGCGCATTATGATACAACAAAAACTGCTCTCAATACGCTGACAAAAATCACTTGTACGAAATGTCACACCTCGCATAGTGGAAAGTTTAATCAACTTACTGACCAGCTAGAGGAAAATCTATGCTTAAGCTGCCATGATAACAAGGCGAATTCGCATAGTGGGCAGGGAAATATCCAAGAGGAGTTTTTTGGAAGTCCAACAGTAACGATTGTTTCTAAGCATGATATTACCTCCTCAACTGGAGGAAAAGTCGAATGCTCCAGCTGCCACGGATCCCACACGGTGGGAGTGGCTTCTTTAAATGAAGGAAAAGCGTATTCTGATTTATCTGACCCTCAAAATACTAAAAATGTGTTCACGACGGTTGCGGGAACGCCGAATGCAACAGTCGGCAATATGACGGATTATTGCCTTCGTTGTCATGGCGATAAACCACCAGTCGCAGCTCGATCGGCAACTCAGCTTGTTCCCTTTAGTATACTTTTTCCTCAAACAACCTTTATCAATAGCGGTTGGAATAAAGCAAGCTATACGAGTAGTATCCATGCATCAAACGGAATTACTTGTAATCAATGCCATGAACCTCATGGTTCCTCAAATCCTCGACTGCAAAGTCGGCCTGAAGATACTGCAAGCACAAGCGGAGAATGTTTATCTTGTCACACTAATGTCGGAACATCTTTTAGTCAAAGCTCTCATCATCCAACTCTCGAAATGAGTGGACTACATCAAGATACGGAAACGACTTCATCTAAGCTAAGCACGAATAATCGTCATGCTGAATGTGTTGATTGTCATGATCCGCATAGCGTATCAAGTGGTGCTTTAACTGTTAAGCAAGGAAATAATCTGTGTATAGATTGTCATACTCAATCAACTAACGATTCTGGATTTTCAGCAGAAGTGGGGAGTAAAAACCTGCACACCATTGATAAACATGTAAATGTAGCCTGTAATTCCTGTCATGTAACAGTCCCTCATGGATCTTCAAATCCCAAGTTGCTGTCTACAACTGCGGTTGATAGTAAAAGCAAAATCACTTCTCTTTCAGGAACAACAAATAATTGGATTAAAAATTCATGTAGTACGGTTCCCAACTCAGGGTGTCATGATAATTGATGAATAAATTTTAAAAACTAAAGCCCTTTCTACTGAGAACAGTAAGGCGGCGTATTAATTGTATGATTTTATTGAATAAAATTAAGCCGAATGCATATAAAATCTATTCACAAATCTTGTATCGGATTAAAATAGATAAAATTAAGATTTATAAATTATTTGTTTTATTTGGAGCTATGGCAGTAATATATTATTTTCTCTTTTTCAACCCACCTACTAAATTAACTTCAGAGAGTTTAATTGACTTCTTAAGTCGTCGAAATCCACCAACGTGGTTAGTCCCCTCTCAACCTAATACAGTGATTGATATTGAGCAAACGAAGAAAATTAAGCGGGTAAAATTAGCAGAGTTAAAGAAAAAAGTATATGTAGTTCAACTTGATTTCAAGAATGCTCCGGGAAAAGATGAAAGCTTAAACGAAGAAAGTGATTTAGACGAAGAAAACACGAGTAATAAGTCCTATGGGTATAGGATAAGGAACGATCTTTCCGATGCAGCCAGCACCCTCCTCGAATTTTGGTCGATTACAATCGTGACCGTTCCTAGTCAGGACCCAGCTCAGGATCAGCCTCAGAAAATGATTGTAGGCGAAGGATCACAGCCAATTAATCTCGATGATCGGGTACTTCGTTGGCAGAAGGAAATCGAAACAGCAGCTGAAAAGTATGATATAGAGCCGGCGCTCATCGCTGCGGTAATCGAACAAGAATCCGGTGGTGAGCCTGAAGCCTTAAGCCCAGTCGGTGCAATCGGTTTAATGCAACTGATGCCTTCCACAGCTGAGCTAATGGGGGTTAATCCGTATGATCCCGCCCAAAATATTGATGGGGGAGCCCATTATTTACAACAGCAGCTTGAAAGTTTTGGAAGCGTCCAGACTGCATTAGCCGCCTATAATGCAGGTCCGGGGGAAGCAGAGAACGGGCATTGGATAAAAATACCCGAAACGTTAGACTATGTTCAAAATGTTCCAGTGCTCATCCGTAAGTACGAGCGGCTTTGGCAAGAAAACAGAGAAAAGACTTAACCAATCTCCATTTGCTCAACTGAAATTGATGAACATATTGATACTCCATGAAAAAACCGTAGAGTTTAAGCCTTTTATGGCTAACCCTACGGTTTTAGGTTTTGATTGTTTTTTTGTTCTTCCTCGCTGAAAATTAGTTCAGTTTATTAATCTCAATTTCGGCTTGTTGCAACAGCGATTTAGTTAACGCATAATTATGGGCTCCTTTTGAGGCATCTGAGGTGACATACATGTAATACGTCCGAGCATTGTTAAATTGAGCAACTTTGGGATCTTTTGGATCTAGGGATTGGACTTTCTTTTCCCAAGAATCAAACTTCGGTTTCAGAGTATCGATTTTTTGACTGATTTCCGTTTGACGTTGTTGGATTTTAGATATTGTAGAGGAAGGTTCATAATGGCAGGTGACGCATTTATCCTGTTTAAACATATCTGCAAATTTGGTGTAATCCATCTGCGTTCCTGTTCGGGTGGTTCCAAGTGCGTCATAGGTAACCGTTACACCGGGAACCATGAAATCATGTTTAAGGCCATTTGTTACATGACAATCCGTGCAAGAAAAGGTATCTTTCATAGCGACCCATTTATAAGAGGGTGTAGTAGCTACGATGCCAACTCCGATGCCTTCAATCATTTCTTTTTGTGAGTGATGGACTTCTTTCCCAAGAGTAATCGTACCGCCGGAAGTATGGCAGGTGGTGCATGATTTCCAACCGGGATTGCGGAGTGAAATCATCTCTTCACCTCCAACATTATGGCAGACTAAGCAAGTGATTCCTTCACGCTCATTGGCATATTTTCCACCTTTGAAGAAATCCGTTAATTTTGCACCAGGATCTTTTAATATTGCAATTTCGGAGTGGCAGCTGATACATCCATCTTCATAGTCAAAGCTTGGGTCTTTTTCTTTTTCACTAATTAACGTGGGAAACATTTTAAAATGTTGACTATTCCGGACTTGATCGATGATGCTAGAGACCTTGGTTGTTTGAGTTGAAACTTGCGGAGCGGGCGTTTCTGGCACAGTCACCGTTGGTTTGGACTTACCGCATCCAGAAAGAATGACGAGAGCGGAAAGGGAAACCAAGGCTATAAGCAAGAGCTTCTTTGGTTTCATGAATGACCTTCCTTTCTTAATTATATATTTTGTTTAAATCAGCTCATTTAAATATATTAAGCTCAGCCAATGTTCATGAGCTGAAAAGGACACAATTTAATTTCATAAATAAAAAAATTCACAAATCAGAGGAATAAAAAATTCCTTTTCTTATTACTAATTAATAGCATAAAGAATAGGAAATGTAAATAATTTCCACTATAACAATTATATGTTATAATTGTGTAAATAGTAATTTAATCGATGAGAAGAAAGGAGCTGTTTATTGGATGACCAGGGTGAGGCAGATCCGATTAACACGTAGAAATGTGATAAAAGCAAGCGTTCTCATAGGAGGAGCATTGACGTTAGGAATTATCCCTGGAAAAGTAGCGCATGCAGATACTGAAGACACAAGTAAACCTGACTCTGAGGGAAAAAAACAACTGGGCTTTATGTATGATGAAGGAAAATGTATTTTATGTGGGGCCTGTGCTCAAGCTTGTAAACAAACGAATCAATGGGAGGAGGGCGTTAAGTGGCGTAAGCTGATTATTGGGGATCAGCACAATTTATCAATGAGCTGTAATCATTGTGAAAAGCCGGCTTGCGTCTCGGTTTGTCCTGTTGGGGCATATAAGAAACGCGAAAAGGATGGAATTGTAATCCATAACAAGAAGCGTTGTGTCGGTTGTAAATACTGTTTATACGCTTGTCCTTATCATGCGCCACAATTTGGTGAGGAATCCGGAGCAATCAGTAAGTGTCATTTTTGTTATAATCTTCAGGACCAAGGGGAAAAACCCGCTTGTGTAAGAGCTTGCCCTGTGAATGCACTCCAGTATGGAGAACTGAGTGAACTCCTGAAAACTCCAGGAGCTGTTCGTGGACAGTTAGAAGGGCTGCCTTCTCCGACAATGACTGCGCCATGTTTGGTTATCATTCCAAAAAATGCCGTAAAATAAGGGAATGGAATGATCTCTTGCGTACAGTAAAAAAGAAGGGCTACTTAGGGTGAGATTTCTCGAATTCATCCTGGGTAGCCCTTTAAATATATAAATTAGTTTTCACAAATATTGTAATATTCAGACAAATAAAATAAAATAGAGCTGGTTAGAACTTTTTTACATAATAGTTAATGCAGCAGATGATTTTGTTTATATCCTTATTTATACATAGCTCTGATCTCAGACTTGTAAAGACAAACTTGAGAAGCGTGATGCTTAGTGTATGGGGGGATATGAATGCCCGGTGAAATTCTATTAACCTCACCGCAGAGAGAATTTACAGTTTTGCTAGACAAAGTAAAAAAGGAATTTGATCTGAATATTATTGTGCGTGAAACAACATTTGAGGATGCTGTTCACGTCGCACGGAATATGATATCCCAAAATCCCGATCGACTTGCGTTAATCGCTAGCGGTGGTGCAACGTTAAAACTTCTGCGCCAAGATTTTGGCTCTCTACCTTGGGTTAATATCTACCCAACGGAGTACGATTTAGCGTTAGCTCTAGAACAAGCGAAGAAATTGCGATGCAAAATAGGCGTGTTTTTTGCTGAGCAAGAGAAAATATGGATTATCAATACGATTGCGAGTGTTCTAGGATTTCCGGTTAATGTTTATGTCTATCGCGATTGGTTAGAGCTTCTCACTCAAATCGAGAAGGCACGTCATGATCGGATAGAGTTAGTTATCGGAGCCGGAGAAAAGATCGCCGCGGTCGTTGAGCAAAATGGTATGCAATATATTTCCGTTATGGGTGGAGAAAATACGATAAGGGCCGCACTAGGACGAGCTAAAGCTATTTTAGAAGCTAAACGGCGTGAAAAAACAGTTTTTGAATATATGAAAGAAGTAACCAATTCTTCGAATCAAGGAATTATTGCGATCAATGAGAAGCGAGTTTTTACGGTCTTTAATACAGTCGCTGCGCGATTCTTTGGACTGAAGGAAAAAGAGGTCATGGGTCATTCGCTGGCAGATATAAGCCATTGCCGAGACCTTATAAAATTGTTTGAAAGTCCCTATAAAAAGCTCGGTTATGTTATGCAGACGTCGAAGGGAGCCATTACGGTTAATCGAACACCGCACTATGATAACCAAAATTTAATGGATGTTTTTATAACATTTAAAGAAATTAAGAACACTCGAGAAGACGGTAAATTTAATCGAGAAGTTTTAGAAAAAGGCTTTGCTGCAAAATATTGTTTTGAAGATATTATCCACGACAGCCCAAAGATGGATCGAGTGATAGCTAAAGCTAAAAAGTATGCAAATACGGATAGTGTTGTGCTTATTCGAGGGGAAAGCGGCACAGGGAAAGAATTGTTGGCGCAAAGTCTGCATAACGGGCATCAATTAAGGAGCAAGAAGCCTTTTGTTGCTGTCAATTGTGCATCTTTAGAAGATAGTTTATTAAGAAGTGAGCTCTTTGGATATACTGAAGGATCTTTTACTGGAGCACTAAAAGGGGGGAAACCGGGATTATTTGAACTGGCCCAAGGAGGGACTCTATTTCTAGATGAAATAGGAAAGATGAAAATCGAACTACAGGGGAGTTTGCTTAGGGTTCTTCAGGAAAAGGAAGTTCTACGGATCGGGAGTGATCGAGTGATCCCGATAGATGTTCGGATCATCGCAGCTTCGAATGAAGATTTAGAGAGTTTAGTGCGAAAAGGTGCTTTCCGAGAAGATCTTTATTTTCGCTTAAATGTTTTGCAATTGAATTTGCCCCCTTTAAGAGAAAGAAAAGAAGATATTCCTGCTCTTGTTCATTTTTTATTACAAAAACTAAACCAAAAGTATGCAAGGCCAAGTTATACATTGCCTCAACCTATCCTGGATAAAATTTCGGCCTTAGAGTGGCAGGGGAATGTTAGACAGCTTGAGAATTTTCTCGAGAGATGCACTATTCTCTCAGAAAATGAAAGGGACTGGTTAGATCTTGTTAGTGAGTTGTTAGAAGAAGAATTGCACATCAACGTTTTAGATAAGGATGATCATAAGCAAGCTGAGGATAGAATTTATGTGAGCATGAGTACTCTGGAGGAAATGAATGCAGAGATTATTCAAAGAATACGAGAAAAAACACGAATCAGTAATACAGAACTTGCGTTAAAATTGGGGATTAGTCGTCCTACTTTACTTAAAGTCTTAAATCGAATGCAATAGTTTCATAATTATTTAATTGATGCCCTCGACCTTCATTTGGAAGTGTTGAGGGCATTTCTGTTATCGCGTTAAAGAAGAGAGTATGTTAATAATCTTTACAGCGTCGTAAAAATTCTTTACAGCTTAATTCAAGGGTCTATGATTTTTTATAAAATCAGCTTCATTTGGGGGCATTATTGCAAAGAAACAATTGGCACAGTAATTGCAATAAATTCAGAATATATAAAATAATATAAATACTCAAAAATATCGTGCAAAGGAGGGGGTAATAAAGTAAACCTACTTCAGTATAAAGCTTCAGAATAACACATAAGCAGAGGGGAGATTAGAAAGATATGGAAAGATGGAAAGAAATCAATTACATTCCCGCCCCCGCTATTGCGGCATCCTATGGTCCACTCACAGGGATGCGAGTTTTAATGACAGGAAGTATTGTTGCAGCTCCATTTGCAGCATCAGTGCTGGGAGAATTCGGTGCTGAGGTCATTCATGTTGAGCGACCAAACATAGGAGACCCCTATCGTGAACAAGCGCCGGTTATCACGCGTGGTGATCGAAAGATTAGTGCGGGATGGATTCAAGATGGGAGAAATAAACTGAGCCTAACGTTGGAAATTAATCTTAAGATTCCTGAAAGTAAAGAAATTTTTCTTTCCCTGATCAAGAATTGTGATGTTTGGGTCGAGAATATGGTTTGGACAGAAAAGCTGGGAATTACAGAAGAGCTACTCTTGGAAGTAAATCCGAAGCTTGTTATTGCGCACATCAGTGGTTTTGGCAGGCCTCAGTTTGGAGGGGTTCCCGATGAGTGTAATAGACCTTCTTATGATCCGATCGGTCAGGCTGAAGGGGGATATATGTTCGTCAATGGTTTTCCCGAGCCGATGCCCCCTTCTCATGCTGCGACGTTTATCAATGATTACCTTACAGCAATGTTTGCAGTCAATGGGATACTGATGGCTTATTTGCATGCTCAAAAGACGGGTAAGGGCCAGGCTATTGATATTTCTCAGATCGAGTCTATGAGTAGGGTTCTTAATGATACTTTTGTCTCTTATTTTGAGCTTGGTAAAGTAAGGCAACGGAATGGAAATAAAGTTGCAATCTTCCAGCCGGGAAACTTATTCAAGACAAAAGATGAAAAATACCTCTACATTGGTGCTTATGGGCGAGCTGTTTACGAACGGTTTGTAAAAGCGTTAGGTCTTGACTTAAACAAGTATACTCACGAAGCCTGTGGAAATTCGGTAGAAGCGGTAAATTCTGAACTGGGACTCGAGTTAAACCAGCTTACTATTGATTGGGTGGCTGCTCGTGATTCAGAAGAGGCGCTGAAGTATTTGCTGAGTTTGAAAGTGCCAAGCGGCATCGTTAGAACAGCTGCTGATCTAGCGGCCAGCGAACACTATCAGAAACGGGATAACTTCATTGAATATAAAGATGAGACGCTGGATAAAAATGTGAAAGCTTTTGGTTTTGTACCAAAGATGAGCGAGACTCCAGCACAAGTATGGCGTGGGGCGCCGACGCTTGGAGAAGATACAGATACGATTCTTCACACGCTCTTAGGTTATAGTGATCGCGAAATTGCTAATTTCCGTGAAAAAGGTGTGATCTAAAGAGTAAGGGGGGAAGCGAATGAATAAAACATCAATCTCTCAAATTATTGATGAGATAGGTATCTCCAAGTATACGTTTAAAGTCTATTTGTTGGTCGGTCTTACCCTGATCTTTTGCGGATTCAGCTATATGATTATTTCTTATACGATGCCGCAGATGGCAGCGGAATGGTCATTAACGAAGGTTCAAACAGGAAGTCTAGCCTCGTGGAGCCTTTTGGGCTTAATGATTGGTGGAATGATCGCTGGCGTCATTTCTGATCGAATTGGGAGAAAAAAGAGCTTGGCCATTTTTACTCTTGTATTCTCCTTGCTCACGTTTCCAATTTACTTTGTGAATAGTTTTGAAGCATTTGCTATTCTGCGGATTTTAGGGGGTATTGGTTTTGGCGCTTGCATACCCATCGCCATTACTTTGATGGCTGAAAATGTTCCTACCAAAAATAGAGGCTTCTTTACTTCCTCAATTATGTCCTTTTATGTTATCGGTTGGGTCGTTGCGGGGATTGCAGCCATTTATGTCGTTCCAGCTTATGGATGGCGAGTTGTCTACTTAATAGGGGGAATCCCAGCCCTATATGCTTTCATTTTATTGGCTACTCTTCTTGAATCTCCCCACTGGCTCTTAGGTAAAGGGCGAGAAAATGAAGCAATCAAGGTTATTCAATCGATTGAGAGGGTTGCTAAAGGGAAAGCAAACGAATATGCGCCAGGTTGTTTAGTTATCCCATCCCCTCCGAATAAAGTTGGAGTTAGCGCTCTTTTTTCTCCAGGATATCGTAAAACAAGCTTGACGCTATGGATCATCTATTTCATGGGTTCTGTCGTAATATACGGAATTAACGGTTGGTTGCCAACTCTGCTTGTAGGAAAAGGGTATGGGTTAGTAAAGGGCTATTCTTTTGCCGTTTTGCAAAATGTCTTCGGAGCGATTGGCGGATTTGTTACAGGCTACATGGCTGATATCATTGGGCGTAAGACAAACAGCATTATGGGTTGGGCTACTACAGCTGTTTCAGTTATTCTCTTAGGCGTGGCTTCAAATCAGTGGCAAGTGGTTGTTTGCGGTGCGCTGGTCGGTTTTGCTATGAATTATGGGTTAAGTGGGACTCAACCCCTCCTTGCCGAAGCTTATCCGACTGAATTTAGAAGTACGGGCGTTTCTTGGGCACAGTCCTTTGGTCGAGTCGGAGGATTTCTTAGTCCTATTCTTGCAGGTTATGTCCAACAGATCGGGGTAGGGTTTACCGGAATTTTTGTATTCTTCGCAGTTCCAGCCGTAATAGCCGCTTTAATGGCAATTTTTGTGACTGAAACTAAAGGAAAAAGTATAGAAAGTGTCAACGTGAAAGCTTAAATTCTCAGTTATCCGATTCAATCTAGAGAGAAAGAGAGAGTGAACCTAATGACGATCATAGCTAAAGGCGGAAGTTTCCTCTTAGGTCGAACTGACCCTCAAACCCTATTTACTCCTGAAGATTTTACCCTTGAACATAAAATGATTTTCCGGACGGCAGCTGGTTTTGTAAAGGATAATGTTTTGGCTCAAATGGATGATCTTGAGCTCAAAACAGAAGGCTTGAATCGCAAATTGCTGCAAGGAGCTGGCGAATTAGGGTTAAATGGTTCAGAAATTCCGGAAGAGTACGGCGGCACGGAGATGGACAAAATCAGTACCACAATCATTGCGGAATGTATGGGGTGGTCAGGATCCTTTGCAATGACTCAGGGGGGACAGACCGGTATTGGCAGTATGCCTATCGTTATGTTTGGTACACCTAAGCAGAAGGCAAAATATCTTCCGGGCATTGGTTCTGGAGAAATTGTCGGAGCCTACGCTTTAACTGAACCCGGAGCGGGATCAGACGCTTTAGGCGCTAAAACTCGGGCAGATCTGAGCCCGGATGGAAAGTATTACATTCTTAATGGGACCAAACAATTTATCACCAATTCAGGGTTTGCAGATATCTTCATCGTTTATGCCAAAGTTGATGGGGATAAGTTTACAGCCTTTATCGTTGATGCGGATTCAGAGGGACTTTCGACTGGCCCTGAAGAACACAAAATGGGAATTAAAGGGTCTTCCACACGTCAAGTCATTTTTGAAGATGTTAAAGTGCCGGTTGAAAATATGTTGTATAAAATCGGTAAAGGACATGTGGTTGCCTTTAATATCTTGAACCTGGGTCGATATAAACTTTCGGCGAATTCCTTGGGAGGCTCTAAGTTTGCCTTGGAACTGGCAGCTACCTATGCAAATGAGCGTAAGCAATTCGGTAATCCCCTAGCCAGCTTCGGCATGATTCAAGAGAAACTTGCTGAAATGGCCATTAAGACGTATGTAACGGAGAGTATGGTCTACCGTACCGGAGGGCTTTTGGATGAGATGATGCATAGCCTTGATACCTCCGGTCCTGATGGGGGTCAGGTAGCTGCTAAGGGTGTTGAGGAATATGCCATCGAGTGCTCTATGAATAAGATCTTTGCTACCGAAGCGTTAGATTATTGTGTAGATGAAGGGGTACAAATTCATGGCGGCTATGGGTTTAGTGCGGAATATACCATAGAACGACTTTACCGAGATTCCCGGATCTATCGCATTTTTGAAGGTACAAATGAAATTAATCGCACGATCATTCCATCGACTTTGCTTAAGCGTGCGGCGAAGGAGGAGCTACCCCTCCAGGAAACGATTGATGCGCTCAAGACAAAAATCACTTCAGGAAGTATTGCTAGAGATGGGGAAGAAGGCTTAGTACAGGCAGCGAAGGATATCTTCCTGTTGACCTTAGATGCTAGCCAGCAAAAATATGGGAAAGATTTGGCCAAACAGCAAGAGATTGTGGGGAGACTAGCTGACCTATCGATGCAAGCTTATGCAATGGATAGTGCCTGGTTACGTGCACAGAAGGCTGTCGTAAATGAGGGAGAAGCAAAAGCAAAACTCAAATTGAGTATGGCTATGGCTTACATTAACTCAACCATTGGTCTCTCAGAATATACCGCTAAGGAGACATTGACCGCTCTCGCTGAAGGTGAAGAATTAACAAATCTACTCGAAAATTTGAAAAAGCTGACCCAATATACTCTACGGAATACCGTGGCGTTAAGACAGGAAGTCGCTGCTGTGATTTCAGAAAACGGAAAGTACACGGCATAACCTTGAAAAATAAATCAAACGAAAGTGGAGGTAAGAAAAATGACAATTACGAAGATTGGTGTTTTAGGTGCAGGTTCAATGGGTGGAGGAATTGCTCATTTAGCAGCGGTTAAGGGCTTAGAGGTTGTACTTTGTGACGTGGAGCAGCGTTTTGTCGACGGAGCAATTACTCGTATTTCGGGTTTCCTGGATAAAAGTGTTCAAAAACAAAAAATAACGGTTGAAGAGAAAGAAGCAACATTAAATCGCATAACGACCACTACAAAAATGGAGGACTTTGCTTCGCTTCCTCTTGTCATTGAAGCTATTTTTGAGGATATCGATGTTAAGAAAAATGCTTTCGCGACACTAGATAAGATTTGTGGACCTGAAACAATCATTGCCTCGAATACTTCTTCCATGTCCATTACCACCTTAGCGGCAGCAACTTCTCGTCCAGATCGAGTGGTTGGGATGCATTTCTTCAATCCGCCTTTAGTTATGAAACTGGTCGAAGTGATCCGTGGTTATTATACGAGTGACGAAACGGTCGCTAAGGTCTTTGAGGCTTCTAAAGCGATGGGAAAAACACCGGTCGAAGTGAAAAGGGACACACCAGGGTTTATCGTCAATCGGATTATGATGCCTCAATTCTTAGAAGCGATTCGCATTGCGGAAGAGGGAATTGCCTCGATCGAAGATATTGATACGGCAGTAAAACTGGGCTTGAATTACCCAATGGGACCCTTTGAACTAATGGATTTCACGGGTGTAGAGATTTCCGTTCACGTTGCAGATTATTTCGTGAGTGAATATCACGATATGAAATGGAATTCACCGCAGCTTCTGAAAAATCTTGTACGCGCTGGACGACTGGGGAAAAAGACCGGTGCAGGCTGGTATGACTACAATAAGTAAGCTAGAATCTATCATTTAAACTTAAAGGGGGGGAAGAGTGATGTCAAATAAAGTTGTTGAACTTGTTGTTACCGAGGGTGTAGGGGTTGTTACCATTAATAATCAACCGGTAAATGCGCTGACGTTAGAGGTTAGAGGGCAACTGAAGGAGGTTCTTCAGGAAGTTAAAGAAAACAGTGAGATTAGGGCTATCGTGATTACAGGGGCTGGTCCGAAGTGCTTTGTTGCAGGTGCCGATATCAAAGATTTTCCGAATCAATTCGAAGTAGGCCCACGGGAAAATGCGACGATCTATAAAGAAATGTTTTCTTATTTAGAAAATGCTCCCCAGCCTGTCATTTGTGCTTTAAATGGTCTTGCCTTAGGGGGAGGACTTGAGTTGGCCTTATCCTGTGACCTTCGAATAGCAGATGAAAAAGCTAAATTTGGATTAACTGAAGTGAATCTTGGCCTAATTCCAGGACTCGGTGGGACACAGAGATTAGCACGATTGGTAGGGCCGGCAAAAGCGAAAGAACTCTTATTTACGGGGAGAATGGTTAGGGCTGAAGAAGCCTTAAGTATTGGGTTGGTTAATCAAGTTGTCGCTGCGGGTGAATCCTTAAACGAAGCTCTTACCTTAGCTAAAAAGCTTGCCAAGGGAGCGGGCGTAGCCATGAGTAGTACTAAGCAATTGGTAAATAGAGGATTGGAGCTTGAATTAGCCGATGCCTTGGAAATGGAAATGAAGTATGTTGAGAAGATTTTTACGACGGATGATCTCCGTGAAGGGCTCGATGCCTTTATTAATAAACGAGAAGCCGTGTTCAAAAACCAGTAAACATCTTACTCTGTGAGTCAATTCCGAAGAGGCCGGTGCGAGAAATCCTCACGCCGTGTTCAGTGGGGGGTTAAAAGGCCACAAGAGGGTGGCCTTTTAACCCGGATAAATAATAAATATAGGAAAAACTGAAAAGAGAAGAGAGGGATTTGACCATGAAATCATTGGAACAAATCGTTATTGTTGGTGCTGCAAGAACGCCTGTAGGAGCTTATTTGGGTGATTTAAAAACAGTACCGGTAGAAGAATTGGGGCGTATTGCTCTAGAAGAGGCAATTAACCGTGCCGGAATTAAAAAAGAAGATATCGATGAAGTTATTGTTGGACATGTTACAGGCTCACAAACAACAAATAATTTAGGGAAAATCATTGGAATCAATACCGGATTAAAAGAAGTCTCAACTGGTTTTACTGTAAACAGAATATGTGGATCTGGATTCCAATCTGCCATTAGTGCCGTTCAGGAATTACAACTAATGAATCGTAGCTTCATTGCTGCAGGCGGAGCAGAATCCTTATCTCGCGCTGAATACTATCTGCCAGCAAATAGTCGCTACGAAGGATTTAGAATGGGAGATAGCAAGTTAATTGATGCCAATGATGAAGGACATCGTTCAGCATCTGGTTATCCTAATAAAGATATCACTCATATGGGTATTACAGCAGAATTAGTTGCTGAAAAATATAGCATTACCCGTGAAGAACAAGATAAATTTGCATACAATAGCCAAATGAAGGCTAAACAAGCTATGGAAGCTGGCCTTTTCGCGCAAGAAATTGTACCCGTGGAAGTCAAGGGTAAAAAAGGCATGGTTACTATTGTTGACAAAGATGGTCATCCAAAGCTAAATACCACTTTAGAAGGTTTAGCGACTTTAAAACCCGCGTTTAAAAAGGGGGGTACAGTTACTGCAGGAAATGCTTCTGGATTAAACGATGGCGGAGCATTTGAGATTTTCACGAAAGAATCTACGGCTAAGGAACGCAATTTGGAAGTTATGGCTAAAGTAGTGGGCTATTCAATTACAGGTTGTGATCCTCGTTTAATGGGTTTGGGTCCTGTAAGTGCAATTAATACAGTATTGGCTGAAAATAACTTAACACTGTCAGATATTGATATTCTTGAGATTAATGAAGCTTTCGCCGCACAGACATTGGGCTGCTTAATAGAATTAGGAAATGGTCCAGGAACTGAACTTTATGAACGCTTAAATCCTTATGGCGGTGCGGTAGCACTTGGGCATCCTTTGGGAATGTCAGGAGCACGCATAATTACATCAATTTGTTATCAATTCAAGAACAATCCTTCTAAGAAATATGCAATTGGATCTGCTTGTATTGGCGGCGGACAAGGAATCGCCTTATTATTTGAGAATGGATATTATAAAGGATAATCTAATCCATGACCCTTAGGTTCAAGTTCATCTAACTCATCTCTCCATATGTTTTGCCGTATAATCTATAAGGACTATACGGCACTTTTTTTAGATCAAGTCACGTCTTTAGAGGTAGAGTGAGCTAAATTGTAGCTGTTTTCCAATCGGCGACATACGCTTCGAGGACATGATGTAAGGCTTGACCGATTTGGGTGTAATCTTCGTCAGCAAGGTTGGCCAGGGAGATGCGAATCGACCACTCGGGTCCTTGAAAGCCACCTCCATTCAATAAAACGATAGAAGATTCTTCGGCGAGGCGGATGAGAACATCAATTGGTTTATAGTGTTCTTGCAAATATTGGGCGAAAGGATCCCCGTAATAATGGGTTGCCCATTCTAATAAGTCGAATTCGGTATAATACGAAGCATCATAAGGGTCAGCTCGTAGATCTAATCCGAGGCTAGCAAATAAGAGTTTTTGTCGATGACGACAAATCTCCTTTGTCAATTCCTTATAGTGATTATCTTGATCGAGTAGAGCAAAGAGTGCGAAAAACGCCATTTGTACTTGTTGAGGAGTGGATAAGCCTGCTGTATGATTGAGGGCAACTTGACGGCTATCGGCGACAACTCGATCCAGGAAACGGATTTCTCCAGGATGGGTTGAGAGGGACTCATAGCGTTTTTTAGCTTTGTCTATTAACCTTTTTGGTAAGTTTTTAAGCAAGCGATCAAAGATGTTTTCGTGATGTAGTGTAATCACGCCTAAACGCCAGCCAGTGACACCAAAATATTTTGAAAAGGAATAAACCCCTAGAGTATTAAAGGGTAAGTCGGACGCCAAGGAATGGAAGTGATCGACGAACGTTCCATATACATCATCTGTAATAATCATCAGATTAGGATTCTGTTCCTTTACGATTAATTTGATTTGTTCAATTGTTTCAGGTTTCATCGCTACTGAAGGGGGATTACTGGGGTTTACGATAAATAACGCTTTAATATCTGGATTCTTCAGTTTCTCAATTTCAGAGGCTGGATATTGCCACGTATGAGTTCCATTAGGCGTCAATTCTGAAGCGTTAATAGGGATGACCTTAAAATCATAACGCGGTAAAAGTGGGATTTCGAGATAAGGGGTAAAAACAGGGACCATCACTGCAATAGTGTCACCGATAGCTAATATATTGTTGGCGATTAAGGTGTCAAAAATATAGCACATGGCAGCAGTTGCGCCTTCAACAGCGAACACATCAAACTCACCATTTGGAGATGCGGAGTTATAGCCATAAAGCTCATGGCATAGATAATCTTTGACAATTTTCTCGATATGAACAAGCATTCGATCGGGGAGGGGATAGTTATCTCCTATGATTCCATCGGTCAGTTCATAAACCCAATCATCTGGGTTAAAGCCTTTGAAACGGATTCCATAATCGATCATTGTTCGAAGAAGTATCATGCCTGGCGCATAGGGATGATTTTGAGCATATCTATTAAAGCGTTCAGCAATTCCATCATGCTGAGGCATTCCTGCAAGGTCCTGCTGATTCCATACTCTCCGCGTTTCTTCGACTGCAAATAAGCCGAAAGTGAAGAAGGCCTCACGAGGAGTCGCAGCTGTCCAATTAGGATTACCCCTACCGGCGTCGAGTAAGGTACGGGCACTTTTTTTACTTTGGTCTTTTGCAAGGCTAATCAAACGGTCTTTTAATTCAAATGGGCTAATTTGTCCATAGATGTGTTCGATCTCAAGGCGGATGAGGTTAGGTGTAGTCATAATGTAATCGCCCCTATTCTCAAATCTTTCAATGATATTTTGGTATAGTATATAGTATTTACACAAGGAATGAGGTCTATCTATATTTCTTCTACAATCTTGACAAATTTTATTTGGAGTCATATAATAATTTTTGTTACGCGGTCGTGGCGGAACTGGCAGACGCGCTAGGTTCAGGTCCTAGTGCTCGCAAGGGCATGGAGGTTCAAGTCCTCTCGACCGCACCAATACTGGATTTTAGGATAGTTCATTAGAAAATGAGCTATCCTTTTTATTTTGCGCATATGCGTTAGATTCAATTATATGAAGCACGTTAGATTGTGAACGTGTAATCACTTTGGAAGCGAAGGCGGCTGCTAAAGAAAAAGAAATAGCCGACTGAAACACAAGTTTCAGTTCGGCCAATGAAGTCGGAATCAAATTAATATTCTTGTGATGGCACAATTACCTGCCAAATTGGGCATTAACTTACGTCTCTTCTGGGTCCTTCCACTTGAGTTCCACGTGCTTGCAAGTGCGACATAAGAATACGTGAACCGGAAAAACTCTATTTAGATTTGTACTTATTTCATTCTCGGGAGTTTTCATAAGTGTAACTAGACCGCATACATCGGAATTCATGAAATAAGTATCTTGACCGCATTTTGGACAAATCATTGTGACAACCTCCCTTCAGTGTGAATATTTTGGTTTAGATCATTTACCAATTCGACACAAGTAAGGATAATCCTGTAAGAAGAGAGAAATGATAATGCCGGAGATTTTCAACTATCAAGGTCAGCAAGTCAGAACCTTCGTCAAAGCTGGGGAGTCGTTATTCGTCACCAAGGATGTATGTGAAATTCTTGAGCTAGTGGTGTAAATAAAACAGTGAGCTCCGTATACGACGATGAAAAGGGTAAAAATGTATCATTTAAGAAATAGATAAAAGCTTTAAGATGTTATAGCTATTGATATAGTAGAGATAGAAAAAGCCCAATAGCAAGTGTCAGAAGAGAAACATGCGCTAGGTTCAGGTCTTAGTGCTTGCAAGGGCATGGAGGTTCAAGTCCTCTCGACCGCACCAATTAAGAACTTTAAAGCATTAACATATAGACTCTGGAAATATTGGCACAGGCGGATTAGAGAGATTTAAAAATGTTTTATGGGGTTGGACAAATTACCATAAATTCGATTAGATTCTACCAAAAACCTATAGGAATTCATAAGAATTCGGTCAAGATTCGGTCGAATAAAAAAACTTAAATTTAGAGAAATGCTCATTTAAATCAAGTGAGCATTTCTTTTCATTTAAGCTTTAGTAAGAAATTCTTCTTCGATTTATTAAGATTTAATAACTATATCTAAAAAGACCTTTACTACTCCTCCAAGAATAGCACTAATAAATGCAATAATTATTTTATCTTTATTCGCTATCCAGAAGGGTGGAACATCTTCTTTAGGTTTTAGTTTTATACTAGATTGACGGTGAAGGCTTGTATAGTAATCCCAAAACCAATATGACCATCCGAAGATCAGAAAAAACATGCCTATCAAATTTTTTTGTTTACCTAAAATAAAACCTCCTACACTTAAAAATAATATTGTTATAATATTACTTAATTTTGAGCCACTTTGTGACTTTGAATTAAACGGCTTAACCTGTTTAAGACAGATATCTCTAAGTTGTTCAACCATTCCTCTGTTAAAGGGAATATCGTCGCTTGTATAGATCCATACCCACTTATTGATCTCAATAGTTATATATGGTTGGGTAATAGAAAAAGAAATTTCTTTAATATCTTGATTATACTGCCTAAGTTCTTCAAAACTTTCAAACTCATAATCATTAGATGTGATCTTGACATCTAATGATACACTTCTTAGTTTCTCATAAATCTCTAATAGATTATCAATAAAGTAGTTACCTGGAGGTATATATAAGGAGTAAGAATGTACTATTTTTTTCATTTATAACTCTCCTGAAACAATATTCGATAATATATAATAAATATTTCTATTTTTATTAACAAATTCCTTCTAAAAAGTTAAGGTTTAAAAGTATAGTTTAGAAACTAAACATAACTAATTTCTTAATATATAATTACATCAAAAGCCTTAGAATTATCTTCTAAGGCTTTTAAAATATAATAGTAAGGGATTCGTAATGGCTAGGAGCCTTAATTGATTTTAGATATAAAGACCGTTACATTAAATATATGAATCTTTAAGAAAGATAGGGAAATAGAGGGAGATAGGAGGCACAGGAGGGAAGGATTGGACTAAGGGACAGAAAAGAAGATAGCCTTTTGGGATCGGTAGAAGGTTCATTTTAGATAATCCATAGGATCAACTGTTTTTCTATTGTTTTGAGTTATGATTAAACGATACCAAAAAAAGAACCTCCCGTAGTCGGAAGGTTTTACGATAACTCTATTATTCAGGATAAAGATCAGAGGGAGTAACTATTAAATCAACACCCTTTTCTTGAGCTATTTGATTATAGGCTGAAACAAATGTATTTACTAAGCTTATTTTAGGTTCTCGCTCACCAGATTCATATCGTTTCCATTGGTTCTTACCTAATTTTGTTTGTTTCTCAATTTCTAGTTGGGTAATACCTAATTTTTTCCTGAAATATCTGAGGTTATTAGGAAATCTAGGTTTTTCTAGGGTATCATCAATGTTTATCACATCAGGATTGTCTTTCGCATCATGATTGGAAAGTCCATTATCTTGCTGTATTCCAGATTGTCCTTCATATTTTTTGAGAACAAATAAAACTCTTTCTTTTAAACGATTAAGTATTTCTTCTTCTCTTTCGCTAGTAGCGAGCCACAAATCTCCATACTGCTGCCGAAATGCATTAATCAATAATATGACATCATTTGTTTTTTCAATGTCTAAGATTTCCGATATGAATTTTTTATCATTAAGAAAAGGTTTAAAGAGTTTACAATATATTTCAACGATTCTCTTTGTATATAGTTCTGATACTAGTTCTTTTGTACCTGGCAAACTTGGTATAACAGAGTTGACTTTGATCCTTTTTATCTTTTTACCCTTTTTAGTGAATATCGGCTCTGTAGGATCTTCAGCAATTTCTATCTTAATAATATTTTCTGCACCTAAATAATCACCTTGGATTGTTAAATCTGCATCTATCCCATACTCATTCACTATCCTTTCTATTCTCTTTAATTGCACACTTAAAACCTCATTCATTTTATCTTCTCGGGTGACTATATTGCTATTTAATTCCACACTTAAAACTTGATTTATTTCTTCTTTTGTATCGATATTACTCATAATCGGTTCTGGAATAATGAAATCTTCCATTCGTGAGTCTTTCAATAAATTTACATGAAAGCTAACTGTAAACTTATAAACTTTATCCTTATCAAATTTCTTTATGTCTGGTTTTATGGCTTCATTAAATTTTGTGCCTATTTCTTCATCAAAAAGATCTGTATTTTGTAAAACGTATTCCATGCTATTTACTCCCTTCGATTATATTACGGATAAAATAACATAGAATTGGCGATAAATCAAGATTATAATGAGATATCTCTGATTATCTCTAAATATCTCGCGTTTTCGACTTTACAAAAAATTATATTTATCGCTTAGAAGGATAATTAAATAGCCTAGAATCAATTCAAAATTTGGTGTATTCAGAACAACTCATAAAATGAAGTTGAAAGGCTCAGAAGTCCATTTAAACGTATATACTCATGATTTTGGCAATGAATTATAATGGGGTAGGGATTCTTACTAGACAATAAAGATAGGATTAAAATCTCTTGTTGTATTAAGGGAATTTTGACTTAAAATTGAAAATGATGAGATGATTTAGCAGGGATTTTGAGGTCTTATGTTTAATAATTGTTATTATGTCCCAAATAAGGAGAGTGATCTTTTGTTTATCACGTTTCCAGGCGATGAAAAAGTTAAGGCTCGACTTGATGCTGTATGTAAATCCCTCGGGATCACTTATCAAGAATGGTTTGATACTGCCTTAAAGGAATCTGAATTTGATGTTTTGGTTAGGTTTATGGACAATCCTGAAGACCAAACTGAATGGATGTGGGATGAGACCCTTTGTCGGTTTGTTCGCAGAAGTGAGGTTGAATAAGTTAATTGTTTGTAACTATAAGAAAGCACTTTGAGGGTATGTAATTGCCCCAAAGTGCTTTTTGTTCATTCGGACGGTAAATGTTATTTCTAAGCATAAAGTAACCCCAAATCCTTGAATAATGGACTTGGGGTAGGGGACGGTGAAGAGTGAAATTAGTATTGTTTATTATCAGGAACGTGCTTTAAAACATCGCTCAAATTACAGTGTAAATAATTACAAATTTTATCGAGTACCTCAAGCGAAACATATTCACCTTTTTTCATCTTCGCCATTGTAGAAAAGGAAAAACCTAAAGCCTTTCGTAAATCCTCGGCTGTCATATCTCTATCAACTAATAACTTAAATAATGGTTTGAAACTGAATGACATAATAATTATCTCCTCCAGAACTTATATTATGTTTCTATAATAGTATATATTCTACATAAAGTCAAAGAAAAAATACAACTTTGCTTGACAGTATCTACATGAAGCTGTAGAATATATACAGAGTTGAGAAATAAACAAATAAGAGAGAGGTAGGTAATTTTAATGAAAAAAGTATGGGTAGTCAAAGATGGTCAAGGGAATATTGTTTCTTCAATTCGTTTAATCGAAAAGGCTGTTGTTGCTTATATTTCTTATCATACAATAGAGGATCGTGTGTATATGATGTATGTAACCGAAGATAGAGCTTCCCAAGTTTTAGACCAGCTCAATCAAGCCAAAGCATTATATGGGTTTAACCTGGAGTTTCACATTGAAGAAGCTGAATATCAAGAACTTATAACCCAAAGTCTAGCCTTTACTGGTGAGAACATGGTGTTAGTTGAAAAGAGGGTGGAGTTGGTATGTGCAAGCTAATTCAGTTCCCTATAAAAACTCCCGAAGAAACCGATTGGTCAAAGGTCGATATCGATGAGTTATATGAACAATATTATTCCTCGAATGATAATATCGAAAAAGAATTATGGAGGGAAAACTGCCAAAGAGAAGAGGAACATAAGGAAAGTTGGTTTGATAAACTCATCAATAAATTATTAGGGTGAAGGGGTGGATACTTTGGATCATGTCATTGATGCGATAATAGTACATTTTGAACCTGAGTATAGTGAGTTATTGAGTGAATGAAAGTCTAAACAATAATCTAAAATGTCATCCTGTCCATCCTGGGGGAGCTGCAAAGCTAAAAGCTATGATTGATGCAATCCATGTTCTTGAGAAATATTATTATAATGAACCTAAGACAATAAACCTTTCTGCTATGCTAAATTGTGATACTTGATTACCTCGGACTGACTTACCAGTTTTTATGGAAGCAAATAACCTGAAACCCCATGTAGATAAGGCTTTTGGTTAGGGGACCATGTTTTGAGCAAATTAAAATTCCTGCTCAAACGAACAGGAATCCAAATCCTTGACTTCTAAAAATTGTATGTTAACATTCAATTAGGGTATAAATTACAAATAAGGCATAACTCGATAAGAGCTTGCCCTGTCTATTTGTCTATTTTTTTAATGTCCTTTACCAACTAGAGCATAACTAATTTACTTATATGCTATCTACTTTTTTAGTATAAAAGAAGCTTCGTGTATTGTCAATATTATCATCTAAAATTCCTATCCAAGCTTGGATAGTTGTAACAACAAATAATGAAAGGAGAGGATCAAACAAGACCGCATGAAACAAGTCTTTGATATGGAAATAAAGGGCATAAAATCGAGGTTTTATGCTAAATTGTAAAAAACCGAATATCAGAAATATAGAAAATTGTTAAAAAGAGAGCGAGGATAGAATTATGGAAACATCAAAACCAACTGGAATTAAAAAGAGATATAGTCATGAAATTCAAGATATTGATAATAAACTTCGGCAGCTTGAATCTGAAAGGATTTATGAAAAATCAGGGGCAAGGATGGATGGTTATCTTGCCACAAATATCATTGAGTTAAGAAAAATGATTTATGATCTGCTTAGGAAGATTGAAAATAATGAGTCATCGATAGAAGATGACATTGCTGAAGCATTCAACAAGATTAATAAAACAAAAAAAGAAGTATCGGTGAGGATAAATAATTAGTGAAAATACCAAGGATACCCAATTGCCTATGAAATCTGGTTATAGAAAAATAGAATTCGACCACGTTTAACCGAGGACGTCGACCACGAAAACAAGACACTTCCAAACGACCTGTTTTTAATAGCTCATAAACCCTTACCGCTAGACAAGTGTTTTGGCAAATGTAGAGATTCTCTACAAACACTTTAAGTGTAAAATCAAATAATGTAGAGATTCTCTACAAACACTTCAAGTATTTAAGCAAAAAATGTAGAGATTCTAAACGTCAGATAAGTGTAACAAGATAATACTAATATATAACAAGATAAGAATAATAATTAATAAGAATAGAATAAGTATTGTATTTTAGGGATAAACCCTAAAAAAGAATCTTTACTTTGCTTTCTTGTTTTTTGCAAGGTAAGGTTTCTTTTTTGTTCTGTTTCTATAAATAAATTGTATTTTGAGAGGAGTTTTAAATGGATAGTAATGTTGATCCTGAGTACAAAATGATACCTAATATTGTTGTTCAAAATATAACACTTGATGGTGTTTTAAATAATAGCTATATTCAAATGTTTGGTAAAAGGACTGTAGCATATTTATATGCTTTATTAGAACTTCAAAATAGGAGAGGTTATGCCTATTTCTCTATCAATATGATTTTGTGGTTGCTAAAGATTAAAAATAGTCCGAGTCACGAAAGGAAATATTTCAGAGATTTTCTAATTGCATTGAAAGATAATTCTTTAATTGAGTTCTGTGGTGAGATTGATATTGAATCTTTGAATGCAGATGATTTTGTAAGTGCAAGGTTAGATATATATGAACGTAATGGCAATGGTAATGTGCAAAGGTATTTTGGACTTTTGGATTCTGAATTTAACACGATTATAAATACGGATCATGGAAAATTAGATAAATACAATTTGCTTAATTTATTTTGTAATATCAAGAGCCGGATTAAAAGAAATGCGAATGATATTTCTCCGGCTGAAAGAAAACCTGAAGTGGCATATCCAAGTTATGAAACCATTGGAGAAGATATCTTTATCCAATCACAGGCAACGCTAAAGCAGTATATTAATAGGTTGGTCGAGTTAGATCTTATTCGATACATGTGTGCAGGGGATATGATATTTAAATTAGATGGGCAGCAGCCTATTAGAAGAAAAGCTAATTTTACATACACCTTGTTTCGTGACGGATGGGAAGCGGAATTAGATAATAGTATTACCGCTTTTAAGAGCCAGAAAAGAAAAGCAGGGTGGAGTTTTACTTCAAAGGTTAATGAAGTTACTGCTAATGAAAAAAGATCAGTTTCCCTGAGAATCTATATACTCCAAAAGAAGAAAGAGGATAGTAAAATAACTCAAACCGAGAAAAAAGAGTTGTCAAAGCTACTTCGACAAAAACAAAAATGGCAATATGACAATGATGTTAATGTTCGAAAGTTAGAAGAAGAAAGACTTAAAAGAGAGAATCCAGGAAAGTCTTTATCTCAGATTTATGTTGATATGAGTTATGAGGCTAAGGCTGATAGGGCATGTGAAGAAGAGGATAATGATGATCAAATGCCATTTCATGTATTGAGTGGTTAACATTTTATTGTAAAATCCCCTGAGTGGGGAATCGTGTGTTTAATAAAGAGAGGATGGAATATATAGATAATGAACAACTTAGAAAGTGGAATATATATACCAAATATTGAGGCATGTTGGCTATATAAAGCTAATAATAGTGAAACTAAGAATTATGAAATTGATTATGAGTACTTAGATAAATTGTTAAATGGGAAATTAGATTATTCATTTGAACTAGTAGAAAATAAGGAATTACTTGAAGGTATTGAAATCAAAGAAGTAGATGGAAAACTATATACATTAGACATTGTTAATGTTAAATATACTAAAAAGTACAAAGTAGCAAATGAAGAAAAAACGACTAAACAATTAAGAGATTGGACTTATATTGATGGATTCAAATTTAATGGTAATTTAATGACCAACTTTAAAAGAGCAAGTGGCAAAGCCAGAATTGGAGAAAATCTATTTATTTTAGAAACTATTAAAAATGTCATTGATTGGGCAAGAATGGGTTTAGAATTTAAAAGTGATTGTGATATTGCAGGAATTCGTGCGTATGAAAGTTTACCTCTTTCAAGCATCATTGGGTGTGTTAAAATCAATCCTAATAGTATCTTAGTGATAGATGATCATATAAGTGAATTTAACTGGACTATGAGTAACACCTGGTTAGAAAATGGAGAACTAAAAACAGAGACTATTCCTACTAAAGAAAAGGATTCAATTTGGGATGGTGAAGGTTTACTTAGTTCTAAAATCTTTGATGAAAATGAAGTTATTAAAGGCCGCGGAGTGGCTCTACTCAGAAACAGATATATGAAGTGTGCAGGGTTCTGTTGCTACATTGAAAAGTATTATAGAAAATATTGTAAAGATAATTGTTTGGAATATGAAACATATGAAGTTGAAGATATGTATGGTAATAAGATTTTGGTCAAGGATATTTTACTAATTACTACTCCTAGTGCTATAAAACTTAGTAAATATAATAATGAAGTCTTAAAAATAGATGGATATAAAGGAGAAGATGCATGGTTAAAATATTGGAAAGATAATTGTGGAGAGACGTTTGGAGTATGTAAAACGGATAAACCCTCACACTTTGAAAATGGGTTAATCAATCGCTTAAGCTACCAGATGATTAACACAATTCCCTTCACGCCAGAGCAAATATCAGATTTAGTTAAACCAGAGATTGAATATGTAAATAGATTAAAAGATGATTTGGATTTCTTTTTACAAGAAGTTAACCAATATTCAGAAGAAATCAAAGAAATTGGAGAAGATTATGATACAAATGAAGAGGATGATAATGACAATGTATTAGATATTGGAAGGAATATAGATGTTACAGGAGCTTTTTTAGAGTTAATTAAAACTAATCCTCAATTTCAAAATACACAGGTATTTAAAGATTTTAGAAGGAACTATATCAATGCTTATATTACTCAAGTAAGACAGGGTAAGATCAAAATCGAGTCAGACTACTGTGTAGCTTGTGGGAACCCATTTGAACTATTAAAAGCTACAGTTAGTCAATTTGATGGTACAAGTGAGTTAAAGGGTAATGAATTGTACTGTAGTAGATTCGATGATGGTGATGACATTATTGGATTTAGAAATCCACATATCAATGTTTCAAATATCGGTATACAGGTTAATAAAGAAGTTAAAGATTTAAAAGAGTATTTCAACTGTACGCCCAATATAGTATTTCTAAACTCTATTGATTATCCAATATTATCTACATATCAAGGAGAAGATTTTGACATAGATTCTAACCTACTGACAAAAAACAAAATCATTGTTGATGCTTGTAAGATGATAGATAAAGAAGCAACTCCTATTCCAATCAATAAGATAGAGAACACAGGCAGTAATAATGCTGAATTAACAGGTCAAAAAATGAGCGATATTGACCATAAAATTTCAAAAAACTATATTGGCTCTGTAATTAATCTCAGCCAAGAAATCAATTCGTTGTACAATCATCTAAAATACAATAAGGAAGCAACAGAAGAAGAATTATATGAATTGTACCAAAAGACTAGTAGACTTAGTTCTATGAGTCAATGTGAGATTGATAAAGCCAAAAAACAATTTGAGAAGCTTAATGTTCCTAAAGAATTAGAGAGAATGAAAAAAGGGTTAAAGTTGGTTGATAATGAGAAGGTAATCCAGATTAAATCAGAAATTGAAACCTTAAAGCAAGAATTAACTATAGCAAAAGGAAATGAAATCGATGAAGTCAAAAGTAGAATTTCGGTAAAATATGAAGAACTCAAGAAATATGATAGTAGAAGAATCAAACCATATTTCTTTAAATTCATTGGGGATAATGCTTCTAAAAAACAAAGAAAAGCAACAAATAAAAAGCATAGGAAAGACCTGGATCAACCGATAATATTAAAATATTGTGCCGATAATGGAATAGATATTAAAGACTTGGATAAGGAAAACAAAGATTTAGTTAAATTATTAAAAGTGAATGATAAAATCCAAAAGGAATGGGAAGAGAAGATATATATAAAGATGGATACCCCTATGGACTGGTTAGAAGAGGAAATGGATAAAGTTAAAAATGGTAAAAAGATTGGCACAACCCAAGTTATAAAATTGGTCAAAAAAAATAAGCATAAAGCTAATGACGAAGTTGTTTCCTATGTTGTAAAAAATATTAAAAATCTAGATAAAAAAATTAAAGCCTATAAATTAGATTGTGATTTAGCTGCCAAGGATAAATTGGAAAAAATAAGGTCTGTTAAAAAAGAAGTCGTAAATAATATATTGTATATAAAACTAACAAAAGCGGATTTATATGGTGTTATGAAAATGTGTTTAAATTCAGTAAAAAAGAATGGAGAAATTGACAAGAGAAGTGGAATTGAGTCAATAACTCTGGAAGTATTATTTCAGGTGTATGGAGATGGATTATTAAACATGTTTGTTAAATAATGGGGTGATTCTCCGTCAAAAAAGTGCCTTAAACTGTTGATATAACTAAGTTTAAGGCACTTTACTTATTATGCTACAATAGGATAGAGAATTAAAGATGACTAAATTTAATTATAACATATGCATCAATACAATGTCAACATTATTTACAATAAAAATTTAATACAATTGAAGATATTATAAATTGAGAAAGGAGTTAAACAGGTCATGGAAGAACAAGAATTGCGGGATCAGATGAATCAATATATAGAAACTCATGGAGTAAAAGCTTGTTGGGTAGCTAAACAAATTGGTGTAAATGGAATCGACACTCCACTTTTGTCGAGGTGGAGGGCAGCGAAGAGAGACCTATGGGAATCAACTTTAGCGGATGTCAAAGACTTTCTACAGACTCATTAATTTTTCAACCTAAAAATACTTAAATTTATAACTCATGATATCATATTAACATAGATAAAATACGATTGCAAGGGTTAATTATAAAATAATTAAACTAATTACTTGCCTAGAGATAGGCGATTGAATATCCTCCTCTCACTCAAGGATAGGACAGGTTTGTCCTGTCCTATTTTTTATGCTGATTAAGCACTCATTTTTCAATGGGTGCTTTTTTAATATCCAAATTTAAGGGGTGGCGCACTTTACGAAGCTAGAAAGGGGTTTATAAATGGATACAGTGGTAATGGATAGGGTCGCGGGACGCGAGGTCAAACAAGAAAAGGTCAAAGCAGAAAAGAAAGAGTATTGTAAACAACAAGCACTCGATAGGATTGGTGAGACCAGAACCAACAATTGCAATTCTACGATGTGGATTATTGATTATACTGATAGTCAAAATGTAACAGTCCAATTTAGTAATGGCTTCATAGCTCATGTTACGTACAATCAATTTAAATCAGGTAGCGTAAAAAATCCAGATGATATTTCAGTTTGGGGTCATGGGAAAATAGGCTTTGGTGAACAAAAAGCTTATATTAATGGTAAAGCAACGAATGTTTATTCCATTTGGAATGCCATGCTTCAAAGATGTTTCTCACAAAAAATAAAGGCGAAATATCCTACTTATAAGGATTGCACAGTTTCGGATGATTTTTTAAACTTCCAGACTTTTTCTAGATGGTACAAAGATAATTATTATGAAATAAAAGGCGAAAGTGAATCTTTACAATTGGATAAAGACATTCTCTATCCTGGCAATAAGATATATTCACCTGAGACATGTTGCCTACTTCCAAGAAGTATCAATGTTTTGTTTACTAAAAATGATGCTAGTCGTGGAGAACTGCCTATTGGTGTAAGTCTCACTAAAAATGATAGATATATGAGCAGGTGTCAAATCGGGACAGGAAAGAAACAGTACTTAGGTACTTTTGATACTCCTCAGGATGCTTTTATAGCTTATAAAGAGTTTAAGGAACAACGGATTAAAGATATTGCAGACCAATATAAATCGGTTATTCCATTAAAACTTTATAATGCTATGTATAATTATCAAGTGGTTGATGATTTAGTTGGCTAAAATACTGTGCCTAGATCAGGCAACGTTAAAAACTGGCTATTCTTTATTTGATGATAATAAACTAATTACATTTGGAATTCTTGAGGTTGATCCGGCTGAAAAGAATATAATTGAACGCATGAAGTTGATGAGTGATAAAATTACAAATCTAATTGAATCACTCTCTCCTGACTTTATTGTGTTTGAGGATACTCAATTTCAAAACAATTATAAAACGTATCAACAACTCAGCCAATTCCAGGGTGTAATTATGCTTTATTTATTTCAAATAAATATCAGTTTTTGTATTGTTAAGCCTACCGAATGGAAAGCAGCATGTAAAATTAAGGGCAGGAAAAGGGAAGAACAAAAGCTGAATACCATTGCATTTGTTAAGGATAAATATGGTTTAGATGTAAGTTCAGATGAAGCTGATAGTATTGGTATTGGTGAATGGGCAGTAAATAAGATTAAGGGATGGTAAACAAATGAGTGATAAAAAACCTTTAACTTGCATGAGAGATATTAAGAAACTAATTCAACAGTCTATGAAGGAGAAAGGTATTACTCCTAAAGAAGCTAGAAAGAGTTTAGAAATTGAAGGATATTATGAAAAGATATTATGAAAAGATATTCAAAATCTATGAGCATGTTGGCTCAAGGTGATGATCCAGAAGATAGAGAAATAAGAATGATTCAAAATCTTTTAAAGAAACATGGAGAATTATTAAAGAAGTTGGCTGATTCGTAAAATCTAATAGAGGAGAATAAAAATGCGTGTTAATGTTTTAATATTCTTGGTTAGTTTTGTTATAGTTATTGGCTTTAATTTGACTTTTAATTTTAAATACAGGTTGCATGAAAAGGGAGAATAAACAAATGATAATTGATCCTAGAGTTAGTGGTTGTTTTATTTGGTTTATGGATAAAAGTAAGGTTCAATACATTAACGGAAGTCCTAAGAAATGTGTAGATAGAATCATTAAATATGCCACTAAGCTTGAAATTGATGAAGAAATAAAAGAAAATAAGAGAATCCAGTGGTGTCCTATTAGAATAGATTTAAGTGGCAGCGTTGGTAAGACATATGCGAAATATTTACAAGAAAATAAAATCAAATTTGATGTAGCTAAATGGGTAACGGATATTATCTAATAATATAATTGTTTTAAATTGCAGGATACAGGATTTCTTTGGCGAAATTATCCATTAAGTTGTTTCTTCTATATTTGGAGAGGGGAAGTAGAAATGGATATTGAAGTATTAATACGTCAAATTACCGAATGTGAAAAAACGCTGGATTCTTTAAAGGGGCAAATGGATGGACAAAAGATCAAAATTATCTCTGAGATAGAAGTTTATCTTAAAGATAAATTTAAACATGATATTGAATCTAATGTGAAGTCAAATACTGAAAACACGAAAAAACTTGGTTTGGAAAAATTAAGTGAGCTTAAAAAAGAGCTAAATACTTTAATTGATCAAGTTCCAGAGTTAGTAAATAAGAAATTTGATAATGATGAATTATGGCTTCTACTTTCATATAGTTTAGATGGAAAAGATGAATTTAATTCATTGTTTAATGCTCAAAGAAATATAAAATCTAATATAGACAATTCTATTAGAGAACTTCTTGGTTATTCAGGTAAAATACTGATCGACTATGGTTATAAAGATTATTCAAAGGATTCTTCATGGGAAAAACAATATAAATCTGATGTCCCAAGATACAAATATGGTTTTAGTGTATCTGCAAAAGTTAATGATGAAATTACAGCTTATATAAATCTTTTCGTACAATTCCATGAGATTCTTGTTAAACTAATAAAAACTAAAAAGCAAAAAGAAGAACAAGAAGCTTTAAATTTATGGGAACAAGCATAAAGGCAAGAGTAAATGTTAGATTAATTTATAGAAATAGCAAAGTTACATGATTGGAAATGTAATATGTGAATCGCTTACTAAGAGCCTTCGGGCTCTTTTAGTTTAAAAGTCAAAAAAAGATTCTAAGGATAATAATGAGGTATCAACAATGAGGATTACATGTACATGGTATTTAAAGCTACCATTCGAATACTATTATGATTTGTCATCTGATATTGTTATAGAAGAAATAGTAATTAAACCATGGAAGTCCTCAATTGAAATGCAACATTATGATGGTTTTATGGTAATTTATATTACGCATACAGATACACCAGAGCCTAACCTCAATCTAGGTTACGAACACAGTTTTCTACACAAGTTATATAAATCACTAGCTCAAAAAGTTGGGGTTGTAGTTAAAGATTTTGTCAATAAATTATTTCTTCATATGGATGAATCGTTTTTTAACATTTTTGATGGTGAAGATTTTATAATTCCGTATGGATTTTCTATTCCGGAGCTAGGATTTAATTATGATTATTCAGATGCAAAATTTGTTTATAAAATAACCCAGGAGAGAATTACTTTAACCTTAAATGACATGAGAAAAGAACAAACCATTAAAGATTTAGTAAGAGAGTTTATCAGACAAGCTGAATATTTTCATGAAAAAGGTAACTTTGAAATGGCAATTATGAATCTTTCAATGGCAAGTGAATGTTTCATATCAAAATTACTTAAAGATAAGGGATTTCCCAAAAAAAAGTTAGATAAAGAATTTAGAAATTATGAAAGTGATTACGAAAAAACGATGGCCTTAGAGTATTTCCATTTTGGTTTTAAAAAGGCTTATGGCAAATCGTTACTGGAAGAAAAGCCAGACTTATTTTCGGTTGTTGAAGCAATATATAAGATAAGAAATGCAATTGCCCATGGGGATAACATGTATGACCGTCAAATATTAAAAATAAATGAAATAAAGTATAAGGACATGTTCGGGTTTATTAGAACATTGATTTTCTACTTTGACGAAACCGTAAACTGGATAAATGAACAGGTTTAAAAGGTTATCATCCTACGTAGATAATATGTAGAAATAATTCGATATTTATATCTATCAAGGTGTAGCTAGCTATGATGGTTTTAATAATTTATATAGACCAAGATCAATAAGAAATATTAGCGATTTCAGTTTGATATGTTTTATTCTTATAGTCTTTAGCGTGAAAAATCACTTTCATTCCATTTCTAATTTGTTTAGTCGTATTTTCATCTAAGTTGCCCTCTAGAGGGATACAGAACATAGTTTTTGGTGCTATATTTAATATTTTTACTTCATCTATATTTCGAAATCCAGAACTATATCTAGCTGTATTAGAATTTTTTAATATTAAATTGAGTTGTGTCTTTTCATCTTTAATCTCTAAGTATATATCTTTTAATGATTTAGGCGTTTCAGAATTATTATAGATAATGAGCTCAAAGTTGAATAATGCATAAGAAGCTTCTTCAGAAGAAGTAATTTCTTTTTCTACTCCTGTAACAAATTTGTAAAATCTTAAAGACCAATTTTGGGGTTCAAACATCAATTTGCCCTTACTTTTTAAAAAATGAGTTGTTACTAATGTTACTATAGTTCCTAATAATGTACCAAATATTGCTTTATATTCAATCATAAAATCCCCAAAACCCATATTAGCCACCTCAATAATAGACTACTATAGTTAGGAAAAATAATCCAGATATTTAAAGGAATAGCTTACCTTTGGCCGAATAAGTAGGTGTGAAGGGAGATGATTAAAAATGGAAAAAATATTACCATTTAGAGATTTAATACAGGATAATCTAGGTAACTATTATTTTGTAAGTGAAATCGGCGAAAATAAAATGATTTTGGTAAATGCGGTGGTACTTTATGCAAGTAATCGGATATTTAGTGAAGAGTTAGTTAAAGATCATAAAGGCGAATCGCTCACTCATTTTGCAACTCAAATGGTTAAAGATCATCTTAAATTACTACTGAGTGGAGAAATACCGGGAAAGATGTATTTACTGGAGTCATTAGTAGGAACTTATGATATAGTGGTGGATGCTCTTTATGATAGAGATCCTGGTATTGATTTTTAAACTAATAGTATTGATAGAAAATATGATATTACTTTTTTATAAGAGTCCCGATTTGGGGCTCTTTTTGTTTGAATAAATAGAAAGTAGATAATATGGAGGTGATTTTGTGAGAGAAATACTGAAAGAATCAGACATCTATGAACCCTCTCAAGTCGAGAAAAGAATATTAGAAGTTGCTTTAAATCCCGAATCTTTTGATAAAACTATCAAAGAAAGATGTACGATGGCTGATGTATCTAGAGATAGTTGGTATCGAGTAATGAACAACCCAAAATTCATTGCATTACTCAATACTATGACAATGGATATGTTAAAAGGATCAGTAAACGATATTATAAATGCAACTGTTAAATATGCTAAATCTAATCCAAGATGTTCAGCAGACAGAAAAGTATTATTGACAATGTTAAATTTATATACTGATAAATTAGATGCAAATGTTAATGAAGATGTAACTATTAAAGTTACCAAGCCAGACTTCAATAGTCCCAAAGAATAGAATCAAACAAAAATAGAAGAATAACTTACGAAATTAACATTTGATTCTATTTTTAGAAATCTGACACAATGAATAAATGTCAAGTGCGAAATCCTTTGTTATCAGTAGTTTTAAGAATTCATCCTTTATCCTTGCAAAATAATCTGACATAACATATACTATAAATAGTGATATGACAGATTAAACCAAATGGAGGTTTTGAGCATGAATCTTGTTCAACCATTGAGAAACAAACAAGACATAGACAAAATGAAGAGCCATTTAAAAGAGAAGAATCCTAGAGACTATGTTATGTTCATGATTGGTATATCTAGTGCATTAAGAATATCAGATATATTAGGGTTAAAAGTATCTGATGTTTGGGATGGCAAAAGAGTTAATGAACATATTGATATTAGAGAGAAGAAAACAGATAAAGGCAAGATATTTGCTGTAAGTCCTAACCTTGAAAAAGCTATTAGAGACTATATTAAATTAAGTAAACTATCCCAGAATGATTACTTAATAACCAGTAATAAACCTAATAAAGATGGTAGTAGTAAACCTATTTCAAGGCAACAGGCACATGAAATTATTAGTAACGCTGCTGATTATTTAGGAATTAAAGGTTCTATATCTACTCATACAATGCGTAAGACTTGGGGCTATTGGGCATATAAGAGCGGAGTAGACCTTGCTTTGATCATGGAAGCACTTAATCATTCCAGTATAGCGATGACAAAGAAATATATTGGCATTACGCAGGATGATTTAGATGAAGTTTATATTAAACTTAATTTATAAATATTGGACAGAGTGATTAAACATCACTCTTTTTTTATTGAAAGGGAAAGGGAGTACATGAAGTATGATGTAGATTTTACAGAACTTCCATCAATGCTTAATGATTGGATTATAGATATTTGGGAAAATAGAGATCGTTATATTGTTTGTAGGGGTGGTGGTGGTTCAGGTAAATCATTTGGTATTGCTCAATTGTTAGTATATAGAGCCATTACTGAGCCAGGACATAATGTATTAGTTGTTAGAAAAGTAGGAAACTCATTGAGAGAATCCTGCTTTTCTTTAATTAAAGCAACAATTTCTAGTTATGGTTGTAATAATCTATTCAAGATCAATAAGACCGATATGACTATTGAGTGCATAAATGGTAATAGGTTTATATTCAGGGGATTAGATGATATTGAAAAGATCAAGTCTATCAATGATATTACAGATGAATGGATAGAAGAAGCTACAGAGGTTGAATCAGAAGATTATAGACAGTTAAACATTCGTTTACGTGGAAGTTCAAAATATCCTCATCAAATGTTCATATCCTTTAACCCTGTAAGTGCTACACATTGGCTTAAAGGAGAATTCTTTGATAATAGGAAATCAGATGCAACGGTTATTGAGACTACCTATAAAGATAATAAATTCTTAGATGCTGAAGCAATAAAGGTATTAGAGGACTTTAAAGACACAGATCCTTATTATTACTCTGTCTATTGTTTAAATCAATGGGGTGTAACTGGTAAGACGGTATTCCCTGCACAGTTGGTAACATTAAGGCTAGAAGCTCTTAAAAAGCAAACATTTAAACGTGGTTACTTTACTTTTGAATATATAGATGAACAGATAGATGATGTAACTATTCAATGGGTAGATGATGAAGATGGTTATATTACTATCTATTCAGAGCCTAAACAAGGATATCCTTATGTAATAGGTGGAGATACAGCAGGTGATGGCTCAGATTCGTTCACAGGGCATGTAATAGATAATACTACAGGTGAGCAAGTAGCAACCTTAAAACATCAATTTGATGAAGATTTATATTCTCGTCAAATGTATTGTTTAGGAAATTATTATAATGAAGCTCTTATTGGTATAGAAACTAATTACAGCACATTCCCTATCAAAGAGTTGGAAAGACTCAATTATTACAATCAATATGTTAGAGAATTACAGGATACATATACAGGCAATTTAAAGAAATCATTTGGCTTTTTAACTGGTAAAACAACCAGACCTCTGATGATTGCTAATTTAATTAAGATTGTTAGAGAGAATATCGAACTCATCAATAATATTCCTACATTAGAAGAAATGCTAACCTTTGTTCGTAATGAAAAGGGTAGACCAGAAGCACAGAATGGTTCACATGATGATTTAGTTATGGGATTGTGTATTACTTATCAAATCAGATCACAGCAAGACGATAAACCATCAATTCCAAAAGCAAATAAGTATGATAATTCACTATCAGCAAGGGTAGAGAGACATAGAAATAATCTAATCAAGAATAGCAAAAAGGGGAGATATAAAGAACTATGACAATCTTTATAGTTTGTTTAACATATTTAGCTACATTGGTATTTCTTTATATAAGAGAAAAAGATACAGCAAAGGAGAGAAAACAATTATATGACCGTATCCAAGCAAAAGACTACATTGAATTCAAAACCACTACGGAACCCATTGAACCAAGAGAATGCACAAATGAACGAGCAGAATCAGCCAGAAACTATATTGAACTATAAACTTTATTATGGTGGTTACTATGATATTAAAGGCTTTACAGTAGCAAAGAATCAAGAAGAAGCTATAAATAAATTGCGTGAGCAATTGCATTTATATTCATTACCTTGTGATGCTGAAGAGTTAGTTATACCTGATTTTGATATTATATTGACTCCAAAAATAGAATAAATATAATTTATTGAATCGGAGGTGAACACATGGCTAAAATAATTGCAAAAGATCCTGCTTCTGTAAATGAAGAAGAGTCAGTAACCTTTATTGAAGATCGTATTAAAGAAGGTAAAAACCCTCCATTAGAACAACAATGGGCGGTTAATATTGCATTTTTAACAGGTAAACAATGGATTGTTTATGATAAATCTTCTCAAAAAATTGTTGAAAGACCTAAAGATGATTGGTGGGAAGAAAGAGTCACAATCAACCGTATACGACCTGTTGTTAGAACAGAATTAGCAAAAATAACAAAATCTAAAATTCAGTTTAATGTTATTCCTGCATCTAATGAAGAAGAAGATATTGATGCATCAAAAGTAGGAACACAGGCTATTGATTTTGTATGGCGTAATACAAATATGGATGAGAAACGATTCAAATCAGCCTTGTGGCAAATCACTACAGGAACAAGTATCCAAAAAACATTTTGGAATGATAGTTTAGGTGAAGAAGTACAACTTAATACCTTGGATGAACACGGTAATTTTGCTTTAGATGAAAAAGGAAATGAAATTACACAAACTAAAAGATTAGGTGACATTGATAATTCAGTTGTGAGTCCTTTTGATTTTGTATTTGATCCTTCTGCTACAGAATTTGATAATGCAAAATGGTGTTGTGAAAGAATATTAAAGACTGTAGATGAAGTTAAAGATACTTATGATGTTGAAGTATCTCCTGAAGGTGGATTATCTTCAACGAATATATTTAATGGTATTCTTGCTAATGTTAATGGTCAACAATCCGATTTTAAACCTATTTCTATGGAAAATGGAGTTGTTGTCAAGGAATATTGGGAAAAACCAAGTAAGAAATATCCTAAAGGCAGACATATTACTATAGCTAATGGCAAACTATTACAATTTGAAGATAATCCTTATGATATATTACCTTACTTTTTAACTCCTCATAATTTAGTTCCTGGTAGAGTTTATGGCTCATCTAATATTGAGGACTTAATCCCTGTTCAAAGAGAATATAATAAAACTCGTACACAGCGGAGACTTAATCAAACTAGAACAGGTAATCCTAGATTTTTATATCAAATCAATTCTTTAATAGATGAACCTACAAATGAACCTGGAGAAAAGCTTGGTTATAAGAAAGGGTATAACCAACCTAATTGGGAAACTCCACCTTCTGAACCTGGACATATTCAAGCTGAATTGGACTTACAATTAAGAGATTTTGAAGATATTTCTGGTATTCATGAGGTTTCTTCGGGAACAGCACCAACAGGTGTTAAGTCAGGTATAGCTATTGCTTTTCTAGGAGAACAAGATGAGACAAAATTTGGTCCAATTATCCATAATATTGAAACAACTTATGAAAATTGGGCAAAATTCGTCTTAGTTTTAATGCAAAAATATTATATTGAACCTCGAATGATAAAAATTGTAGGTAAAAATGGTCAAGTTAATGTTAAAGAGTTTCAAGGTTCTGATCTTAAGGGTAATAAAGACGTTAAAGTTGTTTCTGGATCTGCTATGCCAAAATCAACTGTAGCAAGACAAAATTTTGTATTAGATTTATGGGACAGAAAGATACTTAGTGACCCTCCCTATAATATCTTGGGATTTACTTTGATTTTCTCTTGTTTTCATAGAATTCCTAACTTACCTAAAAAGCTCATCACGGATAAAATTCGCATAGAATGCATAATTCAGAGAAACTGAGTATGGCAAAGCCAACGTCTGCTATTTTTAATATGTTGGCCGTTGTAAACCCACTATACTCACGGTGGTAAACCTCCCATGTCTAACAGGGTCAAGATTAACACATCTGCCCTAAATTCCTTCGTTCCACCTATCCATGATTGGGTGTCAGTAATGCTACAAAACCGAGTCTTTGCTCTAATGGATAATATGTTGACTGACTACCAGCTCTTTTATCTTGTTAGATTACTATGATTTGGGTACATTCTGTGGTGACGCCTACCAACAGAACTGCTTATTTGCACTTTCTGTTACGCTGCTAAATACTCAACGGGACGATGGATGTCTTTAATTAGCTTTTGCGGGTCGTAGTCTATGCCTTTCGTTAATATTGCATAGAATACCCGAATCAGTTTACAGCTTAAGGCGATTAGCGATTGTTTCTTTTTGAGAGGATTCTTGTTTCTTGTCGTGTAATACTTATGTATCTCTGCAAACTCTGTGTTGTTAGAGACTAGTGGCATCACCGCTTGAAATAGAATTGCCCTCAGTCGCGCTCGCCCCCGTTTGCTGATCGTGGTCTGTCCTTTGTGCTTGCCTGAGCTGCTTTCTCGCAAGGCCAATCCGGCAAGTTTTTGAATCTGCTTCGGAGAATTAAAGCGTCTAATGTCTCCAACCTCAGAGATAAAACCAGCTACTGAAACCAGTCCCACACCTTTAATTTCAAGTAGCTTTGCTACTTCTGGTATTTGACTGCACAAACCATCAATGACCTCTGTGATCGCTTGATATTGTGCTGTTTTATTATGATAGTCTTGGAGTAATAGCTTGATTTCCATTCGGGAACAAAACTCTCCTTCGGTGCAACCAATGCTCTTTTGAGCAGCTTCATACAGGCTCTTAGCCCTTTTCATACCCACTGCCCTCAGTTTGTTGTCCCTCCAAATTTGGTTTATTCCTTCTGCTCCAAGTTTTTCAATATCGCTGGGTAGAGGGGCTTCTTGCAGCACCAGCATGCTACTTGTGGCATCAAATTTAGCAAACACCGTTTCATGCTCGGGAAAGTATATTTTTAGCCACCGCTGGATGCGATTTTTTATGCTATTCATATCCTTTTGTATGCGCATTCTGCAAGCCGTAGCTATTCGCAATTCCGCATAGATCCCTTCCGGAATGTAAGGCTCATTGAATCTGCCCTCGATCACCAGCTTAGCGATTGTTTTAGGATCCTTGGCATCCGTTTTGCTCGGATGATTGTCATCCAGTTCTTTACTACGTTTTACGTGAAATGGATTGACCAGGACTAGCTTAATGCTTTGCTCTTTAAAATATGATGCTAGATTGAACCAGTAATGGCCGGTTGGCTCTGCGCCTACTATTATGGAGTCCTTATGTGTCTGCCTTTTTAGCCGTTCAATCCATGCGTAGCAGTCTTTGAATCCTTCTGCAGTGTTTGCAAACTTGAATACTTTCCCTAGCTCTACTCCTCGCCAGTCGAAAGCTCTGGCATAATGAAGTTCGCTTGCGATGTCCACTCCAATGACAATACTACTTTCTGAAAGTTGATTTAGTTTCTCGTTTTGTGTAAAATTCATCTGGATGACCTCCGGTATTTTTTGATTGGATTCTGTTGGCCAACAGTGTGTCCTCTCAAAGCTTAACGTGAGGTCATCTTTTTTTCAAAGCTCATTTTTTCTTGTTACAGGAATGCTACAAAAGCCTTAAAATTGCTTGAATTCGGTAATATTGAAGAAATATATGATGATTTAAGTATTGATGTAAATCAAGCTAAACGAGAACAAGAACAATGGTTAAAAGGTGATTTTACCCATAAAACAAGAGATTTTTACAATCACGAAATCCATATATTAGAACATAATAAATATCGAAAATCAGATGATTATGAGAAACTAACCCAATATCAAGCTCAAGTTGATGCTCACATTGCGGAACATTCAGCATTTGCTCAACAATTAGCTTCTGCTCAAGCAATGGCTCAATCTATCAATAATCAACCTCAATCTACTCAACCACCACAAATAGCAATTCAGGGACAATAATATAAGAAAGAGGTGATATAAAAATGGCAAATAGCCAAACCAATTGGAATACAGCAAAAGGTCAAGCAATGGCAAATATGAGTAAAGCAATGGCAAATCCTAATGCTAGTTTAAATCAAGATACTCCTATGGAAACAGATGATATAACAGTTAAAATGGATCAAATGTTATCCATGATGCAAGATATGATGGCTAAAATTGATGGAATGATGGGAGGAGGGGTGCAACAACCATGACAGACAAGCAAAATGAAGTAAATATAAAATGGGATACAGCCAAAGCAGAAGCTATTAAAAATATGGATAAAATGATGAAAGACATAAAAATCACAAAACCTAAAAAAGGCGAAGATAATATGATGGCTTGGGATTATTCCCAAGAAAAGCCATCTTTTAATCTAAGTAGTAAGCAAGTTGATAATATTCCAGATTCTAAACCAGGGGACACCCTAAAGATAATGATGGAATGTACAGTAAAAAGGTGCGAAATCAATGAAGATAAATCCACTGATTTTAGGTTAGAGATTGATAAAATCGGAATCGTTTAATTGTAAGAGCTGAAAGGCTCTTTTTATTATGTTTGGATGCACTAACCCTTTAAGGGAGTGCAATGAAAGGAAGATTTATAAATGGCAGATGAACTCGGAGCAAGCCTTGAAAGCACTCCATTAGAAACTAATACCTCAGTAGATACCTCAGTAGTAGATGGTAGCACAGTAGATACATCCTCAACTGCAAATCCAAATGCAAGCCAAGTGGATCAACCACAGCTTTATAGTTTGAAAGTAGCAGGAGAAGAGAAACAATTGCCGATTGAAGAAGTCATTAAACTTGCTCAAATGGGTGATGATTATACTCGCAAAACCCAAACATTAGCTCAAGAGCGTAAACAATACGAAGCAATCCAAGCGAAAGCAAAGGAACTTCAGAAATATGGTTGGGATATTGATACTTTACTTTCAGACTTTAATCGTCAAGCCATTGAAGCAGAAGCAACAAAAAATAATATTGACCCTGCGGTTTGGGGAGAATTTCAAAATACCAAACAACAACTTAGTTCTGTTCAAAATGAATTAAATTCATTTAAGCAAAATCAAACTTTACTTGAACAAAAAACTACATTAGCAGAGAAACCATTCTTTAAGGATTGGGAAAGTGAAGTAGAAACAACAGCTAAAGAATTGAATACAGATTATCTTACTGCCTATACATTACTAGCTAAAGATCATTTGCCAGAAATTCTTGCCAAGCATGAGCAAGATCTAAAATCTGCAAAAGAAACTGCAATTAAAGAGTATTTGGCTGAAAAAACTAAACCTCAAGGCACAGTAGAGAGTGCAGGGCAAAGTCCTGTTATTGAAACAACTGCACCAAAAACCTTTGCTGAAGCCAAAGCAAATAGTATCGAACTATTAAAAAGTTTAATGAGTAAATAAAAATTATATGAAATAGGAGTGTGTTTAATTATGGGAGCGACTTTACAAACTTTAGATGGAATTTTGAAAAACCAATATCTTGCACCCTTGCGGGAGCAAGTGAATAATGATGTGGTTGTACTTGATCTTTTAGATAAAGACCAAGATAGTGTAGTGGGTAAGAATTTTACAATTCCTTTGCATGTTGGAGGTAATGAAGGTTTTGCTTCTGTTGCAGAAGGTGGAATTCTTCCTACAGCAGGTTCTCAACAATATAAGGAATGTATTGTTCCTCAACGCTATATTTATTCCACGATTGAAATTACAGGACCGACAATTAAAGCAACTAAATCTGATGCAGGTGCTTTTATTCGTGCGGTAGATTCTGAAATGAAGGGAGCTGCTAAAGACTTTAAACGTCAACTCAATCGTATGTTTTGGGGTGATGGTACTGGTATTCTTTCTGTTTGTGGAACAACTACAACTGCAACTACTGTAAATGTGGCAAGCACCAAGTATATTCGGGTAGGTATGACTGTTGATATTTTAACTTCTGCAACTGGTGCAGTTGTTGCAAATGGTGTTGCAGTTTTATCTGTTCCAAGTTCAACAACTTTTACCGTAGCTTCTGCGGTATCAACTGCTTCAACTGATGCAGTTTATATTCATGGTTCTCGTAATATTGAAGTAATGGGACTCCAAGGAATTTGTTCTGCTACATTACCTATTCAAACTTTAGATCCTGCAACATATGCATTCTGGAAAGCTAATGTTTTAGCTAATGGTGGTACTCCTAGAGCAATTACAGAAGCTTTAATGCAAACTGCAATGGATACAACTGAAACAAATTCTGATGGTTCTACCAAAGCTATTCTAACCTCTTTTGGTGTTCGTAGAGCATATCAATCACTTTTGACCAATACTCGTCAATACATGAATACTATGGATCTCAAGGGTGGTAAGAAGGCTCTTGATTATAATGGTCTTTCTCTTATTGCCGATAAAGATGCACCAACTGGAAAAGTATTCTTCTTGGATACTGATTATCTCAAGGTATATCAATTGAGCGATATCGACTGGATGCAAGAGGATGGAGCAATTCTTTCTCGCGTAGCAGGTAAAGATGCCTATGGTGCTACTTTGTATCGTTATCTAGAACTTGGTTGTTCTGCTCGTAATGCTCAAACTGTATTGGCTGATATTACAGAAGCCTAATCTAATTTAATCTAACTAGGGCAGGGTTAATTCTCTGCCCTTTATTTATTATTGAGGTGAAACTATGGTTGTAGGTGACGTTTATAATATCGAGGAAAGATTACAAGAATTTGATCCTAATTTATCTCTAGAATTAAATGAATTAAATGGTAATTATATTGTTCTATTTAAAGACCAATATGTGATGGAATGGCAAAGACCCCTTGATGCAAGACTAATTAAACATATGCGGAAAATTGACTCTCATAGAGGATATGATGCCTTAAAAGAGATTGATGAATATAACGAGAAACTAGATAAATCGAATGAAAGAGATAGATATAATTATTTAGAAGCAGTTGTAAAAGATTACAAAAAGCAAATAGCAAGAGAAATATAAAATTTATAGTGGAAGGAGTGGAAATTCCTTGGCAAATACTAGAACTTTAAAAGAGCTTCAAGATCTCACATTAAAATTGATCAATAGTTATTCTTCAGATGGTCAACCATTAACAGTAGGCGATAACGCAGACTTATTACAATTGATAAATGATTATTTAAATATTGCTTATTATGAATTCGCTCAGAGTGATAAGATTTTATCGTCAAAAGACTATGTTTTAACAGATGGAACAGTAAGACCTGATGGTGTTACTTATCAATATACTTTACCTGCGGATTTCCTAGACTTTTATAAACTTGAAAATTCAGTAAATAACCAAGAAGTCACAGATTTTTCTGTTATGGATAATTTACTTATGGTGGAAACAACTAATCCAATTACCTTATGGTATTTTGTATTGCCAGATAGATTAACTAACTTGACGGATATTCCTCGAATTAGACCACAATATCATGATTATTTAGCTTATTTTCCTGCGGGTAAATGGTTACATCAAAATGGTAGACAGGCAGATGGTATTGATCTTTTAACTATGTATAATGATGCAAAAGATGCAGTTATTCCTTTTCGTAGAAATGGAGTTCGTAAGATTAAAAATGTTATGGGGTGGTGATTAAATGCCTTTAAGACAACGATATTTGAGGGAAAATACTACTAAAGAACTAACATATGCTGATTTTTCAGGTGGATTAAATTATAGAGATAATCCTTCACTTATTGCATCTAATCAAACTCCTGAGTGTCAAAATATTAGGGTAAGAGATGGTACGATAGATAAACGTCCAGGATATAAACGTCTATATCCAACTTCTCTTGGGACAGGAAAAATCAATGGATTATTTCAATATAAAAAAGCAAATGGTAATACTTATCGTTTACTAACATGGGGAACAGAACTTTATACTCAATATGGTTCATCTCAACCTGTATCCATCAAGACTGGTTTTGCTAATGCAAAGGCTAGTTTTTTTGTTTTAAATGATATTTCTTATATAAAGAATGGTACAGATTATCTCTCTTTTGATGGTACAACTTGTGCAGATGTAACAACAAATGCCTATATTCCAACTGTCTTAATTGGAAGAAGTCCTTCAGGTTCACCTAATGCAGGAACTACAAATGAGAGTTTTAATTTACTGAGTGCAGGGTTTAAAATTTCATTCTCAGCAGATGGTACATCAAGTGTTTATAATCTCCCTTATACAAATCTTGATGTGACACTTCTTACAGCAGTAGTTAATAATGCAAATAAGATTGAAACAACAGATTTTACAGTTAATCGCATAACAGGAGCAATTACTTTTACTGCTATTCCTGCTACAGGCACAAACAATGTTATTATTACAGCTTACAAAGCATCTTTAACCCATCCTGAGTATATTAAGAATTGTACAATTACCGCAGTTTATGGTGGTAAAACTTCTGCGACAGTATTTTTTTCAGGTAATCCTAATTTTCCAGATCAAGTATGGCACTCAAGATTATATGGCTCAAACTATTCCGCTGATTATTTTCCTGATGATGCTTGGCAGAAAATTCCTGGGAATGTGAGTGGATTAAGTCATATTTATGACTTACTTTATGTCTCACATTCAAATGGTCATGGATATCTTTCTTATGTTGATGGTGTTAATTATCCCGTTTTCCCATATGCAGATATCAATCTTGAAAAAGGATCTGATATTCCAGGTAGTATTCAAGATGTAAATAACTCAGTAATATGTGCTTCGACAACAAATGGAATATTACAAATTTTATCAAACACTACTCTTAATAATCGTTTATCAGTTGTAGAAATAAGTGACCTTATCAATAAAGCAGGAGTAGAACGTCTTGATCTTGGTTTACTTCGTCAATTAAATTTAAAAGATGCTATATCTTATAATTTTGATGGGTATTATGGGTTATGTGTTAATAATGTCTGTTATGTTTGGGATTATAAACTCAATATATGGCTTTATGATGTTAATATTCCTGCATCTTGCTTTAGTGTGATTGATAATACTTTATGTTTTGGAAGTAATACAGAGGGTTTAATTTATCAATTTGATCCAACTATAGCAAATGATGATGGCGTGGCAATTGATGCATGGAGTACAACACGAGTAGAACATGATGGAACTCCAACATGGATTAAAGTAATTAGTAAACTTGATCTAACCGCTAAACCTATGAACAGAGGTTCGGTTGATTTATTATTTTTATCTCGTCAAGGAGTTGCAGATATTGCTTTAAATATGCAAACGAGTGCGTTTAGTTATGCAGGTTTTTCTTATGTTAATTTTACTTATTCAACATCATTTTTCCCTATAGTCAAACGAAAAAGCATGTCAAAACGTGCTAATTATTTTCAGTTTAAATTTCAAAATAATGTTTTAGATGAAAGAATGTCTATTGTTTCATTAAAAATTGAATATGACCAAGGATCGGAGATGAGATAATTATGGCTTTTGAAACTAAAGATACTTTTACATTTGATCATACAGCACAGGCTCCATATCCAAGTTGGACACCATTACAAACTCAACAAAGTTTTAATGCTAGAGGTGAAGAATTAAGATTAGCCTTAAATGGAGTTATAAATCTTCTCAATGCAACAGCAGCGGGGGCAAGTGGAGCTAAAAATGTTGGTATGACCCCTATTACTTCTATTGGAACACAAACTGATGTGCAAAGTATAGTCGAAGCACTTATAACACGTTTACAAGCTATTACAACAGGAACAAGCGGAGCAAAATTTATTGGGGTTGAATCTATTACTGGATTAACAGGAAATGATGTTCAAACTCTTCTTTCTGCTCTAAAAACCCTTGTTGATACCTATAATACGAATCAAACAAATGCCCTAACTACCCATAAAACAAGTACGGATCATGATGGAAGATACTACACGGAAGCAGAAATTGATAGTAAGATTACAACTCTTAATTCTGCGGATTCTACTAATGCAAGCAACCTTAATACTCATAAAACAAGTGTAGACCATGATGGTAGATATTATACGGAAACAGAATTAGGAGCTACAACAGGTGCAGGATTAGTTGGAGCAATTGCCCCAAGTTGATTAACAGGAACAACAGTACAAAATATTCTAAATTCATTAAAGACTGCTATTGATAATGTAGTATCGACAGGTATTGGTGCTGGTACAGTAACGGATGATATGCTATCAAACACAGCAGGGCAAATTAAAGATAGAGTTGCTAATAAGATGGATAAAAGCGGTGGAACATTTACGGGTGTAGTTACAGCTCAGTCTAATACATCTTATGCTACAGCACAGATTCACAATGTAATTTTAAATACAACGGATGCCGTCTTAGGTTCTATGGGTGACGGTGACTTATGGATTAAGTATGTGTAAGGGGGTGAACGAGATATGTTAGGGAGTGGAACTTCGCTAGACCCTTACCAAATCACAACGCTCTCAGAACTTGACACAGTAAGAAATAATCTAACTGCTTATTATAAACTCATGAATGATATTGATGCATCAGATACTATAAATTGGAATAGTGGAGCAGGGTGGGTTCCAATTAGTGGTTTTGCTAAAGAATTTAATGGCAATTTTCATGTCATAGATGGTCTTTATGCAAATAGACCATCTGAACAACGTGTTGGTTTATTCGATGAATTTTTTAGTAGTACTAATAAGGTAATGAATTTAGGACTTTCAAATGTTAATTTCAGAGGAGGAATAGACTATATAGGTGTTAGTTCTGTAGGTGGAATTGTTGGAGAAATGGTAGCTGGTTCTATTACTAAATGCTTTGTTACAGGAACTATAGTGGGTAATATAAGTGCTGATGGTTATACAGGCGGAATAGCTGGCAGTGTACGATACACTGCCGGTTGTACAATAAGTGATTGTTATTCTAAATGCAATATTACAGGACGTTCAGCAGGTGGCATTGCAGGATTTTCAATGTATAATATTTAGGATGTGATAATATGGCGACAAGTTTACAAATTACAAACTGTTTCGCTGTAGGAACATTAAATGGCACAACCTTAGGCGGTTTATTACCAACTACTGCTTCAGGTTGTGGTATAACAAGTTCTTATTGGGATACAACAGTTAGTAGTATATTAAGTTCAGAAGGTGGTACAGGTAAAACCACAGCAGAAATGAAAACACAGGCAACTTTTTCTGGTTGGGATTTCAGTACAATATGGAATATCGACAGTAGTTCAAATAGTGGGTATCCGTTTCTTAGAGGGTTTACTTTTTGGACTCCACCAAACCTAAAGCCTAGAATAGACGGAGTATTAAAAACATACTCAGATGGATGGGTGAGAATTGATGGTGTTTTACGCAAAATAGATAGTATGTGGACAAATATTGGAGGGGTATTAAAGAAATTATAAAGTTAAATAAGTTAGTTTATCCACTAATTGTTATTTATGAAATAGTATGGAACTGTTCTCTTCAAGGACAGTTCTTTTTTATTACCTTTAAGAAAGGAGTTATTTTATGGCATATATTGCAAATCAAATAGATTATGATCTTGCGAAGAAAGCTAATCCTAATGCAGATGTAAGACTTTATAAACCAGGTATGGCAATTAGTTCAAATGATGTTGTTCTGGGTGGATCTTCGGTTATTCCCGATTCTGTTTTGAATGGGGCACAAAGGGTATATGGTGCAGACCGTGATGCGACTCAAACCGCATTCCAAAACTACGATACAAATATAAGACCTTTAAATGAAATGAAAGCATCTCTTCAACAAACTAAAGATGAAATAAAATCTTCTCTGCAAAATCAGCTTACAGCACAAACTAATTTATATAATCAACAAGCTAGTGACCAAGCTTTGAAAGTTAAACAAGCAATTGCTAGACAAGCACAGCAAGGAGAAGCAACTAAAACTGATTATACTAATCAGATGAATACAGCAATTGGAACACTAAATACTGAACGTGGTAAAATACCAGGTCAAGTAACTAATTTAAATAATCAAGCTTCTGCACAAGGTATAGCCAACACTCAACGTACACGTAATAATTTAGCTCAAATGAATTTACTTCAGTCAGGTGAGAGTGCTTCACAACAACTTCTAAATGATACAACGACTGAAAATAATATCAATGCGAATAATCTTCAAGGTCAACAACTTAATGCAGATTTTGGGACTAAGATTGCTACTGCTCAAACTGATTTAGCAAGTAAAATCAAACAAATTAATGATGCAATTTCTTTAGCTCAAGTTCAAGGCGATGAAAGTTCTCTTGCAATACTTCAAGATGCTCAAGCCAAAATTGCAAATGCAGGAGCACAAAGTGCATTAGATTATAATAATTGGGCATATAAAGCTACTCAGGATGCTACGACTAATCGAATGACACAACAACAGATTGATGCTAGAAATGTTCAAAATGCTTTAGATAATGTTTTCAGACAAAGTCAAGCAGATCAACAAGCAAGACAATTCCAAGATACTTTTGGATTGCAAAAAGAACAGTTAGCGTCAGATATATCATATAAAAATTCTGCATTGGAACTAAGTAGAATGAAAGCAAGTAGTGGTGGTAGTAGTGGAGGTGGAATGTCAGTTAGTGAATTGAATTATTTAGATAAAGCAAGTACAACTCAGGCAAATAATAATGCTTTTAAAGTTTTAAATGATATGGCAAGTAATGGAGCAACACGCTCTGAAATTCTGACCTATGCAAATCAACACTATAATGATTTTGTCGGAGCAGGGGCGAACTTTGATGATGTTATAGCTCGTGCTAAAAATGCCTTTACTTGGGAGAAAGATGCTAATGGAACTTGGTATAATTTAAGCACCTTAAACAAAGAAGTTGGCTAGGGAGGTGAAGGTGTGTCAAGACAATTTCAGATTGCAATTAAACAAATTAGAAACAATTCTAATGATAATCCCCTTCAATACCTAATTGACGAACAAAATAAGCAGAGGGATATATCAAAAAATATAGATGTTGTGCAAAATAGTTCAATGCAGGGTTTAAGGGAAGTCAATGATACTATACCTGACTATCAACCTCCTCTTATTGATACTGTGAAAAATACTGTAAAAAATGGCGTTCAAGATTTTGTCGGTGGGGTTAAATGGTATGGTACTCACCCTACACAACTTGCCAATGAAGTAGAGAACGGTTTAGCAATTGGTCTTACTAAGTTAGGTGTAGGGGGAAATGATCTTAATATTGCAAATATCGAAGCAAATAGTTCTTTTGCACCTATGGCTGAATTTGGTCAACAACAAATTGTTGCTCTACAAGCACAACAGGATTATAGAGATGCTCACCCTTCAACAACTGCTCTTGGTAAAATTGGCGAATTTATTCCTGAAATACCATTATGGACAACTGGTGAAGGATTAGTTGGTAAAGTTGGATCTAAAATTTTACCAAAAGCTACAGAGAAAATTGCTTCTAAAATCCCTGCTTTTATCAAAGGTGGATTAAAAGATGCAGTAACTTATGGAACAGTAGTTGCACCAACTGAAGCTATAGCAAATGGTGATAATACTCAACAATTTTTAGATCGTGAATCACAATTACCTAGTGTAGCTCTTGGAGGAATGGCTTTAAGAGGGGCAGGAAGTGTCTTTAATTCGGGATTAAAAGCGGTTAATCCTGAATTAAAACTTGCTTCTGAATTAAAGTCAGCAGAATTAGCAACAGACAATAATATTCAATCGTTAAATAATCCTTTACAAGATTTTCAAAATGCTTATAAAACACCAACTCAAGCCGAATTTAAAGCTACTCTTCCTCCTCGTCAAAATGGTGCTTATAAATTTACGACAGGCGAACAAAGAGCATTAAATGAATATAATCAAGGGATTCAAACTGCACAGAATTATATTGGTCATAATGATGTTTTAGCAGGATATCCACCTGGAACAACAATAGATGAATATTACGGTTTTAGAGAGCCACTATTCCAGATGTCACTGAGCCATCTCTCTGGAAAAAATGATCCACTGCTCCGGACAGAGAGCCACCCGAATTTCCTTGAGTTTGTGGAGAGTGTGGGCAAGTTCTTTTGAGAAAGACCCAAAAGGGCTTGTCCTCACTCTCCACAGCTCTCTAAACTAGAGTAAGGTTTTGTTATTCCTGTATTCCTTTGCGTTTACGCATGGAATCTTGGCCATCGATCAAGATTGTATAGGAATCATGAACAATTCTGTCCAAGATGGCATCAGCTAAAGTATCCTCACCAATTTTGCCATGCCATCCGGCGGGTGAAAATTGAGAACTGAAAATGGTTGATCCCTTTTTGTGTCTCGCTTCCACGATTTCTAAAAGATCACGTGCTTCACTATTACCCAGTGGAACGAGTAACCATTCATCTAGAATGAGCAGACTGACTTGCTTGTATTGCTTCATTACTTTTTTGTAGATACCTTCTCCTCGTGCTACTGCCAGTTCATTCAGTAAATCGGGAAGCCGAATATACTTCACTGTATAGAAGTTGCGGCAGGCGGCAATACCGAAGGCACAGCTGAGATAGGTTTTTCCTGCGCCGGAAGCACCAAGGATAATGATGTTGTGTTTTTCTTGGATGTAAGTACATGTTGATAACCGAGCGATTTGTGCTTTGTCCAATTTCCTATCCGCATGATATTCAATATCCTCAATGCACGCTTGATTAAAGTAAAGATCGGCTTTGCGGATGAGGCGAGTGAGTTTATTGTTCTTACGCCTTGCCCATTCCGTGTCCACCATGAGCCCGAATCGTTCTTCAAAATTTAATGCGGTATAGGATGGATCTTGAAGTTGTTGGCGAAATGATTCTGCCATAGCAGTGAGTCGCATTTCATTAAGCTTGCCGATTGTTGTTTCGTTAACCATTATGAATTCCTCCTGTAGTAGTCTGCGCCTCGGGTAAAACCAAAGCTGTTAGAGGATTTCTCAGGGTTAACCGGCTCTTCCTTGACGATTTTGTCTTGTCCCGTTTTGATGATGGTCTGAATGCTTTTGTAGCTGGGGTTGGGTGTGTAGGAGAGTGCTTTTTCACAGGCTGCTTCTAAGCGACTAACCGAGTATTTATCTGCTAGTTTGAGTAAACCCATACAGCTTTTGTAGCCTTGTTGTTCTATACGGTGAGAAGACAAGATTGCCTTCACTACCACGGCGGTATGTTTACCAACGTTTTCTGCCCAAAATACGAAGCGTTCGCCATTCCATGCTGTATACTTTTGATGGTCTTCCGGCATATGTTCCGTAACTGTGCTGTATTGTCCGGGACGACCATGCAAGCGAGGATGGGAACATATCCGGTGATTATTAAAAAACACTTCAACTACATAACGGGTGATTCGGACATCGACTTTGTGTTTGATGTATTCATAAGGGACGCTGTAATGCATTTTCTCTACAGTAACATGATAGTTAAATTGGACGGTGGCAACCTTCCAAACTGCTAATTCATAGGGTACTGCGGGAAGAGGTAGTAACAGGGCTTTCTCTTCTTCTCGAAATACGCTCTGACGGCTTCCCGTTTTCTTCTGAAACGGTTTACTGTTGAAGGCCTCCAGTTTCTCTCGTATCGCCAGGTTAAGTTCTGGAAGAGAAAAGAATTGTTGACGACGGAGAGCCGCAACGATCCAGGTGGAAATGGTGCCAACCGTCCCTTCAACACTGGGTTTATCCTTGGGCTTTCTTACCCGAGCAGGAATAACAGCGGTCCCATAGTGCTCGGCCATTTCGTGATAAGACTTGTTGATTATGGGCGTATACCATGAGGAGCGTTCCACACCGGTCTTCAGATTATCCGGTACAAGAATCCGTGTAACGCCTCCAAAATACTTGTAGGCATTGACATGAGCTGTAATCCAGGATTCTTGGCCTTGATTCAGAAAAGCTTCCACATAAGCATATTGACTGTACGGTAGAACAGCTACAAATATGTAGGCAGCAATGCTCTCTCCTGTATCCGTATCCACGAGGCTTGCCGTTTGGCCTGCCCAGTCGACCTCCATTTGTTCGCCAGGCTTTCGTCCGATATGCATGGTCGCTTTGGTCTTCGCCACATACTGCTGATAATGGTAGCAAAACTGAGTATACATGAGGGGAATCTCATTGCTGAGTCTGCAGGATTCGCAGTATTCATTCCAAAGCAGACTGAGCGTTACTCCGCTTTTCGCCATTTCTTTATGAATGTACTCATTATCCGGGCGCTTTCGGGTAGGAGGTAATGTGGATTCAGGATAGAAAAGCTTGTGCAATTCACCATTCGTCCGATCTGGGTTTAACGGCCAAGTAATATTAAGCTCGTTGGATCGTTTCACCACCTTGGCAACAGTGTTGCGTGAGCATTCGCAGCTCACTGCGATGCTGCGTTGACTGATTCCTTGGCTAATTAGCCGAAGAATCTCTCGATAATTGGTCATTTGATGACCTCCTATGAATGTATTTACACTCCTCTCTCGGGTGTATAACTACATTCTAATAAGAAGTTTCATCAAGTGGCTCACAATCCGGAAGGGTGGCTCTAAAAATCCGGAGCTGTGGCTCTCACAGTCCGGAAGCATGGCTCATTTTGCTCCGTAATATTCAATAGATCAAGCCTATGCAGATATTAAGTTAAATACAGGGGTAGACATCCCTGTTTTAACAGATAATCTTGTAAAAGCTCAAAATGCTAAAACTACACTTACTCCTGAAGAATTAAGAATGGGAAGAGTTTCAGGGGTTGTTCCGAAATTAAAACCCTTAGAACAACCTAAAACTTGGACAAATGAAAGTCAAATTCAAGATAGAGTAGGGCAATTTAAGCCTTTAAATATTTCAAATAAACCAACAATAAATCTAACTGAGCCTAATAATCCTTTAGTAACAAATCCAAATGAACCTTTACCAAACACAAATCAACCTGCTCAAATGTCTAATCCAAATCAAGTTTTACCAAAAACTGAAATATTACCTCAAACAGATATTCCCCAAACAGTACCGGTTGGAGCAGATCCTATTATTGGAACAGGTTTAAAAGAACGTGGATTTTCTGCAAATACTAGAACAGATGTAAATAATCCTGATGTTTTAAGAGATAGTTATACTAATAAACCTTTAACATATGAGCAATTAGGAAACCCTGAAACTTTAGCAAAAGCTCAAGCTGTTTTTAATCAAGGTCAGGAATCAGCTATTTCTCAATTAACTGATTTAGCTGCTCGTATGCAACCAGAAGCTATTCCTTTGGCTAAATTATTGTCTCGTCAAGCAACGGAATCTGGAAACATTCAAGGAGCTAGAGAAATAATTTCAATTGTAGCTGATAAATTAACACAAGCAGGGCAATTTGGGCAAGCTGCGAGAATATTACGTGAAGCAGATCCAGAAACATTCCTTATGACTATGAGTAAACAATTAAAGACTCTCAATGAAGAAGGTTTAAAAACATACGGTAAGAAATGGAGTAATGTTGATCTAACCCCTGATGAGCTTAATATGGTTAGCAAAATAGAGCGTGGAAATAAACAATCTTATGAAGATGCATTTACTCAAATACAAACCAGAATAGCGAATGAATTACCTTCAACCGTAATGGAAAAATTAAACGCATGGAGACATATTTCTATGCTACTTAATCCTAAAACTCAAATTAGAAATGTCGTAGGTAATGGAATTATGATGGGTATGAGGAAATCTGCTCAAAGAGTATCTGGAATTATGCAAAAAGTAGTTCTACCACAAGCTGAAAGAACTCAATCTGTTATTATCAATAAAGAATATAAAGATTTAGCAAATACTTATTTTGAAGCTAATAAAAATGATCTTCTTAATGGGACAAACAAATATATGGACAATATTAAACTGAATATGGCTAATAAAAGAGTATTCAAGAATAATGGATTAGAAAAAATCAGTAAACTTAATTATAATCTTCTTCAATGGGGAGATAATCCATTTTATAAAAACGCTTATGTAGACAGACTTGCTTCTTATGCTCAAGCCAAAGGTATTAAAGATTTTTCCAAATTAGACCAACAGGCCTTTGATACAGCTAAATTAGAAGCAGAACAGGCAACTTATAAGGATGCTAGTATTATTTCTAGTTATCTAAATAAGGTTAAGAATCCAGGAAATGATGCAAATTTAGGGGCAAAAACAACAGCATTTGTGGTAGAAGCTGCATTACCCTTTACTAAAACACCTATTAATATTATCAAACGTGGAATGCAATATAGTCCTATTGGAATAGTTAATGGATTATCCAAAATAAGAGATTCTAAAGGTGCGAGTTTTGCAATTGATGAAATGGCTAAAGGTTTAACTGGAACAGGTATATTAGGTTTAGGTTATTTATTGGCAAGTAAAGGGATATTAACTGGTAAAGCTTCTAGTGATGCAGATTTAAAAGCATATGATGCCAATACAGGTAATTCTCCATTTTCTATACTTGGTAAATATTCTTATGACTGGATGCAACCTTTCTCAGTTCCTTTATCTGTTGGTGTAGAAATTTATAATGCAATCAAAAATAAACCAGAAGATGTTGCCAAAATGAATAGTCTTGTTGAAAAGAATAACACTTCTAAACTTTGGGAAATGGGTTTAACTATAGCAAATGGAATGATGGAAGGATTAAATGCTTCAGGAGATACTGTATTTAATATGTCTATCATGAAAGGAGTTAAAAATTTACTTGGAGGTGGAACAAAAGGTTTTATGGAGGGATTAGCTCAATTGCCTCAATCCTATGCTACACAGTTCATTCCAACAGCAGTTAGTCAATTAGCAGGTACAATAGATCCAACAGTTAGACAAACATATATTAAGGGGAATATGCCTGAATCCTTCAAAAATGCTATAGTTGCGAAAATACCTGTTGTCAGCATGTCATTACAACCTAAACAAACTCCATTTGGTGAAGATGTTAAGAAAATTGAGAATCCAGTGGGTAGAGCATTTTCTCAATTTCTAAGTCCAGGAATTATTGCCAGAGATCAAAATATTGATCCTAAAGTAGATTCTGAATTAAGAAGATTAAATGATTTAGGATTAACAAATCAATTCCCAACAATGGTTCCAAATTATATTGAGAAAACCCAAACTCATCCAAAAATTAACTTAACTCCTACTGAAGCAACACAATATCAGAAACGTGTAGGAGAATTGACCTTGAATTCTTTTAATAATGTGATGGAGAAGAGCACTTATATCAATGCTAAAGATAATAAAAATAAATCTGCTGATGAAGTTAGAGCAGATTTATTAGCAAAAGCTATATCTGAAGCAAAAGCAAAGGCAAAGAAAGAAATACTAATAGACAAGGGACTTAAATAATCCCTTGTCTTATTTTTCTTTTATAGTTTTGATGTATCTTTTTTCTTGGAATAATAATCTTCAAGGAATTTACTTGTACTTTTTATAAGACCTCCAATAGCCAATATACTAAAGGCAATCACAAAGAAAAATATTAATAAACTTTGTCCTCCTTCTGCAAGATAACTTATAGCAAAAAAATATAATATCATAGCAACCCAAATGCCTACATCTCTAATATCTTGTAGATCTATACGCATATTACCAACTCCTTATCTTAATTCCAGTCAGCAAAACGCTCCCACTGAACAAAACAAAAGCAACTCCTTGCCACAAATTCAAGTCTATAATATAGCCCAATAATGCAGAACAGACCAATATCAATCCCGGTAGCTCATATTTCCTCATTACATCACTCCTAAATTAGTTATTATTTATAATATTCTATCATAGATTTCCATATTCAGGGATTAGATCGTAACATAATATTTCCCACTTAATGAAGGATTATCCTCTATTCTGTCGAAGATTATTGGATGGAATGGAGGAGTTATGAAGAAAATAAAATCTATTAATGAACTGTACATTGAATATGCATTTATAATTCTAGCTATTTATATATTTGCTTTTTTATTCGCTCTTAAATATCAAATTGATTTATTGATCCTTACCACTGCTTTTACAATAATAGTCTTATCAATTATGTTACTGATTGCTGAGAAATTTATTTGGGGGAAAGGGTTGCCTTTAAAATGTAAACGTAGCCCCTATGGATTTATAGAGTTTCATATTGGTAAACTGTGTAATAATAAACCAACTTGTCTAATATCAAATTTCATAGACATTACATTTATAGCAATAAAAGAAAAGAAAGATATTCTAATTGATACATGGTTAATTTCGAAAGAAAGTATAATTAAGTATTTTGGAGATTCGGCTGAATTTTTAGAACCAAGATTTTTACAAAAGCTTGCTAATAAAATGAATAAGAGAAAATTTCCTGAAAAAGCTGGGAATGAAGATTTTAGATGTATCATTCATGTAACAAAATTATCTAATCAGCAAATTGTAAGACTTAGCGAATATAAAAATAAAATAATCGTGGCAGAAAAAAGAAGAGAAAAAAGCAAAAAGAAAAAAGTAGTTTAAATTACTTAGACCATTCAAAACGATGGTCTATTTTTATGTCCAATTGCTAAGAAAGTAAAATGAGAAGGTGAAAATAAAAACTATGGAAGTTAGACCTTGTAAAATAACCCTTATAGATTTACACCACTCAGCAGGGCACGAAAAAAACACAGAAGAAATTAGACAATACCATAAAAATATTCGCGGTTATGGAGATATTGGTTATAGTGCGGTAATTGAATCTGATGGTACGGTAGGTAAAGGCAGAGATACTTATTATAGTGGTGCACATGATCCTGGATTAGCACCTGATGGTTCTAGATTTACAATGAATCAAAGAGCCTATTCTATATGTCATATTGGAAATTTTCAAAGTCCAAATGCAGATAAAATGACAGATGTTCAATTTAATAGTTCGGTTAAGCATTGCGTAGAAAAGTGTAAAGAACTTGGTATTATCCCATCTAAGGCAACCATTAAAGAACATAAAGATCAGTTCGCCACGGCTTGCCCAGGTGATAATTTTCCCTATGATAGATACGTGAAAGAAGTAACTAATTTATATAATGGAGATGATTTACATATGGAACGCGTAGTTTTACTTAATACACCAGAACCTAAAGATATGATTCTTGTTAAAGAGTATTTTGATTATACATCTGTTTGCCCCATTTTCTTTAGAGTTAATGGTAATCAAGCACCTGAAGAAGTTTTTAAAGCTAATGAATTAGTTATTATTGGTGGAGCAGATGTTCCAAATCATCCAAATCGTAAATATTTTAGTGGAGCTAGTTGGTTTGGAACTGTTGCAAAGGTTGGTCAAAATATAGGTCAAAATTAAAAGGGAAGCAGATCACTCCACTTCCCAACTACTCATTCCTTAAAGCCCAAGGAATTCGTAGTTAATTAAAATTATAACACTATAAGGGGGCGAGACAAGTGGAGGTGGTTGAGTTGGCAATTGAACCAGAAATTAAAGAGGTTTTAGATGATCATAAGAAAATTCTTAATCGCCATGATGGAGATATAAATGACCTAAAAATTTTTAAAAGTGTAACAGAAGAAAAATTAAGTAATATTGATGGTCAATTAAATGATGTAAAAGGCATGTTGACACGAATTGAAAGTAATTCCCTAGCATCTAACGCAACAAATAATGCTCTATTAGCAACACAAACTTCCATGACTGAAGTAGTAAAAAAGCTTGCTGATAGTAACACGATTAAAGACACAAATAATGCCGAAGTTGTAAAAACCAAAAATAATAATACAAAAGATATTACATTGAAAATTCTAGGAATAGTTTTATTTATTGTTTTGGGATGGTTTGCAATGAAGGGTGTAACTATCAATATTCCTGCATTTTAAAAAGGAGACTTTAATATGAAACAATTAATACAACTTTTACAGGTGAAGAAAATCATAGCCTTATTGCTTACAGTAGTATTTTGTTATTTAGCGGTTATAGGGAAAGTAAGTTCAGAACAATTTTTAACGGTATTTAGTTTAGTTGTTGCATTCTACTTTGGTCAATCAACAGCTCGGCAAACTATACAGGAAAACAAAGTTATAGATACTAATACAAATACAAATGCAAATGAATAAAGGGTGTGCCTTATTGGTAGAGGACTAAGATTTTACTCTTAGTCCTTTTTTATATGCAATAATTATTGATAAAGAAAAGAGAGGATTATTTATAGATGGTTGAAACGTTAGAATATTATACAGTTCCAGAGGTAGCTCAGATCCTTAAAGTTTCCAAGTCATATATCTATGACCTGGTTAATTATAAACATCTAGAATCTGTCAAGTTATCAGAGAGAAGAACTCGTATTTCAAAAGAATCTCTGGAAGAATTTATGAAGAATGAAAAGGGAAACGATATGATGTATAATAAAGTTGTCCAACCCCTTCCAAGAAGGGGGCGTAAACCAAATGGCACAATTTAGGAATCGTGGTAGTAATGTTTGGCAAATCGGAATCTATTTGGGGAAGGATGATGAAGGTAAAAAGCAAACTCACTACGAAACTTTTTATGGAAGCAAACCACAAGCAAAACTCTATGCAGGAAAAATTGAAGCTGAATTAAAGAAGAAAATGAATGTCCCAAAAGCGCATGATATGACTATGAATAATTTGTTTGACGATTATCTGAAGTACAAAGAGACTAGGATTGAACTAAGCACGTACAAGACCTATGAACGTCAAATAGACAGACTTAGACCTTTAGTTGGTAACTTATATTTATACTCTGTAAATTCAGAGCAAATAAGAAAAAGCTTAAAGCCATTAGAAGATGATTCAAACTTGAAACCAAGGACAATAAAGAATTTATACGATATGTTAAGATTTGTTGTTAATTGGGGATTGTCGAAAAAGTATTTGAATGATGATATTGTGGCTGGTCTTGAATCTCCTATGATAGGACATGTCAAAAGATCCGTACTAAATGAAGATGAATTAAAACTGTTTATTAAAGCTGCCAAAGGATACAAACATTATTTGCCACTCAAAATCTTAGCCTTAACCGGAATGCGAATTGGGGAACTGATTGGTTTAAGGTGGGAGAATGTTCTATTAGACAGTAATACGATTAAAATTGTTGAAGCAGTCAATTCAAGAACTAAATATCTTAAAAGCACAAAAAACAAAAACAGTAAACGAGAAATTGAACTTGATGAAGAAATTATTCAAGAGCTCAAGGAACATAAAAAAGTAATGGTAAAGTTGAGCAGGGCAAAAGATAGTGATTTTGTATTTCAGAGCGATAATGGCAAATTCCTTGGTCATGAAACCATCTTCAAAACAAAAGAGAGTGTACTGAAAAAAGCGGGTTTACATCATATTCGTATTCATGATTTGAGACATGGAGTAGGTTCTATTTTATTGGATCATGGTGAATCAATAACTACTGTTGCAGAACAATTAGGGCAAGTACCAAGCACTACCGCAGGAAATTATAGTCATGCACTTAAAAAAGGACATAGTTTGGCTATTCTTTTAAAATAATCAGTTTATAATTATTCGGTCAAAAATTCGGTCACATTACCGCAAACCATTGGTACAAGCGACATTGAGTATCATTTTAGGAGGTTCAAGTCCTCTCGACCGCACCAATTAAGAACTTTAAGGCATTTTGAGATTACCCAAAATGCCTTTTTCTTTATTTTGTACATAAAATCTATAAATCAAAATCATGCTTCATAAATATATATGGAATAAATAAGATTAAACAGAAGTAATATTCTAAATTTGCTGTATAATTAAAAATAGCGAGCGAACTACAGTATCAACTCAAGAGATGACGTAAATAGGGGGTAGGGGAGATGAACCATATTTATGAAGTATCCTCCGCTCAACTCGATGGAGCGGTGGAATTTTTGAGCGAAAATTGGAAGGCTGTTTCGGAAATGCACTTAGTGACATCTGTGGAGAAAGAACGTGCTTATTGGGAAGAAGTTCATCACAATGGACGAATTTTCTACTATCGTGGTGAAGATGAATTGATGAAAGCACTCTTAGCACTTACTCGAAAAGATGCAGTAGTTACCATTGAGATGCTTTATATTAAACCGGAATTTAAAAATCAAGATATTGAAATGACTTTGCTCAGTTTTGCGGAGAGGTTATCCCTAAAATGGTCAGGCGAATCTATTCAACTCATGTTTTCAGGGAGAGAAGAACTGGATCTCTTTTTCCCCACGTTTCAGGTAATGGGGTATGCTTGTCAGTGCCCCATTAATCAAAAAGAAAATGTCCTTCTTGAGAAAAAGTTGAACTGATTGCCTCAGAATTATTACATATGCTTATTTTAGTGTATCCCAAAAGACCTGGTAGTTAAAACTACTGGGTTTTATTCTTGATAGGACATGGGTCCTACGGAATAAATCAAATTAGGACTAAAGGGAAAATAATGGTTTATTAGTCTAATAAAGAAGGATTATTAGATAATTACTCGAAAATAAATAAATTGCTTAAAATTATAATGATTTTGTTTATAGATTTTTTTAAAGCTGAAAGGGTTTGGGTTAGAGATAGAATGCGTTTAGTGAACATTAATTATGTTGAAGAGGGAGAGATTTTGGCTCGCCCCATCGTAAGTCCCTTTGGAAATGTCTTGCTACAAGCTGGGATTACTTTGATCCAAAATTATATCAACCGCTTAAGCAATATGGGGGTTGATGTTATCTTTATCGAAGATGATCAGTTTGAAGACGTGGAAGTCTATACTGGCGTATCCGCACAAACGCGCAAAGCAGCCTATTCTACGTTGCAGAATCTAACTAATTTTGTTAAAGAAGGCCAACTGAGTACGCTGGGCGCAGATAAGATTCAAGCCTTAATTGAGCAGATGATTGATGATCTCATGGCGAGCCATGATATCTTAAGCAACATTGTAGAAATTCGTGATTATGATAATTATACATATCGTCATTCAATAAATACTACAGTTATCGCTCTCCTCCTTGGAATTGCAATGGGTTGGGACAATTCGAGACTCCTAGAATTTGGAATGGGCGTTATTATGCATGATATTGGTAAGATGAAAATTCCGCAAGAAATACTCAATAAAAAAGGGCCGTTGACAGAGTCTGAATTTATTGAAATTAAAAAACATGCCGAATATGGCTTTGAGCTTCTACGAAAGAATCAGGATTTCAGCATACTTTCCGCTCATATTGCCTTTCAGCATCAGGAAAAATGGGATGGAACGGGCTACCCGCGCGGACTCAAGGGAACTGAAATTCATGAATTTGGGCGAGTCGCGGCTGTGGCTGATGTTTACGAAGCTCTAACGAGTAAAAGAGTTTATCGAGAAGCAATGCAACCTCATGAAGCGTTTGAATATGTTGTGTCTCAGCGTGGAACGCATTTTGAACCTCGAGTCCTTGATATCTTTTCTAAGAGCATCGCGGTCTATCCATCAGGCTCTGGTGTGAAATTAAGCAATGGACAGCGAGGAAATGTTATCCGACAAAATCCTGCATTTCCGACTCGCCCTTATGTCCGAGTGACGCATGAAGGGGATATTCGTTTACTCCGTCCTATTGACTATAATTTAGCTGAGCACCCCTCGCTGATGATTGTTGGGGTCGTGAATAAGTAAAGGGGCTGTGTGAAAACACAGCTCCTTTTTAGATATTTAGTTTTTCGAGCAGAGCTTTGAGTTCTTCAGGCGATTCGACGGGCTTTTGACAAGTAAAGTTGGTGCAGAGATATGCCAATACTTTATTGGGGTCAAAGGGATAATCCTTAACCCAGGGAAGGAGTTCTCCAAGTCTCCCTTCATGATAAAGAAGAGACGAATAGGGTAAAAAGATTGTAAAAAAGGTTTGCCTTAGAGGTGAAATACCTTCGTGGTTCAAGGAGCCAACCAGGAGGAGTTCTTGACTGGGGTGGAGAGCATATTGGAGAGCCTGAAGAAAGGCGGTATAGCCAGCAGGATTACTAGTGAGAGTGGAACGGAAGGAGAGAAGTTGTTTTTCAGCTTGGAGTTTCCATCGTTCATCCCCGGTTAGACGTGCAAGATGAAGAAGATTGAGTGCTGTGATGGAGTTGCCTGAGGGCAGTGCCCCGTCATAGATTTCTTTAGGCCGTAGAAGGAGTTCTTCACCATCCGAACCCGTAAGATAATACCCTCCAGCTTCCTCATCCTTAAAGAGGGTTTCAAGTTGTTCTTGAAGGGAGAGAGCGGATTTTAGGTAATCCGATTTGCCACTGGCCGTATAAAGTTCTAAAAGTCCCCAGATGAAAAAGGCATAATCATCAAGATACCCTAAATATGCTGCATTTCCATCGCGAAAGCGAGCTAATAGTCGTTCGTTAGGATAAAGGTTCTCTAAAACGAAGTGTGCAGCCTGTTCAGCAGCCAGAATATATTTATTGTCGTTAAAGACTTGCCCTCCTTTGGCGAGAGCTACAATCATTAACCCATTCCAGGAGGTAAGAATTTTGTCATCTTTGTGAGGATGAATCCGGTGTTCCCGGGATTGCCATAATTTTAGACGGTCCTCTTCTAATATGTAGTTGAGCGTTTCAGGGTTGAGGTGATGTTTCCGGGCGAGTTCTCCGATGTCCCCTGAGAGTCGATTCGGAATTGATTTTCCTTCAAAATTTCCTTCAGGCGTGATGTTGAACACATCACAAAAAAGTGCGGAACGTTTCTCACCAAGTACCGAAGTAATTTCTTCAGGAGTCCAGACGTAGAATTTGCCCTCTATTCCTTCAGAATCTGCATCTTCTGCCGAGTAAAAACCTCCCTCAGGAGAAGTCATATCGCGGAGAACATAGGTCAGGATTTCCTGAGCTTTTTGTGCATCACGAGGCTCTTTTTGGGATTGATACGCTTCGATATAGGCTATAGCAAGTAGGGCATTATCATAAAGCATTTTTTCAAAGTGAGGGACAAGCCATTGCTGATCTGTAGAATAGCGGGCAAACCCGAAGCCAATATGGTCATAAATTCCTCCTTGCCCCATAGTATCTAGGTTTTTTCGAATCATTGCCTCTGCTTGGCTATCGGGATGATCTTTAGCATAGCGCAACAAAAAGGTTAGGTTATGAGGGGAGGGAAACTTCGGGGCTTGACCAAAACCTCCATAGCGAGAATCGAAATTCTGAATTAGGGCTTGATACGATTGTTCAATAAGTTCGTTTGCCCAGGATTGGAAATCGGCTGAGGCATCACCACCATTTTGAACGTTCAGAAATCCCTGAAGTGCATGAACTTCTACGGGGTTAACTTCTTCTGAAGAACGCTTTTGGTGGGAAGTAATGGCCTTGACGATTTCTTCTGCCGATTTTCTAAGCTTGTTTTCATCTTTATCCCAAAGCTCACTGATTTGGCTGAGAAGGTCTATAAGCCCAGGTCGACCATAATGGCTGCTTTTAGGAAAGTAAGTTCCTGTGAAAAAAGGTTGTTTTTCCGGTGTCATAAGAATTGTTAAGGGCCATCCTCCAGAACCGGTTAAGGCTTGACAAAATTCCATGTATAAGTGATCAATATCAGGTCGTTCTTCGCGATCAACTTTAATGGCAAGAAAGCTGCGGTTGAGTAATTCGGCGACTTCCGTGTCCTCAAAGGACTCGCGTTCCATAACATGGCACCAGTGACATGTCGACAAACTACACTACGAATACCCAATAGATAAAAAAACAGGTTTGTTTTCTGTTTTCGCTTTTTGAAAAGCCTCTTCATTCCAGGGGTACCAGTTTACAGGATTGTAAGCGTGTTGGAGTAGGTAAGGAGACTTTTCTAGAGCTAATCTATTGGGTACAACATTTTTGTTAGTCATTACATCACCTTCTTTCAACTTAAATAATTTTCAATTATTATATCCTAAAGTTCTTAAGAATATATAATTTGGTCGAATTTTAATATGTTTGGTAGTATCTTTTAGCAAAATTTTGATTCTGAGGTGATGGTTACGAATATATGTTGAATAGGGCCTTTTTGCACTTAAAAGTACGTTTAAGGATGCTCTTTCCGACATGCTTCACTTCTTCAACATGAGATAATTATCCGGATTTCTAAGTAGAAGGAGTGTCGTATGAGGTGAACAAAAAAGGAATTGTACCTATTTTAATTTTATGGAGTAGCCTTCTTATAGGAACACCAGCTTATGCTACTTCGAATAATCTCAATTCAGCTATGAACTCACCACAAATTATGAGAACGGATAGACTTTCTGGGTATACAAGATATGAGACGGCGAAGGTAATCTCTGAGTACTACTCCAATGGAAAGGTGAAGAATGTCATTCTCACAACTGGGAATGATTTTGCAGATGCTTTATCTGCAAGTGTCTTTGCCCATGAAAAGGAAGCCCCGATACTCTTAGTTGATTCATCAGTTGTGAGTTCTAAAGATGCTTTGGATTATATCCATGATCATCTTGATTTAGCTGGAACGGTTTATATCATGGGGGGTAATGGCATCATTGGTACCGAATTCGAAGCGACCCTTAATGAGCTTGGCTTCAAAAATACGGTAAGAATAGCGGGTAAAGACAGGTATGATACATCTTACATGATCGCTAGCTCGCTTAAAGATACAATGGTATCTAATGTTGTGATATCCTCCGGAGAACAATATCCTGATGCCTTGAGTATATCAAGTTTTGCAGCAAATAACGGCTGGCCCATTTTATTATCTCCGCATGATGCACTTCCTCAAGAAGTAGAAGAATTTTTGCGGGCACGGAAGCCATCAAAAGTATACATAACCGGTGGAGAAGGAGCCATTTCGGACAATGTAAAATCCAAAATTAGGAGTGTGTTACCCCAGGCTGAGGTCGAACGGCTGACAGGACAATCTCGATTCGATACGAATGCCATCATCGCTGAAACGTTTGCACCGAACCCATCAACAGTCTACTTAGCTACTGGTTATGGTTTCGCGGATGCTTTAGCAGGGAGTATTGTGGCTTCTAAGAATGGAGATCCCATAATATTTATCGACCCTTCTGTACCTGCGTTACCAAAGTCAGTCGCCAGTTATTTTGGTAAACTTTCAGGAAAAAAATTAAGACCAAATATAGTTTCATTTGGGGGCAGTGGAGTTGTGCCAGATGAGATTGTCGAAAAATCAAGTAACTTGATTTTGGGATTAGCGAAGGAAACAAGTATTTCTTCTATTGACGATATAACTGCAACGATTATTCAAAATAAAGACTATTCTTTACCAACAACAGTTCAGGCTCAACTTTATAACAGTGATTTCCTCGATGTTCCTGTGAAGTGGAATCCGACATCTGTCGATACGAGCAGTGTAGGGGAGAGTGTTTTTAATGGAACTGTCGATGGATATGAAAAATCAATCAAGCTTCATCTTAATGTTCAGGAACCCTTGCCGATAGCTCAATATTCAACTTACTTTGATTCGCGCCAGGTCAATCGTACGGAGAACATTCGCCTTGCTGCAAAGGCTCTTGATGGAAAAGTATTAGCACCTGGTGAACGATTCTCCTTCAATGAGAGTGTGGGAGAACGAACGGCTGAAGCAGGTTATAAAGAGGCAATGATCATTGTAGGAAAAGAGTTTGTCCCAGGGCTCGGAGGGGGAGTTTGCCAAGTTTCTTCGACGCTTTATAATGTCGTAAATCTTGCAGGTTTAGAAATTCTCGAAAGACATGCGCATTCACTGGAGATAACTTATGTTCCTTACGGGCAGGACGCAACAGTAGCTTATGGAGTTCTTGATTTTAGATTCAAAAATAGCACAGATACGTTTCTCTTAATCCGTAGTTTCGTGGAAGGAGATACGTTAACTTTCCAGCTTTATAAAAAGTAAGAAATTATCCAGCGACCCCTTAGACCAAGGAATGATGGTTACACAATTGGCAACGGAAGCGTTGGATTAGGGATGACGGTAGGTTTGTCCACAGCAACTTTATCTCCAACGTCAAAAATGGCATATGCTATTGCAGGTTATGTGATGCACGCTGTTGGAATTTTATGGGTTGTACTTGTTAAGGTTGTTAAAGTAAAAATGTGTGGTTCGTCGGTTTGGGACTTATGCTTTTTATGGGTTGTAACATATTTCCTGAGCAAGTCGCTATAACTTGCCCTTTTTCACAATTATTTTGTATAATTGAGAAAATAAGTTTTTTTGACGTTTTGACATTCAAGTTGTTGGAGGGGCACATAATTTCGCCTGAGATGTTTCCGTTGGTGTGAGGATATGTAAGGAATGGATGCTCTCCAAGAATCCATAGGGAGTATCAGACCATGACAAATAGTCCGGTTTATCTCAGAATATTGAAAGAGATAAAAGAGAAGATCAACAGCTCTGTATTAAAACCGGGTGACATTCTCCCTGCAAAATCTTCTTTGAGTCAACAATATGGGGTTAGCAGAGCGACAGTAAGAAATGGACTAGCTCTTTTGGTTGTCGAACAAAAATTTTTCGATATCGTAAATAAACCCATCTGGTTATGGATTTCTCGGAGAAATTTCGGCGCAGCAAAATATAGAAGTCGCAAGTGAGAGTTTAAAGCCAAGTGTAGTAAGATAAAGAATAGAGGGATAATCTGATGGAAATATTGAGCCGGGAAATAAAAGTGACGAAGACTTCCACCGAATTAACCTTTCAGGATATTTTAGGTGCGTGGAAGGTCCGATGGGGAATTAACCGGATGGATTATAGAGTTGAGCCTGGCCTTTATAGCGTGGGTAATCCCAATCCGAATTCTCCGATAATGGTGAGTGCTAATTATAAATTAAGCTTCGATATGTTAAGAAAAGACCTAAAAGGGTTAGATGTTTGGATTTTAGTCATAGATACAAAAGGAGTCAATGTTTGGTGCGCAGCCGGTAAGGGTGCCTTTGGAACTCAGGAACTCCTTAACCGCATAGCTATAGTCCAGCTTGGGAAAGTTGTGTCGCATCGAACCTTAATTTTACCTCAATTGGGAGCACCTGGGATAAGTGCACATGAGGTTACGAAGCACTCTGGTTTTAAAATCATCTATGGACCAGTGAAAGCCAAAGATATCTCCGCGTTTATCAATTCAGGAATGAAAGCCACGGTAGAAATGCGGGCAGTCACATTTCATACATATGATCGATTAGTTTTAACTCCAGTTGAATTAGTCAATTCGCTCAAGGTTTCTCTAATGATTTTTGGGATTCTCTTTTTGTTAGACCTTCTAGGGATTGGCCCTTTTGGCTTTGTTGATTTTTACGCGTATATGGGGGCAGTGATCATTGGGTGCGTAGTAACTCCGGTATTACTCCCTTGGATTCCAGGTCGGGCTTTTGCATGGAAGGGCTGGTTATTAGGTTTGATTTGGGCAGTACTCGTTAATGGATTAAATGGGTGGCCTAACCTACCCCAATATAGTATCTTAAGAGCATTGGGGTATTTACTCATCCTACCTCCTATAGCGGCGTACTATGCGATGAATTTTACAGGTTCCTCGACTTTCACGTCTTTTTCAGGTGTTTTGAAAGAAATGAAAATTGCTCTTCCAGCGATTATTATTTCGATATCCTTGGGGATAGTATTAGTTCTAGTTAATAGTTTCATTACTCTTTAAGGAGATGTTAGTGTGAGAAATACCTATTTAAAGAATGTGTCAACCTTAAAAATAGAGTCCGATAAATGTATAGGTTGTGGGCGATGCCTTGAAGTTTGCCCGCATCACGTTTTTATCCTAAGTGAGAGAAAGTCGGTCATTATTGATAAAGATCACTGTATGGAATGTGGCGCATGTGTTAGAAATTGTCCAGTTAATGCTTTAGAAGTTAAGCCCGGTGTCGGTTGTGCCTCTGCAATTATTAAGGGATGGCTAACAGGGACGGAACCGAGCTGTGATTGCTCAGAGGGTGGTTGTTGCTAAATAAAACTAAAAAGGATACAACACTTGAACTTTGAGTTCATGGTATTGTATCCTTTTCATGTAAACGTTGTTTATATTTTAAGAGAGAGTTACTTAGGCAATTTCTTGTTGATCATTAGAGCGAGTGCGCTGTTTTTTCTTCTGATAACCAACAATCAATACGCCAGAAATTAAGATAATGCTAAGTCCCCATTCAATGAGGGAACTGTCTCCTACAAAATTCCGAATAAATGGTTCACCCATGATCATAGTTGCTGCAGTGTGAGCAATAACAGCAGCACCGATGGGGATAATGATCGGGAAGCGATTAATCGCTTTAATAACAAGGGTACTACCCCAAACCACGATAGGAATACTAATCAGAAGACCGCAGATTACGAGTAGAGGGCTACCATGTGAAGCACCTGCTACTGCCAAAACATTATCTAACCCCATCACGGCATCGGCAATGATAATTGTCCGAACCGCACCCCACAAATTTGAGCTGGATTCGATATTGTTTTCTTCGCTTTTATCTTCGACAAGAAGTTTATAAGCCATCCAGACAAGAAGAAGACCGCCGGCTAGCATTAATCCTGGGATTTTCAGCAACCAAACTGCAATAATGGTTGCGAGAGAACGGATGACAATTGCTCCTCCTGTACCGATAAATATGACTTTATTTTGATCTTTGGCTGGTAAATTTCGTGCGGCCATCCCGATGACAATGGCATTATCTCCACCTAGAACCAAGTCCATAAGTACGATGGAGAGAATTGCACTGAAGAATTCAGGACTTAATAATCCCATAACTTTCCTCCTCTTATTAAAATCATTTCTATTTATTATGGCATATAAAAAGACCTTTACCCGTTATGGGCAAAGGTCTTGCTAACAACTTGAGTTGCCAACAAAGCCAGGAACCTTAATTCCGTACTGATGACTTTGCTGTAACAGCTACTCCCCTTTGAACACTATACATTTATTATAGAAGATAATGGCATCTTGGTCAAGAATATATTTTTCAAGATCAAGCGACTTGCTGCACTATTAACTGCTCTTGGTGCTCTTGAATTAACTTCTATAGATTACTAAAATATAAAGTAACATAAAGTAAAAGATTATGCGTGGACAAAGGAGTTATACAATGCATATTTTAATTGCAGTTGATTCATTTAAAGGAAGTTTATCAAGTCAACAGGTCGGAGAGGCGATTACGGAAGGGATTCATAAGGTGTTCCCTGAAGCAACGAGTTACATATTACCGATGGCTGACGGCGGGGAAGGGACAGTTGAAGCACTGGTCCAAGCGAGGCAAGGAAAAATTTTAAAAACAAAGGTAACCTCTCCTTTGGGGGAGTCAATTGAGAGCTTTCTTGGACAATTGCCGGACGGGATGGTGGTCTTGGAAATGGCAGCGGCCTCAGGGCTACCCCTTGTACCCGCTGAGCTACGGAATCCACTAGTTACAACAACAAAGGGAACCGGAGAATTGATCCTCAAAGCTATGGATCTTGGGGCACGCGATATTATCCTAGGAATTGGTGGGAGTGCCACGAACGATGGTGGAGCAGGAATGGCTCAAGCACTTGGGGTGAAGCTACTAGATAAAGAGGGTAGAGAACTAAAACCGGGAGGTGGAGAGTTAGTACGATTGGCAAGCATTGATCTCACGCAGGTTGATCCCCGGTTGAAAAACACGAAGATAACAGTGATGTGTGATGTTGATAATCCCCTATGCGGGCCACGAGGAGCATCAGCGGTTTTCGGCCCGCAAAAAGGAGCAAGTTCCGAAATGGTGCAAATTCTAGACCGCAATTTAGAGCATTACGCACAGATTATTAAAGAGCAGCTCGGCCTTGATCTGAAGGATATCCCAGGGTCAGGTGCTGCTGGCGGAATAGGAGCAGGTTTACTGGCTTTTACGAACGCTGAACTAAAGACAGGAGTAGAGACCATTCTAGATACGGTTAAGTTTGATCAGATGCAAGAAGAGGCGGATCTCATTATTACAGGGGAAGGTCGGATTGATAGCCAATCGCTCTATGGAAAAGTACCCATGGGAGTTGTTAAGAGGGCGGTTAAGCAAGCGAAGCCAGTACTTGCCATCGTGGGATCGATCGGTCCTGGTGCAGAAGCTCTTTATGATTATGGTCTCAGTTCCATTGTGAGTATTGTGAATGGTCCGATGATGCTGGAAACGTCAATTGAACAAGCGTATGAGTTGACGATCGGGGCAACGGAAAGAGCATTTCGAATTCTTCAGATTTCTTTATGAAGTGATCCGCTTCATATGAGAAGGGCTTAGTCGTTAATGATTATAGATTCAGTGAAACTGCGCATACTAAGAACTAATTGGATCGAGCTGAAAACGGAGTGAGATGAGGCGCAGTGAAGCTGAGAGTATTTATATTGATTAGCCTGGTTTCCTACGGAACCTTTATTGGAGCGAATTACTTTTCTTCACATCTAGCGGTCCCCATGAGTGAAGGCGCAATCTCTGGAAAGCAGGTGTGGCAAAGACATGAGTGTGTCAGTTGCCATACCATTTTTGGCAACGGAGGTTATGTGGGGGCAGATATGACCCATATCGTCGCTCAACGCGGGAGTGAATACGTACTTAATTATTTAGTAAAACCTCCAGTGATGCTCCCTAATAGGAAACTACATCACCCGGGTCTATCCGGTTCAGAGGCAACGCAAATCGTTGAATACTTCGAGTATCTTGATAAGATCCCAACTCTAGGTTGGCCCCCGCAGCCCCAAAAGGCGGAAAAGGAATCATGAAACTAAATCAGACGGTTCTAGGGTTTATCATTTCTAAAATCCTAAAGAAAACACGTCAAAATGATGAAGATCAGAAGGCCCGTGTCGAAAAGGAAAATGGGAAAAAGCGAGGTGGGCAAGCGCTCTCCCGACGATTCGCATTTTTGGCGTGTGCATTATTTGTCGTACAGGGATTTGTGGCCATTTTAGGAGCAACTTCACTCGTGGTACCTGATTTACCCTCTCCGGTTCCTTATGAATATGGCCGTTCTGTTCATCTTGGATTGGCAACCTGCTGGCCCTTAATCGGCGCGATGGGAATGGTATATTTCTTTACCGTCGATGAACTGAAGGCTGATTTATATTCACTTAAAATTGTCCGTTGGCAATTTTGGATTGTTGTATTGTCGACGGCAGGATTGTTGGGGACGTTGACCTTCCGCATCGGAAATGGTCGGGAGTTTCTTGATGGTCTGCCGATGTTCTATGCTGGAATTTCTTTAGCCATTCTGCTGTGTGCTTATAATCTGATCCAAACGTTGAAAAAATCTAAGCAGCATATAACTCCGGCGTCCGCGATTATGACGGGAGGAATGGTTTTTCTTGGCCTTTTATTAATCCCGAATGTGCTCAACTATACTAATCCGATAGTTGATGAAGCAGTAAAGTATTGGGTCGTCCATCTTTGGGAGGAAATGGCCTTTGAGTTGATAACCAGCGGCTTTATTGCATCCTTTTTTATTGCATCAGGGTTAGTTGAAAAGAAAGATATGGAGAAATGGCTTTATCTCGAAGCGAGTTTGGCGGTTAGCGGGGGTCTGTTTGGTACAGGACATCATTATTATTGGATTGGATATCCAGCAATTTGGTTAATTATTGGCGTAGTTTTCAGCCTAATTCAAATGATCCCTGTGATCTTACTTGCTCATTTAACGTATAAAGGATTGAAGAGACATCGTCCACTGAAACGAGTGGAAAAGCTTACCTTATGGATGATTTTGAGTAGTTTGCTTTATCACCTGACGGGTGCTTCGATGCTCGGAATGTTAATGACGATACCGTGGGTTAATCTTTATACGCATGGAACCTATATCACGTCTGGACATGCCCATTTGGCATTATTTGGAGTCATGGGTTTTCTAGTTTTAGCGGGATCTCACGCTATTCTAAGTCGTGGCACAGTCCTTTCCCGAAAGAGCTATATTTGGGCTGTTGCCGGTGTTCTCTTTTTGAATCTGGGAGTTATAACCATGAGTTCAAGCCTTCTTGTAGCGGGATTTTTACAAAGTTATCTATGGCGGTACTTAGGGATGGATTTTACGCAAGTTCAGGGGTTGATAAGTCCGTATTTACTCGCTCGGGTAGCGGGCGGTTCTTTTTATACGGTGGGGAGTATACTCTTCGGCTGGAGAATAGTTAATGTCTGGTGGCTAACGAGAGAGGATGGAAAAATAAGTGAAGAAGTTTCAAAAAGAATTTGAAGTCCATTACTATGAGGTTGATTTTTATCAAGAACTAACACCGCTGGCACTCCTCAACTTTCTAGAAGAGACAGCCATTGCTCACTCTGAAGCAGTAGGGTATGGGGTAACCCGTCTGAAAGAGAAGGGGTATGGTTGGGTTTTAAGTCAGTGGCAGATTGAAATGGATCAGTATCCTCATTACGGAGAGAAAGTTAAAATTCAGACCTGGCCTTCACATTTTCAACGTTTCTATGGTGACCGCGAATTTTTAGTCCTAAATTCTCAAGATAAGGTGATTGCCCGGGCGAGTTCCTTATGGATTTTCCTGAATTTAGAGAAAAGGCGACCGACTCGTATACCACAGGAGGTTAGTGATGCTTATCACATTTTCCCGGACAAAGCCCTTTCTTTTCCTTTCCCAGAATTAAAGATGAGTCAAACAAGAGAAAAGAAACGGAGTAAATTTATGATCCGGCGAAGTGACATAGATACTAATGATCATGTTAATAATGCTAAATATATTGAGTGGGTGTTGGAGACGATTCCTGAAGAAGTGTATCGAACATATCGAATTTCTTCACTTGAGGTTGTCTATAAGAAAGAAAGTACTTATGGTCAAATGATCCAATCGGTAACAGAAGAACAGCAGAGAGTGGACCAGGAGGCGCATTATGTTCATCAGATTCTGGAAAGGGATGGTGAAGAAGAGGTAGCTTTAGCTCTGGCCCAAACACGTTGGTCTAAGCGATAATTTAGAATGAGTTGGAAAAAAGAAGAGAGAACGAGATTGCTTGACTGTGCAGGAGAAGATTAGGCTAAAGCCGTTTAAAGAGAGAACGTAGAACTGGAAATTAGATCGGAATCTGGTTTGACTTTAATCTCTCTTTCGCATATTATATAAATATAGTTTTTCTGGTTCTAATTGAAGTGGAAAAACGCATAAGTAAGGGGAGTAGCGAGCGGCAGAAATGCCGTCGATAGTGTCGTCAATCAGTCCGATGTGGACTCGGTGCTATCAACGTTTACGAAATTGCAAGACCTTACCCACAGCAGGGGGTAAGGTCTTTATTTTTTTATTAAGGTGGTGAACAGAGGCAAAAAGATTCAAATTCATGGGATTATAATTCATGGAAAGTTCATTTTTATTTCATGATTTCGTCTAACCTCTTTGTTATACTAAAAGTAAACGGCTCGACTTCTAACCTGCTAAAAGCTCAAATTCCTTTTATATTAAAATTAGAGGATTATATTGAATGGGGGTAGAATGAAGATTAAGGGTTAAAGCAGATCATAATGTGTAAAGTTATAGTTATATCTAGTCATATGTTAAATATATAAATAAGGTAGAATTGAAGGGAGAAATTAAAATGGGTTTATTTACTCGCGTTAAAGATTTGGTGCAGGCTAATGTTATGGATTTGGTGAATAAGTCAGAAAATCCAGAAAAAATGTTAAACCTCTATATCGAGCAAGCGACTGATGAAGTTCGAAATTTCCAAATTCAAGTGAATCGCGCAGTAGCGGACAAAATTCAACTTGAAGAGCGCATCGTGACTCTGAGCAAGGAAATTGCTCAACGGACAGAGCAAGCCGGTTTAGCTGTTCAGCAGGGCAAAGATGATTTAGCACGTACAGCGTTAACTCTGAAAAAACAAGCGGAGACAAGCGTAACAGATTTTCAAACCCAGTTGGCCGATCAGACCACTGCTGTTGAAGATTTAAAAGAAAATCTACGTATCTTAACTGAAAAATTAGAGAAGGCTAAATCGGAACGAAATAATCTTGTGATGCGCCAACGACGTGCCGAAACAATGAAAAAGGCCAATGATACGATATCCGGTATGTCGAAAATGGATCCTATGGGGAATATCGATCGGATGGAGGATCGTGTAGAACGGATGGAAGCTGAAGCTAAAGCTTCTAAAACAATGATGAGCACCGGAAATTCTTTAGATGATCAATTCGCTGAGTTGAAAAAGGGTCAAGCTGATTCAGAAGTTGAGGATGAATTAGCGAAATTAAAAGCACAGTTAAAAAAGGAAGAATAGAAAAAAGTGAAAGATTAAAGTAGGTGTTTGATCATGAAGAGGTGGACGAAAAGATTTAATATTACCATCATGACCCTCATGATCTTCGCGAGCCAGGCCACAGTGGCCTTGGCTCGCGCTGGCGGGGGGAAAGGTGGCAGCTTAGGTGGAAGTTTGGGCGGAAGCGCTGGCCGTAGCTTTAGCAGTGGTTCGTTCTCAGGTGGAATTCCTAGTAGTGGGTTAGGTGGATTCTCCTTTTTTCCGTTTTTCTGGGGCCCGTCTTTCTTTGGATTAGGCGGGGGGGGATCTCTCTTTGGCGGCTTTTTCAGCCTAATATTTATGTTGATTATTGCTTTTCTGATTATTAAAGCCTTACGTTCTTCAATACGTCCTTGGGGAAAACGGAAGGGCAGGGGCAAGGGTTTCGGTGACCCATATTCACCCCAATCTCCGCAAGAGTGGGAGAGTAATCCTTCGCCCCTAACCCCTGTGGATGTAACAGGACGGCCGATTACGAATGAGAATAATCTCCAGCGTTTTGGTAAGGCTATTCAGTTTACCCGAGAAAACATGCGTTACTACTCAGAAACCTTCCCCCGCTGGGATCGAGACTTTCTGGTCGGACGGGTTAGACAGGTCTATTTTTGGCTACAAGACGCTTGGACTCGGCAGGATCTGAGTGGAGGCGAGGTCTATTTAAGTTCGACAATTCTGCAGAAATATCAGACAGATCTTGCGAATATGCGCAATCGGGGAGAACGAAATGTGATCAAAGAGCCAGTGCTTAATGCAGGTGATATTGAGTTCATTCATAGTCATCTGGATGATACAGCACAACATTTTGTTACGATGATTTCGGCGAGTTTATTTGATTACACAGTGGATACTTCAGGCAAGATTATCGCGGGAGAAGATGATAATCGCCTTTATTTTACTGAATTCTGGGAATTTAGTTGGGAGCACGATCAATGGGTACTCTCTAATATTTATCAAGAAGATGCACTGGAAATTACAAAGATTGCTCGCGGAGATGAGCATTAAGTTAGCATTAAGTTATTGATGAAATCAACAATAAAAAGGTCAGCCGTCTTACATAGGACGCCTGACCTTTTTGTTGTGTTAAGCTTTGTTATCACGTTGGTCTAATTGTTTCCAACCATACCAAGCGCAACTGATACCCAGTGCGCCAATGAGAAGGGCGAGAGCGAAGCGCCAGGGATGATTTAAGATGTTCCAAAAATCATGTCCGACCCAAGATTCCCAGGCAATCATAGGAATTTTACCTAATAAGGTCGCCCAAAAAAAAGAGGAAAATTTTATCGGTGAAAGACCCGCAGCGTAATTAACAGCTGCTGCAGGGAGTACAGGAATGAGGCGTGCGAGAACAATCAAGTAGAAATTTTTATCCTCTGAAAGTTTGGCCCATTTCCCAAGCTTGGCTAATTTGGGTCGAGCCCATTCTTGTCCAAGTGTGCGGGAAAGTCCAAAGCCGAGCATCGAACCAAGAAGACTTCCCATTAGAGAAAGAGCAAAACCTATCTTCCACCCGAAGAGGAGGGTATTCATCCCTGCAAGAAGGGCAAAAGGAATGAAGGGAAAAAGCATTTGCACAGATAATACAAGAAGATCAAGCATAATTCCTTTCCAACCGAGTTGTAGAATTAGGTTTTGGAGATCCTGAGGATGCTGGAGTTTGGGATAAAGAAAAAGGATTAAGATCATCGAGAGAATAAGAGTTAAAAAAGACGCTTTTTTCTGCGGTGTAAACATCGTTAATTTTCTCCCCTACACATACTTTAGCAAAAGTATAGCTGATCTCAATTCAATGTACAACGGAGTGTGAAAAGAATAAGTTTTTAATCAATTCCCTGTAGTGAGTTTTTTATGATAAAATATTGGGAGAAGTGTGGAGAACGTAAGGGTGTGGAATCTGTGTTCGAACAAAAAATCCAAGAATATATGCCGATACTTCAGCACCTTTTATCTGCTATATGCGAAAAAGAGCATGAATGGATTGTTACAAACCGTAAGAAAGTACTCTATACAAGTCCAGGTGCATTTATTGAAACTGGAATATTTCAAGGGATGTCAACGGAAGAACTTCCCTGGTTTAAAGAAATTCTTTACAAAAAAGACAGAGTAGTCATAAAAAAGCAGGGTTGGCGGGCGGACAGTGAGAAACGGGGTCTAATTGTTGGGGTTCCGTTATTAGATGAATCTGCTGAAGTCCAAGGTGCCTGTTTCTCTATAACAGAGTTTCACGATAAAATACGGGCTAACGATGTTTTAAATCTTGCGCAGGATATGGCCCGTGAGGAAGACCAGTTTGCGGCTTTAAAGATTGTGACGCGTCGGGTTTTAGATCTTTTCCAAGTTTCGATGGTTGGGGTATGGCTTTGGACAGAGGGAGAATATGGAGTGGTTTCCGTCAGTACCTCTAGTGAAGAACTACGATCCTATGTGGAAAACAAGCTCCCTCCTGAATTTGGATTGGATTGGGTTAATCATTTCTCTAAGACGGAAAAAAATGAGCAGCATCAACTTATTCGGTATAATCTTGATCAGCTTAACGAAGCTTGGGTTAAGCCTCTTAAAGAGTTTGGACTTGTAACACTTGTGAGTATACCGCTTAACCATTTTGGTCAAACATTGGGACAGATCGTTCTTTTTACCCAAGAACGAGAGAATATTGACAATGAAAATATTTACTGGTTACGGCAAATTGTTCCGTTCGTCTCTTCCTTTGTCTATGAACAACAGCTGAGAATGGCGGCTTTAGAACGAGAACAGGCTTTGACCTTACTGCTGCGAGGCACGGAAATTCTTGTCCAAGCCGATACAGAGGAGCAACTTCTCACAGAAGCCGGTGAAATGGCAATGGAAATCCTCTTTCTTCCGGGGGGTTTTTTCTTCCTATATGAACAGGGAGAATGGATAATTCGTGCTCCCTTTGGGCGGTTGAAACAAGCAGAATGGGCATGGAAAGATTGGGTATGGAAACAAATGGAACGAGATAAGTATGATCGTTTTACCAATCCACATGCGGTGTCACATTTCTTGGAGGTTGGGGATAATCCTGAGCACTGGCGTAAGATTCTTATCCAACCGATTGTCAACCATAGCGGGCTTATGGGTGAACTTTGGTTAATGGATGATTTAGAATGGGTGACAGAACAACGTCAGGAGATTGTATCAGCTTATGTTCGAGATGTTGGAGTTGCCTTAGATGCGATTCGCCAGCGCGATGAGTTATCCCATCTAGCCTCTACGGATCGACTTACTGGAATATTGAACCGTCAAGGGTTTGATCATCGGATTCGTGAGGAAATGGCAGGAACACTTCGCCGCCAATCTTCTTTCTTGCTTTTGATTCTTGATCTTGATTTCTTTAAGCGTCTCAATGATACCCAAGGTCACCCTGCAGGAGATTTGGCCTTAAAGACGTTAGCTCAAAATCTGTGTGCTTCTGTTCGAGAATCTGATATTGTTTCTAGGACTGGAGGAGATGAATTTACGGTTGTTTTGACGGATTTGCACTTCTCACCGGAAGCCCGGAAGGTTATTGAACGAATGAAAGGAAACCTTGGTCTTAAACAGTTTGGGCTTGACGTAAGTATTGGTGTCGTTGAATTTCCTGCGGAAGGGCGGAATTACGAAGAATTGTACCGTCTGGCAGATCAACGTCTTTATATTGGAAAAAATATGGGCAAAGGGCAGATCGTTTTTCATTAAAAGAAGCCGTTATTTTGAAGTTCCTCATTGTTGAGGAGCTCAAGATAACGGCTTCTTTACTCATTATTTTGAACTTAGATAGCTGAAATATTAGATCTAGGTTTACCTAAAGAAGGGGATTACGCCGATTAAAAAAAGTATCTCTGAGAGTTCAATGCTGGCCCCGTATAGATCTCCGGTTAATCCGCCCAAAAGGCGTGCGACTTTCTTTGAAAAGTAGTAAATAAAGAGAATGGAGAAGAGAAAACCAATCAAACCAGCCAAACCTAAAAGATAAACGGTCAGAGCCAAGCATATTAAGCCTTCTATAGTAAAAAATAAGGGCTTTTGAAGTGAACTTTCGTGAAACCCTTGCCCGAGTCCTTCTTCGCGAGCATAGGGATAAAAGAGAATTCCAAACATAAAAACCCAACGTGATAGTATCGGCATGATAAGTAGGGTTAAAATAGGTGCAAAATGAGTGGAAAAGGACACGAGGGGAACGCTTTCTTGAAGAAGTCCTGCTACGAGTGTGAATTTGAGGAGGAGAAGGGCGCTTGCGCTTAAAGCACCAAACGATCCAACTCGGCTGTCTTTCATGATTTCAAGCATTTTTTCAGGGGTCCGAGCTGACCAGAGGGCATCCATGCTATCCATGAAGCCATCCATATGAATGCCGCCTGTTAAAATTAATTCTTCAATAATCAAGGCAGTAGCAACAACAAGGGGGGGATAAAAGTTTAGCAAAAGGAGAGCACTTAAGCTCAAAATAACGCCAAGCAGCAGACCGACGATCGGATAATAACGCTGACTAGCAGTAAATTCTTCTTGGGAGACGTCTGTTGGTGCGGGGAAAGGGAGGCGTGTCAAAAAGGTTGCAGCAATTATAAATCCACGCATAATTAATGATGCTCCTGTCGTGGTTTTAAAGAATCTAGAAGTTCCTGCCCTGATTGTTTAACTTCAAGGGGGTAACCTGAAACGACCCAGAAGACTTTATCAGCTTTGTGAGCAAGTAGCTGGTTGCCTCGTCCTGCTAAATCCCGGTAAGAGCGGGACATCGGATTATCAGGGACGATTCCTTGTCCCACTTCATTTGTTACCATAATGACCTGCGGAGTTATTTCCTGGGCCAGGGTTGCAGCTTTTCGAACTTGGTCGAGTATTTTTTCCTCTGCTTCGGGAGTTAAGGTATCGGGGTAATGGGAATCTGAAGAAGAGCTCAAGGACTTAAGCATGAGATTAGAAAGCCAGATTGTCACGCAATCCAGCAGGATAACTGCATTTTCACTGCGGATTCCTTCCAACACTGAAGGAATATCGAACGGTTCTTCAATGAGTTCCCAGTTGCTGGGGCGTTGCTGTTGGTGTTTTTGGACTCGCCATGCCATTTCCTTATCGAAGACTTGCGCTGTAGCAATATAGATAACGGGTCGACCGGGGTGGGCAGCGAGTTGTTCAGCAAAGGTGCTTTTACCGCTGCGTGCTCCGCCGGTGATAAGTATGAAGTTAGACATTAGAGTGTTCTGCCTCCTTAGGTTGGGTTATCATCTCCACTTCCGAGTGCACCCTCTATCCGGCCGAGGTGCTTGAAGTTTTATGAGTATAAATATTCTTTTAAATTTCTATTTCACCTGCTTTTTGTTCTTAGTAGTCTTTTCCTTTATCTTGGTTTTTACTTAGAACTATTAAAGCGTACTTATCGATGGAGAGCTGACCTCGTTAGCAATGTTGATTCTGAGGTCAGCTCTTTATCATTATTTTTGTGTTGTATCAGTTATTAAGCGAAGTATTAGATTAAAAGTCTCCTGTGGTGACGCCAGCTGATTCGAAGGTTGCCATTTCATCAGCGATTTTGAGGGCAGCTTCTACCATTGGAAACATGAGGGCGGCGCCTGTTCCTTCACCAAGTCTCATGTGGAAATCAAGTCGAGGTTGGAGGCCGAGTTGTTTTAGGGCTAAACGGTGGCCCTGTTCTTCTGAGTTATGAGAGGAGATCATATAGCGGGCAGAGATGGGGGCAAGTTGTGCAGCTGTAAGTGCAGCAGCTGAGGAGATAATGCCATCAAGGATGATGGGGATATGTTGATAAGCAGCTTCGAGAATCGCTCCAGTTAGGGCGGCAATTTCAAGGCCTCCAATTTTGGAGAGGGTATCAATAGGGTCAGAGGGGTCAGGTTGATTGACTTCGATGGCTCGTTTAATGACATCTTGTTTATGTTTTAGGGCCTCATCGCTGACTCCTGTGCCGCGCCCGGTCACTTCTTCCACGGAGTGGCCGGTAAAGACTGAGACTAGGGCAGCACTCGGAGTGGTATTGCCGATACCTACTTCACCCGTTGCTAAGAGATTGACGCCAGAGTCGACTGTTTTAGCTGCAATCTGTGCACCAGTAAGCAGCGCGAGTAGTGCTTCTTGACGGGTCATAGCAGGGCCTTCAGCTATATTATTGGTCCCATTCTTAACGCGATTGACCATCAGTTCGGGGGGGTCTAAGGGGGCAGCAATTCCGATGTCAGTTGCGATGACTTTAGCGCCACCGTATTCGGCAAGGACATTGATACCTGCACCTCCTTCGAGGTAACTATAGAACATTTGAGCAGTCACTTCTTGGGGAGCAGCACTGACTCCTTCTGTTACAACACCATGATCTCCGCCCATGAGGAGGACAGCTTTTCCTTCAATTTTCGGTTGTGAGGTGCGGAAGATTCCCGCAAGTTGTTGGCCAATATCCTCTAAGACGCCTAGGCTTCTGGTAGGTTTAATTTTTACATCTAAGCGTTGTTGCATGGCTGAGATAGATTCCTGATCGAGCTTTTCAATTCCACTCGTAAGCTCTTTTAAGGCGGACTCAAGGGCTTGTTCGTCCGCTTCTTTGAGATTATTGTTTAGACCATGAAAATTCCTACTCGTCCTTTTTGTTGTCATTTTAAATCTCCTCCATTTAGTTTTTATTTTTTGTAAAAAATAAAGTCCCGCCACAATTTTTATTGTGGTCGGGACTTTTCCGTCATCGCCGCCGCTTTCCAATACCCCGGAAAGACTTTTCTTCTTAGGCAGGTCTCCTGGCTTAGACTCAAGCACCCTGACGCTCCTTCCCAGCAAATGCCAGTGGATTAGCGAGGGCTCATCTTTACAGTGGTGGGTCCGCACCGGATTAACACCGGTTTCCCTATTCTCCCCGTGAGGGGCACCTAAGAATAATACAATTAAATTTACCTTAAGATTACCAAAGATTCGGAAAAAGTCAAGTATAAAATATGGGTCTAATAGATGATACAGGAGCTTGTAACCATTGTCCAAATCTAACATAGTCTATAGTAGAACGGAGAAGTGAGATGAAATTGAGCACTTGGTCCAGGAATATTTCACTGTAAGGGTAATAAAGGGGGAGATTTAATGAGCGAAGAATGTACGAAATTACCGGGAAGCTTAATACGCATTAATATTCCAGGAGGAGCTGTCATTAATCTTTTAGACTTGCTGGAAGTGGCTTCACCAGATGGAATTTGTATAACTGTTCGTAGTCCAAGACTTGGTGAAGAGCATACGGCGGATGATGAAACGGATTCTACGCGCGGTTCACTTGTTGATATGGTGAAGAAGGCTAAAGCTGTGATTGATGTTCTCAATTGAAAAGCAAAATGGAACCGGAGGGTGAGTAAGCTCACCCTTTTTATCATGCGTGGAAAATTGTGAATTGAGTAAGGTAAGAAACATAAATCTATGATATAATACAGCTAGTAAAAAATAGAGTGGGGTGGCATTGTACTACAACACTTTAATCGAAGGAGTTTATATATATGAAACGGGGAGAATTGAGACAATCGGAAACATTGAAATATGAGGATTTAAAGGATAGATGCTTAAATGGGACAGCACAAACCCAAAAATACGCTTATCTATTAGAGGGTTTAATCATTTATAGATCACTGCGTGAAGATCCAGTCGTAAAGAGCTTACAGAACGTATTCACTTCATTAACTCAAGAGAAGGTTGATTGGGGTCAAGTTTATCGAAACTATCATACATTTTGTGCACTAGCAACTGAAGAGAATTGGCCGGAATATTTATGGGATCTTGTCCTAGAAGCGGACAATGTTTTTTCGCGTCAAGCTGGTTTTAAAGCGTGGGGAAGTTTAGATCTCGGACTTAAAAATCTCGTTATTCATGATGTAAAGGCAGTCCAGAAGATCGCTTCTCTTCAACCAGAACAACTACAACGAATGGTTTGTGGAAGAATGGATATAGAAGCTGAATTGGGAACTAACTCAGGGGTAGAGTGGCTCGGAAGGATGGAACAATGGCCTTTATGGGCTCCCCAAGTAGGTGAGATTCATCAGGATCCTAGCCGTGCAGGACAGTTTTTAGAAAAAATGCGTAATGAAGTTAAAGCAGTTTTACGCGCAGACGATGACGAAAAGGCGGTTCAAGAGTTAGCCTCTTTCTATCAAAAAATTGGCTCCGGTCTAATGGCAACAGGATTGGCCTTTAAATGGGACGGGAATGCTAAACTTCTCGTTACGGTAACTCCAGATCCAATCCGAAAAGAACAGTTAATCGGCCAAGAGCGAGAACAGGGCATTCTTTTAGAAAACACGAATTTCTTCCTTTCAAGATACCCAGCCAACAATGTAATTCTTTATGGAAACAGGGGAACGGGTAAATCATCTCTCGTCAAGGCTCTTCTTCAGGAATATTGTGATCAGGGGCTAAGATTAGTGGAACTTTCCAAGCAAGATTTAACCGACTTTCCTTTGATTATTCGTTTTCTCGCGCCTCAACCTCAAAAGTTTATTCTCTTTATCGATGATCTTTCGTTTGAGGAAACGGAGTTAGCCTATAAATCGTTGAAGACCGTTTTAGAGGGAGGCTTGGAAAAGCGTCCTGATAATGTTCTTATTTACGCGACCTCGAATCGTCGCCATCTTATCCGTGAAAACTTCTCCGAGCGTCAAGGCGATGAGATTAATGTCCGTGATACTATGGATGAAAAACTTTCGTTAGCGGATCGTTTCGGGATCACGATTACGTTCCCCTCACCAGACCAGGAGGAATTCTTGCGGATTGTGGAAGAATTGGCTGTGCAGGAAGGATTAGCACTCGAAAAAGCGCAACTTCGCCAGCAAGCCCTCCGCTGGGTCATGATGCATAATGCGCGTTCAGGTCGTACCGCTCGGCAATTTATTGACTATTTAGCGGCTCAACAGAAGATCAATTTGAAGAAGTAAAAGGTAACTTAAATATAAAAATTTAGAATGAAATTAACTGATAATCTTTAACTAAGAAAAGTGTGGTAACCCACACTTTTCTTAGTTAAAGAGGGTTAGGTAGACCAAAACAGCATTGAGTGAGACAATGAGCGTCACGATAATGATTCCCATAACATTGGTCAGTTTTTTATTCGCCATTTCGCCCATCACCGATTTTCGACTTGTAATTACAAGAAGCGGGATAATCGCGGCCGGAAGGGCGAAACTTAAAGTGACTTGGCTCAGAATTAGGATTTTCATGGGATTGAGTCCGATCCAGAGCAGAATCATCGCGGGGATCATCGTAATAATTCGACGAATGTTAACCGGAATATCCAAACCGATAAACCCTTTCATCATATTTTCTCCTGCCATTGCGCCAACCGTTGAGGAGGAAAGACCCGAGGCAAGTAAGGCCAATCCAAATGCGCCACTTGAGAGATTACCAAGTAAAGGGGAGAGTGAGCGATGTGCTTCTTCAATTGTTTCGACAGGCTGCCCGTTTGCATAAAAAACGGAGGCAGCAACGACGACCATTGCGGCGTTGACCAAAAAGGCGATGTTCATTGCAAAGATGATGTCAAAGCGTTCCATCCGAAAATGCCTTTTGATATCACTAAGTTTCTCACTTTTTCGTCGGGATTGAACGAGTGCAGAGTGAAGAAAGATAACGTGAGGCATTACAGTGGCTCCGAGCATTCCCACGGCGACTAGAACACTGTCTGGACCTAAGCTGGGAATCAAAGTATGGATGGCAACTTCATGCCAGTTGGGTTTAGCGAGGAAAATTTCGACAAAGTATGAAATTCCGATCACGGCCACGAGGATAACAATTGTTCGTTCAACCACGTGTTGGCCGAAGCGTTGAAGATAGACAATCAAGAATGTTGTGAGGATGGATAGTGCACCTGCCCAAATTAAGGGAATCCCGAAGAGAAGGTAGAAACCTAAAGCGGCCCCTAAAAATTCGGCCATGTAGGTTGCTATTGCAGTAAAAAGGGTGATGATCCAGAGCAGAATATTAGTCGGGCGACTAAACTGGCGTCCGCACTGGGTTGCAAGATCCATTCCGGTGACGATACCCAGTTTAGCGGATAGAGTCTGAAGGAAAATGGCCATCAGGTTACTCCAGAGGATGACCCATAAGAGAGAGTAGTTAAAATTTGAACCGCCGCTTATGTTCGTCGCAAAATTTCCAGGGTCGATGTACGCGACACTGACGATAAAGGCTGGCCCGATATACCGTAATAAAGATTTGGTCTTTTCTTGCCAGGTTTCTTTTTCCAGGGGTATTGGAACAGATACATTGTGTAAGTAGAGAGGATTATCACTCATGCTTTCACCGCCTCTTTTTTTGGATCGTGAGGTGACCCATTTCTAATCTATGGAGTCGGCGGGGAAGGGGTGACGCCTTGAGGGTGGTAAGATATGGTTTGATGATATATAATAGAAATTAAATGAATTGTGTCGGAATATGATTCTAAACGTGATGAGGAGGAACTCAAGGTGTTTGAAAACGACATACTCGTAGCAGGAGGAGATCCTGGTTTTGGAGCGATCAAACTCGATGCAGGGGACAGCAAAGTGCTTTTTCCAGCGGTGATCTGTCAAGGTAATGAACGGATCTTTTCGACATTGGGAAATTCTATTGTAACTCGTGGCACAGAATTGGATGAACAAATCGCTTCTCTAGATGTTGTCGTAAAGAACAATTCGACGGGTATAGAACATCATTATTTTATGGGCAATTTAGCAGAAAGTCTTAATCCGAATGAAGCACATTATTGTTGGGATGAGGATAAGTCAACAGATGAAGAAGCCACAGCCCTCCTTGTGGTTGCTTTAGCGTTAGCACAGAAAACCCCAAAAGCTAATATTTATTTAGGTACCGGGGTTCCGGTTAAATATTATGCTGCGCTCAAGGATAAGTACGAAGCTCAACTCAAAGGGTCTTGGTCAGTTAAGTTTTTATCTGGCCCTTTTAAAGGAGAGACCCGTCAATTAACGATTATTCGATCTCGAGTCCTGCCACAAAGTTATGGCGTTTTCATTAAAGAAACCTTAAATGAGTTTGGTATGCCGACCAGCCCGAAGCTTTTTAATGGATATGTCATCGTAATTGATCCAGGTTTTAGGACGACAGATGTCGCGACATTCTATGACGGGGTGATGCTGGATCCACCTAACTCGTTTAGCATTGAAAAAGGCTTAAAATGGGCCTATACCGGAGTTGCTGAAAAGTTAAAGGAAATGAGTGCTAATCATCAGAACCCGATCGAAACAGGTGATCAAGAGTTAGATAAAGTTTTTCGCGTCCACGGAGGGCACTATCCATGGCACAATGGAACGATTAACTTGAATCCGGTCATGAATCAAATGCTGGCTCAACTTGGAACGGATATTTCACGTGAAGTGAAGAAAACCCTGAAGCCTATGCTTGGAAAAATTCATACCGTTCTCGTTGCGGGTAAAGTAGGAGAACTTGTCTATGAACATCTTCAGTTAGAAAACAAAATCTTAATTGACGATCCGCAGTTTGGGAATGCAACCGGGTTCCGAATTATGGCGGCAAATCTGGTTAACAGCTTGACAAAGAAGGCTGATATCAATCCATGAGCACTGAGCAATCCTTTTTGCACTTGTTTTTTAATACTGAGGATGAAGATCTTTGGGAAAAGTTGCGGAATCTTCCAGCTGAAAAGTGCTCGGAATTCACTAAAATGGCGTTGCGTGAGTTTTTCCAGGCCCATCCTGACTTGATGCAAACAAAGTTAAGCGCAACGGCTGTAGCAGATGAGGTATTAAAGGAAGGAACAGTAGGCGTTGACGAAGAAAACGGTGTTTCTGTTAACGAGAACTCAGGAGATGATTTTGAGGACTTCCCTGAGCCTGTCGAGTTCAGTCTAGAATCACTTTTTGAATTGAACCCGGTTGAAGTCATACCTGATCCTGTTCAAAATCTACTATCAATCATCGGTAAAGAAGAGGATGAAGAGGTCCTTCGTCTTTTCCGGAGAACGGACGAGCACAAAGAAGAATAGATGTGCTTTAATTGAAGCTTCAGTAACAGACCGGGTATTCGATTAAAGTTGTCACTTGACGTCAGATCGAAGTTAATTTATAGTTATCTTATAAAGAAGATCATAAGGGAGAATTATTGTGGAAGATCCTTTACCTCGAGAAGCCAATTGATGTATTTATTGTAGGTGCCAAGAGCTTTATTCTTGGCGCCTTAGTTGTATTCCGCAGAAATTCTCATAATTAAAGGAGGAAGTTTCGATCGAAGGTGTCATAGGTAGCGTGCTAAAAATAGTAGCCGCATTGTTACTCGTTGCTTTAAATGGTTTCTTTGTTCTTTCCGAGTTTGCTCTCGTTAAAGTTCGTAAAACCCGCCTGGCTGAATTGGCAGATTCGGGTTCAAGTCAAGCTAATGTAGCGCTTGAGGTCACTGCAAATCTTGATGCCTATCTGTCTGCTACTCAGTTGGGAATTACGCTCGCATCATTAGGTTTAGGTTGGTTAGGAGAACCTGCAATTGCAACGCTGCTGAATCCTTTTTTTGAGCAGTATTTGCGCTGGGATTCTGTCGTAACCCATTCTGTCTCAGCGGTAATTGCATTTATTCTCATTACATTTCTACATATTGTCTTGGGTGAACTAGTACCGAAGTCTTTAGCTATTCAAAATGCTGAAGTTGCAGCATTAAAGACAGCTGGACTGATCAAAGTATTCTACAAGGTATTTTATCCTGTCATTAAAGCCTTGAATGGTCTTTCTAATTTGGCGCTTCGCGTCTTAAAGATCGAGCCAGCCAATGAAGCTGATTTGGCGCATTCTGAAGAGGAATTGAGAATGTTGGTAGATGCGAGTCAGCGTAATGGTATTCTCGACAAGATGGAAGGAAAACTTTTAGATAACGTTTTCGAGTTTTCAGATCGCATTGTCAGTGAAGTAATGGTTCCGCGTCAGGATATGGTGTGCATCTTTACTGAAGATACCTTAGAAGAAGCGACAGCGGTCGTTAAAAAACATGGACATACGCGTTATCCGCTCTGTGAAGAGAGCAAAGATAATGTCATTGGATTAGTGCATATGCGAGATTTATTGAATCTGGCAGATAATCCTGAAATTATCTCCATTAAACAAGTTAAACGTGAAATCCTTGTTGTTCCAGAAGGAATGCCCATTTCCCATCTTGTGCAAAAGATGCGCTTGCAGCGAACTCATATGGCTGTCGTTGTAGATGAATTTGGCGGAACTGCTGGAATGGTTACGATTGAAGACTTATTGGAAGAGCTCGTTGGGGAAATTTATGATGAGTTTGAGGAAGTCCAGACTTCTGAGATAGTCAAAGTTCAAGATGGGGAATTCCTGATCAACGGACGAGTGCTTCTTGATGATGTTTCAGAACTCTTGAGAATTACCTTGGAAGACGAATCTGTGTCAACGATTGGTGGATATGTTTTTTCTCGGCTGGGCCGAACACCGGTCAAAGGTGACCACGTTGAATTTGATGGCTATAGTTTCAACGTGTTAGAAGTTAAGGGTTACCGAATAACTCGAGTCAAGGTTATTAAAAAAAATAGTCAGAGTATCAAACTTGATTCCAAAGAAGAACGAACTGATGAAAAATCAATTTGACCAATTAGGTTCATAAATAAGGATAAAAAAGCCAGAGAGGTCCGAATGTAATTCGTACCTCTTTTAATTATTTGAGTTAGTAATTGAGTTTAACTTTGTTATTTTCCAGCCAAAGGTTTAATTGAATGAGATATGCGAAGAGCTGGGGAATATCCATAAGCTGACCGAACCAAGGATGACCAGAGGGTAGATTGTCTGAGATTTTGATCAGGTACATTAGGTTAGAGCGGTTGATCAAAGGAAGAAGGGGGGATTGCGAATCAGCAAGGATTTCTAGGAGCCAGGAACGTACGACTTTTAGATATGAGGGATTGTGTGTTTTGGGATAAGGGCTTTTTTTACGCCAAAGAACATCATGAGGTAAGATGCCTTCAAGTGCGCGTCGGAGAATTCCTTTTTCCCGTCCTTCAAAGGATTTAATCTCCCAAGGTAAATTCCAAGCATACTCGGCTAAGCGATGATCGCAGAAGGGAACTCGGCCTTCTAAACCGACTGACATCGTCATGCGATCCTTCCGATCTAAGAGCGTGGGCATGAACCGTGTAATCGTAAGGTAACTGATTTCACGAATGCGACGTTCTTGTGTCGTTTTTTCATCTTGGGCTGATGAGCTCTGCAATGATTTTTCCGGATGAGGGACTTCGGTGAGGGCTTCTTGATAGCGGTTGCGAAGGTATTCTGTTGGGTTAAGACGCGTGAGAAGTTCGGGCGAGAAAACCTGAAGACGGTTTTGGACTTGAATTGCCCAAGGAAAGGTCTCCGCAGCTAAGGTTTCAGGACGATGGAACCAGGGGTATCCGCCGAATATTTCATCTGCACATTCTCCTGAAAGTCCGACAGTGACCACTTTTTTGATTTGACTTGCAAAAAGTTGGAGAGAAGAATCAACATCAGCCATGCCTGGGAGATCGCGTGCTTGTGTAGAGGGGCGTAGGGCTTGAACCAGTTCCGGAGTATCAAGTTTAAAATCATAATGGTTCGTTCCAAATTCTTGGGAGACACGCTGAATCCAGGGTGCATCAGAATTGGGTTGAAAAGAATTCGCTTGAAAGTATTTCTCATTCTCGAGGTAATCGATCGAAAAAGTTTGTAATGGAGATCTCCCTTGCTCTGCATAAGTTTGGGCAGCAATAGCTGTAATAGCGCTTGAATCTAAGCCGCCGGAGAGAAGTGTACCGAGTGGGACATCCGAAACTAACTGGCGCTTGACTGCATCTAGAAAGAGTTCACGGACTTGGGTTGTTGCTTGATCCAAATTATCGGAGGACGGTTCGCTGGGTAAACTCCAATAGGGAATGGTTCTCAATCCAGAACGGGAGAAACGGAGGGTATGACCCGGTTTTAATTCGTTAATTCCGCGATAGACTCCATGACCTGGTGTGCGAGCTGGGCCGATAAAGAGGATTTCGGATAATCCTTCAGCATCGACTTCAGGTTCAACGTCAGGATTGGCGAGTAAGGCCTTGAGCTCAGAGGCGAAAAGCAGGCCGTTGGGCGTTTCTTTATAAAAAAGAGGTTTAACGCCTAAGCGATCGCGAGCGAGAAAAAGCTGTTGTTCTGCACTATCCCAAATTCCAAAAGCAAAAATTCCATTAAAACGCTCGACACATGCAGGGCCCCATTCAAGATACGAGAGGAGAAGAACTTCAGTGTCAGAATGTCCCTCGAAATGATAGCCACACGCGAGTAGTTCTCTGCGCAGTTCGGGTGTGTTGTAAAGTTCTCCATTATAAATTAAGACAAATTCATTTTCTCCGCGCTTACGAAGCATTGGCTGGAGTCCACCCTTGGGATCAATGACGACTAAACGGCGATGACCAAAACTTGCGTCAGAGGAGTACCAATATCCTTCTGCATCAGGACCACGCGGGATAAGAGTTTGGGTCATGTTTGTTAGAATATGTTGAGATTCAGGGCGGGATAAATTGGCTTTCCAATCCACCCAACCGACGATACCACACATAGGTTTTGCCTCCTTTGATAAAGATAATCATTATCATCTATCTCATGCTTTAGGATATGAATCGAAAGTGATAAGTGTGCGTAGTGAAAAGATTTTAAAAAAAATGAGACTTGTCACAGAAATAGGATCGAATTTCTATTTCTTGACAAGTCCCTTTTTTGTTGGAAAAAATGATTAAAATCCGAAATCATATTCATCATCAGTATAAGTACCGGGATCGGCTAATTTTACGGCGGTACATGCAGTAGTGACCCCAAAAAGGACGTAACTTAAAAACGAGAGAAGTTCATTGCGTTTTTTGGGGAATTTAAGGTGATAGTGATGGTAATCGCGATTATTTTTCCCACCGTAAAAGAAGGCCCAGAGCAGCATTCCAAAGCTAGCTCCTTTGGTTATATGTTTGTCTTTGCCCGTTCTTTTCATAAAATAGACAATCGGAATTCCTAAGAAAGCTCCAGACATTACATTAGCAAAATGATGGGGAGGGTGAGTCCTTCGTCTATGGGTGTTTCGAGGTTCATGTGATACGATCACTTTAGCAAAATGACCAATTAGGCCACTAACCAGTCCTAAAGAAATTGATGAGCGCATATCTTCACCACCTTGTGTTAAATTCCCTATTATTCTTGCCCAACACTCGAATATTCATGAATGAAAATTTAAAGAATAAGTAGGGTATGACAGGGAAAAATATAATATGTTTCCTCTCGTTCCATGATTGAGCAGGCTAGAGGATGAACTCGAAAAGGAAAGGAGTTTCTTATGTTAATTATTGTGACACGAACCCTTATCCTCTATGCTGTGGTTGTCATTGCTTTGCGTTTTATGGGTAAACGTGAGATCGGACAATTACAACTCTTTGACTTAGTCGGTATTATTATGATTTCAGAATTAGCAGCAATCCCTAGCGAAAATGTCGGGATTCCTTTAATTGCGGGAATTATTCCGATACTCGTTATACTCCTGGTGAGTACGCTTCTCGCGATAGTCGAATTGAAAAGTGAACGGGCACGAGCTATTTTAAATGGAACCCCATCCATTTTAATAGAACGGGGAAAAATCGTGGAATCTGAGCTTAAACGAAATCGTTATAATTTAACAGACTTATTGGAAGAGTTACGCATGAAAAATATTCCTAATATTTCTGATGTTGAGTTTGCAGTTTTAGAAACGAATGGCCAGCTTAGCGTTCTACCAAAGTCATTAAAGAGACCTACAACTCCGGAAGATTTCAATATGTGTCCCTCGTTTGAGGGGCTGCCAACCATATTAATCATGGATGGAAAATTACATCAGGTCAACCTTCAACGCATCGATAAAGATCTTCAGTGGTTATTGGAGGAGCTTAAAAAGCAGAATATTCATCGAGTAGAAGATGTTTTTCTTGCGAGTCTCGATACCTCCGGAACGCTTTTCCTTCAAGAAAAATCAAAGCGTTAGCAGAAAGGATTGGGATTCATGAGGTCTTATATGATAATTTTTGTGATCTTAGCCATACTGATTGGAGGATCAGTATGGGGTAACCGTTACATCACTACGTCGACTCAAAAATTAGTTCAGACCATTGAGCAAGTTGATGAACGGCTAGATAATCAAGACTGGGATCAAGCTAATGTACACTTACAATTGTTGAAAAAGGATTGGGTTGAGACCAAGGACGTATGGAGCGTGTTAGTGCATCATCAGGAAATTGATACGATCGATATTGCCATTATGCGATTGACTGAATATTTTCAGGCTAACAATTCCGTCTTAGCCGCTGGGGAGTTAGCTACTTTGCGCTTACTGTATGAACATATTGCAGATACGGAATCCTTCAATCTAAAAAATATTTTTTAGGGGCTCTACCCATTAAGGTAGAACCCCTGCGCTAAACGTATATGTTTATCCTTGAGTTGAATTTAACCCGTTGTTCGACTCAAGGTAGTTTAAACGACTATTGAGTTGTGCTACATGTCGTTGCATGTCACTCGACATCTCTTGAAACATTTGTTTAGCAGATTGATCCTGAGTGGAAAGTGCGAAGTTATCATACGTTCCTAAAGCAGATTTAGCGGCGGCGGTAGCTTTTTGCATGTCTTGTTGAACAGTCACGAAAAATCCCTCCTTATTTTTTCTGAATCGTAAAAAATCTTTTGTTTTTGCAAACAGGCTTAGTATATGATTTGAACCCAAATCTATAAGGAAATAGTTTTGGAAGAATTGGCAATTTTTTTATTAATAGCGTTTGTGAGGAGAGAGGTATGTCAACGAAGGAAGACAAATTGTTAAAGTGGAGTAGTATTATTGCGACTGTTGGAACGGCTATTTTAGCGTTGACGGCCCTAATTACTGTTTATGTGACGTTGAATGCCTGGAAGGTTCAACGTGAAGATGCTCGACCTTATCTTTCTCTGAAAGAGTCGCCCCAAGTTGAGGTGAGAGACGGGGTAGAATTTGAATTTAAGTTTAATAATGTTGGTATTCATCCAGCGGTGAATTTATCGAGCCAAACGATTATTTTTGATCAGAATTTGCAACAAAAACCCATCCATAATGAACGCTATGACTTGGTTAATGAAATTCCTAAAGATACATCGTCAAGTTTGATGATCGCTTTAACGCCAGAGGAGATGGATTTAGGCGCGTACTATCTTGTCGTCTTGCTTCAATATACCGATCCCGTGATTGATAAACACTATCAACAGAGCTTACTCCTTAAGTGGAATGGCTTCAAGGAAGGGAAAGCACAAGCGATTGTGCATGTCCAGACCCAAGAAAAGGATAAAATCACTAGTTATCTACAGGCAAATCAGGTGAACCTAAATTGACAAATTGCCTCCAATAAATGAAGAGAAGTAAAATGAGGAGAAGAATACAGATGATTGGAATGAAAAAATTTCTTCCGGCTCGTGTTTTTTATGAGCCAGAAGCCTTAGAATACCCCTTGGGAAAGGAACTGGTTGAACACTTCCGCGGAACGGACATACCGGTAATAGAAACGGGGTCCCATAATCGAGTCAGCGGAATTCCTGGGAAAACCGCTGGACAAGCCTATCGAGAAGGTAAACGGACACTCGTGATTGGGGTCCGCAAAGGAAAAGAATTTCAAAGCTGTAAGCCTTCTGCCCATTATCAGCTCCCTCTTGTCACGAGTTGTCCAGGAATGTGCGAATACTGTTACCTCAATACAACCTTAGGTAAAAAGCCCTATATTCGTGTTTATGTTAATGTTGAGGAAATTCTGGGAACGGCCCGCCAGCTTATGGAGGCGCGACTTCCGGAGATCACACTTTTTGAAGGAGCGGCTACTTCTGACCCCTTGCCAGTTGAAGCGTATACTGGCTCGTTAAAACAAGCCATTGAGTTTTTCGGTCAGCTTGAAAAGGCTCGCTTCCGATTTGTTACAAAATTTACGAATGTGGACAGTTTACTTGAGGCAAAACATGAGGGGCATACCCGATTTCGCTTTAGTTTAAACTGTGCCCAAGTAGTTAAGGAATACGAACACGCAACACCGTCTCCAGAGGAACGAATCCAGGCCGCAGGAAAGGTTTTGAGAGCTGGATATCCCTTGGGGTTCATCATAGCACCGATGATTCGTGTTGAAGGGTGGCGGGAGGAATATGAGACGCTGCTATCGTCCTTAGCTCAAGAGTTGGAGAAAAATGCTCCGAATAATTATCGGTCAAGCGATTTGAGTTTCGAATGGATTACGCATCGATACACAACGCGGGCAAAAAACACGATTCTCGAGGTGTTCCCTAATACAATGCTACCGATGGACGAAGAGCAACGGAAGTATAAGTATGGTCAGTTTGGCTATGGTAAATATGTTTATCGCCCAGAGGAGATGGCAGAAATGAAAACGTTTGCGTTGGAAATCACAGAAAAGTATTTTCCAGGGGCAAAGATCGAGTACTTTATATAATAATAAGAGCCCTTCCCGGTAGAGTGCTAGGATCACCTACTCAGGAAGGGCCTTTTTGCGGGTTAAACTTTCTTTATCCTACGATGCATGTGGTTAAGTTCGGCAGGATAAGGCGACTAAGGCCACCGCTTTGGCGTTAGCCAAGTCTTCTTTATAACTCGGTCATGATAACCAAATAAACTTCGATGGGTCCATGAACACCGATGGAGAGATCCATCTCAATATCTGAGGTGCGACTAGGTCCTGAAATGATTTCGATGCCAGCCGGAGGAGCCCCCGCCGTAAGAAGCTCTTCCATGATCTCTGACAGCTCATCTTTGATTTTTGAAGCGGGAAGAAAGGCTAAATGGCGAGGCGGCAAGAGGCTGACGGCACGCCCGCGTTCGGGGTTGCTTTTAAGCACAAGGGAACCCGATTGGACGATTCCATAATCTGCTCCAGTGACACCTAGCTGAGATTGCGCAGCTGAGGTAATTCGCACTGTACGCTCTATGGACGAATCAGGGTAGGATTGAGTTGCCCAGTGAAGCTGCTTAAACGTGTTTGTCACAAAATCAGGCAGTTCTCCCCAAGTCAAGATCGAGGTATTGTTCAGCCATTCGGGTTCTGGATCACCAAACCAATTCTTTAGAGCAGGGACAGCTTCCTCAGGAGTTCTGGCTTTAATTCCTTTGCCCCCGAGTGACTTCCAATTTGTGAGTAGGATATCCATGCGCTCTTCGAGATTGCTGAGTTGATAGTGAGGAAAGGTGAACTCAATCGGCTCGACAGAGGTCGGAGTAGGACGTCCAAGTTTTTTGGCTAAGTGGGCGAGGAATTCTTGGGGATCACTCATTTTTGCTCACCTCCTTGTGGCTTAGTTTTCTCTAAGCGTTTTTCGAGCATCGGCCAGAGATCTTGAAAGTTTTGAAGAGGGAGGGGGGGTACATACCGGCTCCTTAACCAATTGTTAAGCGGAGGCGGGCCCATCACGATACGACCATGACGCATGAGAACCCACTGCATACGGGAACCCATATGGAGAAGATTGCGGAGAGCCTTGGGACGTGTGAAATAATAACGATAGGCCTTGAAGGCTTTATGTTCAATTGCTGGGGTGTGTCCAGTAAGAACTTTGCGATCACGGTGTTTAACAATTAAATCCATGAGTGGAATTCTTACGGGACATGCTTCAGAGCATGCAGCACATAAGGAAGAGAAATAGGGGAGATGGCCCCACTTCTCATAATTTTGTTCGAGAAGCGGGGTTATGACGATTCCAATGGGGCCAGCGTAAACGGATCCATATGCATGCCCTCCAACTTGCCGGTAAACTGGACAGACGTTAAAGCAGGCACCACAACGGATACAGCGTAAAGAAGCGCGGAAATCTGGATCACCTAATATTTCGGAGCGATTATGGTCGAGAATGACAAGATGCCATTCTTCAGGGCCATCAACATCTCCTTCATGTCGAGGTGGCGTGATCATCGTTGTATATACGGATAAGCGTTGTCCCGTGGCGCTGCGCGCAAGAAGATTAAGCATAACGCTGAGTTCCTTAAAGGATGGAACAATTCTTTCCATGCCCATCATGGTAATTTGAACTTTTGGTATGGTGCTGACCATACGGCCGTTTCCTTCATTGGTCACCATAGTAACAGTCCCAGTATCTGCGACAGCAAAGTTACAGCCAGAGATCCCAATTTCACTAGAGAGGAATTTTTCACGCATTTTATCTCGTGCAAATTTCGTAAGGGTCGGGGTATCTGAAGTTAAAGGATGCCCCGCAATCGGTTCAAAAAGCTTCGCAATTTGATCCCGGTTCTTATGCATCGCGGGTACAATGATGTGAGAGGGAGGTTCATCCGCGATCTGGATAATATATTCCGCGAGATCGGTTTCGCTGACTTCAATTCCGTCTTTTTCCAGAGCGGGATTGAGATGGACTTCCTCTGAAATCATCGACTTTGATTTAATCACGGTCTTGGCATTATGTTTTTGGAAAATGTCCTGAACAATTTTGACGGCATCTTGCGGAGTTTTGGCTAAATGAACATGCCCACCGTTTTTCTCGACATTTTCAATCAGTTGTTTCAGATAATAATCTAAGTTAAGAACGACATGATTTCGAATTGTTTCCCCAGCTTGACGCCATTCTTCCCAGTCTCCAAGTTGATTCGCCGCGTCCAACTTCTGATGACGCAGCTTATCTGTTGCACGTCGAGTAGCCATTCGGAGGAAGTCATCATTGAGTGCTTTATCTAGGGCTTCATGCATATCATAGGGCTTTTTCTCCGACATCATTCTATCCCCTTTCCAAGCAGCTGAATAACGTGCATCGCAGGTACCGGGTGCCCATGTTTTTCCAAATATCCAGAGATGTTAAGGAGGCAACCCATATCAAGGCCAGTGAGAATATCTGCGCCAGATTCGATGACGTGTTGTGCTTTTTCCTGAACCATCGCCTCGGAAATCACAGGCATTTTGATTGCGAAGGTTCCCCCAAAACCACAACATAGTTGGGCCTCAGGTAAGGGCACAACTTCAACACCTTGAATGTGTTCCAGTAAGGTGAGGGGTTCATCTCGTATTCCCATTAAGCGGGTAGCGTGGCAGGAAGGGTGATAGGTTACTTTGGCTTTGTAGCGTGCTCCTAGATCAGGCTGTTTAAGCACGTTGACCAGAAACTGTGAGAATTCATAGCTCTTATTAATGAGTTCATTTGCTTTCTTGAGATAGACGGGGTCGTTTTCAAATAGAGAAGGATAGTTATGATGAATCATTCCTATGCAGGAGCCGCTCGGCGCGACTACGACTTCGCTCTTTTCAAACGCATCAATCGTGTTGCGGGCGACTGCTCTCGTGTCTTCCATATAACCCGAGTTAAATGAGATTTGTCCACAACAGGCTTGCTTGTCTGGAAAATCAACAGTGTGGCCCAGCCGAGTAAATATTTTGGCCATTGTAACCCCTAAATCCGGATAAAGCATGTTACCTAAACAGGTAATAAAAATTGAGATTTTCATGTTTTACAGTCCCTTCCGGTTGATACCCTGAATTTCTCTGATTATTATGGCTTGGTTGTTTTGGAATTATGTTGTTGTTTTATTACTTTTTGGGTAAATTAAGAACGGATGAAAGGAATCAAGATGTTTCTGTCGAAAATTATTAAGATACAAAAGGCCGCTGATACGCAATTGACATCAGCGGCCTTCTAACTTATATGAACAGCTTTATCCGAGCATTGGAACGTTTGGCTCTTCGTACCAGATCGAGATGAGGTGAGCCTGCCCTGAACTTTGAGTGATTTTGATTATTTTAAGCCAACTATTTTCTTCGAGCCACTGGTTAACGTCTCTTTCAAGTAAACGTGAGTCTGGTGAGCTAAAGGTCTTGATTTTCAATATTTTCATCCTTTCATTACGCTATCAAGGAGTGATTCAAGTTGAAGCTAAGGACATGGGAAATCAAATTAGGAATCTTTCTCTTAGGGCTTTCTTTAAGTTTATATCTCCTCGATTTTTTGGAGTTTCATGGTATTAGTTATATTTTAGATAATATTCTCTTACAGCTAGCCTATTTACCAATATATATTTTTCTATCAACCCTGATTATTGATCAATTGCTCGCAAAACGCGAAAAAAGAGCGCTTCTCCGTAAGTTGTATATGGTGGTTGGCATTTTTAATCATGAAATGGGTGGGGAGCTGTTGGAGTTCTTAAGCAAAAGGGATGCGAATATAGATAAAATCCAAAATAACTTGTTAATCGAAACGAGTTGGAATAATAAAGATTTTTTAGAGGCACGTAAAGGAGTAGAAGAGTATCGTGGTAAATGGCAAGTTGACGGGGAATTCTTAGAGCAACTTCGAGACTTAGTATTTCGGAAAAAAGATTTTCTCCTGCGCTTGATGGAAAATCCGAATCTTCTGGAGCATGAAGCCTTTACTGAATTACTCTGGGCTATATTTCATTTAACAGATGAGTTCGCGCATCGCAAAGACTTAAGAGAACAAGCTGAGGCAGACCGGGTTCATCTGATTCGGGATATGGATCGGGCTTATCAGCTCTTGATTTTAGAATGGCTGAGCTATATGGAACACTTGCACGAAGATTATCCTTATCTCTATTCTCTGGCAGTTCGTACGAATCCTTTTAATTCGAAGGCTCGGGTAGAAATTCAATAAAAAATATCCCTATAATTGGGTCACATTATCTTTTTTCATCCGGGAAAACTAAATTCGAGGTGATTAAAATGCCACGTAAAGATGGAAACAAGCGTCAAAAAGAAGACCTAAAAAAGATGGAGTTAACTCTAAACAACATTCATAAAAATGAAAAGTTTTTAGCGGAAAATGCAGGGGAATTGACGCCCCATCAACTGAAGGACGTCAAAGAGCATTTAGCCTCCAAGAAAAAATTCTTAGAGGAGACAGATGGAACGATGAAATACTAGAAGAGTTTTCTAGGCGTAGTTTTTCGCACAGGAGTGTGAGAAACTACCCTAAATTTTTATCGTTAATTTCATGACTATAAATAATAGGGAAGGGGTATTCAATGAATGAATGCCCCTTCCCGCATGGTGCGCCACGCATGGCGATTAACTAGACGGTGAAAGTCCGTTATGGGGGTATGTAGCGACCAACCATTAGCTTAAGGCAAGGGTGTCCATCGTGAGGTGGAATCTGAAGGAAGCCGGCGGCAAAGCTCCGACCCGAGGAACACGAACAGTATCAGGCGCAAAACGTGGGGTAAGGCTGCCATTCAAGCTGAAGCCCAAAAGCTACACGGATACGTTAGCGTAAATGCTGCGGGTACATGGAACGAAAGTGAATCGTCTTACCGTGGGAGGCCTCACGGACAGGTGGAAACAGAGTAAGAAACCTGGTTGAAACAAGATTTATCGTGAGGAGTCAGCTGAAGCCATAGTACAGAGGTGGTCTAGACACCGACGGAAGGGTTGAACCAAAGGAGGTGTGGGTCAATGAAAGTTACTGAAAGTGGTAATTCAAAACACAGACAACTTCGATTCGAAGACTATCTGCAAAGGGTATCTGCGGAACAGAGAGAGTATGCGGAAGTGTGCGCGCCACCTAAGATGACTGAAACCGACAACACCAACACGAACAAGCAGACAGAAGGCTTGCTTAAGCAAATTCTTAGCGTCGAAAACCTAAACCGAGCTTACAAACAGGTGAAGAGAAATAAAGGCGCAGGTGGAATCGATGGTATGCAGGTGGATGAACTTCTACCCTTCCTGAAAGAGCACAAGAATGAACTTTTGCAATCCCTCTGGGACGGTAAATACCGTCCAAAACCCGTACGGAGGGTAGAGATACCCAAAGAGAACGGAAAGACTAGAAAACTGGGAATACCAACAGTCGTAGACCGGTTAATCCAACAAGCGATTACTCAAGTCCTGAGCCCCATCTTTGAAGAGCAGTTCTCAAACAACAGTTTTGGATTCCGACCGAACCGCAGTGCTCATGATGCACTGTTGAAATGCCAGGGTCATATTACAGAAGGATACAAATATGTAGTAGACATGGACTTAGAGAAATACTTTGATACGGTCAACCAGAGCAAACTGATTCAAATTCTGTCTGAGACAATAAAAGACGGGCGAGTCATCTCACTCATCCACAAATTCCTAAGAGCAGGAGTTATGGTGGATGGTTTGTTTGAGGAAAGCCCCGAGGGCGTACCGCAAGGCGGACCCCTTAGTCCCTTACTTGGAAACATTATGCTCAATGAATGTGACCACGAGTTGGAAAAGCGAGGGCATAGATTTGTGCGTTATGCAGACGATATGATGATTTTTTGCAAAAGCAAGAAAGCAGCAAAGCGTGCGCTTGACCATATACTTCCGTTCATCGAAGGGAAGTTATTTCTCAAGGTAAACAGGGAGAAAACTAAGATCTCGCACGTAAACTATGTAAAGTATTTGGGATATAGCTTTTACATCTACAGAGGATTTGGGCGACTGAGAATCCATCCTAAAAGCATCCAGAAACTCAAAGATAAAATCCGAGAAGTGACTGGACGGAGCAACGGGATGGGAATCGAAGAACGGAGAACAAAACTCAACCAGATAGTGCGAGGCTGGACGAACTACTTTAAACTGGCCGACGCTAGAAATCTACTTAAGACACTGGATGAGTGGCTAAGAAGTCGCATACGGATGGTTACCTGGAAGCGATGGAAGAGAACCCGAACGCGATTTGAAAACCTCAAGAAAGTAGGTATACAAGAGGAACAAGCGTGGATGTGGGCAAACACAAGAAAAGGCTATTGGCGTACTGCCCATAGCCCGATTTTGACAAAAGCCTTATCCAATAAGCGTTTCGAACGGATTGGATATCTCAGTTTTAGTGAATGTTATTCTGCGAAGTAACGCGTAAACTTTGGAAGCGCCGTATACCGAACGGTACGTACGGTGCTGTGGGAGGTCGGCTGACCAAATAATGGTCAGCCTCCTACCCGATTACGAAATGAGAAGTTTAGATTCGACCACCATTTTTCAAGGATTGTTCAGCGAATTTGATCATACGTTTCGTCATTTGCCCCCCGACAGAACCGTTTTCACGGCTTGTGCGGTCGCCACCGAGTTGAACGCCTAATTCATTCGCAATTTCATACTTGAATTGGTCTAAACCTTGTTCTGCGCCTTGTACTGCTGGTGTGTTACTGTTTCTTTCTCCTGCCATGTGTGTTACCTCCTTAAAATTTGGATTCAATGAGTTGGGACGTTCTTATTATTTGCTAAACGCTTTTCTTTACTCAGGTAATAGTTGCGCCCAAACTAATAGATATCCAATAATGGTTTATAGAGGAAACTCAGTCGTCTTCTTGAGTACATATTGCCATTGCTTCTTCAGCAGAAAATTCTTCAAAAACAATCTTTACAATTCCAGGGTAGTAGGTATCAAAACTTTGCGAGCCGTTCCAAATAAGGTTCATCAATTGCTCTTGGGAAGGCTCAGTATTTTCAAGATCGAGAAAAGTTCGAAAACGGATTTCTCCGTCATCCATGTCCATTTCAAAATTACCATTTGCGAGTTCGTAATTCACTCGGTTTATGAAATTACAGATTTCAATTCGTTTGAGGAAGGGGATTTTTTGATTAATATGCGTATTGCAGAGTAGGGATTCTTGCTCTTCATCGACAATAATGAAGCAATGAAAATCAGCGTTTACGCCTCGAATTTCTAAACGGAAAATTTCATTTTTTTTATCATGATCAAATTCCCAGCCATTTTCAGATAGTGTTTCATAGAGAATTTGAAACAAGGTCATTTTCCTAATCCTCCCTTACCGATACACATTACAATTTATTCTTTCCACATTTGTTAGGATGATTCCTGCTGGGGAATATCTTCCGTTATAAAAATCTTAATGATATAATATAAGTCTATGAACAAAAAATAAAAAGATAGTGTGAGAATATTTCATATTAAGGAGTTTAGATAACTGTGAATTTGACAATGGAAGAAGAAATTCGATCCCGCAAAGCATTTGCGATTATTTCTCACCCTGACGCAGGGAAAACGACTTTGACGGAAAAACTGCTCTTATTTGGAGGAGCGATTCATTTGGCGGGTAATGTGAAGGCCCGCAAAACTCAACGGTATGCAACTTCAGATTGGATGGAATTGGAGCGTCAAAGAGGAATCTCCATCACGTCGAGTGCGATGCAATTCAACTATAAAGGGTATGTTATCAATATTCTTGACACCCCGGGTCACCAGGATTTCAGTGAGGACACCTACCGGACATTAACGGCAGCTGATAGCGCAGTCATGTTGATCGACGTTGCCAAAGGGGTCGAAGCGCAGACCATTAAACTGTTTGAAGTATGTAAGAAGCGAGGAATTCCGATCTTTACCTTTATCAATAAACTCGACCGGGAAGGGAAAAATCCAATTGATTTAATGGATGAAGTTGAAAAAGTCTTGGGCATTGAAGCCTATGCGATGAACTGGCCGATTGGGATGGGGGGGACTTTTAAAGGAATTTATGATCGTCAGAGTGGTTTCGTGGACCGTTATGCAGCAGGTAACCGTACTGAAAATTCAGGTGCCCCACAATCCGGTTTGATCGGAGATCCTGAAGTCCAATCAGGAATCGGAGAGGAATTGTTGCAGCGTTTACAAGAAGATATTGAGTTGCTTGATATGGCGGGTAATCAGTTCGACATGGAAAGAGTCAACAGAGGAGAGGTTACGCCAGTCTTTTTTGGAAGTGCCTTAAGTAATTTTGGGGTTCCTAATTTCTTGGATAGTTTTCTAAAGCTTGCCCCTGGGCCGGCAGCGCGAACATCCAACCAAGGCGAACTAGATCCACTGAATCCAGAATTCACTGGATTTGTCTTTAAGATTCAAGCTAACATGAATGCAATGCACCGTGACCGGATTGCCTTTATCCGAATTTGTACCGGGAGATATGAACGTGGAATGAATGTCATTCATACGCGTTCACGTCGCAAACTTCGCTTAGCTCAGCCTCAGCAGTTATTTGCTCAAGAACGGACCATTTTGGACGAGGCCTATGCTGGTGATATTATTGGGGTTCATGATAATGGAATTTTACGGATTGGTGATGTTTTAGCCGAAAAAGACGGTCTCGAATTTGAAGCCATGCCCTTTTTTAGCCCAGAAAATTTCGCGCGGGTGAGTATTAAGAATGCTTTGAAACGCAAGCAGTTTATTAAAGGAATTCAAGAATTGCAGGAAGAAGGCGCGATTCATGTCTTCCGTGATCTGCATATTGGAGTCGAGGCTCCAGTTATCGGCGTTGTTGGGCAGTTACAGTTTGAAGTACTCGAGTATCGATTACGGGATGAGTATGGAGTAGATGTTGAGATTAATCATTTGCCTTATGAAATCGTGCGCTGGGTTCCAAAAGATGAAGAAAAAATAAAGATTCTTAAAGATTCAAGTATGAGTCTGGTCGTATTAGATCAAGATGAAAATTATGCTGTCCTTCTTCTCGATAAATGGAAAGCGAATTGGATGAGTGAGCGCTATTCGATTGAATTTTTGGAGCAGCCTCCGCTTTTAAGAGAATGAGATGAAAAAAGGTCTTGCATCACAATCGATGCGAGACCTTTTTTCATCTTATAAAAGTATCAATGATAAGGGCAATTTTTCAGTTGCTGGACGGAGTCGCGAGTACAGAGGAGGGGGGGGTGGATCTCGTGAGGATACTCCTGAAAGTAACCTTCAATACCATTAGCCATTGCTTCTGCGATTTTCTCCTGATAGGATGTGGTTTGCAGAAGCTTGCGTTCTTTGGCATTGGAAAGAAACCCAACTTCAACTAAGACAGCAGGCATTCGGGTTTGATTCAGCAGATAATAATCCCCTGATTTGGAATTCCGTTTATTATCAGGTTGTATTTGTTTAAGTTCCTTTTGAATGCGGTCAGCCAGGGCTTTGCCCGAAGAAGATTTGACATAGTAAAAGGTTTCCATACCGTAGGAGATACCAGGATAACTGTTTGAATGAATGCTGATGAATAAGTCAGCGTTATTTAAACTGGCCATTTGTACGCGTTGATTAAGTTCAACTCGCTTAGCTATTCGGCCCAAAACAAAATTCGGGAGATAGAAATCCTTGTCCACCTCCCGAGTCAATATTACATTATATCCTCTTGCCATTAGGGTTTCCCGCAGGTGTAAAGCAATGTCTAGATTAATATCCTTTTCTTTAACTCCTTGATATTGCGCACCTGGATCCTGCCCTCCGTGACCGGGGTCGATCACGATAATTTTATCCTTTGAATTCGGAGTTACTGTCATGTTAAAAGTATACATTACTCCCCCGATCAGGAGAAGGATTCCGAACAGCAATAAGGGTAAGCTGGATTTTCGAAAGTGGAGGATTATAAATCGTCTTTTCATTCATGATCCTCCTTTGCTCTAGTTCTTTAAAAAAGATATGAGCAAAGAGGAGAGTTCATACTCAGTTAACTCGAGATTGGTACAAAATAGATCAGGATCATGATAAAATGAATGAGAGTTCCTGTTGCGATAAAGATGTGGAAAATTTCGTGGAATCCAAGATGTAAGCGGGGAAGCTTAAAGATTTTTGCGGCGTAGATAATCGCACCCACAGTATACATCACGCCACCGCCGACCATCATAATAAGCGAGCCGAGCGGGAGATTATGAATAAGTTGGAAGATAGGAACAAGGGCAATCCAGCCTAGAGTGACATAAAAAGCGGTTGAAACATAGCGTGGAGCATTGATGAACCAGATCTTCAGGATAACTCCAACTATTGCAAGAACCCATACGGCAAGGAGCATTACCCAGCGCCAGGCTCCTTCTAAACCATAGTAGAATACCGGCGTGTAAGAGCCTGCAATGAGAACATAAATCATCATATGGTCAATCTTACGTAAGGTCAGTTCTTTCTGAGGAGTCGTTCGAAGAGCATGATAGAGAGAACTTGTACCATACAAAGCAATAACACTCAGTCCGTAAATAGTCATGGTAATGGTTTTCGAGAGATTTCCTTGTGACAACAGAATTAACGAAACAAGTCCAAACCAAGCGGCTACGAAGGGGATAAAGTGGGTAAGTGCGTTCATCGGTTCTTTAATTTTTGTAACTTTCATATGGCCCTCCTATCCAATACATAAAAGGTAAAAGAATATGATTAAATTTTAGTCTTCTCGATGGCTAAAAGCAAATAATATTATATATTCAATTAAAATAGTGCACCGCTAGGAAGAGTACATTTGAGTACAAATCCTAGCGGTGTATCTATGCATAGTTTTCAGCCAAACTTTCCAGACTAATAGGATGGAGAGTGATAAAAGTGAGTCAAACTAAAATACCAGTGATCATGTTTCCCCCTCAGCATCAGGATCAACAACCGGGGATTGAAAGCAGGATGAACCCGTTTCCGATATTCGAAGATCCACAATACTTAGGCAGTGGAAAGCTTAATGGAAAGGTTGCATTGATTACAGGTGGGGATAGTGGAATCGGCCGCGCAGTAGCACTTGCATATGCCAAAGAAGGAGCAGACATTGCGTTCATCTATCTGAATGAACAGTCCGATGCTCATGACACGCGTGCACGAATCGAAGCGTTAGGTCGACGTTGCTTAAGTTTGGCTGGAGATGTGGGCGAGGAAAGCTTTTGCCAGAGTGCAATCGGTGAGGTTATAAAAACGTTTAATCAGCTTGATATTCTGGTCAATAACGCGGGCGAGCAGCACGTTCAAAAAAGTCTTTCAGATATTTCTGCTTCTCAGCTCGAGAGAACCTTTAAGACAAATATCTTTTCGTGTTTTTATCTTACACGCGCCGCTCTACCTCATCTTAAGCTTGGGGCTTGCATCATCAATACAACCTCAATCACAGCTTATGAGGGTCACGATCAGCTTATCGATTATTCCGCAAGTAAAGGTGCAGTCGTTTCCTTCACGCGTTCTTTGTCCGAATCTTTGGTTCAACGGGGAATCCGTGTGAATGGAGTAGCGCCTGGCCCGATTTGGACCCCGCTGATTCCATCATCGTTCTCAGAGGATCAAGTTACCACCTTCGGTAGTACCACACCGATGAAACGCGCAGGACAGCCTAAGGAACTCGCCCCTGCTTATGTTTTTTTGGCAAGCATGGACTCCTCTTACATGTCAGGTCAAATCCTCCATGTCAATGGGGGAACGATAATCAATGGCTAAGAATCGCGTTTAAAGAACTCGCGTGGCTCCAATAAAGTGGGAGTTCCAATACGATCCGAGGGAATAGATCGTTACCCCTTTTGAGGAGGATGCATTAATAAATTGCCCATTTCCTGTATAAATTCCTACATGATCAATCACTTTATCCTCATCTAATGAGAAAAAGATTAAATCTCCAGGCTGAAGGCTATTTAAGGAAACACCGCGTCCGGTATTATATTGATCGCGTGAAACGCGAGGGAGTGTAATGCCATGTTGGGCAAAGACATATTGAGTGAAGCCGGAACAGTCAAATCCACTTGGCGTAGTACCGCCCCAAACGTATTTGATGCCGATGTACTTTTTAGCGGTCGCGATAATGGCTGTTGCTTTTTGACTCGATGATGGGCCAGATGACTTTTCACTAACTGTTCCTCTAGATACTGACACTTGAGATTGGGCACGGGGACGAGGAGTTACAGAACTTGACGAGATAGATTGTGAAGCATTTGAACTTGCATCTGATACTTGAGTAGGGGACTCAGTAGCGGTAGTTTCCTCAGGCGTTTTAAGAGGTTCAAGTTGAGCAACCATTTTTTCGTTAGGCTGGTCGGGAGAAATTGGATTTGGAGCAGCAGTTAAGGCACTTACAAACAGTCCCATGGATAATAAGGATGCTATTGTAAAATTGATTCTTTTATTCACAAAAATATTCATTCAATAACTCCTTTCAAAAGAAGAGGCAACTCACATCGCTTGTGTGGGTTGCCTCTAGTATAAAGCATGGTTACATAAGTTGTCTTTATATAAAATATGGAAGTGAATAAAAGATAACTGATCAAGTTAGGGAAGAAATTGTTTGGCTAAATTATCTAAGGCCTGATCGGTAACGCGAAATACTGTCCATTCATCCATCGGGGCTGCACCTAGATTTCTATAGAAGTGGATAGAGGGTTCATTCCAGTCTAAACATGACCACTCTAACCGTCCACAATTTCTTTCAAGTGTCAATTGAGCAAGGTAGGCGAGAAGAATTTTTCCAACACCTTTTCCTCTCATTTCAGGTTTAATATATAAGTCTTCTAAGTAAATTCCCGGACGTCCTAAGAACGTTGAAAAGTTATGGAAAAACAACGCAAAGCCCACAGGTTTCTGATTATATTCTGCGATAATCACCTCGGCCATCTTTCGTTCAAAGAGAGAATTTCTTAAAACCTCTTCAGTAGCCACAACTTCGTTTGACATTTTTTCATATTCCGCTAACTCCTTGATAAACCCTAAAATAAGGGGAACATCATTGACGTCAGCAAATCGAAATTTTAACTGAGTTAATGGGGTAGCGATTGATTCCAATTGTATCTCTCCAATCTAATGGTTTAATGATTTAATAGACTAAATTATAGTGGACAATGCTCAAATCGCCAATAGTAAATATTTTTTGACCTTTCGTTCATAATAGAAACGAGGAATTAAATATCTAAGAATAGCTCAAAAAATGCAGGATAAAAAGGGCCAATAATTTTATATATAGGGGAGGAGGAAAAAGACGATAGAACAAGAACAGATTAGTTAGATGAATTTATAGTTAACTAATAACTGGAATTTTGAAGGAGGTTGGCTTTAATGATTGATCTTTTAAAAAAGGGGCTAGCACTTGGGTTAGGTTTTGCAATTATGAGTAAAGAACAAATTGAAAAAGCTGTGGATGAATTAGTGAAAAAAGGCGAAGTTTCGGTGACAGAATCGAAAGAGCTCGTTAATGAACTCGTTCAGAAAGGCGAAGAGCAACAACAAGAAGTTAATACAAAAATTCAGGAGCAATTTCAGAAACTTTTAGGGGAACTAAAAATTCCAACTCATGCCGATATCGAGCGTTTAGAAAAAAGAATCGCGAATCTGGAGAATCAACTGGGAAATGTCCAGGAACATACGCCTGGTAACGATTGAGGAGTACGAATTAATTAAAGGAGTACGAAATTAGGGGAGCACGAATGATTGGAAAAAGAATCCGTCACTTAAATCGGTATAGAGAAGTTGCTACGGTTCTTGCTCGGCATGGATTTGGCCTCATCATCGAAGAGATGGGGCTTACAAATTTATTGTCTTTACCCAAACGATTAATTTTTCAGACTCAGGAAGAAATTGATCCACAAACTGTTGGGGCACGCTTGCGACACGCACTAGAGGAGCTAGGCCCAACCTATGTAAAATTAGGGCAAATCGCAAGTACACGCCCCGATATCTTGCCGGATTTCTTGATTCGAGAATTAGAAAAACTCCAAGATCAAGTGGCTCCGTTTCCCTATGATGAGGCCAGTCAAATTATTGAAAGCGAATTAGGGAAGAAACCCACTGAAATCTTTGAGCGGTTTGAAGAAATTCCAATTGCTGCTGCATCGATTGGACAAGTATACAGGGCCGTCCTTAAATCAGGGGAAAAAGTGGCGGTAAAAGTCCAGCGACCTCAGATCACACAGACAATAGAAACGGATTTAGAGATTCTATTAGATCTGGCAACGATAGCGGAAAACCGAGTCGATTGGGCTAAACACTATCAATTGAAAGAAATGGTCGAGGAATTTGCCCGCTCGTTGCGCTCCGAGCTTGATTATAGCATCGAAGGGCGAAATGCTGAGAAAATTGGTTCACAATTTAAGGATACACCAGAGGTTCATATTCCTAAGATTTATTGGGATTACTCGACTAAAAAGATTCTTACTCTAGAATTTGTACATGGCGTCAAATTAAGTCAGTTCGAAGATCTTACAGCATTAGGGTATAGCTTAAAAACGATTGGTGAGAATTTAGTAAAGGCCATGTTTAAACAGATTCTGATTGATGGTTTTTTTCATGGAGACCCTCACCCCGGAAATATTTTTATTTTACCGGGGCAAATTATTTCTTTGATTGACTTTGGTATGGTCGGACGACTTTCGTCCGAGATGAAGTACAATTTTTCTTCCTTAGTTATTGGGATGATGCGGAAGAAAACAAAAGATATGGTAGATGCCGTCCTCGATATGGGGATTGCCCCGTCGGACGTCAACATGAAGCTACTTTACCGCGACGTAGACAATTTGCGGGAAAAATACCTTGATGTCGCCATGAGCGAAATTCATTTGGGAGAGGCGGTCAATGACCTTTTTAAAGTTGCTTATCGCCATCGCATTCAGATCCCTGCTGATTTAGTGTTACTTGGGAAATCACTTTTAAGTTTAGAGGGGATCGTTGAACAATTAGATCCTGAAATAAGCATCATTGATATTGCTCAACCTTATGGCAAACAACTGTTAAAGGAACGTTTTGAACCGAAAAATATTGCTGAAAAGACGTGGAATAATCTCAGAGATACAGTTGATCTGGCAGTTGATCTGCCCCAACAAGCGAAAGAGTTCCTGCGAAGTGCCCAAAATGGAAAAATTCGCTTTGAAATTGTTACACCAGAACTCGGAAATTTCCTTAAAAAAATGGATCGACTGAGCAATCAGCTTTCGTTTAGTCTTGTGCTCCTAGCTTTTAGTATTATAATGGCTGGCCTCATTATTGCCTCTGCCCTAGGGGGGAGTCAGCCCATACTCTTCGGCCGCATTCCGGCGATTGATGTCGGTTTCACCTTCGCTTTTATCATGTTTGTTCTATTAATAGCCTCAATTTTCCGTTCGGGGCGATTCTAGATTAGAAAAGCTAAGCCCTTTTATGCTATTAGGCTGAAATTAGATGGATAAACATTGAGCAGCACCATATCACGCTAAGTGGTATGGTGCTTGTTATCCATTCAGAGTAGTTGTAAACGGTGCTAAAGTGAAAAAAATTTCTCATTCTTAAAGGGTGCTAAGATTAGAATGACGAATTAGGGTAGAAGAAAAGTACATCCTATTTTTTGATAGGGAGGTTACCATGCATAAGCGGAGGATTAACTTTTTACCCCAAGATTTGATTCATGATCAACAGCAAGTAAGACGTTATTTGGCTCCATTTCTATCCAAGAATAATACAGATGAATTTTCAAAGGATACTTATTCTCAATGTCTTCAAGTTTTTAACCAGGAGATAAGACCAAAAGCGACTTTACTCTTTACCGAAATTAATCCCAACACAAAGAGGTTAGAAAGCAATGAAGGCTTAATACTTTTACCGTATAAGCATCCCTTATTCAATAAAGCTAAGTATGCAGCATTATTTTCTGTCACGTTGGGTTCAATGATTGATGATTGGACTTTGGAATTTTTTAAAGCAAAAGATTACATGTCCGGTTATATGATCGAAGCCATTGGACTTCTAGCTTTGGAAGAAGCTGAAAAGAAAATCCGAAATGAATTTCAAGTTGAAATTTCCGAGGAGTATACCCCTCACAAAACATTAAGCCATACACTCAGCCCTGGGTGTCAAGGAATACCGATAGAGGCGCAAAATGAACTGTATCAAGTGAGCGAAGCCTATGCAATTGGAATTACGCTCCAAAGAGATTTATCGCTACGCCCCTTGAAATCTTTAACGGGTATCATTTTGGCAGGACAGGATTTACCCGCGTTTCAGGAAGATCAATGTTTGTATTGTAACAAGAAACGGGATTGTTTATATTGTTCTTCGCTAATAGAAACAAACAAGTTATAAAAGGGCAGGTCTCAACTGTTTTGATCTTCTCATTATTGGACGTTCAAAGCAAATTTAATGGTGATCTCAACACAATTTTATTAAACAGAGGAGGTTTATTATCGTGGCACGTTGGTAGGGATGCAAGCAGTTAGGACGCAGCGGAAAAGCTCAGAATGTTAGACGACAGCCTAAGATAGAATAAATTGGAGGAGAAATCGATGAAAACAATTGGTTTAATCGGAGGGATGAGTTGGGAGTCGTCTTCCGAATATTATCGAATTATTAATGAAGAAGTAAAGCAGAGGCTTGGAGGTTTGCACTCGGCAAAATGTTTTCTATATAGCGTAGACTTTGAGGAAATAGAGATCTATCAAACGAATGGTGAATGGGAAAAGGCTGCGAAAATTCTAGCAGACGCTGCTCGGAGCCTTGAGGCAGCAGGGGCAGATTTTATTGTCCTTTGCACGAATACTATGCACAAAGTTGCTAACGAAATTCAGGCAGGTATTCATATTCCATTACTTCACATTGCGGATATCACAGCAGAACAAGTTCTATCTGATGGAATAAAAACAATTGGGTTGTTGGGAACAAGATACACAATGGAACAGGATTTTTACAAATTACGCTTAGAGACTCAAGGTATCAAGGTTTTAATTCCGAAGGAAACAGATAGAGTAATAGTAAATGCAGTCATTTATAAAGAACTATGCTTAGGACAAATTGTTGATGAATCAAGAGCCAGATATAAAAAAATTATTGAGGACTTAGTAGAACAAGGTGCGGATGGAATCATCCTAGGTTGTACGGAAATTGGCTTATTAGTTAAATTAGAGGACTCGACAGTGCCGTTATATGATACAACTTTGCTCCATGCAATAGGTGCTGTAAACTTTGCACTTGATTAGGGAGGAATAAAAAAGCGTAAACGGTTAGTTCAAAGAGCCGATAATTTTGTCAATATACTCTATCTGCTCTTTCGTGAAGGAAGTTGTATCAGTAAAGAAGGAAATCCTTAATACATCGCTAGTGTCGGATTTCTTCAACCAGTATTCAATCCCCGAAATTCTGTAGTTTACTCCAAAGGATGCTGTCCATTTGATTAAATACCCGCCATAATTGCCCACCTCAATCGGTTTGAGTGAATAAGAATTAAAGTCAAAGGTACTAATCTTTTTGCTTTCCTCTAAATAGTTTTCTAGGTTACTAAGATTCCATATTTGTGCATAGCCTCTTAGCAGCAGTGTCTGATCATCGAGATAAATACTGTATAAGAGTTGTCCATTGCCAATAATATTGTTTTCAATTACTCGGGTCGAGTCCGGAATGTTCAAGGTGAGATGATCGTTAATAGTGTGTTTTATGATATTTGAACTATTACTATTAGCCGAAAGCAAAGGGGTTAGCGTAATTGTTGAAAGACAAATGCCAAGAAGTAGCCCTAAGATAAATTGGTTTTTCACTTTGTCCCTCCAATAAGCTTTTATTAAACCTTATTGATTGAACTTAACTTCTATTCATTTTTAATCATGTTTACATAGTCGTTGAGGTTCAAAATTATAGACCTTCCAAGTTCATCGTTAGAGACTTAGAAAGAGGGCAGGTATGGATAATTCAGAATGAATAAGTTAATACGAAAAATTACAGTTATACTCTTTCTCACGTATTTTACGTATCTACTCTATAGACTTTTCTTTTACGCCTACGGTCAGTACTTTAGGTTTTATGAAAACGAAATAAGATATAATTTAATTCCATTTAAAACAATTTTCAGTTACATAATGGGTATGGGGAAATATAAACTTGATGTATGGTTTTTCAATCTTTTTGGCAACATATTCGCTTTTATGCCAATGGGTTTTCTCTTGCCCCTTATTTTTCAAAGCCTTAAAAGTTTCAAAAGGATTACGAGTATTACTTTTCTAATTAGCTCTTTTCTTGAAATGATTCAGTTTTGGCTTAAACTCGGAATAACTGATATAGACGATGTTATTTTGAATACACTGGGAGGATTAGTCGGTTATTTATTTCTGATTTTAAGTCGAAAAATAGTTGACCCGATAATGAAGAAGATTAGGGCTAAAGAATAGTCTAAAGACAGATATGGCATCGACCTGTTTGGTTAGATTGGGAATCCTTGTAACGTTTGATGACATCATTATTTTCGTGGAGAGGATTGTGGGTCAATGGAAAGAACATTGATAGAATTAATTATCCTGACAATAGTGATTCATATTGTAGACACCCTTGCTTACTCTGTCCGATTAAATTCCGTAAAAAGTGGACAAGTTGCATTATCCTTTTCTCTTTTCAATATGTTCGTACTTGTTTCACGAACGGCCAACTTGTTTCAGGGACCTTTAATTGGAAGTATAGTTGGGTTAAGTATTAGCACGGGCTTAGATCCAGTGAGTGACATGAGAACAGTAATTTTTGCGTCAACGATAGGAACACTATTTGGAATCCTTCTGATACCGACTTTTTTAAGGATCTTTGGAGTCGCTGTGAGACGCTTGGAATTAACAGGTTCTGTTCCATCCCTTGTTGTAGAGGCATTGCAAGTAAATAATCTCAAAAGAATTGTAAAAAGTGCAGTTAGACCCTCTAAGACAATGTTGGAGAAGCTTAGATTCAGGGAAATTCCCAAAAGATTATTAATCTTAAATGCTTTAGTTACAGGAATATACACAATAGGCGTTCTTGCTGCTTATTATTCAGCACTCTTGGTTCCAGAGCAATCAAGACTAGCGGCGGTAGCCTCGTCAGGAATGATCAATGGGATTGCAAGTATATTATTAACCTTCTTTATTGATCCAAAGTCAGCAATTATTACTGATCAGGCATTAAGCGGAAAACGACCTTATGGTGATGTTAAAGCGTTAGTTGTTCTACTCATTGCAACAAAATTAATAGGTACGCTATTGGGACAAATGTTTTTTTTACCAGCAGCCCAAGTTATAGCCAGTTTTTATAGATAGTGCTGTTTGATCATTGGATTAGGGATTTTTTTTGGTTCGCAGGGCTTGGTGAATTTTTTAAACATTATTAAAACAGTGGAACTAAAGAGAGAAGTGATATATCAATGGACTTTACAAGAACCTTTAAAGCATCTAAGTTGATTTTTACAGAAGGCGCAGTTGTGGAACGGCTTCGTCGCGAATATAAAGTTCAACTTGATCAGCACATTGTTCATTCGGGCTTGGTTTACGATCAACAAGGAAAGCTTATTCTTCGAGGAATTTATAAGCAATACATTGATATAGTGCGCAAATCTAATATCCCTATGATGATATTTACACCAACACGACGTTCAAACCCGGAACAAATAGCGCAAGCGGGTCTAATAGGGACAGATGTGAATGGCGATTGTGCCCGACTTCTTATGGACATACGTAGTGAATACGGAGAATATTCTAAGCGAATCTTTATTGGTGGCCTAATGGGTTGCAAAGGAGATGCATATAATGCAGAAGAGGCACTTTCATCTGAAGAAGCCCTTTCTTTTCACCAAGAACAAGCGAATGCTTTAGCTGACGCAGGAGTCGATTTTCTTTGTGGGACAACCCTTCCTGCAATGACTGAAGCAATCGGTCTTGCACAAGCAATGGCACGCACAGGAAAACCTTACATTCTGAGTTTCGTTATCCGAGCAAATGGAACGCTGCTTGATGGTAATTCTCTTCATAAAACAATTTCGAAAATAGACGAGATTACCTCGCCCCAACCTTTGTTCTACATGACAAACTGCATTCATCCATCCATTCTTTTGAAAGCTATTGGGAATCATGAGAATTTCACAAATGCAGTAAAACAGCGTTTGAAAGGTATCCAAGCGAATACCTCATCAAAAAGCCCTGAAGAATTAGATGGCGTGGCACAGTTGATATCAGAAGACGTTGTGACTTTAATTAATGAAATGGGAGAGCTACATAATCACCATCAAATTAAAGTATTAGGGGGCTGTTGCGGGACTGATGAACGACATATACAGGGACTTGTAAAGCTGCTTACCACTGATTGATCATAGTTAGGAGCATTCCTGAGCAGGAGGATTAAATGCAAAATAAAGAGCTTATCGATATAAAAGTACATGATTATTATTGGAATGATGATTTGAATTGCACAACTACTTCGTTATTAACTCTTTCCGAAATATTTCATATTAAATTGTGCTCTCAAATTCTTGATGCGGCAACAGGAATTCCAGGAGCAGGTAGGTATGGGGCACAGTGTGGATTGGTTGGAAGTTCTTTGATGTTTATTGGAATTCAAGGTACTGAAAAAGGATTCGAGCATGAGCAAATAGTATCTATATGCAATAGTTTTACCAAAGGATTTGAGAAAGAGTTTGGCAGTTTAAATTGTAGAGATCTCCGACCACAAGGATTTAACCCAAATAATCCACCTCATTTATGTGAAGATATAACGAAGAAGGCAATTTTATTTACTCTAAATTATTTGAGATTTGAGAGATAATGATGATTTGAGTTTGTTCATTAAGATATAAATGAAAAGGAAGTGAATAGCGTTTATATGAATAGACTTACAAGAGTATTGGATAATCATGATGGTTATGTTGTAGATGATTCTAAAGTACAGCATGATATAAACGGGTATTCAGGAGAGGCTATTAGAAGGTAAAACACATTCCATTAAATTTAAACAACTTCTGGCCAATAAACTCACCAACCAAAATATAATTATACTTTTAGAGACATCTGGATCCTGACACGAATCTGATTTTCTAACCTTCGGATCGGGTGAGCTTAATATATCCTTAAGTGATGAAGAAGCTATACTCGAAGAAAGCCGCAACGCAAAATACGGAATTATTTGTTTATGATCTTCGTTGCTTGGAAGAATTAAGGGTGGTTATTTATGCAAATGGTTTATGAAACGAGAAGACTCAAAATTAAAGTGTTGGACAAATCCTCCGCAGAATTAGTTATAGACTACTATTTGAAAAATAAGGCCTTTTTAGAAGAGTGGGAATCTATAAAGGATGAAGATTTTTATACAAAGCAGTACCAAGAAGAACAATTAGAAAAAGAGTTATTAAATGTTGAAAATAATAGCTCCTTTAGAATGTGGATTTTTAAAAAGCAAGATGATAACAGAATAATAGGTTCTGTTGGTTTCAGCAACATTGTAAGAGGTGCTTTTCAATCCTGTCATCTTGGTTACAAATTAGATCAGGATGAAATTAATAAGGGGTATATAACTGAGGCAATTCAAAAAGGTATTGATATTATGTTTAATGAATTTAAGTTGCATCGAATTGAAGCCAATATCATGCCTAAAAACAAACGCTCTTTAAGAGTAGTTAAAAAGTTAGGATTTTTTAATGAGGGGTTGGCATATAAATATTTAAAAATAAACGGAAAATGGGAAGATCATATTCATATGGTCTTGTTAAATGATAAGGTATAGGGTCAACCTATGGAGGATTTTTATTATGTTTAAACTTAATGCGTTAATACCCGAATTAACTGTTTTAGATATAAACAAGAGTCTTAACTTTTACTTAAATATCCTTCAATTTAATATAGAATATGAGCGAAGAGAGGAAAGATTTGCTATGCTGTCACTAAACGATTCTCAAATTATGATTGAAGAGAGAAATGGTAATTGGGAGACTGGAAGTTTAACGTATCCATTTGGAAGAGGAATTAATCTGCAAATAGCAGTGAATGACATTGATGAATTGTACAAAAATGTAATAATAAACGACTATCCCGTTAAAATTGAAATAGAAGAGAATTGGTATAGAGCGGATGATAAATTATTAGGTCTGAAAGAATTCTTAATCATGGATCCAGATGGATACTTATTAAGATTTGCTCAGGATATAGGAGAAGCGGAATTATGAATATCAGTACAATTTCCAATAGATAAGCCACTGCCTTAAGAACTAATAAGCGAAATCGTAAAGTTTAGAGTTATTAATATATTTGGACATATGAGGTGTGAGAGTAATGAGCGTAGCCCTTCAAATCGCCAATTTAATAAAAAGCTATGGAGCCAATACTGTCATCAAAGACATTTCGTTTGCAGTAAATCGTGGTGAAATCTTTGCCTTGCTCGGTACAAATGGAGCAGGAAAAACCACCACCCTTGAATGTATTGAGGGTATTCGAAAATATGATAGCGGAAAGATTACAGTAAACGGAACTGTTGGTGTGCAACTTCAATCTTCATCACTCCCAACAAATATCAAAGGATTAGAGGCTTATCTCTTGTTTTGCAAGTGGAATAAAGCACATGTAAATTTCGAACTGTTTGATGCTTTAGGACTGACACAGCTTAAAAATGTACAATACAAAGAAATGTCTACAGGGCAAAAAAGAAGGTTACATCTAGCTCTTGCACTGATAAGTAATCCCGATCTCGTCTTTCTGGATGAGCCGACTGCCGGACTTGATGTAGAGGGGAGGGTATCTCTCCATACGCAGATTCGAAAATTGAAAGAACAAGGTAAAACCATAATTATCGCAAGTCACGATATGGCAGAAGTAGAAAGTCTCTGTGATAGAATTGCAATTCTTAAAGATGGCAAAATTGCATTTGAAGGTACAACAACCGAACTGACTAGTGAAATGGGAAAGCAATGCAGAATTCAGATCAAAACTGAAAGACCTATTCAAGACGCTGACTTCGAACAAGGATATTCGGTATTTACGACTAAAAATATTGGGGATACCTTACTTGAATTGCTTGAAATCTGCAAGCAAACACAAAACACAGTTTTAGATGTGAAAATTGAAAGAGCTACACTCGAACACCGATTTATGGATATCGCCATGGAGGGTAAAGCATGAATGCGTTTATATATGGAGTAGCCTTGCAGTGGAAACTTGACTTTAGGAATAAAGGCGTACTGCTCACCTATTATGTTGTACCGCTTGTATTCTTTGCTTTTATGGGCGGAATCTTTTCATCGATTAACCCTGCTGCTAATGATACACTAATCCAATCGATGACGGTATTTGGAGTGACAATGGGAGCAATTCTAGGCGCACCCGCACCACTGGTCGAGTTGTATGGCAGTGAAATAAAAAAGGCCTTCACGGTAGGGGGTATCCCTTTATGGGTAGCATCAATTAACAACTTTATCTCCGCATTTGTTCATCTTTTTATTATGAGCCTTATGATATTTATTGTAGCGCCAATCGCCTTTGAGGCAAAAATGCCTGTACATTTAGCTCTTTATTTCTTCTCACTTGCAATTTTTATTATTGTCAGCTTGGCAGTCGGAACGGTACTCGGACTATTTATTAAAAACACATCAAGGCTTACCATGGCATCACAGTTTATATTTTTACCCTCAATTATGCTGTCTGGCATTATGTTTCCAGTAAATATGCTACCTAAAGTACTTGAAAATGTAGGCCGAGTATTCCCAGCTACATGGGGTTTTAAGCTTATGACAAGTGAAATTTTTAATGCCAAACTTCTTATACCACTCGCGTTTATCTTATTGGCTTCAACGTGTATTAGTGGGTATAAACTATCGAAAATTGGTTTAGAGTAAGAGTAAAACCTACTGGCTAATCACAAATCTATGCACCTTTTATTTTTTGCCTCTAGACTCTCACTCAAAAAAGTGGAACCCAGGATAAGAATTCCTCCTAGGATTTGAATAAAGTTCATGCTCTCTCCAAGGAATATTGCGGCAATAATCACTGCTGAAATAGGGTCAATATAGCTTAAAACAGCGATGGTTTGACCTTTTAATTCTTTGAACGAAGTAAAGTATAGAAAATAAGCAATCCCTGTATGAAAAATACCAAGGATAAGGATATAGATCCATGAATGTAAGGTTATCGCTGAAAGATCCATTGGATCTTTAATCAAAACATAGGGGAGAAGGACTAAGGCAGCGATTATTAATTGAATAACGGTCGTCTCAAAACCAGACAGATTTTTGATAAATTTATTCATTAAGATGACACTGGCGTAAAGTACTGCAGCTGAAAGGCCATATAATACTCCAACGACATGATTGTAAGCGCCGCCAACTGAGTGGCTTTCCCCAGTATTAAGGATGAGAAATAAGCCAATCATGGCCGTAATAATACAACCGACTTTAATGGAGGTTAGCTTCTCCTTAAGGATAAAAGGCGCTAGAAGCATCACAAATACTGGCGCAAAGTAATAACTTAAGGTTGCATTAGATATCGTTGTATACTTATACGATTGGAACAATAAGATCCAGTTAAAACCAATTGCAGCACCAGATAAGAGGAGAAGAACAATATTTTCTTTAATCTGGTTCAAAGAAGGTTTTTGCTTGATGAAAATACTCACACCAATTAAAAATATGCTTCCGATCATTCCTCTTAATAACGCGATTTCACTCGAGGACAGATCGATATTTTTTACAAGAACGCCAATGCTTCCGAAGATGAGCATAGCGATTACTAATCGTAATTTGCTATTCATTTAACTAACCGCCTTATATTTGTAGAACGTTATTTGTTTATGAGGACTAACCCGATAATACAAAAAAGGGCACCCAGAATCTTATTTAACCCGAATCCTTCTTTGTAGAACAGGACTCCAATGGGAATAAGGATAAGCGCAAGCGCAATATTGGCTACTAAAGATCCGACACTGATCTTCCAGCCTGCTCTGTATGCTAATAAGTATCCAAATTCTAGACCGACGATCGCGAGCCCCAGTACAATGCTTGTCCAATTCAATTCTTTTAAAGAAGCAAGGAGTCCTTTACCCGTCCTATTGAATAAGAACATAATCAACGTAATAACCGCTGCCGTCAGATAGGTAATGAGTAACGTTAAAAAAGGATTTGCTTTTGCTGGAGTTGATTTCTGGACGATGTTATATACGACATTTGAGGCAATAATAAGTAGGATAGAAAATACATACATGAACATAAGGTATTACACAACTCCTTCATTTAGGCTCAATACTTCTATAATACATGCTCAGAGTCTGGATTAAAAGGAAAAATAAAGGAAAGGTAAAATACTTATGCGCTTATTTATCGGAATTGATCTACCCGCGAATCTAAAAAAAGAACTCTTGTCCTTTCAATCAGAGCTAAAAGAACGAGGAATTAAGGGGTCCTGGAAAGATCGAGAAAACTTTCATATCACTTTAGAATTCTTAGGTGAAATTGAACCAAATACTCTACCTATACTTACCGAGACATTGTCCCAAGTAGCTAAAAATCATCAATCCTTTCGCTTAAATGTGGGTGGGGTGGGGGCATTTCCAGCGTGGAAAAGGCCTCATACGGTGTGGACCTCTGTAGGCGGAGAATTAAGGGAGCTAAACAAACTAAGGGACGAGCTCCACCACGAACTCGCCCAAAAAGGATTTATATTGGAGGACAGATCATTTAAGCCTCATTTAACGCTCATTTCTCGTCCAGAACTCGATCATTTGGATTTAGCTTCCGTTCAAACGAAGCTCCTGGGTGAGTTTCTTGTTAGGGAGGTTGTTTTATTTGAGAGCAAGGTCATCCGTGGAAAAAGAATTTACACCCACTTATTTGAAGAAAGTCTGAAAGAATTAGCGGAGTAATTGCTTTGTTTTATCGATCCCTCCCGCTAAGCGTGACAAAAGAAACGTTCCAATGATGACAATCGACGTATACATTTCATACATTTTCTTCGTTTTCCCAATGTTTATCACTTTCTTATACATGTCAGGTGAAAGGCCTTCAAGGGCCTTTATTTTTTTGGGCACCGTGTCATACGGATCAGTTAGTGCTTGATATTGCTCACATAAAAGTAGGTTTTTTCTTTGAATGAGCTTATCCGTTTCACGTGTACGTGTCATCGGTTGTGGGGTGTGGGGGATATCAAAGGTCAGAGCAACTGCATTTCCTGAAACATCGAGATCTGCATAGGAATAGCCAGCGTTCAGCAATCCCGTTATAAAAGCATTACGCATTTGTACATCGTTCAAGGAGATTCGGATGTCCATAGTTAATTCTAAGGGCTCAGAAAATTCTCCAAGTTTAAAACCAGTAAGCCACCAATGTTTTCCCTCACGTGTAAAGAGAGGTTTGCCATTCTTATTTAAGGTATAAGACATGGGTAAACAATGCTCATTACTCGCCGCTTGATAAAACGTACCTGAAAATAGGCCTTGCAACGTGATTTCGCGAGTGGCAATATAGATCCCTATCTCTCCACCGGTGACCATATCATATTGGCCTTTCCAAAAAGAGATCATCCATTTTTTACCCTGGTAGTCAAAGTAGATCGGTTCACAATCGATAATCATCCCTAAGGGCGCAGCGGCTTCGTCATATAGGCGGCAATATCCAACATCTCTTTGCCAAGGATCCATTGTTGAATAAAAGATATCTTGAATTGAATCGTAGGAATAACCTGCAAGTTCAATGGCTTTATCAAGTTCTTCATTTCCAGTGGACATTATATCGCCCCCTTTCAAAATACTAGTCCTCTATAGTACATATTATGGAAATAATGCATATTATGGTGCATTAGAGACTCAATAAATTACGGTGACGAGGGAGAAGGGGACATATGAAAAGAGATGCACATTACTATGCTTTGTTAGCCTTTTGCCGCGCTTGTGGATTTAGTAAAGAGAGTGCTCAGGTTATCGCTTATGCGTCGCAGTTCGTCGATGATGCGAAGATTAATCTAATCTATTTAGATCCTGAAAATTTAAACGTTCAGCACGACTTAGTGGATCACCAGCCTGCCTTTTTTAATATGGCCACGTGCCATTCTTACTTTCGGATAGAAACGTTTAATTATGAGGCAATGGTTAATAACACAGTTGCCTTTCATTTTGTTCCTGGTCTCAAAGGTGAGAACTTTACAAAAAGGCTTCGGTGTACGGAAGAATCTCCGATCATAATGGATATTATTAAAGAAGTCCTTCTCGAGGATGACCTGATTAAACTCGGGATGGTCTTGCATATCTATGTCGATACATTTTCCCATCAAGGGTTTAGTGGAATTGCTAGCAAAGTTAACGCCATCAAGAATTGTGAAGCGCATAATATAAAATCTTTAGGGCTATTTGATAGGACCCTAAAGATTTTAAAGCAATTGACCCAGGACAGATATGAGATTTATTTTGATAAGATTACGCCGGCTTATGGACATGCTCAAGCTCTGGATTATCCAGATCTGCCCTATCTGAAGTGGACTTATGAGTATGACTATAGCGATGAATTCAATGGATCCTATAAAAAGGTTGTAATTGATAATAAAGATCGATATCAACGGGCTTTCAAGGGTATTCAAAACCTTTTGGAGACCTACTTAGAACAACATCAACATTACCGGGATGAGACATTCACGTTTAAAAATAGAGAACTCCTGATGGATGCACTTGTTAATAAAGCTCACGATAAAGATCGAATCAAGAATTGGCAAAACGTTTTAGTGGAACAGGGGTTATTGAATGAGGAGGATCATGATTTACTCAGCTATGAAGATGACCGGTGGCTGAAAGAAGCATTTGATAATTATGACCGTAAAGTTTTTGATAATCGTGTCGTGCAAGAGGGTCGATTAGCAGATGACTTTGAGAATTCAAACTGGTATGGTTTTTTAACTGCGGTTAAATGGTATAAAGAAAAGTTTTTTGACACCTGTGTAAAAAATCAAATGGTGATTCCTAACTAACTTTTTGGAATGTTGATAATCTGACCAGCGTAAATCGCATTAGGATTAGTAATCTCTGGATTGACACTTAAAATACTTTCCACTGATATATTAAAGCGTATAGCAATGATGTATAAAGATTCACCGGGTCTTACTGTATAACGCGTGATGTCAGGGCGGGGTTCACATTCTGCACCGACAGCAACCCAAGTCTCTTCATCGACGACCCCTGTTATCTCCAGTTCTTTTTGACTGCTCTGAAAGACGAGTAGAGCTGCTTGAGTCCGTGGTCCAAAAATACCATCAATAGGACCGGGATTAAAGCGAGCCACCCAAAGAAGGGTTTGGAAGCGCTTGACAGCAGGACCCCGGTTGCCTTGGCGTAAAAGAGGACAATTGGGTTTACTCATGGGGAGAGTCAGCATCTGTCCAGGAAAAATCTGATCTGGATCTGTAATTTGCGGATTAGCTAAGATGAGAGAATTTAAGGAGATATTAAACCTTTGAGCAATTGTAAATAAGGAATCATCGGGTTTTACAATATAGGTCATGAAGAGAACCCCCTGACAATATATATTTTTTTATCTTATGTGTTCTCGCAGGGCTTTGACAGTTCTCATCAAGTAAACTATTATGATAAAGACGAAAGACTTTATTGTGAGGATAATTAACGATGCCTTTTTTTGAATATGGACAAAAAGAAATGGAATGCTTAAAACGCAAAGATAAGAGGTTGGGCGAAGCAATTGAAAAGATCGGCATGATCCAGCGAGAGATCTTACCCGATCCATTTACGGCACTCATTTCAAGTGTAGTTAGTCAGCAAATTTCGAATAAAGCAGCCGCGACCGTCTGGAGTCGATTAACGACACTGCTTGGGAGTATTACACCAGAATGTATTGCTCAGGTAGACCAATCCGCAATTCAAGGGTGTGGAATGTCTGTCAGAAAAGCGGGCTACATCAAAGGAATCGCCGATGCGGCTATGAACGGGACAGTTGATTTTGCGAATCTGCATACGTTTCAAGATGAAGAGATTATTAAAAAGTTATCTTCACTTCATGGAGTTGGTATTTGGACTGCCGAAATGTTGCTTATTTTTTCCTTGAGTCGTCCTGATGTGGTCAGCTATAGAGATTTGGCAATATGTCGGGGGATGATGAACTTATACGGGCTCAAAGATCTTTCTAAAGAAAAGTTTGAGCGCTATCGAAAACGGTACTCTCCTTATGGGTCGATAGCTTCCTTATATCTCTGGCAACTTTCTTTAGACTAAGCTGGGTACCCTATAATCTAAGTTATTCAAAAGCTGCTCTATCGAAACAGAGCAGCTTTCACTTAAGTTCATTTATTTAGCTGAATGAGCTTTACAACTAACTTGCCAATGTACTCCAAATTTATCGACGAATTTTCCATAAAGTGGGCTAAAAAAGGTTTGCTGAAGCACCATTTCAATTTGCCCGCCTTCGGATAAAGCTTCATATACAGTTTTGGTTTCTTCGGTTGTGTCGAACTCTAAAGAAAAAGAAATCGTATTTCCTGGGGTAAAGGGAACGCCGGTGAAGGTGTCAGAGAAACGGATGACATGACCTTCTTTTCTTAGTTCGGCATGAAGGACAAGATCTTTGAGATGTTCTTGTACTGGAAACTCAGGAGTAGGGGGAGCATCTTTAAAATGGAGAATCTGTACTTCTCCACCGAGGATTTTTTGATAAAAATTTACGGCTTCCTCACAATTTCCGTTAAAGTTTATGTAGGGGATTAACCAATCGTTCATAAAATAACCACCTTTCAACTAATGTGTTTATATTATAACTTATAAAATGAAATAATCTAAATTTGCAAAAAAAGTGGTATTTCTCAGTTTGAGTAATACCACTTTTTTAAACATTATCCTTTGGAATTACGGCTAGGAGCATAATCGGAAGGTTTGAGAGCGGGTTGAACTTGCGGGTGTTGTTGTGGAAGTAGGGGTTGCGGACATGGATAGCAATTTTGAAGCCAAAGATGTGGCTGAACGCAAGAGTGAATAGGATAACAGCTTAAAGCTTGAAAATCCTCAGGATATTTGTGGAATAAGATCATGATAATCACCTCTAGGTTTTTAATAGGCTCTTACTTAATAACATTATATTCCATAAATAACTATTGGAAGTTTGCCCTACTCTATGTATTTTATGGGGAGTAAGCGGAGCTAAATTACGGAAAGTGAATTTCTGTACTAAGACAGGAGAAAAAAGTATGAAATTTCGTTGTCTGTTATGTAAATTTTTATTGCCACAAGTCGAATTCTGAGCTATTCTATACATAAATCTTTATGTACGTATGATGGACATTTGTATTTCCTGTGAGGAAACACATTTTGGAGGTAGTGAATTTGCTAACGGTAGAAAAAATCGGTGGAACATCAATGACAGAATTTCAGGATGTATTACAAAATATTATCGGAAAACCGGGGGATCCCGATTTCCGTTTTGGTCGAGTATTTGTAGTCTCAGCTTATGCTGGGGTAACAAATCTACTACTCGAGGACAAAAAGACTAAGGCTCCGGGTGTGTATCAATATTTCGTTCAAGGCGGAGATTATGAGAAACCTCTAGATGAATTACTCAATCATCTTCTAAAGATTAATGAACGATTAGTAGATTTAGGGCTAGATTACGAGGGTTCTAAAGACTTTTTGATCGAGAGAATATCTAAAACAAAATCATATCTCAGTAGCATGGGAGAAATCATTGCTTCTGGATATGTCGAAAGAGAAAGTATCTTCTCAGCAGCTCGTGAGTTGCTTTCTTCGATAGGGGAAGCTCATTCCGCATTTAACTCTGTCAATATATTGCAAAATCAAGGGATCTCTGCGAAGTTAGTGGATCTTACGGGTTTTAGCGATTCTAGGCAGCTTACGATTAGCGAACGGATTGAGCAATCCTTTAATAATGTTGATCCGTTTAAAGGAATTGTTATTGCAACCGGCTATACAAAAGGTCGCGAGGGAATTATGCGTCAATTTGCTCGCGGCTATTCGGAAATTACATTTTCAAAGATTGCGACCCAGCTACATGCAGATGAAGCCATCATTCATAAGGAATATCATTTATCTTCCGCAGATCCCAAAGTTGTCGGTGTGGATAAAGCCGTTCCAGTGGGACATACGAATTATGATGTGGCAGATCAATTAGCTGATGTCGGTATGGAGGCAATTCATCCTAATGCGGCTAAACCTTTAGAATTAGCAGGGATTAATTTACGCTTAAAAAACACGTTCCAACCACAACATCCAGGAACTTTGATCTCCAAAGGTTATGTTGGTCCTGAAGCTAAAATCGAAATCATTGCCGGATCGGATAAGGTTGTTATTATCGAAATTCATGATGCATCCATGGTAGGGCAGACGGGCTTTGATTTTGAGATTATGAAAACCTTTAATAAGTATGATGTTAGTTATATTATGAAGGCGACGAACGCGAATAGTATTTCCCTTGTTATTTGGGAAAAGGATATGAGCAATGAACTGATTTCTGAACTCGAGGAGAGGTATGAGACCGTATCGGTTAAACAAGTGGCAATTGTTTGTGTGATTGGTTCAAATATTGCCTTACCGAACATTCTTGCGCGTGCGGCTTCGATTTTAGCGAGAAATAAAATTAACATTAACTGTGTGTCTCAATCCTTACGTCAGGTTAACATGCAGTTTGTTATCGACCGAGATAAATATACTCAAGCGATCATTGAGTTGAATGAAGAATTGTGTCTTAAGTAGGTTGACTTTTCTTTAAATATGGCCTATCATACTTAATGAGCTGACATTGAGGAATCGCAATTCAATTGCGATTCGTAAATGGAAACCACCTGTTATGGACGACAGGTGGTTTCATCTATTAATAGGGATTATTCATTGTGCTTCACCAGTACAGGATTGAATGCATTCAGAACACCCACGAATTGATTTTAGAAAACACCGCCGGGGATTAAAAATGCCATTCTTAAAGGCTTTCCCAGGACAGGCTTTTAAACAGCGATCACAATTGACACAGGAGTCTGAGGAAGAACTAAGAGGATTAAGTTCCGAGGAAATTTCAAATGGATGGGTTTGGTCGATAGCCTCAAATGGGGCATCCGAAAAGAGGGCTGAAAATAAAAGCTTTGAGCCATAGGTTTTATTAACGACGAGTCCATTTTTACCCCATTGTCCGATTCCTGCGGCAATCGCTAGGGGACGAATATCTCCAAAAACAGATAGAGAACTTTTGACTTTGTATCGGTACCCTTCCTTTTGGAGAAGGGTAGTGAGTTTTTCATGGACTTTATGTTCATGCCAGAGCTCCTCGCCAAAGCGACGGGTAATATAAAAAGGATGGTTCAAAATCCAGGAATTAGAGAAGGGAAAGGCTAGAATAATAACAGGCTGAGTTCTTCGAACTTTGGTATACCCGACGAGTAGTGCTCCATTCTCTAATGCAGTTTGCGTGATGTAGGATTGTAGGTCAGTCGATCCATCATTCATGAATAGAGCTCCTTTTCTTTAGATTCAATGATAGATTGCCCACATATTCATAAAAATAAAAGCTCTAGGAATTTTTCGCCGTGGCGTCAATTTCCTAGAGCTTCATTTCTTTTTATTCGAGAGAGGAAGACATTATGAGTCTGCGTTTTCTTCTGACTGTGTTTCGATGGTTGTGAGGGGATCAGGTCTTGGCTTGCGGAGAGGTTTCGGTCCAAAGAATTGGAAATAATGACATTCGATACGACCATTATAAAGTTTACGACTTTTATCCCAAGGCCTCCCGATCAAATCTTCAGGCTTCTTAAGGGAAGTGATCACATGAAGAGACCACGTGGGCAGGGCTTTGAAGATATGCCCTAAGTCTTGGTATAGTTTTTTAACGTCTTCTAATTCACCGAGACGTTCGCCGTAGGGAGGATTCGTGATTAAATGGCCATATTGGAAGCGAGAACGAACTTCGGAAACGGGTAATTTTTGAAAGAAGATTTTATCTGTTAAACCAGCGTCTTCCGCATGAGCACGCGCGAGCTGTAAAGCACTGGGGTCAATATCGGAACCATAGATATGTAAGTCGAGATCCGGATGATAAAGGTCGTGTGCTTCTTCTCGGGCTTGTTGCCACGTTTTTTCTGGGATGTTACTCCATTTTTCGGAAATGAACTCTCGCTTCAGGCCAGGTGCCCGGTTTTGAGCGATCATGGCTGCTTCGATAGGAATCGTGCCTGTCCCACAAAAGGGATCGATTAAGGCCCGGTCTGCCTTCCAATAGCTAAGCTGGATCATGGCAGCTGCTAAGGTCTCTTTCAAAGGGGCTTGACCGGCTAATCTACGATAACCTCTTTTATGTAGACCAGGTCCTGAAGTGTCAATGGTTAACGTTGCAACATCTTTGAGAAGAGCGACTTCAACTTTATAGCGAGCGCCTGTTTCTTGGAACCAACTAATACCATAGACTTCTTTTAAGCGCTCAACAATGGCTTTTTTAACAATCGCCTGGCAGTCAGAGACACTAAAGAGTTTTGACTTAATTGATTTTCCTTCAACAGGGAATTCGGCATCGATTGGGAGCCAATTCTCCCAGGGAAGAGCTTTTGTTTGTTGGAAGAGTTCTTCAAATGTTGTCGCTGAAAATTCTCCCATTTTTAAGAGCACACGCTCTGAGGAACGTAACCACAGATTTGTGCGGCAGATGCCTAACTCATCGGCGGAAAACGTGACTTTCCCGTTTTCAACCTTGGCTTCATCATAGCCGAGATTCTTTAACTCACGGGCAACGATGGATTCAATTCCGAAGGCGGACGTTGCTATTAACTCGAGTTTTGACAAAAAGAAACACCTACTTTATTTAAATTCGAAAGGTTATTAATTTTAAATTAGCTGTCCTTACTATAGTATAGACCTTTGCAAAAAAAGGCAAGTTATGGTCTGAAACTAGTGTTATAACGGATCGGTGTTTAAAGCCGAAGGAAGAAGGATTTTATACCCGCTAGGTCGAAATATTAGTAGGACCATCACAGAGAATGGCTAGCCGGTCGTGGGCTAGCCATTTGTCTGCGCTTTGTTAAATTAAGATAAGCTACCATTGGGAATAAAAGTTGCACAGTCCGTCATTTCTGTTGTTGAAGCATTAGGGGCTTGAACTTCGATTTCTTGTGCGAAACAATGATCCTGTCCCCAGTAATGGCAGGTATTCACGACGCATTTAATACCTTGCAAGTGTGTTTTGAGTTTATCGACTCGTCCTGGCATGTTTTTTCCTCCCTTAAAATATGAATTTTTCATTGGACAACATTTCTATTTTTAACGGTTGACTCAGATTTATGAGTGGGAGATTGTAACAAAAATATAAAGAATAGAATAGGTGAAAGCCCGTGGGTAAAATTTTGATTGTCGCAGAAAAGCCGTCCCAAGCGAGAGAATATGCAAAAACACTTGGAGTCAAAGGCAAAGGTAATGGATATTTTCAAAATGATGATTACATTATCACTTGGTGTATTGGTCATCTATTAGAGCTAAATCGGCCTGAAGAGTATATGGATATAAATAAAGTAGGTAAAAAATGGGGCCTACATCGTCTCCCCATTTTACCTCCTTTTAAACAGTTTAAACATCAAGTCAAAGCCTCAACAAAGAACCAGTATACAATTCTTACTCAGCTCCTGAATTCCACGGAGGTTGATCGAGTGATCTGTGGAACAGACGCGGATAGAGAAGGGCAACTTCTCTTCCAGGAAGTTTGGGATCTGGTGCAATGTACAAAACCTCTAAAACGACTTTGGGTTTCTTCTTTGACGTCTGAAGCGATTCTTGAAGGGATGAAGCAGCTTCGGACAGAAGGCGATGTGAGAGGATTAGCTCAAGCTGGCTATGGACGCAGCTATGGCGATTGGGATTTTGGGATGAATCTAACTGAAGGGTTCTCTGCGTTGTTCGGTAGTTTTGACCCTATTCGAAAAAAGCCCAATGTGGTTTCTATTGGGCGGGTCCAGACCCCGACGTTGGCTTTAGTCGTTGAACGTGAATGGGAGATAGAGCAGTTTGATCCTGTTCAGTACTGTGAAGTGGAAGCTGAGTTTAAGGCAAGCACAGGAAATTATACAGGAAAATGGGTCGTAGCCCCGGGTGAGAGCGAAGGTAAATCAACCTCAGAGGGGAATCTGCAAAACTCTAACGGTCCCGTGCATGGATTAGATCGGGTAAGGGCTGATGCAATTGCAGCAAAAGTTAAAGGAAAATGTGGAAAAGTTCATTCTATCGAGGCGAAGGAAGTTCAGGAAGCTCATCCGTTGCTTTTTGACTTAACCTCACTTACGGTAGCCGCCTCGAAACGCTTTGGGATGACTGCTGAGCAGGTGCTGAAGACTGCCCAATCTCTTTATGAAAAAAAGGCAACAACCTATCCACGTACGGACTGTAATTTTTTACCGGTTGATATACTTCCCAAATTACCGTCGCATTTACGCGCATTACAGATCGAACCCTACAAGGAGTGGGTTGAAGAAGCCTTAGAAAAGGACTTGCCAAAGGGCAAACGGGTCATCAATGAAATCACAGCCCACCATGCTATCATCCCAACTACCGAAAGAATCTCGCCGGAAAAGCTTTCTCCTGATGAGTGGAAGCTTTGGGATATGATCGTTCGCCGATTTCTAAGTGTTTGGTTTCCTCCTGCTCGATATGAAACGACCGTTGTTCATACTCAAGTTGAAGGAGAATATTTTAGAACTCGGGGTAAAGTTCTCCTTGATTTGGGATGGAAAAAGATAACAGGAGACAAATCCGATGAAGAAGAAACACCTAAACGCCGAAAGGGTAAATCAAAAAATGCCGAATCCGGAGTCGATGGTGAGGATGTAAATGCGGATTTTGTCACTTTACCTGTCCTTAGTATGGAGGAAGTGGTAACACTTCTGGAAGCAATGGTAAAGGAGAAAGAGACTAAACCTCCTAAGCGTTATACGCAAGGTGATTTGTTAAAAGCAATGGAAAACGCGGGTAAAAAGGTAGAAGACGAACTCCTGCAACAACAGCTCAAAGGAAAGGGGTTAGGAACAGTCGCTACGCGTCCTGCTATTATTGAAAATTTACTAGAAAGGGGCTATTTGCTACAGGACCATCGCACGTTACAACCTACAGAAAAGGGAAAAGAGTTGATTCGCTTAATCAAAGAGGAGCTGCCGAAAGCCCAACTCTTAGTGAGTGCAGAAATGACGGGTCAGATGGAATTCGAGCTGGCGCAGGTTGAACAAGGAAAAGTAGAACTTGAGATTTATATGGCACAGATAGAGAAAGCAATCATTGAAATTTTAGATGAGTTGAAGGCGTTTGAAAAGAAATTTGGGAAACGTCCACTCTCGCTCGCTCCAGCGAAGATGAAAGGCAATGGTAATAAAGCTGTTTCGAAAAAGAGAACTTCTACGCCTGAAGGGAAAGAAGAAAAAAAGCTTCCTTCACAAGAAATGGAAGATTCGGCTCAGTCTTCAGTACGTATATCAAGTACCCAGCCCGAGGTATTAGGGCGTTGTCCGCTTTGCAGCGGGGATATCATCGAGGGAAAAAAGGGATATGGCTGCCTGAATTGGCGGAAAGGCTGTACCTTCGTTGTGTGGAAAACCCCAATCTGTGGTAAAGTCCTGTCTCCAACACAGGTTAAAAAGCTTCTTAAAAAGGGGTCGACTGACTTAATTAAAGGATTTCGTTCCAAGTCTGGTAAATCATTCTCTGCTTATTTAGTATGGGCAGAAGAAGGCTCTGCAAAGCTTAAATTTGTTTTTGAAAAGGATTAAATTAAAAATAGAGAATGATGTATAATTTTAAAAGAGACAAGGAAACTTGCCTTTTTATTTTAAAGTGTAAACATGCACGGTTTTTTGAATAGAATGATAATATGAGTTTAGGAATAGTAAAATGGATGGGAAGAGGCGGTAGAATATGGATACTGCGTGGATAAGCATGATTGTTGCCGTAGGCTTGATCCTGGGATTTTACTATACACGAAGACAGCAAAGTTTTAAAAAATATCATGGGCACAAGTCATCTTCTTCCGTTAAGGTAAAAACTCCAAGGAAGAAAAATAATCGCTCAAAACTAAGAGATTGTGCTTATTCAAGGGAATCATCCATATCTGTTCTTAGCCAAAAACTAGAACATAAGAAAAAGAAAGAGTCCTCACGAACAAAAAAGGTTAAAACGGCCTCTTTACTGCTTCATCCCCACAGCCTTGAACAGGCTAAGCTTCAATATTTGGCAAATGCATGCTCCTTTCAGGGACTTTATGAGTTGCTCTATCAGGCAAGTCAAGGTAGTATGCAGAAATCTTCTCAAAAGGACTTACTTAAGGCTTGGGAGAATAAGATCAACACCACTCATTCTCAGCATTTAGAAATGGTCTGGAAAAGCAGTGTCTACTCACCAATTTCTGTAAAAAATGCTGATTTTGAAAATGTCTTTCGAGTTTGGCTCAAATATTTAAAAGGCTGGGGTTTGCAACGTTCTGTTGAAGCAGGTGAGATCTATTGGAGTCTGAATGGAAATATCCTCGAACAGTGCATTCAAGATAGTAAAAAAAGCATTAACTAAAGCACTTTGGCTTAATAATTGGCAAAGAATCAGAGGCATTGCAAAAACGCAATGCTTCTTTAAATTTTAGGATACGTGATTTCATAGAAAAAGGTTCTCAGAATTGATGCTGTATATGATAAAATGGAAACAGTAGAAAACTTGCCCTTGATATGCTTAATCCTAAAACAATATGAAACAGTATCAATAAGGAGAAAATTAGGAAGTAATATGAAAAGAATAAATGAAATTTTTAGTGATTATGATGCTGGGGATAATATCAATACTGCAATTGTAAAAGCGGTGATTGTGAGTGAAAAGAGTAAAACCCTGGAGATGAAAATCAGCTCTGATAAATATATTCAAATCAAAGAAATTAAAGCTCTTAATACGTTCATTAGAGAAAGATTAGCCTTAAACGATTCTAAAATCATTGTGGAGTATTCTGAGGGAACGAATAAAAAACCCCTAGAAGAGGAACTTAAAAATATTGTTCTTTTGTTGGCAGATAAATATCCCATCTTAAGAGCAGCCATAAATAATTGTAAATATGAAATCGCTGAAGATAACACGATAACTTTTAATTTTAATATTGCGGTATCCTACTTATTAAAAGCTAGGGGTTATGATGAAATAATCCGAGAGGCTATTAAAAACTTGTACGGAATAGTATGTCAAATCAATTTTGTTGATAAAGTAAGCAACGAAGAATTAAAAAGACTGAAAGAGGCTGCATATGAAAAGGAAATGCTGCTGATTCAAAAGGAAGTTCAGACCACACTTCAAAGTAATACTCCTCCTGAATTGCCCAGGGACGCTATAGAAAAAAAGCAGGAAATAAAGGCTGAAAGCGATGAAAAAAAAGGTAATCCATTATTGATATTAGGCAGAAACGCGAATATTAAGGAGCATATCATTAAAATTACGGACATTACACCAGATGAGGGTAAGATTGCTTTAGCGGGCGAAATATCTAATATCGAAGTCAAAGAATTAAGAAGCGGAAAGACTTTAATTTCTTTTGATTTATATGATGGCTCAAGTTCTATGACCTGTAAGGCCTTCATCAAACCGGGTGAAGATGGTGAAGTGTTAACCAGGCTTCAATCGGCTAAGGGTGTCAGGCTTTCAGGGAATGCAGGCTATAGCCAATTTTCAGGGGAAATTGAGCTTATCGCCAATACAATATTAGAAACAGAAGGCATGAAAAAGGCTGCCAAGAGACTGGATAGGGCAGAGGTTAAGCGGGTAGAACTGCATATGCATACGCAAATGAGTCAGATGGATGCGATGACTAGTGCCACTGATTTAATTAAAAGAGCGATGAGCTGGGGTATGAAATCGATTGCCATAACGGATCATGGAGTTGTTCAGTCCTTTCCAGAGGCCCATAAGCTTTTAGGAAGAGATAACCCCAACATGAAGGTTATCTATGGAGTCGAGGCCTATTTAGCACCGGATAAAAAGTCATCAGTAACAAACGCCAAGGGACAGAGTATCGATACTACCTATTGTGTGTTGGATTTAGAAACCACAGGTTTTTCAGCTGTTACAGAAAAAATTACCGAAATAGGAATTATGAAATTTCAAAGGGGTAAGGTAATTGATGAATTTAGCTGCTTTGTAAATCCTGAAAAGTCTATTCCAGCAAGGGTTGTGGAAGTTACTAATATAACTGATGAGATGGTGAAAAATGCCGAAACCATAGACAAGGTCTTTCCTAAAATGTTGGATTTTATTGAGGGTAGCGTTTTAGTGGCTCATAATGCTGAATTTGATATAGGTTTCCTAAAGCATAATGCCAAGGTTTTAGGCTACGATTTTGATTACACCTATTTGGACACCTTGTCCTTAGCAAAGGAGATCTTTCCTGATTTTAAAACGTATAAATTAGGAAGAATTGCTAAAAATCTTGGTATCAAGGTGGAAGTTGCCCATCGAGCCTTAGATGATGTGGACACCACGGTTAAGGTGTTCAAAGCAATGCTTGAAAAGCTAAAGCAAAGGGGAGCAGAAACCCTTGAGGATATCGACCTTAAGGCTTCAGACGAAGGAGCGAAGAGGGAAGAATATAAAAAGCTTAAAACCTATCATGCGATAATATTAGCAAAGGATTATGTCGGGCTAAAGAATTTATATAAGCTGGTATCCTATTCCCATCTCGATTATTTTTATAAAAAACCCCGGATTTTAAAGAGCCTTTATAAGAAATACTCTGAAGGTTTAATCCTTGGCAGTGCCTGCAGCGAAGGTGAGCTTTATCAGGCCATCTTGCTTGGAAAATCCGATGAAGAAATTGAGGCCCTTGCTGAGGAGTACGATTATTTAGAAATCCAGCCTCTCTTGAATAATGATTATTTAGTAAGAACAGAACAGGTCCCAAACAAAGAATATTTGCAGCGAATCAATCAAGAAATTGTTCGTTTGGGTGAAAAATTAAACAAGCCCGTCGTTGCTACGGGAGATGTTCACTTCATGGATCCTGAAGACGAGATCTATAGACGCATTCTGGAAGCAGGTCAGGGCTTCAAGGATGCAGATAGTCAGGCACCCTTATATTTAAAAACGACCGACGAAATGCTTGAGGAATTTTCCTATTTAGGAGAGGAAAAGGCCTATGAGGTGGTTGTAACCAACACCAATATGATCTCCGATATGTGTGAGTCGATCAGTCCTATTTCCCAGGAGAAATGCCCACCTCATATTGAAGGTTGTGAGCAGACCATTAAGGATATTGCATATAGTAAGGCCCATGATCTATATGGAGAACCCTTGCCGGAAATTCTTCAACAAAGGCTCGATAAGGAACTGGATTCGATCATCAAAAACGGTTTCTCCGTAATGTATATCATCGCTCAAAAGCTCGTATGGAAATCAAACGAGGACGGTTATCTTGTAGGTTCTCGAGGCTCTGTTGGTTCCTCAGTTGTCGCCTATATGACGGGTATAACGGAAGTGAATGCTCTGCCACCTCATTACAGGTGCCCAAGCTGCAAGTACTCGGACTTTTCCGATTATGGCTGCAAAAACGGCTTTGACTTGCCGGATAAGGTTTGTCCTATTTGCGGAGAAAAGCTGGCTAAAGACGGCATTGATATCCCCTTCGAAACCTTCTTAGGTTTCAATGGAGATAAGGAGCCCGATATCGACTTGAATTTTTCAGGAGAATATCAGGCAAAAGCCCATAAATATACAGAGGTTATCTTTGGTAAGGGTACAACCTTTAAGGCCGGAACTATCGGTACCATAGCCGAAAAAACAGCTTTTGGCTATGTAAAAAAGTATTTTGAGGAGAAGAATCGGACAGCAAACAAAGCGGAAATCGCCAGAATCTCAAAAGGCTGCACAGGTATAAAAAGAACTACGGGACAGCATCCGGGTGGAATCATCGTCGTGCCTAAGGGAAGGGAGATTTTTGAATTTTGCCCTGTACAGCATCCTGCGGATGATTCCAATTCGGATATCATCACAACCCATTTTGACTACCATTCGATTGACCAGAACCTATTAAAGCTGGATATATTGGGTCATGATGACCCTACAGTAATAAGAATGCTTCAGGATATCACAGGAGTAGATCCCAAAAAGATCCCTATGGATGATAAGGAAACGATGTCCTTATTTTCATCCACGGAAGCCTTAGGGGTTACCCCAGAGCAGATCAATTCTAAGGTTGGAACTTTTGGAGTCCCTGAGTTTGGGACGAAGTTCGTAAGAGGAATGCTTTTAGATACAATGCCCAAAACCTTCGCAGATTTGATCTGTATATCAGGACTTTCCCACGGTACTGATGTGTGGTTGGGGAATGCTAAAGACTTAATTGATGCGGGAACAGTGACCTTAAGTGAAGCCGTATGTACCCGGGATGATATTATGGTTTATCTTATTAAAAGGGGTCTGCCGCCAAATACTGCCTTTAAGATCATGGAGACGGTGCGTAAGGGGAAAGCATTAAAGGAACCAAAATGGGCTGAATATGAAGCGATAATGAGGGAGCATGAAGTACCGGAATGGTATATTGATTCCTGCAAAAAAATAAAATATATGTTTCCTAAGGCCCATGCTGCAGCCTATATAATGATGGCTTTCAGAATAGCTTGGTTTAAGGTGCATATACCAATGGCTTATTATGTAGCCTACTTCACCATTCGGGCAAAGGCATTTGACGCCGAATTTATGATATTCGGCAAAGAAAAGGTTAAGGCAAAAATGAAGGAAATTGAGATGTTGGGCAATCAAGCTGCCCCTAAGGATAAGGATATATATGATGACTTGGAATTGGTTTTTGAAATGTATGAAAGGGGCTTTAAATTCTTGCCCATTGATTTATACAAATCTCATGCCACAAAATTCCTGGTTGAGGAGGATGGTTTAAGGCCGCCGATAAACAGCATATCCGGTATGGGAACCGTCGCTGCGGAAGGTATATTTAACGCGGCCCAAGAAAAGCCCTTCAACTCCATTGAGGATGTAAAGAGACGTGCTAAGATTGGGAATTCTGCCATAGATTTACTTAGAAAATTTGGCTGTTTAAACGGTATTCAAGAAAGTGATCAAATGAGTCTCTTTGATATAATCTAGCGAGTAAAAGTCCAAGCAAAATTTGAGTTGTATAAGAATTAAGGTGGGGAAACAATGGCGAAGGAGAAGGGGACAGACGAGAAGCTATGGAGTCGTAGTTTTGTGTTGCTGATATTTCTCAATTTTATAATGTTTATGGGCTTTCAGATTCTAATGCCTGTTTTACCGGTTTATGCACGTGCCCTAGGAGGAAATGAAGCGACGGCTGGACTTGTGGTGGGCATTTTTACAATTTCAGCAGTGGTGGTTCGCCCGTTTATCGGCAAGGCACTCGATGTCTTCGGAAGAAAGAAGATTTTTCTGATGGGCTTTTTCTTCTTCTGTCTATTCTCTCTCTCATATATAGCGGCTTCAACAGTTCTAATGCTCTTATCTTTGCGTTTCTTTCATGGTTTTGGTTGGGGTACAACGAGTACAACTGCAAACACAGTAGCGTCCGATATCATTCCTCGCAGTCGCTTAGGGGAGGGAATGGGTTATTTTGGATTGACGTCCACTTTAGCGATGGCGATTGCACCGGCTTTAGGCCTTTTTATGATCCAGCATTCACGCTTTGGATTTGAAGGAGTTTTTACTTTCTCGGGTATTGCTTTTTTGATAGCCTTGGGTTTAAGTCTCGGAATCCGATATCCTGCTCTTCAACCTCAACTGGGAAAAAGTGCGCTTTTTGAAAAAAGTGCCTTTCGCTCCGCAACGATAGTTTCATTATTAACGATGCCGTATGGTTCGGTTGTGACGTTTATTGCTTTATATGCCCAACAGCGGGGAATTACAAATGTTGGTCTCTTCTTTACAGTTTATGCATTTGTCTTGATGATTTCGCGCCCGTTATTTGGTCGATTAAGTGATCAGAAAGGTTTCGGAATTGCTATAGTACCCGGCCTTTTTGGAGTTATGCTAGCCTTGTTTCTCCTTTCACAGGCTAAAACTCTTCTCTTTTTTCTATTCGCAGGAGCAGTCTATGGATTAAGTTTTGGTGCAGCAATGCCTGCCTTGCAAGCCATGTCTGTTCAGAAAGTTCTACCTCATCGTAGAGGAGCAGCAAGTGCAACCTATTCCACAGGTTTTGATTTAGGAATTGGACTCGGATCAATTCTACTTGGAACGGTTGCTCAGGTTTCAGGTTATAGCAGTATGTACTTATGGGCGATTCTTCCGGTCATGCTGGCCTTATTTATCTTTTTCTTTCCTGCGAAACACTAATTAAAAATCGTGTTCATGAATTAAAAGATCATCAACTTAATTAAACTTATCGTAAATTTCGATTAGATTCCCCATTGATCGACACTTGGTCTTCAGTTATAATGATTTGGTTCTGTGAGTTTTGTCCATATTTTATGAAATCTACTCCATTTCCTACTCCTTCTCCTCTGAGTTGGAGGCTAATAATACTGTGCTTTCTTCGATAGGTAAGGTTTGAACTGTTTTGAGTTTCCGTTCAATCGTTCGCGACTTTTTGGTGGCGGTTTCGATAGTATGACTTGCTTCTTGAAGTTTCTTCTGAGTTTTTTCTAAGATTTCGATAAACTTTCCAAATTCTGTTTTGACCGCCCCGAGTAGATTCCAGACTTCGCTGGAGCGTTTTTCAATGGCAAGGGTTCTAAAGCCCATCTGTAAGCTGTTGAGTAGGGCAGCTAAGGTAGTTGGTCCGGTGATCACTACTTTATAATCCCGTTGTAATAGATCACAAAGACCGGGACGACGAAGTACTTCTGCATAAAGCCCTTCAATGGGGAGAAAGAGAATTCCGAAATCGGTGGTATGGGGTGGATCAATATATTTCGAATGAATCGATTTTGCTTCCGATTTGATGCGGTTTTCCAGTGCTTTACTCGTTTCTTCAACGAGAGAAAGGTCTCCTTTGTCTTGAGCATCCTGAAGGCGTTCATAATCTTCAAGTGGAAATTTAGCATCAATCGGTAACCAGACAGTATTATTATCACCATCTTTGGCAGGAATTTTAATCGCAAATTCGACACGATCATTACTTCCGGGTTTCGTGGCAACATTCAAGGCGTATTGCTCAGGAGTTAGAACCTGTTCGAGAAGATTTCCAAGTTGGACTTCCCCCCAAATACCGCGGGTTTTAACGTTGGTCAGGACTTTTTTGAGATCTCCTACCCCTGAAGCAAGAGTTTGCATCTCACCGAGCCCTTTATGGACCATTTCTAGCCTCTCACTTACGAGCTTGAACGATTCACCAAGACGTTGTTCTAAGGTTGATGTTAGTTTTTCATCAACGGTCACGCGCATTTGCTCTAGCTTTTGAGCATTATCCTGTTGTAGGTGAAGAAGTTGTTCTTCGACTGTTTTGCGTAGAAGTTCAAGCTTTTGCTCATTAGATTGGGTTAGATGATTCATTTGACGAGCAAAGCTATCGAGTTGATTTTGTTGGATATTGGAAATTTCAGACATTTGCGTGAGAACTGAATCATTGAATCGCTTGAGTGATTGATTTTGTTCCTCACGAGTCATACGCGCATTATTGCTCGTTTCTTGACGATTTTGAGCGACTTCTTGCAGTAGAACTGAATTATGACGCTCAAGGTTCTTTTCTAAATAGTCTAGTCGATTTTCCAGTTGAGAAAAATTGAGATGAGTCATCTTATTCCAGAGTATGAGCAAAAGGAAGATACATAAAACAGTAAGCCCAGTTGAAACGATAAGTAAAGTCTCTGTCACCTTGTTCCCTCCATATGAATTGCTTAAATATTCATTTCAGTACTTACTTTACCATAAAGCAACGACTTTTTTTTGTTTATATTTTTCTATGCCCTTTGGCGTGAAAGGAGATATTAGGCAAATGAAACGCTGGTTTCGTACGGGAATTCAACTGGCCCCCTTGATCCTACCATTATTAGGTGTGGGGTTGGGAATTATCGGATATCTTCTGAATCATTATGTTCCGCGTGAATATGAATTTAAGGCTTGGGTAGGGGTTATTTTGATTTTAATCATCAATGGAATTCTGCTCGGACAGGTGCTTAAATCCTTAGCATTGAATGCAACAATGGATCCGTTAACCGGGCTGGGTAACAAAGGCTTATTTTATTATTTCTTAAAGTATCAGATCCAGAAATGCAAAAAGGGGACTCAGCTTAAAGAGCCTAATTATTTATTTTCTTTAGCCATGATAGATATCGATAATTTTAAAGCCTTAAACGATACCTATGGTCATCTAGCTGGAGACAGTGTCTTGAAAAATATAGCTCGAATTTTTGAACGAAATGTACGTTCCTCTGATGCTATCATTCGTTGGGGCGGCGAAGAATTTGCGATTGTTTTACCAGGTACTGAAGATGAAGGGGCTTTAGTCTTTTTGGAACGTATTCGTGAAATTATTGCCAACTATAATTTCGGACCAGAGGTTCAATCTCAGAAAGTCACAGTCAGTGTGGGTGTAGTTTCATCAAGGAATCTAGAGCATATAAAAGATGAAAATGAGATCATCGATGATATTGTCCAACGTGCTGATCAAGCGCTTTATCACGCCAAAAAGACAAAAAATTGCGTGGTTGGGTATGAGTTAATCTTGAAGTCTGACCAAAGTTGACTATAATAGAATAGTGAAGGACAATTTCAGGAGGCTATCAGTATGAGTAAAACAGAAACAAAAGAATTTCAAACCGAAATCCAGCAATTGCTGGACATTGTTATTAACTCTCTCTACACAGACAAGGAAATCTTTTTAAGAGAGCTCGTCTCGAACGCTTCGGATGCTATGGAGAAACTCCATTTCCAACTGGTTTCGGGTCATGACATCAAAGACAAAGATCTACCTTTGGAAATTAAAATCACGACGAATCTAAATGAACATATGCTTACGATTGCTGATGCGGGTATTGGTATGACCAAGGAAGAATTAACCGAGAATCTTGGAACGATCGCGCATTCCGGCTCTAAGGCATTTGTGCAGAACTTGGCGGAAACTGGAGATAATAAAGACTTAAATTTGATCGGCCAATTCGGTGTTGGTTTTTATTCCGCTTTTATGGTTGCTGAAAAGGTCACCATTTACACTCGGTCTTACCATCCAGAAGCTGCTAGCTATATCTGGGAATCTGATGGAAAAGGAAGTTATACCGTAGAAGAGACGGAGGACTTACCTCGAGGAACACGAATCGTTCTTCATCTAAAAAAGGATCAAGAGGATTTTGCGAAACCTGAAACAGTGAAACGGATAATCAAGCAGTATTCAAGCTTCGTTCCTTATCCAGTCAGTGTAGATGGAGAGAATGTAAATACCGTTCAGGCACTTTGGACCAAGAACAAAAATGAAATTACGGAAGAGGAGTATACTGAATTCTATAAGTTTATTGCTAATGCCTATGATGAACCTCTTTTACGTCTTCATTTTTCTTCCGATGCTCCCATCAATATTAATACGCTTTTGTTCGTGCCTAAAAATAATATTGAAAAATTAGGATTTGGTCGAATGGAACCCAGCGTGAATCTCTACTGTAAGAAAGTTTTGATTCAAGCTCAAGCAAAGGATATCTTACCAGAGTGGTTGCGTTTTGTGCAAGGTGTAGTCGATAGTGAAGAACTCCCCTTAAACATTTCACGTGAGACGATGCAGGATAGCGCTTTAGTGGCAAAATTAAATAAAGTTGTGACCAGTCGCTTGCTTAAATATCTCGGAGACCAGGCAAAGAACGAACCCGAGAAATACAAGGAATTCTGGAAGGAATTCGGTATATTCCTTAAAGAAGGAGCTGCAAACGATTTTGCTCACCGCGATGAAATCATGAAGCTTCTGCGCTTTGAGTCTTCCCAAACCGAAGGAGAAAACCTCCTCTCTTTGTCTGAGTATGTAGAGCGAATGAAAGAAGAACAAGAAGCCATTTATTATGTCAATGGTCCGAGCCGCGAGGTTATTGAAGCCGGTCCGTATCTTGAAGTTTTCAAAGATAAAGGTTATGAAGTCATTTATACCCGCGATTCAATCGATGATTATGTTCTCATGACGGTCGGTGAATTTGAGGGTAAAAAGCTGATTTCCGCTGATCAAGCGGATCTAAATCTAACGCGTGATGAAAATAAAGTTGATGGACAAGAGGGGCTAGAAGGTGACGAGCTCGAAAGCTTTAACGAATGGTTAAAAGAGCTTCTCGGAACGAAAGTCACTGAAATTCGCGAGTCGAAACGCCTTATTGATAGTCCTGCTCTCATTTTAAGCCCTTTTGGATCGCACAGCATGCAAAGAATGATGCAAATGATGAACCGGGATTTACAGGATGTTCCTGCTGGAATCTTAGAAATTAATCCTCAACATGCGTTGATTCTACGCCTCAACGATTTGCGTAAAAGAGAGGATTCTTTTGCACAAGTCGCTGTGGAACAACTCTTTGCCAATGCCCAAATCGCGGCAGGTATTATTGTGGATCCGCGTGGCATGGTTAATCGACTAAACGAGATCCTGGAAAAAGCACTAGGATAATTTAATCATTATATCATTGGAAAAGCCGGTATTCCTCTAGAATTGGAATACCGGCTTTCTTTTTTCTATTTAGTCATATTGAGTTAGTCATATTGAGAATTTACCAATCAGAATTTTGCCCAATTTTTTAGTAAACTTAGAATTCTAACTAGACCATCTGCATATATTTCTTTAATCGAACAAGCCTTAAGAATGCAGGGGGAAGGTAATAGTGATGCGTTTAGAAGTAAACAAAGGCATAGGTGAAGCATGCTATGATGTGCCAGATTGGGGAACTTTGGAACTTCCAAAGCCGGCGTTTAACCGTCTACGAAAAAGATCCTTACCCTGGTTTAAAGAAAAAATAAGTTGGGCTGGGGAGTATTTCACTGATCAACGTTGTGAAAATATGGACATAGTTGCTACTTATCGCCCTTATCATTTTAACGGTGCTGATTTTGGACTTTACTTGTATATACGCTACTTTATGGCATTTCTTCTTAATATCTTAGAAACAACAAAACTTTCGATCGGTGAAGCCCATGCCTTTTCTTTAGAATGCGTGCAATCACATGGGGCTTTTCACTATCTCGTGGAACAATTTGCAGAACGCTATGATCTTCATCAAACGGAATTCAGTTTGGAACGAAAACATAATATTTATCAAAACTATAAGCGGGAAGTTTATTGCCAATGCTGGGGGACAGGGGAATGTTTTGAAGAAACCCTTGCAAATGCCTATGTTATTCAAAATCATCCAGAATGGGATGACTTAAGGATTACATATTTACGCCAACTTTACGCACGGCAACGCGGGGGGTACGTACAGGCCGCACAACTAGAGGTGCAGGACCGATCAGCGCTGTACAGTCATCTTGAAAACCAGATTATCAGGTCTGATGAGATTACAGGTTATCTTTTCTTAGAACAATGGATTAAACACAAAACACCTTTTAACGTTGAACAACTTCCTATTTATCTCGTGAATGATGGTTTAGAGGACTCTGAATTTGAGAAGATCCTTGAACTCTTTTTTCCAACGTTTCTTGAGCTAAAATAGTAATTGACATAAACTATTTAGATGGCATACAATTGACCTCATAATGAGGTGATGAAACTTATGCAAAAAGAATATGAAACCCAAATTTTACTGCATACAATTGGACAGAAATATCAATATTATTTGCTTCCCAAAGAAGGATCAATTTCTCTTCACCAATTTCATGCTCTTAAATTTCTCGAGCAGAAAAAGAGCTGTACCCCTTCTGAAATCGCGAAACAATTCAATATTACGCTGGGAGCAGTGACTGGATTTGTGGATCGGTTATATAAACAAAACTTGATTACGCGCGAGCGGAGTGAACAGGATCGTCGGTTGGTTGTCATTGAACTTTCAGAAGAGGGAAAGAATCAGTTAGGAAACTTCGAAAAAAAACTCTTTGAGGTTCACCAACAAATTAAGGAAAAATTAGGAGAGAAAGAAATCGAACTTCTTAATCAGCACCTTGCTCGATATCAGCAGGTCCTTTTGGAAATAATCGAGGACTAAAATTAGATAAGGCAATAGGGAGTGGGAGAATGAGTTTTTTAGAGCAAGGTCTTAACGCGGTATATGCTTTTGCAGCAGATTATTTTTACCATAAATTTGTTAAAGAAACGAGAAATGCAAAAAAAATCAATCATAAAATATTAAAAAAAATTTTGACAGATAACACTAAAACTGAGTTCGGACAGAAATATCATTTTCCTGAGATCCATAATTCTGAAGACTATAGAAAGGTTGTACCCTTAACGAAATTTCCAGCATACGAAAGTTATGTCGAGGAAATTGCAGCAGGTAAAGAAGATGTCTTGACATCTGACCCTGTACTTTACTTTGGACTAAGTTCCGGAACGACTGGAAAGCAAAAGAAGATACCCACAACTGGACGTTCGCGCAAAATTATGATGTTAAATATGATGTTTACACAGCACGGAATTTTACGTCACGCTCTTCCTGAGGCTAGACAAGGGGGGAGGGGACTTCTTTTAATGAATATGCTTCAATCGGGAACCACCTCTGGTGGAGTTCCTACTGGTTCAGGGACCTCAGGTGGAGTTCAATCGATGCAAAAAGTCCTTCCGTATTTTTGGACTTCCCCTTTGGAGATTTTAGAGATCTCAGATCAAAGCATTGCTAATTATTTACATCTCCTTTTTGCACTCCAGGAGGAAAACCTGACCTATATTATGGCACCCTTTCCTTCGGCCATTGTTCAGCTTTTTGGTGTTCTTGAAGAAACATGGCCACAACTCATGAAAGACCTAAAAACAGGCCTTATTTCATCTCAATTAGCGCTTAAGCCCGAAACACGTTCCTTACTAGACGCCAAATTAAAACCTCAGCCTAGAAGAGCGGAGCGTCTAAGTCGGGAATTTCAACAAGGATGGAAGGGAATCGCTCGACGTCTTTGGCCAAAACTTGCATATGTTTCGTGTGTAGCAGGCGGAAGTTTCAGTGTTTATATGGAGAAACTTAACCGTTACACTGAAAATCTGCCTGTTTACTCAGCAGTATATGGGGCAACTGAAGCCCTTATTGGCTTAGCCACAAGCATTAATGAAGCGACCTATGTTGTTACACCGGGGGCTGCTTATTATGAATTCATTCCCATTTCTGAAATGGATTCCACATGTCCGACAACGCTAGAACTTGATGAGCTTAAGATCGGAGAATCCTATGAAATCGTGGTGACCAATTATTCAGGGTTTTACCGCTACCGTTTAGAGGATGTGGTCAAGGTGACAGGGTATTTCCATCAAAGTCCGATTCTTGAATTCCAATATCGTAAAGGCCAGCTTTTGAATATTTCTGGTGAAAAAACTTCTGAACTAGCGGTTCAAAGAGCAATGAGTGAAACAGCGCAGACCTTGTCGATCACGGTTGAGGATTATACTGCAACTCTAGACCTTAAAGAAACTGTAGGACGTTATCATTTCTATGTAGAAGCCGATTCGTCAAAACTTGAAAATTTCCAGGAGAATCTTGAAAAATATCTTCAAGCAGCTAATCCCCGCTATCGCGCAGGTCTCGAAGGCAAGCGGATTTCTCCCTTAAAAATAGATTTCGTCCAGGCTGGAACCTTCCAAAAATTGCGGCAGGAGTTGCTGCGACGAGGGGCGTCACTCAATCAGGTGAAAATTCCTCGTTGGGTAAAGGATGAGCAATTTCTGGCGATCCTCGAAAATAACCGGAGAGTTAACAAAGAATAGAAAAGGGGATAGTTAACTAACATGGAGAAAAAATATATTCGTCCTATGATTATTATCGTTTTAATTCAATTTTTCGTCATGGTTGGTTTTGGAATTGTGATTCCAATTCTGCCCTATCTCGTTCAGGACTTGGGGGGGAATGCGCTTTCCCTTGGAATTTTTATGTCGGCTTATTCAATTATGCAATTTTTCTTTGCCCCGTTTTGGGGCCGCCTTTCAGACCGCATTGGGCGGAGACCTGTCCTTCTTATCGGGATAAGTGGCTATGGGTTGACGTTTATTTTTTTTGGAATGATTCATAATTTGTGGCTTTTGATTGCCGTTCGAGCATTATCGGGAATGGTCTCATCCGCGACTCTTCCCACTTCGATGGCTTATTTAGCCGATATCACTGAAGGCGCAGATCGCTCGAAAAGCATGGGAATGATTGGCGCGGCAATGGGGCTTGGGATGGTCTTTGGACCTGCGCTGGGGGGATGGTTAGGTCATTACAGTTTTTCCACACCATTTTTTGTGGCAGGTGCTTTAGCCCTTGCAATTCTACCCTTTGCCTGGAGTTTTTTACCGGAGACATTACAAAAATCGAGTGCTGCTTCGAGTAAGAAGATTCCGCATTTTAGTTTTGAAATAGCGAAAGATCCTCTCTTCGCCTTATATATCTTCAACTTTATTATTAGTTTTTCCATGGCTATGTTTGAGACTACATTTGCAATGTTAGCTGCGGTTAAAGTAGGTTTTGGACCAAAAGAGATGGGGACGACATTTACGATCCTCGGAATATTTGGGGTTATTGTTCAAGGCGGACTAATTGGCAAATTAGTGAAACGGTTTGGAGACGCTAACTTAGTCAAAGCGGGGGCTTACTTCTGCGCGATCGGTCTAATCTTTATCCTTATCGCTCCGAACGCGATAGCGTTGATTATTGCAACCATTCTATTTATGGTTGGTAATTCCTTGATGAGCCCCACCAGCTCAGCTCTTGTTACCAAACAAGGAAATCAAAGCCAAGGAGCGTCGCTTGGACTTTTCCAATCGTTCGCAAGTTTGGGGCGAATCCTCGGACCGATTATCGGTGGAGCTCTCTATGGGTTATCCATCGGATTACCCTATGTTTCCGGTTCCCTTCTTCTTTTGGGTACAGTCTTAATCGCAGGAAGAAAATTGAATCGATATGAAAAATCAGCCTGATTAAGGTTTACTATAAAGCTCAATTATTTTGAGAATGACTTCGACTCCTTTTTCAAGAGCAAAGGAAGGGATAAATTCATATTTCCCATGGAAATTATGTCCGCCTGTGAAGAGGTTTGGAGTGGGCAAGCCCATATAGGAAAGACGTGCACCGTCGGTACCTCCTCGTATCGGACTAATATTGGGTTTGACTCCAACAGCTTCCATTGCGTGTTGAGCAGTTTTAACGATATGCATAACAGGCTCTATTTTTTCACGCATATTCTGATACTGATCTGTAATTTCCAATGTAAAGGCGTCTTCACCGTATTTTTGTTGTAACTGGTGAAGGGCCTTTTTCATTGTATCTTTGCGGTTTTCTAGACTTTTACTTTCAAAGTCGCGAAGTATGTAGTCAAGCACAGTTTCCTCGACATCCCCGTGAAGGCTATTCAGATGATAAAACCCTTCATATCCTTCCGTATGCGCCGGGGTCTCCTGTTGTGGAAGAAGGGAGATGAACTCATTGGCCAAGAGCAGGGAGTTAATCATCTTTCCCTTTGCACTTCCTGGGTGAACATTACGACCGTGAACTTTAAGCACAGCTTTAGCTGCATTGAAATTTTCATATTCTAATTCGCCAATCGGACCTCCATCAACAGTATAGGCAAAATCTGCAGCAAAACCTTTTACATCAAAATGGTCAGCCCCACGACCAATCTCTTCATCAGGCGTAAATCCAATGCAGAGTTTACCATGAGGAAGATCAGGGTGGTTATTTAAATATTCTAGAGCGGCCATAATCTCAGCAATGCCCGCTTTGTCGTCAGCTCCAAGCAGGGTCGTTCCATCTGTTGTAATTAAATCAGCTCCAATATAATCGTTGAGTTCTGGAAAATCCTTAGTAGAAAGAATAATGTTTTGACTAGGGTTTAAAACAATATCACCACCAGGGTAGTTTTTGATCAGTTGAGGTTTAACCTCATGGCCTGAAATATCAGGGCTAGTATCCATATGAGCGATAAAACCGATGGCGGGTACGGTTTGGGTAATATTAGCGGGAAGAGTGGCATAGACATAGCCTTTCTCATCTTGCTTAACCCCCTGCAATCCTAAACTTTTGAGTTCGTCCACCAATATTTTACCCAAAGCAAGTTGTTTTGAAGTACTAGGGACTGTCGTAGATCCTTCATCCGATTGGGTGTCCATCTGGACATATTTAAGAAACCGATCAATGACTTTGTTCATGTTTTAACCTCCACTTCTTGGATTCATCTAAGTTATCGTTGTTAACATGAAGTTAACTTAATTTTTTGAGAAGTTAACAAAATGCTTCTCCAATTGCATGATATCAGTATGGCACATTTCTTGCAATAAAATAATAACATGTTTCTAAAATCGTAGTATATCCATGAGATTGAATATAAATGCGGTTGCATGGAAAGGGATAAATAGAGGAGGAAATACAGTGTCTTTGAGTAAACAAATAAGTGAACATAAAGAGGCCCTTCAGGAAATTGGCCGCTATATAAGTGATTACAGAGGTCGACGTAAATTATCGCTTCAACACATGGGTGCGCGTGTAGGAGTAAATCCTTCTTACCTGCGTGACGTTGAACGAGGCGAGAAGATTCCTGATGATGAATTTATTCGCAATTTATCGGAAAATTGTGGTCTTGATGAGAACTATATTTATGATTGTATGGGTAAAGCACCGCTCGTTGCGCGAGAGGAATTAGAACACCATTCAATCTTACAGGAAACGCTTAAGGAAATTGGAATGTCTGGATTCTCTGAGCAAATAAAAGAAGAAATTTATCGCAAATTCTATTTTATGGCTAAAATGGCCTTAGTAAATATTAAATAAGAATTAATTTGCGATATATTCTAGAAAACAATCCTCGAATTATGTGATTTTCGGGGATTGTTATTTTTTAATATGATAAATTTAAGATAATGTAATAAATAAGTGATAAATAGAACTCGATATTGTATAATATAATAAGTTTAAAGTGATTCTAAATAATTCGCTTATATGAGATAAGGATCAAACAAAAATGGGCTTGTCAGAGAGGCGATGAAGATGGTAGCAAATTATAAATTCAAGTCGTGTTCGAAATTCAATGAGGAACGATTTAGTCGATTACAAATTGCAGCTTTAGAAGCGGCAGCAAATTCGATTGTGATTACAGATGCTGATGGTCATATTATATGGGCTAATTCTGCTTTTACGACCTTAACTGGTTATAATCTGACTGAGGTCTTTGGCAAAAATCCACGATTTTTGAAATCAGAGGCTCATCCTTCTGAGTTTTATAAAGAACTGTGGGATACCATTATGGCCAATAAAGTCTGGCATGGAGAAATTGTCAATAAGAAAAAGGATGAAACCCTATATATTGAAGAAATGACAATTACGCCAGTTTATTTTGAGCCAGAACAGAAATTATATTTTATTGCCGTCAAGCAGGATGTGACCCAAAAACGTAAAGATATAGAAGAAATGCGTATGGCGGCCAAAATCTTCGAAAACACTCTAGAAGGCGTTTTGGTGACCGATTTCAGAGGAAATATTGTCTTTACAAATCAATCCTTTGAAGAAATTACTGGTTATAAAACGGAAGAAGTTTTAGGGAAAAACCCGAGTATCTTAAGTTCGGGTCGACATGATCCTGAATTTTATCGCAAATTGTGGAAATCTCTTGTGGAAAAAGGAGAGTGGCAGGGAGAAATCTGGAACCGACGCAAAACTGGGGAAATATATCCTGAGTGGTTGACCTTAACGGCTATCCAGGATGAGCGTGGGAAAACGGTACAATATGCAGCTATTCTCAGCGATTTAACTTCACGCAAACAGAATGAAGAACGGGTCAAACATCTGGCTTACCATGATGCTTTGACAGACCTTCCTAATCGTTATCTTTTTCTTGATCGGTTAAAAACTGCCTTAGCTCATGCCGCTCGGCATGAAAATACATTGGCTGTTCTTTTTTTAGATCTGGATCGCTTCAAGGATGTTAATGATACCTTAGGACATGCGGCGGGTGATCAGCTCTTGCAAGAGGTCGGAAAACGAATCACTACGTGTATTCGCGAAGAGGATACTGTTGCAAGGATGGGAGGGGACGAGTTTACTGTTCTTCTTCCGGATATTCAGATTGAAGATGCTAAAGATGTCGCCCGCCGAATACTAAATGTTTTCAGAAAGCCTTTTGTTCTGGAAGAACAAGAACTTTACATTTCTTCGAGCATTGGAATTGCGATAGCTTCAGATAAAGTGCTGGATGCTCAAACGATCTTACGGCATGCCGATTTGGCAATGTATAAGGCTAAAGAAAATGGGAAAAACCGATACTGGATTTATGAAATGAATATGAGCATTCAAGCTCAGAATCGATTAACACTAGAACAACGCTTAAGAAAAGCCCTTGAACGAGATGAATTCGTCCTCTATTATCAGCCTCAGGTCGATGTGACCAAAGGTAAAATTTTGGGTATGGAAGCGTTGATCCGCTGGAAGCATCCGGAAGAGGGATTGATACCGCCGATGAAATTTATTCCAATTGCTGAGGAAACGGGGTTGATTTTGCCGATTGGGGAATGGGTTTTACGAACAGCTATTGCCCAAAATATAACATGGCAAAAAGAAGGCTTTCCGGCATTGCGCATTGCGGTCAATCTTTCTGCACGTCAGTTTGAGCAGGAAAATCTAGTTGAGCAAATTAGCAAAATTTTAGACGAAGAAGGGATGGAGGGCCGTTGGCTGGAACTTGAGATCACAGAAAGTGTGGCCATGCAGGATATCGAGCTTACGTCACGTGTTTTAAAACAGTTAAAAGAATTAGGAATACATATTGCAATTGATGACTTCGGAGTTGGGTATTCCTCTCTTAGCTATCTGAAACGATTCCCAATCGACACTTTAAAGGTTGATCAGAGCTTTATCCGTGATGGTTTAAGTCAGGATTCCGAGAATGGTGTAATTGTCTCTTCAATCTTAGAATTAGCTCGCGATTTAAACTATTCAGCAATCGCTGAAGGGGTCGAAACAGAAGCCCAACTTGAATTTCTTAAAACGAAAGCGTGCGCTGGGATTCAAGGATTCCTAATATCACGGCCGCTTCCTGCACGAGATATGACAACACTCCTTGATATGGCTCACGAGAATCAGGGAAAGCTTTCAGTTTCAAGCGAATTAAATAACACCAATCAACCTAAAGCCTAATAAAATTATATAGAGAATCCTCACATCATACTGTGGTGTGAGGATTCTTGGGTTAAATCTTAAATTCGTTTTCAAATTCGCTGAGGGATTGACCAAAATTCTGCGCAAAACTCCTCTGAACTCCAAGTGATTGTACTTGCTCTAAGAAGACTTGGAAACGTTCAAGTCCATATTTTTCGATTAATTGTTCCGTGGCTAAATACCCTTGGAATTCAACGTTATATGATGCACTGAGAAGTCCTTGATCAATTTCACTTAAGGGGAGGAGGTCCCCATTTTGAGCTGTCTTTTTAAGCCTTGAAGTAAGGGCTTTAATCACTAGCCTGGTTTGCGCAGGGCTGATTTTTTCTTGAGCAGCAAGGCCATCATGCCAGCTTATTCCTTCATTGAGCCAGAGAGGAAGTTTAGTCCCGATTCCGGCTTGGTTGAAGGTGACATGGCTGAGCTCATGAGTGAGGACATTGGCGAGATCTGATTTTCCTTGGAGGTTGAATAAGGGAATCCAGATGGATGAGTTAACTGTGATGCCACCAGTTTGATCCACTATAGCGGCAGCTTCTTGAGCAGAGATACCTGCTCCGAGAAGAGCATTGGCATACATTTCCGGACTGGAATAGAAAACGATTTCAGTCATCCGTTTCGGGTTGAGCTTCACATTGCTTTGGATGATGGGCAGAGAATAGTTGGTGATTAGAGAACTTGCTGATTTTAGTGTTTCTTCAGTAACCCCTGTATCTCCGGCGTAAAGGTTCAGCTTGGGAGAGACTTGTATTTTTAAAGACGAGGGATTTACGGCGGGTAAGGCGTTGAGCTGAAGTTGCAGATGTTGTTCAAGTAATCGCATTGATTTTTCTAAGGCAGGATTATCGCTTCTTAAACCAGAGACAACTTGGAGTGTTGTACCCAGCGTATTTTGCCAGGCTTGTTCCCAATTCTGGTCCCAGCCCTGTTCGGAAACATAGTCTACCACCGATGTTATCGTCTGCTGAACAGGATCACTTTTATAAACGCGCTGCATCCCAGTTTGAACCTGGGGAGAATACGTATAGATTATAAAATAGAGGAGCAAAAGAACAGCGATTTTTTTCACAATTTTTATCCTCAATTCGTTATGGAATAAAGTAATTTTATCATTTTTCGACAGAACGACCAAAGGAAATATTAGGTTAAGTTAGGTCGAGATATGATATAATAAAAACTTAGTGAAGGAAAGGAACAAGGAGAAGTCAATTTATGAATCTATTAACTGCCGAGAACTTGTCGAAAAGTTATGGAACGAAAGTTCTTTTTAGCAATATATCCTTTGGGATTCAAGATAAAGAAAAAATCGGCATTATCGGCGTCAATGGGTCTGGAAAAACAACCCTGATGAAAATATTAGCGGGCCTTGAAAGTTCGGAAGAGGGAAAAGTGGTAAAGGGAAATGATGTTTCCCTTGAGTATCTGCCTCAGGACCCGAATTTTGAGGCGGAGGCAAGCGTTTTAGAGCAGGTTTTCCGAGGTAACTCCTCCCTCATGCAGTTATTAAGGGATTATGAAGGAACACTTGAAAAACTAAACAGGGATCCACAAAATCCAGCGTATCAGAAGAAGCTCATGGACTTAGGCCAGAAGATGGATGCCCAGAATGCCTGGCAATTAGAGAGCGAAGCCAAAACTATTTTGACAAAGTTGGGAATTACAGAGTTTGAAACCCTGATGGGAAATTTGTCCGGGGGACAACGAAAACGGGTTGCGCTAGCAAGCGCTTTAATCAACCCTTCTGACCTTCTGATTTTGGATGAGCCAACTAACCATATTGATAACGAAACGGTGGATTGGTTGGAACAATACTTGAATAATCGTAAAGGTGCTCTGATCATGATCACACATGATCGCTATTTTTTGGATCGGGTGGCGAATCAGATCTTTGAACTCGACCGAAGTAAACTTTATCCCTATCCGGGGAACTATACGCGTTATTTAGAGCTCAGAACTGAACGCGAGGAGCAGGAGGAAGCCTCAGAACGCAAGCGACAGAACCGTTATCGCAGCGAGTTAGCCTGGATTCGTCGAGGGGCTCAGGCCAGGTCCACCAAACAGAAAGCGCGAATTGAGCGTTTTAATGCGTTGGTGGCGGATAAACCATCAGAGGCGGTGGGAACGGTTGATATCACTGCTGGGGCGAGTCGCTTAGGGAAAAAAGTTTTAGAATGTCGTCATCTTCACCACGAATTCCCTAGCCGAGGAACCGTTATTGAAGATTTTAGCTATATTCTTGCCCGAAATGACCGCGTGGGAATCATCGGTCCAAATGGAAGAGGAAAATCAACATTATTAAACCTCTTGGCCGGTCGCTTACAGCCGAGTCAGGGGGAGATCGAATGGGGTCCGACAGTTAAAATTGGATTTTTTGCTCAGGAAAATACGGAGATGAATCCGAAACAACGCGTAATCGACTATATTAAGGAAATTGCAGAAGTGCTTCCGACAGGTGACGGTGGAGTGATTACGGCCTCACAGATGTTGGAACGATTCCTTTTTCCTCCTGCGCTTCAGTGGACCCCGATCGGGGAACTTTCGGGCGGGGAAAAACGTCGACTTTATCTCCTGAACATTCTCATGGGCGCACCCAATGTTCTTTTTCTTGATGAACCGACCAACGATCTTGATATTCAGACGCTACGTGTTCTCGAAGAATATCTCGAAGAATTCCCAGGAGCTGTCATGAGCGTATCTCATGATCGATACTTCCTTGACCGGGTAGCGGAGAAAATCTTTGCCTTTGAAGGGCAGGGTAAGATTCGGACCTATGTGGGAAACTACTCAGATTATCAGGAAAAGTCAGCTCAGGAAGAACGTACAGAGTCACCTGAGATTAAAACGGGGCAACATGATAATCATCCTGCGGAGGAATCAAAACATCGAACCCAAAAGGAACGTCCTCTGAAAATGACATTTAATGAACAGCGGGAATTTGAACAAATCGATGATTTAATTGCCCAAAAAGAAGATGAACTGGCTAAAATTAATCAGGCAATGAATGGTGCAGGCAGCGATTACAGCAAACTCAATGAGCTTGTGAGTCAACAGCAAACCTTGGAACAAGAACTCGAAGAATTGATGGAACGATGGACGTTTTTAAATGAGCTTGCAGAGCAAATTGCACAAAACAAATAAAAAAATGAATGGAGTACAATAATGGATAATCGTAATATGGTAGAGCAAATGAAAAAGATCATTGAGGAAAAAAAGAAGAAAAGTGCTGAACAAGGTATGCCGCAAAACCATGTGAAAAAAATTGGCGAGAAACGCAAGGGAATCAAAAGATTCAAACAGGGTGGCATGTTTGACAAATAAAAATTAATAGGTGGATTTACCAGAAAATGCTACCCAAATTTTCCCTACTGATATACAATGTACATTATCTGGTGTAAAGGAGGGATAAAATGGGTTTATCATCGCTTTGGAAGCGTTATGATTCAGCAATTTGGATACGAGTGGTTGGAACGATTCTGACGACAGTCACGAGTTTTGCGATCCGACCATTTTTAGCCATCTATCTCTATGATAAAACGGGAAGCATCTATACCATTGGCATAATTTTAGGGTTAGCCCCCTTGATGGGGGTGATTACTAATCTTCTCGGGGGAAGTTTAGCCGATAAATATGGTCGTAAACCGTTGATGGTTTATAGCTTATTTTTTCAAGCCCTGTCCATGGCAGGCTATATTTTCGCGGTGACTCCGTTGCAATTCGCCCTAGTTTCTATCGTCAATGGGATTGCCGCTTCGTTATACTATCCAGCAGCCAATGCTCAAATCGCCGATATTGTACCAGAACATCAGCGATCCGAGGTTTTTGCCTTGATGCATACAGCCCTTAATGTTGGGGCGGCAGTTGGTCCGATGCTCGGTTTACTCTTGGTAAAAATTAATCAAAGCCTGGCTTTTTTCACCTCGGCTCTAAGTTTACTTATTTATACAGCACTCGTCTTTGCCTTTGTTCCCGAGACACTTAATTCACTTCTACAAAAACGAATCATCGTAAATAATGAGGTTAAAGGACAAAAAGATTCTAATCCTGAGCCAAAGCCAACCCCGTTTCTCTTGAAAGAGCATCGTTTCTTGCTTTTGTTTACACTGTATTCCCTGCCGATTAACTTGTTATATTCTCAAGTAGAATCTAATTTCCCCATATATTTAAGAGACAACTTTGAAAATTATCTTACGATTTTCACCTCTTTAATGTCGTTGAATGGCATTATTGTTGTTTTATCTGCAGTCTGGCTTGCGAAGAAAACGGAAAAACTTCACACGCCTTATGTTTTATCAGTAGGGTATCTTCTTTTTGCGATTGTTGCGTTGGGCTATGGCTTTGGGCCTTGGGCCAAAGTTATCCCGTTATTGTTTATCGCAGAAATCATTTTCACGATAGGAGAGGGGTTAACCTTCCCCAATCAAAATAAGTTACTTTCACTCATGGCACCACCGGAAATGCGTGCCCGGTACTTCTCGATTTTTAGTTTGAATTGGGGAATAGCTAAAAGCTTAGGTCCCATTCTTGGCGCTACACTATTTGCTCATTGGGGTGGACTCACCTTATTTATTGTCTTATCGGGTTTATTACTTCTATCCGGTTTAGCTAACTATGTTTTAACAGAGCAATCATCAGTTCTATCTAAAAAAGAGTCTGTCCATGTATAGGATAGACTGACAAGCAAGTTGGAGAAAGGAACCATTAACAATGAAAATCATAGTTGATGCTGACGCTTGTCCCCAATCTGCACTGCAGATCTGTTTTAAACTTGGAAAGTTGCATCAAATCGAAGTATGGACAGTTGCCAGTTTTGATCATCGAATCCTTTCTGAGCACCACATCACCGTTGGAGACAATTCGCAGGAAGCAGATTTGAAAATTCTTAACGTCGCGAAAGCATGGGATATCATCATTACCCAGGATTTTGGACTTGCGGCCATGGTTCTAGGAAAAGGAGCATATGCAATGGGGCCAAAAGGAGTAGAGTATCGTCCTGAAACGATTGATTTCTTGCTGGAAGAACGCGAAATAAAGGCGAAATATAGACGTGCCGGGGGAAGGACCAAAGGTCCGAAAAAGCGAACAGAAGAAGACGATCACGCTTTCAAACAAGGTTTAACTCGCCTCATTGAGATGGCTTTGAAGAGTTCACCGTGAAATAGCTTTTGTTCTTTGCGAAAGGATGGTCCCATTGTTTAACGAGCGCTTTAAGAAACAACTTGATTTTATCCTTGAAATAGATAAACTAAAACAAATTTATCGTCAAAATCTTGTCACTGGTACAAAACGAAATGAAAATGACGCGGAGCATTCTTGGCACTTGGCTATGATGGCTATCCTTCTTTCTGAATACGCTGCTGAGCAGGAGATCAATGTTTTACATGTTGTCAAGATGGTCTTAATTCACGATCTGGTCGAAATTGATGCTGGAGATACTTTTGCCTACGATGAAGAGGGCTATCAGGATAAAGAGGAACGTGAGCAAAAAGCGGCCCATCGTCTCTTTAATATTCTTCCTACGGATCAAGCAGAAGAAATGATGGAACTCTGGCGAGAGTTTGAAGCCATGGAAACACCAGAGGCAGGTTTTGCTGCAAGCTTGGACCGCTTTCAACCTCTCCTATTAAATTACAATACGGATGGACATACATGGAAGAAACCTGGTGTTTCTAGTCAAAAAGTCTTTAAGAGAATCGAGCCGGCACGTATACAGGCACCGCAAATCTGGGAATATGCAACGGATCTGATCGAGACTTCGGTCGAAAAGGGAATGCTAAAACGCTAAGGAATCCTGAACTGTGTTATGAAGATGTTGGTTTTTACATAAAGCAGGGTACTCCATAATTTTGGAGTACCCTGCTTTATGTTGCTAAACTTCATGTATTTTTCGGAGTTCAAGTTCCAAAGTATAGAGTTTCTCAGTTAATTCCTGATTTTTTGTTGTTAAGGCTTCATTTCGACTTAATAGTTTCTCCGTCTTTTGTTCATAGATTGCTTGAACAGATTTTAGCTCTTCTAATACTTTTCGATCCGCTTCGATCAGGAGTTTATCTTTCTCAAGAGCGTGGAGCTCTTTGAGTTGTAGAATGTCTTTTTCAGCCGCTTTTTGGAGTTGAGCAAGTTCCTTCTGAGCTGATTCTTGATACTTTTGTAATTGTCTTTGAGCTAACGCTTCAGCCTCAATCAGTTGATCTTCAAGTTTGGAAATGACTTGTTGTTCGGTACTGAGTTCGACTTGAAGATTGTCGCGTTCTTGCTGTACTAATGATAGTTGTTCTTTTAATACAACCATTTCCTCCTGCAAACGTTCTGAAGCCTCAAGCTTAGACTCTAATTCTCTAACTTTCTGACTCAATAAATCTATACTCATACGACTTGTTCGGCTCGCTTCTTCAAGTTCCAAGTTACGATCAAGTGTTATTTTTTGTTGCTGTTCAGCATCCGCTTTGGCGCCTTTTAACTCATCTACTTCTTTAGAATGCATATTTTTCAATTGTTGGAGTTCTTCTTGAACTCCTTTATTTTTTGCCTTTATATCCTCTAATCGATCTGAATAGCCCTTTTTGAGGTCTTGTACTTTTTGGAGAGATCCTAAGAAGATATTTTCGACCCTATTTAGGTGATAACGAATTTGTTGCATATCATCGCTTTGATCTAGCTCACTACCTGCTTCTAGTTCTGAATAATAGCGGGTTACCATTGCTGTGAATAAATCTTTATGATTTAACCCCGTTTTTTTCAACAGTTCCTGTATTCTTTCCGTAATATCGGTTGTCGTTTTTACGGAGTAAGAATCTGGTTTTATGGTCATCACCATTTCTTCATTCATGCTTATCTCTCCTTTGACATTTTGTGTACTTATTTCAGCGTAGACCTTTAGTTTCTTGATTATTTAGGAACCTTAAGAGCCTAGAGAATTGGTTTATAATTTTATAATATATACCTACATACCTAAGTATACCACAGAGAACTAATGATTTTAAGTATAATGCGGAAGTATACTTGTATAACAAAAGTATACCTAAAAAGATTGTTCATGGACAGCGATTATTTGAATCAGAAATTTTTGAATGATTCATTTTTATAAGAAAAAGCGAATGTAACACAAGGAGATAGTGTAACATTCGCAGTAATCGCTGGAACCGCTGTGAATAAAGAGCTTTGAGCGATTTTATGGCATATTGAAATGAACTAACAAAGTTCCAATGTAACATAAAATCATGATATAATATTTGTGTTACATAGACGATTAAAATGTATAAGTTAGTTTTTTATAGAAACTGATTTTATAACTTGTGATTAAAAGACGGAGAAGAGATAGAAAAGGGGAGAGACATTGGAATTTGTACAGCCTATCCGAGAACGTAAAAAAATTGATGCTATGAAAAAGCTTTTAAAAGGGAGCAACATTAGAGACTATGTGCTTTTTACCCTAGGGATAAACTCAGGACTTCGCGTGAGCGACTTATTGCAACTCAAAGTTGCCGATGTTATTGATGAGAAGGGGAGAATTAGGGATCGTATAACCATTCGCGAAAAGAAAACTGGAAAAACAAAGACATTTCCCTTTAGCGATACAGTGATCAAAGCTTTACGTGAATACGTGCCAAACCTCTCTACTGGTTCGGCTTTATTCCCTTCACGCAAAGGTAGGACTCCTATTACTCGCCAGCAAGCGTATCGTATTTTGAATGATGCGGCTAAAGTTATCGGTGTAAAAGACAAAATTGGTACCCACACGCTCAGAAAAACCTTTGCTTATCATGCATATATCAGCGGAGTCGATGTTACCCGGATTCAAGCCTTATTAAATCATTCCTCGCCACGAGAAACCCTGCGTTATATTGGAATTACCCAAGACGAACTCGATGATGTCTATCTCAACCTAAATCTTTAACCGGGCAGTACAGGATATGACGATTCTGTTGGCTAGCCAATAAGTTCGCCTTAATAACGAAAAAGAACGAGAATAAGGTATTTATAACCTTGATCTCGTTCTTTTCAAGTTCTGAGACAATAATGAAATGAATTCCTTAACCTCTCTCATCGAGGGAAATGTATTTTTTTCTAGGTTCAACATTTTTATAGGCAGGTCGAATGATTTTCCCAGCATTAACGATTTCTTCGATTCGATGAGCACTCCAACCTGAAATTCTGGCAAGTGCAAAAATCGGGGTAAACATCTCTAGCGGGAGATTGAGCATCCGATAGACAAATCCTGAGTAAAAATCAACATTAGCACTTACCGCTTTGTTAGAGTTTGTGTACTGAGTAATAATCTTGGGAGCGAGTTCTTCAATTTTTGCGTAGAGGTTAAATTCGTTTTCCAGACCTTTTTCATGAGCAAGCTTGGCCGCGTATTTTTTAAGAACAACTGCCCGGGGATCTGAGATTGAGTAGACGGCGTGCCCAATTCCATAAATAAGACCTGAATGATCAAAAGCATCTTTAGTAAGGAGACGGGTAAGATAGGTAGTGACTTCTGTATCATCCTCCCAATCCTTCACATTTTCCTTGATATTCTCAACCATTTGAATAACCTTATGATTCGCTCCTCCATGTCTAGGCCCCTTGAGCGAGCCCAAAGCAGCTGCGATAGCAGCATATGTATCCGTACCAGTTGAGGTTACAACATGGGTCACAAAGGTGGAATTGTTACCACCGCCATGTTCAGCATGAAGGACAAGCGCAAGATCCAGAAGTTTTGCCTCTAGATCCGTATATTTGTGATTTGATCGTAACATATAAAGAATATTCTCAGCTAACCCTAAGTCAGCCTGAGGACTGTGAAGAACGAGACTTTGATTTCCATAGTAATGGGAGTAAGCTTGAAAACTATACGCGGCTAAGGAAGGGAAGGAGGCAATTAATTTGATACATTGCTTTAGAACATTTTTAACAGAGACATCATCTGGGTTGGCATCAAAGGAATATAGGGCTAATACACTTCGAGCTAATCCATTCATAATATCTTTACTCGGAGCATTTAAAATGATATCGCGGGCAAAGTTCTCAGGCAGTCTCTGATAAGTGCAGATGAGTTGCTTAAAGTCTGCAAGAGCTTTCTTATTGGGGAGATTCCCAAAGAGCAATAAATAAACGGTTTCTTCAAAACCAAATCGGCCATCTTCCATGAAGCCCTTGGCTAGATCAGTGATGTCGTAGCCGCGATAAATTAAGCGGCCAGGGACCGGAATCATTTCACCTTCATCAAGAATATAAGAGTGAACATCACCGATTTCTGTTAATCCGACGAGCACGCCTCTACCGTCGGTGTCGCGAAGTCCACGTTTAACTTCATATTTTGTAAAAAGCGAAGGATTAATAGCACCTTTCTTCAAGGTGATGCTACTAAGATCGTTTAAAATCTTTTCTTCAAAATGTTCTGTTTCGTAATCTTCCATCATACAATTAGCTCCTTCAGATGTTGCTTTACGGCCATCTTAAAATAAAATTTCACCATATATACCTACCATACAACTTGTATTTACAGTATAGGTTGCCACCTAGACTTTGTCAATTTATACATTAAAAACGAAAAGGGTCTTAACACTTATTTTAACAATTTATCCTACTCTTGTCACGGTAAAGGTGTAAAAATTCCAATGGACTGAATACATCAAAAATGGTAGTATAGAAAAGATTGGTCGTGAATGTTTGAGCATATTGCTAATTTATGGAGGGTTTCTTATGGCGATCTTAGTAACTGGTGGAGCTGGGTACATTGGTAGTCATACAGTAGCCGAATTATTGTCGCATGGGGAAGAGGTTATTGTTCTCGATAACTTACAAAAAGGACATTCAGAGGCTGTTTCAGCTACGACGTTTTATGTTGGCGATTTACGAGATTCCGATCTTTTGGATCAAATTTTTACAGAACATGTGATTGAAGCGGTGATTCATTTTGCCGCAGATTCCCTAGTCGGCGAAAGTGTTTCTGATCCTCTTAAGTATTATCAAAATAATGTGGCTTCAACGCTTAATTTACTCATAAAAATGAAGGAATACGGAGCTCAACAAATCGTATTTTCTTCAACGGCTGCAACGTATGGTGAGCCTCAGCACATTCCTATTCTAGAATCAGATTTGACACTACCGACAAATCCCTATGGCGAAACAAAATTGGCCATCGAAAAGATGCTTTATTGGTGTGAGCAAGCCTATGGAATTCATTTTGTTGCCTTGCGCTATTTTAATGCTGCAGGTGCTGATCCACAGGGGAGGATCGGCGAAGATCATCATCCTGAATCACATCTTATTCCACTTATTCTTCAAGTAGCCTTGGGACAGCGTGAATCAATTACGATTTTTGGGGATGATTATCCGACCTCAGATGGAACGTGTGTCCGGGATTATATTCATGTCTTGGATTTGGCACAAGCGCATTACTTAGCGCTCAATAAGCTTCGTTCATCACAAAAAAGTGGGATTTACAACCTAGGTAATGGGCAGGGCTTCTCTGTTTTAGAGGTTATCGAAGCCGCACGCCGTGTTACGGGGCATCCCATTCCCACACAAATAGGCAATCGACGACCAGGAGATCCAGCTGTTTTGATTGCTTCCTCGAATTTAGCTCAAGACGAGCTAGGCTGGGTTCCAAAATGGGACGGGCTCAAACAGATTCTGGAGACAGCCTGGAATTGGCACCGGAATCACCCTAAGGGATTTCTAAAATAATACATTATACATTTCTTAATACCGTTTACGAACTTGTCTTTATTAGGTAGAGTATAAATGTATGTATTTTTCACTTTTGAATCATTGGAAAAGGCGGTGGAGTCTATGGCAACACAACCGATTGAGGAACATGTTGAACGAAAATTCCCAGCGGTTTTAGAAATTATTCGAGAAAATATTATGAAGCACGGTAACCCACTTGCATTAAATGGAACGGAAGTATCGTCTTGGGCAAAGGATATGAATTTGCCCAAGACTGGCGATTTGCTTTTTTATACAGGGGGTGAATATCAATTACTTCCATTTATCGATTCGCTGGTCAAGTTAATAACTGTTTTTGATCAGGGGAGTCCACTTTTCACAATGGGCATTGGCGTACGTAACCTTCTGGAAAAAGCAGGAATTAACGCTGAAAAAGTTTACGGTTCAGTACTCTCTCAGGATAAAGAACGCTATCAAGCAGTTAATAAAAAAGCCGCACGTATTCTTCAGTCTCTAGGGTATAATCTCTGCTATTCAGGGGATGAGGAGCTTTACAGTGGTGCTCTATTGTATGAACTTGGTTATTGGGAAGATTTAAAAGTGTATGCACAACGCGTCCAGCATGTTTTACAAAAGAGTGGGGCAAAAACACTTGTTTGTCTCTCTCCTCATGCAGCTGAAGTGCTTAAACTTGTTTATCCCAAGTTAGGTATATCTTTAAATATTGAAATAAAAACGTTTGTCGAGCTTGTTTGGGAACAAAGACACAAACTAGAAAAGGCTTCATCCGGTCCGACCGTGGTGATTCATGATTCATGCCGATTAGCGCGAGATCTCCACATCACTGAAGAGTTACGTGATATTTTAACGGCCGTGGGCGTTGAGTTCTGTGAAGCTAAACGGAACAAAGAGTGGACGACATGTTGTGGTGGCCCGAGTAAATTCACTGCCCCGAAACTATCCCATACTATGTCCGAGCGACGGGTCAAGGAACTTCAAGATACCGGGGCGGAACTGATGCTTACCTCTTGCCCCTATTGCTTATCAGCGCTTGAGGGAGCCCTTGATAAAAATGATAAAAAGCAAGTGGTTGATCTGATTGAATTTTTATATAGGGGGATCGCAAGATGAGTGATTTTCAAAAATCAGCAAAGCAAGACAAAATCAATTTACAAAAAGGCTTTACTGATTATGCCAAAGAGCTGGAAAACGCACGTACCGATCAAAATATTCGAACGGCTATCTCCCGAGCTGTCAAAGCCTATCGTGAAACGACGGATAGTACGATGGCACGTTATCCCCAAACTCCGGAATTAGCAGCAGAGGTTCGTGAGATTAAGGCTCATGCAGTAGCTCATCAACAAGAACTTCTAAAGCAAGCAATGGAATCGGTTGAAAGAAACCATGGTAAAGCGTTCTTTGCGAAAGATAAAAAAGAAGCGCTTATGATTGCGAGCGAAATCATCGGTACAGGAAAAACTGTAGTGAAGGGTAAAAGTATGCTTGGAGAAGAGCTACACCTTCGCGAATATTTAGAGAATGAAGGCAATGAGGTCTGGGAAACAGATTTAGGAGAATTTATTCTTCAGCTCAAAAAAGACCGGCCAATGCATATTCTTTCACCAGCGATCCATGTCCCACGGGAGAAGGTTGCTGAAGTCTTCTCTGAGTTTTTCCAGAAAGAGGTTAAGCCTGATATTGCTGAGGAAGTCGGGATTGTGCGTGAGTTCATGCGTGAGAAATACTTCACTGCAGATGTCGGTATAAGTGGCTCTAACGTAGTCGCTGCAGACACAGGGGCTTTTGTTATTATTGAAAATGAAGGCAATGTCCGTTTATCGACCTCAGCGCCCGCCATTCATCTGCTTTTTGTGGGGATTGAAAAGATCGTGCCAACCTTCCAGGACGCTATGAAAGTTGCTGAAGTAACCTGGCGTTATGCCCAATATCCAATTCCAGCTTATGTAAGCATCATTACTGGACCAAGTAAAACCGGGGATATCGAGAAAGTAACCACTTATGGCGCACATGGTCCTAAGGAGTTTTATGTGGTCTTTGTTGATAATGGCCGTAGCGCGATGTCGGCAGAAGAGGACTTTAAGCAAGCGTCACATTGTTTACGTTGCGGTGGTTGCATGTATGAATGTCCTGTATTTCAGGTGACAGCGGGACATTTTGGAGAGACCTATCTTGGAGGTATTGGGACCATCTGGGATGTATTCGTTGCTGGCGGAATTGATAAAGAAGCACCGCAAATATATTCCTGTTTACGTTGTGGTCGTTGTGTTGAACGCTGTGGCATGCAAATTGATGTCCCGGCCATGATTGGCGAGCTAAGAAATCGATTAACGAGTGGTCAGGTTATGGATTAAATATTACAGTTGCCATATTTTTAAATGTATTATATAATAAAGCTAATTTCAAATTTCATTATCAAACGCAATGATGGAGAAAAGTAAGCTATAGTCACATTACAGGGAGGAAGAACCGTTGACTGGAAGTTCTTCTATAGTGTAAGTTGCTGAAGTTCACTCCGGAGCAGCCGGCTGAAAATTGGAGTAGGCTTGGACGGTTCTTCCCCCGTTAAAAGGAAGAGGGTATTGGATTTATCCTGTACCCGATCGAGTGGGCCTTATAGTTGAGGCTAAATTGGGTGGTAACACGGGAATAACTTCTCGTCCCTGTAGGGATGAGAAGTTTTTTTATTTTACGCCAGCTTGATCGGTCAGTTGATTTTTCGATACTCTATTGAGGAGGGCCAAATGGCCAACTTGGGTGGTAACGCGGAAGTCCACGGCTTTCGTCCCATAGAGGATGAAAACCGTGGATTTTTTATATCTAATTTAATAATAAAGGAGCTGAATTTCCAAAGCTTTAAACAAGAAAAAATGAAAATGAACGTAATTATTTATTATTTAGGGGGGTATGTACATGCATGTTATTCCATTTGCAATCGTTTGTCTCTATATTGTGATCTTATATGCTATTTCATGGTACTCCACAAAATTGACCAAAGGTGGAGGTGAGAAAGGTTATTTGTTGGCTGGACGGGGGTTGCCTGCTTCGATTGTTGCGGTGATGCTTACCGGGTTAGCAGTCGGTGGAGCCTCTACTGTTGGTGTAGCTGAAAATGCTTACAAAGCCGGTATTTCAGCTGGATGGTATAATGGAGCCTGGGCATGTGGGGGCATTCTCGCAGGCATTGTCGTAGCGAGTCGCTATCGAGCGCTGACCATATCAACTATTCCTGAATTGTTTGAAAAATATTATAGTAAATCCGGTCGCTTTGTAGGGGCATTGGGGCAACTTGTCATCGGTATGGTTATAACTTCACTGCAATATATTGCAGGCGGAGCCGTCCTTACGGCTTTACTACCCCAAGTTTTTACACAAGTGAGTGGAATGGCTGTAACTGCTCTGGTATTCGTTGGAATTACCTTAATCGGCGGGATGTGGGCTGCGGGTTTAACTAATATCATCAATGTAATCATGATTTATGTCGGTGTTATCGCAGGAGCGATCATGAGCGTAAGAAATATAGGGGGGATTCAAGCCTTAAAACTCGCTCTTCCTGCAGGCGGAACATGGTTTGATCCCATCTCTGGTGTTGGTTTTGCAGTCATCGGCGCATGGTTTGGGGTCATGATCTCGCAATGCTTTTCTCTTCAAGCTACGGTGCAAATTTCTTTTGCTGCAAAAAGCACAAAGGCAGCTCGGAATGGTTTTATTTTAGGAGGACTATTGATTTTCCCGATTGGATTCGTATCAGCGCTATTTGGAATTGTTGCGGCAGCACAATTTCCAGGAATAGTTCCCACTAATGCCTTACCCAGTGTTGTTTTAACTCTTAATCCGGTTATCGCTGGACTAACACTTGCTGGCTTATGGGCAGCGGATGTTTCGACAGCATCGGTCTTATTACTCGGTAGTTCTTCAATTGTTGTCCAAGACATCATTAAACGTAATTTTATGCCTCATATGACGGAAAAGCAGGGCCTGCTTTATTCTCGAATTGCAGTATTAGTCATAAGCATTGTTACGTACGTCTTGGCGACAACTGTAGCGGGTATATTAAAGACAATTACGATTGGTTTAACGTTAACAAGTGCTTATTCAGTCATTATGATGTTTACCTTGTTTGCACCTAAGTTATGCCGTAAATCGAGTGCATTTTGGACTCTGTTAACTGGAATTATCTTCTTGGCAGCCTGGCTGGTTGTTCCGGCAATTCGTATTGTTTCTCAACCGATTTTTTTAGCAATACCGATTGCCATTGTCACTTTCTTAATGACAACCGTTTTAGATAAACGGAGCGCTACTATACCGGAGGTTAACACGTCAAATCTCTCTTCTGAAGTCGTCGCTTAGATAAAAAAACATGTTTTTAGTATTAGTTCGAACGGCTATAGATTGCATTGAAAGCGATCTATAGCCGTTATTGTTTTTCATTTGGCAGGCTCTCCAAAACAGGCTATAATGAATCAATACAATAAGTGAACTAAAGATTATAATTTAATAAAGAAGAGGATGATAGAGTATGGAGTCAACAGCATCATTTGAACAAATCGGAATTCATCCGCTACTCCTCGAAGCACTTCAAAAAGAGGGCGTGGCAAAGCCAACTCATATTCAAGAAAAAGCTATTCCACTTATTTTAGCTAACCAAGACGTCGTCGGCCAATCGGAAACAGGATCCGGTAAAACTTTAGCTTATCTCTTGCCGATTTTTCAAAAGATTGATCTGCTTAAGAAGGAAAATCAAGCGCTAATTCTTACACCTACCCATGAACTCGCTTTACAAGTTCATCGTCAAATTCAAAGCTTATCCCAAAACTTGGGGGGGACAATCAGCTCGGCGGCGCTTATCGGAAATGTTAATATTACGCGTCAAATTGAAAAGCTCAAAGAGAAACCTCATATTCTCGTTGGTTCAGCTGGACGAATTTTGGAACTTATCCAGAAGAAAAAGATTTCTTCCCAGAATCTAAGAACGATTGTGTTGGATGAAGCAGATCGCTTGCTTGATGAGAAAAATTGGCAAACGGTAAACGCAGTGATTAAGACTACACTCAAAGATAGACAGCTCCTTTTATTTTCTGCGACCTTATCATCGGAAACGTTAGAACGTACATCAAGCCTTCTCAAGGAGCCAGCTGTTCTTCGTGTGACTGAACAAGCAGCTGTCGCGTCAACCATTTCACATCAGTATTTTGCCTGTGAGCAACGTGATAAATTTGAAGTGCTGCGCAAATTAGTTCGTCATCTCGAGCCTCCACGTGCTCTAATCTTTATTAATAAGAGTGAAGAAATTGAGAAGACGGTAGAGAAGCTCAAGTTTCACGGGTTAGACGCACAGGCGCTTTCTGGCTCTTCCCAGAAGGGGGATCGTCGCAAAGCCATGGAGGATTTTCGAACGGGTAAAGTTCATTTGCTCGTGGCTTCTGATTTAGCGGCAAGAGGTCTTGATATTAAGAATATAACACATATCTTTAATCTTGATATTCCTGAAGACCCCCAACTTTATCTGCATCGGGTAGGAAGGACCGGGCGAGCAGGGCAGAGTGGTATTGCCATCTCTTTAGCTTCTGAAAAAGAAGTACATTTTCTACATAAAGTTGAGAATGCCTTTAAAATTTCAATTCCTCTGAAGACACTTTCTCACGGAAAAGTGTTCGACGCGCACCCGCATCGAAAAGAGCAAGGAAATAGACCCCAAGGGTCTACCATAAAACCAAGTTTTAAAAAAGGATTAAAGAAAAGCACCGTCAAAAAGCACATATAATAAAAGAAACTAGGCCGTAAAAATTGGCCTAGTTTCTCTTTCTTCTGTAGGACAGCGAATTTAGATCGCCGGGTTGGAGCTCTTGCTCCTCGCGAGTTTAGGGGAAGAAGTCGAGGTTCTCATCAGAGAAAGAACAACTCCTGAAATCACAAGGACAAAACCGAGCCCGTGATAAACATATAAGGATTCTTTGAGAACGAGGACGCCAAGGCTAATGCTGAAGACATGCTGCAGATTATTTAAGATGGATGTTTGACCGCCACCAATTTTTTCAATTCCATAAAGGTTGAGGAAATATGCGAAGCCTGCAGCGAAACACCCCATGTAGATGACTAAAAGCCACTGCGACCATGAGAGATACCAGACAAAGGAGTTCAACTGCCAGAGAGCGAGCGGAGTTAACGTTAGAATAGCGAAAACTAGAGAATATACGCTTGTGACCAGTGATGAAAATTTCTTCATGAAGCTTTGACCAACAACATTAAAGAGGCTGATACATAAAACATTGAGAAAGAGAAAAATCTCACCTCCCCCTATTCTAAAAGACAAGAGGTGAAATATATCCCCTTGCGTGAAGACGATGACTAGACCGAGGAAAGAGGTAAGTATCCCTAAAACCTGAAACTTAGAAGGTTTCGATTTAAAAATTATAAAAAACATTAGGTTCGTCATGGCTGGAAGTGTTGCAAAAATTACTGAGGCATTCGTGGCTGTAGTATCTGCCAACCCATAAATTAGTGAAACATAGGGGAGTGAAACCCCTAACAAACTGATAAGAATAAGTTGGAACAGCTCTTTTGTAGTAGGCTTAGGGGCGCTTTTCAGGGCTGGCCAAGCGAGAGGCAGGAGAATGCTTAACCCTAAGAGGGCTCGAATGGCCGATAAGCTAATAGGAGGGATTGACCCAGCGATTAAACGTCCTGCAATGACGTTCCCTCCATAAAGGAGTGAAGAAAGAAGTATTGCGAAATAGGATTTTAACATAATGACCCCTTTAGTTATTTTAATTGAAACTAGATGTAAGGAAGTAGACGAAAAATATTATACACCAAAATAAGCCTACACAGGAGTCTCAATAGATAGAACCCAAAAACGAACAAAGGAGTAAGCTCAACCTCTCGAAGAGAATGTTGCTTACTCCTTTTCGTTCTACACTATTTAACTTTAGTGCTGAATTCCTTCGGAAATGCTGCTGAGTGCTTCACCCGCTTCATTTACGTGAATGGATTGGACTGCGATATCACCGATCGCAAGAAAACCCACGAGTTGATTATTGTCAACGACAGGTAATCTGCGAATTTGACTTTCGGCCATTAAATCAGAAGCTTGGTGAATATCTGTCTCTGGGGAAACACTCTGCACTTCTTTAGTCATAATTTCAGTCGCTTTTGTCGTTTTGGGATCCTTTCCTTGGGCGATCGCACGAACCAGAATATCGCGATCGGTAATCATTCCCATCAATTGTTTGTCTTGGCAGACGGGAACAGAGCCAATATTTGATGATGCCAAAATTTGAGCAACCTCTTCCAGAGATTGATTGGGGTCAACCCATTTAACGTTTTGAGACATTAAATCGCGAACCTTCATAATAAACAGGACCTCCTTGTCATCTTAGTTTCACTGTATTTTCTTACAAAGGATTCGAAATTATACGAATTGCAGCATTAATCATAACAAGAAATATTACAGGGTTGAAACCTTTTGCCTCTTCAAGTACACTAAATAAGGTGTTCAAAAGTGCTTACCCTATACATCAAGGAGGAGACAATGCTCAATTCTTTTGCTGTCTTGAATCGCTGGCTCGGAAAGCGAATGTTTTTTGTCACGCTAATAGCCCTTCTTACCGGGTTTAACTTTAACTTACCGCATTTTCTATTGTCACAAAATGTAACCTTATTCTGTTTCATTTACTTGACCTTTGTCACTTCTCTTGATATTCATTTTAAGGATTTACTGAGAATTATAAAACGCCCTATTCTACCGATTGGTATGCTTATCTTAATTCATGCAGTTATGCCGATTATCGCTGGAGGTATCGGCTTTTTGTTTTATCCCCAGGATTTCTATACACGCCTTGGCTTTTTAATCAGCTCGGTCATTCCCATCGGGCTTACCTCGATTGTTTGGACAGGAATAGCGGGAGGCGATGTTGTTCTTGCCTTAGTTGTAGTAATGCTTGACACCCTGCTTTCCCCTCTTATCCTTCCGGCTTTCTTTTCAGTCGTCTTAGGGCAGAGTATTGACGTGAACTACTCCCAGATGATCTTGGAATTGATCATGATGGTTGCTCTACCGAGTTTAGCAGGGATGGCACTTAATGATCTATCAAAGGGTAAGGTGGATAAATTTTCTCAATCGCTAGGGGGGCTAACCGCAAAAATTGGAGTGTTTTTTATCATCCTTGTTAATGCTGCTCTAATCTCTCCCAAAATCGTGTGGGGGATTTCTATACTTATACTTTTAGGGGTCATTCTATTACTTATGCTGTGTGGTTATTTAGTGGGCTATCTGGCCTCATTTGCTTTGCGCAACCGAACGCGTCCCACTGTGCTCACAATGATTTTTAATGTAGGCATGCGGAATATCAATTTTGGCTTTGTTCTAGCTATGACCTATTTCCCGGTAGCCGTCGCGATTCCTGTCACCTTAGCCTCCGTATTTAATCAACCGCTGGCTTCAATCTTTACCTGGTTTGCACTACGCAATGCCCCAAAGGAACAAAATCTGATTCAAAGCACACAGGTCGAAAAAGAGATTTCTACAAAATATTAATTAAGTAAAGCATAGATAGGAGATTCTTAATGAAAAAAAGTTTAATTCTAGCCGAAAAGCCCTCGGTCGGTCGAGAGATCGCCCGGGTTTTAGGCTGTCATCAAAAAGGGAATGGGTGTCTCATAGGTCCTCAATATATTGTGACTTGGGCTCTTGGTCATTTAGTGACATTGGCTGATCCGGAGGCTTATGATGACCGATATAAAACGTGGCGACTGGATGACCTTCCCATGCTTCCTCAGAAGATGGAGTTAGTCGTTATCAAAGAAACGTCTAAACAATATGCTGCAGTTAAGCATCTGCTCAGGCAACCCGATATTGATGAGCTCATTATTGCTACCGATGCAGGACGAGAAGGGGAGCTCGTAGCACGCTGGATTCTTGCAAAAGGAGGCTGGCACAAGCCGATTAAACGGTTATGGATTTCCTCCCAAACTGATAAAGCCATTAAGGAGGGTTTTAGAAACCTAAAACCCGGTCAGAATTATGAATCTCTCTATGATGCTGCCGAAAGCCGTGCCGAAGCAGATTGGTATGTAGGACTTAACGTGACTCGTGCCCTTACCTGTAAATACAATGCTCAACTTTCGGCAGGCCGAGTGCAGACGCCCACGCTGGCCTTAATCGTAGAACGGGAAAAAGAGATCAAAAAATTTGTCCCAAAAGACTATTGGACCATCAATGCCTACGCTAAGGGATTTTCGCTGCGCTGGCAGGATAAGAAGTGCCAAACACGTATCTTTGATAATCATCAAGCAGAACAGCTTCTTGCCAAAGTAAGTGGACAAGAAGCTGTTATAATTGATGTAAAAAAAGAAGGGAAGAAAGAGCTTCCGCCTCTTGCTTATGACTTAACTGAACTTCAAAGGGACGCCAATCGGAAATATGGCTACTCCGCTAAAAAGACGTCTTCGATAATGCAACAGCTTTATGAACACTATAAAATTGTTACCTATCCACGTACTGATTCGCGTCACCTGACTGAGGATATTGTTCCTACGCTTCCTGAGCGTTTAAGGACGATTGCCGTTGGACCATACGCGAACTTGGCCCGCCCGATTCTCCGGACTAAAATATCCCCTACAAAACGCTTGGTCGATAATACGAAGGTTAGTGATCACCATGCGATTATTCCGACTGAGGAACCTGTATTTTTAAATAAGCTCAGTCAGGAAGAAGCGAGAATTTATGACTTAATCGTGCGACGCTTTTTTGCCGTCCTTTCACCAGCCTTTGAATATGAACAGACCACTGTCATCCTAGAAATCAAGGGGGAAATATTTACTGCCAAGGGCAAGAATATGAAGCAAAAAGGCTGGCGAAACGCTTATGAGGACTTGGATTCGAGTGAAGAAGAACGCGAAGAAACCGAGCAGACACTCCCCGATTTAAAGGTGAAGGAGCGTCTTAATCTGCTTTCAATTAAATCAGTACCCGGAAAAACTAAACCGCCTAAACGTTATACTGAAGCCACACTTCTCTCAGCTATGGAACATCCTGGACAAAAAGTTGAGGATGAATCCTTGCGCGAGATGCTTGAAAAAACAAGTGGCCTGGGTACGCCAGCGACTCGAGCCGATATTATTGAAAAACTCTTTAATTCGTTTTATATGGAGAGACAGGGGAAGGAGATTATTCCAACCTCAAAAGGAATTCAGCTAATCGGACTTGTTCCGTCTGACCTTAAGTCTCCTGAACTGACGGCTAAATGGGAACAACAGCTGAATGAAATCAGCAAAGGCGGAGAAAAGCGCCAGCCATTTGTACAAGGTATAAAAGGATATGCAAGACATTTAGTCTCAGAAGTTATAGCGAGTAACCAAACCTTCCATCATGATAATTTAACACGCATGAAATGCCCCAATTGCGGAAAGTTTCTTTTAAAGGTCAAGGGTAAGCGAGGAGAGATGCTCGTCTGTCAGGATCGTGAATGCGGATACCGAGAAGGCCTTTCCGTCCATTCAAATGCCCGATGTCCTCAATGTCATAAGAAGATGGAACTTCGAGGGGATGGAGAACATAAAATCTTTACCTGTACCTGTGGCTATAGGGAAAAATTGTCCGCGTTTACCCAACGGAGGGAGCATGACGGAAAAGGTTCTGTGAACAAAAAAGAAGTCCAGAAATACATGCAGAAGCAGAAATCGGATGTTACAGTGAATACAGCCCTAGCCGATGCTCTCGCCAAACTTAAACTAGGAAAATAGAGAGAGATTCTGCTCGCGATTTTTTTTACGAAAGGTGGCGCTTGTCATTGGTTTTTTGGAAAAGAAAAAGCAAAGTCTTAAGTCCGGTTCTTGAGCCCAAGGAATCGCAGCAGTTTCTTATAAATATGAAATATAAAACGGATCATTATTCCTCAAGAAATTCGCGATTTCGAGGATCACCTCGATGTAGATCTCAGAGGAAGGATGAAATTGGAGAATATAAAATCGAAGTTGAATTAGGACAGCTCCCTAAAAGTTATCGTCTGATGAGCAATTTATTATTTAAATCTGAGCAGGGGTTTGAACACATTGACCATCTCGTCGTTTCGCCCTATGGGCTTTTTCTTATTGAAGTCAATAATCTTTCTGGGATTATCCTGGGTGAAGAAAATGATCCGAATTGGCACCAGGCGATTACTTGGCGAGTGAAAACGTTTCCCAACCTGCTTTTTGAGAATCATGCCCATCTGGAAGCTCTTCGAAAGCAGGTTGATCTTGATGTAACGATCCCGATCTATTCTTTTGCGACATTTAGCCGTCGTTGTGAACTGAAAGTAATTTCGGGATCCGTATTCTATGATACAGATATTCTCACCGTTATTCTCAAACGATCACAGCCGGAAGTGCTTAGTGATGAAGAAGTACTAAAGATCTATTCACAAATCGAGCAGGTCAATATTCTTGATCCTAATGTACGAAACGAATATTCTGCTCGTTTACGCAAACAAAGACTCTTAAACAGACCTAAATATGGAGATATTCGCTGTCGCATTTGCCAAAAAGCGGTGTCGGAGCGAACGGCACGTTACTGTATATCTCATCCTGATAAATTTGCGTGGCATATCTATTGTGTAAAACACCAAAAGGAGCTTATTCGCTCGACAAGGATTGGCTCAATTTACCAAGATCCATTGAATGCGCCACTCTAATTATAAAGAAGAGGAAGCCACTCCCACTTCTGTGGGGGAGCTTCCTCTTTTGGCATAGCTTTGGATTACGAAACCGGCTCTGGATAGATTTTCTTAATTAACTGTGCAACATTTTCAGCGAATCGGCGAATGGTTTGAATTCCTTCCTCATCCTCCAGTACTTCTCCAGGGGTCCGGCCGAAGGCGATATTCCAGTATGTGGAACCTGGGATAATCATGTCGTTCATAAGGTAAAACATGAGCATTTCTTGAATTGAGGACGTTTGGCCACCCCTTCTGGCAACAGCGATTGGGCCGCCTACTTTCCAAGAAAGAAAATGATCGGTAGCACCTGAAACCTTACCTACTCTCTGGAGAAGAGACATTAAATCCCCGCGCGCTGTGCCGTAATAGACAGGTGATCCAACGATAAATCCTTGAGCATTTCTGATTTTTTCAATAATTTCATTTACTCCATCATTTAGAACGCATTTCTTGAGTTCTGCACATTTTCCACAGGCAATACAGGATTGAATTTTTTTTCCTGCCAAACTAATCAATTCAGCTTCGACACCTTGGCTTTCGATAATCTTTAGGCTTTCATGCAAAACCTGAAAGGTATTTCCATCAGGTCGTGGGCTTCCTGACAAAAGTATAACTTTATTCACCTTACGGCACACTCCTCATTTTATAATAGTCTTATTTAATTATACATAATGGAAAGAGATTAAAAAAGGCACTAAACAAACAGAAATATTGTATTCATTATGAGAAACGATTTATATAGACCGGTATCTGTGTTAGTATAATCCAAAGAAATGAAAATTCAGAAAATTATGTTTCATTCATGAAGGTGATTTAATGAATATGGAAAAAGAACATTACCTTGCAAATATCGCCTTCTTCTCTGAACTAAGCGCCCAAGAAATAACAGAACTGGCTAGAGAGTTTAGGTGGGAAGCGTATCCAGAAGGAGTTTTACTCATTAAACAGGGGCAACGCCCCTCATCATTTTATCTGCTTTGTGAAGGAAGCGTCGAAGTTCTCAAAGATGAGCATTTTGGCTCGCCAAAAGTTTTAGTCGCAGGTCCAGAAGCTGTGTTTGGTGAACTTTCCTTAGTCACAGGGAAACCTTATGCTTACTCAGTTCGTTGTTTAGAGAATTCACATGTTCTCAGTATATCAGCGGATGATTTCGCCCAAATTTTGCTCCGAAAACCACAAATCTATCAATCCATTATTGAAGAACTGGCCGAGGACCTGATTGAAGCCAATCAAATGCTTTCTGAAAATAAATATAAGGAAGTATTACGTTCAGCAATTAAACAGACCCAATATCAAGATAAGTTTTATGGAATCTGGGGAAGTGTCAGAACGACAAAAGAAGTTGAGCGGAAACTCAGTGAAATAAGAGAGCAATCCGGAAATTTACTTGTCCTCGGGGAGCGGGGAACTGGACGACAAATGATGGCCTGGTATGTTCATCAAAATCTCTTCGGAGAAGCTGCTCCTTTTGTTGTTGTCGATGGTCGTCGGTTTGACCAGCAATGGGAGAAAATGTATGATAAACTTTTTGATGTTGCAGCTGGGGGAACATTGTTTATTCAAGAAATTGATGATATTTCTCCTCAAACCCAGCTCGCTTTAGCTCAAATAATAAAAGCACGTCCGTTGAAATGCTTAGTTATTGGCAGTCTGCAAATCCAACAGCGAGTAACAGAGCAAAAGCTTCAACCTGAGCTTAAAGCGTGTTTCTATCATCATTACACGATCACTCCACTCCGAGATCGTAAGCGAGATATCCCTGTGCTTGCACAGGGGATCCTCGAAAAACTCGCCCAGAAGAATCATCGTAAAACACCCATCCTCACTTCGGAAGCGACCCAGCTCTTACTTTCTCATCACTACCGACAAGGAAACGTAACTGAGCTGATTCAAGTTCTTGAACGTTCATTTTTTCTTGCGTCTGAGAATACGATTGGCCTTGAACAGATCTTCTTTGGACCGACTTCAGAGCAAGTAGGTCATAAAATCAATCTATTACGGTGGCCTTTCTTTGAAAACTTATTAAAGAAAGGAACTTTTCTTCCCTGGTTACGGCGTATTTCCGCAGTATTATTCTTCCTTGTCATTGCAGGAATGCTCTTTTCTCCCCATTTATCAATTATTATGAAAATATTTACTTTGGTTTGGGGGATTTGGTGGCCTGCACTGGCGATCTTATCCCCCTTTTTAGGAAGGGTATGGTGTACGATTTGCCCGTTTTCTACGGTCATGAATTATGTTCAAAATAAATTTAATCCCCATCGTTCTGTTCCAGAAGTGTTCATCAAATATGATTATCTCATCATTAGCACATTATTTCTTCTGGTCTTTTGGGTTGAGATTATTACAGATATGCGTTCGAATCCCCTTTATACGGCCTTATTGCTGATTGTCATTCAATTAGCCGCGATCTTAATTAGTGTTCTCTATCCTCGCCATGCCTGGTGCCGTCATTTCTGTCCTCTCGGAGGGTTTGTAGGTACCGCATCGATTGGTTCTCTCATTGAAGTTAGGTCTGATCCTGCAGTTTGCCTCAATAAATGTACAACTTTCGACTGTTATGTCGGCAAAGGAAATGTTAAGGGGTGTCCCATGTCACAACATCTTCCTTACCTTGATAATAACCTCGATTGTAAATTGTGTTTTAACTGTGTTCGAAATTGCCCTCATGATTCGGTACATGTCAATTTAAGGTTCCCAGCACGAGAGGTTTGGCACCTTAAACGTGTAAACCAAGGTTATACTGTATTTATTGGCATATTGTTTTCAATAATACTACCAATCAGCTATTATGAACCCCTTCAGAAGATATGGCCTGCGACCCAGTGGAAAGTTTCATTCACTTTGGCTTATTTCCTCTCAGCTATACTTGGAGGAATGATCGGGTGGTGGTTGGGGAAAACCTTCAAAACGAAAGCAGCTTCCACGCGAATTAAACTTGTATTTGCTTTTACTCCGTTGGCTCTTGCCGGACATATTATCTATCAAATTAAATTCATTCCAGGAATCAAAGCACTTACGCTTGGGTTAAGTCATCAAACATTAGGTGGATTTTCAACGACTTACATTCCTGCAACTTTAGCGCTTCAGGGAGTAGTTGCTATTACAGGGATAGCTCTAACGGCACTCACTGTAATCATTGTTCTGGTAAAACAACATAAGAGGCTAAAAAACTAAGATATACACGCTCTTTAGAAAAGAGGAGCGTGTATTTTTTGCGTTGCTGTGAATAAAAAAATGTGAAAAAATGTTCATTCTGCAGGAAAATGAAAAATATTCTCGAAATTAGTAGAATATTATTCAGATAAATGATACGAAAAGGATGGGGAAACAGATGAGAAAGAGTGAGCCTCAAAGACTTTTTTTGTGGGTACTTGGGTTATCTCTATCCCTATTATTTATATTGAGCACTGCGTCATCTCTACTTGCAGCGCAACAGTCCTCTCAATCCATTCAGGTCGTTATTGATGAAAATTACCCGCCATACTCGTTTCGAAATAGCCAAGGTGAATTACAAGGAATCAGCATTGACCAATGGAAACTTTTTGAGCAGAAGACAGGAATAAAGGTCTACATAACCGGAAAGCCCTGGAATGAAGCATATGAGAGTATGCTAGCTGGGCAATTTGATGTAATTGATACGATCTCATATAGTGAGCAACGCACAACATTGTTTGATTTTACAAAACCTTATGCAACTATAGAAGTTCCAATTTTTTTTCAGAATAATATTTCAGGGATTCATAATGCCGACTCGATCCGGGGTTTTGAAATCGCTGCAAAAAAAGGGGACCACTGTATCGAGGTCTTAAACGAACAAGGTATTACCAATATCACGGAGTTCGATTCTGCAGAAGATCTTATACAAGCGGCTAAGGATAATAAAATATCCATCTTTACGATGGGAAAACCTCCGGCACTTTATTATCTATATAAAATGGGGATTCAAGATAATTTTCACTATACAGATACCTCTCTCTATACGAGTCAATTCTACAGAGCCGTCAAGGTAGGTAACACTGAGCTTTTGAATACGCTTGAGTCTGGGTTTGATAAAATATCAGATCAGGAAATGGAATCCATTAATGCAAGGTGGCTGGGTATCTCTAGTTTACCGAGCTTTTGGGCAGAGAACTTTCGCTTCATTTTATTTTTGGGTTTCGTCGGAATCCTCTTACTCTTTGGACTTTTTTACTGGAACCGGACCCTCAATCGCAAGGTAATCCAGCGGACTCAGGAGATCAATGAAATCAATTGTCAGTTGGAATACAAGAATAATTTGTTGCAGGCGATTTTTGAAAGTTCACCTGATGTCCTCGTTTGCTCCCTGGATAAGGGATATTGTTATCTGAATTTTAACCTTGAACATAAGGATATGATGTTAAAAATTTTCGGTTCAAAGATTGAAGTTGGCATGAATATGCTAGAGGCATTCGGTAACCATCCTTATGCGCAGCTGGCTCAAGCCAATTTTAAACAGGTTCTGGCAGGCGATTGTGTAGCTGAGCTCCAAGACGTCAGACAAGAAGAAAACGGTACCCCTCTCTATTGGCAAATGTATTGGTCGCCCATTGTCTTAAAGAACGGTGAAGTGGTAGGAATATCTAGTTTTGTAATCAATATTTCAGAGCTCAAACAGACGGAGAAGTTACTTCGCGATAGTGAATATTTACTACTTGAGTCTCAGCGGGTTGCCCATACTGGCAGTTATATCATGGATTATAAAACAGGGCAATGGCACTGCTCTCAAACATTAAATGAAATTCTTGGTATAGAAGAGAGTTTCCCCCATACCCTTGAAGGATACATGACGCTCATTCATCCCGATTGGCTTGATCTCGTAACCGAACATTTTCAATTGGATAAGGAATGTTACGACTTTGAATATCAAATCGTGCGTCATGAAAATGGGGAGGTTCGGTGGGTCCATGGACTGGGTGAACTTGAAGTGAATTCTGAAGGGGAACCTCTTCGCATGATTGGAACGATACAGGATGTGACAGATCACAAAAAGAACGAAGAAAGAATTCTTTATCTTAGCTATCATGATCAACTGACCGGGCTTTATAATCGGCGGTTTTATGAAGAGGAGTTAAAACGCCTTGATGTGGTGCGGAATTATCCGTTATCGGTCATGATGGCAGATGTCAATGGCTTGAAACTTGTGAATGATTCTTTTGGACATGAATTCGGTGATCAACTGCTGAGTAAAGTGGGGCAAGTCATGAAAAAAGCCTGCCGTAAGGATGATATTTTGGCGCGACTCGGTGGGGATGAATTTGTTCTCTTATTACCCAATACCGATCGTTTAGAAGCAGAACGGATTTTGAAACGAATCCAAAAGTTGGCTACCCAGGAAGAGGTGGGTTCGATTCAGCTCTCAATTTCTTTTGGCTTTGAGACCAAACGCTATTCAACTCAATCGATTGATGAGATTTTAAAAAAAGCGGAAGATAACATGTATAAAATGAAGCTCTTTGAGAGTCCAAGTATGCGCGGAAAAGCCATCCAAACTATTGTAAATACTCTTTATGAAAAGAACAAACAAGAAGAACATCACTCGCATAGCGTTTCAGAGCTCTGTCAGCGCATAGGGATAGCTCTAAATTTACCTGAAAGAGACGTTTTGGAACTTAAAAATGTTGGTCTACTGCATGATATCGGAAAAATTGGCATTGACGAAAAAGTCCTCAGTAATTCTGGAAAGTTGACTAAGGAAGAGTGGATTGAAATCAAACGTCATCCAGAAATTGGCTATCGTATTTTGAGTACGGTTAATGATATGGCAGATATGGCTATAGATGTTTTGGCACATCATGAACGTTGGGATGGCAACGGCTATCCCAAAGGCTTGAAGGGTAATAAAATACCGCTTCACGCACGAATTATTGCCATTGCGGATGCGTATGATGCGATGATCAATGACCGTAGCTATCGTAAGCCTTTTACGCAAGAGAAGGCTCTCGAAGAACTGACTAATAATGCAGGAACCCAATTTGACCCAGAACTCGTCAAGATTTTTATCGATAACGTCGTAATCGATCTTTCCCCTGTCAAGTAGGAAATTTAAAAAAATATAACGAATATAGACTGCTCATATATTATATATACATGATCAATCTGCATTCGGAGGTAAAAATGGCAACACGTTGTACTAAACTCACAGAAAAGCTTTCACGTGTCTTTATTGTGGTTTTATTGGTCTCTAGTTGTATAGCTTTTATAACGGGATGTGGGGTAACAACTGGGGTATCGACCCCGTCTCAAGGGAACGCTTTAATTTCATCACAACCGATGCAAAATGGAGAGGAAAAGCTGCGTGTATCATACATCGATGTGGGACAAGGCGATTCAATACTGATCCAGATTCCTAATGGCAAAAACGTTCTAATCGATGCAGGGGAAAATGATCAGGGAGATAAAGTGGTTTCCTATATTAGAAGTCAGGGCGTAAAACGACTTGATCTCACGATCTGGACACATCCTCATTCTGATCACATTGGAGGAGCAGATGCTGTCACAAAGGCATTTGACATAGGTCAGATTGTCATGCCGAAACAAACCTCATCGACTCAATCGTTTCGCAGTCTGCTAACTGCAATCAGTCAAAAGGGCCTAAAAATTACGGAAGCAAAAGCAGGCTTAAAGCTGGATTTAGGATCCGAAGTTAAGGCTGAGATGCTTGCCCCAAATTCAACCCAATATGAGGAAGTTAATGATTATAGTGCTGTGTTGAGGCTTACTTACGGGCAAACTGCATTTTTATTCACTGGGGATGCGCAATCTGAGTCAGAACAAGAAATGATGAATGCGGGTTATGATCTTAGAGCTGATGTTTTAAAAGTAGGTCACCATGGATCTCGAACATCCACTTCAGCTGCATTTCTAGCAAGAGTACAGCCTGAGTATGCAGTTATTTCCGTAGGTAATGATAATGATTACGGTCATCCTACAGTAAATACCTTAACAAGGCTTCAGAAGGCGGGTGTGTCTCTATATCGGACGGATGAATCTGGAACTGTAGTTGCCGAATCGGATGGGAAAAATATTACGTTTACTGTAGGGAGGACAAGTCAATGAAAGGGATCATTGATCGCTTTGAAGAAAATATTGCGGTGGTTGAGTTAGAGAATAGGGAAAAGATTGATATTTCACGACAACTCTTGCCTCTTGAGGCTTGCGAAGGTGACGTTGTTTACGAGGAAAACGGTGTTTTTTATATTGATCAGGAAGAGACAAAGAAAAACAAAGAAGACATCAATAAGCTGATGGACAACTTATGGGAATAACGTGAGTTTAGAATGAATAATTTGGGATGATGTGGTCAAAAGTATTGACAACCTGTGCTAATGGATTTACAATAAAAACATAAAGAACATATATTAATTTTAGTTCATGTATCTTGTTTTTAACTTTCACCGATTAGGGTTGGTAATAATCCACGGCAGAGTTAGAGGATATCATGATTAACTGCTGATTGGATTAAGCCACCCTAAGGGATGGCTTTTATTGTATTTATGCTTAATTTCCCGCAGAATTCCTTCAGTTTTCGTAGTTTCGTGGTTTTCGCAAACTTTCGGTTGGTGTCTGTCAAGAAGTTTTCAATTCCCCTTATTTCAATTGATTCGTCGATCTCAGCAGTTTCTTTGCTAACTCAGTCCATGCATCTCAAAGGGTTTCGTTCGAGTTCTTCAATGCCTCAGAGGTATTCCTTTCAAATGATCCAAAATCTTCAGAAAGGTGTTTAGCTAGAACATGTATGCCCTAAACGAATGAAGTAGGTGATTCTTGGTTTTTACTCAGTGGTGTCTCCGGAAGGATCAGTGGTTTATTCAGAAGGAATTTTGCGGGATTATATACTTTATCAAATGACCTCTTCACGATAGGTGAAGAGGTCATTTGTTTTACACACTCTGTTCAATTATGCTTCTGATTTTTTCCGGGAGTTCTATAGCTTCTTCTTTACTTAATCCGGCCGTAGGAATAAGGTCGTGAAGTGTAATCTTAACATCAGCTGGTTTAATGATAGTACCGTTTTGTTCCATAATTTTATAGGATCCGCTGATCGTGATCGGAATAATCGGTATACCAGCCTTCAGTGCTAATTTTAAACTCCCCGCTTTAAATTCTCCAATCGTGTCACTTTTACTTCGCGTGCCTTCAGGGAAAATAACCATTGAATAGCCTGCTTTAAGATAATCCGCAGCTTGTTTCATGACCTTTAAGGATTGGCGGATATCTGAACGATCCATAAAAACACAGTTAAGATGAGTCATCCAAGTGCGAATTAAAGGAACTTTTTTAAGCTCTATTTTAGCAATGAATCCTTTGGGTTTCTCGATATAACCCAAGAGAAGGGGAATATCAAAATTACCTTGATGATTACTGACAAAGAGTACAGCGCCCTCCGTGGGGACTTTTACCTGTCCCGTGACGGTTACTGTGACTCCTGCAAATTTGACAAGAGAACGAGCCCATTTTTGGGCGACTTGGTGAGTGAGTTCATCATGTTCAACTGTATTCCCTATTTCTGCCAATCGTTGTACTTTTAACATTTTGGGATAAATGGCGAGAAGATAGGCACCAAAATAGATAAACCAAAGAATTGTGCGAAACATCATGATTCTCCTTGTTATTTTATTAGGGGTTAAGACTAGTATAGCCTAGTGCTATACTTGTGAAAAGTGCGTATGGATAGTTTTTTGTATTTCTAAAATCTAAAAAAGGAAAAAGTTATTCTTAACTAGAATACATTATTGCGGAAGATTGTCATATTGAATCGAAATTTAATGAATGCTAAACATTAACAAATTGTGGAGACGAAGGAGATTCATATATGGATAAGCGAGTATATGAGTCCATAATGAAGACGAATAAAAAAACGGATGAATATGAAAAACATATTCAATATCTTAATCAACTTTATGCGGTCTTAGCACAGACGAGTCAAGCTATTGTTGAATGCTCGGATGAAGGAAGCTTGTGGGACAGGCTTTGTCGTGTTTCGGTTGAAATGGGTGGCATGAAAATGAGCTGGATTGGGCGCCCTGTAGAAGATGACCGGTTCTCGATTCTCTCTTGTTTTGGTACTGGAACAGAGTATCTAGATGGTCTTTATGTTTCCTCTAGCGCTGAGGTTTCCGAAGGGCGTGGTCCTACTGGAGTCGCTTTTCGTGAAAATCGTTTGGTAATCTGTCAAGATTTTCTCGAGGATGACCATACACACCTTTGGCAAAACCTTGCTCATCACTATGGATGGAGAGCAAGTGCAGCGATCCCGCTAAGGCGTGCGGGGCAACCCTATGCCGCTTTGACCGTTTATCATTTTGAACCTAATATTTTTGATCAGAAGATGATTGAATTATTAGAAGAGATTGCGACTACTATAAGTTTTGCCCTAGATCAATTCGATACGAACAAACTCCGAATTAAGGCTGAGGACAGACTTCGGCTTTTTGCGAAAGTTTTCGAGCAAAGTAACGAAGGAATTATCATAACCGATTTACGAGCGAACATCTTAACGGTTAATGAGGCTGTTACCAAATTAACCGGATATACTGAAAGCGAGGTTATCGGAAAGAACCCCAATATTCTTTCTTCAGGTCGCCAGGATCAGGAATATTACCAGTTCATGTGGGATACAATCCAAGCCACCGGACATTGGCAGGGGGAATTATGGAATCGGCGTAAAGATGGCAGTGAATATGCTGAAGGACTTTCTATCAGTCAAATCGTTGACGCTGAGGGAATGATTACAAATTACATCGGGATCTTTCGAGATATTACTTTACGTATGGAAACTGCGAAGGCTCTTCTGGATGCACAGCAGCGTTTAATCAATATTATCGATTTTCTTCCTGATGCGACCTTCGTCATTGATAAAGAGAGGAAGATTATTGCATGGAATAAAGCAATTGAATCCCTGACTGGCATCAAGGCTCAGGATATGATAGGCAAAGGAAATTATGAATATTCAATACCCCTTTATCATCGAAGGCATCCTATTTTGATCGATCTTGCCCTCGATTTTAAGCAAGAGCAAGCCAACCATTATCAGTCCATCCGTTTTACTCAAGGAGATGTTCTGATTGGTGAATCGACAACGCATCATATACTTTCAGGAAAAACCGCTCTTTGGGCAAATGCTTCTGTTTTACGTGATTCTCAAGGCAAGGCCATTGCAGCTATTGAAACGATTCGTGATGTCACTCAACAAAAAGAAGCGGAAGAAAAAATCCAGCATTTGGCTTATTATGACGCTTTGACGAATTTACCTAACCGGGTGTTGCTTACAGAGCGCGTCAACAATGCAATTAGTGAAGCCGAGAGCAAGAAAGAGACTCTTGTGCTTATGTTCCTCGATCTTGATCATTTTAAAAATATAAATGATACATTAGGCCATCGCATTGGGGATCTATTGCTGACCCATCTTGCTGATAGACTAAAAGCTCAATTTGGAAATCAGGAGGTGGTTTTTCGACTTAGTGGCGATGAGTTCATTATACTGTTACCGGGTATTGATACTGATCGGGTTGTATGTCTTGCGGAAAAATTGCTATCTGAACATTCCCAACCCTTTCATATCGAGGGTCATGAGTTAACGATCACTTCATCAATTGGTATTGCTTTTTATCCTCTTGATGGTTTAGACTTTGAAACCCTTTACAAGTGTGCGGATATCGCGATGTTTTTTACTAAGCAGGAAGGCCGTAACTCTTATCGTTTTTTCAGTCCAGAAATGCAGTTACATTCTGTACGCCAACTTCATATGGAAAACGCGTTACGTAAGGCTTTAGAACGTAATGAATTACGCGTATTCTATCAGCCTCAGATATCCTTAGCAACGGGCAAGGTTGTCGGAATGGAAGCGCTGATCCGTTGGCAACATCCTGAATTCGGATTGGTATCTCCTTTGGAATTTATACCGTTAGCTGAAGAAAGTGGGTTGATCTTACCCATTGGTGTATGGGTGCTTCAAACAGCTATTCACCAATTGAAGAGCTGGCAGGAACAAGGTCAACCTCCGATGATTGTTGCCGTAAATTTATCCGCAGTTCAGTTACGACAAACTTATTTTCCGCAGATTGTGCAGCAATGCCTAAAAGAAGCAAACTTGCCGGCTAAGTATCTAGAACTAGAATTGACGGAAAGTGTGGCTATGAGTCAGCCCCATAAAGCGATTGCCATGTTAGATGCACTTCATGCACTCGGAATCTCGATTGCAATAGATGATTTTGGCACAGGCTATTCCTCCATGGCGTATTTGACACGATTTAAGATCAATAAACTAAAAATCGATCAATCCTTCGTACGCAAAATTGGGAATAACTCTGATGCTGAAGCGATTATTGATACAATTATTGGCATGACGAAGAGTCTAAACCTTGAAACAATCGCTGAAGGAGTAGAAACCAAAGAGCATCTCGATTTTCTCCGGGAAAGAGGATGTGGGGAAGTTCAAGGATATTATTTCAGTAAACCTAAGCCTGCTGAAGAGATACAAATATGGCTTGAAAATTGGTCCAATAATTTGGAGGGAAGAATTACTAAAGAACGTGAAAGGAGTTGTTGAAATGAAACCTGTTTTAATGTTTACAATGGAAACTTGCCCTTATTGTAAGCAAGCGTTTAAATGGATGGATGAGCTTTGCGAAGAGAAAAAAAAATATAGTGAGGTCGAGGTAACAGTTATTGATGAAAACCTTCAACCGGAGGTAGCAAAACAGTACGACTATTACTATGTGCCCACCTATTTTGTGGATGGAATTAAAGTACACGAAGGAGTTCCGACGAAGGATATCGTTCGCAACGTGTTGGAAAAAGCTCTTGAAGATTAAATATATGTAATATAATGGAATATAATGTAAGTTCCTGATGATGGGGCAGGAGAAACCTTGTTTTTGAAGAATTTTAAATTTATAACGGTTAAATGAGAGGAAATCGTCAATAATGAATGATATGGATTTTTTAACCCAGAATGAAATCTATCTATTCAATTCAGGCGAGTTATATCATAGTTACTTAAAACTTGGGGCTCACCTCTATGAAGACAAGGGAATTGTGGGAACCCATTTTGCAGTATGGGTTCCAGCTGTTCTTCAAGTCAATCTGATTGGCGATTTCAACAATTGGGGTGCAGACCCAATTCACATGCAGGAAGTAGGGACTACGGGAGTGTGGACACTCTTTGTGCCCGAAAACCTAGTGGGTCAGCGATATAAATATGAGATTCGAACAAATAACGGTGTAGTGCTTCATAAAGCCGATCCCTACGCTTTCTATGCGGAACGGCGACCCCACACAGCCTCGATTGTTTATTCACTGGATACGTATAATTGGCAAGATGAAGCTTGGATTAAACAGCGTTCTAAAAGCTCTCCGATTGATCGTCCTTTGGCGATTTACGAAGTGCACCTAAGCTCCTGGCGTCAACATGCTTCAGGTGAATTTTATTCCTGGAGAGAGTTTGCTGCGGAGCTCATTCCTTATGTTAAAGAGTTAGGCTATACTCATTTAGAACTCTTACCTATAATGGAGCACCCGTTTGATGGTTCCTGGGGATACCAGGCGACTGGTTATTATGCATGCACTAGTCGCTATGGTAATCCGCAGGATTTTATGTATTTTGTGGATCAATGTCATCAAGCAGGAATTGGAGTTCTAATGGATTGGGTTCCTGGACATTTTTGTAAAGATGCTCATGGTCTAGGACGTTTTAATGGGGAAGGTGTCTATGAAAAAGATGAGCATTTGGAATGGGGAACCTATAATTTTAATTTTGGAAAAACAGAAATATTGAGCTTTTTAATATCCAATGCTTTGTTTTGGATAACTGTCTATCATGTTGATGGCCTCCGAGTGGATGGGGTTAGCAGTATGCTATATTTAGATTATGCTAAAAAAGCTGGGTCTTGGACGCCTAATATCAAGGGCGGACGGGAAAATCTTGAGGCGATTGTCTTTATGCAGAAATTGAATCAAGTTGTCTTCCAAGAAGTTCCAGGCGTCTTGATGATTGCGGAAGAAGCTACGGATTGGCCCCTTGTGACCTATCCTATCGAAGTTCAGGGGCTAGGCTACAATTACAAATGGAACATGGGATGGATGAACGATACGTTACGCTACATGAAGCTTGATTTTTCGCAACGCCAATATCAGCATCAGTTGTTGACTTTCTCCTTAACCTATGCTTTTGCTGAAAATTATGTTCTGCCGCTTTCCCATGACGAGGTTGTTCATGGAAAGCAGTCTTTGTTGTCCAAAATGCCGGGAGATTATGCTCAAAAATTTGCGGGTTTAAGAACCTTGTATGGTTATTTTTTCTGTCATCCTGGGAAAAAACTCCTTTTTATGGGAGGGGAATTCGCTCAATTTATTGAGTGGCGTGATGCAGGAGAACTTGACTGGTTTCTTCTTGATTATGAAGCTCACCGTAAGCTACGGGAATATGTCCGAAGTCTAAATCAGTTTTATCTAAAAGAAAAAGCCTTGTGGGAAATCGACTCTAATTGGGAAGGTTTTGACTGGATTGACGTTAATAATAATAGACAAAGCATCCTCGTTTTTTGTAGGAGAGCGAAGGACCCGCAGGATTTCTTAGTCGTAGTTCTTAATTTTCAGCCTCAAGCTTATTCTGAGTTTCGGATTGGAGTTCCCATGGACGGTCTATATCAGGAAGTAATCAATTCCGATCTACGGGTATACGGAGGCAATACCTTGAAGCTTCATGAGGAGCGGCAGGCTGAAGCGGAGACTTGGCACGGTCAGCAGTTTTCCTTAAATATTACGTTGCCAGCCCTTTCTTGTATTATCTTAAAGCCAATGAGTGTAGTCGAAGAAAGTGTAGGAGATGACAATGTTTAAGGATAGGGAAAGTTTCAAACACGAGTACGTCGATAAATTGATCAAATCGGAAGGCGTCCTGCTCGAAGAAGCTACACAGTGGAATAAATATGTAGCCTTAGTTGGACTCCTACGTGAAACAGTGATTTCGTATCAGGCCATAGCGAAGAAACACGAGGTGGCGGCAAAACAAGTCTACTATTTTTCGATGGAATTCTTAATGGGGAGACTTCTCAAATATTATTTGATCAATCTGGGGATCGAGGACCTTGTTCGAGTAGGGCTAAACGATCTTGGAATAGATCTTTATGATTTATTAGAGCAAGAGAAGGATCCGGGCTTAGGAAATGGGGGCTTAGGCCGTTTGGCTGCCTGTTTTATGGATTCCATGGCCTTTTTGGGGATTAACGGTCATGGAAATGGTATTCGGTATAAGTATGGAATGTTTGATCAACGCATTATTAATGGGTATCAACATGAAGTAGCAGATGATTGGTTGAGCAAGGGATTCCCGTGGGAAACGCGGAAACCGGATCAAGCTGTCGTTGTGAAGTTTAAGGGTAATGTTCAAGTGGAGGTACTAGAGGGAAAACTCCAGTTCAAGCATGAAAATTATGAACCGGTTATAGCAATGCCTTACGATGTGCCCATCATGAGTTATCAGAATACGGCAACAATCAATACCCTGCGTCTTTGGAGTGCTGAACCCGTTCCTCTCGAATTAGATCTAGAATCTTTTAATCGTGGGGAATTCCAGTCGGTATCAAGATCAACCGTCGAGTCAATTTCGTATGTTCTTTATCCCGATGACAGTAGTCAGACTGGGAAGGAATTGCGCTTAAAACAAGAATACTTCTTTGTGGCTGCAGGATTGGGATCGATCGTGCGAACGTTTAAGGAAAAAAAGGTTCCCTGGAGTGATTTTACACGCTGGGTAGCTATACATATTAATGACACTCATCCAACCTTATGCATCCCCGAACTCATGCGAATTTTTATCGATGAGGAAGGACTTGCTTGGGAAGAGGCCTGGAAAATTACGGTCAACACGATTTCCTTTACCAATCATACGATCCTGCCCGAGGCATTGGAGAGTTGGCCCATAGCGATGTTTCGAAATTTCCTGCCCCGGATCTTCATGATTGTGGAGGAGATTGAACGCCGTTTCCTGGAAACTCTACATCAGCGCTTTCCGGGGGAAGAAAAGTTGATTCTGAAGACACGGATTTTTTGTGACGGACAGGTTAATATGGCTAACCTAGCCGTGATTGGATGTTCATCGATCAATGGAGTTGCCGCTCTTCATACGAATATATTGGTCCAACAAACGTTTAAAGAATTTCATCGAATCTTTGGCTATAAATTTAATAATAAAACTAACGGAGTAAATCACCGGCGGTTCTTGCTCGCAGCAAATCCTAGTTTATCCCGTTTAATTACCGAAAGTATTGGCCCGAGCTGGATTGAAGATTGGAGTCAATTAAAGAACCTGCAAGCCTTTCAACAGGATAGAAGTTTTCTTAAGCAATTATCAGCCGTGAAACACCGGAATAAGCTTCAATTGATTCATCTGATTAAGGAAAAACAGGACATCATCCTTGATCCTTTCTCACTCTTTGATGTTCAGGTCAAGCGCATTCATGCTTATAAACGCCAATTACTGAATGTATTAAAAATCATGCATCTTTATAATCTACTTCAAGATAATCCGAGTTCGCTTAACCAATCTTATACATTTATTTTGGGTGGGAAAGCAGCTCCGGGATATTATTACGCAAAAACCGTGATTAAACTTATCCACGCCTTGGCTCGAAAATTAAGACAGGATCCTCTTGCAGAGCAGTATTTAACGGTTGTATTTTTGGAAAATTTTAATGTGTCGGTCGGTGAGATTGTATACCCTGCTGCTGATGTGAGTGAGCAGATTTCCACAGCGAGTAAAGAAGCATCAGGGACAGGTAACATGAAGTTTATGATGAATGGCGCCGTCACACTCGGCACGTTAGATGGAGCTAATGTTGAAATTCTGGATTCGGTAGGACAGGAAAACATGTTTGTCTTCGGACTTAATGCTCAAGAGGTTCTCAGGTATTATGAACGACAAAATTATCGATCCTGGGATATTTATCAGGCAAATCCTGAGGTACACCGCGTTGTGGATCAACTGATCAATGGATTTTTCAATGAGGAACAAAGTGAAGAATTCCGGATGATTTATGATTCACTCTTACTTTACAATGATGAGTTTTTTGTTCTTCACGATTTTGCAGCATATATTGATGCGTTTAAGAAACTCCGGGAAGCCCATATGCATCAAGAAAAATGGAATCAGATGTCCCTGATCAATATCGCCAATTCTGGGAAATTTTCGAGCGACCGGGCTATTCGAGAATATGGTGAGGCAATCTGGAAGGTATAGAAAGCAGGAAATGGGTACTCGGAGAAAGGAGTGTTTGAATATGGCTAAGCAGGAATATATTGTGATGTTGTTGGCGGGTGGACAAGGAAGCCGCTTGGGACCGTTAACCCGAAATATTGCGAAGCCAGCCGTTTCCTTCTGTGGCAAGTATCGAATTATCGACTTTTGTTTGAGTAATTGTGCAAAATCCCGGATTACGACGATCGGGGTTCTTACTCAATACATCCCATTTCTCCTCAATTCTTATATTGGCTCTGGTTCAGCCTGGGATTTAGATGATCCACGAGGAGGAGTTCATATTCTCCAGCCTTATCAAGGCGGTGAAGGAGGCTGGTATAAGGGTACTGCCAATGCGGTATATCATAACATGACCTTTATTGATTTATATAACCCGGAATACGTCCTTATCCTTTCTGGCGATCACATCTATAAAATGGATTATACTCAGATGATTCGGTTTCATAAAAATACAGGTTCGGAAATTACCATTGCGACGATTACGGTTCCTTCAGAGGAAGTCTCACGTTTTGGAATTTTAACAACGGATGAAGAGAGTAGAGTGACGCAGTTTGAAGAAAAACCTACACATTCGGAAAGCAATCTTGCTTCAATGGGAGTCTATGTTTTTAACTGGTCGGTGCTCAAACAATCCCTATTAAAAGACGTTGAGGATCCCCAATCTGAAAATGATTTTGGGAAAAACATTATTCCAAAGGCCTTAGGGGAAGGAACCCGAATTTATGCTTATCCGTTTCAGGGATATTGGCGCGATGTCGGAACCATAGAAAGCTATTATCATGCGAATATGGAATGTTTAGAAAGAGAAGACTCGGTTGATCTTTTTGATCCAAAATTCAAGATCTTCTCGAATGAAGATATTTTACCCGCTCAGTATATCGGACCTGAGGCCATGGTCACGGATAGCTTCATCGGAAATGGGTGTACCGTCCTTGGCAAGGTGAATCATTCAATATTAGCACCGGGTGCGTTTGTTGGAGCGGATGCAATTATTCAAGACTCAATTGTTTTACCCAATGCCAAGATCCACAAGGGCTCGGAAATTCGGAAAGCTATTATCGGCGAGGATGCTGTTCTCATGCCCGGTTGCAAAATCGGAGTAATGTCACCCCTTTCTCCAAAGCAAGAAGGAATCACGGTGATTGAGGGAAATCAAGTCATTGATGCAGAAACTGAGTTCATCGCAGGTAGTAATATTTATCGGATGAAGTAGGGGGAATCGTGATGCATGAGGCGATTGGAATATTATATGCCAATAGTGAGAATGACACGTTGCAGGGCTTAGCAGAATATAGACCGGTTGCTGCAGTTCCCTATGGAGGACGTTATCGTTTACTCGATTTTGCCTTATCCAGTATGGTGAATTCAGGTTTAAGGACGATAGGATTGATTACGCCTTTTCTCTACCGACCTTTGTTGGATCACTTAGGAGCGGGAAAGTCCTGGTTTCTTGACCGAAAGGCGGGTGGACTGTTTATTTTACCAGGAGCAATCCATGGGCTGCGAAGTAATAATCAGAAATTTAATATTAAAGATCTGAAGCTAAACTTTGAATTTCTGTATAAAGATTTCGCTGAAAATGTCATTATCAGTGGATGCAATCAGGTCTTCAACCTTCATTACGGGGAGGTTTTAGAATTTCATGAGCAGATGAATGCTGATGTGACTCTTATTCTGGTAGGAGAGGAAAGGAAACCCGAGCAACTTTTAGATCTGCCGAAGGATGTAGATATTCTGATCATTCGACGTCAACTTCTGATGGAAATGATTAGCGGCTATTATACATTAGAAAATGCGGAACTATTAAATGTTATTGCTGAAAATATAAGTTTGCTTAAGGTTTATCAATATTCTTATACAGGTTATATGAAGCGCATTAGCTCGATTCAAGACTATTTTAAAGGAAACATGGATTTTTTAGATCTGGAAACGCGTAAGAACTTATTATTGGGGCCGAATCGAATTCACACGAAGATTATTGATAACCCTCCAACTTCCTTTGAATCTCACGCACGGGTCAGAAACAGTCTCATTTCGAGCGGGTGTGTCATCAACGGAGAAGTGGAAAATTCTGTCCTTTCACGGGGGGTGATTGTAGAAAAGGGTGCCCATATTAAGAACAGTATTATTTTACAAAAGTGTGTAATTCGGGCTGAAGCAAAATTAGATTATGTGATTCTTGATAAGTCCTTAGAAGTGGAGGCTGGGAATATATTAAATGGACGACAAAATCATCCCCTGATGATGCCTAAAAAACTGTTGCTCTAAGGAGGGAAGAATAACCATGACGATTGTATTTGCAGTTGCGGAGGCTGCCCCTTTTATTAAAACCGGTGGCTTGGGCGATGTGGCAGGTTCCTTACCTGCTGCTTTACATAGACAAGGTGCTGATGTTCGTGTGATTATGCCCAAATATAGCTTAATCCAAGAAAACTTTCGCCAAGAGTTTAAACAGATTACTCATTTCCAGGTTCAAGTCGCTTGGCGGAATCAATACTGTGGTTTAGAAGAAATGGTTTATCAAGGCATTCCTTTCTATTTCATAGATAATGAATATTATTTCAAACGCAATAGCATCTATGATGAGTTTGACAAAGCTGAACAATTCACATTTTTTTCTAGAGCTGTCCTGGAAAGCCTTGAACATCTCCCCGAATGTCACACCACTATTTTGCACTGTCATGACTGGCATACGGCACTGATCCCTTTGATGCTGGAAGAATTTTATCAGCATAATCCGTGCCATTACCAGATTAAGACCGTATTTACAATTCATAATCTTAAGTACCAGGGGATTTTTGGTAAGGAAGTTTTGGAAGATATCATTGGGCTTGGCGAAGAATATTTTACTCCAGATACTCTTGAATTTAATCAAGCGGTCAATTTTATGAAAGCAGGTCTTCTATATGCGGATAGGGTGACCACCGTTAGTCCAACTTATGCTCGGGAGATTCAAACACCCTACTTTGGAGAACACTTAGAAGGCGTATTTAAAAAACGGTCGGATCATTTGATCGGCATTGTTAATGGACTGGATTATGATGTCTTCAATCCGAATAAAGATCCTTTTATAAAATACCCCTTCTCTTCCTCATCGCAGGCTAAACAAAAAAATAAAAAGCATTTGCAAAGTCTGTTGAAATTACCGGTTAATGATAAGGCCCCCTTGCTCGCCATGGTGACGCGTTTAGCCGATCAAAAGGGTTTAGATCTTTTAGCACGTGTATTCGAAGAAATCCTCGCACTCGATGTACAATTCGTGGTACTTGGTACCGGAGAGTCGCAGTATGAGGACATGCTACGTTATTTCGCTCAAAAATATCCACAGAATGTCGCTGCGAAACTTTCCTTTGATAATGAATTAGCGCACCAAATCTATGGTGGTGCAGATATCCTGCTTATGCCTTCGCGCTTTGAACCCTGTGGTATGTCACAAATGATGGCCATGCGCTATGGAACAATCCCCATCGTGCGCAATACGGGAGGTTTAACTGATACAGTCTTATCCTTTGACGATGATCCAGAGCGAGGGAATGGCTTCCATTTTGAAAACTATAATGCTCATGATTTTTTGTATGTGATTCAGCATGCTGTGAAGCTGTTCCATGAAGATCAGCAAGCCTGGTCTATTCTTAAAGAAAATGCCTTGCATACCGATTTCAGTTGGGATCGTTCTGCTCAGGCTTATCTGAAACTTTATGAAGATTTGATCTGAAATTTACCCGCTTCAAAAAGTTGATATGGAGAGTGGATATGGAAGTTAAGATACGACATCATTCTCAAGAACGAGTTTTTCGGGAACCGTTTGGAGCGGTTGAATGCGGACAAGATGTACTAATCCGACTACAAATTTCTGAAGTAATGAACGTAGACATGTGTTATCTCCGCTTATGGGATACAGGCTTAAAACAAGAAAAACTTTTTCTAATGCGTTTACTTGAAAACGATAACTTTGAAGAAGTTGCTGAAGAGTATGAAGTTGATCCAGCCAAAACAGATCTTGTTATAGAGAATAAAAATCAAACTAGCTTCTGGTTTGAAGTAAAATTTAAGGCACCGACTTCGCCAGGGCTTGTTTGGTATTTTTTTGTTTTTAAGTTTGGAGAACAGGAGTTCTATTATGGAAACAATGAAGAACGGTTGGGTGGATTAGGTCAACTGTCGGAAGAACAACCTCCCTCCTGGCAAATTACAGTTTGTAACCCGATGAAGATTCCAGAATGGTATCAACGCGGGATCATCTATCAAATTTTCGTCGATCGCTTCGCGAAAGGGAAAACAGCCTATCCTGAAACGTATTTTAAGAAAAAGGCGCTCGTTCATCTAGAGTGGGAAGATACGCCCTTTTATATTAAAGATGAGCAGGGTAAAGTCACGCATTGGGATTTTTTTGGTGGAAATCTCGACGGAATTATCGAGAAATTGCCCTATCTACAAGAACTAGGAATTAGCATTCTTTATCTGAATCCCATTTTTGAGGCTGTGAGCAATCATAAATACGATACGGGGAATTACCTCAAGATTGACCCCATGTATGGTGATGATGAGACCTTTGATCGTCTCGTGAAATCGGCGAAGCAGTATGGAATTTCCATTCTATTGGATGGTGTCTTTAGTCATACGGGTAGTGACAGCATCTATTTCAACAAAAATGGGCATTATCCAGGTGTAGGAGCATATCAATCACCTGATTCACCCTATTACGATTGGTACCAATTTCAGCCTGGAGAACCAGAATATAAATGCTGGTGGAATACAGAAGATCTTCCGGAAGTGGATGAAATGAATTTTTCGTATCGGCAATTCATCTTTGGCTCCGGAGAGAGTGTGATTCAAAAATGGATGAAAAAAGGGGTTGCCGGTTGGCGTCTCGATGTTGCGGATGAGTTGCCTGATGCCTTTATCCAGGAATTAAGGCAAGCGGTAAAGGCCGTGAATCCTGAAGCAGTATTGATTGGTGAAGTCTGGGAGAATGCCTCTAACAAGATAAGTTATGGTGAGTTGCGTCAATATTTTTGGGGGCAAGAACTCGATGGAACCATGAATTATCCTATTCGAGAATGCCTTCTTCATTTTTTGAGGGGGGAATGGAATTCCTCTAAAGTCCATCGCCATATCATGAGTTTGTATGAGACCTATCCCCGTAAGAATTTTTACGCGCTGATGAACTTGCTGGGAAGCCATGACAGAGCACGCGTCTTGACACTTTTGGGGGATGCCCCATTGGAAGCTGATTTAACCGATTCAGAACGGCGAACCTTCCGACTTTCAGTCGAGGCGCGGCAACTGGCTGTTCAGAGACTCAAACTTTTCAGCCTGCTCCAAATGACGTTTCCGGGGGTTCCCAGTGTTTACTACGGCGATGAAGCAGGCATGGAAGGTTTTGAAGATCCTTATAATAGAGGGACTTTTCCCTGGGGAAAAGAAGATCAAGAACTAGGGAACTGGTTCAAGCGGACGATCGGATGGCGTAGGGAATATGAAGTGCTGCAAACTGGAGATTTTCGATCACTTTATTATGAAGAGGATGTCTATGGCTTTCAGCGAACAAATAAAAACGAATCAATTTGGGTTCTAGTCAACCGCAATCCGGCCATGATGCAGAATGTTGAATTGGATTTGAAATTAGACCTTGATCCCCAATGCGTTACCTTCATGATTGATCTGATAAGTAGTGAAGTTCTTAGTCCTGGAGCTGACAAAAAACTCATGGTACAAATAAATCCTTTATCAGCAAGGGTTATCTTTGCAAAGAAGAGTCCTCAGACTCAGATTACTCCTCACCTTTCTCGAGCCTGTGGTGTGCTCCTTCATATCAGTTCCCTACCTTCAGCTTGGGGACAGGGGGATTTAGGTGATTCAGCCTTCCGTTTTATTGACTTTTTATCATCTGCTCACCAATCTATATGGCAAATTTTGCCACTTAATCCGATAGGACCAGGTAATTCACCCTATCAAAGCGATTCTGTCTTTGCAGGGAATCCATTGCTTATCAGTCTTGATACCTTGATTAGAGAAGGCCTCTTACAAGTGGAAGCGGTCCAGAAGGTCATCTCACGGGATTTGGCTTGGGATAAAAAACAGGATTTAGATGTACACGATGTATACAAGGATAAATTGCTACGTGATGCATTTGGAAAATTCAGCATGCTACTTGAGGAACAAAAATCCCTTTCTTTTTCTTCAAAACGCTCCCCTTATTTGACTTTAGAAAATTACAAAACTTTCATTAAGAAGAATTTTGACTGGCTAGAGGATTATGGGCTTTTCCGTGCGCTTAAAAATCATTTTAAGGGGGCGCCCTGGTTTGATTGGAAAATTGAGATTGCCATGCGGAATCCAGAGAAACTAGACGAATACAGAAAGAGGCTGGCCGAAGAAATTGAATATACGCGTTTCGTACAATATACGTTTTATACTCAGTGGCACGAATTAAAAGATTATGCAACGGATAAGAAGATAAAAATAATTGGTGATATGCCCTTTTATGTTGCAGCAGACAGTTGTGAGGTTTGGGCCAACCGCGAATTATTTAAGCTTGATGAGCAGGGCAAACCGAGTTGGGTTGCAGGTGTCCCGCCCGATTATTTTAGTAAGACGGGACAGCGCTGGGATAATCCGATCTACGACTGGGAAGCACAAGCAGCAAAACAATTTCGCTGGTGGAAGAAGAGAATCAGACAGGCCTTAAGGCTATTTGACTTTATGAGAATCGATCATTTTCGGGGGGTTGAAGCCTTCTGGGAGATTGATGCTAGGGAAAAGACCGCGATCAATGGGCATTGGCTAAAAGGGCCAGGAAAACGCTTTTTTGAAAGCTTAGTCGCAGAATTCGGAGAGTTGCCATTCCTTGCTGAGGACTTAGGAGTAATTACTCCTGAGGTCGAGACGCTTCGACTGATTTTTGGGTTTCCAGGGATGAAAGTTTTACAATTCACTCCGCTAGCTGAAGTCAGAGATAGGGTCGATTCCCAATTTATCTATTATTCGGGTACACATGATAACGACACTTTGCTGGGGTGGTACAAATCAATCTTTGCGATTGATTCAAAGAACGAAGCAGAATGTAGGATGCCTTGTCGTAAAATGATTGCGGATTTATACATGAGTCAGGCCGCTTGGGTGATTTTACCTCTACAAGATATTCTCGGACTCGGCTCTGAAGCTCGAATGAATGTTCCGGGAACCGTCGGGAACAATTGGCATTGGCAAGTATCCCAGGAGCAGTTGACAGACGAAGTGAGAGAGTATCTTCAGAGTCTGACAGATAGAACTGAGCGTCGTTTGTAAGTTGAAAATAGCTAGTGTGTAAACGGGGGCTGATACACATGACTCTTAGTCACTGTGCATCAGCCCTCTTTATATTCGTGAAGTAAGTTCTAATTTTGCGCTTAAAACATGCATTTATAGGGTAGTCTAAGAGGAAATATCGTGGTATTATGATAAAAATAGAACAATAATTAAAAAATACGTTCGAAAGTTCGGAAATAACGATAGGAAGTGGAGGAGAATATGGTATCACAAGCAGTCAAACGAATTTTTGTTGAAAAAAAGTCGGGCTTTGATATTGAAGCACAAGGGCTCGTTAACGATTTAAGGGAAAATCTGGGGGTTAATGGGTTAACCCATTTAAGAATCATTAACCGTTATGATATTTCAGGCCTAAATGATGAGGAATATAGAGCATCTCGAAATATCATCTTCGCTGAACCCCCACTCGACTGGGTATATGATGACCAATTAAAACTCCCTTCTAGCGATCGAGTATTTGCCATGGAATACCTCCCTGGACAGTACGACCAGCGTGCAGATTCGGCTGCTCAATGCGTCCAAATTTTGACCCAGCATGAGCGACCTAATATTGCTTCAGCAAAAGTGATTGTGCTTACAGGGCAAATTACAGAAGATGAATTTACGAGCATTAAGAATTACTGTATCAATCCTGTTGAATCACGAGAAGCATCTTTAGAAAAACCGGAGAGTCTTGAGTTTGAAGCCGATATCCCGCCTAATGTAGAAACGTTAGATGGCTTTATCAATAAAACCCAGGCTGAACTGGAAGCATTTTTTAAGGGCGCTGGTTTAGCGATGAGCCTAGAGGATTTAGCGTTTTGTCAGCGCTATTTTAGAGATACGGAAAAGAGAAACCCGACGATTACAGAGATCCGTGTGATTGATACGTACTGGTCGGATCACTGCCGCCATACTACGTTTTTCACAAAACTTGAAGATATTAAGTTTGATGAAGGCGAGTTTTCTAATCCACTAAACACCGCTTATGAAGAATATCTAACAACTCGTGAAGAAGTCTACGGCGAAAAGCTTCCGAACAAAGATGTTTGTCTGATGGATTTAGCAGTTCTAGGAGCCAAAGAATTGAAGAAGAAGGGTCTTTTACAAGACCTTGATGAATCTGATGAAATCAATGCCTGCAGTATCGTTGTCAATGTTGACATTGACGGCCAAGATGAAGAGTGGCTGGTCATGTTTAAAAATGAAACCCATAATCACCCCACAGAAATTGAACCTTTTGGCGGTGCTGCAACCTGTTTAGGCGGAGCGATTCGTGACCCCCTGTCTGGTCGAACTTATGTTTATCAGGCGATGCGCGTGACGGGTAGTGCAGACCCGAGAGCCAAAATGGAAGACACTCTCCCAGGCAAATTACCACAACGAAAAATAACCACAGGCGCAGCCTCAGGTTACAGCTCCTATGGAAACCAAATCGGACTGGCAACTGGACAAGTTGCAGAAGTGTATGATGAAGATTTTGTCGCGAAGCGAATGGAGATCGGAGCAGTGATAGCTGCAGCACCACGAACTAACGTAGTTCGTAAAACCCCAGAACCAGGGGATGTCATCGTGCTTGTCGGCGGAAAAACAGGCCGGGATGGATGTGGTGGTGCAACAGGTTCTTCAAAAGAACACACCGAAGAATCCCTCATGTCATGTGGGGCTGAAGTTCAAAAAGGAAATGCTCCAACTGAACGAAAAATTCAACGCTTATTCCGCAATGAAAAAGTTAGTACGATGATTAAGCGCTGTAATGATTTTGGGGCAGGGGGTGTCTCTGTAGCGATTGGGGAATTAACCGATGGCTTAGAAATCAACCTCGACGCTGTTCCGAAAAAGTATGATGGGCTTGATGGTACGGAACTTGCGATTTCCGAATCCCAAGAGCGAATGGCAGTCGTTATTTCAGCTGAAGATTTGGAGTCCTTCATCAAATATGCGCAAGAAGAAAACTTAGAAGCTTCACTCGTTGCCAATGTCACAGCTAACCCTCGCTTAAAAATGTTCTGGCGTGAGGAACCGATTGTCGATGTGAGCCGGGAGTTTTTAAATACGAATGGCGTTAAGCAACATACCCACGTTAAAGTCAATCTCCCCGATGCCAGCCAGAACTACTTTAAAAGTCTGCCTGCACAGATCGAGGAAAAACTAGCGCTTGAAAATAAGGCCACTGCATTAAAAGAGGCATGGCTTGCCAATTTACAAGATTTGAACGTCTGCAGTCAAAAAGGTTTGGTTGAGCGCTTTGATTCGACGATTGGGTCGAATACGGTGCTGATGCCCTTTGGCGGTAAATATAAAACAACACCGGCTGAAGGTATGGTTGCTAAGCTTCCTGTTCAATCAGGTGAAACCCATACCGCGACTGTAATGGCTTATGGATATAATCCGCAATTAGCGAAGTGGAGTCCTTTCCACGGGGCAATCTATGCAGTAGTAGATGCTGTGACGAAGGTTGTCGCACTAGGCGGAGATTATCAAAAGATTCGCCTAACTCTTCAGGAATATTTCGAAAAGCTGGGTCAAGACCCGGAAAAATGGGGGAACCCCTTCAGCGCTTTACTCGGTGCCTATTACGCACAGAAGAAACTAGGAATTCCAGCAATCGGCGGAAAGGATAGCATGTCTGGGACCTTCATGGATCGTCATGTTCCTCCTACTCTTGTTGCCTTTGCTGTTGATGTTATGAAGATTGAGGATGTTGTTTCTCAAGAATTTAAAAAGGCGGGCAGTCAAGTAGTCCTTGTACCAGCCATTCGGGATGAGAACGAGCTTCCTGATTTTCAAAACTTAAGTCAAAACTATACTAAAATTCATGAACTGATCCATGAAGGAAAGGTTCTTGCAACGTATACTGTGCGGATGGGCGGACTAGCCGCAGCAGTGAGCAAAATGTCTTTTGGAAATCGAATGGGTATGGTTTTTAATGATTCAGTTGAGATTGAGAATCTGTTCCGTACAAACTATGGTTCGATCGTTCTGGAAATTGGAGAAGAAGTTAACCTTGAAAGTGTTTTTGGCGATGTTCGTTATCAATTACTCGGCACGACTCAGGAAAATTCGGTCATTACGCTAAACGGTGTTGATCTTCCAGTTGATACAGTTTTCGAAACCTGGGAGAAACCCCTTGAAAAAATCTTCCCCACGAAAACGGAAAAAGGATCTGTACCTCAAACGATTCGTTATGATCGCCGAAACACGCAAAAACCGTCCACAAAAATTGCTAAGCCGAGAATTCTTATCCCTGTTTTCCCGGGGACAAACTGTGAATATGATTCAGCTAAGGCCTTTGAAAAAGCCGGTGGAGTGGTCGATACCCTTGTGATACGTAACCTCACAGCGTCAGATGTGGAGCAATCGATTCAAGCAATGGTTCAGAAGATTGAGCAAGCACAAATCGTTATGCTCCCAGGTGGATTTAGCGCGGGGGATGAACCCGATGGTTCAGGGAAATTTATTGCGACAATGTTTAGAAACCCTCAGATTAAAGAAGCGGTCATGAAACTCTTGAAGCAAAGAGATGGATTGATGCTAGGCATTTGCAATGGTTTCCAAGCCTTGATTAAACTCGGCCTCGTTCCTTACGGAGAAATTGTCGATTTAACTGAGGATTCTCCAACCCTGACGTATAACAAAATTGGTCGACACGTTTCCAGTATGGTTCAGACCAAAATTGTTTCTACTTTATCTCCATGGTATAGCGGCGTAGATCTCGGCGATATTCACTCTATTGCTGTTTCACATGGAGAGGGTCGATTTGTTGCTAAGCCAGAAGTGATTCAAAAGCTGATTGCTAATGGACAAGTTGCAACTCAATATGTGGATCTCGAGGGTAACCCAAGTAATGATGTTCTTTATACACCTAATGGCTCCTATGAAGCAATTGAAGGTATTACTAGTCCCGATGGACGAGTCCTTGGAAAGATGGGACATTCTGAAAGAACAGGAAAGGGAGTAGCCATCAATATTCGGGGCAACAAATACCAACCTCTTTTTGAGGGCGGCGTAAATTACTTTAGAGGGTAGATCTATTCCCTAAGGGTGATTGCACATGAACTGTATGTTCTTGTGCAGTCGCCCTTATACTTTAGTTACACTATTTATGGCACGCTTAGTTCGACTTAAAAATATTAAATTTTGCAAAATTTAAAAATTATATTTAAAAAATCTGAAATTTAAATTACAATAAAATATAGAGTTTAATTATTTAATTCACAATTAAATGTAGGGAGGCGAAAGAATCTCGAGAAAGTATTGATACATTAGATTACTCTCAAAGAACAAAAGGAGGAGCAGATTATGCAAGATTATTATTATGATAATGATACAACAACAAAAAGTAAGGCTATCGATTTGGATCTAGTGAAGGATGTAGCCCTTCTAGTGAAGGATGCAGCCCTCATAGTTATAGACTTAGGATATGAATTTACTAAAGAAGTTGCTCAAAAGCCTTTGGCAAAGGGCGAAGAAGCTATAGAGAAAATTGGAGAAAAAGGGAAGGAAGCTGTTGATAAAGGGGTAGAAACAGCGAAACAACATCCCTTAATGACTCTTTTAGCGGCTTTCGGACTAGGATTTTTGGTCGTAAAGTTGCTGAAAAGGAAGTAATAAATGATGGAAGCTATCGCAGATTTCGTGATAAAAATAGTAGATCTGGTCGAAGCAGAATTTAGCGAGCTTAAAGGAAAAGCGATCAATACAGTGGTTGGCATAGGCTTAATCCTTCTCGCAGTTGTCATGGCAATGGTTGGGTTCGTAATGGGCATATATGGAATTTACTTAACCCTCTGTATATTTATGCCACCTTTCCTGGCTGCCTTTGCTAATGCAGCACTGGCTTTCATTATTGGAGGAGGGTTGCTACAGTGGGCAAAAAGAAAGCTGTCCTGACTGTGGCAGAAGCTAAACAGCAGCTTAAAGATAGCGTAGCTTCGATTCAGCCCCAGAAGTTTTTGGTTAAAAACTTCTGGCCGGTGACCTTTGGGTGTTTTGTCGTGGGTATGTTATCCGCTGATTCTGTGAAAATACGTGAAAATATTGTAAGTTTAGCCGTCTCGGCGATTAAAAAAGTGATCTAAAATTAGGACATGAGACTGGGGGCAGGTATGTTGTTTCGTTCAAGGCGAAACAATGTACCTGTCCCTTCGTTATTTTTGTGGTATATGTTTCCATAGACAACAGAATGTTGTAATATTAGTATATCCAAGAATATAATAGAAAATCGACGTTATCACTTCTCGTCCCAATAAGCACAAGGAGGAGAAAATCGGATGCTAGATATTTACTGGGGCTGTCTTTTTGGGGGGCTCATCTTCGCCTTAGTAACACTCATCTTCGGAGACCTACTAGGGGATGCCTTTCAGGGTTTGTTTCATTCCTTCTCGTTAGACCATTTCGATATTCTTCAACCGATGGTACTCGTGAGTGGAATTACTGTGTTTGGCGGCACAGGCGCGGTGCTGACCCTCTACACTCAATTGTTGACCGTTATAATTGCGATTTTAGCGTTAATCCTCGCTGTTGTATTGTCCATCCTCATCTATTTTGCTTATGTGAAACCAATGAAAAACAGTGAAAATTCGATCGCTTACTCCATGCAGGATTTAGTCGGAATCCCAGGGCAGGTATCCGTTACTATACCTGCAGAAGGTTATGGTGAAGTCATCCTTAAGATTGGGGCAGGACATTCTAATCATATTGCCGTAAGCCAGTCAGGGCAGGAGTTACCAATAGGGACAAAAATCTTCGTGATAAAAGTTGAGAAGAGTATTGTTTCTGTTGTGAACCAAATATAAATTTTAGGGGGTATTTCATGCCTGGTTTTATCGTAATTCCATTAATTGTCGTGGCGGTTATCATTGTATTAGCGCTCACATTTTGGGCGAGGTACAAAACGGTTGGACCAGATGAAGCAATGATTGTAACAGGTTCCTTCCTCGGGAGTAAGAATGTTTTAAGCAATGACTCTGGAGGGAACAAGACGAAGATCATACGTGGGGGCGGTGCCTTTATTCTGCCTGTGTTCCAGCAAGCTAATTTTCTCTCTCTTCTTTCCTTAAAACTTGATGTCTCAACACCTGAAGTCTATACGAGTCAAGGCGTTCCTGTATTGGCCGATGGGGTGGCTATTATTAAAATTGGCGGATCGGTTGAAGACGTGGCGACAGCAGCTGAACAATTTATGGGTAAGCCAGTAGCAGCTCTGCAAAATGAAGCACAAGAAGTCCTCGAAGGTCATCTGCGATCAATTCTCGGCACGATGACAGTTGAAGAGCTTTATCAAAACCGAGATAAATTTGCTCAAGAAGTACAGGCTGTAGCTGCGCTAGACTTAAAAAAGATGGGATTGCAAATCGTCTCCTTTACCATTAAAGATGTCCGAGATAAACAAGGCTACCTAGAGGCTCTTGGACGTCCGCGGATTGCAGAAGTCCTGCGCGATGCAGATGTGGCTGAAGCAGATGCAAAGCGGGATTCCAGAATTCAAAAAGCGAAAGCGGATGAGGAGGCCCAAAAGGCTGAGCTCATTCGTGATACGAATGTCGCAGAAGCCCTTAAAGAAAAAGAACTTAAGACTGCATCTTTTAAGAAAGAACAAGATACAGCGAAAGCATCAGCAGACCAAGCTTATGCAATTCAAACGGCTAAGTCACAGCAAATTACAGTTGAAGAGGAAATGAAAGTTGAGCTGGTTCGCAAAGATCGGGAAATCGACTTACAGGAGAAGGAAACACAACGTCGACAAAAAGAGTATGACGCGAATGTTAAAAAGAAGGCAGACGCGGATCGTTATGCTGTAGAGCAAGCAGCTGAAGCTGAAAAAGCGAAGCGATTGCGTGTAGCTGAAGCGGATGCGGAACAGAAAAGACTTCAAGGGAATGCTACTGCAGATGCGAAAAAGGCTGAAGGGTCTGCTGAGGCTGAAGTTATTCGCTTACGTGGTCTAGCTGAAGCAGAGGCTAAGGAGAAACTGGCAGAAGCTTTTGCGAAATTTGGTGAGGCTGCCATTCTTGATGTCGTTGTTAAGATGTTACCTGAATTGGCTGGAAAGGTAGCAGAGCCGTTGAAAGCGATCGATAAATTGACTGTAGTCGATACAGGCAATGGGGAAGGAGCAGCACGCGTGAGTAACTATGTAACTTCACTCATGGCAACAGCTCCAGAAATGGTTCAATCCGTAACAGGACTCGATTTTAAGGAACTTGTTAAGAATTTTACCTCTAAGGACGAACCTACCAAACCTACGCTACCTTAGAGCAGCCTTTCAAAACAAATTCAAAAAAGCTTAGACAGCAGTCTAAGCTTTTTTGAATTTATTAACGAATAACCTAAAATGAAGTTTGCTCAGTACAAGTCTCAAGTTCAAGTATACATAAATTCAGCTAGGTAGGACTTGACATGAGGCCCCTTGTGAATAATACTAATTCTAAGACTAGAGTAAATATAAGGGTTAAAAACTCGAAGGAGGAAAACAATGCTTGAAATTAAGGATATATCGTTCGAAATTGAAGGCGAAAAAAATACAGAGATTTTGAAAGAAATAAATCTTGAACTTAAAAGAAAAAAGATATACGTAATTACTGGGCCAAATGGTGGGGGGAAATCGTCTCTAGCCAAGATTCTGATGGGAATTTATACACCAACCTCCGGCAAAATTTTGCTCGATGGAGAGGATATTACACATAAGAACATTTCCGAAAGAGCTCAGTTAGGCGTAGGCTATGCTTTTCAAAATCCACCCCGCTTTAAAGGGTTAACCGTTAGAGAATTACTGGAGTTGTCAACGGCTTCCAATCCAGAAAAAGTGAATGTCGGTGATTTGTTATTCAATGTGGGGCTTTGTGCTCAGGATTATCTCGATCGCGAAGCAGATGCTAGTCTATCAGGTGGCGAAATGAAACGGATTGAGATTGCTTCTGTCTTAGCAAGAAACTTAAAAGTAGCGGTCTTTGATGAACCTGAAGCTGGAATTGATCTTTGGAGTTTTCAGAAGCTCGCTGAAACCTTCCACCAAATTCATGACCATTACGATACCACGATTATTATCATTTCCCATCAAGAACGGATCTTCGAACTGGCCGATGAAATTATTCTCTTGAAAAATGGGACGATCAGTCAACAAGCGGAAAGAGATAAACTTCTTTCTGTTATCTTTAAGAATGACGATTGCCTTTGTACTAATCCTTGTGAGAAAGGGATGGCTAAAGATGCTCAATTCGCTCGATAAACACATGCTTGAAACTGTCGCTGACATGCATCAAGCGCCTCTGGGCGCATTTAATATCCGTAAAAATGGACAAGGCGTGCAGCGCCAAACGACAGAAAATATTGACATCCTGACGAAATTGGATAAGCCAGGGATTGATGTTATCGTCAAACCGTACACCAAGGGGGAAAGTGTCCATATTCCTGTCATCCTTACGGAAGAGAATCTAAACGACTTGGTTTATAACACCTTTGAAATTGGCGAATACTCCGATGTTGTCGTTATTGCAGGTTGTGGTATTCATAATAATGGGAGTTGTAATTCACGACATGATGGGATTCATACCTTCAACGTCCGTAAAGGGGCTAAGATGCGTTATGTAGAGAAGCACTTTGGAGAAGGAGAAGGCACAGGAAGTCGGATCCTAAATCCAAAAACTATTTTGGAAGTTGAGGAAGACGCAACTGTCGAGCTGGAAATGGTGCAAATTAGAGGTGTTGATAGTACAAAACGAGATACTGAGATACGCTTAGGTAAAAATGCGAAACTGATTATTACAGAACGCCTTCTAACAGACGAAGAGCAGTGGGCTGAGTCCAAGATTTCGGTGGAATTGAATGGAGACGGTGCTTCTGCCCAGATTATTTCCCGTTCGGTAGCACAAGGTCACTCGAAACAAGATTTCTATTTTGATTTAATCGGTCGAAGTGCCAGCCGCGGGCATGTTCAATGTGACTCGATTATCATGCATGATGCTCAAGTGTTTTCGACTCCGCGTATATCGGCTCAACATAGCGAGGCTCAGCTTATTCATGAAGCCGCTATTGGACGGATTGAATCCGAACAATTAATTAAGCTGATGTCGATGGGACTCTCGGAGAAAGAAGCTGAGGATACGATTCTTAAGGGATTCCTAAAATAAGACCGAGTAGTATGAATCGCTAATCATACAAAGCAGAGAAGAAGGGCAACGTTTGTGACACGTTACCCTTCTCTATATTTAATGTCCATAATTCAGGATCTAAGTTTCGATTTAAAGCAGGGGGAAATGAAAACTTAATGTGGCAAGATATTAAAAAGACACTTCAAGAGCAAAAACGGGGTTGCATTCAGACGATTGTCGGAGGGAAAGAAATAGCCCAAGAATTCATCGGTCGAAAATGGTTCTACAATGTGGAGACAGACCAAATTATTGGGGATTTTCCCCATTCGCTTTTTCACGAGAATGTTGCCAAACTTCTCGGCAAGAACGCAGTTCGCTCTGAGATCATTCGACAAGAAACTCAACAGCCAGAAATAGGTGAAGCCGAAATTTTTGTTCAGCCCTTAGCGCCAGTTCCAACTTTATGGGTTCTCGGTGCAGGGCACATCGCTTTGCCCTTAGTTGAGATCGGGGATATGATGGGGTTCAAAATGATTGTCATCGATGACCGACCCGACTTTGCTAACCTTGTTCGCTTCCCCAAGGCGAAAAAGGTCATTTGTGATGATTTTGCCACTACGATACGGAGACTTCCCGTGACTGAGCATACGTATATCGTCGTCGTTACAAGGGGACATAAATATGACCAACTGTGTGTAGAAATGTTACTTGATTCCCAGGCTGCCTATATTGGCATGATCGGAAGTCGACGTAGAGTCAGCGAAATGAGAAAAGTTTTAGAGGAGCAGGGATTTTCTGAAGAGCTTCTAGCTAAATTGCATTCTCCAATTGGGCTGGATATTGGAGCTGAAACTCCCGAGGAAATTGCCTTATGTATTATCGCTGAAGTGGTATCGGCACGGCGCAAAATACCGCGCTTAGCTCTACAGAAAAGGGGAGAATTAGAAATTCAAAATGCAGTTGTTGAAGCCTTAGCCAACATTGAACTCAACGGTTCTGACATACCTGCGGGTTTAGCCACTGTTGTCGAAGTGAAAGGATCAGCACCTCGTAAACCAGGAGCTCAAATGTTAGTTTTTGCAGATGGTCGAACAGTAGGTTCTATAGGCGGGGGATGCGCTGAAGCCGAAATATGTCGAGCCGGTCGTATGGTACTGAATCGAAATATTCCCTTTATCTGGAACGTCGATTTGACAAACGATATTGCGGGTGAAGAGGGCATGGTTTGCGGCGGGACAATGAAGGTATTTCTTCAAAAAATTTAATTTATGATTTAATAGGTTAAGGAAAGGTTGGCAATAGTGAAAGATATAAGAGCGCTAGAGGGATCGGTTGTTCTCGTTCGTGGAGGGGGCGAGTTAGCGTCTGGAGTGGCATGGACTCTAGCTTTATCCGGCTTTCGGGTAATCATTACTGAAGTTCTTCATCCGCTAATGGTTCGTTGGCCCGTATGTTTTGGTACAGCGATGGATGAAGACGCTTGGGAAGTAGAAGGAATAAGCTCGCGGAGAGTGGATTCTCCTAACGACTTTATAGCTCTTTGGAATGAGGGGGAAATTCCAGTTTTTGTGGATCCTGAGTTAACCCATTTGGAGCTGATTCAACCCGAAATAGTGGTGGATGGTATCATGGCCAAACGGAATTTAGGTACACGACGGAATATGGCCTCCTTGACGATTGGACTAGGACCAGGATTCACAGCTCAGGAAGATGTCGATATAGTGATCGAAACGAATCGTGGGCATGATTTAGGAAGATTGATTTATGCCGGGACAGCGCAGCCGAATACTGGCGTTCCCGGTCTCATCGGAGGGTATTCAACGGAAAGAGTTGTTTATTCTCCTCAGGCGGGAGTATTTCATGCTAAACGTTCAATTGGTGAATTTGTCAAAGCGGGCGAAGTTTTAGGAGAAATTATTGAAGAGGACCGGAATCTAAAGCCCGTCATTTCTTCCATTGACGGTGTTCTACGCGGATTACTCCGTGATGGAACGTTTATTCCTCAAGGAGTTAAGACTGGAGATGTTGATCCGCGAGCCCATAAAGAATATTGCTGGACCATTTCCGAGAAAGCACGAACGATCGGGGGAGCAGTTCTCTTAGCCATTATTGTCCATAATCGTGCGTAGTCTTCTCTTCACCTTCAGAAATCATTTTAATTTTTCCTTGTCCTTGAAAGAAAAGGAAGAGTGCAAATATCAAAGCGCCTAGCGCATCGGCGATGATATCGGTCATGGTGTCGTGTATACCCACTCCTTGGTATAGAAATCCAAAAATTTCATCCATTGTGTATTCATAGATTTCCCAGACAGCCCCTGCAGCAACAGAAAAACAAAAGGCGAAAAGAGCTACTAAAATGCGGTTGAGAGCTGAGCCAATTTTTTCACGGTTCTGAAGAAACATCGCAATCAAAAATCCGAGATTAGCGAAAATTAGCCCTGAAAAGCCATGAAGCATTTTGTCCCACCACCAAAACCGAGTATAAAAATGATTGGCTGTTCCCAGAAACATACTTGCATAGAAAAAGAGAAGCAAAACGCTCAAGAATTCACGGGGGAATTCGAGTTTAAATCGCTTCTCGATAAGAAAGGGTAAAGTCATAAAGATTAGCGTGAGCATCGACATTCCAAAAGATCCCCATACGTTTTGGCTAATCTCTCCAAACCCGTTAACGATAATCGTCACACTTAAAAGGCTATATAATCCCAATATCACTCGTTTCATGTTTTCAAACCACCTTATTAACATAAATCATTATTGTTTTGCACCAAATCAATTAATCTTATAATATCAATAGAAATTCGATTAGAGACCCATTAAGGAGAACCTGAAATGAGACTTCGTAAAAAACCGTGGGCTAAGCCCGAACTAGAAAAAGATAATAAGGTCATCTTTAACCCGTCAGAGTTCCAAGGAAAGTGGAACGAATGCTTCAACAATGATTTCCCAATTCATCTTGAGTTGGGATGTGGTCGAGGTAGTTTCATTGCTCAACTGGCCAAGTTAAATCCGAAAATCAACTATATTGCAATCGATATTCATCCTGAATTATTAGTCTATGTCTTAAGAAAAGCAAATGAGAACAAACTGACTCATTTAAGAATAATCCCCATGTATATCGAAAATATCGGGGATATATTTGCACCTGATGAGATAGAAAAGATCTACATCAACTTTTGCAATCCTTGGCCTAACAAAAGGCATCATAAACGAAGATTAACGCATCCAAACTTTTTAAAAATGTATTACCGTTTTCTCAAAGAAAACGGTGAAGTATGGCTTAAAACAGACGATGAAATCCTTTTTGCAGATAGTCTTGAGTACTTTCAAAGCCAAGGCTTTAATGAAGTATTTAGAACTTACAATTTACATCAAAGCGACTTTAAAGGAAATATTATGACAGAATATGAAGAAAAATTTTTGGAACAGGGTATTCAAATAAAATCCGCGCAATTTTGTAAAGTAGATGTCCACTGACTTGAAATCATTCTAAATATAGAGTATTATATAAAACAGTTATAATTATGATAATAGTTGTATATTACTGAAGGATTAAGATGAGGAGTGGGTACATGAAAATTGAAACGAAATGTTTACATGAAGGCTATCATCCTAAAAATGGAGAGCCACTTGCCTTACCGATTTATCAAAGTACAACTTATAACTACGATTCAACAGAACACGTCGGAAAGCTCTTTGATCTAACCACAGATGGCCATATGTATTCACGTATATCGAATCCTACAGTCGGTGCGGTTGAGGATAAAATTGCCGCCCTTGAAGGAGGGATTGGCGCACTGTGTACGACCTCAGGTCAAGCAGCTTCTTTAATCAGCATGCTGAATATCATGAAAGCCGGAGATCATTTTATCGCTGCTTCGAAAATATATGGAGGCTCGTTCAACCTTTTTTCCGTAACTTTCAAACGTTTTGGCATTGAGTGCACCTTTGTGGATCAGGACGCTTCTGAAGAAGAAATTCAAAAAGAATTCAGACCCAATACCAAAGCTGTCTTTGGGGAAACGCTTGCTAATCCAGCGCTTTCGGTTTTGGATATTGAAAAATTTGCCCGCATAGCCCATAACAATCAGGTACCACTAATCGTAGACAATACTTTTGCCACGCCGATTCTCTGTCGTCCCATTGAGTTTGGAGCGGATATTGTCATCCACTCTACCACCAAATATATGGACGGACATGCCATTCAAGTCGGTGGCGTTATCGTCGATAGTGGTAATTTTAATTGGGCAAATGGTAAATTCCCTGAATTCACCGAGCCAGATGACTCTTATCATGGCGTAATTTACACCGAAAACTTTGGCAAGGCAGCCTACATTACCAAAGCTAGAGTACAACTCATGCGTGACCTAGGCGTATATCCCTCTGCCAATGCCGCTTTCCTCTTGAATTTAGGACTCGAATCTCTCTCAGTCCGGATGGAAAGACATTGTCAAAACGCTAAACGTGTCGCAGAGTTTTTAAATCAATCGGATAAAGTAGAAGGGGTCAACTATCCCGCTTTAGAAGGAGATTATTATCATCAACTCAGCCAAAAGTATTTACCGTTAGGCACAAGTGGTGTGATTTCATTTACGATTAAAGGCACAAAAGAAACAGCGGTTCAATTTATAGATAGTTTAACGCTCGCATCTAATGTTGTCCATGTTGCTGATGTTCGTACACTTGTACTCCACCCAGCCAGTTCAACCCATCGCCAACTCACAGAAAGTCAACTCGTCGATGCTGGAATTAGCCCCGGATTAATTAGGCTCTCCGTTGGCTTGGAAAATATTGAGGATATCCTCGAGGATCTACAACAAGCATTCGATAACATCTAAGATAATATTGGATTAAGAGTACAACGAAGAAAACGCTGAATGTTTCGCTTGAGAAACATTCAGCGTTTATTTTTAGTTTAGAAGGACATAAACCTTTTTCTAAATCATATAAATTACTGGGTATTGAGTGATGAGATCTCATTACTAACGGTTTGGAATCTCTAAATGCATACTTCTTGCTTATATATACTGTAAAGTTCAACAGAAAGTTTCGGTAAGGAGGTGGATAAGTATGGCAGTTAAGAACGTGCCGATTGTTCCCTCGGGTGATCCAGGGGCACTAGCAGAAGCAGCAAATGGGAAAATTCAAAGAATCAATCATCCTGAAATGAGTGATCTAACGAAGGTGAATCCCATTGTTGTCCTTTACTGTCCGGATGGAGCTCTCTCCCTGGACGAAAACGGAATTGCAATTAACTATAAATTCTGTAGAGGTTGCGGGATTTGTGCCAAGGAAAGTGAAGGCATTGTAATGGTTCCCGAATATATAGGGCCCAAAGGAGTTTTTTAGGCAAGGAGGTTGATGGAATGAATAAAGTACTCATCACGGGAAGTGAAGCTGCAGCCCTTGGAGCCAAGCTTGCTAAAATAGAAGTCTTGGGTTATTACCCGATCACCCCTGCTTTTCCAGCCATGGAAAGGCTGAGCAAATACATTGAAGATGAAGAACTCCATTGTAAATTTATCAGGGTAGAATCTGATCATAGTGCACTGGCTGCTGTTCTGGGTGCATCTTTGGCTGGTGCTCGCAGTTATACAGTAACAAATTCTCAAGGATTGCTGCTTATGACTGAGGTCGCCTATCATGCAGCAGGCCTGCGCCAACCCATCGTTATGGGTGTGGCTAATAGGGCTTTATCTGCACCTCATAGCCGTTTCCCTGAGCACGGCGATGCTGTTTCGCAGGCAGCGAGCGGTTGGATTCAACTGTTTTGTGAAAACAATCAGGATGTTTTAGATAATACAATCCAAGCCTTCAGAATCGCTGAGCAACTCAGAAATCCAGTTATGGTCAATTACGAGGGATATATCCAGTCTCATACATTAGAGGAGGTATTTGTACCTAACCCTGAAAAAGTAACCGCATATATTCCTTTGAATCGTCAACCTGCTCTTGACATCAATAATCCCCGAGGAGTTAATACCGTGACTAGCCCAGAATTCTATTCAGATTATAAATATAGACAAAACGATGCGATGCTCCAAGCTTTGACTCTAATCCCCAGTGTCGCTCAGGAATACAATCAAGAATTTGGAGCTAAATCGAGTGGCCTCGTTGAAGGTTACCGGATAGAAGATGCTGAACATGCCCTTGTTTGCATGGGGTCAATTGTCAGTACTGCAAGACTTTATGTCGATGAAATGCGAAAACTTGGAAAGAAAATGGGTTTAGTTAAAGTCAAGACGTGGAGACCGTTCCCAACCACAGCCATTCTCGAGCTTCTACAAAAGGTCCAATATGTCACAGTTCTTGACAAAAATATTGTCTTCGGTGTTGGCGGCGCTCTGGCAACAGATATAAAAGCTGCAGCCTATGGCCAAGGTAACAAAGTGATTAACGGCGTTATCCTCGGACTCGGAGGCGGCAAATGTGGTGTTAATGAAATCCAAGAGGCCGTTGAGCATACAGAAAGCAGTGATGCCGAAAAAAATAGATCCGAATGGATCGGACTGTAAAGGAGGGAATAAGATGATCGACTTCAAGAACCTCCCGCAAGAGGAATTGTTTGGACAAGGACATGTCGGCTGTAAAGGCTGTGGAGCTGCAATCGCTGGGAGACAAGCGATGAAGGTTCTTGGTGAAAAAACAATAATCACTATCCCTGCTTCCTGTATGGCAACACTCGGCGGAAATAACACCAAGACAACATGGAGAGTGCCGTTCTATCATACGCTCTTCGAATGCGCACCCGCTATTTCATCTGGGATTAGGGCAGCCCTAGATATTCAAGGAATACAGGATGTTAACGTGGTTTCATGGGGAGGAGATGCTGGAAGCGCTGATATCGGATTTCAGTCTCTTACGGGAGCAGCTGAACGCCAAGAACACATGATTCATGTCCTCTATGACAATGAGATGTACATGAATACCGGTGGACAGACAGGTAGCCAGACTCCGCTATATGCTATGACCAGCAATAGTGAACTCGGAAAACCGGTTCGTAAAAAGAACATGCTAGCGATCATGGAAGCGCACGAGATTGATTATATCGCAAGTGCGAATATTGCCTATCCGGAAGATCTTATGGCCAAATTTAAAAAGGCTACCTCCAAAAAAGGGTTTTCCTATATTCATATCTTAGCCCCCTGTCACCGGGGTTGGGGCATCAAACCGGAAGAAACGATTGAGATTTCTAGAAAAGCGACTGAAAGTGGTCTTTGGGAACTCTTTGAAGTGGATGAAGGGAAGAGAACCCGAACATATGAGCCAAGCTTCAGTCCTGTTGCAGATTATTTTAAATCTCAAGGTCGATTTAAAAATCTTACGATGGAGCAAATCGAACAATATCAGAAATCGGTCAACATGTATTACAAGAGAGGGGAGTGAGCTGTGTGGTTGAACTCAGATTTCATGGACGTTATGGTCAACCTGTGGGAAAAGTAACAAGAGCTATAGGCAAGCAGCTCATGACTGAAGGAAAACATGTTCAAGTCTTTGATGGCTTTGGTGCATTCCGTCCTGGCAACCCAATGTACTCCACTCTAAGAGTCTCAGACGAGGTTATCCTTGAACGCTCGGTTAATGACACAACCCCAGATATTGTCGTCGTCTTGGACAATAGCCTTTTCGAGGTTGCTGATGTGACGAAAGGACTCAAATCCGGCGGTAAAGTTATGGCTCTACAAGTTACCTCAGAGGTTCTCAGTGAAAAAGCCAAGAAGATAGAATTTCTTCCAATGGATCCCGGATTTAACAAAGACGCTGCTCCTGAACTGGAGCTCCTCAAAGTGTTGAAAGAGAATCATATTTTCGGAATGTAAGGAGGAAGGTTATGTTCAGCGTTAGATTTTTGGCTGATACAGGTTTTGCCCATTTTCTAGCTAATAACATGGATGTTATATCCTTGTTACTGCTAGTGGTAGCCATTATCATTTCTATTTGGAAAAATACCAACCTCGGAACACTTTCCTTAGGCTTAGCTCTTATTGTAGGCTATTTTATCGGTGGAGTACCCATTAAGACGTTGATCGCCGGATATCCCACGAGCTTGCTCATAATGCTCGCCGGTGTCACTTTTCTTTTTGGTATTGCTCAGACGAATGGTACTTTGGAAAAGATTACGACCTATACCGTTAAATCCGCAAAAGGCAATGTCGCGGTCATTCCTATCGTCTTATTCTTCTTAGCTTTTGCCGTTTCCTCAATTGGACCTGGTCAAATCTCTACTGCTGCTTTGTTAGCAGCCCCAGTTATGGTCTTGGCTACAGAAGTTGGAATTCCACCCCTTCTTATGGCCTTGGTCGTAGGAAATGGTGCTCAAGCGGGTGCCATGTCCCCACTAGCTCAAAACGGAATTGTCGGTAACTCTGTTTTAGCCCAGATGGGTATTCATGATATGGCGATGACCTTATGGCTCAACATGCTTATTGTACACATTCTCGTGGCAGCACTGGCCTATTTCCTCTTTGGCGGGATGAAATTATGGAAAAAACGCAATGATGTGAACAGTCCTGCTTTGGTTTTAGCTAAAATCCATGTTGAACCCTTTAATAATCAACAGAGATGGACATTGGGTGCTATTGCCTTTTTAGTTATCGGGGTTGTGTTCTTTAATCTTGATATCGGTTTCACTTCTTTCTTACTGGGTTCCATTCTCATCCTGATGAAATGTGGCGATGAGAAGGCAGCTTTTAAATCAATGCCTTGGGGAGCAATCATGCTCGTAACGGGTGTTTCTGTTATGGTTTCCCTGATGTCAAAAATCGGGGGTATGAATCTCTTTGCTGAAATTATGTCCAATTTCTCCACACCGTTTACAGCCAATCTGGTGGTGGGTTTCTTCTCAGGTATTGTATCGGCCTATGCCAGTACTTCGGGAGTTATTATGCCCGCCTTCCTGCCTATGGCGCCACTCCTTCTTGAAAAAATTGGGGCCAACCCTGCAGCTCTTCCTGGCTTAATTACAACGATCGTTGTGGCCGGTCACCTTACAGATATGAGTCCGCTTTCAACCACTGGAGCAGTATTTATCTCTGGTGCACCAGATAGTGTGGATTCCAAACCATTGTTTAAAGGAATGATGATTTGGGGCTTGTCGATGTCGGTCGTCGGAGCAGTTCTCTGCTGGTTCCTTTACACAGTTCTAGGAATTCTTTAGAACTTAAATTTTAATAAAATTGAAGGGGATGCGGCACTTGAACTAAGCGTTCAAGGTGTCGCACCCCCTTTCAAAAAAGGGGGGCTTGTGATGCCATTTTTCTCACAATCTTTAGCAAAGGCTGCTTCATTGATTGAAGTTGTCTCTGGACAAGAAATTAAGGTCAAAGTTAATCTTATCCTCGGGCATGATGGGACTGCCTCTAAATTACTTAAGACATGGAAAAATTCAGAATTTGAAAAAGCACCTGAAAATAAGGTCCTGATAACCATCGATCATGCTTATCCAGCCCCTACGATTCAGGAACGAACTTTACAACAAGAGCTTTTCAAGGTTTCTAATGAGATGGATCTTCACTTATATAGTCATGGGGAAGGAGTATTGCATCAAGTCGTCGCTGAAGAAGGATCTTTACGACCCGGGATGATTATTGTCGGAGCCGACGGACATGTCGCCACTTCAGGAGCATTCGGGGCTCTGGCGTTCTCTCTTTCTGCAGAAGAATTGGTGAACCCCCTCGAAACAGGCTATTATAAGTTGACCGTACCTGAAATTGTCACAATTACATTAGAAAATCAGCTCCAGTCTAATGTCATGGCCAGGGATGTAGCTCTTTATATCTTAGGAAAGTGGGGTTCGAACATTAAAGGTAAAGCTGTTGCTTTAACCGGATCTTTCTTAGAACAAGCAAGTATCGCAAGCAAAATGGCCTTATGTAATTTACTCCCGGAAGCAGGAGTTGTCACAGCTTTTGTTCTTCCTTCCCAAGAAGAAGCAGAAGGTGAAGTATACCAGGTCGACGTGAGTGTCATTGAACCCATGATTGCTGTTCCTCCTTCTCCAACTCATGTTCAATCGGTTAAGGACTTAGTAGGAAAGAAGATAACAGTAGCCATCCTTGGAGGCTGTTCAGCTGGCAGAATAGAGGATATGATGATCTGTGCCGCAGTTTTAAAAGGAAGAAAGATACCTCCAGAGGTAACGCTTATCATCACGCCTGCCTCCAGTAAAATTGCTAACGAAATGGATGAGCTTGGCTTAACGCCAATTCTTCGAAAGAGTGGAGCGATCATAATGCCTCCAGGTTGTGGTCCTTGTCCAGGAAAACACTTTGGACTGCTTTCGCCCCAAGATGTAGCAATAACGACGACCATCCGCAATTCACCGGGACGTATAGGCTCTGAGGATGCAGAAATTCTTCTGGCTTCACCACGGACCGTTGCCGAATCGGCACTCAAGGGAGTGATTTCATGCCCGAAATCATAACGCGCCCCAAAGAAGTGGAATATGCGATAAAATTGCTGTTAACATCTTTGGTTTTTGGAGTTGTTGCAGGATTCACCAATATTTCCGCCTCAACAGACAACGATTACCTCATAATTTACTCCTACATCATCTTATTAGGCTTGCTTTTTAACGGCTATTTTGTCTATAAGATATCTCAAAATCGTAACTGGGCCAGAAAGTTTTATATTGTATTTACTTTGCTGAGTCTAATCTATTATGTACCCCAATGGGTTACGCTGTTTACATCGGTACCGTTTAACGGTTTATTACAAATGGTGAATATACTCATACAACTTAGTGCTGTATATTTTCTCTTGCACAAAGGAGCTAAGGAATGGTTTCAACTCGTAAATAATAAAGGTTGATATTATCATAAAATATATAGATCCTTATGGACTGTCTGACATTTTCAGACAGTCTTTTTTGAGCTGCGAATTCGTGATATTATTAAATTTAACGGAAAATGAAGTTTAACAACAAACATTAAGATGGAGGCTAACCAATGTACAGCTTTACTAACGATTACAGTGAAGGGGCACACCCTAGAATCCTGAACGCTTTAATGGAATCAAACCTCAAGCAAGCGGACGGTTATGGAGAAGATCGCTATTCACGTCAAGCAATGGAAGTGTTAAAGAAACGAATCGGACGGAACGATATTGATATTCACTTTCTATCAGGCGGGACACAAACGAATCTTATCGCTATTTCTGCTTTCTTAAGACCTCATGAAGCCGCGATTGCAGCCAATACCGGCCATATTTTAGGACATGAGACTGGAGCAATCGAGGCCACTGGGCATAAAGTTATATCAGTAGAAGTGAGTGACGGAAAATTGAATCCTTCTCATCTTCAAGCGGTACTCAAGGATCATCCTGATGAGCATATGGTAAAACCTAAGTTAGTTTATATTTCCGATTCGACAGAATTAGGAACGATATACAGTAAAAGCGAACTTGAACATCTCAGTAAATTCTGTAAGGAAAACAAGCTTTTTTTATACATGGATGGTGCCCGCTTGGGTTCAGCTTTGAGCTCCCGAGAAAATGACTTGGACCTCTCTGATTTGGCAACCTATCTGGATGCGTTCTATATCGGCGGAACAAAGAATGGTGCACTTCTCGGAGAAGCCCTTGTGATTTGTCGTGATTCACTAAAGGAGGATTTTCGATATTCTTTAAAACAAAAAGGAGCACTCCTTGCGAAAGGAAGGCTCCTGGGGATACAGTTTCTTGAGCTTTTTAGGGACAACCTGTATTTTGATTTGGCAAGTCACGCCAATAAGATGGCAAGTTTGCTTAGAGAGGCTATAACTCAAGCCGGTTTAGGATTTCTCTCCGACTCATCGACAAATCAGATATTTCCGATTCTGCCTAATTCTTTAATTGCAGATCTTAAAGCTGGATATTCCTTTTCCTTCTGGAAAAAGATTGATTCAGATCATTCCGCTATCCGGCTCGTGACCTCCTGGGCGACACCCGAGGAAGCCGTATCCTCATTTATTACAAAATTGAATAATCAATAGTTTTATACCAAGGATATTAATACCACAGTCGTGCAATAGCGCGGCTGTGGTATTATATTTTTTCTGAAAAGGCGCCTATTTCGTGATGGGGACTTAATTGCTCCAATTAAGGAGCGTGAAAGATTCCAGACAGAACGGATCTGAGCACTAAAGAACTCAAAGGGATTACTTCCGGTAATTATGATATAATCACCATAAAGTGATAATTCATTGACTGCTTTGATTAAATGTATAATAAACTATATCTAAGTAAGGGGATATTCAAATGGAAAACGATAAGAAAATCGCAGTTTTAATTGACGCAGATAATGTATCGGATAAATATATAAAATATATCCTTGATGAAGTGTCCAACCATGGAATTCCTACGTATAAGAGAATCTATGGGGATTGGACAAAGCCTCAACTGGGCTCATGGAAAACAGTGTTACTTAATTATTCGATTACCCCAATTCAGCAATATAGCTATACGACAGGTAAAAACGCGACAGATTCAGCCCTAATCATTGATGCAATGGATATACTCTATTCCAACCATGTTGATGGTTTTTGCATTGTTTCCAGTGACAGTGATTTCACAAAACTCGCTTCAAGGCTCCGAGAAGCTGGCATGTATGTCATCGGCATGGGTGAAAAGAAAACCCCAACACCATTTATTGCAGCTTGCGAAAAATTTAAATATCTTGAAGTTTTAGCTGGGATTTCTTCAAATCCTTATCAAATCACAGCGAATCCAAAAATAGAAAAACCCGAGTTACTAAAGGATGGCATGGCAAGTATCGAAGAGTTAATCAAAACCATAAAAATGATCATCACGGAGAGTTCAGATGAAGATGGATGGGCTTTTTTAGGCGAGGTAGGGAAAAGGCTTAATAAGCGTTATCCAGACTTTGATACTCGTAACTACGGTCACACCAAACTCACCCCGCTAATTTCATCTTTGAAGCAATTTGAAATTCAGCCTCGGAAAACGAGTAATCCCCACATCATTCATTATTTTGTTAGAAATATAATGAGAAAATAAATAGAAATTGATCCTTATTTAAACCTCCATGAGGATGTCTTTGACGGACACCCCTTGGAGGCTGTTTTTTATGCGCGACCCTGCATAACACCTCCGTACAACAATTTCTTTCTTCGTCGAAACTTGGCGAAAATGATTATTCATAACCGATTATTTGTCGAACAACTCTGAACTATTGTTCTAACTTTAGGAACAGGATATAATTGGCTAAGAATAAGTATTCTATATTATATGAAGAATAGAGAGGGGTAACAGAATGGAAAGTAGTGCAATGTATCATGGAAACAAAGTGAGAACCTTACGCTTACATGCGGGAATTGCGACCCAAAAGGAGCTTGCTAATCGGGCTAAAATTTCGCCAACGATCATTAGTGATTTAGAACGCGGACGACGGGAGCTGAATCCTTCCTGGGCAATGCGAATCGCCGAGGCCGTGGGCACCTCGTGGCAAAATCTATTTGAGGAGGAAGTAGAATGAAGAGTTGTAGTGTGTAATTTCACAACCGATCTCCAGTCGTCCTGTTGACAGGTTGTACCGATCTGGATAAACTATAATCAGAACAAACGTTCTCGGGCAGGGGAATTTGTTCATGAACTCTTCCTGCCCGGAGATTCGTGAACATCCCTTGTGAATAGCAGTCGGCAGGTCCGGCTGCTTTTTTACGTAGAGAACATCGGTTGAAGCATAAGAAATGGAGGGGTCAAATCAATGGAATGGCAAAAAGTCGTGGTTCATCATTCAGCTAGTCCGATTAGTGTACGTCGAGGAAAAGATATCATTCCTGTAAATGCGGCCATGATTCGGGAGTGGCATCTGACTAAAGGGTGGAGTGATATCGGGTATCACTTTATAATTCTTCCGGATGGACATTGTGAGGAAAGGCGGCCGCTTTATCGACCCGGAGCCCATTGCAACGTTTCTTATCGTAACTTCATTGGGATTTGGATCTGTTTAGTTGAGAACTTTAGCGAACTTGAGGAGGTACCAGAAGCTCAACTGAATGGTCTAACGGATAAGCTTGTATCCTTGATGGCAGCATTTCACTTAAGTCTTCAGGATATCTAGTTACATCGTGAAGTTCCAGGAGCAGCAACAGAATGTCCGGGCCGCTATTTTCCAGCAGATATTCTAAGGAAAGAACTTCAAGAGCGATTTAGTTTGTAATCTGCTCATAAAATGAATAATCAGAGCAAAAGCTCCGTCACTTGATTAACAGGTGGCGGAGCTTCTGCTGTTAAGAAAGTTTTTTGAGATTTCTTGCAGGAAATTTATGAGTTAGGAAAATTTAAGTAGGAAAATAATAAATTTATGCAGAATTTAATACAAAGCTACAGGCCTATGCCTTTGTACTCTTGTCGGAGGAGGGATAATAATGAACATGCTTGCCGCGCTGAACTTCAACCCCAATTTGCAAAGGATTTTAATGAACTCGAAGCTTCTTGATATAATTCCCGGCGGGTTTTCCATCGCAACGGATGTCAGTTGTGAAACCATCATCCATAATCCAGTGACAGCCAATTTCTTACGAATAGAACCCTATGGCCTGTTTTCTCATTCAGCGAAAGTTCCGCCCCCAGTAAAAGTCTATCAAAAGGGTAAGTTTATACCTGCAGAAGATATGCCTATTGAACAAGCAGCCTGGTATGGAAAAGAAACAGTAGGGTGTGAATTAGAATTTGTATGGGAAGATGGTATTTCTAAAATTGCCCGTTGGAATGCCAGCCCATTACGTAATGAAAATGGTATTATTTGTGGATGTATAGCAACGATGGAAGATATAACCGATGTCGTTCAGATGACGAGAGAACTTCAAAGACATGAAGTGCATTTAGAGGAGATGGTTCATGAACGCACTGATGCACTACAAAAATCAGAAGAACGATTTGCTAAAGTCTTTCTCAATAATCCCCAAGCCCTTTCAATATATCGAAGTTCAGACTTTCGTTTGCTTGAAGCTAATTATCAATTTTCAAGGGCTTTAAACGTCTTACCTGAAGAGTTAATAGGCAAATCTCCCATAGAGTTGGGTCTGCCTGAAAGTGAATTTTCAATACTAATGGACGTGTTGGAAAAGCAAGAGTCAATTCATAATCTTGAAATCTGTTATTTGAAGGGCAACGCTAAAAAGGTCTCCGTTTTCTTATCAGCGGAGCATATTCAATTAAATGGTGAAGAGTGTATATTAGTCTCCTCATCTAATATTACGGAAATGAAAAAAATGCAAGATGATATAGCTCGGCTGGATCGACTTAATCTAGTTGTAAAAATGGCGGCAGGAATTGCTCACGAAATCCGCAATCCCATGACTGCCGTTCGAGGATATCTTCAACTTCTTGAGAAAAAGCCGGAATTTGAATACTACGGTAACACGTTGGAGTTAATGATTAGTGAAATTGACCGTGCCAATTCGATTATAACGGAATACCTATCCCTTGCGAGGAATGCACCGACGGATTCAACAAGTATAAATATAAATGACATCTTGAGTAATTTGTATCCATTACTCGAGGCTGAAGCTTATAACCAAAGCAAACAAGTTGTGTTTCTTGCTGGGGATACACCAGATATATTGATGAGTTCGAAAGAAATTACGCAAATGATCCTCAACTTAGCTCGAAACGGTCTGGATGCCATGAGGGAGCAAGGAACGCTTACGATCAGAACGTATACAAAGGATGAGCAAGTGGTATTGGCTGTGCAGGATGAGGGAATCGGTATTCCACAAGAGAATCTAGAAAAGTTGGGAATACCCTTTTTTACAACCAAGGAGAATGGCACGGGGCTAGGACTCGCTTCAAGCTATAGTATCATCGAGCGTCACAAGGGTAAAATTGAAGTAGAGAGCGGACCCGCTGGAACGATATTTTTTGTATATTTTCCAATCCAGGTTTCATGATAGGTAGTTATTATTATATACAAAAGGTATAATTAAGTTAGCTAAAACATAGAGTATAGATCAGACAGCATGGAGGAGTACGATGAACGTAAAACCACTAAAAAAGTTAAAGCTTTATGGTTTTAATAATTTGACGAAAACGTTAAGCTTTAATATGTATGATATTTGTTATGCTAAAACCCCAGAACATCGGGATGCTTATATTGAGTATATTGACGAAGAATATAATGCGGAAAGACTGACGAATATTCTAACTGAAGTCGCTCGAATCATCGGCGCGAATATACTTAACATTGCCCAACAAGATTATGATCCCCAAGGGGCTAGCGTAACGATGCTTATTGCTGAGGAACACGTGGAACCCGGTAAACCACCAGATGATGAGCCCTTTGAGCCGATGGTAACTGAAAATGTGAAACCCCTTCCTGAAGCGGTCGTAGCTCATCTAGACAAAAGTCATATTACGGTGCATACCTATCCTGAAAGTCATCCTCATGGGGGGATCAGTACCTTTCGCGCAGACATAGACGTGTCGACATGTGGAGAAATCTCACCACTGAAGGCACTCAACTATCTTATGACAAGCTTTTGTTCGGATATAGTTACCGTGGATTACCGTGTTCGAGGATTCACACGAGATATTAATGGCAGAAAAATATTTATCGATCATAAAATCAATTCAATTCAAAATTATATCAATTATAAAACAAGAGATCTTTATCAGATGATTGATGTTAATGTGTATCAGGAAAAAATCTTCCATACGAAAATGCTGCTAAAGGATTTTGACCTGGATAATTATCTCTTTGGAACAGCAAAAAAAGAACTTTCTATTGGAGAAAAACGAAAGATCAAGCAACGTCTAAAAAAAGAAATGTCTGAGATTTTCTATGGACAAAATATGTCTAAAATGTAAATTCAATTGAATATTTTAATGCGTGGGTTGAGAAGCAAAGCATAAAGGTCTCTCGCCAACGCATTTTTTATTAGGTATTTTACTTGAAAGGGACTATAGAATGTATAAACATTTCAGAACAACATTTTTCGCTATAACTCTGGTCCTGTTGGTGGGGATGTTTGGACTAATGTTGTCTGAGCATCTAAGTGCTTGGCAGGCACTCTTTCTGACGGCTGAAACGTTAACAACTGTGGGGTTTGGCGATATTCAAGTTCAGTCTCGAGCAGGGCAAGTTATCCTGCTTGTATTGATGCTTGGCGGGGTCGCGGTGAGCGTTTATTTTGTGGGACGTATGATGGGCTTTATCATCGAAGGTCATTTGGCGGATGTGTACGGGAAACGAAAGAGGGAAAAGAAAATGTCACAGCTAAAAGATCACATCATTATTTGCGGAGCAGGACGGGTTGGGCAACAGGTAGCCAAGTACCTTACAGAAGATAAAACCATGGTTGTCATCATCGAACAAAGAGAAGAGTTAGTCCAAGAATATCTTAAGCAGGGGTTTTTAGTGATTCCAGGCGATGCTACTCAGGATGAGATTCTTAAAAGGGCTGGAATTGAACATGCCCGGGGCTTAATTACGGCTCTGCCCGAAGATGCTCTCAATGTTTTTGTTACTCTGACGGCTAAAGGTTTAAATCCTCAGATTCAAGTCGTTGCCCGGGTAGATAAGTTGGAATCTGAAGCGAAACTTTATCGAGCGGGAGCAGATCGAGTGATTTCTCCGGCCATTCTCAGCGGTCGGCGGATGGCTCTAGCGATCATGAAGCCGATGAGTATTGATTACCTGGACACAGTCGTACATGATCACAATATTCAAATCGAAATTGAAGAAATTCAGGTTGAACAAGGATCCCAACTGAATGGCCTCACCCTTGGGGAGAGCAAGATTAAACAGAACACAGGGGCAACGATTCTCGCGATCATTCGCGGTGATCAGGTTTTGAGTAATCCTAGTGCAACAGAACAGATTTCTGCAGACGATGTTCTCATCGTTTTTGGGTTGAGAGAGCAGGTGGAACGATTGGGAAATGTAGCCACAAGCCGGTAGAAGATATGAAAGAAATCTGTTGACAAAACGTCTGTTATGTAATAGTATAATTTCAATCACTGTTAATTATATAAAGTACATAGGATTACTTAGTATTTAATTCACAAATGAATATGCAATTATGCTTATCCAGAGTGACCGAGGGTCTGGCCCGATGACGTCCGGCAACCCCCTTAGGGGAAGGTGCCAATTCCTGCAGAATGACTAACATTCTGAAAGATAAGTCGAAACACTGTTATTTTTCGATGCCTCTTTCAGTTTGAAAGAGGCATTTTTGAATATTACTGAGAAATAAGGAGGGAATGATATGATCGAAATTCGTAATCTTTCAAAGGTTTATGATACAAAAAGCGGAACCGTGAGTGCTGTCGATAGTGTGTCCTTAACTATTCAAGAAGGTGAAATTTTTGGTATTGTAGGTTACTCAGGGGCGGGAAAAAGTTCCTTACTTCGTTGCATCAATCTGTTAGAAAAGCCAACCTCGGGGAGAATCACTGTAGATGGGAAGGATCTAACCTGTTTAAAAAGCGAAGATCTACGTCAAGCCCGATTAAAAATAGGCATGATTTTTCAACATTTCTATTTAATCAGCCAAAAAACGGTGTTTGAGAATGTCGCATTTTCCCTGAAAGCGGCTAAGGTACCGACTGCCAAAATCAAAGAGAGAGTGGAAAAACTGCTTGAATTGGTCGGTCTTGCCGAGAAAAGAGATGTCTATCCTGCACAGTTAAGCGGCGGGCAAAAACAAAGAGTAGCGATCGCTCGGGCCCTTGCAAATAATCCAACCGTCCTTCTATGCGATGAAGCGACTTCGGCCTTAGATCCAACGACGACAAAGTCCATCTTAAGTTTACTCAAAAGAATCAATAAGGAATTTAATATCACAATTGTTTTGATTACGCACGAAATGAACGTGGTGAAGGAAATTTGTAACCGAATGGCCATCATGCAAGACGGAAGAGTTATCGAAGAAGGCTCTGTCTATGATCTGTTTGCCAGTCCGCAAGCAGTACTGACCCAAGAATTTATCGCCAGTGTTGTTTCCTTTGAAATACCCGAGGTTATTTTAAAGAGCTGTAAAGGCCCTCTGGTTAAAATAACCTTCAAGGGGGATGTGGCTGGAGAGGGAATCATTTCCGATACGCTCCAAAAATTTAACGTCAAAGGGAACTTTCTGCATGGTTCCATTGAATATATTCAAGAGTTACCGCTGGGCATCTTTATTATGGAACTAAAAGGGCAAAAGGAAGAAATTGCGAGGGCCCTCCAGTATATTGAAAGCCGTGAAGTGAAAGTGGAGGTGTTACACAATGGGCTTTGAGTTTAATCATTTTCTCGAACTTATCCCAGATATTAACGCAGCGTTTATCCAAACCATTTATATGATTTCCATTTCCTTATTTATTGCGATTTTGATTGGCTTGCCCATTGGAATCCTTCTCTATATTACTGACCAAGGATTATTTATGGAAAATCGGACCGTCCAGAATATTTTAGGTTTTGTTGTTAATATGGTGCGGTCCATTCCATTCATCATTTTACTGGTCGCACTTATACCCTTAACCGAATTTCTCGTGGGTACAACCATTGGTCCGACAGCAGCTAGCGTTTCCTTATCGGTTGCAGCCATTCCTTTTTTTGGACGTATCGTAGAATCCTCCTTACGTGAGATTGATAAAGGCGTCATTGAGGCTGCGATTGCTGTGGGAGCAACTCCCTGGATGATCATCAAGGAGGTACTGCTCCTCGAAGCGCGATCAGGGATTATCTCAGGTGTCACCTTAACGCTGATTAGTTTAATTGGTTTTTCAGCCATGGCCGGGACAGTTGGGGGTGGCGGAATCGGTGATTTGGCCATTCGCTTCGGATATTATCGCTATGATAACACCATCATGATTGCTACCGTTGTGATTTTAATTGTTTTAGTTCAAGTTATCCAATTTGCTGGTGATTTTATTGCCAAAGTTGTAGATAAAAGGAAATAACAGAAAGAGGGAAATTTCATGAAAAAATGGTTAGCCGTATTAACAGTCATTTTAGCCGTAGGAGTTCTAGCCGGTTGCGGCACGAGCAAGACTGCTGGACAACAGACAACCACAGCAGCCAAAGAAATCAAATTTGGAGCGACTGCAGGTCCCTATAGTGACATGGTCACCAAGGCCATAAAACCGGGTTTAGAAAAATTGGGCTATACCGTGAAAGTTGTTGAGTTTAGCGATTATATCCAACCCAATAAAGCGTTGAATAATGGCGATATCCAAGCCAATCTTTTTCAGCACACGATTTACCTAGAAAACTTTGAAAAAGAAAATAAAATGGATTTAACCGCTTTAATTTCAGTTCCAACAGCACCCATGGGCATTTATTCAAAGAAATATAAATCCCTAGCTGAAGTGAAAGACGGAGCATCGGTCAGCATTCCGAATGACCCTACCAATGCAGCACGTGCTTTTAATACCCTCCAAGATCAAGGTATCATTAAAGTTAAGGCGGATGCCGATCCACTCAAAGTTTCCGAAAAGGATATCATCGAAAATCCGAAAAAATTAGTCTTTAAACCGCTTGAATCCGGCCAGCTTCCTCGTTCTGTAGACAGTGTCGACCTAGCAGCCGTACCTGGAAACTTCGCCATAGCAGCTAAAATGAACTTGCTTGATGCTTTAGCACTTGAAAATATGCTCGATCCATATCGCAATGTTGTCGCTGTAACAGCTGCTAATGAAAATTCACAAATCGCCAAAGATATCAAAACCGTTATCCAATCTGATGAATTTAAAAATGTTATTGATACAGAATTCAAAGGTTTTGGAAAACCGACATGGATGACCAAATAATATAAAGGCCATTTAGGTAGTCTTCCCAAATCTGTTATTTCGATTGGGGAAGACTGCTGTTTTGTAGTCATCTGAAGCGAAGAAAAGAGTGATGAAAGTGGAAAGCTTTTCAGTGCACGGAGCACCGAGTGAATATATTCTAATTGAAGGTGTTTTAGATCAGTTAGAAGCGAAGCTCCTGGAACGAAGCTATCACAAAGTTCTCATTGTGCATGGGATAAACTCTTGGCAGGCAGCCAAGACGTTTTGGCCCCAATTTACCCAGATTAAATATGAAGAATTTACCTATGGTGGCGAATGTTCGATCGCGGAAATTGAAACGCTTCGAAAAATTGTAGTTGAAAATTCCTATGATGGACTCCTCGCAGTCGGCGGTGGAAAAGTCCTTGATCTCGTTAAAGCGGTAAGTCATTTAACCCATAAATCCTTTATCCTTATACCCACACTCGCTTCGAATTGTTCTCCCTGGACTCCACTCAGTGTCATTTACGATGAATCTGGAGCCTTTATTCGTTATGATATTTATCCTAACAGTGCAAGTCTTGTGGTCATCGAGCCGAGAATTCTCGTCAATGCACCGATCAACCTGCTTATCGCGGGTATTGGAGATACTCTAGCCAAATGGTATGAAGCCGATGTCCAAATGGCAGCGATTGAGAACAAACCTATTCCTCTTCAAATATCCCACTATGCCGCAAGACAATGTAAAGAAATATTGCTTGCCCATTCCGAAGGAGCAATCCACGCCGCGAAAACCGGCACTTCAAACGATGACTTTGTTAAAGTCGCTGAGACGATTATCGTTCTGGCCGGAATGGTGGGCGGATTTGGCGATCAATATGGACGAATTGCCGGTGCCCATGCAATTCATAATGGACTCACGATTCTAGAAGAAACACATCATGCTCTCCATGGCGAAAAAGTGGCCTATGGCATTCTGGTTCAGCTCGTCTTAGAGGAGAAATGGGAGGAAATCAAGTCATTGATTCCTTTTTATCAGACGCTAAAATTGCCCGTTTCATTATCTCAGCTCGGGGTTAAGGAAATAACTGAAACGATCATTAACGCACTAGCCCAAAAATCGGCCATTCCCGAAGAATCAATCCATGTTATGCCGATTGGACCGATCACTGCTTCAAGAGTCAGCGAGGCAATAACGACTCTTGAGCAAAGAGGAGGATACTATGCCTAATTTAAGCCATAGAACAGAGGGCTTTACCGAGTCCATCATTCGAAAAATGACAAGGATATGTAACCAATTTAATGCGGTCAACTTATCCCAAGGTTTTCCGGATTTTGACCCTCCGCAACAAATTTTAGATCGACTAAAGGAAGTATCTCATGAGGGACCCCATCAGTATGCCGTCACCTGGGGAGCAGATAACTTTCGAGTAGCACTAGCCCGGAAACAATCTAAGCTGATGAATCGAACGATAGACCCTGATAGTGAGCTTGTCGTGACCTGTGGAAGTACCGAAGCTATGATGGCCGCGATGATGACCATATGTGATCCAGGGGATAAAGTCATTGTATTTTCACCCTTTTATGAGAATTACACGGCAGACACTATTCTATCAGGAGCGGAACCTATTTTTGTCCCTCTTCATCCACCGGAATTCAATTTTAATGTAGATGAATTGGAAGCTGCCTTTAAGCAAAAACCTAAAGCCCTTATTTTATGCAATCCTTCGAATCCGAGCGGCAAAGTATTTATGTATTCCGAGCTTAAAGTTATTGCTGATTTCGCTGAAAAATATGATACGTTTGTGATTACAGATGAAGTCTATGAGCATATTGTCTATAAGCCTTACGTCCATACCTATTTCGCATCGCTGCCCCATATGTTTGAAAGAACGATTTCTTGTAGTTCGCTTTCGAAAACGTATTCGATTACAGGCTGGAGACTGGGCTACATTATCGCGCCTCCTCATATCATCGATGTGGCCAAAAAAGTCCATGACTTTTTAACGGTAGGAGCTGCAGCACCACTGCAAGAAGCCGCTGTCGTGGGTCTTAATTTTTCGGATGACTACTATGAAGAATTGCAACGCCACTATACTGAAAAAAGAAATCTTTTTATTAAAGGCTTAGAGAATTTAAACCTGGCCTATACGACACCTCAAGGTGCATATTATGTGATGATGGATATTTCTGAATTTGACAGTCGGGACGACAATGAATTTTGTGAGTGGCTTGCCCAAGAAGTTGGGGTAGGTGCAGTCCCTGGATCGAGCTTTTTTAGAGAAGATGTCAATCATCTGATCCGGTTCCACTTTGCGAAGAAAACAGAGACACTTCACGAGGCTTTAAATCGCTTGTCCACCTTAAGGAAAAAGTTTAAAAGGATTTAGGGACTGCTTCGGGCAGGGAACAACTTCAAAGATGAATTAAATTGTGCGAGATAATATAATGAAACGAAGGAAGTTTATGGGATTAGAGAATGAAAATAAACACACGGTCCTTCAACCGAAATACATTCCCACACCTGAAAAATGGAGGAATGAAGATCTTACACTAACTTGGCTTGGCCATGCTGGATTTCTCATTAATTTTCATGGGACCAAAATTCTAATCGATCCTGCTTTATATGACAAAATTGGGATTACACCCATTGGAAATTATACGCTAGGGGTTAAACGGTATGTTCAAAGCCCCTTACCCGCTACCCAAATCGGCCAGGTTGATTTACTCATTTGTTCTCATGCGCATACGGATCATTTTGATTACCCAACTCTACGTCATTTTCAATCCGCGAAAACTTCCGTCTTCACGGCTAAAAATACTAAACAACTCTGGGATGGAATGAGTTTCCAATCCATTGATGAAATTCAGTGGGGGGAAGAAAAACAATTCGGAGCCTTGAAGGTAAAGGCTATTGAAGGCAGGCACTGGGGAGCTAGGCTTCCTTGGAATAAAGAAATGCAGGCCAATAGTATCTTAATATCCAAAAATGGCGTCAACCTGTTTTTTGGAGCGGATACAGGGTATACGGAAGCGATTCAGCAACAACTTCGTGAAGTAGACATTGATTTAGCTATTATGGGGATTGGAGCTTACTCTCCCAAGTCCTTTGAGGCCCATCATGCCACACCTGAGCAAGCCATTCAGATGGCAGAAGAAATCGGCGCGAAGAAGATCTTACCGATGCATTGGGGGACTTTTAAGCTATCCCAAGAGTGTATAGACGAACCGATAAAACGGTTTAATCTAGCAATGTCTGGTAAGCTCGATAAGATTGCAATTCAGGATATCGGAGCTACTTGGATTAAGAGTTAAGGGACCGTTTCAGTTATGAATACTTTAAGATTGATAAATTGATAAATTGAATAGATAGACCGTAAACGCTGGTTACTTTTGGGTAATCGGCGTTTATATATTACATCAGTAGATTGCCTTGGAATTAAATAACGTTATTTGCCTTCAACATTTGTTGTAAATGAGGATGTTAATACATAGAATGCAGAGAAAACTTTATTCTACAAGGTTTAAGAGGAGTGGGGGACACGGAAGATGAATTCAAAGTAAAGCCACAGGAAGAGGAAAAGGAGAAATTAATAGAAGATCCAAAAGAAGATCCACTGCCCAATAAAAAACGCAAAAGAATTGGAGCTGGAATAGCCATTTCTCTTTGCATGCTGCTTTTTCTTTACTTCGGGATAACGAAATATTTCACAAATCATTTTTGTTTTGAATCGGAGATTAATTCTGTTGATGTAACTGGAAAAACGATAGAAGAAGCCAAAGGCCTAATCCTTCAGAAGTATTCATTAAATCTAAAAGAGCGAGAGGGTAAAACCGAACAAATCAAAGCTAGTGATGTCGGGTTAAAGTACAGTTCTGAGGAGGAATTTATAAAGTTAAAAAATAGCCAGAATCCTTTTGGCTGGGTTTTAGCAAGTTTTAAAGCTAAGAACACTAAAATGAGCGTAGAATTTTCATATGATAACGACCTCTTAAACGAACGTATCGATAGGCTCGCTTGTTTTAATAGCAGCAAATTTACGGAACCTAAAAACGCGAGCTTCAAGTATTCTGATTTTGCTTATGTGATTGTAGATGAAGTCCCTGGAAACAAAGTGGCTAAGGATGTTTTGTCTAACCTGGTAGCCAATGCCCTCAGTAAAGGGGAAACGGAGATAGACTTGGAATCGGCTGGTGCATATATAAGACCTGAGTATACTTCCAAGTCGGAAAAAACGATAGAAGCTAGAGATCTTCTGAACAAATATGTATCTGCAAAGATCGACTATACTTTTGGAGAAGCTAAAGAATCTTTGGAGGGTTCGACAATCCATCAATGGCTTGAAGTTGATCAAAATTTTGAAGTTAAACTGAATGAGAGTAAAGCGAAGGATTATATCGATGCACTTTCTAAGACCTATAATACAGTAGGTATGACAAGAAGTTTTGCAACCTCCTCGGGAACAACGATAAATATTGGCGGCGGTGATTATGGATGGTCGATCAATGTGGCTAAAGAAACCCAGAATCTAATTGCGGCCATCAAAGAAGGTCAAACCATTACAAAAGAACCTGATTACAGTCAGAAAGCCTTTTCACTTTCACATGAAAATAAGGATATCGGTAATACTTATGTCGAGATAGATCTGACCAAGCAGCATGTATGGTTTTATAAAGATGGCTCGCTCATCGTTCAGGGAAATGTCGTCACAGGCAATTTGGGAACCGGCCATGCAACACCTCAAGGTGTTTACAGATTAAAATATAAGCAGAGTAACACAGTCTTAAAAGGATCTGATTATGCTGTCCCGGTTACCTTCTGGATGCCCTTTAATGGAGGAATTGGGTTGCATGATGCAAGCTGGAGGAGCGAGTTTGGAGGAAGAATTTATGAGACAAACGGGTCTCATGGTTGCGTGAATATGCCTTCCAATGTAGCCAAGACGATATTTGATAATATTGATGTAAATACGCCTATTATTTGCAACTAATGGATTGATGTAAAAATGAAGAAAAGAGGAATCACGGGGCTTGGGGCTTGAAACACATCTATAGGAAAATGACATGCGAGAGCTTTAATGCTTCGCATGTCATTTTATAGTTTGAAAGTTATTTATTCGTACTATGTTGTTTATTGGGTAAATTTCTATCCGGATTTCCATGACCTTGATGTTTTCTATTCTCTTCTGCTTTTTTCTTGTCTTCATTAAATTTCTCTACAAAATCCATACCTTAACCCCCTTGTCTATTAAATCTCCTATTACTTTAACCATTAAAACTTATAAACATTCTTCAGTGAAGTGCATTCAATTTATAGCGCGGATCCTTTGTCCGCCCTTTTCAGAAATAATTCAGCTTAGTTTCAGCGAGCCTTCATTTTCATAGCGTATATTTAAGTCAGTGTATTCTTATTGCTTTTATGCCTTCTATATTATAGAGAAAATAGGCTGTGAAAAAGGGAAGTAAAAAATGTTTATGACCACACATAAAATCGTTGCGCAACAAACCCTCGCGCAGCTCAGTCGTAGCAATTATCCTTTAGATAAAAGGTGTTTTATCTGGGGAAATATGATCCCTGATATTGCTCCAAACTTAATAGCCAAACCCCATTATCTGAATGAAAGTCTAAATTATATAGTCAAGAGCACATTGTCTTTGTGTTGTCTTCCAGCTTCTATTTTAGATATCCCAATGAAACGTAGATATGTAAGCGCACAAATCGGTATTATCTGCCACTTTCTATCTGATTTCTTCACGCTTCCTCATAGTCAACGTTTGAAATTAGATTCAATCTCTGCCACCTCAAAGCATCTAAAATATGAAACTCTTCTTCAACATAAGGCTTCGCAAGGGTCATTTTCACAGCTCAACTTATCTGAGGAAAACATCTCCTCTTTCGTTATGCAATTGCAGGCTCAATATCAACTCCGAGAAGATTACATGAATGATTTAAGGTATTCAGTTAAAATTTCATCGATTATCTCTGCACTTATTGTTCAAACCATTCAAGAAAATGCTCCATTAAATTCCTATGAGAAGGTAGAGGCTGCCATATTATAAAGATAATACGAAGGTAATTACTACGACGGCGTCGAAATCCACGGGGCCAATCGTAATTTGATTCAGCAGTTTTTCTCGCCACACCCCAATCGGCGTGAAGATCGTTATGGCGCAACCTGGAAGAATAATCGCTTAATGAGTAAAGAGACCTTGACGGGTCTCTTTTGTCGTGTATCCATTCTTATGAAAAGTCGTGATGCAGCTTGTTCTGAAGTTATAAAAACGCAGCTAAACTCGCTTAAAGCGGGCATAGCTGCATTTTCAATTTTGCATATTCTTATAGTTTCTCAGCTAAATCTGATTTTCCGGTGATTGTTCGTTTTCATTAGTAGTAGCTTGACTCATATCTTCAACCGCTTCCACGTGTTCAGGAGTATCAATACACAAAGAGGTAGTTTCATCCTTAGTCAATATTTTTAAGCCTTCAGATACTTTTCGGTTGATTATACCCACACCAATTAAGAGGAAAGCAATGCCACCATAAACAGCAACTGGCTCAAATACTCCTGGAAGGAGTTGATTAGGGATCAATTGACTAAGAACTTCAGAAGAAGGATAGCCTTGATCTACATATTGAGCAACAACGTTTTTGAATAATAAAATATTATTAACCAAGAACGCAATTGCAATAAGAGCTACTACAGTGCCAGCTGTATATAGGACAATTGAACTGATAGGCTGTTTGAAATTTCCATTTCTTTTGAATTTCATTTGAATTTGTTCCTTTCTCTAAAACGGATTGTATTTAAAATTAGGTTTACTGTTATTTTACTCACAGAAGCTGAAAGTTACCTGAAGGTTATCTGAAAGTTTGTTGAGGGTTAGCTAGCCTTTGCTTTACTTAAAGCGTTTATTAAAAAGTTTATAGGAGAAAGCAAAAGGCTTAGGAATGCATCTTAACGCATTCCTAAGCCTTTTGTGTATAAAAAAATGAAAGATTGGTAGGGTTTAGGAAAATAATGTAGAATTTAGTATAAAATATTAAAGAGTGAGGAGTTTTGTTAATGGAATTTTTTTTAGGAGTTATAATCGTGGCCTTCATCATTTTCTTCGTCATCGCCAAATTTATGAAGAAAGGTGAGGATGCAACTAAGGTTATCAAAGAGAGAAGCTTCCTTATAAGGTCACGGATATCTTTTTAACGGATCTCGAGAAATCTTTTTATCACGTTTTGCGGCAATGTGTTGGGAATAAAGCAGTCATATGTCCCAAAGTAGGCTTGAAGGATATTTTCTTTATCGATAAGGGTGTTGGTAAAGACTACATGAAGTATTTTGGTAAAATTGCGCAAAAACATGTTGACTTTCTTCTGTGTGACCCAGATTCAATGGAGCCATTATGCGGAATCGAACTAGATGATATCAGCCATACAAACAAGAAAGCTTATAAGCGGGACATATTTGTTGAAAAGGTATATAATGATGCAAATTTAGAGCTTATCCGAATTTCATCAAAGTCCGGGTATACTTTAAGCGAAGTGGAAACAGCTTTAACAGGAGTTTTCGATAAATCAAAAAAGATATTTACCATTCAAAATAATACTGAGATAGTTTTGTGTCCCAAATGTAGTATGCCTATGGTTATTCGTAAAGCAAGTAAGGGACAAAATGCTGGGAAGGAATTTTATGGTTGTCCTAATTTTCCGAAATGTAAGGAAATAATTAATATCGATTGTTAGTGCCTCGAGATTTTATACCAAATCATGAGGAGGAATTTAAGTTTTTCGCTTGCTACTTCTATGTGTCGGCAAAATGATGCTACTAATAGAAGAAACCATGCCCCATATCCTTCTTCAGACTTGAGGCATGGTAGGAAGAATGGGTGGTATTAAATGCTACAGTCAGGGCTGTACGAACAAATTATTAGTAAATTTTTAAAAACTCAGCTTGATCAGCAATCGGACAAGTTCATAAAAACTGCGCTCCTTGAGGAAGAAGAATCACCAAGAATGATTGCTAAATACCTGTCAGAAGTCATCGAAAATGGATTACATAATGTGAAAGATCATGGCAAGGATTTACAGGCCCAGCTTAGCCTTGCTAATAAGCTGATCGACACCCTTGTCCAGACCGTAGGTGAAAAGAGTTTATTAGAACATTCTATAGACGAAGCGGGAGAGATGTTGCTTGCCTTACTCGATAAAAAGAATAAAATTTATGCGATTAATGACAAGGCAGAAATCCAACGTCCTGTTACTTCCCTTGCTGAAAGTTCTTTATTTACAGGAGCGGGATATGAACCCAGTATGTTTACGGAACTCAAAAGAGAAATAGTGTCCTGTGACCGGATCGATATGCTTGTTTCTTTTATTAAATGGAGCGGTCTACGTTTAATTATTGATGAGCTAAGATCTTTTACTGAAGCCGGTGGCAAACTCCGTGTGATCACTACTTCCTATTTGGGCGCCACTGATTTGAAGGCTATTGAAGAACTAAGGGAATTGCCAAATACGGAGATAAAGATATCGTATGATACGAAAAGAACACGACTTCATGCCAAGGCCTACGTGTTTTATCGTAATACGGGGTTTATTACGGCTTATATAGGCTCCTCCAATCTTTCGAATTCAGCTCTTTCCAGTGGACTAGAATGGAACGTTAAAGCTACTGCCAAGGATTTGCCGGATATCATTCAGAAGATTGAAGCGACCTTTGAAAGTTATTGGTATGCAAAAGAATTTGAAGTTTATACTTCCGCTGAAATAGAAAGATTAGCCCAAGCCTTAAAGAAAGAAAAATACCTCGGAAAAGAAGAAGGGATTCCTTACCTTTTCGATCTTACGCCCTTTTCTTATCAACAAGAAATATTAGACCGACTGAATGTAGAGAGAAAGGTTAAAGGATATTATCGGAACCTTATCGTGGCTGCTACAGGTACTGGGAAAACAGTCATCTCTGCTTTTGATTATTTACGCTATCGGAAGGAGAACAAAGAAAAACCTTGCCGGCTCCTTTTTGTTGCACACCGAGAAGAAATCTTAAAGCAAAGTCTAGCTTGTTTTCGCGGGGTTTTGAAAGATGCTAATTTTGGTGAGCTCTATGTAGGAAATTATAAGCCAGAAAGCATCGAACATTTATTCATTTCCATTCAGACTTTTAATTCCTGTGAACTGGATCAAAGCACGTCACCCGATTTTTATGATTTTATCATTGTGGACGAATTCCATCATGCTGCGGCACCAACCTACCAAAAGTTACTCACCTACTATATGCCGAAGATTTTACTGGGCCTTACGGCAACCCCAGAACGTATGGATGGCAAAAGCATTCTAAAATTTTTTGATCAGAGGATTGCAGCAGAGATTCGTTTACCTGAAGCCATCGGCCGGAAGCTTCTCAGCCCTTTTCAGTACTTTGGAGTTACAGACCAGGTAGACCTCAATAGTTTGAAATGGTCACGTGGAGGATATGACAAAAGTGAACTTTCCAAGGTTTATACGGAAAACGACTTACGCGTGAGTACCATTGTAAAGGCTATTCGTAAGTATACGACGGACTTGGCGGAGATTAAGGGCTTGGGGTTCTGTGTTTGCAAAGAGCACGCTGAATACATGGCACGCTCTTTTAATCGATTTGGGATCTTATCTATGTTTTTGATTTCGGATTCTAGTGATGAAGACAGAAATTCAGCCAAGAAAAGGCTCGTTGACGGCGAGATTCGGTTTATCTTTGTTGTGGATTTGTATAATGAGGGTGTGGATATTCCTGAAGTGAATACAATCTTGTTTTTGCGTCCTACGGAAAGTTTAACGGTATTCTTGCAACAGCTGGGGCGTGGACTGAGGTTAGCTGAAGATAAAGAATGCTTAACAGTTCTCGATTTTATAGGACAGGCCAATAAAAAATATGATTTTGAAGATAAGTTCACAGCTCTATTAAACAATACTAAGAGTGTTCAGAGAGAGATTAAGGAAGGTTTTACTTCTTTGCCTAAAGGCTGTTATATTCAGCTAGAACGCAAGGCCAAGGACTATATTTTGGATAATATTCGAAGTTCCTATAGCAACAAAACTGGTTTAATTGCTAGGATTGCCAACTTTACCGAAGATACAGGACTAAAACTAAATCTCCCTAATTTTTTAGGGTATTATCATCTTGAAATGAAGATGATCTATAAGGCTAAAGTAAGTTTTTCTAGATATTGTGTTTTATCTCATGTTATAACTGACTTTGATGAACCTTTAGAGACTATAGTCACCAAAGCCTTGGGGCGTATCAGTGCTATTGATTCTAGAAGATGGATTAGTTTTCTGCTTGAAGTTTTATCTCAGTCCTACCAAGTGAAGATTGAAAGCTTAAGTGAATCAGATACTCGGATGCTCCAAATGTTTCATTTTACGATTTGGCAAAAAACGCTCGTAGAGTGCGGTTTTTCTTCGCTTGAAGAAAGTCTTTCACAGCTCAGAAATTCTCCTGTGATGCTGGCTGAAATAATTGAAGTTCTACGATACAATTATGATCATATCGATTTAATGGATGAACAAGTTGATTTGGGTTTTGACTCTCCTCTAGATTTACACTGTACGTATACCAGAGATCAAATTCTCGTAGCGATGGATTTTATGAAACCAGCCACCGTACGTGAGGGTGTAAAATTTTTGCCAGAGAAGAAGATCGATGTATTTTTCATAACCCTGAACAAATCCGATAAAGATTATTCCCCGAGTACCATGTATCAAGATTATTCCATCAACGAAAGGTTGTTTCATTGGCAAAGTCAAAGTACCACATCTGCTGATTCTACAACAGGTCAGCGTTATATTAACCATAAAGTTTTAGGAAGTAAGGTCTTGTTATTTGTGAGGGAATATAAAAACGATCAGATAGGGACAGCGCCGTATACCTTTCTTGGATTAGCTGATTATGTACAACATGAAGGCAGCCGACCGATGAATATCACGTGGCGGCTGCATAGGCCTATCCCAGCAAAGTACTCAAAGATAACGAATAAGCTGATCGTAGGATAAGTAAAAGCAATAAGACGTTTCTCATATAGTTTTGTTGTATAATCTATTATAATATATAGCTGGAATACATAAAAAACACTTAATAACAGAAACATCAACCTATCCCTCCCTTCATATCTTGTAAAGATTGACAAGATATGAAGGGAGTTTTTTTATGCCTATTGTATCTGTAATTAACTATAAAGGGGGAGTTGGCAAAACCACTCTTACAGCAAATATTGGAGCAGAGTTGGCGTACCGGGGAAAAAAAGTTCTGCTAATTGATCTTGACCCCCAATCGAATCTAACCTTTTCATTTATTCCTGTTGATGATCCCTCTTATCAAGAGGGAGGTACGATTAAAACCTGGTTCGATGCCTTTATTGATAGAGAAGAGATTATTGGACTCGGAGATTTGATTGTAAGACCCAGAACCATAGGCCGGACCCTTAGTGGAACCTTAGATCTAATTTGCTCTCATCTAGGTTTAATTAATGTCGATCTTGAATTTGCTGTCAAGTTAGGTGGGGCTTCGCAACGCCAACAAAGGAATAACTTTATCAAGGTTTATTCGCTCCTGCAAAAGGGGCTGCAGACTCTTTTGGCGGAAGGACATACAAAGTATGATATTGTTTTAATTGATTGCCCTCCAAACTTTAATATTGTCACAAGAAATGCTCTTGTAGCCAGTGACTTTTACCTGGTTCCAGCGAAACCCGATTATCTATCAACTTTGGGAATTGAGCAACTCAATAAACACGTAGAGGATCTCGTTAGCGAATACAATTCGTATATTGAAAAAGATCCTGAGGGGTATTCAACCATTGCGCCGGAATTACTAGGCATTGTTTTTACCATGATTGGGCTGAGAAACGGACAACCCATTTCTGCTCAGGAACATTACATATCAAACATTAGGAGAGTTGGGCTACCTATTTTTGATACGAAAATTCGAGAGAATAAAACGATCTACGCGGATGCTCCTCAATATGGCGTACCCGTCGTTGTACAGCGAAATTCTGGGGAGACTTATGTAAATATCCGTAAGGAACTCCAGGACTTAACACAAGAGTTTTGTGGAAAGGTTGTTTTATATAATGGTTAAAAGTAGAAAAGACGTGCTCATCCTCTTAAAAGTGCTCGAAGATATGCTTGAGAATTTGGGAGCTACCGAATATCAAGGATTAATTGCAGGTGAAGGATATCTTGTCTATGAACCGAAAAAGAATTTATATCTAAGTCAAGGAAAGTCTGAAAGTATGCTCAAAGAAAAGGGGGACTCTAGTCAACACGAGATTTCAGTAGAAGAATTCATTCCAAAATTATTAGCTGCTAAAACAAAAGAAGAAGCGCAGCTAATAATCCCACAAAGACTAAAGAAAGCAATTCTCTTGGAAATCGCTTCTGTTCTATCTGTTCACGTACAAAAAAACGATACAAAGGAAATAATTAGTTATAAAATAATCGAGTCGATTGTCGGAACTAAGCTTAGATCTAAAGCTATTAAGGATACCGAGTTACGTAAAAAACGTATGGATTTTTGATAATGTTATGATGAGGAGATTAAAGCATATCTTCATTCAAGAAATGATCTTTTTTTGACTAATAAATAGATATCTCTATAAATACAAATGATACTTTTATAATCTGCCTCATACTACGATCATTGCAGGATTACCAGAAATCATATAGAAATTTAATGGTGTAATGCAGTTAACCATTCCCTCAAGAAAAATGTCTTGAATTGCAAAATATATTTGAAAAGGGTGAGCCGTTTGTCAAAGCTATACGCTGTTTACACTTTAGCTGAAACCATTGAGCGATTTTTGGGTCAAGCCTATTTAACCGAAAAGGACCTGCAGGCCATTGAACAAAGTTTTGAAGATCAGCTTCAATCGGAATATCTTATTACGCTTACGGACGGAGATGTAGTTAACATCAATATTATTGATTCAATCGAAGAGATTAATGCCGACGAGGACTAATCAATTTGGTTAATAATTCATCAACAAACTCCTCCGATCTATTAAGTTTAGTATGAACGAAAACGAATTTTGGAATACTGAAGTTAAACTAATACTGGGAGGGATTTAAGATGGGAGATCAAAGTAAAAAGACCAAAAAAGAAAATAAAAAGTCCGAGAAGAAAGTGAATTCCCCACAACCATAAAGAGAGTAAGAGACACGCTTTTTACTATCTTTACAAACGAAAATACCCTCTGTTAGTAGACTAAACAATCTGCTTGCAGAGGGCATTTTTATCTTGCTCAGGTGATATTTCTTGATTCACAAGTATTGTTATTCACAACATGAATATGTTAGCATTACATTAAGGGAAGCTTAAGAAGAGGCTGTCAAGAAGGAGATCATATGATAGAAGTTAGTGCAGCAATAATCAAAAAAGGCGAAACCTTTCTTATTGCGCAAAGAGGTCGAAATAAAGCGCAAGGTTTAATGTGGGAATTTCCAGGTGGAAAACTTGAAGCTGACGAAACGCCCGAAGAAAGTCTTGTCCGAGAAATAAAAGAAGAACTCAATATCGAGATTGAGGTTGGAGCGAAGTTTGGCGAAAACATCTATGATTATCCATCTGGTAAGATCAAGTTAATTGCATTTTCTGCGCAATGGATATCAGGTGATCTTAAATTAGTCGAACATGAAAGGGTAAAATGGGTTAAAGCCAGTGAGTTACAATCGTTTGAATTTGCACCTGCAGATATTCATTTTGTCGAAAAGTTAGGGAAGCATGATAAATTTTTCTAGAGTGGGTGATGATATGTTTGAAATTATAATTGATCCTGATCAGTGTATAGGCTGTGAACTTTGTGTCAACGATTGTTTAACTCATGACCTTGAGCTGATTAATAATAAAGCGGTACCTCTTCATCAATATTGTTTTAAATGCGGACATTGTATTGCGATTTGTCCGCAGCAGGCGGTTAGTGTTGAAAACTATGACATGAGTGAAATTAAGGACTTTGAGGAGAGTACTTTTACCATTGAACCGGAAACCTTTTTGAATGTGGTGAAATTTCGACGTTCGGTTCGCCATTATCTGGATAAGGAGGTGAAACGGGAAAAAATTGAAAAGATCATCGAAGCCGGTCGCTATACGGAAACGGCTTCGAACAGCCAAGGGGTTTCTTATATCGTCGTTCAGAAAGAGATTCCTAAGTTAAGAGAACAAGCCACAAAGCAGCTGAGAACGCTAATTGAATCGGGTTACAATTCATCAGGTCTGAATTTGGATGAGGGGGATTTTCTCTTTCGAAATGCCCCAGTGCTTATTTTAACCGTTTCTAAAAGCAAAGTGGATGCTGGATTGGCCGCCTCGAATATGGAGATCATGGCAGTTACGCAAGGGTTAGGGGCTTTCTTTATCGGTTTTTTTGTTAGAATTGCCAATCAGGATCAGGAGATCAAAGCGATTCTGGAAATGAAACCTGGGGAAGAAATCATCACCTGCATGGCGGTAGGGTATCCGAAGATAAAATACTATCGAACTGTACCTCGTAAAAAGGCGAAGATTCGTTGGAAATAATACCTTAAAATAGCGAAAGGGGTGTTTGACCATGACAAAGATATTAGTACCCGTTGATGGATCTGCTGGCTCCGATAAGGCACTGCGTTTTGCACTTTCTCTTTCAGAAGGAAAGGATAATGAAATTATCCTAATAAACGTTCAACCCAGCTATGATACACCCAATGTAAAGCGCTTTTTTAGTCAAGAACAAATTCGTTCTTATCAAGATGAATTAAGCAAACAGGTATTAGATCACACACTCGAGATTACAAAAGGTTTTTCTACTCCAGTTCGCACAGTTCTTAGACTCGGAATACCTGGTAATGAGATCTGTAAGGAAGCAATGGATAGCTCTGTCAATTTCATCGTGATGGGTTATCGAGGACTAGGGGCTATCAAAAGGGTAATTCTGGGGAGCGTAGCAACCCACGTGCTCCATGAGACACCTTGTCCGGTAACGATTGTTCCCTAATTCGGTAGTGCTTTACAAAAATCGCTGCCTTTTATCAAAAGGGGGGCTAAATAGATTGACTAATAACCCAGTCTCTTGGATTTATATCGTGTTAGGATTAGCAGGAATTCTCGACACGATATTCGTTACTGGTCTTAATGGGGGGCTAAATTTAGGAACCATTCTGCCAGGAATCCTTGGAATAGCGGTGGTTCTTTGGGTCGTGTCGCGGAACTATCTAAAGCACCATTTTCTTAAGAACCACTTTCCGAAGCTACGTCTCTTGTTTCGGATAGGTATCTCCGTGTTCCTTGCTTCATTTATGCTTATCGAGAGTTTGCTTCTGTATAATACCAAGGATTCAGTACCCAGTCAGGTCGATTATCTCATCATTCTTGGCGCTGGCCTGAATGGGGATCAACTCTCTTGGACACTTTGGGAGCGGGTCGATAAAGGTTTAAGGATTTTACAGGATAATAAGGAAATGAAAGTGGTTGTCTCTGGTGGGCAGGGACAAGGAGAATGGATCACTGAAGCTGAGGCGATGCAGCGATATCTGATTAAACAGGGTATCGCTAAAGAACGAATTCTAAAGGAAGAAAAGTCGACGAGCACGATGGAGAATTTCCGCTATTCACGAGTACTTCTCGATCAACAGACGGATTATGACCCTAATGAACCTGTCCCGGTCATTACAAATGACTTCCATATGCTCCGTTCAAAGCTTTTGGCAAGACGCAATGGTATAAACCCAGTCGGTGTTCCATCACCAACACCCTGGTATTTAAGGCCAAATGTCTACTTGCGGGAGTATTTTGCGTTAGTGAAGTCCTTTGTATTTGATCGGTAGGGTATATGCTGCTTTATAATGCCTCATAGAGAGTTGCTCAATTGTGCGAAATCTTCTTTAAAAACGTCGTTGAATAGGATAGATTTCTTGTAGGGCAAGCATCGACACAATGGCCACAGCCTACACACCGGCTTGAGGTGACAGGGTCACCATTTTTTGCATTAATTTTTATATCGATGGACATGGGACATGCTGTATTACATTGAGTACACTGAAGGCAATTTGCATTATTAGTGATGATTTTTTGGCCAGCTACTTTTCCTAACAAACTTAACATTGTACCTAAGGGACAGTAATAGCAATACCCTCTGCCTGTAAAAGCGATCCAGAAAAACATTGCGGTTAAAAGCTCTGAACTCAAGTATTTATAGTTCTCGATCTTGCTCATGAGATGAATATCGCCAGGTAAGGAAATACCCCCTAAAAGAAGTAGCCAATAGAAAGTGAAAAATAGGGCAATTACTAAAAAAATCCAACGGAGAATGGAGAAAAAGTTGAGCGCTTTAGACTTCATTTTTTTAGCTTTTCCCACTAAAGGGAAAGCTGGAGCAAATACTTCTGAGATAAACCCGTTAAAAAGACAAAGCGTAGAACATTGCCAACGTCTACCAAAGAGAAGGGTTCCCACAATGACCAAGGCGCTGATACACACATAGAAAATCAAAGCAAAGGTAATACCCGATAAACCCCACACGGGGAAACGGCTTAAGTAAAAAGAGGATTCTGAATTGAGGAGTTGTAAAGGCGTAGTTGTCCAAGGTAAAGGCATTGCAAAAAAATACAACTCTCCATTATGTAAAAGCAAAGGAGCTACAATATGGACAACAAGGGCGGCTATAATAAAACCCATTAGATTCATTTTTCTTAGAGTAGTTCTTTGCGAGGAACCAATAATCCTCAGGGTAAGTATACTGCCGATGAATATAAAAAGGGTTTTTATCCAGTTTTCATAGAATTCCCAGATCCAACGGATAAGGGCTGAAACAGAAGCCGGGGCCTTACTGGCATAGCCATAATTCAAGCCAGCAATGATGACACACATGATAATATAAACCCAGAGAATTGTTTTAAGTAGGGGTAATTCAAATGTATTTTTACTCTTCATCGTTTCACCTCGATATAAAGTATATGTGTATTATACTATGATGATCATCTCCTATAATAAAAGGTTTTGGGGAAAACGAGGCAAGATGGTGGAAAAATGGTATAATTAAGTAGAAATTTCCTAAATTCTCTTGGTTTATTGTTAAGAAATGAAGGTAAATTATAAGAAGTGGAATTTAGGAAATCATTTCAAGTATGAAAGGAGATCAAAATTATGTTGTGGAAATGTTCTGTATGCGGCTACCTTCATGAAGGTAAAGAGGCTCCAGAAAAATGTCCAAAATGTGGAGTGCCTAAGGAGAAATTCTCGGCTTTATCCGAAGAAGATGCTAAAAAAGTCTATGATTCGGATCGTACAAATGAGATTCACATGGAAATTATCGAACTTGCAATGAAAATTAAAGATTTAGCCAAAGAAGGGATAGACATTAATCTTGACCCTCCTTGCGTAGCATTGTTTAAGCAAGCTCAGGATGAAGCTTGGGTCATTAAGCAAAGAAGCAAAGCTGAAATTGCAGGTCATGTAGGAAAAGGCAAGTGGTAAGATAGAATCTGTTCGCCCCGAATTTCGGGGCTTTTTTTTGTATTAGAAGATGGCACAATAAGTACATGGAAGTAGTAATAATTAGCAAAATGTACTATGATGATGTTTTAAAGAACGTGAACGATAACCAAAGGAGGGAGGTCTTCTGATGATTAAAGCATATACAGTAGGGATTTCATCCCTTTATGAGGGCGAGGATATAGAAGTTCGATATCGGATTTTTGAGGATCAGGAGCTCTTATGCAAAGAATCTGTCATGTTGGAATACAGAAAACCCGCAATTGTTGGACAGGTTGCCTTGATGATACTCCTCAAGGAATTAGAAAAATATAGGGATAAAGAGATCGTCATTTTTATAAATGATCCCGTTATCAAGGAGATCCTTAGAGGGACCCTTACAACCAAAAACAAGGATGTTCTACAAACAAGTAAGGAAATGCAAGAAAAGTTAAGCCGATTTGCCCATTGTGAGATTAGGGATGTTAGTGCAACTTATGAAGAATTGGCGAAATGGAACGAAGTATTAAAGCCTTAATATTTTAATTAGAAAGAGATAAATGTATGAGTAATAGTAACTTTGATACGTATCAATTAAGCCATGAGTTATTAAAAGCAATCCGCTTATTAAATTTCAACAGTCCCACTCAAGTCCAGGAGCAAGTAATCCCGGCTGTTTTGTCTCAAAAAGATATCATCATCAAGTCCCAAACGGGAAGCGGGAAGACGGCAGCTTTTGCCATTCCTATTTGCGAATTAGTCGATTGGGAACAGAATAAACCGCAAGCCTTAGTGCTTACCCCCACCCGAGAACTTGCAGTCCAGGCCAGAGAGGATCTATTTAACATTGGACGGTTTAAACGGTTAAAAGTAGCGGCAATTTATGGGAAGTACTCTTTCCAGGTTCAGGAGAAGGTACTTAGGCAAAAAACACATGTCGTGGTTGGAACCCCGGGCCGCTTAATCGATCATCTCGAAAGGGGGACATTGGATCCATCCCATATAAGATATCTCGTCATTGATGAAGCCGATGAAATGTTGAATATGGGTTTCATAGAGCAGATCGAAGCCATCATTCCGCGCTTGCCCTTAGAACGGGTAACCCTTCTCTTGTCAGCGACAATGCCTCAAGACATTGATGTCTTATGTCATAACATCATGAAAGATCCGCTTCGAGTCGAAATCGAAGAACAAAATCCTGCGACCGACCGGATCGCTCAGGAAAGATATCACGTTAATGAGAGCGATAAAATTCAGCTTCTTGAAGATCTAACAAGGGTTGAAAACCCGGATAGCTGCATGATATTTTGCAATACCAAACAAACGGTCGATGAGGTATACGCTGAACTCGTGAAGCAGAACTATTCCTGTGAGAAGTTACACGGAGGTATGGAACAACGTGACCGATTAAGCGTCATGCAGGATTTTAGACACGGATTATTCAGATATCTTGTTGCCACAGATGTCGCGGCTAGAGGCCTGGATATTGAGGACATTACTTTGGTGATCAATTATGATATCCCCTATGACAAAGAAAGCTATATTCACCGAATCGGAAGAACAGGCCGCGTCAACAAGTTGGGGAAAGCCCTTACCTTTGTTACGGAAAATGACGTTAAATTTTTAAACGATATTCAAGACTACATCGGAAAAGAGATTATTCTAAAGGAAAGACCGAAGGCAAAAACAGTGCTTGAGGCGAAACAAGAATTTATTACGAAAATCAATACGCTGCCAGAAATCAAGGAATCAAAAGGTGCGCAACTGAGCGCTGAAATAATGAAAATCCATGTGAATGCCGGAAAAAAAACAAAGATGAGACCGGTCGATATTGTCGGCACACTTTGTAACATTCCAGGCATTACTGCCGTAGATATCGGAGTCATCAATGTACTGGATGTATCTACCTTTTTTGAAATCTTAAATAATAAAGGTGAGCTGGTGCTACAAGAGTTACAAAACACTCCGATTAAAGGCCGGCTTCGGAAGGTCAGTAAAGCAGACCGGCAGTTTTAGCTAAACTCGCGCAAAACAAAGTTCCAACCGATATAGAAAAAAGAAGCCGTATCTAATGCGACTTCTCTATTCTATATTAGTCTTTCCTCAAGGGCTATACTGTTTGAGCCCGATATTTTGAATATCCACCACTAAGGCTTTTAACATGGGTATATCCTTTTAAGGCAAGGTACATCACACCATAGAGTGATTGCATACCGCCATTACAATATACGATGATTTCTTTATGTTTATCAGGAAAAAGAGTGCGGTAACGTTCAGGAAGCTCGTTTAAAAGACAGTTTATAGAACCCGAAATACTATTTTCCTGAAAAACTTCAGGTCCTCTTAAATCAAGCAGATAAAAATCCTCAGGACTTTTTCCATTCTTAAGTTTAGTTATAAACTCGTCCATTTTAATAAGATTAAAATCGCGAGGAAGGCTCTCCACAAACAGATCTTCTGCTGTCTTGTAACCGGGTAGGGCGAGTATTGGATTATGCTCTAACACTCTATCTTTGACAACAAATGTGGTGAAATCCATCGTTAAATATTTTTGAATAAGAATGTCGTGACCTAGACAAAGCCCCATCAGAATCGTAAACTCAACGCCTGAAGAATTGAGAATATTCGCTTGTCCAAGGGGGTTACAGGATACTGTGGAGTTTGTCTTCTGGGTATCAAGCTCAGATTCTTTTATGCCATCAACAGTACAGGAAACCATAACCGGTTTTAATCCCGTGTGCTGGATAAGATAGTCTCTTAAGAGAGTCGCTTCTTTCTCCATACCAAAGCAATAAGCAACGCCAATTTTTTGATAGTCTTTCAGTTTAACAAACTCGGTAATTTCCTCCAGACGATTTAAGGTTCCGGCTCGTCCTCCATCGATGAGTGCAGAGGCCGCACGAGTAAAATCCTGATTATCTTCAGTTGTGTAGTTTTCGAAATAATCCAAGCGACGGTCAACACAAGGGGATAACGTTCTACAACCTTTAGATAAACATCTTGTACAGTCCATAATTACCTCCAAGTACAACTTGCTAATAATTATCTTGTATTATACCCCTAGTAGGTATATATATATATATCAACTTTCCTCCAATATATATCAACTTTCCTCCAATCGATATCTTGAAGTAATTACCAAGATATTTATGGGAGGTTTTTTTATTTGATATCCATGGGTCTTAGGACTTTACTCGGCTACGGACAACTACTTACCCTATTACTGGGATGTATGGTATTTGTGGCCCTTGTGATAAATCCACTCATCGTCTTCTTGAATATTCGTAAAAACCCATATCCACTCGTACTTAAATGTTTAAAAGATAGTGGGATTACGGCATTCTTTACGCGAAGCTCTGCTGCAAACATCCCTGTCAATATGCGTCTATGTGAAGATCTTGGCTTAGATAAAAATACGTATTCGTCTCCATTCCTTTAGGTGCTACAGTTAACATGGCTGGTGCAGCGGTTACGGTTACGATTTCGATCATGACCCTTGCTGCAGTTCACACCCTTGGAATTAATGTAGATATTGCTACGGCTCTCATCTTGAGCTTACTATCGGCAGTAGCCGCCGCCGATGATTCTGGTGTCGCAGGTGGTTCACTCTTGCTCATTCCTCTAGCTTGTAGCTTGTTTGGTATTCCCAATGATATCGCGATGCAAGTCGTTGGTGTTGGCTTTATCGTCGGTGTTTTACAAGACTCTTGCGAAACAGCACTCAACTCATCCACAGACGTCCTATTCACAGCAACCGCTGAATTTGCGCAACAGCGTAAAGTGGGGCGCAGTTTCGTGATCAATAAATAGCATCGAAACTCAGCCCCCTTTTTGTAGATTATGATTCTACAATGGGGGGCTTTTTTAGTGAGGAATAATCATGAGCATTATTATCATGAATTATAAACCCATAGTGCCGACATGGTTTGAAATCTGCCTATATCATGAAAGATAACAAGGTAAGCCTGCGTCAGGAACTAATGGAGGTCCAGTTAAGTAATCCACAAGGTTTTTCAGTTATACAGCTGTTGGTACTATGATCAGCAAGAGAGTATACTTAAGTTAAAGAGTGATTGGAGGTAGTTACTATGGGCGATAAGAGTCCGAAGAACAAGGAAAAGAAGAAAAAGAAGGCTGATAAAAAGGTCAAGACTATTTCTCCGATATCTTCTTCAACAGACACCATTAACAAATCCAAATAATTATAGTTAAAAGAATCCAGCTTAAAAAGCTGGATTCTTTTAACTATAATCAAATAAATTATCATGATATAATTTTATAGCAAAAAGTGAATTATGAAAGGGAGTTAACCTGTGAGCCTAACTACAAACCTAACATTATTTAAATTTAAAAATGTAAGATTAAAAGCCATTCTCCTTTTGCTGATTACTGCTACTATGTGGAGCCTTGGCGGAATGCTGATTAAATCCATAAATGCGCATCCTTTAGCAATAGCCGGTGTAAGAAGCGCTATCGCATCCGTAGTTTTTTTAATAATTTTAGGTAAGCCAAGAATGAACTGGACTAGGGTCCAAATGGGTGCAGCGGCATCTTATGCGGGGACAGTCATATTTTTTGTGATTGCCACGAAAGCGACGACTGCGGCTAATGCCATCTTTCTCCAATATACAGCTCCTATCTATGTCGCTCTCTTAAGCAGCCGGTTGTTAAAAGAAAAGACGAAAGTCTTAGATTGGGTTACAGTTTTAATTGTCCTTGGAGGTATGGTTTTATTCTTTCTAGATAATTTAAGCACCACCGGTATAATGGGAAATATATTTGGTATAATAAGCGGAATCTGCTTTGCTTTACAAATCATTTTCCTCCGTATGCAGAAAGATGGATCTCCTTGGGAATCGGTGTTTTTAGGAAATATTATTACAGCCATTATTGGGCTGCCTTTTCTTACAACAGCATGGCCTAATGCATTCGATTGGGTAGAACTACTTATTTTAGGAGTTGTTCAGCTTGGCCTACCCTATATTTTGTATACTATTGCGATTAAGCACACAACAGCCCTTGAAGCCATCCTCATTCCAGTTATCGAACCGATCCTAAACCCCTTATGGGTCCTGCTATTTTTAGGTGAAAAACCTGGTTCTTGGTCTTTAATCGGTGGTTTCATTGTGCTTATGGCCATTACAATACGATGTATTCTTGTGGAGATACCGATTTCATTCCCTGTGAAGGTTAAGCGTCAAAATGAAAGTCATGATAGCTTAGGTTAATTTTAACAATGCGGGAAAAATTTCAAGGAGGAAACCGACGATGAAAGTTAAGTTGGCTTACGGAAAAAGTGGCATGAATATTGAGGTTTCTAATGACTCTAAAGTAATTATTCCTACCCACCTGAATCGCATTGAGGATGACCATAAAGCTGTGTTACAGGCGCTACGTAACCCCATCGGGACGCAACCTCTAAGCGAAATGGTTAAGCCGAGTGACCGGGTGGTCATTGTGATCAGTGATATCACTCGACCGACTCCCAGTCATAAATTAGTTCCCTGGATCCTTGAGGAACTTCAACATGTGCCTATCGGGAATATTACGATCATAAATGGCTTAGGGACACATCGCGATAATACACAAGAAGAACTTATTGAAATGTTAGGGAAAAATATTGTTGACTCAGTGCGCATTATTAATCATCACTGTCAGGAAAAATCCGAGCTTTCACGGATCGGCACCAGTAAATTCGGATGTGAGGTTTACCTTAATAAGGAATTTGTTGAAGCGGATTTTCGAATTGTCACTGGGTTTATTGAACCCCACTTTTTTGCAGGCTTTTCTGGAGGTCCAAAGGGCGTAATGCCGGGTATTGCAGGGCTGGAAACAATTCTTGCCTTTCATAATGCCAAAATGATTGGACATTCCTTAGCAACTTGGGGTGTTTTGGAAAATAACCCACTTCAAGAATTTGCAAGAGAAGTGAATTCATTTTGCAAACCCGATTTTCTTCTGAATGTTGCCTTAAATGGGAAAAAAGAGATTACTAATGTTTTTGCAGGAGAGTTAACTCAAACGCATAGTGAAGGATGCGCATATGTAAAAAAGCATGCTATGATGCAATGTGAACATCGCTACGACGTCGTAATTACAACGAATGCAGGATACCCTCTCGATCAAAACCTCTATCAGGCGGTCAAAGGGATGGATGCGGCTCGCAAAATCGTCAAGCAAGAGGGTACTATTATTTGCGCAGCAGAATGTAGCGATGGAATGCCCAGTCATGGTAACTTTTCCAAAATCCTGCAGATGCGTAATACATCAAAGGAACTCCTGGAAATGATTAATGATCCATCTTTTCAGATGTTCGATCAATGGGAAGCACAGCGCCTAGCAATGATCCAAGAGTGGGCAGATGTCTACATGTACTCAAATTTACCTGACGAATCCGTCGAAATCGCCAAACTCACTCCAACGAAGAATATTGAGCAAACGTTGGACGAGCTTAAGCAAAAGTACGGCGCTAGCATGAGTATTGCGGTATTGCCTCTTGGACCGTTGACAATTCCCTATGTTGAAGAAAAATAAAATAATATTCCTCCAATCATATTTTGTATAAACGACAAGATATGATTGGAGGATTTTTTATGCCCATTATTTCCGCCTGTGATATAGTACAATTAAACTTTTATGAGTTTTTTTGAAACAAAAAGAAGGTATTCCATAAAATTTGACGAATATTAGAACTATTATGTAACAGAACTATATAAAACGAAAAAGGTGGAAAAACTGTATGAAAAAGAGTATTACAAAATGGTTCACCGGTATGGTGATTGGATCACTGCTGCTTACGACAGCCGGATGTGGAGGAGGAACAGCTTCCTCAGCAAGTTCTGCTGGTTCACAAGATAGCGTAGCTAAGATTGGTGTCGTTACCATTTTGTCTGGGGGATCAGCTGCCTATGGTCAGTCACAGAAGGAAGGGCTGGAGCTCGCTAAAGATGAAATCAATACCCAAGGTAAAGTTAAAATTGATCTCCTTTACGAGGATTCCCGTGGAGACAAGACGGAAGCAATGAACGCGGGTAATAAATTAATCAACAAAGATAATGTCGTAGGACTTATTGGTCCAACCTTGAGTGGAGAAATGTTTGCTCTTGGACCGATTGCTAACCAGTCAGGCGTTCCAATTATGGGAACTTCAACTACGGCTGAAGGGGTAACTGATATCGGAGAGTATGTCTTCCGGAATGCATTGCCAGAATCTTCAGCGGTTCCTCAAGCTGTCAAGAAGTCAATTGAAAAATATAACTTGAAAAAAGTTGCGGTTATGTATGCTAGTAATGACGACTGGGCAGTGTCTGGTTATAAGACAATGGAGAAAACCCTTAAGGAAAGTGGTGTGGAAATCTTAGCTACCGAAACCTTCGCCACTAAAGATACAGATTTCTCTGCTCAATTGACAAAAATTCAAGCATTGAAACCTGACGCGGTAATGGTATCGGGCCTTTATCAAGAAGCAGCCCTAGTATTGAAAAAAGCCAGAGAAATTGGAATTACAGTTCCTTTTGTGGGTACGAATGGCTTTAACTCTCCCGAGCTCATCAAGATCGCAGGTAAAGCTGCCGATGGAGCTGTCGTGGCAAGCCCTTGGTATCCCGCTAAAGACAACGAAAAAATTAAGAAGTTTGTAGCAGACTATAAAGCAAAATACAACAAAGTACCCGACCAGTTTGCTGCCCAATCCTATGATGCACTTTACATCTATGCCAGTGCCTTAGAAAAAGCCGGATCAACCACAGATCGTCAAAAACTTCGCGACAGCCTGGCAACTATTAAAGATTTCGAAGGCGTAACTGGAAAATTTGCCTTTGATGAGAAACGAAATCCATTGATGGATGCTACTGTTTTGATTGTTAAAGACGGTCAGTTTACGGAATTAAAATAAACATTAGGAGTGAAGTCCTTGTTCTGGCAGCAATTGGTTAATGGCTTAACATTAGGAAGTACGTATTCACTAGTCGCTTTAGGCTATACCTTGATTATGGGAGTCCTAAACATTATCAATATGGCTCATGGTGAAATTTTTATGTTTGGGGCTTTCATCGGATTGTTACTGGTGACTTATCTGAAGGTAAATATCTTTGTTGCTATGGCAGGTGCCATGGTGGTCAGTGCGTTACTAGGAACACTTATGGAACTACTGGCCCTGCGTCCTTTGAGACGTCGAGCTGTATCCGAACTAGCTCCTTTGATTAGTACGATTGGGGTCTCAATTTTTCTTGAAAATCTTGCATTAAAGGTTTTTGGGCCGCAATCACAGGCTTTTCCTGATGGTGTATTACCCGGTGGTCAGATACAACTCGGGCCGATTCGAATTACTACCGTGCAAATTGTAATACTCGCGATATCCTTTGGCTTAATGTTTGCTCTTCGTTTTTGGCTGTCTAAAACCCGTGCTGGAAAGGCCATCCGGACAACTGCTGAAAGCATCGAGACGGCTAACCTTTTAGGGATCAACACCAATAAAATCATCTTATTAACCGTTGCACTCGCTTCAGGATTAGGAGGAATTGCAGGAGTTTTGGTTGGACTTTCCTTTAATGCAGTTGAGCCCACGATGGGCTTAAGTATGGGCTTAAAAGGGCTTGCCGTTCTGATCCTCGGGGGTATGGGAAATATCACCGGCGCGATGCTGGGAGGACTAATTTTAGGAATCGCCGAAGTATTTACTGTAGCTTACGGCGCTTCTTCCTATCGAGATGCCGTTGCCTTTGGCATGATTATTCTAATTCTATTTATTCGTCCTCAAGGACTTTTTGGATCTTCATCGCGGCAAGGAGGACGTTTTTAATGGGAGTTTTATTAAATCAATATTATGTTCAAATTGCAATATTTGTTTTGTTGAATGCTATCCTTGGGGTGAGCATTTACATGACGCTGTCGACCGGCCAGTTATCTTTGGGAAATGCCGGATTTATGAGTATTGGAGCCTACACTGGTGCGATTTTAACCGTAAAGGCAGGCTTACCCGTCTATTTGGCTATCCCTCTAGGCGGTATTGCCGCAAGTTTCATTTCACTCATCATCGGTTTTCCCGCGCTGCGACTCTCGGGGATTTACTTGGCGATTGCTACTTTGGGATTTGGCGAAGTTGTTCGAGTTATCGTTTTAAACCTAAAAATTACGAATGGTGCGTTAGGAATATCAGGAATCCAGACTCTTGGTACAAGAATTAGCAAAATGCTTTCTTCCGTAGGCCTGTCCCACGGGTTTGGAGGATTAACCATTCAGCAGTTCAGTAACTTGCTGGTTTTAATTATTCTCCTTCTCATCCTCATTTTTCTCATCTTTTTCTCTACCAGGCTTAAACGATCAAGAGTTGGCCGAGCTTTTGACGCTATTAAAGCAGATGAGGCTGCGGCCGAAGCAATGGGGATTAATACAACCTATTATAAAATTCTTGCTTTTGCCTTAGGCGCTTTAATCGCAGGCATTGCGGGCGGGTTATCTGCCCATTTAACATCTTACATCGGGGCGAAAGATTTCGCCTATAACCGTACCGTCGAAATCCTTTCCTATGCTGTTTTAGGTGGAAGTGACTTAATTGCTGGCCCAATTATCGGAGCCTTTCTTCTAACCTTAATGCCCGAACTTTTGCGCTCAGCTTCTGAATATCGCATGATGATTTATGGAGCACTTATGGTCGCTATGATGGCCTTTCGGCCACAGGGACTCATCAGTGAAGTGACTGTTCGTTTCTGGAAGGTTAAGCTTGGAAGGAGGATTAAGCCATGATATTAGTCCTTGATCAAGTGAGTAAAAGTTTTGGCGGATTGGCTGCGTTAAGTGATATCAGTTTTACTGTGAATAAAGGGGAAATCTATGGGGTTATCGGACCAAATGGTGCAGGAAAAACAACCCTTTTCAATTTAATTACCGGGATTTTTCCGCCTACTGAAGGGAAAATAACCTACAAAGGTAAAAATATGTTAGGATTACGACCGCATAAAGTGACGGCGTTAGGCTTAGCCCGAACCTTTCAGAATATCCGTTTATTCGGCCAGTTAAGTCCGTTAGAAAATGTCATGGTTGGGGCACATTGCCGGACCAAAGCAGGAGTGTGGAAGGGATTATGGCGTACTCCCGCCCAACGCAAGGAAGAAAAGGCAACTAGAGAACGAGCCAGTGAACTGCTTCAATTGGTGGGAGTCGATGCTAATATTGACACTCCAGCGGGTTCGCTTCCCTATGGACAGCAACGTCGTTTAGAGATTGCGCGAGCGCTCGCAACAGAGCCGGAAATTCTTCTTCTCGATGAGCCTGCTGCAGGAATGAATGAAAGTGAAACAGAAGACTTACGTCTTCTCATTAAAAAAATACAAGCGATGGGTAAAACCATCATTCTAATCGAACACGATATGAACCTTGTAATGAACGTCTGTGACCGACTTGTGGTTATTAATTTCGGGCAAAAGATTGCCGAAGGTATTCCGGCCGAAATTCAACAGAATCCATTGGTTATTGAGGCGTATTTGGGCCGGGAGGAGGCGTAGAGATGCTAAACATCAGAGGTTTGACAACATGTTATGGAACTATTAATGCTATTAAAGGGATTGACATTGACGTACCTCAAGGATCGATTGTCTCTCTCCTCGGAGCGAATGGAGCAGGGAAAACAACCACGATGAAATCTCTTGTTGGGCTTCTCAAGCCTCAGGCTGGTCAGATTAAGTTTCAGGGTCAGGAGATTCAGGGCTTAGCTCCTCACAAAATCGTAAACTTGGGAATCTCTCTGGTTCCTGAAGGCCGAAATATATTATCAGGAATGACGGTTTTTGAGAACTTGGAAATGGGAGCTTATCAGAGAAAAGATAAGGAAATTGAAGCTGATTTTAAAAAGGTTTTTAAACGTTTTCCCATCTTAGAGGAACGTAAGCAGCAATTAGGAGGAACCCTTTCTGGAGGGCAACAACAGATGCTGGCCATAGGCCGTGCACTTATGGCTAGACCGAAGCTTTTATTGCTTGATGAACCTTCCATGGGCTTAGCTCCTCTCGTCGTTGCTGATATCTTTAGGGTTATTCAAGAGATCAATCAGGACGGTACAACAATTCTTCTTGTTGAGCAAAATGTTCGTCAGGCCCTAAAAATTGCTGACTCTGCTTATGTCCTGGAAACAGGAAAGATTGTCCTGCATGGGAGTGCTGACGAGATTGCGAGCAATCCTCGTGTAAAGGAAGCCTATCTCGGCGGAGCTAAGGCAGAAAAGAACCCTAGTAATTAATTCGCACTTTTTATTAACAGCATGATCCCGCTTTGTGTTTAAAGCGGGTTATGTCTTTTGAATAGAGTTATTTATAAAAGTGGTCCAACCAGTAAACCTAAGAGAGGAGAATTATACTATGGGAAAACATGCCTACAAAATCGTAAAAAGTAAAGTCACGGAAGGGCTCCATGATATCCAATCGCGGAAGGGAAGATTTATTGCTTTTAATTCGATTCGTCCTGCGATGACAAACATGGTTCCTAATTATCCTGAACTTTCCAACCGCTTGCGCGGAATTAAGGAATATAGTATTGATCATTTGGATGAAATGATTACTAAAGCGCAAAAGTCATTAGAGAAAAAGGGGTGTAAAGTATTCTTTGCTGAATCTGTTGAGGATGCTCAGAAGTATATAGCAAGTCTGATTCCAAACAACGGCTTGGTCGTTAAGTCCAAGTCGAATGCCGGTAAAGAGATTAATATTTCTCATTACCTCGAAGATTGCGATGTAACAGTGGTAGAAACAGATCTTGGTGATCGAATTAACCAACTCGATAAGGGAGAAGCGAGCCACTCTTTAGCTCCTGCTATTCATATCCCCATAGAAAGAGTCACCGAGCTTTTTTCCGAAGAAGCTGGCGAGCAGCTAAAATGTACGCCTGAAGCGTTAGTAATATCTGCCCGCAAACAACTTCGTGATTATTTAGTAAATGCAGATGTAGGAATCTCAGGAGCTAACGCTATTGCCGCAGATACGGGAAGTGTCTTTCTAACTGAGAACGAAGGAAATATCCGGGCTGTTACGATGATGCCTAAAGTTCACATTGTGATCGCAGGTGTTGAGAAAATTGTGCCAACCCTCGAAGATGCCATGCAAGTTCTGAGGTCAGCAGCAGTTTATGGCGTAGGTCAAGATATTGGGACTTATGTTTCAATGATTTCAGGCGTGAGCGAATCACTTGATCCTGATTTAAATACCTTTTCTCAAGGACAGGGCCCAGGAGAAGTTCATATCGTTTTCTTAAAACACGGTCGTAAAGAAGCGATTGATGCAGGGTTTAAAGAATCTCTTTATTGTATTAATTGTGGTAGCTGTTTGAACTTTTGTCCGGTATATGCGGAAGTCGGCAGCAAGTATGGATATAAGTATCTTGGAGGTCGTGGCGTAGTTTTTGGCGCCTTTCATGGTGACCTCGAAAAAGCGGAAGAAGGCGGCTTATCACTCTGTATTGGTTGTCAAAAATGTGTAAAAGCATGTCCAGTTCAAATGAGAACTCCGGATATGATCTGGAAGTTGCGTCAAAAGGCCGTAACCAACGAGGGATTAAGCAAGACCAAGAATTTCGTTTTCTCCGCGCTAACAAGAAAACAAATCTTACCCTTGGTTAGCAAGCTAGGAACGTTGTTTGGCGGAGTGATTTTAGAAGACGCGAATAAGGGAATGACTTCTCGAGTCGCTTTGAATTCCATGGGAATGCCGAAGGAACGAGTGCTTCCTCGATTCAAAGGAAAAACTTTTGCAGAAACCGCTCAACCCAAGATGATTATCAATCCCGTGAAGAAAGTCGGATTTTTCCCAGGATGTGTGGTGAATTATACCGATACAGATCTGGGTGAAGCACTTCTCCATGTCTTAGGTGAAAATAACGTGGAAGTCAAAATTGGAAAAGAGGACCTTTGCTGCGGAATTCCCAGCATTGTCAGCGGAGACTTGGCTCATGCTAAAGAGATGGCTTTGAAAAATATCAATGCCTATAGTGCTTTTGATATAGATGCATTAGCTTTTGTTTGCCCAAGTTGTGCCGTTGCTTTCAAAGAAGAATATCCTAAGCTTTTCGCAGATGCTTCACCGGAGATTCGTGAAAAAGTTCAAAAACTCGCGTCGAAGGTGAAAGATATCAATGAGTTTTTACTCCACGATATCGAATTGAAGCTTCCTGAGCAAGAAGTTACGGAAATCGTAACTTATCATGATCCTTGTCATCTTGCCCGAAGTTTGAACATTAAAGAGGAACCTCGGGAAATTCTTCAGAAGATTCAAGGAGTGAAGTTTGTAGAAATGAAAGATGCAGATATGTGTTGTGGTTTTGGCGGATCCTTCAGTTTAAGCTTCTATGAACTCTCGCACCGGATTAATGAAGATAAGTTGGATAACATTGACGACACCCAAGCCACTACCCTTGCAACGAGTTGTCCTGGATGCATGATTCATTTTCAGGATGGAATTACTCAGCACCACATGAAGCAAAAGGTTGCTCACGTTGTTCAAATACTGAGTAGAGCATACGGGAGGAGATAGAGAATCATGAGTAACTCAAAAGCACAGAATATCTTAAAACAGATTGATACAAACCGAAAAGCACTAATTCAGGAGTATCCCAATTTAGCGAAGCAAGTTCATGATATCAAAACTTCAGTAGCAACTAACCTAAAAGCCTCTACAGAGAATACTGTTGCCTCCCTCATAAGAAAAGGATGCCATGTGACCGTGGCCAAAAATTCAGCTGAAGCACAAGAGCAAATTTTAAAAATCCTTGGAGGAAATCAACATGTGGCGATGAGTAAAAACCCTGTTTTTACTGAAATCGCTTTGAGAAATTATTTAAAAGCAAATAGTGTAGAGGTTCTTAATACGGATTTAGGGGAAAGAGCTTCCGGGACTGAAATTGATGCGCATCCTTGGATTGCGAGTATCAATACCTCAATTCCAAATCAGGAATGGGTTATACAGACTAAGCATGAGATCAAGGAGCAGGTGGCTCATCTGCAGTATGGAATTACTGGTGCGGAAGCTATCGTCGAACAAAATGGAACCATAGCCCTACTTGAAAGCGAGGGAAATGTACGGTTCACCACCAATCTTCCGTATAATCATATTGTGGTTGTTGGAATCGATAAGATTGTTCCCTCACTTGAAGATGCCTTAGCTGTTTGCCGTGCAATCAGTGTTTATGGCCTAGGCAGAGATCTCCTAAGCTACATTTCCTTTATCAATGGCCCCAGCCGAACAGCGGATATCGAGTATAAAATGGTCCAAGGCATGCACGGTCCTAAAGAAGTATACGTGATCCTGGTTGATAATGGACGTTTGGCAGCGGCAGAGAGTCGACAGTTTGATTTACTTAAATGCTTCCATTGCGGTGGTTGTCTTGTCGATTGTCCAAAATATCTAACCGAAGGAATAGAAAAAGGCTATTACTTCACCGGGAAAAGGGCGAAGATTCTGGCAAGTTTCTTAGAAGGAGCAAAACAAGCCGATGATGCAGATTGTGGAGATTGCTCACTGTGTAATCAAAACTGTCCCGTAGGTATTCAAGTTTAACTTGCCGTCACGTATGGAGGTTCAATGCAGTTTGAGAAGATTACGAAGCCTCACAAAACATACCAAGAGGTTTTAAAACAAATCAACAACCGAGTTATCGAAGGAAAGCTCCGCCCCGGCGATCGACTCATGGGGGAACGAGAAATGGCTGCTGAGTTAGGGGTTAGTCGGACAACTTTACGAGAGGCGCTCAGGACCATGGAATTCTTGGGATTGGTTAAAATTAAGCCAGGAGGCGGAACGTTCATTCAAGATGCTCAGTTAAATGAAATCATTAGCCCTTTGGCATTAGCTTTATCGGTGGAGCCGATACGAATTGAAGAACTTTGGGAAACTCGCATTACTCTTGAGGTGAAATGTGCAGGCTTAGCTGCCTTACGGGCCTCAGAGGAAGACATGCAGCGGATAGCCGACGCTCTCCGTGATATGCAGGCTCAATTGGGTGATCTTGATGCCTAGGCTAAAGCGGATATGCTGTTTCACTATACGGTTGCTCAAGCATCTCAGAATTCGATGATGAATCGCCTCTTGCAAACGTTTGTCATCCACATCTATGAACTTATTAAGAATGCTGGACCACTCCGATGGACTATACACGCTTCAAGAGCATATCTCTATTTATGAAAACGATAATGGGCCAAGACTCGGAACAATCAAGGTTGCTTATGAAGAAACACTTAGAAGAGTCGAGAGGCGAGGGATAGACTTCTTTCCTCTTATCCTCTCTTACCCCAGATGTAGATGGGTATCCTTGTATCTTATGTACGAGAATACCCATCTACATCTCTTCTTATAGTCTGTCCCAGTCTACTTCTTGAAATGATTTATGATTGGGAAGGAGGAGTCAAGACGTACCCTGACATGTCAGTCGCTTTTTCCCTGCCTAGAAGATGATGAACATACTGATAACCCAGGTGAGAATCGCATTTATGCTGTGATAAACATAAAGGTATTATCAAACTTATATATGAACAGCGTTTAACCCAATCTTTTTTGCCGAGTATTGATTATAATTAAATTGAAGGAATAAATTATTTTAATTGTTTATATTTGTATTTATTTATATATACTTCAATGTAAATTGGTGTATAATGGTAAAGTAACACCGTAATAGCAGTTTTAATGTGAAATTTTGAACATGGTGATAAAAATAAACATTTAAAGGAGAGCAAAATGCACTCATTAACAAAATTTATTAGTCGCTTTTCAATAATGTCCATCATGTTTGGCACGATGCTTTTTGCGGGAGCACTTGTAGGATTGATTTTCCCGCTTTTTGCGCAACTTTTTGTAACGATATCGCCGGGGAAAAGCCAACTATTTACAGTGAGCTGTGTTTTGGCCGGATTTCTTCTCGGAGTAGGAAATTATTTTATTGCCCGCGCTATTCTCTATAATCCATTTAATACCATCACTCAAAAAGTCAAAGAATTATCTTCAGGTGATTTAACCGTTCATATGGAAATCAGAGGGAGCGATCTGATTGGCGAACTGGCCCAGGCCATTGAACTGCTCTCTACAAGTTTTAGACGCACCTCAGGAAACACCCTTAAAGCAGCTCAAAAGGTAGTTCAGGTTAGCGACCAAGTCACAATGCGCTCTCAATCATATATTGAAAAGTCTCATCACTCTTCGGAAATATCTAATCAACAAGTTCAGAATGCATCTGACCAAATTGAAACTTTTCAACAGGTCAGTGCGATAATCCAGAAAATGCTCGAGGAAGTTAACGAAATTAATTTGCTTCTTCAATCAGCTACTCAAACTGCAGTTCAGTTTATGAATACATCGACAGAAGGAACGGGTTTAGTCCAGAAACTAGACCAAGGAATTGAAAACATCAAGTCTGATTTAAACCTCACCCAAAATCGCGTTAATCAGCTTCAACAAAATTCCAATCAAATCAATTCAATTGTTAAACTGATTCAAGGAATTGCAACTCAAACGAATTTGCTGGCACTGAATGCTTCCATTGAAGCCGCCAGAGCAGGCGAGGCGGGTAAAGGTTTCTCAGTTGTTGCTGACGAAGTACGAAAGCTGGCAGTGGCTTCCTCCGATGCCGCAAAACAAATCGCAGCTCTCCTCCATTCAATGAATGATGATATCGAATCGTTGGTCTTTTCGACAGATAATACGTTTAATGCCTTAATCCAAGAAGAATCATCGATGGAAGAAGCACAGAATGTCTTTGGTGAAATTGCGACAAAAGCGAATTTACTTAAAAATAGCATCCAGTCCGCTGAGAAAATGTTAGATAGCACGAATCAAGAAGCATCTCAGGTTAAAACAGCCTTGAGCCAAATGAATACGTTAAGCAATAGTTCATGGGATTTTGCTATAAAAATCGGAGCTTTGTTTGAAGAGCAAGCAAACGGCCTACAAACGCTTGCCAATCAATCTGAGTCCCTACAACTAACCCTAACTGAAATGACAGCTGGACTTGACTCACTAAAACTTTAAATGCACGCATTTTAATTTACATTTACGTGTTAGCTCATTATTGTAGTATACTAACATGTATTACTTAGAATAATTAAAGGTGGAGCATAATGAGAAATTTAAAATTGACCATTGCCTATGATGGATCTAGATACAAAGGCTGGCAAAAACAAAAGGACAATGATCTCACAATACAAGGTAAAATAGAAACCGTCTTATCCAAAATGACTGGAGAATCTATTCTTCTCGTGGGATGTGGTCGAACCGATTCAGGAGTCCATGCTGAAAATTACATCGCCAATTTCCATACTAAATGCGCCTTGAGTCCCAACGAAATAGTAGATTATCTTTATGAGTATTTACCAGAAGATATCGTTGTAAAATCTATCGATGAGATAGCTGAAAGGTTTCATGCCAGATATAATGTAAAATCAAAAACGTATGTATATAGAATAAATACGGACAAATTCAGAGATGTGTTTAACAGAAAGTATACTTATCACCTTGCTGATAAACTTAATTTAAGAGAAATGAAAAGTGCTTCAGAGGTTTTAATTGGCACGCATGATTTTCAGAGTTTTACTAACTTAAAAAGCAGAGACAAATCAACGATCAGAACGATCAATTATATCAATATAGGTGAACAGGATGGACTTCTAGAAATAGAGGTGAATGGCAATGGCTTCTTGTGGAATATGGTAAGAATCATTGTTGGAACACTTCTTGAAGTCGGTAAAGGTAATCTTAAACCAAGTGATGTTGAAAAAATATTAAATGAAAAGAAAAGATGGGAAGCTGGGCCTTTAGCTCAAGCTAAAGGGCTATTTCTAAAAGATGTCCAATATTAAACAATAGAAGAGCTTAGATATAATCAGGCCCCATCTTGGGAGGTGAATTATAGATAAGTCATGTCAAAGTTGCCTCGTGCCAAATGAAGGTAGAAAAGAATAAGTATGGCAATCGTTACCTGTTTGGCAGCATAGACGTGAAGATATCTATAAGTTAATGAATTTATAAGTTAGGCTCGATAATATCTAAAAATTCCCAGTTGCTTAATCATTCATTTTATACTAAAATAAAGTTCCGTCGCAAATACTGCGAAGTTAATGTGATGACGTGAAAGAGATGCGGCGGTATAGCCAAGTGGTAAGGCAAAGGTCTGCAAAACCTTTATCCCCATGTTCGATTCTGGGTACCGCCTCCAAACATGCCGGAGTGGCGGAACTGGCAGACGCACGGGACTTAAAATCCCGCGGGCCCTAAAGCCCGTACCGGTTCGATTCCGGTCTTCGGCACCAAATTAAGTCCAAATTCTTCAGAGAATAATTACCAGTTGTCAAATGCTTTACATTTTGTTAAACTAGCATTCCGTCACTTCTTTCTCAATTGCCAAATGGTGACTGTGATGAAGAAATTGGCAGTTGACTTTAACAGGTCAATCTGCTAAAATAAATAACTGTCGCGAGTGATTGCGACGACAAAGATTGGTCTTTGAAAACTAAACAACAAGGAACAGCCAAGTGACTCGTTAAAGAGTTTGAGATGAATTTGAGCAATCAAATTTTCTTCATAAATTTTATGGAGAGTTTGATCCTGGCTCAGGACGAACGCTGGCGGCGTGCCTAACACATGCAAGTCGAACGGAGAACTCAATAAGCTTGCTTAGCGAGTTTTTAGTGGCGGACGGGTGAGTAACGCGTGGGTAACCTACCCATTAAATCGGGACAACCCTTGGAAACGAGGGCTAATACCGGATACGTTTAACTGATGGCATCATCGGTTAAAGAAAGATGGCCTCTGAACATGCTATCGATAATGGATGGACCCGCGTCTGATTAGCTAGTTGGTGGGGTAAAGGCCTACCAAGGCGACGATCAGTAGCCGGCCTGAGAGGGTGAACGGCCACACTGGGACTGAGACACGGCCCAGACTCCTACGGGAGGCAGCAGTGGGGAATCTTCCGCAATGGACGAAAGTCTGACGGAGCAACGCCGCGTGTATGATGAAGGCCTTCGGGTTGTAAAGTACTGTTTTCAGGGACGAACGGTAGATATGCAAATAGTGTATTTACATGACGGTACCTGAGGAGGAAGCCCCGGCTAACTACGTGCCAGCAGCCGCGGTAATACGTAGGGGGCAAGCGTTGTCCGGAATCATTGGGCGTAAAGGGCGCGTAGGCGGATAATTAAGTCTGGTGTGAAAACTTGGGGCTCAACCCCAAGCCTGCATCGGAAACTGGTTATCTTGAGGACAGGAGAGGAAAGTGGAATTCCACGTGTAGCGGTGAAATGCGTAGAGATGTGGAGGAACACCAGTGGCGAAGGCGACTTTCTGGACTGTAACTGACGCTGAGGCGCGAAAGCGTGGGGAGCAAACAGGATTAGATACCCTGGTAGTCCACGCCGTAAACGATGAGTGCTAGGTGTAGAGGGTATCGACCCCTTCTGTGCCGCAGTTAACACAATAAGCACTCCGCCTGGGGAGTACGGCCGCAAGGTTGAAACTCAAAGGAATTGACGGGGGCCCGCACAAGCGGTGGAGCATGTGGTTTAATTCGACGCAACGCGAAGAACCTTACCAAGGCTTGACATCCTACGAATTCTTAGGAAACTAAGGAGTGCCCTTCGGGGAACGTAGAGACAGGTGGTGCATGGTTGTCGTCAGCTCGTGTCGTGAGATGTTGGGTTAAGTCCCGCAACGAGCGCAACCCCTATGTTTAGTTGCTAACGAGTAAGGTCGAGCACTCTAGACAGACTGCCGGTGATAAACCGGAGGAAGGTGGGGATGACGTCAAATCATCATGCCCCTTATGTCTTGGGCTACACACGTGCTACAATGGCCGGTACAGACGGAAGCGAAGCCGCGAGGTGGAGCAAATCCGAGAAAGCCGGTCTCAGTTCGGATTGTTCTCTGCAACTCGAGAACATGAAGTTGGAATCGCTAGTAATCGCAGGTCAGCATACTGCGGTGAATACGTTCCCGGGCCTTGTACACACCGCCCGTCACACCACGAAAGTCTGCAACACCCGAAGCCGGTGAGGTAACCCGAAAGGGAGCTAGCCGTCGAAGGTGGGGCCGATGATTGGGGTGAAGTCGTAACAAGGTAGCCGTATCGGAAGGTGCGGCTGGATCACCTCCTTTCTAAGGAGACATGTTAGCTTAAGATTTTAAGTTAACTAATCCTATGGTCGATCCTCAATCGAGGAAGAATCTCTTTGGAGAAACGGAATCGATTGAAGGGTAGAGTCGAAAGACTCAAAAGCCGAAAAGGCAAAAGCGCAGAGCAATCTGCGAGGCTGTAAAGAAGCGTAAGCTTTCCTTTGTTGTTTAGTTTTGAGAGACCAGAAATGGCTTCTCTAAATTTTTGTCCAATCCAGAGAATAAACCCTCAGAATTGGCCCAAAAAAATGGTGTTCTTTGAAAACTGCACAGAGAAAATAGTTTTTCAAAAGTCAAAGGATTCATATAAAAACCTGAAGTGGCGAAAAGATTTAGGTCAAGCTACTAAGGGCGTACGGTGGATGCCTAGGCGCTAAGAGTCGAAGAAGGGCGCGGTTAACAGCGAAATGCCACGGGGAGCAGTAAGCATGCATTGATCCGTGGATACCCGAATGGGGCAACCCCATTGGAGTTATATCCAATGATCTTTAACTGAATAGATAGGTTAAAGAGGACAACCCGGGGAACTGAAACATCTAAGTACCCGGAGGAAGAGAAAGAATAATCGATTCCCTGAGTAGCGGCGAGCGAAACGGGAAGAGCCCAAACCAAGCTCTTCGGAGCTTGGGGTTGTAGGACCCTCTATTAAGCATTAATTCTTAGCTGAAGAAATCTGGAAAGATTCAGCAAAGAAGGTAACACTCCTGTAAGCGAAAAGAAGAAATGCTGTGAGGGTATCCTGAGTACCGCGGGACACGAGAAACCCCGTGGGAAACCGGGAGGACCACCTCCCAAGGCTAAATACTCCTTAGCGACCGATAGTGAACCAGTACCGTGAGGGAAAGGTGAAAAGCACCCCGGGAGGGGAGTGAAAAAGAACCTGAAACCGTACGCTTACAAGCAGTCAAAGCACCCTTGAGGTGTGATGGCGTGCCTTTTGTAGAATGAACCGGCGAGTTACGGTATGTAGCGAGGTTAAAGCGAGAAGCTGGAGCCGAAGCGAAAGCGAGTCTGAAAAGGGCGACAAGTTACATGCTGTAGACCCGAAACCGTGTGATCTACCCATGGTCAGGGTGAAGGTGGGGTAAAACCTACTGGAGGCCCGAACTCACTGTCGTTGAAAAGGCAAGGGATGAACTGTGGGTAGGGGTGAAATGCCAATCGAACACGGAGATAGCTGGTTCTCCCCGAAATAGCTTTAGGGCTAGCCTCAATTGATGATTCTTGGCGGTAAAGCACTGAATAGGCTAGGGGCCTTACCGGGTTACCGAACCTTATCAAACTCTGAATGCCAAGAATTTAGATTGGGAGTCAGACTGTGGGGGATAAGCTTCATAGTCAAAAGGGAAACAGCCCAGACCATCAGCTAAGGTCCCAAAGTATACGCTAAGTGGAAAAGGATGTGGAATTGCACAGACAACCAGGATGTTGGCTCAGAAGCAGCCACCATTTAAAGAGTGCGTAATAGCTCACTGGTCGAGTGGTTCTGCGCCGAAAATGTAACGGGGCTCAAGCGTATCACCGAAGCTATGGCTTTACAGTTTACTGTAAGGGGTAGGGGAGCGTTCCAAGGTCAGCGAAGTTCAACTGGAAGGTTGGGTGGAGAGCTTGGAAGTGAGAATGCCGGTATGAGTATGCGAAAAGGTGAGTGAGAATCTCACCCGCCGAAAATCTAAGGTTTCCTGGGGAAGGCTCGTCCGCCCAGGGTCAGTCGGGACCTAAGCCGAGGCCGAAAGGCGTAGGTGATGGACAACTGGTGGATATTCCAGTACCTCTCTTAAACGTTATTAGCGATGGGGTGACACAGAAGGATAGGTTAAGCGTGCCGTTGGTTGAGCACGCCCAAGCCCGTAGGGTGTGAGGCAGGTAAATCCGTCTTACGCGTTGCCTGAAAGGTAATGGGGAGCGAAAATAAGTAGCGAAGTAACCGACTCCAAGCTGTCAAGAAAAGCCTCTAGTGAGTGAGAGAGAGCCCGTACCGCAAACCGACACAGGTAGATAAGGAGAGAATCCTAAGGCGCGCGAGAAAACCCTCGTTAAGGAACTCGGCAAAATAGCCCCGTAACTTCGGGAGAAGGGGCGCTCTTCGCAAGAAGAGCCGCAGAGAAATGGTCCAGGCGACTGTTTAACAAAAACACAGGTTCCTGCCAATCTAGAAAAGAGAAGTATAGGAGCTGACGCCTGCCCGGTGCTGGAAGGTTAAGAGGAGAGGTTAGCCGCAAGGCGAAGCTTTGAATTGAAGCCCCAGTAAACGGCGGCCGTAACTATAACGGTCCTAAGGTAGCGAAATTCCTTGTCAGGTAAGTTCTGACCCGCACGAAAGGCGTAACGATCTGGACACTGTCTCAACGAGGGACTCGGCGAAATTGTAATACCCGTGAAGATGCGGGTTACCTGCGACAGGACAGAAAGACCCCATGGAGCTTTACTGTAGCTTGACATTGGATTTTGGTATAAAATGTACAGGATAGGTGGGAGACTAAGAAGCTAGGGCGCCAGCCTTGGTTGAGTCGCCGGTGGGATACCACTCTTTTTGTACTGAAATTCTAACTTAGACCCCTGAATCGGGGTTGAGGACCGTGTCAGGTGGGCAGTTTGACTGGGGCGGTCGCCTCCTAAAGAGTAACGGAGGCGCCCAAAGGTTCCCTCAGCGCGGATGGAAATCGCGCGAAGAGTGTAAAGGCAAAAGGGAGCTTGACTGCGAGACCAACAAGTCGAGCAGGGACGAAAGTCGGGCTTAGTGATCCGGTGGTACCGAGTGGAAGGGCCATCGCTCAACGGATAAAAGCTACCCTGGGGATAACAGGCTTATCTCCCCCAAGAGTCCATATCGACGGGGAGGTTTGGCACCTCGATGTCGGCTCATCGCATCCTGGAGCTGTAGTAGGTCCCAAGGGTTGGGCTGTTCGCCCATTAAAGCGGTACGTGAGCTGGGTTCAGAACGTCGTGAGACAGTTCGGTCCCTATCCGTCGCAGGCGCAGGAAATTTGAGGGGAGCTGACCCTAGTACGAGAGGACCGGGTTGGACGGATCACTGGTGTACCAGTTGTCTCGCCAGAGGCATAGCTGGGTAGCTATATCCGGATCGGATAAGCGCTGAAAGCATCTAAGCGCGAAACCGACCTCAAGATGAGATTTCCCACAGCACAAGCTGGTAAGACCCCTGAAAGATGATCAGGTAGATAGGCCCAATGTGGAAGCGCGGTGACGTGTGGAGCTGACGGGTACTAATCGGTCGAGGGCTTGACCTAATGAGCCATGAAGGTTGAAACTGATGACTTGAAGAAAAACGAAAAGATCTGTGTAGTTTTGAAGGAACAGAAAGCTCTGAAAAGAGCCCTGAAAACTTCAAACGATCTGGTGATTATGCCGGAGGGGTTCCACCCGTTCCCATCTCGAACACGGAAGTTAAGACCTCCAGGGCCGATGATACTTGGACCGCAGGGTCCTGGGAAAGTAGGTCGTCGCCAGGTAAGCAAAAGCAGAGAGACTATCTTAATTGATGGTCTCTTTGCTTTTTGCTTTTACTAATGCGGAAGTACACTTTGATTTAATTATCTAAAACCTAGATCAAAAGCCTAGGTCTTTCCTTAAGTGCGAATCTAGCTTGACTATAAATAGAACAAAGTGTAAACTTTAATTCGAATGAACTGAATTAAAGTTCATTTTTTATTTTAAATCAGATGATGGAGAGTTGAGAATGGTCTATAATAAAACCGAAAAAATATTAGAAAAGCAGCAATTACGAAGTCAGAAAATTATTAAAGCTGTTCGCGAAATTCTCTCCGAAAAAGATATGGGTAAAGTATCAATCAAATCAATTGCTCAAAAAGCAGGGATTGCTACAGGTACATTTTATTTGTACTTTGCGGATAAAGAAACTTTGATTGATACTGTTGTCCAAGAAATCTACCAAGAACTACTCGAGCATATAAAAAATGAAAGGGCGCAGTACTCAAACGGTTTTGACAAGTTACAGGCAACTATGGAAGTCTGTATCCAATTATTTATGAAAGAAAAGCACCTCGCCAAAACTGTTTTAGTTGATGTTCCACAGAAAAATACGGCACTGAATTCGAAATATACATATATTGAAAACGATCTCATCCGACTTGCCAAGATAGACATAGACGAGCTCATGGATAAACAACTAATCCCAAAGCAAGATACTCTGGTCAGCGCAATAGCATTCGTTGGAGCGTTCCGCGAAGTTATTTTATCCTGGATTAGTACTGGTGAACCCCTCGACTCAGAGCTTGCCCAAAAAACTCTCATTGAATATAACATGAGGGCATTAGGCAGATACATAATATAAATATAATAAGGAAGATTTAGAGATGGATTATATAGCAATTGATTCTTTACAGGTCAACTATGCTCAAAACAAACACATCACTCCTGCTCTTAGGGATGTAAGTTTAACTTTGCGCCAGGGATGCATAGGAGCAATTATTGGACCCTCTGGATGTGGAAAAAGTACACTTTTAAGTGTTTTGGCAGGCTTGAATAAAAACTTTCAGGGGAATGTACTTCTCCATGACAAGCCACCTCTAGAAAGCAGTGAAACTGCTTTAATTCTACAAGAATATGGCCTTTTGCCTTGGAAAACGGTTTGGGATAATGTTAAATTGGGTCTCCAAATCAAAGGGGTTTCATCAAAAGAAACCGCCAAAAGGGCTGAGGAAATTCTGAATAAACTAGACCTACTTCATCTGAAGAAGCGCTTTCCCATTCAATTAAGTGGCGGCCAACGGCAAAGAGTAGCTATCGCACGCTCACTGATTCTCCAACCTGAGCTTCTTTTAATGGATGAACCCTTTTCCTCACTAGATGCCCTGACAAGGGAAGAGATGCAGGATCTTTTACTCAATATTTGGCAAGAGACGAATTTAACCATTCTCATCATTACGCACAACATCGAAGAGGCTGTTTTCCTGGGACAAAAGATCTTCGTGATGTCCACATCTCCAGGTACAATTATTCAGGAACTTGAAAATCCACTTGCAGGAGATTATACCGCCCGTGGAAAAATGGAGTTCTTAGAAATGTGCAACTCTTTGCGTTTAAGCTTAAGAGGGAGGGACATAGATTGCACTTAAAAGGCTTAGCTCATAAACTTCTCTATATCATTGGAGCCATTCTATTTCTTATCTTCGCCTGGCAAATTTTATCAATGATTCTCAAGACTCCTGCCTTTCCTCCGCCAAAGGAGGCCATTACGACCTTTATCGAACTTTTTAGTAGCGATCTCGTTCCTCATTTAAAAATCAGCTTTTATCGTGTTGGCGTTAGTATGATCATTGCCACAGTATTAGCTGTCCCACTTGGCCTTTTTTTAGGAAAAAGCAAAAGAGCAGATCAAATTTCAGCCCCTTTGCTTTATCTTACTTTTCCCATTCCCAAAGTTGTATTTCTCCCGATTTTTATGATTCTTCTGGGGATCGGAAATACATCTAAAATCGTTTTAATTACTTTAATTGTATTTTATCAGATCCTCGTCATGACTCGAGATGCCGCTCGCAATGTGCAACAAGAATATGTACTTTCAGTGAAGTCGTTGCGTGCCACAGAAAGAGAACTTTATCAACATGTGTATTTTCCTGCCTGCTTGCCAGCAATTTTTACTTCTCTAAAAATAGGTTTAGGAGTTGCTTTGGCCGTTCTTTTCTTAGTCGAAACCTATGCAACCCAAGAAGGAATCGGTTACTTTATCATGAATTCCTGGAGCAGTCTAGCCTACGATCAAATGTTTGCAGGAATTATTGCAATGTCGCTCATGGGTTTCCTACTTTACTTGCTCTTTGATACGTGTGAAAAAGTCCTGTGTTCTTGGGTAAATCCTTAAAGAATCAGGGTCGTGAGCTATTGACTTGATTCAGCTATAAGTATACGATAATTGAAGAATTGAACTTTAATTCATAATTTAAAATTATTCAGGAGGCGTCAAGATGCGTTATAAATCTTTACTCTCTACATTGCTAGCCATAACCCTTCTTTTAACCGTAGTAACCGGTTGTGCTCAAAGCAATCCCGCTAAACCTGGTGAAACTCAACACGCTGAATCCGCTACTTTGAAAATTGGATCCTTAACTATTGAAGAAAACTTACCTTTATTCGTTGCTGAAAAAAATGGGTATTTTGCTGATGAGAAGGTAAAAGTCGAACTTGTTCCTTTTCAAAGTCCTGTTGAACTTCAAAGCGCCTTTCAGTCGGGTGACCTTGATGGAATGATTACAGACATTATGATTGCTGCTATGCTCCAAAGTTCAGGTCAAGATCTGCGCGTGACTTCGATTGCACTAGGTGCAACTCCACTGGAGGGACGCTTTGCGATTGTCGCCTCTCCAAATAGCAGTATCAAAACCGTGCAAGATCTAAAAGAAAAAAGTGTTGGAATTTCAAACAATTCAATTATTGAGTATGTAACAGATGGCCTTCTCCAAGAAGGTGGGGTCAACCCATCCGAAGTAAAGAAAACGACCGTTGCCAAAATCCCTGTTCGCGTCGAAATGCTTTTGAATAATCAAATTGATGCTATCACAGTTCCCGACCCTCAAATCTCCTATGTCGTGTCAAAAGGCGCAAAAATTGTTGCTGAAGACACCCAAGGAGCAAACCTTTCTCAATCCGTCATCTTGATGAAAGGGAAGACGATAGACAGCAATTCAGCTGCAATTTCCAATTTCTACAAAGCTTATACGAAAGCCGTAGATGATATCAATCAGACCCCTGATCAATATAAGGACTTGCTCGTTAAAAACGCAAATATTCCTGAGAGTGTTGTTGAAAGTTACAAAGTACAGCACTATTCAAAACCCCAACTTCCAACTGAAAATGAGTTTAATAACGTCATTACTTGGATGAAAAGCAAAAACTTGCTTAAAAATGAAGTCACTTATCAAGGTTTTGTTAAGTCAGGATTATATTAAGACGATTTCAAAATTGTTTTAAGGTATAAAAATTACACAGAAGCGCATTATAATATCGTGCTCTTCATTTCAATAAATGTCGTAAAAAGCCTTGCGTTCTTCGAACGTAGGGCTTCTATATTATTAAGGGGGCTGAGTTGCATGGAAAATCAGCATCAAATTGATACTCTGAATGAGTTACTAAAAGGCGAACATATGGCAATCCATGTTTATGACACCACAAAGGGCATACAGCAGGACAACCAAGTGTCCGAAATGCTCATTCAATTCGAACAAGATCATCAAAGGCACGCTGAACAACTTACACAGAGAATAAAGGACCTAGAGGGTACACCCGAAGCGGGGACTGGCTTATCCGGAGTTATGGCTAATATTACCTCAGTCGTTAATTCCCTGCGAGGCCCGGAACATCTCCTCGAACAAATTTACGACGGAGAAGATAAAGGAATCCATGCCTATGAAGACCGTATTGATGAGATTGACACGGTAAGCCAAAATGTGGTTCGGCAAATTATGAACGAAGATCATGAACACTTGAAATGGTTTAAAGCGAGAATGGAAAAGGAAAAATCAGAACGAATTTAAAATGTTTCGAAGAGCAATCGCGCTAACTTTTCCTTTCAAGATGTAAAAATTATACTTATGAATGATTGACAACTGAATCAGACTGCGTTAAGATGATGAAAATTAAATATGCTAAAAACCGTTGAGCAAGAGAAGTACGAAAAATTGGGTGTATCCAGAGAGCTGCGAGTGGTGTGATGCAGTAGCATAGATTTTTCTGAATGGGCTTGCGAGGGCAGCTTGAAACTGTGATCCAGGAGTAGACGCTGACGGGAACCTCGTCCGTTATCAGCGGGGTGCATATGATGGTATGCAAAATGAGGTGGATGATATTTAATCATCAATTTGGGTGGTAGCGCAGAAGTTAAAAGCTTTTGTCCCTTTATAGGGATAAAGGCTTTTTTGTTGTCTTCAAAGCAGTAACAACCTTACAGGTCAAAATGAAAAGAGGAGTTGGCTATGTTGCAAGGACGATTTGGAATCCATGGAGGACAATTTATTCCCGAAACGTTGATGAATGCAGTGATTGAGTTAGAAGAGGCTTACAACCGCTATAAGAATGATCCTGAATTCAATGAGGAGTTAGATTCTCTTCTTAAAAACTACGCAGGGAGGCCCTCGTTGCTCTATTACGCAGAAAAGATGACCCGTGATCTCGGCGGAGCAAAGGTTTATCTCAAACGCGAGGATCTCAACCATACCGGTTCACACAAGCTTAACAACGTTCTCGGCCAAGTACTTTTGGCCAAAAGAATGGGTAAAACCCGCGTCATCGCTGAAACAGGAGCAGGACAGCACGGTGTAGCCACGGCGACCGCTGCGGCACTCATGGGCATGGAATGTGAGATATATATGGGAAAGGAAGACATTGATCGTCAAGCGCTCAATGTTTACCGCATGGAACTGCTAGGTGCAAAGGTGCATTCTGTCACGAGTGGCACGCAAACGCTCAAAGATGCAGTGAACGAAACGATGCGTGAATGGACGGCTCGTGTGGAAGATACGCACTATGTGCTCGGTTCAGTCATGGGACCCCACCCGTTTCCGACGATTGTTCGTGATTTCCAAAGCGTGATTGGACGCGAAGTTAAAGAGCAGATGCTCCAAAAAGAGAGCAGACTACCGGACGCCTTACTCGCCTGTGTTGGGGGTGGCAGCAATGCGATGGGACTATTTTATGAATTTATCGGAGATCCGGATGTTCACCTCGTTGGCTGTGAAGCTGCAGGAAAGGGCGTCGACACCGATAAAACTGCCGCAACCATGGCTACTGGAACGATAGGTATCTTTCATGGTATGAAGTCTTATTTCTGTCAGGATCAGTATGGTCAGATTGCTCCCGTTTATTCCATTTCAGCTGGACTTGACTATCCAGGTATTGGTCCTGAACATGCCCATCTGCATGATATCGGTAGAGCCGAATATGTGCCAGTTACCGATGATGAGGCCGTTGAGGCCTTCGAATACCTCTCCCGGATGGAGGGAATTATTCCAGCTATCGAAAGTGCCCATGCGGTAGCTTACGCGAGAAAACTAGCTCCGACAATGGGCAAAGACCAAATCCTGGTCGTTAATCTATCGGGCAGAGGCGATAAAGATGTCGCTGCAATAGCCCGTTACAGGGGGGTACAAATCTATGAATAAGCTGCAACAGGCGTTTTCCAACGGTAAAGCTTTTATTCCCTTTATCACAGCAGGAGATCCCTCACTGGAAATAACCGAAAAGTTAGTGCTTAAGATGGCAGAAGAGGGTGCTGATCTAATCGAACTGGGTATTCCATTTTCTGATCCGATCGCAGAGGGCATCGTCATTCAAAGTGCGGACGAACGTGCGCTAGCAAGCGGTACAACAACTGATAAAATTTTTGACATGGTACATCACATCCGTAAGGTGTGCAAGGTCCCTATGGCTTTCATGACTTATGTGAACCCCATCTTTACTTATGGTACGGAGCAGTTTATGGAAAACTGTCAAGAGGCGGGGATTGACGCTTTAATTGTTCCTGATGTGCCTTTTGAAGAAAAAGACGAGCTTTTGCCGGCTTGCTCTCAATATGGCATTGAATTGATTTCGATGATCGCGCCAACCTCCAAGGAACGCATCCGTCAAATTGCTAGAGAAGCTGAAGGCTTTGTTTATTGTGTATCCTCTATGGGGGTCACAGGCGTGCGCCGAGAAATCAGCACCGACGTGGGTGAAATGGTTAAACTAGTTAAAGAGATCAAGGATATCCCGTGCGCGATTGGTTTTGGCATCTCCACACCTGAACAAGCGGCAAAGATGGTACAGTATGCGGATGGTGCAATTGTAGGAAGTGCAATTGTAAAAATCGTTGAACAATATGGCATGAAATGTGTAGCCCCTGTGGCAGAGTATGTCCGTAAGATGAAGAAGGCAGTAATGCAAAGCGATTCTTAGATTTGTCGTTGCAGTTATTTATTTCGAAAATAGTCCTACTTGAACAATTGCTAAAGATGTATTATGGTTTACACGGGAAGGAATTCTCAGAAACTTGACGAATAGATATTTAATAATTTGTTGAAATTATTATTGTAATTATTACGGAGGTTCTGAGGTGCGTGTCGTAATCGTAGGAGCGGGCAAGGTTGGCTATATCTTGGCTCAATATTTATCTCAGGAGGATCACGAAGTTATCGTGATTGAAAAGAATGATGAGCGTCGAGCGATCGTCCAGAACAGTTTAGATGTGATGACAATCGCTGGAAATGGTGCTAGTCCAGCGATGCTTTTAGACTCAGAAATTCGTAAAGCAGATCTTATGGTTGCTGTCACCGATAGTGACGAAGTTAACATGATCGCGTGTATGTCGGCTAAGCATGCAGGAATTAAGCGTACGATTGCTCGCGTCCGGAATCAGGAATATGCTGAAAAAGATAAACTCAAATTTAATGAATCCTTAGGCATTGATTTAACAATTAATCCTGAGATGGTTACAGCCCTTGAAATCAGTCGCATCCTTCTAACACCTGCGGCTTTGGATGTTGAAGATTTTGCGGATGGACGGGTAAGAATGCTTGAGGTGAAAATCCCGAACGATTCAAAGTTCACAAACATTGCTTTGAGTCAACTCACCTTACCTCAACAAGTTTTGGTCGCCGGAATCCTGCGTCAGGATCGCATGCTCATTCCTAATGGGAATGATATAATTCTACCCCATGATTGTGTCTTTTTTGTTGGAGAGCACTCCGCAATTAAAAAATTAGAAATGCACTTTCCCGTCCGAAAATCCAAAGTTGAACGAGTAATGATCATCGGCGCGGGAAGGATTGGTCGCCACCTAGCTTTAATTCTTGAGAATGTAGGAATTTCTGTCAAAGTCGTGGATAAAGATCGTAACCGCTGTCAGGAATTAGCTGAGATACTAAATGATGGACTAGTTCTTTGCGGTGAAGGAACAGATATTGATTTACTTATGGGAGAGGGAGTAGGGGAATCAGATGCTGTTATTTGTCTGACTGATGATGATAAGCTTAATTTATTAATCGCGCTCATTGCCAAGCATCTTGGTGCTCCAAAAACGTTTGTAAGAGTCGGTCGCTCGGATTATACCTCCCTTATGGAACAAGTAGGAGTTGATGTCGTCCTATCGCCACGCGTGCTCACAGCAGGTGTCATTTTGCGACAAGTTAGACGAAGCGATATTGTCTCGATCTCACTTCTTGAAGGAGCAAAAGCTGAAGCTATGGAAATCATTGTGGCTAGCACTAGCCCTGTTGCACATCGAAAACTTAAAGAAGCAAAACTTCCACGTAACTCTTTGATTGGATGCATAGTTCGAGACAAAAAAGCAATTATCCCGAATGGAGATACTTCACTTGAACCTGGTGATCGCGTCATCGTCTTTGCTTTACCTGATACTGTCCCTACTGTCGTTAAGCTCTTCGAAAATAAACTAGGGAGCAAATAAGAAATGAACATTCGACTTGTGCTGGGTATACTCGGAAAACTCCTATCCGCGTATTCTTTTGCTATGTTTATTCCTTTAATGATTGCACTCATTCTCAACGAATCTAGCTTAATGGCTTTTATCATTTCTATTTTGATCACAGGTTTAACTGGAGTTTTTCTGGTGTATCGTTGCAAGCTCTCTAATTTGAAATTTGGTGCCCGCGAAGGGTTTGCAATTGTTGCAGCAACCTGGATTCTTACTTCTCTGTTTGGAGCATTGCCGTATTGGTTTTCTCATGCCGCCCCTACTTATATAGATGCAGTATTTGAAACCGTCTCTGGGTTAACCACGACAGGGGCTAGTGTCATAAATGATGTGGAAGCATTACCGCAATCACTTCTTTTTTGGAGAAGTCTTACCCATTGGATAGGCGGAATGGGAATTATTGTTTTCTTTATTACCTTACTTCCTAGAACAGGGGTTGGCGCAGTCACTCTTTTTAATGCAGAAGTTCCTGGGCCTACCAATGAGCGTATTCAGCCACGGATACGAGATACTGCGACTGCGCTTTGGAAAATCTACACTGTCTTTACGGCCATTCTCACCTTCCTCCTTTGGGGCGCTGGCATGACCTTCTTTGATGCCATAAACCATGCGTTTGCGACCATGGCAACTGGAGGATTTTCAACTAAAAACACAAGTGTCATGTATTATGATAGTTTATCCATCGAGTTGATTTTGACCTTTTTTATGATACTTGCCGGTGGAAACTTTGGAATTTACTTAATGGCCTGGCGCAAAAAAAACTTCAAGCCCTTCCGTAATAACGAATTCTCTATTTATCTCCTCATCATTCTTGGAGCGACATTGCTTATTGCGGGGAGCCTTTGGTATAGTGGCGGCAAACCAATCGATTATGCTCTTCGTCACGCCTTATTCCAGGTCGCTTCGATTATAACTACGACAGGCTTTGCCTCAGATGACTTTGACCGGTGGACTGCGATAACAAAGCTTATATTATTTCTTCTCATGTTCATCGGTGGAAGTTCAGGCTCTACCTCGGGTGGCATAAAAGTTTCTCGCATTATACTTCTCACCAAAAGTACATGGGCTGAATTGAAAAGAGCAATTCATCCCCGAGCTGTTTTAAGTATCAAGCTTGATGGAAAAGCCATAGAACCCAACACAATCGTCATGGTCAGCATTTTTTTCTTTCTATATATCGTGACTTTTGCTGCAGCAAGTATGATTATTACGGGTACAGGACTTGAGCCCTTTGATGCGATGAGCGCCGTAGCTGCCACCTTAGGCAATGTTGGACCTGGCTTTGGTGTAGTTGGACCAACCAAGACATTTGCCAACGTCAGTCTTTTGGGAAAGTCTGTCTTGACATTCTGTATGCTTTTGGGGCGTTTAGAGTTTTTTACATTGCTCATTTTGCTTCGCCCTGAGTTCTGGCGAACGAAGAAGAATTGGTAAAGATGATGATTATTTCAGCAACCCTTCTCAGCATTGTTCTGGTGATTTTTACCCTTGGAAAAAGTCCGATTTTCCGTGTCGATCGGGCAGGAGCAGCGATAATTGGGGCAACATTAACTATCGCAACTGGGGTACTTTCCTTTGATGAAGCAATAAGTGCCGTGGATTACCGAACAATCATTTTACTTTTTTCTATGATGCTCATTTCCTCATATATGAATGCTATCGGTTTATTTGATTTTCTGGGTCATTACATCATGAAGCGACTTAGAACTCCGAAAGGATTGCTAATCGTTGTTATTATTATGGCAGGATTATTATCCGCCTTGCTCATCAATGATATCGTATGCTTATTCTTTACCCCGGTCGTTATTACAGTAACTCGTCGTGCAAAACTCTCCTCAATACCGTATCTGATTGCTGTAGCGCTAGCTTCTAACATTGGGAGTGCCGCAACCCTCATTGGAAACCCACAAAATATTTTAATTGGCAGCCTTTCACACCTATCTTTTTCTTGGTATTTGCTTCTTGCTTTACCGATCTCGCTTATAGGCCTCTTTTTGACGTATATCGTTTTAGCGAAGATCTACACCAAAGAACTGAGTCAGACTCTGGTATTGCCTTCAGAGTCAGTCCGAGTGAAACCGATACCTCGCTTTCTTTTATTGAAAGGGATTGTTACTCTACTGGGCGTAATTCTCAGTTTTTTGTTCGGGTTAGATCCTGCTCTAGTTGCCAGTCTTGGTGCAGCAATTCTTCTCATTACGCGGAGGCTTAAGCCTAATAAAGTCTACGCCGGAATTGACTATAATCTTCTGGTCATCTTTATTGGTTTGTTTGTGGTTGTTGGTGGAGTCGAAAAGAGCGGCTTATTGAACATGCTTTTGGGTACGATGAAGGAGGTTAGTTTACCTGTTTTCATGATATTAACTGTTATCCTCTCAAATATTGTGAGCAATGTTCCTGCTGTGATGCTTTTGAAATTTATGATACCACCGGAACAAAATTCCATTTGGTGGGCGAATATAGCCATCTTCAGTACGCTTGCAGGCAATTTAACGATAACAGGCTCAATCGCTAATCTAATCGTTGTTGAACTCGCAAAAAAGAACGGAATTCATATTCGCTTTTTTGACTATCTGCGAATCGGCTTTCCGATAACGATTATTCTCGTTCTGATCGGGATGCTTTATTTTAAAATGCTTTTTGGGATATAGTAGATAACAAAAGGAGGAATTTTCTTGAAGAAACTTAAATTTGTGTTACTCGCCTGTTTATCTTTATTCTTATTTACCCTTACCGGATGTGGTTCCTCAACACAAAACAATGCCAACACCTCTAATTCCGTCAATACGGCCCCAAATACAAATACACCGGCACCTACAAATGAGGGGGCGTCTTCTAATGCGAAGAATCCTGTTGTTACGATTACGATGGAGAGTGGGGAAGAGATCAAAATTGAGCTTTACCCTGACGTCGCTCCCAATACAGTGAAAAATTTTATTTCCTTAGTGCAAAAGGGATTTTATAATGGGACGACCTTCCATCGAGTTATACCTCAATTTATGATTCAAGGAGGAGACCCGCAGGGTAATGGTTTGGGTGGACCAGGGTACAACATAAAAGGAGAATTCACTGAAAATGGGTTTAAGAATTCCTTAAAGCACGAACGATCTGTAATCTCGATGGCAAGATCAAACGCCCCTAATTCAGCCGGATCGCAATTCTTCATCATGGTAGCCGCAGCGCCAAGCCTTGATGGTAAATATGCGGCCTTTGGAAAAGTGTTAAGTGGTATGGAAACAGCCGATAAAATTGTAAGCAGCCCTAAAGACGCCAATGATAAACCCTTGCAAAGTCAAATCATGAAAACGGTAACAGTCGATACATTTGGGGTAAGCTATAGTGAGCCTGAAGTTATAAAGAAATAAGAGAGGAATTACATAATGTCACGACAAAAAAACGAACTTGAAACAGTTACCTTACTTGGAAATCATGTGGACTTAAGTTTCAACTACAATCCTGATATACTTCAGTATTTTGTCAATAAGCATCAGGAAAACGATTATTGGGTAAAATTTAACTGCCCTGAATTTACTTCACTTTGCCCTATGACAGGGCAGCCCGACTTTGCAACGATCTATATCAGCTATATTCCTGACATCAAGATGGTCGAAAGTAAGTCACTCAAACTTTATTTGTTAAGCTTCAGAAATAACGGAGACTTCCATGAAGATGTGGTCAATATCATCATGAAAGACTTAATTAAATTACTGGATCCTCGTTACATTGAAGTCTGTGGCAAGTTTCTGCCCAGGGGTGGGATCAGTATCGATCCGTATTGCAATTATGGTAAGAGTGAAAAGTGGGAGAAGTTTGCCGCTCAACGACTTCTTTATCACGATATTCAGCTAGAACATGTCGATAATCGTTAGACAATCTCAAATTGCTAAGCTCTGTCCTTTAAAAAGGCAGAGCTTTTGTTATATATTGGTTCATTTATTAGTTAATTTCTTCTTTAAAGTTTAGAATATACTGGTTATACTGGAAACGCCTACTTATAGTTGGTGGCAAACAAATAATAGTCATCAAAAGCGTAATATCGAGTAATAATCACGTATAAAAGGAGACAAACATGGAAGCAATTATCATTCTTTTACTAGTAGGAGTATTCGCTGGTTTCCTCAACACGATAGCAGGGGGCGGCTCCTTATTAACCTTGCCCATTCTCATTTTTCTAGGCTTACCGACTGCAGTGGCGAATGGGACAAATCGGGTAGCTTTAGTCGCACAAAACGGGGTTGCCGTCTGGAATTTTAGACGCAAAGGATTTTTTAATTGGCGCCTAGGTCTTCTTTTTGGAATTCCAGCAATGATTAGTTCAGTTATCGGCGCCAGACTCGCGATATTCACACCAGATACAGTATTCAATAAAATTCTTTCAATCATTATGTTAGTTGTACTTTGGTTAACGATTAAACCCAAAAAGAAGAAGGATGCTTCTGAAGTTAACGAACATTTAAAAAGGAAGCAAAAGATTATCGGAGTCCTTGGCTTTATCTTAATTGGATTATATAGTGGCTTTATTCAGGCTGGGGTCGGATTCATCATTATGGCCTTCACAAGTACTCTGTTTGGAATATCGCTAATCAAGGTGAACAGTTTTAAAGTACTTATTGTCGGCCTTTGTATGGTTACATCCTTAACGACCTACGTCTTGCTCGGAGATGTATACTGGACTTATGGCTTAATCTTAGCCTCAGGGCAAGGTGTTGGGGCATGGCTCGGTAGTAACTTTGCGGTTAGTAAAGGAGAAAAGTGGATTCAAATTATCCTAGTTGTAACTGTAGTTGCCATGTCTGCTAAATTATTCTTTAATTTTTAAGTGAAAGGAAGATTATACGTGATACGCATTGGAATTATTGGACAGTCGGGTGAACTCCCCCTGGAAATTCGAGAATTAGCTTTGGCACTTGGTAAGGAAATCGCACGAAGAGGATGTGTATTACTGAGTGGTGGTACAAATGGGATCATGGAATATGCTTCTAAGGGTGCGAAAGAAGAGAACGGAATCGTGGTCGGAATATTACCTGGAGATACGAGGGATAAAGGAAACAGCTATATTGATATACCCATTACGACCGGATTAAGCTTTGATTATCGGAGTTTAATTCTTGTTCATTCTTCTGATGCACTGATTATGATCGGTGGCGGAAATGGTACGCTTGGTGAACTTTCAGCAGCCTATCTTAATCGCAAACCGGTTGTTGTTCTTGAACCTTCTGGCGGCTGGGCGGGAAAAATAAGATCCGTCGCTTATGAAGAAACTTACCTTGATGAGAGAAAAAGCATTAAACTAGAGTATGCACAAAGCGTTCAAGAAGCCTTAGATATCGCCTTGAGTCGCATCGATATAGAAGATGTAAAATAACTTCAATTGCACTGACTGCTAGAGTACTATTATGTTATCCCTAAGGCTGCTTTGGCCTTCTTATCTACATATTCATTAAATTTGTTACCAGTATGGGCTTTTACTTTTTCGAAGACATAGACCCCTCGATATTCGTTCATTAGTTTAGCATACCTTTGGGTAAATTCATTTTTTGCTCTCCATTCACCTGTAACCCAAAAAGCAATTCCAGCGTAATCATGAAAAATCCGGATCGTTACACCTAAATCAGCTGCACGTTTTACCGCATAGATAACGGCAGCAATTTCACCTGCGACATTTCGCATCACGGCAGCTTCTGGGCTTGTTCCTGAGCTGCTGTCTTCATATATTACTTCATCATTTTTTACAAAAGCATAGGCCCACGAATATTGCCCACTCAAATAACTACCATCTGTATAGACTTCGTAATCAACAGGATGGGAGTTTACTCTAAGTTCACTTCGCTTATCGTTAAACCAATCTTGCGCCTCACTTTCAGATTCGAAGCTTCTATAAATCGCACCAGGAAACCCATGGACTGCATTTTTACACGCTGCCCAGGTCAAAAAGATTCCTGACTCACGACCGACTTTAACTGCATAAAACTTAGGCTTTTTTGTAGGCATTATCGATAATCCTCACTTTGTTAATTATTTCTGATCAAATGACTCATATTTCAGTATAACAATCTTATTTTAGTAGATTTAGGTAATTCACGCAATCTAAGTGTCGGTCATTGTAGTAAGTCTTTGACTATTTTGCAAATCATCACTAAAACAGTAAGTCGGTAAAGTCTCAACTTCATTTGCAAAGCGTAACTTAAGATATTTTTATACCGTATAACATCATAGAATTTAGGTCATCTTAAATACAGAAAATGAAGATAGGAGTGATCCTTTTGGCTAAACCTGATAACCGTGCGGATAATCAAGCACATCTACAAGAACATATCGACCATACTTTAGCTAATTTGCGTGAAGCAGAGGATTACTTGGATGAGCACGCAAGGGAGATCACAACTGAAGAGAAGCAAAGGATTGAAGCAAAAAATGATCGGCGTCAAGAAAGTATCAAAAGTTTTATAGCCGAAAAGAAAGACGAAGCTCAACAGTAAAAAAATCCATGCTTTATGATCTGTGTTCCGCCATAACAAGCAGCTCCTTCCAATTTCGGAAGGAGCTCTGTCACTTTATCACGCAGACAAATCTTAACTCAATAATGAATATAATATAATCCAGATTGGTTTGTGTTCTTAGATAAAGACCTCTTATGGAGCGTGATAAAATGCGTTACCTTTCTCCAGACAAAATAATAATAAATAAACCTGAATCTCTTATGGTATTTAAAGATGTTAATATCATTCCTATGGACCAGGAAGGTATTATCAAACATCAAAATGTCTTTATCCAAAACGGGGTGATTAAAAAAATCCTTAATGCTGGAGAAGAATCGATCCCTCGGGAAGCTATTTATATTAACGGTAGTAAAGGAAAGTATCTTATAGCAGGGCTTGCAGATATGCATGTTCATATTGTTCATTCGAATGATTTGCTTCTCTTCATCTCCAAAGGGATAACGACCGTTCGTAACATGGGTTCTTTTTATGCCGGGAAATATCATTTTCATCTCCGGCTGAAAAACAAGGTGAATAACCAAGAAGTCATCGGTCCACAGATTTATACTGCCGGATCAATGTTATGCGGCTCTACATCCATGATTCCACTGATATGCAAACAGCTTAAAACAAAAGATGATATCAGAAGAGTTATTTTAAAAGAAAAACAAGCGGGGTATGATTTTATAAAAATTCACGACGGCTTGTCTTTAGCACAATATTCTGATGTACTCCGCATTGCGCACGAATCTGGAATGGATGTTGCCGGCCATCTTCCAGATGAAGTTACATTGAATTCTGCCCTTAATTTAAGGCAACGTTCGATCGAGCATTTGATGGGCTATATAAATGCATTTAAGGATGATTGGGTAATTAAGAAAGATGAGATAGATCAATATATAAGAACGACAAAGGAGCATGACGTTTGGAACTGCCCCACAATGATATCGTTTCAAAGAATTCAAAGTTTCAAAAGATCCATTGAATTTGAAGAAGAGGACGAACTTAAATTAGTTCCTCCTTTGGCCCGCTGGTTATGGCGGTATTTCACTTGGAAAAGAGACAGGGAAGGGGAGAAAAAGGGATATAAATACCCTCAAAAGTGTTTACCCTATGTAAAGGAGACGATTCAAAAACTATACGAAGCGAATTGTAATCTCTTGCTTGGGACAGATACACATCTGCCCTACATTATCCCAGGTTTTGCAACCCACAGAGAATTAGAAAACTTGGTGTCATGTGGAATTTCGCCTTATCAAGCGCTTAAAACAGCAACCTATAATGCTGCGAAATTTCTTAATAAATTAGATGAATTTGGAACAGTGTCCGAAGGGAAACGAGCAGATCTTATTCTTCTTGACCAAAACCCATTGGACAATATTCATAACATGAAAACACAATTAGGAGTAATGGTGAATGGGAGATGGATTACCCAAATTAGCATCGAGAATATCCTTCAAGAGATAAGAAATCATTATAGGCTTTCAATTATTTAACAGTTCCTTAATTTTTGCTATATCCTCTTCAATTCCATGCAAATGGTTGTGCATATCATCAATTTCCTTTTCGGCCTTATAGTTAATTGCAAAGTCAATCAATGATTCATGTTTGTCATGCGCTGCATGTCGATTTTGGCTCTTCATAATAATAGGTGCCTTAAAGGTAGCAATAAATGAAAGAACAAGATTTAATAGAATAAACGGTGGCGGATCGAAATGACCTATAACTAAAACAGTGTTTGTTATTATCCACAATGCTAAAAAACAGCTAAACAAGATGACGAAGTTCCAACTACCACCAAAAGCTGCTATCCGGTCAGCCAGACGGTCTGATTACTTGGTGCTTCTCTGGTATTGCTCATCTAGTTGTTGCTCTATAACGCTCTCATATTCTTTTACGACCTCCTCAATACGTTTTGTATAATCTTTTAGTTGATTCTCGTTCATAATTGAGTACCTCTTCCTAATCAGTTGATTAAATTTATTTATATAATTATATCACTGCAAACTATTTACTATCATCGGCGAAAATTAAGTTCCTATACTAAACCGGCTCTGTTGCAAAAAAAAGTTACTATTTAATATAAATGGCATAAATGCCTAAACTGTTCTTAAAAATTTAGTTATTACTCAACATTCATGATACGTTGAATAAACTCCATTTCTTCAAATGGAGTCATTCGGCCTGCTTGGTTTTTTCGAATCATGTGCATGGTTTCAATACCGGAAATTGTGGAGCATGCAGACTTGAAACTTTTAAACCCTAGCATGGGTTTGACAATTCGCTTAATAAAGCGATGGTCTTGATCAACGATGTTATTTAGATATTTTATTTGCCGATGTTGAGTATCACATGAAAGTCTACCGCCATATATAAGCGCATTAATCAGGACCTCATAAGTGTAATATTTATCCGTGGTAATTACTATTGGCATTTGATTATGATCGGCTTTCAGGGCTTTGTTAAAGAACTTCTTTGCTGACTTTTTATCCCGGTTTTCGGAAATCCAAAAATCAATTATTGCACCATCGGAATCAACAGCTCTGTATAAATAAGACCATTGCCCCTTGATCTTAAATAAGTTTCATCGACTCTCCATGAGTCATTGGTCGGGCTGAGATGTTTTCTGATCCTGCTATTTATAATAGGTGAATATTGCTGAACCCAACGAAGAATAGTTGTATGAGATATTGATAAGCCACGTTCAGCCATCATTTCTGTAAGATTTCTGTAGGATAAAGGGTACTTTAGATACCAGCGGACACAAAGCAATATTATCTCAGACTCGAAATGTTTCCATTTAAAGATATTTACCATTATCAGTGTACCCCCTAAGTTGAAATTGAAATCATCTTAACAGGGTTTGACGATGTTAAAAGTGGAAAGTATTATTTGCACCAGAACCTATAATTGAATCAAATCACGTTTGATGGGGAAAAATATACTTATGTGAAATTCTGAATGAAGAGATTCATAAAACAATAGTTTTGGAGGGTAACAAGGTGAAACTCTATCGTGTCAATATGTCGGATCTTTCCTTTGTCGCAGAGGAAGTCCCTAAAGAGTGGAAAGTGCTAGGTGGTAGAGGTTTAACCTCGGCCATCATCGCAAAAGAAGTCGAACCAACCTGTCATCCGCTTGGCAGCAGAAACAAATTGGTCTTTGCGCCGGGATTGCTTGCTGGAACAATGGCAGCAAACTCAGGCCGCTTGTCAGTCGGATCCAAGAGTCCGTTAACAGGCGGTATTAAAGAGAGTAACGCTGGAGGAACTGCTGCCCAAAGACTGGCTAAACTCGGGGTTAAAGCCCTAATTGTGGAGGGCATCCCAGAAGGAGATAAATGGTACTGTCTTCATGTCCACAAAGATGGCGTGGAAATCAAAGAAGAAACTGAGCTACTCGGTAAAGGCAACTATGAAGTCCTTCATACGTTAACCTCACGGTATGGAGAAAATACCGGGGTGATGACTATTGGACAAGCCGGGGAATACAAAATGGTAGCGGCCAATATTTCAATCAAAGACCCCAAAGGCCATATTCGTAGCGCAGGACGTGGTGGACTCGGAGCTGTAATGGGGTCAAAACGGATAAAGTTCATTACACTTGACGATAACGACGGAACAGGAATTAACATTCTCGATAAAGAGAAATTTAAGAATGCAGCTCAGATTTTTAACAAGGGATTATTGAGCCACCCCGTGAGTGGTAATGCCCTGCCCAAATACGGCACCGACGTCTTGGTCAATATTCTCAATGAGGCGGGTGGGCTTCCTACGAAGAACTTCCGCCTGGGACAATTCGATGGAGCTGAAAAGATTTGCGGCGAGACCATGTATGATACGATCATGAGCAGAAAGGGAGATTCCACTCATGGCTGTCATGTAGGTTGTGTCATCCGTTGTTCTCAAACCTATAATGATAAAGATGGCAGATATCTTACCTCAGGTTTCGAGTATGAAACGATTTGGGGGTTTGGGGCCGGCTGTCTGGTAGACGATTTGGATATTATCGCGCATGTGGATAATATTTGCGATGATATCGGGATTGATACGATTGAAACCGCTGGAACCATGATGGTTGCAATGGAAGCGGGAGTGCTCCCCTGGGGAGATGGTCACGGGATCCTTAAATTATTGAAAGATGAGATTAAGGAAGGCACGCCCTTAGGTCGAATCCTGGGTAACGGAGCCGATTCTACGGGACGAGCCTATGGAGTAACTCGTATACCCACGGTTAAACATCAAACGATGACGGCTTATGACCCAAGGTCTGTCAAGGGTATCGGCGTGACTTACGCTACGAACCCCATGGGAGCCGACCATACCTCCGGGTATACCATTGCATCGAATATACTGAAAGTAGGCGGTTACGTCGACCCGTTGTCTAAAGACGGTCAGATTGAACTTTCCAGAAACATGCAAATTTCCACCGCTGCCATCGATAGCGCTGGCCTTTGTATCTTTACTGCGTTTGCTATCTTGGACTACGAACCTGTCTCTCACGCTCTAGTCGACATGATCAACGCTCAATATGGTACAAACTGGTCAGTAGATGATTGGTTCGAACTCGGTAAAACTGTACTTAAAACTGAACGAACCTTCAACAAAGCTGCAGGATTCAGCAAAAAGGATGACCGGTTACCGGAATTCTTTAGCGAACCTATACCTCCTCATAACGCGATTTGGGATTTTACGGGTGAGGAGCTTGATCAGGTTTACACGTTTTAATGAAGATTACTATAAAGCTGTTTGCCACTTTGCGGGACGGACGGTTTAAAGAACAGAAGATTGTAGTTCAAGATACTTATCGGATTATTGATATAATCATCCAATATGCTATACCCCGGGAGGAAGTCTCAATTTGTCTCGTTAACGGTCGAAATGTTCAGCCTGAACAAACGCTTAAAGAGGGTGATACATTTTCAATTTTTCCTCCAGTAGGAGGAGGTTAAGAAATTTTTTTACAAGGGGTGGTTAAGCCAAATGGATGTGAATGTAAAACTTTTCGGGGATCTGCGTGAAGGTCGATTTGAGCAACAAATAACTCATCTTGAGGAAAATAGCCGAGTGATTGATGTCATTAAGAAACATAATCTGCCGCTGGATAAAGTAGCTATATGTCTCGTTAACAGTAATAATGTAGAATTCGAGCAGGTCCTCCAAAATGGTGATACTGTTGCTTTTTCGCCTCCAGTAGGTGGTATGTAAATCAAATGGCAAAGAAAAAACCATACTTAATCTCAGTATGGTTTTTCTTTATGTATAGGAAGGCTTGATAACCTCACATTTTTATTGGTTTAGAAAATCGTGTATTTCACGTTCCTGATGATAGCCAACTAGCGTGTCTTGGGGTTTACCATCCTTAAACAGAATGATAGTCGGTAGCTTCTCAACTTGAAACTCATCCTTAATTTCCGGAACCTTATCCACATCAACGTAATAAACCTCTACTATAGACTTTAGTGTATCGGCAACTTGCTCGACAGTTGAACTCAAACGACTACATTCAGAACATCCGTTAGTACCAAATTCAAGGGCAAAAGGGGTTGGACTATTTAAAACGACAGGCAGTTTACCAGATTCTATCTCTTTAAGCATGGAAACATACATCCTTTCTTAGGCGAAGATAATTCCTACCGAAGAATAGTGTTTCCCATGCAGCATTTCTTTATTTATCCTACATTATCAATCAGGGAGACCATCATGGTGCAAAACAAGTCGGTGCAAAAAAGAAACGAGTAGTGTTTATAATAATGAAGGAATTTTTTAAGCATGTTTATGACAAGACGTTCTTTCCTTTATAATACCTTTCGATAAAACGATAACTTCGATATTCTTTACTAGACTCACGCGTCAAGGTTCTTCGATAAAACATCATTAAGTCTTCCTACGTATCAATATCTCGTCTCGTTTCTAGGAAGTGGTTGGATAACTTTAAATCCTTAAGCTTGTCGCAAGTTTTTTCAAGAACAGATCCCGTGCTCCAGGCAATTCCTTCAAACAAAAATCTATGGGCATGTTTAATGCTCAGTAAATAGTATCCACCATACTTTAACCCTTAAGTTGGATACCCACGCGAGGTAGCGAAAAAACAGCGTATCCTCATCAAAGCGGATACGGCAACAGCCCCAGCAGTTTTTAGTTTCAGCCGTCCGGTAGACCTCAGCAAACGTCTGGTCGTCCAGTACAGAGTCCGCATGGCAGCACTTTAGCTTCTACCACAGTCAAACCATTGATTTTAGCAAGAAAAACGATAAATATGACGGAGGCAGTAGAGGTTTGGGAGTGCGAAAAGGGATATGAGAAAGTTGAGGTTTACGAGTCAATTTTCTCAATGAACAACGTGGGGAAACCCTTGCGTTTTGTAAAATTCGCAATGAAACATAAGAACAAGTAGCGAACGCAGATTATGATTGTAACCACATGTAAGGACATGGCGCTTAAGACATTGTTTAAAATAATCAGGGCGCGTTGGGATATTGAGAACTCAATTTTTAATAACTTGAAATGTGAATGTGGCTTAGAGCATTGCTTTGTGCATGGAGGAAAGGCAGTAGAAGCTGTGCTCTATTTGATATTCATCGCATCGAATATTATACAATTGTTTTTACTTAGACGATTGAGAAACCATTTTACAACTCAACGAGAAATGGTAAGGCTTTTATTAAAAGGGTTATATTTGCTGAAGTTTAAAGCTGAATTTGTTTTTAGCAGCTCCTAGGGGTTAGGCAATTTAATACGAATATACAAATTTGGGGTAGGGGAAGGTGTATCCATTTTTTAATGAAAATTTGATAAATAAGAGGATAACTCCCACAATAATTGAAGTTTAAACTTAGAGACTGCAAAATTCATACAGACGCTAAATTGCTGATAAGCAACCGTTGCTTGAATTCAAAAACGGTCGGCTTGTCTGTGACGTTTTGGCAGTCGGTTTTAGCAGAGAGATGATTCCATTAGTAACGATAGCGGAAGCAAGCGAAACAAGTGCTATAGGCTTCCAACAGAGTTAGCAGACTGGGCTATGACTTTAGTCGGATTTGCCAATATGGGAGAGAACTTGTTTCCCTCAAAAGTTATGTTTTCTCATACCAAAGACGGATATTACGCCCATATTTTGTAACGGATAAGATTTAGTGTTAAAGAGGTTGTCCTATGGCATACACCGAAGCCAACTATGAAAACGCAGTGATTGTGTTTAAGAAAACACAAATGAAGATGAGCTCTTAAAGTAATAAAAAAATACTATTAAAATTTGAGACTTATCTGTCAGATAATACATCGTATAATGTTTCTGACTGAATAATCCTGTGGCGTGAAGATGAAGGCTAATCGTTAAAGCTATACTTCTTAGCTTGGAAACAAAAAGGTATTTTTGAAGTCAAAACCATGGACAAGATGATCGATGAAATTAAGCAAAAAAACAAAGAATATTTGAAGGTTAGCATTGTTTATGAGAATTTAGCGTTGGCTTAAGCTGCTAATTATTCTTATTCGTTATAGTGAAATCCAAGAAAATGAACTTCCGCTAATCCATATTATGATAATTAGCATTTGTGGCTTAATTAAATTTAGGCTCTGTCATAACATATGGTTGATTTTTGAGGATTTTTCTCAGTTTTAAACTAAAACAATGCTATAAATAATGGTACACTAAAAAGTACGATTATCATTGTCTTTATTTATTGTGCAATTTTTATCATAAAATTCGTGTTGAGGTTATGGTTTAATGTCTGTTAGCGAAGGTTTCAAGCTTTTTGTACTAGATCAGTTACGAGATTTGGAGTTGTTAAGTACACGCCGCATGTTTGGTGCGGTTGCAATCTACTATGATTCCCTTATTTTTGCACTGATAAATGACGACAACTTGTATTTCAAGGTCGGGCCAGAGAATGTTGAAGACTATATAAAGGCGGGTATGTCACCCTTTAAACCTTTCGAAGACAAACCGATGGTCATGCCATACTATGAGGTTCCGGCAGATGTTTTGGAAAGCCGTAAAAAACTGATTCAATGGGTAAAAAAATCTTATCTCGCCTCGGAAGCTTCTCTGACCAAAAAGCTCGAAGTTAAAAAGCGCAGAGAAAGAAAGCGTATGGCAGAGAATAATTCTCAAAAATAAAGATAAAGCTCAACCGTTCTAATTCATCAGATTGAATAAACTCGAAGTATACAAATATCAACTAATAGTTGTGACAGAGCCTAAATTTAAGGAGTCACCCTCTATGGCGACTTCGCGTCCAACTTCATTTTTAACCATGAATTACAGAAACCGTGTAAAAATGCATGTACAAGACACTTCAGGAATTCAGGGAACGTTATATAATAGGCTCGAACTTGACTATCTAAACTTAATATAATCAGCAGCTCGTTTTAACTGTTCATCAAGGACCTTGGCGTATATACGAGTTGTCCTTGGGTCAGCATGACCAAGAGCATCCTGTACAATAGCGAGATTATCTGTTTCACGAAGGAGAAGGGTAGCAAAGGTCGAACGTAATTTATGGGCACTAAAGCCTTCGGTATTATGCCCTTGTTTTTTTAGAATGGTCATGTACTTTTTAATGAGATCCTGAATAGCCCGTTTACTCATACGATTTCCCTGAATTGAAAGAAAAAGAGCATCAGACTCCTTTACTAGATAACGTTGACGTTCGTTTTTAATGTAATCTTGTATAGCAGTAGCGACTTCAGAGTTAAAGTAAATGTTGGTTTCTTTATTGCCTTTGCGTGTAACGAAAAAACAACCCTTATTAAAATCAATATTTTGTAAATTTAAACTATATAATTCAGTCAGGCGTAGCCCTGTTCCAATAAAGGTTATAAAAATCGCAAAATCTCTTTTTTCCGTATAAGTATGATATTTTAATTGGCCTTTACTTAAACCAGAACCAGTTTCAAGAATGTCAACTAAATCAGCAATTTGTTCAGGTTCAAGGGCTTTAGGTGCTTTTTGACCTAAATGAATTGGTATTAGTTTCAGGGTGATATCCTTAGAAACTAAGTCCTCTCTTAATAAGTAATGATAGAAAGAACGTATTACAGCCTGTTTCCGGGCTAATGCACGAACACCATTGTTTCTATTCGTTAGTGCCCAACATAAATAGGCCTCAATATCATTATGTTGGATTTGATTAATATGATCGAGGGTCAACGAAGTGGGGGAGGAGGGAAAATCCGATATGTATTGGCATAAGAAATTAAAGAAAAGATGGAGTTCCTGGGCATAAGCTTTTTGAGTATTGGGAGATTTATTGATAACTCCTAAATGGTTAATGTAGGAACGTGTGTAAGAGGGTAGAGGAAGCCTCGAAATGTCAGTCATAAAATTCTCCTTTAAGCCAAAAATTCCGAACATTTAATGCAATGCTATTATATAAGATAAAATTCTTTTACTCAAGTATGTATTAAAAGGATATTTAGCGCAGAGTTGCTTCAAGTGGGACTTAGCTAAAACGAGTAAAACTTTGCCCGTAAAATATAATCTATACAATTTGTTATTTAAATACGTAAACAATAACCAATCATTAAATACAACATATTCATTAAGTTCAGTAGCTAACAAATTATTGTATAGTTGAATAATGTTATAGATTTTATGCCTTATAAAGGCTTCTGGTGTTTAATTTAAAACAAAATAATTATAGAACTCTTAGCAATAAATATCGAAAATAACTTTAGCTATATGCGTTCATGATTTCAGTGTTGGATGAATCATACCAGCCGTATAATTCTAAAGCCTCAGAGAGGCTCCTAGAGGCTCAATCTTGAAAGGCTTATATCAAACACTAATCCAATTTAACAATTAGATGGATTATACCGACTAATATTTTATAATCCTTACAAAGGCTTTTAAAGGGTAAGTATTATAGCGTTTTGTCAGAAGAATAATCTTATAGATTTAAAATAATTTGATATTCAGATTGTAAAGTTTTAGTTATAACGAGAATATTAGTACCTAGAGCTGAATATTACGGAGCAAAATGAGCCATGCTTCCGGACTGTGAGAGCCACAGCTCCGGATTTTTAGAGCCACCCTTCCGGATTGTGAGCCACTTGATGAAACTTCTTATTAGAATGTAGTTATACACCCGAGAGAGGAGTGTAAATACATTCATAGGAGGTCATCAAATGACCAATTATCGAGAGATTCTTCGGCTAATTAGCCAAGGAATCAGTCAACGCAGCATCGCAGTGAGCTGCGAATGCTCACGCAACACTGTTGCCAAGGTGGTGAAACGATCCAACGAGCTTAATATTACTTGGCCGTTAAACCCAGATCGGACGAATGGTGAATTGCACAAGCTTTTCTATCCTGAATCCACATTACCTCCTACCCGAAAGCGCCCGGATAATGAGTACATTCATAAAGAAATGGCGAAAAGCGGAGTAACGCTCAGTCTGCTTTGGAATGAATACTGCGAATCCTGCAGACTCAGCAATGAGATTCCCCTCATGTATACTCAGTTTTGCTACCATTATCAGCAGTATGTGGCGAAGACCAAAGCGACCATGCATATCGGACGAAAGCCTGGCGAACAAATGGAGGTCGACTGGGCAGGCCAAACGGCAAGCCTCGTGGATACGGATACAGGAGAGAGCATTGCTGCCTACATATTTGTAGCTGTTCTACCGTACAGTCAATATGCTTATGTGGAAGCTTTTCTGAATCAAGGCCAAGAATCCTGGATTACAGCTCATGTCAATGCCTACAAGTATTTTGGAGGCGTTACACGGATTCTTGTACCGGATAATCTGAAGACCGGTGTGGAACGCTCCTCATGGTATACGCCTATAATCAACAAGTCTTATCACGAAATGGCCGAGCACTATGGGACCGCTGTTATTCCTGCTCGGGTAAGAAAGCCCAAGGATAAACCCAGTGTTGAAGGGACGGTTGGCACCATTTCCACCTGGATCGTTGCGGCTCTCCGTCGTCAACAATTCTTTTCTCTTCCAGAACTTAACCTGGCGATACGAGAGAAACTGGAGGCCTTCAACAGTAAACCGTTTCAGAAGAAAACGGGAAGCCGTCAGAGCGTATTTCGAGAAGAAGAGAAAGCCCTGTTACTACCTCTTCCCGCAGTACCCTATGAATTAGCAGTTTGGAAGGTTGCCACCGTCCAATTTAACTATCATGTTACTGTAGAGAAAATGCATTACAGCGTCCCTTATGAATACATCAAACACAAAGTCGATGTCCGAATCACCCGTTATGTAGTTGAAGTGTTTTTTAATAATCACCGGATATGTTCCCATCCTCGCTTGCATGGTCGTCCCGGACAATACAGCACAGTTACGGAACATATGCTGGAAGACCATCAAAAGTATACAGCATGGAATGGCGAACGCTTCGTATCTTGGGCAGAAAACGTTGGTAAACATACCGCCGTGGTAGTGAAGGCAATCTTGTCTTCTCACCGTATAGAACAACAAGGCTACAAAAGCTGTATGGGTTTACTCAAACTAGCAGATAAATACTCGGTTAGTCGCTTAGAAGCAGCCTGTGAAAAAGCACTCTCCTACACACCCAACCCCAGCTACAAAAGCATTCAGACCATCATCAAAACGGGACAAGACAAAATCGTCAAGGAAGAGCCGGTTAACCCTGAGAAATCCTCTAACAGCTTTGGTTTTACCCGAGGCGCAGACTACTACAGGAGGAATTCATAATGGTTAACGAAACAACAATCGGCAAGCTTAATGAAATGCGACTCACTGCTATGGCAGAATCATTTCGCCAACAACTTCAAGATCCATCCTATACCGCATTAAATTTTGAAGAACGATTCGGGCTCATGGTGGACACGGAATGGGCAAGGCGTAAGAACAATAAACTCACTCGCCTCATCCGCAAAGCCGATCTTTACTTTAATCAAGCGTGCATTGAGGATATTGAATATCATGCGGATAGGAAATTGGACAAAGCACAAATCGCTCGGTTATCAACATGTACTTACATCCAAGAAAAACACAACATCATTATCCTTGGTGCTTCCGGCGCAGGAAAAACCTATCTCAGCTGTGCCTTCGGTATTGCCGCCTGCCGCAACTTCTATACAGTGAAGTATATTCGGCTTCCCGATTTACTGAATGAACTGGCAGTAGCACGAGGAGAAGGTATCTACAAAAAAGTAATGAAGCAATACAAGCAAGTCAGTCTGCTCATTCTAGATGAATGGTTACTCGTTCCACTGGGTAATAGTGAAGCACGTGATCTTTTAGAAATCGTGGAAGCGAGACACAAAAAGGGATCAACCATTTTCAGTTCTCAATTTTCACCCGCCGGATGGCATGGCAAAATTGGTGAGGATACTTTAGCTGATGCCATCTTGGACAGAATTGTTCATGATTCCTATACAATCTTGATCGATGGCCAAGATTCCATGCGTAAACGCAAAGGAATACAGGAATAACAAAACCTTACTCTAGTTTAGAGAGCTGTGGAGAGTGAGGACAAGCCCTTTTGGGTCTTTCTCAAAAGAACTTGCCCACACTCTCCACAAACTCAAGGAAATTCGGGTGGCTCTCTGTCCGGAGCAGTGGATCATTTTTTCCAGAGAGATGGCTCAGTGACATCTGGAATAGTGGCTCTCTAAAACCGTAATATTCAAGAGCTTAAGAACACGCTAGTTTAACCTAGAATGAATGCCTAGAAATCCACCAATCAGGCTAAAAATATGTATACCCCTCTGCCGTATAATGTGTTCTACTTTACATAATATTCATTATAGGACTCAAAATAAAAAATATAAACAGATCTTACCTTCTCTCTATGATATGGCAAGATCTGTTTTTAACTTATCTTTTCTTAATGTGCAAAGACTGTGAAGTCTTCTTTAGAGTCGGCTTCACATCCTCAGTATTTAAAAGAATGTCTTCAATTTCAATGGCTCGAAAATCTGCTTCGGAATCAATACACTTACAACAATTATCACAAATCTTCTCAGGGTCTAATTCGCAAAGATCACATTCTCCGCATTCAATACATAAACGATCTTCTAAAACGCATGGCTCACCATATTTTTGCATTTTATCTACACTCCATCTTAGTTTTATACAATTAATATAATTAATGTTTTAATGTTTACTATTGAAAAAAACCTGGTGTTTGAATCATTGATTCAGGGCTACTTCCTATATTCCGTAATGCTGCTTGCGTTCGTAAAGTTGAAATCCCTCGATCTAAGAGATTTTGGGTATCTTTATAGCGATTTTCACTTCCTAATAAAACAAGGATTAAATCTCCGTCCATCCTTGTGATATATGTGACAAGGCACTGACCCGCCTCAGTGGTCGTTCCTGTTTTTAATCCTTGCACTCCAGGATATAAGCCAAGAAATTCATTTGTATTATTGACAATAATACTCTTTTTAAGTCCGTTAGAGCCTGTCCACTCTACCTTTCCCTCTTCCTTCTCCACATATTGCATCAACGTTTTATTGTGTATAAAATCGATCGCAATTTTAGAGAGGTCTTGGGCCGTAGAATATTGATCAAGTGCGGGTAATCCATTTGGAGTCTGAAAACGTGAACTATTGCAGCCCAATTGGAGTGCATATTGATTCATTGCCTCAACAAAGGCAGGAAGTGACCCTTTCGCTGCAACAGCTAAGGCAACTGCAGCATCGTTCGAACTTGGCAAATATAGTGCAGTTAACAAATCTTTAACAAGGAGGGTATCGCCTGGTTTCAAGCCCAAAGTAGAATTTTCAATCACTACCTCGTTTCCTAGCGTTACAACATCTTCTTCATGAAGGGTTTGCATAGCTACTAGACCGGTCAGCAGTTTTACCGTGCTGGCCGGGGCACGCTGTAGCGTCTCATTTTGTGCGAGGAGTATATCCTGATTTTGGGCATTGATAAGATAATAACTTGGGGTATTAAGACTTTTGTCCTCATTCGATTGTTTCACAGTAGATTGGTATACAGTAGGTTGAGTTGCAGAGATCGATCGAGAAGGATAAGTCAAAGAAAGTGTATTTATAATAAAAGCTATAACCCATATTAAACTCATGAGAATAATCTTTTTACGTTTCATAATGTTCCTTTCGATCCTTCCTTATCAACCCTTATATAATAATTAATTATTAGCTATTCGGCAAGTATTGAATTCAATAGGATTAGGTTGGATAATGTTCCCAAACAGCTAAGAACGGGTATGGGTTAATCCAAGTTCCATCCGGAATTTGAATTCCGAAGTGTAAGTGATCTGGAGTAGTTAATGCATCTCCAGTGTGCCCCATCGTTCCGATAGGATCGCCCTTTAGAATAGATTGACCGATCTTCAATGAGGGTTCAATTTGTTTAAGATGAGCGTAGTAGTAATAATTACCGTCTTCTCCTCGGATTCCCACTCGTTCTCCTCCCAGGCGATTCCAGCCCAATTTTTCGATTTTGCCAGAACTCACGCTAAATAGAGGGGTTCCTTCCTTGGCAAAGAGATCTGTTCCCTCATGTTTACGTATTCCACCCTCTCGATCTGCACCCCAACTATCTTCATACCAAGGTTTTCCCTGAACCGGAAAGGCATAACGCTGCGGTTCAAATAAAGGATATTTAATCAAAAGTGTTCTTCTCGCCTTCACATCATGGATCAACTGTTGAGAAAGAGCCGCAGATTTCCAATTGATTTTACCGAAGGCAATTCCATGCTTCAATTGCTGAACAATCGGAGAAGCATCTTGTTTCGAAAGTGTTGATTGTACAGCTAAAAGATCTGCCCATCCTGTTTTAGAAAGATTTTTGCCTTCATTTTGACTATCGAGTATAATTTCTGAAGCAATACTTGTTAAATATGGAAATGCATGAGGTGAAATAGCTGGGGTCTCATTAAGTAATTTCCAGGATATCCATCCCATACTTAAGATTAAGAGAATTTGTAGGGCAAGAACAAAAGTGCGAGAAACGGAGTTTATAATTTTTCTCAAGATCATCCCACCTTAAGCACATTATACTTAAATGATATGGGAAGAATTTAATTTTATTACGAACATTTGTTTGCACTTTGCTATCTCAAATGGTAAAATGTTCATAAGAAATTGTGGGAGGTAATACTGTGTATCCTGATTTATCTCAACGTCAAAACGCGATACTCAAATTTATTAAGCAAGAAATTAGAGTGAAAGGATATCCCCCCTCGGTTCGTGAAATAGGAGATGCAGTTGGTTTAATGTCCAGTTCTACCGTGCATGGGCATCTACAAACTTTAGAAGATAAAGGTTATATCCGTCGCGATCCCATCAAGCCAAGAGCTATAGAAGTTTTGGAAAGTGCGAATGATGTCGTTGAAAAGAAAGTGGTCCACGTTCCAATCGTTGGACGAGTTACGGCGGGCCAACCTATTTTAGCACAAGAAAATATTGAGGATACCTTTCCCCTACCGTTGGACTTCGTCAATGATGATAAAGTGTTCTTATTAAAAGTCCGTGGGGAAAGCATGATTAATGCTGGAATCCTCAATGGGGATCTTATCTTGGTCAGACAACAAAGTACAGCTAGTAATGGAGAAATCGTCGTTGCAATGATTGGGGATGAAGCAACGGTCAAACGTTTTTACCGTGAGAAAACATTGATTCGTTTACAACCTGAAAACTCGTTAATGGAACCTATTTATTCACAAGATGTAACGATCTTAGGCAAAGTCATTGGGGTCTTTCGTTTTCTTCATTAAACCACGAAATTATTAATAAATTAAAAGGAAGTGAGTTTCTTCATAAACTCACTTCCTTTTTTATACTTTCATTACAGTGCTAACGTGAAATTCTACGGTTGCGAAGATCCTTAAAACGTTCTAAACCCAAAGAAATTAAACGGTCGATAAGTTCCAAATAAGGGATCCCTGAAGCCTCCCATAGTTTGGGATACATCGAAATCTGAGTAAAACCTGGCATTGTATTGATTTCATTGACGTAAATCTTCTGATCTGAAGTGAGGAAGAAGTCGACTCTACTTAGGCCAGATGCTTCCACAGCCTGGAATGCTTTAACTGCCATTTTTTGAAGTTTATTCATAGTTTCAGTCTCAAGCGGGGCTGGAATAAGCAAACGTGAACTAGTGTCATGATACTTAGCTTCATAATCATAAAAGTCGTTTGCTGGCAGGATTTCTCCAGGAACAGAAGCTTGAGGAGATTCATTGCCTAAGACGCTAACCTCAATTTCACGTCCATTGATATTTTCTTCAATAACAAGCTTTCGATCATATAAGGCAGCCAATTCAATCGATTTTCTTAAGTCTTCTCGATTATATGCTTTTGAAATTCCGACACTCGATCCGAGATTCGCCGGTTTAATAAAACAGGGATAACCGATTTCTAATTCGATACGGTTAAGAATTTGATCAGAATCATCATTATACTGAGTACGCAACAACGTAAAAGTACGAGCCATTGGCAAACCTGCCTCAGCAAATACAGCTTTCATCCGATCTTTATCCATTCCTAAAGAGGCACCAAGCACTCCTGAGCCAACATACGGTACATTAGACATTTCAAATAGCCCTTGAATTGTACCATCCTCGCCAAAAGGTCCATGAAGAACCGGAAAGATTATATCGAATTTTCCTTGGTTGGGAAGCTCTTTTCCGTCAAGAGCAACGAAACGTGGATCTGAAGGGTCATGAACTAATGTAACCTGGGGATTATCGTTAGAAACAACATCAGAAGTTTTCCAATCCTTTGGTTCTACTCCCCAGAACCATTTTCCCCCCTTCGATATACCAATAGTTTGCACCTCATAACGGGTACGATCCAGCGCATTTAAGACCGATTGGGCAGACTCCAGAGAAACCTCGTGTTCTCCAGACTGTCCTCCGAATAGTACCATTATCGACTTCATTTTGCTCATCTTATGTACCCCCCTCTTCCGAAGTATTAAATTCTAATTTCAATATATGCAGAACTATACACTACGTGTCCTCAACTAACGAGCTAAAGGTCCAAAGTGGTTAAGCGGCCAGTAACGAAATAAAGTCCTACCTGTAACGTTTTGTGCAGGTAAAAAGCCCCATTCTCTTGAATCAGCACTATTATTACGGTTATCTCCCATGACAAACAAGGAATTTTCTGGAACAACGATCGGACCGAAATCTTCCTTAGGGTGTTCATTAAGATACGGTTCAATAAGTTTTTGTCCATTAACATAAGTATCATGATTTTTAATCTCAACTTTATCCCCAGGCATGGCGATCAACCGTTTGATAAAATCATCTGAAGAATGGGCGCTTGCGGGAGGATGAAAAACAATAATATCCCCAGGCTGAAGTTCGCCAAAATTCTTGAAGAAAAATTTGTCAACAATGACGCGATCTTGAAGCTGGATTGTGGGTAGCATAGAGCCTGTAGGAATAATGCGGGCTTCAATGACAAAGGTCCGGATGAGCCAGGATAAAGCAAAGGCAACAAGGACAATCTCTACAAGCTCAAAAATATAACGTGCCATACTTTTTTCAGGTTTTTCAAGGTCTTGTTCATGACTCACATAAATCACCTCCCGTTTAGTAAATCTTTCTCGTAAAGATTTAAGGCTGCTAAAATATTACCAAACTTAACATACTGATACGACATCCCACCCTGTTGGTAGACAATAAAAGGTTCTCTGAGCGGACCATCGGCTGAAAATTCACTCGTTGCACCTTGAATAAAGGTTCCTCCCGCCATGATCACTTCATCTTCATACCCTGGCATGCCTGCAGGGATCGGTAAAACATAACTGTCGAGAGGAGATCCTTTCTGAAGTCCTTGACAGAAACCAATCATTCGATCCCGTGATCCCAACTTAACTGCTTGAATTAAATCCGTTCGAGGTTCTTCCGGTAATGGACTGACCTCAAATCCCAGAGCTTTCCAGAAGGCAGAGGAAAATACTGCCCCACGTACAGCTTCACTTACAGTCAATGGGCTTAAAAACAGTCCTTGGAAAAAGAGACGTTGCCATTCAAGCGTAGCGCCGACTTCTCCACCAATTCCCGGAGCCGTGAGTCGTTGTGCAGCAAGGTCCACCCACTTCTTTTTCCCTGCAATGTATCCTCCGGTCGGGGCGAGAGTTCCTCCTAGGTTTTTAATCAGTGAACCAGCCATCAAATCGACATCGATATCTCCTGGTTCAAGTTTCTCGACCAACTCCCCATAACAATTATCGACGAAAATAAGAAGCTGAGGATAGTTTTCCCGAACGAAATGCACTAATTCAGAAATTTTTTCGATTCCTATCGAATTCCGCCAAGCATATCCCCTGGAACGCTGGACAATCAGCATTTTCGTTTTCGGCTTCAGAGCATCTTTAAGTAAATTATACTGAATTTCCCCTTCTGAGCTGAGCGGGATTGCATCAAAACTAACGCCAAATTCCTTTAAGCTCCCCTGCCCTGTTTCGCGAATTCCAATAACTTCTTCAAGTGTATCATAAGGATCTCCACTCATGGAAATAAAATGATCTCCAGGACGAAGGACCCCAAATAACGCGGTAGCAATCGCATGCGTACCTGAAACGAACTGTCCTCGAACCAAAGCTGCCTCAGTTCCTAAAATACGCGCCACTACCCTATCTAAAACCTCACGTCCCGTATCTCCCAGACCATAACCGGTTGTACCAGAGAGATGATAACCTGTTACCTTTTCAGTTTGAAAGGCATTGAGTACTTTGGCGTGATTATGTTCCGTGATTACATTGAGGTCAGGTAATCGTGTTTGAACGACTGCTTCTGCCTGTTCTATTGCCCTAGAAATCAAGCTAGGCAGTTCTTCCCATAATTCCAATGTTGAGCCTCCTAGTCATCTATTTTTCATGTCAGTTAATTCTCAGGCAAAAGTTCCTCAATCATTTTCCAGACAGGAACAAGTGAATCTCCTTGTTTCAGAGAAAGTGATACAGGGTGTGGTAGTTGCTGCGCTAAACGATTAAGATCAGAAATCTGTTCAACTTGATCCGTTTTATTTAAGACGGTAATCGTGGGTTTATCAGCGCAATCTAATTCTTTCAATATTTCATGAACTGTATCAGCCTGTTCTAAAGCTCGAGCATGACTTGCATCTAAAACGTGAACCAACAAATCCGCATTTTGAACTTCCTCTAGAGTCGCCAAGAACGCGTTTAGTAACTTAGGCGGGAGTTTCTGAATGAAACCAACAGTATCACTCATCAGAATTTGACGGTATGTGCCAATTTGAAGCGAACGTACTGTCGGATCCAAGGTTGCAAAAAGCTTGTTCTCTCCAGAAAGTGACTCACCTTTAGCCCGAGTTTGTTCCATTGCTTTTTGTAAAAATGTTGTTTTTCCAGCGTTTGTATATCCTACTAGCGCAACAAGTTGAAGCCCGCTACGAATGCGTTGTTGCCGCTGTGTCAATCTGTGTTTACGAATCTCCTTTAAGTCCTGTTCGAGAATATAAATTCGTTGACGGACTCGCCGTTTATCCATCTCTAATTTGGATTCACCAGGACCTCTCGTTCCTATCCCTCCACCTAAACGAGAGAGTGATCGACCTTGACCTGTCAAGCGAGGTAAGAGATATTGGAGTTGTGCTAATTCAACTTGCAGTTTTCCTTCCCGAGACTTAGCACGCTGTGCAAATATATCTAGGATAAGTCCCGTGCGATCCAAGACTTTAATTCCGGTATATTCTTCAAGATTTCGAAGTTGGGCAGGAGTTAACTCATCATCACAAATGAGAACATTTGCATGTGTATTTTGGAGTTGTTGATTTAATGTCTCGAGTTTTCCTTTGCCGAGATAACTAACAGAACTACCGTAACGCTTGGGTTGCAACAATTGTCCCACAACTTTAACTCCTGCAGTGCGAGCGAGTTCCGCTAATTCAGTTAATATTTCTTGAGCTAGTTCTTCATTTTCAACTGAAACAAGATACGCCCGTTCTTCCTCAGGAAGAGCACGGGTTATCGGGGTTTGACGAGTACGATTCTCTGAGAGAAATTCATCATAGTCAAGCCTTTCAAGCTCTTGAGGCGAGAAGTTCGAAGTGAGAATTGTCCCATCCTCGGTTAAACAAGCGAGCTCAGCGCCCGTGATTTTTCCATTGAGGATTCCAATACTTGTCATACTTTCAAGGGAGAGAGATTCAAGAGCGCTAAGGTCAACAGAACTTAATTGAAAATTCCCCCCTGGATGAGTATGAATACATCGTGTATGGGTGGCTTCCCTTACTCGTACCGAAGGAAGTTTAACTGATGCATGATGTCCTACAGCTATGCCATTAACTCGCCCCGTGCGATTAATATACAAGGCAATTTCCTTATTCCACTTATCCGTTAAAATACTTAGTCCATCAAGCAAATCGACATGGATAAGCTCCGGACGTTCAGTTCGGAGCGAAGACAGCGTTTTCAATTCTTCGAGTTGTGTTAACCGTATTCCGGATAGATCTCCGAAGATATCCATACCTTACCTCCATCTTAGCGGCAATTAGCCATCAATTAAGATAAAGAAAACCAGACTTTCGCCGAGCCTTAGGGAGAGTGAAAGCCGCTGGTTGCACTTAGAGTTTATGAAGAATTCCGAGCATTATTTTCATCGATGGCGAGATCTATAGGTAGAATCTGCATAAGTTCCTCACGAGTTGAGTTGGGTTTCTGATATAAGCGAACTGCCTGTTTACGGATGGCTCTCTCAGCCATATTTCGAACCAATCGCGCATTTCCAGCGTAGGGATGAGAATTTAAGAGTCCTTGAAGCATAAAGCGAAATGCTTCTCTCGTTTCAAAACTGAATTCATATTGACGATCTTTGAGCATCGTTTCACCGATAGCCAGAAGCTCATCCAATGTATAATCCGGAAAATCAATATAAATTGGGAAACGAGAACGAAGTCCTGGGTTAGTCTGTAAAAACCAATCCATCTCATGACGGTAACCCGCTAAAATCAAGATAAATTCGTTTTTATGATCTTCCATCGATTTGACTAAAGTATCAATGGCTTCTTTTCCAAAATCTTTTTCCCCACCTCTTGCAAGAGAGTAGGCTTCATCGATGAACAAAACTCCGCCTAAAGCCTTCTTCACCTGTTCACGTGTCTTTTGTGCAGTATGCCCGATGTACTCGCCAACGAGATCCGCGCGCTCACATTCAATAATGTGGCCCTTTTGCAGGACTTCCATTTCCTTAAAAAGTCGGCCAATGAGTCGAGCAACAGTCGTTTTCCCCGTACCAGGATTTCCTCGAAAAATCATATGCAGTACTAAGGACTCAGCAAGGAGCTTTTCCCGTGTCCGCCGTCTTTGTATTTCAACATAGGCCTGCAGTTCACGAACTAACTCTTTAACCTTTCGTAACCCAATCAGGGCATCTAGCTCTGAGAGGATTTCTTCAACTTTATCCTTGTCCGTAGAATTAGATATGGTTTTTCGAAACTTTGAATTTTGTACTGTAGGCTCGCTTTGACTTTCAAGGGCAACTTTTGGCTTAGGAGAATGTACCACCGGAGGCAAATGATCATCCGGTCGGAATGTAATACGAATCGGCATATGTAGGAAGCACCTCCCCATCCTTATTACTATACGCAATAAGTCTGAAAAGGTGTCCTAAAAAGAAGTAAAATCAGTCAACTCTATTAGTTTGACATCGAAGCTTTGTTCTTTGCGTAGCGAACACGAGATGAATGATCCAGATATCTTTTACGCAAACGAATACTTTTTGGAGTAATTTCAACAAGTTCATCATCATCGATATATTCCAGAGCTTGTTCGAGGCTGTAAAGTCGTGGACTTTCTAAATGTAAAGCTTCTTCCGAGTTACTTGAACGCATATTAGTCACATGTTTTTTCTTAGCTACATTGACTTCAATATCTTGATCTCGGCTGTTTTCACCGACGATCATTCCCTCATAAACTTGAGTGCCTGGTTCGATAAACGTGACTCCTCGTTCTTGGGCAATATTGAGGCCGTATCCTGTAGCTTCTCCATCTTCAAAAGCGATTAACACGCCGCGACTTCGACCAGGGATATCCCCTTTATAGGGTTCATAGCTATAGAAGACATGACTCATTATTCCTTCGCCGCGCGTTTGCGTCAAAAAGTCACCCCTGAAACCAATCAAACCCCGTGCTGGAATTCTAAACTCTAAGCGAATCTGAGTGGTTGAAATATTGGTCATATTCACCATTTCTGCTTTGCGTTGTCCTAATAGTTCCATAATAGAACCCATCGCGTTTTCGGCAATATCGCAGGTCAGGTATTCAATCGGTTCACATTTTACTCCATCGATGACCTTAATAATGACCTCAGGTTTCGACACTTGGAGTTCATAGCCTTCGCGACGCATATTTTCAATCAAGATAGAAAGATGAAGCTCTCCTCTTCCTGAAACGCGAAAAACATCTGCAGAATCTGTATCTTCTACATTTAAGCTCACGTTTGTTTCGATTTCTTTGTATAATCTTTCCCTAATCTTACGTGAAGTCACATAAGTTCCTTCTCTACCAGCAAAAGGGCTGTTGTTAACCATGAAGTTCATGGTGAGCGTAGGCTCGTCCACTTCAATCACATCAAGTGCTTCCGGTTCATTTGCATCAGCCACTGTTTCTCCAATGTTGGCACTGGTTAAGCCTGTCAAAGCGACAATCTCACCTGCTGGTGCTTCATCGACCTCCACACGTTTAAGCCCTTCATAGACGTAAACTTTACCAATCTTGTTCTTTTCGATAACCCCTTCTCGTTTCATTAAGACAACCTGTTCGCCTTGATGAACCGTTCCACGGATCAGTCGCCCTACAACGATTTTTCCAACATAATCATCATTGTCCAAAGTCGTAACCAAGAGTTGTAAAGGGGCTTCTATATCGACAACTGGAGCAGGAATATGCTCTAAAATCAGGGAAAAGAGAGGAGCCAGGTTGTCAGTGAGTTGATCGGGTTCAAGGCCTGCAATCCCTTGACGTGCGGAAGCATAGACAACCGGGAAATCGAGTTGATCATCATCTGCTCCTAACTCCATGAAAAGCTCCAGGATTTCGTCTAATACTTCAGCAGGGCGAGCATCTGACCGATCAATTTTGTTAATAACTACAATGGGCACGAGTTTCAGTTCTAAGGCCTTTTTTAGAACGAAACGGGTCTGAGGCATTGGACCTTCGTAAGAATCGACGATAAGCAAAACCCCATTGACCATTTTTAAAACCCGTTCAACTTCTCCGCCGAAGTCAGCATGGCCTGGTGTATCTACAATATTTATTTTTGTGTCCTGCCAATGAACAGAAGTGTTCTTGGAAAGAATTGTAATTCCTCTTTCTCTTTCGAGATCGTTAGAATCCATAACGCGCTCCATCACTTGTTGATTAGAGCGAAAAGTACCACTCTGTCTGAGCATTGCATCAACTAATGTCGTTTTACCATGGTCTACGTGGGCAATAATAGCAATATTGCGTAAGTTAGCCGTTTCAATCACAAATAAAAACTCCCTTTTTGGTTTTTAACACTAAACTTTATTTTACCACGATATTGTAATTCCTACAATTATTTAAGCATATATTTTGTAGATTTTCTCTAACTCTCATTAAATTTCTTGGATTCATTCCTATTTTTCATTATTAGTAGTTCTTTTATTCTCTAGAAAAAGAAAAACCCGACATCCGTCGAGCTTAACTAAGTAAAAAAGCCTGGAAACAGGCTTTTTTGTTATTTAAAATTTTTACTATTTATTTTAGTTCTGCTCTTCTGTTGCAACATTCGCTGCAGCAACTAAGTTAATTGGTCGCATAGGCATAACAGTAGAAATAGCATGTTTATAGATCATCTGCTGTTTCCCTTCGAAGTCCAAAACAACAACATAGTTGTCAAAGCCTCGCACAATTCCCTTCAGTTGAAATCCATTAACCAAATAAATTATGACGGGCATGTTTTCTTTTCTTGCCTGATTTAAAAAAGTATCTTGTAAATTGATGGGCGACTTAATCATTTATTTCCCTCCATCACCAGCTATTTCTATTTCTATCTGTTTATTTTACACGACTTTCAAGTCCTCTGCAAGTCTTGCTGATCTCATCTGAAAGAATAGATAAGTTATGCTTTTGAGTATCATACCATTGAATTCGAGGATCCCGTTTAAACCATGTTAATTGGCGTTTAGCAAAATGTCGAGTATCTCGTTGGAAAAGACGCAACATTTCTGAAGAAGTCACTTTTCCCTTTAAGGCCCAGATCGCATGACGATACCCTATACTTTGGAGAGGTTTTAGTCGACGATCATATCCGTCCTTAAGTAAATCCAAGGTTTCTTTGAGCAGACCTTCTTGCATCATTTCTTCACACCGGCGATTGACGCGATCATAAATCACTTCACGAGGAGCGGTTAACCCTATATACAGAATTGATGGGTCTAAGGACGGATATTCATAATCAAGGCTTCCCCGTTGCTCAGAAAAAGGTTTTCCTGTGAGGTCATTAACTTCCAAGGCCCGAATAATACGTCGTGTATCATTTGGGTGCAGGCGCACTGCGCTAACTGGATCAACTTCGATAAGTGCCTGATGAAGCTTTTCCTTGCCCTCCTTCTCAAGAAAATTAGCCCAGCCCTCTCGAATTTCTGACGAGCTATTTTCACTGAAATCAAAGGGATCCAGCAAAGAACGAATGTAAAGGCCCGTCCCTCCGACAATAAGGGGAACTTTCCCTCTGCTTTGAATCTCTTGAATTTGTGCTAAGGCCATCTTCTGGAACTGGGCAACCGTAAATGGTTCAGTCGGGTCCAGAATATCCAAAAGAAAATGCGGAATATTTTGTTGTTCTTCCCGAGTAGGTTTTGCTGAACCGATATTGAGTCTTTTGTAGACCTGAATAGAATCACCCGAAATGATCTCTCCATCAAGACTCTTAGCCAGACTTACACCTAATGCTGTTTTTCCTACCGCCGTCGGGCCAACAATAATAATTAGGGGCTTCAAAATGTTTCCTCCTTGGTTGAACAACAATTGATAATTCCATAATCAACTTGGCTGTAACGTCCTCCATTAAACACCTGGAACCCTAAGCGCACAAATTCTGAACTGCCTTTACGTTCTTTAAGAACTATGCGCGAGCATGCAACACGGTAGGCCTCCTGTACAGCCTCCTGTTGCAAGGGTCGATGATCAGAGTACCGATGTAACGGTTGAATTGAAGAGGACTTTTCGCGGGTACGCCGAAACATCGGGTCAAAATAGACGACATCAACCGAAGACTCTGGCAGTTCAGTAAGGAGTTTTTGATGATCTCCCCATATGACTTCAATTCGTTGCGAGGCGAGGATGAGCTCCTTCCAGGCGTTAAGCTTGAGGGAATTCATTATCCTAGGCAATTGTTTATCCTTTAAACTAAGGAGTCCTTCTTTCATTAGTGCTGCAAGAAGTGGTGAGTGTTCAAAAGCAATAACCTTTCCACTTTCCCCTACTTTCCAAGCCGCAACTAATGCATCTGCACCCATCCCCAAAGTTGCATCGATCAAAGTCTGGCCTGGCTTCACGTTAGTGGCAACAAGAAAACGATCCTGCTCTCCACGAAGGCCCTGCAAAATTCGGATTATGGCTAGGTTCGGATGAAAGCTCAGGCGATTCTGACCATCATCCAGAAATATTCCCTTACGAGTCAGGTGTAAAATTGGGAGTAAATCAGGTTCGCCGGTTTGAAAAGAGCAACCCGGTTGATCCATAAACCACCTCATTTTTGCTTGTAAAATAGGGTCGTTGGGATGGGTTAATTTAATTGAAACAGGAATTTTATTCAAAAAGTGCACTCCAAATCCACAATTCTTATTAGATGCGATAAAATCGTTTTTCTAAATCACTTCGGGTAAGCTTGATTATCGTCGGGCGACCATGAGGACAGGTGTATGGGTTTTCGGTTTTGCTGAGTTGAACAAGGAGTTCTTGCATTTCTAGAAGCGACAGTTTTTCCTTTGCTTTGATCGATTCCTTACAGGCCAGCATATAAATCCATTCCCTCAGAAGTTCATCAAAAGCAGGTTGATTTTGCTTGAAAACCACTTCTTCAAGAAACTGTCTTAATAGCTCTTCCCCAGAATAAGGACCGCTATAAGCAGGTACACCGCGGATTAAATATGTTCTTCCTCCAAAGTGTTCCAGGATAAAGCCCATATTGGTTAAATGAGGTAAGTTTTCAAGTAAGGCTTGTTCTTCAATCGGGGAAAAATCAATAGAAGTTGGAATGAGCAGAGTTTGACTTGCTCCAGGATTATGTTGATGCTCCTTGAGTATACGTTCATAATTAATTCTCTCGTGAGCAGCATGTTGATCCATAATCACAAGAGATTCATCATTTGAAGCGAGGATATAGGTCCCTAAAATCTGACCTAGCGGTCGAAGCGTCAATAAAGGATGAACTTGATCGGTTATTAAAGTAGTCATACAATTATTCAAGTTTCTCTGAGTCTCATTACTTTCCTGAGTACCAAAGCTCTCCCGAGTTTCATAGGGTTGCGTCTTGAATATATGTGGCTCTTCTTGCACTTTTGGAGTAAAGGGTTCTTTATGATCGAGCTGTGTTTGTGTCTGTAAAAGCTCGGGGCGAGTCAATGAAGGAAAAAACAACTTAGATTGGGTGGAACGCGCCGTTGAAAAATCAGAAAAATTGCTAGTAACCTGTTGCGTGCCAAGTGATGGTGATGCTGGCTTAGTTGATAATCGCTCGAACGGAGCTACGGGGCGGCTATCCAGAAGGGTCTTGCGTACCTGTTCTGAGATAAACTGCGCAAGAGCTTTCTCATTTTGAAAACGTATTTCCATTTTGGTCGGATGAACGTTAACATCATACTCATGGGGAGGAAGCGTAAGTTGTATAACAATAATTGGAAAGAGTCGATTCGGAATAAGCGTATGATACCCTTCAGAAATAGCTCTGCTCAGAAGTTTTGAGCGGATAATCCGTCCGTTGACAATAAATATTTCTTCCTGACGTGTAGAGCGAACCAAATCCGGAGGGCTGATATATCCTTCAAGAGTCCATTCCTTATAGGAACAAGACAAAGGAATGAGTTGCCGGGCTAATTTTTGCCCATAAATTACACCGATGCTCTCAAGCAGCTTTCCTCTTCCAGGAGTTTGAAAGACAACTTGTTTCGGGTGTTTTAAGGTAAATGAAACATCAGGACGAGCTAATGCTAAGCGCCCCAGTGTATCAGAGATAAGTCCAAATTCTGTATTTTGCGTTTTAAGAAATTTACGGCGAGCTGGGGTATTAAAGAATAAATCCTCGACAGTTATGGTCGTACCTGGAGGACACCCCATTTCCTGAAGCTCACACCGTTCTCCCCCAATAAGTTTTAAATTCATGCCGAGAACGCTATCTGTTTGGCGTGAAGTAATGTCCATGCGAGATACTGAAGCAATACTTGGGAGTGCCTCTCCTCTAAAGCCTAGCGTCTGAAGCTCATTCAAATCTTCAATTCGTCTAATCTTGCTCGTCGCATGACGCAACACCGCTTGAGGCAAATCTTCAGGAGAAATTCCGCTTCCGTCATCACGAACCCGAATTAGGGGAACGCCATTTCCTTCGATCGTAATCTCGATCTGTTTAGCTCCAGCGTCCAACGAATTTTCTACAAGTTCCTTGACGACGGATACGGGTCGTTCAACAACCTCTCCTGCAGCAATTTGATTTGCGGATTGTGGATCAAGAACTTGAATTTTAGAAATCAAAGATTTCTTACCCCCTCGTAATTTTCCCAAAACTGGATCGAATCCTGAAATTGATTCTGCAGAAGAACGCTCATTTTACGACCCCTGAAATCACCCCATAGATCTTCTCCAGCTTGTCGACATGTAGTACAAGCATTAAAAGGAATTCGAATCAGGGCAAATCTTTCTCCGGTTGCGGCGTTCTGGCTTTCAATTAAAACCGTACCTCCGCACTCTTCACAAATCCGGACTCGATCCTGTCGGATTTCTTGAATTCCTTCCGTATCATAATAAACGGAGTGCGGAATATAGGCCCATTTCCCACCAGGTAAAGTTTTTTCGTCACGAATTGTCCATTGCGGATTTGCTTGTTTGTTATTCACCTTTAATTCTTTAACATAACGTTTTAACTCCTGAAAATTAAGAAGCGGTCGTTGCGGTTTTTGAGGTTCTTCAACATGGCTGTAATCCTCACCAGTTAAAGCTAGGAAGATCGCTAAATTAACATAGGGAAGTGCAGTTTCAATAGAATATCCTCCCTCTAAAACAGCAAGATCAGGTTGGATAAGTTCAGTTATTTTCCCATACCCACGAGCTGTTACATTCATGGAGGCGAGCGGATCGGTAAAATGATTGTCTTGCCCAGCAGAATTGATGATGAGATCCGGTTGAAATTCATTCAAGAGGGGTAACACCCAATCTTCAAGGACGTAATGAATTCCCTCATCTCCTGTACCTGGGGGTAAAGGGATATTCAGGGTTGTATCCCTGGCATTAGGACCGCCTTTTTCGTGGGTGAATCCACTTCCCGGATAAAGAGTCCGTCCGTCTTGATGGAGGGAAATAAAAAGAACATTGGGATCATGGTTGAAAATATCTTGTGTTCCGTCGCCATGATGGACATCCGTATCAACAATCGCGATTTTCTTGATTCCATATTTTGTTCTTAAGTGATTGATAAGTATCGCTTCATTATTAAGTGTGCAGAACCCCCTGTTTCCAAGTACTGTAGCTCCAGAATGGTGTCCAGGAGGTCTAACCAAAGCGAAGCCATTCCGAATTTCGTGTTGAGCCCAGGCATCTCCTAAGACAATTGCACTTCCAGCTGCTATTAAATGAGCAGCGAGGTCATGTTGTTTCGAATTAGGAAAAAGAGCTTGGGTTCTGAGAACCTCATGCAAGGATACGAGTCCAGGTGCGTATTGTTTAACCTGTGGAAGTTCCATGACTCCTTCCTCAAAAAACTGTTCTTGGGTATAGAGTAAGCGTTCCTCCCGTTCAGGATGGGTGTCCCCTAAAGACCAGTCAAAGGCCGGGAAGAAAACGATTCCACTGCGCTTCATGGTACAAGCCTCCCTCGAACTCCTGGCGGAACGATAAGTGAACCACGAATGATTTGGCCTACAGTTTGGTAGCCTTTAACGATCGGAAAAAAATCAAAGGGCTGAATTTGAACCTCTTTCAGGTGAATCCCTTGATCAAAGGCAATTTTTTCAGCAATCTCCTGTAAAAATCCTTCAACTTCTTTATGCGGTTTGCGAGACCCTAACCACTCTCCTTGAAGACCCGTTTCTTCGATTCGATACCGATTCATAAAAGTATCCAAATGGAGTGTGCAGGAGAAAGTTGAACGCGCTAAAGCTGCTCCTATCGCATTCGAAACTTCAGGATAATCTCCAATCTTTACCGGGATATGTAAGCACCTGCTTAATGCCTTCGCGAGTCCCGGAGCTCCGCCACCGCTCACCCAAATATGAAAATTTTTATCATCATGAGGATGCAAAACCTCCCATACCTTATAGGCAGGTTCCCTCTTCCATTCCTTGTTTAAGCTTTCAACAGCTTGTGAAATACTATCAGCTAAACGCATAAGGATATTTTCTGAAAGTTGCTGAAGGTGTAAGGAGTCTCGATCTTTTTCGGGCAGAAGTTGGAGCAACCCTTGTTCCGCTTTAGAACGATCTCCATAGGGAATTAAATTAAGATAACGCATGGCATCAGTCGGGGTCGGCGTAGGCCCCCCTAAGCAGTAGGCTGGGCCGAGTCTATAGGGAGCAATCTTAAAGTCATCTGCTTCTGGAAGGATAGCTGAGTCTCCTCCGTAAGGAATTGAACGGACCGCTAAGGTACGCACTAAAGTTGAGAAAGCACCAATTTGTGCCCCATGCGCACTCAGGAGGGGCTCACCTGACAAGATAAGCCCAATATCCGTCGTCGTTCCACCAATATCAACAACCACGAAAGATTGACCTGGTTCAGATTGAGCTAAAGAACCTAATACGCTGGCAGCCGGACCAGAGAAGATCGATTCAACTGGACGAAGTTTTTGGAGGGGTACGATTCCTCCATCCGCCTTTAACACGTTAATCTGTGCCGAGCAACCTTTTTGCTCTACGGCTTGCTGTAATTGTTGAGCAAATGTTTGATAAATCTCAGCACATGCTAAGTTAAGATAAGTCGAAAGGCTTCGACGGTAGAAATTAGTTTGCCCCCACTCATGTCCTAAACTCATTTCAAGATTTGGGCAATGTTTGTGAAGAAAAAGGGCTAAATTATGCTCATGCAGATCATTACGGTGTGAGAATTTCCCTACAATGGCCACTTTCGACTTCGGAGATTCTTGATATCGATTAAGAAGCCGACGCCATTCGAGGTCATCGGGGGGAGAAATCTCTCGACCTCGATAATCAAGTTCTCCTTTCAACACCTGATAGGTGACTGGCCAAGTGAATGCATTAAGGCTCATACCAGAACCCGGAAAGAGTAAGAGGTCAACTTGAGGAAGCCTTTGTTGAAGTATGGCATTCGTGATCAAAGTAGTACTTACTGTAATTCGTGTAACTGGCTTATGGTAAATTTTCAAGGCTTCAAGGGCTTGAAGAACAGTACCCAACACATTATCCGCTTGAGTGGCAACTTTGGCTTTTTCAAAAATCACATTTTCTTCTATAAGAACTGCGTCTGTAAAAGTCCCCCCCACATCGATGCCGACTTGGATTTCTTTTGGGTGCACTAAGAATTCCTCCAATCCTTGATTAAGCTTACAAAGTTTCTAAGGCCTTAATTCGTTCGCGTAAATCATAGAGATATTCCTGAGCTTGACGAGGTGATAAATCATCCACATTGATCTCGACGATTTCGCGAAGCAAAGGGTGAAGTGCTGGAGCTTCAAATAAAGCAAGCTGTGTTGCAGCTTCTGGACGGAAAGACTTTTCTTTAAGCGTAGAGGAGGCTTCAAGCTCCTCCAAAATTATTCTTGCCCTTTGCAGGAGAGGTGCAGGAAGTCCGGCTAGCTTGGCAACTTGAATACCATAGCTTCGATCGGCTCGACCAGAAATAATTTTATGAAGAAAAATGATATCTTCCCCATGTTCGCGTACACCAACATGTAAATTAAAAATCCCGGGTAAGCTCTCTTCTAAAGATGTCAATTCATGATAATGAGTGGCAAAAAGGGTTTTGGGTTTAACCTTTTGATCGGCGAGATACTCCGTAACAGCCCAGGCAATACTTAAACCGTCAAAAGTTGCGGTTCCCCTACCTACCTCGTCCAAAATGACCAGACTATGTTCTGTAACATGATGAAGAATGTACGCCACCTCTCGCATCTCGACCATAAACGTACTCTGTCCAGAGGCTAAATCATCTGAAGCGCCGACCCGCGTAAAAATATGATCGACAATCGAGATACTGGCTTTTTCAGCAGGGATGTAACTTCCGATTTGGGCCATCAGTACAATCAAAGCAACCTGTCGCATATAAGTGGACTTTCCAGCCATATTCGGTCCAGTGATTAAGGCAAGATGCTTAGAACGCGAGAGAAGGGTATCGTTAGGAACGAAAGTACCATTCTCAAGCATATTTTCAACAACAGGATGGCGACCCTCAAGGATCTGGATCTTTCCCCCTTGTGTAATCTCGGGGCGAACATAGTGATGGCGGATAGCTACTTCAGCTAAGCTAACAAAGACATCAATTTCTGCAAGAGCATGCGCAGCATCCATAATTTGAGGAATATGTCTCCTTACAGTCTCACGAATTTCTAAAAAGAGTTGGTATTCCAACTGAATAAGTTTATCCTCAGCTCCTAGAATTTTCTGTTCATATTCCTTTAATTCAGGAGTGATAAAACGTTCTGCATTCGCTAACGTTTGTTTACGGATGTACTCAGGAGGTACAAGTTGAGCGTTGGCATGGGTAACTTCGATATAATAGCCAAAAACCTTATTGTAACCCACTTTTAAAGAACGAATTCCTGTCCGTTCTTTTTCTTGAGCCTCCAGTTGAGCGACCCAGTCTTTTCCACCAGAGGACGTTCCTCTGAGTTGATCGATCTCAGGCGAATAACCGTCTTTAAGTAGATTTCCTTCTTTTAAGGAAAGCGGAGCTTCAATATTGAGAGCATTCTCAAGCTCTTCGCCTAATTCATCCAAACCAGTCAAATGGGCAAGATAATTTTTGAGAGATTCTGAATGGCTCGCAAATAGAGATGAGCGTATTTTAGGTAAAGTTGATAAAGTCTGCTTCAATGCCAAAAGATCGCGAGCATGCGCTGTTCCAAAAGAGACTTTACCCATCAAACGTTCGAGGTCATAAATACCCGTCAGAAATTGTGCTAAATCTCCGCGTAAAAAACTATCCTCGGTTAAATCAGAAATTATATTCAAACGGTGTTCAATTTCTTGTTTTGAGAGCAACGGTTGCTCGATCCAACGCCTTAACAACCGCCCTCCAAAAGCTGTTTTTGTGAAATCAAGGACTGAAAGGAGCGTTCCCTTTTTCCCTTGCCCACGAAGTGGTTCGGTAAGCTCGAGATTACGACGAGTCCACTGATCAAGAATCATCCACTGGTCAGGATGATAAGTCTGTATCTCAAGTATATGCGTAAGTTCACTCCCTGGCAGAGTCTCCTCAAGATAATTCCAGAGGGCATTAGCCGCCTTGGCAGCAGCTGGAGACTCTTCGAAGAGGGCGTGTTGCTTCTTAAATTGTTCTTCAATTATATCCGTTTGAGTAAAGGATTTTCGGTCCCGAGTTGTGATAAAGTATCCCCGCCAGTGTTTTAAACGAACTAGCTCTGGAGGGAGAACAAGTTCCGACGGATTGATCCTCGATAATTCCGTAAGAACGATATCTAAAGAAGCATTCTCGAAAATCGTGAATTCCCCAGTAGAGACATCTAGAAATGCTAATCCCCAATTGGTTTCGTGAAAGATCGAGGCTAAATAATTATTCATTCTCTCCGCGATGGATTCAGTTACGGTTCCGGGTGAAATAATTCGGATAATTTCTCGGCGGACTATTCCTTTCGCAGTTTGGGGATCCTCAACTTGCTCACAAATTGCGACTTTATAACCCGTCGAAACAAGCTTGTTCAGGTAATTTTCAACTGCATGATAGGGTACGCCACACATTGGTGTACGCTCTCCTCCACCCGTTTCTCGCCCTGTTAAGGCAATTTCCAAAATGGGGGCAGCTGTTAGGGCATCTTCCCCAAACATTTCATAAAAGTCCCCAAGGCGAAAAAAGAGAATGGCATCAGGGACTTGTGCTTTTATAGATTTATATTGAACCATCATTGGAGTTGTCATCTGTTATATCCTCCAAGGCATCTAAATATTCGATGAAAAATAGAAGGAGTAAAAAACTACGGAAATATTCTAAAGGGAAGAGCGTTAAACTCTTCCCTTCTCTTCTCTTCATGTCATGGCTTAAGGTATTGAAATGAACTCCACCTTAGAGTAGGGCTTTAACAGCCACCGCAGCCACACCCGCCTTGATTATCGCCGCATCCTGACCCGCATGAAGAACAACTTGAACCATTATCTTGGACTGAAGCAATAGCGCTCGCTAAGACGGAATTTACGCTATCCAACAACTGCGTAAAACGGTCTTGTGCTTGCAAATAGACAGCAATTAAAGGATGACTCGCAACGTTCTGCTCCATCTCATCAATTCCCTTTTTGTCCTCTTCCGAGAGCTCTTTACCCTCCGACTGAAGAGTAAATACACGTTGTTGTTCTTGATTGAATTCCTCAATAATTTTTTGGGCTTGCTCATCGGCAAGCATTGCTTCTTCGCTTGTTCTTAGTTCATTGAGCTCAGCACTTTGCGCAATTGCTGCTGCTAGAACTTCAGCTTTTTCTAAGATATCCGCTGTCATTAAAACACCTCCATTAAATTCATTCTACACTAATTAAGAAATTCCTGCTAGTGAAGTGACAATCTCGCCTAAAAGCGTCCAGGATCGCGCTTCTAGCATACGTACCTTAACAAGAGAACCTTTAAGTTCAAGATCACCAGAAAAAACTACAAGTTCGTTTCCCGGAGTACGTCCCGTTAACCGATCAGGATTTGATTTACTCGGCCCTTCGACTAAAACTTCATAGATTTTACCCAGCATTCCTTTGCGCCATTCCAAGCTTTGATCATTCTGATGATCCATAAGAAGCTGTAGTCGACGTTTCTTTACATCAAGAGGGATTTGGTCTGGCATCACTGCAGCAGGTGTACCCGAACGCTTGGAGTACATAAAGGTGAAGGCCTGACTGAAGCGGACCGTATCTATAATATCTAATGTTTGTTCAAAATCTCCCTCTGTCTCCCCTGGAAACCCAACAATAACATCTGTAGTGATACTAGCCTCTGGAATAATCTCTCGGATCTTTTCGATCCGATTTAAATAGTATTCCCGTGTATACTTGCGGTTCATTCGTTTGAGAATTTCATTACTTCCAGACTGAATAGGAAGATGAAAGTGTTCACAGAGATGTTCCCCTGCAGCAACGGCTCCAATCAGTTTATCGGATAAATCCTTGGGGTGAGACGTTAAAAAACGGACACGAAGCAAACCGGGTATCTTGTCAACTTGTTTAAGTAAATCGGCAAAATCATAAGAAATATCTAAATCATGTCCATACGAATTAACATTTTGCCCTAGTAACGTGATTTCTTTACAACCCGATTCTACAAGTTCTTGAACTTCGCAGAGAATATCTTCAGGTTTTCTGCTCCGCTCTCTTCCCCGAACATGGGGAACAATACAATACGTGCAAAAATTGTTACAGCCATAACTGATATTGACACTGGCTTTCAACTTCCCTTTTTCAGCCAATGGAGTGGCTTCCAAGGCTGGTCCGGGTTCATCCCACACTTCGGCTACTTTTTGATTTTCCTCAGCTTGCTGGATGAGGCGACCAAATTCAGGAAGATTATGAGTTCCTGCCCAAATATCAACATGAGGAGCCCGATGTTGTAACCGTTCTAAAGCACCTGGTTGTTGAACCATGCACCCAGAAACTGCAATTTTCAAGTGGGGATTTTTTTCTTTGAGTTTTTTCATCTCCCCAATTTTACCAAGGATCTTATTTTCAGCGCTTTCACGGACGCAACACGTATTAATTATAATTAGATCTGCATTTTCTAAATCATTGGAACGTATATATCCCTCTTGAGCAGATATTGCGGTTAAAGTGTCAGCATCCCGCTCAGACATTTGACACCCATAGGCTAAGGTAACGACTTTTTTATCTTGATGATTCATGGACATTCCTATTGTTCAACTCCTGACCTAATTGTGGATTCATGTATAATTATGACGAATGATAAAGGGTTTGGCAAGTGCTTACATAACCTCCTTACGTTTGGGTTATTCTTAAACAAGGAGGTGATATGAATGCCTAATACCAATCCTGAAGTTCTTTGCAATGTGGTTGAGTGCAAATACAATGAATCCGCGAAAATTTGCACTGCGGGTCAAATTCAAGTCACAAAACATCATGCAGAGGTTCGAACGACAGAAGCGACTGATTGTGGAACCTTTGAGCTCAGCAAGTAAAGCGAATAGTTTAGTCCACCCTTTTAGGTTATTTTGAGAAAGGAATCGGAACTCCGATTCCTCTTTATTTTTTAAGATTTAAAAAAATCAGATTGTCTCATTTACTGACCTGAGTTTTCTTCTTTTTTTTACGTGTTCGCTGAAATCGGTGGGCAGAACTTCTCTTCGTCTGAGCATAAAATAAAATTATACCCAACATTATTACGAGAAGAAAAAAAGCGGCCCATGGTGAGCTATTGTGAAGACTTAATTTGTGTTTGACACTCCTGTCTGATGTGAGTGGAACATTTTCGAGTTTTTCGTTACCCTCCCAGACTTCGACAGTTCCTAACGTTTGTCCTTGCTCAACTTCTGTTAAATTCGTCGCTGCAGGAATGATTTTAAGTGTTAACTTTGAGCTGGGCTCCCCCATTTTTTCCGTAGTATAAATAGGTTTCGACAAGACAAGATTGATTTCATCTGTTCCAATTGTTGTCTGTGTAATAGCACTTCCTGCAGGTTTATAAACCGTAGTCTGAAATTGAGAGAAACCATAGTTGAGGAGATTTTCCATATCTGTATAAATCTCGCGGCCTTGTGATTTAAGGATAACTGCGATAAGGTCTCGCCCATCCTTCGAAGCGGAAGCCACTAAACAATTTTTTGCAACTTCTGTATAACCCGTTTTCATCCCATTGATATAGGGATTTTGTCCTAAGAGTTTGTTCTCGTTAATCATTTCAGTGGGTACATCCGATTTGGACCGGGTGATAGTATGCCGTTGCGTCTGTACATAATTTCGGAATATCGGGTTAGCATAAGCAGCTTGTGCGATGCGAGCAAGATCATGAGGAGTTGTTACATGTCCCTCGTTCGTCAGCCCGCTGGGATTTTTAAAGGTCGTATTTTTTAGCCCTAGCTCCTTCGCTTTTTCATTCATCATGAACACAAATTGAGGAAGACTCCCCCCGATATGTTCAGCAATGCCTACTGCAGCATCATTTGCAGAGTTAAGCAATAAAGCATAAAGAAGATCTCGCAGAGGCATTTTCTCTCCCGGTTCAAGATAGATCCGCGTGCCATAAACGGTCTTGTAATCGAGCATGGTAGAGCTTAGAGTAACGACATCATCAAGATTCCCTTCTTCGATTGCTAACAATCCAGTCATAATCTTGGTAGTACTTGCAGGAGCGAAAAATCCATCTCCATTTTTACTATATAACGTCTGCCCGGATTGAACATCAATCAGATAAGCTCCTTCTCCATGAATTTCTGGAGGATTGGAACTCGACAGAGCATATACAGGAGGAACACTATTGAGCAAGATAAAGATGAAGCAGACTAGCGCCGTGATGATTCTCAAAACTGTTCCTCCTAGTAAAGTAGTGTTAAAAAGTAGTGTTAAATTGAAGTAAAAGATTGAAATAAAGTTAAATACTATTAAAGAGCTCGCTTGTAAAATAACGCAACGGCACCAGGGCCAGTATGACTTCCAACAACACAGCCGATGTTACTAATCATGATATCTTTGACATTGACTTGTTTACGGATTTCTTCAGCAAAAGCTTGAGTTTCATCTAAACAATTGGAATGAGAAATTCCTATAATTTGCTCTTCGGGATGATCAATTTCTTTAAGCATAACCTCTATCAGTTTGCGTAAAGCAGCTTTATGAGAACGAACTTTAGCAAAAGGTTCTAATCGTCCATCAGGTGTAATTTCTAAAACAGGCTTTACATCAAGAATTCCACCGAGAAAGCCAGCCGTTTTACTCACACGGCCCCCTTTCACTAAATATTCGAGCGTATCTAAGGTGAAGATATAACGCATTTGATTTCTTAGCTCAACAATACGGGGTTCAGCTTCTTCCCATGTAGGAGAGGTTTTGAGATAATGATTTACCTGTATTGCCAGTAAACCATAACCGAAGGTAGCTCCTAAGCTGTCAATAACATGGATTTTTTCTGGAGCAGTACACATATCCCGAACCATCAAGGCAGTTGAATAGGTCGAACTCAATCCCGATGAAAGATGAATTGCCACAACTTCATGCCCGTTAGCTATGATTTCTTCATATTTTTCCTTAAGTGTTCCAGGATTAGGTTGGGACGTTTTAGGTAATTCTTGAAAAGATCCAAATTGAGAATAAAAGATTTCGGGAAAAATATCAACTCCTTCGAGAAAGGTTTGTCCATCAATATTTACAGGCATAGGAATTACAACAATTCCTTCTTCTTGTGCAACCTTTGGGAGAATATCAGCGGAACTGTCAACGACAACAACAAAAGACATCTTAGTCCTCCTTAATGAGAGTGAATTGTTCTTTCGAAAAATTGCTGAAGGTATCCGTACTTATTCGGTATATTTACCGTCTTTCCCTGCTCATCAATCATTACTTTCTTAATCTTTTAGACCTGGAATTAAAACTGAGATTAAAATATTAAAAAGTGCAAAAAGAGCCCACTGTTAAAGTGAGCTCAATGAGTCATAAAACATTATCTCTATCAAGATTAAGATGCTAACTTCTGAACAATAACGTGTTGTCCGATGGCAGTCATGAGTTTGGTGAGTTCTTGCTTTCTTACTAGCCTGTAATTCACTTCTTCACCCTCGATCCAAGTGACAAGATACATCGGAACACCCCCTTCTGTATTATGTATACATAATACCATGGGAACATATTTAGTTCAAGATGAATTAAAAAACTAGATTTTTAAAGATGGAATTTTTGTAGCGACCTCTTTCCATACTCGATACTTTCGAACATCAGCCACCCTGCCTTCTTTGTTAAGGAAAACGTGGGATGTCTTTCCATCGGTTAAAAGAATATCCTCCATCATGACTTGGTAAGAAAACTTAATAATTCGCGAAGTAAATTTTTCCAAGCGTGTATAGACTACGAGTTCATCATCATATTTTGCAGGCTGTCGATACCGACAAGAAGCCTCGACAACAGCTAGCGACAGACCTTGCTCTTCAAAAACTGTATAAGGTAATCCCAAATTACGGAAAAGTTCTGTCCTTCCAACCTCAAACCAAATCAAATAGTTAGAGTGATAAACGATACCCATTTGATCTGTTTCCGCATAACGCACTCTTAATTTAGTCTCTGAAAATAAAGACAAGATTATCCCTCCTCACTCAATAAAGACTATTATATCATTCCCGTACTTTCAGACCAACTTGAGATTCATACTAGTGATCGTTATAATATAATAAATGAAATTATTATTATATGAAAAGGAGCTAATAGTGTGGAGATAAATACCCTTATCGAGAGAATTAATGAGTTATCCCGTAAACAAAGAAGTGTGGGACTTGAAGAATGGGAGCGCGAAGAGCAGGAAGCACTTCGCCAAGAATATTTAGGTTTTATTCGTGGGCAAGTTCATGCAACATTAGGTCAAGTCAAAGGTACTAATTCATAGCATTGATATATTAGAGCGCATTAAATTATACAAAAAAGAGGTTTATTTTACTTTAAGGAAATAGACCTCTTTTTTGTATGAATTTCAAAAAGTAAAGCATACTATTTTTACGGAAGATTTAACGATCCGGGTGGTAGAGTATTAAGGAGGGGATTTTTTGCCTGAACGTATTATGAAATATGGTGGAGTCAAGTTTCGGAACCTTGTACCCCCTGTGAAGATTAACCGATTTGTGAATAAGTTGCCGCAAGCTAGAAAAGATTCCTTGTTCGAAGTCGCAAGTGAGCTTAGCGATGCAGGGCTGATTGAAATTCTAAATGAGCGAGAACAAAGTACAATTGACCAAGATTTGGTCGATGATCTTTCCAATAAACTTTAATATAAAAGAGGCAGTACCAGAAATATTTATTCTGGTTTCTGCCTCTTTCTCTGTCCCTAGCCTCTATAAAATCGTTACTGTTCCTTCGTAGATCACTCCGCTAAGCGCATCTACGGTAAGAAGCTGCCCGTCCTTGAATTTATCCATTACACCCTTGACGCCAACGATTGCAGGGATGCCGTAATTAAGCGCGGCTATCGAAGCGTGCGACGTTAAGCCACCTTCTTCAATAACTAAAGCCCCCGCTCGAGAGATCAAAGAGATATATTCTGCATCGGTAAACCGAGAGACGAGAATATCGCCATCTTCGAAAGGTGTAGTCTTGGGATCGACGATTAGACGAGCCGGACCCAAAGCGGATTTGCGACCAATTCCTGTCCCTTTAACAACTGCATTACCAATCACTTGGACCTTGATCATATTAGTTGTTCCCACTTTACCGACGGGTACCCCGGCTGTAATCACAACAATGTCACCTGTTTTAAGCAAGTTATGGGATAAAGCTTCGTTAACCGCATTGGATAAAAGTTGATCAGTGCCAGCACTTTCAGGAATAATTAAGGAAATAACGCCCCAATGCAAGGTAAGTTGCCGAGCTACAGTTTCAAAGGGTGTAGCGGCAATGATTAACGATTTAGGGCGATATTTAGAAATCATACGGGCAGTCAAACCTGAGTGGGTGGGCGTCAAAATAGCTGGAGCATCTAAATCATGGGCGATCGTATAACTTGCATAACTAATCGCTTCTGCCACGTTCAACTGAGGATGACGTGATGTCTGCTCATCAAAATAGCGTGTTTCAGTATGGTGAGCTATTTTATCCATCATGACGACAGCTTCAACCGGGTACTGTCCCGCAGCCGTTTCCCCTGATAGCATGATAGCATCCGTTCCATCTAAAATTGCATTGGCAACATCACTGGCTTCAGCTCGCGTTGGACGAGGATTTCGGATCATGGAATCCAACATTTGTGTTGCAACGATGACCGGTTTTCCTAAGAGATGACATTTACGAATCATCTCTTTTTGGGCGATAGGCACTTCTTCCACCGGTATCTCTACTCCTAGGTCTCCCCTTGCAACCATCAGTCCATCCGCAACTTCTAGGATAGAATCAAGGTTGTTCAGACCCTCACGGCTCTCTATTTTTGCAATGAGTTTAACATTTGCTTTTGCTTCTTCAACAATTTTTCGAACGGCAATAATATCTGATGCTTTTCGGGTAAAGGAAGCAGCGATAAAATCAATCCCTTGGTCAATCCCAAAGCGGATATCACTAATGTCCTTCTCAGTGACAGCGGGAAGCAGAATCGGAACACCTGGAACATTAACTCCCTTTCTTGATTTTAGAAGACCTTCGTTGCAAATACGAGTGTAAATCTTTCCATTATGGACAGATTCAACCTCTAAATCAATCAAACCATCATCGAGAAGGATATGCGTTCCGGGATTAACTTCTTGCCATAGGTCAGTATAAGTAATTCCCACTCTTTCTAAAGAACCTAAGTTATCTATATCTGTATCGAGAATAAAAGAGGCTCCTTTTATTAATTCAATACCTGTTTGTGGGACCATTCCTGTTCGAATCTCCGGGCCTTTTGTGTCTAATAATATCCCGAGATGTTTTCCTAATTTTTTAGCTTCATCTTTTAAAACGCGTAAGCGTTGGCCATGTTCCTCATGAGTCCCATGCGAAAAGTTTAGACGTGCAACATTCATTCCCGCCTGAAGAAGGTTTTTAACCTTCTCCGGCGTTTCACTAGCTGGACCGATTGTACAAACGATTTTTGTTCTTCTCATCTTATCTCCCCTTGTTTTTACTTTATAGCTTATAGCTTACAAACCCTTATTTGCAATATAGCAGACGAGATCAACTACTCGGTTTGAATATCCCCATTCATTATCATACCAGACAAGAACTTTAAGCATCCGGTCTCCAAGCATCATCGTCGAAAGGCCATCAACCGTTGAGCTATGTGGATCCCCATTAAAATCATGTGAGACAAGAGGTAAATCCGTATAAGCCAAAATTCCTTTAAGCTTTCCTTCCGCTGCTTCCTTCAATTTAGCGTTAACCTCTTCTTTAGTCGTCGGTTTCGTTAAGTTAGCAACAAAGTCAACGATAGAGACATTCGGAGTTGGAACACGTACTGCTAATCCCGTTAATTTTCCTTTTAATTCAGGTAAAACAAGGGCAACAGCTTTGGCCGCACCGGTACTTGTAGGAATCATGGATTGGAAAGCAGCTCGTGCTCTCCGCCAATCTTTATGCTCTAGATCCAAGATACGTTGATCGTTAGTCACAGAATGAGTTGTGGTCATCATCCCCTGTTCGATCCCAAACTCTTCAAGTAAAACTTTAGCGACGGGAGCCAAACAGTTTGTGGTACAAGAAGCATTGGAAAGGATATGATGTTGACTGGGATTATATTGATCCTCATTAACTCCCATGACAATCGTGATATCTTCATTTTTACCAGGTGCAGAAATAACCACTTTTTTCGCCCCTGCTTGTAAATGAAGTGCTGCTTTATCGCGCTCAATGAAATGGCCAGTGGATTCAATTACGATATCCACACCGAGGTCTTTCCAAGGTAAACTTTCCGGATTCTTTTCGGCGAACAGCTGAATAGAGCGTCCATCTACTTTCATTATATTCTCATTTACCTCGACTTCATAGGGCAGAATTCCATGTATGGAATCATATTTAAAAAGATGTCCTAATAAATCTGGACTTCCTAAGTCATTAACAGCTACAATTTCAAGTGAGGCTTTGCTTTCGAGGGCCGCTCGTAAAGATAATCTGCCTATCCGGCCAAACCCATTAATCGCTACACGTGTAGACATAGAACTGCCTCCTTTTATTCAGATAAATTATTTCATCTTCTTAATATATCCAAAACTTTAATTCAAACTTCTATAATAAACTTTCCAAGGGAGATACAAAAAATGCAAAGCGTACTTTGCATTTTTTGTTGATGCATCATTGCGGATCTAAATTTTAGGAGTTGGGGATAAATTTGTTGTAACCGCGATAGAATGTTCCTCAGCCATATTGAGGATTCTTTGTAACGTTTCTACCCGCTTATCTTCAATAGCTTGGAAATCCATCGCAGGAATATAGTATGTTTCCATTTGATCATGGCTCATTTTTGCCTTCTTTGAATTCGCTAAAGCCCGTTCCAAACTAGTGTTTACACGTTCACTACAAGAAGTTAACTCAGATTTATAGTTTTGTAGTAAAATCTGATCTAAACTTTTATCAAAATCTAACTCTATCACAGTACATTTAAAATCAGGGGTATATGAATAAGGATCTGCATCGATAACAAGACCTACTTTTATTTCTGGAAGAAGGATTAGATCTAATTTTTCGGGATCGAGCGTACTATGAAAATACTCCACACTTAATCCCAGCATTGAAGCACGATTGGAGATACGGGATAAAAAGGTCGATTTGCCTGTACCCGGTTGCCCTTTTAAGGTATACAGAGTCTGCATTCCACTAAGCAGAGAGTCAATATATTGACATTTTCCTTGAGGAGTATGTGCCCAGGCAAATAAGTGGCGTGCTTTTCCATTCCCTGGAGGTGAATTTTTAAAGATGTTCTTCTCAGTTTTTAAGTACATTTTGTTGATATCATCCCAGTTTTGATAGGGTTCAATATAAAATTCCCACTCGTCCATTGCGTTCTTAGCGTCTTTTAAAGAATAATAAGCAGCTTGGAAATAACGGCTTACTTGAAGATTACAGGCCATTATTTCAGCCTTTGATTCAAGCATCTTTGCTTCATTCCAATACTCGCCAAGATTAATAATTTCATCGACAGCACCTGGAGTTTTGGGATCAACGATATGCGGTGCCGTTCCATCAAGAAGAGCTATGTTCAGTTCTGGAATCACTAAACCATCAATTGAATTATTATCCGAAGAGCAACAATGATATTCAATTTCATAGCCTGCCTCGAACATTGATTGAGCAATTTTCTTCATGAAGGTTGACTTACCCACTCCTGGACCGCCCTTGATAACGAAGATATGACGGGCATCTCGCTCGATCATATAATTATAGAAGGAGTAAAAACCTTGATAAGTAATTCCACCGGGAAACATCTTTCTAATCTTTGCTTTTTCAGTCATATACAATACTCCTTTCAAATAATTCCTTTGCAAGATTATAATTATGCAAATACTATTTAAAGGGTGTTAGCGGACAATTCAATTAAATAAATCCTTTTCTTCCTTATCATGGGACTGTAATATTTCTGAATTTTCAAGTATAATTAATTAGAGCCTTAGATGTGTAAGTTAGTTTATCGGACACGTTGGACCAAAACCAGGTGATTTGTGCTACTACTTCCACTCAGGAGGCGCGATTCATGCGTGGAAGGAGGTAGTTTCTTATGGCATTTGAAGACAAAGTATTGGTTTGCCGGGACTGTGGTAACGAATTCATTTTCTCCATTGGTGAACAAGAATTTTTCGCAGAAAAAGGATTTGAAAATGAGCCCACGCGCTGTCCGGCTTGTCGTGCGTCTCGACGCCAACGTGTTGCAGGAGCTGAACGGCCTCGACGTGAAATGTTTCCGGCTATTTGTAGCGATTGCGGGGCTGAGACCCAAGTTCCTTTCCGTCCCTCAGGGGATAAAGCCGTTTATTGCCGGGACTGCTATCAAAGATTAAGAGGATTTTAAGCGTTAGGATTAACTTCTAGAGTTAAAAAGAGGGTGCGTCAAGCGCACCCTCTTTTTAATCAAATGGGATTTCCTTAAATTTTGAATTTTGCGTTCCTTTTGAAAATCAACTACCTTACTCTGGTCGTTTTTTTCCTTTAAAGGTAACGCGACCCTTTTGGACATCAAACTCCGTGTAATGAGGGTCTCTCACACTAATTGGGGATTTGGCACGTGAGACTTTTTTATGAGCTCCCATTCCACATCCATCCTTTCACGGATCTTAAATTTAAAGAAACCACAATCTATTTTTTGTAAAAACGGAATCCCTTATACCTAAATATTAGTTTAGTGTTGATGATGGTCATGGTCATGGCCGTGAGAATGGTCACAGACAGCATCTGTCCCTTTGAAGGTTCCTTTAGCGTAGGACTCTGCAACATCTCGAATCGATCCACTCGCTCCTCTTAGGACTTCTAAGCCATTACTTTCCAACCCTTGAATCGCTCCTGGTCCAATTCCGCCACAAATGACTGTCTCAACCCCTTTTGATTTTAAGAGTTGTGCAATTCCGGCGTGTTGATGCTCGAAACCTTGAGTATCCATTAATTCTTGCTTAAGAACCTGACCATCTCCAATTTCAAAGACTGTGAATGCTTGGCTGCGACCAAAGTGACCATTGACAATCTCTCCTTCAGTCGGTATCGCTATTTTCTTCGCCATATTTATTCGCTCCTTTCACATTCAAAAGCTCTACCCCTAGGGGGTGTCCACACCATAAATATAATCGATGAGTTAAGGAGTGTCAAATAGCCTTTCGCTTTAACTAAAAAAAGGAGGTTCTCGCAATGAGGCTGAATTCACCTACGGAATTAATCCGGTCCTTAGAAGAGCAAGACTATATCCTGGACGAGCAAAAAGGGACGACCTTATTTTTAGCTCTCGCTTTGGACAAGCCCTGTCTTATTGAAGGGCCAGCAGGAGTTGGAAAAACTCAACTCGCTATAGCTTTAGCCAGGGCCTGTAACCGTCCTTTAATTCGATTACAATGTTATGAAGGGCTTGATGCTCAAAAAGCGCTTTATGATTGGAATTATCCCAAACAGCTCTTACGCTTACAAAGTAAAGATTCGAGCTGGAATGATGTTAAATTTGATCTCTATAGTGAGGAATTTATATTGGCCCGTCCCTTGCTTAAAGCGATCTTATCTCCAAAACCTGTCGTATTACTTATTGACGAATTGGATAAGAGTGATGAAGAATTTGAAAGCTTTTTACTCGAACTCTTAGGCGAATTTCAAGTGACAATTCCAGAGCGAGGAACTTTTTACGCTACAACGCGTCCAATCGTCATTTTAACAAGCAATAATACCCGGGAATTGAGTGACGCACTACGAAGACGGTGCGTGCACCTTGAACTCGACTATCCTTCTATATTAAGGGAAATCATGATTCTTGAACGTAAAAATCCCAAGATAGGATCAAAACTGATTGAAGATGTTTGTCAGTTTGTAGCGAAAGTCCGTAAACTTCCCTTACGCAAATTGCCAAGTGTATCCGAAAGTATCGACTTTGTTCAAGCCTTACAGATTCTTAAGCAAGAGCGAATAGACTTGGATCAGCTATCCGGTGCGCTGAACCTCCTTCTTAAATACCCTGGTGACTTAAAAAAATTAGAAGATCGTCTAAAAATCTGGCAAGCTGAAGAAGTTCAGAGAAAAGAACATTCGGGGCAAAACTCATGAATTCAAAGGAGAAACAACTCAACGGGTGGTCTCTTCTTCAATTGATCTATGCTCTGAGGCAGGCTGAATTTTCAATATCGCTTGCTGATCTTGAAAATGTTTCATTTTGCTTAACCCAATTTCCTGAACTTGATCTAAAAACAATGTTGAAAGCCAATTTTGTTCATTCCTCCCACGAGAATCCGCTTTTCGACACTATTTGGTCCATGCTGCTACTGGATTCCTATGGCAACCCTGAACCAAATGAAGAAGCAAATATTCCCTTAGAAGTGCCAATTGCACCCGGTGGTCAAGGTCTAGGACGAGGTTTTGGAGGGGTCAGTGTCTTTCCAAACCCCTCTAGTTTTAAAAGTGAGCTTACATCTCCCCAGAGCCTTCAAACCTACCTTCAGCTTATGCCTCAAGAAATCGAAGTATTAGGAACTGAAGATCAAATTCAGTGGGTATTAGGTCAGATGGGCCTACATCAGGTCCTTAATTTAAAAGAATTGTCTTACCAAAAAGGTGAAATTGCTGAAGATGAATTACAGCAATTTATCACCTTAAAATCTGAATTTCACAAAAAAATTCGTCAACAAATACTATGGAACCGAATCAAAAAGGAAAATCAGTGGGAGCTTCTAAAAGCCGAGCATTGGCTATACAGGCCCCTAGAATCTTTTAACCAAGAAGAAAAAAGCACGGTCCAGCAGGCCCTCAAAATCCTTGGCAAACGCTTAGCACAACGGCCAGGGTTCAGGAAGAAGTCCTCAAGACACGGAGAAATCAGTATCCATCGAGCTATACAGGAACTTGTACAAGGGAACGGGACTATTTTTCGTTTGAGCTACCAAGCGCGTGTTCCACAGAGACCAGAACTTGTTGTTCTTTGTGATATTTCCAACTCAGTTCTCCCCTACTCCAAATTCTTACTTTTCTTAATCTCTCACCTCAAGTTGCGTTTTCGTAAAACCAGGCTTTTTCTTTTCATTGATTCCCTTTGGGATATTACCCATGAGGAAGGTTTCAATACTTTGGACTCGGCCCAAGCCTGGAGTCATCGTAACTCCTCAGGATATTCCGATTACGGGAAAGTACTTTCAGAGTTTCAAAACGATTGGTTACCTCTAATCTCTTCACAGGCAACAGTCTTGATCCTTGGTGATGGGCGAAATAATTATTGTCCTTCTCAAGTTGAATATCTGCAAGAAATTAACAAAAAAGTAAAGCGGGTCTATTGGCTGAATCCTCTTGATAAAAAGGATTGGTACTCATCAGATAATATTCTAAAAGAATACTTGCCTTATTGTACTGGTGTTTTCAGATGCCGAACGATTAAAGATCTTCAGCTCGTAAGCAGAAGGATCTTCTAGATAAACAAAGAGACCCAGAAGGTCTCTTTGTTTCATATCCATATTATTTTCCGAAGGGGCAATGAGGATAGGTGCATTCTGGACATTCTAAACATAATCCACCATGCCCATATTTAACAATATCTTGTCGAGTTAATTTTTCACCTGCTAGAAGCCGAGTTACGACTAAATCAAAAACTGTCGTCCGTGAATACATCACGCAACCCGGTAACCCCATAACTGGAATCCCATCTAGATACGAGAGTAGGAACATCGCTCCAGGTAATACTGGAGCGCCATAGGTAACCAAGTCAGCCCCCATACTCCGAATAGCTGTCGGAGTAAGGTCATCAGGATCAACAGACATACCACCCGTTACAAAAATCATTTCTGCCCCCTGACCAATGAGCTCCCGGATCTTAGCTTGGATCATGGACACATCGTCATCAGCAAAGCTTTGCTCGATAATAACAGAACCCAACTTCTCCGCTTTCTTACGCAGAACCGGACCAAACTTATCCTCAATCCGTCCATGATAGACTTCACTTCCGGTCGTCACGATCCCTATCTTATGAGACCGCAAAGCGCGGATTTGGAGAATCGGTTCTGAAAACTCATGGGCTATACGTTCAGCTTCCAAAACAACTTCACCTTCAACCATGAGCGGCACAACCCGTGTACCCGCAATTTTTTCGCCCTTTTTCACAGGACGATGATTATGAAGTGTTGCCAGAACAACATTTTCGATCGAATTAAGGGCTAAAATACCCTCTTCTGAAGCATAAAGTAAGCCATCATATTCAGCAAGAAGATTGACTTTTCCTTCCTTGGTTTCACTAAAGGTAAGTCCAGGACCTGCTACCGCTTTTGCTAAACGCTCAGCTGCTTCATCTTCATGGATAAGCCCTTTAGCCTGATTCCAAACATAAATATGCTCTTTACCCATACTTAGAAGTACAGGAATGTCTTCTTCCTTCACAATATGCCCCTTGCGAAATCGGGGACCTTTACTTTGTCCAGGAATAATTTGTGTCATATCATGCATGAGTACAGCTCCAACTGCATCCTCAACACGGATTTTCTCCATGCTCTAAATCCTCCTTTTCATTTGGAAGGCCTATCCATTTCTAGATATACCCCGGTTTCAGGAATCCTGAAACGGCCTAGGACCATGGAAACTCTGTAGGTCTCTAGGCTCGGTACAATTATTATAGCATAATTTTTATAAAATTTTAGGCTTATTGATGCTAGAATGGTATGATAATAATAGAATAAACAAATCTAATCTTAAAGGAGTAAAAAAGATCTCCATGATGAAAAATAAGGATGATTTAGAACGATTTTCTCAAAGTTCTCCCTGGGATCAACTTCCTTTAACCTTCTGGGAACTCTGTCAATTGCATAGTCGTGTTCGGCATTATTCATCTAAACAGTATCTGTTTTTTTCTGGGGAAGAAGCGAACACCTTCTTTCTTCTATTGAAGGGCAGAGTTGAATTATTATTAATGAGTGAATTTACAGAGAAAATCTTTAGAGTTATTCAGGCTCCAAATTTCTTTCCCGAAGTCGCTCTTGATGGGAAGACTTATCCGTATGCCGCTTTAGCTGTAGAAAATTCTGAAGTACTGGTCCTTGATCGAACGATCTTATTACGTTACCTTAATGAAAACCCTCAAGCCCTGATGCCTTTTTATCAAAGTATGGCTTTAGATTTAAGACGTGCTTATCGCCAGATTAAAAACGTGGCCCTTGGCGATGCGCGATCACGTCTTGGCGCAAAATTATTTGCCTTGTCTCATGCCCATGGTCAGCCTGTGGGAGATGGCATTTTGATCACAATTCCACTCTCGACAACTGAATTAGCTGGCATGTGCAGCTTAGCTCGCGAATCTGTAAGCCGAATCTTAGGCGAACTTAAAGAATTAGAGATCATCGAAGTCGAACGAAAGAAAATCAAGATATTAAATAAGGAAAAATTAAGGGAATGGGTTCATGAACGACTGGGTTCATAAACCCATTTATTACGCTCGAGATAATGACTCAGCCTTTCTTCGGTTAACCCCTGATTACAATAATCTTGGAGTATACTCAAAATCCACTTCTTAGCCTCTTGCCCTGTTCTGACCTGCCCTACGTTTTTAGCAAATTGAGGATGCCGGCCTAAGCGGCCTCCTAAACTAAGTAACCATCCTGATTCTTTAGCACTGATTCTTTCAGTCGGGCAACTACGAATACATTCGCCACAAGATATACACTCTTGAGTGTCAATAGCAATCCCATCCTCAGACCACGAAATCGCATTTTCCTGACAAACAGAGATGCAAGTTTGGCATTCTGAACAATCATTTCCAGAAAGTTGAGGAGTCATGAAGCCTGTTACTCCGATATCTTTTATTTGAGGTCGCGAACATCCATTGGGACATCCTGCCAAAGCAATTTTAGGGATATGGTGGAATTGGAAGGATTGAAAACGTTCCTCAAGCGTTGCTTTTAGGTTAAGTTCCTGGATCTCTTTTTCAAGTTGTGTATAAAATCCGGTCCAATCTTTAGTAGCCTTAGGGCAATGATCGCGGCAATGGTCCAAAATATAACTAGGTAATTTCGCCATTCTCTAACCTCCAAACTCACATATTCTAACGAACGAACAATAATTAAACTCAGTCTATCAAAGAAAGTGTAAGTTATCTGTGGTCTATGTCACAATTTACAAAGCAATATAAAAAGCAAGTATCTTAGATAAGACACTTGCGCTTAAAACTTATTATGGTGCGCCACCAGGGATTCGGACCCTGGACCTGCCGATTAAGAGTCGGATGCTCTACCAGCTGAGCTAGTGGCGCGTATCGAAACGACTCATTTATTATATATCTATCAATATTAAAATACAAGACTTTTCGACAAGAAAATATTAATAGATAAATTAGAAAGGAACAAGACCTTCAAGCAGAGCTACGAGGAGGTTAACCGCTGCTTCAACATCCTCGGTATCAATCATTTCGGATGGACTATGAACGTATCGCGTTGGAACAGAGAGTACTCCCGCTGGAATTCCACCTTTCGTCAGGTGAATGGCTCCTGAATCTGTACCTCCAAATTCGAGGACTTCCCATTGGTAAGGAATTTGCTGCTTTTCAGCTGTATCAGCCATCCACTGTTTGACTTTTGGAGGAGTGATCATGGAGCGATCAAAAACTTTAATCGCGACACCACTCCCCAGCTTAACTTCCATAGGATGGGCTTTAGGCGTATCTCCGGTTAGCGTTACATCAACTGCAATTGCAACATCAGATTCAAGCGCATAGGCCGCAGTTTGTGCCCCTCTAAGCCCCACTTCTTCCTGAACCGTAAAAGCAATAGAGATTTCATGTTCCGACTGAACCCGCTTTAGTGCTTCAATTGCAACAAAGCAACCCACGCGATTATCTAAGGCTTTTGAAACGATACGCGAACCATTGTGTACAAATTCTCCAATGAATACTGCACTATCTCCGATGCGGACAATTTTAGCCGCTTCTTCTTGGTTCGCTGCACCAATATCGAGATAAAGTTTAGAGAGTTTTAAGTCGGAAGGCTTCTCTAATTTCTCCACACCAATGACACCCGTTCGGCCATTTTGGAATCGAACTCTGCGGTGTGGCAATTCGTCAACATGAACTCCACCAACAGTTGTGAATCGTAAAAATCCTCTTTCATTGATATGCGTAACCATGACCCCGATTTCATCCATATGGGCAGCCACCATGATCTTTTTTCCGCTCCCCTTGCGGACCGCAATGAGGTTACCTAGTCTATCCTGAGCAAGTGTATCACAATAAGGGCGAATAACCTCCGAGATTTGTTCGGCAATTGCTTTTTCCACCCCAGAAGGAGCATAAATTTGAGTTAGACGCTCTAATAAGGAATAGTCTAACTTATCTTGTTCATTAGACATTTTCTAGTCCTCCTTTAATCGACTAAAATTTAAAATCATTTGGAATGGCTTTAAGAATCTCTTCTAAAAGTTGTATCGTATGGTCAATATCTTCTTGCTTAACTAACGATACTGTTGAATGAATATACCGGCAAGGAACATTGATCGATAGCGTTGGTATACCTGCCCTGCTTGAATGAATCTTACCCGCATCATTACTCCCGCTCGTTCCCCGTCGAAATTGAAACGGGATTCCTCTTTTTTGAGCGATATCCACGATTTTCCGTATCAGTTCTGGATTATATAGCGTAGTCTGGTCCTGAATAGAAAGAGCTGGACCTTTACCGAGCTCCGTAACCCATTCCTCTTCTTCAATATGAGCCATATCTGCCGAAATTGTTCCTTCTACGACAATTGCCAAGTCTGGCTGAACATGATAAGCAGCTACTTTCGCCCCCCGCAAACCGACCTCTTCCTGAACGGTAAAAGCAGCTACTAAATTCAGATCGAATTTTCTTTTCAAAATTTCAGTGAGCACATAACATCCTACGCGATCATCAAAGGCCTTCCCCTTAAAAAAGCCTTGACCTATAGCTTCAAACTCTGTCGTAAAGTAAGCATAATCTCCTAAGTTCACATGCTTGCTAGCTTCTTCTTTTGATTTGGCCCCAATATCAATGTAGAGTTGTTCAAGTTTAAGCGCTTTCTGACGTTCCTGAACCTTTTGAAGATGAATAGCCTTAGCCCCTATAATCCCGTTTATTCCTGAAACTTTTATAGGTTTGGAAACAAGAACCCGAGGATCGATCCCACCAACAGGACGAAATTTTAAAAATCCATCTGTCGTAATTTCCGTGATCATAAGTGCAACTTCATCCATATGCGCTGCCAGGAGAATTTTAGGGGTATTCTCTGAACCCTGTTTTGTGGCAATAAGATTTCCGATTTTATCAACAGAAATTGAATCCACCCAAGCAGTGATTTCTTCTCGTAATAGGTCACGGACTTCCTTTTCAGCCCCTGACGTCCCCTGTAATTCGCTTAGTTTCTTTAATAACATAAACTTCCCTCCAAGTCCTCCGGCAAGCTAGCAATGAAATGGGCGAGCAAAAGCCCAGAATTGATGACATCTTGCATATCTAGAGTTTCAACAGAAGTATGCATATACCTGAGGGGAATAGAGAGTAACCCTGTGGGGATGCCAGCTTGAGCGACCTGAATCGCCCACGCGTCCGTTCCGGTCATCCCTGCAACGGGTTCTATTTGAAAAGGAATGCGCTCATTTTGAGCGACCTCAGTTAAGCTTGCGTAGACGAGAGGGTGAATATTGGGACCGAGAGCGATTGCTGGCCCTTTTCCTAATTCAATACTAACCTGCCCCTTCGTATCAGGAGTTGCTGCATGGGTTACGTCGATAGCGATAGCAAGGTCTGGATTTAAAGTATAGGCACTGGTTAAAGCCCCACGAAGACCTACCTCCTCCTGGGTCGTAGTTACAGCTATAACATCGTGTGCATGATGTAAACGGTCAAGCTCCTGAAGACAGATCTGCATGACAACTACCCCGGCCCTATCATCTAAGGATTTTCCGGCACGAAGTCCCCCAAGCAGTTCAAGAGGAGTCCGTTTGAGCGTAATAACATCTCCAATTTGGACCATTTTTTGGATTTCCACAAAAGAAAGTCCAACATCAATTCCCATATCTTCAATTTTTACTGCCTTGTCACCATCTTCACGTACTAGATGAGGAGGCATAGCACCAATAACTCCGGGGATGGGTTGACGGCCATGAATGATAACTTCCTGAGAAAGAAGAGTTCGTTGATCTACTCCCCCAACTGTGGTAAACCGCAAAAAGCCTCGAGGATCAATTTTTTTGACCATTAAACCAATTTCATCCATATGTGCTGCGAGCATTATTTTATAACGCCCCACTTCTCCGTTTTTGTGAGCATAAATATTCCCGAAACGATCGATTTGAACCTCCTCAGCAATGGTCTGAAATTCTTGAATAACAAGAGGAGCGATTGTGCGTTCATATCCGGAAACGCCATGATGTTCTGATAGTTTCTTTAAAAATTCCTTGGCATGTTGAACACGTTCATTTTCCACGGTCTTCACCTTCCTAAGAAACAGAATACTAATCATTATAAATAGATATATAAGATAGCCCTTCTATATTTATTTATAAAAGGGCGAAATGCGTTTCATTCATAAAAGGAAATAAGTTTTTTAGTTAGTCGCGATAATTTGGATCTAAAGCAAGGTTTAAAATAGCCTGTGCATAGACTTTCGTCGTTAAGATCAAATTATCAATCGTGATATATTCATCTGGGCAATGGATAATTTCGGGTTCCCCAGGTAATGTTGGACCGAAGGCAACCCCTTGAGGCATTACCTTGGCATAAGTTCCTCCACCGATGGCGAAGGCCTCACCTTCGTTACCCGTCACATTGGTATATGCGCTTAACAATGCGGTTACGATGGGGCTATCTTTAGGAACATAATGTGGGTTCTGATTCTCGTCGATTCTTATTATAAAACCTTTAGCTGAAGCAATTTGTTTTATGGGTTTAAGCACGTCCGCCTCTTTAAAAGTTACTGGATAGCGAATATCGATGACAAAGGAGATTTTATCTGAGGTCAAATTCATAATTCCTAAGTTTAAGGAAAGTTTACCCGAAGGTTCATCACTTAAAGTGATGCCAAAGCCTTCCCCGCCAAAACCTGTTCCCGGATATTGATTCAACCAGTTAATGAGATGTAGTTCTTCATAGTTTAAGGGCAATGTTTCTAAAAAGCGCAAGGCATAAAGTACAGCATTTTTTCCGTTTTGTGGCATACTTCCATGTGCTCCAGCCCCCTGGAATACAATCTGAAGCGGCGAGGCATTTGAATGAGACTCGATATGCGCGGTTACCCCTTCTGGAAAATTAAAGTCATTTAATTGAGTTGTAACTTCTTGAAAATTCAAATCTTTTAGAGTGACTCGACAAAGGTCAGGAACTACATTAGCGCGTTCGCCGCCTTGAACCAGAAGCACATGGGGTAATTGATCATATTCCTTTGATAATTCAAGATGGAGAATCCCTTTTTCAGCATGAATAAGAGGAAATTCAGCATCAGGTGCAAATCCTATTTCGGGAAGATCTGAATGCTGCTTGTAGTAATCCATATCTGCCCAACCCGATTCTTCATCCGTCCCTAGAATCAGACGGACCCGTTTAGTTAAAGGAAGTCCTGCATTCTTAATTGCTTTCATCGCAAATAAAGCTGCCAAGCTTGGCCCCTTGTCATCAGTAGCTCCCCTACCGTAAATTCTTTCATCCCCAATTTGACCGCTAAAAGGAGGTGCAGACCACCCATCTCCTGCAGGAACGACATCTAAATGACCTAGAATTCCTAGGAGTTTTCCTTCTCCCATTTCAATATGTCCCGCATAGCCCTCAAAATTATGAACTGCAAATCCTAATTTTTCACCCAATGCAAGTGTCCACTCTAGGCAATGTTGAATTTTAATTCCAAACGGTGCACCTGGACCCGCTTTTTCTAAGTCTTTCACACTGTCTAATTGGATACATTTTTGGACAGCCGTAATCAGTTCTTCTTTCAATTCATCAATTTCTTGATCTAGACGCATCCTAATTCCTCCATTTTTTCTTTATACTCTTTTATACTACCCTTATCCTCCATCAAAGTTGTACTTTTAGGGTGAATTCTCCTCTTGAACTGGATTTATTAAATCATTCAGGGGTGAAAACTTTATCTCGACTGTTGAGCCTTTGTTAACCACTTGACCAGGAGCAGGATTTTGAGATAGAGCTAGGCCGGTTCCAGAGAAGCTAAAATGAAGTTCAGCTTTTGCAAGCACATCTCCAGCTTGACGAAGAGTTAAGCCCGTCACGTCAGGTATGACTGTCTCCCCTGCAAGAGGTTGACGAACAGGAGTAAACGGTTGAGGCATAGGACGAACAAAGTTCTGAACAGGCAAAGTAGAGACTATGCTCTGTGTTTCCTTAGCAACAGGAATTCCATAATATTGTAAAGCCCCTTCAATAATAGCTTTAGCTCGAGGCCCGCCGAGGGTTCCTCCTTGGTGGCTATCTCCACGTGGAGTATCAATGGTTACAAGTACTGCAATTTTGGGATTATCTGCAGGCGCAAAGGCTGCAAATGAAGCAATAAAATCAGTCGTTGAATATCCTCCAGTCTTAGGGTCCACTTTCTGTGCCGTTCCAGTTTTCCCAGCCACGCGAATACCCGGAATCTGTGCGAGACGTCCGGTCCCTTCATCCACGACCTTTTCAAGAATCTTGGTCATTTGGTCTGCTGTCGTTTTAGAAACGACTTTTCTAACGGGTGTTGGGTTGTTTTGTTTCACTGTGCCATCCTGGTACTCAATTTTATCGACAACATAGGGTTGATAGAGGGTTCCTCCATTAGCAACAGCAGAGATTGCAGACAAGAGCTGGATAGGGGTGACTAGGTTGGCCTGCCCAAAGGACATTGTCGCGAGATCAATCGGTCTTGCCTGATCCTGAGGTACAAGTAATCCACTTTCTTCCCCAGCAAGATCAATTCCCGTTTTGCTTCCAAACCCGAAGGCCTTGAGATAGGTATAAAAAGGGGTTATCTCTAACTTCATTCCAACTTGGGCAAGGACAACGTTATCAGATAGTTCCATGCCTTGGGTAAAATCTAGCCAGCCATGAATTGAGGTATCTGAGTCCCAATTTGTAATCACACGAGAACCGACTTTGTAATATCCAGGATCCTCAAATTTTTCATCAGGGGTTATAACTCCCTCTTCAAGGGCAGCTGAACCCGTTATAATTTTAAAAGTAGAACCGGGTTCATAAGACATACTCGTACTTAGGTTCTTACGATTTTCTGGATTAGTTTGATTATAGTCATTTGGATTAAAATTAGGACGCGACCCCATACCTAAGACTTTTCCAGTCATAGGATCCATGGCTAGAATTGAAATTCGGTTTGCTTTTGTCGTTTTGGCTAAATCATCAAGTTGTTGTTCAACTAAATATTGGATCGTTGAGTCAAGTGTCATTGTTAAATTAGCGCCTTTTTGAGGAGTTCCACTATTATGTATAGTTTCTAATACGGACGATAATCCAGAATCTTGTTGCTGCGAGGTATAACCGGGAGTCCCATAAAGATCTTTATCATAGTACGCTTCAACCCCTTCAGCTCCGTGTCCTTCAAGATTAACAATTCCTAAAACAGAAGAGGCCAGTGTTTCCATGGGATAAACCCGTTTCTGTTCGTCTTCAAAGCCGACACCAGGAATCTTTAATGCTTGAATTTTCTCGACCTTTTCTAAATCTACTTGATGGGCTAAGCTAACCCAAGCAAGATCTTTATTCAATTTATCCAAGATGTCTGTACTATTTACTCCAAGAATGTCCCCGAGCTTATTCGCAATATCCTGCTTGTCATAGTCCTTACCATCAGCTATAAGTGCATTCAAGGTTCTTGGATCCGCATAGACTTTCTTAGCCGGAATACTTTGAGCAAGTACATGCCCTTGAGCATCCAATATTTGTCCTCGTTCAGGCTGAATGCTCTGATCTTGTGTACGCCGTTCAATACCTAAAGCCTTAAGGTCGGATGCCTGAACAACCTGCATCATGACTAATTTACTGATAATCGAAAACACAAATGCAAATAAAAATAGATAAACGAATTTTTCACGTGTAAAGTATCTCTTTTTACGTATCATTTTCTTGGGAGTTTTCAAATCTGTTCCACTCTCTCTCAAACATCTTTCTATTTAGCTACAAAATAACTTAATCATTTTGATTATAGCATGTTCAGGAGCAACGAAGTAGCTCACTTTTCTTAACTATCGATAGTATCCAAAAATACCACCTCGCTAAGAACTGTGAGCTACAATTCTATTTTCTCCTCGAACCGTAAAAGCATGCGGAGTGTAGAAATGTATTTTATGGAAATAAAAAACCAATAGCTAATCCAATAAGCAACCCCCCTAGATGAGCATAAATATCAATCTGGGGTTGAATTAATCCTATTCCTAAATTGATAGCAATAATAACAACGAGGTTTTTTCCAAACCCAGACTTCCATAATCGGGGGTTTTTCCAACTATACGGGACCAAGGCACCTAAAATTCCAAAGATAGCTCCGGAAGCTCCGGCAGAAAGTGCGTCTGTGAAAAGAAAACTGGTCACAGAACCAGCTAGTCCACTCAATAAATAAATAAAAAGAAAGCGCCAACGTCCAAAACGTTCCTCACTAAAGGAACCCAGTATCCATAAGGCGTAGATATTAAAGGCAAGATGCAGAAATCCAATATGAATAAACATACTTGTAAAAAGACGCCAAACTTGTCCTTGAAGAATCAGTTCATTAACTTTTGCACCAAATAAAATAAGATTTTTTGTATTAGTTGAACCACCCGCCAAGGTCATCAAGCTAAAAACGATAATATTGATCGCAGCTAAAATAATCGTAACATAGGGCACAAATTTGTTAGTTCGAAAAAATTCGAAGTATTTATCTCTCTCAGTAGTCCCAATGTATGAAGGATGAGCCTGATTATTGATTGTCAAGTAAGTAAGAAGCCAATCTATTGTTTTTTGCTTTGGATTTGGGGGATACGGAAATGCGAGTCCAGTTTGGAGATCGATGAACCAGGCTTGGATGTTTTTAAGAACGGGTTGTTCAAGATCCTGAGAGCTTAATCCTTCTGGACAGAAAACAAAGGCTTCCCATTCCCTCACTTCAGGATCAATAGGAACTTGTGAAATAAGCTGGTTAGTCTGATAAGACCAAAAGAGCAGCCCGCGATTTTCTTTCTTTGCGGTGTACCAACCCGAGCTTAAAGTCTCAATTGACCAGCCATCATAACCAAGGTTATATAAAATCTGCTGATAGATATGCGCCGTCTCCTCTCTAGTCATGGTTAGCACTTAAGCTTATAGTTACCATTTTAAAGGGCAAGACTTAAGCTGTCAAAAATTCCTTGAATACAGTCGTATAAACCTACAAGGGGTTGCTACGTTTGAACTTAGAGTTCATAGCGTAACAACCCCATTGCTATTAGCAACAATAAATAGAATCAACCGTTTTTCCAGGATACTCCGAAACCGCCTCGTGGATACTGCCACAGAATATTGTTAGTAGGGCAGGCAATGCGGCAAGTACCACATTCTAAACACCCTTCATATCCTACTGAAATGCGGGTTTCTTCTTCGTCCCAGTCATAAACATGAGCTGGACATACACGAGTACAGGGCTTATCCTGACATTTAAGACATACATCATTATCAGCTATTTTGATATGATTTTGCTTGTCAGTATTAAAGCGCACCAAATATAATTTGTCATCTAATTTCATTTCAGTGCCCTCCAAGCTTTAAAGAGATCTCCAAACATAGCACCTTTTGAACGATGTTCAAAAGCGTTTTTCATAATTTGCTTAAAGACATCACCCTTCGGTGTATCGTTCGCAGTGAAGAACTTATGCATAGCATTTGCAGCTATTTCTGGATATACTTGCAAGAAGTGTGGGTTGCTATCTAATAAAGTCATAAGATTACGGTAGGTATGAAGATCCTTAACCACAAAAGAGTCGCGAAGTCTCTTATCATAAACGCTCATACCTTGGGCACTAATATCTCCTGATTTGATAGCTTCTGCGGCCACTTGACCAGCAACTCGGCCAGAAGTCATGGCTAAATTCGAGCCCTCACGATGTATTCCGTTAACGAGCATTGCTGTATCCCCTGCAACGAGAACACCTTGACGGTACAACTTCGGAATAGATTTATAACCGCCCTCAGGAAGTAAGTGCGCAAGATATTCTTTCGTTTCACCGCCCTGCAGCAACCGCTTAACATAAGGCTTCGCTTTAAGGTTTTCCAAAAGATCATTTGGCGTCCACTTTTTCTCGATAAGTTGGTTAAGAAGAACCCCGACGCCAATCGATATTGAATCTTGATTGGTGTAAATAAAAGCAGTTCCCATCATACCGTCTGTCGAGCCACCAAATAATTCAATCGTCGCCCCTTGCCCTGGCTCGAGGCAGAAGCGGTCTTCAATTTTCTCCTCGGGAAGTTTAATAATTTCTTTAACCGCGACTGCAACTTTATCCGGTTGAAGTTCCTGAGCTAAACCTGCTTTGCGGGCAATAAAATTATTAGCTCCTTCAGCTAAGATTACGACCTTGGCGCCGAGATCTCCCTCAGCACGACCTGTACGTACACCAACTACCAGATCCCCCTTATAAAGGAGATCTTCAACGACCGTCTCAGGAATGATCATGACCCCTGCTTTTTCTGCCTGCTTCGCAAGCCAGCCGTCAAATTTCACCCGAAGTACGCTGTGCGCATTATAAGGTTCTTGACCCCAAGCCGGATTGCGATAAGCGGCAGTGACAATTTCGTCACCGCTTAAAAGTCCATAACGTTGTTCAACAATAGGTCTTTCAAGTGGAGCATCTTTCCAGAACTCAGGAATAACTGCTGCTGTTGCTTCAGTATAAAGCACTCCACCCATTACGTTTTTCGTACCCGGATAATCACCACGTTCAATAACTACAGTTTTCATGCCTGCCTTTGCAGCACTAATTGCGGCAGACAGGCCAGCAGGACCGCCACCGACGACGATCACATCAAAGTTTTCCATGTTTGCCCCTCCTTATTTCGCTGCACCGTTTTGCAGGCGCTTTTTAAATTCAGCTGTTAAGGCAGGCACCACTTGGAGAAGGTCACCAACAATCCCGTAGTTTGCGACATTGAAAATCGCAGCATCTGGATCATTATTAACAGCTATAATATAGTCTGATGTTTGCATTCCAACCAGATGTTGGATTGCACCAGAGATTCCCAAGGCAATATAAACTTTAGGACGTACAGTGACCCCTGTTTGTCCCACTTGTTGATCATGCGAAATCCAACCGGATTCAACAGCACCACGAGTACCCGCTATCGTCCCACCAATCGCATCAGCAAGTTCTTCAACAACAGCCATGTTTTTCTGTGAGCCAACACCGAGTCCGACTGCAACGATAATTTCAGCTTTATCTAAGAAAGCACTCTTTGCTGTAGCAGAGATAAATTCAACTACTTTCGTACGATAATCAGCATCATTAAGTGCTAATTCTTCCCTAACAATAGTCCCTTCGCGTCCCTCAACCCGTTCTGGCATTGCCATAACGCGAGGACGTACAGTTGACATTTGGGGACGATGAGTACGGCATTGAATTGTCGCCATAATGTTTCCACCGAAGGCTGGACGTGTCATTTTTAACAGCTTGGTTTCAGGATCAATCTCTAGAACCGTACAATCCGCAGTTAAGCCTGTCTGCATTTGAGTAGCAACTGCTGGGAAAACGTCACGTCCCATCGAGGTTGCACCGCAAAGGATAATCTCCGGTTGATATTTTCGAACAAGTTTGACAATTGCATCGGCATATGGTTCAGTACGATAATCCTTGAGCACTGAATTATCCGCGATATAAACTTTTTCAGCTCCATAAGCAAATGCTTCGCTGATCACATGCTCTACCTGATAGCCTGTAACCACAGCAGCCAGTTCGCATCCAAGCGCATCTGCAAGCTTTCGTCCTTCACCAAGCAATTCCCAAGATACTCCAGAAACATTTCCATTTAAATATTCAACAATGACCCAAACGCCACTCCAAACATCCCCACCAGCTACCGGTGCAGTTTTTACGACTTTCTTCTCTTGAACCGGTTGTTCTGCTGAGGCTTCAGAAGATTTTGCCTTAGGCTTATCGGCTCGTTCCGGCATGCTGAGTGCATCTCCAGGGCATATTTTAGTACATTTGGTACAATCTTTACATTTTTCCGGATCAACTACGGCTAATCCATCCACCAGATCAAGTGCTTCAAAGGGACATTCTACTGTACATGCACCGCATCCGATACATTTAGCCTTGTCAATAATAACAGCCATTAGATTTTTCCTCCCTTCGCTAGGGGGCGATCTGAAATAATATTTTCTTTAAATAAGGTCTCTACAAGTGCATTTGCAGTACCTGATGGATCTTTAGTACCGTCGATTTTTTCTCCACCGGAACGAACTGGGGGTGCAAAAATACGTACTACACTCGTTGGCGATCCTTTAAGACCCATTTGAGTCGCATCAAACGTTAATGATTGAGCGCTCCAGATTTCAGGTTCATATTTAGCTGCATTCATCATATTCGGCAAAGAGGCGTAACCAAGATCGTTAAGCTCTTTCTCGACGGTAAGAAGCGCAGGCAATTGAGCTTCGACAACCTGACGCCCGCCCTCAGTTTTACGTTCAACTGTAATTGTTGTTTCTGTAATCTCGCGTACCTTAATAGAGTACGTAATTTGAGGAAAACCTAAACGTTGCGCAATTCCGGGACCTGTTTGTGCGGTGTCACCATCAATTGCTTCTTTTCCTGCAAAAACGAGATCGATCGGGTCCTCTTCATGAATTTTTCCAATTGCGTTTGATAGGATATAAGCGGTAGCTAATGAATCAGAGCCACCAAAAGCTCTGTCACTGAGCAAAATTGCTCTATCCGCTCCGAAGGACATCCCTTTTTTCAAAGCTTCGAGGGCTTGCGGGGGCCCCATGCTCACGATGGTAACTTTCCCTCCCACTTTTTCTTTTAGACGAATGGCTTCTTCTAATGCATGTGCATCATAAGGGTTAATAATCGAAGGCACACCTTGGCGCATAAGCGTATTCGTCACGGGATCAATCCGTACTTCGGAAGTATCCGGTACTTGCTTTAAACAGACTACGAAATGCAAACTAGCTCCCTCCTCATCCTTCTGTCTTGATCACTTGTGAACTTCTTCTTAAACGTTAACACAATAAATGATAGTACAAACTTGTGAAAAATACAAGCATTTCTGGCCAGGAAATTCTAATATATTAAAACATTTTGAAATATCTGAAACATAATGTTAAAATTTAGCATTATAGTGTATTGTGAAAATCAAAATAAAAAGCACTGTATTTTACAGTGCCTTTTACTTTAAATGCCTTATTATTTCTGGTGGGCCAAGTATTTTTCGACTTCAACAGCTGCAAGAGCACCATCTCCAACGGCAGTCGCAACTTGACGCAAAGGGGTATCACGAATATCACCTGCGGCAAAAACGCCCTCGATATTCGTTTGGAGAAGATTTCCTGTTTTTATATAGCCCCTCTCTCCGACTTCAAGTTCTCCTTGAATAAATTTATCATTGGGTTCTGTCCCAACATAAACGAATACTCCATCTACAGGCAAGATCGTCGTTTCTTCTGTTTGAAGATTTCGTATTCTTATCCCTTCAACATGGTCAATTCCTAATATTTCTTCGGGAATCGAATTATAAACAAATTTGATTTTAGAATTATTTTTAGCACGTTCTACCGCAATTTGGGCTGCACGAAATTCTGCACGTCGATGAACAATGGTCACCTCATCAGCAAATTTAGTAAGATAAGTTCCTTCTTCTAAAGCTGAGTCACCTCCACCTATCACGACTACTTTTTTACCTCTAAAAAAAGCGCCGTCACAAGTTGCACAGTATGAAACGCCTCGGCCATGAAAAGTATCTTCTCCAGGAATATTCAAAGAACGTGGTTTTGAACCTGCAGCGATGATTACGGTCTTGGACTCTAAAGATTTAGAATCCGTATGGATTTTTTTAACAGATGCTTGAAGTTCAAACGTTTGAACCTCCTCAAATATAAATTCAGCACCATAGGCTTCCGCTTGTTGATGGAATTTATTCATCAGTTCATAGCCGCCGATTCCTTCTGGAAATCCCGGATAATTTTCAATTTTTTCAGTCGATGCAGCCTGTCCTCCAGGCATTCCCATTTCAATAATACCCGTCTTTAATCCACCGCGGGCGGAATAAATTGCAGCGGTCAGTCCTGCTGGACCCGCTCCTATAATTAGGACATCATACATAGCAAACACTCCCAGTTGATAGTTTATACCCCATATGGGTATCTCTAGTATAACATAGTTGCCAAAAAAATAAAGAGGATATATTTACTCCAGCCTTTGATGAAGGTATTTTCATTCCACCAGAAGAATATAAACGTAATTATATTAAAACATTTCAAATTGGGCACAATATCAAGTCTGATATCAAAGGAGGTCTAATTTTGAGCCGTATTATAAGGATTATCGTTGGAGTTGTTTTTCTGATCATATTTTTAACAGCTTCGAGCGGCTTATATGAAGATTGGTTGTGGTTTAAAGATTTGGGCTATGAGCAACTATTTTGGACTCCACTCCTAAGTAAAGCACTTATTCAAATTGTAAATGGGACGATTCTCTTCCTCTTTATTGCAGGGACACTCTTCTCGATTCGTCATTCTATTTTGACCTTTGTTACCGAAAAGCTGAGAAATCGCCTTCGAGTAGTACATGAAATGGACCGTCCAGTTTATCATTTAAGCCAAAAACGTGTCACGATATGGCTACTTGTTATTTCCGCTTTGGTCAGTTTCGGAGTAAGTTTTATCGCAGGATTTACGGGTTGGCTGGAAGTTCTTTCTTTTATAAAATATACCCCTTTTGGTCAAGAGGACCCTGTCTTTGGAAAGAATTTAGGCTTCTACTTTTTCCAATTACCCTTTCTTCAAACGATTTATAACGCTTTCTATGGCCCCTTTTTTATTCTTACTTTTTTCACTACGCTATTTTATACAGTAACTGGTGTTTTACATTTTCACACTTTAAAATTTTGGAAACGAGATGCTATAGGTATTAGTTCTGTAGCACGGCGTCATCTCGCTTTATTATTTTCTGTGCTGTTTGTTCTTAGAGCATTTGGCTACTATTTAGATAAGTATCAACTCCTCTATTCACAGCACGGCCATGTGGTCGGTGCAGGCTATACTGATTTAACGGCTAATTTACCCGTCTTAAACTTTCTTGTCGTATTAAGCAATCTCGGCTTTCTGGCCGCCTTCTTTGCTCTCTTTTTACATGAAGTAAGACTCTTAACTGTTCCTCTTGTCTCCCTCATTGTCGCCGGCTCCCTTCTCTATGGAGTGTATCCTACTTTGATCCAGTTTTTTATCGTCATACCGAATGAATTAGCAAAGGAAACCCCATATATTCAAAATGAAATTGCGATGACCCGTTTTGGCTATGGTTTGGATTTAATTCAAGAGCAGAATTATCAAGGGGATGTACCATTGACATCTCTAGTCCTCAATAACGAACAAGCCACCCTGAACAATATTCGTCTCAATGATCCCCGTCCCTTACTCAAAACTTTTACTCAAAAGCAGGGAATCAGACTTTATTATAAGTTCAATGATATTGACATTGATCGCTATCCCATCGAGGGAGAGAATCGACAAGTTATGCTTTCTGCTCGAGAACTATCCACTGACGATTTGGATAGCAATGCTAAGACATTTGTTAATCTTCGTTTTAAATATACTCACGGTTATGGAGTTGCTGCCTCTTTTGCCAATGAAGTTACCACTGAAGGCCTTCCAAGTTTCGCGATTAAGGATGTTCCGCCAAACACAGTGCACCCTGAGTTTTATCTTAAAGAACCGCGTATTTATTATGGAGAATTGACCAATGATTGGGTGGTTGTAAACACTACTATCAAAGAATTTGATTATCCGCAAGGGAATATGAACGCAGAGAGCAACTATGAGGGCATAACGGGAATTCATTTAACTCCATTTAATAAATTAATGCTTTCACTCAAACATGGAACCGCTCGCTTCTATTTGGCCAATGAAGTCAACTTCCAAAGTCGGATCTTATTACATCGAAACATCATAGAACGTGTCCAAAAACTTGCCCCTTTTCTAAAATACGACCCTGATCCTTATCTTATCATCGATCAAGGACGCCTCAAATGGATTATCGACGCTTATACTACATCAAATGCCTTACCTTACTCAAGTAACTATACTAATTCTAATCTTAATCTAAATTACATCCGCAATTCCGTTAAAATCGTGGTTGATGCTTATGATGGAACTGTTGATTTTTACGCTATCAGTCCTCAGGAACCCATTTTACAAACCTATCAGAAAATATTTCCGGGAGTATTCAAAAGTTTATCCCAGATGCCCCCAAGCCTAAAATCTCACTTGCGTTATCCAGAAACTTTATTTACCATTCAAAGCAATATGCTAAAGAACTTTCATATGACTGACCCTACAGTATTTTACAACAAAGAGGACGCTTGGGATATCTCTAAAGAACTTTTCAGTTCTCAACCTCATGACATTGATCCTTATTATACGATACTCCAAATTCCCGGCACCGGACAATCCGAGTACGTTTTAATGTTACCGTTTACTCCCGCTTCTAGTAGTACTAACACACGCAATAATATGATCGCCTGGATGGCAGCCCGCATGGATGATGATCATTACGGAGAACTCCTTTTGTATAAACTTCCGAAAAACACCGAGGTCGATGGACCTCTCCAAGTCGAATCAAGGATCGACCAAGATCCTGATATTTCGGAACAACTAGCGCTTTGGAATCAACAAGGTTCGAATGTTATCCGAGGTAATCTTCTGGTATTACCTGTTCAAGGAAACTTCATTTATATCGAACCTATTTACCTGCAAGCTACTCAAGGTGGAAGCATTCCTGAAATGAAGCGGGTAATCATGGTCTATGAAGATAAGCTGGTCATGACAGAAACCTTGGGAGAGGCTCTAACGCAAATTTTTGGACCAGATGTTCCTCAACTGAAAGCAGGCAACAGTGTCTCAACACCCGTTTCGATGCAAACTCCAGCTCTCGCTGCGAATTCCTCGACCATGGGACCTGTTGATGTCGCAAATATTTTAGAGCAAATGAACCAACTTCGAGGAATCTTAGATCAACTGGAAACCCAATTGAAGTCTTTACAACCTGAACCCTCATCTGGTACTGATCCATAAATGAACTGATAAATGCATCAAAAGACAAAAGGGACATTCCCAGAAATAAAACCTTCCAGGGATGACCCTTTTTAATGATTATTGCCGTCTCACAAGTCACTCAAGAGGTTTAAGCTCAATATCCGTTGTATTTCCATTAGGAGTAAGTTCTACAAGTTCTGCACCATCTTGGGAGATAAAATTCTCTTTTCCTGATAAGTTTACTTGCTTTTGTTGACCATCACTTTGAATGATATTGGCTATTTGATTAGAGTAAATCACAATCTGTTTATTTATACCAATAATAACTTTAGAATTTTCGAAGGGGATTGATCCTTCCCACACCGTCTTAAATTCTAGCTTTGCAGAATCTGCGTTCTCAGCTGCTGCGCGAATTTGGACAAGATTATTACCCTCAATCTTACCAAGATAAAGGGTACCCTCCCGATTTCCGAGAATTGTCTCCTTTTCATCGTCAGAAATAGTTTGGCGTTTCGAACCCTCAAGCGCTTGAATCGTCTTTAATTTTCCAATTTTGCTTTCAATATAAAGCGTTCCAAATTTATCAGAAGCAGCAGTTTCTGTAATAACTTCAGCTGAACGATTTAAATTTCTTACATTTTTCATAACATCAATTTCCATCAGTTGAAGATTTGTGCCACTCTTAATGGTCAGATACATTAGATTAGTAAACGTTGAGACGACCATATTGGTAATTTTTCCGCCAGTAGGGAAACTATTGATACTCTCATTAAATCGATCATCTGGCTGAGTCGTCGTGTCACTACTCTCTGGTAATTCTAACGTATAAAGATCGGTTATTTGAGGATTATTATAGCGTGTAACTACTCGCTGCTGTTGAGCAGGTTTTGTAGGTACTGTAGAAGCTTGATGCGGATCCTCTGTCTTAATCGTATTAGAATTTGTAGCTTGCGTCGAAGGATTGGATTGTGTACGGGCAGTATTTTGAGTACCTGAACTCTCAGACGTAGTTGATTGCGAGTTTGGTGTAGGGTCCACCGGTACAACTTCAGTCGTCACAGGATTAGGATTCTTTCGAGCATAAAAGTAAATTAAAGTATTTCGATCTGGCAACCATTGAAAATAGAGAACTCCTAAATTCTTGTCATTACCTGGTGCTGCTTTTGAGAATATCTGCTTTTCTTGTTCGAGGTTGTAAACCTTCAGCACACCATCATCTTCATAGGCGATATAATCCTTAGCATAGGAAATCTGCATATTTTCAAAGGACTTACCTGGAATATTCGTTTTTAAAGTGCGAACAACCACCTGTGTTTCGGGTGGAGTCATCACTTTTTCAATTTGACGATTTAACAAATAATAAGTTGGAATTTGTAGCATTAAGGACACGAGGGTCCAGCTCACGATCATTCGAAGCTTTTTTTTCACGAGTGTTTCCCCTTTTCAATTCCTTCTTTACCTCAGAGGGTTATTTTGGCAACACAACAAAAGCTGTTGGAAGATAACGTTCTCCAAATACATTCCAGAGTTTGTTCATGACCTTACCATTATAAACCATCTCAGAAGAAGATCCACCATCTAAATTAACCGCATTCACGGCATCATACTCGATAAAGACGTTCATCATATCGCGTAAAGTTGCGCCAATACTCCAAGTAGGTTGTCGACCATCAATTACTACAAAGATTATTGTCCCATCCGCTTTTTGGCCGATACCAGTTCGTGGAGCTATCCCCCACCCTCCGTCTCCAGAAACTACAGGTTGACCATTAACCACAAGATTGGGTCCGAAAGTTACGGCTTCTAGAATGTTGTTATGAGCAATTTGATCGGCTGACATATCCCCAATTGTCAATTGGCCTTTCTTATCAAGCGCTATTAGATTGACTTGATTATTATCGACATTGTTGTGAACAATATCTCCATTATGAACTGTTAGCCCATCAGGAAAAGCTCCATTTCCTTTTCCATTGAGGTCATAGAAGCCCCCCGCGTTAATTGCAGCAACAGCATTGGTATCCTTAACGAAATCACTCAATCGTTCACCAGCAACTCCAATTTCCTGAGTCACTGCAACCTTGATCCGCGTCGGATCTTTAATGAGCATCACTTTTCCTTTGAAATTCTGACCCTTTATATCCTCAATCGTTATACCTGAGGATGGATCATTCATCACTTGAGCGGTCTCAACATTTAGACCCGTTGATGCACCAGCAGAATCATACGTATGCATGATTTCACTAATTTTTTCTTCAGAAAGAAAAAGTTGAACAACCTGCGGATGTCGAGAAGTTGCAATAGAGCCAACCGCCATTACTTTTATCGCTTCGAAGGGTCCCCAAAAAACAATAAAGGGAGCGAGGATAGTTACGCAAACAAGATTAAATGCAATAAAGGAAATAATCATCTTCCAACGGATTTTTTGAGTCCTCATTTTCCTTTTTTTCATATTAAATTCCTTTTCTCCTCTATTTCTTGATATAAATAGTTTATTCTTAAATCTACTCAAAAAAACAAGCCGCCTTGATATGAGTGCGGCCTTCATTTTCAACATCGATACACATTAGTATAGCAAATGAGCTATATTCATTCAATAGTTCATAATTATCAAATTCCCTTCATTTTGGCCTTCATTTTGGGTTGATTTCCAATTTGTACGTTAAATTAGCAACTTTGTCAATCATGTTGGCAACGCTACAGTATTTTTCCACGGATAAATCAATAGCTCGCTTTAAATTTTGTTGAACATGCTCCTCTTCAAGCCCTTCGCCCCAAAATTGATATTCAACTTCGATATCCGTAAAAACCCTTGGATGCTCAGCTGCTCGGTCGCCCTGGACGGTAATTTCAAAGCGTTGATAGTGAATACGCATTTTCTCCAAAATGGATACAACATCCATACCACTACAACCTGCTATAGCCATGAGTACCATTTCCATCGGGCTCGATCCTATACCACTTCCACCGTTCGTTACACTTGAATCGATTTGGGTACGGATTTTTGATTGTCCTTCTCCTTCAAAATGCATTCCTTTAATATTTCTAACTTTAACTTGCATTTTCAAATCCTCCTTGACGTTAATAGCTTTAGTTTACCTCATTTAGACTCGAATAAAAAGTTTGTATAATCAAAAAAATCAGTCCTAAAGTATGTCACAATAAAATCACTTAAGGAATAAAGTAATGCATAAAAAATAATTGTGTCATACTCAAAAAAATGCTAAGATATCTATGCAAGAAATACCACTAAAAGAAAAGGGGTGCGATCATTGGCAATTCGTGTTGGTATTAACGGATTTGGTCGAATCGGAAGGAATGTTCTTAGAGTAGCAAGTGGGCGCAAGGATGTAGAAATTGTGGCAGTTAATAACCGAACTTCAGGGGAAATCCTCCCCCACTTACTTAAATATGATTCTGTTCATGGTGTTTTCCCTGGAAAAATTGAATATACTGAGGGCGGCTTTCTAATCAATGATCACCTGATTAAGGTTGTTTCTCATACTGATCCCGCTGATATTCCCTGGGGAGACCTAGGAGTTGATGTTGTTATTGAAGCCAGTGGAAAATTCAATAATGGCCCCGCATGTAGAAAGCATCTTAAAAATGGAGCGAAGAAGGTCGTCATAAGTGCTCCTGGCAAGGAGGAAGATATCACCATCGTCATGGGAGTCAATGAAAAAACTTATGACCCCATGATCCATCATGTGATTTCAAATGCATCCTGTACTACAAACTGCTTAGCTCCCGTGGCTAAAGTACTGAATGAAACCTTTCACATTAAACGGGGATTCATGACGACAGTTCACTCCTATACTAATGATCAAAAGATATTAGACGTATCGCATAAAGATTTTCGCCGTGCAAGAGCTGCTGGTATGAATATTATCCCTACGACTACGGGTGCAGCTAAAGCTGTTTCTTTAGTCCTCCCAGAACTAGCAGGAAAACTCAACGGATTCGCAATGAGAGTCCCTACTCCCAACGTTTCTGTAGTGGATTTAGTCGTTGAAATTGAAAAAGCTACCACCAAAGAAGAGGTAAATGCTGTTTTTAGAGATGCAAGTCGTGGCGCTCTGGAGGGCATCCTGGATTATACAGAGCTTCCGCTTGTCTCCAGTGACTTTAATGGCAGTTCCGTTTCTACAACAGTAGACGGATTATCCACTATGGTTATGGAAGATAATTTATTAAAAGTTCTTGCCTGGTATGATAATGAATGGGGATATTCCTGCCGAGTTGTAGACTTAGTTGAATGGGTTGGAAATCAATTATAGTCCTATCCTAATAGTACAAAAAAAGAGCCATCGGGCTCTTTTTTTTATTCTGGTAACCAGTTTCCTTTAATTATTTCCATGGCGACAGAATATAAAGTTTTTCTTTTCGACATCGCATATTGTTGCATCTTTCGATAAGCTGTTTTTTCGTCATATCCTTTTTCTTGTATAAGCATAAGGAGGGCTTGATAATGAACTTTACGTAATTTTAGATCATTCTCTAAACGAGTAATTTTCTTAAGCGTTTCTTGTTCTTGTAAAAAAAGGTGTTCGATATAGAGAACGCCTGTTATTAAATCAAATGCGCGAAGAGGTTGAACAAGTACATAATGTGGGTTTAATTTTACAATTTCAGGCAAGGCACTTATATCCTCTTGTGAGATGACGACCATAACAGGACAAAGTCTTTGCGAAACAATATTTTGCAATAAATCAAAAGTACTCAGGCCAAGAATGTTCCAAGTCATTATGACTAAGTCAGGTTCAAAGCGGTGAAGGAGACGTAAACCCTCAATTCCATTGGACGTCGTAGCAATCGCCTGGTAATCTGCCAAAGGAATTATTGTTTTAAGTTCTGATATTTGTCGTGAATTTCCGATTATTAAGGCTCGTTTCATAATAGATGTGACTACTTAGCTGCCGAACTCAGCTGTTCCTCAGAACTAAAGTCTTGTTCTTGAGGTTGTTTGCTAAGTCGTTTATCTCTATTTTCTTCCTTCAGTTCTTTCCATGGTAATGGGAAGGTTAAAATTATGAGAGCTAATCCTCCGATGCTTAACATATAATATTGAATAGAAAGCAAGAAAAACAACCAAGGTATCAATGATTTAGGCGTGCCGATTGCATAAGCATAAGGTTGCACCGACTGCCATGTTGTATTCTCACGTTCCCACATTGCAAGACCATCGAAGTCAACAGAGTTTATGAGTTGGCGTGTATTTTCATAATAATAATCCGTTGAGGAAGAATAAATAAACCCTTTAGTCGTATAGATTTTATCAATTTCTACAGGTGCACCTGTAACAGCTGCTTTTGTATATGTTCTTTCAATTCTTAAAACGTCATTAGATTCAACATTTACGGGTCCCTTTTGCGTAATTACAGTATAGAGAGCGCGGTCAACCGCTTCAATATTAATAGCTTGAACTTCCAAAGCTCGAACACCTATTACAGAAAAAAGGGTAAGAGCTATACAGCAATAAATTATTAACGCAGCTATTTGCTCTCTACCATATGGTTTTTGTAGTCGTAATTGCATGAAACGTTGCACGTCCTTTTACTTTAACTTGATTTTCTCTACATTATTTTAACACCCTGCTCATTGTACTATAAATTGTTATGACGAACAAATTAATTAGAGCTAAAATATTTACCAAAACGGCTGAGAATCTGCAACAATTCTTCTGAACTAAATTTTAGGGATGAATTTGACTGATCACCCTGTTTAGGTAAAGGTTTTGCACCTGTTGTTTCTGGAGCTACAACTGTACGCACAAATATTGTTCCAAGCAAGGTTAAAATTAATATTGGCAATGCACCTCGTAAACCAGGAAAGGCAATCAAAGGAACAAGAATCCAAAGATTTGGAGAATAAAGATTATTAGTATAATCTGAAGTTATATATACAGAAACGACTAAAGGCGCCTCTGGAGGCAGTGGTGAAATAAACCCTCGAGAGCCAGCAGGAAAACCTAATGAAGATACCGCTCTGTTAGAGGAACCTGTAGATAAGGAAGTTGATGGTGTAGAATCTTTTTCATTTACGTTGAGAATTTCCAAAAATTCTTGCAATTCATTGATAGGCATTTCGATGATTTGTTGATTTGCCAAATCCCAAATCGGAATTGACTCGAGTTTGAAAATATACTTTGCTAACAACAAAAAAAATTCGGCACCAATTAATACGCCTGCCGAGGAAAAGATATGGCCTGTCAATAGAGGCTGTCTATAGGCCAAACCTGGACTACCTTCTGCACTACTAAGGGGCACGGAGATAAAAATCCCCATATTGATGGGGGTAAATGATCCTTGATCAATGGAAGGATTCCCAGAATTCATATATTTTCCCTCCTTCCTCTAATTGATGTTTGAGTTAAACTACGTTTCATCTATGACAATATATGGATATATCAAGAAGAGTGTGCTAGAAGGTAATCTACCGATTTAACATCTATGTCTTCTCCGTTGCTCGAGATAAGATAAAATCCGACTTGGTGAATAATTTAAGATCTGTTCTTCTCTTATCCCAGCCTCTGCAGCCAGCTCGAGCGCAAGGTCTAATCCTCCCACTCGATCCCAAAAGTGTGCATCGCTTCCTAAAACAATTGGGCAGCCATATTTTGCAGCGTTGCGGGCAAAATAATGACAGTTGCTCCAAGCGCCACCCTTCTCAGAACTCAAGGAACTATTGTTGATTTCCACGGGTACTCCTAACTGTGCAGATGTATAAGCAATTTTTTCCAAATCCATTGCAAACTCTGGACGTCCAGGATGTACCATAACATCGATAAACGGATTTGACATCGCTTTTAAATATGCTTCAGTGTTCTGTTCAGAGTTTCCGCCAGGATAACAGATCACATGCAGACCAACTAAAACTATGCTCATTTGTTTTAAGTAACGGAGAGGAATATCCAATTCACCTTCATGACTGGTTATATTTGCTTCAACCCCTGGCAGGATTCGAACTCCGGAGAGCATCTGAGGAATAATTGAAAAATTACCATAGTAATATAAATCGGGTGCCCCGGGCATGCTTGGGCCATGGTCTGTCATCCCGAGAAGTTTTATTCCTCTGCGCGCGGCAGCAGAAACATTTTCAGAGAGTGTACTATAGGCATGCCCGCTAGCTATTGTATGGGTATGTAAATCTGCTAAAATTTCCAAGGTAACTACACCTCCTTGAATATTATAACCCTGGAATTAAGTTAACTATGCTTGCACTTATGCTATCTGTAACAAAATCTATATATTTGGTCAGTAAAAAATAAAACCCCGCACCCGTTATATGATATGCTCCCTGTCAAGGGGAGCATATCAGTATGACGGTTACGAGATTATGATTGATCTTCAATAGCACAGGATTAGTTACTTTTGGCTGCAGAGTTAGCGGACTTAGGAGCTTTCGCGGCTGTATCCACATTAAAATAGAATGTTGCTTCGGTGACCTGATTCACTCCTCCAGCTGCATTTGGTTTTACCCTTAAGGTAATTTTATGTTGTCCTGCAGTTGCGCTTTTCCCTTGAGCATCTCCTAATGCTTTCACTTGGCGAAAAGCTACACGGGCTGTTGCACCAGGTTCAAGGGAAGGAAGATTTCCGAGCTTGCTTACCTTTTGCTTCTCATCCCCAATGAGAGAAACTTCTAATTCGACCGGAATGTTAGACATTGTTTGTCCCGTTGTATTTTGGACAGTTACAATAAAATCAAACGTTTTACTCGTGATGACTTGACTCCCTTTCAGTGTTACGGAACCGTACGTTAAATCTTGTGTGAGGGAAGCTGGTTCTACGGCCAATCCTAACATTTTCACCTCAGGAACCATGTTCGTCTTTGTTGTACTCGCGTTAGCTGTTTTCCAAAGCGTCACTCCAGCGATCCCAATGAAGCAAATCAACAGTGCGCTCAGGGTCAGAGTTAAATATTTACGATTGATCGCAATAATTTTGGCCATGACTAGCCACCTCCATAAATTATTCTCTTAGAAAAAAGTATGCATGTCCTTGTCAGACATGCATACTTTAAGAAAATATTTTTATCTTTTTTCACGCTCTTGATATTTAATCCACCGAATATCCTGATCAACATTGAGTCTAAAAATACGACTAGATTGAATTAGTCTTGAAGTTGTACGAGCGCCAAGATGCTCTTCCATATCCTCGAGGGGAAGATTGCTTGTAATTACGGTGGGTAATTCTTCGTTTAATCGATAGTTAATAATTGAATATATTCGATTACGGGTCCATTCTGTATAATTATGCGCTCCTAGATCATCTAGAATAAGAATAGGGATTTCCCGAGCAGTATCTAAAAGATCAATTTCATTTGCTTCTGATTTATAGGTTGCTCTTAATTCATCGAGAAGATCTGGAACAACAAGAAATAATACCTGCTTTTCCTTTTCCATTAAAGCGTTCGCTATCGAGGCGGCTAAAAAGGTCTTACCAGACCCAACCGGACCTGTAAAAAGGATTCCTAATCCATGTTTGTCTTGTAAGCATTGACGCACAAATTCTTGGGCAGCTAAAAGTGCTTTTTTAGCATTTTCAAAATAGGTACGATCCTGAGAATTTAAAGATCGGTAGTATTCCTGGCGAAAGTTTTCGAATCGGCAATTGATCAATCCCCTAGCCATGCGTGCGTGACGAAATTGATTTTCCATTTTTTTTTGTTGCATACAGGAACATGGATAAGCAACATCATCTTGAACAATAATTCCCCGATCATAGCAGATCGGGCATTTGAACTCTGACTTTGTAAGCGGTGAAGCTGACTCGGAAATCTGGGCTGTCTCCCTCCGCTTTTTTAGATCGGCAAGATAGTCATCTTGCATAAGCTCTTTAAGACTTTTCACGTTCTTCCTCCTCTCTTAGAAGTTAGAGATAAAAGTTCTCATATTTATCCGGCTGAATTTTTCGCACGGTTTTTGCCTTAGTTTTTCCTTTACTTTCTTGACGCGTTTGAAAGTAAACATCATCAGCTTCTACTTCAGCTCGTGTGCGAAGGCCCTTCTTTTCCCACTCTCTTAAAATGGAGTCGATATACCGAAAGTTGCGAATTCCAGCACTGACCCCCCTCTTTAACGCTTCTAAAATCATTTCTTCCGTGAACTGTGTAGCTCGCCAATCACGGATAAAGTTACATTCAATTTCCGTCAAAGGACGAGCTAACTCTTGTTCAAAAGCACGCATTAAATGTTCTAAGGAAGGGTCTGAATAGGATTGACCTTGGTTAGCCTGTTTTTGTTCTTCTTCAAATTGTTTAACCTGCTCAATAGCCCAGCATTCAGCTAATTCATCAATCAGTCCTACGAAATTATACCCATTATACCAGACTTTATCCGTAGAATCCCAGCGCCTTTCGATGTCCAAGAAACTTTGTTTAGTTAGATTAGCAAGAATCCTTTCCACATGAGCCAGCTCAAGATTCATTCGTTGAGCAATGTCTTCAGGATTCAAAACCTTCGATGTATCAGCTTCCCCAAAGATATGAATAATAAGCATCGCTTCTTCGTTGCTCAATCCTAATTTAGAATAATGCGAGAGAAAGTACTTTGGAACAGAGACCGTGTTTGAAAAGAAAAGAGCTTGCATAAAACTCCCATATACATTGACTTTAGACATCTAATTCACTCCTCAAAGACTGTAGCGATCAGCAAAATTTACAAAGAGCACCTAATTGAAATTCGGTATCTATTACACTAATCCTTTCGATTAAAAGCGATTTATGACGATAATTATGAAGAACGCAAAAAAATGCCCTCGTTTTGCAATATACACGAGATTTATTTTCTAAATTTTGGGAGGTATTTTGTGTTCCTTTAGCGTATAACTTCAAAGAAGGTTAACGAGGAGGTTTGTCACATGAGTCAAAGAGAAGACATATTACATATTTTCGAAAAATCTGGAGCTCACTCTGCATGGGGCCTCAAACATTGTACCAGGGTCTATCTTTTGAGTAAAGACCTCTCCCAGCACTTGTCTCTTGATGAAGAAATCCTATATATAGCTTCCATGCTCCATGATACAGGAAGATATCCAGCATATGCACGGCCTAATATGGATCATACTCTCCGTTCGAAAGGAGTAGCAAGTAATCTCTTACAACGCATGGCCTTTCCTTCCACTAAAATTCCAATCGTCCTTGAAGCAATTGAAACGCATATGTATTATTCCGAACCGGGTCGAAGCGATGAAGCCATTTATCTAAGAGATGCCGATATCTTAGATAATTTAGGAAATATTGGACTGATGAAGTTATTCAGCTTGATCGGGCATGATGATTTAATACGAACACCTGAAGATGCACTTGAACGAGCTCGGACCTTTGCTGAAGCATTACCTAATAAAGTCTATACTAAAGCAGGACGACGTCTAGCTGTAAAACGTAGAGAAGAAATGTTAAGATTTCTCTCAGGAATTAAGCGACAATCGTCCGACTTCGCTGCAATATTGTAAGAAAATTTTATTCTAATGTTTCTTCGGCTGTTGATCATCCAACCAACGAGAAATAGCATCTAATTGTGCGAGGACCTGATCTAAATGATGCGTTCTTTGTCCCTGATCGATTAATGCTTTTAATTTATGTCGTAAGCGAAGATAAGCCCTATTAACCAGTGCTTGAGAAACTCTACGTTCAGACTTATTTGGAGAAAGCGTTGGAGATTTATCTTCTGGAGGATTGACATTGGGAGAAGCAACTGGTAGAGAGCGCAACCAGGGATAGTCAGGTAAAATACGCTCCATGTTTTCTGCTTTAAAAGAGAAGGTTTCACCAAGTTGTGGGATCATTGGTTTCTTACCGAACTTCTTCTCGACAAGCTCAGAAAATACGTTTTGTGAGTCAAGTTCGCCATGCACCAAAATAATTTTTTCAGCTTGAGTACCTAAACATGCAAGCCAATCCATCAATTCCGCTTGATCCGCGTGCGCAGAAAAACCCTCGATCCTCATAATCCGCGCCCGAACTGCGACCTTTTCACCATGAATTGTGACTTCATCAGCCCCTTCAATAATTCGCCGTCCTAAAGTACCCTCTGCCTGATAACCAACAAAAAGGACTGTGGCGTTTTCACGCCAAAGATTATGTTTTAAATGATGTTTAATCCGCCCTGCGTCAGCCATACCACTGGCTGCAATAATAATGGCTCCACCTTCAATCTCATTCAAGTCCATCGAGTCTTCTGTTGTTTGACTAAAATGAAGGTTTGACATCATGAGCGGACTATCACCCTTAGTAAGAAGGGCCTGCGTTTCAGCATCAAAATGAGCAGAATTTGTTTGAAAAATTTTTGTTGCAGAAATAGCGAGAGGGCTATCAACATAGATGGGCAGAATTGGGATTTCATTTGATGTCTGAAGTTCGTGAATATAATATAAAAGATCTTGAGTTCTCTCAATTGCAAAGGCAGGGATAATCAGATTTCCCCCTAACTTATGAGAAGAACGGATGACATTAGCTAACTGTTCAGTTCGGTTAGCTTTTTCATTATGCAAGCGTGCACCATAGGTTGTTTCCATGACGACAATATCCGCATCACTAAGGATCTGAGGGTTCTGAATATAAGGTTGATTCTGATTACCAATATCCCCAGAAAAGACGATTTTTTTATGGAAGCCCGGTTCTTCAACTTCAAGAAAGATGTGAGCAGATCCGAGAATATGTCCCGCATCATAGAGTGTGAAAGATACTCCTGGGGCTAATTCGATTGTGTCTTGATAATTAACAGGTTGAAAAAAGCGAATAGCTTCGAGAGCCTCATCTGAGGTATAGATAGGAGTTAATAATTCTAAACCAGCACGTTTACGTTTGCGATTGAGACGTTCAACTTCCATTTCTTGAATATGTCCACTATCTGGAAGCATAACTGAGCAGAGTTTAACCGTCTCCAATGTCGTCCAGATTTTCCCTTTAAAGCCGTATTTAATTAGCTTGGGAATAAGTCCGGAGTGATCGGTATGTGCATGAGTTAAAATCAAAGCATCAATATCAGCTGGGTTATACGGAAAATCATTGTAGTTCAGTTCTTTAAGCGTTTTGTTTCCTTGAAATAACCCACAATCTATGAGGAGTCGGAATCCATTCAGTTCAATCAGATAAGATGAGCCCGTGACAACTTGAGCAGCGCCGAAAAAACTAATCTTCATCAATAAATAATCCTCCATTACAATAAGAAAATGTTAATCCAAACTTACTAGCTTAAGCTTGATCGCTTTTAAAGCAGCTTGGGTACGATCTTCTACCTCGAGTTTACGAAAAATACTGGAGAGATGATTTTTCACTGTTTTTTCGCTTATAAAAAGAGCTTGTCCAGTTTCTTTGTTTGAAGCTCCTTTTACAACATAGGTCAGAATTTCTAATTCCCTGTCACTCAGTCCATAATTTTGTTTATATTGAGGAGGATGCGATAATTGTCCTAAAAGTTTACCCGTTACTGCTGGAGAGAGAATGGGTTCACCATTATTGACTTTAAATATCGATTCGACCAAGGTCTTGGGCTCCACATCTTTCAATAAATATCCAGCAACCCCGAGCTGAAGAACTTGAAAGACTTTTTCATCAGAATCATCAACTGTAAGTACAAGAATACCAATTTCTTGGTGTTCACGTCGTATGACACGACAGGCTTCTAAGCCATTGACCCCTGGCATATTTAAGTCCATAAGCAGAACATCAAATTTTTGTGACCGGGCAATATTTATAGCTCCTTGCCCATCGCCTACCTCAGTGATAACTTGGATTCCTTCTTCGAATTCAAGAATTCGTCTTAATCCTTCACGGAGGAGCGGATGATCATCAGCAATTACTACTCTTATCATTCCATTTCCTCCTCTTTTTTATAGGGGATTGATAATTCAATCGTCGTGCCTACCCCAGAGGGAGATATAATGGAAAAATGTCCAGAAAACATTTCTACCCTTTCCTTCATTCCGATAAGTCCAAAATGTTCACCGGGATTATCTAACACTGCATCGAAATCAAATCCTTGACCAAAATCAATGATTCGTGCAATCGTTATATCCTCTTTAAAGTTAATTTCAATTTTAACCTTTTCAGAATGCGCATGCTTCGCAACATTGGTCATTGCTTCTTGAATCAGGCGAAAGATCGCAACTTCCATCGCTGGAAGCAAACGATGCTCCCGCCCATTCACTTTAAATTCACATTCAATTTCATAAGTTGATTGGAAATTATCCATAAAACGACGTAATGCGGGAACTATTCCAAGGTCATCAAGTGCCATTGGACGAAGATCAAAAATGATTCTGCGAATATCCTGTAAGTTCGAGCGGACAAGCGCCTTCAAATCATGAAGTTCATTCTTAGCTTGTTTTGGATCAAGCTCTAATAGTTTTTCCGTAATTTCTAAACGCAAAACAATATTGGCCAAGTTTTGAGCTGGTCCATCATGAATTTCGCGAGCAACACGCCGTCGCTCTTCTTCTTGGGCCATAATAATTCGAAGAGCAACTTCTTGGCGTTTTTCTAAATTCTGATCTTGGGTCATTTCGTCAATTCCACTTTGAAGAAGATTAATGGCTAGACTGACCTGACTCATTAAATTCTCTGCTCGCTCAATCGTTATCATCATTTGCCTTAAAGCACGTTCTATATCATCGCGACGCGTACGTAATTGTAATTCTTTTGCTTCGAGAAGTTGTAATTGAACCTGGGTCTCTTTAGCATTTTCGTAGGTTTCCATCATTTCTTTTTCAGTAAACTTTTTATAGTCCCGACTTACTTCCATTAACTGTTGACGCATCTTACGATCTACTTTTTGAAACTGGTCCACTTGTTTGATTGTTTCTGAAATGTCCATCCGGAGCCGGGCAAGTTCTTGGGTTAGGCGTTGCGTTTCTGTTCTTGATGATTCAGCAATGTTGAAAATTTCCTCTTTTCCTGTTTCGATAGCCAATAAGGTTTTCTTCATAATCTCACCCAAGCGGTCTGCCACTGTCGTCCCTCATTTCAAGTGTTAATATAATTTATAGTATTCGACAGCAATTTTAGGAATCCTACCTTTTAACTTAAAAAGGATGAAGAAGTCTTCGCATTTACCGACTTCCGCAATGCTTGACGGATGAAACGTTCTAAGCGCCTAGAATAAAATAGGTCTTCTTGTTGACAAATAATTACTGTCAAGCCTTGTTTCTCCAATCTTTTTTTCATGTCCTCTGTTTCGGAGAAGTTTTCCTTGGAAATTAAAAAGGCAAGGTTATCAATTTGTATAAAAATCGGAATTTCATCTATATTTATATTCCAAAGGGGTTGCATTTCAGGATAAAGTTTTTTGAGGATCATTAATAATTGTTCGCCTTCGACCGGGTACGATTTAACACGTTCTATCTTAGGAGGAATTTCTGTTTCAATTAAAGTAAGTCCTGCTTCAGAGGAAGCAATTTTCGGTTCAGGAAGAATTGAAGGAATAGGCTCATTAGGTGGGGTAAGGGGAGAAAATCCTGCAAAAACATTGATAGCAACACAATTCTCATTATCGAAAACAGCAACTTCGGGAATAATTACTTGAGAATAGTTCTCTGTTTTCTCAGGTCTTCGCGTGAGTTTGATTTTTGAACTTGGTGTTTCTTCAGAAAGCGCTGAATCGGGTATATCCGATTCAACTTCACTAGTTTGTACGTTTGGTAATCCTGATTTAATCATATCCTCCATCAGACGATAGAACTGAGGAAAGTTATCGATCACGCGAGGGTCTGGAAGACGTTGCTCTACAAGTTGGCGAATTCCTTCCTTCAGTGTATCTTCAGGAAAATCAGAAAGGCCTTGAAGAATGCCAGCTATCCTATTGGCAGCCTGCCTTCCTCGTGAAAATTCCGAATCGGCATCAGAACCATTGAGCAGGCATACGGTAAAAATCTTTTCAATCAATAAATCAACCCATGCTTGGACATCTGTATTTTCTTTGAAATAGGTCTCCATGTTTGTCCACCTCCGCTAGCTATTCTAATTTGATAGCTATGCGATTTGTCAGGATTGTATGATACAAACATTAAATAAAAAACGAAGAATACCTACTCCCGTGATTCGAGAGCAGGTATCTTCGAATTATAAAAATTTAACTTCTTTCTATAAGAAATTAACGTTGACGGAAAACTTTCAAATAAGAATCTGCATATATGCTGTTGTTCAACAAAATTTCAGCTGTAGCCGCAACATCGACAAGATCGTCATCATTAGCATCCATAATGGCTGCGTCAAGCCCACAAGCCATTGCCATTGCCATATATGTTCGATTAATTAAATGACGGTCAGGAGATTTTTGAGATACATTCGAGAGACCTAGGACTGTCCGAGGAGCAGGGTTAGACAACGTTTTAATCATTTGAAGGGATTTTAGCACTTCTGGTGCATGCTCTTGGGCAACATTAACTGGTAAAATGAGCGGATCAATAAAAAGATCTTCCATTGGTAAGCCAAACTCGTCAGCGGCTGCGACAAGCTCCATAGCGAACGCCAGGCGGTTTTCTGAATCCTTTGGAATCCCCTTTTTATCCATAGTTAGTCCAATTACAGATGCGTTATATTGAACTGCCATCGGGAAAACTCTCTCGATTTTGGGGCGCTCTGCAGGAACTGAATTAATCATCGCAGGACGTTTACAAAGTTTAAGACCCGCTTCAATCGCATTGTAATTGGTTGAGTCTAAACATAGCGGTAATTCGGATACTTCTTGGATGACTTTAACCATCCATTCATAAGCTTGTGGTCTTTCTTCCGTGGGAACTGCAGGGCCCGAGTTGACATCGAGATAATGGGCTCCCCCTTCTTGTTGTGTTAAAGCCCACTGTTGTAAGGGTTTAGGATCTTTATTACGGAGGCCGTCTCCAATATCTTTAAACATTCCATTAATCCGCTCACCGATAATGATCAACAAAAACACACCCTTTCTTTTAAGCGTTAGCTTCCATAAGATCCGCAATATTTTGTTGCACAAGTCGCACTGCTGCAGGATTTCTCATAAGAAGAATACTAGCACCAACCTGAAGAAGTGCAGTTGCAGTCAAAGTCTCCCAGAGAATGGATCGATCTTGAAGCTCTCCCCAACCCGGGAATTCTTCTGCTAAGGCATTCGCTTCTTTTGCTCGATTAGCTTCATAACCTACTGTACAGATCATCGGCATCGAAAGCATTTTATCGTTAGCAAGAGCACCTAAACGAGCACGCTCCATAATCGAGTAAGCATACTCAATTCCATAGCCTAAGCCTCCGATCATTGGGTCAATCACAATGCGGTTCAGGGGTAAACCCATTTCACTAATAAGAATGTTTAATTGCTTACAAATGTTAATATCAAGTGGAGAACGCGCTATGACATTATGCTTGTGCACCATCGCTGCAGCTGTAATGGATTTGTAGTTATCCTGCTCTGCCAAACCGATGAGGAGATTTTCACCGGCCGCTGCTTCAGCAACAGCAGCCATGACTTCATTATCCTTATCTGAATCTTCACAACCCACAACTACTAGGGGAACACCCACTGCACCTAAAACTTCTTTTACAATGCGAGCGCAATCCTCGGGGCTCCTGTTCTCGCCATCTGGATTCGCGCCTATGAGTTTTAAGTAGATCATATCAGCATTATATTCTTCTACGCACTTTTTCGCCCAAGCGATCGGATTATCTAAAACATCACCAAACTGTTCCTTGATTACATCATTCCAAGGGGGGATGATATCGGTAACCTCCATCGCGATTACAGGACGATTTTCGACCTTTCCTTCAAAATGGAGAAAAGGTAAGGCACTGTCTCCCCCAGCTACGATAACCTTCGTACGGGTGCCTCCTTGATCTGGAGTAGCGCCGATAATAACTTGACCTACTTTACTCTGATATTTTTCTTTTACGAGTGTTATGGGCATCGCATTTCTCTCCTCTCTAGCCTTTTTGAATTCGGAGTTTAAGAAGCAATCTGGTACATTAAAAAATTTGAGTTCGTTCAAGGATTTTCTGCACCGCTTGAACTGCTTTTGAGTCATCGGGAAGATTGTAGAGGGCTTGCCCTGCTAAATCAAGTTCCACGACCGAAGAATCAAGTGGAATTTCACCGATTAACTTGAGTCCGGTTTTCGCAATTTCTTCAGAAAGCGCATCCAAACTATTATCTGAAGTTTTAGTAACTACTAAATAAACTTCACCCACTGCCGAATGCAAACCTTTAATTAAATCATGAACACGTCCAGCGGAGCGAATTCCACGAGCTGAAGAATCGCTAATAACAAACATCATGTCCACATGCGGAATCGTTCTACGACTGATATGCTCTAAACCTGCTTCGGTATCAATGGCAATCAGGTCATAGTTACTTCCCAAATTCTCTAAGTATTTTCGAAGAAGATCATTGGGATAACAGTAACAACCCGGGCCTTGCGGTCCGCCCATGACCAAAAGATCAATATCTTGTGATTCCACAAGTGTTTGTTGAAGTTTGTATTCAACGAACACATCTTTTGGCATCCCTGCTGGGATCGCTTTAGGATTTTTCGTCTCTTCCAAGAGATCAGAAATTGTCGCTGTAACTTCGAGCCCAAGGGCTTCATTTAGGTTGGCATTTGGATCAGCATCAACAGCTAAGATAGAAATATCACGATTGTTATTTATAATTTGTCTAAGCAAAAGGGCTGTGAATGTTGTTTTTCCTACCCCGCCTTTTCCTGCAACGGCTACGTATTTTGCCATATTAATATACCTCCAAGCTTTTTGTAAGAATTGTCAGGATGTAGTTTATCCTTCAACCGTAGGGAATAGGGACAAGTCAGTATGAGGCAAGAAAAGGGCTGATACAAACTCATCCATAAAAGTAGTCCCGATGGAGAGCTCTACATACGTGATTTTCCGCGCTAAGTCAGCCGCTTCGCGCCAGGCCTTTTGTGATAACAAGGCTAAGCAAGCCCCTTTAACAGAAGAGTTACCAATAAATTCATATTTCTCGGCTGGCAAGTCAGGAAGTAAACCAATTTGAACCGAGTCAGGAACATTGAGGTAGTTTCCAAAGCCACCAGCGATATCAATCCGATCAATCAAATCAATGTCCATAGCCACCATTTGTAGCAAAGATCGAATACCCGCATAGATAGCGCCTTTTGCCCGGATCAGATTCTTAACATCATTTTCCGTAATGACAATATCCTTATCCCCACCAGCTTGATGCGCCCAAGCAAGGACAAATTCTTTATCATCTGGCGTTTGACGTAAGCGTGCTGAATAGGAAGAGCGTTCAAGCTGAAAATTACCCGCTCGATCAATAATTCCTGCTTTACGCATTTTCGCTAAGCAATCTACCAGTCCAGATCCACAAATCCCGACAGGAAGAATTCGCCCTACAACAGTAAGATTCACGTCCAAAGTTTCAGGATCGATTTCAACTCGCTCGATTGCGCCCGACATGGCACGCATCCCAAAATTAATTCCGCCACCTTCAAAACATGGACCGGCCGAACAAGCACAGGAAACGAGCCAGTCTTGATTTCCGAGTACAATCTCACCATTTGTGCCAATATCAATAAAGAGAGTAACCTCCTCCTTATTCGCCATATCCGTAATGAGAGCACCTGAGACAATATCTCCGCCTACATAACTGGCAACAGACGGATAGGAATGAACTAAGGCCTCAGGCAGGATATGTAGGCCGAGTTCTCTTGCTGGAACAGAGGGTGTAAGACTAACTGTAGGAATATATGGTTCTAAACGAAGATATCGTGGGTTTATCCCAAGGAATAGTTGGGTCATTGTAGTATTGGCAGCTACAACTGCTGCTGTTAGATCGGCCTGTATTAAGTTTTGACGTGCAAGCAATTTGTCCGTTAGTTCATTTATAGTGTCGATTACAGCTTGGTGAATCTCTTGCATACTATCAGGTGTCTCAACGGCATAGACAATCCTGGAAATGACATCATCACCGAATTTAGCTTGCTTATTGTATGTTCCCTGTTTATCCTCAATCGCACCCGTTTTAAGATTAACAAGGTAAACAACAACAGTAGTTGTACCGATATCAATGGCTAACCCATACGGTGGTTGCTCATTTCCTGGTTCGATCCGAGTTATCGTGTACTTGTCGTCCAAATCAGTCAAGGTAAGGGAAACATCCCAGTTCGCTTGACGAAGAATTTCGGGCAAATCACGTAAGACCGATAATGGTATCTCAATATTTTTTTCATAAGGAAGGTTCCGTTTGAGTTCCACAGATAGCCTGGCCCAATCACTCGCATTGTCTGTTAACGTGGGTTCAGGAAGCTGAACTCTGATTTTATTCGCTAATGGTTTATGCCCATATTTGTCAAGGATGTCGTTTGTAGATTCCTGTAAAATCCCTTTTTTAACATCTCCCATCAGTACCTGATGTTCCTGAAGGCGAGATTCTGGTGGTACCTCTACTGTTAAATCACCTTGCACAAAGGACTGACAAGCTAGACGCACACCATGAGCAATTTGATCTGGGTTCAAATTTCCTGTTCCAGTCGTTTCGACTTCGCCAGAAACAACCGTAACTTTGCAAGCTCCGCATGTTCCAGCGCCGCCACAGCCTGATTTAATATAGATTTCGGCTTTGGAAGCCGCTTTGAGCAGGGAGGTTCCTGCCTCAATTTCAATGGCTCTATTTTCTGGCATGAATGTGATTTGATATTGGGCCATGACTTTCCCTCCCCTGTTTATTCTAATCCCTCTTTTGGCAGTCTTATCTGCTTTCTTTCTAATCCACTACATATAATTTAAACCTGGTCAACCTTGCATGGTTCGGACGAAGGAAATAATACCACTCGACTCACGAGGCCCAACAACAACTTTCCAGCTCGATTTTTCCTGGAGCTTTCCAGAAATAACAGCAACTGCCCCCGGTATGATTAAATTACGATGATTAACCTTTTCCGCAACACCACTGGCAGCTAAAGCATCCGCAATTTTTTCCGGTTCGAATTTACCGGCTGCATAAGCCGTTAGGACTGAAGTTCCATCCGTATCAATCGGAAGGATGTAACTTGGAATTTTACTGGATTCAACTTCTCCTTCAACGCTGTAGTAGGTCAGCGAGAAGTTAGTCGTCACATAGACAGGAGAATTCTCATTAACATCTCCGATCACGTGAAGCGTGGGCTCAACTTGAATTGGTTTTTGCGGATCAGTATATAGATTTTGGCGGAGCGCCATAAGCGGAAGAATATGTGCTTTAATAGAAGTTTTTAAGACTATGGCACTTGCATATTTAGCCACATATACTGAGGCTTCTGCAATCTCATCTAACGGTTCATTTTTGCCAGTGAAGGCAATTACTGGATAACCAAACGGACGATATTTCTTTTTAATAGCTAGCCGCCGTAAATGGGTTAGGTTAGCCAAAGTTTGGCTCGTGCTACGCGAACCCGGGTCAAGAACAAATTCTTTGTACCCCAGTTTTTGAGCACTTTCAACCAATTCATTTAAAGCGTCCAAACCATCAGCCTTGAGGATTACAGGTACTTTTTGCTCCTTCGCGAAGTTTACTACAGCCTCATAATTTTCAAAGGTTGCTGGACCAATTAACGGTTTCCGAGAAGCAATTCCAGGTACAGCAGCTTTTAAAGCATCCGGATTTTCACTAAGAACCATCAATGAACGCGAAGTAGCCGAAGCGACTTTCTCAACGACTTGGCTAAAACGGTCTTGATCACTAGATTCATTCACCACTGCAATTCCATCAATACTGTAGTGTAATCCAACCCGGTCAAACTCTAGGCCTTCAATTTCTTGGACTTTCGCCTCAATTTCAGAGTCTGTAAGCTTATCCGAAACTTTAATAAGTAAAGTTGTTGGATGATAGAACGTTTTGTCATGACGGAATAGAACCGTTTCATCACCAAGAACAGATTCATTTCCGAACTTAATTGCTTTAATTGGTGGAGCAGAGGCAGAAGCAAGATTTTCACGAGCCTCATCAGTTACATATGGACATGTCTCTAAGGCACCTTTACCCGCGGCTAAAGCCATCGCAAAAGCTAGACAAGTTGGAGTTCCGCATTCCCCGCAGTTTTTCTTAGGAAGCTGTTTATAAATTTCTAGTCCAGTTAATCCCATGTGACGGTTACCCCTTTCTTCTGATTTGATATTCCCCTCTGCTTTTCGTGAAAAGGTCTAAAGCAGAGGGGTAAAGATTCGGGAAACATACTATAGTTAGAATTAAATTCGCATTACATTAAAGGTTCAAGCGAATAGCACGGGTGCCCATTTTCCTCAAGGAAAGGCATAATTTCTTCGACCGTTGTCCCAATGGTTTCATCGGCAATCTTATCGATGAAATCTTCGCCCAGACCTTCATCGATGGATCGTTGTACAAAATCTTCACGCAGGAACTCCTTAAGTTCTTTCGGCATCCAGACAATGCGTGCAATACCACCATCAGCAGGAATAAATTTACGGCTGACAACATATGAACGTCCGATACCCATAAACCCAGGAGTCTGCAAGCCACCGCCAACGGTTCCTGCTAGGGTTGAGAAGGTCATACCACATGGAGTCATACCACTATGTTCACGAGTAGTGATCATGAGGCCATTAACTTCTGGAACAATTGCCATAATCGCTTCAAAACAGCCACAGGAGGTCATTGGTTTATCCATTAACGTATAGAGGTTAACTTCGTCTAACGTATTGTTAGAAGCAGGACGAAGATAATCATTACAACTTTGCCACATACCCTTAACTTCATCTATCGCCGGTCCTTTAGGAATTGGCTGGTTGGGTCCGGTCGGCGTAATTTCATAAGCTGCTCTTGCATCAAGCCAGCTGACTGCGCCACACAGGCCAACCCGTTCAGGAGTTGTGATGCAAACATGATTTGGTGCAAAGGACTGACAAAGGAGGCAGGAATAGAAGGTATCAACACTTTCATCAGTTAAACTTTTAAGACGAGCATCACGAATACGATAGCGTTCCCGAGCCTTGACTATATTCTCATTAACGGCAGCTTGATCGGTAAGAATGGTGATCTGAACACGGTCCACGATAGCTGGGAATTCTTGTTTAAATTTAGCGAGGAGAAGTTCTCCAATGTGTTTCATTAAGAAGCCCTTAGCACGTGCATCTTTCGAAATACGAACCCAGCAGAGATCCCGTTGCGCGACATGCCATATACCCTCTCCATAGTTTGTAAAGTAGTGGATGCGGCGCTCAAGAACACCTTCAAAATCTTCTTGCATCTTACGACCGTAGATATCCACCATAATACCAAGGGGTAAGCGGGTTCCTTCTGGCACTGAATCAATTTCAGGTCCAATAACCGTGATTTTACCATCTTCGACTTCATCTTGGGCAACCATGCGAACAAGCTCAAAGCCTGTTGTTTTTCCACCGCCGAACTCGACATAAGTATCACCTTTACGAATAGTCTCTCCTTCAAAGGCAGGCCCGAAGTTAACTGGAATCGGAACTTCAATATTCGTTAGCTTAATTCCTCGAACCTCAAGTGCGAGTGGAACTATTTTTTCGTAATCAGGCTCGGAAATATACCAATCTGGTATTTGCATGTCACTTCCCAATTCTTGATCGGTAAGAATAGGGAAACCCATAAAGATTGCTCCCATTGATGCGGCTACTTTGACATCATCTAATTCACCGAGACTAAGAACAAAAGCCCGAATACGACGACGCTGATAGTCACGGTGTTGTTCACGTTCACCTGCTGGGATTCCGCCGAAGGCCAAGCCAGCACGGAAAGCATAGTTTACAGCATGGATAACTGATGTGAAATTTCCTAAGGGGAAAGCGATATAATCTTCTCCAATCTTGACGTTCTCTTCAAGAAGTTGCTCGATGATTTCATCACAAAGAAAAATCATAAACCCTTTTCCCATAAGATTATCCACGATCTTTTTGGCTGCTTTAGAATCTTTAGCCCGACCGAGAATGACAGCAACACCAGGTATTGTCCAGTCAACCATCTTAATCCCATGTTTACGGACAATAGGATCACCTAAGAAACCAGTCCAGGGCGCTACTTTAGGCTCATCCCCACGTAAGTAATGGAGGACTTCAATAATTTCTGCAGCATAGAGGACAGATTCCCCCCAGAGACGTGCATTTTCGAAAGTTAGCCCTGTTTTCACTTGATTCCTCATCCGGTTAAGAATAGGGACGAGTTCATTTAAGGTTGTAACTTTTTGTCCGGATAGGCAAGTAATAACCGGTAAGTTATACGCGGTGTCAGGATAACCAATACTTTGTTCCTTACCGTAATCTTTGATGGCGCGATTAAGCAGAATTTCAGCATAAGTCATGGCAGTAATTGTACCGTCATAAGCTTTGCGTAACAGTTTTTTAGGCTCTTGTGAAGGGTCTTTAATAGCGTCTTCATAAATTTGCTCCATGGACATTGGACAGTTCCTCCTTTCCTTACCAACCTTGAGCGATTTGAGTATCGAATTTTTCAGAAGCTTGTTTATGAACTCTGAGTTTCCAAGTTCGATATTCTAAAGCATCAAGAATCTTTTTAGCAGCCTCTTGTGGCTCCATCTCAAAGATAAAATTACCGCCAAAAACATCATGGGCAATCTGAGTAGTAATTCCGTAGACAATATCGCTTCCTTCAATAAATGGCATAGCTCCAACATGAACTGGTAAACCCATGGCCACACCGAAGGTACCGATCGCTACTGCCTTCTCATGCATGGCTTCAGGAGCAGACGCAGCATAAGGAACTTTCGGAACATCAACACCAAGCTCATTAGCCATCGCCATAACGAGGTCTATACCCCGGCTATTGTCAACACAGGAGCCAATATGGAAGACCAAAGGTAGGCCTGTGCTAAGTTGCGGATTGGCATTTTCTAGAGTCTTAAGAAAACTTTTCAGTCCCTCTCCTGCGTAAGCATCAACAGCAGCTGGGCTCATTAACCCGGCTTTCGCTATTGCTCCAGCTGAGCACCCAGTTGCTACCACGAGGACATCATTCTTCACAAGTTCCTTAAGAATAGCAATATGGGATTCGTCCTGAGGACGTCTGAGATTGTTACAGCCTGCCATTTGAACGACCCCTTTTAGTTGACCATTCAAAATAGCGTCAGTGAGGACTGAAATTGGACGATTAGGATTGATCTTGGAGAAAATATTCGTTAAAGCTTCAAGGCTAAAACCGGCGACAAGTTTATGACGCTCATTGGGAATTGAGATTTTTTGAGGATCCCGATTCTTATAAGCTTCAATTGCAATTCGAACCAGCTTCTGTGCATCTTCCATTGCTGTTTCTGCATTAAACGCGATATGCTGTGCCCCAGGAGTTTTCATGATAGCTTCAGTGGTTACTATCTTTGTGTGGAAACACTCAGCCACTTGTTGAACAGATGGATAAATACATTGAATATCAACAACCATCGCATCAAGTGCGCCTGTTAAAATCGCCATTTCCTGGGAAGCTGAAGAAGTTGCTAAATATACTCCTTCGCGCATTAACAGTTCATTTCCAGTACAGCAAATCCCGACAATATTCACACCCTCTGCTCCCACTTTTTTAGCTTCATCTATCATCTTGCGAGCAGCTGTAACGACCATTTCGCTGAGAACTGGATTATGACCATGAACAGCAATATTCACCATCTTAGGATCAATGACCCCAAGGTTAGATTCCGATACAATCGGCTCTGGAACACCAAAAAGAATGTCACTTAAAGTAGTCCCGATATATTCTCCGCCCAAATCAGAAAGAGCGCCTTTAATGCCTCCGAAAATAAGATTGACAGGGTCATTATCTACACCCATTGCCGTTTGAGCCATGAGCTCGGTTACGGTGCCATCAATTGAACGTGGCATAACATTTGTGTGTTTGAATTTATTGCGGCGTTGCTCAATAAGTAAACTTTCTAGGAAAGCGAGTGGCCGGTCTTGATATCGTCCAAAATCTTCGTAAGCAATTTCAGTCACATCTTTAAAGATCTCCTGATCTTCACGATTCAAGATAGAAACACCAAGCTTGGAAGCTAATTTATGAAGCTTTTCTGGTGATTTTATTTCGTAATCTGGTGCATTCCCTTCGACCATAGCGTGAGCGGTGTGTAAAACATGGCGAGCATGTTCAGAGTGGGAAGCTGCCCCTCCTGCGATCATTCGAACTAAATTTCGTGAAACAATCGTATAAGCTGTAGCTCCGCAAATTCCTTTACTACCTGGGCCTTCTTCAGTTTTCACTCGACAAGGACCGGCTAAGCAGATCCGGCAACAAACTCCTTTATATCCGAATCCACATTGAGGTTGTTGAGCAACAAAACGGTCAAAAACAGTTTCAATATGTTGCTCTTGCGCTACTTTGAGCATTTCCAGAGCACCTTGGTCAATGGTGCGCAAGGGATTTTTTGGTTCGATCACACGCGGTGCATCCGATGGTCGGGCAGTGTGTGTTAAATCCCGATATCTGGGCATAATTCAAACCTCCTCCTTTTTACTCACTCAGATTACTCACTCAGAATGAACTCATAAAATTGGAATCTAAAACCGGACTTCCTCATCTCCCCTCTGAAATAATGTTTTTGTAAATGTTTTCTAGTTGAAAACCTGGGGTACCAGTAGGAAAACCGGCCGAGCCAGTGTTGACAGACATATCAAGCAATTCCTCGCTAAAAGGAATAAGGCCCAACAATGTCTCCGCCGAAAATTGGCTTTGCAAAAGTTGTTCTTCCTTAACATTGCGGATTTTATTACCGACGACGACAACTTTAGGAATTCCTAATTCTAACGCTAAGTTTTGGATGACCTTAACGGTATGTACACTGACTGTACTGGCTTCTGTTATAATAACGAGGATATCTACCCCTTGGGCTGTACCTCGAGTCAATTGCTCTATCCCTGCTCCCATATCTAAGATAACCGTGTCATCTTCGCCTAAGATTAAGGAATTCACAAGTGCATGAAGAAAACTATTTTCTTTACAATAGCATGAGGTTCCGCCACCTTTGATATTTCCCATCCTAAAAAAACGAATCAATCCTACAGGATCCCCTAATAAAATCGAGTAATCATCAAGAATATCATCAACCCTAGGATTGAGAGGATAGAAAGCGCCACTCCCCCCCATTCGTTCTTCAATAAGTTCTTTCATATCAACAATCGGCTTTAAGTCTGCTAATATATCATCTGAGATGCCTAAAACTGTACCCAAACTCGCATCAGGATCAGCATCAACGGCAAGAACCTGTATACCTCGTTTTGCTAACCAAAAGGCCAAATTTGCAGCAAAGGTCGTTTTACCGACCCCACCTTTTCCTGAAATAGCAATCTTCAATTGGGATCATCTCCTATTCTTATGAATCATGAAATCATGCATATTTCAAACATATAATTGCATGCTCTTATATTCTCTCATTACTCCTTTTTATAGCAAAAATCCCATTTTAAGTTTATTCTATTAAAGTTCACTAAATCCTGCAAAGATTCAGAAAATTTAATTGTTAACCTTCAATGGAATATTTTTTCGAGTGAATCGTTGTATTTCACTGTTAAATAGTTTCGTCGATTGTTTTTAATAATCCTTCTTTGTGAAACTATACTCAAATAATTCTGAAAATTACATATATACAATAATCTTCAGACTACTTATCTTTTCATGTCGATAATAGAAAGAAAAAACACCTTTTAACGTATAACTTAAAAAGGTGTTCACATTTTCATTTTAATCCATGTTTTAAAATAATATATAAACTCTCTATCCAATAGAATATAAGCCAGATTAAATTCTCGTTGACATCGGCCAAGGATGAAAGGCTAGCCCAGAAGCTCCAGGTCCGACATGAGTAGCTATCACAGGTCCAGCTTCAAACACGCGGATTTCATGGGCTGGATATTTCTCCTTAAGTGCCTTAGCAATTTCTTTTGCCTCTTCAGGTAAACCGACGTGCATTACTGCAATTCGGTAAGATACTCCTAAGGAATTTGCTCGTTCGAACTCTTTAAAAACTCTCTGCCAAGCTTTTCCCTTAGTTCGAACCTTTTCAAACACATCGATTTCACCAGAAACATTAAAGTAGAGAATAGGTTTAATTTTGAATAAAGTTCCAAATAACGCTGATGCTCCTCCGATTCGCCCGCCTCTTTGCAGATATTCCAGTGTATCAACGATAAAATATAGCTCTGTTTGTGATTTTAATTTGGATAGCTGATTAATGATATCTGAGGCACTAAGACCTATATCAGCCCACTCTGTAGCGGCCCAAGCAAGAAGTCCTAATCCTAAAGCTGAAGAACCCGAATCGAATATTTCTATAGGAACATCAGGAAGTAATTCTCGTGCCATTTGAGCAGTAGTTATCGTACCACTAATTTTTCGTGATAAATGGATACTTACAATTTCCTTGTATCCTGCAGTAATCAAGGCTTGATAAGTTTGGAGGAACGCACCCACTGAAGGTTGTGAGGTCATTGAAGTCCCTTTACCTAATTTAATGAAAAATTTCTCGTTAGAAAGTTCATTTTCAGGAAAACTTTCATCCTTAATTGTTACGGTCAGAGGGACGATCAAAATATTATTTTTATCAAGAATATCCGGAGTCAGATATCCTGTCGAATCCATAACAATGGCAGTTTTACGCAAAAATGTATCCTCCACTATAAGTATTCTATTTGTACACTTTATAAAAATTTCTATTTAAAAAATATCACCCTAAGTAGTATAACTAAAAAACAGTTCTCCTGCAATAAACGCAGAAAAGCCTTAAGTCAAGAGATTTTAAAAACAGGTTGAAATCATGTAGAGATTAAAAAGGATACTTGACAGTATGCCTGCCGTTTGTTAATATAAAACACGTTCGATAAACGGGGCGTAGCGCAGCTTGGTAGCGCGCTTGGTTCGGGACCAAGAGGCCGCAGGTTCGAATCCTGTCGCCCCGACCATTGTTAGTTAAGGGTTTTCTCATGATGAGGAAACCCTTTGTTGTATATCTACTTTGATGAATATGGGTGATTGCATGTTAAAAGGTCATAAAACATTGATTCGTCCTCTTGATTCAGACGATATTGAATTATTTTATCAATGGTATAATGACCAAGAAGTCAATCTTTGGTCAAGTGGAGCTTGGCCTCTTAATACTCTACTAAGCAAGGATGAACTCGAAGGTCGCTTTTTTGATCCAGATTCAGATGAACATCGTTATGCGATTACCAATTTACAACACGAACTTATCGGTACACTTGGTTTTCGCGAAGTAAATATTCCTGCCCAATCGGCTACACTTTTCATCGTGATTGGAGATAAGAATCATTGGGGACAAGGATACGGTACTGACGCGCTTAAAACTTTCCTTCATTTTTTATTTGGGCAATGGAATTTTCATCGTCTCAGTCTAGATACTTGGGATGGCAATCTACGCGCAATTAAAGCTTATGAAAAACTGGGATTTGTCTTAGAAGGAAAGCTGAGAGATGCCCATTTTGTAGAAGGACAATATCACGATGCCGTGATTTTTGGTTTGCTTCGTTCAGAGTTTTTCAATCACAGTTGAATTTCAACATGATTTAGAGTATGATATAAACAATTTCAAATGATAATACCCTCTGGGGACAGGTGAAATTCCTTACCGGCGGTAAAGCCCGCGAGCCGAAAGGCTGATCTGGTGAAAGTCCAGAGCCGACAGTATAGTCTGGATGGAAAGAGGAGCTAGCACAGTATTTCTGTGTCTTTATGTTCTTTTTTAGGTTTGTGCGTCAAGCACCCGGAGGTTTTTCGGGTGCTTTTCTATTTATTTAAGCCAAACGGGGAAACCTAAATTATTACAAACTAAACTTAGATTGAAATCATAATGATTTAGAGGGAAGATCCATGATTGACATACCAAATTTTAATGCAAATGATGAAAACTATATGCGCCGTGCTTTACAACTGGCTGCTCAAGCGATCGGAAAAACCAGTCCAAACCCTTTAGTCGGTTGTGTTATTGTAAAGAATAACGAGATTATTGGAGAAGGATTCCATCATAAAGCAGGCACCCCTCATGCAGAAGTTCATGCCTTGAGGCAAGCTGGCGAAAAAACCAAGGATGCAACCGCTTATGTAAGCCTAGAGCCATGCTCACATTTTGGCAGAACTCCCCCCTGTGCGGATGCCCTAGTTAAATCAGGAATTCACAGAGTCGTTATCGCTATGCAAGATCCTAATCCGCACGTGAGTGGCGAAGGCATCAATCGTCTACGGGAAGCAGGAATTCAAGTCGAAGTGGGGTTATGTGCTGCTGAAGCTGAAAAATTAAACCAGCCTTTTCTCAAAGCAATCCAAACCGGTCTCCCCTATCTTGTTTATAAAGTAGCTTCAACACTAGACGGAAAGATCGCAACTGAGACTGGTGATTCACGCTGGATCAGTAGTGAATCTTCACGCCTCTATGCACACGAATTAAGGAATCAACTCGATGTTATTCTTGTAGGAAGCGAAACAGTAGTTAAAGATGATCCAGCTCTCACCTGTCGATTACCAGAAGGACGTGATCCTGTCAGAGTCATCGTTGATGGATCTCTAAAAATTCCGCTGGAAGCACAAGTCCTTTCCCCTCTTTCTTCAGCAACTTGTATTATCGCAACCTCCCAAGCCGCTTCTCCTACCAAAATCGAGCATCTAAATAATTTGCCTCAAGTTGAAGTCTGGCAATATCCTACAGCACGGCACGTCCCCTTAAAAAAACTATTGCTTGACCTTGTGACCAGAGGGTGGAACAGCATTTTGCTTGAAGGCGGCGGAGGCTTAGCAGGAGCCTTATTTCAAGCTGAATTAGTGGATGAAGTTGATTTCTTCATTGCCCCAAAATTGATAGGTGGAAAAGGTCCTTCTCCCTTATCTGGCCTTAGAATTGATAAGATGTCTAAAGCAATCCCGCTCGATATCGAGGAAATTAGTCTAGAGACAGGAGATCTTAGAGTCCGAGCACAAGTGCAAAAATCTTATACAGCTGAAGATTAAGGAGGTGATTTCGTGTTTACTGGAATTATTGAAGAACTGGGAACAGTAGCCGATCTTCAGATTCTGCCTGATGCAGCCTACTTGACCATTAATGCCCACAAAGTATTAATAGAGACGCAAATTGGGGATAGCATCGCCGTCAACGGTGTCTGCTTAACTGTTGTAAAACTCCAGGAAACTCAGTTCACAGTGGATGTGATGGCGGAGACTTTACAAAAAACCAATTTAGATGAATTAGTCCGGGGCAGTCAAGTCAACCTTGAGCGAGCGTTACAGCTCTCAACACGCTTGGGAGGACATTTAGTAAGTGGGCATGTTGATGGAATAGGGACTATTTATAAGAAAACAAAAATCGGAATTGCCGAGGTTTTTGAGATTAAAGCCTCCCCTTCCCTGCTTCAATACATTTTGCCCAAAGGATCTGTTTCCATCGACGGAATCTCCTTAACTATTGTAAAGGTCGATCAACGCAGTTTCTCCGTTTCCTTGATTCCCCATACGCGTCAGGAAACCACCTTAGGATTTAAAGGAGTAGGCTCAAGAGTAAATCTTGAGACTGATTTAATTGGTAAATATGTTGCTCAATTTTTAGGAAGTCAACCTGCTCTAGAAGTCCGCAAGGACATATCCGTGGAATTTTTAGCCCAACATGGGTTTCTTTAAAATTTAAAATGTACAGGGAGTGATTGTAATGGAATTTAGCACAATTGAGGAAGCTATTGAAGAAATTCGTCAAGGACGTATGATTATCGTCGTGGATGATGAAGACCGAGAAAATGAAGGCGATTTGGTGATGGCGGCAGAGAAAGTAACACCTGAAGCCATTAATTTTATGGTTACGAATGCTCGCGGACTCGTATGCGTGCCCATGACCGGTGAACGGCTTACTGAATTAAATTTAGATCAAATGGTTGCTCATAATACCGATCCAAAAGGAACAGCGTTTACTATCAGTGTCGATAGTGATAAAAGTACAACTGGAATTTCAGCCTTTGAGCGCGCTGAGACCGTATCCGTTTTGGCCAATCCCAAAAGTAAACCTGAAAATCTTCATCAGCCGGGGCACATCTTCCCATTACGAGCTCGCGATGGCGGCGTTCTAGTACGCGCAGGGCATACAGAAGGCTCAGTTGACCTAGCCCGTCTAGCCGGTTTACAACCCGCAGGCGTTATTTGTGAGATTTTAAATGATGATGGAACGATGGCTAGAGTACCTGAGTTAATGAAGTTTGCAGAGAAACATGAGTTAAAAATCGTAACGATTGAAGAATTAATTCGTTATCGTCGCAGAACGGAACTCCTCGTTGAGCGTGTACAGAGCATCCATCTTCCCTCGGATTTCGGGGATTTCGAAGCGGTTGGATATCGCAGCTTATTGGATGGTCAAGAGCATATGGCTTTAGTTAAAGGCAAAGTCGATGATGGAGAACCGGTCTTAGTTCGTGTCCACTCGGAATGTTTAACCGGTGATGTTTTCCATTCACGTCGGTGTGACTGTGGAGACCAATTAGCTGTTGCGATGGAAGCTATTGAAACTGAAGGACGCGGGGTCTTTCTTTACATGCGCCAAGAAGGCCGTGGAATCGGTTTACTCAATAAATTACGAGCTTATAAGCTTCAGGAAGAAGGAAAGGATACAGTTGAAGCTAACCTTGAGCTTGGGTTTCCTGCCGATCTAAGAGATTATGGTGTTGGAGCCCAGATTCTCGCCGATTTAGGAATTAAAGAATTACGTTTACTCACGAACAATCCCCGTAAAATTGTGGGTCTTGAAGCATACGGCTTAGAAGTTATCGATCGCGTACCGATTGAAATCCCGCTTAAAGCCGAAAACGAACGCTATATGACAACTAAGAAATCAAAGATGGGCCATATTTTACATGAGGTTCGTTAACATATTGAGTGTAATACTCAACTCTTTAATAGATGATCAAAAAGAGAGATATGAAAGGATGATTAACCATGAAAACTTATGAAGGAAATTTGATCGCTGAGGGCTTGAAATTTGGTATTGTTGTAGCACGTTTTAACGAGTTTATCACAGGTAAACTTGTTGGCGGAGCATTGGATGCATTGAATCGGCATGGAGCTTCAGAAGAAGATATTGAGCTTGTCTGGGTGCCAGGAGCCTTCGAAATACCTTTAGTTGCTCAGAAACTTGCAGAAAGCAAGCGCTATGATGCTGTGATTTGTTTAGGGGCTGTTATTCGTGGGGCGACTCCTCACTTTGAGTACGTCAGCTCTGAAGTAAGTAAAGGAGTTGCCAACGTTGGTCTGTCAACACATACCCCTGTCATCTTTGGCGTATTGACGACTGACTCCATTGACCAAGCTATTGAACGGGCAGGGAGCAAAGGTGGAAACAAAGGCTACGATGCTGCTGTAACCGCAATTGAAACTGCTAACTTATTGAAACAGCTGTAAGATAATAAGGAATTTATGTAATATTTAGGGTAAATGTCCACAAAAAATACCTTGCCAAAAGAGTGCATATTTTTTAGACTCTTTAGGTAGGGTATTTTTTTACGAGGAGATGAGCGCAATTGACTTCACTAAATGATAAGATTGAGCAAGATAACCAAAAACTTGAAGCTGCGCGCTCTGGAAATCAATTTTTAATGAATCAGCTCATCGAAGATTATGAGCCTGAGGTTCGAAAAATTGCCTGCAAATATTTTTTACCACGAGCGGATTATGAAGACTTACTTCAAGAAGGCCGCATTGCAATATATAAGGCAATTATGTCGTATAATCCGAGCTCAAAGATTCCTTTCTTACATTTCGTACGTATGGTCATTAAACGAAAGCTGATTGATTGCTTACGAGCCTATAACAGACAAAAACACTTGAATTTAAATAATGCCTTCTCTCTGAATAATACTCTATCTGAGGATCAAGATGAAAGTTTTCTCAACATTATTCCTAATATCGAGAACCCTGAGTCGCGAATTGTTGCGGCTGATGAAGCACGTTCCTTCCTACATGAATTGACGAGTGAATTTTCGGGCTTGGAACTCACTGTATTTCGTTATCATTTTCTAGCAGGTATGAAGCAACGTGAAGTCACGAAGCATTTAGGCTTGAATCCCAAATCTTTGGACAATGCGATCCAAAGAATTCGCCGTAAAACAATCGCCTACCGTTCACGTCAAATTGCAGGCTAATCATTTCCAAAAGAAAGAAAAACGTGGGATAGTCAAATAAAATCCCACGTTTTTCTTCTTTGCACTTTAACTTAAATCTGACTTAGTTTAAGCAATTCCTCCGGTTTTCGTAATTAGTTTACTAACTTTTGAATGAGCATTCGTTGCTTCATTAGCCAGACGTAGATAACGATCACGAAGTTCATCATGATGGGCCCGTGTAGCAAAGGTCATATAACCAGCTGCAGCGCTAGCGACGTCTTTTTCATAATCATAGAGCATATCCAGATCGGTAAACATATTCATGCCATTCTCTCCTTCCCTATTTCAAATCACTTATCCCATTTTTAAAGAAGCCCATGACATTTTCAAGTCCTTTAGCTTGGTCTTTAAAAAAGGATTTGACCGCAGGATCGGTGGCCATTTCATTATAAAGCTGGCATTTTTTCATGGAGACTTCTGTTTCAATTAAGCTACGTGTTATCATACCTTCATCTAAGATAGTTTTTGTCTCAGCCTCATTATATTGCATTGCCCTATCCCCCTTTTTAGATTTAAACTTCACTTACAGGATGCGTAAATATTCTATTATTTATACACGGAGTTACAGACTTCGATTTTAAAAGCAAAATTTTGCTATCCTGAAAAAGTTTATCATGATAAACTGAATAAGGTAATGATATTGCATATTTTTTATACATAATAATAAAATTCGCATAAGGGGCTGATGTATAATGGAATCTCTTAATTTTAGAAAGATTATGCGTGGATATGACCCAGATGAAGTGGACAATGCTTATGCAGAACTTCAACATAAGTTAGATGAAGCTAACGCTTCTAATCGCGAACTTCGCTTACAAATCAATAGTTTGCGTGAACAAAACGCAGAATGGGGTAATCGTCTAAAGTCCTATGAAGGTATGGAAAAAGACCTTCGAGACGCTATGCTCAGTGCACAACGTGTCGCCGGTCAAGTTAAAGATAATGCTGAACAGGATGCTCAAACGCTCTTAGAAAACGCTAAGAACGAGGTCGAAACTCTTTTACATGAGTCGACTCAACGAGCTGAGCAGAGGGTAGCTGAACTTAAAGAAGAAGAGATAAAAACTGAAGCGTCACTGAATCAGTTACAAGACCAGGTATCCGAACTTACACTGGAAAAAGAAGCGCTTGAAATACGGATGGAGAAGGCATCTGCTCAACTCGAACTTCTTCGTCAAACGTTAGAGCTCTAGTTATGGTATCAAGATCTACCCTCGCGAAAACCCATAAAAAAGGACAAATAAAATTAAGATAAAACAGATGAGGATAGATTTGTAAAGCCAGCGCCATCTCGCCTTAGGCGAATCATTCGCAGAGGAGTTAAGTTCGTTTCCAGCGTCTTCGGTGAAAGGGGTCAAACTTTCTAACTGTTGGGGTAATGCTGCAAGCAATGCTTGAGCCAGTTCAAGAGAATTACTAGGAACCCAAACTTCGACTCCGTTAATGATTCCGTAAGAGGCTTTTAAGTCACCGGGGTACTTTTTCTGCGTAGGGATATTGGCTTCCTCTAGAATTCCATTGATAATATCAGCTTCCATCTCGCTATTTACACTGACTAGAAAAGACCACATGGTTCTCCCCTCCATCTCAAATTGAGACAAAAGGCTTGGCATATTTTTGCCAAGCCTTTGTTGTCATTGTTGCTTACCCTTTTATTCTTTCCAACACCAATCACCGAAGTTACTGTTTCTATTGCTAGAGAATTCATGATTGGGCAAAGTAACCAAAAGATTTACCTTTTTTTAGAGCGGGCCCGATAAATAAAAATGATGCCGAGTAAGATTCCGGTAATGGTCATGGTAATTGCTGGCTCAAGTTGGCCCGAGAAAAAAATGAAAACAATAACGAGGATAAAAAGAAACATTTCAAACTTGTTCCTCTGCATAAGTCACATCCTTCTCCCAGTTAATAAAGTCCTATTTATGAAAAAGGTTTCAAGTATTAGTTTATACTGAGAAACTCAAGACTGCAAGTTAATCCATCTCTTCTTTAACTCTACCCTCACTGATATTTTTACAATAAATTTCATAGAGAATATCAATGAAATATTGTAATCATCATAATTATCCTGGCAATTGCTCTCATGCAACTGCCAGGATTAGTCAATAAATAGAATTGAAATACCTAATCCCCAAAAAGGGATCAATAATTTGATTGAGATGCTGATCTATTAAATCGTCTATTACAGGGAACGAAAAATGAAATGACCTTCAGGATTAAAATCCACATGAATTTGCTGTCCTTCCTTGAATTCGCCTTGTAAAAGTTTCATTGCTAGTGGGTTTTGAAGTCGTTGCTGGATAACACGTTTGAGTGGTCGTGCCCCATAGATGGGATCATAACCTTCTTGAGCAATCTGGCCTCGGGCCTTGTCACTCAGCTTAATGATTAACTTGCGTTCGGCAAGACGATCGTGAAGTTGCTGAAGCTGAATCTCAACAATCTTACCGATATGCTCTTGCCCGAGCGGATTAAAAACAATGATATCATCGAGACGATTCAGAAACTCTGGGCGAAAGTAATTTTTCAGTTCTTCAGTGACACGGGTTCTGATTTCTTCTTGCCCAGCTGATGAACGGTTCATTTCTTGGATTGCTGGGCTGGCAATATTACTTGTTAGGATAACAACCGTATTTTTAAAATTGACTACCCGCCCTTGACCATCAGTTAAACGGCCGTCATCGAGTAGCTGAAGAAGTACGTTGAACACATCTCGGTGTGCCTTTTCAATTTCATCAAATAAAACCACACTATAGGGTTTACGCCGTACTGCTTCAGTCAGTTGCCCTCCTTCTTCATAGCCAACATACCCTGGAGGAGCTCCAATCAACCGTGAAACTGTATGCTTTTCCATATACTCTGACATATCGATTCGAACTATAGCTTGTTCGTCATCAAATAGAAATTCAGCTAAGGCTTTCGCCAGTTCAGTTTTTCCCACTCCCGTGGGCCCGAGGAAGAGAAAGGATCCTAAAGGACGATCAGGGTCTTGCAATCCTGCACGTGCACGTCTAACTGCATCAGAAACAGCCACGACAGCCTCATCTTGACCAACAACGCGTTGATGAAGCCTGTCTTCCATATGCACAAGCTTAGCCATTTCTCCTTCGAGAAGTCTCGTAACCGGAACATTTGTCCATTTAGAAACAACTTCGGCAATATCCTGTTCATCGACTTCCTGCTTAAGCAAGGAATTTTTTCGCCCAGTTAACTGCTCATCTAATTCCTTCAGTTCTTTTTCTAAATGTGGAATAATACCATATTGAAGCTCTGCTGCTTTATTATAATCATACACTTGTTGAGCCTGTTCCATCTTGGTACGAGCTTGATCCAGTTCGTCTTTGTGTTGTTTAATTTGAGCTAAGATTTCTCGTTCTCCTTGGAGTTGGGCTTCTAATCCACTCTTTTGTTCTTTAAGATTGGCGAGCTCTTCTTCAATTTTAGTCAACCGCTCTTTACTTGCTTCATCCTTTTCTTTTTTAAGGGCTTCACGTTCTATTTCCAATTGGAGGACCCGTCGCTTGATCTGATCCAGCTCAAATGGGTCACTCGTTATTTCCATACGCTGGCTGGCAGCTGCTTCATCGATTAAATCAATCGCTTTATCCGGGAGGAAGCGATCACTAATATAGCGGTCAGAGAGGACTGCTGCTGCGATAACTGCCCCATCCGTTATGCGCACTCCATGGTGTCTTTCGTAGCGTTCCTTCAAACCGCGAAGAATTGAAATTGTATCTTCAACACTGGGTGCATCTACAACAACGGGTTGGAAGCGACGTTCTAAAGCTGCATCCTTTTCAATATACTTACGATATTCATCGAGGGTTGTGGCCCCAACTAAGCGAAGTTCACCACGGGCCAGCATTGGTTTAAGCATATTACTGGCGTCCATAGCGCCTTCAGCAGCACCTGCACCCACCACAGTGTGTAATTCATCAATGAAGAGAATGACATCTTCATGATCCTGGATTTCCTTGAGTACCGCTTTCAGACGTTCCTCAAATTCGCCTCGATATTTGGCTCCTGCAATCAGTAAACCCATATCTAAAGCAATAAGCTTCTTATCTTTCACTGATTCCGGAACATCACCACGTACGATCCGCTGGGCTAAGCCCTCAACAATTGCCGTTTTACCGACACCCGGCTCGCCGATAAGAACCGGATTGTTTTTGGTCCGCCGTGAGAGAATCTGAATCACTCGACGAATTTCTTCATCCCGTCCGATCACAGGATCAAGCTTACCTCTGCGTGCTTGCTCCACAAGATTTCGTCCATATTGCTCTAAGGCCTGATAAGTGCCCTCTGGGTTTTGACTTGTCACTCGTTGTGTTCCTCGTACTTCACGTAAAGCTTGAAGGAGTTTTTCACGAGTAAGACCTGCTTCTTTAAGAATTTGCTCAACTGCACCACCCGCTCGACTTAGTAGGGCTAACAGTATGTGCTCAGTACTAACATACTCATCATTAAAGATAGCCATTTCATCATGGGCTGAGACAAGGGTAGTTCTTAAACGAGAAGATATCGTTAATTGCACGTTCCCTCCACTTATCCGTGGAAAGCGGTTGATTGTCTCACGCGTTTTTTGTTCCAAAGCTCCCACGGCAAGCTTAAGCTTTGTGAGAACTTGGGAGACAACCCCGTCTTCTTGTTCCAATAAAGCTAATAGAAGATGCTCTGGCTCAACTTCACTATTGCCATTACGTTCTGCCATATTTTGCGCATTAATAATCGCTTCTTGTGACTTCTGAGTGAAACGGTTGGTATCAAAAGCCATAAATCAATCACAACCTTTCTACTAGAGATGCTGATATCTAACAGCTAAATCTCTGAGTTCTGAAATTTCTTTCTCACTTAGATTAGCCGGGAGAGTTAGTCGAGTTTTGACATAAAGATCACCATACTGCTTGGGATTTTCAAGATGAGGCATTCCTTTGCCCTTTAGCCTAAATTTAGTATCACCTTGGGTGTAAGGGGGTACTTTGAGCGTGACATCTCCATTTAACGTCTTGACCTTGATTTCGCCACCGAGTATTGCCTGGTAAAATTCAATCGGCCTCTTTGTTATTAAATCATTTCCATCCCTTGAATAAGTTGGGTGATTTTTAACATTTATAATAAGATAAAGATCGCCCTTCGCTCCAGCTCCTAATCCTACATTTCCTTGCCCCGCAAGACGGACTTTTGATCCTGTGCGAACTCCTTGAGGAATTTTCGCCTGAATGCGTTTTCCTCCAGTATCGATTACACGTGTTGTTCCGTGATACGCTTCTTCCAGTGAAATGCTGACTTCGAGTTCTCGATCCCGCCCCGCCGCTTGAGTAGTCGCAAAACCTGCGTGGTGTCCACGTCTTGTACCCTGCTCTATATCGCCCATACCAAAAAGGGTTGAAAAGAAATCTGAGAAACCGCCGCCCGAACTGGAAGAGTTTCCACCCCAGCCTAGATCTCCAAACATCTCAGCAAATTCCTCGGGGCTCATTGTCCGTGAATAACTTTCTTGGTCTGGTTGTGATTGCCAACGAGTCCAGTCATAATTACCTTGGCCCCCATTTTTTTGCCATGATTCGTAGTTTTGGCGCACATCTTCATATTTACGCCGTTTTTCTGGATCAACAATCGCTTGATAAGCTTCTGTTACTTCTTTAAACTTTTCCTCGGCCTCTTTATTACCAGGGTTGACATCTGGATGATATTTTTTCGCCAGCTTCTGGTATGCTTTTTTAATGGTTTTATCATCAGCATCTTTAGGTACCCCAAGAATAGAATAATAATCTTTAAAATCCATAAGTCATCCCTCCTTTTTTCATTTAAATATTATCGATTAACTTCATTATAGTATTTTGAAACATGAAGGTCAATAAAGGTCAGATATTTAATTAACATTAATTGATCATAAAAAAAGTAAAACACCAATTAGATGTTTTACTCAAGATACTCAATACATATTCATTTTTAAAAATCACAATAAACTAAATTAATGATTTAGCGATTTTCCTAGAATCTGACTAACCTTTGCCAAGAGATCTTCTCTTACTTGAACAAGGGTCTTCTCTACTGTTTTAGGCTGAGTTCCACGAATAGAGAAGTAAAATTTTATTTTAGGTTCGGTTCCAGAAGGGCGAACCATGACAAAGCCACCCCCGGTAAAGGCATAGCGAAGCACTTTTGACTGAGGTAACGTTAAAACATACGTTTTGTCTGGAACATCTCCACTTAATCGCTTACCTATTCGTAACTCATAGTCGTCAATTCGCTCAAGGGGAATACCTGCAAAGGAATGAATCTCAGACTGCCGTAAGCCAGCCATAATTTGTTCCATTTCTGCTTTGCCTTCTTTACCCTTTAAGGTAATTGAAGTTTGAGCTTCATGATAATAGCCATACTTCTGATAGATTTTATCGAGGACCTGTAGTAAGGTGAACTGCTCTTTTTGCTTATAATAAAGCGCAGCTTCTGCAACCAACATGGCTGCAATGACGCCATCTTTATCCCGGACGAAATGTCCAGCTAAAAAGCCGTAACTTTCCTCAAAACCAAATTGGAAATCACCCTGACCTTTTTCTTCCAACTCTTTTTCCTTTTCAGCAATAAATTTAAAGCCAGTCAGAACATTCTCAACTTGGACTCCAAGGTCTAAGGCTAATGCATCGGCTAAGTCAGTTGAAGCGATAGTCTTAATAAGAGTCGCTTTAGGAGAGAGAATGCCTAAAGCCTTCTTCTGGCTGATGAGGTAATAGGCCAAGAGAACACCAATTTGGTTACCGGTTAATTGCTCATATTTCCCCTTTTGATTACGAATAACAACGCCTAATCGATCTGAATCGGGGTCAGTCGCTAAAAGCAAATCAGCCTGTTGTTGTTCTCCATAGTGTCGTGCTAAATCGAAGGTCGACGGAATTTCAGGGTTAGGATATGGCACTGTGGAAAAATTCTGATCCGGCTTTTCCTGCTCAGGAACGACAAAAACAGAGGTATACCCCAGTTCGTTTAGTACCCTTCGGACGAGGACATTTCCAGCTCCGTGTAATGGTGAATAAACGATTTTAAGTGTTGAGCCTTCTTCTTGAGCAAGTTCAGGATAGAGAGACAAATCTTTAACTTGAGAGAGATAAGCTTGATCAATTTCTTCCCCAACCGTAATCAACAAACCTTGAGCCCGCGCGTCTTCTTCTAATAGGGGTTCTAAATCCACCCAACTTTCGCGAGCTGAAATATGCTCGGAGATTCGATCGGCTTGAGCAGGTGGAACCTGTCCCCCATCCTCCCAATAAACTTTATACCCATTGTATTCCTTAGGATTGTGACTAGCCGTGATTACAATTCCTGCTTGAGCTTGCAGATAACGGACGGCAAACGAAAGTTCAGGAGTCGGTCGTAAAGCGTCAAAGAGATAAACCTTTATGCCATTCTTAGCGAGAATCAAGGCCGCTTCTTGGGCAAAGCGAAAAGAAAAGCGCCTCGAATCATAAGCAATGACCACTCCTTTAGCCATCCCCACTTTGCCATATTCGCGAATTGTATCCGCTAGACCCTGGGTCGCTTTGCGTATGACATAAATATTCATCCGATTCGTACCTGCTGCTAAAATACCGCGCAATCCACCTGTTCCAAATTCAAGATCCATATAAAAACGGTCTTCAATCTCTAAAAGATCCGTTAATGCCCTCAGTTCTTCACGTGTTTCAAGATCAAAATAGGAATGTTCAGACCAAAGTTTATAGCGTTCCTGAATCATCTTGTTACTCCTTCGTTATGAAACTAAAAAATATTTCACTTCTTTAAGTGGACTAATAGACTGGTAATTATCTACACGCTCAACCTACGACCGGATAGACCAGAACTCCAACTAAACCTGGTCCTGTGTGCACTCCGAGTGCTGGACTGATTTGACCGAAGAATACTTCTTGAATATTCGGATGTTCCAAAGCTGCTTTTTCAAGATCCCTTGCCTCTTTTTCAGCTCCACCATGAACAATAGCTACGTTCGAAATTGTATCGCAGACATGTTCTTTCAGGATACTACCTAACTTACGAAGAGATTGTTCTCGTCCCCGCACTTTAGCTACTGTAAAATATTTACCTTCCGAATTGATCGAGATTATCGGCTTAATATGAAGTAACTCTCCAAGCGTACCCGCAACATAGCCAATACGCCCTCCTTTTTTCAGGTATTCCAAAGTTGAGACGACATAGTAGGCTTTCATATTCTCGACGACTTCTTTAGCCACAGTCTTAACCTTTTCAAAATTAAAGGAGCGTTGAATCTCTCTAGCCGCCTCTAGAACAGAAAAGCCAAGACCAAAGGAGAGAGTTTTGGAATCGACAACCTCAATAACCATATCCTTAAATTCCTCAGCAATTGTAGATACTGTTTGGTAGGTTCCACTTAGACCACTGGAGAGATGAATTGCTAAAACGTGTGTAAAGTTTTGATCATGTAACCGATTAAAAAGTTCATAAATCTCAGCCGGAGAGGGTAACGATGTTTTCGGGACTTCTTCTTCTAAGTGGTCATAAACTTCTTGAGGTGAAATATCGACACGATCTCTATATTCACGATCATTATAAATAATATGTAAGGGTAAAACTTGAATCCCATATTGCTGAATAATATCAGGGTTAAGGTCACAAGCACTATCCGTAACTATTGCAATCTTGTGTTTTGGAGTTGCATTGTCTTGAGTAAACATCCTGCCATCCCTTTCTACGAAGAAAATTATTAATCGTAGTATATCATAAATCGAAGATGAGACGGTAACATTTTCCCTGTAACCCCTAAGATATGAAGGGACAGCATAAATAATGCATAATATAAAAATAAAAACGAGTTCCATAACGTAGATGTTAGGAACTCGTTTTACTCTCTGAAGAATCGCTCATTTGTATTGGCCTGGGTTAATGGCACGTTACCAGATCCTTTCTAGGAGATTTTTTTGGGTTTTCCCGACTCATGAACTCTAATTGGCTCTAGTCCAACAGAAGCAAGAATTGCTTCAATCATGATTTTTTCATTTTCACTCATATATTTCCTCCTCTCTAACTGTAAATAATTGGTTCATTCACTCTTAAATAGTATAACATTATTGGCTTTGAAAATCAAGCATTCTAGAATTTAATTCAAATTTAAATTTATTTTTATTTTATTCTTATAATATTTCTTGTGTTGAATTTGTTTGAATGTTTAAGTTACGAGACTCTAGCGATCAAATTCACAGATCATCTCATATAAGAGATCTGTCGGATGAATTCCCGCAAAGGTTAACATGCGCATTACAGAATCCTGAGGTTGATTGTTCAGTGAGAATTCTCCATAATTATGTTCATTGAGAAACGAGAGCAATTCTTGGGCAGCATCGTCGTAGGCAGCCCAGGCATCAAGTAGAGTTTTTCCTTCCACACCTCCATATAACATTCCAGCGGTCTCTTGTGAATTGAGCCAAGCGTTGATCGAAGTGTAGCGTTTGAGATAATGAGCGCGCCTTTGCCATGAGGGAATAAAACCTGCTTTTTTCCGGGTCAAAAAATAAGCAGATAGGTCAACACTTTGAAAATTGATGTATGGGCTTCGGGCATGATCTAATTTAATTGTGCCCGGCGTTAAACGATAAAGATGAAGATCGCGAACAAAACGAAAACCTTGAGATTTATAAGTATATTGGGCATAATTTCGGGAGAGTACCTCAAGATAGATCCTTCTCAACCCAATAGATCTAGCTAAATTGATTTGAGCTTGAAGCATGGGCGCAAAAAGTCCTCTACCCCGATATTGTGGATCAATGGCAGTTCCGGCGATCCAACCCTCATAATCCGTTTGACTCAGAAAGGTGAAACCTACTATCTTTCCATGCTCTCTCAGAGCAATTGAATGGTTAAGCTTAATCTGCCCATGCTCGATCCAAATTCTTAGATTCTCTTCATTAAAAAACATTTCGTAAAAATAACCTTGCCAGCACCGATTCCAAGTTTCCGTTAAAAGCGATAAATCAGAGCCCTCAAGAGTCGTTAACTCAACCATCTATAGATTCTCCTTAAGAAATTCATTTCAAATTTATTTACCTGTTTTTAATTACCCATTGCTTCTTTAATCCACCTTCGCTTTCCTTAACATTTTTTCCTGCATCAAGAAGGATTTTCTGATAATGCCTAAAAATGTTTAAAATTCCTTTATATTTAAATAAAAGCCGTTTTGACTCACCGTAAAAATAGAATTATGATGAACCATGAAGCGTTTATTGATTGAAAAGGAGTGTAATATTTATGCTTAGCCCAATTCTAATTTCTAAAGACGAAATTAAACATGCCGAAGATCTGTTGAAGTTTATCAAAACCAGTCCTTCCCCTTTTCACGCGGTTCGAAGCGTAAAGGAACAATTGATCCCTTTAGGATTCACGGAATTAACGTTCGAGGAAAAGTGGGCACTCCTTCCAAAAGGAAAGTATTTTGTAAGCCGAAATGGCTCAGCTTTAATTGCTTTCATCCTGGGTGAGTCAACACCCGAAAAATCGGGCTTTCATATTCTCGGTACACATACGGACAGTCCTACCTTTCGTCTAAAACCTTCGCCCATTATTTCGGTTGAGGGAAAATATCTTAAGCTCAATGTTGAAACTTACGGAGGACCGATTTTAAACACCTGGCTTGATCGTCCCCTTGCTTTGGCTGGACGGGTCGTACTTAAAGGAAAATCTCCTTATCATCCGCAAAGTTTACTTTTTCAAAGTCCTAGCCCCCTGCTCACCATTCCGAATCTTGCGATTCATATGAATCGTAAAGTAAATGAGGGAGTTGCACTAAATAAACAAAAAGACCTTCTTCCACTTTTAGGCATGCAGGGAGAAGCTCTAGGAAAGGAAAACGTTCTCATTAATTATTTTTCAAAGCTATTACAGGTTTCTCCAGAGAACATTATTGATTTTGATATTGTTCTTTATGAAAATGAAAACGGAAGTATTATCGGACTGAACCAAGAATTCATTTCAAGCAGTCGCCTTGATGATTTAGCAATGGTTCATGCCGGGACCTGGGCACTAGCCCAAACAGAGAGTAATGAAACGACTCCTATATTAGCCTGTTTTGATAATGAGGAGGTCGGCAGCACCTCGAAACAAGGTGCTGCCTCTCCTCTGCTTGCTTCCGTATTAGAACGGATTATGCTGGCTCTCGGGAAAAACCGCGAAGAATACTATCAAGCACTTGCGCAATCCTTCATGGTTTCCGCGGATATGGCCCATGCTCTACACCCCAATGTAGTGGAGAAGCATGACCCAGTGAATAGGCCTGTTTTGAATGGAGGCCCCGTAATTAAGCTCAGTGCAAATTTAAGCTACACCTCAGATGGTGAGAGTACTTCTATTTTCCATGGAATCTGTGAAGAAGCTAAAGTACCCGTCCAACTCTTTGTTAATCGCTCTGATGAACGAGGAGGCTCAACTATCGGTCCAATTTCAACAACGCACCTGGATATTCGCTCGGTTGATGTAGGAAATCCACTTCTAGGCATGCACTCTATACGAGAATTGGGCGGAGTAAAGGATCATCTCGCCATGAGTACGGTATTCAAACAGTTTTTTAATGATTAACCGACTGAATTAAAACATCTCCTACTCGCGTCCCCGTTTTCTGAGCCCATCCTACAGGAAGTTCAAGAATTGAGGACGCTTCCTTGATGTGTGGAGAAATCTTACCTGGCTTTAACTGATCAAGAATATAACAAACTTCTCCCCGGGAGTTAATAAACCAAATGGATAAAGAATACTTCATCCCGAACATATGAACTTGCTGACAAGGGATCAGCCATAATCCTTCATATGGCTTTAAGGGGGATCGTCCAAGCAATCCACGTAAGCGAGGCCAAAACGAATCAGCATACATTACGGAAGAGGCAATTGTCTCACCTGTGCGAAAATTTTCGAGACTGACTGTAGTCATGACCTAACCTCTCCCTTCTTTCTTTTATAAATTGACTTCTATTCCATTTTAAATTTATGATTAATCGTTTAGGTCAATTCGAATTATTGCTTTGAAAACATATCAATAATCTGAATTACGGCCGGTCCAAGAATGATGATAAATACGCTCGGGAAAACGAAAAAAACAAGGGGGATCATCATCTTAACGGGAGCTTTTTGGGCTTTTTCTTCCGCTCTCTGCCGATGCTTCTGACGAATTTGTTTAGACTGGTTGCGAAGAACTCCTGCGATGGGAATCCCCAGTTGGTCTGCTTGCACCAAAGAAGCTACAACATTACTCAAATCTTCAATCGGATTACGTTTACTCAAATCTCTAAGGGCGTCCCGACGTGGGCGCCCCATTTTTATTTCCTGAAGGACTTTTAAAAATTCTTCAGCTAAGGCCCCTTTTTGCTTTTCAACCACCTTTAACAAGGCCGCATCAAAGCCGAGTCCTGCTTCCACACTAACGGTTAAAAGATCAAGAACATCGGGTAAAGATCTTTCGATCTCGAGCTGTTTCTTCTTCATTTGGGCATTTGACCAACTTTTAGGAAATAAATATCCAATCAAGAAACCCAGGACAAAGCCTCCTAGACGCATGATTGTACTGGTCCGAAGGAGAATCGAAAGGACTAAAATAACTAAGCCAAGCAACAAGCCCAATCCATATTGCAGACCCTTAACGTTCTCCCCATCTTCTTTATCTCTTGAGCCGCTTGAATTGGTATCCCGGCTATTTTGTCCTTTTGGATCTTTAGAACGGCGATATGGAAAAAACACTGTAAGCTTTAGAATCATTAAACGGACTCGCTCTTTTAGAGGCGGAAACGCTTCGCTTTGCTCTTCTCTGCCAAGCACGTGCATAATTCGTTCCTGTGGCTTTTTTACACGTTCTCCAGCAAAGAGTGCGAGAATCGTGAAGAAAACAAAACCGAAGGTCCCGAGAATGATTAGGGATTCAAACACAGTCTCACACCCTTCCCTTTATTAGATTGCGTTAAAAGGTTACGCTTCAACTGCGATAATTTTACGGATAATGAGAAAACCAATGAATTGAGAAATCAAGCCCGTGGCAAGCAGAGCTAAGCCTAAAGATGTTGTAAACAGGAGTTTCAAATAACTCGGATTAATTACGCTAAGGATTCCAGCTATACCAAAGGGCAGGGCACCAATTACATAGCCAGACATTCGTCCTTGTGCAGTTAAGGTTTTTATTTCTTGCTGGATACGGATTCGATCAGCGATAGTGGAATGTATATTAACCAATACTTCAGCAAGATTTCCACCAACCTGTCGTTGAATCAACACTGCAGTGACAAGAAGATCGAGATCATCACTGCCCACTCGTTCAGCCAGATTGCTAAGTGCTGTTTCTGTCGAAGTACCATATGTCATTTCACGAAGGGTTATTTTAAACTCACCAGAAATTGGGTTAGGCATTTCCTGACTCACCATTTCCATGGCCTGAAGTAAACTAAATCCAGCTCGTAGGGAATTAGCCAAAATAAGGAGTGAATCCGCAAGTTGATTATCAAACTGTTTTCTTTTTTTCTTTTGCGCGTTCATTAAATATAAACGTGGAAAGAATCCTCCTAAGACTAAAAAAAGAAGACTAATACTAAGCAAATGCGTCAGTAAAATAGAAACTAAAAATAATAATAGGGCTAATAATTCCTGGAGAACAAGAAATTCACCTCCACGAAGAGGAATATCTCCTTGCATGAGTTCACGATCAAGCTTTGCTCGCCAACGCTTTGGGGTAAATTCCCCTAGATGAGTAAGTAAGTCTTTCAATGTTTTTTCTTTGGTAACAGTTGAATTGTTGGTTGTCCGTAAGGCGGTAAAACGTTTCAAGCGTTCTTCAAGTGTTTCATTTCGATAACTAAAAGCTAGAATCAAAAGATAAATGGTTAAAAAGATGGAAACTGCTGCAACCCAGAGGGATACATTAAGTGGAAAAATGGGCATGTAGCTTCCTCCTCATGACATTTATTCATTACTGAAAAGATTCTCCGGCAGAGCCTGTCCTGCTACTAATAATTTTTCCATAAAATGAGGACGAATACCGGTTGCACGGAAATAGCCTTGGACTTTGCCTTGTTTGTCGACACCCGTTTGCTCAAAGCGGAAAATATCCTGGAGAACAATGACATCTCCCTCCATTCCAAGAACTTCAGTAATATGGGTAATGCGGCGGCTGCCATCCCGCAAACGGCTTTGCTGTACGATAACATCAATAGCGCTGGAGATCTGTTCCCTGATAGCACGTACAGGTAGTTCCATCCCCGCCATTAGAACCATGGTCTCGAGACGAGACAGCATGTCCCGTGGAGTATTAGCATGTCCCGTGGTAAGTGAGCCGTCATGCCCCGTATTCATAGCCTGAAGCATATCCAGGGCTTCACCGCTTCTTACCTCGCCAACGATAATCCGCTCGGGTCGCATCCGCAAAGAGTTTCGAACAAGATCACGAATCGTAATTGCCCCTTTACCCTCAATGTTAGGGGGACGTGTTTCCAAGGTTACGACATGAGCTTGCCGAAGTTGCAATTCTGCCGCATCTTCGATAGTAATAATTCGCTCATCTTCTGGAATATACCCTGACAGCACTCCTAACGTCGTCGTTTTACCAGACCCTGTTCCTCCAGAAACAATAATATTGAGTCGCGAAGTAACACAGGCCTCAATAAATAGAGCCATCTCTTGGTTCAAAGTACCAAAGCGAATCAAATCTTCAACTTTGAAAGGGTCTTTAGCAAATTTTCGAATGGTTAATGTTGGTCCATTGAGAGCCAGGGGCGGAATAATAGCATTAACCCGCGAACCATCAGGTAAACGGGCATCTACCATAGGTTGGCTTTCATCAATTCTCCGACCGAGTGGTGCGACAATCTTTTCGATAATATGGAGTACATGCTGGTCATCATAAAAGGTGATTGGAGCGAGTTCTAATTTTCCTTTACGTTCAACATAAATCTGACTGGGACCGTTAACCATAATTTCATTAACTTCAGGATCATTCAAAAGTGGTGTAATTGGACCAAATCCAAGAATCTCATCCAAAATTTGTTGAATAAGCCGTTGACGATCACTCCGAGAGATGGTAATGCCTTGAAGCTCTATCTTCTTTTCAAAAATCTCTTCAACAATCGGGCGAAGAGTTTCAACCTCCAAGTTTTCAGTTTCTGGGGTGTCCAAAGCTTGAATAACTTCATGATGAACCTGGTTTTTAAAATCTTTCCACGGATCAAGCAGTTGTACAGGACGATTCGTTCTCAATTCTTGAACAGGATCTTCGACAATAATTTTTTCCTTTTCTAAACGTTTAAGTAACGACATGGTTTAATCCTCCTATAGGCCAAATGCGCGGCGTATTCGGCAAAAACCTTTACAATTATTTTCAATTGGAGTGGCGTTATCATTTGCCTGAGAGGATTGGCGGGTTAAAGTCTGTGCAATGATTCGGATTCCCTCTGTTACTTTGCTTTGTGGATGGGAATTAACAAAAGGAATACCCTGATTAAGCGCAGTAAGTACTGATTTACCATCGCTCGGTATTGCAAAATCGACTTTGATATTCAATGCTTTTTCCACATTTTTCAGATCAAGTCCCATTTCTTTACCGGAGCGATTGAGAACGACTCTGATTTTGTCCATATAATGAAGACCTTCCAAAGTTTCTAAACTTAGCTTAGCATTTTTAAGTGCGGGGACGTCCATACCGACAATAAGAAAGATTGTTTCTGCAAGATCAAGACTAAGCATACTAAATTCATCGAAACGACTCACCGTATCACAAATAATAAAATCAAAATGGGATTTAACTTCTTGAAGAATTTGTTCAACCTGTTCGACGCTAACAAAATCGGCATATTCGGGACGAGTAGGTGCCGCAAGCACTTGGATTCCTGTAGAATGGGTCAATAAAAAGGACTGAATTTCACTATATTGAAGAGAACCCGACTGAGCTAAATCGGCAATACTACGTTTAGGAGCTAAATTCAAAAAGGCACAAACATCCCCAAATTGTAAGTTCAAATCAATCAGAAGTACTCTATACTTTCCTGAGCGAGCTAGCTCGACGGCTAAGTTTGTTGCTAAGCTCGTTTTACCGACTCCTCCCTTTGTGCTGAAGAAGGAAATAATCTGACCTTTTCGGGTTTTCTCCGGAGTAACTATCGGCGCCTCTAGCTGTTTCCCGAGAGCCTCGCGTTTACGGCTCTCAATTTCATAGACTCTGGCAATAGTACTCGACAATTCACTCCCTGTGAAAGGCTTGACAATATATTCGCGAGCTCCTGCCATCATTGCGCGTCGGAGATAGTCTTGCTCCTCTTGAACTGACATTATAATTACTGCACAATCAGGAACGCGCAAGGAAAGAAATTCAGTTGCTCGAATTCCATCCATGTCTGGCATATTGATATCCATAAGTACAATGTCGGGATGTAAGCTTTCCGCTAGGCGCAGAGCTTCAGAGCCTGCGCCCGCTTCCCCGATGACTTCAATATCTGTCTCAAATTGGAGAAGACGTCTTACACTTTCTCGGGTATCACTGATATCATCAACAATGAGGACCCCTATACGCTTCATTCATAGTCCTCCTTTATTTATAAAGAGTGAAGTAATTTGGATCGAGATATTTGTTTGCTGTAAAAGGTGTATCAGAGCGCTGATCGGTATTGACTGGATTTCTTAATAATAAACGGATACTTCCTTTTTCACTCCCTAAGGTTACAGCCATTGCTTGAGGTACGGTGAGGGCAAGAGTATAGGATTTCACTTCTACCTTTGTTTTATCAGAAGATGAGCTTTCCCCGTTACTTAAGACCAGTACGTCTTGAGCAACTAAACTAGTATAGGTTTGACCGTTTCCAGGGGGTTCTTTAATATCCATCGTTACGAGAATATCCACATGATCTCCGGGTTTAACCATAAACCCTACCCCACTCACAAGCCCAATCGGAATGGCTACCGCTCTTTTACCGTCAGGAACGGTAAGTGCAATGGACCCTGAATAATTTGTGACATTACTTGTAGAGTGTTGTATGACAGAATTAACAATAGAATCACCTGCTGTTAAATTAACTAAGGCAACAGAGCCAACCACGCTTTCAATGGAAGAAGCACCACCCACTGGATATGCCTGACTCGGAATTTCCTTTGTCGTGAGCTGCTCCGCTTTGATGATTGAACGTGCCGGAATACTACTTTTAGTAATCACTAGTGACTTTAAAGTTTCCTGAGGACCTGATCGCGTCCCACTTAAGAAAACATAAATTGAGCCCGACGCAATAAGACCACAGATCAAAGCAAGTAGTAAAAAACCTTTTCGATGCATATTTATGTTCACTCCTAATTCGCAACGAGTTTGGGTGCATAGAGGCCATAATCTATACCAGAGGTTCCGCTTTTCATATCTTCTTCTTGTTTAAGAAGCTCGGCCAGAGTTCCCCCAGTCTTTCCACTGGTGATTAAAGTTTTTATGAAACGACCCGTAATGATTGAGTCAGTACCATTTCCTGATACACCTTCGAGGAAAAACGCAGCAAATCCGGTAATTTGGACTTGATATACTGCATTCAGATCAGAATTAGCGAACTTTACAATCGGCACGTAAATAATCTCCGGAGCATTACGATCATGGTTATCAAAGGTATTAGGGGGCACTCTCGTATCACTAGCAAGACGAGTCTCAACTGCACGTTTTGTTGGCCCGCTCATATTACCGTTTTCGGTGTTAATAAACTGGCCAATACTTAAACTTCCTTGGTAATTATTGGTCAAGCTCGCTTCATAATCACTAGCACCACCTCCGGTAAGATCCAAGGGACCAAACCAGCCATAATATTGACCTCCAATTTCCCCCGTAATCTGATTCCCTGATCCTGTTTTTAAGGTATAGAGAGCCCCATATTGGAAGTCCTGTTCTTGTATGCTTAAAGGGACCGCTCCAGATAATGAACTGGGAGGGACCATCATTGCCGCTGAATTAGCGGATATTTGTTCTTCGTTAATTCCCCATAATTTTGCGAAAGAAGTAGGGACCGTTTTTTGACCTGCAACAGCTATTTCAAAATTATTAGCTTCAATACGCGTCGTGATATTATTAACACCATTTTGCGAGGCATAATCCTCAGCTACTTGATTAGCGCGATTTGTATCACCTGGGAGTTCCTGAACTCCAGCCAATGCTGCCGAATCAACCGCATTTTGAAGTCGGGCCTTTTGTACATAGAGCAGCCCGATGTCGGCCACCATTGCGCAACTTCCTAATAAGACAGTCATCCCTAAAGCAACAAGAATGACTATACTTCCCCGTTCAGACGAGTTTATCTCAGGCTCCGGTACATGCGACCGTGCTAACTTCATATATAAAAACATAAATTGAGTCCATATAGCCATTCGTTCTCCCCCATTCTATTCTACACGCATGCTTAGAGTTGAATTGACTACAAAAGGATTCGGAAGGATATCGCTAATCAGAGGGACTATGAGGTGTACCGGATAGGAGACTTGGACTTGGACACTTTGTCCTGATTGGCGGTTAGCCTGCGTCGGGGTGATTACTGTCGTCAGTTCTGCTTCATTTAAAGAGGGGGCAGCAATTATTGCAGCATTTTGAATATCCAGATCCATTCCTCCAGTAGTAGCGACTCGAGCAGCGGATCGGGCAGCATTACTAACCGTGATATAGGCGTATCCTACCCGACCCATTTCAATTATCCCAAAGAGAAGTAATAACAGAAGAGGCAATACAAGTGCCATTTCAACCAAGGCCTGCCCCTGTTCCTCTTTGTGAAGTTTCATTTCTAAAATCCTCCTGGAAAAGGTATAAACATTTCAAGTGCAGTACCCAATACAATAGCGATGCCATAAGGGAATTTCTCTTTACGAGCATTCCGCATATCCTCACTAAGATATTCAGGTTTAGATAGTAATGGAAATAACAAAAGAAATCGTTTCAGTGTAGCTCCAAGTGCTCCATGGCGAACAAGCAATGCCACTGAAATAACTCCCCCAATAATCGCTCCATAGAGGAAACTGGTGATAACAAAATGTGCGCCACCAAAAGCTCCAATGACAGCAAGCAATTTAACATCACCCGCTCCCATTCCACCAAATAAATAGGGAATCAGTAAGATACCAAATCCAACCAATGCTCCGATCGTGCTTTCTTTCAAACCTGCCCAACCATTAAAGAAGGTTTGTAAAAATATAGCAACCAAGAAGGCTGGGCCAAGAAGCTTATTATGGATTCGATGTTCCCGCCAATCTGTAAAAGCTGCAATACTCAATGTGAAACCTAAGACCACTTCAGTAAGCCCCATGTAGCGTCCCCCTTTTGGAAACGACCCTACTGAAATACAGTAGGGTCGTAGATGGTATTTTAAAATTTAAACCATTTGATATGGATCAGGTTTAGCTATTTGGCTAACTCTGTTCCTATTCCTAAGAATTTAGTATTTAGATTTGTTCCTATAGCTCCAAGTGCTACAATCACTACCACAGCAACTAATGCAATAATTAATCCATATTCTGTCATGGCTTGTCCTGCGTCATCTTTTAAAATACCCATCAATTTGTTTTTCATAGAAAACACTATCCCTTCATCATAGTTTTAACTATTTAGAATGTTCGTTTCTGACTTTATTATATATCTCTCGATTTAATTTAACATGAAGCATTGGTCATATTAGTCGAATCGAGAAGGCTTATATTTTTTTATCTAAGTCCTTGCTTTCAAGGGACTTTAGCACTAGTCATATCCAAGAGAGTACTCGATTAAAAAGGAAATGTATATTGGATTATTGATCATTAGAAAGAGAATAAGAAAATCAGAACCTATTACAAAGACATTTGATTATTGTGTATAGAAGTAGAAAAAAGGCGTTCTTTACGCCTTTTTTAATATATTTATTGTATAAGCTCCTACTAGCACCCACCTCTAATAGAGTACTTCATCCTCTTCTAGATCCTCTAAGGAAGGAAGTCCTAGTGAAAATGTGCTCAATTCGTTTTGCAGGAGTTCTTTAGAATAAGTTTTATGTACAGGCAGACTTAGAATTTGACCTGAATCGTTGCCTATAGTTATGAGGGCTAACTCCTCATCAGACATAATCCTTTGTCCTGTTACTTGACAGTAGAGAAAGCCTTGGGCCAAAAGAAGCTTTTCTAAACTTTTTAAAGCGAGAATATTTGAATTCATGCCTATTCTCCTATCTTAATTTCAATATTGATTGCTTATCTGTTTAATACTTATGTTAATAAGACCAAAGTTAGGATGTTATAGGATGTCCTTTTTTATTCATGTGCAAAATTTATATGTATAAAAAGAGAGCGCCCTGTATTCAGGACGCCCTCCTGTTCAATTTAGTTTTAAACCATTTTTAGAAGATTACGCCGAGAGCAATAAGGATGAGAATCGCAATCGCAATAATCCCAACTCCTACGCAACCGCCCAAAGGTACGCCACATGCATATCCGTACATAATGATCCTCCCTCTCTATTTTTAGTCTGACCTTATGCGAAATTAGAAGACGATTCCCATCGCGATAAGCAGAAGGATAATCACAACGACTACTGCAATGCCTGGTAAGAAGTTTGGTCCACATCCGTCAACAACTACTCCACCAAGTGCCATAATATTTCCCTCCTGTGATTTAAATCTTAGTTTATTGAATTTACCTAATATAAATTATGTTATCAGAAATAAATTGTTACTAAAAAATCCCTAATTTGGATCATTTTTATATTTATTGCTAAAAGAAAGACCGCTTAAACTATTACGTTCAAGCGGCCAGACGTTTTTAATATAATTCCCGCAAAGCTCTAAGAAAACCGAAAGCTATAAACGGTACTTGACAAAGATATCCACTGAATTAGATTCCCAATTACAATCCCACAGAATAAAATGTTCCAATGTCGGTAAACGATTGATCAGACTCGAATGCGATCTTACGAAGGAACAAAATTCGAAACCTACTTTGGTGATTTAAGTTTGACTTATACACAATCTGGCATATTGGAGCTTTGCGGGAAAGCTAACTAAATATTAAGTCTTATCTATGACTCTATTATGCCAGCCAAGACGTTACCTGTCAATGACTTTTATATACGGTTCATCTGGTAGTTTTTGGCGAACATTTTGACCTTTCATTCAATTCGCTTTAGAATATGAATAAGGAAAGATTCCTTGGAAAAAGCCTATGGTATAAGGAGGAGGAATTTAATGCGAGCACAAATCACACTTACTTCAAGTGAGTCAAAACGTTTGATTGCAAAAGGAGTTAAAGCTCTGCCTGCTATGCAAAAAGCATTAGCTGAACACACCATCATTCTTGCGGGAGGAACGACGAATGCTTTCCTAGCGGAAGAAATCTTAGGGATACGGATAGATGAGAAAAGTACCTATACAGTAGGTATCATTAGTGAGGGTAAAACTGGGGTCAGTGCAGAAAAAAAACAAATTCATCCATTTATCATTTCGAAAGGTAAAGCACTCAGATCTGATGTTCATTGGAAAGAATACCTTACAAAATTAGAACCTGGGGACCTTTTTATTAAAGGTGGAAATGCTGTGGATCATACAGGGTTAGCAGCTGTTGCAGCTTCTAATCTCACAGGAGGAACCATTGGGGCAGCAGAAGGCACATTGTATGTCCGTGGGATAGAGCTCATTGTACCCATTGGCTTAGAAAAGCTCGTTCCGGATGTTCGTGAAGCAGTCGAGTTTATGTCTGGGCATCGTCCGGATGAAGCCATTGGTGATAAGATAGGGTTAATACCTATGTTTGGTGCAACCGTGGTTACCGAAATAACAGCTTTAGAGGCCCTCTTCCCTGTTCATGCCAAATGCATTGCTTCCGGTGGCGTGAATGGTTCTGAAGGAGCAATCACGCTTGTGATGGATGGTGAGGATGCGACTGTAAAAAATGCTCTTGAACTAATCCATTCTATCAAGGGTGAGCCAGCTGTAAAATAGTTGTTTACGTGTTATCCCTATTAAAACAAGTTCACAGATTTAGAAAAATATACAGTATTACAGGCAGCTTCCTCGCAGAAGCTGCCTGTAATATATAAGGCTTTAGAACTTTCTAAACTCATGTACAATTGCATTCCAAATAATTTCAGAACTCCTAACGATTATAAAACGAAGGGATTGAAGAAAAGACATACCTAAGAAAATTAACATGAGCAAGAGAACAATCAGACTAATGCTTCGTTAAGTCATGGACTTCAAAATTTTATCCATTTTCACTCCTCCTTATAAAGCAATGTCAGCATTTTCTGGAGTTCATCTAAATGTATCCCCAAGAGTTTAGCCGTCTGAATTCCTTCTATTAGCTGATCTTTGAGAATTCGAAGATGCTTTTCGCGCATAAGCTCCTTGTTTTGTATGCCAATAAAAGAACCTTTTCCTGGAACAGTTTCAATAAAATGATCTTGTTCCAAGTCGTCATAAGCGCGTTTCGTTGTAATAACGCTAATCTGAAGTTCCTTCGCGAGATTACGGATTGAGGGCAGGGCTTCACCTTCCTTTAATTCACCTTTAAAAATAGCTTGCTGAATCTGATTAAATATCTGTTGATAAATCGGGTCTGACGAAGAGTTTGAGATGAGAATTTTCAATTCCTTATCCTCCTTCCTTTTAATAAGCCAATAAGCAAGGGTTATTTGTTTTAAAAAATACGCCTATAATTTTATGTGTATATACTGTACATTATAATTATATACAGTATATACACATTTGTGAGTTTTGTAAAAGAAAACAACGGCTGAACCTCAAAGGTTCAGCTGTTGTTTTCAGATATTCCCTGGGAAAGAGTCAATGCATAAGATTAGACGCCAGGGATATATAAGACCTGCCCAGGATAAATAAGATCAGGATTTGAGAGATTATTGGCAAGTATGATCGCTCTCATCGTTGTTCCATAGCGTTTTGCAATTTTGTATACACTATCTCCCTTTTTAACAACATAAACTTCTGGTGTTGGGGTTGGAAGCTGCTCAGGTGTACAATGGTGCATCTCATGGTGCATCTCCATACCATGATATGGATAGCAGCAAGGATTACCTACATCAAGAGTTACAGCACCAGGTGCATAGTCTGGATCAAGGTTGACGTAACCCGCTTGGGGAAAAGCTGGGGCATACATTCCGGGAGCAGCTCCCATTGTTCCAGGTGTCATACCCATTCCTGGGGTTCCCATCATACCTGCAGTACCGGTCATAGGTTGCATTGGCATATTCATAAAATTTCCTCCTTCACGTCCTGTTATCTCAACATTTCAGTAGTTTCATTTAAATATTGATAATCTTTTTGTTAACAATATATGGTTTACTAGGAAATGTGAGTATGTACCAGGGAGAAAAAAGAAAAATTATTTAATTAAATCATATTGACAATCATTTGCGAAAACTATAACATAAAATAAATAAATAAATTGTAGTATGGTAGTACAGTAGGAATGGGACTGGAGAGGTGCACTTCCTGCGGAGGTGTATTTTTTATACCCTTTTTTAACGTATTACCGAAATTGAGGAGGTACTTTAGATGAAAAAGGTTTTAGCGGTAGGACTCTCACTCGTGATGGCATTAGGCTTAGCTGGATGCGGTGCATCCCAGCCTGCACCAAGTACGCAAACCGGTAATACGTCTAGTCAAAAAGCAATTAAGGTCGGGATTGTTCAAATTATGGAACACCCAGCGCTTGATGCAGCCCGTGAAGGATTTTTAGAAACCTTAAAGTCCAATGGCTACGAAGAAGGTAAGAATCTAACGGTTGAATATCAAAGTGCTCAAGGAGATCAATCCATTCTATCAAATATTACACAGAAATTTGCAACAGAGAAACTTGATCTCGTTCTCGCAATTGCGACTCCATCAGCTCAATCCATGGCACGTGCCAGTCAGGATATTCCCATTTTGATCACAGCAGTAACTGATCCAGTAGCAGCAGGTTTAGCCGATAGTATGGAGAAACCCGGCAAGAATATAACCGGCACCACCGACATGAATCCATTAAAGGAACAGTTTGATCTTCTTAAAACTGTCGTTCCAAATGCTAAAAAGGTCGGAGTTATTTATAATGCGGGCGAAGATAACTCACAAGTGCAAGTTAAAATGGCTGAGGGCGTTGCCAAAGATGCAGGCTTAGAACTTGTTAAAGCAACAGTAGCCACTACTGCAGATGTTTTACAAGCGGCTCAATCCCTTGTAGGAAAAGTAGATGCGATTTATATTCCTACTGATAATACTGTTGTTTCAGCTGCAGATTCCGTAATTCAAGTTGCTAATAAGAATAAAATCGCCCTAATTTCAGGAGAAAGCAGTGTTGTTGATAAAGGCGGTTTGGGAACAATCGGTATCAATTACAAGAAATTAGGAGCACAAACAGGTGATATGGCACTTAAAATATTAAAAGGTCAAAAACCTGCAAATATGCCAATTGAAAGTCAAAAAGAGTTTGATACTGTTTTCAATAAAGCGACCTTAGAACTTCTGGGAATTAAATTGCCCGCCGATTTACAACAAAAAGCCATCTTAAAATAAGTAGAGAACTGAATTCAAGGCTAAGAATTTACAAATAAAGAAATAAAAATATAGAAGATAAACGTATCAATTAAAGATATGAAAAGATATTCGAGTATACCAACACGAATATCAAAATTCTTCCAAAAGAAGAAATTGAGGTGTGTAAACATGTATTCCCAAATTGCAATGGGTACAATCGAACAGGGTTTGATGTATGCCATCATGGTTCTGGGAGTTTATCTAACTTTCCGGATTCTCGATTATGCAGATCTTACGGTTGAAGGTAGCTTTACACTTGGTGGAGCCACTGTAGCAATCTTAATAGTTAACGGCACTAACCCCTGGTTAGCAACTGCCGTTGCCTTTGTAGCGGGGTGTTTAGCTGGACTTTTCACCGGCTTTCTCCACACTCGCTTCAAGATCTCTCCCCTTCTTACAGGTATTTTGACGATGACAGCGCTCTACTCCGTCAATCTGCGGGTTATGGGACGCGCCAATGTATCTCTACTCAAAGGGCATACAATCTTTTCAGATTTTAAAAACCTTCCTAATATGGAATCATATGGCGTACTCGTATTAGCCCTTCTTACAATCGTAGTGCTGGGTGTTGTCTTCTATTTATTTTTAAAAACAGAGTTAGGTTTGGCTATGCGAGCTACTGGGGATAATGAGTTGATGATCCGTAGCTTAGGTGTTAATACGAATGGTATGAAATTGCTGGGACTTGCTTTATCAAATGGTCTCGTTGCTCTCTCCGGAAGTTTTATAGCACAAAATCAGCAATTTGCTGATGCCGGGATGGGTATTGGGATGATCGTAGCTGGTCTAGCCTCCTTGATTATTGGTGAGGTTCTCATCGGTACCTCTACCCTCGGACGCACACTGATTGCTGTTATCTGCGGCGGAGTAATTTACAGGATTATTATCGCAATTGCATTACAATTAGGGCTTGCCCCGACCGACTTAAAGATGATTACAGCCTTTATTGTCATTATTGCTTTAGCTGCGCCCAATATGAAATTTAAGGTTTCTGCATTGAGTCGTGCTGGACGTGGAAAGGAGACCCATTATGCTAACAGTAAGTAATTTGACTAAAGTGTTTAACCTAGGAACAATTAATGAAAAAAAGGCATTAGACGGCGTGCAATTGCACCTAGAACCGGGAGATTTTGTTACCGTGATTGGCTCTAATGGAGCGGGGAAATCAACACTGATGAATGCTATAGCAGGTACCTTTCCTCCCGATCAGGGTCAAATTATTCTAGATGGTAAGGATGTCACTAAATTACCCTCGTTTAAAAGAGCTGAACTAGTCAGCCGAGTCTTCCAAGATCCTATGTCAGGAACAGCTGCTTCCATGACCATAGAGGAAAACCTGATTATGGCTTTAAAGCGTGGTGAGCCTCGTCATTTACGCTGGGCACTTAAAAACAAAGAACGCGAATTTTTTCAAGAAGAACTAAAGAAGCTTGGTTTAGGCTTGGAAGGACGGTTAACGACGAAAGTTCGTCTTCTTTCCGGCGGTCAACGGCAAGCGTTGACCTTGTTAATGGCTACTCTCAAAAAGCCTCAACTTCTGCTTCTAGATGAACACACCGCTGCCCTCGATCCGAAAACAGCTGAGAAAGTATTAGATTTGACCTGTTCAGTTACTGAACAGTCGCATTTAACCACATTGATGATTACTCACAATCTCGAACAAGCGTTAGCGGTGGGTAATCGTACAATTATGATGCATGATGGAAGGATTATACTCGATCTAAAGGGCACAGACCGCAATAATATGAGCATGAACCGCTTACTAGAGATGTTTGAAAAAGCAAGTGGCGTGCATATGAATAATGACCGCATGATTTTAGCAGGTACCTTTTAACTGCTCACCTCTCCCCCATAGATTTATTACGATAAATCTATGGGGGTTTTTTTTAGCTTTTCTTGTTGTGCCCGGATCTCTTTTTCGGGTATGGGTATCTCACAACTAAGATCGACCGAGTAAAGGGTTGCTTGGTCGACTCGGATCTGAAGGAGTCGTTCAACGGCTAAAGAATATATAGAAAGTTGCAATGCATAGCGTTCTACCAGTGTTTTTTCAGGAGTCTCCATGAATTTAATCTGATCCGTTTTATAATCTACGATCTCTGCACTTTTCCGATCAGAAGAAAGAACAAGTGCGTCAATTACCCCTTGAACGAGGATTCCCTCGCATCCTCTGTCTGCCTCTTCAGGACATTCTGTGGGAGTATCCAGAAAAAGTGTTAAGGTAAACGGAACTTCTCGGCGAACTTCCTTGGCCGTAAGAAGGCGCATGCCTAATGGCGAATTGATGTAATTTGCGATCTGCTTTATAGAAAGGGTCTCTACTTGCTCCAGGGTAAGAATTTCTCGTTTAAGCAGAGATTGAAAAAGAATTCCAATATGAATTTCTTGCTCTTCACCCGAAAAAGCAGACCAATTTTTTGACCAATCCTGTAAGGGCAAATGCTCCATGACCGCATGAAAAGCAGTTCCACGTTCTGCTGGGGTTAATTTCTTGCTGATTTGAAGGAATTTAGGTCGTGTGTACTCTTGGGAAAGTCTTTTTTCTACAGGTGTATCTGCCAAATCATCTTTATGCCAAGCAAAACGGCGTTTTAACTCGCTAACACTGGTCTTAGCTGCCTGATGAACAGCTTCTGGATAAGCATAATGATAATTCAATCGTTCATCAACCAATTGAAACCATTCCTCTAAAGAACGCTCCGCCACGAATTCAGTTTCGTTTTCTGAGGAATATTCCCCTTGCTCTTGCTCTTGCCCTTCCCTCTTCTCAGCTGAAGGGATCACAAGATGTTCATGAACTTGGACTAACCACTGAGAGGAACTATCGAGGAGTTCAGGCTTAACCGATTCATCAAAAAAATTCTGTGGATGACGTGCCAGTGCGGGACCTATCCAATCCATGAAAGAGCGAGCACTGCGTAGTTGACCATCTGGGAACGCAGGAGTAATGCAGGATGCTAAACTTTGCCATTGTTTAATTATCTCAGGTATTTTGGAAAGACTGCCATAAAGAAATAACCTTTCTTTAGCTCGGGTTAATGCAACATAAAGAATGCGGAGCTCCTCAGCCAAAGACTCCTGCCAAAGTCGTTCCTTTATACCCGTTTGAATAAAAGATGGATAACGAACACGATTCTCAAAATCTATCAACGGAATTCCGACCCCAAGAGTTGAATGAAGTAAGAGATTGCCGCTTAGACTGCGGGTATTGAATTTCTTCCCTAGCCCTACGAAGAAAACAACGGGAAATTCCAATCCCTTGCTCGCGTGAACGGTAATCAAGCGTACTACATCTTCATTTTCCCCCAAAGCTCGTGCGCTTCCTAAATCTTTACCCTGTCCTTGAAAACGGTCAAGGAAACGGAGAAAACGAAAAAGGCCTCGGTAATTAGTTGCTTCAAAACGGCATGCACGATCATAGAGCGCACGCAGATTCGCCTGACGTTGGGGACCGCTGGGTAAGGTTCCGACATACGCCAAATATCCTGTATCCTCATAAATTTCCCATAATAAGTCGGCTAAGGACATCTGTCTGGCCATCTGACGATAAACTTGGAGTTTGCGATAAAAGTAGAGCACTTTATTCTTAAGGTTCGGTGATTCATTAAGAACCTGATAAGCTTGCGTTAAAAGTTGAGGCCAAGATTTTGCATATTCTTCAAGCACGTCTGGAATCTCTGAGATAAAGGGATTTTCCTGTTCTTGCTGTTCTGCATCGTGTTGTTCCTGCTTCATTCGTTCCAGTTCTAGGGCTGCCGAATAAACCAGGACAAAAGATTCATAAAAATCACCTTGAGGCAATACGGAACGCATTTTTCCCAATTCTGTTCCATTCATACCTACAAAAGGAGAGCGAAGAACCGCAGCCAAAGGAATATCTAAACGGGGATTATCTATAATTTTAAGAAGAGAAAGCATCGTTTCGACTTCGCTCGCTCCGAAGTAACCACTGCTCGTTTCAGCATAAACCGGAATTCCCAAAGCCTGAAATTCTTCTACATAAAGTGGAGCAATCGCTGAGAAGGAACGCATCAAAATGACAATGTCAGAATATTGGGTGGCGCGAAAATCTTGAAGATTTTTATCATAGATTTGAAATTCACGCCCCTGAATAATCTGTTGAATCCGGTTGGCAACTAAACGCGCTTCCAAACGCGCTGATTCAAGATCTTCGAGAGTCATATCTTCTTGCGAATATTCCTTCTCTTCATTACCCTCATCCATTTCACTCTCCCCTTGACTTATGTCTTGGGTTTGCTCTTGGATTTGATCCTGGTCTAAATTTGCAGAGAGAGTCTCCTTCGTCGTCTGTTTTAAAGTTTTAGGATCAAATAGGTGAACCTCAATCGGACCCTCTGCAGTTTTAATCTCAGCATGTCCACTGATGAAATTCGCGCCATAGCATAAAGCAGCTTGATCATCATATGGAATTTCACCTGCTCCTGACGTCATAATCTGACGAAATAGGTAATTGACTCCGTCAATCACTTCCTGGCGGCTTCGAAAATTCCGATTCAGATCAATCACTAACTTTTGCTCTTGAGAAGGGGTTAGTTCTGACGTCCAATGGGGTAATTCCATATATTTTTCCAAAAATAAGCTAGGATCGGCCATGCGAAAACGATAAATACTCTGTTTGACATCACCCACCATGAATAGATTGGGAGACGGTCCTTCCTGCCGAGAGACGAGCTGCAGAATTCTTTCTTGGACAGGATTTATATCCTGGTATTCGTCAACCATAACCTCAGCAAAACGTTTTTGTAAAGCCCGTGCAACTGAAGTCGAAGTCTCATCTTCTTCATCTTCTCCCTGTTCTTCCAACAACCTTAAAGCAAAATGTTCAAGATCAGAAAAATCGACAATATTTCGTTGACGTTTTGCACGACCATATTGCTGCGCAAATTCTTGAACAACAGTGGCTAATGTCTCGATGAGCTCCCCCATCTTCTGCAGTCGAGGAAGTTGTTCCTCCAGTGGAAACTGAAATAAATCTTTGCTGAGCTTATCGAGTTTCTTTTTCACATTATCTCGCGCTTTTTTTGCTTCTTCCCGTAGAGCGGTCTGAAACTCTTCAGAAAGTGAAAGTTCTTCGGCGTCAATGCCCGTTTCTTTTTTCTTACGAGAACCTGCTGGAAGCTTTGGAAATTTTGAGGATTCTTGGAATTGAACTTCGATTTCACCCCAAATTCCTTCTTTTAATGTTTTGCTGAGATGTTGTAAGCGATCAAGATCTTCCAGTAGGCAACTCGCGTAGTGCTTCGGTCCTCCAGGTTGTATGCTGATCTGATACGCACGTTCCAATAATGCAATGCTTTCTTCAACTTTGTCTTTAACACCTTGCCGGACAGACTCTCCCCAGGGACTTTGAATTAGCTCGTCCGTACTTCTCCAATTATAGGCAAAAGCCAGGTTTTCTAACCAGTTATGAGGATCAACTTGACTCGTGGAAAATTCATAGAGTTTTAAAACGATTTCCATTAAAGGTTGGTCATCGCGATCAGACCCGAAAGCTTCAACCAAAGCTTGGAAAGGTGCACTCTCCTCGTCATATAGCGCTTCAAAAAGATCTTCAACGATATCTTGACGTAAGAGATCGGCCTCAGCTTGATCAGCGACTCTGAAGGCAGGGTCGAGCTCAAGACGATAAAAATTCTGACGAAGAAGCTCCATACAAAAAGAATGAATCGTTGTGATACTAGCGCGGTTGAGAAGCGCGCGCTGATGCAGGAGGTGTTCAACCTCAGCTGAATCGGTCTCCTTGAATAAAGCATCCTCTAAGGCTTTACCGATTCTTTCATGCATTTCATTCGCGGCCGCTTTAGTAAAGGTAAGCACGAGAAACTGATCCACATCCACTCCTGCTTTAGGGTCGATGATGCGCCGAATCAAACGTTCCACCAAAACGGCTGTTTTTCCAGAACCAGCGGCTGCAGCAACCAAGAGTTGTCCTTTGAGCTCAATAGCAGCCTGTTGCTCAACCGTCCATTTCGGTTCACTCATGTTTCTCATCTACCTTTTCGCTAAAATCATCACCTAACCAATTCAATTCTGGGGAGTGAGTTGTCGTTTCAGTAATAGTTATCTTCGAATTCAAATCCATAATATCCCAAACTTCAGGGTCACTTAATGCACGTAAATCACGATATTGATTTTCAGGTAAAAAAGAATCAAAATGACAAACGGGTTTAAACTCACAATACTGGCACGCATTTTCTTTCCCTTGGCGATAAGGCGAAATTGCGATATTACCTGACAAGATCTCCTCACCGGAATTCTGGAGGTAAGTATGCAAATGCTCCCGAAGAAGTGAAAATTGGTCATTCGTCAAGACATTCGCATTTTTACGGAATTCCATTGTTTTAGTCAGTTTGATTCCAAGCAAGTCGGATTGTCCAGTGCTTAATGTTTGGTCCATAGCCTCTAATACTTGGCGATTTGCCAAGAGAAAGCCTTTGACCTTAACGGCTGTAATCCGTTTTGCTTCAACCTCTTCCGTGCTGAGTAGTGTTTTCGAGTCCAGTTGGGGCTCAATAACAGGAAAGTAAAGAAAACCAGCAGGACTAACTGGTAACATTTCTAGAGATTGCGGATTGGAGGACTCAATCTGTTCAGATGATTCAACCTGTTTAGAGGGGAGTGTTTCGAGTAAAACCTCGGCTCCTTGTAAGGCTGCATCAAGATATGCCAGAAGTTGCAAATCCAGTCCATAGTAAATGTGGTCTAAACTCACATGCTTTTGTCGTGATTTATAATCCAAAATACGTAAATACACTTTTCCGTCTAAGACGGCGGCGTCTACTCGATCTATCTGCCCTCGAAGCAAGAGAGAATTTCCGTCTTGAAGAGGGACCTCAATCCCTGGAAGAACTTTATCTGGGCCAAAAGGAACTTCGAGCTGAATAGGAACAAAACTTCCCTTTTGTGCATGTTCTCCTAAGACACGGACAGCATGATGCACAGTTCTTTTCAACTTATGCTTTAGATATCGATACCGAGCGTTGCTGAGAAGAATTTCATTTTGGAGCCGTGGCGCAATAATTTCAGCAAGTTCACTGACGATATTCCAGGAATCTTCCTTTGACATCGCTCCCCAGTCCAATTTTTCATGTTGAACTTTTTCCGCAAAATCGCGTAAAACAGCATGGAAAAATCGTCCCATATCTGGGCTAGCCAGTTGATAGATCGGGCGCTCTTTAAGCTTCAACCCGTATTTCGAATAATGGGCAAAAGGACAACGAGCGAACTCTTCTAGTCGTGAAACACTAGCCAGAAGACGTTTACCATAAAGTCGACGTGCCAAACGATTAGAAAGCTTTTCTTCATAGTTTTCAGCTAAAACTCCTGCTTCGAGGAGCTTAACTTGCCATTGGTATCCAGACGCATTTTTGTACCACTCTTGAACAGCCTGCCACATCGGAGATAATGCCTTATGCTGCCTCAACTGTAAAAGTTGAGTGGCATAAGCAGGTAATAGAGGCTGTGGATGGCTAAGCTGTTCTAGATCATTATCTAAATTGCCAATATACTGTTCATGAAGTTCAGAAAATAAGGTTCGTAGACGGGTAACCACTGGTGAAATAGTAAGACCTTTCCCTTCTTCATCTGTTAACGGATAACTCACATACAAGCGATCTCTGGCCAGAGTTAAGCCTGTATAAATAAAAAATTGTTCTTCATAAAGTTGTGCTTTTCCTTTTGGTGCTAGACTCATTCCTAACTGTTCAAGTTGTTCTCTCTCGTCACTGTCGAGGACTCCATCAGATGCAGGCCGTGCTGGAAGAATGCCCTCATTGGCACCTAACAGAAAAAGAACACGAATCTCAGGATTTCGTGAGCGATCTAAGGAGCCCACTAAAATCTGGTCTAGACCTGGGGGAATTAAACCCAGCTTCAGATTTTCCAACCCAGAGGACAGAATTAAGGCATAGTCCTGAAGTTCCAAAGATTCTTCACCCAAACCTGTGATCATTTCATCTAGAACTTCGATAACGGCATCCCAAATTTGTTCCTGAAGTCGTGCTTCAGCGAGGTTACCCGAATCACGAGCCTCTTCAGCCCAATGATCTAAAGACTCTGGAACATTAAGATGAATGAGAAGATTATAGAGAGCTTCAGTCACTGTGCGGACGCTAATCCTTTTTAAATCATCGGAAGGAAGTGGCTCAAACGATGTCACCGCTTCCACAAAAGACTGGAGTGAAGATAACACGATTTGACGGGCATCATTAATGCATATTTCATTTTCTTTATCAGCCAGCAATTGGTCTTTTTGATCCCCTGCCCGCCAACGGGACTTATAGTTCCATTCCTTTCCAGCGGTCCAGGCCTCTCCTCGAATTCCGTACGCTAAACAATAGTTTTCTAAGCGATCCAAGGAATCTTGAGCTAAGGAGAAAAAACCAGTTTTAAGAGACCTAAAAAGAGGTTCATAGGCCCAATCCTTCTGTGCGACTTCAAGTGCTGACATGAGAAGTTCAAGAAGAGGATGGTGTAGAATAGGACGCTTGCTGTCTAAGAAAAAAGGAAGGTCATATTCGTTAAAAACGTGCTGAATCGTTTCCTGATAAACCGAGAGATCCCGAGTCACAACAGCCATGTTCAACCAGCGCAGTCCTTCTTCACGAGCGAGACGGCGTAATTCACGAGCAACTCCATGGACTTCCTCCCGTCTATTCACTGCAGAGAATAGACGGATCCCTTGAAACCCTTCATCCGCGATCTCTTCCCCATTCTCAGGGTAAGATAGGGTTGGATAAGTGAAGTAATGCTTTTCGAGAAAACTAAGCTTAGGGTTGCGAAAACGGTGAGTTTTCTCCAAAAAAATAGGGTCTAGGATTGGAGTTGATGTCTCGCGCGCAACACGTATAAGACTTTGGTAAGTTCGCCACGGTCCAGAGAAGAACTCCTCTCCATGCTTAAAAATCCCCTCATCAGGAGTGAAAGAATAGGAAGCTTGTCGATGAATGAACACCGGATCGAGAGGTAAAGTGATGATAACGTCTTGCACCGTTCTAAGTATATATTCAACCACATAAAGTTCCTGAGGCGTGAAACCTTTAAATCCATCAATCCATACCGTTGAATTCTGAAGGCTAGGTGAAGATGGAATCTTTAGTGCAACAATTTCTAGTTCATCATCAGGATCGAGGATATTACACCCCAGGGCTTGATTAAATCCATCATAAAGTAAAGCGAGTTCCTGTAGCTTTTGAGTAAGACTTGAATTTAAATCTAAAATACTACGCAGATCTTTGGGTGTCACACGGTAAATCTTAAATTCTCGTATCATTTGCGCGAGTAAATCGGCCATTCCCGGTCGAGTCGCTGAACGAGCGAAAATTTGAAGCTGAGGTTTATATTGTAAGAGCAAACGTCTTAATAGCATGCGCTTACCCATTTCTCCAAGTATTGTTTTTTGCCCTCCACCCGTCTCGGAAAAAATGCGCCAACCTAAACGGCGAAAGCTCAAAACTTGAGCACGTAGAATCCCGCCCAATTCAGGAATTTTAGCCAAACGCATTTCCATCTGATGGGTCGCTTGTTCGGGTACAAGAAGCACGAGAGGGGCTCCTAACGGATCTCTTTTAATTTCCTTGGCGATTTCTTCCAAACAATATGTGCTTTTACCCGTACCAGCACGGCCAAAAATAAATTGTATACTCACAAGGTACTCTCCTTCCCGTATGCTCATTATATCATGTGAGTTTGTTTTATTACTTTCTTCATTCCTTCATTATAAGAGATAAGGCGGATAAAAAATTGTAAAGAATAGTAGAATCAACAAATCACTACAAGCTTCTGCTTTTTAAGCGGAAGCTTGTAGCGTAAAATTCTAGAATTCAACCGGATTTAGATAGAATTTCTGGATATCGAATTAGAGGAGTTCTGCGGCATAACTTGCCAGTTCACTTCTCTCTCCTTGGGTTAACCTAACTTGCGCATAAAAAGGTTTACCTTTTAAGCGTAGCGTCAAATGAGCTACCCCATTGCTTTCTTTATCGAGATACGGATGGTCAATTTGATCTGGATCACCACACAGCACGATTTTTGTACCTTCACCAGCACGCGTAATTATCGTCTTTATTTCATGGACAGATAGATTCTGGGCCTCGTCAATGATCATAAATTGATTTGGAATGCTCCGACCACGAATATAAGTGAGAACCTCGATCTCTAGTTGATGTTTTTTCTTTAATAAGTCAATAGCACTGTCAACAATAGAATCCGAGTTTTTTTCGCGATCTTTTTCCTTTTTGGGGCGAAGCAATAACTCTAAGTTATCATAAATCGGTTGCATATAGGGTCTGACTTTATCCTCTTTTTCACCGGGCAAAAAGCCGATATCTTTGCCAAAGGGCACAATCGGACGGGCACAAAGAAGACGTGAATACATTTCAGAATGAAGAGTTTGCTCAAGTCCACTTGCTAAAGCGAGAAGGGTTTTACCCGTTCCGGCCGGGCCCATTAAATTAACAAGGCTAACTGATGGATTATTCAAGAGTTGCAAGGCCCACGTTTGCTCAATATTCTTAGGCATGATGTCCCAGGTTCCCAGCCTACTCGGGGGGTTATAGTAAAGTTCCTGTCCACTTGGTGAACTCATCAACGGTAAAATACTATCATCCGGGAGAATTCCTTTGACACATGCATTTGATGGTAAAGTCAAGGGAGCAGAAATTTTTCCTAAACGATATAGGAAATTCACATTTTCATCGTTTAAAGCTACGGTAAAGATTTCATCTGCAATCGGGGGGAGAACAACCTTATCATTATAATAATCCTGTGTTTTGACACCAACAGCATCCGCTTTTACTCGCATAGCAATATCTTTAGTCACCAAAACAACGGGTCTTTTTTCTTCACGAGTTAGATTCAATGAGACCGTTAAAATCCGGTTATCTGCTAGGCTCGGATCATAAAAAAGAGGGAGCACTTCTGGCGAAGAATGATTAAGCTCAATTCTTAGAACTCCACCACTCTTTAATTTTACGCCACTCGCAAGTGGTCCAGTTAGTCTTAAACTGTCAAGTTGACGGATAATTTCACGGGCTGACATCCCAACATTATCAGCTATCCGTTTTTTACTTTCAAGTTCTTCTAACACGACATAGGGAATAACTATTTCGTTATCTTCAAATTCGTAAATCGCATTAGGATCGTGAAGTAAAACGCTAGAATCAACAACATAGACCTTTTGCAAAATAGGAACACCCCTCTTCTTGAGTTTAAAATTAAAGCATCACAGGTTATCTCTTCCTTTCTGTCTATGCTTATACTTATTCATAAAACAAGCTCAACTATACCGTGCAAAAAAATATATCTACGTTTACGAATCTCCAAGCACAAGTTGCGCATGAGGAGTGAAATAACGCGTATAACCCAATAAGACGACAATTAAACTGGTGATAGCTGAGGCTCCGGAAATCATGAACATAACCATGATTTGATATCGTACAGCTTGAACTGGATCAGCCCCGGCTAAAATTTGGCCTGTCATCATACCTGGTAGTTGAACCAATCCTACTGTTTTCATTGAATCGACTGTTGGAATCAGGCCTGCTTTCACAGCAGATTGAATAGCTGGCAAAGCAGCTTGTTTCGGGGTAGCCCCAAGCGAAAGTGCCAATTCAACCTCTCCCCTGCGCAACTTAAATTCGGAGCTTAAGCGATTCAAGGTTACACCTGCTGCCACCATACTATTTCCGACGATCATACCGCTTAAAGGAATGATATATTGCGCAGTCGCTGGGATAATTTTTAAACCCAGAAGAAGAAGAAGCGTAATTCCTTCACTAAGAGCAATTCCAATAAGAACTATCGTTTGTGCCTGTGGGATTCCCTTACCTCGATTGGCCGCATTACGAGCAGCAACGAAAATCATGACTAAAACCATTAAAAAGATATACACATTGTTATGGGAAGCGAATACGTAGGATAGAAGATAACCGACAATTGTCAACTGAACGAATGATCGAATAACGCCAACAGCAAGATCCTTCTCTAAACCTAATTCCTGATGGCGTGAAACGATTGCGGCTAATCCCACAAATCCTAAAGAAAGGGTTAATGCTAAATAACTCATTCTGCCCCCCCCAATCGCCCTTCTAAATAAGCTTTGCCTTCTTCTGTTGAAGGCTGGACAAAAAATTGACGAGCTTCTCCTTGCTCAAGCATATGGCCGCGATAAAGAAGTGTAACATCCTGGGCTACCCTTTGAGCCTGTTGGAGATCGTGGGTAACCCAGACAACGGTTAATTGACATTCTTGGCAAAGTTGGGTAACCACTTCTTCTAAATGCTCGCTCGCTTGAGCATCAAGCGCAGAAGTGGGTTCATCCAATAAAAGAACTTCAGGGTCATTTGCTAGTGCACGTGCAATCGAAACGCGTTGCTGTTGCCCTCCTGATAAAGTATTGGGGTCACGGTTTGCAAAATCAATATTCAGACCAACTAACTCAAGATAATGACCTGGGTCTGGAAGTTCCTTACCTTGGATATGAGCACCATAGAGAATATTATCACTTACCGTTCCTGGGAAAAAGATCGCTTTTTGCATAACTAATCCTACTCGCCTGCGCAGCTCAAGAACATCAATAAGACGTGTTTCTGTCTCGTCTAGATAAATCTTGCCTTCACTGATTTCCCGTAAACGATTAAGTGTATAGAGCAAAGTGCTTTTTCCACTCCCAGACGGACCTAGTAAGGCATGTACGCGACCTTCGCGAATTTTAAGGCTCACATGCTCTAAGAGTGTAAGATCGCGGTGTTTCTCCTTAAGACTGAGTGATATATTTTCGACACTAAGTTTTATACTCTCTTCCATAACTGATTCCTTTCATAATAATTTGAGATACAAAATTATAAATAATTGAGTTGGTTAATATTATATCATGCAATAATACTAAAAATAAAAAGCCCTACAGGGCTCTCAATATTTATTGATTTCTAATTTGAATCAATCAAAGGCATGTAATCCCAATTTGTAAATTCAAAGGGATTATCCTCAAATTCGCGACAGGGCATGGGTTGTAATTCTTTAGTTTCCTCATTCTATTCTACAGCCCATCCTTGACCCACAACTTCACTTGCGTCCTGGATGATCAAAAAGGCGTGCGGATCAACTTCTCGAATAACACGCTTAAGATGACCAATTTCAGGCATACTCACAACACAAATAATCACATTTTTTTCTTCAGCTGAAAAACTTCCACGACCCTGCAAGAAGGTTGCCCCTCTGCCAACCTCATGGTGAATACGGCTGACCAGCATATCTGAATTATTTGAAATTATCGTTACTGATTTTGCCGGAATTCCACCTTGTATGGCATCTACCGTACGGCTGAAGGTAAACATTGATACTAAAGAATATAAAGCAATTTTAGGCCCGAGAAAGGCCCAGGATATCAAGAGGATAAACGCATTGAAGAAGAGCATCGTGGTGCCCATGGCCCAGCCAAATCGACGCTGTATAACTTTTGCGATGATATCAGTTCCACCCAAACTTCCGCCCAAGCGAAAGACAATGCCAGAACCTATACCACCTAAAACTCCACCGTAAAGAGCGCCTAAAAAAATATCCTCAAAGGGTAAGGGGCGAATTCCTTTTAACAAGTCAAGTGCTATAGAATAAATAACTAAGCCGATAAGCGTTTTTATCACAAATTGACGGCTTACTTCTCTCCAACCTAAGAAAAAAAGAGGAATATTCATGAGAAACGTCATTAAGCCGATTGGAAGACCTAGGGTATAGAATAAAATTAGAGCAATACCTCCAATTCCACCTCCCCCCAAGCCAGCATGGACAATAAACCCTTGAACGCTATAGGCCGCAAGGGTTGCCCCCAAAACAATCCCTAGAAGAGGCCCAACCTTTTTTAGGTTATGCCATAATTGCATGTTATTTTTTCCCCCTATTCCTAGAGAATATGCTTAAGGTTCCTGTCATTTCATATAACACGGAGTTCCTTTTAGCTATCATTTTTATTATAGTATAGACGCGAATGGAAATACTTTCAACATTGGTAATAAGTGATTGGGAACGTAAAAGTACCCAATTCCCTTCTAAGCACAGAGGGAATCAGGTACTTTTAAGGAATCCCTTAACGAAATTATTTACAACGTTTTGACCTATGGAAACGATAGACACCAAATATGATCAGCTAGAGTTCAAGATAAGGCAACGCATGTTAGAGTAAAGGCGAAAGGAGGCTCGCATTCGCTTCTTTCATTTTTAACCAAATACTGCGTTGCTTAAATTCTTCATAATGGATCAATTGACTATCATGTAGATCCTTCTGAAAGTCAGAATTTAATCGCTTTGCAATTTCTGAACTATAAATGAGGGCGCTAAGCTCAAAATCAATCTGAAAACTTCGAATATCAAAGTTTGCAGATCCAACGATGCTCACCTTTCGGTCAACGATAAGAACTTTGCTATGTATAATTCCCTTTTGATAACGATAAATCTGGACCCCTGCTTTTAATAATTCTTCAAAATATGTTGCTGAAGCCAGGTAAGAAAGCTGATGATCGGGTTTTCCTTGAACCAACAAAATTACATTCAATCCACTAAGTGCAGCCGATTTCAGAGCCATTATCATACTCTCATCTGGAATGAAATAGGGTGTTGTTATAAGAATTTCTTTTTGCGCAGTCATTAGAATTGTAAAAAAGAGCTCTTTCATGGGTTCTTGCTGAGAGTCTGGACCGCCAGCAAGAATTTGTGTTAAAAATCCTCCTTTGATTTGAGGTTTGGGATAAAAGCGACGATCATAGAGTTCCTGCTGGGTTAAGAAATACCAATCATTTAAGAAGGTTGCTTGCATCGTTTGTACGCATTCTCCTTCAAGGCGTAAATGGGTATCTCGCCAAAAGCCAATTTTGGGATCCCGGGACAAATATTCATCTCCAATGTTTAGACCGCCGAGGTAACCGATCTTTCCGTCAATCACAACGCATTTGCGATGATTTCGATAATTAATTGTCCTGAGAAGTTGGGGGAATTTCAGCGGGAAGAATAAACTAACCTGAACACCCTTACTTCGCATTTCTTCAATAAAGGAAGTGGATAAACTATAACTGCCTAGTGCATCAATAATAACACGCACTTCAACTCCCGACTGGGCTTTATCCATCAGTATTTTTTTAAGCTGAGTACCAATATCATCATCACGAAATATATAATATTCAAGATGGATATGTTCCTGAGCATTTGCTAAGTCCTTGAATAGGGCCCCAAACTTCTCCTTTCCGTTCGTCAAAACGCGGATATCGTTGGCTCGAGTTAGAGGCGCTTTCCCACTTTGTAGAACCAAACGAGCTAAGCGTTTATTTGCTTCTGCGTACTCTTGGAAGTAAATACTCTGATCCGGGAACAACGAAGTTTGTTTTTGAGAAATTTCCTTCAAAAGACTTCGTGGAAGATGCTTTCGCTTAAACAGTTTTTGCTGTTGTTCAGAATAACCAAAGATGAAATAGAGAACTCCACCAATAAACGGCCAAAGGGCAAAGATAGCCAACCAGGACACCATTTTCTTCTGATTGCGATGCTCCAATAAGATAATCACCTGTGCGCATAAGTTCCCAAGAGCTGGCAGAAGCACAAGGATCAAAACCCAAATCAATAGTCTCAACACCTCCACTACAAGACATTAAATCATAGTGCTAGTATAAACAAAAAGCGATAGCTTCATTACGAGCTATCGCTTAACTGATCTTCTATTGGAACATGCTTATTTTTTAATAGAGTTCAGTTTCTTCTCTCTTCCCCACGTAAAATATCCAATCACCATCGCAATTATAATCAAAAAACCTGGATGTATCGGTGTTAAGAACATCAATAAGAGTGCCACAATGGCTATAATCCATGCAACCTGTGAATTTTGAGGGAATGCTTTTTTACCAAGGTCATAGGCCGATTGAGCGATCAAAATCACAACGACTGGTTTAACTGCCGTTAGTGCAGCACTCAAGGCAGGCGTATCTGAATACCGAATGAGCAAATCTCCTAAGAAAATCGTAATCAGTAAGGTGGGAAGAACCGTTCCGGTAAGAGTTGCTAAAACCCCTACCCAGCCAGCAACACGATATCCAATATAACTCGCCATTTTCGTCGCGATCGGTCCTGGAAGCGAGTTTCCAACAGCTAGAGCATCAGCAAATTCTTCCTCTGTCATCCACTGATAACGACCTACGACTTCTTTTTGAATTAAAGGAATAACTGCAGGACCGCCTCCAAATCCCAGGTTTGAAGCTCGAGTAAAGGCGATCATAAGATTCCAGACGTCTTTCGACATGTTTAGAGTACCTCCTAAAATACCACAATCCCAAAAAGCATCGATAGGACGATAATAATCCCAGGATGAAGTTTCAATTTAAAAAGTGCAAATACTGTAAAAAGGGCAATTAAAAGACTATAAATGTTGAGCGAGACATTCGACCCCATATCAAAGGCAGTTTTAGCGACGAGCACCGCTACTACTGGACGTACCCCTTTGAGCATTCCTTTAAGAACAGGCGAATTCATATGTTTCATTAAGAAACCCGTTAATAAAATAACTGCAATGGTGGTCAAACCGATCGTTCCAAGTAAAGCTGCCAGTACACCTAGCCAGCCTGAAACATGATATCCAACATAACCAGCTAGAAGTGTTGCAATTGGACCGGGTAAAGATGTAGCAATAGCTAGCCCATCCGAAAATTGAGCAGGTGTCATCCATTGATAGTGGTTTAATACTTCTGCTTGTACTAGCGGAATAATTGCTGGTCCACCACCAAAAGCGAGGTTACTTGCTCTAAAAAAAGCAATGAATAAATCCCATAGTTGTGACAAGTTCCTCAACTCCCGTCTATACTAGTTTGTTATGTACTATGAAACAAGGTTTTACATAGTGAATATTATAGCAGAGAGTTGTAATGTTGAGAATACGCGGAACAAAATTTCTCGAGAAGATAGCGGAAAAGCGACCAGGTAATTTTCCTAGTCGCCTCTGATTTTAGTTCAATATTGATCGCAATTTAAGATTGCGTATTATACATACCGTGAGCTTGCATGTAATTGTATAAGTCTTCCCCATGTTGTTGTTCATCTTTTTGAATATGGTTTAAGGCCTGACGAATATTGGTATCACGACATTCAAATATCGCAGTATCATACGTCCCCGATATGTACTTTTCCGTGGTTAGCATATCATTAGCCAAGGAGGCATCATTTTGATTATAACCTGTGCTTCCAGCTTGGGATTGCATGGTATTCATTTTTTGCTGTGCTTGCATGGCTTGATTTTGTTGTCCTTGATTCATATTAGGAATCTGTCCGCTCAAGATTTGAGAGATTGTGTTATAATGTTGCTGTTCATGAGAAGAATGAGTTTGAAACAACTGTTTAAGCTCGGAACATTGCGTTTCATTTGCATATTTGTTGTATTTCTGAACACATAATTGTTCATGATGCTGTTGATCCTGAAGCAACATTCTTTCCTTTTGACTGAGTTGTACTGGCATGAAAGCACCTCCTTATTATAATATTTATAGTTTTGTGTTAAGGCAGAAAATTTATACGTCAATAAGTCACGTTGAAACATTTTAGACTGTAATACGTAGTTATAGGTAAGGAGGCGAACAGAATGAAAAGACTTTATCGGTCACGGCAAAATAAAATGATAGGTGGGGTATGTGCTGGTTTAGGAGAATATCTTGATTTAGATCCTACATTGATTCGCTTAGTGATGATTATCGCAGTTTTTGGAGCAGGAGCTGGTGTATTGGCTTATCTTGTAGCGTGGGTGCTTATTCCCAATGAACCTTATTAAGTTTGTAAGAAACGTTGTTTTCGTCTAAGATAATATAAAGTAAAAGTCTCGCTTTACATCGAAGCGAGACTTTATTTTCACTATTTTCGTTATCAAAGTTCTTTAAATTTCACGCGGAAATCATTAACAACTTCTTCAAACTCGAGAATTTTCTCATTTTGACACATCCGTCCATAGTTTGCATGTTTAGCATTGGCGTCGACGACGGTGTTCCAGAAATACTGAACCATTCCCTGCGCATCACGTTGCTTAAGGCGAAGTCTTAAGCCTCGTGTCGCTTTTTTAAACCGTTCAGACGTGGCTGGAGAATTAAGAATAGGGGCAAACATACGCGCCTCTAAAAAATCTAAAATCTCATCTTCTTTAGTCATCGCACCCTCCCACTTTCTGGTGAACGTTTTACTAAAGCGTATGAGACAAGATTTCTGAATATGAATAAAAATATAAGAGTTAGGATGTGATTTGAATGCGTCTGTGGCACGAAGCCTTGCTTCCCTATCTCCCCCGTCAGCAACTCTTAGGCCAGCATCGTGAATGTTGTGCCCTTAGAGGAAAGGGTTGGGGAAAAAAACATGCGACCGTTGATTATGTATTTAAACATTCCTACCTAAAACTCTATCATTATCACATGGAAGTAATAAAAGAGATGGAAAAGAGGGGGTATCAAGTAGAGCCCCTCTGGCTTCAACCAAAATACCGTGGGAAAAATTGTTCTCATCTCGAAACGGATATCTTGAGTAAGGAACGAATAGGCAAGGTTGAAAAGGAGTCGAACGCTTGTGTTTATCCAGAGCATGATCCTGAATATCTTCAAGAATGCCTAGAGAACTTAGCATGTAAAGGGATCAATCTCTCAAATAAAACAATAGTTAAAACGCAACTATGATTCCCTCTTTGCCGGCATACGTTGCAATTGTGGAACCCATCTTATTGATCAAGATATCTTTAGGATGGTACCATTTATCGATTAACACCTTCGATTTGTAGTGGTAACTTGAGCTACTCACTGTTGAAGTAAGAACATTTTATAATAAAGTCCTTTCAAACCTAAAAGCTCGTTATGATTTCCTCTTTCAACGATTTGCCCACGATGAAGGACGAGGATTAAATCCGCGTCTTGTATCGTCGAAAGTCGATGCGCGATCGCCACAGTGGTACGCCCCAGACGCATTTTGTTTAAAGCCGTTTGAATTCCTAATTCTGTCTCAGTATCAACATTGGCTGTTGCTTCATCAAGAATTAATATTTTGGGGTTGCCTGCCATGGTCCGGGCGAAGCAAAGAAGCTGGCGTTGTCCACTGGAGAAGGTCGCTCCCCGTTCACCGACAGGTTCATCATAGCCTAGAGGAAGCCTTCCAATAAATTCATCAGCCTGGACAAAATGCGCCGCTGCACGCACATCTTCTGGCGTAATTTCCGGGCGCTCGAGACGAATGTTCTGAGCCACATCTCCAGCGAAAAGGAACGGATCTTGGGCAACAAGGCCGATTTTTAAACGAATTTCTTCCTCCGAATAGTCCATCAGAGGAATACCATCAATCCGTATTTCTCCTTGGTTGAGAGGATAAAAACGCATGAGAAGATTGGAGATTGTACTCTTCCCGCTCCCAGTATGCCCGACAAGAGCTACCGTCTGTCCTGGTTCAACAGTAAAAGTGATGTTTTTAAGAACTTCTGTCACTCCGTCATAAGAAAAGCTAACGTTATGGAATTCAATTTTCCCTTCTTCAATTTTAGGTCTACATTCTGAGGTCTTAGGCGACTTTTCATACTGAGCAATATCCGGTTTCTGCCCTGGCGCAAGATGAACATCATCCATCAACCCAAAAACCCGCTCAGCTGCAACTATCGCCTGTTGCAACTGGGAAAGGCGCATCATCATCATATTAACCGGCTCAAAAAAACGGTCCAAGTAATTGATGAAGGCATAGATGATCCCGATTTCAACCGGACCAGTTAGAGACTGAAGTCCAAAGTAGCTCAGGACGATAATAAAGGCCAATGTATAGAGGACGTCAACCGCGGGTCGCATTAAGACAGAATCAAGTTTTATATTTAGGAGCGCAGACTGATAGTAACTCTCATTGATTTTACTAAACTCATGACGAAAGCGTTTTTCCTGATTCATCGCTTGAACGATGTTCATCCCTTGTAAGGTTTCGTTGAGTTTAGCATTAAGCTGGCTAAGTTGTTTTCGAAGTACACGATAGACTCGCGAACTAAAAATTCGATAGATTTGCATCAAGAGTAAAATCAAGGGGAGGAAAATCAAACAGAGAGTGGCCAAGCGGACATCGAGGACAAACATTGCAATGAAAATACCACACAGGAAAACAATATTTTGTACATAAGTCGAGAGCACACCCAGATAGAGCTCTTTAATCGCTTCAGTGTCATTGGTGATACGAGAAACCAGCGCACCTCCTGGGGTAAAGTCAAAAAAACGAAGGCCCAAGAACTGAACTTTGCTGAATACTTCAACGCGTAGGGTCTGAATGATTTTCAGCGCAATTTGGTTAAAAGCAACAAGTTGTCGGTAATGAAGCACTGCTGAGAGAAGAACCAGTCCCAGGTAGCCCCCTCCTAACATAATGAGGGCAGTGATGTCAAAGATACGAGGAGCTAAAAAATCATCTATAAAAATTCTGATGAGAACAGGACCAGCCACATCGGCTGCCGTTGCACACAAGAGGATACTAAAGGCGTAGATTAAGGGTTTAATATGGGGTCTCAAGTAACGAAGTAAACGCATAAGAACGGAGCGTTGATTCACAAGAGAACGAACATCATGATCTTTTTGAGGTTCAGATAAGGTATCAATCGCCATTTGATATCTCTCCTTCCTCGATCTGACTTTCAAGTTGCTGAGCACGATAAGTCTGAGCATACCACCCATTATATTGAAGAAGGTCGCTGTGAGTTCCCTGCTCCAATATTTTCCCCTCTTGTAAAATAAGGATCATATCGGCATGTTCAATCGCACTTAAACGATGAGCTGAAATAAGAGTGGTTTTACCCAGACGATTCTTACGTAAAGATTCAAGTATCGTTTTTTCTGTTCGAGCATCAACCGCAGACAAAGAATCGTCGAGAATCAAGATTTCAGGATCAAGTAAAAGAGCACGAGCGATCGATACTCTTTGCTTCTGACCGCCCGATAGCGTTACCCCGCGATCGCCCACAAGCGTTGCATATCCTTCCTTGAACCGTTCAATATCTTCATGGATACAAGCGAGCAATGCTGCTTCCTTGATCTCTTCCAAGCTAGAGCCAGGTCTCCCAAAGCCTATATTTTCTGCAAGAGTTGTCGAAAAGAGAAAATGCTCTTGCGGGACATAACCTAATGTAGAACGCAGAGATAAAAGCGGAATTTCCGCAATCCGTTTTTCTCCGATTTGAATCGTACCGTTAATGCCATCGAACTCACGCATGAGTAAGCGGAAAAGTGTCGTTTTCCCGCCCCCTGTTTTCCCCGCAATACCCAGAGTCTTCCCTTTTGGAAGAGTGAAATGGATATCTTGAAGTGCGGGTTGTTTTTGCTCTGAATAATGGAACGATCGAATCGAGACGATTAGATTTCCACTGGAAATTAGATTACTTGTGGCAACCTGATCATCTAAGCGTTCAATGTCTTTAACTGCGGGTTCAATTTTGAGCAAAATGCTAACTCGATCATAGGAGGCCCTTCCTCTTTCAACGATATTAAAAAGCCAGCCAAACGCAAGCATTGGCCAAATAAACTGGCCAAGGTATAACGTGAACTGAGTAAGTTGTCCAAGGGTAAGTCGATCCTGAATGACATCTTTGGATCCAAAAGCTATGGCAAGAAAATAGGAAAAACCCACAATGAGCATAATGGTAGGATCAAATAAAGAATCGACTTTAGCAACAGCCATATTTTTAACAACCACCTCTGAGGATAGGTCGCGGAAAGCGCGAATTTCTGCTTTTTGCTGTCCGAATGCTTTAACGACGCGAGCACCAGAGATATTTTCTTGAACTTTATCATTTAAACTGCTAAAAGCCTCTTGAGCTTTGTAGAAACGCTCATGAAGAATTGTTCCGTAATGACTAGTAGCACAAGCCATTATAGGCATCAGTGAAAGAGTAATCACAGTGAGTTTCCAACTTAAAAAATAGGACATCGAAAAAATGACCGACCCTCCAGTCACCAGTGAATCCACTAACGTTAGGACACCCTGACCTGCTGTCATCTCAATGGCTTGAATGTCATTCGTGGCATGAGCCATTAAATCTCCCGTGCGGTGTTTGTGATAGAAGCCTGGTGACATACGAGTAAAATGCTCAAAAAGCCGATTACGGAGTAAACGGCTCAAACGAATGGCAGCCCCGAAGATCATCAATCGCCACACATAACGCAGGACATAGACAAGCACCCCACTGATGAATAGCGAAACCATCCAGGGCCAAAGCAACTCCAGAGTAAGCGTTTGGGAACTGATTTCATCAACGATTTTACCCACCACATACGGCGGATAAAGGTTGATGATAGCAACTAGGATCAGAATAGATATCCCTATTAGGTAACTCTTCTTTTCTTGTTTAAAAAACCAAAGTAAATCTAAAAACAAACGCATAAAAAATCCTTTCATCCGTTCGAAGCATTCTTTAAGGTTCAACGTGCTTTTTAGGGTTTAAACTGAATTTGCAAATCTACGATTTCAGGATGATTACCAATGCGAATAGGAGGTCCCCACGTCCCATACCCATCCGAGACAATCAAATGGAAAGGACCTTTTTCTAAAAGTCCCCAATCTTTTTCAAAAATTCGCCCAGTTATCCATTCAGCAGGCCAAATTTGACCCCGGTGCGTATGTCCGGACAGTTGAAGATCAACTCCCGCTTGTTCTGGTTCCTCTAAATGGGAGGGCTGATGATCTAAGACAATAACAGGAAGTTGACGATTGCTATCTTGAAGTAGTGTTATTAAATCAGCTCGTTTTTGACCGCTAAAACGTGATCCATTAAGATCATCTCGGCCGACTAATTTAAAACTACCCGCGATTTCGACCGTTTCGTCACGGAGCACTTTAATTCCGGCTTCTTCGAGATAATGAATCGCCTCTTCAGGATGATTGCTTATGTATTCATGGTTCCCAAGAACAGCATAGATTCCATAAGGGGCTCTTAAAGACTGTAAAGGAATGGCCATCTTCTGCTCGACAAAGACTTCAACATTTTCATCAAAGGTATCCCCAACAAAAACGATCATATCGGGTTCAAGAGCCTTAACCCGCGTAATGAGACCGTTTAACAATTTATTCTGATTCATGGTACCAAGATGAATATCGGAAACCATTACAACATGAAGAGTTTTCAAATTAGAGGCACTTTTATCCATCTGAAGATCATAGTGCTGTATTCTTGGATTTTGCGCGTTCCAAGTTCCATATACCAATATTCCGCTAACACTGACAATGAATAGTATACTAAAGGCCATCTGAAAAATGGGTTGCCTTACAATTTTAGCCGGAATAACTTGGACGAATTGGTTCACTCTTTTTATGACTTCAAAAAGAAAAAGAAACAAAACAGCATAGAACATCGTTGCTAGCCAATAGGCACCAAGGTAAGCTATAAAACGATTGATATTGGCGGAAAGATAGTCTTGAATAAAACGACCGATAATATAGGAAAATACAATAAGAATATAAATGGACCAGTACAAAGGACGGTACTTGATGGCATGAGGGAAATATCTAAAAAGCCCTTGCCAAGCTCGAATCCCGATCCAATAGTTTATTCCCCCATAAAGAAGGATAATAATTAAAATAGCGATAACAATCAATAAGACCCTTCCTCTTTATGTATTACTTTTCACGTAAATTGAACTCTAGCCTCTAGTTTCATACTATCATATTTAAGATAAATAACCTATATTGGGTATAAATTCTAACTGATAAGGTATGATAAATTGTTTATGAACTTATTCGATCAAACGATAAGCTTTATGCTTTTAGATTAAGAATAGGCCTTGAGGTTCTACTCAAGGCCTTGAGAGTTACTATACTGAAATAGAGAATTGATGATTAGATAAAGTCACCTAGAAACTAAGTACGTTCCTTGGAATCGGATTTACCAATTGTATCGTTATACGCGGTATCAAAGGGAGGAATTTTATCATAATGTATTATCGTTTTTTTCCTTTGGACATCAATAATCTTATCTTTTCCTTTTGGTTTTGACACAAGAAATCCCCCTTTCCTATTCATATTAGATTTCCCTTCGTCTTAATTTTCATACTCCCTTTGACTAAATACGTACAGCTTGTTATCTTTAAATTAGAAATCTATGAATTGGAGGAGTTTATTATGCCTTTACCCCCTTTTTTGAAAGCACTAGAACAAAATGATCCAGAATTTGCTCAAGCTATAGAAAAGATTATGGGACTATCTATGGGGAATGGAGCACTCGATCCGAAAACCAAAACGCTGATTGCTTTAGCTCTTGATGCTGCTCATGGAGCAGACCAAGGCGTTTCCTCTCTAGCTCAACAAGCACGTGCAATTGGGGCATCTGATCAAGAAATTGCCGAGGCTCTGCGTATAGCCTATTTTGCCACAGGAAATTCTATTCTGATCTCCTCTTTTGTCGCTTTTTCGAAAGAAGATTAATCAATGCAAACTTTCAACATAGTGCTCCTCATATGGAATCTAGTTACATGTTTACTTATGGGCACGGATAAGAATCGTGCTAAGAAAGGCCTCTGGCGAATTTCTGAAGCGAGACTTCTAGGTGTGGCTTTGCTCGGAGGAGCCTTAGGAGTCTTTCTTGGAATGAACATTTTTCATCATAAAACAAAGCATTCAAAATTTAGAATTGGTGTCCCCCTTCTCCTTTTTATCAATGGAATAATGTTTTATGGACTCTGGACAGTCTTTCATTAGCATTTATGATTGAAATCGGGTAGGAGGCTGACCATTATTTGGTCAGCCGACCTCCCACAGCACCGTACGTACCGTTCGGTATACGGCGCTTCCAAAGTTTACGCGTTACTTCGCAGAATAACTAAAACTGAGATATCCAATCCGTTCGAAACGCTTATTGGATAAGGCTTTTGTCAAAATCGGGCTATGGGCAGTACGCCAATAGCCTTTTCTTGTGTTTGCCCACATCCACGCTTGTTCCTCTTGTATACCTACTTTCTTGAGGTTTTCAAATCGCGTTCGGGTTCTCTTCCATCGCTTCCAGGTAACCATCCGTATGCGACTTCTTAGCCACTCATCCAGTGTCTTAAGTAGATTTCTAGCGTCGGCCAGTTTAAAGTAGTTCGTCCAGCCTCGCACTATCTGGTTGAGTTTTGTTCTCCGTTCTTCGATTCCCATCCCGTTGCTCCGTCCAGTCACTTCTCGGATTTTATCTTTGAGTTTCTGGATGCTTTTAGGATGGATTCTCAGTCGCCCAAATCCTCTGTAGATGTAAAAGCTATATCCCAAATACTTTACATAGTTTACGTGCGAGATCTTAGTTTTCTCCCTGTTTACCTTGAGAAATAACTTCCCTTCGATGAACGGAAGTATATGGTCAAGCGCACGCTTTGCTGCTTTCTTGCTTTTGCAAAAAATCATCATATCGTCTGCATAACGCACAAATCTATGCCCTCGCTTTTCCAACTCGTGGTCACATTCATTGAGCATAATGTTTCCAAGTAAGGGACTAAGGGGTCCGCCTTGCGGTACGCCCTCGGGGCTTTCCTCAAACAAACCATCCACCATAACTCCTGCTCTTAGGAATTTGTGGATGAGTGAGATGACTCGCCCGTCTTTTATTGTCTCAGACAGAATTTGAATCAGTTTGCTCTGGTTGACCGTATCAAAGTATTTCTCTAAGTCCATGTCTACTACATATTTGTATCCTTCTGTAATATGACCCTGGCATTTCAACAGTGCATCATGAGCACTGCGGTTCGGTCGGAATCCAAAACTGTTGTTTGAGAACTGCTCTTCAAAGATGGGGCTCAGGACTTGAGTAATCGCTTGTTGGATTAACCGGTCTACGACTGTTGGTATTCCCAGTTTTCTAGTCTTTCCGTTCTCTTTGGGTATCTCTACCCTCCGTACGGGTTTTGGACGGTATTTACCGTCCCAGAGGGATTGCAAAAGTTCATTCTTGTGCTCTTTCAGGAAGGGTAGAAGTTCATCCACCTGCATACCATCGATTCCACCTGCGCCTTTATTTCTCTTCACCTGTTTGTAAGCTCGGTTTAGGTTTTCGACGCTAAGAATTTGCTTAAGCAAGCCTTCTGTCTGCTTGTTCGTGTTGGTGTTGTCGGTTTCAGTCATCTTAGGTGGCGCGCACACTTCCGCATACTCTCTCTGTTCCGCAGATACCCTTTGCAGATAGTCTTCGAATCGAAGTTGTCTGTGTTTTGAATTACCACTTTCAGTAACTTTCATTGACCCACACCTCCTTTGGTTCAACCCTTCCGTCGGTGTCTAGACCACCTCTGTACTATGGCTTCAGCTGACTCCTCACGATAAATCTTGTTTCAACCAGGTTTCTTACTCTGTTTCCACCTGTCCGTGAGGCCTCCCACGGTAAGACGATTCACTTTCGTTCCATGTACCCGCAGCATTTACGCTAACGTATCCGTGTAGCTTTTGGGCTTCAGCTTGAATGGCAGCCTTACCCCACGTTTTGCGCCTGATACTGTTCGTGTTCCTCGGGTCGGAGCTTTGCCGCCGGCTTCCTTCAGATTCCACCTCACGATGGACACCCTTGCCTTAAGCTAATGGTTGGTCGCTACATACCCCCATAACGGACTTTCACCGTCTAGTTAATCGCCATGCGTGGCGCACCATAAGAAATCCCTGGAAGTTTAATTCTCCCAAGGATTTTTTATATTATCCAGAAATATCTCAAGCCTTCTTAAAGCTTCCCAGATTATAGATCCGTTTTAGCCGACGAGCAGCCCAACGCATCTCAGTTGCGACGACTGCGACTTCCATCATCGCACGTAAATAGAAAACACCGCTCACTTCACTCTGCCAAACTGCCATGGCTTGATCAAATCGATCCCAGTACTCAATATTATCACCCTTATTAATCATGTTAGTATGTGGTCTATATAGATTTTCAGAAATCTGGCGAGTTAAAACCTCCAACTGATCATCACCAATGTGAAGAACATTAAGAAGCTCTTGAAAGGCAGGAGCAATTTCTTGAAATTCAAGCGGGGAATCAGGAGAAAGTCGACGTTTGACGCGTTGATACGTCATTTCTTCAATATTTTGTCCACGTTCCACAAAACCCTGACAAATCTCAATAAGCTTTTCAACAAGATGAGCATTTTCTCCAGGTAAGAATTCATCTCGGGCATGCTCATGCATTTCAAGGATTTCTTCTATTCGGGCTTCGAGACCCTCAACATTAGTTTTTTCATATTCTTTCATATACGTTCCTTGAACAAAAGCCCTCATACTTTGAATAAAGTATGCTGAGGAATCAAGGAATATGGATTGAAGCTTTTCTAAGAGTGACTTTTTATACCGTGGCGGTGCCAATACACGATTCGTGATTAATGCAACACCAAGCCCAATAAAGATGCTAATGGAACGGGTTCCTGCATGCATTAAGAATTGTTCAGGGGGAGCATCGAGAATAAAAATGATCGAAACAATACCTGGGGTTATCGTTCCTCCCCACCCCAGACGATTAGCGACCATAATAATAAGAATGACAGCTATCCCAACCCCAAAGGGATTATTCCAGTAAAAGATACCCAAAAAGGTTGCAAGAATAACACCCAGAAGATGGACCCGAATTTGAGCCCAAGCATCCGTTAAGGCTCTATTGACCGAAGGTAGCATATTCACAACTACTGTGATTGCCGCAAAAGTAGCAGGGACAATTTGTAAAGCTTGACAGATTAGCAGTGCAATAGTAACTCCTATCCCTGTTTTCAAAACTCTCGCACCAATTGGAATCGGCATGCGAAATCTCCTTTATCATTAAAGTTTCTTCATTATAATCGTTCTCACTTTAAAATTGTTCTCTATTTTCTTATTATATCATAATGAAAGATAAACTTGAATGCCAGCACATACATAAAACGCAAAAAAAATAGAGGGAGTTTTTAAATCTCCCTCTATTCTTTGTATTCCATTTATATGAGATATTATACAAGCAAATAAAACATTATTTCCCTTGAAAATCTGCTTTTCGTTTTTCAAGAAAAGCGGAACACCCATCTTTTTGATCCTGAGTACTGAAAACCTCTCCAAAAACTTCAGCTTCAAAAGCTTGACCGGCTACGATATCCATGTTCTGTCCTTTTTGAATAGCCGTCTTCGTCAACTGAACACCAATAGGTGCTCGAGAAGCTATCTTTTGCGCTAGTTTTTCTGCTTGATCCATAAGATCCTCTTGCGCATAAACGCGATTTACAAGGCCAATCCGGTACGCTTCTTGTGCGTCCAAATTATCCCCAGTAAACAGTATTTCACTTGCTCTCCCACTTCCCACTAATCGCGCTAAGCGTTGAGTTCCGCCGAATCCTGCAAGAAGTCCTAATGTTACTTCAGGTTGACCAAATTTCGCTTTCTCTCCCGCTAAACGAAAATCACATGCCATTGCGAGTTCTGTACCTCCGCCCAGAGCAAATCCATTCACTACTGCAATGACGGGTTGAGGTAAATTCTCAATTTGATCCATAACATTATGTCCCATTTGGCTAAATCGCCGTGCTTGTTGGGGATTCATATCGCTCATTTCAGCGATGTCTGCTCCAGCAACAAATGCTTTTTCACCGCTACCTGTAAGAAGAACCACGCGAACGTTCGCATTGTCAGCGAGTTGCGTAAAGGCTTGAGAAAGCTCTTTTAAAGTTGCACTGTTTAATGCATTTAAGGCTTTGGGTCGATTAATTTTCAAAATAGCGATATGCTCTTGATATTCGAGGATTAGATTTTCAAACTCCATTTAAACCCTGCCTCCTCAATTTTTGCTTGGTACTATCTCTCGACGATCATAGCAATACCTTGCCCGCCGCCGATGCAAAGGGTAGCAAGTCCACGATGAGCATCGCGTTTTCCCATTTCATGGACTAAAGTTACCAAAATACGTGCACCGGATGCTCCAACAGGGTGACCAATAGCAATTGCTCCGCCATTAACATTCGTTTTCTCAATATCGAGACCCAACTCATTGGTCACTTCTTGAGCTTGAGCTGCAAAAGCTTCATTTGCTTCCACAAGATCTATATCTTCGATTTTAAGCCCAGCTTTCTTCATTGCTTTACGAGAAGCCGGAATAGGACCAGTTCCCATGATCAAAGGATCTACACCAGCAGAAGCCCAAGAGGTAATTTTAGCAAGTACAGTTAAACCTAATTCATCGGCTTTTTCTTTGGACATTACGACGAAAGCGGCTGCTCCATCATTAATTCCAGACGCATTTCCTGCAGTAACTGTTCCATCTTTTTTAAAAGCTGGTTTCAATTTAGCAAGTGACTCAGGCGTTGTACCGAAACGGGGGAATTCATCTTGATCAATAACGATCGGATCACCTTTTCTTTGAGGAATCGAAACTGGAACGATTTCATCATTAAATCTTCCAGACTTAATAGCGACTTCTGCTCTATTTTGGCTGCGTACAGAAAGTTCGTCTTGTTGTTCACGAGTAATTCCGAATTTTTCAGAGATATTCTCAGCTGTGATGCCCATATGAATATTATGGAACGCATCAGTCAGTCCATCGTTGATCATCGTATCAACTAAAGTGTCATTGCCCATACGATAGCCTGTGCGAGCTTTAGGTAATGCAAAAGCAGCTGAAGACATGCTTTCCATACCACCAGCAACGATAACATCAGCATCTCCTGAAATAATCGCTTGAGCAGCACAGACAACCGCTTTTAATCCAGATCCGCAAACTTTGCTTACCGTCCAAGCCGGAACCTCAATCGGCATACCTGCATTAACAGCTGCCTGACGAGCAGGGTTTTGTCCCATAGCGGCACTTAATACATTTCCCATGATTACTTCATCAACTTGCTCTGGTTTAATGCCGGCTCTAGAAACAGCTTCTTTAATAACAACCGCCCCAAGTTGTGCTCCTGTAAGTTTACTCAATTTCCCATTAAATGTGCCGACAGGCGTTCTTACAGCACTTACAATAACAACATCTTTCATGTTTATACCCTCACTTTTCGATATTAAATATTTTAAAAGATAACTAATATTAAATTCCTTGCGCCAGAATTTCAGCGATATCTTGTGCCTTGACTTTTTCTTCAGCTTCACGTGAGGCAATTCCATCATTGATCATGGTTAAACAGAACGGACAAGCTGTTCCTACATAGTCAGCTTGGATTGCCAGCGCTTCATCTGTACGCATTTCGTTGATACGCTGTCCTTCATGTTCTTCTAACCACATCCGACCTCCCCCTGCGCCACAGCAGAAACTCTTCTCATGATGATGAGACATTTCCAGCGTTGTAAATCCTGCAGCTTTTAACAATTCACGGGGTTCGTCATAAATTTGATGGTAACGTCCTAAATAGCAGGAATCATGGTAGGTAATCGTTGGATTATTACCTACTTTATTAAGTTTAAGACGCCCTGATTTCACTAAATCATTCAGATATTGGGTGTGATGAATGACTTCATAATTACCACCAAACTCAGGATAATCTTGTTTCAAAACATTGAAGCAGTGCGGACACTGAGTCACAATCTTCTTAACGCCGTAACCATTCATGACCTCAATGTTTTCTGATGCGAGCGAGAAGAACAGATACTCGTTTCCTAAACGACGGGCAGAATCGCCACAGCATTTTTCATCATTACCAATGATGGAGAAGTTAACATTGGCTTTCTTCAGGAGTTTTACGAAGGCTGTAGAAACTTTTTGGTTCCGTGCATCGAAAGCTCCGGAGCAACCTGGCCAATAAAGAATTTCGGGTTCTGGATTTTCTTCCAATGTAGGAACGCCTAAGCTCGTCATGTGCTCAGCTCGTTTAGTCCAGCCAATGCCCCACGGATTACCGTTGTTTTCCATGTTCTTAAAGGCAAGTTGTGCCTCCGCTGGGAAGCGACTTTCCATAAGAACCAAATTACGACGCATATCAACGGTCTTATCCACGTGCTCGACAAAGATTGGGCATTGTTGTTCGCAGGAACGACAAGTAGTACAGGCCCAAAGGTCTTCTTCAGGAATAACATCCCCGATTAGATTACGGAGCCCGAGTTCTTCTTCAGAAGGAGCTTCTACAGTAGCCGCAACTTCATCTGATCCCTGCGTTGCACTAGCTGTGGCAACTGCGGGGTGAGCCTTAGCGTATTTATCATACGCTTCACCCACTTCTTCCATATAGTCATGCATATCTTGGATGACTTTTTTAGGATTAAGATGTTTACCGCTTAAATACGCTGGGCAATTGTCTTGACATCTTCCACAGCGAATGCAAGCATCTGTATTAAAGAGCGTTTTCCAAGAAAATTCGCGTAGTTTACTTTTTCCAAAAGTCTCGAGACTTTCATCTTCAAAATCAATTTTTTCCGGGATTCCAATAGGTCCACGTTTTCTCAAAAATTGATTGGCTGGAGCCAATAAAATGTGGGTTAGCTTTGAATAGGGGAAATAACCAATAAAGCTCATCGCTAACACAAGGTGAGTCCACCATAGAATTTGATGCAAGGTACTAAGAGCTTCAGCACTCAGCCCGCTAAACAGGGGAGCAATCCAATATCCCACGAAACCATAATAAGCCCAAGGATCATTGGTGGCAGCCATACGAACGCCTTGAATCACAAAACCGGTAAGAAGGATAGCCAAAATAAGAGCGAGAACGATTCCGTCCCCTGCACCTTTTTTATTATCCAAACGATCTGATTTGGTGATGTAACGCCGCCATATCGCCATTAGCACACCCACAACGGCTAATAAACCAAATAAGTTTGCGGTCAGCTTAACGAAGACATAAAGTGGGCCATGGAAGATATTAATTCCAAAGTCAGCTTGTAGTGTCAACATTGCTGTCGCAAAAGCTAAAAATATAAAGCCCCATAAAATAAAGAAATGCATGATTCCTGGATATGCATCTTTTAGTATTCGTTTGTGAAATAAGCCATAAACAAGGAGATCCTTAATTCCTGTTCCAACATCTTTCCAGCGATTCTCAGGCTGTCCTAGCTTCCAGAGATGATAGCGTTGTCTATAACCATAGATTAAAAAGGCTACGGCAATAATAAAAACGGGATATACTAACCAATGTCCATGGATGTTCCAATAAAGCTCCCTTGTAGGCATATACCCTTCTCCTCCTCTTCTTTATTTAAATCAAAATCCTAATCCACTCTTAACTTAGCAGAAAAAAGGGGCTGAAATGGATTCTCGCGCGGAGAACAAGGATAAACTCCCGTTTAATCTTACTTCAGATCAAACCTGGCTGGTGAGTTGCCTTGGTTCCCCGTGCGAGTTTAAAGATAATTTATTAGCTATTAACTAATTTTTTGAATTCTTGAGTAAGGAGGGGGACTACCTCAAAAAGGTCACCAACGATCCCATAATCAGCTACAGTAAAAATGTTAGCTTCTGGGTCTTTGTTAATGGCAACGATGAATTTCGAAGCCCCCATACCTGCTAAGTGCTGAATAGCACCACTAATTCCACAAGCAATATAAAGTGTGGGAGCAACGATACTTCCTGTCTGTCCGACTTGGAATTGGTTGTCTATCCACTCTGCATCGACTGCAGCTCTAGAAGCACCAACAGCTCCACCAACGACGTCTGCCAATTCTTCAAGAATAGCAAAATTCTCAGGGCCTTTCATCCCACGACCACCTGAAACAATAAACTCAGCCTCAGTAAGTGCAGGACGACTAGATGCTGCAATAGCTACTTCTTTCAAAATTGCTTTCAGATCTGAAGGATCAATACTGACTTCAGCTTGAATAACTTCTGCTTGACGAGAAGCATCAGGCTCTGCAATAACGAAAGATTTCGCCCGTACAGTCGCAAAAGCGGGAATACTTGTTGTTTCAACAAATGCAAACGCATTACCCGTATAGACTGGGCGTTTAAACACAAGAAACTTTTCCGGATCAACTTCGATGTCGGTTACGTCTGAAGCAAGACCGACGCCTAAGCGTTGCGCTAAACGTGGAGCTAAATCTTTACCGAGACCAGTAAATCCAAGCAAAAACGCTTTAGGTTCTTTCTCTCTGATAAGTTTGTTCAGTGCTGAGGTATAAGCACCTGTTGTATACTGTGCCAATTGAGGCGAGTCAAGGAGATAAACTTGATCTGCTCCATACTCAGCAACCTCTTTAGCAAGGTTGGCAATGCCTTCTCCTGCGATAACTGCGACAAGTGGTTCTCCCGTTTGATCCGCAATTTTACGGCCTTGACTCAAAATCTCTAAAGAGACTTTGCGAATTTGTCCCTTTGCTTGTTCTACTAAAATCCATATACCCTTTGGCATAACTTCACTCGCTCCTTTACCTATTCATCTCATTTTTAGAGGATTTTAGCTTCCTCATGTAGTAAGCGTGCTAATTCTAGGGTAGCCTCAGCAACCTCCCCAGGAATTATTCTTCCTCCTTTACGTGGGATGGGCAAAGTAAGTTTAGTGACTTTATTGTGAACGGTCAAATCAGAAGCATTGACTCCCAAGTCACTCAATGTCATCGTCGTGAGAGGTTTCTTCTTTGCTTTCATAATTCCGGCTACTGAAGGATACCGTGGTTCGTTAATTCCTTGGACTACAGTGACCATCACAGGAAGTGGAACCTCAAGAGTTGCTGTACCACCATCGATAACCCGAACTGCTTCAGCTTTATCGGCGTTGATATCTAGTTTGGTAACTGCGCTGACCGAGGGGATCCCTAGTTTTTCAGCAATTCGAACCGCAACTTGAGCAGAACCATTATCTGTATCCATTACCCCAGCAAGGATAATATCGCTTGATAATGTTTTTGCAGCAGCCGACAGGACTTCAGTTGCAACTCCTTCATCAACTTCACCAAGCGCAGGGTCATTGATAAGAACCGCTTTATCTGCACCCATTGCTAAAGCAGTACGAATAGCTGCTGTAGCCTGATCTCCACCTAATGTGAGGATCGTAACTTCACCGCCCAATTTTTCTTTCAGGCGAAGTCCTTCTTCGATTGCATATTCGTCTAAAGGATTGATAACCAGCGTAACACCGTCAGAATTAACTTTTCCTTCAGCGTTAAGAACAATTTTAGCTTCTGTATCAAATGTTTGTTTCATACATACGACAATATTCACAGGCTTACCTCCCAAGCTAATGATATGAGCCAACACCTTTAGGTTTTACCTCAAAGTTTCTTAGAATTCTTTGAGAATCTTGCTGGCGATAACTACACGTTGAATTTCACTTGTACCTTCATAGATTTCTGTAATCTTAGCATCTCTCATCATGCGTTCAACAGGATAGTCACGGGTATATCCATAACCACCATGAAGTTGAACTGATTGAGTTGTAACAGCCATAGCCGTTTCAGCTGCGAACAGTTTTGCCATAGCAGCAGCTTTAGAAACAGAAATTTTGTGTTCTGAAGCAATGAAGGCAGCTTGATATACGAGCAGACGAGCAGCTTCAATTTGAGTAGCCATATCAGCTAGTTTGAACTGCGTATTTTGTAATTCAGAAATCGGCTTGCCAAACTGTACTCTTTCCTTGGTATATTTTACAGCTGCTTCATAAGCGCCTTGTGCGATTCCTAAAGCTTGGGAAGCAATACCGATGCGGCCATAATCTAAGGTTTGCATAGCGATTTTGAAACCTTCTCCTTCTTTACCGAGGAGGTTGGTTGCAGGAATATGGCAATCTTCAAAGACAAGTTCATAGGTAGCAGAAGAACGAATTCCCATCTTCTTCTCTTTTTTACCAAAGGTGAAACCAGGAGTTCCTTTTTCAACGATGAAAGCTGCAATTCCTTTGTTTCCTTTGCTCTTATCCATTTGTGCATAAACATTATAAACATCTGCTTCTTTACCATTAGTGATGAAGATTTTAGAGCCATTCAAAATATACTCATCGCCAACACGAACAGCAGTCGTCTTTGTTCCAGAAGCATCTGATCCTGCCATAGGTTCGGTTAAACCGAAAGCGCCAAGTTTTGTTCCTTCAGCAAGCGGAGTCAAGAACTTTTTCTTTTGTTCGTCAGTACCAAACATATTGATTGGATTAGAACCTAAGCTAGCATGTGCGGAAAGGGTAACCCCTACTGAAGCATCTACACGGGAAAGTTCTTCAACTGCAATTGCATAGGAGATATAGTCAGCACCGGCACCGCCGTATTCTTCAGGAAATGTAATTCCAGCTAAACCAAGTTCAGCAAGTTGGTTCCAAATCTCGCGAGACCATTCTTCTTTCTCATCCCGTTCTTCGAGTCCTTTGGCACATACGTTTTCAGCAAAATCGCGCACCATTTTACGCATCATGATGTGGTCTTCAGTTAGATTGAAATTCATCTTTCATTCCTCCAATTATTTATTTATATATATATATAATTTATGGGGTACCTTAAGTTAATGGGAAAAACAACTAGTCGAGAAGGCTTTAATAGGTGAAAAATCCTCGTCCAGTTTTACGTCCAAGACGACCCGCATCTACATACTTACGAAGCAGTGGGCAGGGACGATATTTGTCTCCCAAGCCTTCATGCAGCACATTGCAAATTGCAAGTACAGTGTCCAACCCAATGAGATCTCCCAATGCAAGAGGCCCCATCGGCTGATTAGCGCCAAGTTTCATCACTTCATCAATATCTTCAGGTTTTGCAATTCCTTCATTTAAAATCCAAACCGCTTCGTTGATCATTGGGATTAAGATCCGGTTAGCAACAAAACCAGGGGCATCTTTAACTTCAACAGGAGTTTTACCCAACTCACGGCTTAATTTTTCGATTGTATTATAAACTTCATCGCTTGTTTCTAAGCCACGAATAACTTCAACTAGCTTCATAACAGGAACAGGATTAAAGAAATGCATGCCAATTACTCTATCAGGACGTTTCGTAACAGCAGCAACTTGCGTGATCGGCAGAGATGAGGTGTTAGTAGCTAAAATCGTATGCTCTGGGCAGACCGAGTCGAGCGTTTTAAAAATTTCACCTTTAATCGACATTTTTTCAACAGCTGCTTCAATAACAAGATCAGCATCAGCTGCATCTTGGTAAGAGGTACTTTTACGAAAACGACCTAAGATTGCTGCTTTATCTTCAGCACTCATGCGGCCCTTTTCTACACTGCGATTTAAGTTTTTCTCGATTCCTTGAAGTCCTCGGGTAACAAAATCCTCTTTAATGTCGTTAAGAATAACATCATATCCTGCTTGTGCTGCAACTTGTGCGATTCCGGCACCCATTTGACCGGCTCCGATAACCATAATTGTTTTCAATGTTTTCTCCTCCTTATATATTCTTAAATGTAAATTATAAGGATTCGCTCTTTTTATCTTTGCGAAACCCTCATTACCATAATTTAGAAATTTAAAATCACAATCTGATAATACTTTGTGCCTCCTTTTACAAAGTTTTGAGAAGAGTTTCAATTGTCAGATATTTATTGCAATAGTCATGCCACAATCTTCATTTTATAAAGTTAATCATCAAATTAAAATATTATAATATCAAAAACGGATCTCCTTTTAAAAGTAAAATCAGTTTATTAAATAATTCCATGTCTTCAAAGTTATGATTATGAGCGGGATTAGCATCCTTTAGTATAAACTAAAATATTTTTAAGAGTCCTGTAATAAAGCAAGCCTCAATCGTTAATAATTAATAATTTAATGTCGTAGAAGGCAAATATATCTCAGAAAATTCGAAACAATGCCGTCTCAAATAAGAGACACTTTTTGAACTCGAAATACTTAAAAGTAATGATAACTAAGACATATATTTAAACTGATGAAATCGTCTCCGAAAAAAGACAGTGTCTCTATCTGTAGACACTGTCTTTTTTAAAATTGCGATTTAAGTCTGTGTAAGACGATGTTTCGACATCTTTTTATAAAGTGCTGAACGATGAATTCCTAGTAAACGAGCAGCTTGCATCTTATTACCATGGGATCTTTGAAGTGCTAAATGTATCATGTTACGTTCGGCTTCATTTAAGCCTTCCTCTAAAGTCGTGAATTGATTATTCTGATAATTATTCTGCTGAGTATTATTATCCACACCCTCGCTGTCTAAAAGTCTATCTGTACTGTTTCGAAGGGGTAATGAAAGATGCCAAGACTGGACCCACAATTCATCACAAGTTATAATAGCCCGTTCTAAAATATTCTCTAATTCACGAATATTTCCTGGCCAGTCATAAGTTCGTAAATATTCGAAAGCTTCAGGGGTTACGCCTTCGATAAAAGAACCGAGACGGTGATTTAATTTTTGCAAGATTGAATTTGTAATATACTCAAAATCTTCCTCCCTATCACGTAATGGCGGAAGTTCGATATTGATAACATTGAGTCGATAATAAAGGTCGAGTCGAAATTTATGGTCGATAACCATTTGGTAAAGATCACGATTTGTAGCCGCAATGACTCGCACATCAATCTTTAAGGGTTGTGTACCTCCGACGCGTTCAACTTCTCTTTCCTGCAAAACCCGTAAAAGCTTAGCCTGCATCGATAACGGCATATCTCCAATTTCATCGAGAAAGATTGTCCCTTTATCAGCAAGTTCGAATTTCCCAGGTTTTCCACCCTTGCGTGCTCCTGTAAATGCTCCTTCAGCATAACCGAACAATTCAGATTCCAATAAATTTTCCGGTACAGCAGCACAATTAATTTGAATTAAAGGTCCATTTTTGCGCATACTGGTTTCATGGATAGCATGAGCAAAGACTTCTTTACCTGTCCCACTCTCCCCCAATAAAAGAATGGTTGAATTTGTACGGGCTGCACGTTTAGCCAAGGTCTTTGCAGCTTGCATACGTGGACTATTCCCTATGATATCGCTAAATGCATACTGTGAAGAGTGAAAGCGGCGTAATTCATGTTTATAATAAGCTACGTCTCCTTCAAGGCGCATAACCTTTTTGGCAAATATTTTAGCAACTTCCATGTTTTTAAAAAGTGTTTTACCTAGCGCACCCACAATTTTACCATCTCGTTCTACAGGTGCTCTCATGATTAAAAAATCTTTTTCACCAATATTCATATGTTCTCCGAATTGAACTTCGCCAGATTTAAGGGTATTAGGTAATTGGCTTTCGGGGCTAATCTCATTAATTTTTTTACCTATTACATCCTCTGCTTTCATTCCCATTTCGTCTAGAAAGAACTGGTTAATAATTTCTATTCTTTCCTGATTATTAATAACGATGATCCCCTCGTAGGTATTTTCTACGATTGCCTCCAAAGTTGCCATGAGTTTTTCATTAGTACTTAAACGACCTGTAACTTCTTGAAGCTCAGTCACATCCTTAAAAATGGCAACTGCGCCAAGGAGCTTATCTGCAACAATAATAGGTGTGAAATCAGCATGAACGCTAATATCTCCATACGTAAGAGGTACTCCCCGCTGTGCTTCACCATTTTTCAAAACTTTATAGGTAAATGAATCCGGTAATAACTGGGTAATTGATTTACCAATCATATCCTGGGCAGGAAAACCCAAAATCCGTTCTGCCGAATGATTATAGAAAATGGTCGTTCCACTTGAATTAATAGCAATAATCCCATTGTAGGGTAATTCAATAACCTTAGAAACAAAGCATTCAAGTTCTTCATAAAGCACATTTAAGGTTTGCATCACTTGAGTATACTTCATTTCGCCCTTAAATTTTCCATCACTATCAATTACTAGTGCAGAAGTTTGGCTTTCGATAACTCGATTGACATTTTGCCCAAAGTTACCCTCTAAATAAATGACTAATTGCGGTTGTTGGATAAACTCGTTAATTAAAGTTGTCACTGCATGATTGCTATTTTCTAATAAATTTAATCCTTTAAGAAGGCTTAAACTATCGAGAATACCAATCAAGCGTCCCTCCTCATCGACGACTGGGGCTTGACTAAGATGATGAGAAAGGAAAATATCCACAGCTTCTCTCAGTGACGTATTATATTGAAATCGTAAGATATCAGTTGTAATACACTGCTTCCAGTCATATGATGACAAGGTAATTGAGGTAAATCCGTCCATCAAAATCACACTCCATTGTTCACTACTCATTCACCCATCATCTTCTAAATTGTCATATTCTAAAGTTTTTAGATTAGTAATTAAATTTCGACTTTTGGGGAGTAAACTCCTGCTTATGAAGACAATAATTCTAAAGATTTATGCATTAGCCATGTTAGACGAATTCGTATTTCATTAAAATCAATGATATACTGACACTACTAAATTTCTTTAATAAAGGAGATTTTTATATGGATCTAAGCACTCTAGAGAAATATGCCCGTTTAATTCTTCAGGTTGGACTTAATCTCAGAAAGGATCAAACCTTATTCATTAACTCTCCGATCGAATGTGCACCGATTACTCGGGAAATCGCTGAGGCAGCTTATCGTGAAGGGGCAAGAGATGTCATCATTAACTGGAAAGATGAGCTCTTCTCCAAAATCCGTTACATTTATGCTCCCGAAGAAGTGTTCGACGAATTTCCAGACTGGCAGAAAGATATGTATATGGGTTATCTTCAGCAGGGCGCTGCATTCTTGAGTATCTCTGCTAATGATCCGGAACTGATGAAAGATGTCGACCCAGCACGTCTGATGAAAGCCCAAAAGACCGGAAGTAACGCATTAAAGGAATATCGCGAACATTTAATGAGCAATAAAAATGTCTGGTGCGTAATTTCGGTTCCAACGGCTTCATGGGCCAAAAAGGTTTTTCCACAGTATGACGAGGCTAAGGGAATTGAAAAGTTATGGGATGCAATTTTAAAAACCGTACGTGTCGATCAATCAGACCCACTCAAAGCTTGGGAAAACCACAAAAATAACTTAAAAAACCGAATGAATTATTTAAATGCTCAAGACATAAAATCTCTGCATTACCAAAATTCCTTGGGAACTAATTTAACTATAGAACTACCCGAAGGACATCTTTGGCTTGGAGGGTCAGAATTCACGCCCGACGGTGTAGAATTCGTTGCCAACATGCCCACCGAAGAAGTTTTTACACTTCCGAAGAAAACAGGCGTTAATGGCAAAGTCTTCAGCTCCATGCCCTTAAATTATAATGGAACCCTCATTGATGATTTTTCTTTTACCTTTAAAGAGGGTCGTATCGTGGATTTTAGCGCAGAAAAAGGATATGAGGCCTTAAAAAATCTAATTGAAACCGATGAAGGCTCTCACTATTTAGGTGAAGTCGCACTTGTTCCTTACGACTCCCCGATCTCTAACTCAAAAATTTTATTTTATAATACCCTTTTCGATGAAAATGCGTCTTGTCATTTAGCCATTGGAAAAGCATACCCCATTTGCCTTGAAGGAGCAGCTACCCTAAACGCCAAAGAACTTGAAAAGGCTGGAGTCAATGATTCCTTGCTCCACGAAGATTTTATGATTGGAACCGCTGATTTAGAGATTACAGGTGTGACGGAAACCGGACAACAGATTCCGATCTTCAGAAATGGCAATTTTGCCTTTGAATAAAAGAACTCCGCATCACGAGGGATGCGGAGTTCTTTTATTAAGCTTTACTATTGCTATAGAATCTCAATCGCCATTTGTAAAGCGGGCACTATCGCCGCTGCCATATGAGGCCTTTTCAGCACGAGCATAACCATAGGATAGGATCTGAACTTGACGTTTTTATCGGTACTCAACTCCCGAGCTTTATCTCTTGTCGTTACAATCAGCCCGCAGTTCCCATCAGCGGGACGGGTTTGTACCAATTGATCCCCCCTGAATTTGTACTTCATGAGTATTCTTTTTCTCAATAATTTCATAGTACACTTTCATCACGCGTTAATTGCCAGTGTAGGTCACGAAAAATTCAGAACTCATAAAAATCCAGCCAAATATACCCTCAAAATATTCTAATATATTTATAAAAGTCTTCATAAATATATTAGAAACGTTGCAAATGAGGGATCCGCATGCCTTCTAAAAAAGAATGGGATTGGTCGACGACTATTGTTACTTTCTCTACTGTGATTTTTGCAATCGTGTCCTTGATCACAGCCTATATTACAATTACTTCCTGGCAGACCCAACGCCAAGCCGATCGTCCCTATTTTAGTGTGAAGAATTCTCCTCAAGTCGTCCTTCAAAAAAAAGTAATGTTCGAGTTTGAATTTACAAACGTGGGTAAACATGCAGCTTCTACATTAGTCAGTAATACCTATGTTTTCGATCAAAGCTTGAATTTAAAACCCGTACATGTAGACGAGTATGCTTTAATTAACGATATTCCACGTGAGACGACGACCCGCCTGATGATCCAGTTAGATAACCAAGATATATCACTCATCGACAAAGATATTAATCCTCAGTACCTTGTTATTCACTTAAGCTATGCTGATCCAGTCTTAAATCAATCCTATCAACAATCCCTCTTTATGAAATGGGCAGGAGTCGTCGATGAAGAAGTACAACCCTTGATCTATGCCCAAACAAGTGAAAGGGAAAAAATCTTAAATTATCTGAAATTACATCATTTAAAAGTTTAAAGTATCATCTCCAATTCAGGTCCTCACGCATTATTCATACCTCTGACATCATAATCCTGGATTAATAAGAGAACCCTAAAGGTAGGCTACGATTAAAAGAGCCTTACTTAGGAGCAGAGGAGCAAGGACTTTGAAAACAATCTTATTAGAAAGCCTAATTCCAGAGAATGATAACCGAGTTCAAAAAATAATAAACCAAAGTGATATTATTGCTATTTTAGAGTTTGTTAGTCAAAATCGCTTTAATGAATTGACGCTGGGCGAGAACCTACGCTATATTCTTGAATGCTTAGCTCCCATGCTCCTCTCCCAGAAGCCTGCAGAACTCTTGAATATCGAACTTCACAAAGTTTCCTGGGGGGAGTTTCGAATGAGGCTGACCCAAATCCCAGATATAGAGGTTTTCGAAGTACGTAAAATAAAACAATACCAACAAATCCTTTTTTATAACAAGAAAGTTTTAGCTCGAAGGCTAATCAATCCGATCAGTCAAGAATTTTTACAACAAATAAACTATCCCCCATCCTCTTCGCTAGAGGACTATCTTGAACAGCTTATTGAAAAAATACGGTTTCGGAATTTCCCACACGAAGTTGGCCTTTTTCTTGGATATCCCTTAAAAGATGTTTTAGGCTTCATGGGGCTCGCTCCTCTTCCGTTTGTAAAAACCCAAGGCTGGAGAGTCTATGGTGATGAAAGATTATCGGATGAATGGTTTGAGAAGTATCAGCTAGCACGTCGGCTCATGAACAAGGCTATCTTTGAAAGGTGGCTTAGCATATAAGTATAAATATAGTGTGTTCCTTAAAAAATTATAGTTAATGTTCACGATATTCTTACGGCTGGGAAGGCTTAATCTTGGATGCTCTTAAAAATGGAGAAAAACGATACCGGATATAGGGTAACAAAGCCGATGCCCAATCTATAAGACTAAGGCAACGGCTTTTATTTACATCAAAGTTTTTAATCAAAGTTCAAGTATTTCATCAAGAACACGCCCATCTGCTTTAGGAAGAATAAAGCCAAGAAGTCGAGCAAGAGTAGGGCCTTCATCAATTAAACTCATCTCCGGAAGTACTACCCCTTCTCTAATTCCTTGCCCTCGAGCTATAAAAACTGTGGTATAACCCTCTTTGAAAGGGGAGTACCCGTGTGCGGCTTTGGTTCGATGATGCAGTCCACCAACATCTTCTGGCTTAATCTTTTCAAGGACAGGTCCATTAAGCTGATCGATAAAATAATACCCCAAGCTCGCTTCTAAAAGAAATGCACATTGGGGATCAGCACCCCAGTGAATCGCATCTGCGCTCGAGTAAATTCCCTCTATAGCTCCCGTTTCTTGTTTAAATCCTTCGAGAAGACGGAGAAGCTTCTTCACTTCCCTCGGGTTCTTTGGATATTTGGGATTGAAGTATACATAAGCCGACCCATCGCAACTTTTAACAATCGCTCGGTAGTTATTAAGTCTTCCTTTCGCATCAAACTCTAGGTATCCGTTCTCCTTAAGAAGAACATTGAGTTTAATCACCTGATCTTCATCAAGACTGCTATGATCTCCGAGAACGGCAATCGTACTTTCTTTTTCAATCTGCATCTCTCGTAAAGTTAGAAGAATATCTCCTAATCTTTGGTCATGCCTCTTTAAGGCTTCCTGTGCTTCTGTAGAGTTGAACCCATGATAATGCCGCATCGAATCCAAGTCAGTATAGTGGACTAAGGTAAGCTCTGGTTTCTTTTCTCGGAGGGTATAAATTAAGGATTGATGGGTAAAGTGATCAAGATCAGGTTGCTTGACCCCATTTCTTAAGTGACCAAATTTCTGATTAAGTGTCCATTGATAAAGAGGGCTTCCATTAAGCAAAGAAACGAGAATCTGATTTTGCCAAGAACGATTCGCAAGCACCTCCGGCATATTATAGGTAATGCTTGATTTTCCAGTAACTGGCCAAAGAAGGCCCGCGACTTTCATTCCCTTTTTAAGTGCTTCGTCATAAAGAGTTTCACCCTTAAGATATTTCCGTTGCCAATACCAATCGGGAAATTCCCGTTGAGGCTGAAAAAGAGTGTTATTGATGATTCCATGATTCTTCGGATATCTTCCTGTAACGATTGTTGCATGCGCAGGATAAGTTAAGCTGGGATAAACACTATATACTTTTCGAGCGTAAGAGGCTTTCTCAAGAAACTCTTTAAAATTGGGAAGAGTTATCAGGTAATCAAAGTCAAGACTCGATAGTCCATCAAAGGAAATTACCAAGAGATAGCGTGTCATTCTTCTCATCGGATCAACCCTTTTACTTTCCCTCTACGCTATGTTACTTCTTACTCTAGATTGTTATGCTTTGTGCTTGGCTAGTACGGCCTTAATCGCTAACCAATCGACTTCTTTAGGTAAGGTGTCTTTGATAGGACGTAACTTGTCCCTACCTACTTGGTTTATTGCTTCGAGGATAAGCTCTTCCTGATCGGGAGGGATAAGTACTTCCCAAGGAATAGTATGGCCTTCCTCATGGCAACGAATAAGATGATCCTGAACAGTTGATATCGTTAATTTTCTTAAGACAGCGATTTCCTCCAGTGTTTTTCCCTGTTGAAGGAGCTCAAGAGTTTGGATATAGCTGGGGATTTTCACAGAAGGATGAGTAACGGGTTCTAAATTATGAGATATCCGCTCTTGATTTGAATTTGTCTGTTGAACAACATCATGTAATTCCTGCACTTGGTCCCCAGCCATTGCCTGTTTCTCTAAAAGATAAGCACTTATCTCTTCGATAAATTCTGCTCCATATTTTTCAAGCTTCTTTTCCCCTACTCCACCAATTCGGATAAAACCGGCAAGATCGATTGGAAGATTCTCAGCCATTTCACGAAGTGTGCTATCAGAGAAGACCATATAGGGAGGCAGGTTTTCTCTCGATGCTAGGTTATGACGAAGTAAGCGAAGCCGTTCAAACAAACTTTGCAGATCAGTGCTGGCTTTTTCAACCCTGCGTGATAACTTTTGAGAAACCTTCACTTCCCCTTTGAGAACGGGTATACTTTTGGGTTCAAGTTTCACGATTGGATACTCTCCAGTCGATAAGCGCAAATAGTTTTCGGTCATCAAATAATTAATGCGATCTTTGATTTCTTGAAGTGATTTGTCACTCATAATTCCGTATGTTGAGAGTCGATCAAATTGGAGTTCAAGGACCTTTTTATTCCGCGAACCTTTAAGAACTTCGGCAATGAGGTTCATGCCAAAACGTTCGCGCATCCGGACAATACACGAAAAAATCTTTTGCGCTTCAACAGTAATATCCACCGTTTCACGATCATCCAAGCAATTACCACATCTACCACATTCTTCAGGAACATTTGTTTCTCCAAAATATTCCAGAATCGTCTTACGTAAACATCGTGTCGTATGACAGTAATCGACCATATCCTGAAGCTTCTTATGTTCATTTTCCCTTCGTTCAGGTTGAAACGTTGTTTGCTCAATCATATGCCTTTGAAGTACCACATCCTGCGGAGAAAAAAGGAGAATACATTCGGCCGGTTCGCCATCACGCCCAGCCCTGCCCGCTTCCTGATAATACGCTTCCATATTCTTAGGCATATTGTAATGAATAACATAACGTACATTTGATTTATCAATGCCCATTCCAAAAGCATTAGTTGCTACGATAATAGGTGTTTTATCATAGAGAAAATCTTCCTGACTCTTTTGGCGATCTTTATCACTCATTCCTGCATGATATTTTCCGACAGGGAACCCCTTTCCGCTCAAAAAAGTTTGTATTGCATCGACTTTTTTACGTGTGGAAGCGTAGATAATTCCGGACTCATCAGCATGAGCTCTAACATAATCTAAGAGGTAAGTTTTGCGATTTTCCCCTTGGAGAGTTGAAAAGGTAAGGTTGGGGCGGTCAAAACCCGTTACAAAAACTTGTGGGTTTTGAAGTTTTAATTGATTTATAATATCTTCCTTGACTTCTTCGGTTGCAGTAGCAGTAAAAGCACCCACCAACGGACGAACCTGAAGATGATGTAGAAATTGTCCAATGCGAATATAGCTAGGGCGGAAATCATGACCCCATTGGGAAACACAATGCGCCTCATCAATCGCAATAAACGAAATCTCTAAGGTTTCAAGCAAAGTGAGAAAACTTTCCGTTTCCAAACGTTCGGGAGCAATATACAGCAATTTAAATTCTCCGCGTTTTGTTTGTTCAATATGAGATATAGTTTCTCGCATAGAAAGTGAGCTATTAATATAAGTGGCTGGGACGCCATATTCCTGGAGTGCATCAACCTGATCTTTCATCAAAGATATGAGGGGTGAAATGACAAGGGTTACCCCGTCAAATAAAAGCGCAGGGATCTGATAGGCTAGTGACTTCCCTGCTCCAGTTGGCATAATTGCTACAGTATCTTTTCCTGAAAGCAAACTCGTAATGACTTCTTTTTGCCCTGTTCGAAATTGGGAATATCCAAAATAATGTTCTAAAGTTTTTAAGGCTTTTTCTATCATAAAGAAACAACTCCTTTAGCATCCTGTTTGGAAAAACGCAGAATACCAAAGGAATTATTCGTCAGAAACTGAAAATTTCCCTTTATTTTAGAATGTAGACAGACCTTACTGCGCTAAAGATCTGGATACGCTGTCGTGCTTAGGAATTTGTATTCTGCTTGTAGCCAGTAAATTAAAGCAAGCGATAATGGCTCCCCCGAGAAATACATATTCATAACCAAAACGTGTCCAGATAAACCCACCAATCCACGGAACAATCATAGAAAGCACATGGTCAACCGTCGTTCCCATGGACAGGGTTGGCGAAACATCTTCAGAATTTAACGCAATTTTTTTCAAATAAGTTGCTCGTGCCATGCCGGCAGCCATAATCATTTGATCAAAAACAAAACAGGCACTAATCAAGTAAATCGTAAATTCACCATGCCCAATTCCAATAAAAAAGCGCTGGGAAAAAGCATATCCCAGGCAAACGAAAATAAGGCAGAATGCCTCGCCTGCAAGGACAAACCGTTCCCCATATTTATCAATAAGATAGCCAACAAAAGGTTTAAAGAAGATACTTATACCCGCGATGATAAAACCTAGCAACGCAAACGTGCTTACTCCTTGATTAAAGACTTGTATAAGTACCCAGGGAGCAAAGGTGATAAAGATCTGCTTGCGTGCGCCAAATAACACATTGAGCCCATAAAAAAGCCTATATTCTTTCCGAATAAGGATTTTGAAGCCCTTGTGCACATTTTGAGGAGAATGCGGAGTCATCTTAAGGATCAGCAACGACGCGGCAAAAAATGCAAGTGCACCCACTAAAAAGACAACGCGGTAATTGACTGCGACTACTTTGAAAATTAAAGCAAAGCTGAGATTGGCAAGCAGAAATGCCAATGTATTTGCAGCATTTATTTGGCCGAGCCTTTTCCCCATATTCCCTTCGTCCGCAAGGCTCATCGCAATACTATTCGACAATGGAATGAAAAGATGTTGTCCAAGGCTGTAGAGAAGAAGCCATGCAACCATCAAGCCCATGCCTGAAGAAAAATAACCTAATCCGAACATACCGAAGGCGGCTAAAACGTTTGCCAGTGCTGCCAATCGGACATCTCCTAAAAAGAACAGAATTGTCGAGACAAAAACCACAGCGAACCCTGGAAACTCGCGAGGAATTTCAAGCATCGTCCGTTGGGTAACAGATAAATGAAAAGTATCGTTAAAAAAATTATTAATAAAAGAATTATCTATACTTTGGCTTATACCCAAAAGTGCACTGGCCAATAGAAATAGAATAAAATCTCTTTTTCGCATTTATATACCTCACCTAAATATCATTCAGATCAAACAGTTCAACAAGCTCTTTCTCGGTAAACTTGGAAAGCAGCGTTTCACCCGGCTGTATAACCGCTTGAATGAGTTCCTTCTTCTTCTCCTGCAAAGCCAAAACTTTCTCTTCAATCGTTCCTTGGGTAACAAGTTTAATAACCTGCACTGCATTTTTTTGACCGATCCGGTGAGCTCGGTCAGTAGCCTGATCTTCAACCGCAGGGTTCCACCAGGGATCAAAATGGATGACCATATCTGCGCCTGTCAAGTTAAGCCCTGTTCCACCCGCCTTAAGTGAAATAAGAAAAATCTGACCTACACCATTATTGAATAACTGAACCATTCGCATCCGATCTGAGGCTTTGGTTGAACCACTCAAATAAAAATATTCGATCTTCTCATGGGTCAGATGTTTTTGAATGATATCGAGCATGGTCGTAAATTGGGAAAAGACTAAAATGCGATGTCCACTGTCAAGGGCATTGGCAATGACTTCCTCAAACAGTTGCATCTTACCGCTACCCCCTGTGTAATCCTCGACGAACATCGCAGGATGGCAACAGATCTGACGAAGTCGGGTCAGCGCGGCGAGAATCTTAATGTGACTTCTTTCGAAGCCGACAGTGGCGATTTCTTGAGCGATATTCTTTTTAGCGTCCTGAAGAAAGGCAAGATAAATTTTTGTTTGTTCTTCAGTCATCTGAGCGCTCATCCGGGTTTCAATCTTTTCAGGAAGCTCTAAGAGAACGTCCTTTTTCAATCTGCGCAGGATAAAAGGAGTGACGTGCCGGCTGAGCTCTATTAAAGGTTCAGAATCGTCTCCTTTGACGATGGGAATTTCATATTTCTTTCGAAAATCAGGCTGAGACAAAAGATACCCTGGCATAATGAATTGAAAAATAGACCAAAGTTCCGAAAGCGAATTTTCGATTGGAGTCCCGGTTAAAGCAAAATACCCTTTGGCCTGGAGCTGTTGAACTGATTTTGCATTGATCGTTTGCGGATTTTTAATATGTTGTGCTTCATCCAGAAAACAATAAGAAAATTCAAGATGGCTATAGATCTCTGTATCACGTCGCAGGAGCGGATAAGAGGTTACCACAAGGTCCCAACACTTGAGGTCTGTTAATAAAGATTGTCTTACCTGGGGCGGGCCATCAATAACAAGAACATTCAATTCTGGCGCAAATTTAAGAGCTTCTTCCTGCCAATTATAGATCAATGAGGTTGGAGCAACTACAAGCGCAGGGTGTGTAGCCGTTGTCTTTTCAGAGAGAATGAAGGCCAAAACTTGTAAGGTCTTTCCAAGCCCCATATCATCCGCTAGAATTCCACCTAGGCTATAGAAAGCTAGGGTTTTTAACCACTGAAATCCTGTTTTCTGATAGTCCCTGAGCACACCTTCTAGAGAAGATGGAATTTCGAACTCCCCATCATGAGGTTCAAGGATACTTTGGACCAGTTGCTTAAACGCCTTGTTACGTTGAATACCTGGTAAATTGGCCTGACGCAGATAATTGTCGATATAGAGAGCCCGATATTTCGGAAGCTGAAGTACGTTCTGTTCTAGATCTTCTGCTGTGAGATCCAAATAATCGACAAGGCGAGCCACTGTCTCTAATTCAGGCTGGTGCAAATTGAGAAAGGATCCATCTTTAAGACGGTAGTACTTTCTCTTAACATTTATTGCCTGAAAGATATCCGCTAATTCAGCTTCATCGATATTACTATAATGGAAAGATATTTCGAGAAGATCCATTTTTTCATCCAAACGAACACCGCCTGAAAGCGAAACAGAACTATGAATACTCATTTTAAAATCCTCGGCGTAATAGACTTCAGCAATGTTTTGGAGTTGAGGAAGGTATTCTGTGACAAATTCGAAGATCTTTTGCTCATTCTCAAGATGAATTTTTCCTTGATTAACACTGAATTCTGCAAGTTCGAACAAGTTTAAAACTTTGCGCTCCTCTTCAACAGCACGGATTAAAATCACCTCTTGGGAATCCTTAAGGGTATGGCTTCCTCCTACCGGTGCAAAGGGATTGATGGAGTTTTTCCCATAATGGAACTCGACGCGAGCCGCTATTCCATCATTGTTTCCCCGTTCAAAATAAATCTGGGTCACAAGGTCCTCACGCCTGAACTTTTCAGCCAGTCTAGGTGCAATTGAAACTTTACCCATTTTTTCAAGCGAAGGTAATGCTTCTGAGATAAAAAATTCTTTGCTATTAGAAGGTAGGATCAAAGTTGAAGAGTATTCTTTGTGTAGTGCCTTGAGCACAGACGGAAGAATTTCCTGTTGAGCAGGTGACACTTGGTAAATCTTCTGTTCGTATAGGAAATAACTTGCATCGGGAAGTAATTGAATAGGAAGTTCGTCAGCTTCGAACGTCAAAGCAAGATTTTCGGCTTCGGAATTTAGAGACAATTCTAAAGGAAGCGCTTGACGAAAAATTTGAGTTTCTGAGATAGGTGCAGATTCTTGATATAGATTAAAGGGTTTATCCCCTAAAGCGTCTAGAAACTTCTTAAAATAGACTCCTTTTAAAGAAACTAACTTTTTGCTATTAAAGGCCGATCCAGCGTAGGTATTTAACATATCTGACCAGGCCAGATTCTGTTCATACATATCGAGTAAAAAGTTAATTATTGGACGGTCTTGCTCTTTAAAGGTTTGGCGATGGGGTTCAAGGGTAAACTGTTTTCCGAATTCCAACGTTTTCCCTTTATAAAGAGAGTTCAAAAACATTCCGACATCTTTAACCACATACAGTCGTTCCAAGCCTACTTTTAAGGAAAAGTCTGCTGCGACCCGATGTCTCGGAACAACAAAAAGGTCAAGTTCAACCTCGAGGTTGAGTTCTTCCTTAAAGGGGTCCTGAGTATGATTTTCAAAAAACGTTAAAAACTCCTGAGTTGAACTACTGTTCGCCTTTTTCTGGAATATCAAGGGTAAGTTAGTCTGAGTGCTTTTCAGGACAGCAATAATATGCTTACAGGCACCCGAATGATTACTATAGGCAGGACAACTGCACTGATAACTGCCCAGTCCGCCCTCAGGTGTGAGCTGAAGCTGAATGAGATATCGAGAAGTTCCAGCAACGAAGGCCTTAACTTTTCGTTCCGCTGGATTATATTCTAGTGGACCTACTTTCCCGGCTTGATAATATGCAACCCCGAGTTGATAAGCCATTGGGTAGCTCGCTAGGTTCCGCATTTGTCGATCTGTCATTTCGAGACGTAACATCAAAAAGACTCCTTTGAATCGCTCCAAGAAAATTAGGAATAAAGTTTATTATAACACAATTCTCTGGAGTTTACCCTTAATCCGGGGCATGTAGCTTCTCCCCTTCCCCTTCGAGGATAAGTCGACTCTATGCCCCCACATCCGTTCACTTAACAGCTCCAAGGCTCGGCAACTTGATAAAATAAAAGCAGCAATTCTTTACTCCCTTTTCCGGAAAAAAGATTGCCGCTTCTAATCATAAATCTCTTTAGCCTTCTCTTTGTAGTTTAATAATCCCTTCCTCAGCCCATTTGGAATTTCGCAAAAGAGCTCGACCTACTCCAATAAGATCGGCTTTACCTTCATTGAGAAGTTGCTCTGCTACCTCTATTTCAATAATGCCACCCGTAAGAATAACTGGAACCGAAACCACTTGTTTAATTCCTTCAGAGAGTTCTGAGAAATAGCCTTGTGATGTTATGCCTGGTAAAGTGAAACCACAGAATCCTCCAGAAATATCAATTCCATTAACTCCAGCCTTTTCAAATTCACGAGCTGCAATTTGGCTGTCTTCTAGAGTTGTTCCTCCTACCATGAAGTCAGATGCACCAATCCTTATGAAGACCGGATAATCGGGCCCAACTTCGGAACGAATGGCTTCAATCACTTGAAGATGAAGTCGAATACGATTTAAAAGAGTTCCGCCGTATTCATCAGTCCGCTTATTTGAGAGTGGTGATAAAAACTGGTTCAGAAGGTAACCATGAGCTGAATGAATTTCTACTCCGTCAAAACCAGCAATCTTTGCCCTGCGAGCTGCATGTTTAAAGGCTTTGACAAGCTCAAATATTTCTTCATGAGTCAACTCATGAGGCAGTTCCTCTCCTTTACGCAAGTTAAGAACTGCAGAAGGAGCAGCTGGTGTAAAGCCAGTAATTTCTCTGGCAGTTTGACTTCCGGCATGAGCGAGTTGCATCATTGCTTTAGAACCATTTTTTTGAATAACTTGAGCTAGCTTTGTTAATCCCTCTATCATTTGATCGTCTGCAACAGAAAGCTGGTTATGGCTAGCCTTGCCCTCGGGTTTAATAAAACTATGCTCAATAATGATTAATGAGAGATGACCGCCGGCTGATTTTTCGGCATAATAGTCAAGTATTGCTTGACTCACTTGACCATCAGCTTCAGCTTTGGCCGTAGCCATCGGTGGCATAACTAAACGATTAGATAAGGTTAGTTGGCCCGCTTGTATAGGCTGAAGTAATTTCGCCATATATAATCCTCCTCATAAATTAGATAAGTTTAAGTATTATAGTCGGTTATTAGTTACTTATTGAATCTAAGAAACTTTAAGTACCACCACAAGATTATAACTCTCTATCGTTTCGATTGCCAACTCTTCAAATCTTTTTATCTATAAAAAGTAGGAAAGAAGTAAAAATGGCAGAGAATAAGACCTTATGCTATAATTAATGGTATATTAGAGATTAGTTAACCGTTAAATACTAGGAGGAATTCATATCATTCAGATTGGAAAGTTTAATAGACTTAGAATATCTAATCTCGTTCCCATTGGGGCTTATCTCGATGCTGAAACTGGAGATCGTAAGGATAATGTATTGTTGCCGGAAAAGCAACGCCCAGCGGAAGCTAAAGCGGGCGATTTTCTAGACGTTTTCATTTACCGGGACTCAGAAAATCGGCTGATTGCCACAACGAGGACCCCACTTGCCCAAGTTGGGGAGCTCGCCTATTTAACCGTTACTGCCAAAACAAAAATTGGAGCGTTTTTGGAGTTCGGCCTAGAGCGCGGTTTGTTTTTACCGTTTAGTGAGCAGAAGTATCCGCTTGAGGTCGGAAAAAGTTATTTAGTTTCAGTCTATATAGACAAAAGTGGTAGGCTCTGTTGTACAACGGAGATCACTCAATTTCTAAGCTCGGATGCGCCTTATCAAAAAAATGATGTCGTCACAGGGACGGTATATCAGATCCAATCTGAATTTGGTGCCTTTGTAGCCGTGGATAACCTGTATAAGGGACTTATTCCGAACACTGAGAATTTCACCGAGCTACACGCAGGAGATCGAGTTCAATCCCGTGTCATTCGGGTTCGGGAAGACGGTAAGCTAGATCTCTCAACGCGCAGACTTTCTTATCAGCAAATGAGTATCGATGCCCAGCTTCTTCTTAAAGTGATGCAAGAAAATGACGGAAACTTTCCCTTAAGTGAAAAAGCAAGTCCTGCGGAAATTGAAATGATGTTTCACATGAGTAAATCTGAATTTAAACGCGCGATCGGGAGCTTACTCAAATCAGGAAGAATTCAAAAGACCGACAAAGGCTTTAAGCTTAAATTGATGAACACAGAAAATTAGGGATCAGTTCAATGAACTGATGAACTCCAAATACAAAATAGGCAAGTAACATAAAAAGAGCAAGAGTTTCTCCTTCTTCTGAAGTGGAATTCTTGCTCCTTCACATTATTCCAATGAGAAAATATTTACTTACCTCCTTGCCCTTAATGCTTTTGGCTTGTTGAGAATTTCTGCCCATACCACTGCATTAATTAAGTCTTCATTATTCGGGATGTTAGTTATTGATTTACCTCCAGCTTGTAAGGATCTTTTAAGAGTGCTAAGGGGTTTGGCTTCAGCCGTATCCTCTTGTCCGGAAGCACCTTCTGTTCCAGATGTCCCCTCAACACCCGAGTTTCCCTCGACTCCAATTGCTCCCTCGATTCCTAATGTTCCCTCATCTCCAGCAGTTCCTTCAATTCCAATGGTCCCTTCAAGACCCATCGTCCTGTCATTAATAACTGTCTTTTCATAAGGATACTCTTCGATTCTTTCATTTGTAGTCAAAAGGGTTTCTATTCCAGGTATTGCCTGAGTGAGCCATTTGGGAAGTTCAAATTCGCGAGGTTCAAGGCCCTTAACCCAAGGAAGAGATGGGGTAAGCGATTTTGAGCCTGGTTTTCCTTTGATTTTCTCACTGGCCGAAGATAGTGCTACAAGGATAGCAATGATGATGGGTATCCAGGAAAATATATTTTCCATGGGTGTCCCCCCCTATTATTTTTTCGGGCTGGGATCACCGGACTCAGCCTTACCCGTACGGGCTATCGTATCTCTCATCGAGGTATCCGCCATTATATTTTGCATATTGTAATAGTCCATAACCCCCAGTTTACCCTCTCTTAAGGCGGTTGCCAACGCAAGCGGAACCTCGGCTTCTGCCTCGACGACTTTTGCTCTCATTTCTTGAACGGAGGCTTTCATTTCTTGTTCTCGTGCAACGGCCATGGCACGACGCTCTTCTGCTTTGGCTTGAGCAATACGTTTATCAGCTTCAGCCTGATCCGTCTGAAGTTGGGCACCAATGTTTTTACCAACATCGACATCGGCAATATCAATAGAGAGAATTTCAAAGGCGGTTCCTGAGTCGAGTCCCTTTTCTAAAACGGTACGAGAAACCATATCTGGATTTTCCAGGACAGCTTTATGCGAATATGACGAACCGATGCTTGTAACAATACCCTCTCCTACCCGGGCGATAATCGTCTCTTCTCCTGCTCCACCGACGAGACGATCAATATTGGCGCGCACAGTAACTCGAGCTTTTACTTTCAGTTCGATACCATTTTGGGCCACTGCGGAGACAATCGGAGTTTCAATAACTTTTGGATTGACGGACATTTGGACTGCTTGCAAGACATCACGACCGGCAAGGTCAATGGCGGCGGCTCTCTCAAATTGCAAGGGTATAGCTGCACGCTCCGCTGCGATCAAAGCATTAACTACTTTATCCACATTTCCGCCCGCTAAATAGTGTGCTTCTAACTTTTCAGTTGTAATATTGATGCCTGCCTTATGAGCTTTGATAAGCGGGTTGACAATTTTTGAAGGAATGACTCTCCGTAGTCTCATCCCAACCAAAGTAAAAATCCCTACGTTAACTCCAGCCGCTAAAGCTGATATCCAGAGTCCGACTGGAATAAATGTAAACAACATACCGACAATTAGTAGAACTATTGCTAATAGAATGAATGACATAAGCGTAGCTGCCATATATTGCGCCCAGTAAAGGGCTTCACCTCCACTTTCTCTCTTTATATTATTCCTCTCGTACTATGATGCGGGTTCCTTCAACTTCAATTACTTTAATTTTTGTGCCTTGTGAGATAAACCCTCCTTCAGTTACAACATCGAGACGTTCTCCCTCGACCTCTGCAACTCCGGCTGGACGGAGTTGACTGAGCGCTACTCCTCTCTTTCCAAGAAAATGCTCATAACTGGGTTCTGGCGCGACATAACCTGCTTCTTTCATTTGACGGGTGCCCAAAGAAAATTTCTTCCAAAATTTACGTGTTCGCGGAAAACGAAAACTTAAAAGGATTAAGATTCCTAGAGCGAGCAACATTCCCCCGATATATAGGATTGCCTGTAGAGCGGAATCTACAATGAGAAAGATCCCGATTGAAAATAACACAATACCTAGACCGCCCAGAATTCCGCCAGGAATAAAGATTTCCAAAAATAGTAGGATAATTCCTAATATAAACAGGGTTGATACAAATCCTGGCTCCATCTCTTTCACTCCTCTCACTTCAAAATTTTTAAGTATGAACTTATTAAATTCTAAGGTTAGATTTGAGACTATTTTCGCAACCTATCTGTATCTATCATATGTGTATTATAACTATCTGTAAATATCTTACTGAAGAATTTAATAAAACCTTTATTGTTTCAAAGCGAATGTTTTCAACTGGATCAGATTGAAGTTGTAACTTCTTAGTCGTAAAGCTAAAATAAGATTACTAATACAAATAGGAGTTATATAATGAATCAGCCACTTAAACAGGATTCCTTAGAAAATTCTTCTTCTTTCGAGCTTACGACGGTCTTAATCAGGGTTATGGCCATTGGTGCAGGAGCCTCGGTAGCCAATCTTTACTATAATCAACCCTTACTCGTCGATATGGCCCAAGCCTTTCAGGTTTCACCAAGCCGTATTGGAAATATCTCAATGCTCACTCAAATAGGATATGCCTTAGGCATGTTTTTCTTTATTCCACTCGGAGATTTGCGGGAACGCAGAAAATTAATCACAAGTTTACTTGGAGCAGTAATTCTCGCCTTACTCGCAATGGCCTTTGCCCCTAATATTACAATATTGGAGCTTGCAAGTTTCGCTGTTGGGTTAACAACAGTTGTACCTCAACTCATCGTTCCCTTGGCAGCACAATTAGCAAAACCTAAGGAACAGGGCCGAGTCGTCGGACTCATCATGAGCGGACTTTTCTTGGGAATTTTACTTGCACGTTTCGTCAGTGGCATCATCGGGCACTTCTGGGGATGGAGAGCAATGTACCTAATTGCTGCTGGCTTCATGATTATTTTATTACTCCTTCTCAGGACTTATCTTCCCAAATGCGACCCGGAAAATTCTCAAATTACCTATCCACAGGTAATGCGTTCACTCGGGCAACTCATTTTAATACAACCCATACTCCGAAAAACGTCCTTTATGGGAGGAATGCTTTTCGGAGCGTTTAGCCTATTCTGGACGACATTAGTCTTTTTCCTTAAACACCCACCCTACTCTTATGGAAGCGAGATTGCCGGCCTATTCGGACTAGTTGGAGTCGTTGGAGCTTCAATAGCTCCTTTCGCAGGTCGACTTGCAGACAAAAACACCCCTCGATTTGTTGCCGGAGGTGCGGCTGGAATCACTCTTTTTTCCTTTATGATATTAGGCTTTTTTGGACAACACCTGTGGGGCTTAATTCTAGGGATTATTCTTTTGGATTTAGGTGTTCAGAGTGCTCAGATTGCTAATCAGACCCAAGTCTATTCACTCCTCCCTAATGCTAAAAATCGATTGAATACAGTATATATGGTTACCTATTTTGGCGGTGGAGCACTAGGTTCAGCTCTTGGGGTCTATCTTTGGAGCGCCTGGGGATGGCAAGGGGTATGTTGGGGCGGAATGAGTATGGTGATTTTTGCTTTAATTGCTTGGGGATCAATGAAAAAAAAATCTTAAGACATATAAAAATCAAATTACCTGTTTATGTTGCATTTTTCAACATTATATGCTTATAATTTTTTTTAGTATGCACGATGCGACTTCCCGCGATAGGTTATGCAAAGCTTGTTTACGCTTCTAATTAAAGCAAGAACATCAATACGGTAAAAAAGAGATTAAAATCCAGCGAAATAATGGAGGATTATATGCTTAGAGCAATCACTTCAGATAATATCGATCAAATTCAAAATCCAACATATAGGAATTACGCACAAATATATAATAATATTCATCAAGATTTCCATCATCAGATCGCTGCCTTCGGTTTACCCATTTCTGATCATTCTTTCTTAAACGTCTATGATGATAAAGTGATAGAAATGACCGAACATGGCCTGAAAATCTCCAATGATTATAAAAGTCTTACTCAAGGATGGGTATCTCCTTCTTGTATCGCTTGCCGTAAAGGAGTTGGGACCATCACCTTTTTCATTTCCCTAAATTGCCCACGAAATTGCTACTTTTGTTTTAATCCAAACCAGCAAAATTACGAATATTTTTTGCATCATCAAAATAACCTCATTGAAGAATTAAATAAGCTACATGAAAAAGGGATTGTCTATAAAGACATCGCGCTAACCGGTGGCGAACCTCTTTTATATAAAAAAGAAACCGAAGCCTTCTTTCGTCACGCAAAAACACTCTATCCTAAAGCCTATACCCGTCTTTATACCTGCGGAGCCTTTCTTGATGAAGAATATTTACAAGTATTAAAAAATGTAGGTCTCGATGAAATTCGATTCAGCATCAAGACGGATGACTCTATAGAAGAACAAAATGTTATCCTGGAAAAAATAAGACTAAGCAAGGCGTACATCCCCCACGTTATGGTAGAGATGCCTGTAATGCCAAACGATTTAGAACAAATGAAAGACTTACTAATGACTTTAGACTCCATTGGCTTTAACGGTATTAACCTTTTGGAACTTTGTTTTCCATTGAATAATACCCAGGAATTCGCCAAACGGGGTTACCAAATTAAACCGACCCAGTACCGGGTTCTCTATAATTATTGGTATGCTGGAGGCTTACCCATTGCTGGTAGCGAGGAAAATTGTTTGCACTTATTAAAATTTGCGCAGGAAAAGCAATTGAAACTTGGAGTGCATTATTGCTCCTTGGAGAACAAATATAGTGGGCAGATCTATAACCAAAATAATCCGTTTCGAAACACCTACACGTATTGCATCATGTCCGAAAAAGACTATTTTCTTAAATCAGCAAAGGTTTTTGGACAGGATATAGCCCCAGTATTAGCCTTCCTCCGAAAATCAGGTTTAAAAAACTATAGGAAAGATAACAACTACAATTATTTAGAATTTCCTATTGCATATTTAAGCAAGTTCAAGAAACAACTTCCCAATTTAGAAGTTGGTATTTGCTACTACGTTGTTGAACAACGAGACGGGGAAAATGTTTTACGAGAACTGCGAGTTGATTATACAACGCCATTACAACATGATTTTAAGATGGATATCTAAATTGGGACCCTTGCTCCGAAATAAGGCTTGCATTAAGAAAAGCGAATAAGCAATAAATAGAGGCTATTGGTTCACATAATCCAATAGCCTCTATTCGTTCGTGTCATCGATTTATTTCAAATATGAATACGATCTGTGACATCATACGGATCACTTGTCAGTTGGAGTCGATTCATCGCGCTTCCGACTTTGAGGGTCCCGAAGTCGGGCCAACCAAAGATATAAGCATTTCCCTGGCTAGCCCGTCTAATAATTTCGTCCTTGGGCAGTCCCGCCTCTTTAAACCAATCAAGTTCGTCAAAAAAAGCATCACCATGAGGAACGAGAAAAGCTCCTGCATCGGTCCCCACCCCGAGTGAAACCTTAAATTGATAGGCTTCTTGAATCTTAGCCAAGTGACCCTGCAGTATTCGGGTTAAGACCGATTTCTCCTGCTTAGAATAACGATCCGAATCGTATTTCAGGATATTTCCAATAGGGGCAACAGTAGGTACCCAAGCAATTCCCTTTGCATGCATACGCTTGAGTTGCTCTGTTGTGAGATAATAACCATGCTCGATTGAATCAACACCCGCTTCAATAGCTACAGAGATACCCTCATTCCCACTTGCATGAGCCATTACCGGAATTCCCCGATCATGGGCACTCTTTACGAGTTCCTTGAGTTCTTCAACTCTCCACTGTATGGGCCCGACTACCCCGTAAGTATCGAATTTTATAAGGCCTGTAACCACTATTTTTAGCTGATCCAAACCTTGAGCAAAAAAAACCTCTTGTAGGTCTCGCCATTCTTGTATCTTATTAAAGCCGCGCCCTAGAAAACGCCCGTACTTCCCTTTACGCTGCACAGCTTCGCGAACGGATAAAATTTTAGGCCCAATCCATTCACCCGAATCCACCTTTTGTTTAGCCTGCCAAGCAAATCCAGGAAGATCCCCCCCATCTCGTATGGCGACGATCCCTTGTTCAAGATAATGTCGTAAGTAGTTCTGAATATTCATCCCAATCAGCTCAGGCCGGCTCCAGTTGTCTAAACATTGATAAAAGTCGAGACTATCCAAAGCAAGGTGAACATGAGCATCTAACCAACCTGGCATTAGATAATAGGAATCCCAAGTAAAAACATTATCAGAGGTACAAAAAAAGGGATATGAAATATCAGCGGCTTCAAGTAATGTAATTTTGCCTTCCTGCCATCTAACCCAGCTCTTTTGTAAAACCAGCCCTTTTTCAGGGCTCCAATATCCCGCGAGTAGAGCTTCCCCGGACTCTGGTATATTCCAAATTTCATGTTTTGAACTGCACGAAATCTTCATAGTTCTCCCTTTCCCGTTCTCTTGTTATCTTTCTATTTAAATAAAATAATCAAAGATTCTCAAAGTCTGTTAAAAGGGTTACTTGGATGCCGCGCTAATCTCGCAAAAGATTATTAGGAAATTTCGGAGCGTTTACAATTCTATAATCTTGTAACCATTATTGTATCACTTTTAAGGAAAAACAAAAAAACAGGCCACATTTCTGTGACCCACTTTCGTGATTTATTCATACATTGTTTTCAATAACTCTTGTACAGTTTCATTTTCCAAATAATCATCATACGACATCTGACGATCCACGAGACCATTAGGTGTGATTTCCATAATCCGATTAGCAATGGTTTCAACGAACTGATGGTCTTGAGAAACAAAGAGCATCGTACCACTAAAATGAGTTAGTCCATCATTAAGTGCTGTGATAGATTCTAAGTCCAAGTGATTAGTCGGCTCATCGAGAAGGAGAACATTCGCACCGCTGAGCATCATGCGAGAAAGCATACACCGCACTTTTTCCCCACCTGAGAGGACATTTGCTGGTTTCTGGGTTTCATCTCCCGAAAAGAGCATCCGCCCAAGAAAGCCGCGAACGAAGGATTCATCTTGATCCTTAGAGAATTGTCTCAGCCAATCAACAAGATTAAGATCAGTCTCGAAATACTCCGAGTTGTCATTCGGCAGATAGGCCTGCGAAGTCGTTACACCCCAGCTAAACGATCCCTCATCAGGTTCAATTTCCCCCATAAGAATTTGGAACAAAGTTGTTTTGGCAATGCTATTCGGCCCCACGAAGGCAATTTTATCCCCTTTATTAACAATAAAGGAAAGATTTTCGAAAACCTTTTCTCCCGAAACAGTTGCCGTTAAATGCTCGACCGCCAAAAGTTGATTACCTGCTTCACGGTCAGGTGTAAATGCAATATAAGGATACTTACGGGAAGACGGCTTTATATCCTCTATAGTCAATTTTTCCAAGAGTTTCTTACGAGAAGTTGCTTGCTTAGCCTTAGAGGCATTCGAACTAAACCTTTGAATAAATTTTTGCAAATCCGCAATTTTATCTTCTTTTTTCTTATTGGCATCCTTCATCAGTTTTAATGCCAATTGACTGGATTCATACCAAAAATCATAGTTCCCCACGTACATTTGGACCTTTCCAAAGTCAATATCGGCGATATGTGTACACACTTTATTTAAAAAGTGACGATCATGAGAAACCACGATAACAGTGCTTTCAAAATCCAAGAGAAAATTTTCCAACCAATTGATCGATTGAAGATCCAAGTGGTTGGTGGGCTCATCGAGTAACAAAATATTAGGATTGCCAAAAAGAGCCTGAGCCAAAAGAACACGAACTTTTAAACTTGCGTCGAGTTCTTCCATCAATTTCTCGTGAAGATCTTTAGTGATTCCCAGTCCCATCAAGAGTTCAGCTGCCTCAGCTTCTGCTTGCCAACCGTTCAGATCTGCGAATTCCCCTTCGAGTTCTGCAGCTCGAACACCATCTGCATCAGAAAAATCCGGTTTAGCATAGAGGGCATCCTTTTCTTCCCTGATCTGATAGAGTCGTGTATGCCCCATAATGACAGTGTCTAACACTTTATACTGTTCGAATTCAAAATGGTCTTGTTTAAGGACTGCAACCCGTTCTCCGGGGGTTATGACAATTTCTCCTTTGGAGGGCTCAATTTCCCCTGAAAGAATTTTTAAGAAGGTTGATTTTCCTGCTCCATTGGCACCGATTAAGCCATAACAGTTGCCTGGCGTAAATTTAACATTGACATCTTCAAACAAGGCACGCTTTCCAAACCTTAACGTTAATCCACTTGTACTAATCATTCTTTTAAATCGTTCCTTTAATCACTTTATTTTACAACAATAACCCATTATATCATAAATTACGTCTGGAATCACTCCCATTCTTTCCAAATCTCTGGGTGGTAACCAATTGTCGCTTTCTGTCCATTACGAACAATCGGTGTTGTATATAGCCCGGGGTTATTGAGTAAAAGTTCTTCACGTGTGCTACTTGAACGAATAAACTCAAGATTTAGCGCTTTGTATACCTTCCCCGCTTTATTAAATAAATCGTTTAAGGAAATGGACCGTTTTATGCTGTCTAATTCACCCTTGCTTAATGCTTTTTCATTGAGATCAATGAATTGATATTTAATCTTTCTTTCTTTGAAGTAGCGTTCGGCTTTTTTGGTATCAAAACATTTCTTCGTACCGAAAATTTGGATATTCAAGTCTCTGAGGCTCCTTTCCGCACCATATTACAAAAGTGATCCGCATCATAAAGATAAAGGCTGGAAACACTAATTCTTATTAAAGGAGGACAATTATGAGTGTTAATTATCATTATATTAAAATAAAAGTACGAGGCTTTCAAACAGAGAAAGGACAATATCGACCCCACATAATTGCGGGTACCTTAAGCGATGTTGAGGATTGTCCTGAAAAATGCGACTGTTGTGCGGACTTGAGGAAAGTTAAAAAGATGATGAAGCGCAGTGTTTTTAAGTGTCATCGCCTCTACGAAATACTTGAGAGACGTAATCGTCTTGTTGAAACTATGGGAATGGAAGAAGCTACGGATTTTCATTTTGCTCAACTCGCTGACATGAAGACTGAACAGTCTAATTTCCGTAAGAACATACGAATTAATTAAGTATGTAACAACGCAGTTTTTTGCATTATAATTTCTGATAATTGCTTGTCTAGCCTTCTTTAAATTTCTTTTTATAGTTGTATTTTCAACGAATTATTTTTATTGACACACGACATTCATCGTAGTAATATATAAGTTTTGTAAAAACGCAAAATATGTGGTATACTATAAGTATAGTTGCTTAGGAGGTGGGTCAATGTTTCACGTTGGCGACAAGATTCTTTATCCCATGTATGGAGCCGGAATTATTGAGGCGATTGAAGAGAAAGAAGTCCTTGGCCAAAGCCAGCTCTACTATATCTTAAATATACCTCATATTAACATGAAAGTTATGGTTCCTACTCAAAAAACCTCGAATCTTAATATTCGCGAGGTTGTTGAACCCGAAACAATTGACGGTGCCCTTCGGGATTTCAATACTGGAAATACAGATCCAGTTATCTATGATAATAAACGCTCCTGCAATGAAATCAATAAAGAGAGAATCAAGAGCGGTGATATCTTTAAGATCACTGAAATCATCCGAGATTTAACACGAAAAAGCAAACGTAACAAAAATAAGTTGGGTATGGATGATGCAAATATGCTGAATACGGCTCGGCAAATTTTAGCAAGTGAAGTCGTTCAAGTTAAAGGAATCACCCAAGAGCAAGCCGTAAATTTATTAAATAAAGTCATTAGTACTCAAGAAGCTATTAACGCATAAAAGATGAGATCCTCCTGGGTAATCAGGTAAGGGTCTCATCTTTTGTTATTTCCTAAGCTCTTACTTTACAATTCAGTCCAGACGCAAAGCAAATTGTGGACAAACAGAAGCACAATAACCGCAGAAAATACATTTTTCTTCATCAACGTGCGCCTTTCCTTCATTAAGGGTTATAGCATTTGCTGGGCAGTTGTTGATGCAAATACCACACCCCTTACAAAATTTCGAAAATCGCTTTAAAGTTCTGTTTCTCGGAAAAGTCAATTTGATTGGAGCTTCATTTTTAAAAGTAGGAATATCATTAAAAATCTCCAGGTTCAGCTGCAACTCCTCCAAGGTTAACATGCCAGTCGCTAAGGAGCTAATCTCAGATATTCTTCTCACAAAATTGAAACTTTCACGAGGATTAGTGGCTAAACGTCCTCCGCCTAAAGGCTTCATCGCATAGACCCCTTTACCTGATGCATGCCCATTCTGAATTACCTGCAACATATCTAAAAGTTGACCTTCAAATATGCCTAGACCGAGGAGATTGATAACTGGGTTGAGTACATCGATAAATTCGACCTCGACAGCTTGTTGCAGAAGCTTAACAGAATGAGTCGACAATCCAATTGCCCGAATCCAACCCTTGGACTTAGCATCAAGGAGACCTTCAAAAACTCCCGCTTTATCCTTCAATAAGCTTGCAGTACTCTTATTGATATGTAGAATCATAAGATCAATATAATCTCGATCTAGAGCCATTCGTGCTTCCTCAATTGCTTTTAACATTTCTTTTTGATTAGGAGATGTGGAGTGAACAGCTAAAACAACATCTCCTGAAAATTGGTCTAGTGCACGTTTTATTCGAGAATAGGGCCGATAAATCTGGTCTGTCGTGTCAAGAAAGTTTATCCCTTGTTCTAGCCCTGCTAAAATAAGCTGGGCCCCTTCTTCCTCTGAAACTTTTGACATCAGAGATCCCATTGGCGCTACAGCAAAACACAATTCACTGACTTGCGGTAGTCCTGCGCAAAAATGGTTCTTTTTCATGTCTTTAACTCTCCCGATTCTATTGCATACTTAATTCGTTCTCCGAAGATAATTATCTAAACACGCGAGTACTCTCTTAAATTGGAAAGAATGAATCGCTGAAAAATCAATAACAACCCCCATAAGTTTCGGGAGCAAACCATTTAGCTCTACATCGATCGTATAGCAAACCCTTGTGCTTCCATCCTCTTGGGGCGTAATTGTCCAATACGTTTCCCCTAGAACAACACCAGCATAATATACAATTTCAACCCGTTCATTGGGCCGCAGGTCGTTTACTGAACATCTGAACCAGCCACCAGAAGCCCAGACTTCAATTTTATCTCCGATTCTATCTAAACTTTGCTCAATTTTCTTAACTCTAACTCCCCATGGCCACCATTTAGCATATCCTGGGATATCAGAGAGTACCTCATATATTTTTTCTGGAGGATAAGAATAAAGACGACAATCACTGGCCATTAAATGCTGCATAAATTAAGACACCTCTTTCTAATCTTCCAATTCTCTAAATCACATCGTATTTCCTTTAATGAACGCTGTATATTATCATCCTTTTTGAACATCAATGATTCATTCAGAACTGATAAATCTTGCGAAAGCAAACCCCTCAGTCTACAATAAAAGATAACAGAAAGGAGCGTAAGACATGCGAAATTTTAATTATTCTACTCCAACTCAAATCTTTTTTGGTAAAGATCAGATAAACGTCTTGTCCGAACAAATTCGAATTTTTGGAGGTTCACGCGTTCTTCTCGTTTATGGCGGCGGAAGCATTAAACGCATAGGACTCTATGACAAAGTGCTTGAAATATTAAAAACTAATGATCTTTCGCTCTTTGAATTAGGCGGGATTGATCCCAATCCCCGAATTGAGAGCGTTCGACAAGGTATTAAAATTTGTCGAGATAATAACCTCGACTTTGTTCTCGCCGTAGGGGGCGGAAGCTCAATTGATTGCGCTAAACTTATCGCAGCAGGCTTCTATTATGAGTCAGACCCCTGGAATTTAATGATTGGCAAAGCAAAATGTGAAAAAACACTACCTCTTGGCTCCATTCTAACACTCTCTGCCACTGGTTCAGAAATGGATAATTTCTCAGTGATTAGCAACCTGGAAGCTCATCAGAAAATAGGTCTAGGCAACGCTGTCCTGGTCCCTAAATTTTCAATTCTTGACCCAACCTATACCTATAGCGTCCCTAAAAAACAGACTGCTGCTGGAACAGCGGATATTATGAGCCATACTATCGAAAATTATTTTACGGTGGTTAAGGGGGCCTATCTGCAAAGTCGGTTGGCAGAGGGAATTTTAAAGACCTGTATCCAATATGCTCCAATTGCCTTAGAAGATCCTGAAAATTATGAAGCAAGAGCTAACTTAATGTGGTCTTCCAGCCTAGCTATCAATGGGCTCTTAAGTTATGGGAAGGAAAGAAATTGGAGTTGCCATCCTATGGAGCACGAATTAAGTGCCTATTATGATATTACCCATGGTGAAGGCCTTGCGATTTTGACCCCATACTGGATGGAATATGTTTTAAATGATGCTACAGTTGAACAATTTAAAGATTACGGAATCAATGTTTGGGGTTTAAAACCTAATGAAGATCCCTATATCATCGCTCAACAAGCCATCACGAAAACGAGAGAATTCTTCGTTTCTTTAGGTCTACCATCAACGCTTCGCGATGTAAATATTGGCGAAGAAAATTTAAAAGTTATGGCCAAAGCTGCAACAAAAAAAGGAACGATCGGTGAATTCCGACCGCTCACTACTGAAGATGTCTATAATATTTATAAATCAGCACTATAATATTTTTTCAACTGATTACGCGATAGTAAACTCCGCCTCATTACCGGAAATGAGAGCGGAGTTTACTGTTTCTCGCCCATTACAAAAAGCTACAGGAGTGTCTCAAACGGAAAAAGTCTCATACGGAATAGGATCAACTAATCCAGCTTCTTTAAACCCTTTAAGACGTAAAGTACAGCTATCGCAGATCCCACACGCCTTTTCCCCTCCCTGATAGCAACTTGTCGTCAGGTGCAGAGGCGCGCCATTCGCCATTGCCAACTGGATTGTAGCCGCTTTTGAAAGTTGAATAAGAGGTGTTCTAATAGTCATCGCTTTTCCATCAACACCTGCTTTCGTTCCTACCTTAACAACTTGTTGGAAAGCTTCGATAAACTCAGGACGGCAATCTGGATAACCGCTGTAATCAATTGAACTCACCCCAATGAATATGGCTTCAGCACCAAGAACCTCGGCATATCCTAGAGCATAACTTAAGAAAAGAATATTGCGAGCTGGAACATAAGTTACTGGGATTCCCTCTGCTTCTTGATATGCAGGTACGGATATCGAAGGATCCGTCAGAGCGCTTCCTCCTACATAATCGATCTCAAAAATACGGTGCTCCTTAACCCGATAAAAAGATGCCACTGCTTTGGCACTCTCAAGTTCTCTTTGGTGTCTTTGTCCGTAGTTAAAAGAGATTGGATAAAGCTCATAACCTTCTTGATGAGCTACACTCATACATGTAGTGCTATCTAATCCTCCAGAAAGTAAAATAACGGCTTTTTTCATGCTGTTGCTTCCCCCTTCTTCCCATTATTATTCCCATGAAAAAGAACTAAAGACCAAATATATCCTCCCAAAGCTTTTGCTAAAAATTGCCCCAAAATAACCCAAGGGATAAAACTGCCAAAAGCAAGCGTTGGAAAGGCTATTGAATCGACTGCTGCAGATACAAGATTAGATCCATTTACTTTAATTAGCTTGGGTTCATCCCTTAGAAAATGATAAACTAAGGTATCCGCTAATCCTGTAAGTAGAAAGGCGACAAACGACGCAATAGCAATTTGTCCCGCTCCCCTATTCACTAAATAGGATAAGATTGCACCTGTCCCAATGAGGAGTATCATTTTGAGCTTAAGATTTTTATGATGCCATCGCTCATGTAAAGCATCACGCGAAACAAGATCAAAAGCGATCAACAGAAAGGCATTGATCGGGGTTGAAATGGGTCCAAAATACGCTACAGATATATTGGATAAAACATTTGCGGCGAGATATGCAATAACGATAAACATGGAGCATCTCCTTTGAATGTAAGAATACCATCTATTATAACGCAAAAATGACAAATTAAGCAGTAAGTTTATGGTATTAAACAAAGAAGACAAGGAGTTGAGAAATCCCATGATTTTAGCTGGCGATATTGGAGGTACGAATACACGGCTTGGTATATTTGAACAAAGCGGATCCGAGCTTTGTCTGGTAAGACAAAAAAAACAAGCCAGCACAGGCTGGCAAGATTTAGTACCTGTAATATATGATTTTTTAAAGAATGCAGGCGTAAGCCCAGAGGAGATAGAGTCAGGCTGTTTGAGTTTTGCTGGGCCTATCCAAGACAATCACTGTCAGTTAACCAATCTTGGCAAAACGATAGATTTAGAGCGCGTTCAAAAATCCATAAATATTGAAACACGTCTGAGTTTTTGTAATGATCTCGTTGCACTTGGTTATGGGCTTCTGTCACTGAAGCCATCGCAACTTGACTGTCTTACCACAAAAAAATCAGCTTGTTCCTACACACATTTACCCTCTTTTAATCGAGCAATCCTTGCTCCAGGAACAGGCTTAGGGGAATCCCTTATCATAGAAGAACAATACGTAATGCCCACCGAAGGGGCACATGGTGATTTCGCTCCCCGAAGTGAGTTAGAGGTGCGCTTATGGCGTTTTCTTCATCTCGAATTCGGACATGTAAGCAATGAAAGAATCCTGTCCGGGCCGGGACTTACACGCCTTTATCGTTTCTTCCTGAATGAAGCGGGCAAAGATGATCAAACTTCTTCCCTACTCTCTCCAGAAGTAATTACTCAAAAAGCAATTGCTAAAAGCTGTCCAGTATGTGAACATGCTCTTAACCTTTTCCTTGAAATTCTAGGAGCAGAAGCAGGCAATTTAGCCCTCAGAAGTTTAGCGTTCGGTGGAATTTATCTTGGAGGCGGAATTGTACCTAAGCTGCTCCCGCAGTTACATGAGGGAAGGTTTCTCAACGCGTTTTATGATAAAGGTAGATTTTGCGAGTTACTCGAAAGTATCCCCGTCTATGTCATTCTAGACGAAAAAACGGCTCTCTATGGAGCCGCTCGATATGCGATTCTTCAACGAGATTAAAGACCTGAAAGCTACATAATCACACTCTTAGTGCTGGACACCTGCTTGAATATATTTATTCTACATAATACTGATCATCAAAGATATTCTCATGCTTCTTAAGCTTAACCGAATGATCGGGATTCGATCGTAAATGAACTAATAGCTTAAAAATAAGTTCTTCAGTATTCGGACAGTCTAATTGTTCAACCAATTCCTCCACCGTAAATTTCTGATTGCGGTGCGCACGCAAGAAAGCGAGGACACAATTCTTAAGCGTAATAGCTTCTCCCGTACATGTTTTTCCCATTTCCACAGCAGGCTGATGATAGGCGTTGACATTCACTAAGAGAGCATAGATACTGACAGCCCGTTCAAAAAGGCTGATGAGCATTCCAATTGAGAACGGCGTAACGTCAGAAATCGTGATCGTGATCGATTCACGACCTTTCATCGTCAAGGCTGCGCGTGTTCCGAGTAGAGAAGCCTGAAGATAATCTCCGCTTGTGCTATTATCAGCGAGGATTGGGGAGAGTTGAACTCGATCCCTCAACACTTCGATAAACGTGACGAAAAAATTATCTGAACCCTCGAGGAGTTGCTGAACATAAGAATGCTGGTCTGTCGAACCTTTATTTCCGAAAACGGCTAGACCTTGATGTACAATGCGTCCTTCGAGGTCTTTCTCTTTTCCTAAAGACTCCATGATAAGTTGCTGTAAGTATTTCGAGAAAAGTACAAGTCGATCCTTATATGGAAGCATCACCATTTGCTTGCCCCCCTTGCCTTCGGTGGCCTTATACCACATTAAGGCGAGAAGAGACGCTGGATTTTGTGAAGTTATAACACCTCGCGTTTTTTCATCACAGAGCCGAGCACCAGCCAGCAAAGAATCAATATCAATCCCCTGCAATGCGAGCCCGACGAGCCCTACTGCTGAGAGGACAGAAGTTCTACCCCCCACCCAATCCCACATGGGAAATGACCGAAGCCATCTTTCGGATTGAGACGTTTGATATAGCTTACTTCCTACTTGCGTAATACTTACTGCATGTTTCGAAAAATCTAAAGATTTTATGTGATAGCGGTTTTTGGCTTCGAGCATTCCATTTCTCGTTTCGAGCGTTCCGCCACTTTTAGATATTACAATACAGAGGGTAGAATCGAGCTCAGGTTCTAACCGTGTAAAAATCTGATCCATCCCATCAGGGTCAGTATTATCAATAAAGTATAACACCATTTGATCTTTATTAGTTCCAAGTGCTTCTGAGACAAACTGAGGCCCTAAACAAGAACCTCCGACTCCAATAAGCAGAATATTTTTAAAGATGCCCCCGTTTTCAGGACGAATTTTTCCGCTATGAATTTGTTGCGTAAATACCTTTATATTTTCTATATTTTCTTGAATGGCTTGCGCTATCTCCATGTCTGGAGCTAATTCGGGATTTCTTAACCAGTAATGTCCTACCCTTCGGTTTTCATCCGGATTCGCAATTGCGCCTTTTTCCAATAAATCAATTTGAGCGTATATCTTCTCCATTTGAGGAGCCATTTGACTAAAGAAATTTTCTGAGATCGTCATATGGCTAATATCAAGCATTAGATTCAAATCAGAATATGCGTAAAAACTGTTCTTGAATTTTTGCCAAAATGATTCGGTCAATTTGTCCACCCTTCCTTATCTGTCTCTTTCTATAGATGCGTGATGATTGAGCCAATATTCTACATAAACCTGTATATAATTGTTCTGTGTGATTCTGAGAAATCCTCTTCAAAGTTAATCCTTCCCAAGGACTGATGCCTAAATCATCGACTTTTTAGAAATAACCAAGGGATTATTTCGACTTCCCTTTAGGACATTCCCCTCTTTGACTTCCACGAATTTATCAAGAATTACATTTTCAAGAACTGCATTCTCAGCGATAACACATTTCTGCATAAGAATACTATTTTTAACTTTAGCACCGGGTTTAACCACCACTCCTCGGGATAAGATTGAATGCTCAACTTCTCCATCGAGTAAACATTCACATGTCAGTAGAGAATCTCGAACATTAGCACTTGAACTGTAGAAGGTTGGAGGTTTATCACGAACTTTAGTATAAAGGCGATTCTTGCTCTGTAGGAGCTCTTCGCTGATCTCTGGATTCAAGAGATCCATATTTCGATTAAAATAATCCGCAATGGAGCGGATCCTACCAATATAGGCGTTGGTTCGAAATGCATAAACTTTGAGTAAGTTTATGTTATCCCTAATAGCTTCTTGGAGATCGATCGTATCAATGGGCTTATAGCCTCTGATTAACTCTAATAATAGTTTACGACGAATGATAAACATATCTATGAAATAGGGCTGAATACTCGCGGGATCCTCTTTTCCTTCTTTCTCCACCAAAGCTTGGACGGTTTGCCCCTCATCCAAAGCTAAGACCATTCTTCCCTCAAGATCACTAGATTGGTCTGACTTTTTATAAAGCATTGTAATATCGGCTTGCTTTTTCTCGTGAAAGTTAATAGCATCTCGATAATTGATATTATAAACTTGGTTACAGTTCGTGATTACAACATTTTCAGAAACATCCTTTTCCAAAAATTCAATGTTAAGGGCGATATCCTTAATCAAAAATTGGGATTGCTCACTGATTAAGCCATGATTAGCTCCAGGTAATACGAATAGTCCGCCAGATTTACGGTCCAGGTACCAATCTTTACCGGCACCTGTATGATCAAGTACAGACCGGTAATGTTGGGGAGTAATTAACCCTACCGTTCGAATTCCTGAATTGACGAGACTAGATAAAGCGAAATCGAGGAGCCGAAATTTTCCGCCAAAAGGAACAGCTGCAATCGGCCGCTCCTGAGTCAAGCCTTGAAGTAAATCGGAACGGGTATTTCCAAAAATGATGCCAATAACACTCCTCATCTTCTCTCTTCCCTTTCTGCACACGTAATGATGAAATCTTAACGGCATAGCCCTCCTGCCTCGAGGACTGTACCTTGGGGGACAATATCATGATCCTGTACAACAGTTATGCCTGAATGGGCTGAGCTATATTTACCCACAGGCCGAATCAAGCAGTGGCTCTGAATTTCAGTCTTTTCGCCGATAATGGCTTTTTCTATATACGTATTTGCGTCGATTTTAGCGTGAGGAAGAACAATACTATCCTTAACTTCAGATGCTTCACCGACATAAACCCCTGGCGCCAAGATTGAATTGCTGACCTTTCCCAATACAATGCAACCATTACAAATCAGACTGTTTTCGATCTTCGCATCTACCCCCACATAATGCGGAGTTTGAACCGTATCATTGGATAAAATTCTAAATTCAGGGTCAAAAAGGTTAACTGACTCTTGAGAACGTAACGACTCCATGCTCGCCTGGTAATAGCTTTCTATCGTTCCCACATCCTTCCAATACCCTTGAAAAGAATAGGCGTAGAGTTTTCTTCCTTGATTAAGTAACATAGGAATAACATTCTTTCCAAAGTCATGTTCAGAATCCTCATCCATTTCATCTTCAATGAGTGCTTCTTTCAAGACTGACCAGTTAAAAAGATAAACTCCCATTGAGGCCAGATTACTTTCCGGCTGATATGGTTTTTCCTGGAACTTTGTGATTTTATAATCTTCGTCCACACTCATAATTCCAAAACGTGTGGCTTCTTTCCATGGAACTTCTAGTGTCGAGATGGTCACCTCTGCCTCCTTTTCCTTATGAAATTCTAAAAGTGTAACATAGTTCATTTTATAAATGTGATCACCTGAAATTATGAGCACATACTCAGGGTCATAGTGATTGATAAAATCGATATTTTGATAAATCGCATTAGCAGTTCCCTTATACCAACTACCCTCAGTTTCACCCATATAGGGTGGAAGAATATTGACTCCGCCAAAAGCTCGATCAAGATCCCAGGCTGAACCTGTACCAATATAGGAATTGAGAATAAAAGGCTTATATTGGGTCACTACCCCTACCGTGTCGATGTTCGAATGCGAACAATTACTCAGGCTAAAATCAATAATTCGATATTTTCCCCCAAAAGAAACGGCAGGTTTAGCGATATTCCGGGTTAGGCAGCCTAACCGGCTCCCCTGCCCCCCAGCTAATAACATAGCGACACACTCTTTTTTTAGCATAATCACACTTCCCTCTACTATCCTATATATTCGCTTGTCCATAAATCATTCTTTTAGCGACACCGGATGTTCCATATTTTCTCAGCATATTCGCTTACCGTCCTGTCACTGGAAAAGCACCCTGATCGTGCGATATTAACAAGGGTAGATCGCGACCACTCTTTTTTCTGAATGTAGAGGTTAAGTATTTTCTGATAGGTTTCGTAATAGGAGCAAAAATCCTTAAGTACAAAAAACTCATCATTATAGTGGAGAAGTGAATCATGAATCGTAATAAATTCTCCACCAACCTCTTGAAAGTAACCACAAACCAGTTGATCTAGAATCCGTTTTAAATCAGGATTCTGCAGATACTCATCCCACGCTTTATAACTGCCTTGATAAGCATAATGAAGAACTTCTTCAGCCTTGAGCCCGAAAATAAAAATATTTTCCTCTCCGACCGCTTCGCGGATCTCTATATTGGCGCCATCCAAGGTCCCTAATGTCAGTGCTCCATTCATCATGAATTTCATATTTCCCGTCCCCGAGGCTTCTCTGCCCGCTGTCGAAATTTGTTCACTGATATCGGCAGCCGGATAGATCAATTCTGCTAAAGAAACATTAAAATTCTCAAGAAAGACAAGCTTAATTATTTCATTCACGTCTTTGTCTGTATTGATTTTCTGAGCAAGGGTGTTAATCAGTTTGATCAAGGTCTTTGCATAATGGTAACCAGGTGCAGCTTTTCCCCCAAAAATAAAAGTTTGGGGTTCTATAAAATAATTGGGATTCGCTTTTAACTGGTTATAGAGATTCATAATTTTAAAGACATTTAAAAGTTGTCTCTTATAGGCATGAATTCGCTTCACTTGGACATCGAACAAAGAAGAAGGGTCAAGAACTATCCCCTGTTTTTCCTTAACATGCTTGATAAGGCGAAGTTTATTATTCAATTTGACTTTTGCCAATTGTTCAAGAAAGCTCTGATCATTAAGAAAAACTTCAAGTTTTTGGAGTTCTTCTGCATCCCTTTTCCAATGGGGGCCAATCGCCTCTGTTATGAGATGGGATAATCCAGGATTTGCGGCATAAAGAAAACGTCGGTGACTTACCCCATTCGTTTTGTTATTAAAGCGTTTCGAGTAAATCCTATTAAATTGAGGAAAGACCTGTTCTGTGAGTAAACGGGAATGAAGTTTCGCGACTCCGTTAATGGAATGACTTCCGATAATCGCCAGATGAGCCATATGAACCTGCCCATGACGAATCACTCCTGCAAAAGCAGGGAGTTCTGGATCTTCTGGAAAGTTAAGAATATGTTCTTCACGGAAACGGCGATCGATTTCTTCGATAATCATATAAATTCGAGGGAGAAGGGATTGAATCATTTCAACTGACCATTTTTCAAGAGCTTCAGGCATAATAGTATGATTCGTATAGCTTGTCGACTCTACCGTTATCTTCCAAGCTTCATCCCAGCCCAAGCCTTCTTCATCTATTAGCAGTCGCATTAACTCAGGAATGCAGAGTGCTGCATGGGTATCATTGATATGAATAGCTACCCACTGCGCAAAATCTAAAAGTAACGTATTTCCCTTTTTATAACTCTGTAAAATTGACCCTAGGCCTGCTGCTACGAAGAAGTACTCCTGCTTTAAACGCAGCTCTCGCCCTGCAATGTGACTATCCTCAGGATATAGAATCGAAGAAATAGCTTCAACTTCCGATTTATAGCTCTGGGCTTGTTTAAATTCGCCCCTATTAAATAAATCCAAATCTAAACCTGCAGCCATCGGCTCTGCACTCCAGAGACGTAAGTTATTGATGTAAAATGGATTTCGATAACTAAAAACCGGTATATCATAAGGAACAGCCAAGATGGGTTCATAATTCTCTTGGACGAAGGTTAATTTCCCTTTAAGCGATTCCATTCGCACCTCCCCCTTGAAGCGAACAACAACCGATTTATCCGGTTTACGCATTTCCCAAGGATATCCATTTTTAAGCCAGTTATCTGCGATTTCAGCTTGAAAACCATTGATTATCTTTTGCTCGAATAATCCATATTTATAATGGATACCGTTCCCATGGCCCTTAATTCCCTTGAAAGACATGGAATCGAGAAAACATGCTGCTAACCGCCCTAACCCACCATTTCCTAAGCCAGCATCACTTTCTTGTGCTAACAGCTCATCGAGATTGATGTTAAGATCTGCTAACCCTTCTCTGACTAAATTTAAAATTTCCATGTTGACTAAATAGAATGGCAGAAGCTTTCCAATCAAAAACTCCATTGAAAAGTAATACACTTGTTTTTCTTTTTCGCGGGAATAGGCCTCATTGGTCAAAGCACGGCATAAACTCACCTTTTCCTTAAGCAGAAGGACGAGCGCATGATACTTATCCCAGGAAGTCCCTTCATCGAGTGTTTTTCCTTCCGCTTCAGCGAATTTCTCTAAGTAGGCTTGCTTAAAACTCTCTTTATCGAAAAACAAGCAGACTCCCCCTCTTAATTTTGCGAAGATCATTAACGTTACTAAAAAATTAACGTACTAACATGTTTATTAATGAGAGGGCAGATTATGCTAAATGGGTTTTATTGGTAATTCATATTTGATTATATCGTTTTGTTCTCCTCATGGGTACGGAAAAAAAACACTATTAGCCGTAGAAAAACAGAAACTCCTGCTGAATTAGCAGGAGTTTCTGTTTTTCTTAACTGAAGCCCCTTAGAAAATTACCAAGAACTAGATAAAAAACGGTCTGATTATACTAATCAGGCCGTGATAAGGATCATGCGTGAAGTTTCTGATGATGCTCCTCTATCAACTTTTTTACATTTTCTCCAAGTCCATTAAAAAACATGTTTTGCAACCACATTAAATATTGTTTGATCGCTTCATGTTGTTGATGACTAAATTCCATATATGCGACAAGTGACATATATTCTGTATCATAGAGGAGGGAAGCCGTAATTGTTTCGGTAAAGGACTCTGCATTCAGAGCTTGTAAAGCTATAGATTCCTCTGAAAGCTCACCTTGCAAATTATCAAAACCTGGAGGGAGTACTTCAAAATCCTCAGTCAAATAATAATGGAAGATATGAACTAAGGACTGGAGAATAGTGACTAGTGAATGCTCCATATCAGTTGAAGATGCAAAAAGCGCAAAGCAATGATGTTGTGGACAACCCACTACTGCTTCACCTTGAAGGCTAAAATCCATAACAGGAATTAGAAGGGGTTCTCTTGTAAGACCTGCTAAAAATCCTGGGTAATTGTCTTTGAAAATCTTAAAGGCTACAGAAATTTCTTTATGAAGGGAAAGAAAAGGTTGATCTTCCTTAATCCGGACCGTTTCCAATATCTTTAGCAATTCAAGAATTTCCCCTTCAAAATATGCAAAGCGTGATCCCTCTGGGCAATGTCCCAAGACGTGATTAATCCAAAATGTCAAAGCATCTTCAGGTGGAATCAGGATATATTGGCAACGTGCACGATAATGTTTAAATTTTAAATCTGTCGCATTCTGCCTTAAGTCAAGAATGAAATTTTGAAGCACAATCTTGTCAACGGAAATTAAGAACTCAATAGTCTGATGAAGGAGAAAGCGTGCTTCATGTGGAGTGCTTATCTTCTTATACCTTTCCCGCAATAACCCAATACGACGATTCATCCCGAGGATTTCACTCGCATTCTTTCGAAACATCCTCATACACCCCTTTCAAGGTTTTTGAATTCAAGTAATGAAGAGTTCCTCATTCGGATTCAAAAATCCTTGGAAAAAGGTGTCTATTACTTCCATTATATGGTAAGTTGTGTCGGACAATCTCTAACTTATTATGCGACGAGCTCCAAGATAGCGAGGTGACCAATAAGAATTATTCATATTCTCGTAGGTTACTCCACCGTTCGAAGAATCAATCATCGTATTATTTCCGGCATAGATTCCCACATGAGTGGCACCTGAACCATACGTTGTAAAGAAAACGAGATCTCCTGGTTGCAAGTTTGAACGAGAAACTGCGGTTCCCTGGTTATATTGAGACTGAGAAGTCCGAGACAAGTTAATACCCGCATGGTGGAAAACATATTGCGTAAAACCGGAACAATCAAAGCCACTTGGACTTGTTCCGCCCCAAACATAAGGCGTACCCAAAAACTGTGAAGCGTAACTAAGAATGGACTGAGCCCCCCCAGATACAGCAACTGGCTCAGATCCACTCGAGCTTCCAGTAGAGCTGGTCCCTCCATCTGAGATTGGGCTTTGGGCGGCTAAACGTGCCTCTAACTCTTGCTGAGCGATTAACTGCTGAACTCGATCCACATTCGATTTAGCATTCAATCTTGCCCGATAGGTTGATTTTTCCTGTGCGCTCAATTGAGCAACAAGTGTTTTTTGCTTATCGAGAGCCACTTGAACAGTCTGCTGACTCTGGGTTTTCGCTTGAAGCAGATCTTGAAGTGAACCGCTTTTTTCTTTAATTTGAGCTTCTTGTGTCGATAAATCTTGATTGATCTGTGTTAGATCCAGTTGCAGTTTACTATAAGTATTAATGATCGTCGATACATCTTCCAGACGAGTTAAAAAATCAGTTAAACTACTCGCCTGAAAAAGAACTTGGAGATAACTTGATGCTCCTTCTTCATAGCTTGTTCGTATGTATTGTCCTAAAGCTTCGACATGATTTTCACGTTCGGTTTCAAGTTCTTTTTGTTTATTCTCAAGGGCTTTTAAATTTTTTTGTTCTATATTTAATTCCTTTTGATAAGCAGAGATACTTTCATTTAAAGTTTGGATCGATTGTTGAAGGGCTGACGCCTGAGCGGATGCACTAGATGTCTCTTGCTTCTGTCCTGCTAATTGTGTATTTAACTGATTATACTGAGACTCATATTGTTGCAGCTGGTCTTGCAAATTACTCGCTTGAACGGGATAGACTTGTAAAGTTGTTCCCATTAAGCTGAGGCAAAGTATCGATGTGAGTATTTTCTTCATCCTTAATAACTCCACTTCCTAAGATTATTCACTCCATGTCCGTCGATAATGATTAAAAACTATTTCGACAGAAAGCCTAAAAATCCTTGTGGAGTTGTCTGGAAAAAGACCATTTAGTTTTCTCTTCTCAGTGCAGCAATCGCGCTCGTGTAATACTGCTATCTCCATATTTTTCTTTTATAGAATCAATCACTTTGACTAACCTTTCACGTTTTTTTTCAGGTTCATCAAAAAGAGCGAGCTGTACTTCATCCTGACGTATTAGATGATGAAGAGTTATCCCAATTAAGCGAATAGCTTGTTTTAATGATACTTCCTGGAGAAGTTGACATGCTTCTTGATAGATAATGTCTTCCAGATTAGTCGCTTTGTTTAATGTGTGGGAGCGAGAAATTGTACGAAAATCAGAATAGCGAACTTTAAGGGTAACCGTTTTCCCTTTCATTTGCTCTTTGCGAAGGCTTTGAGCGATATCACAAGCAAGCTCGAGTAAAATAGTTCCTAATACTTCACGGTCGGCAAGGTCATCATCGAAAGTTGTTTCTCGCCCGATTGATTTTGCTTCTTTCTCACTTACTACAGGTCGATCATCAATACCTCGTGCCAAAGCATAGATCTGATTACCCCAAGTACCAAAGATATGAGTGAGATAATCTTGTTCAATCTGCCTTAACTCACATATGGTGTGAATATTTAAACCATGAAGACGCTCCGCCATTTTATCTCCCACTCCCCAGATCCGCTCAACGGACAAAGGGTCAAGAAACTCTTGCACTCTATCAGGATTCACCACAACAAATCCATTGGGTTTCTCCAAGTCTGAAGAAATTTTTGCTAAAAATTTATTACTTGCAACACCAATAGAAGCAATGAGATTGATTTCGTTCTTAATACGTTCTTTAATCTCTCGAGCGATTTCTGATGCCGAACCAAACAATCGTATTGAATCAGTAACATCTAAAAAAGCCTCATCAATGGATATAGGTTCCACCAAAGGAGTATACGTCAGAAAAACGTCGCGTATTTCCTGTGATACCTGCCAATATTTTTTTCCATTAACCGGTAAAAAAACTGCCTTAGGGCAACGACGATAAGCTTCTGTTAAGGGCATTGCTGAATGAATTCCTGCCTGGCGCGCTTCATAGGAAGCTGCTGAAACAACACCACGTCTATCTGGCTTACCCCCGACAACAACTGGACGTCCCTGAAGAGAAGGATCATCTCGTTGCTCCACTGAGGCATAGAAAGCATCCATATCGACATGAATTATCTGACGTGAGTTAAAAACATCGCTCATAATTTAACACCTCATAACCATTAAACATAGCTAGATTATAACATTGTTAACCCCTAAATTTTATTTCTGATCATTAAAAAAGCTCAGCCTCAGCTGAGCTTTTTTAGGTAGGGAAATGCACATCAAAAGTAGTTCCCTGAGAAGAGGTCTTAATTGAAATCCGAGCTTTATGTTTTTCGGCAATCCTGAAGCAAACGGCAAGACCTAATCCTGTTCCATTCTCTTTTGTCGTAAAGAAAGGATTGCCCAATTTCTCAAGAACGTCAGACTCTATACCAGATCCCTGATCCTGTACCTCCAAGACAACTTCATTATCCACACAAAAGGTCCGCAAACTGAGAATTCCTCCAGGTCGCATCGCATCAATCCCATTCCGGGCTAAGTTAAGAATCATCTGGCGAATTTCTCGTTGATCAAGCATTAGATTCGGGATCTCCTCAAGCTCCATCCGAACGTCATTCATATGATTGAAGGCATCCGCTTGAATTAAAGGAAAAAGGGTTTTAAGAAGAACATTAATATCATCCATCTTTAATTCTACAGCCTGGTTTTTCGAAAGCGTAAGAAATTCCGTAATGATAGAGTTCGCTCGATCGAGTTCACTCATCATCAATTCAAAGTATTCTTGATTTTCGTTATGCTGTGGACGTGCCTTCATCATTTGTAAAAAACCACGGACTGTGGTCATCGGATTTCTAATTTCATGGGCAATCCCAGCAGCCATTTCACCAATCAAATCAAGACGATCTAAACGAGCCATTTCCTTCTCAAGGTGTAAACGCTCTGTAATATCAGTGACCACCCAAAGCAAGCATCTCTCCCCTTTTAATTTTAGAACCTCAGTTGATAAGAGACCATCCCGTATCATGCCCGACTTTGTCTCATAAGTTATACGAACATTACGAAGTAATTCTTCCTGAGGAAATAACATAATAGCATTACCTTCTATAAATTTAAACATTTCTGGATTGAGATTTTCAACCTCTTCAAGCCGATATCCCGTGATATTCTCCCAACTTTCATTAACATCAACCAAACGGCCATCCTTCATGGATTGAATTACCATTAAGTTAGGGCTGAACTCAAACGTTTTGTGAAAAAGTTGCTCAGAAAGTTGAAGTTTTTCGTTAGATGCACATAGTTCCAAGGTTCGTTCCTGAACAAGTTTTTCTAATAGTTCATATTGTTCATTGCGCGCTTTCTCGATTTCCTGACGTTCTGTGATATCTCGAATAGAGCAAACGATTAGGTATTGATCATCTAAAATGGCCTTTCCTAACGAAATTTCAATAGGGATGGGCTTTCCCTTTTTAGGTAACCCTATCGTACACAGTAGCTTAGTATTATCTGCTGCAAGGGACTGCTCTAGTTCAGGAATAAGTTGAGAAGCCTCTTTACCGATAATTTCACTAGACTGATAACCAAATATTGCTTTGGTTGCTGAATTCGCATTGACAATACGTCTTTGCGAATCAATGGCTAAAATAGTATCAACTGATACATCATAAATAGCTCGGGCTAATGCTTCTGCCTTTCTTAAAGCGGCGGTGGTAGATTTAAGTTCTTGGTTAAGATCTTCAAGTTCAGTGGCATGCTGCTGTAAGAGATGACTTTGAGTTTTAATTCGGGCTTGGGTCTGATAAATCTTTATAAAACCCTCAACTTTCTTAATCAAGACAGCCGGTTCAAAAGGCTTGAAAATATAGTCAATTCCGCCCGAAGAATATCCTTTCTGAACATGTTCTGAGGCTTGACTGAGTGCAGTAATAAAAATAATGGGGATATCCTTCGACTTTTTTCTCCGTTTAATTAAACGAGCTGTCTCAAAACCATCTAAATTTGGCATTTGAACATCTAGCAGAATAACTGCGAACTCTTCTTTTAAAACCCATTTTAAGGCTTCCTCACCAGAGGTTGCTTTGATCACCTGATATTCAGCGGATGACAGGACAGCCTCTAAAGCCATTAGATTTTCCGGATGATCATCGACTAGTAAAATATTGACTTGGCTTTTTTCTGCTTTGCGTATACTCACAGTACGACAATCTGCCTCTTTTCTATATTATCTTCCGAAAGATTTTAGCTTTTAAATCTACGGGCTCGTAACATGGAATCTGGGCTGATAAGATAAGCGCTTCTTTATTTCCAAGTCCTAGAAACCCTGAGGTCTTCAGGCTTTCAAGCAGCAGTCTATGAACCTGTTTCTGAAGTTGTTTATTAAAATAAATCATTACATTCCGGCAAAGAATCAAGTCAAATTCATTAAATGATTGGTCATTTACTAAATCATGTTGGGCAAAGATGATCGACTCTGCAAGTGTGGGATCAAAAATTACATGTTCACCATCTACCATGTAATATTTAGAAAAAGCGTTCTTTCCCCCGGCCTCAATATAGTTTCGAGTGCATTTTTGCATAGAGGCAATGGGAAAAGATCCTTTTTTGGCTTCTTCAAGCGTCGCCTCATTTATATCTGTAGCATAAATCTTAACTTTACTTGCGAGCCCTTCTTCACGCAGAAGAATCGCTAATGAATAAGATTCCTCACCTGTAGAACATCCAGCCTGCCAGATTCGGATACGCGTTAACTTCTTTAGGGTAGGGATTACGTTAATTCTTAAAGAAAGGAAAAAATCGGGATCGCGGAACATTTCTGTAACATTAATTGTAAAATCTCCAAATAGTTTTCTCATCATACGAGGATCATGTAGCACTAGTTCTTGCAATCTTGATATACTCGGTAAGTTCTCAACCTGTAACCGGTGTTTCACTCGACGTTGGAGGTAAGGAGCAGTATAGTTCCGAAAATCGTAACCGTAATAACGATAAATTCCTTCTAATAGAAGTTCAATTTCGAGGGTTTCAAGCTCATTATTTGAAGGTTTACTAATCTTAAGCCCCCCTCTCATAGAGCCATACTCGCATCAGAGAAATGAGTTGTTCTGCATTAACCGGTTTTTGAATATAATCTGAGGCTCCTGCTTCCAGGCACTTCTCCCGGTCATTTTTCATAACTTTTGCCGTGAGAGCGATGATGGGCAAAGTTATGTATTCTTCATTCTGACGGATGACCCGCATTGTCTCATACCCATCCATTTCAGGCATCATGATATCCATGAGTATCAAGTCAATCTCTGCATGATTGGAAAGCACTTCAAGTGCGTCTCGACCATTTTCAGCAAAAAGGGCATTCATATTGTTGGATTCCAGGAGAGAGGTCAAGGCAAAAATATTGCGCATATCATCATCCACAATCAAAATTGTTTTCCCCTCGAGTGAGACCGAATTCGGAACCATTGTTTCGGAATCTTCTAGAAGTGGTTCGGTAGAAGTGGCAACCTGATCTAAAACAGGAATCTCCTTTTGAAGTTGCGTTGACACTGCAATAGGGATGTAAAGGGTAAAAATGCTTCCTTTTCCGACTTCACTTTGTAGCTTAATCGTCCCGCCTAATAAATGAGCTAACTCACGGCTAATGGATAATCCCAAGCCGGTACCCCCATACTTTCGGCTCATGGTTCCATCGACTTGACGAAAGACTTCAAATATTGGCTCCTGCATCTCTTTCGGGATACCCATTCCTGTATCGGTAACAGAAAGCGCAAGTACCGAGGTTCCTCTTAATTCCTCCCGTAATATCCTTTTTTCAGAGGGTTGATAAAATTTGAGTTCAATATGACCCTTATCCGTAAACTTAAAGGCATTGGATAGAAGATTTTTAAGAATCTGCAGAACGTGTTGCTTATCCGTAGTAAATATTTGAGGAAGGTCAGGTGAGATTTTAATTTCAAAGGATAGCCCTTTTTGATGTGCTACAGGAGAAAACTGACACTCCATCTCCTTCTGCAATTCATTCAAACTCACTTCACTGAATACAATATTCATTTTTCCAGATTCCACTTTAGATAAATCCAAAATATCATTAATTAAGTCGAGTAAATCCTTTCCTGCAGAATGAATGGTAGATGCATATTCCACTTGCTTTATCGTTAAATTTCCATATTTATTATCAGCCAAAGTCTGAGCAAGGATTAACATACTATTAAGGGGCGTCCTTAATTCATGTGACATATTTGCCAAGAATTCAGACTTGAATTGCGATACTTTCTCAATTTCCCGAGTTTTAACCTCCGACTCTCTATTCTGTTTTTCCAGTTGCTCATTGGTACTTCTAAGCTCTTCATGCTGTAATTGCAGTTCTTCAGACTGAACCTGCAATTCTTCGGTTAACGTTTGGGATTGTTCGAGAAGCCTCTTCACTTGCATCTGTTGAGCGACACTATGAAGAGCAATTCCAAGGATTCCTGTGATACGTTCGAGTAGCTTTTGCTCAAATATAGAAAAGATATGGAAAGACGCAAACTCCAGAACTGCTAGTACTTCTCCCTCAAATTCAATCGGCAGAAGAAGAATATTTCGAGGCAGGGCTTCTCCTAACCCAGAGTGAATTTTAATATAATCTTCAGGAATATTGGAAAGCAATACTTTTTGACGATCCTGAGCACATTGTCGGACAAGCCCTCCGTCGAATTGAATAGTTTGTTCTTTCAAAAGGTCTAGATCACAGGCATAAGACGCTAGCGGACTAAAAAAGTGTCCTGCGCCTATTCCATATCCATTATCACGTTCCCCTTTTCTAAGATACAGAATGCCCAATTGCGCATTGATAATAGGACTTATCTTGTTCAAAAAAAGGTTCGCCATTGTCGTTAAATCGCTTATTCCTTGAAATAAAATTATAATTTCGCTTACTTTGGTTTCGAGCAAGGCTGTGTCTTGTAACGTTTGTTTATAGATCTCTTCTTGTTGAGTATGTTGTTCAATAGAATCCACTAGTCTGTTATAGGCCAATCCGATCGGTTCAAGTTCATTTTGGGGGATATCTTCAATTCGAAGAATGTGCCCATTTTGATCACGTACACGAGTAATCCCTTCCGATAGGCTACGGATACTAAGGCTAACCCCTTGCATAGCCCATCGACTAACTACCATACCTAATACTAGAGCCAAAACTAGAAAGAGGAGCATCAAAACAATTGTCATTTTATAGGTCTGGGTAGATTGTGAGAGTAGATCATGCATTTCTGTATGTTCAAGATTTTGAAATGCAATGCTTTTCTCCTGAATATCTGATCTGACTTGATTCTGTTCCGGAGTAAGGAATAAGTGTGTTGCTTCCTCTCTTTTACCCGCTACAAGGAGGTTAAGGACATCTTTAATATCTTCTCCATAGATAAGATTGACTCGCTGCAGTTCTGTAAGCAATTCCTTCCTTTGATTATCATCTACTGTATTCAGTAATTCTTGGATGGTTTGGTTCGATCTGAGACGGGAATCCTCTATGAGCTTAATTTCTTCGGGCGTTACTATTGAGGGATCTAAGAGCAAATCTCGAATACGCTTAGCCGTATTCGTCCGTTCAGTTTCAACTTCTTCTGTTAAGCTCACTTTATCATAACGAACTAAGACAAGTTCGTTAATGCTTTTATTTTGGTCCCTCAACATGAATATTGAAAGCGAAACACTTAAGGCCATTAGGATAAGCACAAATCCGAAACCGATAAAAAGCTTAGAGCGAAGTCGCATAATATGTCCTCCAGTTTGTAAAAACGTTTCTTCTATATAAGATTATTTTCCTTACACATTATACATTGTCCAAGGTGTCGAACTGTGTCACTAAAAAGAGGCCTAACATAAAATTAACGATTAATTAGAAAAGAAAAAAAGAACAAAGTCCTTCAATTGAGAAGGATTGTTCTTTTTTAAGACATCGTAATTTATAAATATACTGTTATACCCGTTCCCTTAGTACGTTGGAGCAATTTTATAGATTCCAAATTCCCTATGGCCTAAACTTTCCGCCTTTGGCATCTGACCGTTAGCAACTTCAACCACAAATTCCAAAATCCGTTGGCCGACTTGATCGATCGTTTCTTCACCTGAGATAATTGTGGAAGCATCAATATCCATGTTATCTTCCATCATTTTGTACGTGTGGAAATTCCCGGTTATTTTAACGACAGGTGCAATAGGACAACCCGTTGGAGTTCCGCGTCCGGTAGTAAAGATCACAACAGTTGCGCCACCTGCAACCATTCCTGTGATCGACTCGACATCCTGTCCCGGAGAATCCATGACATAAAGACCTTTGCCAGAAGGAGCCTCACCATAGGCTAAAACATCTTGGATAGGCGCATGTCCTGCTTTGTGTATACACCCTAATGATTTTTCTTCAATAGAACTAATTCCACCTTCAATATTTCCAGGGGTGGGCTGACTACCCCGTAGATCAACTTTCATAGGTTTCGCACTCTCTTCGCAAGCCTGAACATAATGGATTAATTTTTCTCCGATTTCTAACGTTTTGCAACGACGTGCCAGAATGTGTTCCGCGCCAATAAATTCGGTCGTTTCTGAAAGCATTGATGTTCCACCAGCGGCAACCAATAAATCAGATGCAACCCCACAAGCTGGATTCGAAGCTAGACCGGAAGTGTAATCAGAGCCACCACATTCGATGGCTAGCACAAGTTCACTCATATCCATCTTTTCTGGCTGAAGATGCGCGACTTTGCGCGCGAGCTCTCCCGCTTTACGGAGACCTTCAGCCGTCGCTTTGAGGGTTCCTCCAACCTCCTGGATGATAATCATCTCTACAGGTTTCGCTGTGGAGGCAATCTCAGCAGCGATCTCGCGGATCGGCATACCTTCACAGCCAAGTCCGATCACGAGCACAGCTGCTACGTTTGGGTTTTTTCCTAGACCGATTAATGTGCGCATTGTTTGTTCGTGATCTGCTCCGATTTGGCAACATCCATGTTGATTAGCAATAGCGACTGCACCCGGAATTTGGGCTGCAATATTGGCAGCAACCGTACTAGCACAGACTGACGTTGGAATTATGACGATATGATTACGAATCCCGACTCGTCCATCTGGACGACGGTAACCTAAAATATTCATATGAAAAGCCCTCACTTCTGTCGCTCTTGATCTTCTTTATCTCCACGGCCGCGCAAACTCTCTATATTGTGAACATGAACATGCTCACCCACTTTAATATTTACCGTTGCCCCACCAATGGTTTCGCCATATTTAATAATTTCTTCCCCTTTAGAAATCTCACGAATAGCAATCTTATGTCCAAGCGGAATATCCTGAAGAAGTTGTACAGATTGTTCTTGATCTCCTAAAAAAAAGTGAATTGGGGTACCCGCTTTGAATTCATCTACTACAGTTGCCACATTGTCTTTGACACTAATCACAACAGCTTGTTTCTTCACGCTAATTCACCTCCAAAAGCTTATGTTTTCTTCAATTTTTGTTGCGAATGACTGTCTAATTTATATACTAGAGCTAAAATCTCGGCGACAGCCACATAGAGTTGGGGCGGGATTTCGCGGTTCAGGTCAATGTGAACTAATGCCTCTACCAAAGCTTCATTCTTTTGAATAGGGATGCCCTCTGTTTGAGCAACTTCAATGATTTTTTTAGCTAATTCTCCTGTTCCCCGAGCAATTACTTTTGGTGCTCCAGAACCTTCATAACTTAGTGCGACAGCCTTCTTAGGTGGCGTAGCGTCAGGCATAAATATCAACCCCCTGTCGAGGTTCTCCCGAAACAAAGCTTTTGAATTCAGAGTTGGATTCCCAAGAGGTTACATCAATACCCGTTAATCTTAACCCTAAGTGAGCAAAGCGCGCAATCGTTTCCTCTTTAACCTCCTGAATAAATTCAGAAATTTCTTGAGGATTTGTACTCAGTATTCTCATGTTCAACGTATTTTCAGCAAGGTATGCATCGACACCGATTTTACCTAAGGCCAAAGTCTCCAAATAAACTCCAATTCGGCAGTGAGTTTGATCCAATCCCTTCTTCTGTCGATCACCCTGCAGAGCGATTTTAGCCTCTTGAAAACCTTGTTCCTCCTTCAAAGGAAGGATTAACCACGCATATGAATTACTTATATCGCCTAAGAACAATTGTTGCCCCGTTATTTTCTCTAGGAGGCCCTGTATTTTTGAGTTTGTTGAAGAATCGTCTTGATCTTTAGATTCTAGAAGAAGTTGAGCTTTAATCATATCCTTGAGCTTAGCTATTTCCTCCTCAGGCGGTTTGTTTTTAGCCAAAAGAAGTTCAGCAAGTTTGCGTTCATAACCTACTCCCAACTTGTTTAAAAAGTCCCGAATATGCTCTAGTCCATTATCTCCGTTTAACTCAGCCCATTGCGGGAAAATAGACAAAAGCTTTTCCGTTACGTTCGAAAAGGACGGTTCAACTAAACTTGATGCAGGCTTAACAAGGTGTGCTTCCAAAGGGTGTTGTAGTGCTATTTGAGGAGTTTGAGCGGCTTGCGGTGTCAGTCCGACTTCCCCTGCTTGTTGAGTCAGTTGTTCCTGACTCATTCCGATATTTCCATTGAGGAGCGTATTCCATTGGATATTTTTCGCTGTATTCAGAGCTTTTGCTAATTCTGGGCTAAGACCGGCAAACCCCGCAAGTACTTGACTTCCCTTTAATGAACCTTGGGCTGTCGAAAGTAAGATATCACCACTTGAACCAGATGTTTTGATTTCTCTTGCGAGTACGAGTTCCTGAGTCCCAACCGTCTTGACTACAGCCCAAAATTTATCGCCCGGCTGGGCCGTGGTTTCTAAAAGTGCGTTGAGAAGATTCCCCTTAATATTGATTACCCCTTGTCCAGACGGGTCTACACGAAGGACCTCGATAAAAAAGCGCTGACCTTCGCGTAGCTCATTGTTATTAAAGTTCAGTAAATTATTGGCTATGTTGAGACTTTGAATATTCATACTCAACCTCTATTCTTGAGCCTTCTCTAACCATTCTCCAATGATTCCAATGACCGAATGAATACAGCCCTCTTTAAAAGGGGAAATAAGATTTGCCTGTTCCACTAGCTCGAGGAAGGATAAACTCCCTCCGACTTGACAGATCTTAAAATAGTCAGCCCATGCTTGAGTGCGATTTTCTCGTGCCTTTTTCCAAAATTGGAAAGCACAGATTTGAGCCAAAGTATAATCAATATAATAAAAAGGAGAACTGAAAATATGTCCCTGTTGATGCCAAAATCCGCCTTGCTCCAAATATTCGTTATCTCCGTAAATTCTATGCGGAAGATATTTCTTCTCGATTTCGCGCCAAGCCTTTTTTCGTTCTTCTGAAGTCGCCTCGGGATGAGAGTAAACAAAATGCTGGAATTCATCAACCGTTACTCCATAGGGAATAAAGAGAAGTGCCTCGCTCAAATGGGTGAATCGATACTTATCTGCTTTATCCTTGAAAAAGAGCTCCATCCAAGGCCATGCAAAAAACTCCATACTCATCGAATGGATCTCGCAGGACTCATAAGTAGGCCAATGATATTCAGGCACTGCAAAATTTCGGCTAGAATACACTTGAAAAGCATGACCCGCTTCGTGGGTTAAAACATCAACATCACCCGAAGTTCCATTAAAGTTAGAAAAGATAAACGGAGATTGGTACTGGCTGATGTAGGTACAATACCCTCCCCCTGCCTTTCCTTTATGGGTGACCAGATCGAGCAATTCATGTTCGAGCATGTAGTTAAAAAACTCATCGGTTTCTGAAGAAAGCTCACTATACATCCGCCGCCCGTTCGCAATAATCCACTCAGGGTCTCCCTGAGGAATGGCATTGCCATCTGGAAAAGTAAGTTTTTCATCATAATACATCAGTCGATCTAGGCCTAAGCGAGATTTTTGGCGCTCACGAAATTTAGTTGCGACAGGAACGATTTCTTCCTCAACCTGCTTGCGAAATTGGGCAACCATCTCAGGATTATAATCAGAACGAAGCATACGCGCATATCCAAGTTCCACATAACTAGCGTAGCCAAGTTTTTGAGCAATCCCAGTCCTTACTTTTACAAGTTGATCAAAAATTGCATCGAGCTTCTCCTCATTTTGGGTAAAGAAAGAATATTTAGCCTTATTAGCTTTCTTCCGCATTTCTCGATCTGTAGACTGAAGGAACATTCCCAGGCCCGAAAGATTTCGTTCTTCTCCTTCGAACGGGATTCTAGCCGAGGCAATAAGTTTCATGTACTCACTCTCGAGTTTATTTTCGAGCTGTAAATCCTCAATTATTTCCGGTTTAAACGTCTTAAGGGTTAACTCTGCAATCCGGAAAAGCTGTTTTCCCCATTTCTCTTCTAAATCCTCCCGAAAGTGAGAATTTACCAAAGCACGATAGAACTCCGATATCAATTCTTCATAAAGAGGGGTGATTTCATCGAAATATTCTTGTTCTTTTTCATAAAACGAATCCGTAGTATCCACAGAATGACGGATTTGAACAAGTTCAAACATCGAGTCAAACTTCTCACGAAGTTGGTTTATTTCGACCATGATTTGATTTTGCTGTTGAACACTAGAGGCGTGTTGGAACTGTTCCAGCAAAGTGCCAAATGCGGTTTGTACTTCGGAAATATTAGGTCGTGAGTAATCATACTCTTTAAATTTCATCATTGTAACTCCTTTTCTAAGAAACACTTATTTAAAACAAATAGCTAATTCCATAATTACAGATTAGTTTTTTCCTTGGAGAAACGGATGAAGCAAGGCATAGATAGCTCGGATACAGGGAGTTTCAATTTTCTGTTGTATAGCCATTTCAAGAATTGCTCCATGCAGACTATCTAATTCAAGTGGAAGGCCCTTTTCTAAGTCGCGATGCATTGACGAGGTCATTGCAGGGGCTGTATTTATAATTCGGGTAATCATTTGTTTAGAAAAATCATCAGGGAGCTCAATCTTCATCATTCTGGCCACAGTTATGAGCTCTTCAACGAGGTCTTTCAAAAAAGCGAATGTAACTGGATCATTCTGCGAAACGCCGATCGGGTTGCGGGTCGCTGAGGTCATCCCACTTAGCATTACTAAGAAAATATATTTAGACCACATCTCAGTGAGTATCTCATAACTAAGCTTCACGTTTACTCCGCTTTTCATAAATAACGTTTCAATCTCATGCAGAAACATGGAATCCTGTTCAGTTAAAGAACCAAAGATAATATCTTGAATGACGCTCTTTTGCAGAATATCTCCTGATGCATTGAGGGTGGACTCAATATAACAAAGCCCTCCTAAAATTGACTCACGCCCGAAGACGGAAATCAGTTGATCCATATGTTGAACACCATTCAGCAGTGGCAATATTTTAGCCCCCCGCTCAACAAAGGTAGCAAGATTACCAAGCGTCCCCTCAAGATGGTAGTTCTTCACCGCAAGTATGACTAAACCAGGATTTTCAACTTCTTTTGGAGAGCGGACACAAAGAGGTTCAATAGTAAAATCCCCATGAACACTGTTAACGTGAAGTCCTCGCTCCTTGATTTGTTGATATCGTTTCTCTCGGACTAAGAAAGTTACAGGGATCCCCACTCTAGCCATTTTCGCACCAAAGTATCCCCCGACAGCTCCTGCCCCGACAACAACAATATTCATCTAGAAAACCTTCTTCCTTTTCAGTTCGTAATCCCTTGACTAAAGACCCAAGTCCTCTCTCTAAAGTCCCTGCCATGAATGATTACGCTATTGCCCTTGACTTCGACATATAAACCTTTTATAAAGGGGAGATTCTTCTTTATACCCGTTTTCTTTCATTTCTTTCCTCCACTGGCATATCAATGATTTCACCTGAGGAATACCCCTTTGATTTTGATCTTATTTTGCCATTTTTAAAATTCTTTTTCAAACGGTAATAACGGTATAACCCCACTCCGCTGAGCACTACAACACCAACAACGAGGAGGCCAAAGGCAAAAGTTGCGGTTGAAGCAAGAATAACAAGGAAGGCAGCAAATCCTAGGATTCTATATAACAATGACATCAATTATTCCTCCTCCACATTAAACTATAGTTATTCTTAGTTTGTTCTAAATTCTCCTGCATAACCCTGGAATATCCGTTATTCACAATAACTATAAAGGAGAGTTTACTTTTAACGGCCCCCGCAAAGCTAGGAACTTTGTTAATTTTGCCATTTTTTGAGTTTTGTCTGTCCCAAAACTTAAATCTTTTGGTATAATCGACATAGAAATACATATATGAAAGGATTGGGTCTTCTGAAAAAGATTGTTATTTCAATAATCACTTCACTCGCAGTGGTTCTAAGTACGCCCTTATTTGTACAAGCAAGCCCTTTAGCTTACCCAATCGAGCGATTAGCTGGAGAGGACAGAGTCGAAACGGCTATTGACATTTCAAATAAAGGCTGGCAAAGCGCGGAAACGGTTATTTTGTGTGAATACTCCGATTACGCTGATTCGATTGCCTCTACTCCTTTTGCTGTAAGCATAAATGCTCCTATTCTGCTCACCCATGGAGACACGATTGATCCCCGAGTCGTCGAAGAAATCCAGCGTTTAGACCCTCAAAAGGTGATTTTGCTTGGAGGAACCGGGGTTTTAAAGAACTCGATTGAGAAGGACTTGACTAAACTTGGTTTGACATCGGATCAAATTGAAAGAATTGGTGGAGCGGATCGTTACGAAACCTCGATTCTCCTAGCAAAACGTTTAAATAGCGATTCTTTAATTCTCGCTAATGGAGATGACTTCCCTGATGCTCTATCTGCTGCAAGCTACGCTGGCATTAAACAAATCCCGATTGTTTTAACCTCTAGCACCCTTCCTCACTCTGTCATCGACTATTACCAGGAGACTCAACCCCATCACTTAGTCGTCATCGGGGGCGAAGGGGTTATTTCCTCCGAGGATTTAGCCCAAAACAACTTTGCACTCGAAACGCGTCTGGGCGGTCAAGATCGTTATGAAACCAATGCTAAAATTGTTTCTGCGATGCAGAGCTCATATACTTCAAATAACTTATTTTTAGCTTCAGGTCTGACCTTTCCTGATGCCGTCGCAGGCACAGTCTTAGCCTCAAAATACAAAGCGCCTTTGCTCCTTTCGGAAAAAGATGATATTCCTCCTTCGGTTTACGCGCTAATGCGGGAACATATGCAGGTTGAACCCCCTACTCAAGAGAATGTTTCCTCAGCCGATACCTCTCTGAAAATTGGGCAGATTACTGCGAATGGAGGCTTAAGGCTCAGAGATAATCCCTCGCCAACCGGTTCAATTCTGCTCACCATCCCTCAAGGTGAAACGATTGACCTTATCGCCCAAGAAAATGAGTGGTATAAAACAACCTATCAATCGACCACAGGTTGGGTTTCTGCTACTTATGTAAAAATTGCTTCAGCAAACCCTGCAGATGTTGATTTAGCTATTAACGGCACTGTACTCATTCTGGGCGGCCCAGGTGTTATTAGTGCGCAAACTCGGAATATTATCGAAGGAAACGCATCTTCTGAATATCCTTCCAATCTTAAAGACTTCCCCCCACTACCCACAGGAATCAAGAAACCTGAACTTCCTTCTCGGGGCGGTACTGTCACTCCCCCCCCTCAAATCCCTGTTGTAACATATGATCCCTCGAAAGAAGTTCTCATTGATCCTTTTAAAGGATTCTCTACCAACACCTTAAACGGTAAAAAAATTCTCGTCGATCCCGGTCATGGTGGGCCAGATTCCGGGGCGATTGGGCCAAACCAAACGTATGAAAAAGATAATAATTTGGCAATAGCCCTTGCCTTAAAGGATGTTTTAGAAAAAGCCGGTGCAAAGGTCCTTCTAACTCGTGATAAGGACGTTTCTATTGTCAATGATTACTCAGAGCTCAATGATCTACAAGCCCGTGTCGATCTCGCGAATAACAACAATGTCGATTTATTTGTAAGTATCCACAATGATTCCTTCGGCAAACCTGAGGTGCATGGCACATCTACTTTTTACGATTCTCGCAATCCCAAAAGTAATGAGAGCCTGCATCTTGCAAACAGTGTTCAAAACGCCTTCATCGACATAATTGAAACCCAGAACCGTGAAGTTAAGCAAGCTCCACTTTATGTCTTAGGCAATACTAACATGCCTGCAATTTTACTTGAAACAGCCTTTATCTCCAACCCCTACGAAGAGGCTCGCTTACAAAACCCTACCTTCCAAAAAAATGTGGCAGCTGCGATCTTCCATGGAATCTTTAATTACTATAAAAACCCTATCCCTGAATCCTAAATACTACAAATACTACTAGTTTACGGACATCACTTAAACGATGTCCGTTTTTTGTTATTTTAACAAATTGTATTTATCTTTCAGCCATCCTGGTTGCTCTGCCCAACTACAATATCTTCAATTTGTCCTGAAGTAATTTTCGCTTTCGACAAAGCTACTTTAAGAGCAATTGTGCCTAAATCAACAGTGGAAGCATTTGTGCAACCTCATTTGGCTTCTCTTTGATTTAAATTCAAATAGGACTAGCTAAATTTTAAATAAAGCTATATATTAGATTATAAAAATCAAGTGTGGAGGAATCGTCATTGGAGACCATTTCTAACGGACTTCGTATCATTTACGATCTCATCTGCAAAGATGATATAGACAATGCTTTGTGGGAAGTTAACGAGCTTGAACAATACCTCATCCAAAACGCCCCTGGCCTGATCGAGAAATATCATTTGAAAACTTACTTTACAAAATGGAGGAACCGGTTGATGCGAAACCAAAACCATAACTTCAACCTTGTGTTAGATGAGATTGAGCTTCTCGCAAATAAGTTTGATAATATTATCTTTTAGTAATAAATGCCATTAGCACACTAATAAAAGTAGCTCGTACCTCTTTTAGGTACGAGCCACTCTTAGCCTCAAATATCGAATCTTATTAGATATAGTACATATCACCGATCTCATTATTCAACACTTTATAATCTTGAACAAGATCCTCAAGCGTTATCGAATCCACGAAATTATTGATACTCTCAGACATCTTATCCCAGACCTGTAATTGTAGGCAGTATTGGATACTCTCATAATAATCATGAGGATGATCATCGTCATCTTGAACAACCGATAAATCGCCTTCTAAAACTCGAAGGATTCTACCGACTCTAATATTATTAGGCTTTTCAGCGAGGATATATCCTCCTTGAGCTCCTTTAACGCTCTTAATTATTCCTGCTTTTCGAAGCGAAGAGAAAACCTGTTCAAGGTAGTTCTCAGAAATGCCTTGGCGCTCTGCAATATTCGACAAAGCAACATGTTCTCCATCGGAGTTAACTGCTAAATCAAGCAAAGCTCTCAACCCATATCTACCTTTTGTCGATATCTTCAAAGATATACCACTCCAAACTCTAGCATTCTTATCGGTATAATATATCGTAATATTAATACCTCTCTTTGTCAAACGTGTTGAAAATAAAGAGTTGGGGCATATTGCTATTGACAAAAAAATTAATTCGCGTTACGATTTAATCATCATATTAAACATATAAGAATTGTAGGAAATCAAAATTACAAACTTATATATTGAATGGAGGATCACTATGTCAAAAATTTATAAAAGTCTAACTGATCTCATTGGTAAAACTCCGCTACTAGAGTTATCAAACTTCGAGAAAAAGCATCAATTAAAAGCAACTATCTTAGCTAAACTTGAGTATTTCAATCCAGCCGGCAGCGTAAAAGATCGAATTGCGAAGGCAATGATTGATGATGCCGAAGCAAAAGGGTTATTAAATTCGAATTCTGTCATCATTGAACCGACTAGTGGCAACACCGGTATTGGTCTTGCTTCGGTCGCCTCAGCAAGAGGCTATCGTATCATTCTCACCATGCCTGAATCCATGAGTATCGAACGTCGTAATCTTTTAAAAGCCTATGGGGCTGAGCTTGTGCTTACTGAAGCTTCGAAGGGCATGAAAGGTTCTATCGCTAAGGCCGAAGAACTTGCCAAAGAAACCCCCAACTCCTATATCCCCGGGCAGTTTGAAAACCCTGCCAATCCTGCTACCCATAAAGCAACAACAGGCCCAGAGATTTGGGACGACACAGACGGAAAAGTCGATATTTTCGTAGCTGGTATTGGTACTGGTGGAACGATTACCGGCGTCGGCGAATTTTTAAAAGCCAAAAACCCCAATATCAAGATCGTTGCCGTTGAACCCTTTGACTCACCCGTACTGTCAGAAGGCAAATCCGGCTCCCATAAAATTCAAGGGATAGGTGCTGGCTTTGTTCCAGATACCCTCAATGCCTCCATTTATGAAGAAGTTATTAAAGTGAAAAATGAAGATGCCTTTGCAATCGGTAGAGAGCTCCCCAAAATGGAAGGCTTACTCGTCGGGATTTCCTCTGGAGCTGCGCTATGGGCAGCTGCAGAGTTAGCCAATCGTCCAGAAAATGAAGGGAAAACCATTGTTGTCCTTTTACCCGATAATGGTGAAAGATATCTTTCCACTGCACTTTTTGCTGAATAATGCATGAAGTAAGGAGCAAAAGTATGTCAATTAAACGTTTTGAAAATTACGAGTGGGAAAACACTCCTATCCTTAACTATAAGGAAGAGGAAACTCATTTTAAAAGCATTACCCGACGCGTTTTATGTGAAGGATTAGAAGATGTTCCTTGCCAGCTGCGCTATTTTGAGATCGCTCCTAATGGACACTCTACTTTAGAGCATCATCAGCATGCTCATCTGGTGATTATTTTTAGAGGGGAGGGTGAAGTGCTCTTAGGAGACAAAATCTATCCTGTACGGGAAAAAGATGTTGTGACCATTCCTGCCCAGACATGGCATCAATTTCGAGCGACCAAAGGCTCAACCTTTGGTTTTCTTTGCCTTGTTAATGTCGATCGTGATCGTCCCCTTCGCCCCACTAAGGAAGATATCAACCTATTGCGCCAGAATCCCGAAGTAGCAGACTTCATAAGGTACTAAACGAGTAATAACACCTTATAAAGAAAATAATAAACGGCATCCAATCCGGAGCTTTAACCACCTCCGAATCGGATGTCATTTTTAGTACTCTTATTCCTTTACAACCATTATTCGCTAAGTCTCTCGGCAAGCTCACGAAAATAACGACTGTTCGCAATTAAATCAGGACCTTGTTTAAAAAGTCCGCCACCAATCAGGAACGCTACTTCATTTCCATACACTTTAAGGGATTCTGGGACACTCGCTAAGCTCATTCCTCCAGCTGGACAGGGAAAAATCGGTTTTAGGTTACCCATCGGAATCTCCGTGCCCTGAACAATATTCTCACACTCTGAACGTGAAAAAGAAAATCGTCCACCGAAATTCGGATAGATCGTTCCATCAGCACCCGCTAAACGAACCATTTGTCCAAATAAGGTATGGTGGGAAAGGCCACTCGTACCCATTACATAGCTGCCCAGGAATGCGGGATGACTGATTACAGGTAAAGCAATTTGATCATCTTCGGCGATTTCTCGCATCATATCAAACCCAATTAAGCCTGGTGAAATCAAAACTCCGCCAGCACCCCTCTCTTTTGCCGTGATTGCCCTTTTCTTAACCTCTTGAACGGGACCAGTAATATTTGTAACATAGATTGAATGGTATCCCGTTTCCTGATTTGCCTTTTTCACCGCTTCCGAACATAAACTTACCCGTTCTTCATAGGGCGAAAAAGATTGGTTGGACAGCCCGTGATCATCTTTAATAATGTCGATCCCGCCCAAAGCAAATTGATAGGCTAGTTCGGCCAGTTCCTGTGAGGTAAGCCCCATCGGTTTTAGCGCTGTAAAAATTAAGGGACGTTTTTTAACACCGAGCAATTCCCTTAACCCTTCTCTGCCAAAACGAGGTCCTTTAAAATTCTTCAATAAAGCATCGGGAAGTTCGATATGCTCAACCCGTATACCCGGCTTAATGCTTATATTTCCGAAAATAACATTGAACAGTTGAGTAAGTTCATTTGCTGCTGAGTCGATCGCATAGCTAATCACCACAAGAAAGCGATTATCCTCATAGGATTCAAAGGATTCGATCTGACCCACAATATGTTCCTTAATTAACCCTTCAGGAATAAATTCCTCCGGGAATTCTACAGTCTGCTCCAAGCAAATATCCTTAGCCCTATCATAAACCTCATCCTCTGTACCCTGAAGTTGATAGGTCACTCGAAACCGTTCACACGGCACCGATAATCGTGAAAAACCTGAAAGAAGCACTTTTTCTCCTCCAAACATCAATTCATATATTTTTTGTCAACTCTCGTTCCAAAAGACACGACTCTGCTCTTCGATAGTTTGAAGATTAGAGATATACCGCAAGGGTTGCCACTCAGGTGGAAATAATTTCTGATAACTTGATCGTGCAAAGCGATCATCCACAAGCAGGACTACTCCCCTGTCTTGCTCAGTGCGTATCACGCGTCCAACCGCCTGCAGAACCTTGTTTAGACCGGGATACATATAGGCATATTCAAAGCCACGCTTCAACCTCGTTTGAAAATAGTCACGAATCAAATCTCGTTCCAAGCAAATTTGAGGCAAACCTACACCCACAATTACCGCTCCGGAAAGCCGGCTTCCCGTAAGATCGATACCTTCTCCAAAAATTCCACCTAAGAGAGAAAAACCCACGAATGTCCGTTCTGGATCTTCTTGAAATTGATCGAGAAAGACTTCCCTCTCTTCTTCAGTCATTCCAGACGTTTGAACTATGGTATGAATTTCCGGATTATTCAACTCAAACCGCTCATAGACATGCTGCAGATAGACATATGACGGAAAAAATATTAAATAGTTACCTATCTTTGACTTCACAACTATGGCTATAGCTTCTGCAAGTTGGTCATAACTCATATCCCGTTGACTATAGCGGGTGGATATCCCCTCATGAATCATTAAACAGAGGTTTTGCTGAGGAAAGGGCGAACCCAGTTTCAGTTTATAAGAAGACTCTTCTCCCCCTAATATTTTCATAAAATACTCAATTGGACTTAAAGTTGCCGAAAAAAGGATAGCGGCACGTCCTCTTTTGAAGGATTCAGCCAGAAGAAGCGAGGGATCAAGACAATATAGTTTGACCGAGAAGCCTTCCTGTCCTTGTTTATAGAGTGTGTTATAACGCTCATCGTAATATTCAGCCGTTCTTAAGAATCCTAAGGTTTTAAAATAAAGGTCTAAAAATTCATCTTTCCAAGGTACAGACTTCTCTTCCCGCAAAAAACTTTCTGCCACTTTAATAAATTGTTGCAAACTCGAATAAAGCCCAGTGGGGGGATCCTTTTGAAAATCCTCGGCCCGTTCCTTCTTTAGCTTTCCCAATTGAGCATTCACTTTCTGCAATTTCTTACCCAACAAAGGAAATTCAGTTTGAACTTCCCTTTTTAACTTTAAGAAGGGCTCCTTCACAATTTCAGCAGAAAACATTTCACGTGCGCGCTCTACAAGGTTATGGGCTTCATCAACCAAGAAGAGATAATCTCCTCCTTCGAGAAAAAGCCTGCGCAAGTAGACACGAGGATCAAAAACATAATTATAATCACATATGACGACATCAGCCCAATTAGTCAAATCCAAAGAGAACTCAAAAGGGCACACTGAATGATTGCGACTATAATTTTCGATCATTGCCCGATTCCAGGAATCCTCATTAAAAATCTCTTCCACAGCCAACCGCACCCGATCATAATAGCCCCGAGCATAAGGACATTCCTCCGGATCACACGTGCTATCCGGTAAAAAACAGATCTTATCTTTTGCAGTTAATGTGAGCCTTTTAATCCTCAATCCTTGTTCTTGCAGATCACTGAGGGCTTTTTCTGCTACTGTTCGGGTCATCGTTTTAGCTGTCAAATAAAAAAGCTCGCTCGTTAACCCTTCGGCTAGGGATTTTAGCGCAGGGAATAAAGTCGCTATCGTTTTCCCAATTCCAGTTGGTGCTTGAGCAAACAATTTTTTCCCCTGCTCAATCGTTTTATAAACTGCAATGACGAGTTTGCGTTGTCCTGAACGGTAGGAAGGATACGGGAACTCTAAACTGCGTATACTCAAATCCCGAGCTTCGGTCCAGGATTCTATTTTCTTCGCCCATTGAAGATAACTATCAACTACTTTTATAAAAAAGTCCTCGAGATCCTCGATCGAATATGAACGAGTAAAAATTTGGCTCTCACCAGAATTGAGCTGATAATAAGTCAGTTGAACCTCAATCGACTTTAACCCAACCTGAAAAGCATAGATATAGGCATAGCATTTCACCTGTGCCCAGTGGATATCGCTGAAGGATTCCTCCCATTGCTCAAAGTTTCGAGTCGTAGACTTGATCTCGTCAATGCAAATACCTGATTCTTTTTGAATGATTCCATCGGCACGACCATGAATTTCAAGTTTCCTATCATCCTGTTCATAAACATAACTTAAGCTGACTTCGGGTTGGTATTCTTGGCCATAAGCCTTCTGAATAAACTGATGCGCTTTAATTCCTTCTAGTGTTCGGGACGGACCATTCGCTGTCGATTGTAAATCCCCTGATCGAAGTACGAATTCGACCAGTTCGCGTACTGATACTCTCATGTTCTCCTTCTAACCCGTCCCTCTCCACCATATACTAGTTAATGATTTTTATTCTGCTGCGTTAATCGATTACCCTTTTCGATATATTCAGCCATAATCTCACGAGGCACCAAACTTCCACCTGTCGCCCATACGATATGGGTAGCATTCTTCATTTTCCCCATTAAGTTATGTGTCGAAAGATAATCTTGTCCAAGCTTTGTTTGCATCAGTCTGACCGGCCCGACCATTCCTGCAAGCGCCGAAGGTTCAAGCTGGACGTGTTCACTCTCATTCAGAGCACTTAATAAAATATATAGCACATCATCTTGCACAGTATAGCTACCGCTTAACCTGTTTTTCATAATTCTACTGACGAAACCTGAAGGACGCCCCACAGCTAACCCATCGGCCTCAGTTTGATTATCAATCCCAAAATCTTGGACTGCAGCTTGATTATGAAGACCCGTTAATAGGCCCAGAAGCATACAGGGTGAATGGGTTGGTTCAGCAAAAAAGCAATGGACATATTCACCGAAAATAAGTTTTAGGCCGAAAGCAATGCCCCCCGGTCCTCCTCCTACGCCACAGGGTAGATAGACAAAGAGGGGATGATCTTTGTCTACACTTACATTCATATCCTCAAGTTGCTCTTTCAGACCGCTGGCAGCGACTGCATACCCTAAAAAGAGATCCTCTGAATTCTCATCATCGATGAAATAGCAGTTAGGGTCGCCTTGAGCGATTTTCCGTCCTTCTTCAACAGCCCGGCTATAATCCGAATCATATTCGAGAACTTGCACCCCTTGACTTCTGAGCATGTCTTTTTTCCATTGTTTTGCATCGGCAGACATATGAACGCATACCTGATAGCCCAATTTAGAACTCATTATCCCAATGCTAAGGCCCAGATTTCCGGTTGATCCAACAGCGATAGAATAGTGGGCAAAAAACTCCTTGAAATAAGATGAACTTAACACCGAATAATCATCTTGCATCGCCAGAAGTTGATTTTCAAGTGCTAAATCTTCCGAATGCTTTAGGACTTCATATATTCCCCCTCTTGCCTTAATTGAACCCGCTATCGGCAAAAGATTATCTTCTTTAACTAAAAGTTTCCCCGGAATATTAACCATAAACCAATCTTCAAGAAACTTCTGCATTTGTAATATGAAAACCAAAGGTGATTCAATCAACCCTTTTTGTGCTTTTGTAACAGGAAAGGCCTTAGCCAAGTACGGAGCAAATCGCAGTAAACGTGCTTCAGCATCATCAATTTCTTTTTGACCTAAAGGAACCTGATTGACTTTCTTATCGGTATAATGGGGATTAACCCAAAAGACTTCATCACCTAATATCATTGAATTAAGTAAGGGAAATTCCTTGACCCAATCCATTTTTGTCTTTCCACAAACCGAATCATTTTCCAAAGCATTCATCCCTTCATTTAATCTTCGTTATAATTTCTATTTTTTTCGATAATCTCCTTTAAAGTACGAATAGCACTTCTCTCTTTTTGGAATCGAAAAAGAACTCGGCTTATACCGAGTCCTCTGGGCTGTCTCTATACTTATTTTCTAAAAAAGCTAATTATTATTCTATAACCTTTACGTCAAAATGAGCATGTTCTAAAATCTCGGTCAATACATCAATAGGAGTTGTGGCAATTTCGCGATACACTTTATGCGTATAAAGATGGTGAACCTCAGGCAGCTCTTGGTTAATTCGTTTTCGCAACTTATTCCCAGGATCATCTGCATCCACAAAAATATAAATTTCTGAGCTTTCTAACCACTCAGCCCATTCTTCCAGTTTCTCATAACTCAATGTACCATTACTACAGAGGAATTCTACCGGTTCGTCTAATACTTTCAAGAGTTGCTCACGGTCTGTTTTACCTTCAACAATAATGACTTTGCCCATAGCTCACTCTCCTAGTTGCATGTCTTTCTAGCATTAGACTTTGTCAACACCCTTTAATTTATTCAAACCAAACGGTTTTCCTTACTTCTCGTATGCGTAACCGCAGCCTTGGTCTCCGCATCTTTAGTAGCCTCTAGACTTCCCATCACCCAGCCGTTCTTCATCATCCATGCCATAACCTGGGCAGCATTGATTGCATCATCTAAAGCTGAATGAAGAATCCCGATTTGCGGAATTTCATTTTCCTCAATCGCCCGTTTTAAGGATGCTTTTCTATCTAACTTACAAAAAATTTTATATTCCTCGGCCAGATCTAAATAGTTGTCCCAAGCAAAAGGATAGTCCAAACTATATTTTTCACAGACGTTACCGAGGACTTTTCGATCAGCATCTCCCCAGGCGACTAACCACGTATCCTTGTCAGGGGACATTTTTTGCAGGATATTTAAAGAGGCCTCAATGTCAACGCCCCCATCTATATCTGCTTGACGTATTCCTGTTATCGCATAGCTTTCCTCAGCCAAGCGTGTCCAAATTCTAGGTTTGACAAAAGCGCTATAGGTTTGGTCTGTCGGATTGCCTAGAGAATCCGACAGCACCGCTCCAACCTCAATTATTTCTGGAAACCAGGCTCTTGGCTTACCATATGCCCTTGGTACAGAAAATTCAAAATCCACCACTAAGAACTTTGCCATTTTCTCTCTTCCTCTCACTCTCTAGTAATAATTCGAGGCTTAAATAACCCGTAAAATGTGAATTAGACTAATCATACTCCAAAGGGATCAACAATAAAAGAATATAAAAATCTTATTTCTGTGAAAGCTCCTGAATCGTCTCTATTCGCGTTACTGCCGAAGGATGAGTGTAACTAAACCACGTGATAAACGGTGGCGGAGATACATCCGAAAGATTACGCGTAGCAAGATTGCTTTGTAAACGAACGGTTGAGGAAACATCTTTCGTCAGTTGAACCGCCAAGATATCCGCTTCAGTTTCCATTTGCCGAGAAACATAATTCTGAAGTGGATTACTTAGAAAGCTCATGATTAAAAGGAAGAACAATAAAATCGTCCAGACCTCAGGCGAATACTTTCTCGAAGGAAACATTGAATTTAAGACCCAAAAGGCAAGCCGCCAAAGTAAGAAACTCCCTAAGATGCCTAAGAGTAATCCTTTTAGGATATGTCCATATTTCCAATGAGCCATTTCATGGGCAATAACCGCTTTGATTTCGCCTAGATCATAATCTTTTAGCAAAGTGTCATAAAGGACAATTCTTTGAGTACTACCCACCCCAGTAAAATAAGCATTCGCTTTGGTTGTCCTTTGACTTGCGTCCATGACCAAAAGCTGATTTATATTTAACCCCGCCCTTTCAGCAAGTTCGTTGACCATATTCACAATTTGGAGATTTTCTACTTTGCTAAAATGATTGAAGAGCGGTGCAACTAAAATTGGCCAAAGCAGAGATTGAAAAACCAACCAAGCTGCAAAAAAAGATCCTCCCACAGCCCACCATGCTCGGGGCCAATGCCTAAACAATCCAAAAAGAATCATTCCCCCAAGGACTGTTAATCCGACATCTAAGAGTGAAGTTTTAAAATCATCCAAGATCCAGGCCCCTAAGCTCTGATTAGAAAAGCCCCACTGATGTTGCCAGAAATATTGACTATATATACTAAAGGGAAAACTTAGGAGTTTGAGCAAAAACCACGTTCTAATAATAATCAACAGAATACTAACCCACTCTCGCCCTCCAGAAATTTTCATGGCATCACGGACAAGTCCGCGAATTCTTCCTGAAAAAATCAACCACCCCAAACAAGAAATTTGGAGTAAAAAGCTTAAAATATAGCAAAGGCGAGGAATGAGACTATAGGATTTTCCCCTCTGAACTTGTTCAAAACCAAAAATTTGAAGGGCTAAAGGATCTATTTCGCCAGGAAAAAGCGTGAACCACAGGTATAAAAAACTAAAAATTGCTGTAAACAGGAATGAAATCAGCCAAAAGGCCTTAATATGTGAAGACAGTTGTTCATCCCTCCTCTATTAAAAGAAAATTTTCTTCTTTCTAATCATTAGTATGTATAATCTGCGAGAATATGGCATTCATGCAAATGTATATCTAACTTATAAAATTTTCGACATCTGCTCATTTAATCCTCTAAAGCATAAAAATAGAACACACCAAGAATCGATGTTAACGACTCATAGTGTGCTCTATTTTAAGAATTCACGGATTGAAAATCTAATAGGAGCAGAGATCAGCGCGGATAGAAGGTTTGACACTCTGTTTGTTCCGCAGTTGTTGAGACTTCATTTTGAATTTGTATGGCATCGGCATTACAGATTTGATCGTTATTATAAGTACAGTTCACTGCATCACAAACGACCTGAGGTTCCATTGTCGTATTGCTAAACATTTGTTTTGCGGCGCCACCATAATTCATATTCCCAATTGAAGATACATAATTCCCTAAGCTCCGTGAATTGAAGGTTCCACAAAACGTAGAACCACTACCCAATGCACGTTCACCTTGGACTTTGATTTCTCCTGCACTGCAAAGGGTATTGTAATTGTATAGACAGTTGACCGCGTTACACTTAAGCTTATCCATCAGAAATTTCCTCCCTGTTTACCCAATTCAAGGGATTTATTTCTCTTAGTATGTGTAACACATTGAGTTCTTATACAACCGCTTACTCGATCAACCAAATCGTTCCTCAAACTCTTCTTTTGTCATTAAAATCTGTCGGGGCTTACTTCCCTCATACCCTCCAACAACTCCGTTATCTTCTAAGAGATCAATTAAACGAGCAGCTCTTGCATATCCCAGCTTAAATTTACGTTGAAGAAAGGAAACAGATGCCATGCCTGTGTTCATAATCATTCGGCCAGCGTCAATAAACAACTCATCATCCGGTCCAGCATTTTCCATTTTCGTTTCCGTCTCATTAAAAAATCCTTCGGGAGCAAGGTATTCCGGTTTACCTTGAGACTTCCAATAATCAATAGTTCTCTGCACCTCATCATCAGAAACAAAACAGCCCTGAACACGAATCGGTTTATTTTGCCCTTGAGGTGAATAAAGCATATCGCCACGACCCAATAGTTTTTCTGCACCGGTTGCATCAAGAATTGTCCTTGAATCAATCTGTGAACTGACCGCAAAGGAAATGCGACTCGGGATATTCGCTTTAATTACTCCAGTAATAACATCAACGGAAGGGCGTTGGGTCGCGATGACCAAATGGATCCCTGCTGCTCTGGCCATTTGAGCTAAACGGCAGATAGCTTCTTCAACATCATTTGCCGCGACTATCATTAAATCAGCTAGCTCATCGATAATTACGACTATCCAAGGGAGCGCAGAAGCAACTTTATCTAGACCCGCTTTCTGACGATTATAACGTCCGATGTCCCTTACTCCAGCTGCAGCGAAAAGTTCATACCGTGTTTCCATTTCTTTAACAATCCATTTAAGTGCGGCGGCAGCTTTTTTCGGATCTGTTACCACTGGCGCGAGTAAATGGGGAATTCCATTATAAATACTGAGCTCGACCATTTTGGGATCAACCATTAAGAATTTTACTTCATTGGGTTGAGCATTGAATAAGATGGAGTTAATGATTGTTGTAATGCAAACACTTTTTCCTGATCCCGTAGCCCCTGCAATAAGAACATGGGGCATTTTAGCTAAGTCAGCAATGACCGGCTGATTCGAAATATCCTTTCCGAGTGCAGTCTTAAGTTTAGAAGGATTTTCCTTGAACGTTGAGGTTTCAAGTACCTCTTTGAAAGGCACGGGACGAGGTTGTTTATTGGGTACCTCAATCCCGATCGCAGCTTTTCCTGGAATAGGGGCCTCAATTCGGACATCTCGAGCAGCTAATCCCAGAGCAATATCATCAGCTAGATGGACAATTCGGCTAATCTTAACACCCGGTGCAGGGGCTAATTCAAAACGCGTAATAACCGGGCCACGGGTTACACGAATAACTTTGGCCTGAACTCCGAAATCGGCAAGAACTTGTTCAAGTTTTTTTTGTGTCTCAGTATCATAGACCACGGGGATATTAAGAAGAGGATCAAGGATCTCAAACTTTGGTAAAGACCAAGATTTCTGTCTTTCAATTTGAGACTTTTCAACAACTTCGACCTCATCAGGAACTTCCGTAATTATCTCTTCCCCTGACTCTATTTTAGAGGCATCAACTTCATTATCATCAATTTCTATAAATTCTTCATTCACCTCTATACTAGGTAAACTTATATCTAAATCAGGTGTGCTTTCTACTAAGTTCTCTTTAATGTTAAAAAGTTGGCAATCTGGATCTTGAGTTTCCATGGTTTTAGCCTCTATGTATGAGACTGTGGGCACATCTTCAGAATAATTAGCTGTTGAAAGTTCTTTCACCTGGACCGTTTCTTTCTGAATTGGTACTTCAACCTTCAAAGACTCTATTTGAGGCTGATACTGAGCTAGCTGCGCGATTTGACCCGGAACCCTCTTTTCGGAATCTTCCTTTAAAACACTTAGCCAATCTCGTTTTTCCGGTATTACACTCGATATTTTCGATTCTTTTTCATATTCTGATTGGACATGTTCAAAATAGCTAGGAAACCCTTTGAGTGGCTGAACCGTCGTAAATTGGGTTCCTAACGGCTGGAATGAGAACTCCTGACCCTCCTGAAAATAAGTCGTAAAATCTCGGCCTAGTTCAGTCAAAGGCTCTTTTGTCGCCGCACTTTCGATTTCTGGGCCTTCATCTGATGCAAAGTAATCATTAAAACCTTGAAGGCTTACTAATTTTCCTTGAGGAAGAGGGATTCCCTTCTTTTCTTCTTGTAAAGAGATTGACTTTTTGCTTTTTCGCGCTTGCGCAGGCTTTCTTTTCTTACTATTCGTATTTTCATTTTTGAGTAAAAAGCGGGAAATACTCTTTCCGATCCGCAATTGGGTAGCCTTCTCTAGCTTTACTTCAATGACAATCGTCACTAGCAAAAAGATTAAAGGGACTCCCCACGTAATGCCCCCAAAGACTGCTTTTAATCCGGCATAAATAGCGCGACCAATCCCCGTCATCTCAAGTTCCCCGAGTATCCCGAAAAATCCCAAAATTCCAGTCAGGACTGCAACAACCTGCCACATTACCCGAAAGCTCTTCTGTTTTTTTGGCACAATCCCACCTCCACACTAGATTTAATTATGGTTGATGTCGAATTTGAAGTCAATAGACTCAGCCATCGATGACAGAAATAGAACCTCTGATTACAGAGGTTCTGGCATCATCTTAGAATTTTCAATTAATATTCAAGGACAATTCCGGCTGAATTTCTGCTTTTAAAGGAATAAAAGGTTTCTTCAGCAATTTGACCATCAGGAAGCATTAAAACCTCTCCTGTATAAAGAAAATCTTCTCTATCCCAATAGCGAAGGTCGAGAAATTCGACTTTAAGCTGATCATCTTCTTCTTTAAGAAGGACATGATAATATGGGGTAAATTGAGTAAAAATCTCTGCTAATCCACCCTCCATTGCATTAGCAATCGAAGGATCACTGTGATCGCAACGGGGTAAGTTCTTCAAAATCCGAGCTTTTTCTCCAAGCACTATACCAAATCGAACTTCTGTTTCTTCAAAGAGTAAAAAGGACCAATTAAAAGGTTTATACATGGCCGGCAAAACCTTGATCCGCGTTTTATCCGTAATTTTATATCGCTGCATCAGCTTATCTCGTGTTTTTATACGATACGATTCTCGATAGAAAAGATACCCTATACTTAGAAGGAATGCCGTTAAGGACGAATGCATCGCCATTGTGGGGTGGAGTATAGAGATCACAAGAGATAATATGAAAAATCCGAGAACAACGGGATCGGTGACAATGATCATGTCAACGGTTAGTTTCTTGCGAAAGAAAGGCCAGAATAACTCTGCTCCATAGGAGTTTAATAGATCACTTAAACCATGAGACAATGTCCCAATCAAAGTCCAAAAAACAATGGTACCCCAAGAAGTCGTAGGATACATTGCATAAATAAGGCTTCCCAGTCCTAGAGCCATTCCGCTTAAAGCCAAGAGAGAATGGCTTGCTCCACGATGTTTCATTAAATAATTGAGTCTTCCCTTAAAATAAGTGACTATATCTAAATCAGGTAACATTGCGCCTAAGGTACACCCTAAAAATACTGGATCAGTAATCTGTATCGGATGCCCGGAAAAGGTGCTCAAAGCTGCCCCGATCAAGCCGTGAGTTATTGGATCCGTACCTCATCACCTCCATGAAGAATAAACCGAACGAATTTATTATAACACATCGCTTCTATATTGTTTGTTAATTTTTTGCCACAGAAAATTTTACATATACTTTAACAAAGCCCAACCTTGAAATAAGGTTGGGCTTTGTTAATCAAGAATTTACTTACTTAATACTATGTGATGCTACTTTAATGGAACTATTCATTCCATGAATTCCGGAAACATGATGGACCATTGATTCCGCCCATCGGCGGTCTTCATCAGAATATACCTCGCCACTAAAAAAAGCGATTCCATCTTGAACAAAGGCTCGAACTTGCTGACTCGTTAGTCCATGTTGACCTAGTTTCCTTACCAATTGCTCCGTCATCTGTAAATCTTCACCCTGAGAACGATGACGAGCAAAGAGTTCGCTCATAACCGCTTTTACTCCTGGAACTTGGTAAGCCGTTTCGACTGCCCATTCAATAGCTTCTTGAGTATCGACCATTCCTGTAATAGTAATCAATCCATTACGAGCTGTCGTTTTAATTTCATGTGCATCGACCCAAGGTGAGGCAACAAAGGCATTCTCAACTCGATTAACCAACGTTGCATCATCGACCGCCTTCTCAAGAAATTGAATCTCACTCCGAATCTCCTTAACTCCCCTGACCTGAGAAGCAATTCTTTTGGCCAACCGCTCGGTACTTTGCGTTTCGACATGACCCAATAAGGTGACTATTCCCTGACTCACCCGACAGCCAAGGTGAGTAATGTCCTCATAATTGGACTGGGTAAATCTCTCGGAAACTTGTTTCTCAATATCTTTATCACTAACATTGCCATCGTTAGCCACGGTTAAGGAGTTATCAATCTCTCTAACTCCGTCAACCCGACCAATCCGCTGCCCTATGAAATCTTTCTCAGACAAGGCATCTACCGTTCCCCAAAGGGTAACTTTATCCCCCTTTACATCAACATGAAGACCTTGGCCACTTTCTCCAAAGTGAGTTTGGATTAATTGTTTTATGTCTTGGAAAACTTCCTTTTCAGATCTCATTTTTTGCATATTCGTCCCTCCAGTCAAAAACTGACTTTAGTTTTTGTCTAGAAGGCTGATTTTATCCCTTTTTCAAGAATTTCAAGACATTCATAAGGAACATCGATTTGACCTAAAGTCACTTGACTAAAAGGGCCGTGAAAATCACTGCCTCCCGTAATGAGAATAGCCTTTTCTCCTCCTAAGGCTTCAAATTCTCTGATCAAAGTTTCTCTTTTTTCCCAGTATCCATAATAAACTTCTAAGCCGATCGGACGTTGGGACAGAAGTTCATTTACGATTCTCAAATTATTAAGTAGCCCTGGATGGGCAAGTACAGGCATTCCGCCACAAGCATAAATTAAGTCAACTGCTTCCGCAAAGGAATGCTCTAAAAAAGGTAAATATACAGCACCACCAGGTTGAAAAAGGGCAGATATCACACGCCAGGGTATTTCTTCTGATTTTTCAAAATGATTATGAATGGCGTGCATAATGTGACCTTTGCTCACTGTACCTTCCGGATTGGCGACTTTCTCCACCTCACTCCACTTTAAAGATAACCCTTCCCGTTGTAGTTGCTTAACCATATCATAAGCAAGCGCCGTCCTTTGCAATCGTAATTCTTTCAAACGATCCTGAAGTTGCAAATTATTGAGACAGGTCTCCCCAAAATATCCAAGCAAATGGACTTCGATATCTTTAAAAGCCGTGACCAGCTCTACCCCAGGAACAACCTTCAATTTGAATTTATCTATGTAATGCTGAGCTAGTTCTACTCCATGTGTCGTTTCATGATCTGTCAATGAGAGAGCTTCTATCCCACGTTCCGAGGCCAATTTCAGCACTTCTTCTACAGAAAGTGCCCCATCAGACTCCTCAGTATGAACATGCAAGTCAATAAACATATAGCTTCCCCTCTCCGACATCTGTTTTCTATTTTAATATAATATAAGGCTATTCTTCCTTTCATTATAAAATCCTTTCAAAACGAAAAAATATAAATACCTATAAATATTATTGACATAATAATATTGCTCTAGTATAATTGCAATTGTCGCTATTTTATTTAGAATTTTAGGGGATTAGTTTAATGGTAGAACAGCGGTCTCCAAAACCGTTAGTGTGGGTTCAACTCCTGCATCCCCTGCCATGAAAAGACAAACACTGCAAGTATTTGCAGTGTTTTTTGTTTTTATTATGAGGACATTTGTTAATTATTAGTTAATGGTATAGTTTGATAAAAAGGACCCGAGTAATTTAATCCTCGGGTTTTATAAAATAGAAAGGGAATTTGAATGAAAAAGAATTTTCATTACCTTAATATACATCCCTCATCTGAAATAGGCCTGATTGTTACCTGAAAATATGCTGAAACTTCTTATATCTTTATTTGATTCTTAAAATATAGCTCCCAGTTCTGCTGTTTGCGCTCAGCAGCAGCACGTTTACTAAGCCAAATACGCCATTTCCTTATCATTAAGATTCACGCTCCTTTATTATTCATTACAAAATTTTCATTTCTTATCTCTTTATCTTTATATTACATGATAGAGTCGACAATATTTTGTAATGTGATAACAGCGGTAAGGAAACAAGAAATCTACGATATAAAAAATAGCCCCACCTTTTCGGTGGGGTATGAGAAGGAAGATTTGAATATTTAAAAGCAAGATTATTGTAGCCCAATTTTTCCGTAGATACCTGAATGTTACCTTAAGACGGTGTGAAATATTTGTGAAAGATGTGTCTGTTTCAAGCCCATTTACGCTCAAATTCGTATCTATCGTCATGCCTCAGAAATTCATATTCATTCAGCAATTGATCTAACTCTTGGCTAATCTTTACAACTTCTGGATCTGTAAAGGGTTTGTTCGCACCTAATTGAATTAGTTCCTCACGCACTTCCTCAATTAAGCGGCATAAGTCTGCAATTTGAGAATTCACCGTAACTCGACATCCTTTCCTATGACTAACGAATTCTATTGTACTGCAAAGAAGTAAGTCGTTTCCATAGGAAGTTTTGTCGAATAATATTTCTTAACGGAAAATTCGGAGGGCATATGCTTATTACTCTATTGAAACTAAGCAATTACATCTTTAAGACGATTAAAGAGTCTTCAGTTTGTTATATAATGTCGCTAAGGAAATATTTAAGCTTTGGGCCGCTTTCTTTTTCCCTTCAACAGACTCACCATAACGTTGCAAAGCTAAACGAATCATCTTCTTTTCCAGTACATCTAAAGGCATGAGTTCCCCTATATTTTTCTCTGAGCTATCTCCCATACCGTTTTCTACTAAATTCGATAGTTGTTTCGGTGTAATAATATCTCCATCAACAATAACCATGGCTCGTTCAATCACATTCTGGAGTTCTCGTACATTCCCTGGCCAAGGATAGTTCAATAGGATTTGCTCAGCCTGCGTATTCATACCCACAACTCGTTTGCCAAACTTATGATTAAATTTCATAATATAGGATTGGGCATAGGCAAGAACATCTTCTTTATGTTTACGTAGGGGGGGCAAGCGCAATTCCACCACATTCAAACGATAGAATAGATCTTCGCGGAACTCACCTTGTCTAACCATTTCTCGTAAATTACGATTAGTCGCAGCAATCACACGCACATCAACTTTAATGGTCTGCATTCCTCCAAGGCGTTCGAACTCCATATCTTGAAGGACTCTTAATAACTTAGATTGTAAATAGAGATTCATATCCCCAATTTCGTCAAGGAAGATCGTTCCTTCGTTAGCCAACTCCATTTTACCTATTTTTATCTTGAGAGCTTCATTAAATGCTCCTTTTTCATGTCCGAAGAGTTCACTTTCCAGTAAGGTTACTGGGTTTGCTGCACAATTAACCTTGATGAAAGATTTCTCACTTCTTTGACTGGCACTGTGGATGGCATGAGCGAAAAGTTCTTTTCCCGTCCCACTTTCTCCAAGAATCAATACCGTAGAATTGCTTTTAGCGGCTTTTCTTGCCAAAGTTACAGAACGTTCAAAATCAGGATGACATCCGATGATATCATCAAACGTGAACGTGCTTGTGGTGATTTCATTGAGTCGACTTTCCTGAAAATGTTTTATTTCAGAAAACTTCACCTTCTCCTCAATTAGATGCATCATCAAATTGGCTCCTTCAGCTTCCATAACAGAGGTATGAGTTGCTTTCAAATGCTCTATCTTTTGTTGTACCTCAGGTAAGCCTGTTGCTTCGATAATAACATCCATATCTTGTTGACAAAACTCTTCAATGGTTTTACTGGCCTTAATTCCGTCCTGACAAGCGAGCACAATTCCAGGTGCATTGACCCGAATATCGCAAACTATTACAATTTCAACATTCTCAATCGCTCGCAACATTTTATAAACTGAGGTTCCTCCTTTTCCTGCACCGATAATTCCTACACGGACTTTTTGAGACACCTTAACCCCTCCAAATTCTCTATCTATGAAAAATTCATTAATGACTATATCTAATTATTCGAATATTCGCCACATACAGATTATTGTCCTTTCTTAAAATTAAAATTTTCTGTATTATGGGATTAATTTTAATATTTATGCTTTAGCAAGGAATTTAAAAAGAAGCTCTTGCCTCATTATGATGACAAGAGCTTCTTTTTTATAAATCTTTCTGTTCTATCTCATTTGTCCTGAAGCTGTCTTAAGCTGACTAATAATTGATTCACTGATTTTCGGGGGAACTTCTTCATATTTAAGAAATTCAATAGTGAAACTTCCTCTTCCCTGGGTTAAGGATTTGAGGTCAATCGCATATCGCATCATTTCTGATTGAGGAACATGGGCACGAATCCTTTGGTACTTGCCATCAGCTTCCATTCCAAGTACCCTTCCCCTTTTACTATTTAAATCGCCAATAACGTCCCCCATAAACACTTCAGGGACGCTTACTTCGACCTCTGCAATGGGTTCCAATAGCACAGGGTGTGCTAATTCCGTCCCCTTTTTGAAGGCTATGGTGGCTGCCAGTTTAAAAGCCATTTCTGAAGAGTCGACGCTATGGTAGGAGCCATCATTAAGAATCGCCTTTAAACCTGTAACAGGAAATCCTGCCAAGCTCCCCTCGGTCATCGCTTCTCGGATTCCTTTTTCTACGGCTGGAAAATATTGTTTTGGTACAGAGCCACCAAATACTTCTTCTGCAAAGACAAACTCACCGTCAGTTAACGGTTCAAGGGTTAACCACACATGTCCGTATTGACCATGGCCACCACTTTGTTTTTTATGTTTACCCTCCACTTTGATTGGCTTCCGAATGGTTTCCCGATAAGCTACTTTAGGCACGCGAGTCTTGACGGTTACGCCAAATTTACGTTGCAATTTCTCCAGGAGAATTTCAAGGTGCATCTCTCCTATACCAAATAACAAAAGTTCCTTTGTTTCAATGTTTTTTTCCGTACGCATCGTTGGATCTTCTTCAGCTAAACGAGTTAGGGCACTCCCTACTTTATCCTCATCCCCTTTACTTTTCGGTTCGATCGTGACGGCAAGACGAGGCTCTGGGAAGTCTATCCCGCGCAGTTGTACTGGATTTTCCCTCGAACAGAGTGTATCTCCTGTTCCTAAGTCTTGAAGTTTAGCAACAACAGCAATATCTCCCGCTGCGATGAGCGAAACGGGTTCCTGATTTTTTCCTTTAAGCAAAAAGGGATTCCCTAATTTTTCTTCAGTATTTCGTGTGGCGTTATAGATCAACTGATCGGTCTTAAAATTGCCTCCATAAACACGTAAAAAGTTCATCTTTCCAACATAGGGATCAGCAAGCGTCTTAAAAACCAAAGCACACCTTTCATCTTGCACTTGGGGTGCAGGAGCAATCTTAGCAAAGAAGTTAAGAAGGTTGAATATTCCAATATTCTTAACAGCTGATCCCGCTAAAATTGGGACGACCAGGTTTTGCGCAAAGGCACCCTTTAGCGCCCTCTGCAGTTCTTCATCATTTAAAGACTGACCGTCTAAATATTTTGTAAGGATATCATCATCTGCCTCTGCAACGGCTTCAGCTAATCCTTCCCTTAACTGCTCCATTTCATCTTGATATTCGACAGGAACGTCCTTTACTGTATACTTTCCGCTCGCATTATTTTCATAGTAATACGCTTTCTGTTCAACGATATCGATGACCCCTTGAATTTCACCTTCCTGCCCAATTGGAATTTGCAAAGATGCAAAATGTGTCTGAGGAAATTTTTCTCTTAATTGTTCAATTACTTTCGAGTAATTCGCATTTTCACGCTCAAGTTTATTGATAAAAAGAAGACGGGGTAGCTTTTGTTCTTCCATTAAGTCCATCAGGATTTCTGTTTGCACTTCAATCCCTGAAACACCGCAAAGAACAAGCACCCCGCTCTCGACAACCCGAAGAGCAGATTTAACTTCACCAAAAAAATCGGAGTACCCTGGGGTATCCAGAACGTTAATCTTAATTTTTTGCCATTCCACCGGAACGTGACTTGTACTGATTGAAACCTTATGTTTAATTTCTTCAGGCAAAAAATCCGAAGTCGTATTGCCTTCCATAACTTTTCCCATTCGGGATATAGAGCCTGAGTTAAACAAAAAAGCTTCAGTTAAAGACGTTTTTCCTGAACCACCATGGCCAACCAGACACACATTCCGCAAATTAAGCGTTTCATAATCCTTCAAGACAATCATCTCCTTGACATTTTATTCAGAAAAGGTTTCCCTTTTTCTTCCTGATCTTAGGAGTTTATTCCGTCTGAAGATAAATGAGTTTAACCCTGGATAGACTCAGTGATTTTAAGATTTTGATAGTTTTCGCTTAATGCTTTTTCATAACGACCAAAGACGATAGGGTTATTATTTTGAACCATAAGTTTTCCTCTCGCCCAAACGTGCTGTATCTCGAGATTAGGGTCTAAAACGACTAAATCTGCATCAAAGCCTGGACGAATCAAACCTTTTCGGGGAAGTTTCAAGACAAGAGCTGGATTCGAAGTTATGGCTCGTAAGGCAACTTCCAATGAAAGATTATAACGTTGCACTGCTTCACGAATATCTCTCCACAAGACACGAACTGAACCAATTCCCATCCCGACTAGCTCTCCGTGGTCATTATATTGAGGCATGCTTCCATTTCCATCAGAAGTTACGGTCACACGATCATTTAATAGTTTACGCTCAGACAAGAGATATAAGACATGAGGAACCTGAAGTTCCTCCGGAAAATCATCGCAACCTGCAGTTAAATCTATATTCCCACCCGCTTTTAGGAGTTCTAACCCTTGTTCCAATAAGGAATAAGTCCTGTTCATATGAGTCGGCATAAATTGGATAATCGGAATTTCTGTTTCTTCAACAATTTGTCGAATGGGTTCAATCCCTCTTTTACCTTCGCCAAGATGAAGATGGACAACGCCTGCCTTACCACCAAGCATTCCCCCGACACGGGTTTCTGCTGCTAGACGTTCAAGATCAGCGAGTTGAGGTTGAGCAGAACGGTGATCAGAGATCGCGATCTCGCCAGCACCAATTACTTTATCAATTAGCACTAAATCCATGCGCAAATTAGCAAGCAAAGTACAGTCCGCTTGATAAGCCCCACTGTACACAAATGTGGTTAATCCTTCTTCTTCTAGAGCTCGTGCTTTAACTAAGAGTTCCTCCATTGAGCGGGAAATTGCATCTGTACCTAAACAACCCACAACCGTTGTAATACCGGCTTGAGTTAATTGTGAAAGTTGAATCTCTGGTGTCCTCGAATTTGGACCAGCCTCTCCTCCTCCTCCACAGATATGGACATGCGCATCGATGAAACCGGGTACAATCCATTGACCCTGCAGGTCGAAAACTTGCCCCTCCACATAAGGAGGAAGACTCAAATTATTTCCGATCGCGGCTACCTGTTCACCCACGATAAGAAGATCATGCGCCTCACTAGGTTCTGGTGTATAAATCTGGGCATTCCGGATGAGTTGCCACATATAGACGCCTCCAATTCTAAAATAGAATGCCCTAATCTTTACCAAAATATCCGTTATCTATGGATAATTGTAAAGAGTATTTCTCCATCTTTATCTTAAAATCCTGTTTGCGCTCTTTCCTTTGCAAGAATTTTCTCTTGTCATGGATTTTCCTTTCCAGGCATAAATTTATACATAGTCAGGCCCAAAAAATGGAGGGAATAAATGGTCAAACGCACTTTCGTCTATGGTGCAGCAATTTTGTTTGCCGCCAATCTCCTTAACCGTATTTTAGGTTTTGTTTACCAATATCTCATCATGACCCATATCGGTGGAGAGGCCTATGGATTATTCAATATGGTCTTTCCTGTTTACATGATGGCGCTTGTTCTCACCACTGCCGGAATTCCCATTGCCGTTTCAAAAATGATTTCAGAGGCTCTCTCTCTGAACCGAGTAGCCCGGGCCCAACACATTTTTCGGTTAGCTCTTACCTTTTTAACGATATCGGGCGGAATCGTGGCATTGTCCCTTTATTATCTTTCTCCCTATCTTGCTCACCGACTCTTCCCTGACCCTCGCGTTTTGAGAGTCTTTCTTGTCTGTACCCCTGCAATTTTTATCGTTTCAATTTCTTCAGCGTTTCGCGGCTATTTCCAAGGAGTCCAAAACATGATGCCAACAGCACTAAGCCAGATCTGTGAACAAATCGTTCGCGTCGGTGTCGGTTTTTCGTCAGCCTTATTTCTATCTCCCCGTGGTGCAGAATGGGCTGCCGCTGGCTTAGCCCTTGGTATGCTGGCCGGGGAATTGATGGGGCTAATCATTATTTCTATTCTATATCGGGTAAAAAAAATAAAACTCTCGAAATCTGAACCCCCGACCCATTCGGTTCATATTCTCAAAGAGCTTTTTACTTTATCTTCTCCAGTTACCGCAGGACGCCTCATCTCCACAGGATTATCCTCGCTCGATGCGATGCTTATCCCCCAGCGCTTACAGATCGCAGGATACACAGCTCGTGAAGCCACAACATTATTTGGACAACTCGGAGGAGCAGCCTTTACCTTATTCTCCTTTCCTAGCGTGTTTACTTTCGCCTTAGCGACTTCATTGGTCCCTGCGATTTCTGAAGCCTCCGCTCGCAATCAATACCAAGTCGTTAAAGCACGGAGTTCTGAGGCCATCCGTTTAACGATCCTTATCGGTATTCCCTGTTTGCTCATTCTCTTTTATTTTGCGATCCCTTTAACCGCATTCTTCAAGAGTGCAAGTGTCGCTCCCATCCTTAGGATTCTTGCCTTAGGAGGAATCTTTTCTTATCTCCAACAGACCACCACAGGCATTCTTCAGGGACTTGGTAAATTTTATCTCCCCGTATTTCATTCCATTATCTCTGCTCTGCTTCGCATTCCGATTCTATATTACTTAACTGCGCAAGCCACGTGGGGACTGAATGGCACAGCTGCGGCCTATGTCGTCGGATACATCATCATGGCTCTTCTAAATCTTGGCGCTCTCATTCGATATACAGGAATGATGATAGACATGCCCCGTTTTCTCCTCCAACCCCTCAGCGCAGGAATTGCCATGATGTTCCTCTTTCGGTTGTTAAGTATTTTTACCCAACCTTGGATTATTTTAATTCAAATTTTCTTAGGCTTAGGCTGTTATTTAACCATCCTGCTTTTGAATGGCGGAATAACACTTGCGGATCTGCGGAGATTACCCTGGATAGGTAAATATATTTCTTCCTAATGATTCCACCAGTTTTTAAACTGATTCCCCCATTGCCAGTAACCTAACAGAAGTGTAAATCCTGCAAAAAGAAGGATAAAAATCTTATAAATGAAAAAGACTTTTACTACTGTAAGTAAAGTCATAAGTAATGCAACAAGTGCGGGAAAAACAAAAAGACGATTAAGGCGCTTATCTTTTTGCTTCCATTTTTCTGGAGAAGAAAAAACAAATATAAAGAGTAGGAAGTAAAACAAAAATACTCCAATAATCATGACATCTTCCTCCAATAACATTTAGCATCAAAATCCCCAGATTTTTTGTACCATAATAGAACCGCTTTTGGTTAAAATAAAAATGTTCCAAAAAACAGAGGAAAGGAAGTGCTTCATAAAATGAGTCGTAAAAATCAAAATTCTGGCATTTTGCCCCAATCTGTTTTGGACGAATTCAAATACGAGGTAGCTTCTGAATTAGGTCTAACCGAGAAAATACAATCTCAAGGTTGGGCTAACATGACCTCCAGAGAATGCGGACATGTTGGAGGGCGAATTGGTGGGAGCATGGTCAAAGCCATGATTCGAAGAGCTGAAGAAAGCCTCAAAAGCGGTTTATAAAACTGAAGCGAAGGAAGGAGTACTGTAAAACAGTACTCCTTCTTCTTTTAAGTCATATTGTTGAGTTTACGATAATCTGTAAGATCAGAATGCATCGGCGTTATCGAGACATATTCTTTTTGAATAGCATAAAGATCAGTTTCCGGATCGGTTTCTGGCGACAAAGAACCAGCTTGCCAGAAATATGACCGACCACGGGGGTCTAAGCGATGCTCAAAGACATTTTGATAAACAGCCTTACCTAACTTCGTATATTTAATTCCCTTCCAATCTTTCTTCGGAAGAGCTGGAATATTAATATTAAGAAGTCCAACCTCAGTGAAGTTCTTTTGGCTTAAAAAATGACGAACAAAATGTGCCGCATCTTCGAAATTATCTTCGGCAAAACTTGCCAATGACACGGCTATCGCAGGAACACCTAATAAAACACCTTCCATCGCAGCTGAAACCGTTCCTGAATAAAAAACATCAGTTCCGAGATTGGGCCCATTATTGATTCCTGAAATAACAAGATCAGGTCTCGCTATGATCTCTCCTTGAAGCGCAAGTTTCACACAGTCAGCAGGATTGCCACGGACTGCAAACCCTTTTTGGCCCTTCTTTTGATATTCCGTGACGAAAATCGGCTCTGCAAGAGTGATTGAGTGCCCTGTTGCCGATTTCTGACTTTCTGGTGCAACTGCAGATATCTCAAAGGAATCATCCTCAGCCAAAACCTGCCAAAGGGTTTGCAATCCTTTAGCAAAAAGGCCATCATCATTAGTCAGTAAAATATGCATTTTCGACCTCATTGTTGCATCGTTATTCAACTTCATAGATGGAAATGACCATACTTTCTTCTTTCTTGGTTAATCCAAACATTAAATGATGTTCTTTTAAATTTTTGTTGAGAAAATCCACAACCTTATACATTTCTGGATGGGCCTGAATCCGTTGTGTCGCAACTAATTCTAGTTTCCCTTTTTCTTGTTCCATTAATTTCCCTCTTCTCAGACGTTAGCTAACCCTAGTATATCCTATTTATGTTCAATTAAAGAAAAAGCTTCTGAACGCGTGACTGGACTTGTTTTGAATATCCCCCGAACTGCCGAAGTAATGGTGCTCGAACCTGGTTTTTTAACTCCCCGCATGGTCATACACATATGCTCAGCTTCGATGACAACTAAAACACCTCTTGGTTCTAGCATATTCATAATTGAATCGGCAATCTGGGAGGTTAGTCGTTCTTGCAGTTGCGGTCGTTTTGCAAATCCCTCAACGACTCTTGCTAATTTCGAAAGTCCTGTCACTTTTCCTTTTCGTGGAATATAAGCGACATGCGCTTTACCGTAAAACGGAACAAGATGGTGTTCACACATAGAATATACAGGAATATCTTTCACAAGAACCATCTCTTCGTGGTCTTCTGAAAATTGAACTTTTAAATGTTGGCTGGGATCCTCGTGTAATCCTGCGAAAACTTCAGCATACATACGAGCTACACGTTTCGGCGTATCACGTAACCCTTCTCGTTCTGGATCCTCACCTATTGCCTCCAGAATCATAGAGACAGCTTGTTCAATTTTATCAATATCAAAACCCAAGATCGTCTCACCTCGCACTTTTAAAACTTTTTGAATTATCTTTATTTTCTTTTTATTATTTCAAGCTTACGTATTCTATTTTATCATTTCCGACAGGAAAAGGAAACGATTAGCGCGCAAAAACAAAGTGCTTTCCTTCACTACCAAAATTAAAGAAGAAAAGCACTCCAAAAGTAAGCTGATTTAAGCTAATTTCAAAGCTCGGTTGAAACAGTCAATAGCCTGCTCATATTCTGAACGCTGTTCATAAATATTGCCAAGTAAGGCCCATCCTTCAGTATGTTCTGGCTCAATTTGAAGTAAAAGCTCCAAAGTACCTATACCCGCTTCCCAATTCCCTTTTTGAGCATGACACACTGCCAAATTATAAAGAATTAACGGATTTTCCTGAGTGAGTTTTAATGCCTCATGATAATATTCCGTTGCCTTACGCGACCTACCTAGTTGAACCAATGTGTAGGCCATATTGTTCAGCAAAATAGGATCACTTTTACAGAGAGAATACGCTTTTTCTTGAAAATGTAAAGCGTCTAGAGACTGACCCATATTTTGATAAACAGCCGCTAAATTACAAAGCGTATCATAATGATCGGGTTCATACTTCAACACCATTTTGAAATAATGAATGCCTTTCTTTAACTCATTTAGTTGTACATAGCAATAGGCTAAACGAGCAACAATATCCGGATTAACACCATAACGAAGTGCTCGATCAAAACTGACTGCTGCTTGCGCCATCTGCTTTAATTGCAGATGACTCTCCGCTTTCATTTCCCAATATTCTGCTCGTCGAGGTTTTATTTCACAGCATCCTTGATAACAACGTAAAGCTTCAAGGTGATCTCCATGGAATGTATAGATAGTACCCAGCCGGAAAAGCATATCCGTATTTTGAGGATTAGTCCGAATCGCCTTATTCAAAACTTCAATAGCCGCTTCCCAATCTCCTTGCTCTAATACGATATCGGCTTGAAGTTCTAAAAAAGCAGCATTGTACGGCTCCCTATCTAAAGCCTTCTTAATCCCGTCTGCCGCTTCATTTAACAGACCTTGAGCAACAAAGCAACGAGCTTGCAAATAATAAAGCTCAGCATCTTGACTATCATCTTGACCGATGAATTTTTCGAGATAATCCCTAGCTTCTTGAAAGACAGCATGATCAATAAGATTTTCGACAATTTGAAGTTGAGGTCGACTGGATTCATTCTCAAGGAGCTGTAGCCAATTTCTGATTGCCTTTTCCAAGTTCCCAGAAAAATTCAGACTCCAATTTTCGAATCGAGTGATCCAGGAAGATTTTCTTTGCCAAGAAACTTTCCGAGGGGTTGTTAGAGGAAACATAGGGCGTCGCTCCTTTACCATATTATAGTAAAAGAGATTCGCCTTTTGGTATATATTCCCTTTATTTAAATTGCGCTTAATTCCAGCAAAAAAGCACGTCTATTCCAACGTGCTTTGACATTTCCGGCAATATCCAAGAAATTTGAGATTATGATCGACAACTTTAAAATGATTTCGTTTTAATATTACAGCTTCTAACGATTCCAAGAGATCGTCATCAAACTCTGAAACTTCCCCGCAATTTAAACAAATCAAATGGTGATGATGATGTAAATCCTTACGCGCAAATTCATAGCGACTACGACCATCACCGAAATCATTCTTTTGCAAGATCCCCAGCTCAGCCAATAAGTCTAACGTACGATACACGGTTGCCAATCCCATATCGGGATATTCGTGCTTAACGAGTGAATATACATCTTCCGCACTCAAATGTCGATCCGCATTGTCTAAGAAAGTCCTTAAAATGGTTTGACGCTGAGGAGTTAATTTATAGGAATTATCCCGTAGCCGATCACAAATAATCTCATATTGTTCATCTGCCATATTCCTACCTCCTCAAATCTCAAGTTATCTTTATTATATTCCTCACATTCTTTTTTGCAAAGATATTTGCTTCATTCTGATAATTACGAACGATCAAAAACTTCAAAAATTGCGAATTTCAAATAATTTGTCTCTGGACTTCCTAACAAGATCGGATGATCCTTTCCTGCTCTGCGGAATTCAATAAGGCGGAGGACTTTTTTAGCATCGACCGCTGCCTTAGAAATCATATTCATGAAATCCTCTTCGCTCAGATGATAAGAACAAGAGGCGGTCACCAAAATTCCTCCGGGTCTCACAAGTTTTAAACCTTGAAGGTTAATTTCTTTATAACCGCGTATAGCCCCGGGTAAGGTCTTGCGGCTCTTAGCGAATGCAGGAGGATCAAGAATTACGATATCCCATGATTTTTCTTCCTTTACCTGCTCTCTTAAATAATCGAAAACATTGGCCTCGACAAAATCTGTCCGGTGCAAGAAACCATTTTGCAAGGCATTATGGTGAGCCATCTCTATCGCCCGTTCGGAGATATCAACACAGGTTACTTTTTTAGCCCCATAGTGACATGCATGAAGCATAAAGGAGCCTGTATGCGAAAAACAATCGAGAACTTCTGCTCCATCCCAGAAAGGATTTTTAATTTCCTTCCCTTTTTTATCATAAGGGACGAACTCCTTAATCTGAACTCCTCTCCGCTCTCCCCATCCCTTCATTAAGGGTTGCAACGAAGCACGATTTTCACGCTGATCGAAGAAGTACCCAGTCTTTTGACCTTCAGCAACATCTACCGTAAGTTTAATTCCATTCTCTTCTACTGTAACGACCGTATCGAACGGTTCACCGACAAAGCCTGTGCGTTGTTCTAAACCCTCGAGTTCACGAACCGCGACATCGCTCCGTTCATATATTCCCAGGGGCTGAAATACGTCTCTCAGCGCTTGAAACAACCACTCTCTCCGCAGATCCATTCCACGGAATACGATTTGCACCACTAAAACATCTTCATATTTATCGACAATAACACCTGGTAAAAAATCAGCTTCGCCATAAATAACACGGCAGGAGGTTACATCAGGCAATAACCATTTTCTCCTTTGCCAAGCCTTATTTACTCTTTCATAAAACCAGGCAGGATTAATCTCTTCAGGATGATACGATAGAATACGAACAGCGATTTGTGAATTTGGGTTATATAAGCCCTGCGCTAAAAAATACCCTGCATGGTTTAAAACATCCACACAATCCTGTTCATCGCTTGGCTCGCCCTCTATTTTAGCTATCTCACTTTTATAGATCCAAGGATGCCCTTGTTCTAATCGTTTACGTCTATTCTGGGTTAAGTACACCTTTACCTCGCTCAAGTCTGATCCTCGCTTTCGATGATATAAGTTTCCTTATCAAATATACTCTGAACCTTAAGGAAAGGGAAGCCTCTGCTTCCCTTTTCTTAACTGTTTTATGCTATTCTTCTCTTTTTTACTAATAACCATAAGGATAACGATAAGAATACCCTCCATACGGCATAGGGGGATATCCATACCCATAATATCCTGGATAAGGGTAAGGATATCTACCTGGAGAAGTTAAAGCTCCTAGGCCAAAACCTACACCGAGGCCAAGACCGAAAGGAATGAACCCAAAACCCATTCTGATCTCTCCTTTCATAAGAAAGCTATTGACTAGCAGACTGATTTCCAAACAATTCAAACGATAAAGAAGTCTCTATCGTAATATATGGTAATCATATCCAATCCGTCACATATGTAACCATTAAAAACGGCGTGTTGTTTAAATACACGCCGTTAACTTGAAAAAACTAGGACAGCCTATCCCTTAAAACTTCGACAACTTCCTCAGCACTTCTTCCTGAAGCGTTCACGATCGGTACATGCAGATTTACTGGGGATGCTAAAATATCCGTACCATCACCCTTGACAACAACAGCGCGGACATTCTTTAAGTCATCCTCTTCCAGAGAAGTCGTATGAAATCCCGATGCGTGTAAAGCTTGAACAACATTGGAAAGTCCTTCTTCAACAGCTATTTTCTTGTACATTTGTATCAACCTCCTCTAATCTTATTTTTTGTTCTCTTTCTTAATCTATACTGACGGAAAATTTTCCAGTTAAAATTCAAATTCTGAGCGATAGCTTTCTAAATAATCGATTGACAAATTGTGTTTTTCTAACGTTAAACTGGGTTTCAAATCAGCGAAAATCACTTCAACCGTAACTTGAATCTTGCCTTCTCCTTCTATTGATGCTTGAAGTATAGACTTATGTGGCGGAGTTCGCTCAAGGATAAGTTCATACTGACCCGATTTTTCTATACCCTCTAATTTTACTTTACGAGGGAGTTTGCTCATCGGCAAAAAATCATCGATCTGAGTTATTCGGAAAGAATGAGGACTTCGAATTTTAATTTTCACCCTGTAGGGTTCGCGAACGTAGTTCATCTTCAACGTTAAACTAAAAGAACGACCTCCTTTATCCTGGATTACCCCTTCTAAGTTCATGGGAGGTTTATCCCCTTGTGCCGGAAAATAGATATTTTTGCTGTGAACTTGGCCTAGTTCTTTAGCAAGGTCATTTGGAATAAAATCAGATGAACTCATATGATACTGAGCCGTTTCATTTCCTGTCCATTCCTTTTGAATACGAAGAATCTGAGGGTAGGTCTGTGAATAACTGGGAACTAAGCCGAGGAAAAGTAAGTCGGCAACGAGGAAAATTATTATCGGAAGCCGAGTTGCTTTTAAAATTGGCTTTATAAATTTGGGTTTTCTTAACACGCAAAACAGGACTGAAAAGAGAACAGGCAATAATAATCCTGCATAAAGAAGTATAAAAATTAGCACATAACGATGAGCTATTTCATAAAAACTAACCCATTGTTGGGAATTTAGAAGCTCCCAATGGATATGATATATAAAATAAGGTGCTCCTAAAGCCAAAATTATATTCGGCCATAAGTAAAGGAGGTCTAAACATAATAACCAAAACAAGAAAGGAAAAGCCAAATCGAGCCGATAAAGAGCTAAAAAGGTCGTGACCAAAAGCATGCTTCCTGTTGCCACTAACCAATAAAAATTACTAGATTGAGCGAAGGGAATCTTTCTAATAATCCCGACTGCCAAAAAAACAAGACACAGAATGAATATCAGTCGAGATAGTATAAATAGATCTGGATGAGCATACCACAGAATTTCCACTCCTTTTAGCTTTTGCCATAAGAGCTCACCAACACCGCTGAGACCCACTACAACTAGCGATAGAGCAGTCATCGTTAAAGCCCCTATGAAATACTTAATCCAGGCACTCGAATTTGTTCGATATTTACCCCTGAAAAGCCGGATAAAGAGGTAGCCTGTGAAGAAGAAAACAAGGAGAAAGAGGATGCGTAACCCCAAGGAGGATAAAATGAAGACCTGGGAACCCAGTTGGAATGTTAGATAAGAAGTATCCCACGTTTGAGAACCTATCGACGAGGGATGAACAGATTTGAGCATCACGAGAATGAGCTGTCCAATTTGATCTATTTCCTGTAGAGATACTCCCCCCATTAGATCTTCAGGACGATGATAAAAGCCATTAGGCCGCCCTGAAATTCCGAACCCAACTGCCGGAATTCCACGATCTAAAAATGGGCTGAAATCACTGTTGCCCCCTTGACTTCCTTCCCGAGTCATCACCAAGAAATCTCGGCTCAGATGAAAAGGGATGCTTTCATTTTTAACAACGTTGGCTACCTGTTTAACTAGCTCAGGAGGAGCAGAAGTTTTCCCGGCTACATCAATTTCCAAAGGGGTTCCTACCATATCTAAATTTACCATCCAACGAACAGCTGAAAGGTCAGCTTGTGTAACAAAATACTCGGACCCCACCAAGCCTGCTTCTTCTGCCCCAAAAAAGATCAACTGATATGATTCTTGCTGTGAGCTACTTGCTAAAACCTTAGCCACTTCCAAGAGAACTCCTACCCCAGAGGCATTATCCAATGCTCCAGGAGCTGAAGTATCAGCAGAATCATAATGCGCTCCTAAAATCACAGTCTCTGGATTTTGTCCTGGGAGTTCTGCAATAATATTCCGGCTATTAATCACTTGCAGATTATTTTCAGGTTCAAGTGGATTGTGTTGAACAACAACTTTACTGAATGGTTGTTCTTTAACCTTCCATCCCGCTTGTTCAAGAATATAATAAATATATTGGGCCGCTTTTTCTTCTCCCTTACTTCCAGCCGGTCGCGGACCAATTTTATCAGTTAAATACTGGGCATGTTCGTAGGCCTTTTCTGCAGAGAATCTTAGTTCTTGCTGCTGTGGCTGAGGTTGAGGTTGAGCCTCAGTAGCAGAATTTCCAGTCAACAGAAAAAAAAGCGTGATCCAGAATAAGATGATGATCTTCATTCCCCTCATCCGTTCGTTCTCCTTTTCTTTACTGCACTTGCCAATTTTTATGAACGGCGCTCAACGAATAGACCAATTTTTTAAATACTTAAGTTCTATGATATAATGTTGTCAACAATACCTTAGAAAAGAAAAGGATAAAATAAATATGTTTAGGAAATTCAGGAATATCTTTCTAGTTTTTATATGTATTCCTCTAATACTTACCGGGTGCTCTTTTGATTACCATCAGCTATTAAAAAAGAAGGATGTGCCTGTTTCAAATTTGTCAGCGGATTCGGTTCTATTGACAAATGATGTAATTTATAACCAAACTGTAGATTTAATAACAAATGCTAAAAAAACAATTTATGTGGAACAGGGCTTATTTACTGATCAAAGGCTGTCCCAGTTACTGATTGCTAAATCCAAAAGCGGACTTGACGTTCGTGTTTTAATGGATCAATTTCACTCTTCCAATAAAGCAACCTTAACCGAATTTAAAAACAATCAAGTTTCTGCTCAATTCTACCCTGCGCGCAAAGGCCAGTATAATCGTTTAAAACTCCTCATTGTTGATTCTAGCCAAGCCATTATTTACTCAAACTATTGGGATAGTGAGAGCTGGAATGCTGCTAACATGGCCATAATCCTTAATGGTAAATCAGCCTGGAAATTAGCCAATGTCTATAATCGAGACTGGGAATTTACGACGACTTTGACTCTTGATGTTCCTAAAACAACCACGCTTAACGATGATAATATTACTCCTGCTACAAATGCGAATATCAAGCAACAGATCTCTGCACAAATTACCTCGAGTGAGCATAGTATTTGGGCTGAACTAACAGAACTCACGGATCAAGACACACTACAATCCCTTATCGACGCTGCTTCTAAAGGACTTGATGTTCGAGTTATACTTGATGAAAATGCAAAATCAACCCCTGGTGTTTTAGAAAAATTAAAGACAGCAGGAGTTCAAGTTCGTTTCTATCAGAAGAAGGACAATCAACCCCTGGGTGTCAATGTGGGCATTTTTGACGGAAAGAGTTTTATCTTCTCAAGCGCTGGATGGACGCATTATACTTTTGTGATTAACCATGAAATGTCCATCACTGTTCCGTCTCCTTTAGCAACTGAAAAATTGGTCCAGAAGTTTGACGCGGATTGGCAAAGTAACAGTACTAGCTAAACATCATAGGATAAAGACTGTCCCTGTTTACATTATACAAAAATAAAGCCGATAAAGAATATATTCATAATTCTTTATCGGCTTTAATCTTTGATTTACATATGAAGCCAAATCATTTTTCAATTTCCAAATGCTTATGATCGGCAATTAATACGGGGATAACTTTCCCCTCTGGTGTAAGATCCAAAATATTAACAGCCGTATTATACTGCCAAGGTACGTTTATCCAATCCTCAATGCCGATTCCTAGAGCTTTTTTAACCAGAAGTTGGAGGGTCATTCCATGAGTAACAATACATATGGTTTGCTCAGGATGTTTGGTCGGTAAGTTAGAAAAAAAGCTCCAGGCTCGCTCAGTAACCTGTTGCATACTTTCTCCCCTAGGAATCCGAACTTGATCAGGGCTCTGTTCCCAAAGTTCAAAAAGCTCTGGGTAAGATTGTCTCAGGTCTGTCCATTCTTGCCCTTCCCAATCTCCAAAAGATAACTCCCGCATCGCCGTTTCTATAACAACTTCAGGTAAATTTAACATCTTACGAATTTCATCAGCCGTCGCTATTGCTCTAGGCAAATCACTAGAATAGATAACAGATATACCTTCGTCATGTAAACGATTCGCTAAAACTTGAGCTTGCCAAATTCCCTTATCTGTTAAGGGTGAATCCATTGCTCCTTGAACACGACCTTCAAGATTCCATTGGGTTTCTCCATGTCGAGTTAAAATTACCCTTGTCATACCCTATTCTCACTCTCATCCTCAAAAATTTATAAGTTAGTACAAGGCCAAAAAGCGACTTTTTATCTAAATGTTAAAAATGGTAGGGATAAACTCCCTACCATCCCCGCCTTGCCGTAAAACTCCAGGTTTCTGACCCTGCTCTCGCAGGTGGGTACCTGGATCAGCCTTTCCGCCGTCCCTCTAAAAGGGCTTGACGTACTGAACGGATCATTCCGGTTCCCTAAACATAAATAGGATCAAAACCAAGAAAATCTTACGAACAACGCAGGTTCTGTTGATATTATAGCACGATTAATTAAAAATTTCTTGTTAAAATGAGTGGTAATTTTATCTTTTATATAGTTTATCCTCAACCTCTGCTAAACGTTCCTGGAGTAAAGCAATTGTCATTTCTTGTGTACGAATTCTCCGCCTTAAATTTTCCACTTGATAGTATAAATCACGAATCTCCTCCTGAGGATTAGGAAGTGATTCTGGTGGAGTCACTTCTGACATAACCGGAAGTTCAGCATCTTGAACATTCTCAATTGACTTTTGGACTAAAACAACTTGAAATCGTCCATAGCGGGTATTACGACCAGGCTTAATTTCAAGCCATCCTTCAGCTTCTAGAGTTTGAAGAGCCCGTTTTAGAGTAGTACTCGCTGTCCCTGTTTCACGCTGAATTTCGGAGTAAGCTAATTCAAACTCTTGACCTTCATGAAACTTAGACATTTTTTCAAAAAAGCGAATGAATTTTTCATGCGTTTTCTCGCTTAATTTCAGAAGCCTCATCCCCTAAGAAAATTTATTCGTACAGGGAATATTATTTTTCGATTTTTCTATTATAAACAAATTTCACAGATATAATTCATATTTAATTTTGCTCTTGGCCGTAAAGCTTCTCTACAACTTCTTTTGACATTGAGAATTCATGTTCACTTCCAGGGAAGCTTTGTCCCTTAACCTCTGTTACATATTGACGGATGCCATCAACAGCTATGGATTTTATATCCGCATAGGTCTTAACGAATTTAGGTTTGAAGCGGTCGAACATCCCCAGCATGTCATGAATCACAAGAACTTGTCCATCACATTCTTTACCTGCACCTATACCGATTGTGGGAACTGTAACTTCTTGTGTAATTCTTTTAGCAACTTCTGCTGGTATTGCTTCTAAAGTAATTCCCATAACCCCTGCTTCCTCTAAGGCATGTGCGTCACACATCAATTGCTTTGCAGTCTCAAAATCGCGGCCTTGAACTTTGAATCCCCCAAGCTGGGTGGCTGTTTGCGGTGTTAAACCAATATGCCCCACTACAGGTATTCCTGCCTGTGTTATCGCTTTAATTATAGGGGCATAGCTCTCTCCACCTTCTAACTTAACTGCATCAGCGCCTCCTTCTTGAATTAACCGGCCAGCATTGCTTAAGGCTATATCGACAGTAGGATAACTCATGAAGGGCATATCAACGACGACAAAGGTCTCAGGTGCTCCCCGACGTACTGCTTTCGTATGGTGAATCATATCTGCCATCGTTACGGGAACGGTCGAGTCATAACCAAGAACAACCATTCCTAAGGAATCACCGACTAGGATCATGTCTACATTTGCTTCTTCCGCCCAATGTGCCATTGGGTAATCATAAGCGGTTAACATAGCTATTCTTTCCTGTTCAGCTTTCATTTGAAAAAAATAAGGTACAGTCTTTCTCATCTTATATCTTCCTCCGTCACAAACAATAAAGTTTTGGATTATTATACCACAAATCAGAATAGACAGATAAAGAATACTCTCCGAACTTTGAGCATAAATTCTACTAGCCAAAGGAGGAATGCTAATATGCCTAAGTCCTTTAAACTGAGTCTTGTCGTTAAGGGAATCTTAATCTCAGCCCTCTTTGCCTTAATTCTCTCCCTACTTTTCAGCCTCATTCTTACTTTTACACGAATACCTGAATCCGAATTATCACTCCGTATTATTTATGGAATTAGTGTCTTCTTCGGCGCAGCTTTAACTTCTTATCAGTCCGGAACTAAAGGACTTTACTACGGTCTTGCAGTAGGCGTAGGCTTTATCCTTTTCTTACTTCTTGTATCGGCTATCCTCATTTCCAGTTCTCCTGCTTGGCTAGGGATTGGTGAGAAAACAGTAATCTCCCTCGTATGGAGTGCTATTGGAGGAGTCATTGGGGCAATTCTTAAACGGTAGGCCAGGAGATACGCACAACTTTTGATAACTCTTTAATTTTCATACATAAAGCGCTAAAATAAGGTATAAGTGGAAATTGAGGAGGAAAAGTTATGTGTGTAGAAAAAACTCCCTGGGAGCAAGTGACTGATTTTCATGGACATACCTGTCCAGGAATCGCGATAGGATACCGTGTTGCTGTCCTCGCTCAAAAAGAAATGGGAATCCGCCCAACATCAGACTCCGAACTTTTAATTAAGGCTGAGTCTCGCTCTTGTGCCTTAGACGCCTTCCAGATTATTAATAAAGCGACAATCGGTCGAAAAGCACTCATGATTGAAGATACGCACCAACCCATTTACTGGTTTCATTTTGCAGGCACCCAAGAACTTCTTAAAATAAGCGTAAACTCCGCTCTGATGAAACGCCTTGATTCCTCTCATCCGGGACCTCTTTCTCCAAGAGAAAAGCAAAACAGAAATCTAGAAATGATCCAACTCATTTTGACCACCGACGAAGAGGACTTTTGTTCACTCGAGCGGGTTCCCGGAGTACTCACTAAAGGCTGAAAATTCACGTTTGTCTATAGAACTAATACCACGAATAAGGGTCTCACTTTAATTAAAAGTGTGACCCTTATAGAAGTTTTGCTGATTAATCCTATTCCTATTCGATCTTAACTTTTTCTTCAGTTTCAAGGCCCTTATCCCGTTGATCTATAGATTGGGTCTTACTTACTTTAAACCGCCATGCGATAAGAATTAGCGCCAAAGCAACCGTGAGAGCACTACTCCAATGTGCAGCCGTCCAATTAAAAAGATAACGAGTACTGTCTCCCCGAAGGTTCTCTAAAAAGAAGCGAACCGCATTATATCCAGCAACGTAAACGAGGAAGATAAAACCGGAAGGCCATTTCTTCGTTCTTGTTTTTAGGATGAGTAAAAGGGCAAAAAGAATAATATCAAACTGTCCTTCCCATACCTCTGCCGGCCAAAGCGGTTGCATTCCGAAGGTTTCTCTCGCGATTGTACCTGCGGGATAGATAATCCCAAAGTCGCCTCCAGTCGGCCCGCCAAAAGCATCCCCATTCATTAAGTTCGCATCACGCCCAATGCTTTGAGCTAAAATAAGTCCGGGTGCAGCTAAATCTGCTAATTCCCAAAAGGGAAGCTTCTTTTTCCAAGCATACCAGCCCCCAATTAAAAGCGCGCCTACAACTCCACCTTGAATCGATAACCCCCCATGCCAAACTGCAAGAATTTCTTGAGGATTTTTACTGTAGTAACCCCACTCAAAGAAAAAGACTTGCCAAATCCGAGCGCCGATGATTCCACCAATTAAGAGCAATGGAGCTAAATCCAAAAAAGGGTCGATCCAGTCCTGTTTTCCCTCGACCTTCGCAAAATAGACCGTTACTCCTACCCCTAATATGAAAGCTAATGCAAATAGAGTTCCGTAAGCTCGAATTGGGAAATCTCCAATGAAAAACCAATATTGATGCATAATACCCTCCCGCTAATTCCTTTTTATGTACCAATAACTAAAAGGCTTGATATTTCATCAAGCCTTTTAGTATTTCAGCTCTCTTATCGTACATTTAAACCGGAATAGAACTGATCATATTCTGACGAATCGGGAATGTTCGCCGCTCTGAATCCTTTTCCTGTTGGAGTTTTCTTTTCTTCGTAGTAATTTGAAGACTTTGATTTAGCACACCAATGATCCATATAACCTGTAAAAAAGAAGACACCAAGGGCACCTAGGCCGACAATCCAATGAAATATGCTCATAAAGACACCTCCTATTCTATTCTATGGACAATTTTAAGAATGTCAAGACTACTAAATCAACCACTCAGCGGGAAAAATATACTGTTGGCGGAAAAGTTCTGACAAGAGATATTTTAGCGTCTATACTAATTTTAAACACTCCTCTACCCTTTTCCACACGGGCCATAGGCCCCTTCCCCATCATTGATGGGGTTTTTTTATATTTTCTTTATATGCTCACTTTATTATACACTATACACTGAAAATCCAAAAGATAAAACTAGGCACGATTAAAAATCGGTATTTTATGGGATACTCCATCCAATCTCAATCCGGTCTCCCCTTTGCAGCAAGGTAGTAAATTCGCCGGGAAGCCCATTCACGCGAATTGTTAGCGTTTCCCCCGCTCCAAGCGGTTCGGGTATGGTAATATAAGGTAGAATATCCGAAAGTATCGGAGAATGCTCATATCCCTCAACCCGAATCGCCATTCCTTCTGTCACAAGATCCTCAAGCTCTAAGATTTGTCCACGCGAAAAGACTCTAAGAATCTGTGGCGGATACGCTATTTCTTCACCGTTAATTTGAAAAGCCATCGGACTCGCCTGTAGTTTTAAATCCGCAATTTTAAGCTTAGGTTCTCGAATTTCGATTTTATCCTGCGCTTGAATCCGGCAATCTTCCTCAACTAGCTGGCCATTGACTAAGATTTCTCGCTCTGCCCGATATTCTTGCTCCTGGCCACTGACTTTATAATGGACTAGCCATGAATTTTCGGGAGGAACTTTCAATTCCTTTAAAAGATCGGTCAAGGTTTGATTTGGATGATATTCAATTTTCCACCCATCGAAAATTTCACAATCAGCAGAAAGATCTTGTCCATCAACATAAAAATGAGGTGTGAAGAGAAAGGGTTCTTCATTAACACTAATATATTTTACTTGATCATCCGGAAAAACGTCTTCTAAACGAACATGAGCCGCTTCTCCTGAAACTCCTGGAACAAATGTAATCTGATCATTAGGAGCTATCACAGAATCCAAGCTAACGCGTTGCTCGTTGACAAAATACTGCGCATTTTCTCCCAAAGTACCCTTCACGAGTTTAACTTCACCATTGACTTCAAAGGTTAAGGCCACTCCGGGTCTCCCTAAGAGCGTTTTAGGGGATATTCCTGCAGATAACAAGGCGTCAGCCATAGTGGTCTGTTGAAGCTCTAAAATCGATACCGGTGTTTTATTTACTCCCACTTCATAATAACGAAGTCCAAGCTCCTCTAAAGCCGAAATTCCGATCCCAATCGGCGTAATAACGTCTGGCCCCTTAGCCCCTTGCTCCCCCAAAACTCGCCCGATTCTTTCGCGAATCTGTATTCCAACACGTCCTAAAGGCAGCTTGATCTTCTCTGCTATCATTTCACGTAACAGTGGAGTTAAACTTCCTCCCCCAATCAAAATAACAGCTTGGGGAACAGTCTCATTCAATCGCATTATTTCGGCAACAATTTTGTCCGCTAGTTCTTGAACAACAGGAGAAATACATTCTAAAATTTCACATTTTGAGAGCTCTGTTTTTTCACCTAAGAAATTTATGAAATTTAATTTCTCACTATCATCTAAGTTTCGTTTTAGGATCTCCCCCATCTGAAAATCTAGCAAATACGTTTGACAGAGTTGTTCAGTAACTTCATCCCCAGCCATGGGTACCATACCATAGGCATAAAACGTTCCCTGCTTCGTGAGTGCGATATCCGCCGTACCCGCACCGATATCCACTAAAGCTAAGTTCATACGGCGCATATCCGGCGGAATTGCAGCCTGACCCGCGGCAATCGGCTCTAGAGTCAAGCTCTCCATTCGAAGCCCTGCTTGCTGAATAACTGCTAACAAGCCATCAACAACTGTCCTTGGTAGAAAAGTCGTAATCACTTTAATTTCGGCAATCTTGCCACGCTGCCCAACCAAGTTTGAAATCTTTTGTCCTTCTAAAAGGTTTTCAATCGTTGAATAGCCTACACAGTGATAGGCTCCCATTTCTTCAAGACCATCGATTTCACGAAGTGCTTTTTGAACAGCTTCCATTTCAAGACTTACAACATCTTCCCGCTCCCAGACCACCGGAAAGAACTCACGCCGTTCATACGATGTGACGACTGTTTTTAGCGCCCTTCCAGCTGCAGCAACGGACACAGACTGCAAAGGTTCATTGATTTTCTGTTCCAACTCTACTTTAACTCTTAGTACAGCACGAGCTACTTCTTCGATATCATGCACCTGGCCATCATACATGGCTCTTTGCCTGTGCTCTGTTTGGGCACTTGCTAAGATTTTGTATCCTTCTTCTTCTTTAACCATAACTAAGCCCATAACCATTCTTGTACCTATATCTAGGGCAAAAATACGCTTCAAGCGTCTCACCTCTTAGAAGCATGAATTCGACCTAATCCAACCAAATTCCTTCTTAAAATAATAAACGTGCCATCTTTGTATGGGGCACGCTTTAATTTCGTTATGCTTCTCATTTTCTCGTTAAATTGCGAGCTGATTAGCCAAGTCATATAAAGATTGATTAAAAGGTTTACCGGGTCCATATGCAACTTCCAGGGGTAATCCAATCACCTGCTGATGAATTCGAGCCGTCATTTGATCACTTTTTCCTGCCCGTAATAGATCAACCGCACAGGCTCCCATTTCTGAAGCCGTGACCACATCAAGAGCCGTCGGATTCCCTCCACGCTGAATATGCCCGAGAATAGTCACTCGTGTATCAAACCCTGTCCTGAGCCGAAGCTCCTCCCCGATTTTATAAGCGCTACCGGCTCCTTCAGCAACAAGGATAATACTATGGTTTTTTCCGCGCTGATGGCCTCGTAAGAGCTTGGAGCTTACCTCATCCAAGTCAGCTTCAATTTCTGGTACAATAATTGATTCCGCTCCACAGGCCAGTCCTGCCTGAAGTGCGATACTTCCAGATTTTCTTCCCATCACTTCAACAAGGAAGGTTCGCTCGTGAGAAGTCGCCGTATCTCGAATTTTACTCACAGACTCAATGACCGTATTTACAGCTGTATCAAAGCCAATCGTTAACTCCGTTCCAGGAATATCGTTGTCGATCGTTGCAGGGATCCCAATCACGGGAATACTTTGAACTGATAACGTTTGTGCGCCCCGAAAAGAGCCATCACCACCAATCACAACCAAAGCATCAATCCCTCTATGGTGCAATTGTTCAGCCGCTTTTTTCTGTCCTTCTGGCGTAAGCATTTCCTGAGAACGTGCCGTCATTAACATGGTTCCCCCACGATGCACAATATCGGCGACTGTACCTAGATTCATCTCACGAAACATGCCATGAATCAGTCCCTCATACCCTCTCTCGATTCCGAACACCTTGAGACCATGATAGATTCCCTTTCGAACCACTGCTCTAATCGCTGCATTCATCCCTGGAGCATCTCCTCCGCTCGTCAAGACAGCAATGCTCTGAACTTCGTTCTTCAAGAAATCACCCCTTATCTTGAATAAAATACGTTCGTAAAATTTCGAACTTATTTCTCCAATCCGGATCTTCTTTCATCATTTGCTCAAATTGACGATATGACTTTATCATTACACTATGCGCCTTCTGAAAATATTCTCCTAGTTCCGGATAAGACCAACCATTAAGTTTTCGAATGGCATAAACTGCAAACTTACGTGCTGTCAGCAAATCTTTAGCGCGGGAATTACCCTTAATATCCTGGGACAAAACACCCGTTAGCTCACTAATGATACGAAGGATATTATCGGGTGTTAATTCCACTTCGTTTCTATCTTTTTGGGCTTTTAAGAAATCTCCCCAATAACTCTTATTAAATTCATCCGTCTTATTTTCTACGTTATTTCTAGAAAACACTCTAAAATCTTGAATCATTTTCTGAACTTCACTTAAATTTGAAGTTTGGTCAGCAATACTCTGCAGGACTTCTTCCGGTAAATTCAAAAAATGAGAACGAGCGTAACGATTCGCAAAATCGGCTAATTCATCGTGAGAAGGAGTAAAAATAGGGAGCGTCATTCCTCCCAATAAACGGGACGATAATTTGATACTCATAAAGCTTAACTCTTGTGGCTCTCCTTGGAAGCTTACCAGAATTTTTCCGTCCTGACTGACCAAGTCATCGAGAGTATGAAGAAATTCCTCCAAAGTATGCTTTTTTCCCTTGAGTGCTTCAAATCGATCCAATATGATAAGTTTAAGGTTTCTCAGGTAGATACGAAACTCATTAAGAGAACCCTCCTGAACAGCCAACACATACTTCTGGCTAAACGTCAGTGCATCAATTAACAAAACCTGAGAATTTTTATGCTGATGATACACTTTTCTCAGCAACTCTGTCTTGCCAACACCTGGAGGACCATAAATTAGGGTTACCGGCTGGGCCTTTTCCAAATCATAGTTTTGCAACGTATCCGCAGCTAAACGGTTAAAATGAGAGATTAATAGTTCCAATACTGAACTCCTCCCTCAATTATTTTAAGAACTCATAGCAAAGCCGAGCAGGCTTACTTAAGTGCTTATCACGACGAGTGATAATATAAAACCCTCTTTTTATTTCCAACCCCTCGACATCTCTTGCCACTAAGGCATTATCATACGATTGCAAGGCATTCGTCGAGATAAAGGAGTAATCCAGACCTGCTCGAATAGCATTCTTAACGGTTTCCGTACTGCCTGCTTCTAAACTGATCTTAAAATCCTCAAGATGCAAGTTTAAGTTAAGTAAACCCTCTTCAAGCGCACAACGGTGACCTGACCCGCTCTCACGCAGAACCATTGCATAATCTTGAAGATCCTGGGCATGAATCACTTCAAGCTGATTCAACGGATGATCCACAGCGACGACCAGTTTAATCTGATCCTGCCTCCAGAAAACAGAATTTAATTTATCGGTATTAAAATTAGACCCAACCACCGCAAAGTCAATGTCTTGGGAAAACACTTTATCGGCCATTTCTAAACTATCCCCTATACTTAACTTAAAACTAATTTTCTGATAGTCCTTTTGAAACACCGCTAAGTTATATGGCAATAGATATTCACCAGGAATATGCGAGGCACCAATATGGACTTTGCCACTCTCCTCTATTCGAGTTTCTTCGAGATTGTTCTTAAGCTGATTCCACTCTTCCAAAATACGCTTGGAGTGTCGGTAAAACACCTCACCCTCCTGCGTCAGGACAAAACCTTTACCCTGCCTTTGGAAAACTTTTACTTCAAGTTTCTCTTCTAAGGAACGCATATGATTAGAAATAGCGGGCTGGCTCACTCCCAGGTGACGAGCAACTAAAGTATAACTTCCTTCCTCAACAACCTGTACAAAAATACGCATTAGATCCAACATATAATTCCTCCTGATGGACCATTTTCACTTTAAGACATGTTCTTCCATACTCTTAAATATACCAAAAAGAAGGGGCTTAATCCCTTCTTTTAAGTACTTTTTCGAATTTGATAAGCTATTCTTCGACCGTAACCTTACTCATCCGTTGGTCCTCATTAGGCTTGTCTCGATAATCGCGCTTCACATTCACGATTCGATCGACTTCTTCCATTCCTTCAATCACTTTTCCAAAGGATGCATATTGCCCATCAAGGTGAGGAGAATTCGCAACCATAAGGAAAAATTGTGAACCCGCCGAATTAGGATTAGCTGTCCTAGCCATTGAAATTACACCCCGATCATGCTTGAGGTTATTTTCAAAGCCATTTGCTGTGAACTCACCTTTAATACTATAACCTGGTCCACCAGTACCATTACCTGAAGGATCCCCACCTTGGATCATAAAACCAGGGATTACGCGATGAAAAATAACCCCATCATAGAATCCTTTGCTAACTAGTGAGATAAAATTCTTAACGGTTTCCGGGGCAATTTCCGGATAAAGTTCAATCTTAATTTTTTGTCCATTTTCCATTTCAATCGTTACAATTGGATTCTTTGCATTAACGTCCTGACTTGCCAAAACAATCCCTCCTCAATCTAATTCAATTTGATTATAACCACTTTCCCCTTCTTTTACCACTTTTCTAAAAAATTTAACTTATTCTTCATGCGTCTTTGCTTTATTCCGATTACTCGTATAAAGATAGATAATACCCACAAAAAGAGCCAGTATAATCCCCCCACGAGATAAGTAGCGGTGAAGTAAAGCAATAATACCTTGCCAATGAGTTCCTAGAAGGTTGCCCAGGGTTATAAAAGTTGTAGACCAAAGTAAAGCGCCTATTCCCGATAAGATGGTATAACGAGCATAATTCAGCTCGCTCATCCCTGAAAAGTAGGCCACAAAATGCCGAAATCCAGGAAAGAAATAACCAATAACAATAAGCCGATCTCCAAATCTTTGAAACCAACCTTCTGCTCTTCTAATCTTATTTTCATTCATATGTAGAAAAGGCGCAATTCGATGTAAAAAGGGAATTCCTAAACTTCGGCCAATCCAATAGCTTAAATTCATGCCGACAAAACTACCTAAAGAAGCAAAGAATAAAGTCTTTACAAAATTCATATGGCCGATCGATGTTTGAAAGCCACTAAAGGCCATAATAAACTCATCCGGTACGGGAACTCCAATCATCCCAAAGGAGAGGACCGTAAAAAGTCCCCAATAACGATAATGATAGATCATACTCAGCAAATATTGCTCCAGCCCGTACATATACTACGTCCCCTCTGATTAATTTTTTTTATCTTAATGTCGCTCTTGATTCGTTCGTTAGCGTCTACGGCGCTTCCGGTGGCTCAACCAATACAAGACACCTGCCAAGATGAGCACTCCCACGACGAGATCAACGCGATGAAACAAGGGTTTTAATGCATTCCAATTTTCTCCTAGTTTTTCCCCAACCATAATTAATAGCATACACCAAGGGAAAGCACCCAGTATAGTATAAATGACCACTTTTACAGGATTCATTCTGGCAATACCCGCAGGTAAAGAAATAAACGTCCGGACAACAGGTAGTATACGTCCCAAAAGAACAGTTACTTCTCCATGCCTCCGAAATAGTCGATCGGTCCAAGCGAGTTCCTTTTCTTTAATAAAAATGAAATGGCCATACCGTTTGATGAAAGGGCGTCCTCCCCATACTCCGACAAAATAAGCTACTAAGCCGCCAAAAAGATTGCCCGTAGTAGCCGCAATTGTTGCTGGCCAAAATTGAAAATGGCCTGTATAAACCATATACCCTGTAAAAGGTAGGATAATCTCACTGGGTAAAGGAATACACGCACTTTCAATAGCCATTGCCAAAAACACACCGAAATATCCCATACTCGAAATCAAGTTTACTACGAATTGACCCAATTGTGAAAATATATTTTCCAAACTGCTCCCTCTTTCTATTTTTCGCTAAAATAAAACGGGCTGTTGCACAATGAATCTCTTAGTTTCACAGTGTAGCAGCCTTTTGTAGGTTTATTATCCATTCAGGCGAGGCGTTCGCCGACCAAACCAAGCCATAAACTTAACTTTTAGAGAGGGCGTCTCGTGTTTTGCCCTCCGTGGCACACATCGCCGCCAAAATCGCCATCCCTGGCTCACTTGGCGGCAGAGCACGTCCATGTGCTCTGCCCCGCTGAAGTCGCTGTCCAGGCAGAGTTTCCTCAGAACCTGTACACTTGCCCTGGAGCGCTAAGTAAATGGATGTACGATATAGGAGACTTGGCTTAGAGTTGAGTTCGAAACTCAAGGCTTAGTCGACTTATAACTCGACGGGGAGATGTTACACGACCCTAAGTTACTCATTTGCTTGACGTGAAAGATGTTTACGAGAAACTGACCCATTTTGGCATTCAAAAAGAACCTTTTTACCATCGATCACCGTCTCCAACACGGCAATTCTTCCCCAGAGTTTTTGCACGAGGAGGAGGGTCTTTTCCAGATAAACGATATCGAGATCCATCCCTTCATGTGCATGTCGAAGATAGAGTATGCGTTTACCTTCATAATCTCCGTCGGTAACCACGATTTTGGGATGTCCCCCGTTTACTAATTGTTGAACAAGGTTATCCCGAACCTTTTCCCAATCCGTATCCGTAACCTGCCAATGAGCACCTATTTTCCTAAAATTAAAGAGATTTAATTTATCGATCAATTCACGATCGAGATGATTTCGGATAAATGAAACGTCATTTTCCGTCTCTCTAACATCAAATAAATACTCCATATCATTTTTTTCAGCAAGCTCTTCCCATATCTTTACTCCCAAATAATAGGGGTTGAGGGATAATCGTGACGGTTGTACCACTTGACTATGCATCATTGCAAAATCCATCACTTCTTCGTCTGATAAGTCCAGTTCATGCATGATCCGTGAGTGCCAAAATGTGGCCCATCCCTCATTAATGATTTTGGTCTCAATTTGAGGGAAGAAATAGAGCGACTCCTCACGAATCATACTTATAATATCGCGTTCCCATTCCTCTAATATGGAAGAATGCTCCATAATAAACAATAATAAATCTTCATGCTCACGTTTATTTTCTAAATTTTCTTGAGGGCTTTCTTCTTCCCAAAGATCTTCATATAGAGAGTTGAGATATTTTTTCGAGGGAACCCTTGAATCTTTCTCTTTTCTTTGTGCTAAATGAGCACGAAAGTCCACATGTTCTTGAATCGATAATACGGCATCTAAAACCTGTTCAACCTTCTCGCGACCATGAATAAGCTCATATTTACGAATTTGTTCGGCATGGGCTCCCATTCTCTCCACCATATCCTGTGGCGTACGTTGGAAGTAATGATTATGTTTAAAAAAATCGACATGAGCATAAACATGACCGATCACAAGTTTATTCTGAACCAAACTATTTCCTTCAAGTAAAAAAGCATAAGATGGATTGGAATTGATAACAAGTTCATAGATTCGGCTTAAATTCAGATCATACTGCATTTTTAAACGATAGAAAGATTTACCGAAACTCCAGTGCGTAAACCGAACAGGCATACCATAAGCCCCAAAGGTATAAAGGGTCTCAGCTGGACAAACTTCAAAATGTACTGGATAAAAATCCAAGCCTAAATCTCTCGCGACCACCGCGATTTTCTGGGCATATACTCCCAACTCCCTTATTTCGTGATCCATGACCCACCCCCGATTTGAAGCCCCTTTAAAGGCCGATTCTCCCTATCCTCATTGATGATTAGCCTTCGGAAAAAACCATTTTCAGTGCTCCATAGACTTCATTTCGGTCACGGATCGTCACAAGTCTAAGTTTTGGATCCGTAATTCGTTTTAAAGTCGACATTAATGTACTTGAATAATGAGTGCGTAAAATTTCTCCATATCCTACAACTTGGCTCACCTCAACAAGTTTTTGCATAAGGTTCAATGCTCTTGCGTTATCAGAACCAATATTATCTCCATCTGTAAAATGAACAGGATAAATATTATAGTGCTCTGGGGGATATTCACGCTCAATCATTTCCAACGCCAATTGATAAACTGAGGAACAACGTGTACCTCCACTTTCTCCGCGTGTGAAAAATTCTTCTTCACTGACTTCCTTTGCTTCGGTATGGTGAGCCAAAAATCGCATCTCGACATTCTCATATTTTTGACGCAAAAATCGAACCATCCAAAAGAAGAACGTACGGGAAATATACTTTTCGAATTGTCCCATTGATCCAGACGTATCCATCATGGCAAAGATAACCGCATTTGTCTCGAAATTAGGATGGGTCTCCCAGGTTTTAAAGCGCAAGTCGTCCGGAGTAATCCGCAAGTTCTCCGTTTTACCTTTTAAGGCTTGACGTTTAATGCTTTCAATGAGAGTCCGTTTCTTATCAATATTGGACATCAGACCTTTTTTGCGAATATCATTAAACTCAGGTTTATCATGAGCAATCAACGGACGCTTTTTGTCATCAAGATTAGGCAGTGCTAATTCTTCAAACAGGATCGCTGCCAAGTCATCATAAGAAATCTCTGCTTCATATATATCCATTCCCGGCTCTTCTCCTGCTCCCGAGCCCTTACCCGCACCTGATTTCTTTGATTGCTCACGGCCTAAAATATCACCCGGCGACATCTTTTTATCAGACTGACCGGTATGGTTTTTCTTATTAAAATCATACCGGAACCGAAATTCCTCTAGAGAACGCATAGGAATTTTCGTCGTCTTTTTTCCATCACTAAGAATAATACTTTCGTCAATAATCAGATCTCCGAGTTGCTGCTTAATCGCCTCGCGTACTTTTTCTTTGTGCCGGCTTTGGTCAAAATACCCTTTACGATGTAAGCTCCAGTCATCCTGGTTGACAATGATCTCATCACTCATAACATCTCATCCTTCTCTCTAACGGTTGAGGAGAGAGCCAACATACTTCACAATTTCGTTAGCACAAACAGGGCAATATTCATGTTGCTGTATCAAACGATCGGTGACATCATTGATCCGACGAAGCTGCTCCTGATCAGGATGAGAAACGGACGTCGTTACCTTAATAATATCTTTCAAATCTGCAAATAGCTTCTTTTCGATGGCCTCTTTTAACCGCTCATGAGACGTATATTGAAACACTTTTCCTTTACGTGCGTTGATGGAAATTCGGATTAAAATTTCCTCCCGGAACGATTTTTTAGCATTTTCTGAAACTCCGATTTGCTCCTCAATGCTCCGCATCAATTGCTCATCAGGATCAAGTTCTTCCCCCGTCATCGGATCAAACAGTTTGCTTGAATTGCAATAGGCTTCAACATTATCCAAATAGTTATTGAAGAGAGACTTCGCAGATTCTTCATAAGCATATACAAAAGCTTTTTGGACTTCCTTTTTAGCGACTTCATCGTATTCTTTACGCGCTTGGGCAATGAAATTCGTGAGATTCTCACGTTCTTCCTTGGTAATCGAAGTATGTTGCGAAAGTCCATCTTTTAAGGCCCGTAAAATGTCCAAGGCATTGATGCATGATTTGTGATCCCGAATCAAGGCTGTCGAAATACGATTAATGACATAACGCGGATCTACGCCGCTCATGCCTTCTCCTTGTTCTTCACCCTCGTTGAGTAAATCCTTAATATCTTTTTGATTGAACCCTTCGACATCTTCTCCATCATAAAGACGCATTTTCTTAACAAGATCCATTCCTTGTTTCTTCGAGAGCTTAAGACGTGAAAGAATGCTGAAGACCGAAGCCGTCCATAAACAATGTGGCGCAAGATGAACCTCATGCAAATCACTTTGCCTAATCAGCTTTTCGTAGATCTTGACCTCAGCGCTCACCTTTAAGTTATAAGAAACTGGAATGACGATGATTCGGGATTGGAGAGCCTCATTCTTCTTATTGGCGATAAACGATTTATACTCATTTTCATTGGTATGGGCGATTACAAGCTCATCAGCAGAAATTAAAGCGAATCGGCCAGCCTTGAAATTCCCCTCCTGAGATAAGCTGAGTAAATTCCACAAGAACTTCTCGTCGCTTTTGAGCATCTCCTGGAACTCCATCAACCCACGATTCGCTTTATTCAGTTCTCCGTCAAAACGGTAAGCCCTCGGATCGGATTCAGAACCGTACTCCGTAATCGTCGAAAAGTCCATACTTCCCGTTAAATCTGCAATATCCTGAGATTTAGGATCAGAAGGAGTAAAGGTTCCGATCCCAACCCGCTCTTCTTCAGAGAAGACAATTCGCTTGACAGGCATGTTTTCGACTTGTCCTTTAAATTCTTCTTCAACGCGAAGCCGACAAACCGGGCAAAGATTCCCTTCAATTTTGATTCCATAGCGTTGATTAAATTCTTCACGTAAAGGAAGTGGTAAAAGATGTAGCGGATCTTCATGCATCGGGCAGCCATCAATTGCGTAAACTGCCCCTTGGTCAGTACGCGTGAAATCCTCTAACCCTCTTTTGAGCAAAGTAACAATCGTCGATTTACCTCCACTTACAGGTCCCATCAAAAGGAGGATCCGTTTGCGGACATCCATTCTTTTCGCTGCAGAGTGAAAGTACTCTTCAACAAGTCGTTCAAGCGTTTTATCCAAACCATAAAGCTCTTTGTTAAAAAAGGAATAACTTTTTTGACCATTGACTTCTTCAACTCCAGCCTGGCTAATCATGTCATAAATTCGAGCATGGGAGTGCATTCCCAAATGGGGGTTCTGTGTCACCAATTCCAAGTAATCAGCCAAAGTACCCTTCCACGTTAACGCCGCTTCTTTATCCCTATAATTTTTTAACCACTCTAAAACTTCCATATAGTCGCCCTCCTTTTCTCAGCACACTTTAATCAGCAGATTATTAAAGTATATGCTCGGATTAAAAGATGAGACATGGCGCACCGAATTTTAGAATTCCTTTGTTCTAGTGTTTATTCATATGAAAAGTAAAAAACCTTTTAGAATCTCTTCCAAAAGGTTTTCTATCTCACGTTTAAATGTTCAACTTTCATTCACAATTTTTCCAGATCTCCATACTCATAGGCAAATTCTCCTGCCAAAATATCGAGACGAACGACAATATACTCTCCAAATTCATCTTTATCAACTCGAACAACTGTACCTAGGCGGCAGTTACTAGTCATTACTCGATCTCCCACCTGAAAACGGATTGTTTTTCGCAATGAAGTTGAATTGTGCTCTTGCGTCATTGCTAACATTTCGTCACCACCCTTATGTGAAAGTGAATTTTAGTTCTAACTTAATGTTATGATAGCATACCTTGTCAAATAAGTCTAGCGGAAAGTTGGAAAAATTCAAAATATTACGGATTATTATTGAGGAGTCTGCAACAAACAGACTCCTCAATTTTTAATACATTTGGAGGTATTCCTCAATTTCCCATGAATGAACGGTGACATTGTAACGATCCCATTCTTTCTTTTTCGCTTCAATGAACCGACTATAAATATGTGGACCTAGCGCAGCCTGGATCACAGAATCCTTGGAAAGCTCTTGTAAAGCCTCGAGAAGGCTCTCGGGTAAGGATTCAATACCATGAGCACTTCGTTGTTCAGCATTCAGTTCATAGATATTAAGATCGACTGAGGCTGGTGGGTTCATTCGATTCTTAATTCCATCAAGGCCCGCTTTAAGTTGTACTGCTAAGGCGAGATACGGATTACACGAAGGATCAGGGCTCCTTAATTCAATCCGGGTTGAAGACCCCCGTTTCCCAGGAATTCGAATCAGAGGACTCCGATTTCTTCCCGACCAAGCTATATAACAGGGTGCTTCGTAACCAGGGACTAACCTTTTGTAGGAGTTAATAGTCGGATTAGTAATGGCAGCAAAAGAACGCGCATGTTTCAGTAACCCTGCAATATAGTGAAAAGCTTCCTCTGATAATTGCATATTTCCTTCTTGAGCATAAAATGCATTCCGCCCATCCTTAAACAGCGATTGGTTAGTGTGCATCCCAGACCCAGCGATCCCCAAAATAGGTTTAGGCATAAACGTGGCATGTAAGCCATGTCTCTGAGCGATCGTCCGTACCACTAAACGGAAAGTGGCAATCTTATCAGCGATATCAAGCGCATTCGAATACTTAAAATCAATCTCATGTTGACCTGGTGCAACTTCATGATGTGACGCTTCAATTTCGAATCCCATATACTCTAAGGCTAAAACCATATCTCGCCGTGCTTCTTCTCCACGATCAATAGGCGCCATATCAAAATAACCAGCCTTATCTTGGGTAATCGTCGTTGGTCTTCCCTCTGCATCTGTTTGGAATAAAAAAAACTCTAATTCTGGACCGACATTCCAAACATATCCCATTTCCTGAGCCTCAGCAATTACCCGTTTCAATGTACATCGAGGGCAACCTTCAAAGGGTGTTCCATCCGAATTATAGACATCACAAATGAGGCGAGCTACTCCACCATCTGTCGAACGCCAAGGAAAAACAAGAAAAGTATTCGGATCGGGATACAAATACATATCTGACTCTTCAATCCGTGCAAACCCTTCAATTGAGGACCCATCAAACATAAGTTCTCCATCTAAGGCTTTCTCCAATTGTTCAATCGTAATTGCTACATTTTTTAAAACTCCAAAAATATCAGTAAATTGAAGGCGTATAAATTTGACGCCTTTTTCGCTGGCTTCTCGTAAGACATCTTCTTTTGTCTGGCCCATTAATAATCACTCCTTATCCAGTCCATGAATACTTAGTATTCAATTCCCTTACGTGCACTAATACCCTGTTCAAAGGGATGTTTGATTTGCACCATCTCAGTCACCAATTGTGCTTTATCCATCAAACGTTGAGACGCATTTCTCCCCGTCAAGATCAATTCAACTTGAGGTGGTTTTCCCTCGAGTAACTCCAAAACTAAATCTTCTGAGAGGAGACCGAACCAAATTGCATTGATAATTTCATCCAAAATTAGAATATCCCATTGACCCGAGTACATAATCTCACGGGCACGATTAAAGGCTTTCTGAGCTTCTATAATATCTTCTTGTGTGATCATTCCTTTATGTACCCACTTACCCGTTCCAAAGTGTTCTAAGCAACATTCAGGAGCTAAACGTTGGATGCCAGTAAGTTCTCCATAATTGGTGATCCCTTTCATAAACTGAAGGATAAAAACATGAAAACCGTGTCCCACAGCTCGGACAGCTAATCCTAAAGCTGCTGTAGTTTTCCCTTTACTAGGTCCAGTATAAATTTGAACTAAACCTTGGTCAAGCTTCACCATTTATTCCACCTTCTTTAACCATTTTTCAAGTTGAGGATGAATATAGGCGATCTTAGGGGACAGCAACAGTTCTGGATATTTTTCAACAGCTTGTCTTGTAAAAGCAATAGAAAAAAAGAGTTTTACTCCTGATTTTTCATCCCTCGCTCTTAATTCAACTTTATCTGGATAGAAATAGTAAGAATAATCTTCGTCTCGCCAAGTGACTTCTAATTCACCTAACTTTATTTTGATTATCCCAAATTGTTCAATATTTATGCCTCGAATACTTGAAAAGCCTTGACTTAGTTGACCCGTTTCCAAGCCAACCTGGCCAGCTATAAGTTGGATACTCATTAAATGTTCAACGACGAGCCGAGCGGGGAGTGAAATTTCCTCAAAAATTCTCCTGTGATTGCGAATTTCTTCCGACCATTGTTCCAATTGAAGCCGGTGAATCGAGCGTACAGGCTGAATCTTTTTCAGTGATTTCTCTAAAGCAAGATAAATATCATCTAAACACTCAAGCACCAGAAAATCATCTTGGCTCATGCTCAAGCCCCCTCCCTTATCCCTCTTTCCTTATTTTACATGAAAATATCTCTTATTCCTAGACTTGTTTCTAAATGTTGTTCCAATTCCTGTCACTATATTTATTCCTTTTTCGGACCTTCTTCGATATTCGTTGAATGGCTTGTTCAATTTTTATCGTTTCAATTCCTAGTTCCTGCGCTATTTTTAAAGACTGCCAATAATATTGAAGAGCATTTAAGTAACTTCGACGATTTTCAAAATACTCGGCCAAACGTTGATTCGTACTAAAGGAAATCAACTGATGACTTTCATGAGACACTTTAGACTTCACGTGATACTCCTGTGACTCTTGAATCTCTCCTAACTGTTCTAGACACAAGGCTATTTTTTCATAGGCTTCGCCCAACTTTTGCTCCTCCCCATACTTTTCAAACAGCTCTGCCGCTTTTTTTAAATTCGCACACGCCGCTTGATAATCCTTCTGCATCGCTTGAAGCTGACCCAAATTTTGATAGCGAAGCCCCAACCCCAAATCCTCATGTTTATATACCTCAATAGACAATTTGAGGTAATAAACAGCCTCTGTAAAATCCCTTAATTCCTCTAAGATTTTTGCCAAAAAATATGTACTTTCTGAAACATTCTCCCACTGCGCAAGTCTTAAATATAAAACAACCACCCTTTGCCAATCTTCTCGGGCCTGAGCGAAGTTCTCTTCTTCAAAATTTATAAACGCCAAATATTGGATAGCGTTAACGAGGGACTCCTCATCTTTTTCTTCAGAGAATATTTTACACGACTGGAGCAAGTCTTTACGAGCTAACTGAATTTTGTTTTGACGGTATAAAACTTCTGCCAGAAGAATACTCAGTTCCCCTTCTCCTTTGCGGTAACCATAGATATGACATAACTCACGGGCTTTCCGAAAAGTATATTGAGCCTTGTCCCAGTTCTCCTGCTCTGAATACACTTGCCCAAGGTCACTAAATAACATACTTAAGCGTAGACGAGGTGAATTCAGCGGGTACACTTGGATAGCTTGTTCATACCAAGTAGCTGCCTCCTCCATCTTATCCTGGGCTTCAGCGACACTGGCTAAACCAGCCATTGCTTCTGACATTCCTTTATAATTTTGAAGCTGTTGACATATTTTAAGCGCTTCCTTAAATCCTCGTTCGGCAAGTGCAACCTTTCCCTGTTTAATTCGTGATGTTGAAAGTAATCGGAGATTGAATGCAGAAATTACAGGTATAGCTAAACGTTTAGCTAACTTTAAACTTCTCAGGTAATATTTCTCAGCTTTAGGATAATCACCTTGTCCTAAAAAAACAGTTCCTTTTTCCATTAGACTTCGCCAATCCCTTAAAATATCATCATTCATAACATCCCCTCCGCGCTCAACCCGATGACTAACCGCCACTAAGTCTCAGGCTCCTTAATGTAGATAAGTGGCGCTAAGTCCCTGGATATATGAAGCTTGGCTGCTCCGCAACCTTGCTGACATATCCTCTCGGGGATAAGGGCAACCAGACTTCAGATGGGATCGTTACTCCATCTAAAGTAATTTTTCTTTATCCATCATATGCGGGAAAGTAGATTTTGGCGCGAAAAGAAGCTTGTACACGATTTAAATCAAAATCTAGACACTCAAGTCGAAATATGCTAATCTGATAAAAGAAGGGGGTGTTGGTAAGTGAACTCATATCGTCCTGCTCCGTCTTCCAACCTTTGGATAACAGCATTTAAGATTGTCCTTTTAATTTTTGCCCTTTATTTCTCGGCCATAGTACTCAGTCATGTGTTCAGCTGGGTTTTTACAATCACCTTTTTCTTAATTAGAATTGCCGTATCTATTATCGTCGGATTTTTTCTGCTACATTTTCTTCTGAAACTCCTCTTTCGTTTTGATCTCTGGAATTTTATTTTTGCCTCGCGCTTTAGTCGTTAAAAACATAAGAAAGCATCGCTCATCGATGCTTTCTTTTTTCTTTTCATGTTCATTATCCCTTCTGAATATCTATTAAACAAAGGAGGGATAAGGATGCATTTTGTTATTTTCAAAAAGCCATCCTGGAGAAATTTGATCCTTTGGGGCATCTTTCTCGTCGTTTTAGTTACCTATCGTGATAATGTTATTTCGGTCTTCTCAGAAAAACTAAAACCTATCTATTCAGCACAGAGTACCACTCAAGAAATCGGACTCACCTTCGATATCAGCTGGGGTGAACAAACAGCAGAGCCTATTTTGGATATTCTTAAGCAAAAAGGAATTCATGCAACCTTCTTTTTATCCAGCCCTTGGGCAAGTAAGCATGAAGATCTCGTCAAGAGAATGGTGGCTGAAGGGCATGAAATTGCCTCCCACGGAAATCGTCATGTTGATTTAAACACGCTCAGTCCAACTGAGTTACAAAAAGAGATTCTTACCTCCCAAGAAGTCCTAGAGAGGATATCTGGGCAAAAGATCTCCTTACTTAGACCGCCTAACGGTGCCTATGATAATAAGGTGATTAGCGTTTCTCAAAAGCTCGGGTATCGTGTGATCCAATGGAGCGTCGATTCCTTAGACTGGAAACGCCCGGGTCCTGAGGCAGTCATTAACAACGTGATGAATGGAATCCGTAATGGTCATGGTGCCCAACCAGGAGATATCATTCTGTTTCATGCTTCTGACTCCGCTCCCGATACAATTAAAGCACTCCCGGTAGTCATCGATCGATTGCAAGGCAAAAATTATAAGCTCGTTCCGATCAGTGACTTATTGAAAAATGCCAAAACCACCTGGCCTCCCGAAAGTAATCTCGCGCCCCAGGAAAAAGTACCCGTACCGCAATAACTACAAACCAAAGGGGCAGTTACATCATGAACTCATTGTTCACAGTGTGCGGCCCCTTATCTTATAATCATTGATATTTCTGAAGGGCCACATCCGCATTTAATCGCTCGCTAACCTGTTTCAAAGCCTGATTTGCATCATTACGGATAGCCGTGGAAAGCTCACCATTCAATGATTCCATGAGCATGGTTTGAGCTGTTTTCCATTCTCCCTCTTGGTATTTCTGTACGCCTAACAAATACATCTGATAGAACTTGCCCTTGCTAGTTTGATTCAGCGTTGTTAAAACGTTTTCCCATTGTGTAGTTTCTCCTAACGCCAAATAAAGGAGCGCCTTCTTCACCTGGAAATCAAAGTTCTGATCATACTTAGACCACTGTTCCATTTCGGCAGAGAGATGTTCTGCTTCTTTCCAATCAGCATTGATTAAGGCTAAATCAAATTCTTCCTCAAGCACTAAAGGATGTTCAGGCGCTAAAGACTTAGCTTTTTCCCATTCTTTTTTTGCCTCCAATTGATCTCCCCGCCCCAGTAAACTACGACTTAAAGTTAGTCTTTTTAATACTTTTTCTTCTTTCGTTAACTTAAGATCTGATGTAGCATTAAGCTGCTCATAAGCCACATCATAGTTACCTTGAGCCATATCGATTAAGCCTTGACTCAAAGACTGAGTCGTAGAAGATGAAATTGTTGGCAAAATTTGATTGGCCTCTGTAAACTGTGATTGTTGCAATTTGAGCTGAAGCAACCAAAAGCGATACTTGTCATCATCATGTTTTAGGAGTTGTTGGTCTGTTACCTTTTCTCCTTGATTTAAGGACAACCAAAGAGCACTATCCTCGACGAGCGGAATTTTTACTAACCAAGGAGCCTTTTCTTTCACCCAAGCGATCTCACTGGCAGTCTTACTCATATCAAAACGGTCTTGAGCGGAACGTATTTGGAACAAATGAAAAATTGGTTGTGCTAATAGGATTGCTAAAGCCACAATTCCTAAAAAAAATATTCCCTTAACCCTGCTATTTCGCTTCCTCTTTCGTCTTGACATCTTTACTTCCACCCTCTTTGATAACCCTCTTTAATCCTGCTATCAATGTCCTTTCCACGAGGAAAAGCCTTCCCCTACGACTTCTGGAACCTCTGAAATAGCTAAAAACGCCTCATCATCCCGTGTATGTATAATCTCTTTGATTTGAGATAACTGTGTTCTAGAAATAACACAATAAACGACTTGTTTGTCTTCTCTGGAAAAAGCACCCGTAGCTTTAAAAAAGGTCACTCCCCTATCTAACTTAGCCATGATGTCCTCGGCGATCTCTTGAGGCTGAGTAGTAATAACCATTACACTTTTAAAATGGCTCATCCCTTCTTGAACTAGATCGATGACTTTCGTCGCGATAAACATATAAATCACTGCATACATCGCCATTTCCGGACGTAGAAGAATTGCCGTGAGGAAGAAGATCACCGCATCAATTGCGAGCAAAATTTGTCCCACACTGAAAGGAGTTGTCCGACTAAAAAAGACGGCTAAAATATCCGTTCCTCCAAGTGAACCCCTTGAGCGGAAAATCACGCCCATCCCTATTCCCGAAATAACCCCGCCAAAAATTGAGGCTAGAAGGGAATCATTAGTCAGACTAGGAATGTTTCCTGTCAGGTCTAAGGCTAAGGATAGGGCGCCTACACCGAAAATACTATACATGAGAAAGGAGCGACCAACCATTTTCCAACCCATCATAAATAAGGGAATATTCAATAGGAGTACCATTATACTAATTGGCCAATTAAAAAGATAATGGAGAATAATAGCTATACCGGTCACGCCACCATCTGCGATCTGATTGGGGATAATTAGAGAATTAATACTTAATGCAACTATGACTGCTCCCAAAACTATCCCTAGGCCTCTTTTAAATATCATCCAGGGAAACTTGCTCCAAAAGAGATTATCGAAATTAATCTTCATCGCATCCCATCCTTAACATGAAAGAGATAAGTTTGAGAAATTATAGACATCTCACAATGTCAAACAAACCAATTATACAAATAAAAAAAACCTGCGTCAAAAGCAGGGGTGAACTATCATATGGTGCGCCCGGCAGGATTTGAACCTGCGACCTCCGGCCTCGGAAACCGTCACTCTATCCACTGAGCTACGAGCGCTTGAAATAAGACTGCCCTATTACTCTACTAAAATCAAACATGTTTGTCAAGGGAAACTTATTTCTAACGGATCTCTGCACTAGTCTAAAAGTGCTTTTACTACTTCATAGACTTCCTGATGAATCTCCCCTACCGATTTTATCGTCTGATTCTCGTTGATACAATTAATTTTTGTCCAGTTTTCGATATTTGCAATTTCAAGGGCATTCCCATAGGACTTCCTCAAATATTCCGGTGATTTTTCATGAATATCTTTTGGTGTCAAAGATTTTGCACTACGAATTTCAATGAGTTTCAAGCTAAATTGTGGAGGCATGTCCAGAAAAATCACTAAATCAGGCTCAGGAAGTTCAAAAATTTTGTATTCAAATTCTTTGAGCCAATCTAAATATTGACTACGTTGTATCCGATCTGAAATTTTTGCGGCCTGATGAACCATATTTGAGGTTGTGTAACGATCAGCAAGAATAATTCCGCCCTCACGATAAAACATCTCCCATTCTGTCTTAAAGGATGCAAAACGATCCACAGTGTAGAACGTGGAAGCAACATAAGGATTAACAGCATTAGGGTCCCGCCCGAAATTCCCCTCTAAATACATCTTGACGAGCGCGGATGAAGGACTATCATAGTTCGGAAATTCTACTTTTTTCACGGGAAGGTGCTCCTGCTGTAACCGTTCGAATAGTTTCAGAGTTTGGGTAGCTTTACCGCTACCATCACCTGCTTCAATAATAATCAACTTACCCTGTCTAGACTCCTCGGCGATCATACTAACTCCACCTTCTCCAATGTAGTTCTTTAATGTTACCTTACAAGAATATCACTTTGCCTTGAGGATTCCCAGTTATATTTATATAAAACAATACCGGATACTATAGAAAAAAGTATCCGGTATTGTTTATACAATACCTACTATTGTAAACGTTACTTTACACGATGACACGCAACAAGATGTCCGTTCCCGGCATCCCGCAGTTCTGGCATTTTTTCAGCACAATGAGCTTCTGCATAAGGACAACGAGTACGGAAATAACATCCCGAAGGAGGGTTAATAGGATTCGGTACATTCCCTTGCAAAACAATTCGATGACGATTGAGCTCAATCTCAGGATCAGGAATTGGGATCGCTGATAGTAAAGCTTGAGTATAGGGATGCAAGGGATTCTTGTACAGATCAAAACTGGTCGTTAATTCCACAATCTTTCCAAGATACATTACAGCGATTCGATGAGAAATATGCTTAACCATCGAAAGATCATGCGCAATGAAGAGATAGGTCAAGCCCATTTTTTCCTGTAATTCTTCTAACATGTTTACAATTTGCGCTTGAATCGATACATCAAGAGCTGAAATTGGTTCATCACAAATAATGACTTTAGGGTTCACTGCCAACGCGCGAGCGATTCCAATTCTCTGGCGTTGTCCCCCCGAAAACTCATGAGGAAAACGATTTGCATGCTCAGCATTTAAACCTACAGTTTCAAGTAAATTATAAATTCGGTCAGTACGAGCTTGGCCTGTAGCAAGTTTATGAATATCCAAGGCCTCGCCGATAATATCCCCGACCGTCATTCTTGCATCTAAAGAAGCATAAGGGTCTTGGAAAATCATTTGAATGTCCCGGCGAACCGACATCATTTCTTTAGAATTCAATTCATAAATATTTCTACCATTATAAATCACTTTACCAGAAGTTGCTTCATAGAGACGGATAATGGTTCGCCCAGCTGTTGATTTTCCGCAACCACTTTCTCCAACTAATCCAAGCGTTTCTCCTTTATGAAGTTGAAAAGAGATACCATTAACAGCGTGAACCGCTTTATTCTCACGTGAAAACAATCCACTCGCGATGGGAAATTCTTTCACGAGATTATCTACTTTAAGAATTACCTCTTGGTTCACCCCTTAACCCCTCCTTTACTTGGTTTATAGTCTTCGACTTTTGGAGCATCAGGATGAAGAAGCCAACATGATGCTTGATGAAGTTCACTAAGTTTTGTTTGCTCAGGTTTTTGATTAAGGCAAACATTCATGGCATAAGGGCATCTCGCTGCAAAGCCGCATCCTTTTGGAGGATTCAGTAGATCCGGCGGGGTTCCCGGAATCGGGACTAACTTAGACTTACTTTCAGAATCTAGCCGCGGAACACTTTTTAAGAGTCCCCATGTATAAGGATGTTTAGGATTTTGGAAGATGTCATAAACCGTACCTGTCTCAACGACGCGACCACCATACATAACTACAATCCGCGTACAAAGTCCAGCTACAACGCCCAAATCATGAGTAATTAATATAATAGAAGTATTGATTTTAGTTTTAAGATCTTTCATCAGCTCTAAGATTTGAGCTTGTATCGTTACATCCAATGCAGTCGTTGGCTCGTCCGCGATCAATAACTTCGGATTACATAGCAAAGCCATAGCAATCATTACCCTTTGACGCATACCGCCCGAAAATTCATGCGGGTACTGCTTAAGACGTGCCGTAGGGTTGGGTATGCCGACCATTTCAAGGTATTTTTCTGCTCGTTGCATCGCTTCAGAATTTGATAAACCTTCGTGGCGCTTAAGGACTTCAGTCATTTGCATACCGATAGTTAAAACAGGGTTTAAAGAAGTCATTGGATCCTGAAAAATCATTCCCATGGCTTTGCCCCGAATGCTCTGCATTTCTTTTTCACTAGCTTTCGCTAAATCCTTCCCCTGGAAAAGAATCTCGCCATTAACTATCTTTCCAGGTGGATTTGGAATAAGCTTCATAACGGACTGAACGGTTACAGATTTTCCACTACCAGACTCACCCACAATTCCAATGGCTTCCCCTTCATCTACATAAAAACTCACATCAGATACCGCTTTAACTTCTCCTGCATAGGTGAAGAAGGAGGTGCTTAAGTGATCGACTTCTAATAGATGCTTCAATTTCACGTCCTCCTTTACTTCCGCATTTTGGGATCGAATGCATCACGCAAACCGTCCCCTACAAAGTTAAATGCCAGCATCAAAATAGCAATGCTCATCGCTGGAAAAATTAACGCAAAAGGGAATGAAGGGATGTTCATTCTTCCCTCAGCTGCCATAATTCCTAAACTAACATCGGGAGCTTGAACTCCTAAACCAATAAAGCTTAAAAAGGCTTCCAGGAAAATAGCTGATGGAACCTGCAGTGCTGCAATTACGATGATTTGGCCAATACTATTGGGCAAAAGATGCTTTGTTAGCAGCCTTTTGGTATCTGCACCCAAGGCTCGTGCAGCTAACACAAACTCCTGCTCACGTAACGCTAAGATCTGACCACGTATTGTACGAGCCATTGGCACCCAGTTGACCAAGCCCATAACGATGAAAATATTTTGTAAGCCTCCTCCTAATGTAACCATAAGCAAGATTACATAGAGAAGATCAGGGACACTATAGATTACATCGATCACACGCTGCATAAAATTATCAATTCGTCCGCCAAAGTAACCTGAAATCCCCCCATAAAAGATCCCAATCGTGAGATTAATAAGGACTGACCCAAACCCGATAATGAGAGAAATCCGTGTTCCATACATGACCCTTGTTAAAATATCACGTCCCAGCTCATCAGTCCCAAAAGGATGTGCCCAACTCGGATTAAGACGTGCCGACATTAAGTCATTTGTATAATAGTCATATTTGGAGAATAAAGGACCGATTATAGCCATAAGCACAAATAGAACGAGGATAACTAACCCAGTCATGGCTAATGGGTTCATTTTAAATCTCCGCCAAGCGTCCTGCCAGAGGGTTGTGCTTGGCCGGTTAATGACATCAGTCTTCAAGCTTTGTTTTAATGGTGAAAAGGCATCAGCCGGTAAGCTCATTCTTACGCCCCCTTCTTGGAAGTTAATTTGATGCGAGGATCTACCAACGTATAAACAATATCAACTATTAGATTACACAAAACTAACAGGGTTGCAAATAAGACGGTTGTCCCTAGAATGACGGGATAATCCCGATTATTAATACCCGTAACGAAGAATTGACCAATACCAGGAATATTGAATACATATTCAACTACAAAGTTACCCGTTAAAATATAGGCAAAAAAGGGTCCCAAGAAAGTGATTACAGGTAGTAAAGCATTCCTCAAAGCGTGCCGAAAAACGATGACATATCCTGGCATTCCTTTCGCACGTGCCGTTCGAATATAGTCTTGATTTAAGACATCAAGCATACTAGAACGGGTTAAGCGCGTAATTTGCGCAATGGGGTAAGCACTCAGTGCTAAAGCAGGTAAAACTAAATTAATGGGCTCACCCCAGCCAATCGGTGGAAAAAGATGAGTTTTATACCCTACGTAGAATTGCAGGAAGGTTGCAATAACAAAACTTGGTACAGAAACCCCAATTGTTGCAAAAATCGTGGCAAGATAATCAGGCCATCTATTTTGTTTTAGTGCCGAAACAACTCCCAGTAAGGTTCCTCCCACTAAAGCCATAACTGTGGCAGTTAAACCGACAGCGAGTGTCTTTGGCAATCCATCATGGAACAGGTCATTAACGGTACGACCTTCATAGCGGAAAGTAGGTCCGAAATTAAAATGGGCCATGTTGTTAATATAGTCAAAATACTGTTTGCTCAAGGGATCATTTAAGTGATAACGTTCATTAATGTTGGCCATAACCGCAGACGGGAGAACCTTTTCTGAAGAAAAGGGCCCCCCTGGAATGGCATGCATCAAAGAAAACGTTAAGGTAAGCACTAGCCATATTACAAAAATTGCAGATAAAATACGTCCAATTAAATAGCGTACCATAAGCTTCCTCCTTTGGTAATAGCCCTTATTAATCACATAAGGAAGGGGCAAGTATTGAAACCCGCCCCTTCAAGAAACTCTAGGCTGTAATGTGGTTTGTTATTCGATATTATTTTTTTTCTAAATACGCAGTTTTAAAGTCAATAAATCCTAACGGCGACTGTAATAAACCTTTGACGTTATCCTTCGAAACAAAGTTGTTCGTATAGAAGTAAATAGGCATCACAGGCATTTCGTTCATAAGAATCTTTTCGGCATCATGCATAGATTGCATACGAACCGTTGGGTCACCTGATTTTTTAGCTATATCAATAGCCTTATCATAGGCTGCATTGCTGAAGCCCGTTTGGTTATTTCCACCATCGGTTACCATCATATCCATGAAGGTCATTGGATCAATATAATCGCCAATCCAGCCTGCACGTGCAATATCGTATTGTAAAGATTGCTCAGACTGTTGATAAACTTTCCATTCTTGCCCTGTTAGAGTTACTTTAATTCCCAAGTTTTTGGACCACATGTCTTGGATTGCTTGGGCTAGTACGTTGTGATTACCATTGGTATTATAAAGAATACTAACTTCCGGGAAACCCTTACCATCTGGATACCCTGCTTCAGCTAACAGTTGTTTCGCCTTAGCAAGATCCTCTTTGAAATAGTCACCGCCAACTGTACGGAATTCCTTCCCTGCTTGTGCATCAGGAATACCTCCTGGTGTGAAAGCATATGCTGGAGTTTGACCACCTTTAAGGACATTGTCAATCAAGCTTTTACGGTCAATGGCCAAAGCTAATGCTTGACGAACTTTGACATCATTAAAAGGTTTCTTGGTAACATTAAAACGATAGTAATAGGTACCAAGGTAAGGAGAAGTTTTTAATACTCCTGCAGTACGTAAACGCTCTATATCAGAAACAGGAATATTGTCTGTTCCATCGAGTTGCCCAGCTTCAAAAGCAGTTAAGGCTGCTTTTGCATCTTCAACTAGGTTAAAGGTCAGCTCTGTGATTTTTACACTTTTGATATCCCAATAATTATCATTTTTCACAAGAACCATTTTATCATTATGGCTCCAAGATTGCATCTTATAAGGTCCATTACCTACAAAGGTTTCAGCTTTGGTATTCCAATCCTTGGTTGCTTTAACAACTTTTTCATCAACCGGGTAATAAGTTGGGAAAGCGAGAAGAGCCTTAAAGTAAGGAGTCGGATTTTCAAGGGTAATTTCGAGATTTTTATCATCCACAACCTTGATTCCTACATCTTCAGCCTTGACTTTTTTAGCATTATAAGCCTCACCGTTTTTAATGTAGAACAATTGATAAGCATACTCTGCAGCTGCCTCAGGATTCAAGGCATGCATCCATGATGCCTTGAAATCATTTGCTGTTACAGGATCTCCGTTACTAAATTTGCTATCTTTAAGTTTAATGGTATACTTCAGTCCATCATCAGAAACCTTAATATCTTCTGCTAAGGCGTTTTGAGGTTGATTGTTTTGATCTAATCGAGTTATTCCTTCGAAAAGTGCCATTTCCATGATGGCCTCAGGTATACCGTTGGACATTTGAGGATCCAATGTTTTGGGTTCAGCACCAGGATTCCAACTCATTTTCATCTCTTGCGGGGCAGCCGCTTGATTATTGCTCGTACCACATCCCGTTACAAGTAAACCTATTACGAGTAGTACCGATGTTAGGGTTGCTAACTTTTTGCTTTTGAACATTCCTTTCTTTCCTCCCCAATTTGTTTTTATTGTAGTTGATAATACTTGTCCCTTTCGCTTTATCTTCTCACCTCCTCTAAGCTCGTTTCAAGTAATGTTGACTAAATCTCAGCATTACCTATTTTATGTAAAATTATAGCTTTAAGTGTACACGTAAAAAAAACATTTGTCCATTAAAATTTATTTTACTGATCAATTTTTTGCTTACAATTTATTTTGTCTTTTTGAATGATCTCTTCGTTTTCTATCAAAGGAATCTCATCAACCCATAAACTGACCTGATTCATAACCATTGGCCACATAATTGAAGCACTATTTTGTCCACCAAATATCTTATTTTCACCGAGCGCCAAATTAATACTTCCAAATTGTTTCGTATCATATACCGGATAGCCAACGATATCCTTGATCCAAGGATTTAGACCAATTCCCAACACTCCCAGACAGCGACGGCCTTCATCTTCTGAGTCAAAAAATTCTCTTAGTTTAGATTCGTTCTTTTCTGCAGAAAACCTTATCACTTTGCCTTTTTTGAACTCAAGCCGTACTCCCTCAATCGCTTCTCCTTGATAATGAACAAGATTAAAGAAGGCTAAACCGTTAACAGATTCCTCCACTGGAGCAATATAAACTTCGCCGCTAGGTAAATTAATAACAGTATCTCCATTTTTGATATCATCATCTGAAATAAGCCCATCATCAATTAGCGGGAGTCGTCCTACTATAGAGATTTCCAAATCAGTCCCTTGTTCCGATTGAATCCTAATTTTCTTTCCCTCAGCAAGGACTCTTGCTACATACTGAGCCGAGTATTCAAGCTCATTATAGTTAACATCAATTCCCTTCCAAAACATGTCATGAAGTTGGATAAAATCAATGTTCATTTCTTCAGCAAGTGCTTGGGTCGGATATCCAAAAAACGCCCATTTTACTTTTCGGTCAAAAAGTTCATTTCGTACATTGACCCAGGCCTTACGATAAACTTCAACGCGTTCACGCGATATGCCCTTAGCCAAAGCAGGATTCACAATATGCTCAAGCATGATTAATGTCGTTACAGGGCGTAAAGTTTCTCCGAGATGCTGAAAATGTTCTTGAATAAGTAAAGGTTCCATTTCCTCAAGCATTTTAGCCTTCATTTTTGTCGTCTCTACACATAATAAAGGGTAAGCTCCAGCTCTTTGAATTTCAATTGCTAGTGGTTCAACCAAATCCATTTGATTGATTCCGCCCAGTAATCCAACAACTTCCTTAGACTGTATTTTTAAGCAATCTTTCACTATTTTACGAGCTAATGCTTCTGTATCAACCTTAAGCCGATGAATTCTCCGCCAAGAAAGAATATCCTGGGTAACAAATTTGACCGACTTTGTTTCATTCTTCTCGAAATAATCTCCTAGGGATTGATCAATATAATAATTGTTTGCAACTGCTCGATAATATTTCTCCAGGATTCCGCTCTTCTCTAAAGTATAGTCAAGCATGATTATCTCGTGTTTTTCCAATTCTTTGACATGATAATGAATTTTCGAAGCAGATTGTTTAACGTGGTCGGCAATTTGTTTTGAGGTCATGCTCTTTTTGATTAACAGTTTCAAGATTTCAATCCGTAATGGGTCACAGATCGATTTTACTTTTTCTAGACTACTTAAAATACAGATATCCCTCATCGTCCAACGATTACTCCTGTTTCAAATTTATTTAAATTCTCATCTCGGATTTTATACTTTTTTCTTATTCGATAGATCTTTTTGAAACCCTTTTACTCAAACAAATTTTTTTGATCAATAAAATCGAGTAGGACATTCTTTTAAAAAAAAATCCTTTCTATCAGACCTATATAGATCTGATAGAAAGGATTTAGAGAACATAAATTGGTAGCACTATGTAGTTTTTTTCACTATGCTAACAATTAAACGATGAGTATGAGAGGTTTAGCTAACTTTCGTCATTACTCTTAACTTATCGGCAAGCAAGGCAACAAATTCAGAGTTGGTGGGTTTTTGGCGTTCGATATTCATGGAATATCCGAAAATTCGTTTCAGTGTTTCAGTATGGCCCCGTTCCCACGCAAGCTCAATTGCATGTCGAATTCCGCGTTCCACCCTGCTTGGAGCCGTATCATATTTTTTAGCAATCGCCGGATAAAGTTCTTTTGTGACTGCTCCCAACAAAGAAACATCTTCTACTACCATCAGAATCGCATCTCGTATATATTGATATCCTTTAACATGAGCTGGAATTCCAATTTGATGCATCATAGAAGTTACTTCAGCACCAAGATTCACACGACTGCCTGCATTTGTAACCGAAGATACGGACGAAGGAATAGAGGCCTGGTTTACAGCTCCATCTTGCGTTAAGCTCCGAATACGCTTACCCAAGATTTCTAAATCAAACGGTTTCAGGATGAAATAGTCAACGCCTAACATCATTGCTTGATGAGTCAATGATTCTTGTCCAAAAGCAGTCAACATGATTACTTTCGGTCTTGGCGTAGCACTTCTCGCATTAATTCGTTCAAGGACACCCAACCCATCTAAACTCGGCATGACAAGATCCAGAATCACTAAGTCAGGCTCCTGAGCTTGGATCATGTCCCAAGCCTCGACTCCATTATATGCAAGCCCAACAACTTGAAGATCTTCTTGGCTCTGGAGATAGTCTTGTAGCATTTGACATAAATTACGATTATCATCCGCGACAACGATTTTAGTCTTATTCCCCATTTAGTCATCATCCCGCCTTATTTTTTTTACCGGACACTATTGTCTAAATAATCGTCATGTCTTTTTATCTACCCGGCGACTTTATTATACGTTATCAGAAATGTCGAAATCGTAAAAAATAAGTAAAACTTAAGTCTAGTGACGTATAATGAATTTCTCTAGGGAAATGCGTATTTTTGGTATTTTCTGTAATTTATTTCGATCGTTATTTTATTTCATTTTTATCCATATATTTCAAGAGCACTATTTTTTTTAAGAATAACCATGAATTAAAGCAGGATTATGAAGAAAGCTTTTAAAAAACTTTTTGAACCACAACCACGTCAAGAACTTGTCCGAACTTCTGTCCAACTTCTCGATAACGACCCGTCTCCTCGAACCCGAGTTTACCAGCAAGTGCCAGACTCACCTCATTGGTCCCCGTAATCAACCCTAAAAGTGTATGATAACCCAATTGTTCCGCCATTTGGCATAGGGCCTCGAGGAGTCTTTTCCCTATTCCCAAACCCTGAGATCTTGGTGCAATATAGATTGAGAATTCTCCGCTCGCCTTATAAGCCGGACGGGGATGAAAGGGAGAGATGCTGGCCCATCCTAAGATTTTTCCCTCTTTTTCCGCGACCACGAGCGGATAATAAGAGTTCTGATGAACAAGGAACCATTCATTTGCTTTTTCTTCCGTGCGGTTCTCCAAATCAAAGGTCGCCACTGTATTTTCAACAGCCCAATTATAAATTTCTGTTATTTGTTTTAAGTCCAAATTATTGGCTATACGAATCGTAATTCCTAAATCTTGCATAATTCTCTTTCCCCTTTAACTCCGTAATTGACTCTCTTCATCTCATCCTAACATATTTATGCTGATTAGGTATAACCTTTCTAGGCTCGGATAGAATAATCATGATTATGAAATAAGGAGGTTTACTCAATGAATGCTTCAGTGGATAAAGATACCTGTATTGGTTGCGGCGCTTGTCCCTCAATTTGCCCAGAGGTTTTTAAAATGGAAGACGATGGATTGGCGACTGCTTATGTAACCCCTGTCCCCAGTGAGGTTGAAGCTTCTGCACAAGAAGCAGCCGAAGGCTGTCCTGTCGATGCTATTCATGTCGAATAAGTTTCTTCATTTACCCCAAAGCCAGAAAAAAATAAGCAGATGGATAATCCATCTGCTTATTTTTTATTCATTTGCTCTATGCACTTAGCGTTTGATTAACTCTTTCTCGTAGTTCATCAATTCCGATACGATCAATAAGTCGTCCTAATCTTTCATTTTGTTTCGCTGTTTCCTTGTAATAATTGATAACAGAATCTACTACAGGAATTAATTGATCCGGTTGGAGATTTTCGAGCAGAAGATTCCCTTGACGCGGTTTTACCCCACCATTGCCACCAACATATAAATGATATCCTTTGCTCGTCCCCATTAATCCAAGGTCAACATTGGCTGAATCTGTGCACTTATTAGGACAACCGGCTACCCCAATCTTAAATTTAGAAGGCAATACCATTCCATGGTAACGTTTATCCAACTCCATCCCAATTCCTAACGTCTCCTGTAGACCGCGCTTGCAAAAAACTGATCCTGGACAAACTTTGACACTACGTACGCAAAGTCCTACGGCATGACCAGGGTCCATCCCCAAGTCCTCCCAAGCTTTGGGTACATCTTCAGGCTTTAAGCCTACAATAGCAATTCTCTGTGCAGAAGTTACCTTAATTGCTGGCGCATTATATTTTTCTGCAACATCCGCTATTTTGCGTAAAACATCTGGTGAAGCAACCCCCGCGGGGATATGAGGTGCTATTGCATACGTTTGTTTATCGGCTTGCAATATTGCCCCTACAGGCTGAGCATTAGCTACCGCTTGAGCAGACATTTCACCTTGTTCAACTGAATTAATTTTTTCAAGAAGATTCTCTGGATCCAGATTGTGCATTTGGGCCGCATTTTGAAGACTTTCATTAACAGAAAATGGACAACCGAGACAGTGAAGCCCCATTTCTTGCATTGCATCTACTGTTTTAGGGTTTGCTGCCATAATATCTTTAAGTTTCATATCTAAAGTAAATTTCATTCGTTACACCTCTCAACCATGAATAAGCATCGGCAGACAATGTGTGCAGATATGTTTTTCTTCACCTTGGTACACATAGGTTACTACTGGAGTAAGCTCACTCGTCGTCCCACAATGTTCACATTCTAATTCAAGATTATCTTGCTTGTTTTCAGCCATTAGGATGACCCCCTTTTCTAATTCGAGCTAAGTGTAACATACATTATCAGCTAGAGATGTGACATGTAACACATTCTTGTGTGTTTTTCTGAACACTATTTCTCCGGTTCTTATCGAACCTGTGTTCATTGTGAGCTATTCGCAAATCAAATATACACCGCAACAAAGAAAAGCTTATATAACCTAGATTAACTCGCTAAATTCGTTGTAGCATTTTATAAAAAAATAACGCGCCCTGCGCGTTTAATGACATAAAATAACTTAGTTAAATTGGATTGCCATGGATTGCGGCGTAATCTTTTTAATTTGAGTGATTTTCCACCCTTCAGGCGTGGATTGAGTTTTGATTGCATAAGTTGCTGATAAATTTTCACGCAAAGGAGAAGCCCAGGAAACCCGAATTATTATGTCTTCTTGAGATGAAGAACTTAGAAACTCAAGTTTTTTCATAGATAGGAAAGGATCCCTTTCAACGAGCTCCTTCCATTTCTCAACCTCATACTCTCCAAGTGGTGATAGATCTTGACTAAGCAATAACTGATCAGCCATCTCCAATTGTCGGGTATCCAGGCAATCCCAAAACCGCTGAACTGCAACACGTGGAGTATCCGCAAATTGAGGTTGGGCCATTGCACTAACCACCGCTTGTGGAGTCTTCCAAGCAATCATAACTACCAAACAACTCATGATAATCATCAACAACCAGAGATAACGACTATGACGCATACTCACCCTCCTTGCTTGTCTTTATTATATTTATAGGAGGGAAAGTTGATTTCATGCTATCTCGTAAGTAAAAAATTTAAATTATAAAGAGAAATTTAATTAAAAACTTTACGCAGGAAATTCAGAACGAATTCGGGTAATCTTACATAATAAACCTTCATAGCGCTCACCTCTTTTCTAACCCTGTCATCCTAGTTTATGCTGAACAAAGTTACTATGCGTTATTATATAATTTGGTAATTCTTAACTGCTTCTTCAAGTTGGGCAACCAATTGTTTTTCTTCCTCTGTACTCGCCATAAAATAGAGTCGACCAATAATTGAACTAATAATTTTCAAAACATCCTCAACCACAAGTACTTCCTTCATCGCCAATTGAGCACTTGTTTCAATCAAGGCAATTCCGAATTGATGTCCTACTCCCTCTTTCATCATTTTGGAACAAGTTTTACCCAGTAGCCGCATGACTAAGGATGCTTCCTGAGCATCTAACTGACGGACTGCATCAATCGTTGTTGTTAAACCCTGTACCATACGTAATCCAATGTTCGCCCAATTCACCTGTTGATTATTTTCCATTGAACAATCCCCCTATGCTTGCAACTCCTTTGTGCCTTACTATATGCCCTAAGAAGTTAAGGGGTGAAAAGATTCTCTCTAAAATAGCAAGCTCCAAACCAATAAAGTGATCCGGAGCTTGCTAGAAGAGACATATAACAATTTAAATTTAATTCTATACTCCAGGCTTAGGAACCTTAAAAGTAGATACCATTAAGAAAGCAAGAATAGCTAGGCAGATGGCATAAATAGGCCATGGCAGCATGCTATGGAACAAGAGAATTAAGGCCATAAACCCTCCTGCAAACGTGATGGGCACACCTACAAAATAATTACTAATATGAAGAACGTTAAAACGGGCTAAGCGTACTGCTCCACAAAGCGCAAAAATTGCCGCAAGTGCCAATCCCCAGTATCCAAGTTGGTCTTGTAATAACGCTCTATAGGTTAAAATAGCAGGTGCTACCCCAAAGGAAACAAGATCACTTAAAGAATCAAGTTCATAACCGAAATCAGAGCTCACCGACAGTTTACGGGCTACTTTTCCATCCATACTATCCATTAAAGTGGAAAGAATGATTAGTCCTGCAGCCAGCTTAAATTTACCATCCATAGTTAATGCTAAAGCCAGAAAACCAAAAAGAAGGTTAGCTAAAGTAAATAGACTAGGTATTACTCGAATATTAATAGGGTTATTATTCATCAGAAATCACTCTCCCAATAATGGTCTCTCCGCCCCGGACTTTATCCCCCGTACTTACAAGAACCTCTACATCCGGTGGAAGAAAGATTTCTGTACAAGACCCAAACTTGATTAGTCCAAAACGTTCACCCTTTTGTAACGTATCTCCCTCTTTTGCCCAACACACAATTCGTCGAGCCATAAACCCGGTAACCTGCGTGACTAAAATATGCAGATGTTCATTTTTAATTCCGATAAAGCTCTTCTCATTCAACTCTGAGGCATGGCTTTTGAAAGCAGGGAGCATTTTTCCTTCTCGATAAGCACGATAAACAACTTTTCCCTCCATCGGCGACCGGTTAACATGAACATTTAAAAGACTCAGAAAAATACGGATGCGGATGCTCTCACCTTTAAGAACACGTTCTTCAAAAACGCGCTCAACATCCATTACAGCCCCGTCCGCTGGAGAAACTAAAGTCAATGGATCGCTAGAAATCTTTCGTTCCGGATTTCTAAAAAAATATAATACAAATAAGAGCAATATCCCCGATAAAATTGCTAATCCTGGCTTAAGCCAATAAGCTAAAATCGTTAGTAGAGCGAGGACCGCAATATATGACCACCCATCACGCGAAACGGGATACTGTTTCACCTAAAATATGACCTCCCTCTTTATATTTCCTCTAGTTTATCACCTTTCTGAGATTTATAAAAGCTCTTTGATCGGTTATTCAGATTTGATCCACTGTTCGATTCGGGTTAGTATTTGTTCATGGTCATCCCGAATATGAGTCTGCAGCGGTAACGAAGTGAGAAATACTTTGCCATATCTCTTCTCTATTATCCTTGAATCTAAAAGAATAACAAATCCCCGATCTGTTTTTGAACGAATGAGACGTCCAAAACCTTGTTTAAATCGCAAAACTGCTTCAGGAAGTAAAAAATCTTGAAATGAATTTTTTCCTTTTTGCTCTAAATATTCAGACCGAGCAGCAATGAGTGGCATACTTGGAGCCCAGAAAGGAAGTTTTAGCAACAAGACACATGATAAGCCTTCACCCGGGATATCAATTCCCTCCCAAAAGCTATTAGCACCGAGCAAGATTGACTTGGGATTCTCCATAAATTCAGCAAGAATTGAAGCTCTGCTTCTATTCTTGCCTTGAGCTAAGACCTCAATCCCTGCTGGCTCCAAAATAGTTTTTAAAGGAACCTCGATTTGATGTAATAATTGATGAGACGTTAACAAAACTAATGTTCGTCCCTTCATCCGAAGGCCTACATCAGCTATGAACTGAATTACTTCATCTATTTTGAACAATCCTGGAACGCTACTATTTACGAGATCTTTAACAATTAGAAATTGCATTTGCTGATCATAATTAAAAGGAGAATGAACATCCAAAGCAATAGTTTTCTGGGGCAAGCCCACCTCAGCAAGATAGTGAGTAAAAGAGCCAGCAATACTAATCGTTGCAGAGGTTAATATTGCTGAATCCAATTGTTCAAAGAGCTTTTCATGAAGCAGATCACTGACATCGACGGGAGAAGTTTTGAGGTACACTCTCTGTCCATTGGCCTCTATCCAACTTACTCGTGCAGGGTCATCAATTTGAAGAAGAAGTTCAAAGCACTGTTGAAGATCTTCGATAGCTCGGATACGTGTTGAAATTTCATAACCAAGTTCAGTTAATTCATCAATATCCAAACCACTTAGCACTTGCGACATTGAATTGAGAACTTGTCTTAGCCTATTCAACCGTCCTATCATATTTTCAATCTGGGTCGAAAAGTAACTCCACCACGCTTCTTGACGAGATTTGGGTGTCAAACGCTGGGACAGTTGTCCCTGTCCAAGAACTTGTCCAAGCCATACAAAGAGTTCTTCCGCCTGTTCCGAAATTGAAGCGCAGGCCTCAGGTAATTCTGACCACTTCTTCTGAAAATTTTCCCAAACATCCATCGGCATAATCTGGATCCAGAACCCCTGTTTCGATTTTATCCCACCATAAAGGCTTGAACCCACTGAACGAAAAACTTGTTCCAAGATCCTCAGCAACTTTTCACGACTCACTTCTTGTCCCAGTTGTTCTAAAGCGGCTTGATGAAGATGGTGAGCTTCATCGATAACTAACTCGTGATATTCGGGGAGAACATTATGATCTGCTTTGACATCAGCAAGTAACAAAGAATGATTAATAACAACTACATTTGCCTCTTCAGCCTTCCTACGTGCTCTCAGCATGAAACAATTCCCCGATTCCGGACATTTTTGGGGAACACAACTTTCATTCTCGGCACTAATATAAGACCAGACACGGGAAACTCCGTAAACCTGCGCAATTTCCTGCCAATCTCCCGTTTGTGTCTCACTTAACCAAACTAAAATACTGGCTAACACAAAACGTTCCTGATTTGACAATTCTGCAGGATAGGATTGAAAAGTTAGCCACTTTTTCAAGCAGAGATAGTTTCCCTTCCCTTTAAGCAAAGCGCCCCGAAATTTGAAGGGTAAGATATCTGTTAAAACGGGCAAATCTTTTTGATAAAGTTGCTCCTGTAAGGGGATGGTATGGGTTGCTACAACAACTTTTTTACCTGTTTTCCGAGCCCACCACAAAGCGGGAATCAGATAGGCATAGGATTTACCCGTCCCCGTTCCAGCTTCAACAACGAGATGATGTGCTCCTTGTAGGGCCTCTGTGGCAGCCTGAGCCATCTTAATTTGACCGTGACGACTCTCATAGCCCGGAAGCTTCTTTTCTAATAGACCTTTAGGTGCAAAACAGGATTTAATCCAGTCCCCTGAATCAGGTACACCGTCTGAAGACTGTTCTTCGAAAAAAAGGCCCTCTCCCTCCAAAGATACTGCTAAAGCCAAACCATTCCGAATAAACCGGCTCGGAAATTTACGTCCGATTTCTTGTTCCAATGCTTTAAAAAAGCTGTGCTCATTGAGCCCTTCTAATACCGGAAGTGACCGCGTATAAAAACCAAGATCAAATTTCATCCCTTTCTTCCAACATGCTTCAAGTAGCTTCCAACTAGCCCAAGCATCCGTTTGGGCTCGATGAAACGAATCATCGATTTCCAGGTTAAGCTTCTTCACTAGATCGGCGAGTCGATAGTAGTGCATGCTAGGGAAGAAAATTTGGGCAATTATATAAGTATCCCAAACCGTTTGATTTAACGATATTCCAAGCTGACGCTCCAAAAAATCAAGGTCAAAACGAACATTATGTCCTACAAGGGTCGCACCTTGTAAAAATTGAAGAATTTCCTCCCTCTGCTCTTGCAAATTTAAGCCCTGCTGAAGCTCAAGATCAGAAATTCCAGTAAATTTTAAAATTTTATCAGGCACAGTATGAGAGGGTTTAATTAAGAAATGTTGAAGCACAGGATCTTTGCCATCTTCAATACACCAGGCAGCATATTCAATGATTTCATCCTGTTCTATATTTAACCCGGTCGTTACGAGGTCTAAGGCGACAATTTTTCCCGTGTGCATATTCCTTCCCCTTTCCTCTTGTCATTGTACACAGTTTCCCTTTCAGAATCAACGCAAGACTTGTTCCCGTCCTGAAAACTTGCAACTCAAGAGAGAAAATAAATTATTGAAAGAGGAATCCGCAAATTTATCACGAATTAATAGGACGAACTGTGTAAATTTATACTTCTAAGGAAGAAGGTAACTCCTTTGAGTCGAACTCATAAATTTTATCGTTGGTTTGCTCTCTTGCTACTTCTTCTCCTCTTTATTTCTGGATGTGCAAGTAAACCAGGCTTAACTCAAGATGATAATTATTCGATCGTCGTAATCTCGCCCAAAGGTCAAGTACAAAACATTCCAGTTCAACTGAAATGGAATTCGAATAAAGTCGTCGTACAAAATCTTCTTATGGAAACCACCTTTATTCTTAGTGATTTAAGAACATCAGAAAATCCTCCAAATGAATCTGCCCTTGCTAACAGTACGGTATTACTCAAAGCTCAATTTCCCCAAAGTCGCGTTTTTAATCTAAACATCGACGGGCGAGTTCAAGATTTTAATCTGGATTCCATCGAAATAGAAGTAGAAGGCCCTCATCAAGGACGCGTTATTCTTAACGAAACTCAAACTTTACAGGGGATACCTGACTCAAATCTAAAGCCTACTTTTGATGAATTCATGAACATGCTCCGTACTTCAACTTCTGAGGATTTCTAATTTCAAAAGTAAATAATTACAGTTTAGAAACTAAAATTCAGCTGGAACGATTAAACCTCCAGCTGAATTTATTTTTAATCCATTATGCCTTTAAAGGATAGAATTATTAATTTGATAAAGATTCCTTGAGTGGACTAGGATAGTTCGAACAATAACGATTAAACCCGAATACATAGGCGGCCATCTTCTCAGGCCGTAGGTGTTCCCAATTCTTTAGTTCAAGGACCTCTCCAAAACGATTTTTCGCGGTTCCATCGCTGTAAATCCACCCTGCGGGGCCCTGATCTGTTAAGCGCAATTCCCAAGTGGTCTTCTCTTCAGAATTATCCAGCGTAATAATCTGCAGCCCACACCGGGCGTGGTAGATTTCAACCAGTTTTGTCAATAAACTATAAAGTTCATAATCCGAAGTCTGGTTTGCTTCAGGTATGGCAAGATAGTCCTGAATCTCACTCACGATTTGAGTTAACCTCTTTCCTGAAGCATAATGTTGCTGCAAAGGAACACCTAAGGATTGATAACTAAGTTGGCCTGAGTGTAAATTAATCGTGAGTGGTTCCTCCAAGGACCTTAAGTTTATTACTAATGTGTTAGAATCCATAGTCATCGTACCTGAATGGTTTTTGATAAGTTGATTTGCAACTTGATAGGCTAAAATATGTGCCGAGACCTCTTTTTCCTCCTGCTGAATACAGGAATTGCATTCCTTCACAGGATTGTAGATCGGTAATGGAAATCTCATGATGCTGGCCCCCCTATAATCAACTTCCGTCTACTTATATTATAAATGATATTGTTAGAGAAATCCCCTTTATTTTTTTAATTTTCTAATAAATTGCTTTACTCTTTTCGATCTTTTTCGTTTCTTTTCGCTCCTTATTAAGATAGTACATTAAAAGGGAGATTCGCTGACTGCGAATTCTCCCTTAGATTCTAATACTTCTCTTCAATCACTTCGAACATTTGAGGGGTTGCTTGCTTAAAGGCTTTATTTTCTCCTATTGTATTTGCCCAGTTTTCAAAAGAACTTCTGTCTTCCCACTTTGAAAAAACTAAAATATCATCGGTATTGGTTTGTTCGTTGATGGAAGCAAATTTGAATCCCTCAACACCTTCAATTGTATTTAGGCCTACTCGGATATCGGCTAGAAGTCGGTCATGATCTGGGCCATTAAATGTATGAACGACTGAAAGCATTCTTAAACCCCCTTGTTCATCAGTTGTACGTTTCCTTTATTTTATCCCAGCTTTTAATCTTCCATACTCTTTTTTAACCTTTTGAAATCATAAGCATAAGATAGGCAAAGAAGATCTTACCCTATTTTCTGGAATCGTCTTTTAATTCCCCACATGCTATACTAGAATGGTAAGAGACTCACGAGCACGCTAAAAGGAGGATCGTGATGAAGCTGATTTACAATCGAACGGATTTCCCAAGTGGCCGTTCTCATATTCTCATGCGAGATGTTGACTCTCCCAGTCCTGAACTTGTCCATTTTGTTCTCGTACTCAGTAATAAAGGCACAATGTGGGTTGATGTTTTCTGGCCTTATGATGAAGAATCCGAACGATTAACCCGGCGCATTTCTGAGCAACAATATTGGCAAACTTTTCGCGAGTGGCGACTCAATGGGGTTACGCTCGGTAACAGCGAACTAGTGGCTGAAACTTTAGCACGTAGACAACTTTCACTTAAAATCCAGAAAATTGCAGAGTCCTAAGCGCAATAACTAAAATACAATCTACTTAAATAAAAGAGACATAAGCGATTTTGCTTATGTCTTTTTGCGTTGAAATTTTGAGGAATCACATAAATCCTTTTGTAACGCGCGTAAAGCTTGACGTGTGTTTGAATTAAGAAGTTGCCCCAAGTTCAGTGGATCAACATTTCCAAGCTTTAAGGTTTCTGCATTACCTGGGCGACGGTTTTTTGAAGATTTAGTTGCTTTATCTGAATAAGGTCTCCTCGTGTTCAACTTGTCCTTCAGCGGGTTCCCCGATGATTTAATTTCACTTTGAGCGTGATGCTCCGGTCTTACTTGTTCGACTTTCTCAATCGTAGGAGGAAAATGACGCTCGACCCACTCCCTGACGATCTCTGGCTCTTTTGTAACGACGAAGGCTTCCTGAATTGAGCCATTACTCTTCAAAAGTAATTTACATCCCGTCTGAGTCGGATATTTATAGACGATACACCGTTCAGGTGAACGACTTACCTCGATTACCCCAGGAATAATATCCGTGACTTCAGGACATTGCCCTAGCTCCTCCAACCAATTAAGCGCATCTTGGATGATTCCATGTTCCCTTTTTACTTTGTTTCTGCGATATTTCATCTTAGCCACCCTCAATGTTTATATGTTAAAAATAGAGATGCTTAGCCTCAATTCCGATGCTCTCGATTTTCAATAACCCCATGGAATATTTAAGTTCTCGGCGCTTATCTGTCGCCGAGCCTGGGTTAAATAGCAAGATTCCTTCTTGCCACTGCAAATATGGAGTATGACTATGTCCAAAGACAATTATATCAACTTCACTCTTATCAAACGCTCTAAAAGCGCGTTCTGGCGTTGTTTTTCCTGGGCCAAATGCACCGTGAGTCAAACCTATCCTTTTCCCCTCACAAATCAGAATTCTTTGTTCAGGTAGCTTAGCCAACTCACAGCCATCGCAATTCCCGCGCACAGCCTCAACGGGGGCAAGACTTGAAAGATCCATTAGTACTTCTGAATTTAGTATATCACCCGCGTGAATTATAAGATCGACTTTAGATAATTCCTCCCATACTCGCGTAGGAAGAGTCTGTCCTGTCCTAAGATGAGTGTCCGAGAGCACTCCAATAATCACCTTAATTCCCCCTTATGGCGTTTTAATTGGAAGCCGATTCCGACCAGAAATAACAACGATAGAATTCCACTAACGATAAATGTAACTCCCGCTCCCCAGATATGAGCTAGAGTCCCTGCATATAAACTTCCAAAAGGGGTCATTCCTCCGAAGACAAGAGAATAAACACTCATCACCCTACCTCGAAATTCATCCGCGACGGTTAATTGGATCATCGAATTGACTGAGGCCGAGAACGTAATCATCGACCAGCCCATGAAAACCAGCATGATCACTGCCGCCCCATAGTTGGACTGAAGTCCGAGTAAAATGGAAGAAACGGCTAATCCAGTTGCCCCTGTATATAGAGTTCCCCACCTTGGCTTACTCCCGCTTCTAACTGCAACTGTTAACGCGCCAACAAGTGCTCCAAATCCCATTGCACTCATTAACAACCCATACCCTAACGCCTGCTGATTTAGCTTCATTTTAGCTAAAATAGGAACGAGTACATTTGTATTCATCGCTATTGCGCTCATAAAGCCCAAAAGCGCAATACATAGCAAAATCGTAGGCGTCTTATGGATATAAGACAACCCTTCTTTAATTTCCGGCCAAACTTTCCCCTGTTTGGAAACAGATTTAGTTTTCTGGGGAATGGAGGGAAGAAATCTCAAAATGCCAATAACTCCAATGAAACTTATCCCATTAATAATAAAACACCACATTGGCCCCCAAGCCCCCATGATGATTCCTGCAATGGCTGGACCAACTATCCTGCCACCGTTAAAAATAGCCGAATTCAAAGCAATGGCATTCGTTAGATCTTCTCTACCCGCAAGTTCAATGACAAAGGATTGACGAGCTGGGACATCTACCGTATTCGCTACCCCTAGGATCAAAGCTAAAATGAGTAACATCCAGTACCGAATCAGCCCTGTACCTACCAATAGCGCTAAGGCAAAAGCCAAAATCATTAAGATGGTTTGCGTCAAGATAATGATGTGACGTTTCGAGATTCGATCTATCCAAGCCCCTGCATGTAAGGACAATAAAAGCATGGGGAGAAATTGCATCGCTGATACCAATCCGAGCAAAAAGGGTGAATTGGTCAATTCAAGAACCAACCAGGCTTGCCCAATATTTTGAGTCCACGTTCCGATCACCGATATAATTTGTCCGCACCAAAACCACCGAAACGGTGCATGGGCCAGTGCCGGAAAGGCCTTAAAAAATTGGCTTTTAAGAGTTAAATCATTCATATACTTTCCTTACTTCTACTCTATTCGAGAAAAAGGTTGCGCCATTTCCCATATCTGCCAGACGGCTAGGCGTTAAGGCATTGATTCCAATGCCTTTTTCGTAATCCCGTGGCCACCATACTCCGAGGGTAACAACAACACCACGTAAAACACTTTTACGAACAACTGCCTTGAGTTGACAACTTCCGCGATCGTTATATACCTCAACCTCGTCTCCTTCATGAATACCACGAACAAGCGCATCTTCAGGGTGAATCTCCAGTTCTGGGCCTCTCCAGCGACTTTGAACACTCTCGATTTGGGCGAAGGTCGAATTAAGAATAAGATGGTGAGGCGGAGAAATTAACATTAAAGGATGTTCGAGGTCTTCTGTTTCTAGGCCTTCCACAAGGGGAATATAGGTAGGAACCGGCGACAGTCCCAACACCTGAGCGCGTTCAGAATATAACTCAATCTTACCACTCGGTGTACCTGGCTTATGGTCGATAAAAGGAAGTTCTTCCATTTCAAGCGGAATATACCGTTCAGCTTTTAAACGTTCTAAATCGATGCCTTGCTTCTGCAAAGCTGATGTCATTAAGGCACTGCGGGCGATATCCTCTGTCGTCTCCTGAAAACACGCCTCCTGAAATCCCATTCGTTGAGCCAGTTCTTGAAATACTTCAATATTGGGTTTACTTTCCCCTTGACGAGGAATAATTGGATCAGCCCATTGTAAAATACCATGCCAATAACTTACATAAAGATCTGCATGCTCAACATGAGTTGTTGCAGGTAAAACGAGATCCGCCCAACGGGCAGTATCCGTCCATACTTGCTCATGAACCACCGTAAAGAGGTCTTCCCGTGCTAGTCCCTCCAAAACTAATTTTTGTTCAGGGGCTACTGCAGCCGGATTACTATTATAAACATAAAGAGCATAAATTGAAGGCTTCAGGTTCGTCAAAGCCCTTCCTAATTGGTTCATGTTCACGACTCGAGGAGAGGATTTTAAGAGATCAGGACGTTCAACCGCATCCTTGTTCAAGGGAAAATAACCCGAATTAAATTTAAGCAGACCGCCTCCCTGATCCTTCCAGGCTCCTGTAAGAGCAGGCAAACAAGCAATCGCCCAAGTCGACATTCCCCCGTTCTCATGATGCTGAAAGCCATTGCCGATTCGAATAAAACTGGGATGCGCCTCACCATATTCATGCGCTAACTTAACAACCTCCACCTCGGTTAAACCCGTAATTTTCGCCACACGCTCAGGTGGATAATTCTTAATTTCCTCATTGAATTCCTTAAAGCCTTGGATATACTTCTCGATCCATGCTAAATCGTGTACCCCATCGCGCACGATTACGTGGGCTAACCCCAGTGCCAAGGCCCCATCTGATCCAGGAAGGATTTGATAGAACTCGTCCGCCCATTTGGCTGTTTTATTTAGGTGAATATCGATAACTACGATCTTCGCTCCGTTTTGACGGGCTCGATTCGCCAGCATGGCTTGGTGCAAATTTGTTTCCAGGACATTGATCCCCCAAAAAAGCAGAAAGCGTGCTTTTACCGTTTCAAGCGGGTTAACTCCTCGAGACGCACCATAGGCCATTTGGTACCCGGCGCTACCTGCCGCTGAGCAAATCGTTCTTTCAAGCTGAGTTGAAGCCAGCCGATTAAAAAATCGACGGTCCATGCTGGCTTTATTAATGATTCCTTCTGTCCCAGCATATGAATAGGGCAAAATGCACTCTGCTCCGTGTTTATCAATCAAGGTTTGCCATCTCTGCGTAATCTCATTCATAGCCTCTTCCCACGAGATTCGCTCAAATTGTCCACTTCCTTTGGGTCCACTTCTCCTCATCGGAAAAAGAACACGATCAGATCCATAAATCCGTTCTACATAATATTTTGCCTTTTCACAAATCACCCCTTGCGTCACAGGGTGTAAAGGATCTCCCATAATTCTTTGAATTCGACCTTGACTGAGTTCTATTTTCCAAGCACAAGTATCTGGACAATCATGAGGGCAAACGGAATACTTGAACTCCACGGGATCCACCCTTTCTTTGAAAAAATGCACCGCATCCACGCAGTGCATTTAAACCTCTAATCTCTCAAAATTATAACATAATTTATAACATAGACGAAAATAATATACCTTAGTGACAAAGTAGAACCATAAAAGAAAACTCGGCTTCCGCCGAGTTTCAGAGAATGAACGTTACACTTCTACTGAAGATAACTACCATAAATTGCTCTTTGTGTTTTGATTGCCTTTCTTACTTCATTGGCAACTCGCCACGTTTCCTGATACTGCGGAGTCAACAAGCTCAGTCTCCCATTTGTCTTATCAATCAGAATGTCAACAGAAGGTTTCCTGTCCTGAGCCTTTTCACCAGGGTGTAGAATGTCAATTCCCACTTTATTTTCATCATATTCAGGTGGAACTAAGTAATTGAGCACCTCTTCTGTGGCTTCAATAAGTTCGGTAACTTGGTCTTGAGGATATCCTTCACGAAGCAGGATATCTTTAACTTGACTCAGAGGGTGATCAAGAGTGAGTAGCATCTGGGCCCGTTGCACAAGATTATAATCAATATCCACGAGACGCCACCTCTTTTTTTAATTGTTTTACATCTTCATTTTCCCCCTTCCGATGAAAACGAATACAAGCTAGTTCTTGTCGAAGTTGGAGAACTTGTCCATCCATTCAAATAATTAAGCAGGAGGTTTTTTATGGCAAAATTTTTATCATTTCCCTTTCTTATTGCAGCTGTATCGGGAATAGCGATGGCCATTCAAGGTTCCTTAAATTCCGTGCTTCAGCAAAAAACGCATCTCTTAGCCGCAACTTTTGCAGTTCATCTCATCGGTGTTATCGTGGCCTTCATCACTGTTCTCGTCTTTCGCGTACCTATCATTCAATATAACTGGGTTTCAATCCCATGGTATCTTTATCTTGGCGGAGTTCTCAGTGTTCTAATTATTGGCTTAGTGGCTTTCAGTATTCCTAAAATCGGCGTGTGTAATGCGACCACAGCTATAATTATTGGACAAGTTGGTGCGGCCATCATCATCGACCATTTTGGTTGGCTCGGAGTTGAACGCTTACCCTGGAATCCTTGGCAAATTCTAGGCTTAATTCTCTTTGCTGCCGGTGCAAAATTGCTCTTTGACTAAATCTACATCTCATCATGTTTTTGTTCGAGTATCAATCACGGCCATATTGGTTATGATTGAATAAACTTCCTCACTCACCGTAAATTTAAGTATTTGCCCATTCGCGGCAAGAATTACTGTATTTTTAAGGTCAGCCTTGGTATCTCTGCTAATCAAATTGGTCAGAAAAGTATAGGTTTCATTCGTTACTGAAAGCTGGTTGAATTCTCCATCAGACACAAAGATAACCCAATAACCCGTCGAAACCTCGTTCTTATTCCCATATAGTCCTGTGAGCACATTAGAAGAATATCCTGAATTAAGTATGCTTGAGGTATCCTGGGTAAGATTGCTCGAATCTAGCTCTAAGCCGTAACTATTCAAATCACTTGTCAAATTACCCGTATCTGTGGTAACTGCTTTGGTTGGATCGGTTATACGAGAATAAACATCTTTAAAAAAATTAGGAAAGATAAATAATCCCACAACACCTATGATCAATACCCAAAATGCCAAAGCCTGCATGTCCTGCCACATATCGTTACGCGGGGGACGTCCCCAGGAATTCGGCATAATCATCCCTCCCCATCAATTTAGAGTGTCCTCTTAATAATATACGAATAAACCTCCGCCGTTATGATATGGGGGAGGCTAAAACTTGCATCCGTTCACTTCACCCACTAGAATGATAGAGAGGTGTGTGGAGATAATGGAGATTTTACGCCAAAAATTAAGTTTATTACCTGAGAAACCTGGAGTCTATTTGATGAAAGACGCAACCGAACAAATCATTTATGTCGGTAAAGCTAAAATTCTTCGAAATCGAGTTCGTTCCTACTTTACAGGTTCTCATAATGGCAAAACTCAACTCATGATCAGCCAAATCGCTGATTTTGAAACAATTCTCACGGAATCTGAAGTTGAAGCCCTTGTCCTTGAATGTAATCTTATCAAAAAATATAATCCGAAATATAATATTCTCTTAAGAGATGATAAATCTTACCCCTTTATCGCTATAACCGAAGAGTTACACCCTCGAATTATGGTGACACGAAAAGTAAAAAAAGGATCCGGGAAATACTTTGGGCCGTACCCCAATGCAACTGCAGCTAAAGAAGCTTCTCGTCTGCTAAACCGACTATTTCCCTTCCGCAAATGTCGTCATGTTCCGTCCAAGCCTTGTCTTTATTATCATCTTCATCAATGTCTTGGTCCGTGTATTGAAGACATTCAATCTAGTGCTTATGAACAAATGCGTAAAGAAGTAACCTCTTTTTTAAAAGGAGATCAGCATAAAATAATTACTCAACTCGAACAGAAGATGCAGGATGCTGCAGAGGCCTTAGAATTTGAAAGGGCTAAAGAATATCGCGATTTAATCGCCGATTTGCGAAAAGTCGGTGAAAAACAAAATATTACCCTCAACGATTTTGTGGATCGGGATGTCTTAGGTTATTCTGTCACTAAAGATCAAATCTGTATTCAAGTCTTCTACCTCCGTCAAGGCAAGTTGTTATCCCGAGACAACTTTATTTTTCCTTTCTTTGAAAACCCAGAAGAAGCTTTCATTTCCTTCGTAGCTCAATTTTACACAGACAAGATCACCCTTCCTCAGGAAATCCTTGTTCCGCCAATTGATATTACGCTCTTATCTCGGCTCTTTCCGATCCTAGCTCCCCAAAAAGGACAGAAACGCGACTTAGTGCATATGGCGATGGAAAATGCTAAAAAAACGTTGCATGACCAAATTACACTTGAGGTGCGACATATCGAAGAGAACCTGCAAGCTTTAGATGATTTGGGGAAATCGTTAAATCTTTCTGCTCCCCGTATCATTGAATCCTTCGATATTTCAAATACTGCGGGTACAAACACCGTTGCTGGCATGGTTCAGTTTTTGGACGGTAAGCCCAATCGCCATAACTACCGTAAGTTTAAAATTTATCCGATGGCCAATATGGACGATACCGCAGCAATGCGCCAAGTTATAACCCGCCGCTATAACCGCCTTAAACAAGAAAACTCACACCTCCCGGACCTGATACTACTCGATGGAGGTAAAGGACAAATTAGTGCTGCTCTTGATGCTCTCCATTCCCTCCAGTTAAATATCCCCATTGCGGGTATGGTAAAAAATGATCATCACCAAACAGCAGGTTTGCTCAATGAAAAAGGACTTCCTGTTATAGTTGAAAAGAATTCGCCTACCTTTCATTTATTAGAGCGCATCCAAAATGAAGTTCACCGTTTCGCGATTACCTTCCATCGCCAACAGCGCGCCAAAAATATGATCCTATCCGAATTAGATGGAATCCCTGGAGTAGGTCCCAAACGTCGTCAAACCCTTCTCCGCTACTTTAAATCAACGGCTAAGGTTCGTACAGCCAGTTTAGAAGAGCTCCAGAAAGCAGGCTTACCCGCTCAGATTGCCGAAATCATCTATCAGCACTTTCAGGAGGAAAAGAAACGTGATTCTTAATTATCGTGTGGAACTGTGCCGTGAGTGCTATTTTAAGCGAACCCAGCAGTGCACTAAAACCGACTTTTATATTCATAATTTAACATCTGCCGAGCCCGGTGGGGAGTGCTCTGGCTATAAACCAGTTCCCTGGCTTCCCAGTCAGCTTTGAGAAAGGCATAAAAAGAGAGTAGCAAAATTGCTACTCTCTTTTTATGCCCTCTGTACTAGTTTGTGACTCTTCTTGCTCCCATATAACGGGAAGCATAGTAACTCTCCGATAAACTTGTGGTTCTAACTCCACTGTTTGAGGCATGAACGAAACTTCCTCCACCGACATAGATTCCAACATGGGAAGCTCCCTGATCATAAGTCGAGAAAAACACCAAGTCTCCAGGTTGTAATTGATTGCGAGAAACTGCAGACCCTACTCCAAATTGAGCGTAAGAAGTACGTGGCAAACTTATTCCTGACCCTTTAAACACATATTGGGTATAACCAGAACAATCAAAACCGCTCCGGCTTGTTCCTCCAAATACATAAGAGGTACCAATAAGGCTCATTGCGTTACTTACCAATTTGGAAGAATCAGTACTGCTACTCCGAGATACTTGTGTTTGTTGTTTAGTTGCACTTGCAACTTGCTTTGGCTTACTTGCAGTTTCTTTCTTCGTTTCAGTCTTTGCAACTTCTGCCTTCCTGTCTTCAGCTACGGCAACTTGGACTTTTGGAGTAGGCTCAGCCTGTTTAGTCTGAGTTTTTCCCGCTGAAGCAATTATTTTGTTGCGTGTTGCTGAAGCTGAATATCCAGACACAGAGTTTGATGATAATACTATTGTCTTCAAACTAGTCGTAGGTTCAGCAGCCTGGGCAGGGTAATGTGCACCCATTAAACTACTGAATAGCAGTACGCTGGACAAAGTCATACTGCCCACCCACACTTTACGTGAGGATGAAATCATTAAACGGAATCCACCTTTCTTTGCTTACGAGGTTAGTTGACGGATTCGGGCATCAAGGTGTAAAGCCCTACGCAATCACTTGCGATTCACCCCATAGGAAATCCCCCGCTCTGTAGTCTCAGCTCACAAGTGATCTAACCCTACAGAATTCAGCAGAACTGATTATTTTATTATTATTCGATAAAGAGCCTTAAATTCCTCCATCTAATTTATGGTAATTTAAAGTTAAAAACCAAAAACACCTCTCATAAGAGAGGTGTGCCTTTGGGCTTTAGGACATCAGTGAAAAAATATTACGGCTTAGGTCAAGTAGGTTTTCCCGCTAAGATCCCCAGGTTTCCCTTGAGGCGGTTTCCCTTTTCTCTTAACCTGAGGTGTTACCAGCACTCAGAACTTGATCGCCACTGAGACCGCACTTCAATCCTCACTGATTATCGTTCTAGAAGTTTTCCTTGACACTCCTTAACAATCTAGCCTCTTTTGCAGAAAAGAATTTCCGGCAGACTGAACTATATCGGCCAACATAGTCCAAGTCCCTCTCACCTTCCCAACTTTTCCACCTCAAGGCAGGCTACGCTGCACTAAGTTCCTTCCTAATGCAGGTTCATACCCCAAGCCGTAACCCCTAAAGGAACCACGTACTTAGGCCTCCACGGTTAAGGGTAGCGCCCGCATGCCATTGCGGATCCCCCTGAACCTTAACTCCCAGCAGCAACCCTCGACTGGGCGTCGTAAGCCACCACCAGGAACTTCATCGGTATGCCCTCGGCGGATTCTTAGGCCCGCCTTCGATTGCCATTTCGTGCACTAGAATAACGCACCATTGCCCAAAGGAATAATAAATACTATATCTATTTTACATGGTTATATGAAACTTTAAAACTGGCCTCTATCTATTCATACTCAAGAGAATCTCTAAAAATGAATGCAATCATGACGATACGTTTAGAAATATTAACCTAAGATTAAATATCTGCTAATCTCTAATATTCCCCAAATTTGCGGATATACCCTAAAAGATTAATATAAACACCATATAAGCAAAATAAATAAAGAGCTTAAAAAGCTCTTTATTTAATGAATTAACTCCCGCAACTGCTGCAACCCGAATCACAGCCACCACCAGGATTATTCGTTTTGATTTCGAACCCACCACCATACTGAGACTCTACATAATCGATAACTGCACCTTCAAGATATTCTGTCAGTTTATCCTCAGTAAGGATCGTGACTCCAAAACCTTCATCTACAATATCATTTTCATTCTTTGACTCATCCAGAGTCATGCCGAAATTCGGCCCTCCTCAGCCAAAGCCAGCGACATAGAGACGCAAGTAGGAATTATCTTTATTCTGACTTGCAATAACCTCTTTCACCTTCTGGGCTGCGATTTCTGTAATACCAACCATAACTCAATCGCGCTCCTTTTTTAGAATCATTTTAATTAGTTTGGATATGAACTTATGATACATGGAATTTTGCACAATGTCAAACTGATTCTTTAGTATAAGATGACATTTTAAACAAGTTTAGCGTCATTACCTGGTTTTAGATCCTTCCACAAGCGTTTAATTTCCATTTCAACATTGGCCGGTAAATCTTGGGCATTTTCTTGAAGTCGATTCATTTGAAATTTTACTTGTTCGACGAAATTCGAATTTTCCGGCCAAATAATATACGCTTGAGTTTGAGAAGTAAATGTATTTTTTATAAGTAAGATAAAAACAACAACAACCAATAAACGCCATAAGGTTTTAAACAATGGATTATCCGACCTTTCTCTTCAAGATAATCCTAGTATAACCCGCCAGCATGACGTTTAAGCTTAACCATGAACCCAGTTGGATAAATAAGATTTCTGTTCCTCACTTAAATCATCAATTTGGAGACCTAATGCTTCAAGTTTAAGACAAGCAACACGTAGATCTGCTTCATGAGGGACGGGATACACTTTTACGGGCAAGGGTTCAGCTTGTGTTGCTAAAGCATACAAAGACAGAGCCTGGAGAGCAAATGTCATGTCCATAACTTCTGCAGGATGACCATCCCCAGCCGCCAGGTTCACAAGCCGTCCTTCAGCAAGCAAGAAAAGCTTTCTCCCATCAGCGAGTTTAAACTCCTCAATATTTGGGCGAACAATACGGGTCTCGCTAGCTAACGCCTTCAAATCATCTTTGTTAACTTCAACATCAAAATGACCAGCATTAGCAAGGATCGCGCCATTCTTCATGACCTCAAAGTGCTCACCGCGAATAACATCTTTATCTCCAGTCACTGTGACAAAGAAATCTCCTCGAGTTGCGGCTTCGATCATTGGCATAACTTGAAAGCCATCCATCCAAGCCTCATTAGCCTTAATAGCGTCCACTTCGCAAACAATAACACGAGCGCCAAGACCTTTGGCCCGCATAGCTACACCTTTACCGCACCAGCCATACCCCGCTACGACGACAGTTTTACCCGCAACGACGAGATTGGTAGTTCTCATAATGCCATCCCAAACTGACTGACCCGTGCCATAACGATTATCAAACAAATATTTCATTTGAGCATCATTGACTGCAATCATTGGGAATCCAAGTTCTCCATTTTGTTCCATCGCTTTGAGTCGAAGAATACCCGTCGTGGTTTCCTCAGCTCCACCTTTGACCTGAGAAATGAGTTCTCTTCTTTCCCGATGGATAGTTGAAACAAGATCTCCGCCATCATCAATGATGTAATCCGGTTTAAAATCTAGCGCTTGATGAATATGTTGATGGTATTCCTCCGCCGTTGCTCCATGCCATGCATGAGCCCCAATTCCTCCCTTAACTAAGGCAGCAACAACATCATCCTGAGTAGATAGAGGGTTACTGGCAACTACCGTAACTTCTGCACCCCCGGCTTGAATGACTTTAGCTAAGTAAGCTGTTTTAGCCTCTAAATGTAAGCAAACAACGACTCTTTTTCCTTTAAAGGGAAGTTCCTGTTCAAATTCTTTACGTAATTGATTTAAAACCGGCATATGCCCTTGAACCCATTCAATTTTAAGTTGACCTTGAGGCGCTAAATCGATATTTCGTATGGTTGATTCTAACACTACTGACAAAGCCATTTCACCTCACTTCTTATTTCTCCGCTTTGGGAAAAAAGGACCTGCGTCAAAACGCAAGCCCTAACTGTTCAATTTTCCGTTTCTCCTTACTGAGCTGCATCCTCAGACTTAGCATGAGTATTATCTTTAGCCACTTCTTCAAGCATTTTCTTGACAATCTTATCAAAGTTATCGGTTTGATAATCTTCAATTTTACCAAGATCAGACATGCTGGAGAGTACAGGATCAATAGGCAACTGTCCTAAATACGGGATTTCATTCTTACTCGCTTCTTCTTCACCCTTAGGTGCACCGAAAATCTCAATTTTCGTATTACAGTCTGGGCAAGAGACGTAAGCCATATTTTCAACTAATCCGTAGAAAGTTGTCTCATACTTTTTAGCCATTTTAATCGCTTTCCGAACGATCATACCCGCCAATTGCTGAGGACTTGTAACCATAACTACCCCATTAACAGGAAGACTTTGGAAGATTGTAATCGGGACATCTCCTGTCCCTGGGGGCAGGTCAATTAATAAATAATCAAGTTCTCCCCACACCACATCCGTCCAAAATTGTTGAACTAATTGAGTAATAATTGAACCTCTCCAGATAACTGGATCGTCCTCATTCTCAAGCATTAAGTTCAAGGACATCACTTTAATCCCGCCCTTACTTACAGGGGCAGTCACGCCAATTTTATTAACATTGGCCTTTTCCGTAATTCCAAAGATTTTAGGAATGCTCGGTCCGGTTATATCCGCATCCAAGATGCCGACTTTATAACCTTGCCGCATTAAACTTACGGCTAACATACTCGTCACCGACGATTTTCCGACTCCACCTTTACCACTCATAACCGCAATTATTTTACCAATCTTGCTGGCTTTTTGCGCTTCAGTTAATTGAGGTTCAGTGGAACAACTACCGGTTGTACAGCTTCCAGCAGCTGAACATGAACTACACGCTTCACTCATTGTTCATCCATCCTTTCTTCCAGGCACATATTCCCCCAAGGGGTATCTGCACATTAATATTCGTCCATCTTATATCGTTTGTCAAGGTTCTCTCAAACTTTCCTGAAATTATTCCTCAAGAACTTTTTCCAAACGATCTACCAACCCCTTAAAGACTTCCAAGGCCTCTTTCACGGGACCCGGCGTTTCCATATCTACCCCTGCTTTGCGCAAAAGTTCAATCGGATAATCTGAGCTTCCACTCGAGAGAAAAGATAGATAACGTTTTACTGCCGGTTCACCTTCTTGAAGAATTTTACGAGCAAGGGCAGTTGCTGCAGAGAAACCTGTTGCATATTTATAAACATAGAACGAATTATAGAAATGCGGGATTCTTGTCCATTCTAAAGCAATCTCCGAATCAGAAACCACGTCTGGACCGTAATACTCCTGATTCAATTTCAGGTATTGTTGCGACAAGAGATCTGCCGTCAACGCTTCGCCATGCTCTACCCAAGCATGGGTATTCTGTTCAAACTCAGCAAACATCGTTTGCCTAAAGATCGTCCCCCTGAATTGTTCTAAGTAATGATTGAGCAGATAAGCGAGCACCTTAGGATCTTCTGTCGTCTTTAGGAGATGTTCCATAACAAGAGCTTCATTTAAAGTTGAAGCAACCTCAGCGACAAATATTTTATAACCGGCATAAAGATGCGGTTGAGTTTGATTTGATAAATAGGTATGCAGGGAATGTCCCATCTCATGAGCGATGGTAAACATGGAATCTAATGTATCCTGATGGTTTAGTAAAACATAGGGATGAGAGCGATACGTTCCCCAAGAATAGGCTCCACTCGTTTTACCCTGATTCTCATAAATATCGACCCAATGCGAATCAAACCCTTCATTCAATATCTTGAGATAGATTTCTCCCAAGGGTTTAAGGCCTTCACGAACCATTTTCAGTGCTTCTGGATAAGGAATCTCCATTTTTACCTCTGGGACGATCGGAACGTATATATCGTACATATGAAGTTCATCAAGTCCCAGCATTTTTTTACGGAGACGCATATAACGATACATTTCCGGTAGATATTCACGAACCGTCTTAATTAAAGCATCATACACAGTGAGCGGAACCCGATCATCATCCAAAGATGATTCAATTGCCGAGGGATACTTTCGAACTTTAGCAAAAAAAGCATCTGCTTTGACATTGGCATTTGTGGTCGCCGCCCACGTATTGATTTGCTTTTGATAGGTGTGATACAGCGTTTCAAAAGCCTCTTTTCGAACGATGCGGTCAGAGCTTTCCATAAATTGCGAGTAATTTCCTTTAGTTAGCTCGACTTCTTGCCCTTTCTCATCCTTAATTGATGGGAATTTGAGATCGGCATTATTAGCCATTCCAAAAATCATACTCGGCGCTTCTGCCATTTCGCCTGCTTCTGCTAATATCTTTTCTTCAGCTGTACTTAAAACATGTTGCCGTTTGCGCAAAATGTCTTCTAAAGCATGATCGTAAATTTCTAACTTAGGGTTAGTCTTGCTAAATTCCGCTAGCCTTTTCTCCGGAATCGCCAATAGTTCAGGAACCACGAAGGCTAATGCACTACCCAACTTAACTGAGAGTGCTCCTGCCCGGTCGGTCATTCCCTGATAGAGAGCTTCTCGGTTATCCTCATCTCGTCTCATGCGGGCATATGTATAGATTTCTTCTAGATCTGATCCAACTCCATCCATCCATTCAAAACAAGCGATTAACTGGTCCGCACTCCCTCCTAATTTACCCTGAAATTGAGAGGCTTGTTCCAGGCTTTTTTCCACTTTCACGAATTCCTCTTCCCACGCTTGATCACTAGGAAAAATATCTTCAAGACGCCATTTGTATTCATCAGGAATTTCCGATCTGGATTTCAATTTTGCATGTTCCACAGATAACCCTCCTTAAAATGTTTTCTGAATTATTATACACAGGAGCAGGAAAATTTAGCAATTTATTCGTCTGTACTCCTCCATTTCGTATAAGGTTTTTGTCCAAGATTGACATTGAAATATTGCGAATCCTGCGTAATTTCTCGTTGAGCATTGATCCAGCGTGGAAATTTTATATTATAATCAAAACTCGGCAATTCCACATCTGCAGTAATTAGCCCTAAATTTTCTCTTTGATAGACATCAATTTCCCACACTAGTCCTAGGTAAGGATGACGATAGCGAACCTTTTCAATGCTTGGGAAAAGGGCTAACTCAAACAGCTGTTCCTGCTCAGCCAAGCTCACTTCACGTTTAATCGTTTCAAATTCGAAGCGACTTCCATCCTTCTGTAAATTTTTAATAGTAATAATCACATCCTGCTCGATAACACGAAAGCGGATAGACGGCTGCATAGATATATATCCCTGAATCATTCTCGTTCCATCTTCTAAGCGAGGAAGTAACTCCTGGTGCACTAAATATTTGCGTTCTATCTCAATCGCCATACGTTCACTCCTTTTATAGAAAAAAATATATAAATATATATAAATATATAAAGTGAAACAGGCAGCGTACGTACCACTGCCTGTTTCTGCCACCTCGTCCACCTATCTCCCAGGAAGGTTCCCCAACCTTCCAATCATTATTTTAGCGTGTCGATCCTAATTCTGCAAGTTCATTCTTATTGTTCGAAGAAAATTATAAAAATTCCTTCCCTATTCAAAATTTTCCTGATATAATCATTTAAAATCTTGCGTGTTAATAACGATGAATGAGAGTATACGTAACCCAGACCCTCAGGGAACCTAGGCCATAGACTGAAAGCCTTGGTGCTTACTGGAACGGAAATTCACTCAGGAGTTGCGTTCTTGAACGTGTAGTAGGGAACGCCGGATACCCCCGTTATCAGGTATTCCTAATTAGTCAGGAGATTCAAGTGGTCGGTTCATTATATTGAACTGGCAATGAGGGTGGTACCACGAGGCTTAGCTCGTCCCTTTAGGGCGCTAAGCCTTTTTCTATTATCTTATCATATATAGTCAGCTTAGGAGGTTTAAATATGAGCAGCATTGGTTTTCTTGGTCCCAAGGGAAGTTTTTCAGAAGAGGCCCTTCAACTTTTTATGTCTCAACAGGAAGACTGGAAGGAAAATCGTCCTGATCCCATCCCCTTCAGTACAATCCCCAAACTTCTTTCCGCTTGTGATCGCCACGAAATTGATTATGGCTTTGTTCCGCTTGAAAACTCGACGGAAGGGCAAGTGGGAGCCACAATGGATACGTTAGGGCAAACTGAAAATATTTATATATTTAAGGAGTTCATTCACCCCATTGAGCAATGTTTATTAACTCCCAAGCCCTTGGAGTTGAGCCAAATTGAACGGGTGTATTCCCATGAACAAGCTCTCGGGCAATGTCGAGATTTCTTAGAAACGCATCTTCCTCAGGCCGAACAAATCGTTTCTCTCAGTACTGCCCAAGCTGCTCAGAAAGTCTCTTCTACTCAAGAAAACTGGGCGGCTATTGGAACTCACCGAGCTGCCGAACTATATTCGCTTCATTGTCAAGAAGAGCGAATCCAGGATGCCATGCTTAATGCAACCCGGTTTATCTTCGTTACCCATTCTTTAGCAGAAATGAGTCCTGAAATGAGTGCAGAAGATAAGACTTCCTTACTCATTATCGCCCCCAACGTCGCCGGCTCTCTATCCCAGATTCTTTTGGAATTTGCAACTCGCAACATCAACATGAGCCGAATTGAGTCTCGTCCCTCTAAAAAGAAATTAGGAGAATACGTTTTTTTCATTGATATTGATGGTTACGTTTTTTCCCCCATCATTCAAGAAGCCCTATGGTCACTCCGTGAAAAAAATGTCTCGACTAAGCTTTTAGGCTCCTACCCAAAGGCACTTCCTCCCGCACTAACTTCCCCATGCTCTTGATGTTTGACAAAGCATTTATAGAGCTGAGTAAAAACAAGGAAGTGAACATCACTTCCTTGTTTAATAAATATGAAATTCATCAGTTGATTTTAGAGAAAAAGTTGTCTCAGCAAATGAGGAATCTCTGAGGGAGTTGTTTTCTCCACTTTTCGAACTGTCTTTTTTTCCAACCCTTGAAGCCCCATCGGAATAGTCCAACCCGTTAGAGCACTGAGTTGTGCCAGGTTTTCCCACTCATTTTCGGTGATTTGTTCTGATATGATACTTTGGAGAACGGTCCCCGCAAATTTAAAGGGGCTGGCTGTTGAAGCAATAATCGTATAAGTAGAATCTCCCGTACACTCCATATACTTTTGATAAACTCTTACTGCAACAGCTGTATGTGGATCCAAGACATAAGACTGTTCAGTATAAACCTTCTGAATCATGTCTTTTACCTCAGCTTCGCTCGCCCAACCAGCTTTAACATAATCTCTGGCCTTAGCTAAGGTCTGAAGATCGACTCCAAATTTTCCTTTAGATTGAAGTTCTCCAAACCAAGTTTTTACTTTTTCTTCATCCCGATTACTCATTTCATAAAGAAAACGTTCAAAATTACTGGAAATGAGAATATCCATCGAAGGGGAGGATGTTAAATAGAACGGCCGTTGCCGGTCATAGACTCCAGTTTGGAAAAACTCCGTAAGAACGTTATTCTGATTCGAAGCGCAAATTAATTCCTTAATCGGTAACCCCATCTCTTTAGCATAATAGGCAGCTAAGATGTTACCGAAATTTCCGGTAGGTACAACGACATTTATAAATTCTCCAGCTTTTATTTGCGCCTTAGCGACGGCCTGAGCATAAGCCCAAAAATAATATACGATTTGCGGCAAAAGTCGTCCCCAATTAATGGAGTTTGCTGAAGAAAAAGTATATTTTCCTTTTAGAAAATCACCTTTAATCTCTTTTGAGCCGAAGATTTCCTTCACTTTCGACTGACACTCATCAAAGTTCCCTTTAACAGCGATAATGTAGGTGTTTTCACCTTCAGTCGTCGTCATCTGACGCTCTTGAACAGCGCTTACTCCATTCTCAGGATAGAAAACCGCAATCTCAATCCCTGGAACATTCCGAAAGCCTTCTAAAGCCGCTTTACCTGTATCTCCTGAGGTCGCCACTAAAATCAAGACCTTATTAAATTGAGCAATAGACTGGATACTCTCTTTCAATAAATGGGGAAGAACTTGTAAAGCCATATCCTTAAAGGCCGAAGTTGGGCCATGCCATAATTCCAAAACACCCATATTCCCAACTTGCACCAAAGGGGCTGGATTTTCGGAACTGAAAAGCTCAGAACGATAGACATTGACGGCTTGATCTAAAGTACGATCTGAAAATTCAGGAAGATAAAGTTTAAGTATACTTCGGGCTAAATCTGGGTAGTTTAAAGTTTCGAGCTCTCTCCAATCAATTTCAGGAATATGTTTCGGAACGAATAACCCTCCGTTTGGAACCATTCCTAGGGCAATGACTTCTTTTCCGGATCGTTCCGGTGAATTTCCTCTCGTACTTATATACACGCGTTTCCCTCCTAGCCATAATAATTTAATGTTATTCGCCCCCAAGAGACACTTATCCTTCTATAAGATACAATTATACAGTATAACTCACTTATTCGTTAATCATTTCTTATCTAAGGAGGAGTTATTCATGAACCTTCTTGAAAGTTCTCATCGTCAGTACCGTCAGACCCTGATTTTGGGGCTTATCTATAGCTGCGAAGAACTATTTCCTCAAGAACAGTTAAAAATTGCTTACTCGATTTCAGATGGCATCTATTGTGAATTTGAAAATTCTCTTGTATCGGTTCGTGAGGTCAATCACATTGAAGAACATCTTAAGACCTGGGTCAAATCAGATCAATCCTTAGCATTCCAATTAGAAGGAGATAGTTTTTTCCATTGTAAAGTCAATGAGAAAAAGATAAAATCCCTTTTTCCTCCCCTCCCCCGGAGCGGTCCAATCTATCCTTTCCGTCTTATCCATTATCCTCCGGGATTTATTCTTCTCTTTTCAAACCCGAACCAACCCGAAACTCTCTCCCCCTTCATTCCTCCTGAAAAATTAACAGCGACCTTCCGTGAAACTCAACGTTGGGGTGAGAATCTTCATCTTGCTGAAGTTGAAGATGTTAACCGAATCATTCAAGAACACCACTCTCAAGAATTAATTTGTCTTGCGGAAGCTCTTCATGAAAAGAAAGTTTCCCTCATTGCCGACCGTATTTTAGAGCAACGCAAGAATGTCAGAATTATCCTTATCTCAGGTCCTTCTTCGTCTGGAAAAACGACCTTTGCCCAACGACTTTCAACTCAACTCAGAGTCAACGGCTTACGTCCTGTTGCCTTATCCCTTGATAACTATTTTTGTGATCGCGAAGATACGCCTAAGGATGCAGACGGACACCCTGATTTCGAAGCATTAGAAGCGCTTGATCTCCCCTTGCTTAATCGTCATCTTCAGGCTTTAATTCAAGGAGGAGATATCGAATGTCCAATTTACGACTTTGAAAGCGGAAGGAGAAAGCCATATGTCCAAAAAATGAAACTCTCAGCTGATGAAATTCTTGTTATGGAAGGGATTCACGGCCTCAACCCGCGACTCCTCTCTTCACTTGATCGTAACCATCTTTTTCGCATCTACGTGAGCGCACTTTTTCAACTTAATATTGATTCCTACAATCGAATCCCAACAACCGAGGTCCGCTTAATTCGAAGACTGGTCCGCGATGATAAATTTCGAGGAATTTCTCCCGAAAACACGCTTCTCCAATGGGCAAGCGTCCGACGCGGCGAAAACACAAATATTTTTCCTTATCAGGAGGAAGCGGATGTCATGTTTGATTCTAGCCTACTTTTTGAGTTAAATGCCCTTCGCCCCTATGCTGAACCTTTACTTATTACCGTTCCCCAAGAACATCCTCATTACTCGACTGCCGTCCATTTACTGAGGTTACTCTCTCATTTTAATCCATTAGATATTTCCAAGGTCCCCTTTAACTCTCTTCTACGCGAATTTATTGGTGGGGGAATCTATTCCTATTAAGTCATAAACTACTAAATGAAGAGGTTGTTGCACAATGAACGCTTATTTCACAGTGTAACAACCTCTAGTATTTTTTAATATGACGCTTGCTTATTTCTTCTCACTCGCGAGCTGACCGGCATGAGCATAATTTTCTCTCGGCATATCTCGAATAATAATTGAAATACTTTCCCGCTTTGCTTCTGCTGTTTCCATGAGAACTTCCGTAATTTTTTCAACCATAGCCTTTTTTTGTTCATAAGTACGCCCTTCTAAAAGATCAATTTGTACTATCGGCATCTTAAAACCTCCCTTCAATCTTCCGTTTTAGCGACTTCAATTGAAAAATCATAACCCATTTGTTCCGCCCACACTTTAACCGTTTGAGGATCTCGTATAAGCTCTTCTTTAAACGTTCGAGGGCACTTTTTTACCCCCGCCTCAAGACGAAGCGCTTGACTCCATGAATCAACCAGCCAGGCTCGCATTAATTGGACCGGCGTACGGCTTCGGGTGTATTTGGCGCCCTTACCCATATTATGCTCATGTAGCCTTCGTTTTAGGTCAGTCGTCGAACCTGAATAAAGCGTCTGATCTGCACATCTAACAATATATACCCAGTAACCCATCTTTAATTCCCTCGCGGGAAATCATCCTCCTACTTTACCGAATACGATTTCGCAATTCTCCAATGCCTTCAACCCGAACCACAATTTCGTCTCCTGGTTTCATCGGGCTCACCCCTTCTGGAGTACCCGTCATTATGACATCTCCTGGTAGCAGCGTCATCACTTGGGAGATAAAACTCACCAGCTTAGCAATAGGGTTAAGAAAATATTGTGTATTTGAAGATTGCTTCACTTTGCCATTGAGGATAGCACGGATATCCAAATGACTGGGATCAAGATCGGTTACGATCCATGGCCCAAGTGGGCAGAACGTATCGAAACCCTTCCCTCTTGTCCATTGTCCGTCAATCCGCTGTAGATCACGAGCTGTAACATCATTCCCACAAGTATACCCAAAAATGTAATCATAAGCCTGGTCTTCCTTGATATCTTTTGCCGTTTTACCGATAACCACAGCTAATTCCGCTTCATGATCGACTTGCTGACTCATCGCTGGCGCAACAATTTCTTCCTCCGGCCCAATCACCGATGTGCTTGGTTTAATAAAAATAATAGGGTCTTCAGGCTTACTCCCTCCAAATTCTGCAATGTGCTTGGCGTAGTTTAACCCGATACAGATTACTTTGCTCGGTTGAACCGGAGCTAATAATTGAACTTCCTTTAAACTCAACGTGGTGCCTGTAGGAAGATTCCCTTTTTCAAGGAATGAGCGGTCTATAACAGTTATTATCCCCTCATCCAATATGCCGAACTGAATTTTTTCCTCATAAAAGAATCGTACATATTTCATAATTTCACTCCTTTCGGTCTCTAACAACACAAGGCAAATTAAATTCTTATTCGCCTTTCTTGAACCAATTCCTCTTAACACCTATAACAATTGTACCCATGAGTCTGTGATATAATTAAAGCGTTTGATTCATTTGATTCCACATCCAAAAATAGAGTAAAAAAGGAGGAGCCTTCCTTTGAAAAATAATCAGCAAGCCCCATCCCAAACTATCTTTAAGTTATTAGAAGAAATGTATCCAGATGCTCACTGCGAGCTCAATTTTTCTAATCCATTTCAACTACTCATAGCTACGATTTTGAGTGCCCAGGCCACCGATCGAAAAGTGAACCAAATTACAGAACGTCTTTTTCAACAATACACAACCCCGCAAAAACTTCTTCGACTCACCCAAGAGGAACTCGAACAGAGCATCAAAGAAATTGGGCTCTATCATAATAAAGCCAAAAATATCTTAGCCACCTGCAGAATCTTAGTCGAAAAACATCAGGGAGATGTACCGAGAAACTTTGAGGAATTAACGGAGCTCCCTGGTGTGGGCCGAAAGACGGCAAATGTAGTCCTCAGCAATGCCTTTGGTATCCCCGCTTTAGCCGTAGATACGCATGTATTACGTGTCTCAAACCGTTTGGGTCTTGCCACAGGAAAGAATCCCGATCTCGTCGAGGACCAATTAAAAAGCTTGATTTCTCGGAAAAAGTGGAGTCTTGCGCATCATCTTCTGATTTGGCACGGACGAAGAATGTGCCATGCTAAACGTCCTGAGTGCCTGCTTTGTCCACTTCAACCCTTTTGTTCAGAAGCTCAATCCAAAGCTAGCTCAGCACCTCATCAATAAAGATCGTGCGATGCTCAATCATGTTATATTCTTTTCCCTTACTCGAATTACGCTCCATATCTTCAAAGACACGAACCACCGGGCGAGCTGGCATACTGAGATTCTGATCAACTACCACACCAATCTCTCCTGTGTTAAGGCGAACCATAACACCTGTTGGATAAACCGCTATATTTTTTAAAAATACGCGCACCAACTCTAGAGGGAAAACTTTGCCGGCGAGCCCCATTAAAATTTCACACGCTTCATGGGGCATCACCCTTTTTAAACCACTATTATCCGTTGTTAGCTTATCAAACAGATTGGTTAGCCCTACAATTTGAGCTAAAGGATGAATTTCTGCATCTTTGAGTTGCCTCGGATAACCCGTGCCATTGAGATTTTCATGATGCTGAAAAGCAATATGTGCTACAACTATGCTAAATTCTTTACGTTTTCTTAAATCGTCAAAGCCTAAACTTGTATGCATTTTGAGGCGTTCAAGTTCCTTAGAAGTTAAGTCTTCATTTTTACAGACTAATTCTGGCTCAAGTTGCATTTTGCCAACATCGTGAAGCAAAGCTCCAATCGCTAGTGTTTCCAACTTCTCCTTATCTAAAAGCATCGCCTTACCCAGGACAGTAGAAAGGACACAAACATTGACTGCATGAGCAAACATTTGGTTATCCCGACTCCGAATGTCCATGAGACTCACTAGAATATCTTTTTTAAACATAATTTCTTCAACAATCTTACTAACAATACTTTTTAATTCAAAACCATTCATGTCTTTCCCAAGTCGAACCGCTTGAGAACTTTTCTCGATAAGCTCCATAGCTTCCCATCGTTGTTGCTCCGTAATCACATCTTCTGGCACAACATCATCGAAGCGTTCATCTTCAATATATACAATAGATATTCCCATATCCTTTAATTTACCAATGTATAAGGGGGTTAGTTTGACATCTTTACCGAGAAGAACTCTCCCTTTGCTTGAGTAAATTGTTTTTCCTAAGACGTCGCCGATTTTTAGTGAATTTACGCTGACTTGTCTCACTCGGTTAGCCCCTTCCTAATGTCTTCCCATTACTTCTAATGGTACATCATTTACCTTAGAATTTAAACGTTTCTTTCCTTACTATAAGCTTAAAATCTTAAGTTAATTTTAACCAGATATGAAATGAGCCGCCTACAGGCGGCTCATTTCATATCAAACTCTGGTTTTATCGGATAGCCATCAGGTTCAGCAAGAACGGGGTGTTCCGCATCAGCAACTCCATAAATCTGAATACGAAGCCAATTGCTTCCCATGCGTACATCAAGGTAAACATAACCTCGAGTCGTATTACGAAAACGAAAATCTAATAACCCATAGGCCACAGTGGCATCCTGTCCTTTTGGAACATATGTCACCGGTAAGGAATGAGTATTTCTTTCCAAAACTTGAAGTTGAGCTTGTCGCACCGCATGATAAAGAGTACTAGAATCCTGACAGATTCCGCCCCCATCATCCAAAACAACCTTTTGATCCACAAAAGTGTAGGCTGGCAAGTAGCCTTTTTCTTTATCCCGCTTCCCCACAATCTGATTAAAGGAGAACTCCCCACCTGGCTTAATTAGCTGACCGTCTAATGCTTTAGCCGCTAAAAAAACGTTATTAGTCCTCGGCCCATTTGTTGAATCAAAAAAAGTCGTATAATCTCCTATTTTATCTTTAATTTTCTGCAAGTCTTTTTCATTGGGTGCAATCTCTTGGGAATTTACAACCAGCGGTACAGACTTTGAACCCCCGCTTTGGTTAAGTTTCTCCCAGGAAGCAGGAACATCCATCACAATTGTAGGTGAGCCTTTCTGAATCGTAAAGTGTCCAGTCTGCATCTGAATACTTGCAGGCATTCCTTGCTGATTAATTTGCTGGGCCATATTCTCCAATTGAGGGTATATTTCATTCCTATCTAGGAACTCTGGAGATAATTGTTTGGGCCCCATTCGTTTCAGATTGTTTAAAGCATTAACCCACCAAGAGTTACTTTCAGGGGCAAATTGACTATTTAACCAATCCCGTAAACCCTCTTGAGACTGAGTAACCGTGAGAGGATACATCGAATCTTGATAAGAAACCTCACTGGGCATTTCTCCTTCGAGGCGTTGATACGCTTCTTCCTGATTTAGGCCTGATAAGTCGATCCCCCAAACTTGAAAACCTTGAGGAGCTTTAGCATAGTCCATGCCATAGGTGACTGAGGTGGCCAATGTAATTGAAGTCACAATTTGCAAAAATAAGACCCCAAAAACCACATAAAACTTTCGTTTCTTCATAAGCCTTAATTTTTATGGAGGTATGACGTGATTTCCATGAGTTTGTTGCGTGAAGTAATTTTGCGTATAATCTCATCGCTCATTGGTTCGCCAGTATTAAGGGTTTCTCCATTATCCAAAACGATATTCTTATCTACAGTTTTTCCAATAAAGTACTGCAACTGACGCTGTTCAAAAAGATTAAACTCCGTACTGCTCTCTTGATGAGTTTCTGTAAGAATCTCCTCTGTTAGGAAAGGTACGGTTTCAATTGATTGTGTAATCGATTGAGCTCCATCTGTAACTACCCCCGCCTCACCTACAAGAGTTTCTGTATAAACAACATCAATGATCAGTAGTTCTTTGCCGAAGGTAATAATATCTTGCGCAGCGACTTCTCTGGTATTACCATCAGGAGTTACGAAAATACAAGCTGAAATTTTACCCTTTTCTTCATCAACAAGGTATTCTTGTACTTCTCCGATTAAACTTCCTTTTTTGGTTAAAACTTTTGTTCCAATAACATTTACATCTTGTTTCAAAAGTTCTTGTGCCTCAAGATTTTGAGAAACATCTTGAATGACCTGAGGGTCTGGAATCGTCACAGCAAATTCACCTAATCCGACGATATCATTAAAAGGGATTACCTTGGCTCCAAAATAGTCAGCTGGCTGATCAATGATAAAAAAGTCTAGACTCCCCGTTTTAGGATTTAAAATCAAATCTTTGATAACTCCAACTTGTGTTCCATCTGCTATGCTAATGATTCGCAATCCTTTAATTTCTTTACTTGCTTTCATTAAATCATTCCTTTCCTATCCGTTTTTTAAGTTGTATCTGATTTTCAAGAAGCCATGTATCGAGACGCTTTTGCCACACTTCTGTGGCTCCATCTTGAAAGTCCCTTATAAAAGGTTCAAGCTTTAAGATTGCCAAATCAACTAAATTTACGGATTTCCATAGGTCATAGCTATCCGTAATCAAGTAATAGGCAAGGTCAGGTTCAGGCTTAGTTTTTAAGGCTAGATAGAAGTATTGAGCTGCTTGCTGAGATGCTCCACGTTCTTTTGCCTTAAACCCTTCTTCCAAGAGCTCTTCGAAACTTGACACCAATATTTCACACGTTGCATAATCGATACCTATTGGTTCAAGTGGATAAGGCTCTACTAAAAGCATAGACATCTTTTCGGTCTTTAGTTCGATTTCAGGCTCTAGCTCGTTTTCGGGCTCTGGCTCGTTTTCGGGCTCTGGCTCGTTTTCGGGCTCTGGCTCGTTTTCGGGCTCTGGCTCGTTTTCGGGCTCTGGCTCGTTTTCGGGCTCTGGCTCGTTTTCGGGCTCTGGCTCGTTTTCGGGCTCTGGCTCGTTTTCGGGCTCTGGCTCGTTTTCGGGCTCTGGCTCGTTTTCGGGCTCTGGCTCGTTTTCGGGCTCTGGCTCGTTTTCGGGCTCTGGCTCGTTTTCGGGCTCTGGCTCGTTTTCGGGCTCTGGCTCGTTTTCGGGCTCTTCATTTTTAAACGGTATTTCGTTTTTCTTTTCTGGCGATTGTTCAAGTGCTAAAGATGGCAAAGGTTTATCTTTTATATGCATTTTTTGAGTGCGTTGAATTCTCTTCCGCTTATATAAGATCATGATCAAGAACGGAACCAATAGACAAATTCCCGTCATAATCATCCAACCTATCAAGAGACCTGCTCTTAAGAAGAAGGGAAAACTTAGGGCATCTAAGCATACTAATAAAGAAACAATAAACCCTTCAAAAGCCTTAAATCCAAAAACTGAGGATTTAAAACTAAATACCAAGATAAATGGAAGGCTGACAATCGTAACAACTAACCCATACAGGAAAATCCTGCTCGCCTCCTTGTTCTGATTAACTTTTCATGTATTCGACAGGACTTTTGATTATTCCTTCTAAAAGTCAGCAAACATCATTAAATCCTCAACATTGTCAAAAAAAATGCAGTAATTATAGCCACAAGATAACAAGGTAACGTCAAACGGAATAACGTTCTTGAATCTACTTCAGTTATTGCCGATGTTACCGAGCTAAAGCCCCAAGGAATAAGCGCTGCTCCAGTCCAAATTCCAATAATCTGACCAAGAATTGCAAAAGGAACTGCTGGTAACTGAGCAGCCTGTGATAAGGCAATAGCAATTCCTCCCACAAGAGGTAAGGAGGAAAATCCGGATCCATCCATCGATCCCAGAATAGCCACCAACACAATAATTCCACCCACCGACCATGAATTTAAGGGGATAAATTCGGATAATCGATAAGCAAAATCGCTAAAAAAGCCCTGTCCATCATTATGAAATATTTGTTGAAACCCTGTTTTAGTTCCTAAAAAAAAGAAACTGGACATGACCACAATCGGAACAAAAATCCCAATTGAAAAGCGCAGTCCATCTTTCAAATATCCTACAAAGCTTGTAAATGCTTTCCGGCGCTCCTGAATAAAAACCCCTATACAAAGAATTAGTAGAGTCGTACCCCCGACTAATGCACTTGCAGCATCCCCCCGGATTTTGAAGAAGAACATAAAAAGGACAGTTAAGCCATAACAAAAAATAGCGATTAGCCCTAGAATTCTAGACTTTTTCAAGTCTATCTCTTCCGTTACCCTATTTAAGCCCTTTATGATATTTGGAGAATGCCGTATACGCGCCTTTACCAAGACCTTCGTGGGCTCTAGATTCTTATCTTTCAAAGTACATGGACTGCTATCGTCTTTCAACTTGAATTTTAAGAGTAAGCTCCCAGTAAGGACAGCCAGTAAACCACTGCTTAAAACAATGAGCAAAGATTCATTGATCAGAACAGGTACAGGAATACCTGTCGATTTACTCAATAAAGACGGCGCTCCTTGAATAATAAAATCGCCGGATAAACCCAATCCTTCTCCAAAAAGGGTTAAACTCAAAGCAAGCCCCAACGGGTTAAGTCCAACTTTCTTAAGTGCGGGAACAACAACTGCCCCTAATAAAGTAATTGCCGGAGTGGGCCAAATCATTAAGGTTAAAATCCACATTGCAATTCCGATTAACCAGTAAGCAGTACTCAGTCGATTCAAACGTAATAAGGGTTGCACAATTCTTTGGTCTGCCCCTGTATCCTTTAGAAGACGTGTTAAGGCTACGACAATCCCAATTAACAGGATAACTGACAATAAATTAGTCGTCGCCAAACTCAATGCTCGAAAAGAGATTTGAATAGATTCAAGAGGATTTCTAGAATAAGCAAAACCGACCACAAATAACCCAATAGCAGCCGATAAGACAGGAGGATTTTTCCAAAATAGTGTCAATATGATAAAAACAACAAAAATGAGAAATACCCAATGTGCTAGAGTTATCACGCTAATTATCACCTTCCATTGGTCTAGTTTCTCAATTCCAGACTCAGTCTATGCTCTAGAAAAAACTTAGCCCAACAAAAAAGCACCACCCATTGGTAATGCAAGTATTCATTTTCTTTAAGTTCTGCAATCTAATTTCATTAAACTTTTGGAAATTAACCTCTAGACAGAAAAGAGCCTCGTTAACAACGAGACCCAACTGACTCTGCACGTAATATGCTTCCTTTTTCACGACAAACGACTTCGCGTTCTGTAAATTCTGCTAACCGCTCTTCGAATTTTTGTCTTTCTTCATCACGGACGAATACTTCAACCTTAACCGTAGCAGAAAAATCCTCACTTCCCGTCACCCAGTTGTTGAGTCGATACTGGTATTTTAAAGTCTCATACCAATTATACCCTGCTTCCACTTCATAAATCGTATGTGAAACTAAACGACTCACCTCAAGTTGGTCTAAGAGTTGCCGTGCAGTTCCACCATAGGCTCGCGTTAGCCCTCCTGTCCCTAAAAGAATTCCTCCAAAGTAGCGGATGACAACCACTAATACATCCCATAACTCGCGAAACTGCAAAACATCTAAAACAGGTCTTCCACCCGTGCCTTGTGGCTCACCATCATCGGTTGATTTTTCAAGCTTACCTTCATAAAGGCGATAAGCATAAACATAATGTCGAGCATTAGGATAAAGTTGTCGAGCCTTCTCTAAGCCCAGATTGACCTCTTCGACAGTTTTTACAGGGAACACGAGTGAGATAAACCGTGATTTATCAATCGTCTGTTCCCAATTCCCCTTCTCTAAAATCGTTAAATAACTCACTATTTTATTACTCCTAATTTACCATTTACTGATTTTTTAAGTTCCCTGATTTCTGATTGGCCTTACTAAGGAATCGGTCTTCTTGAATGATAAACCTTTCGTGCCGTCCTGATCCAATTTTTTCAACTTCATCATATGCGTCTATCTCAAAAACCAAGCGCCGACGATCCACTTCAACTAAAACAGCCTCAGCCCACACCTTCATACCGATAGGCGTAGCTGCAGAATGGATAATCTCTAGAGCTGTCCCCACGCTAGATTCCCCAGCCTCAAATTGTAACGCATTAACTGCTGCAGCTTCCATGAGGGCAACTAGAGCGGGAGTTGCAAAAACGTCTAAGGACCCGCTTCTCATACTTTTAGCCGTATTTGCTTCATATACCACATTTTCGGCTCGACCCTTTAATCCAACTTTAAGATCTATAAACATATACTTGTCTCCCTTCACTTTCTTAGATAATATATTTTAACATATACCCGCATTTTATTGAAAACTCGTTTAATCGAAAAAAGCCTCGTTTCATAAGCGACAATTTTTAGTATCCACTACAACGCAAAAAAAGAGGACTATTGGGTCCCCTTTGATTTTTGTAAATCTTATTTCGTACTTTAAGCTTTTCTTCCACTTACTATCGCGACAACGCCACCCAACAAATTTTGATAACGTGTCTCCACTAAACCGCAACGCGTAAAAATTTGTGCTAACTCTTGTTGAGGAGGAAATTCCACAGCTGAATCGTGAAGGTATTGATAGGCCCTTGCTTTACCAGCCCATATTTTCCCCATCCACGGTACAAGCTTATCAAAGTAAAACCAATATCCCTGCTTAAAGACGGGTAGCGTCGGTTTGGCCATATCTAACGAGACAACCATAGAACCGGGCTTAACCACGCGGTACATTTCTTTAACTCCTTGTTCAAGGTTTGGCAAATTTCTGAGTCCCCAGCCAACCGTTGCTCCATCAAACGTATTATCAGGAAATGGCAGTTGCATAGCATCTCCCTGCATCAACGTAATTACGGATTGAAAGGGTGAGGAATATATATTTTCTTGGGCTCTTTCTAACATGTTTTCAGAAAAATCCAAGCCTGTTACCTTACCTGACGCTCCTATCGCTCCAGCAATTTCTATCGATAGCTGTCCCGTTCCACAGCAGACATCTAGCATATGCATGCCAGATTTGGCTTCAACAGTACGTACTGCCTTCCGCCGCCACCCCTTATCTAATCCAAAACTCATCAGTGTGTTCATCAAATCGTAGCGTTTGGCGATCGAATTAAACGTTTCTTGTACATAGGTCGCTTTATCTTTTCCGGAAAAATCCATTTATTTGATCCTCGCTTTCACTTGTCACCTAGAGTTGATTGTAAAGGATTAGTGATTTATTGTCCATGGTATCTCAGGAATTAGTGAAGCGCGCTTTTTCCCCTGTCCGTAATTACCCAGGAATAGAGATCCTCAGATATCAATTGACACCTCTGACAATCTGTTCCCTTATAACAGGAACAGCCCGAACAGCCTCCCATTCCGCACGAGGAAGATATGATTTCTCTTTTTTGAATATATCCCATGTTTTCCAGTTGAGCTATTGTATTATCAACGCGTTGGAGCGTCCAACCCAACTTCTCAGCGATTTCCGTAACAGCGATTGAGCGTTCTTGGTCCATTATCTTTAAAACTTCACTCAACATATTATTTTACCTCCGGACGTTAAATACACATATTTTAAAACCCTAAAACATGTCCCAATTGTAAAACCAGCCAACCTGCCCCAAAGCTCAAAAGCAGATTATAAACGACTCCGAAACCTGTCCATCGCAAACTCCCGATTTCTTTATGCATTGTTACAACAGTAGCTAAACAAGGAATATAAATCATATAAACCACTAAAAACGTAAAAGCAACTAACGGGGTCATGGCCCCCGTCATGGCCTGAGCGATTGATTGAGGAGAATCCGCTGTAACACCATATAAAATTCCCAACGTGGACAACGTTGTTTCCTTCGCTGTAAAACCAAACAATATCGCAACCATAATCCGCCAATCAAATCCCAGCGGACTGCCTATAACAGCCAAGGCACTTCCAAGTTTTCCTGCCCAAGTTTGTTCCATAGAGACACCCGTAGGAAAAGAACTTAAAAACCAAATAATAATGGAAGCGACTAAGATAAAAGTCCATGCTCTCTTCATAAAGTTAAAGGTTTTCTGCCAGGCTGGAAGCAACACATTGCGAATCGTTGGCCGGTGATAAAGGGGTAATTCCATAACAAAGGCAGATTTTTCTATTTGGATAACTGTCTTTCGAAAGAGAAAAGATGAAAAAATGATTAAAAGGAGACTTAATCCTAAAAGGCTCACCATCACTAAGGCTCCCCTTCCTCCGGGGAAAAATGCTGCTACGACCGCGCTCATAACTCCTAAGCGAGGAACACATGGAATTAAAGGATTAAGAAGGATCGTTATTAGTCGATCCTTTGGATTTTCCAACGTCCGCGTCGCCATGATTCCCGGAACATTACATCCATAACTCGATACGAAAGAGAAAAAGGATTTTCCATGAAGCCCCATTGCTTGCATAAATCGGTCCCCGAGAAAAGCCGCTCTTGCTAAGTAGCCACTATCCTGCAAAATAGAGTAAAAGATAAAAAACATCCCAATTTGCGGAACAAAAGCGAACACCGCGCCTACCCCTGCAAATATCCCATCCCGAATTAAACTTTGAAGAGATTGGGGTGCTCCAACCATTTGCAATAGAGCAACAAGAGCTCCCGCTACCCAACCCATAAAACGCGAGATAAGGTCACCAAAAGGAGCACTTGCTACAAAAGAGAACCAAAATACGATAACCAAAATTGCGAGAAGGATCGGATACCCCCAGATAGGTGACAAAGCCCAGCGATCTAACCTTTGAGTCCAATTTTCACCCTTATCTTGATTATACCTAACAAAGTCTGGCATAAGCGAACCAATGAATTGATATTTTGCATCCGTGATCGCCATTTCCAGTTTGGCCTCATTCCATCCCGAAATATTCCACTCTGTTAACAATTTTCTTACCGATTCAGGAGGTGTTTTCTTAAGCGCCTGATCATCCTCCATAAATTTAAGAGCAAGCCAGCGTCGAGGGAATTCTCCACTCTCCGGCAGTTCAGCTTCTATCGCCTTTATCTTCGCTTCCAGCTCCTCTGGATATTTCATGACCACAGGTTGAGGAGCTTCAGGCAGATGGCTTAGGTTGATAGCCTCCTGTAAGAGCTCCTTAATTCCCTTGCCTTTAGTCGCTATAACCTCAATCACGGGAAGATTAAGAGTCTGGCTCAATTTGGGGGCTGAAATGGTAATCCCTGATGTTACAGCTAAGTCCATCATATTAAGACCAATTACAACATTAGTCGTTAATTCGAGAATTTGTAAAAGTAAGTATAGGTTTCGTTCAATATTTGAGGCATCGAGCATTGCCACAACGACATCCGGTTTTTCATTGAGGATATATTCACGCGTTACGATTTCCTCTTGAGAATATGCTGTCAAGCTATACGTCCCTGGAAGGTCCACTAATTCAACGGTCTGGTCCTTCACCTTAAAATAGCCTGCTTTACGTTCAACCGTTTTACCTGTCCAATTACCCACCTGTTGATTTAAGCCCGTCAAATAATTGAAAACCGTACTTTTGCCGACATTTGGATTACCGACAAGGGCGATTTTCAGACTTTCCATCGGATTTTCCCCTTCCCTACTTTAGCATAATATTTTGAATGTTTCTCAAAACGCACAATCTGCTTTGTCAAATTCTGCAAATTATTCTCAATTATGATCGATGAGAATCTTAGCACACTCTGAAAGACGCATTGCTAAATAATATCCCTTTACACGAATTTGCATGGGCCCACCCCAAGGAGCCAATCGGATCACTTCTACTTCAGCTCCAGGTACTAACCCCATATCCATCATGCGGCGTCGCAACGCTCCCTTATCCAGAACAGACCGGATATGTGCCTTTTCCCCAGGTTGGAGCAGGTTTAGTGAATAGTCCATAAAGACGCCTCCTTATTGATAATCATTCTCATTACATGGGTAAAATTTAACTGATAATTCTTCTCAGCTATACTTTATCGTTTACCTTACAATCTGTCAATCCCAATATAAAGAAAACCCAGCTTACACCCTGTTTAACGAATGTAAAAGCGGCTGGTTGTACGTATACCAACTAATAAATCATATTCTTTCAACAATATAAAAAAGAAAGATCAGAGAACTCTCTAATCTTTCTTTCACATATTTCATCAAAGCTGAAAATTAATAACGGCGCATTGATTGATAGCAATCGCGGCAATATACTGGTTTTTCGCCAGAAGGTTGGAACGGAACTTCCGTTTCAACTCCACAATTGGAGCAAGTAGCTGGATACATTTGACGTTGAGGACGAGCTCCAAAGCCTCCGCTTCTTCTTCCACCATTGTTAGCAGCTTTACGAGCTTGGCGGCATGAAGGGCAACGACCAGGTTCATTCTCAAATCCTTTTTCAGCATAGAATTCTTGTTCGCTTGCAGAAAAGGTAAATTCTTGGCCACAATCGCGGCAGGTTAAAATTTTGTCTTGAAACACTTAAGGTTTCCTCCTTATTATGGGTAGTTTTTTCTCAGTTTGATCTCTGCGCAAACTCCCGATCCATGACAACCCAAATAAGGGTAAACTAAGGATTTCAAGATTTTTGCAAAGGAACCTCATGAGTTAATATTAGTATAACAAATCTAATTCTATAAAGCAAACTATTATTCTTTTAATTTTGTGAAATTCAACATACTTTTATGTAAATTTTACCATTTTAAAAAAGGAAGGTCTGCTCTTTCCTTTCATATCTTATAGCAAAGGGTTATTTCATTGAAGGGGAGGAATTTGCATGGCTCCACCCGTTTGGGTCCCATCTGCACAACGATTAATAGAAAGACGTCTTTGGGTTCTCGGGTATACGGCAGAAGACTATCCTGAGGATCGGCGTTCGTTAGAATCGATTCGTCGCTACCATACACATCTTGATACGATTGCCCACTTTGCTTATCGATTAGGAGAGGATGCTTCATTACAAGGCGAGTTTAACTCTACTCTAATCCAAGAATGTTCATCTTACGGAGTTTCACCGTTAGTTCTCATTCACAATTTTAACGGGCAAATTTTCGATCCCCAACCCTTGCGTTCTGTCCTATCTTCTTCAACACTTCAGGAACGGTGTATGCAAAACCTTCTTAATCTACTCCCTAATGGCGTAGCTGGTGTGCATATTGACTTTGAAGGAATAGAAGCTGCTTATCGAGTGGCCTATAACACGTTTCTCGAATCTCTGCGTGAGACTCTCCATGCTAGAGGATTTCTACTAACCATTTCTATTCCAGCCAAACGCTCGGAATGGGAGGCTCCTGGGTATGATTTTGCTACCATTGGTCGGACCTGTGATGTTCTAACCCTTATGACTTATGATGAACATTATTCCGGAGGTGAAGCAGGCTCGATTGCTTCCCTACCTTGGATGACTCAAGCTTTGGATTATGCGATTCAATTTATACCTCATGATAAAATTCTCATCGGAATACCGGCTTATGGTTATGATTGGTCCAACGGTCCCACTAAAATGATTCCGATGAATGACATACCTACACTCGTCCAGCAAACCAATGCTCGTATTCTATGGGATGACCCGGCGGTCGAGCCCTACTTTTATTATTGGCAGGGACGCACTCGTCATACGGTTTGGTTTGAAAGTGAATTAGCAGCAAAAATCCGCCTTAGCTTCGTCAAAAATTATCGTCTCCGCGGAATTGCAATTTGGCGTTTGGGGTATGAGTCACGTCGTTTTTGGCAAGCTGTAAGTAGTAAATTGAAGTGATGATTTTTCTGAGCTTGATCTTTAAATGAAGAGAGCTGTCCTGAAAATTTATGATCAGGACAGCCCTATATTTCACTTTTGTTAAAATTTCTACTCGATTGTTCTTACTGAACAGCTTTCATCAGATTACGGACGAAGAGTGCTTCTGGCACTGCACCTTCGAATTGAACGTCTTCATCAATAATGCTCTTAGGCACTCCATAAACATTATATTTCTGTGATAAGTCGGGGAACTCCGTCGCCTCAATACATTCGGCTTTAATATGAGGATTGATCATTGCCAATTGGTGAGCCGTGCGCACGGCACGGGGACAATGCGGTCAAGTGGGGGTTGTAAAGACTTTAATGGTAACATCTTTCTGCACATTTTCCACCTGACTGATGAGATCAGGAGATAGCTTTGTCTTGCCCGTAGAAATGTCTACGATATCTTCAATCAATGTTCCAAATTCATATCCTGAGGGAATACCATAAAAGCGTACACCCGTGTCCTGTCCAGCTGAACTTTCAAGGATAAGCGCGGGAACTCGCTCAACATCATACTGCTTAACATAATTTTCTTCAGTAGGATATTGATGCAATTCGAAACGAATTTTATCGCTTAAGTTAGTAATTTCCTGAGCCAACTGCTCCGTCTCTTTACAATACATACATTCCCCGGGTTTAGTATTATCCTGAACAAATAAACGTAAAATAACAGGCTCAGCAAGTTGTTCGTTAAAGAGTTTTCGGATGTCAGCAGCATCTTTTTCTGAAAGTAGACTCAACTTAAAACCTCCTTTTGGGGATAATTTTTAATTTAGCATATCCTCTTTATTAAGATAAGCTTAATGCTAAAATTTTTCAAGGCCTTGTACATACAATCATTAACAATTATTATACAGTTAGGAAGAATATACGTGGAGGTAAAATTATGTATGAATTAAAAAATCACATGGAATCGGTTGCCCAACAAGCTCTTAAAGAATATATGACCAAAGTTTCCCTGCCCTGTACATGTGAACGTTGCCTTGCCGATATTCTAGCACTCACATTAAATCAACTTCCAGCCAAATACTATGTGTCCTTAAAAGGAGAAATTCTAACCCAATGGGAAAGTCAATCACGCCCTGACCAAGCTAAGGTTATTGCAGCTGTGGCCAGGGCAGCCAAACAAGTAGAGATTACCCCTTCACATTCCTAAGTCGCAACCCTAATCTGCATTTAAAGCGATAAGCATGGTTAGCAAAGTGATTATCACGAGGCAAAGTACCCGAAACGAAGAGGTAATCGCTGAAGTGATTGAGATGAGTTCGATTTCAAGGTTTTGCACAACGGATCACCCTAACTTTAAATTTTCGCAATAAAATCTTTGATCTTCCATATTTAATATATGTTATCTTGATTCTTTTTGTATCATCGATATCTTCCCCATATAAAGTGAGGTTTTTCAAAGTGTTTGACCCTCAAGGTTTAAAGCAATTTTCTCTTTTTTCTACTCTAACCGAGGATGACCTCAACTCCCTGCATTCTCAATTTAAAGTAAGACGTTATCGCAAAGGTCAAATACTTTTTGCGGAAGGTGAAATCGGTTCTCACGTTTATTTTGTGGTATCAGGGCAAATCAAGCTTAGTAAAACCTTACCTGATGGTACTGAACAAATTCTCGACTGGTGTGGACCCTATGATAGTTTAGCCGAAATCTTATTGATAGAATCCGGTCCTTACCCCGTGACAGCTGAAGCAATTCAAGAAAGTCAGGTCCTTGTTCTTTCGAATCAAGGGATCCCTGACCTATTAGTTAAGCATCCCCAACTTGGGATTTCCCTTGTTCGCACGTTAAGTAAAAGGCTTCGCCTCAATCAAGAGTTTATTCGAATTTTAACCAGTCGCTCAACTGCAGGGATGCTTGCCGCACTTCTTCTTCGCTTAGCACGACCTGCTCCAAATCCAGGAGAACATATTTATGTTGACGGAACACTTACACATAAAGATTTGGCAAGTATGATAGGTACCTCTCGGGAACTGGTTAATCGGTCCATCAATAATTGGAAGAGGCTCGATATTCTGCAAATTAAAGAGGGGCGTCTGGAAATTCTGAGGCCACAAGAACTCGCAGACTGGCCATAAATTATTAGTTGTAGAATTTATGCTCACGCAACCCTTCAGAGAATCGACAATCCGCGAATCCTTCGGAATCCAGTGACTTAACTTTTTCCCAGGCTTCATCCCACGTTAAGCTTGTTCGACGCCGCCAAAAAATCATGGCGGCGCGTATTTTTTCAATACTGTCCTGCTGAGGGAAAGCTTCCACGAGGCCAATACCTCCCCAAGACTTTACCCATTCACTATAGCAATGAGCAGCCTCTGATTGACCTTGAATCTGTCTAAGCGTAAAAAAGCAAGCCAATTTTACAAGGACTTTTTCATCATTTTTACGTTTGCAGACTTGGCCATCCAGATCGAGTCCCTCAATCAAAAGTAACAGAACCAAATAGTGGAGACGAACAACATATCGAAGTTGCTCTGGATTGAGTTGGAGAATTTCTGCTAAACGCCCTAAGGGACGAAGGTAAAGCTTAACCGCAGGCTCACTTGTATCTATCAGTGCAAATGCCCCCACAGGAATGGGAAACAGGTCCTGCATACCACTATCTTCTAGTTTTATGAGTAGTTCCTTTTCGACTTGTAACATTCGTTGGTCTTGCCGTTTCAACTGTTCAGAGGTATCCTTGAGAAAATTTTCTGCTTCTCGTGGGTGATCAGGGAGTTGCTCAACCCATTCTCTAAAACGTGATCGCCGCGGTAAAAGAATCTCTAGTAGATTGGCCGTCTCCTGTTGTAAAGTTTGAAACCCATGCTTAACTTCATCCGGATTCTGATACATCCCTTTCATTAAAAGATCTGCACTGCGGGGAATTTCCATAGATTCTTCAAATCGAATCATCGCTTCCCCGTTTATTATTTGAAACTTAAGTCCAATAGCTTGTTCGACCTCAAGGCGCAAGGAGCACACCCGAATTCCCCCTTTAGGGCATATTACTTGATTAAATCATATGGTTAAAAACGAAAGTTCAGACCACTCATTTGCGTCTTCCATTGGAGTTTGCTAAAATTAGACAATCACAATTTCAAAACTACAGAAATGAGTGATCCTATGTCAGATCGGAATTACCGGGGTTTAACTTTAGATCGCTTTCAAGCTGAAGCTTTAGACGCTATTGATGAAGGGCGCTCAGTTATCGTTGCTGCCCCAACCGGAACCGGAAAAACGTTGGTTGCCGATTATCTCGTCGATAAGGCCATCGAAGCGAAACAACAAGTCATTTATACTGCGCCAATTAAGGCCTTGAGTAATCAAAAATTCAAGGACTATAAAGAGTTATTCGGGCCTGAAAAAGTGGGTATTATGACCGGTGACGTCGTGATGAATCCTGATGCCCCTTTACTTATTATGACAACAGAAATCTTTCGTAATCAAGTCATCACTGAAGATCCTGCTCTGCAACGTGTCACTCATATTATCTTTGATGAAATTCATTGGCTTAATGATGAGGAGCGGGGAACTGTTTGGGAAGAATCGATTATCTTAGCCCCTGCACATATGAAAATTCTCGGACTGAGTGCTACAATTGCGAATGCCAAACAACTGGTGCAGTGGATTGAATCCATCCGAGAAGAAAAGGTCTCGCTCATTGAAGAGCAACATCGCATCGTCCCTTTAGATTACTTTTTCTATACGAAGGATACGGGGCTTGTAACTTATGAACAATTATGGCGCTATTACCGTCAAAAGATGAAAGAACGCAAGAATCCCGCAAGTTCACCTTTTTCGCCCACCACTCATTTGGACTTAATCCGAACGATTCACCGTAAATATCTGCCAACCCTTTATTTTGTATTTAGCCGTAAACAATGTGCGGACAAAGCAAGAGAGCTTGCCGCTATTGCTAATTATCTTAAACCGAGTGAGAGCGCTCAAGTTGAAGCCTCATTTCTTCATCAATTTGGACCTGAAGAAGAGTGGTCAGCCTCAACCCGACAACTTAAACGCTTATGCAGTAAAGGAATTGCCTTTCATCATGCGGGTCTTCTGCCTGCCCAAAAAGCAATTGTTGAGGAGCTATTTTTAAAACGCCTCATCCATGTTCTTTACTGTACAGAAACCTTTAGTGTCGGCATTAATTATCCCGTTAAAGCCGTTTGTTTTGACTCTCTTAATAAATTTGATGGACGCAACTTCCGAGCATTGGCAAATCACGAATTTTTTCAAATGTCTGGAAGGGCTGGCCGCCGTGGAATCGATGAGCGAGGCTATTCTTTTGCTTTGGTCGATTTAAACTATATGGAGAAAAGTCCGCCGCCACGATTCAACATCAAACGTTTAGAACCTTTGACCAGTCAGTTTAAGCTCTCTTACAATACCGTCTTAAATCTCCAAGCCACATTAACTCCAGAACAAATCGGATTATATTTTCACAAAAGTTTTGCCGCTTTTAGTTATGTTCAGGCCAACGATGATCTCACTTCGGAACTTGAGCAAATCAAACAACAACTGACAGATATTCAGAAAATCGTCTGTGAGCATGCTGGAACGTTCTCCTGTTGTCTGAAATATTACCCTAAGAAGAAGGAACTTGAACGTTTGAATCGCTCTTATCAAGCTCTTGGACCCCGTCGTCAAAATCGTGCTTACGGTCGAGAAATGGCACGGAAGATTAGGACATGGCAAAAACTCCTTAAGGTAAAACCTCCAAATTGTCCCACTTCCAAGCTCTCCATCTGTGAACAAGAAACCAAGAACCTAACAAAACTTCAACAACGAGAAGCTGAAATTAAGAAGGAACTGTCATCCCTCCCTGATCAGCACTCTTTCCTTTCTGAGTTTCAGTTTAAGTTAAACCATCTCCGTCAAATGGGATATATTCGCGGAGAAGAGCTTCTCCCACGTGGAGAATGTGCACGACATATCTATGTTCAAGAACTTCTGGTTACAGAACTTATTTATTCCGATATCTTTGATACTCTTGATGATAACCAGCTCAATGCTTTGTTATCCGCAATTGACTTCGAATCGAGGAAAAATGACTTTTTCCAGAAGTTACCTATTCTCGACTGGACCCCTATTCAGGAATTAGAGCACTATATACAATCGGTCTGTGGCGTTGATACTGTGCGCTATGATCCTCGTGTTTCCATCATTACCTACTCTTGGAGCAAGGGGCTTTCCTTCATTGAGATTCAACAGCTTTGCAATCTCGATGAAGGCGATATTATCTCCGTATTTCGCCGGACAATCGACCTCTTACGCCAAATGAGGGATGCAGTCACCGAACCTAGACTGAACCAAAGGTTGAAAACGTGTATGGAGAAATTAGATCGTGATGAAGCGGCTATCCTTGGCCTATAACAGACCTTTTCAAAACAGATCTTAATAGTGAGAAGGGGCCGTTGCACTTAGTTCACAAAGTGTAACGGCCCCTTCTCTTTATGTTGTCAAATTCATTTTCTACTCTTCAGAAACCTCAAAAGAATCTTTACCTACTCCGCATTCCGGGCAAGCCCAATCATCCGGAATATTTTCAAAAGCTGTGCCTGGAGCAACTCCTGAGTCTGGATCACCAATTTCAGGATCATATACATAACCACAGACTGAGCAAACATATTTTTTCATGTACACGGCCTCCTTTTTTATTTTCATTAAAATGCCCTTAAATATTAGTTTTTAAAGGCAATCATTTCAACTTCAACTTTCACGTCCTTGGGGAGACGTGTGACTTGCACCGCAGAACGAGCGGGGGGTTCTGCAGTGAAAAACTCTGCATAAATACTGTTCATAATTTGAAAATCATTCATATCAGCAAGAAAAACAGTCGTTTTAACGACATTATCCAGGGAAGTCCCCGCTGCCAGTAATATTTGTTCCGCATTTTGCAAAACCTGGCGAACTTGCTCTTCTATACTTGGACCTGCTAAATTTCCCTCGGGTGTTAACGGAATCTGACCCGAAGTAAATACCCAATTTCCAACTTCGATTCCTTGAGAGTAAGGTCCAATTGCCGCTGGAGCCTTCGTTGTCGAAATAACGGTTTGTTTCATTTGAATCAACCTCTCTAATCCAATTTTTATCTAGAAAACCTACAGCCCGTCCCCATAGAGAGATATTCTATAGTGTTCCCAAACATATTTTTTAAATTGCATAACACAGTGACAGTCACCTTGATGAATACAAAAACCGACGTCTAATTTTCCCAAAAGATGATGATGGAGAATATGAACGTTAATATAAAGATGATTAACCCGCTGTCTAACGTTAAGATAGCGACGAAGAACCCCAATAAAAAACAAAAAAAGCGTGAAATTTAATTTCCATGCATAAGGAAGATACATCCACGTTCCTAAGCTTGTTGACCCTAAAATCAATGTTGTCAATAACCAAGCAAATTCGCGTTTTTGATAAAATTGCCATTCTCTATATCGAACAAGAAACTCAGTAAATAAACGTTCCATTCGGGGTGAGATCGCAGGCGCACCATCATGCTTTACTTTTTGCACATAGAAAGGCTGGATAATCACGCCCATTTAAAAGTCTCCTTGAGATTAGATATTTCCACGAAGTATAAGCTTATTCAGCTCCAATAAATCTCCGTAATAATCCGTTTGAACGTCTTCCGAGGGTGTTCCAACGAGGAAGGTTTTCATTCCAGTATTTCGCGCGACTAAATCTTCGATTGGATGATTTCCAACCATCATGCATTCCTTAGGGGATAATCCTAGACAGTGGGCAATTTCTTCATAAAATCCCAACTGTGGTTTACAAAAATGGAAATTTTCCATAGAGGGAATGAGCGAAAATTGTTCTGGAGACAATCCTGCCCATCGAATACGCTCTTCAATAGCGAGCGTTGGCATAACAGGATTTGAAGCAATCGCTACAGTATACCCTTGTTGGATAGCGCTTTCAACGGCACGCTTACCCTCTGAATTCACCTTGACTAAGCAGCTCAGAGCTGGAAAGTCTGTTTTATAAAACTCTTCAAAAATAGGCCACAGCGTAGTATAGGTGAGACCTGTTACTTTCGTAAAATCCTCAAAAAAGTTTTGAAGATTCGTTTTTCCTTCTTTTGGTTCTTTAATTATGGTTTCGGTTGAACGCATCACGTTTTTCCCAAACTTCTCTGGAGAAATGAGATGGCTGAATCGAGGGGCCAAAAGTCCAATATAGTTGCGCATGAATTCCTCTTGATCCATTAACGTCAGGGTTCCATCTAAGTCAAAAAGGATTGCTTTTATCATCGTTCCACCTAATCCTTGTAGTTATACTTTAGTATTTCTCCCTAATTTTCAAAATTCCTGCTGAATCCTTAACTTTCCCTAGTTTCCCCATTTTGAATGAAAGAAAACAGAAAGACAAAACTGCTTGCTAAAATAAGCAGGCAGTTTTGTCTGAGAAACTCTTATCTAACTTATTTTGACCACTTTTCGAGAATGATCTCAGCTGTGTGTTTAACTTTCACTGGCGAATTCAGTTTATCTAATCCACCATAAATCTGCATCAGGCATCCGGGGCAATCCACAGCGACAACTTCAGCCCCTGTATCTTTAATATTATTCAATTTCTTCTCAAGAATAGGGCCTGCCATCTCTGGAAATTTAATGGAATATGATCCGCCAAAACCACAGCAACGATCAGAATCTTTCATCTCAACGAGATTTACACCTTTAATGTTCGTTAAGATTTCCCGTTGCTCTTTATATACACCCATTTTACGTTTTAAATGGCAGGAATCATGGTAGGTCACTTTCACATTTTCTCCATCCCCGCCTGGCGCCAAACCTCCTAGGTCATATAGAAGTTTCGAGAAGTCAAAGGTCTTCCGGCTAAGTACTTCTGCTCGTTTCGACATTGCAGGATCATCCGCAACTAATTCTCGGAAGCTATCCTTCAAAGCATGGGTGCAGGTGGGGCAAGCCGAAACGACATAATCTACTTTTTCTGCATTCATTGCCTCAATATTGATAACAGCCGATTTACGGGCATTTTGACGGTCACCCATATAGCTGGCCGGAGCGCCGCAGCAGGATTGTCCCTCAGGGAAAATCACCTTGTATCCTTTTTCATTTAATCCTCTGACAACACCCTCACCAATCTTAGGATAAGCAAAATCGACAAGGCATCCTCCAAAGAAAGCAACCGTTCCCTTTTGCTCTTTAACGTCTTGATCCATCGTCTTAATGACATCGCGGAAAGGGACATCAGCTATTGTTGGTAAACTCCCATTTTGAGTTAAACCTGAGAGGAGCATGGGGAGATGACGAATCATTGGCTGCCCCTTAGAAAAAGGCAATTGCGCTTTAGAAGCTACCTTCAAGAGAGAATGAAAAAGACGACGGTTAGAGACCACGTCCAATGCAAATTTTTGTACGAAGGGCAAGCCCTTCTTCTCTCCAATTCTATTTCGAATTTCTAAGATCATTTCCGAAATATTAAGCTTTCCAGCGCAAACCTCATCACATCTTCCACACTGAATACAGAGATTTTGAGGATTAGCTGTGTCGTCTTCTGAATTGAGGAAGTTGGTCAGAATGATCCCAATTCCTCCCGTATAGATATGGCCATAGACATGTCCTCCAACCAATTGGAATGCAGGGCAGACATTCAAGCACGCTGCGCAACGGATACATTGGAACGTCTTCTTAAACTTTTCATCCTCATACATTTTCCGACGTCCATTATCCATAAGGACAATGTGGAATTCCTTACCATCTATGGTACCGTCAGGGTAATACGCAGGAGTTTGACCGGTAATCATCGTGACATAACTTGTAATCTGTTGACATGTCCCATTTCGGGGAAGCATCTGAAGAATTGCACTTGCATCCTCAAAATTGTTCACAAACTTTTCAATTCCTACAAGAAAAACATGTGTTTTAGGCCAGGTAGAGGTCAAACGAGCATTACCTTCATTGGTAACCATCATCAATGTACCTGTTTCAGCCACTGCAATATTAGCTCCTGAGATTCCCATATCCGCATCCATAAATTTCTTGCGCATTTCAGCACGTGCAGTCTTTACTAATTTTGAAATTTCCGGATCATTATGATAATGTAAATTCTTGGTGAATTCATCAGCAACTTCTTCTTTAGTCAAGTGAATTGCTGGCATAACCATATGAGATGGACGTTGGCCCGCCATCTGAATAATCCATTCCCCTAGGTCAGTTTCTTGCACATCCAGTCCTGCATCAATCAAGGTTTGATTAAGGTGAATTTCCTCTGAAGCCATCGATTTAGATTTAACAATATTGTGGACATTTTGCTTTTTGGCCAGTTCGAGAATATACTGTCTGGCATCTTCCCCCGTTTTCGCACGGTAGACTTTTGCGCCACGCGCAGTCGCTGCTTTTTCGAACTTATCAATCATCTCATCGAGATGTGTAGCTGCATAAGACTTAACATCAGCAATTTTATCCCGAAGAGCATCAACATCATAGCCTTCATAAGCTTTTGCCCGTGCATCTGAATACGTATCAACAAAACGACCTAAAGCACCTCGAAGTGTTTTATTTTCTAGCGCATCTTCAATTCTTTGTTTAAATTGTGCATCTGCCATTTTATTTTCCCTCCTCGACCGAATCATCCACAAAGATAGCGATGAGCTCCCCAGGTCCATGTACTCCGATGGTTAATACTCGCTCAATATCGGAAGTTCGGCTTGGACCTGTAATAAACCCTATGAATCCAGGAATCTGTGGTTCCGTGTGGATTACGCTCAAGGCTTCTGGCAAGGTTGGAATCAAAGCAGATGTCCGCACAAGTGCAAAATGAATAGGAGTAAATGCAGAACACAGACGTTCATTCACATCTACCGCATATTGGACTAAAGTTCCGAGTTCAGCAATCGCCCATTTCATTTCTGTTATTCCGGCATCTACTGTGGGAGTTACTTCTTGATAATGATCCATATGTAGGGTAAGTCCACTTTCAGGGAGAAAATGAGCTAAATCACAGCTCCTCGCTAAAGGTGAATCCACCATAGCTATGCTCTTGATCCCTTTTTCCTGGAGGAGCTTACCCATCAATTTTTGAGCCTCTGCTACCGTATTCGCACGATAACACTCGCCTGACACAGACTCCATCTTACTTTTGAAACGATCATATAAGAGATTAACATCTCCCACTCTACTCAACTCCTTGTCTCTCTTACTCTTTTTTATACTATGTCCAGGTGGTCAGACCACCTTGCAAAACTAATTTTATTCTACAATGTTTGAAATTACAATCTTTTTCGTAAAATTAGTTTTTAAAATTTTTTAATAATCAAAAAAAGGTTACCCCCTATATTGAGGAAGTAACCATTACTCGTAATTTCTTTTTTAAAGTGAGGTTTATTTGTACTGATTGGCTAATCTTTTTTTAAGATTCTGAGCAACAATTTCAGGATCAATCGGGTTTCGAGCAATACCGCTTTCAATCGCTGCTTTAGCAACTGCTTTAGCAACTGCAGGTGCAACTTCAGGGTCAAATGCGCTTGGGATAATATTATCTGTACGAAGATCTTCAGCTTTAACAAGGTTAGCAATTGCGTATGCTGCCGCTACTTTCATAGCATCATTAATATCAGTTGCTCTTACATCAATCGCGCCACGGAATACTCCTGGGAAAGCTAAGATGTTGTTAATTTGGTTTTGAACATCAGAGCGACCGGTAGAAATCACTTTAGCTCCCGCTTCAAAGGCTCTCTCTATGGGCCAAATTTCAGGAACAGGATTAGCTTGACAGAAAACAATCGGATCTTTTGCCATCGAACGAATCATATCTTCGTTCAAGACATTAGCAGCCGATACTCCGACAAAAACATCCGCACCGACTAAAGCACCGGCAAGATCGCCACTGAATCTTTCAGGATTTGTAGCTTCAGCGATTTCATCTTTATATTTATTCATACCTGCAGGACGACCTTTGTAGATAGCGCCCTTTGTATCACACATAATAACGTTCTTTAGTCCCATACTCATGAGCAACTTAACAATGGCAATACCGGCTGAGCCAGCCCCATTTGCAACAAGTTTGATATCTTCAATGTTTTTTCCGACAACTTTAAGTGCATTGACTAGACCGGCTAAAGTTACAATAGCGGTGCCATGTTGGTCATCATGAAAAATCGGTCCTTTGAAGATGCCATGTTCTTTCAATTTGCCTTCAATTTCAAAACACTCAGGCGCTTTGATATCTTCAAGATTGACACCGCCAAACGAAGGAGCGATAAGCTCAACCAATTCAACGATTTTGTCAGCGTCAGTGGTATTAACACAAATCGGATAGGCATCAACATCTCCAAAAGTTTTGAAGAGTAGCGCTTTTCCCTCCATAACGGGCATTGAAGCAGCAGCACCCAGATTACCTAAACCTAGGATTGCTGTACCATTGGATACGATACAAACTGCATTAGCATGATTGGTATATACATCGAGATCTTCTGGATGGGCCGCGATTTCTTTGACGGGTTCAGCAACTCCTGGAGAATAAGCCAACGTTAAATCATCAACGTCATTTGCGGGTACAGTAACTCTGACTTCTAGCTTGCCGGGTTTTACCTTATGGAATTCTAAGGCTTCCTCACGAAGATTCTTAATACGTGACATGTACTTCGCCATCCTCTCATCTTAAATCACTTAACTCTTAAAAATAAGGAGTCCCATTATTTAGGACGCCTGGCTACATGAGCTTGCAGCCAGGCGTTCAAGCCAAATCTATTTTCTATAGCAATTATTTATTCATAGTTGCATTTTTAGCTTCGATTTCAAGGTATGTTGCTAAGATGTCTTTTGCATTGAGATAAACAGGCGTGTCTACCATTTTCCCGTTCAAGGAAACGGAAGCTTTACCTTTGGCCAAACCTTCTTCTTCGAAGACTTTAACAACAGCCTTTGCCCATTCAACATCGGCAGGATCTGGAGCATATAATTTATTGGAAGGCTCAACTTGTCCTGGATGAATAATCATGCGGCCTTCATAACCCATTTGACGACCATCAGCAACGTTTTTCTCAAAACCTGGAATGTCTTTATAGTCTACGAAAGGAGCGTCGATTGCGACAATTCCTGCCATGCGGCAAGCTACCGCTACTTTTGCACGTGCATATTGTTGTTCAACAGCTGCAGAGGTCAATTTTACATGCATATCGCGGCAATAGTCTACTGCACCGAAAATAGCATTGACATTACGTTTGCTCGCAAGACAGCATTCTTCTGCGTTGGCAACACCTTTAGCAGTTTCAAGAAGCATGGAAATTTTAACGGTTCCGACTGGGATACCACGGCGACGCTCAAGCTCTTCTAGTTTCCAGTCCAGTCTTTGCACATCAGCTGCGCAACCAGTTTTTGCTAAGGTTACACCGTCAAGGCCTGGCCAAACAATAGCTTCAAGATCGTCATCGGTCAATAATGTTTCCCAGTTATTGATACGAACAAAGACTTGTGCTCCACCAGAATGACCTACTTGAAGATTTTCCTTGATCATTTCGCGAGTAGCCACTTTTTCTGCCGGTGGAATAGCATCTTCAAGGTCAAAGGTGATAATATCTGCTGGGATTGTTGATATTTTGGAAATGAATTTGGGATTGTTTCCTGGGATGTACATAATAGATCTCATAACTGCCATGACTAATTACCCCCTAAAAATTTTAAATTTTTTATATCTAAGGTAAAAACCTTAGTAGCATATTAATTCGCGGTCTTATCCGCTAAAAGTCAGTCGCTAATTTCTCTTTTAAAATAAGTGGAATATCTGTAGGTGTATCTGCTACAAAGCCTCCGGCTTTACGAATGGCTTCCATCTTACTTTTGGCTGATCCCCGTCCGCGTTCAACGATATTGGACGCGTGCGAAAAGCGCTGACCCTCTGGAGCCCATGCTCCAGCAACGTAGATGACAAAAGGTTTTGTGAACTTCCCAGCGGCGATAACTTCAGCACATTCTTCTTCTTGTGTCCCGCCAATTTCAGCATAAACCGCAACCCCTTTAGTTTCAGGATCCTCTTCAAAATAGGGGAGCAAATCTGCCATCGAAGTTCCTAGGACTGGCTCGGTTCCCGTGTGAACCACAGTACTGACCCCAAAGCCGCCTTCTCTCAAGACCCAAGGAATTGTACCCGATTGTCCCCCACTCCGTGAGAAAACACCGATACTCCCTTTCTTAAAGAATTTATTAGCCCACTCAACATTTCCGCCAAGCCAGCCGACAACTGCTTCTTCTGGGGTAAGGATTCCTATTGAACCGGGTCCAATGACCCGTGAGCCTTTGATTTTGGCATAAGCGATCATCTCCATAATGTCATGAATAGGTGTGCCTTCAACACAGGGAATAATATTTTTAACCCCTGCATCAGCAGCTTCCATCACTGCTGTTTTCAGACCTCGGCCCGGAACAAATACAACACTAAAGTCGATTTCTCCATTGGCCTGCACTATTTCTTTCACCGTGTTGTACACGGGTATACCATAGACTTCCTCACCTGATTTCCCTGGACTAGTTCCACCGATGAGCTTCGTCCCATATTCCATCATATACTTTGTCCTAACTGATCCCTCACGTCCAGTGATCCCTTGGACAACCACTTTAGTCTCTCTATTGATCAAAATGCCCATTTTTATCCCTCATTTAACATTTTGCTCGGTTGTTACCTAGACGTACTCATGTTTATGCCAAACTGCGTTTTTTGAGGTATTCATCTAAACCGGAAACCGGGACTTCAATACGAATTGCATCCTTACCACGAAATTTACAAGCAAATTCACAGGCAAGGCATTCCGTTCCTAACCGTAGAACTTCATCATCGCTACGATGCGTAATAGAGGCTCTTCCCTGATCATCAATACCGAGCAGACCTCGAGCATATTTCTTGCAGGCATCTGCGCAAGCCTTGCTTTCGCACGAATCGCACTTGCTGGTATCGATTCTAATCAAACAACTTTTTTCTGCGAATTCCAGCACGGTATCTCCCTACTTTCCTTGAGCTTCTTTCTCAGCACGATACTCTTTACTCAAGAGTAATAGTCTTTCACCAACAAACTTCGTATCTGTTACATGTTCTTTACCATAGATTTCAATTCTTCTTCCTGGGCCGTTTACCGTCATAAGATCCGCTAAACCTGTGCGAAGAATCTCTAAGGACTCATCTTCTCGGTTACCACAAAGCAAGAGCACACAAGGTAAGCCCGGTTTTTGAGTCGGCAAAATTTCACGCAAGACTTTGACAATAGCGTGGGCATGATGCCATTGCTCTTGATTAGCCATCATGAAACCACCTAACAAATAGCCATCAATATTCGGCTGAGCAAGAACAGATTTAGCCACTCGGTAAATTTTCGAAGCCACAGGATTTCCGCTCGTGTCAGCATAGTTGGCTGGCTTTAGACCGACCTGATTCAAAGCATCCAGTCCCATCATGGCTGAACCGCCACCAATTGGGTGATAACCAATATAGCCCGGACTGACTTCATCATACCCCATGTTCATCAGAAAACCTGTACCTCTAGCATCTGTTTCTTCAATACTCCACCCGATATAATCCAATTCTGTCGGTACGCCAGGGAGATCACGAGCAATCTCAATTTCGAACTCTGGATGACGCCCTACTGCGCTATTATCAATTTCCATCTTGCAATCTGCACAAATAAGGTCGCCCTCAGCGGTCATAATAAACGGATTTATCTCTAACGTCTGACAATCATATTTTTGATAGGTCTTTGATAATTTTGTTAAAAGATTGGCAAACTTGCTTAATTCCTTAGCCGGAACACCGGCTTTAGCCAGTAAATCAACAGCATCATAGGTTTGTAATCCAAAAAGCGGGTCAACATTGAATTTAAAGATTTTCTCTTCAGGTACACTTTCAATGTCCATCCCCCCCTCTGTACTAAACATGAGCATTGGGGAACGAGCTTCTCTGGCTCCATTAACAACGAAAGAACAATAAAATTCTTTCTTAATATTTATTTTCTCTTCGACAAGCACCTGTTGAACAGGTAATCCTTTAACCGTTTTAGCAAGAATTTCTGCTGCCGCTTGAGCTGCTTCTTCTGGGGTGTTGACTAATTTTACGATACCTGCTTTACCTCGGCCACCTGCTTGAACTTGGCCTTTAACCGCTACAGGTCCACCAATCCATTCCGCCACTTCTTTTACTTCTTCTGGAGTGAACGCTGGTCGGCCTTTCGGTACTGGCATGCCTGCTTTTGCAAGCCATGCTTTTCCTTGATATTCTAAAAATCTAGCCATGCATGATCCCTTCCATAATGAAAATTTTAGGTAATCTGGAGATACTTCTTTTACTCAATTACACTTGGGAAAGAAGTTTCTCACCCCTTTCCTACTCTCAAGTTTATCCAACTGAGAGTAATTTATTTGGATTATGGAGGTTACACTCTGAAACTTAGTATTGTTAATGTTTCACTATTTAAAACCAAGTTTCATTTTGCTTGATAGGTTTATTATGAATCGAATTTCTGCATAAGTCAATATAATAATTAAAAGAATTTGATCAGAATCTGAATTAAATATTTTCTGAAAACTTGCGTTTGAGTTTGATTATACCAAAACACTGTTTTACATCTTAAAACATAATATTCTCTATCCAAGTTTAAAATCCTTCTTCAAATAATAATTTTTTCAATATTCAGGTTGTCTGCTGGTCTTACCTGGCGATTTACTATTTTTAGTGAGGAAGGCTGCTCATAACAAAAAAGGGGTTCAGCGAAAATAACATATCGCCGAAACCCTTGTCATATAATCTTATTAAATGGTGGAGGTAAGCGGGATCGAACCGCTGGCCTCTAGAGTGCGATTCTAGCGCTCTCCCAGCTGAGCTATACCCCCAACGCAGAATAGTATAACCGAATCTTGGAGAATACTCAAGTATTTTTCTTAATTATATTGAATCGAATTAAAGACGCCTTCCTAAAATGAATACGGAGGAACGTAAATGAACCATATTCAATATGATCGTGAAATTTTATTTGTCTATAAGTTTTATTTTTTTCTTCTCTTATGGAGTTTCTCCATAATCTTAGGAGGGCTAACACTTTGGAGATTTGGTGTTATTCCTGGACTATGTCTTTTTTCCATCTGTACCTTGCTTTCCTATCTTGCAATGATGAGAAAAAAAGATTTCCCCCCACCTGATAAAAAGCTTACAGCACAACGTATGGCCCGAGAAATCACTCAAAATACCAGCACTCTAGCTATCTCACGTTTTGCCAGCCAACTCTATTTTTATTTACATGAAACTGAACAGGCTATTCATCTACTTCAGAACTATTTACCATCACAGGACCCTTTGCTTTGTGCCACCCTTGCCGACATTCTTCTTCGGGAAAGTCGTCCTCGCCAAGCATTGTCAGTTCTTCGCGATAATCCTTATACACTTGCTGATCCTTTACTCCTTCTAATACAAGGCCATGTGCTACAGCATCTTGAACGCTATACAGAAGCTGTAAAAATTTACGAGCGGAGTCTGCGCCTATCACAGCAAACGGGATTTCCTCGTAATGGTGCATCTTGGTTCACTCAAATTCTCTTATCCTTAAGTTATAAAGCCAATTTACACCATTCTCTGGCGGATTGCTTCCTCCAGCTTAAGGATCATCAGCTAGCTAAAAAACATATATGGGCAGGTAATTTACGATTATTTGATCTCTCTCTCTGGAGGAAAATTAGCCTATCTCATAGCTATTCTTCAAAAAGCTACACAAAATCACATTAGTTCTCCATTCTTTTCTAGGTTTCACAAGTCTACTTCTTCCTTTTACAACACATTTCACAAATAGAATTGCATATAATAAAAACAAGCTAAATAATTACAGAATATATCAGCAAGTTTAAATATAACCGATTTGGATGGAGGAATGTTAAATGCTGTCATCTAATGAAGAGGTATTAAAGTTTATTCGCGAATTTGAAGATTCCTCTCGAGATTATCTCTTATCCCATGGAACAAGTGAACATGATTTGGGTAACGCTTACTTAGAACTACAGTGGCAGTTTCTCCAAACTATTTTAAAGACAAAGACAGCGTCACAGAGACGTCGTTCCGTTCAAGTGCTAAGAAAAAATACTCGCGCTACTATTGCATAAGGACTCAATTAAAATACGGTTTTACCTGGCGGTGTTAATTCACCGTCTTTTTTATTTACATCAATGAGTAACGCATTTTCATCGCAGTTCGGGAATTTGATACAATAAAGACATTCTTGCCAAACTTTTTGTGGCAATTCATCTTTATTCACACTCTGAAATCCTAAACGGGCAAAGAATTCCGGCTGATAAGTTAACGTAAAGGCTTTAGGTACACCAAGCTCTTTCGCTTCCTGCAGAAGGGACTCGACGATCATTCGCCCTAACCCCTTTCTCTGATAATTCTTATCAATAGCTAAAGCTCTTATCTCAGCCAAATCATCCCAAAGAATATGAAGTGAACCAACACCCTTAATCTCTCCATCATCCTCATAGACCTTAAATTCACGAATATGTTCACACAGCATGTGACGTGAACGCGCAAGCATTAAGCCTTCTTCTGCAAAACCATTGATTAACTTTTGGATTTGCTCCACATCTGTTAGTTTAGCTGTTCTAATTTCCATGACTATCACTCCTCCATGTCCTGTCGTATAATTATACATTAAATCGGTGTTTTATACCATTGCTGCTTTAAAACTTTCAATTAAAAATTGGGGTGCCATGACAAGCGGGCAAAGCGTTTTGTCCTTAAGCTACAAAGAGCTGTTGCACTGTGAACCGAGTGTTTCACATGTACAACAGCCCCTCGTTTAAAGACTCTAAAATTCTATCAGTGAAGCGTTGACTTGGCTACGACAGTTTATTTCATCCAATCCTTTCGTTTGCCAATGATCCGATAATGTCCAGATTTGAAATTGCTCTGGATTCTTTAGCCAAGATTGAAATAGGCGTAGGTCTTCTTCCATACTCGTTGTCGTTAACCAAATAATCCTCCCATCCCATAAAAGTTTAGAAGGTTTTAGCTTGCACGAGCAAAGCAGATCACTATTTTTCAAGACACTGCTTAAAAGGAGGGAATGGCTCGCAAAAGCCATGGGCTTGTCAAGAATCGGACAAACGACGCTTAACTGTCCATCTCCCTGAAAATAGTACCATTGCCCTAATTCATGAACCCAATTCTCACTCCGTTCTTTAGGTAGCCATGGCCATTCCCAAGGACTACCCCAGAGTGTGCTAATAATCCCGCTGCCATGATGTAAATAGTGAGAAAGGATTTCTTTAGGCTTAAGATCCCCTCTCTTTTCTTTTTCCTCCAAGTGGTCCAGAATACTTGTAATCACCTGACGGAATTCTAAGTTTAATACTCCCGAAACATCAACCCAGCCCGAACGTTGCCATTGTTTGTTGAGCGCTGAATCACGTTCCCACTTTGTTTTGGTCATGATTTCGAACTTTTTCCCTTTGCGCCGAATCTCAGCTATTTCGAGATTTCCCCACAAGAAGCTAATACTCAGGGATTTGATATCCACTCTGACTTGACGTTTAAGCAATTGATCAACATATGCTTTGACCACATCGAGCTGATATTGGGCTACAGGGTTAAGTTCCTGACGCCATCTGTTCCAATCAAGACGCTCTTCCCCTAGAGAAATATGAGTATTCTTTTGATTTGCATTTTCTGGTATAAGATAAAGGCTAGGTGTTAATTTCTCACGCCAATAAGCGGCGCGAGCATTCAAAACTCCTCCAAGCAATGTTAAAGTTTGTAGAAAAAAAAGAGAAAAATCAGGGGCAATAAAATAGATGACTGTCTTTGCCCCATTACTCAAACGGCTTCCCCACAACATTCCTGCAAGTAGAAAATCCTCTTCCTTTGGAATCTTTGAACTCGCAATAATTCCCACTCGTAGCGAAGTCTCTCCTCCTAAAAAATAATCAAACTGGTTTGGAAGTCGCCAGTCTTTTTTCTTGTCACTAGGGCACTCCTGAAAATTTCTTGCAATGAAGAAATCAGGATGAGCTTCCCAAACTGCTTGCCATTTCTCCACAATGATCCTCCCTTAGCTTTTGTCACATTACATATCTACGCATTAACGTCGTACAAAATGACACAAGCAGTGAGAAAAAGCGAGGAGGTTTGCCCGACGCTTTTTTAAACGCAAGTAATATGGAATTTTAAACTCGGAACCACCATCCACGTCTTAAGACAATTGAAACCAAATTTTCTCTTTCTGATCCAGAAGAGCGTTTTTGTGAAAAATAGGTACTATCAAGGGAATCTCCACAATCGTGACTTTATATTACATTTTTAGTATCTGGAGAACTTCCTTAATGGGTACAGCATAACGAATTCTCTTATCTCTGCCTTCCATGGTCTGCGCCTGAAAAAGTGCATTCCAAATACTTTCGGCTGAAGTTTCAACAACCGCTTGATAAAAGTCATCCATTTCCCAGTCAGAAATTTCATCTTCATATCCTAAACCTTGGGTACTCACCATTAGGCAGAATTCTCCACTGCCGATACGTGAGAGCCCTCCAGTACGCCCCAATCCTAAAAAAGCCTTTTCAGCAAGCCTTGTCAGTTGCCATCGTGATATAGGTGCATTCGTCATTCCAATAAGAATTAAAGAGCCAGGGCAATACCCTTCTGCTCCAACGGATAACAACTGGCCGATAGGTCTCCCGTTGATGAGCAAATCCTTCAGCAAACCAAAATTCGCCAAAGCAAGCATCCCTAAAACATAGTTTTTATCCTTTGCTCGCAGAAGGCGAGAAGAGCTTCCAATTCCCCCCTTAAGCTGAAATAAGGACATTCCTGTCCCTGCCCCAACATTACCCTGGGGAACACGCTCATTTTTCGCCCGCGTTAAGGCCAAAATGGCATCAGCAGGCTTAACATGCCGACCTTGAATATCATTCAAATACGAATCATCACACTCAAAAACGACAAGATTTGGAGTTCGGGCATCATTACCGATTTCAGGGTTTTGGTTTAAGAGATACGTTAATAAACCTTGAGCAACGTCACTTACGCTCAAAGTATTTGTCAAAAGGATTGGAGAGCTGAGAATTCCAGTTTCCTGAATAAAAGGGATTCCAACTGATTTGCCAAAACCGTTAAAAACAGAGATTCCTGCCCAACATGGGTTTCGATACAGATTCCCAGTGTGCGGGTGAATAGCAGTTACGCCAGTACGAACTGGACCTCTTCCGGGAATCAAAGCTCCCTCTCCTCTAATAATCGATACATTCCCGACCATCACACCAGGCACGTCACAAATATCATTCTGCCTGCCTGTAGGTAGTTCTCCCATCCATAATCCATAATCACGCGGTGTTCTGCGATTCATTAAAACCCCCCCTTAGTCACCTTATGAGATGACTAAGGGGGGTATAACTAGCTCCAATGATTTACTAATTTTTCAACATTTATTAATTTGCTTGTAAATGAAACAAGCATTAGGGCTAACGGGTACGCCCGCATTTGATCTTCAAAATGCCGTTCCAGAATATTAGTCCTGAAGAGCTCCGCCACCTCATCTTTAAGTACGGATGAAATTATTCCACGTTCTATTAGCGAATCAAGTTGATTCCTCAAATCTCCTGAGGGTTCTATTCCATTTTCATGAAGCATATGTGAAGTTATGTTCTGTAGGGCTTGCGCTATTCTAGGGATGAAGTCATTATAGCGTTCGCTACGTAAGAGATCACATGCTTCTTTTAATTGTTGAGATATTTCTTGAGGCAGATTGGACGCGTTTTGTAGCTTCTCCATCTTCTTTAAACAAGGACACGTAAATTCGGTAACAATTCTCATATCTCGCATCATCGCAGGTTCAACAGCACGCGGTTGGGATATGCTCGCCATGGCAGCTACCACTAGTTGTCGAACGTCCTCATCAGATGTCCCCCGATAAATCCAGCGCGTCCTCCCGAGTTTTCGGACAACCACTTCTTCAGATGACAATACTTTGAGATCAGGGCACGCTGGAACAGGGACTGAAAATTCAAGATACCAGCCTTTACGTCTTCGGCGGATTTTGAATATCTTATCTGTATTTTGATAAAAAGACACACCATCACGCACCGGACAACTTATCAATCTTGGGCCTACCCATTCCAGAATCTTTTCCAGTTGAGCCTCATACTCCATCAAACTTCCCCCTATGATTATCTCTATCTCTATCTCTAATAGAAGGTTCGAGTTATACTTCCGAAATCCTGCCCCTTAGTTTCTGAATTCTCAGAATTATAAAATTTATAAATTCGAAGTTTGATTTTGGCCATAAAAAAGGAAATGTATAGTTCACACTATACATCACTTAATCTCTATCTAAAAAAGAATACGAGAATAACACCAAGTCCGATAAAAAAACGATATCCCACGAAAATTTTAAAATTACTTGTTTTTAAATATCTGAGTAAAAACGAAATACTGAATAGCCCTACAATAAAAGCTGTAATTATCCCGATAGCAAAGGCCAGATTAATATCTGACGGTTGAAGATGACGAACACTGAGGAGACCTGCTCCCATGATAATAGGCGTGGACATTAAAAATGAGAATCGAGCAGCGTCTTCCCGTGTCAGGGAAAGCAGCCGTGCCGTTGTCATTGTACTTCCTGCTCTAGAAACACCGGGTATGATCGCCAGCGACTGTGATAAACCAATCAATATTGCATCCATCAAGGTCATCGTTTCCAACGTTCGTAATTGACGCGTATTATCTGCCCAATACAGGACTATGCCGAGTATGATAAGCATAATTCCTATTAAAAGAGGAGATCGAAAAACAGTAGCCGCTTTGTCCTCTAAAATAAATCCTATAAGCGCACCAGGAACTGTAGCAATAACCAAATACCAAAATAAACGTTTTTCGTTCGAAGGTTTGCGACTCAGTGCTCCTTTTAATAGACCTATCCAGTCCTTCCAAAAATAAAGAACAACCGCAAGAAGTGTCCCCATATGTAAAGCAACATCAAAGGCGAGCCCCATATCCTTCCATCCAAATAACCAGGGAATTAAAACGAGATGTGCAGAACTGGAAATAGGCAAAAACTCTCCTAAGCCTTGCACAATTCCTAATATTATGGCTTGAAAAATGGTCACTTTTTTAACCCTCCACAAATTTTTTACTTCATAAATATATCACAATCCAAAGAATGTAGAAATATTTTTTATGTTAGGCCTTCATTTTATGCTCGAACAGTCCCTCAAAAAAGAGGCTAATGGTTCTCTCCATTTCCTCTTTTAAATTTCCTTCCTGCGTAACATGCCAATGAATAAAATGCTGTAAGGCCATGCCTTCTAAGCTTTCTGCTAAAAAACACGGATCAAAGCGATCCGAAAGTTCCCCTCCCCGTTGTCCGAGCGTGATTACCCCCATTATTCCATAATGAAGTCCTTTATCTAGTTCTGCATAATCCCGCTGTTTAATGGTAACCCAGGCCATTTCTCGCTCATGAACCATAAAATCAGCCCAAGCTTCTAATAAGCTGGATAAACGTTCTCGAATGGTATTACTTTGGGAAAGTCGTCCTTTCAGGATTAAGTCTTGATAACGGCGACGCGAAAATTCTAAGGCAACTGCTTCCTTCGAGTCAAAATAATTATAGAACGTACCCTTACCGACATCCGCACGTTGAGTAATCTGTTCGATTGAGGTTGTTTCATAACCTTGAGTTTGAAAGAGGTAAAGGGCTGTGCTGTAAAGACGTTCATACGTTTCCTGCTTTTTTCGCTCGCGCCTGGAGATTTCAGCCATAGAAAAACCCCCTTTTCCAGTATATAGATATTAGACTCTGTTAAATAATTCGCCAGAATCCATATTTTTCCTTCTGGAAAAAAGGGTTTTTTATGCTAATTCGCTGTTCGTTTTCCTACGAAAATTCCAATATAGATCCACAAAATCATAGTGATAAAATCTACGCCAACATACCCGAGCTTCACTGTCTGTCCTCCAGCAAAAGCCAATCCATAGGTCAGGGAATTGAATAAAAATCCTGAAAGAAAAACATCCCGTAATCGACTGCGCTTACTAAAGTATCCTGCTAGAAACCCTGCCGGGTAAAATACAGCAAAGTTAAATACGATCTGTGACGCAACCGATAGATCGGTAAAATATCCACCCCAAAAAAGATAGAAGGCAAACATAAATAAACCGAAATACCAGGATTTTAGAGTTCGAACAGGCTCTTGAGAGGCACCTTGATTCAAAATCATTAACCTCCCTATTCTTAGAGACTATAGTTCGGTGATTCTTTAGTAATCGTTACATCATGGGGATGACTTTCTCTAAGTCCGGCTGCTGTCATCCGGATAAAACGACTATCCTTTCTTAACGCTTCAAGGTTTTTCGCTCCGCAGTAACCCATGCCAGCACGTAACCCGCCCAACATCTGATAAACCGTATCTGCTAAAGAACCTTTGTAAGGAACTCTCCCCTCAATTCCTTCAGGAACGAGTTTTTGATCTTTCTCCTGGAAGTAGCGATCACGGCTTCCAGCCTTCATCGCTGAAATCGAACCCATACCTCGATAAACTTTGAAACTACGGCCTTGATAAATTTCTGTATCACCAGGGCTTTCTTCCGTTCCAGCAAAGAGGCTACCGATCATCACGGTGTTGGCGCCTGCTGCTAAAGCCTTGACAATATCTCCCGAAAATTTAATTCCACCGTCACCAATGATCGGAATTCCATACTTACTTGCTTCCTCAGCACAATTCATAATGGCTGTAATTTGAGGTACCCCAATTCCAGCGATCACTCGTGTAGTGCAAATTGAACCCGGTCCAATTCCAACCTTGACCGCGTTTGCACCCGCCTCAATCAAAGCACGAGTTCCTTCTGCAGTCGCTACATTACCTGCAATGATTTGTAATTCTGGAAATGCATCGCGTAATTCTCTAACCTTTTTGAGCACTCCAAGAGAGTGACCATGTGCGGTATCAAGTACGACAACGTCCGCCCCTGCCTTATATAAAGCTTCAGTTCTCTCAAGCGTATCCGCAGTAACTCCAACGGCTGCCCCAACACGTAAACGACCTCTCTCATCTTTTGCTGAATTAGGGTATTGACGTGCTTTTTCTATATCCTTAATTGTGATCAGCCCTTTGAGATATCCTTCATCATCGATGATCGGTAGCTTTTCAATACGATGGTGGGCTAAAATATCTTTAGCATGATCTAAGGTTGTTCCCACAGGTGCTGTTACTAAATTATCTTTGGTCATGACGTCGCCAATCGTGCGATCGTAGTCTTTCTCAAAACGCAAATCACGATTGGTTAAAATTCCAACCAATTTTCCCGCAACCGTAATCGGCACGCCCGAAATCCGATATCGAGACATTAAATCTAGGCAATCCTGAATTTTATCCTCAGGATGTAAAAAAATAGGATCAGTAATAACCCCATGTTCAGAACGTTTCACCTTATCTACTTCCATGGCCTGTTGCACAATGCCCATATTCTTATGAATAATTCCAATACCGCCTTCACGAGCCATCGCAATCGCCATCCGTGAATCCGTAACCGTATCCATTCCTGCACTCATCAAAGGAATATTTAATTTAATTTTAGGGGTTAGATAAGTACTAACATCGACGTCACGCGGGAGCACTTCCGACTTCGCGGGAACAAGTAAGACATCATCAAACGTAAGTCCTTCACTAATAACTTTATCTGTGAACATATAGAACTCCTTTCAAATGTTTTCTAATTAGTATATCAGAATATCGACTAATATAGAAGTATTTTTTATAACACAGTGAAAAATGTAATACTAAGTCGAACCAATTCTCTATTAACTTCACACCCAAATAAATGTTATGATATATTGGACCCAAGGTGAACGAGGAGGTATGCAATGTTTTACCGTATTGAGCAATTTTATCATGGCTTATTTCCTCGGATTAGCTCCAAAGATCTTCAACTCGTTCATTCCTTTCTTTCTGGTGCACCCCTTTTTCTATTTGAATCTCAACCCCCTGCTGATCAACGTCATGCAATCGATGTAGCCCTAGATTTACTTCAAAATCAAGTTCACTTATCTTTTCCTCAAAAAAGGATCTTAATTCAAGCTGCACTTCTACACGATTGTGGCAAAACTCGCTATCCTTTGAAAATCTGGCAAAGAGTATACATTGTCTTGTGTGTTAAACTTCCTATTCCAGTTCAGAATCTTCTTGAAGGGCTCACAACATTCCAAGCGTTATCACTCCCGCTCATTTTAGCTCAGCAGCATCCTAAATGGGGAGCCATGCTCGCCTCCAAGGCAGGTCTGACAGAAGAGGTCATCGAGCTAATCCGTAATCATCATGCCCCCCATTCGGAAGCAGGAAAGTTACTCTACATAGCGGATAATCATCATTAAATCGATATGTAAACTAAAAAAGAGAAGGTCTAAACTTGCATTTAAGTTTAGACCTTCTCTTGACGTTCTTCAATTCGTTCCTGAAGCTCCATAATTTCGCGATTCTTAGAAAAAATCCATTTAGCAAACCGTGTATTATCCCGTTGTAACCGAACGTTCTCCTTCTCCAGCTTATGAACTAAAGTTACTTTTTCTCTTTCTACTTTTTCAAGCAAGTTCATCAAAACTCTCCGGCTCACTCTCAAATGCTCAACTCGTTGCTCCAATTCACCCACTCGAGACTTGGTCAATCGCAACTCTTCACGGAGATTCTTCAATTCTTCTTGGCACTCCAAGATTCACACCCCCGGCACTTTCCTACATTGTCTCCTTTATATTCTATGCCAGGGAAAAAAGATTTAATCCTTACGGCTCAAAAACTCTTGCACTCGCCTTACCGCTTCACGAAGTACGTCTTCTTCCTGAACTAAAGCAATCCTGACAAACCCCTCTCCATGTTCGCCAAAACCGACTCCTGGCACGACGATCACTCCCGCTTCACGCGCTAATTCAATAGCAAAGGTTAAAGAATCTTGTTTTGTCGGGACAGGCGCCCAAATAAACATGGAACCCTTCGGTATAGACATCTTCCAACCCGCTTCAGCACAACCTTGGATCCAGACATCTCTTCTCTTTTGATATGTTGCGCGAGTCTCTTCCACTTGAGGTTGATGCGTATTTAAGGCATAGGAGCCTGCTTTCAGAACGGGTCCAAATACGCCATAATCAATATTTGATTTAAGCTCACTCAAGGCTTCGATGATTTCTGCATTACCGACGACAAACCCTAACCGCGCTCCCGCAAAATTATAAGTTTTAGATAAAGAATGGAACTCCACCCCAACCGCCTTGGCCTCTTCTGATTGTAGAAAACTTATGGGGCGATAACCATCAAACGCAAGCTCTGAATAAGCTACGTCATGGCAAACGACAATATCATAAGTTTGTGCGAATTTGACAACTTGATTAAAGAATTCTAGCGAAGCAACTGCAGCTGTAGGATTGTTCGGATAATTCAAAATCATAAGCTTAGTTTTACGTGCAACCTCAGGATCAACATCATCCAATTTAGGCAAAAAATTATTTTCTTCTAACAAGGGTAACGACACTTTCTGTCCACCAGCAAGCACAAGGCCAGCGGTGTAGATTGGATAACCCGGATCGGGTATTAAAGCCATTTCTCCAGGATCAATTAACGCTAAGAAAATGTGAGCAAGTCCATCCTGAGAGCCCATTAAAGGAAGGACTTCAGTTTCCGAATCTAGTCTCACTCCAAAGCGTTGCTGATACCAGTTAGTACAGCTTTCCCTGAATTCCTTCGTTCCACGAGTTAACGTATACCCATATTGTGATCCATCCATTACAGCATCGCTCAATACTTTCCTCACGTCTAATGAAGGCGCTCTATCCGGACTACCAATACTTAAATTAATGAGATCTTTTCCTTGAGCTTGTAATTCAAGTTTAAGATTATCCATCTCTGTGAACACTGAAGCTCCTAAGCCTTGTAAACGCTGTGCTCTCATTCCTTTTCCTCCTACTCTTGTTTCTTATTAACTAATATTTTTACGTTTTGAGCTCTCGGCTAACTCACGAATTTGCTCGACGACCTCATAGGAAGTTCCCCATTCTCCCAGTTTAACCCCGGGCTTGCGTTCTTCCCCATGAAAATCAGAGCCTCCGGTCGTTATTAAATGATACTGCTTCGCTAAAGCTCGACAACGTCGTTCGTCCTCAGGGGTATGTTCAGAATGGCTTACTTCTATTCCCTGCAAGCCTGCTTTAATCCAAGGCGTAATAATATTTCCAAGTTGATGGATACCCGGATGAGCTAAGACGGCTACCCCGCCGGCTGTTCGAATAAGCTTAATTCCTTCCTCGGGAGTAAGCTTTAAACGGGGGACATAGGCTGGCGATCCTTTCCCAATATAAGAATCAAACGCTTCCTTAATCGTTTTAACATATCCTCGTTGAATAAGCACTTGCGCAACATGCGGACGACCAACAGACTCACCGTGAGCGACTGTTTTAATCTCTTCCTCTGTGATTTCAATTTTCAAATCATGTAAGCGACCTATGATTTTATATATCCTCTCACTCCTATCCTCACGAAGTTCTTGTAGCTTCGCTTGAAACTGCCCCGATTCTGGCGAAGGCTCATAACCGAGGATATGGACCTCAATCCCCTTCCATTCCGTATTCAATTCAACCCCGCGAAGGATTTCAACCCCGTACTTTTCTCCCGCGTTAAAGGCCTCACTCCATCCACTGATAGTATCATGATCCGTTATCCCTACAGCTTTTAAACCAAGCTCAGAAGCCGCTTGAATAAGCTCCCTTGGGGTAAACAAACCATCGGAAGATGTCGTATGGCAATGCAAATCTGCTTCTGGAAATCTTGAAGATTGTACTCGCATTCTATAAACCTCTTTTCACTAATCCAACCTATACCTCCTTATTTTATCACGTCTCCCAATAAACGCCTAAAATTCTTATTAAAGATTTGATCAATCTCTCCTTCATGAAAACCTGCCTGAAGCAAGGCTTCTGCTAGATTGGGATATTTTGAAGCATCTTCCAACCCTCGTGGAGCCTGCTCAATTCCGTCAAAGTCTGAGCCCAAACCAATCGTCTCGACCCCCGCTACCTCCGCTATATGCGCGATATGTTGGACGACATGAACTATACTGGCCTCACCCTGCTCGGTTAGAAAGCGCGAATAAAAATTAATCCCAACTAGGCCGTGATTGTGTGCAAGCGCTTTCAATTGATCGTCGGTCAAATTACGGGGGTGCGGGCAAAGCGCATGAGCACAGGAATGGGAAGCTACAATAGGGACATCAGTCAACTCCAGAACATGATAGAAACCCTCTTCATTGAGATGAGAGACATCAATCAGCATTCCTAATTCATTCATTCGTCGGATCACGTTTTGACCCAAAAGCGTCAAACGACTGTTCGTCTGTTCTCCTACTCCATCAGCAAGTGCATTCCGTTGATTCCAGGTTAACCCCAGAGCCCGTACTCCCAGTTCATAAATGATATCCAGCATAAAAAGACTTTCGCCAAGAATCTCCCCACCTTCAACACTGAGTAGAATTCCTAATTTATCAGAATTGGGAAGCTGACTCAGATCCTGTTGGTTACGAATCCAAAGAACACGGTCATAATTTTCGGCAATAAACCGTTGCGCAGCCTGAATCAATTCTAGGCCTCTTCGCGAAGAGGAATGCGGCTTAAATTCGCTTTCTATAAAGCAAGCCATTATTTGCAAGGCCATTCCCCCTGCCCGGGCTCGTTCTATGTCCCAATGTCCCCCTTCAGTTCCCACTCGAAGGGTTCTTTTCTCCCGAATAAAGTCTCCAATACTATCACAGTGTCCATCTATTACTAACGGTTTAAACAAAACTCATTCTCCTTTCTAATATCTAGCTACGGTTACCTTATTCTGCAGGGCGTGACCCCATGCATTGTAGGAAAGCCATTGGTTGGCATATACTATCCACTCAAATTATATTCTTTTAAGAAAAGAAAGCACCTGCATGCCGTAGCAAACAGGTGCTTTTTCTTTTTTCCTCATTCACGAGATTAACGAGGCTCAACAATGAGCTTAATTGCTGTTCTCTCTTCTCCGTCAATTTGAATGTCCGTGAAAGCAGGAATACAAATAAGATCTACTCCGCTTGGAGCCACGAATCCTCTTGCAATAGCCACTGCTTTAACGGCTTGATTCAGTGCTCCCGCACCTATGGCTTGTAATTCTGCACCGCCTCTTTCACGGAGTACACCAGCCAGAGCTCCTGCTACAGAATTTGGGCTCGACTTAGCTGAGACTTTTAAAACATCCATGTACGACAACCTCCTGTTCACTTCCGCTGACATGTATTTCCACCACACTGATAAAGTATTCTCGACAGAAGAAAGAATTCCTCTTTTTATTACGTGATTTTTCAGATTTTTTAAACATGGATAAAAATGTATTTACAGGAGGTTAATATTACAATATCAATTTTCTTTACTCTTTTACATCAGCTGTTTTTTGAATTGGTGTAATATGGAGAGCTTTTCCAGTACGATCATCTACGTTAATCACAACTGCGTTGATTTGAATGGGTCCTGATGCTGCTTCGAATTTAACGGGCATTTGCGTTAGAAAACGATTGATGATCAGTTCTTTCTTCACTCCTAAAACTGAATCGCGTGGTCCAGTCATACCAACATCCGTGATATAGGCTGTGCCATTATTCAGAATTCGAGCATCTGCTGTCTGCACATGCGTATGCGTACCTAGAACAGCGGTTACTTTACCATCCAGGAACCATCCCAAAGCAATTTTTTCAGAAGTGGCTTCAGCATGAATATCTACGATAATGATTGAAGTTTCCTTAGCCAGTTCATTAATCCAACGGATGCTCATACTAAAAGGATCATCCAAAGGTGGAAGATAAACCCGTCCCGAAAGGTTAAGAACACCAACCTTTTGTCCTTCGACGCGAATAAAACCATACCCCTTACCAGGAGCACCAATAGGATAGTTAGCTGGGCGAATGAGTCGAGGTTCTTCATCAATAAAACTTGTAATACTACGTTGATCCCAAACATGATTACCCATCGTTAGAAAATCGATACCTTCAGCGAATAATTCATTAGCAATTACCCGAGTTATTCCCTTTCCTCCAGCTGAGTTTTCAGCGTTAGCAATCGTCACATCAACACTATACTCTTTTTTCAAATCCTTAAGAAAATACCGGATCGCATTACGGCCCGGATTTCCAAAAATATCACCAATAAATAAGATATTCAAATGGGTCACCTTCTCTTTTCAATCCTAAATTTATAACTGTATTGTACTCGATTTACTCACGCTCTAAACCATCGGTTTATAAAACTAAACTCTAGTTTTTATAAACGAAAACCCGGCCTTCATCTCGTACAGCGATAAAATTCTTATCGAGTTCATTGTTTTGAAGATGTTCTAGAACTTGAGCTATAACCTCTTCCTGGAAAAGAAGTTCATCCTCCTGTAATTCAACTTCCTCATATAACAATTCATTCGAGGGACTTCCTTTAACTAAGTCAACGATAAGTCCTACTTCAGTTTGATTCATACTCTCTACATCACGAGTTACAGTTAAGCGATAAAAATCTTCCTCTTGTTGACCCTCCACTTGACAAATCTTCATCGATCTTAATTCTAATTGGTGGAAGACTTCCAAAGCATCAAGCAGATTTTGTGGCAAACCAGCTATGTTAATTGAGTCATATAGCAAAAACTGAAATTTTAGCGCATGTTGTTCTCGTAAATAACGGACAGAGCAAACTTCCGGATAACGTAACAAAATAGAAATGAGCAATCCTACCCCATCTTGTACCTGTCCGCCGTCCTTATATTTGAAGTTAAAGCCCCTCATATTTTCAATCCTCTCTTTAAAGCCACATTTATTAAAGTTTTATTAGCCATAAAAGATATAATTCGTCATATTCTCCTAAAGTCCTGCTCAGAAGATAACTCGACGAATTACTTATATTTCCATTGATAAACTATTGATATTTTTTTCGTCACAAAAAGGAGAAAATTTAAAGCAGGCGAATTTTCATCGCCTGCTCAAATCTAAAGTTTAAATATTAACGAGCTAAGACTTTATTTTGCAAAATCAACAGCACGTGTCTCCCGAATAACTACCACTTTAATCTGTCCAGGATATTCGAGTTCATCTTCGATTCGTTTGCTAATTTCATGAGCTACGCGTGGAGCTAAAATGTCATCAACTTTATCCGGCTTTACAATAATTCTAATTTCTCGGCCAGCCTGGATAGCATACGATTTTTCGACTCCTTCAAAAGTATCCGCAATCTCTTCTAATTTCTGCAAACGTTTGATGTAAGACTCCAATGTTTCACGACGAGCTCCAGGTCGTGCAGCCGATACGGCATCTGCTGCAGATACCAAAACCGCTACTATTGTCTTAGCTTCAACATCACCATGATGGGCTTCAATTGCATGAATAACCTCAGTAGATTCTTTATACTTCTTCGCAAGGTCTACACCAATTTGAACATGCGTTCCTTCAGTATCATGGTCGACAGCTTTCCCAATGTCATGCAATAATCCAGCGCGCTTAGCGAGTTGGACATCGACGCCAAGTTCTGCCGCCATCAAACCTGCTAGATGAGAAACTTCGATGGAATGCTTGAGGACATTTTGACCATAACTCGTTCTGAATTTCAATCGGCCTAAAAGTTTTATAATCTCAGGATGGAGACCATGCACGCCTGTATCAAAGGTCGCTTGTTCTCCCTCTTCACGGATTTTCTGTTCCACTTCTTTTTGGGCCTTTTCAACCATTTCTTCAATACGTGCAGGATGGATCCGACCATCTGCAATCAGTTTTTCTAAAGCGATACGTGCAACTTCTCGACGAATAGGATCAAATCCCGAAAGAATTACGGCCTCCGGCGTATCATCAATGATCAGATCAATACCGGTCAAGGTCTCAAGAGTCCGTATATTACGACCCTCACGCCCGATAATTCTCCCTTTCATCTCATCACTCGGTAGCGCTACAACTGAAACCGTAGTTTCGGCAACATGATCTGCCGCACAACGTTGAATAGCTAACGAGATAATATTCTTTGCCCGTTTTTCCGCTTCTTCTTTAGCCCGAGTTTCAATCTCTTTAATCATAATTGCGGATTCATACTGGACTTCTACTTCTACACTGTGTAAGAGGATTTGCTTCGCTTCTTCTGTTGAAAGACCAGAAACACGTTCTAATTCTTCCTTTTGCTTCGCTACGGTTGCAGTTAAATTTTCGCGAAGTTTTTCAGTTTCTTCCTCTTTACGATGTAAGTTTTCTTCCTTTCGTTCAAGAGTCTCCATTTTACGATCAAGAGTCTCTTCTTTTTGCGTAACCCTTCGTTCTAAACGTTGAACCTCTGAACGCCTTTCACGAACTTCTTTTTCAGCATCATTACGAATTTGCATGACCTCTTCTTTAGCAGCGACAACTGACTCACGTTTCTTTGCTTCAGCCGCTGTTTGGGCGTTATCCAGGATACGTTTTGCTTCTTCTTCAGCAGAACCGATTACTTTTTCAGACGCATTTTTGCGAATGATCCACCCTACAAAGCCACCTATGCCAAGTGCTAAAATGACCAGCACTCCAGATACTATAATAGTAACCTCCAAGTGGATTTCACCTCCCTTATCCTTGTACTTAATCAATAAAATAATTCAAATAAAAATAAAAAAACTGGATCACACCAGTTTCTATAAAATACCTTTATGAAAAGACAAATCAAAAGAATTTGTCTTAAAAATCCTACAAACCCAAACGCGCTAGCTTAAAAAGCTCCCTATTTTATACTAACAACGATGAAATCTATAAGAAAACCATAAAGGTGAATTTACGGAAACAGGCTTCTTAATTGAGTTTAATATCTTTTCAAAAAATTGTCAAGAATATCCTTGATTCAGCGGTTTTCAGCGACTATATGAATCATCAAGATGGTTTAATTCCATCTCGATGATTCATATAGCGCTTGGCGAATAATCTCCTGAGGATATCCTTTTTGCATCAATTTTTGTCCTATTTTTTGTTTAAGAAAAGGTTCTCGTGGAATATGCATATAGGTCTTCTTATATTGATATGAACTTTCCCACCGTCTACCTTCTTCAGACCACATTTTTTTTGCCAAATCAATACATTGGGTTAATTCTTGTTCAGGCTCATATATTTCTTCCAATACCTCATCAATAAGCTCTACAGCAATGCCACGCTTTATTAGTTCCTGCTTAACCCGTTTGAGAGAATAGCTCACTAATTTAGTTTGAGCGAAAGAAACCGCTAATGCTCTGTCATTTACATAACCCCATCCTTTGACTCTTACCATGGCCTCCGCTATTTCTGTTTCAGAATAGCCTTTCTTTTCAAGCCTAGTCTCAAGTTCATAGTAAGTTAAAGCTCGTCTACTCAGATAGGTTAGAGCAGAATCGAGTGCGCTTTTTAAATCGTTAACCTTATTCTTCATCACCAAGTCCAGGTTCTGGAGTATCATCAGTAGAAGGCACATTGGCGAGGTCGATATTTCCTCGAATTTGTTGTTCGATCTCTCTTTCAATCTCTGGATGTTGTTTTATATATTCCTTCGCATTTTCTCTACCTTGACCCAACCGTTCCCCATTATAGGAGTACCAAGCACCAGATTTGTTGATAATATCCATATCTGTACCGACGTCAATTATGCACCCTTCACGAGAAATTCCTTCGCCGTACATAATATCAAATTCTGCCGTTTTAAATGGAGGTGCCACTTTATTCTTAACAACCTTAACCTTTGTACGATTACCAATCATTTCTTGTCCCTGTTTCAGGGTTTCTGTCCGCCGCACATCCAGCCGAATCGTAGCATAGAACTTTAGTGCCCGACCGCCAGTCGTCGTTTCCGGATTACCAAACATAATTCCTACTTTTTCGCGAAGTTGATTAATAAAAATTACTGACGCATGGCTTTTGCTAATGACACCCGTTAATTTACGTAAAGCCTGTGACATTAAGCGAGCATGTAATCCCACGTGGGAGTCTCCCATCTCGCCTTCAATTTCAGCCCGAGGTACCAGTGCAGCCACGGAATCAATAACTACAACATCGACCGCTCCGCTCCGAACTAAGGCTTCACAAATTTCTAATCCCTGTTCTCCCGTATCAGGCTGGGAAATGAGTAAATTATCAATATCGACGCCAATCGACTTCGCATAGACAGGATCTAGGGCATGTTCAGCATCGATAAATGCCGCTGTCCCCCCCATTTTCTGTGACTCAGCAACAATATGCAAAGCTACTGTCGTTTTTCCTGAGGACTCTGGTCCATAAATTTCAATCATTCTTCCCCGGGGTATTCCTCCCACGCCCAAGGCTATATCCAAGGATAAGGCACCCGTCGGGATAACATCAACTACCATCTTCGCAGAAGCTTCTCCCAGTCTCATGATGGAACCCTTCCCAAACTGCTTTTCAATCTGGCTTAATGCCACATCTAAAGCCTTTAGCTTGTCCGTCCCTGCCATCAATTTTCCTCCCTTTAACTCAAAAATCAGTTTACAAACGTCAAAAACAAAACATTTGTTCGATTTAATTATACTTTATCCTTCAACCATGTCAATCACTTTTATGGGATAATACAATCTCTGACAAAATGCAATAGGAAACAACAATATATAAAAAAACTCCCAGAGTAGTCGTCAATATTTTACTACTCTGGGTATATTGGATTGTGATCTTTATGCAATTTCATGCTCATCCTCTTGTTCCACAGATTTTAACTTATTCCTTTTCTTCAATGCATTTCCAATAATAATAACACACATCGCAAACACACCTGGAATCAGATAATTAAGAATCGGTATTTCCGATAGGAAACTAAAATATGAGTCATTTAATATCATACCACCTGCGGTAAATCCTAACAGACCAGCACCCAGAGAAACCAACCAGGGCCATTTTTTCATAAACTTTGAAATAATATTACTACCAAAAATGACGATTGGAATGCTAATCATTAAACCAAATACTAAGAGTAATATATTTCCTTTAGCTGCACCTGCTACAGCAAGGACATTATCCAAACTCATTAAGAAGTCAGCAAAAATAATGGTTTGAATGGCTTCCTTAAGACTTCCTGCTGCTTTAACGTTTTCATCATCATGTTTATCCTTGAGAAGGTTAATAGCGATCCCCGATAATAATACTCCTCCCACAGCCTGGATGAATGGTAGTTTTAAGAGCATAATTGCAACCGTCGCGAGAAAAATTCTAAGAGCGACTGCGCCAAAGGTTCCCCAGAATATCCCTTTCTTTCGATCCCTGTCATTTAAACGGAGTGTCGCTAAAGCGATAACTACTGCATTGTCTCCGCTTAAAATTAAATCGATAGCAACAATACTTAGTACTCCTCCTAATAGTCCTGCCATTGACTTTTTCATCCCTTTTACAAAAATTTTCCCTGAACAAGTCTTAAATATAACTTCTAACTTATTATATTATCATTCTTCCGAGAGATTGTCGAACTGAGAAACGCCTATGTACTTATAGTTAATATTCTGTTTCTGGCTAAATATCTTAATTAAAAAACAGGATAGCGTTTTAATTTTTAACGCTATCCTGTTTCATGTTACAAATGTTTCTCTAGTGCAACATTTGGTTTACCGAGCTTTTGCGGGCTCAACATTAACCTTCCGTCCTTTAATGAAGTTTTGATGCATACAACTGAGGACTCGGTTCGCATACTCTTCAGGTACTTCAACGAAAGTAAATTTATCATAAATATTGATCATCCCAATGATATTTCCAGGTATGCCACTTTCATCTGCAATCCAGCGTACAATATCCTGCGGCCTAATTTGTTGAAGTCGCCCAATATTCATAAACATGCGAACCATACCTTGAGCTGCTCCCGTGTTTCCAAAGCTAAATTCTTCATCGTTATCGTCAGTCCGCTCTTCGGCTCCTTCAACAGCAAATTGTAGCGCAGCAGCGGCGACATCGATCGAGTCATATTCTTCAACTAGGGCACTAACAATCGGGCGATACGTTGCCAAATGGTCCTTTTGCAACAACTTAATGAGTTGTTCTTTTAGGTTATCTGCTTGTCGTTCACTCACATCTGCTAAGGAAGGAAGTTCTTTCCGAATAATACGCGTCTTAATCAGGCGTTCAATCAAGCGAAGTTGACGATATTCTTTTGAGGAGATCAACGTGATAGCTTGACCCTTCCGTCCTGCCCGCCCGGTCCGACCGATCCGATGAACATAAGATTCAGGATCCTGAGGAATATCGAAGTTAATAACGTGGGTTACGTTATCAATATCTAAACCACGGGCTGCAACATCTGTTGCCACGAGTAGTTCAATCTTACCATCCCGGAAGCGTTTCATAACACGATCCCGTTGTTGTTGGCTTAAATCCCCGTGCAGTGCATCTGCAAAATATCCCCGTGCTTCCAAACTCGCAACGAGTTCGTCAACCCCGCGTTTCGTCCGGCAAAAAATAATAGCTTGCCCAATATCTTCCATGTCGATAATTCGGCAAAGTGCATCAACCTTAATTTTATCCCGAGTCTCATAGAATACCTGTTCAATAAGAGGTACGGTCAATTCATCTCGGCTGACAGCAACAGATTTAGGGTCTTTCATATAATGTTGGGCTAACTTACGAATAGCGAGTGGCATTGTTGCCGAAAATAGCATTACTTGACGATCTTCTGGGGGAACTTCTTTTAAAATGTGCTCAATATCTTCCACGAAGCCCATATCTAGCATTTCATCTGCTTCATCAAGCACGACCATTTTAACATATTGCAGTTTCAAGGTTCCCCGCTTCAGATGATCAAGAATCCGTCCTGGTGTTCCCACAACGACTTGGCTTCCGAAGCGAAGGGCTCTTATTTGACGATCAATCGATTGTCCTCCGTAGATAGGCAAAATCTTAACATGGCGATACTTTCCAATTTTCGCAAGCTCTTCAGACACTTGCACTGCAAGTTCTCGCGTTGGGCTTAAAATAATGGCTTGAACGGCTTGGAACTTTGGGTTTACTTTTTCGATGATGGGAATACCAAAAGCTGCAGTTTTACCAGTTCCCGTCTGAGCCTGTCCAATTAAATCAACACCTTCAAGCGCTAAAGGGATTGCTTCTTTCTGAATTGGGGAGGGCTCCTCAAATCCCATTTCTGAAAGCGATTGTAGTACTTGTTTGCTTAAGGCAATTTCCCCAAAGGATTGTAAACGTTCTACCATATGACTATAATGTGCTCCTTTCAACTTTTAACATATATTGACGGACCATATCTAAGGCAGCCATCACTGACAATTGCCGAATTGACTCCCTCTGACCGTGAAACTGAAATTTGCTCGCTTGGACGCCTTCCGGAGTAGCTAGGCCAATGTAGACTAAGCCTACCGGTTTTACATCGTTTCCACCACCTGGACCCGCAATTCCTGTAATTCCAACCGCGAGATCAGAACCTGAGCGTTCTTTGACTCCCGCTGCCATTTCGCACGCAGTTTCTGGGCTAACCGCTCCATACGCTTGCAACGTTTGAGGGTTAACTCCTAGGAACTTCTCTTTTAGTGAATTGGAATAACTTACGACACCGCCTAAATAAATCTCCGAACTACCGGGTTCTTGAGTTAAAGTTGCTCCAAGCAACCCTCCCGTACAAGATTCCGCTGTCGAGATCGTGAATTGTCTTGATTTTAAGATCTCATTGACAATTCCCAGCATAGTTTCATCATTTGTTCCGAATACCCTAGCTTCTAAACGTTCTCGAATGATCCGCTCAGTTTTATCAAAAAGTGCTATTGCTTTCGGCTCACTTTCTGATCTAATAACCAATCGGACATGCATCTCTGAATGTTTGGCAAGCAACGTCATCCCTAATTGATCATTCCCCATCAAATCCTGCAGTGATTGTTCTATCTCCGATTCTCCTAAACCAAAGATCTTGATCACCCGACTATACATACGTTCCATGTTGTTTACTACTAATTTTTCCAAGAAAGGAAACACAGAATCATCAAACATGGGTTTCATTTCAGCCGGCGGGCCTGGCAAGATCACAATCGTTCTCCCCTTATGCTGAATAATTGCACCTGGGGCTGTTCCATGATTATTAGTAAGAATTTTTGAACCTTCAGGGAAATAAGCTTCCTTTTCTTCGGTTTTAGGCATAACTGAACCACGACTCGAAAAAAAATGCTGGATACGCTCCAAGCTGCCAGAATCGAGCTGTAAATTCAGGCCTAGGACCTTAGCGACTAATTCCTTCGTCATATCATCAACAGTAGGCCCGGTTCCACCTGTCGTCACCAATAATTCTGAACGATTAATAGCCCGCTTCAGAACCTGTTCGACCCGTTCCCGGTTATCCCCTACTGTGGTATGGTAATCCACTTCAATCCCAAGCTCTGATAATTTGCCCGTTAAATAATGGGCGCTGGTATTTAGAGTTTGTCCGAGTAGTATCTCTGTACCTGTAGCGATAATTTCAGCTTTCATAGTATTTTATCACTCTCCACCATTAAACGCAAACTAACGCGATTTTTCCATCATTTAAGATTTCTCTTTTTATAAGGATTCCCATTACGTCTCTATTTATATCTTATTTCTTATCGTAAAAAGATTTATCCTGCTTCCGGTTGACTAAAATTCAGATATAAAAAAACTCGGTCAAGGCCGAGTTTCAAATTATTTATGCTACTGTTCCAAGGTACAAACGAAGTTTTTCTCCGCTAATACTTTCTTCCTCTTTCAAAAGATCAACAATTTGGAGTAAAATTGTTTTTCCCTCGTTTATGATTTCCTGAGTTCTTTGCTCAAGTTTGCTTAGAATATCACGAGTCACTGCCTGCCTCTGATCAGTACCGAGTTTGCTGACATCCACAACTCCCAATTCGGACATCCCTGAAGCTAGCATTTTCTCAACTAAGCGCAAGGCCTGTTCGTAGTCTCCCGCCGAGCCAGTACTTCGTGCGCCCAACACGGCTTCTTCTGCTAAAGCGCCAGCCAAGGCAATCATAATTTGCTCTTCTAACATTTCTTGAGTATAAAGGTAAAGATCGTCCTTCGGGTAATGGCGAACATACCCTAAAGTATTTCCTCGTGAGCGAATTGAAATTTGGGATACTGAATGGGGATGGACCCGTTCAGCCAGTATAGCATGCCCGCTTTCATGAACAGCCACTCGTTTTAATTCTTCGACGGTGGGTTTACGATCGAGTTTTTCTCCTAATAAGACTTTTTCAACCGCTTCTCGAAAATGTTTCATTTCAATTTCTTGGGCGTCATCACGCAACGCCAAAACGGCAGCTTCATTCGTGACACTTTCGAGATGTGCCCCTGAAAAGCTAAATGTCTCTTGAGCGATTTTTTCTAAGTTAACATCCTCTGCTAAAGGTTTATTCCGTGTATGAATGTTGAGGATTGCCAGCCTGCCTTCCTTATCTGGCAAATCAACCTTGACCTGCCGGTCAAAACGACCCGGTCTTAATAAAGCAGAATCAAGAGCATCTGCACGGTTCGTCGCCGCAAGAACCAAGATTTGAATTTCTTGCTCTAACCCTAATCCATCCATTTCGACTAAGAGCTGATTTAAGGTTTGATCATATTCATGATGAGAAACGTTACTTCCTCGCTTTGCCCCAAGAATATCAATCTCATCGATAAAAATAATCGCACTCGATTTTTTTTGTTTATGGGCAAGATCTTTGGCTCTGTGGAATAACTTACGAACCCGTTCAGCGCCTACGCCAGCATACATTTCCACAAATTCGCTTCCTGATATTGCTAGGAATGAAGAATTTGTATAGCGAGCCGCTGCTTTCGCCAAAAGAGTTTTACCTGTCCCTGGCGGGCCGGATAATAAAATCCCTTTCAGCGGACGAATTCCCAATTCCTTCATACGCTCTGAATATAACAAAAAATCTAAAGCTTCCTGTAGTTCTTTTTTGGCTGCGCTTTGTCCCCCAATATCTTCAAAATCCACCGAGGTATCTGAAATCTGAACCCCTCTTCCGGACGTCGTTAACACCTGTCTCTGAATAACTAATTTCCAAACAAGAAAAGCCCCCACTCCTAAAAACGCAAGAGGTAAAACGTTATAACCGATTACCCAAAGAAAGAGGAAAAGCCCAATTCCAGCACCTATTACAATATCAATACCCATTTATGCTCCTCCTCTCATTGACTTCTAGATGGTAAAAATTTTCCTTGACCCGGGCGTTCAATAACCTCAAGCAACTGAGCTTGTCCCTGTGTTAAGTTCACATAAATTCCTTCACTGTTCATCGATAACTCGAGATCCACCCTGGCTTGGGTTGCTTGTTGTTGAAGTGTTTCTTCCATCTGCGTGAAATTTCCTTGAGTGATACCTTCTTGTAAGGGAAATTCCATCTTCGCCATTAGCCTTTCTAATTCAGGTGTTCTCTGATCTTTTAAACGTATTGGATTTTCCCCTGCCAGCGTTTCGAGTTGCTGCCCTACTTTTTCTAGATTTTGAACATGGTTTGTCGTTACTTCTAAAACTTTTTGTCCATTCTCCGCTGTAATCTGCGCCGAAATGACACCACTTATTTGGCGACTATTTTGAGCTAACTGTCCATTAACCCAGTTCGTTCTATAAAGAATTTGGCCACCCAATAAAAGTCCAAAAGCGAGAATTCCCACAAAACTAATCCTTAGAATTCTTTGTTTCATCATCGACATCTGTACCCTCCATTTCATGTACTTGATCTCAACAAAAATTTGGTATATCAATTTTGATATATCACATTATATCATCAAATGTATACTTGACGGTTATATAAATATATCCACATATGTTAAATTTAGAGAACAAAAAAAGAAGAATTGCTCTTTTTAGAGAATCCTTCTTTGAACACTTTTTATCGTTAATTTACTTACGGAATATCGTCTTCATTTTCACCATATAATCTATACCTGAAAGTAACGTAAAGAATAAGGCAATATAGAGGAACGGCTGGCCTACCGGAATATGCACGAGCGATAAGGGCCAATCCTCAAGGAGTATAGCCGAAATAGCAATGACTTGGGTGACGGTTTTAATCTTACCCAGCTTACTCGCGCTAATGACGATTCCATCTGCTGAGGCAATGGCTCTTAGTCCTGTAACCGCGAACTCCCGTCCAAGGATCACCCAAGCAACCCAGGCAGGTACACTTCCAAGCTCAACTAAAGAAATCAACGCTGCTGATACGAGGAGTTTATCCGCCAGCGGGTCCATAAATTTACCAAGAGTCGTGACCTGACCGCGTTTGCGAGCGATATAGCCATCTAAGCCATCGGTAGTGGCTGCTAAAATAAAAATTATAGCAGCCACTGTATCTTGATAAGGGATAATCGTATGCCCTTTAGCATCTTGAATCAGCAAAAAAGCCATAAAAACCGGTATTAAAATAATTCGGGCCAATGTGAGTCGATTGGGTAAATTCACGAAACAACCTCTCCCATTAAGTCATAACTATCCACTTCATGGATTTTGACTTGAGTAAATTCACCAATTTTCAATTCTTGTGACGAGTTTACATAAACTGAACCATCAATTTCGGGCGCATCCCCTTCTGATCGTCCTAGATAGCGTCCATCCGGTAATTTTTCTTCGATTAAGACTTTTAAGGTCTTCCCTATCCAGCGTTGCTGGCGTTCTAGGGCTATCCCTTGTTGAACCTGCATCAAATCGTCACGACGTTGTTCACGAATTTCATGCGGAACCTGATCTTCTCGTTGAGCCGCAGGTGTAGATTCTTCTTGCGAATAAGCAAAGGCACCTAAGCGATCAAAACCTACGCGTTTAACAAATGCCAATAAATTGGCGAACTGGACCTCCGTCTCTCCCGGGAACCCCGTAATCATCGTAGTTCTAATCTGGATATCCGGCATCGCTTGACGCAATTTCTTAATCAATATTTCAGTTTCTTCACTCGTTCCCCGGCGATTCATTTCTTTTAGAATCTGGTTGTCCGCATGTTGCAGAGGTAAATCAATGTAGCGGCAAACCTTTGGCGTCTCCTTCATCGTTTGAATCAGTTCGTCTGAAAATAAATCAGGGTAACAGTACATCAGACGGATCCATTCGATTCCTTGAATCTCGGCAACCTTACGGACTAAAGAAGGAAGTCTTAATTCTCCATAAAGATCCTTGCCATATCGCGTTGTATCCTGAGCAATCAGAAGTATTTCTTTAACCCCTTCATCAGCCATCTGTCGAATTTCGCGCAGGATGGATTCTTCAGGACGACTCCGAAAATGCCCTCTTACTTTAGGAATAATGCAATAAGTACAAAAATTATCGCACCCTTCCGCGACCTTTACATACGCGTAATGTTTTGGTGAAAGACGTTGCCTCGGCATCAAATCATTATAAAGAAATTCAGGAGCTCCTTGAGTCACATGTTTGGTCTTATGAATTTGAGCCTCATCAATGACTTCAAGAACCTCTGCCAAATTGCCTGTGCCTAAAATTCCATCAAGTTCTTGAATATCCGTCATCAGTTCTTCGCCATAACGTTGTGCTAGACAACCTGCCGCAAGCAAAGTTTGGCAGTGCCCCTCTTGTTTGTACTGAGCCATTTCAAGAATTGTATCAACAGACTCCTCTTTAGCACTATCAATGAAAGTACACGTATTAACAATAATAATATCAGCCTGTTCAAGTTCCTGAACTAAGTCATATTTTTCACTGATACGACCGGACATAACCTCGCTGTCCACCTGATTTTTCGGGCATCCGAGTGTCACTATAGCTACTTTTTTACTCAAAAACTGCACCTCAATATCTACATAACCTCATGCATTCTTCTAATAGTATAAACCAACTTCTCCTAACGGTCAAAAACTATATAGAACAATAAAGTTTCACAAGACAATTTTTATCCTATAATATATGTGTATAATAAACTTGAATATTTAAAGAGTGAGGCGTTTTTAACAATGAAAGAACTTTCTCCCGTAGATTTTTGTGGTTGTGGCGATACCGGTTATTTAACTAAACGAACAATTCCGATCGACTTGGCTCAGGGAATGGGCCATATTCATCAAGTCCCCGTCTATCATTGTGGCAGTAAACTATGTGACCAATATACCCTTCCCTCACCGGTTGTTCCGCGCATTGATGACTTAGCCGATATGATGGAACAGCGAAATCTAAATTCTTTAGATTTTAGTTGGGAAGATCAGGAGGATGGTCCACAGGATTCTTTGGCTCTTATCGAAGCCTTTATCTGGAAATTTAACAATCGCAAATATGAGGATGCCACTGTCGTTTTTATCATCCCTGCGCAATCCATTATCTTTCAGAGTCAACTGGATAATACCGAATTTTATCAACTGCAATATCTTCAGAAGGATGAAAAAGGAACCTGGTTTTCTTTAAACAAATTCTATTCAGATGAACCCCTCACGCTTGAGGAATTCCTCGATTTTGAACCAACCTATACCAAGGAATTAGGGTTTATTGATTTTAATGAAGTGGAGGATGCTTTGATCGAAGAGTTTGGAGCGATTATTTAGCTTTCTTCTTTTTTAGCTTTGTTCTTTTGGCCTGATTTTCGTTCTTTACGTTTTTAGTGCTCTTTGCGCTGCTTGTACTCTTCGCAGTACCCCTAGAGAACACTGCTTTACTAGGTTCGCTCGCGCGGGAGCTTCTCTTCGAGCTAAACTTTTCTAAAGTCGATCCCTCCATTTTCCCCTCGCCTGATCCTTTGGATCTATTGTAAAAAGGATGTTTCGGGCGAATCAGACATTTCGGTCCATAACCAATGAGGTCCTCACGATGAGCCTTTTTCAGTGCCTTTTCAACGAGTCCGTAATTTTTCGGATTTCGATACTGAATTAAGGCTCGTTGCATCGCTTTTTCTTCCATACTTCGAGGAACGTAAACACTTTCCATCGTACGGGGATCTAAACCTGTAAAATACATACATGTGGCTAGAGTTCCTGGAGTCGGGATAAAATCCTGAACTTGTTCGGGATTAACGCCCATATCGCGTACATATTCTGCTAATTCAATCGCCTCTCGCAATCCACTTCCAGGGTGTGAAGACATGAGGTAAGGAACCAGAAACTGTTTCTTACCTAACTCCTCATTGACCTCTTTAAATTCCTTGGCAAAAGTGTCATAAACCTTTCTTCCGGGTTTACCCATTCTTTTAAGCACCTGATCGCTTACATGCTCGGGTGCCACTTTAAGTTGTCCACTAACGTGGTATTCACAAAGCTCGCGTAAGAAGTCGGTTTTCTTGTCGGCGAGTACTACATCATAACGGATACCTGAACGTACGAAGACCTTCTTAACCTTGGGAATACTCCTCAAACGGCGCAAAAGTTGGATGTATTCTCCATGATCCACATCAGCTTTTGGGCAGGGTGAGGGAAAAAGACACTGTCGCTGGGGACAGGCCCCTCTGTTAAGCTGTGCTTGGCACGCGGGACGTCGAAAGTTAGCCGTAGGTCCACCCACATCATGAATATACCCTTTAAAATCAGGATGCCAGGTTAAGCGCTCTGCTTCCCGAATAATTGATTCTTGGCTACGGCTTTGAACAATTCTACCCTGATGAAAGGTGATCGCACAAAAAGAGCAGGAACCATAGCATCCCCGTGCACTGACCAAGCTAAACTCGACTTCTGTAATAGCAGGAACCCCACCTTCTTCTTCGTATATTGGATGATAGGTACCCATATAAGGTAAAGCATAGACTGCATCCATTTCTGACTGTGAGAGAGGATATCCAGGTCCATACTGTAATACCCCTTCCTTGCCATGGAGTTGGTACATAGCTTGACCTCGAATGGGATCCTGCTGATTATATTGAACCCAAAATGCTTCAGCATACTTCCTCTTATCTGCAGCGACTTCCTTAGCTGAAGGAAGTTCGATGACTTGCTCAGGAAGTTCCCCCTTCCAAGGGACCATCGTCCCTCGAATTCCTTGAATATCTCGTACAGGAATTCCTGTTTCTAATTGTTTGGCAATTTCCACGATAGCCTTTTCGCCCATGCCGAAAACAAGTATATCGGCCTGACTATCCAAGAGAATCGAGTTTTTTACCTTATTGCTCCAAAAATCATAATGGGCAAATCGGCGTAAGGAAGCTTCAATTCCTCCGAGTACGACAGGAAGTCCTGGGAAGGCCTCCCGCACACGATTAGAATAAACAACGGTTGAATGGTCGGGTCTTAGTCCCGCTTTTCCGCCTGGGGAATAAACATCCTTAGCGCGTCTCTTCTTAGCCGCAGTATAGTGGTCGACCATGGAATCGAGATTTCCTCCTGAAATAAGGCAACCCAACCGGGGTCGGCCTAAAACTTCAAAGGATTCAAGGTCTTTCCAATCCGGTTGGGCAATAACTCCCACCCGATATCCTTCTTTCTCTAGCACTCTTGAAATAATAGCTATTCCAAAAGTGCAATGATCGACATAAGCGTCTCCGGTTATGAGCAGGAAGTCCAGTTCCCGCCACCCCCGTTTTTTCATATCCTCTTGAGTTATGGGTAAAAACTGTTGCTTCTTAATCAGTATCACTCCAATTCTTTAAAGAACTAAAAGTAAAACTCCCACTGGAAGTGGGAGATCTCGAAAATATCTCTTTCGCTAAAACCTTTTAACGATAATTAATAAATTGCAGGTCAATCCCTAAATCTTGTTGCCGGAGCAGGGCAATTACAGCCTGGAGGTCATCTTTATCTTTACCCGTAACCCGAACCTGATCACCCTGGATAGAGCTTGAGACTTTAATCTTGCTCTCCTTGATCAGTTTATTGACTTGTTTGGCCTTTTCCTGAGAAATTCCCTGAACCAATTTAGCTTCCTGCCGTACCGTATCACTTGCAGCTGGTGTAACTTTTCCATAATCCAACGCTTTCAATGAAACCTGTCTTTTCACCAGCTTACTCTCGAGTATATCCACAACATTACGCAATTTAAAATCATCATCTGAAACTAAGATGATTTTATCCTCCTGAAGTTCAATTGATGATTTACTATTTTTAAAATCAAAACGTTGTTCAATTTCTTTTTGCGCTTGGTGGATAGCATTACTCACTTCTTGCATCTCAACTTGGGAAACTATATCGAATGAAGATTCCTTAGCCAAAGCCATTCTCTCCTTTTCCTACATTTTTTACAGCTGTGCTTTTCATTATTGCGGTTGTACTGAAGGTTGTGAGGTTTGACCAGTTTGAGTTTGAGCCGAAATTTGGTTCAAGGTTTCCTTATTAAGGACGACATTGCGAACAACTTGTCCAGCCGTACCAAAAGAGGGAACATTTTTACCATTTAGGGTAATTGTTATTCCTCCAGCATTTCCGACTGTAACAAATTCGATTGTTTCAGCACCAGACAGTTCTTTCGTTGTGCCAAGAGAAAAGGTTCCTTCGAGAGCCGGTTTACCGTCAACATTCACGACTAACCAGCAAGGTTGAGTAAATACGATTTGTGCTTTTAATCCATCTGTCGTTGCAGCAATAACACTAGGCGGATTCTGAGGTGTGGTATTCTGCGCTTGATCTGGGCTGACCTCAGATGCTGGCTTTTGTTCAGTTTGCGGAGCACTAGGCAAAGGAACAGGCGTGTAATCTGCCGTTTTAACTTCTCCGCCCTGCTTACTCAATGACGCAATTCCTGCTACAGCTCCTACAGCAAGAAAGCCCACCAAAACTGCTACCATGGGGCGAAACCAAACAGGCCTTCGAAGAGAAGTAGACGTTCTAAGATCGGACTCACTTTTCGGTTGCAGGACAGGTTCACTCGCTTTATAAAGTTCCAATACCTCCTCAGAATTTATCCCAAGATGTTTGGAGTAAGTTCGTAAGAAACCCTTAACATAGGTCGCTCCGGGTAAGATCGAATAATTTTCATTTTCCATCGCCTCAAGATAACGCACCCGGATCTTCGTTACATCTTCGGCCTGAATTATACTCCACCCTTTTTCTTCACGTGCTATCTGAAGGAGTTTTCCCTCGCCTGCCATACCAAACCCTCCTTAATTGATACGTCATGTTTATTTTGCTAAATTTCGTCTGCTTGAATGGATATTCCAATTTGAACAGCCACTTCCTTATCCAGAAAGTTTTTCAACTCTTGAATTGCTCGATCTGGAGCAATTTGGCTCAGCTCAAACTCATACTCAAGACTTGATTCATTGGGATATCCGTAAAGCGCATCATAATACTCAAGCAGATTTTGTGTAAAATCCGCTAAACGATTTTCCTCTAGAAGCAAATTGTATTGTTCTAACTTCTTATGCCCAAGTGTCTTCGCAAGCCGGATCAATGCTTCCCGGATTTGAGTAAGGGAATCAGGAATTTCCGTATATTCTTGAACTAGCCGTTTGACACGATTAGGGATCGAATCGTAAACGAGGATCTGCGTCCCCTGCTGCATGGCGTTATAAAATTTAACCGGTAACGTAACACGTCCAATGCGTTTACTTTCACATTCGACAATGATATACGAATATCCCTTATCTTTGATTTCCCTCAACTCTTCGTAAAGTAAAGCTTCGAATTTTTTTTGTGAAGGGGCAGCACCTAAACCGACATCGCCAAAAACTGACCCTCGATTATTCGCTAATTTTTCTAGATCAATCGACGGATAGCCCTCACTTTTTAATTGCTTAAGGATCTCGGTCTTACCCACTCCAGTATTTCCCCTCAAGACAACGAATTTTAAGAATGGCTCCTGTTCGAAAAACTCGACAACATTTTTACGATAGGACTTGTATCCTCCTTGCAAACGGTATACTGGAACTCCCATAAGATCCAAAACCGAAGCCAAGGATTTGCTTCTCATCCCACCTCGCCAGCAAAAAAGAACGAGCGGTCCTTGTTCTGACCAAATTTGAGCCTGTTTTATCAAGTCCGGCAATTTCGGGCTAATAAATTTCAATCCTTCTTCTCTCGCTAAGGCAGGTGAAGTTTGGGTATAAGTGGTTCCCACTTGCGCCCGTTCTTCATTATTCAAAAGAGGCAGATTCAGAGCACCCGGAATAGTGGCCTCCTGATATTCTCCTTCGGAACGTACATCAACAAGAATTGGATTCTCTAAATTTTCCAATTCCTCTACAATAATTTCGCGAATCATTTTTTATTCCCTTCTGGAAGACTGTATTCTCTTTTATCATAAATCCTACCCGCTAAATCCGCAACTTATTTACCGACAATTTCCTCCATTAAACCAAATTTTTGTTCGAATTGTCCTCTTGTTAAGAGAACTTCACGAGGTTTAGAACCCTCATATCCTCCGACGACGCCTTTTTCCTCTAAAAAATCCATAAGACGCGCTGCCCGCGTATATCCAATTCTGAGTCTTCTTTGTAAGAGAGACACAGAAGCATTACCCGACTCGATGAACAAAAGTGAGGCTTGATGGAACAACTCGTCTCCTGCTGCTTCAACTTTACTACTCTCTATTTCGATGTTAGGGATCTCCTGATATTCAGGGGTTGCCTGATTTTGCAAAAAATGAACCACGTTTTCCACTTCTTTGTCAGCTAGAAAACATCCTTGGACACGTATCGGTTTACTGGAACCCATAGGCGAATAGAGCATATCACCACGTCCTAATAACTTTTCTGCCCCATTCATATCCAAGATCGTTCGTGAATCTGTCTGCGAAGAAACGGCAAAGGCGATACGTGAAGGGATATTTGCCTTAATCAAGCCCGTAATGACATCGACTGAAGGTCTCTGGGTTGCAATAATCAGATGAATACCTGCCGCCCTCGCCATCTGAGCCAACCGACAAATTGAATCCTCAACATCACCCGGGGCAACCATCATTAAATCAGCAAGCTCATCAATAATCACGACCACATAAGGTAAGGGAGGAGCATCCTCTTTTTTTTCTTGGGTTTTTAGAAAATTATAGCGAACGATATCACGCACACCTGAGGATGCAAACAACTCATAGCGTGTTTCCATTTCCGTAACGATCCATTTCAGAGCACCTGCTGCTTTCTTTGGATCGGTTACGACAGGGGCGATCAGATGAGGAACGCCATTATAATTTGTAAGTTCTACCATTTTAGGATCCACAAGTAAAAATTTAACCTCATCAGGACGGGCCTTAAATAAAATACTGTTAATTAACGTATTCACGCAAACCGATTTTCCGGACCCGGTCGCACCTGCAATTAGTAAATGAGGCATTTTAGTTAAATCAGCAATGATTGGGGTTCCTGTGATATCTTTTCCCAAAGCCACTGATAATTTCCCCTTGGCATTTTGAAATTCTGGAGTCTCCAGGACTTCTCGAAAATGGACCATGGCAATCTCTCGATTCGGCACTTCGATTCCGACAACAGATTTTCCGGGAACTGGAGCTTCAATCCGAACGTCAGATGAGGCCAAACTCAAGGCTATATCATCGGCAAGGCTCGTAATCCGACTCACCTTCACCCCTGGTGCGGGTTGCGCTTCATAGCGGGTAATAGCAGGTCCCTGAGTAACATGTGTGACTTTCACCTTCACTCCGAAGCTTCCTAGTGTATCTTCAAGGATCTTAACATTATCCGCTAAGTCCTTATTGATGCGTGGGTTTTTAACTTTTAAAGACTTCTCTAACAACGTAAAGTTTGGTAATTGGTATGTTGTATTATCTTTTTGAACCTGTCGCGAAATGGGGGTACTCGTCAATTTTCCCGGAGGCAGAATTTCCCCCTGACGATGATTCTTCTCTTCCCCTTCTTGTTCTTGGCCCTGTTTTGATGAAAAAGCAAAACTAGATTGTGCAAGTTCTACTCCTTCTAAATTTTTTGTATCTATTTCGATATCTTGAAAATCAGGTCTGTCTTGTAATGTTTGAATAATAAGGGGGCGTTCTACAACATCAGGATCAAGAACTTTGGTGGAAATAATCTCATCCTTAATTTCCTTTTTCTTAATGATCTTTTTCATGTTCTTTTTCACGGATGCATCTGGTTCCTGTTGACCTTCTTGCTTTTCATCGGGCTCCGGATCTTGAACCACGCAGACAAATTCTTGGACCTGTTCCTTGACCCACTGTCCCATTTGCTTAGCGATCTGCTTCGCTTCCTGAACCCCACCAATTAAAGAACGATTCGTGACAAGCAGAGCACCGATCAAAGAAAACATGATCAAGATAACATAGCCTCCAGCGATCCCAACCGAGGATTTCAAGAGAATAGCAATCCCGGCACCAACGATTCCTCCACCTAGTCCACTTTTGCCCGCTTGCCAAAGATCAGCTCTAGAAAAGGCTTCTACTCCCGGAAGCTGAAAATGGAGAATTCCCTCTAGTACAAGCCAAAGCAGGAGTACGCCACCGATACGCCATCTATTATCAAGATGACGCCGATTCATATAAGCGATACCCCAAAGTCCGAGCAGAATAAGCACCCAAATCCTACCCCCGCCTGCAAAAACAGTAAGGGCATATTTTAACTTTTCACCCATAAATCCGCTCGGTCCTGAATAGAGCATGACAATTCCCAGTGTTGCCATGCCCAAAGCCAATATTCCAACGACTTCATGCTGTACAGTTTCCTTAATCGTTGGCATTTTCTTTACCGTGCGGCGTGGTGTTTTTCTCTTCGCCACAAATAATCCCCCACACCTTCTGATTTCTTAGTTCTAAATTAATACTTTTCTCTACACAATTGAGTATCCCTTTTGTTTTATCCATTTTTTTCCTATACGTTTATTATCTCTTATTAGTATAATATAGAAACTTCACTTATGTATAGTTTTCGACGCTTTATAGAACGAAAAAGCGGGAACTTATGCCCGCTTTTTCTTGATTTCTAATTCGTCTTTTGGACCTCAATTAAACGCTTCATTTCTGCATAAGCTTCTTTCAGCCCCCCGACAGCATCAATCAACCCAACATCAACAGCATCTTGCCCAATAAGAATTGTTCCAATATCCTGAGCTAGTTCACCTGTCGCAAACATCAATTTCTTCAGATCTTCTTCTGATACTTTCGAATGCTGGACAATAAAGCTATTAATCCGCTCTTGCATTTTTTGAAGATACTCAAACTGTTGATGACCGTTGATGACCAAGCCAGTATAACGAATTGGGTGAACAGTCATTGTTCCGGTTGGAGAAATGAAGCTCTTACTACAACTAACAGCAATCGGGATTCCGATGCTATGTCCGCCCCCGAGAACCAAGGAGACACTCGGCTTACTTAGACTACTAACTAACTCGGATATAGCTAAACCTGCTTCAACGTCTCCCCCAGCTGTATTTAAGATGAGCAAAATTCCTTCAATCTTTGGATTTTGCTCAACTGCAACTAGTTGAGGAATCACATGTTCATACTTCGTCGCCTTAGATTGTGCGGGTAAAATCTGATGTCCTTCAATTTGCCCAACTACGGTTAAACAATAGATATTTTCAGCAGGTTCCGGTATTCGAATTTGTCCTAACTCTTTGAGATTTTGTACTTCCGGATTTTTTGACTCTTCCTCAAAGCCCTCATTATTTTTTAGCATGAGTATGACACTCCTTCATCTCCATATCCCTTAACTCCACTTTTGGTTAGAGTTGAAAACTCAACCTGAAGTAAGTTTCTTTTATATTATGGAAGGCTTATGTCATAAACATACAAATCATTTGTCTTTTAAATAATTACTTCGGAGGATCAAATCTGCAAGAGCTATTCCTTGAATCTCCTGATTTTGTTCTTCTACCGAAACAGGTGTTCCTTTATATTCTCCGTTGGCGAGGATTGCAAAATCCTTTTGAGTATTCAGCAGATTCCGCCCGAACGCTGTTTGACTGTATTTATCCTCTGGAATCCCCATAAGATAAGCTAATGTAGGTAAAAGATCAATTTGTCCACCCGTAGTCTTAATCTCCTGACCGGTCAACCCCTTATGATAAATGATCAAGGGTATACGTTTGGAATTATCTAGATACCAACTTTCAGGGTCTTCTATTGCTTGAACTTCGTTATCGTAGTACTTATGCACTCCAGTGTGATCTCCGTAAATTGCGATGGTGGTATTCTCTAAGATTCCTTTCTCCTCTAGCGTTGTCAGAAATGTCCCCAGTTGCTCATCCGTATAATGAATACTTTGAAAATAGCCCCCTAACTTCGTCTTATTCAACTTCTCATCAAGATCCATCGTTTGAAACTTTTCCGGGAGCTCAAAAGGGCTATGGCTAGATAACGTCACCATAAAGGTGTAGAAGGGGTATTTCTTTTCAGTAATGAGTGGAACCACTTGTTTGAGATAGCTCCCATCACTAACGCCTAACCCAATTTGTTCATCTTGATTGAAGTATGAGGCATCCGTCGTTTTCTGAAAACCGATCCCTTGAAGTGCGGATTGCCAATTCCATAATGCTCCTTTATCAGCATGGATCGCTTGCGTATTATACCCTTGACTTTCCAAAAGCTTTGGCAACGAATTATAGGTGTTCTGAGGAAAACGGAAGAACGTTGCCCCTTTTCGAGCGGGATAAACTGAAGTATTCGTCATCAATTCTGCATCGGAACTATTCCCGTTATAGACTTGCTCATAGTAATTCGAGAAATATAAGCTATTACTTAGAAGTTTATTCAGATTTGGTGTGATTTCTTGTCCATTAACCCTTTGATTAATAACGGAGTTTTCCAGGGACTCAACCTGAATGACGAGCAGATTTTCCCCCTTGTAAAGCCCTGCATACTGGTTAGGAGGTAAATTTTCCTGCTTTTCATCAAACCAGGTTTTGAGCTGTTCACTTTCTTGAACCGTAAACGTATACGGTTTCGTATCCTCGTAGTAATTGTAAAGGTCATAAAGGTGATACCCCAAAGGGGATAAGTTCGTTAACGTTTGATTCGGCGCCCAGGCTACTCTGAAAAGCATCGTGTCACCGTTCCCTTTGATATCTAGATGAACATGTTGATAATAAATACCAGAAATCGAGACACCAAGTAAAAAGAAACACAATAAAAAGCTTCTTTCCGCACGGGCATAAAGATTACGTACGCGGAGACCAATCACCCCTAAAACAAGCAAATCGACAACAAATAGCAGATCAACTGGGCGGAGCATGGAAATAATCGACGAGAAAAGATTATCCAAATTAGATGATTGACTCAATAGAAAAGGCGTAAGAAAACTACCAAACCCACGAAAATACATTAAATCGACGATGAGAAATAAGGAGATAACAAAATCAATACTCAATAAAGCCCAGTAATGACGTTTACCTTTAAATAAATAGGTAAAGCTAAGAAAAATAACGATGAAGAAAACATAAACACTAAGTGGGGGGGGGGAACTAAAACTCTTAAATGCATGTAATGCACTAAAGTTTGTCCCATTATTATTGACTAAACCAATAAAAAGAATAGATTTAAGCAAAAGTGAAATAACCATGAAAAAGAAAAGCCCATCTTTAAGGAAAAAGGCTAACTTCGCTTTGAAGTCAATTTCTCTTTTCCGTGAAGAAGGTAGTAACGGAGCTTGCCCGATTTCTCCTGAATTATAAGCAAGGTTATCATTATTCGTAGACAAAAAACACCCATCCTTTACTCAAAACAAACAGTTTTCATACTATAACTACGATCATGTCAGTAACTTCGATATTTTAACATAAATTCCTCTTGTTAAATAATACATTAAATAGCAGACTTGGCAAGTATATCATCAACTTTCCACCTTATGTTGAGGCAAAAGGAAGATAAGAAATAAACTTACAACGCTAAAAAAAAGCACTCCCCAAAATACATTTTTAAGAGATAAAGAGAGGCCCGTTGTAATCTGTTGAATGAGCTCCTGTGGTAATTGACTCCTCTTAGTCTCATCGAGGAGTGTATTTACAACATTCAGATCTAAAGAATATTGTCCCGCGGAGATGCTTTTAAAATAACTGAGTAATCGCATGTTCAAAATCCCGCCCAATAATGCTGCACCGATTGTATTCCCTAAAATATTCATAAACATATTCGAAGCTGTTGCGACACCACGATCCTCCCATCCCACACTATCTTGGATGGCAACTATAAATACAGTCCGGGTAAACCCCATACCAATTCCAATAAGAAATGACCCAATTGCTCCCCAAACCCAGCCTCTATTTGGCATTATATTTACAAAAAATATACTTCCAGATACAATCCAGATTCCGCCCCAGAGCGCGATCTTCCTAAAACCATATTTTAGCACGAATTTACCTGCTAACGCGGCTGAAATTAACCATCCAATTGACATAACGCCTAAGCTAAACCCTGCAATTAACGCCGACTGGTTCATCACGCCTTGAACATAAGTAGGTAAAAAGGACGAAATACCAATTAGGACAATGCCGGTGGTCAACGTTGCAATATTTGAAATAAGAATTGCTGGATCTCTCCAGAGCTCGAGCTTAATAATAGGCTCACTTGCTATTTTCTCTTGGAAAATAAAAAGCGTTATACCTACTCCGAAAGCTACAAACATTGACAGCACTTGAGGAGACAACCATTTCCATACTGTTCCTGCTTGTATTAAAACAATCATCAACACGCTAATGGAAATAAAAATGTAGATTGAGCCAAGATAGTCGATCTCATGAGGTTGCATCTGAATATCCTCTTTAAGGAAAACAACAATCCCTAAAGCAGCAAAGATCCCGATCGGGATATTTACCCAGAATACCCAAGCCCAGTGAATATACTGTACAAAAAAAGCACCTAAAGCCGGTCCGAAGATGGAAGCGAATCCCCAAACGCTGGAAATATAACCCTGGACTTTTGCACGTTCTTTAAGCGAATAGATATCCCCTACAATTGTCATAGCAATAGACTGGATTGCCCCAGCCCCTAGACCTTGAACGAGTCGGAAGAGGATTAGCGTCTGCATAGTTTTTGCGAAACCACAAAGAAAGGAGCCAATGATAAAAATAATTATTCCAATAGTAAACACTGGTTTTCTGCCATAAATATCTGCAAACTTTCCATAAAGCGGAATCGTCACTGCTTGAGCCAGTAAAAACACAGAAAATACCCAACTAAAGAGAGAAAATCCCCCAAGCTCAGCAACGATATTCGGCATAGCTGTCGCTATAATAGTTCCTTCGATTGCAGCCATAAACATAGCCAACATAATACTAACTAATATAAAGCCGCGTTTTGTTTGTCGTTGAATCTCCAATATACTTTTTACCTCTCTGTCAATCCATTAAACTCAGAATTAAATGCTTCTAGTTCATTATAGAGAAAGAGCTACGCTCTCGCAACGTAGATCTTTCTCTGTAACGGGTTTAATAGAATGTTCACGAGAGGAAATTCAAAATGGATTTCATGAATGCATTGAAATTTCTAATTTCAAATAAGCCGTGCAGATTTCCAGATAAAGCAATCTTATCTTTAGAAGCTTATTGTATCGATGTAACGATTTTAGCTAATCTTTGCAACATGCAATATATAAATGGACAAAACACTGTTACATATTTGAGCTTTTCAATTCAAATATAATCTCATTTAAATGCGTACGTATCCAACATCCTCAGATATCAGGCACAATTGAGTTTTCACGCAGTAAAAAGAAAAAAGCAAAGAGACCATCAATTAAGATAGTCTCTCTGCTTTTGCTTACCTGGCGACGACCTACTTTCCCAGGACCCTGCGGTCCAAGTATCATCGGCCCTGGAGGTCTTAACTTCCGTGTTCGAGATGGGAACGGGTGGAACCCCTCCGGCATAATCACCAGATCGTTTGAAGTTTTCAGGGCTCTTTTCAGAGCTTTCTGTTCCTTCAAAACTACACAGATCTTTTCGTTTTTCTTCAAGTCATCAGTTTCAACCTTCATGGCTCATTAGGTCAAGCCCTCGACCGATTAGTACCCGTCAGCTCCACACGTCACCGCGCTTCCACATTGGGCCTATCTACCTGATCATCTTTCAGGGGTCTTACCAGCTTGTGCTGTGGGAAATCTCATCTTGAGGTCGGTTTCGCGCTTAGATGCTTTCAGCGCTTATCCGATCCGGATATAGCTACCCAGCTATGCCTCTGGCGAGACAACTGGTACACCAGTGATCCGTCCAACCCGGTCCTCTCGTACTAGGGTCAGCTCCCCTCAAATTTCCTGCGCCTGCGACGGATAGGGACCGAACTGTCTCACGACGTTCTGAACCCAGCTCACGTACCGCTTTAATGGGCGAACAGCCCAACCCTTGGGACCTACTACAGCCCCAGGATGCGATGAGCCGACATCGAGGTGCCAAACCTCCCCGTCGATATGGACTCTTGGGGGAGATAAGCCTGTTATCCCCAGGGTAGCTTTTATCCGTTGAGCGATGGCCCTTCCACTCGGTACCACCGGATCACTAAGCCCGACTTTCGTCCCTGCTCGACTTGTTGGTCTCGCAGTCAAGCTCCCTTTTGCCTTTACACTCTTCGCGCGATTTCCATCCGCGCTGAGGGAACCTTTGGGCGCCTCCGTTACTCTTTAGGAGGCGACCGCCCCAGTCAAACTGCCCACCTGACACGGTCCTCAACCCCGATTCAGGGGTCTAAGTTAGAATTTCAGTACAAAAAGAGTGGTATCCCACCGGCGACTCCACCAAGGCTGGCGCCCTAGCTTCTTAGTCTCCCACCTATCCTGTACATTTTATACCAAAATCCAATGTCAAGCTACAGTAAAGCTCCATGGGGTCTTTCTGTCCTGTCGCAGGTAACCCGCATCTTCACGGGTATTACAATTTCGCCGAGTCCCTCGTTGAGACAGTGTCCAGATCGTTACGCCTTTCGTGCGGGTCAGAACTTACCTGACAAGGAATTTCGCTACCTTAGGACCGTTATAGTTACGGCCGCCGTTTACTGGGGCTTCAATTCAAAGCTTCGCCTTGCGGCTAACCTCTCCTCTTAACCTTCCAGCACCGGGCAGGCGTCAGCTCCTATACTTCTCTTTTCAGATTGGCAGGAACCTGTGTTTTTGTTAAACAGTCGCCTGGACCATTTCTCTGCGGCTCTTCTTGCGAAGAGCGCCCCTTCTCCCGAAGTTACGGGGCTATTTTGCCGAGTTCCTTAACGAGGGTTTTCTCGCGCGCCTTAGGATTCTCTCCTTATCTACCTGTGTCGGTTTGCGGTACGGGCTCTCTCTCACTCACTAGAGGCTTTTCTTGACAGCTTGGAGTCGGTTACTTCGCTACTTATTTTCGCTCCCCATTACCTTTCAGGCAACGCGTAAGACGGATTTACCTGCCTCACACCCTACGGGCTTGGGCGTGCTCAACCAACGGCACGCTTAACCTATCCTTCTGTGTCACCCCATCGCTAATAACGTTTAAGAGAGGTACTGGAATATCCACCAGTTGTCCATCACCTACGCCTTTCGGCCTCGGCTTAGGTCCCGACTGACCCTGGGCGGACGAGCCTTCCCCAGGAAACCTTAGATTTTCGGCGGGTGAGATTCTCACTCACCTTTTCGCATACTCATACCGGCATTCTCACTTCCAAGCTCTCCACCCAACCTTCCAGTTGAACTTCGCTGACCTTGGAACGCTCCCCTACCCCTTACAGTAAACTGTAAAGCCATAGCTTCGGTGATACGCTTGAGCCCCGTTACATTTTCGGCGCAGAACCACTCGACCAGTGAGCTATTACGCACTCTTTAAATGGTGGCTGCTTCTGAGCCAACATCCTGGTTGTCTGTGCAATTCCACATCCTTTTCCACTTAGCGTATACTTTGGGACCTTAGCTGATGGTCTGGGCTGTTTCCCTTTTGACTATGAAGCTTATCCCCCACAGTCTGACTCCCAATCTAAATTCTTGGCATTCAGAGTTTGATAAGGTTCGGTAACCCGGTAAGGCCCCTAGCCTATTCAGTGCTTTACCGCCAAGAATCATCAATTGAGGCTAGCCCTAAAGCTATTTCGGGGAGAACCAGCTATCTCCGTGTTCGATTGGCATTTCACCCCTACCCACAGTTCATCCCTTGCCTTTTCAACGACAGTGAGTTCGGGCCTCCAGTAGGTTTTACCCCACCTTCACCCTGACCATGGGTAGATCACACGGTTTCGGGTCTACAGCATGTAACTTGTCGCCCTTTTCAGACTCGCTTTCGCTTCGGCTCCAGCTTCTCGCTTTAACCTCGCTACATACCGTAACTCGCCGGTTCATTCTACAAAAGGCACGCCATCACACCTCAAGGGTGCTTTGACTGCTTGTAAGCGTACGGTTTCAGGTTCTTTTTCACTCCCCTCCCGGGGTGCTTTTCACCTTTCCCTCACGGTACTGGTTCACTATCGGTCGCTAAGGAGTATTTAGCCTTGGGAGGTGGTCCTCCCGGTTTCCCACGGGGTTTCTCGTGTCCCGCGGTACTCAGGATACCCTCACAGCATTTCTTCTTTTCGCTTACAGGAGTGTTACCTTCTTTGCTGAATCTTTCCAGATTTCTTCAGCTAAGAATTAATGCTTAATAGAGGGTCCTACAACCCCAAGCTCCGAAGAGCTTGGTTTGGGCTCTTCCCGTTTCGCTCGCCGCTACTCAGGGAATCGATTATTCTTTCTCTTCCTCCGGGTACTTAGATGTTTCAGTTCCCCGGGTTGTCCTCTTTAACCTATCTATTCAGTTAAAGATCATTGGATATAACTCCAATGGGGTTGCCCCATTCGGGTATCCACGGATCAATGCATGCTTACTGCTCCCCGTGGCATTTCGCTGTTAACCGCGCCCTTCTTCGACTCTTAGCGCCTAGGCATCCACCGTACGCCCTTAGTAGCTTGACCTAAATCTTTTCGCCACTTCAGGTTTTTATATGAATCCTTTGACTTTTGAAAAACTATTTTCTCTGTGCAGTTTTCAAAGAACACCATTTTTTTGGGCCAATTCTGAGGGTTTATTCTCTGGATTGGACAAAAAATTTAGAGAAGCCATTTCTGGTCTCTCAAAACTAAACAACAAAGGAAAGCTTACGCTTCTTTACAGCCTCGCAGATTGCTCTGCGCTTTTGCCTTTTCGGCTTTTGAGTCTTTCGACTCTACCCTTCAATCGATTCCGTTTCTCCAAAGAGATTCTTCCTCGATTGAGGATCGACCATAGGATTAGTTAACTTAAAATCTTAAGCTAACATGTCTCCTTAGAAAGGAGGTGATCCAGCCGCACCTTCCGATACGGCTACCTTGTTACGACTTCACCCCAATCATCGGCCCCACCTTCGACGGCTAGCTCCCTTTCGGGTTACCTCACCGGCTTCGGGGTGTTGCAGACTTTCGTGGTGTGACGGGCGGTGTGTACAAGGCCCGGGAACGTATTCACCGCAGTATGCTGACCTGCGATTACTAGCGATTCCAACTTCATGTTCTCGAGTTGCAGAGAACAATCCGAACTGAGACCGGCTTTCTCGGATTTGCTCCACCTCGCGGCTTCGCTTCCGTCTGTACCGGCCATTGTAGCACGTGTGTAGCCCAAGACATAAGGGGCATGATGATTTGACGTCATCCCCACCTTCCTCCGGTTTATCACCGGCAGTCTGTCTAGAGTGCTCGACCTTACTCGTTAGCAACTAAACATAGGGGTTGCGCTCGTTGCGGGACTTAACCCAACATCTCACGACACGAGCTGACGACAACCATGCACCACCTGTCTCTACGTTCCCCGAAGGGCACTCCTTAGTTTCCTAAGAATTCGTAGGATGTCAAGCCTTGGTAAGGTTCTTCGCGTTGCGTCGAATTAAACCACATGCTCCACCGCTTGTGCGGGCCCCCGTCAATTCCTTTGAGTTTCAACCTTGCGGCCGTACTCCCCAGGCGGAGTGCTTATTGTGTTAACTGCGGCACAGAAGGGGTCGATACCCTCTACACCTAGCACTCATCGTTTACGGCGTGGACTACCAGGGTATCTAATCCTGTTTGCTCCCCACGCTTTCGCGCCTCAGCGTCAGTTACAGTCCAGAAAGTCGCCTTCGCCACTGGTGTTCCTCCACATCTCTACGCATTTCACCGCTACACGTGGAAGTTCCACTTTCCTCTCCTGTCCTCAAGATAACCAGTTTCCGATGCAGGCTTGGGGTTGAGCCCCAAGTTTTCACACCAGACTTAATTATCCGCCTACGCGCCCTTTACGCCCAATGATTCCGGACAACGCTTGCCCCCTACGTATTACCGCGGCTGCTGGCACGTAGTTAGCCGGGGCTTCCTCCTCAGGTACCGTCATGTAAATACACTATTTGCATATCTACCGTTCGTCCCTGAAAACAGTACTTTACAACCCGAAGGCCTTCATCATACACGCGGCGTTGCTCCGTCAGACTTTCGTCCATTGCGGAAGATTCCCCACTGCTGCCTCCCGTAGGAGCCTGGGCCGTGTCTCAGTCCCAGTGTGGCCGTTCACCCTCTCAGGCCGGCTACTGATCGTCGCCTTGGTAGGCCTTTACCCCACCAACTAGCTAATCAGACGCGGGTCCATCCATTATCGATAGCATGTTCAGAGGCCATCTTTCTTTAACCGATGATGCCATCAGTTAAACGTATCCGGTATTAGCCCTCGTTTCCAAGGGTTGTCCCGATTTAATGGGTAGGTTACCCACGCGTTACTCACCCGTCCGCCACTAAAACTCGCTAAGCAAGCTTATTGAGTTCTCCGTTCGACTTGCATGTGTTAGGCACGCCGCCAGCGTTCGTCCTGAGCCAGGATCAAACTCTCCATAAAATTTATGAAGAAAATTTGATTGCTCAAATTCATCTCAAACTCTTTAACGAGTCACTTGGCTGTTCCTTGTTGTTTAGTTTTCAAAGACCAATCTTTGTCGTCGCAATCACTCGCGACAGTTATTTATTTTAGTCAGATTGACTCTCTCGAGTCAAGTGCCTTTTTCGCTTCTGAACTTCATTTGAAGCCCGTCTGCGTGGATTCTTAGATTAACATTTTCTCTCTACCGAGTCAAGTGTCATTTCTAAGCCCCCATGCACTTGCCAGCATTTCTGCCGGCTTCGGAACGGCTGTCCCTTAGCGCTCAATTAGAATACCATAGGGAATACTATGTGTCAACATAAAGTTTATTATGTCGATTTCTAACTAATTTACTACTCAAAATATATGGCAGGTCATTCAATAACTGCAGGGTTGCTCCTAGTACCTAGGCTGAGGACTTCCACTCTTAAGCAAGAATGCTTGTTTCATCTTTGAACCAACCTATTTATATATACTTTTAGAGAAATCCAGTAAACATATCTTCCCCGTAATTAATTGACAAGCACAATTCTATAATGCTATTCTTTACGTGAAAGCTTACACTAATTAAAGTGAGGAAACAGCATGGTAAAATCACAACGTAAATGGAATCTTGCTTATTCAGTATTTATGTTTATGTTTTTCCTTACATTATTGCAGTTTAGCGTTAAGATTGCTCTTATTTTCGCTTTAGGCACAGCTATAGGTTATACTCTTCAAAAATCACGTTTCTGCTTTACGGCTGCTTTTCGCGACCCGATGATTACAGGAATTACAGAAATAACTCGATCCGTTATTTTATTAATAGGACTAAGTATTATTGGCTTTGCCATTGTATATCAAATTAGTCAAAACACTCATTACTCGCTTACCTTGTTTATTCTTCCATTCGGACTCGCAACGATCGTTGGCGGAATCCTTTTCGGAATAGGAATGGTTCTTGCCGGCGGTTGTATCTCAGGAATACTGATGCGGATTGGTGAAGGTTTTGAAATGCAAATGCTCGCTCTCGTGGGTGTGCTCATCGGAGCCTTCGCAGGAAAAAATACGCGATCTTTTTGGCAGGGAACCTTCGGAGAATGGCCTGGAATTTTTATTCCTGCTCTTCTTGGTTGGATTCCGACCCTGATTATTGAGCTTTTAATCCTAGCGGGCCTTTGGAAATTGGCTAAATGGTGGCAACATAAACAACTTGGGGAGTAGGTGATTGACATGGAACAGTATCGATTAGAAATTTGGGGGGAAATGTGCCCGATCCCTTTGATAAAGGCCCAGAAAAAGCTTAAAACTATGGCAATTGGAGATATGCTGATTATGGAAACAGAACATAGTTGCACTTCACAAGGAATTGTCGTATGGGCTAAGAAAAATAAATATATGATTGAAGAGACTGAGATAGATAATGGAATTTGGCATTTGGAGCTTACGAAAACACACACGTAGAAAGAATGTGATTATTATGAAATCGTTCTGGAAGATCTTTTCGCATGGTCCCTGGCCTTATTGGGTTGGAGCTATAATTCTTGCGTTTCTAAATATCATCATTCTCTATGTACGGCAATGTCCCTGGGGCGTAACACTCAATATCGAAGAATGGGCGCTTTGGTTCGCCTTTAAGATAGGCCTAGCTAAAGAAAGTTATTTTACCTTTAGTGACTTATTATCCTTGGATGGAACATATTTAAATCTTGGAGTCGTATTAGGTGCCTTTTGGTCAACTCTAATAGCTTCACAAGCTCGTTTTCGCCCAATTCGCAAGAAAAAATTTTTTATCTCTGCTTTACTCGGTGGAATTTTAATGGGATATGGCGCAAGGATTGCCTACGGATGTAATATTGGTGGATTTCTTAACGGTATAGCCTCGGGCTCCCTGACCGGATGGATCTTTGGAGGCGCTATTTTGGTAGGGGTTTGGATCGGAACTAAATTATTGATTCGTTTCTTAGTTTAGTCCTCTGTACCCCTCCCTCTATTTAGCACAAATAACGCTCTTCAGGATCAGATAGAAATCGGATAAACCGTTTCGCCGCTGTAGATAAAGATCTTTGAGAAGGGTAAATAATGTTAAAATCCAAAGGCATTTCCATTCCTGTTATTTTTAGCACCTTCAACGTTCCAAGATATGCTTCCTTACGAACAGCAAGACGAGGAACGATAGCCTCACCTAAGCCCGCTTCGACTGCAGATTTAATGGCATCAATTGTTGTCATCTCAGTAATGACATTGAGGTCATTAATGTTATGCCCATGTCTTTCCAAAGCATCAGCTAGTATTTTCCGTGTACCTGAGCCATCTTCACGAAGAATAAGAGGTCTTTTCAAAAAGTTCTCAATCGAAATGCTCCCTTCCTCCTTTGAATGATGAGGAGAAGCGATTAAGACTAATTCGTCTGAAGTCACAGGAATAGCATTGAGGTCGGGGGACTCATGGTGACCTTCAAAAACGCCAATATTAACTTCGTTAACCATTAACTTACGTAAAATTTCATCAGAATTGGCAATTTCCAAACGAATTGAAACTTCTGGATATTCCTCTTTAAAAAGATAAATCGAACAAGGGAGAGAAACGTTCCCTATTGTAGTACTTGCTCCAACGATAATCTGATGACTCTTCCTTAGAAGAACACTTTCCAGTTGCTGTTCCATTTCATCGTGAAGGTCGAGGATTTTTTGGGCATAATCGTAAAAAACCTCGCCTGCTTTTGTTAAAATGACACCATGTGGGGTTCGTTCAAAGAGTACTCCTTGATAATATTCCTCCATATTCTTAATATGTGTACTCACCGCAGGTTGACTCATATGCAACAATTTTGCAGCCTTAGAAAAGCTTTGGGCACGAGTGACCGTACAAAATATTTTAAGTTGATAACTGTCCATAGCCATTCACCTACTTCTTATGTTGACTTTCAATGAGTGTAAATAAATTCTAAACTCTATCTCTATAATATCACATATCTGGCTATAGTATTTCTATTTTACTTATTCCCGCCTGAAGAAGGTTTATCCTTTGATACATCATGGCATTTATGACAGTCGTCTGAAGACTGTTTATCAGGATCCTGGAGGCATTTGCTACCTATAACCTGCGGAATCAGAAATTTCTCTCCGTTTGTTTTGCGATAACTAAACCATTGACCGTTTTCCAGGCGGACGTATGGTAATTCTTCTCCCTTTAATGTCTTCAGAATAACATCCCCCATTTCGAGAGAGGGAAAATCAGGATTGATGCGAGCTTCCGCCCAAGCTATATCAGATCTATCTGTTATTGTCCACTCTTGAGGCTTACTGTCCGTAGTTCCATGGCAGTCCTGACATTGAATTTTCAATGCTTTCCATTCGGAAACGTGCATCTCTCCATCCCCCATAACCTCCTTCCGCGTATGACAGTCGATGCAATCTAAGTTGACTTCACATTTAGTAAAAACTAATCCTGGGGAATATACATTCTGCCAACGCGTCTCCAAACTCTCTTTATCCGGTGACGGAGAAGAATTAACGCGATCTAAATCAGGACGGGGAGTAAAATCCATAGTGTAGAGTTCATATTCTCCCTGATTATGACATTGATTACACTGGGTGTAGGGAATTTGAACTGTTAATTTATGCTCCATCCCATAGCCTAGTTTTTCTTGTGATATGGTAACATCCCGTCCCTCATAGGTATGCTCACTATTACTAAGTACATGACAACTCTCACACCCGTTAGACTGAACTTCTAGCCCCGGTAGTTTCCCTTCAGTTTGGTGGCAAGCTGATAAACAAGTTTCTTGGAATTTCATCTCCTCTGCACGATGATTAAAGGGCACTTCTACATTAGTAGCCGTCTCCCCAGGCTTTAGCAAGATTTGAGGTGGAATATCTAGTCCATACATGTACCTAGTCATCGAGAGTTCACCCCCTTTACTGGCCATTAAGGAGGTGCTCATCAAATCCACCTGATTATCAATCTCATGTTTATTTCCACTATGGCACTGTCCAACTGCTGAACTCCCACCTCCGCAACTTAGCCGGGTCACGTCCAACTGCCCTGAGTGCCCTCCCCCATACATCCCCTCATGAGCCGTCTTCTCATCTAAGGATAAGGCATTTCCCCCATGGCAAACCGTACATCCCATATCACTAGGGTGGGACTTAGAAATTTCCTCAATTCCTAAATGACAGGTTGTACAACGCTCAATGTTGCCGTTTGATAATCGGATCTCCTGCACTGTGGGTTTCTTTTCCTGCCATTCCTTTATCTTTTGTTTTATTTGTTCCGCTTCCTCTTCTCCTTGGACCTTAGTCATATTTTCTTGAAGAACAGCAATTTGTGCTTCAAAATATTTTGTTTGCCAAGTCTGCCATGCGGAAGAGCTATATGATTTCACTGCCCAAAAAAACATTGCAAAGCAAATAAGAATTGCCAATCCCAAAAATACCTTTAAACGCTTAGACATTCTTGACCCCCCCTTCAGTCCATAAACCAATACAAAAATGTTAATCCTACCCAAGTCAAACTCAGAACCAGGAAAACGATCCATGTCCACATTTTACCTATTTTTTGTGCCCACCACGGTAAACTTAAAAGCACTATCCCCGACAGAACAGGCAATACCCACCCACTCAGCCAAACTGGAAACCGTTGTAAAAGCCATTGAATTGATCCAAATACCCAGGGCGCTTTAGATATACCCACTGCGGTAGCCTCTGCAGAGCTATCTAAAGGGACTTTTAATAGAATAGTTAAGCCAAATAATAAGCCCAACCAAAGAAATGTACTAATATATTCCCTCGCCTGCAACTCACTCAATATGACCTTATCGTTTTTATTGGGTTCAATATTTTCTTCCTGTACATCCGTAATACTTTCTTTCTCAGCACGTAATCTTGCTTGCCACACTCTATCGCATCTCCTTTACAAAGGTCGCACCCCACCATTTTTCCGTACCCGCCAAAAATGGAACATCTGTAAAAAGCCTGCTATTCCCGACAAAATAAAAATGTGCCAAACAAAAACATTTATGGTACTCCCATTAAGAGGCGAAGGTTGTCCAAAAAAAACTATTGCCAAAGCTTGCCCACCAGGTAACGTTCTAAGCAAAGTTTGTCCAACTGATGCCGCGGCTCCGCTTTCCTGTCCCCCCCTTAGAAGGTAACCAGAATAGTCTAATATCACAGTCGAGACAAAAAGTACTACCCCAACAATCCAATTAAGCTCGCTTATAGGTCTGTAGGACCTAGTCCATACCACCCTTACCATATGTAAAAAAACACTGATCACCATCAACTGGCCTGCCCAAAAATGCAGTGAACGTATGAATCCCCCATAAGGCAGCGCGGAATCGATTTCACTCAGGGTAGCAAATGCTTTATCTCCAGGCTGATAATAAAACATGAGTAGCACTCCAGTGATAGTCAATATGGTAAAAGCCAAGAAAGAAAATCCACCCAAGCAGAAAGTAGCTCTAAGACGAAGAGCTCCTGCTTTTATTTGGCGAGGGCGAATATGTCCGATAAAGGAACTCTTTTCCTTTTTAACCATCTTGTTCTCCCTCCTGTACTTACCCTTTTGGCTGATTTAGAATATAATAACCGTCTTTCTCTTTTATGCTTGCTCGTACTAAGGGAATAACAGCTGGCCCTTGAATAGGCTGACCTTCTCTATTATAACGACTACCATGGCAGGGGCAAAGCCATTGGTCCTGTTCGAGATTAAAGTTCACTTCACACCCCAAATGAGTACAACTACCCCAGATCGCCTCCACCCCATTATCTCCCTGACGTAGCCAAAAGCGAGTTTGCTCCAATCGCTTCCAATTCTGACTCAAAGGCATTTCACTACTAGCAATACGGGCCTCGGCCAATCGATCCTCGTTCCCCGTCAAATAGCGACCTATAGGGTAAAGGCAACCTACCCCTATGACAATAAGAGCTTTACGTCCCAAATTTAAGACTTGTCGCCTACTGTAGAGCAACCGATCATCTGTCAACAAGGTCACCCCTTTATATATTTAATATCCATGAGTTCTACGAACTCGCGTCTTACTTTTTCTCCGTAATTCGACACGTCTCTACTATTAAAAATTTCGAGAGCAACACGACATTATCCTGCAATCTTAGTTAGGAACACATATTTTCTTCTATTACATAAGCTTTATTGCACAGTTTTAAAACTTTTTCGAATTATTCATTCATTATATGATTTACAATTATAAAAAATTTAACAGACACGAAACCACAGTTTTTTCAGTTTGAAGCAGGAACATATAATATGACCACGAATACAATAATATAATCAGAATATTCTATTATATATACGATTAAGAGATTCCGAAAGAAAGACTAGAAGAGGGGGAGTTAGGATGCCGAAGTTTCCCGTTGTTTATGGAATAGGCTTTGGAATCCTTATTGCATTTGTTTTTATGAAATTTGTTTTAAAAGATGCTAATCTACTACTGCTGCTGAGCTGTTTAGCCTTAGCCATCGGTACTCTTGTCGCTCTTTTCGAGATAAAAGAGCCTCCCCCAGGATCACCGCCAACTTCATAAAATTAATCTTACGCAAATGCTTTCTCTGCAGTAATCACTCAATACTTTTCTTTTAGAATCATGATATATTTGCGAAAAGAAAACGGGCTTAAAGCCCGTATAAGTATAAACGAGGATATAATATTCAATTGATCCTCTAAACTGCCAAATTATCTGAACAACTGTCCAGTATACACAACGAAGTATCGTAAACACAGTCCCCCAATAACGACCATCCCACAAACCGGAATAACAATATTTTTGTGTTTAGCAACACCATAAATTGATAAAATCAATGGAATTAATAATCCTATCAAGACAACTCCTAACCAGAAGAGAGCAGTCATACTTTCAGTAAAGTAAATAGGATTGACGGATAGATAAAGAATAGAGAGTAAGATGATCTCTACAATGATGAGAACAATATCAACTTTTTTATAAACAGTTAAATCACTGCAATTGACTGCTCCAATCAAAGTAGCTGCTAAACCAGTAGAAATTGCAGACACTAAAAATAGAATAGGCAAGAATGGAATTGATTCACTACCTAAAAACGATGTGTGCCAGAAACTGTTGGTTGCTATTGCGGATAATAAGAAACCCGTGTACGAAGCTGTTCCAATCGAAAACAGAACTCCCAACGCGGCTATAGGTTTACGAATAGCTTGAATGCCCTGACCTATAGAAGTAACTTTTGTTATCATTGAGGTAGCTGCTACTTCGGCGTTAGCAGTAGTGATCAGAACCTTTTTTTCTGCTGCAGCACTTGACCATACAAGAAAACCATATACAACTGACAAAGCTGAGAAACCCGAGACGATAAAGACACCGATTGACATTACCGATCCAAAGTTCACATTAAGAAGAAGTTTCCAGAAAGTGAACGGACGACCTAAGTCAACAACCAATAACAATAAACCAATGATAATTGTAATTGGAGCAATATAGGCTCCAGATCGAATTACCTTTGAATACTGCTTTTTATTGAAAAGATCTGTCAAGGAAGCAGTTAGAAATGCTCCACCGGCAATCCCGGCTAGGAATAAATAAATTGCAATCATTCCGCCCCAAGCAAGTTCATTTGCACTTGCACTCGCACCCCAGGTAACGTCCATTTTACTTCACCACCCCTTCATAGATGTAGTTGACACTTGGGTGTGTGCCGAACTCAGGTTTACGAACTTCACTTTTATGTGTGGCCAGAAACTTGGAAACATCGCTTGACGGATCATTAAGATCTCCAAACATCAAAGCCCCACCAAGACACGTTGAAACACAGGCTGGTTTTTCCCCTTTAGAAACCCTTGCTTCGTAACAGAATGTGCATTTATCAGCCGCACCCGTTTCCTTGTTGAGAAAACGAGCATCATAAGGGCAGGCTGTCATACAATACTTGCAGCCCACACACTTATTAATATCGATCAAGACTACTCCGTCTTCATTGTAGTGAGAAGCCTTTGTCGGACAGACACTGACACAAGGTGCCTCTTGACACATTTGGCATGCTTCTTTTATAAAATATGTCGAAACATTAGGATAAGTCCCCTTAATCCCTTCTGTGGGAGTCTTCGTTCTAAATTGTCCTTCAGGTACATTATTCTGGAATTTACAAGCAACAGTACAGGCTTGACACCCTATGCACTTAGCTAGGTTAACAACCATAGTATATTTTTTAGCCAACAAAATCACCCTCTTTCAGTAAATTAAACTGTTTGACTTCAAGAATAGTCGCAACAGCGGCGTAAACAGGACGAGAAGAATTCTTAATCTTAGGCAAAATACACTTTAAGAAAGGATTTAAATGATTTTCTTCAAATTCTTTCAATGTGTACTCCTGTCCATTTTGGGCAAGCAAGGCACAGAACTCTAATTCAACCGCCAAATGATCAGGAAGCTCGCCACTTTCCGTTCCCATTGCATACCCACATTTTGCATAAAATTGTTTAACATTAAAAGCTTCCTTACCAAGAACCCTGCCTTCGACCTCGAAATAAACAGAGGCATAAGGAGAGGCTTCAACTGCACCTGTTTCAAAAAGAGGAATATAATGTTCCCACAAAGCATTGAGCCTCTGTTCCCCCTGCAGGAATTGATGACAAAAATTCTTCAATTCCTGAGTCTGCATGTCTATTCCTGGTATTTCTTCAGACCAGAGGATAATTAACTCTTCCAAATGATCAGAAACATCTTGGTTAGGACGGTGAAAAATTGCTGCAAAAGACAAATAGAGCTCTGCAATTATACTTTTGTCCATGAATTCTCCCTTTTTAGTTGACGCATTGACTCAATCAACTTTGCAAACTAAATATTTACTTCATTAGGCTTTTCGGACCGTTACAAACGTAGCAGAGGTAACGGTGTTACCCACATCTCCAATTTCATTAGGAATCAAACAATTACCATTGATGCCCTTACCGTATGCTCTCTTCAGTTCAGGTGAAATTCGTCCAAACCCATGATAACAGAATACGGTATCCGGCCGAATTCCTTCGGTCATTTTTAACTTACCTTTTTGCTCATACTTACCAGAAGAAATAACAATGTCATCTCCATCTTTCAAGCCGAGTTTAGTGCAACTCACTGGATTCATCCATAACGTATTTGTCGGCATTAACTCGTTCAATACCGGGATATTCGCCGTTCCCGCATTCGTGTGTACTGCGACTTTACCCTGGACAAAACGGAACTTACCCTCTTCTGGTTGTGGATGGCTCACATATTGCGGGATACCTTGTTTTGCTGCTTCTTCGCACTCTTCAGAGAATATCTCTATTTTTTTACTTTTATTTTCCAAGACATTATCTAAAGAAGCTTTGGGATCGTTAGCTCGAACGTAGAACGCTTTCATACCTGAAGGAGTCCAAACGCCTTTTTCCTTCATTTGATCTAAGGTTATACCCGTTGGCGCAAGTGTTTGAGTGAGATAGTCTTCCATATCTTTATAGCCAAAATAGTCACCGAGTCCCATCTTTTCTCCAAGTTCTTTATAAATCTGCCAATATGGTTTTGTATCTGCATAAACAAGCGGCACTGCAGGCTGCCGTAAGACAAATTTAGGAGTTAATCCTGACATATCAAAAATGGGTTCATAACGCTCTAAATACGTACATTCCGGTAATACTACATCGGAAAAATATGCAGTGTCAGTCATGTAGACATCACAGGTTACCAAGAGATCGAGTTTTTTGAATGCCTCTAAAACCCTCTCACTTTCAGTAATTGTTATATAGGGATTAAAACGGTGAACAAGCCATGCTTTAATCGGGTATGGATCTTCAGTTAAGATGCTCTCTACGATTTTCCCGACAGCTCCATCATAAGCAGGAATGATTTGACCTAGTGTTCCTTTAACGCCTGTACCATCAATTCTCGCTTTTGAAGGCGTAGGAAAACTCGGTTGAGCTATACCCCCTAAGCTTTTACCATAAGCAGCTTGATCTGGGAATTTTTTTAAGACTCCTGCTCCTTTGTTATGATAATAGCCCCCTGGAACTTCAAAGTTTCCAATCATCATATTAACGATCATTATGGCACGACGCAGTTGATAGTCATTCGATGTATACGCTGTCCGCCAACCAAAGTCTAAGATTGCCTTTGGTTTTGCAGCTGCAAACTCCCGGGTTATCTGAATGATTTTGTCTTTGGAAATTCCAGTCTCTTTCTCTGCCCACTCCGGAGTTTTATCCTTAACTGCTTCGGCCCATTTATCAAACCCTACCGTATATTGCGAAACAAAGTCTTGATCGTACAAATTTTCCTTAATTAAGATATTGGCCATAGCCATAACAAAGGCTAAATCAGAGGCACCTTTAATTGGAAGCCATTCACCTTTCGATGCAGTGACACTAAAACGCGGATCAAGGACTACAAGTTTAGCTCCATTGCTGATTGCTTTGGAAACTGCTCTAGTCTGAGCAACCTGAATTCCCTCAAACCAGTTTCGTCCAACAGAGATAATATACTTAGCATTTCCATAATCAGCAGCAATCGCTTCAGTTCCAAAGGTAGTATCTAAGGCCACATTACGAGTTAGTGGACAAGAAGCTTCATGGGAAAACGTATTAGGCGAACCCATCGCTTTCCCGATTGACCGGAAAAACCAATCATGGGGTCCTTTACGGCTTGCGAGAGCGATAGCTTCACCGCCGAATTGGTCTTTTACGTTATATAATTTATCGGCAATATAAGTGTATGCTTCATCCCAACTTACTTCTTTGAACTTACCAGAACCCCGTTCGCCAGTACGAATCATCGGTTTTTTAATTCTTTGCGGGTCATAAAGAAGTGACGGGCCTGCATTTCCTCTAGCACAAATCACGCCACCAAAAGCTGTATCATTGGGATTACCCTCAATTTTAGTGACTTTCCCATCTTTGACTTTAACAGCAATAGGACACTGATTCCGACATATTTCACATGAAGAAAATACTGTTGTTTCAGAATCTGTCGCCTCAGCTTTGAGATTGTTCAGGTTACTAAAGGTTCCGAACCCGCCCATGAAAGCCATGGTACCGCCAGTTCCATAAAGTAAACCCTTTATGAAATTTCTACGTTTCATACGTTCCCCTCCATTCATGTTGAAATCTGACATCTAATATAATAAGAATTTAATAACATTTATTAACAACCGCCAACCACTCCTTGGACTTCAGGCTTAGGCGCTGTCGCAGCACTACCGCTACTACTATTGTTAACGCTATTACTACCTGCTGAACTGATAATACCGTTCCAGTACAGCATGCCCCCGGTTAAAACTTTAACTTTGTTTTTATCGTAACCGCTATCTACCAATATTTGCCACGCTGACTCAGAACGACTACCATTAAGATCGATTAGTACAATTTCTTTGTCCTTACTAATTTGGTTAAGGTTGTTTTTCAAGTCAGCCAAAGGTCTATTAATCGCCAACTTGATATGCCCTGCTGCAAATTCTCTGGATTCCCGAACGTCAATCAACTGCCACCCTTTATTAGCTTGCATAGCAGCATCCAACTCATCGGTCGATACCTTAGCAGTATCAGGAATCATGGTAGTGGCAGTCTGGTTAACATTCGCCTGTTCTTGGCTGCTATTAGCCTTTGGCGGATCCTGCCCCGCCGTTGATTGACTGTTGCTGCAGCCGGATAAAAAAATCATGCCAAAACCTAGTAACAACAGAAAACTAAACATTAAACTCTTCGATCTCATTGACTTCGACTTAGCTTTCAAATCACTCGCCCTCCTCTTAAATAATTAATTCCTACATGTTTTAGAAGAAACATGTAGGCTCTACTACAGAAATTGCATTTTGCATTTTTACACGCTGCGATGTAGCCAAAGACGCAAAATAGATTTTTCTGCAGATGTTTATGGATATTATATTCGCCATGTACATGTTCTCTCCTGCACAATGTTCTATAGTTTAATTTTATGGCTATATAATAAATGTTTATAAATTGTGATAGAGGGATTTTTCACATCTTGGAGAATATGTTATATATGGTTTTCCAACCAAACTTAAAAAATAAAATTTGAAAGGGTGCTCAGACATGAAAAAAAGGAATTTATCTATTCTCTTATCAAACCTCCTAATTGTCGGCCTTCTCGTTACCGGATGCAGTCAAGCAAAGCCAGCTGCCACTACTCCAACAAATACAACAGCAGCAACTGCTCCTGCGGAAGACTCATCTAAAGCAATTAAAGGGTCAATTGAAACTTATTTTGGTAATATTGGATCCACTGTTAAAAATTCTTATAAAATTCCTGAGAAAGATCTCAAAGCTGCGCTTGATACAACCCCTGATAAATATGTAGTATTGGATGTTCGTCAAGCAAAAGATTATGCTGCTGGCCACATCAAGGGAGCTATAAACGTACCTTATGGCCCAGACATCGCGAAAAACCTTGATAACATCCGGGCTATTGCCAAAGATAAGACTTTAGTTGTTACTTGTTATACCGGCCAAACAGCTGGTCAAACAGATTCACTTCTCAATGCTGCCGGAATCAACGCCGTCTCTTTAAACTCAGGAATGGGTGGTAGCGGTACTCCAGGCTTTGAGACTAGAGGATGGTTAGGACAGAACTACCCGACTGTAACTGAAGCAACTCCAATGCCAACAGCTACAGCAGTTGCTACTAAGAGTAAAGCAATTGACGATGCAGTCCAAAAATATTTTGCTGCAATTGGTTCTACAGTAAAAGACTCCTATAAGATCGATCTTCCTGCTATGAAAGATGCCCTAGCTAAAGAAGCAGATAAATACTATATTGTTGATGTTCGCCAAGCAGCTGATTTCGCCAAAGGCCATATTAAAGGAGCTGTGAACATTCCTTACGGTCCAGAAATTGCGAAAAATCTTGATTCAATTAAAGACAATGGCAAAGGCAAAACTGTAGTTGTCTATTGCTATACCGGACAAACGGCTGGACAGATAGACTCCATGCTTAATCTCTATGGAATCAACGCCAAGAGTCTAAATTTCGGATTTGGTATGGATGGCTTTGCCAAAGGGTGGAGTGCTGACAAATCTTACGAGGTTGTCCAATAATCACAATTTACTTCTTAAGCAAACTAATAAAACCTTAAAAACTTTTACACAATAAACAAAAGCGAAGGGACTATTAATATAGTCCCTTCGCTTTTGTTTGCCTGGCAACGACCAAACTTTACTAGGACTTTTCAGTCCAAGTAAGGCAGAGCCGCTCGCCCACTGGTTAAGGCACAATATGCCCATCGCCATAAATGAGATATTTGACAGTCGTTAATTCTTTTAAGCCCATAGGACCACGCGCATGAAGTTTCTGAGTACTTATCCCAATTTCTGCGCCAAAACCGAAGCGTCCACCATCCGTAAATCGCGTTGATGCATTGACATATACTGCTGCTGCATCCACTTCCCTTTGGAATCTCTGAGCGATACTATAGTTTTCTGTAATTATTGTTTCAGAGTGCTTGGTACTATATTGATAGATATGATCCATTGCTTCATCTACATTTTTAACAACTCTAACACTGATGATCAAATCGAGATACTCTGTCGCCCAATCCTCTTCAGTCGCTGGAACTGCATAAGGAAGAATTCTACAGGTTTCCGCACAGCCACGAATTTCAACGTTATGCTTCTCCAATTCTTCACCCATTAAGGGTAAAAATGATTCAGCAATACACTGATCCACAAGGAGAGTCTCCAAGGCATTACAAACTCCAGGTTTCTGAGTTTTCGAATTGATCACAATGGGGATTGCTTTCTTGATATCCGCTTCCTTCTCAACATAGGCATGGCAAATTCCTGTTCCTGTCTCAATTACTGGCACAGTTGCATTTTGTACCACAGTTTTGATTAACCCTTCTCCACCTCTAGGTATAACGACATCGATATACTGATTCATTTTAATAATTTGATGAACCCATTCATGTGACGTTTCTTCAACGAGTTGAATTGTTCCTACGGGCATCCCTTTACTTTCTGCTGCCTTAGCAATAACGCGTGCTAACACTTTATTGCTTTCAATCGCCTCGGAGCCTCCTCTTAAAATCACGGCATTCCCAGATTTTAAGCAAAGCGCCGCTGCATCAACAGTGACATTGGGTCTTGCCTCATAAATCATGGCCACAACCCCAAGCGGAACTCTCATCTTCTGCATCCTTAACCCATTAGGACGTGTCCAAAATTCACCCTCTCCAACGGGATCCGCTAAATGGACCACATCGAGTAAAGCTTCGCTAATTTGATGAATTCCTTCTGAGCTTAAGCGCAAACGATTCACTAAGCTTTTCTTGATTCCTTTCTTCTCAGCTGCAACAATATCCCTGCTGTTAGCCTGAAGAATTTCCTCTTCATGAAGAATCAAAGCGTTTGCCATTTCTGTAAGCGCTTCATTTTTGGCTGCTGTCCCAATATAGCCCAATTTACGCGCAGCGTTTTTTGCGTTCAGTCCAATATTCAGAAGTACAGAATCAAACTCGCTCATAAACATCCTCCGAACTTAAATAAGATTTCAAGATCTTCTCTTTCTAAATAGCCACATTAAATTAAATTAAATTTAATCAATTCATTTCATACCATTAACGTCATATTATCTCGGTGTACAATTTCATATCCCTCGAGATCAGGGATAAGCCTTAACACTTCTTCAGAATGTTTACCCTGGGTGCAGATAACCTCTTCGCTACTTAATTCCACTAAGCCACGACCAATTTCCATTCCTTTGGCATTAACTATCCGGATAAGTTCTTTTCTCTCCCATTCTCCCTCAACACCGATAATCCCTGTAGCAAGGAGACTTTTACCCTCTTTAGCTAATGCTTTAACTGCTCCTTCGTCAATAATGATACTCCCTTCAGAAAGTCCGCCATAAGCGATCCATCTTTTCTTCCCCACCAAACGATGAGTAGTAGGAACAAAATAGGTACCTAATAAATTTTCTCCTTTAAAATACGCGGGCAAATCTTTCATCCGACTAGAATTCACGAGATAGGTTCCAATACCGAACCGTGTTGCAATTTCAGCAGCTTTAATCTTGGTAATCATCCCACCTGTGCCCAACTTGGATCCCGCACCGCCAGCAAGTCCTTTTACTTTTGTAATATCTTCAACCTTTTCAATCAAGCGAGCGCCTGGGTGGGTCTTGGGATTTGACGTATAGAGGCCGTCGACATCCGTAAAGATAACTAGCAAATCGGCGTGGACAATTCCTGCGACAAGCGCAGAAAGCCGATCATTATCACCAAAACAAAGCTCTTCAACAGCGACTGTGTCATTTTCATTAATAATCGGGATTGCTTTAAATTTAAGCAATTGTTCTAATGTATTTTGGGCGTTTTTGTAACGTGATGAATCGGCTAAATCAATTCTTGAGAGTAAGACTTGGGCACCAACCAAGTCGTAGTTATCAAGTACCTGAGCATATTTTTCAATCAAAACCCCTTGTCCAATCGAAGCCACTGCCTGCTTACCTGCAATATCTTTAGGTTTTGATGAGAGGCCTAGCTTACCCACCCCAGCCGCGACAGCACCAGAGCTAACAAGGATGCATTCAATACCCTGGGTACATATTTCAGAGATTACCTTAACGATATTTTCAATGGCGGTATCATCTAAACCACCCGTAGGATGATTCAAACTACTACTTCCGATTTTAATAACGATTCTTCGGCTCACCCCTGATACTCCCTTTCCATTTCTTCTGCCCGATCTTGACAAGCCTTAGCCGCACTCGTAACAATGTCTTGCAGATCTTTTTCCCAAAAAACAGTTAAAGCGGCTAAAGTTGTCCCCTTAGGCGAAGTCACTTCTTCGCGTAAACGAGCAGGTGATTTTCCTGATTCTTGCAACATTTGAGATGCTCCAAATAAAGTTTCTTTTGCAAGCATCTCCGCATCCACTTCAGAAAGTCCCGAACTTACTCCTGCTTGTATTAAGGTTTCTGTGAAGAGATAGATGTAAGCAGGTCCGCTTCCACTGATTGACATCAAAGGATTCAATTTATCTTCAGTGATCCATAGTGTTTTTCCGACCGCTTGAAAAATTTCTTCAGCCATTCGCTTGTGATTTTCATGAACTACACTTCCCTGAACTAAGCCAGTCATGGACTTCAATACGTAGCTTGAAGTATTTGGCATAACGCGCACCACAGGAATTCCAGGTAAATTCATTTCATAAGTTTTTAAAGGTATTCCAGCGGCAACGGTAATAAGGAGTTGACTGGATTTCAGGTCCTTTTGCAGATCCTTTAAGACCCCGAGCATATCTTTTGGCTTCACAGCAAGCAGGATAATCTCTGATTCTTTGACGATTTTCTCAAGAGTGGAAGGTATGATCATATACTGTTCTGCCATTTTCTGTAGTTTTTCTTGATTTGAACGATTCGTCACACGTATTTCACTAGAGATTCCTACTGCGCGCAAGCCACGAATAATGGCCTCCGCCATATTGCCCGCGCCTATAAAACCTATTGCTTGCATAACTCTACTTCCTCTCAATGTTTAATAATCAAAAAGGTTACTTTCATCCTCTTTACAAGGACGAAAGTAACCTTCCGCGGTACCACCTTAATTGCTTATGCCAACTTTAGCCCATTAACGGTGGGAGCCGTCTGATTTAGCATCAGCACTTCACGACTGGGTTTCGGCCTGTGCCCTAAGTAGCTCTCAGCATCCGCCACTCTCTCTTCTAAAAGCAACTAGTAGACCGTTTAGGTCGTTCATCAGCATTTTAATGTTATTTAAATTAACCTTATATTACCATAACTAGATTCAATTATCCACTGCTTCTTGAAGTTAACCTTTTTACAGTGCTGCGACTACGGCATCACCCATTTCCTTTGTCCCCATACGTTTATCCCCTGGACGAGCAAGATCCGCCGTTCGATAGCCTTGAGCGAGAACTTTAGTAACCGCTGCTTCGATCTTTTGTGCTTCTTCCTCAAGTCCAAATGTATTTCTCAGCATTAAAGCTGCAGATAGAATCGTAGCTAAAGGATTAGCAAGATTCTTACCGGCAATATCTGGTGCCGAGCCGTGAGCGGGTTCATACATTCCCTTTTTACCATTCATGCTTGCTGAAGACAACATTCCAATCGAACCACCTAACATTGAAGCTAAGTCAGTAAGGATATCTCCAAACATATTCTCCGTAACAATAACGTCAAACTGCTCGGGATAACGAACGAGTTGCATTGCCGCATTATCAACATACAAATGGGATAGCTCTACTTCTGGGAAATCTTTCGAGACTTTGATTGCAATCTCTCTCCAGAGACGCGAGGTTTCGAGGACATTCGCTTTATCAACCGAACACACTTTTTTCCGGCGATTTTGAGCGATTTCGAAAGCTAAACGGACAATCCGCTCAATTTCAGGAGCAGAATAAGACATCATGTCATAAGCGGAGAGAGGATTATCAATTCTCTTCTTCTCCCCAAAATAAACGCCTCCCGTAAGTTCCCGAATGACAACCATATCAACGTTCTCCACTATTTCTTTTTTTAGTGTTGAAGAATCAATCAAACTTACTAACATTTTAACAGGGCGAATATTGGCGTAGAACTCTAGCCCTTTTCTTAAGCCAAGTAGAGCTGCTGTTTCTGGGCGCTCTGCAGCAGGAAGGTGATCCCACTTCGGTCCGCCTACTGCACCGAGCAGAACAGCATCTGCTTCTTCGCAGCCTTTTAAGGTTTCCTCAGGTAAAGCTTTTCCACATTTATCGATAGCGGTACCGCCAACCCAATACTCTTTAAACTCGAAGTCTTCCGGAGAATTCGCCAAGACAGTCTTTAAAACTTTAACTGCCTCAGGAATGATTTCTTGTCCGATACCATCTCCAGGTAGTACTGCAATTTTAGGCATTGTTCTTCCGTCCTTTCACATAAGGAATAAGTCCACCCGCTTTAATCAACTCTTGCATAAATGGTGGAAAAGGGCGTGCTTGGTAACTCGCTCCCCGAGTTATATTTTGAATTTCACCCGTTGATAGATTTACAGAAACATCATCTCCCGCTTGAATACCCTGTACTGCTTCTGGACATTCAAGAATAGGAAGCCCAATGTTTAATGAATTCCGATAAAAAATCCGAGCGAACGATTCTGCTATTACTACTTGAACTCCTGCGGATTTAATGGCTAAAGGAGCATGCTCGCGAGACGATCCACATCCAAAGTTTTTGCCACCAACTATAACATCCCCAACCTTAACTGCCTGAGCAAAATGAGTATCTGCATCTTCCATGCAGTGTGCGGCTAGATGTTCAGGTGAGGTTTGATTCAGATAGCGTGCTGGAATGATGACATCTGTATCCACATCATCGCCAAATCTCCATGCCTTACTCATTACGCCACCTCCTGTGGATGTACAATTTCGCCTTTAACAGCGGATGCTGCAGCAACTGCTGGGCCAGAAAGATAAACTTCACTTTCGGGATGTCCCATCCGACCCACAAAATTACGGTTCGTCGTCGACAAGGCACGCTCGCCCTTGGCAAGGATCCCCATATATCCACCAAGACAAGGTCCACAAGTCGGAGTACTCACAACCGCTCCGGCATCAATAAAGATGTCGATTAATCCTTCCTTCATGGCTTGCTTATAAATATTTTGCGTCCCTGGAATTACGATGAGACGAACATCAGGATGAACGCTCTTCCCACGTAAAATTTCGGCTGCAATCCTCAGATCTTCCAGCCGTCCATTCGTACAAGAACCAATAACGACTTGGTCGATCTTTATTCCGCGTGCTTCTTCAACGGCTTTCGAATTCTCTGGCAGATGAGGGAATGCTACTTGGAGCGGAATATCAGCAACATTAAATTCAAATACCTCTGAGTATTGTGCATCAGGATCGCTTTCATAGACCTTAAACGGACGTTGGGCACGCTCCTTCACATAAGCGAGCGTCTTCTCATCCGCGACGATAATTCCATTCTTCGCCCCAGCTTCAATAGCCATATTACAAATTGTGAAACGATTATCCATTGACAGAGCCGCAATTCCCTCTCCAGAGAATTCCATCGCCTTGTACCGAGCGCCATCAACACCAATCTTGCCAATGGTATAAAGAATCAGGTCTTTCCCTCCAACCCAAGGTTGAAAGTTTTGACCCTTAAATATAAATTTTATCGATTCCGGAACGCGAAACCAAGCTTCGCCTGTTGCCAATCCAGCTGCTAAGTCAGTGCTACCTACACCCGTAGCGAAAGCACCCAGTGCTCCATAAGTACAGGTGTGTGAATCTGCACCAATGATAACATCTCCAGGAAGCGTTACCCCTTGTTCAGGAAGAAGGCAATGTTCAATCCCTACTCGTCCTTGTTCCCAGTAATGCACAATTTTTTGATTTTTGGCAAACACGCGCAAGGATTTACTCAATTCTGCTGAGGCAATATCTTTGTTTGGGGTAAAATGATCGGGAACCAAAGCAACCTTTGCCGGATCCCACACTTTATCCGTTTCAAACTTTGCAAATTCTTGAATCGCTACTGGACCGGTAATATCATTTGCTAGTGCAAGATCAAGCTTTCCTGTAATTAATTGTCCTGGAACAACTTCCGTAAGTCCGGCATGATCAGCTAAGATTTTTTCTGTAATTGTCATACCCACTGTTTCAATTACCCCCGATCTTAATAGAAATCCAGCCTCGTTCAGACGCCCGATTAACAGCTTGGATATAGGCTTTAATACTGGATTCAATGATATCCGTACTTACGCCGCGTCCACCAACAGTATGTTCATTAAACTGAACGCTGATGGTGACTTCCCCTTGAGCATCTTCACCTCCATCGATCGCTTGAAGAGCGTAACGAAGGAGTTTATGATCTATTCCTAAGATTTTATCAATCGCTTTATAAGCCGCATCCACAGGACCATCTCCGCAAGCTGCATCCTCAAAGCGCTGACCTTTATAATTCAATCCTAAAGTTGAGGTAGGTACAATTTGAGTACCGCTGGAAACTTGCAAGTATTCTAAGGTGATTTCAGGAACATCATGTACATGTGTGTCAACCAAGGAAAACAAATCCGCAGATGTCACCTCTTTTTTCCGTTCTGCTAAAAGTTTAAATTCCTTAAAGACTTCATCCATACGTGCCTCATCAACTTCGAGTCCCAATTCAGTTAGTCGTTCCCGCACAGCATGTCGTCCTGAATGTTTGCCTAGAACGATGGTATCCATATCTAGACCAATCGAATCCGGAGACATAATCTCATACGTTGAGCGTTCTTTTAAAACGCCATCTTGATGGATCCCCGACTCATGTGCAAAGGCATTTTTTCCGACAATTGCCTTATTCGGCTGAACTATCATCCCTGTCAACCGACTTACCATTTGACTGGTGCGCGCAATTTCTTTACTGTTGATCGTCGTTTCAACTTGATATTGATCACGTCGCGTCTTTAAAGCCATTGCAAGCTCTTCGACAGCTGCATTTCCTGCACGTTCACCAATTCCATTGATAGCACCTTCAAGCTGATGAACCCCTGCTTGAACAGCAACTAGCGAATTAGCAACCGCTAACCCTAAGTCATTATGGCAGTGCACACTAACCTTGACCTTCTCAATACCCTCCGTACGTTCCATAACAGCCCTAAGGAACTGAGCAAATTCATCCGGTGTTGCATATCCGACCGTATCTGGAATATTGAGCACGGTTGCGCCTGCCTTAATCGCTGCAGAGAATACGCGCCCCAGAAAATCGACATCACTGCGTGAAGCATCCTCTGCGCTAAATTCAATGTCTGCTACCTTGGATTTTGCCAGTTTAACCCCAGCCACCGCTTGTTCCAACACAGCGTCAGGAGATTTCTTCAATTTATACTGCATATGAATCGGAGAAGTTGCGATAAATGTATGAATCCTCGGGCTTTCCGCCTTTAAAATTGCTTCCCAAGCTCTCTCAATATCTTGCGCTTGGGTTCTCGCCAAAGCACAGATTGAAACTTGACGGACCTCCTCTGCTATTCGTTTAACCGCTTCAAAATCTCCTGGCGAAGCGATAGGAAATCCGGCTTCAATAACATTGACACCTAGCTTTGCGAGTTGCCGAGCGATCTGCACTTTTTCACCAGGATTTAAGGCCACACCCGGAGATTGCTCTCCATCCCTTAATGTCGTATCAAAAATATCGATTTGGCGCATATATGAACCTCCTCACCTCTAGACTTGAGATACTCCCTAAATATAGAAATTGACTTCAGGCGGAGTTTTAGACTCCACCTGAAGTTCTTGAGACCATACTATGTTTTTATACGCTATTTTAAAGACTTACAGCTCCGTTTATTCATATTCTTAATAAGAAATATTAGTGTTTTTTCAACCAAGGCATCATGCTACGAATTTCAGCACCGACTTTTTCGAGTTGATGCTCTTGTTCGCGACGGGCAATAGCATTGAATTGAGGACGACCTACTTTGTTTTCCATTAACCAATTCTTGGCGAAGGTTCCATCTTGAATTTCTTCGAGAACTTTCTTCATTTCCTTACGAGTTTCATCTGTAATAATCCGTTTACCGATCATTTGGTCTCCATATTGAGCCGTATCGGAAATGGAATAACGCATCCAGCCAAATCCACCTTCATTGATTAAATCTACAATCAATTTCATTTCATGTAGACACTCAAAATAAGCGCTTTCTGGTTGATAACCCGCATTAACCAAAGTTTCAAAGCCGGCTTTCATCAGTTCGGTAACTCCACCGCAAAGAACAGCTTGTTCACCAAAGAGGTCGGTTTCAGTCTCTTCTTTAAAGGTTGTTTGCAAAACTCCGCCTCGTGTACCACCGATTCCTTTGGCATAAGCCATTCCTATGTCATGCGCTTTACCCGTAGCATCTTGATGAACTGCGATCAAGCAAGGAACTCCAGCACCTTCTTCATAAGTTCTGCGAACCATATGCCCTGGGCCCTTTGGAGCAATCATGAAGACATCAATATCACTTGAAGGAATGATTTGTCCAAAATGAATATTGAAACCGTGTGCAAAGGCAAGAGCTTTACCAGGGGTCATATATTGTTTGATTTGGGTATCATAAACTTCAGCTTGTTTTTCATCTGGAAGGAGTATCATGACTACATCCGCTTTTTCAGCAGCTTGAGAAACAGTCATAACTTTTAATCCTGCTTCTTCAGCTTGTTTCCACCGACGAGAGCCTTCGCGTAGACCAACGATAACGTCTAATCCTGAGTCATGAAGATTTTGAGCATGTGCATGTCCTTGACTTCCGTAACCCATAATCGCAATCGTTTTCTTTGCGAGTACTTCTAAATTTGCATCTGAATCATAATACATTTTTGCCATGATTATTATCTCTCCTTTAATTTTGCTTTCTTATCCTTTTTCTATCTGAATTAAAATGTAAGGATAGTCAATTATTAACTGTCGAGGCGTGTAATTGCTATATTACCTGTTCGAACAAGTTCCATCAACCCAAACGGTCGAATCGTACGAACGAATGCATCAATTTTTTCAGCATCACCGGTAAGTTCTACAGTCACATTAGTTCTACCCATGTCGACAACGCGACCGCGAAAGACATCTACGATTTGAAGAATTTCAAGACGTGTATCCGGCTTAACCTTGACCCTTACAAGAGCGAGTTCACGATCGACAATCTGTTCCTCTGTTAGATCTGTAACTTTATGAACGACAACCAATTTAATCAATTGTTTCGTGACTTGTTCAATCACCGCGTCATCTCCGTCAACCATAATGGTCATCCGAGAAATACCGGGGTCTTCTGTCTGACAAACGGAAAGGCTATTGATATTATAAGCCCGTCGAGCAAAAAGCCCAGAAACCCGTGTTAAAACACCCGGGTTATTCTCTACAAGTACGGCTAAAGTATGCAACATACGCCTCACCTCCCTATCATATCGGTTAGTTCATTTCCTGAAGGAACCATCGGGAAAACGAGTTCGTCTTCAGAAATGGTAAAGTCGATAAGCACTGGCCCATCATAAGCGATGGCTTTATCAAATGCTGACTCTACTTCGTCCAAACATGTAACCCGAATTCCGAGAATATGGTAAGCCTCCGCGACTTTGATAAAGTCCGGATTATCCCTCAGTTGAATCTGGCTATAACGTTCATCATAGAAGAGCTTCTGCAATTGCCGAACCATTCCTAAAACTCCGTTATTCAGCAAAATAATTTTAATAGGGAGTTTACATTGCACTGTTGTTGCTAATTCCTGAATACACATTTGGAAAGAGCCATCCCCTGTAATCAGGAAGACCTGGGCGTCTGGGTCAGCTACTTGTGCGCCAATCGCCGCAGGCAAACCAAAGCCCATCGCTCCTAATCCTCCACTCGTAATAAAACGTCGTGGTTGGGAAACTGGATAATATTGTGCCGCCCACATTTGATGCTGTCCAACATCTGTCGTGACAATGGCTTGTGGGTCTGCTTTTTCTCCGAGAATGCGAATGACGTCTTGTGGCGTTAACTGATGTGTATTTTCATACGATTCTTGCCTTGATACTTGTTCCTTTTGCCACTCGCGGATTTGTTTCCACCAAGTATCGATCTGGGGTGGAACCAAATGCTTGGACAAATCTTCAAGCACATTCCGTGCATCACCGACAATCGGAATATGGGTCTTGACGACTTTTCCAATTTCAGCCGGATCGATATCAATATGAATAATCTTTGCTTTAGTGGCAAATTTGTGACCTAACCCGCTCGTGACACGATCGTCAAAACGCACACCTACCGCAATGAGCAAATCACAATCATTGACTGCGTAATTTGCTGACACAGTACCATGCATTCCCACCATACCGAGAAGATTGGGATGAGTCGTAGGTAAACTGCCCATTCCCATCAGCGTAGTTACAACCGGAAGGTTTCCTTTCTCAACGATCTTGCGAAGAATTTCTCCCGCACCAGAGCTAATTACCCCTCCACCGGCATACAAGATTGGGCGTTCACATTCAGCCAAAACACGAGCTGCTTCTTCGATCTGTCCCGCATTCCCCTTACTGAAAAACTTATAGCTTTTAAGTTTCAGGTCATCTGATGTAGGTTCGACAAAAGCCGCTTGGATATCCTTCGGTAGATCAATGAGTACTGGCCCAGGACGTCCCGTACGCGCAATATAAAATGCTTCTTTAACAATGCGAGGAATTTGACTGGCATCTTTAACTATATAGGAGTGCTTAGTAATTGGAATCGTAATCCCTGATATATCTACTTCCTGAAACGAATCTGTTCCCAGTAGCGTAGTCTGAACCTGTCCCGTTAAGATTACCATAGGAATTGAGTCCATATAAGCTGTGGCAATACCTGTCACTAAATTTGTCGCACCGGGTCCAGAAGTTCCCAAGCATACGCCGACTTCCCCACTGACCCGAGCATAGGCATCAGCAGCGTGAACAGCTGCTTGCTCATGTCGAGGTAAAATGTGGCGAATTGGGGAATGAAGAAGGGCATCATAAATTGATAACACCGTACCTCCCGGATACCCAAAGATAACTTTTACGCCTTCTTTAACCAAAGAATTTAGTAAGAGTTCAGCACCACTAACCTTAACAAGTGCTTGCTCTTGCTCTTTTGCTTTACCTTTACCCATTCGCCTCTCCTCCTCTTCTCCTCTTCTTCTCTATGTTGTTCGTCTAAAAGATGCCCCCCGTGATGCTGATTGTACATATTCCGAATATCGGCCCAGATACCCTGCTCTTAATTCGGGGTTTAAGTTTTCCAACGGAAGCGGATTCTGTTCATATTGCTCACGTCGCATTTTTCTTTCTTCATCAGAAGCTACCCAATTAAGGCGTCCTTCTTTTAAATCAATACGAATCTTATCTCCTGTCTTCAGAAGAGCAATTTCTCCGCCAAGTGCAGCTTCAGGAGAACAATGACCGATAGATAAACCTCTGCTGGCACCTGAGAAGCGTCCGTCCGTAATTAGAGCAACAGAAGCGTCTAAACCCATTCCTGCTAAGGTTGCTGTAGGTCCGAGCATTTCTCGCATTCCCGGTCCTCCCTTAGGCCCTTCATAACGAATGACCACAACATCACCGGCTTTGATTTCACGATTACGAATGGCCTCAGCCGCTGGAACTTCACCATTAAACACTTTTGCAGTACCCTCAAAAACCATTTCTTGATTGTCTAAGGCCCCTTGTTTAATAACTGCCCCTTCGGGAGCAAGATTACCAAAGAGGACTTTCAATCCCCCTTGGACACTATAAGGGTGATCCATGGGATGAATAACTTCAGCGTTTTGTACTTTATAATTCTTTAAGCGTTCAGCTTGACTGACCCCGGAAACCGTCATCGGAGTTCCATCAATGAACCCATTATCTAAAAGTTGTTTTAAGACAGCACTCACTCCACCTGCTTCATTCAAGTCTGCGAGAACGTTATCCCCCGCAGGAGCTAGTTTGCAAATTTGAGGAGTTGTAGCACTCACTTCATTAACGTTGCGAAGATCCCAATCGATATCTCCTTCATTCGCAATGGCTGGCAAATGAAGGATAGTGTTCGTCGAGCAGCCCAAGGCCATATCGAGAGCAACCCCGTTTTTAAGTGATGTCTTCGTCACGATATCCCTAGGTCTAATATTCTTTCGCAGAAGCTCCATCACTTGATAACCAGTTTCTTTCGCTAAAATTAACCGTTCAGAATAAACGGCTGGAATCGTGCCATTCCCCGGTAAGGCAAGCCCTAAAGCCTCAGTTAGACAGTTCATTGAATTTGCCGTAAACATACCTGCACATGAACCACAGGTAGGACATGCTTTGGATTCCAAGTCATAAAGCCATTCTTCATCCTTTTTACCCGCATGGACCTGCCCTACCGCTTCAAAAACAGTGCTTAGTGTAACAGGTTTTCCTTCAAAATGCCCCGGTAACATTGGTCCGCCACTCACTACGATCGCCGGCAGATTAAGGCGCATTGCCGCCATCATCATCCCCGGAACAACCTTATCACAGCTCGGAATCAAGACTAAGGCATCCAATTGATGCGCTTTCGCCATCACTTCAATGGAATCAGCAATCAACTCACGACTGGCCAGTGAAAAATGCATTCCCACATGTCCCATCGCTAAACCATCACAGACCGCAACGGTTGAGAATTCAAAAGGGGTTCCCCCATTTGCACGGATTCCTGCTTTTACAGCCTCTGCAACTTGTCTTAAATGCATATGCCCTGGCACCATCTCGGTAAAAGAGCTAACCACACCGATAAACGGATTTTTAATTTCCCGATCAGTTAAACCCAACGCTTTCAGCAAAGACCGATGAGGAGCTCGATCTACACCTTGTTTAATAATGTCACTATTCATTGGCTATTCCTCTTTTCTCCAATTATTAATATATCTTATTTCATCTAAACTAGTTTAATTATAACCTAGTTGCCACATCATCGACATGGTATGTTATCTAATTTAATTTAAGGATATTTTTAATTATTCAACCCCTTCCTCTGTTACTTCATATAATAATACCTAGAAAGTATAAATCTTAATTATAATTATTATTTAAATAAAATAAAAAACCAGAGCAAAAGTTCCAGACATAGGAACTTTCCGCTCGGGCTTTTTCTACCCACGGTGTAAGTCCAATTCACTGGACTTCTGTACCGCTCGGTCCAGACAGGATTACCCCGGAACCCTAGGTACACTTCCTTCGTGTTATCATGATTTGTATCGTGTTATAATACATTGATTTATTATTGTTAGTGTATATGCTACAGCTTAGAGTGTCAACCCATTATTCCACTAAAGTTAAAATTTATTCATCACTCTTGTAAAACGCCCTCTTTCATACTATAATGTCCACTATACAAATACAAGTGTTTATACAAGGTGGATTGGAGGAGCTTATTTTGCAAGAGATACAAATCGGAATATTAGGACTCGGAACAGTGGGTAGTGGGGTAATCCAAATTCTCACCCAGAACGCTGAAGACATTACTAACAGGACTAATAGTCATATTAATATTAAGAAGGTACTCGTTCGTGATATACAAACTCCTCGTTCCGTGAGTGGAAGTTTTACCCTCACAGATAAACCGAAAGATATCTTAGAAGACCCTGATATTGATATCGTTGTTGAAGTCATGGGGGGGATCGAACCTGCTCGGACTTATATTTTAGAAGCACTACACCAAGGAAAAAACGTCGTCACTGCGAATAAGGATTTGCTTGCACTCTATGGGCATGAACTTCTTGATGTTGCCAAAGAAGTAGGGAAAGACCTTTATTTTGAAGCAAGTGTAGCGGGAGGAATCCCCATTATCGCTGCCCTTAAACAATCCTTAGCAGCGAATCGAATTTCTACAGTCGTTGGCGTCATCAATGGTACGACTAACTATATCCTTACTGCAATGGCTGAACAAGGTCGAGATTACGATGAAGTATTAGGGGAGGCCCAAAAATTAGGCTATGCTGAAGCAGACCCCTCTTCAGATGTTGATGGTCTAGATGCTGCACGAAAATTAGCCATTCTTTCTTCCATTGCCTTTAATTCTCGTGTGACCATCAATGATGTTCATGTTGATGGAATTTCGCGGATTACTGCGGATGATATTGCTTATGCCTCCGAACTCAACTCATGCATCAAATTACTAGCTATTGCTAAGCATCAGCAAGATGGCTTAGAAATTCGCGTTCATCCTGCGATTATTCCTAAATCTCACCCCTTAGCTTCTGTCGGAGGTGTCTATAACGCCATCTATGTAATTGGAGATGCCATAGGTGAGACGATGTTTTTCGGCCGAGGAGCGGGTTCACTACCGACAGGTAGCGCCGTCGTATCAGATATTATTCAAGTAACGCGTAATATTGAATCCAAATCCACCGCAACAATCAACTGTACCTGTTATAATGATCTTCCACTGAAAAAATCCGATAATTTTAATACGGCCTTCTATATCCGGCTTCGGGTTAAAGATGAGCCACGTGTTCTAGCGACACTCGCCCTTCTTTTTGCTGAAGCAAATGTCAGTTTTGCATCAATTATTCAGAAGCAAAAGGGAAACAAGGAAGCAGAAATCGTCCTATTAACTCACCCTATCTATGAGGGTCAACTTCGAGAAGCCCTTGAATCAGTCAAAGCCTATAGTAAAGTTTTAGCCGTCAACAATGTCATTCGTTTTGAAGGCAACTAAATCTGGAGGTAAAAAAATGCTATCCGCTAGAATACCCGCGACTTCGGCCAATCTCGGCCCAGGCTTTGACTGCCTGGGCCTGGCCCTTAATTTGTTCAATACGATTACCGTTGAAAAAAGTTCAAACTGGGAAATTCGTTTATCTGGAAAATACACCGCCGATTTACCAGTAGATGAAAGTAATCTCGTTTGGAAAACGATACTTTATCTTTGGGAAAAAGTAAACTATCCAACACCTAAATTGACATTAACGTTAGAGAATAATATTCCTCCTGCAAGAGGTTTAGGAAGCAGTTCGGCTGCGATCGTTGGTGGGCTAGTCGTTGCAAACTCCCTCGCTGGAAATCCTTTTTCTCAGCTTGACCTTCTCCAAATGGCCAACGAACTGGAGGGACATCCGGACAATGTCACTCCTGCTTTATATGGAGGAGTTACCCTTGCTGTCGAAACCGCAAAAGGGATCCTACCTCGAGTCCTGAATGAGAATCCTTACATTGATGTCTTAGTGGTGATCCCCGAATTTCTGCTCAATACGTCGAAGAGCCGCAAGGTCCTTACCTCTCAGGTTTCCCGCTCTGATGCAGTCTTTAATATCGCCCATGCCGGATTGATAATTGAAGCATTCATCCGAGGCGATTACACGCTTCTCAAAGAAGGAATGCGCGATCGGCTTCATCAAGACCAACGAGCTGCACTCGTTCCAGGTCTACCAGAAGCCCTAAGCTCTGCCCTAAACAATGGAGCTTACGGAGCAGCACTCAGTGGATCAGGCCCTACTCTTTTGGCCTTCCTCGCACCTGAGTATACTCAAGATGTTGCCGAAGGGATGGTTAAAACCTTTGCGAATCATGGTTTAAATGCTCAAGCTTATCCTCTTGAAATCAGCCCTCGAGGAGCTCACATCTTGTAAATTGAATAGCTCTAAAAAGGACGTACGAATGATTATCATTCTGCGTCCTTTCCTTATATGCATAATTATTCAATAATAACTTGACATCTCGAAATAATATATAGTATAAATGGTCTATATAAAAATATTATTTCCTATTCTATGTGAAAGGCGAATTATATGATGAACATAACCCTTGATCATTATGACAAAGCAATAATTCATGCACTCCAAGAGGATTCATCGATCTCGAACCTCGTGCTATCCAAATCCATTGGATTGTCCCCTTCGGCTTGCCTTGCCCGAACCAAGAACTTACGAGAATTACGAGTCATCCAGCGTTTTACAGCATTTGTAGATGAAAAAAAGCTAGGCATAGAGACGCTTGCCTTTACAATGGTGAGTTTATCTCCTCTTAACCGTGAGATTGCAAATTCCTTCGTGCAAAAGATTAATGAAACTCCAAACGTACTTGAGTGCTATACGATTACGGGCGGTCAGGACTATCTCTTAAAAGTGGTGGCCAAAGATATGTCTACTTACAGGGATTTTATCATCGATTATCTTATGGCTATACCTGGCGTAAACCGTGTGGAAACAAGTATCGTTATGCAGACTGAAAAAAGAACCTTATCTATTCCCCTTGATGAAGAGTGACTATTTAATGATCGCATAGATATAGATGATAAAAAACGATTGGAGAACGTGACAATGCAGGAACAGATAAAAGCCTTAAAAGCAGCCTTTCCCTATACCCTTCCTGTGATGACCGGATATCTATTTCTGGGAATGGCCTTTGGGATACTTCTAAACAGTAAAGGCTATTCCTTTAAATGGGCCATTTTCATGAGTATCATTATTTTTGCCGGATCAATGCAATATGTTGCCATTGAGCTACTAACTGTGGCCTTTGATCCACTGAACGCCTTTTTTATGACTCTGATGGTTAATGCCAGACATTTATTTTATGGACTATCTCTTTTAGGAAAATACAATGAAGCTGGCAAAAAAAAGCTTTATCTTATGTTTGGACTTACTGATGAAACTTTTTCCATTCTCTGTGCAACTGAAACTCCAGCAGAAATCGATAAGGGATGGTTTATGTTCTTTGTCACCTTTCTCAACCACTCTTATTGGATTACTGCTTGTGCGCTTGGAGGTATATTAGGATCATTAGTCTCCTTTAACACGAAAGGGATCGATTTTGTAATGACTGCGTTATTCGTTGTTATTTTTATTAACCAGTGGAAATCCCAAAAGCATCATGCTCCTGCCTTGATTGGTATTAGCGCCTCGGTCATATGTTTATTGATTTTTGGCGCTCAAAACTTCATTATTCCTGCAATGGGTCTGATTCTTATTACCTTAGGCTTTTACAGGAAACCATTTGAGAAGGAGGCAGAGAAATGTTACTTACCATCCAACAGTCACTCATCTTAATCGCCACCATTGCCTTCGGCACTTTTTTAACGAGAGCAATGCCCTTCTTCCTCTTTCCTGCTAACCGGGATACCCCTAAATTCGTTCTCTATCTGGGAAATGTTCTCCCCTTTGCCTCAATTGGTTTACTGATTATTTACTGCTTAAAAAACGTGTCTCTTATTTCTACCCCTTATGGTCTTCCCGAAGGGATTGCCATTGCCTGCATTGTCCTGGTTCACCTTTGGAAAAATAACGTTCTCCTGAGTATTGGAGGAGGAACTCTACTTTACATGGCTCTAGTTCAGTTTGTATTTACATAGCTCCTAGTAGCCTTAGGATATTATAAAAAAGCGAGGTCCAGATTTTATGATGAACTAAACTGGACCTCGCTTTTTTATTTTCTCCGAACAGAAATGATCTCCGCCAAAATACTGAGCGCTATTTCAGAAGGAGTCTGGGCACCGATATCTAAGCCAATCGGTGCTCGTAAACGAGCTATATTTTGTGTTAAGTAATTTTCCTCATTCAATTTATTAACAATAGTTGCTACTTTTTTAGTACTGCCTAGCATTCCTACATATTTGGCTTCAAACTTCAAAACCTCTCTGACACAATCCGCATCTGTCTGATGACTCCATGACGCAATCACTACATAGGTGTCGTCGTTCGGTCGATAATTTTGAATTCCCTGCACAAAATCGCTGCATAAAACCTGATACGCTCCCGGAAAAAATTTGGTCTTGGCGAAATCTATCCGATCATCGATTACCGTTATTTCAAAATCCAAGGACTTGGCATATTGAGCAACTTCTTTTGCCACATGACCAGCTCCTAAGATAAGTAGGCGTTCTTTTTTTAAGATAGGTTCAACCAACCATCTTTGTTTTTCATTGTTCTCCAAAACTTCAGCACGCTTACTGGTGATTAACTTTTGCAGTTCTTGAGGAGAGCACTCGAAATTTGTTTGTGAACCCCCGAGGAAATTTCCTTCAAGATCCACAAGACTCTTCTGATAAGTGGGGAATAAGGCGGTTATCAACACTGCTTTAGAATTTATTTGTAAATTGTAAACCAATTGCCATATATCCTGCTCTTTAATAAGCTCCAGCAAGACATCCAGATTACCACCACAACTTGGAAATTCATCATGACCTGGCTCATCGTTAATTTTCCAATGCTGTATTTCCACTTGAACTTGACTATCAACTGTCATCAGTGCCTGGGCCCTTTGATAGATATGCTTTTCTACACTTCCTCCCCCAACAGTCCCTAATGTTTGGCCATTTTCCATAATCAACATTTGGGTACCCGGTTCGCGAGGTGTAGATCCCTCTGTATGGACAATAGTTGCAAGTACCGATTTTTGTTTATCCTGATTTTTTAATATCGACCGAAGGATCAGTTCATCCACAAAAATCACCCTTCTCTAAAATTTCTTAAGCATAACATCAATAATCTTATTGATGTTATGCTTAAGATTTAAGATCTACAGCCATTGCAATCCGAGCAATTCTTATACATTTCACAGGAATTACACAGTTCACTCTTATCACTTGCGACAAGACAATAGGTTTTTTCTAGCTTCCAACAAGGCTTAGACTCATTAACCATGACTGTGCTATTCTTCATTGCCCCGCCCTTACAATTTCGCTTGTACCAACATGCATACATTGATGTGAGTTGCTTTACTCCAGCTATATTTAAACCCTTTTGATCCATCAAGTATTTTATAAATTTCAACCTTAATAAATCATTATTGGAGTATTTCCTTTGATAATTTGCCCGATCCGGTCGAATTAGGTCATTTTTTTCCCAGACTCTTAAGGTCTCTGGATGTTCGCTAATCAACTCGGCAACAGTACCTATAGAATATACCCCTTTTTCTTCATCTAACATAAAATCACCACACGCTCTATCCTTGTTCAGAAGTGTCTGAATACATTATAACACGGCCGAGCCAGGCTTTCATATAATTCCTCTTTATTTCTAGGTAAACAAGTACTCGACGGTAATAACCCCAAACGAATAAATTCATCATGAGTTTCTACTAGCCAAGGCCGATTAAGATCAGCACTACTGATCACTTCTTGTTGGCAAAACACCTCTTCTGGCTTTCCATCCGTAAGCACCTGTCCTTGTTTCATAACAAATATTCGATCAGCCCAAGAATACGCCAAATCCACATCGTGCGTAGAAATAATGATTGTCTTCCCTTGTTGACTCAGTTCATCAAGGAGTTGCATGAATTCTCGGGCATGCCTAGGATCCAGCCAGGCTGTTGGCTCATCAAAAATGATCACTTCAGGTTCCATTGCCAAGATATCGGCGATGGAGACCCTTTTCTTTTGTCCAAAGCTCAGTATATGTGTCGGCCTATCAATGAGGTCGCTAATTTCTGTGGCTCGAAGAGCCTTCTCTACACAGTTGCGCACTTCAGCCTCTGACAAACCTAAGTTCATCGGGCCAAAAGAAACTTCCTGTAGGACACTCGCAGAAAACAATTGATTATCCGGATCTTGAAAAACGATACCAATCTTGCGACGTAATTCCATGATCTCATCTTTTTTATAAGAAAGTTTCCGGCCATGAAAACGGATACATCCTCTTTCTGGTTGAAGAATAGCATTAAAATGTAAAAACAACGTCGATTTCCCTGCTCCGTTTGAGCCAAGCACTGCTATTTTTTCGCCACAGCGCACCACCATATTGACTTTTCTTAACGCTTTTGTTCCGTCAGTATACGTGTATTCTATATCTTCTGCTTCTAAAATCGTTTCAACCAAAAAGCTTGCCTCCTCCAATGTAGAAATTGAGCAAAATCAGAGAAACTTCGATAATGCTGATAATTATATAATTACGCACCGAGCATGGAAATTCTTTCTCTAAAACCCTGATGTCCCCTTGATAACAGCGGGCCTCCAGAGCAGTCGCAAGCGCCTGAGAACGTTGAAAAGATTTTATTAATAAAGCATAAAATAACTGACTCGTTGAACGAAAAGAGCTGTTCCAATTCACATATCCTAGCCGTGAACTCTGTGAAGTCCGAATCGTTGCAGCCGAATCCAATAGAACGAAGATCAACCTGTAAATAAGACTCATCAATTCAAGGAAAAGAGCAGGCACCTTTAGTTTACGAAGTACGGAAGTAATTTCAAGCATCGGTGTCGTGAGAGCAAGGAAATAGAGACAAGAAACAGAACCTAGCGATTTGCTCAAAAGCAGAACAGCCTTGTCTAAATCTGTAGCTGTAACCCCTATAAGAATATCGCCTACAACAAAATGATACAAGAAACCTTCAGCATGATCGGAGATTGAAATCGCCAGGGTGAGTTCCCCCATTACTAAAAATGCAATGGGGATCAGCATCAAATGTCCAAAGAACTTAGCAGGAATATCCGCCTTAAAGATAATTAATCCAGCCATTAAAGTCAAAGCCATTATTGGTGTATAGATTGAGGTTGAAATTAAACAGACAACCATGGTCGCCATAGCCAAAAAAGATTTCTCAGCAGGATGAATTGTTAAAAGTTTGTTCGCATAAACATATTGATCAATATTAATCATGATAAGCTTCTTCATGAGACTTCTTATGTTGCCCTTTTTTATAACCCAGATAGAAGCAAACAATTCCACTCCCCATTGCCGCTTGCAGTGCAAACAAGAATGACTCAACCTCACCACTCGACGGCGTATAAATTGAATTAAACCAAGGCTTGTAATTAGGCTCAATACTCATGATGGCATCTGTAGCTTGACTATCTGCTCCTGTGAATTCTCCTTTAACCATGAATAATGGGATAGCCACTAAGACAACAACGAGAACTATCAATAAAATATTTTTCATAATAGATTTCATTATTTCACCTCAAGTTCTAAATCTTTTGGGGTGCTGAAAATCGCAAGTTGCTTTAACTCCTTACTACTGTATTTAGTCAAGAGATTAAATACTAAGACTGTAAGCAAACCCTCACTAACCGCCAGAGGAATCTGAGTTACAGCAAAAATGCCCATAAATTTAGTGGCCGAAGCCATTACACCGCCCTGAGTAGATGGAAAAGCAAAAGCTAACTGGAGAGAAGTCGTTATATAAGTACCAAGATCACCCAAAGCTGTGGCTAAGAAAACACAAATGCTTCTTGAAACGCCCAACTTTTGAAGGCCTCTATAGATCCCATAAGAAACAAAAGGTCCAACTATTGCCATGGAAAAGGTGTTCGCTCCGAGTGTAGTCAAGCCGCCATGAGCTAAGAGAACAGCCTGAAAGATTAAAACGATTACCCCGAGCACACTCATTGCAGCAGGTCCAAAAAGAATAGCTCCTAAGCCTACACCTGTTGGGTGTGAACTACTGCCCGTGACTGATGGAATTTTCAAGGCCGAAAGAACGAAAGCAAAGGCCCCTGCCATCGCCAGCAGCATTTTAAGGTTAGCATTATCTTTCACCGTTTTGTTGATCGAACGTAACCCCGCCATCAGAAAAGGGAGAATGACAATCCACCAGAATGCAGCCCACTTCATGGGCAAAAATCCTTCAGCGATATGCATGGCATAGGCGTTATCAGGAAAGAGGGCAAATACGGATAAACAGTAAACTAAGGCAAGTAATATGCTTTTTTTCATTCTGATAACCTCCTCATTTTCTATTCCCTTAGGTAGATTCCGCTTGTTGATACTTATCTACCCAATCCAGTAATTCATTAACATTATTCATGGTCAATCCTCCGCTTATTTTGGTCTTCCTTAGAAGTACAACTTTTAACCCCAGTTCTAAGGCAGCTAATATTTTGGTATCCGTCCCACCGGCAGAACCACTATCTCGTGTTAAAATGATATCTGCTCCATAAGACTTAAATAATACCCGATTTAGCTCTTTTGAGAAGGGACCTTGGATCGCAACAATATTTTTAGGGTGGATGCCCATATCCTGGCATTTCTGTACGATGCGCCCTTCAGGAAGAACACGCACAACGAAACGAACATGGCTGGCAAAAGAACTATTCACCATACTTTCGAGTTGATGGCTCCCTGTCGTCGCAAAAATCGTAACCGGTCGACCTTTCGCTTGGTAAAGTGTCTCGACGCATTGTTCCAAATGAAGCAAGGCTTCCTCCCAATTATGTACTGAAGAAATTAAGGAGTTGGTCGGAAGCTGAGTCTCAGGTCTTTCCAGCCGCAGAAAGGGGATTCCTTGGTGTTCGCACCATTTACCCAACGAGGTAAACTTAGCACCACAGGAAGGATGGCTGGCATCAAGAATGGCCGTAGGTATTTGCGTACTAGACTTCTCTGACCAGGTTTGAATTCGTTTATACTCAATCCTCTTGTTATTAAGATGTTCACTGATCTCACGTGCTGCAGCCGTTTCTCCCAAAAGAATGAACATTCGTGTTTACCTCCAATAAAAAAAACCCTTCACCAACAGAAGGGTTCAGAGTTCATAACTAGTATCCGGTACGAAAACCGCAGACACAAGCATTCACCTTCCTAACATCCCGTAGGTAGTCGTAATGTTTGGTATGAGCAGGTCTCCTGGCTCAAGATCTTCATCAACTTACGTCTTCCCAGGTATATCCCCAGTGACACTATGTAAGTTAACTCCCTCTTACAGTGGCGGGTACCGCGTTAGCTTGCACTAACTTCCCTTTTAAATTTTTCCCTCAGGAAAAATCACTCATGTCCAGATATTTAATTCTTACTAATTATAGCATCAAAAAAGATTGTTTGTATAGATTTTTCTGAAAGATATTCTCAATCTTTACTTTACCTGGTTCTTATTCTTAATGGTGTTCGTGTTCATGTTCATGACAGACAGACCCGGTACTCACAAGATTCCCCTTGGCATACGAATTCGCCACATCAACCACATTTCCCGAAGCTCCTGTAACTACTTCCAGACCTACAGCATTAAGACCATTGATCATACCCCCACCAATACCTCCGCAGACGAGGACATTTACCCCATCACGTTTAAACATACTTGCAAGTCCTTCATGTTGATGCTGCAGGCCAGTAGCGCTGAGAACCTCTACTTTACGCGCTTCATTTCCTTCGATTTCAAAGACTGTGAATGCTAAAGCTCTGCCGAAATGGGCATCTAAAACCTCACCATTAGTTGGAATTGCTATTTTTTTCATTGTGAAACCCTCCAATTTTATTTTGTTCTTATTATTTATTTTCAATGACTAGTTTCCCCCGTGTGCATCCCCCTCAAGTCCTCAACCTTCAAGGACTTTGACTTCTGCAACATCATTTTTTAGGGTCCCCTTTTGTCACTAATATGAATTGATAAAACTATAGCCATCTTCTATTGCTTCTTTACCTCCATCCGCTTTTAATCTAATTAAATATTCTGGTTGAAATGTGTTCAATATTCTTATTGAAGTTTACAAGGTAAAAAGCGAATCATCATGCTTTATTACCACAAAAGATATTATATCTAGCTCTAAAATCTCTTATTTTTTTACAGCAACTAGGCCATAAAATGCTTCGGTAAAATGGTGTTCCTGATTGACTTCAAAATCGGTCATCATCAAAAGCTCCTCGACTTCTTCTAAACTGAGACGGTGGTTAAGCGGCGGGCCCATCTCAGTCGGCTTTTTCTCCCAATCTATGATGGCTATTCTCCCAGCAGGTTTCAGAATTCGACGGGCTTCCTGAAGAAATCGTTCCTTGTTTTCAATCTCATGAAGAACTGTAACCAAAAGCGCAAAACTTACTGATTCAGAAGAAAGTTTAAAATTATACTCTTCACTTTTTATCGGAATGACATTGGAAAGCTCTTCCTCCCTCATCCTTTTTTCAACCTCAGCGAGCATTTCTACTGATGTATCCAACGCATAAATTATATTCAATGAATCAACGATTTTAGCTGCTGGAATCGCAAAAAATCCAATTCCACAACCAATATCAGCTACACTATCTTCAGCAACTAGCCCTAATCTTTGTAAGGTTTGCACTGGGGGTATGGCCTTTATTCGCCATTCGGCTTTAAGTTTATCTTTATGAGCTGGATCAAATTTATGACTCATTATTACCTCCTAGCAAGACGATAGTCCTGACCCTTTAATATAAAAGCCGCGATTTAAGAAAAAGTTAGAATAATCAATAATAGCATTATCAATATACTCTTCAATGGAGGAAATATATGCCACTCTAATTCCTTTACATTCAACAACTTTATCGCTTTCTTGATTTAACTCATCCAGAGTTAAGCTAAAATTAGGACCGCCTCAGCCAAATCCCCCGAAAGAAACCCTTATCACCGTATTTTGTGAATTTGGTTTTTTCGCGATAAGTTCTTTAAGCTTTTTCGCAGCCTTTTCAGTGACGCTGATCATCTGTTTATTTCACCCGTTTCCCGTATTTATCTTATTTCATCATTATTACCCGCAGGGGGTATATACGAATATCATAACTTTTACCCTTGTCTGTGTCAAATCCATACACTAATCTGCACAAATATTTAAAGGAAGTTGTACTGTAACGGTTGTACCTTTCCCCTCTTCACTGGTCATGAATACCTGACCCTGATGAAGCTGAACTAAGTGTTTAGCAATAGCCAACCCAAGTCCTGTGCCCTTACTTTGACGCGACTTATCTGCTTTATAAAAGCGATCCCACACATAAGGCAGTTCTTCTTGAGGAATTCCATAACCTTGATCCTTAATCTTGACTTGGAGTGTACTATCTTTTATTACGTTTAGTTCAACTGTTATCACTGTTGAAGTATGAGAATATTTCACCGCATTGTCAATAAAAATCACGAATAATTGTCTTAAACGATCATAATCCCCATTAAGGACAGGAACATTGGGCAACCCTTGATAAACGATTTGGATTTCTTTTTTATCGGCCAATGTTTGCAGACTCTTAATGACATCGGAAATAAGGCCTGGAAGGTAGATCTCTTCCTGATGAATTGAGATTTTTCCGGACTGAAGCCTGGATAGCTCAAGCAGATCTCCAACCAATCTCTCCAACCCCTTGGTTTCAGCTAGCATTCTTTGGTAATAATGCTCGATATCCTGTGTTTGGTCAACAGTCCCATCCATCAAGGCCTCGACAGATCCTTTGATAACCGTCAAAGGTGTTCTGAATTCGTGCGATACGTTAGCAACGAAATCTTTACGCAGTTGTTCGAGGCGTTCGCTTTCACTAATATCTTGAACTAGGGCGACACTTCCCGTAACTTTGTTTTGATTGTCAATGATAGGAGATAAAGTAAATCTTAGTTTTTTCCCCTTCCAATCTTTGAGGACTTGCAACGACTTTTTATCCATAATAACTCGTTCAAGTGAGTCGTAGATCGCCAAAGCTTCAAAGTCCTTTTTTAGTCCTTCATTGGAGTATACCAAAGTCTGATTCATGATTTCCGAAAGCGCACTATTAATACTCAGTGAATTAAAATTCAGGTCAAAGGCTACTATTCCTTCAGAAATGCTGGCGATTATATCGCTTATTTTGCCCTTTTCCTGAAAAAGCTGATCAATCGTGTAACCCAGCTTCTCGGCAAGTTGGTCAAGCGAGTTTCCTAATTGTCCCAATTCATCTTCACGTTTAATTCCTGTTCGCGTTGCATAATTGCCACGCGTCATTTCTACGGCAGTGCGATTCATGGCTTTCAAGGGGCGAGTAAAAAGTAAAGAATAGAATATTCCTAAGCCTGTAGCAAGGATTAGAGCGGCCAAAAGACTGATCTCTAACATATGAATCGCTTTATCAATAGTTTCGGTTATACCTGTAACAGGTGAATGTAACAAGACTGCACCAACTACGTTTTGATCCGAATTCCGTATTGGAACCCCTACGGTCAGCGTTGCTTCGTTGTAGACACCGCTGAAATTTTCGCTTATTGATTCTTTACCCGCTAAAACTTCCGTGATCACGTTTTCCGCTTCTGCAGGCAAAGGGTCTTTACTAAAGGCTTGACCAATACCATTTCCAGCGCTATTTCCTAGACCACCGCCCTTACCCCCCATACCGTTTCCCATGCCCATGTTTATATTCGTACCAGATATTGCAGCAGGGTTACCCTTGTCATCAGTTATCCAGACTTTTGCCTCTGCAAGGTTACCTAATACTTTCATCAGTCCACCATAGCCCCGCATCTGCGAGCTACTTTGCGGATTTTCACTGAATAGTTCTGAAATACTACGCGCTCTTTCTAGCAGGACTTGCTCTTTACTGTCGAACGTATATTGTCTAAACATTTGGATGAAAAAAAGTCCAATCGTTAGCATTGATATGAGAACAATAACTACAAAACCGGCTGTTAATTTAAATGTAATCGTTTTTCTAAACATGCTTTACCTCAAATTTATATCCCACTCCCCAGACGGTCTTGATATCCCAATTGAACGATTGGGAATTTTCTATTTTAGATCTGAGTCTTTTTATATGGGTATCTACTGTTCGCGCATCACCAAAATAATCATAACCCCAGACACGATCAAGCAAGGTATCCCTTGAAAAAACTTTCCCTGGATTCCCTGCCAATAACCATAGAATTTCGATTTCCTTCTTAGTCAAATTAATGATTTGGCCCTGTATTAATACTTCATAAGTTGAAATATTGATTTCTAACCCTGGAAAACGAATAATATCTTTTTCTTCATCCTCAGAAATGTCAATCCGTCTTAAAATCGCCCGTATCCGTGCCATAACTTCTGCTGGACTAAAGGGCTTAACAATATAATCATCAGCCCCAATATCCAAACCCATGATACGATCTCCATCTTCGCCTTTAGCCGTGATCATAATAATAGGTACATTCGAAGTTTCACGGATCTTACGGCAAACGTCGAATCCATCCTTCTTAGGCATCATAACATCGAGTAACAGAAGGATAGGTGGCGATTCATTAAACTTCTGAATGGCTTCTTCTCCATCATGCGCAAGGAGTGGCGTATAACCCTCCTTAATCACATATCGTTGCATTATTTCGAGAATATCCTCATGATCATCGGCGATCAGGATTGTCTTGTTCATAATTGCTCCCTCCAGTCTGCATCTCTACTGTTTTTTAAGTATTTTCATTCAAAATCCGGATTATTGTTATCTAACATTAATCTACCACTTAATGAAACTAATGTGTGACATAATTATGGCATAGGATTACGTCTTTAGGAACTGCTCGATGATCGAAATGACAAAATTCTTTTAAACTTTTGCCAAAGTTTTGCCACATTTCTTGTCTATACTTCAATTAAGGGTAAATATACACTATCAATAAAAAGGAGCGTGTCAACATGAAAAATCTCAAGAAACTCCTCGTCGTCGTCACAACCCTAGGAGTATTAGGGACAGCAGGTAGCGTTTATGCAGCAACACTCAAGACCCCAGCCGAAATCACAGCCGGTGTGACAGGCCAAACTGTTGAAACTGTAACCGAACAACGGTCTACCACAGGCAAAACTTATGGTACGATTGCCGAGGAAGCAGGCAAGCTAGATGAATTCCAAACCCAAATGCTAGAACAAAGAAAAGCTGTTCTTGACGAACAGGTTGCAGCTGGTGACATTACCCAAGCGCAAGCCGATGAAATCTATAATAACATCAAAAATAATCAAGCAACCTGCTATGGCCAAGGAATGGGAGGAAGAGGCTATGGCATGGGTGGTGGCTACGGAATGGGTAGAGGAGCCGGTAATGGGGCAGGATTCGGTAGAGGTGGCGCTTGCGGCCTAGGTGCTACTCAAAGCACTACTAATGCTACCCCAAGTACTACTCAAGGTGCTTTAAACTAAAAAATAGATTCCAACATCAATTTAGTTTCAAAGACATTTACAGAGAGAATGAAATAGGGGCTACACTACGGTAAGAAAACCCTTCTGTAGCCCTTTTATAAGAGGAAGAGTGATAATAATTGAGAAAAGAGAAACAAATTAAATTTTTACGTTGGATTCTTTTAGCCCTTATTACGCTGTTTATTACGACTGAAGCATACCTGCATATTAAACTGGGGGGTGGAGAATCACCTTCCATACACGCGCTCTGCCCCTTTGGTGGACTGGAGAGTTTATATCAAATATTCACAGCAGGGAGCTTCATTAGCAAAATATTTGCAGGGACACTTGTCCTTTTTGGGGTAACTGTTCTATTGGCGATTCTTTTCAGACGAAGCTTTTGTGGGTTACTCTGTCCGTTTGGTGCTATTCAGGAGTTCTTTGCAAAAATGGGTCAGAAAATCTTTAGAAAAAAATTTGTTATTCCCGCAAAGGTCGATAAACCTTTAAGATATTTAAAATATCTCGTCCTCATCATTACCGTATTATATGCTTGGAGAACTGCAGGTTTATGGATGGCTCCTTATGATCCTTGGTCAGCTTATGGTCATTTACCTGAAGGTCTAGAAAGTGTATGGGGAGAATCTGCGGTAGGTTTAATCCTCTTAGTCATAACCTTGATTGGATCACTACTCTATGACCGCTTCTTCTGCAAGTATCTTTGCCCCATGGGTGCACTTTATGGGATACTGGGCAAAGTCAGTCCTTTTAAAGTTGTGAGAAACGAAAATACCTGCATCGATTGTGGAAAATGCAACCGTTCCTGTCCGATGAATATAGATATCCAGCATAACACGGAAGTGAAAAGTGCTGAATGCATTAACTGCCAACTTTGCGTCTTAGAATGTCCTAAACCAGGAGCCTTGGAAAACAAGGAAGGTCAAAAATCGATGAAGCCTCTCATCGTAATTGCTCTGGTCGTAGTTGTATTTTTCGGTTCTATCCTTACCTTCAAGGCTGCTGGTGTATATACGGTTTTACCGGCTCCCCTCAAAGCTGGAGAAGCAATCACTTATGATGAAATCAAAGGCTATATGACGATTAAGGATGCTGCTGAAGCAACTAATACACCACTCGAACATTTTTATACGACATTCAAAATTCCAAAAAATGTCCCTGCAGAAACGATGATGAAAGAGATCAGTAAAACAGTTCCGGATTACAATTGGGATGAAGTCAAAGAAAGTCTTGAAAAATAAAGCAACACTATAAAATAAAGATAATGATAAAGAGCGTTATAGCAGAAAATCTTATATCTGCCATAAACGCTCTTTTCGTTAGCTTGTAATATTGAACCGATTGATTTGAAATTTACGTTACATCATCAACGGGTTAATTCTCTTATTTTTTCATCCCTTGTTATTATTTTGGGGAAAGAATAACATCCAAGTCCATAAAAATACGTACGATAAGGATCGTCCTCACGCAGTGGACATTTATCTAGTTTGGCCTTAAAAAATTGGAGCAAACGGTTCATTTTAATCGCCTTCCTTTATTCTCTTATTTGATGAGGAAGTCTCAAGATTGCTTAAACTCAGGTATTTATCTCTCATGTATATTGTATACAAAAGCAACCAAAAAATAAAGCCCTTTTTAAAAAAAGATATGAGTCCACTCATCGTGGACTCATATCTCTCTATGCTATTCACATCGTGGTAATAATAGACATCTAAAAAACATAGTTCTATTTGGCTTAGAAGATGAACTCTGTATCGCACAGGGGGCAAAATCTTCATACTCTCTAACTCCACCCCTTTAAGGGTTTATGAACTTTACTTGATTATAGCAAAATACCCTGCAGAGTAGTTTTTCACGGACTACTCTACAGGGCATTTTATTTAATCATCTTGTCAATAATTTAACTTCATGAAAATCTTATCTCTTAATAGGGCCAGGGATAAGTTTCAATTCCATTGTTCACAACGCAATTCCTAGCAGCAAAACCGCCAAGGAATAATGCAATCGCCAGAGCTGGCATAGCCCATGTTAAAGTGGCACCCGAGAAGAATAAATATGCACTTAACCCTAACGGGAATAGCACTCCAACTAAGGGATAAAGAATGACGAAACGAGCCGTTTTTAGCATACGATGCATTCCTTCTTTAGCCTCAATTGGACCATTATGTGTATGCTCGAGATAAGCTAAAGATAAGCCGAAGGTTAATGCTGAAAGGGCTAAAATAGCACCCATGAAAGCTGTATATACGGTCCCGTTTGGAGCATAAAGCGTACCGAGGTAAGCAAGTGCAAGAGAGAAGGATGTTACAAGATAGAGCACCGGAAGTGCAGGGGTGTGCCAGAGAGGGATTGATGCAGGAGCAGCGAGCAACCCTCCTGAAATGATAGGGAACAAGAATCCTGCAATTGCCGCAATGGCGCCAAAGAACACTTGATAAGGCGCAAGCATACTTGATAATCCACTTAGAAAACTAAAATTCGCAAACTCAGGAATTACGAAAAGGATTCCAAATACATAATTGACGATAATGAGCATGACGTCCCAAGAGATCCCCGACTTAGTTGCGTTATTCATAGAGTAGATTGCATTGAGAGGCCGCTCTAAATCAAAGAAAACAAGGAATAAACCCGCGATGGCGAAAAATACAAGTCCACTTAGAGTTGCAAGTCCAACCATCGATGCAGTTGCTGCAAAGAAATTTAATATATAGGACAGAGTAATTAGTGCTCCACCAAAACCACCGAAGAACAGATAGACGGCCACCGGCCATTCATAAGCTTCTTGGCGTTCAAGATGCATCGGTTTTGCCATGAATATCCCCTCCTTAATAAATATAATAGACGCGTGGTTCAGTATCGAGGTCAGGACGGAGTGGTTTGGCCAAACCTGAAGATACCGCTTTGGCTACTTCGCTGTTAGGATCGTCCAAATCACCAACCATTCTTGAAGTTGTGGGACAGGTCGAAACACAAGCTGGTTCCATCCCACGGGCTATCCGATCTTGGCAGAAAGTACACTTATCAATATGGACTTTGGTGTGTTGAGTACTATCACCATAGATTTCTTTAGCTTGACGCACATCCTCTTTGTCATAGACGTAACGTGCACCATAAGGACATGCTGCCATACATGCTTTACATCCTAGGCAGGTATCATAATTAACCAAGACAAAGCCATCATCATTTTTAAAAGTCGCTTTAGAAGGACACACCGTCATGCAGGCCGGTTCTTTACAATGCATACAAATCGTTGGAACAAAATGACGACCCGTATTAGGGTATTGACCCACTTCAATATCTTTTACCTTAGTCCGCCATTTATTAGACCAATATGGAGTTTGATTTTCAAGAGAGCAAGCTGCACTACAGGCCTGACAGCCTACACAGGATCGCAGATCTATGACCATGCCATAGCGTGCCATATTATATTCCTCCTTACTTTGTCACGCGAACGGTGAATTCTTGACTCCGGAATGCACTTACGAGAGGTTCAACTTGATAGGGAATCAACTTATTGATAGCTGTTCCGACTCCAGCTGCATTTTTCAATAATGGGTTTTCACTTCCCCAAGATGAAGACATGAATACGGTGTCAGGACGAACCATCTCAGTTACAAAAGCTTTAATTTGCGCTTTTTGTCCACTAACCAAGTTTTCAACCGTTACGGTATCACCGGTTTTGATATTTAATAGGGTTGCTTTTTGGGTGTTTATCCAGAGGCCCATGAATTCATCTTCTTTAACCTTGGATAATGCCATCAGAATGGGATTATTAGAGTTTGTTGATGCATAAGAAACTGTCGGCACTTTTCCATAAATGAAGTTGAATTCATCCGGTTTTTTCGCTTGATTAACCTGGGGAGGGATATAAACGAATCCTGGATTCCAGGTGTCTGAAGGACCTTGCTGCATCGTGAAACCAGCAAGATACAAGGAATAGATTTCAATTCTTCCAGAAGGAGTTGGGACCGGTAGATCCTTAAGAAGAGTTGCATGCTCCCGCATCTTATCAGCTGTCTCAACGATAAGCACGCCTTTTTCACGAAGGGTTTGTTCGAGCTTTTCTGGCGACATTCCCAAATTCTTTGAATGATGCTTAAAGGAAACATTACGTAACGCTTTAGTGTATGTTTGCTGTCCTTTAACAGCTTTGCCAATTTGCTCTTGAAGGTCTTGAAGATTCATACCGTTAAGCTCTGAAATCGTTTGAACTAAAGCGTCGGTTGCTCCAAAGGCCTGGGCAAAACCAAAGAGAATATCCGCAGTTCCTTTTAAATCTGCGCTAGATTCAACTGCACTAAACCGAGTCGTAATTGCGTGATCCGTAGAAGGGCCTGCTCCATAGATGAAAGGCTCATCCCGTTCAATATAGTTTTGATTTGGGAAAATGACGTCTGCATAAGCCGCAGTATCGGAAGGTACAATATCGATTACCGCAAGTATTCCAAGATTTGGGCTTGACAGCATCTTCTTCCATCGTGATTCAGGATAGTAATGTCTAACTGGATTTGCTGCATTCATTAAAATCGCTTTAATCTTATAGGGTTGACCGTTATATTGAAGTTTACCGTCTATTGCTTCCTCTAGCCCATAATCAGAGAACGCTGGCATAACAACACCTTGGCGACCTGCAGCTTTTTCAGCCATCGAATGGGCCATTGCAAAGGATGGATGACCATGCTGCCATGAAGCTGGATCAAAAAATTTACCGGCTGCCGTCAATGGGAAGTTCATCCCTGGAAGTCCTAGAATTGGCGTCGGTTTACCCTCTTTCATATTCTTAACGAAATGAAGAAGCTTTTCCCGATATTCACCGGACATGAGCCAACCGCCAGTGGTATCAATTCCACCCACAAGAGCTTGAACAATACTTTGCAAACGACGGGTATTGATCATATTTCCATAACGAGCACCATGCCAACCTGGATCAATAAGAGATGGACGAGTTTGTCCAAACTCAATTGCGATTTTCTCAATAGTCGCTGCGGGGATATCCGTTTCTTGTTCAGCCCAAGCAGGCGTGAATTTCGCAGTTTGTTCGAGCATATATTGGAAAATTGTTTTTGGCTTTTGTCCATTCATCTCGAAGCCTTTGGGAACTTCTAATGCAGGAACAAGTTTCTTGCCATCCACATCAACCGTATTTGTATTGTTATAACCCGGAAGCTTGCGAACTTCGCCGGTAATCTCATCAATTACCCAGAAAGCAGTTGGATTGCCTTTTTCGTCATTTTCCATCATTGGCACAACCATGCCCTGATGTTCAACAGCAAGGAAAGACATATTTGTGTGATCTCTTACAAAATCAAGGTCATATAATTTGTTACGAAGAATGACGTGAATCATGGCTAAGAAAAAGGCTGAATCTGTTCCAGGTTTAATAGGAAGCCATTCATCCGCTTTCGCAGCTAATTCAGACATACGGGGATCGAGTACAACAACTTTTGCACCCCGTTTTTTAGCTTCAGCAAAGCGAACTAAGCGGCTTGTTGAAGCAGCTGCTACACCAGAGTTTGTTGCTGAAAAAATGATGTATTTAGCATTTTCAAAATCTGCGAGCACTTCATCATGAAAGTTAAAGTTTCCAGTTACGAAGTCATTGCCTAAGTGACCTGCTGTTACACATTGTTGCATAGGTGCCGCAACAATGTTAGGCATCTGCATTGTAAAAGCAAAAGCCAAGGCTAAAGGCATATAGAACACGCAGGAGGTCCAGCCACCGACCATTGCCATTTCCCAAGGCTGAACTTGGTTTTCTTGCATCTTTTGCATAAAATAATTAGTGGCTTCTTCCCATGATGCTGGACGGAAGTTCCACTCTCCCCGCTTAGATCCTTCAACTCGAATTAATGGAGTTGTTAGACGCCCTTCATCATAAGTTTGTTTTAATCCAGCCTGACCACGGGCACATGTTTTCCCTCGGTTCAAAGGACTATTAGGGTTTCCTTCAATTTTAACGGCAGTCTTCTTACCGTTTACTTCTTTAACCCCAATGCGCACATTACAAACCGTTGAGCAAAAATTGCAGATACTTGGTACCCACTCTACATCGCGTGAAGCGGTGGTTTGTTTGGCTGCCACGTTACGTTCTTTTAGCGAACTCATACCATGGACCTCCTCTGTTCATATTTTCACTTATAGATAGATAATATATGGTTTTTAAATTTTATGCGAACGACAAAAAAGGCCATATTTTGCGATTGTGTGCACTAATCACTTCAATAGTCTATTTTTGTTTGATTATCTTAGTTTATCCCCTATACCCTGGGTAGGTAAATCCCCTTATACCAAGGGGAGGTATATATTAAATCACCTTGATAACTAAGTTATTCTATGCAGCATAAGGTTATAAACCATCAAGTACTTAATCTCTCATCTCATGATCTCTCCCTGGCTCACTTTGAAAAATGGGCCTTTAAAATGCACCTGTAAATTATTACAGGTGCATTTTAAAGAATTATCGTCATATTAACACTAAAGTAAATTGGGAGTTACATTAAAAGTATGGGCACATTTCGGACACGTTACTTTAATTGTCCCTTTGCCCAAAGGTACCCGCATCTTAGTCTGACATTTCTCACATTCAATAATACGATGATCGACAAGTTGGAGGATTTTTGCTTTATCCAATCCCACCACGACATCTTCACCAATAAAGAATGCAGGCACACCACTAATATTTCGTCGCATTAACTCAGATTGAGCTTGAGTATCCACGTTAATATCCTTTTCTACGAAGTGAATTTTATGCTGCGAAAGAAACTCTTTCGCCATTGAACAATACGGTCAGGTTTTTGTTGTAAACATGATCACGTCTTTCATTTTTCCATCTCCTTTTATTATATTTTATAATTATTTATTGAAAGGAACTTTCCTCCATTGCTGCTATTAAAACTTGTTTTAAGCGCTCTAAGCTTACTGAATGAGCTTCCAGCGGTATTGCGGCCCAATCGGAGAAATCCAGAATTTCCTCCACATGTTCTATGGCATATTGATCAAAAAAACCAATTCCGTCAAGCATAACTCCCCCGCCAGTGTATTGCGGAAAATTTTCATTAGCATTGGCCTTATCCCAACCTTTAAAGACCATATCCCGATATTTCAGCCATCCGGGAGTACAAAACCAAATATTTTGACCTTCTGCCAATTGCTCTCTCTCTTCCACCGTCGCGAGCATATCTAAGCAATTTTCCACTTCAGTCCTGGCAATATAATATCCATCTTCGCGCATTTCATCTATAACACGATCAATCGTACGATACGAATCTCTCATGTTGATATAACAATACTTGCCGCCGTAGACCACAATAATTTTCTTCGCGTGTTCCTTAGCTACTTCAAGCTGTTTTTGTAATTGTTTTTCTAATTCCTCAGGCACCTGATGAAGACCTGGTGCAGTATAAAGAAGCACTCCATCTAAAAAGCCAGTTTCTTTCAAAGCGTTTAGTTCCGGTATCATTGTTCCGCAAGCGACTATAGCATAATCACGAAAATTACCATTCACCATAGCTTATCACTCCAGCCTCTCTCTTCTTTAAGCAATCCCCTGCTTATTTATCTAATCCCCATTCTTTAAATGTTTCCTCATACTCTTGGGCAGAAAAGCCCACCAAAACCTGATTACCCACCTGAACTACAGGAACAGATTGCGCATTAGTTATTTTCCCCATTTCTTTTCTATGCGCTGGCACAATAATATTTTTCTCAACCCATTTAATTCCTTTACCCTTAAGGAACCGCTTAGCGCGTATACAATGGGGTCATAGCGGAACAACATACATAATAACTTCTTTCAACTTCCTACTCCTTTACTTTAGCCTAACTTGGCTAATCTAAAATGCGATCTAGCCCCTCTTTGCAAGTTCTGCCTTGATTTCTGCAATAGATTGAGCCAAGGCCTCCGACTCAGACTGATATTTTTGTGCTTTAACTGCACTAATATGAAGACCTGTCTGTCTGAGAACATAGTTTTTTTCTTCTTCTAATTCTTCTCGTTCCTCTTCAAGGGTCTGCAAGCGCCGCTTAAGATCGGCTAAACTTAGCTTAGTTAGATCATTCAATGGGTAATCGCCTCCTACTTTTTCTATGATTTTCACTCGCATCTCTAAAATTAAGATTTGCGACTGTAACCATGCAACTCTGCCAGGAGCACCTCAGAAGCCTTTGTGAAATAATTATCAGGTAGTCGGACAATTACAAATTCCCTAGCTAGCCTAACAACCTCTTGATCAAGCGGTATCACCACTAATTCTCCCGCAACTAACTCTTTTTCGATAATTAAATGTGAGACTAAGGCAATACCTAAACCACTGACCACTGCAGCCTTAACCCCTTTATTACTGCTGAATACATAAGAATGCTGCATCTTAAGTTTAAGTATTTGCATAAAATGATCACTGAACTCTCGTGTACCTGAGCCTGCCTCCCGCAGTATCCATATTTGGTTCTCCATATTCTTTAAAGTCACCTTGTTTAACAGTGTCAGAGGATGCCCCGGTGGGGCAATTAAAACCATCTCATCTTCCATGAATGACTCAAGAATAAACTCGGTAGCACTGACACGTCCCTCAACCAAGGCTATATCCAAGCGATTCTGGCTGAGATCCTGTGCTATTTCTTCCGTATTTGCGATAGTTACTGAAACATCGAGTTTCGAATATTTTGCTGCCATCTGGCTAACTAATTCAGGCAGTATGTATTCACCTATTGTGAAACTTGCTCCTATACGCAGACTTCCTGTAACAATACTCTGGATTTGATTGATTTTCTCTTTAGCCTGCGTATAAAGATTAATGATCTGACAGGCCTGTTGATAGAGAATTTCACCTGCTGGAGTGAGCTCAACGCGTTTTGACGAACGATAAATAAGCTTCGTACCAAATTCGTTCTCCAAATTACGGATATGTAAACTAACCCCAGGTTGCGATAGGAAGAGATCCTCTGCCGCTTTGGAAAAGCTTTTTTCTTCTGCTACCTTTTTAAAAATTTCAAGGGGTTCAATGATCAAAATGTACCCTCCGATTGCCGTAGAATAATATTTTCCTATCGTAAGTATAATAAATCCTTCTTGCTTGATGCTCTTAACTCGCTGTAAAGTTACATTTGCAGCCAATCTTAATTATATAAACAAAGGAGGAAATCATGTCTAGCACTAAATTTACAATTCAAAAGTTATTTGCATCAAAAACGTCCTATTCCTTACGGTTTATCTTAGGTTTCTTATTTACGATCGTCATTGCCGCTCTCGGTACGGGGTTAGCCAACTTGCCTATAACCAATAGAATTGGCGCTATGCTGTGCGCTATTTTGATTGCTGTCCTCTATCGAAATATCCTAGGATATCCAGAAGGCCTTCGCCCTGGCATTCAGTTTAGTGCTCAAAAAGTCTTACGTTTTGCAATCATACTCTATGGATTTCGTTTAAATATCAATATGATTCTTCAGCAAGGAATCCCCTTATTACTTCGTGATACCCTCACCATCGTAATCGCCATCTCCACTACGTTACTTATTTCCAAAGGGCTTAAGGGTGAGAAACAACTTTCTCTGCTTTTAGGGATCGGGACCGGTGTGTGTGGAGCAGCTGCTATAGCGGCTGTAGCTCCAATTATTAAAGCCAATGAAGAGGATACCGCTATCGGAGCCGGTATAATTGCCCTGGTCGGTACACTTTTTACCCTTGCCTATACCCTTCTCTATCCTTACTTACATCTAACCCCGATCCAATACGGAATTTGGAGCGGCGTAAGCCTACACGAGATTGCTCATGTTGCAGCCGCTGCTGGCCCAGTAGGCTCTGATGCATTGGCAGAGGCCTTACTCGCCAAACTAGGACGCGTCTTCCTTCTTATCCCTATCAGCCTAATTCTTACCTTGTGGGTACGCCATAATTCAAAAGGCAATTCAGAAACTACCCAAACTGCTTCGTTTCCTTGGTTTCTTATAGGTTTTATTCTCACGAGCCTCATTGGCTCTTACTTACCCATCCCTACACGGGTCTTGGATTCCCTTACAACCCTTTCATCCTTCTTACTCGTAGCTGCAATGGTTGGACTCGGCTTAAATGTTCATCTAGCAAGCCTACGTTCTCGAGCCCTCCGCCCGTTAGTGGCAATGCTTATCGCCTCTGTATTAGTTTCTATAGTCTCCTACTTCACCCTAGTATTATAATCCTATCTTATGGCAGTCAGCATTGACTTCATTGACTCGTACGTCATAGGACCCACCAGTTTTTTTTGAATAACACCTTTCGAGTCAATGATAAAACTAGCTGGAATCGACGATACATTGTACAACTGACCTACTTTACCCTTTTCATCTAGAACTACAGGGAAAGTAATACCATTGGTTTTCATGAAAGTCGGGACATCTGCTCGGCTTTTTTCTGCATCCGTTAGATTAACAGCCAAGATTTCAATTTCACCGTTATTATTTTCTTTGTAGAACTTTTCCATGTCCGGCATCTCTTGCCGACAAGGGGGACACCAACTGGCCCAGAAATTGAGAATGACCTTTTTCCCTTTAAGACTGGAAAGCGTGATTGATTTTCCCTCTAACGTTTGTAATGCAAAATCTGGTGCTAAGTTGCCGACCTCAAGACCCACAGTCAACGCCTGCGCTTGGTTTGATGAAGACGTATTAGATGTACTGCGGTTCCCTTGCACACTTCCAAAACCCCAAAGAGCCAAGCCAATTAAAACGATAATAGCTAAATATTTCTTCAATTTGCTCATCTCCTCTAGTAGAAAAATAATGTAAATTGGGATAGCCAAGCACTCATCTTCCGTAATTGGCCGGAAAACAATAGTATCCCCATACCCACCAAAATCCACCCGCTGATGCTCGAAAGTATCCCTAATTTGCTGTTGATAGCTTTCACAACCTTAAAGGAATACGTAATAATTAACGAAATAGCTAAAAAGGGGATCCCCAAACCGAGTGAATAGATAAAAAGTAAAAACATCCCGCTGTAAACCGTCTCAGCGGATCCGGCCAACAAAAGGATGGAGGACAAGGCCAAGCCAACACAGGGAGTCCAGCCTGCCCCGAAAGAAACTCCCAGGAGCAAAGAACGCCATACCGAGTTTTCCATTGCTGGCTTGCCTTCCCAGCGTTTTTCCATCATGAGAAAACGAAGTTTTAACACTCCTGCCATTTGTAAACCAAAGATAATAATCAATATTCCGCTAATCTTTTGAATCAAGCCGCGATAATCAGCAAAGAGGCGGCCCACAACACTAGCAGATGCCCCCATCAACACAAAGATAAGACTAAAACCCAGAATAAAAGCGACTGAACGCGTGAAGAGCACACGTTTGGAAGCCTCAATCCGAGTATCACCATAGGTTGAACCTGTAAGATTCGCGACATAAGCTGGAATCAAAGGAAATACACAGGGTGAAAGAAACGATAACATTCCTGCTGTGAAGGCAAAAAGAACTGAGATATTCTCCATCGAACTCCTCCTAGATCACTTCTTTTTTCCTGTTTGCCACAACAAAATCAAAAACAATACATAAAACAGCAAGGCTTAAAAAGACCAATTGTAATTTGGAAAAACCCCACCAATAATTTTGTTTCAATGGATTAAAAAACGAAATAAAAATTTGTCCTAAGCTAAACCAAAGTAAAGATTGATTCAGATTTTCGAATGACGCAATTTCCTTACTTTTTCGAAAGTGCTGCTGATAAAGGAGTATAGCAATAACAACTTCACTTCCATAAACCCAGGCCTTATTCAAATTTTCAAAGATCGCAACCCAAGAGTATATTCCCATACCCACTAAATAACCAGCTGCCAACAAATTCGCATAAAGCAAAATTGAGTGAGTCTCTTTTTTTGAATGATAGTAAATATAGGTGACGGCAGCTATTACGGATAACCCTATTCCTCGCTCTCCTCCAGAAAAATAAAGTAATGACGTAGGATAGGTAAGAACACGCACAGGATCAAATAAGATTAAGCTGAATTTCCAGATCACAATCGCAAGAATTGCTGCGATTTCAATCGTTTCAACGATCCGACTTTTCTCTGAATCCTTAATACCGTCGATACGTTTTAAGCGAAAATTGAGACTATAGTAACCGAGAAGCGCTGAAAGAATAATGACTAAGCCTTGAGTCTGAAGTACAAAAGGGCCTATTTGAAGAGTTGAGTTCATTTTTCGCTTAAAAGGTTTTTCAGATTATCGATTTCCTCTTCTAGGTCCTCTAATTCAATGAGCATAGCAGGCTTTAGCGAATGTGCCGGCCAACGCAGCTTGAGGTCAGCTAACTCCTTCTGCAATTTATCAAGACGTGCTTCAGCTGTTCTCTTCTGATTCTCATCCATGAGTGCTGACCTCCTCCCTATTCTCGCGGAAAGTAATAGCTCCTTGCATACATACTTCCATACACTCTTCACATTCGATACATAGCCTTGGGTTGACGATTGCCATATGAGACAGCATTTGAATGGCGTTTTGCGGACAGGCATGAACGCACCTCTGACAACCTCGACAGAGTTTTTCAAGAATATACGCGGACACTCAAATTCCTCCCCTCTATAGCCCTTTCCTATACTTTATCTATCTTAAAAGGAACTCACGGTTCCTTAGCAGCCTGCTCAGCCAAACCCTGATGTTGGAACTGACGCCCCACTGCTACTACTGTTACTTTTGCCACCACCAATATTAACTGCCGTAAATCTCTGGCTAATCTTCGAACTCTCACATTGCGGACACTTCTGCTGATCTTTTTGGCTTATACTACAAAAAACTGAGAATTTATGCCCGCACTCCTGACAAACCATATCATAGCTTGGCATATGAGCACTCCCCTTTAAAATCCCATTTTGAGAAGATCATCACCATAATACTTTAGACCTAACGTCAGGATTTCTTTAATCGGCCGACAATCCGGTCCTTGCACACGACCTGTCCGGTCTTTAGCAATAGCACCACAGCCGCCTCCACAAATTAAGCTAACATCGCAATCCTTACATTCCGGAATGGTTAAGACACTTCTATCTTCCCATTCTTTCGCTTCATTAGCCTTAAGGGTGTACTCAGGATAAAAAGTGCCGAGCTTAAATTCATCCTGTCCGGCGCTTGCCGTACAACCATAAATATCGCCGTAGAGATCATAAACCCATTCCGTTTTACATGCTGGGCATGTATCATAAGTTGGTAAATAAAGTTCCCCCGTCTGAACTAGGTGATTGATCCCTTTAAATTCCGGCTTGTGGAACTTTTTGAGAATAGGATATTTTTCGGCCAGCTCGATAAACATAGCCCAATGGTCAGCCTGCCCGAGTAAATGTTGTGGAGTGGCATAGCATTCAAACAATTCATAATTACGGCCAATTGCCGTTTTAAACCGTTGGGGCGGAAAATCCAGCCAACCTCGACGCTCGAAGTCCTCAGCTAAGGTCACAAGATCCTCAAAATTTGTTTTATCGACGACGGCACGAAGATTGATCGGAATTTCTCGTTTAATTGCCTCTGTGAGTCCCTCCATAATACGGTCATATGTTCCTTGTCCTCCTGCAGTAGGACGACGTAGATCATGAACCGGCTTAGGGCCATCAACCGTCACCTGAATTTCTTTAATCTCCGCTTGCTGTAAGATATCCAGATATTCCTTCAAATCGTAGCCATTTGAAACAGCTGAAATAGCATATCCGCCTCGGGCGGCTTCTTTCACGATATAATCGATCATTTCCTTTTGTTTTATCGAATTTTTTAAAGCCTCTCCACCAAACAAGGTAATGAAAGGTTTACGATTCGGAAACTTCTGGGCCAAATGGTTAAAGAACGCATCTACAACTTCCTTCGTAACCAAATCCTTTTTGTGTTTAATCCCGTTTTCATAACAATATGGGCAAGCTAAATTACAGGTATATGTGGGTACGAAAAGCACTTGTGGTGCTGTTTCATTAAGCGCATTATTAAATTCTGGGTACCGTTCTTGGAGACGTTTATTTTCGGCCTCCTTATCCTGATAAAGGTAACCTCGGCTTTGTAGGTAATTTAAAAATTCAGTATCTTCGACAACTTCTCCTCGCTTCAAAGATTGAAGTTTCTCATAATCTTCCTGAGGAACAAGATCAAACCCTCCTGAAAGCGAGTTCAAAATCGCATATGGAAACTTCGGATTTTCTTTCATCGGCAAAATCAAATTATATTGGCTAAAGTACATTTCCCCACCCTTTTCTCATAAACAAATTTCGTTTTATTCTTTATTCGTATATCAATTTCCTCAATAGGAAATATCATGATATGAAGAAAACTCGGCTTGTGCCGAGCTTAGCGATAAATAAATCGCTGATGCGCAGTGTGGAAAAGGCGGCAGACTTTCTCTGCCGCCACTTAATTAGTCGTGGCAACCCGCGACGATTTGGGAAGACTTCGAGCAACATTGTGCAACTGTAAGTGCTAGACTTGTGTTACAGCAAGTTGACGATGTTGAAGTAATTGGACGCATTAACGCTCACCCCCCTTCATAATTTTAATCTTTTTGCCTAAAGTATAGGTTCTTTATATCCTTGAAAAGTACGACTAATCATTTCATAACCGTTTTTCATATAGCGCCGTTCTTTAAACACTTCGACTTGGGAAAAGCCTGCATTCTTTAAAACATTTTCATACTCCTGAATTGTGATTGCTCCCCCAAAACAGTCTGCAATTGCTTCTGGATCTTCTCTAATCTCTTGGGGCAAGGGCTGTTCAGTCATGATATCTGAAACCACAAAACGCCCACCCCGTTTGAGCACACGATAAATCTCACGATAGACTGTAACTTTATCCTCAACATGGTTAATCGCACAATTACTGAGGACAGCATCTAAGCTATTGTCTTCTAAGGGAATTTGATCCATTGAAGCTACTAGGAAATCAACATTTTCAACTTGCTCTTGCTTGGCTCGTTCCTGAGCGAGTTGAATCATCCGCGGAGTTAAATCGAGCCCCCATGCAAAACCACTACTGCCCACATGCTTTGATGCTTCTAGCGTTTCTCCGCCTCGGCCACATCCTAGGTCAAGAACCTTTTCACCTTCTATTAGCTCCAAATATTGAATGTTCCCACCGCAACTTAAATTGGAATTAATATTTTCTTCTGTATACCTTTTCACAATCTCGAAAGTCGACACAACTGTTCCCCCCAACCCTCAACGGGTTATAACGTTCTAAGCCCTCATTTTCCTTATTTCTCTTTTTTTAGTTCATCGAGATATTTTATAGCTTGGAGGGATGCAGTGCCACCCTCACCAGCCGCTTTTATCAGCTGATAAGGTTGACCCGTGCAATCGCCTGCCGCAAACAAACCCGGAATGTTCGTTTCTAAATGGTGGTTTACTGAAACAGAGCCCTTTTCCATCTGTAGATCTGGCACCAATTGCTCTGCAGGCAAATTATCCCGTAAAAGGAAAACGCCGTCAACCTTCAGATCCTCCTGCCCGAGCACAAGTGTCTCAGCATGCTGATTTCCTTTGATTTCTCTGACCTTATCCTTCTTCTGAATAATCCGTTCATCCAGTTCCCCAACTTCTTTATAGAAAGGGATGTAGTAGACCGTAGAGCAAATATCCGCCATAAAGTTTGCCTCAGTCTCCCCTTCCTTGTCATAAGAAATAATTGCAACTGTTTTCCCTTTATAAAGCGGACCATCACAGGTGGCGCAATACCCAACACCACGGCCCAAAAATTCGGCTTCTCCAGGTACTAATTTCTGAACTGAGACGCCGGTTGCCAGAATTACTGCATCTGCTTCAAACGACTGATCCTTACCGATCAAAGTAAACGGAGGCCCAGGATAAATATTAGCGACCTTCCAAGGGACGATTATTATTTCCTTTTGTTTTAAATGGTCTAAAAACCGCTGTCGTAATTCTTCCCCTTTGATTTCGGGAAATCCCAAAAAATTATCTACTTGAGGTGATTTAGAGAGTTTGGGACTACACAACTCAGACCCCAAAAAGATAAAATCTCGGTTCCTAATTTTCGCATTAAGAGCTGCCGCCATACCTGCGGGCCCACATCCTACAATCGCTAACTCATAATGTGATTTAAATTGAAAGTTTTCTAACATTATTCACTCACTCCGGCTTTCAATTTATCCATCACTTGCTGTAACCTCTGGCAATCCGGACATTCTTGACCTGGTCCACCTTCTTCACAAGTGCCTAGACAATGCCTCCCTGATTTCAATAAAATCTCGACTTCATCTTTCGTCAACTCAATGTTCATTTAAATAGCCTCCTAAAATCGAAAATCTCTGTGAAGTTTTCCCCAATCTTAGGATTTTATTCGTGTGAGCTTTGGACAAACAGTATTGATGCCTTACTTATGAGAGGCTAAATAACGTTCCGCGTTAACAGCTGCAACAGCTCCATCTCCAACGGCTGTAGCAACTTGGCGAACAGTCTTACTCCGTACATCGCCAGCGACAAAAACGCCTTCAATATTCGTCCTCATCTCACTATCAGATTCAATATAACCCCAATCGTTAATTTTTAATTGATCTTTTAAGAGTTGGGTCCGAGGTTGCATGCCAATATACACAAAAACACCATTTGCTTCAACTTTGCTCTCTTCATGTGTCTTGACATTTTGGATTTTCACTCCCGTCAAATGCTTTTCACCAAGAAGCGAACGCACTTCTGAATCCCAAATGACACTGATTTTATCATTCGCTGCAGCTTCTTCTTGAGCAGTCTTCGATGCTTGGAAATGATCAAATTGATGAAGAATTGTCACATGCTTCGCAAATTTAGTAAGATAAACTGCTTCCTCTACAGCTGAATTACCTCCACCGACAACGATAACGTTGTCAGCATCTTGGTACATAGCTCCATCACAGGTTGCACAATAGTGAACTCCATTCCCTCGGAAGTCTGCTTCTCCTTCTGCTGGAAGACGACGGGATTCTGCACCAGTTGCAATCACTACTACCGGAGCATGATAAACTGTGTCTTCAGTAACAATCTCCTTTGTTTTACCATTTAAATCAATACTAAACACTTCTTTAAGATCATGAATTTCAGTTCCAAAGCTCTTCGCTTGGGTGATCATATTTTCCATGAGAACTTTACCGCCAAGCGTTCCCGGCGTCCCTGGATAATTCGCGATATGATACGTTGTTGCGGCTTGACCACCAGCAATCCCTTCTTCAATCACAATCGTCCGTAATCTAGAACGAGAAGCATAAATCGCTGTAGTTAATCCTGCCGGACCTCCGCCTAAAACAAGTACATCGGCTTCAACAACTTCTTTTTTGATTTCTTCTGGTTCAATCCCAAGAAGCTTTTCCAGTGCTATTCGCATTTGGGATTTTGCAATATATCCGGTTAATCTATTCCCAACTTCTTGCCCGTTTTCAAAGAAAAGGACAGTTGGACTTCCTTTTACACTAAACCGTTCTGCTAATGGACGATGCTCTTGGCGCATCATCTTAACAAACTTGACCTGCAGAAACTTTTCAGCCATTCTCTCGTAAATCGGAGCTAATTGTGCACATGGTGGACAATCCTCCGAAAAGAAATCAAGTACGAGTAACCCTTTATAACTTTTCAATTCATGGTCAAACTCTTCTGTAGATAGATGCAAAATTTTATCGCTCATTTTTTTCGCTCCTTAACGCCTAACCCCCGGGGGGTATATATACTATATTTATAATATATAGGATACCTCCTTTTTTGTCAATTATATTATAGGAAATTAGATACCGAAATAAAGCAAAAATACAACAAAAACTGCGTGTAACTCAAAAATTACACGCAGTTTTTGTTGTATTTTTTATATATTTTTTATTAATGCAGATTCCGCAATTGCAGAAAACTTTTGATAAAGTTCTTCTTTCTGTTGTTCAGATAGCTCGGACATTCCAATCTCTTTGAGCGTTTCTTGTAAGATAGCATGGTGATCCAGTTCCTCACGGGCGATCAGAGGTGATTTACCTAGACAACTAAAAATATAGTTCTCATCAAGATCACAGTTTTCAGTTAAACTCCGAATAAATTCATCGCTCGGAACTCGCTCTCCCCGTTCAACCTCACGCAGATAGGATGGATTCACCCCTAATCGTACACTGAGATGCTGAAGTGAAACTCCTCTTTTTACTCTGCATTGATTGATATAGCGGCCAATTTCGAAATAAGGTGCATTCTCATTCAGCTCTCTACTCAAAGACATAGTAATACCCTTCCTTATCTTCGTATAATATTTTAACTAATTTTAGCAGTCACTGCCGCAGTACTCACGACATGTTTACGTGTTCCCAACTCTGAATTTGGAATTCCAAAAGCCATTCCCAAAAGTTCTGTAATATACATAACCGGGACTTTAGTTTCTTTACCTGTGGATTTTTCAACTGCAGTTTGCCGCAAATCCAGATTAGACATGCACATAGGGCATGCTGTTGCAATAACGTCAGCTTGCGCTTCCTTCGCCTGATGGACGATTCGTCCAGTCAGTTCAATAACAACCTCTTGTCGAGTTAACACATGAGCCGCGCCACAACAGTCTGTTTTCGCTCCCCATGTAACAACTTCTGCCCCCAGGGTTTCTAATAAACGATCCATGCTTTGTGGATTAATGGGATCATCGAACTGGGCAATTTTCGCAGGGCGAGTTAACATACATCCGTAATAGGGTGCAACTTTCAATCCTGATAACGGTTTTTTAACTTTTTTGCCGATATTCTGAATTCCAATTCGATCGACTAAGAGTTCAAGAATGTTAACGACGTGAACTTGATTATTATACTTCATTTCAATCGCTTTTTGAACTTCTTGATGAATTTTTTTATCCTTAGCACATTCCACCTCAGCAGTACGCAAATGATTAAAACAAGCTGCACATGGAGCCATAACATCTTTCATTCCAGCTTTTTCGGCTAAGGCTAAATTACGGGCAGATAGAGACAATGCTAAAAGATGATCTGTTTGATGCGCAGGAGTTGATCCACAGCAGTTCCAATCTGGAATTTCTTCGAGTTGAACCCCTAATGTTTTTAGCACGGCTTGAGTTGAAGATTCATAGTTTTTAGCGGTGGAATGAAGGGAGCACCCCGGGAAGTATCCAGTTTTCATCTTGCATGTCCCCCTTGCATTTTCTCGACATTCTCAAAGATCTTAGCTACAGCACGTTGCCCTTCAATCTTATGGGGCAGTATATCGCCCGGTCCCATAATTCCTCTTAAAAACATAGGCGGTCCAATCGGGATTAAGGAAACTGCATCCTTCACAAATTGGCCTTGCTTGAGCATATTTTTGAGCATCAAATTTACTTCATGCATACGCCCAATGTTCCTCACTTCGCCAAGAAAAATACCATTCATTTTAGGAATTTTTTTCTCATTTGTGGTATATCCATCTTCTTTTGCCATCGCCCTCAGGACATTCATAACTTCATAAAGTTCAAAACCCGCTGGACATTGAGCTCCACATGTTCCACATTGAATACACATCTGAATTGCTTTACTTGAAAGTAATTGGTCTTTCATATTATAAACAATCATTTCCAAAATGGAATTTGGAGCATAGTCCATAATCCCAGAAAATGGGCATCCTCCTGAACATTTACTGCATTGGTAACATTCCTGAATCTTCTGCCCACTACGGGCTTCAACCTCTTCCAAGAAGCTATGCTTCTCGTCCATCCATACTTTCACTCGCTTCACCCTCTCTTCGGTGTTTCGCACAGTGGTTAAATTTATGATAGATCAGCGACGGTTGTTGATATTTCGGCTCAATACCCCGTTTATCCGCCTCTACTCTAAGCACTGCCATGATTTCATTTAGGGGCAGCCCCACTGGGCAGATTATCTGACATCCAGAACAATTTTGTCCGCATAGCCAAATGGTTCGACTGTCTAAAACCTGATCATCCTGACAGTCTAACAATGATTCGATGACTTGTCGTGGCGTAAGATCGAACTCTTCAGTATGAGCACAGCCCCCTCCACACTTTGAGCATTGAAGACAAGCCGTTAGAGTTCTTTGGATCCCTGCTTCGACCTCATTCCGAATTCCATCTTCATGAATACGTAAGCGCATCCAATTCACTTCCTTACAGATTCACTACCTTATTGCTGTGCCAGAGTCAGAGCCTCTGTTGCAGCTAAACCGCCCATTGCAACTGCACTGGCAATTTCCATGGGTTGAGTACAACTTCCAGCTAAAAATACTCCCGATTTTGTTGAATGACAGGGACGAACGTTTGCTTCAATCTCTTGGAAGAATCCATATTCATCGGTCTCAATCCCTAGAATTTGAGCGAGCTCACGTGAACCCACGGGCGGCTCCATCGCCGAAGCTAAAACGACTAAATCTGCTTCAACTTCAACAGGATTGCCCATTAAAGAATCCTCTGCTCGGACGAGAAGTCTATCTCCTTCAGGGAGCACTTTGGCAACACGTCCGCGAATATAGCGAACATTGTACTCTTCCATTGCTGAGCGAATAAATTCTTCATAGCCCTTGCCTAAAGCGCGAATATCAATATAGAAAACATAATTTTTCGATTCTGGATTTGCTTTCTTCATCATGATGGCATGCTTTGCTGAGTAAGAACAACAGATTTTTGAGCAATAACGGTACCCTTTGGCTTTATCCCGAGAGCCAACACAGTGTACAAAAACCACTCGTGCTTTGCCCTTCGGTAAACGGCCTTCTGCTGCCATCTTCTCGAATTCAAGGCTCGTCACAACCTTAGGACTGTGGCCATAGTAATATTCAGTATAGGCTGTTGGCTCCATATAATGAAATCCTGGAGCAACAATAATAGACGAAACATTTTCTGATCGTTTACCCGCTGGAGTACTTAGCTCTACCGTAAAATTCCCAGCACTTCCGCTGACACTCTGTAGTGTTGTTTCTTTCAAAATCTCGATTCCCTTAAGAGATTGAGCGGTATCAATTTCTTTGTTAAGTAGTGAATTTGCATCACCCAGTACCGGAAAAGTGAAGGTTAACTTAGCAAAATTCCCGCCAAGTTCTTTTTCCTTTTCAACAAGGATAACTTCACCGCCATTTTGAGCAAGTTTTTCTGCAGCGGTAATTCCAGCTATTCCCCCGCCAATAACTAACGTTTTCTTCACGTTCTTTCCTCCTTCTAACGACCGATCTTGTCGAGAACTTTTTCCAACCGTTCACGCCCGCTTATATGGGCTGCAAAGGCAAGTTTAGGAAGGTCGAGTCCCAAGGCTAACCCCACAAGCTGAGCAATATGAATCACCGGAGTTTGATAATCATTTGTATTCTGACGATAATTCAACTGTTGTTGAACACGGTCAAGCTGACTATGGCAGTAAGGACATTGAACGATCAATAGATCTGGATCTGCTTCATTAACAGAATCTAGTTTGTGCTGGGTGTGCTCAAGCGATAAATCTTTACCATTGATAATTTGGGTAAAGCCGGTACCACAGCACTCGCGATTAGCAGTGTAGGGAACAACGGTCCCTCCCATCAGCTCGATCAATTCTTCCATATAAGTTGGCATTTGGGCATCGTCAATTGCTGAATACTTACCGCCGCCCAGGTAATGGCAACCATAGTGTGTAGCAATCTTAACTCCTGTAAGCGGTCGTTTTACATTCTTGGCGATATCATCTTTAAGCCGATAAAACATCTCAGCAATATGGTAAACATTACTCGTTCCCTTGAATTCTCGGCCCATCATATTCATCATCATATTAATACTCGTCTTGATTTCCTCATTATGGGCCATAAAATGTCCAAACTCATTAAGAAACGTCCAGCATCCATTGCAGAGAACACAGGTATCGAGGTTCTTTTCCTCAGCAAGAGCAAGGTTACGTGCAACTGCTGGCATGGAAGCGGTAGGAGCAGCCACATTGGCAAAGGTAACAAAGCCCCCGCAACAAGTCTGTTCATCAGATTCTACCGGTTCAACACCAAGAATCTCAAGTGCCTCCTTCCCGCAGGATTCAATACCCGGATATTTATTACTCGCTACACAGCTTTTGAAAAAAAAGATTTGTTTAGGTTTAGGAATCTGAGCAACTTTATCAAGCCTCGGCATTCTTTTTCCCTCCCGGTTCTCCGTAATTATAAAAACGTAAATGGGTCTTGATTTTTCCGACTCGTGATGGCATCGGTTTATGCTTGCACTTTTTCTCCTGTTCGGAAGTACACGTCTTGCAATCTAAAAGTTCGACCCCACCGATTTTCTTCATAAAAGAAGTCATCCCGGTTAAGTCAGATAGCATATTAATTTCTGCTATTCCTCGATCGCTGACTTGGCGTTTCCTAGGCAGCCCTGCTGCCTCACGGATTTCACCTATATCTCCTAGCGTTTCCACCACAAAGGGATTTCTCTCAAAGGAAGAAACCGTGGTCCCGGTTTTCAAATAATCCTTTTCTGCATAGGCTTCGAGTTGTTTAACATCCTCCCAGCCATAGCCTTCATTCATCGCACCTAACCGCAACATAAAGATGAAGAAGGGAAAGTTTATATCCATTGGACATGTTGAATAACATCCGCTACAAAAGAAACATTGCCAGAGTTCTACACTAGATAAGAGCCGTTTAATATTGCCATTCACTAAATCCCGGATCAATTTACGAGGATTATAACTCGGCGTCACAGCAGCAGCTGGGCATTGACCCGTACACTTCCCACACTGTAAGCATTTTTCAGCTTCATTGACGAAGCCCATTGCAATTGGCTTCCATCTCTCGTAAAAATCATCGCTCCAGTCCTTGGTTTTTTCGAGCACGGTGTTCCCCCCTTATTCCTCTTTCTTACCCGTAATAGCTTGCTTCATCATCGGCATCATTTGAGGCATGAAACTCATCAAATCTTCTCGTGTGTCTTTTCCAGCCATCATGAATTTGACCATCCCGGGCATCATCTTCATCATTCGAGACAAAGGCATCTCCATACTGAAAAGTTCGCTAAAGTAATTGAGCGTACGTTCACCAGCATCTTGACTTGTTTCCTTTCCATACTCTTCTAGATAGTTGTCAGCCATAAGGTCCACCTCCCAATAATCTGGTTAGTTAAGAACTTCACAAAAAATTATTTTATGAAATAAACAAGTTGAAAGACGTTAATAGTCTTTCATACATTGCCCACGGCAACCTAGGTTGAGAATTTGGGCTGGATTCATAGGATTAATAAGGGGTTTGAAAAATTCGCACGACTGAGAACAGTAGTTTAAATTGATAGCATAATTGAGTCCTTGACATTTTGGGCATAGTATTTCTTTCACATTTGGCGGTAAAGGATCCACTTTTTCTAGAACCATAAAGAACTTGGGTCTGAATTCTGAGATCAATTGACCACAATGAGAACACTCAAGCAAGTTTTGCACCCCCTCCCCCAAGGGTCTGGGATTGTTCGACTCAAATATAACTCCATTTTAATTCTGCGTCAATATGTTTTGATAGATTATTTATCCCCTTATTTCGACACAATTGATTATGAAATATGCCTTTATTATCCCTTAGTCAACGGTATAAAAAAAGATGCTTCTACGAAGCACCTTTAAAATTGAAACCTATTTATAGGGTGTTAATGTTACTGATTTAATTTCATTAACGTTTCAACCGCTTTACTCATGACTTCCTTCTTATCATCGCCTTTTTCCATCGCTTCTACCAAACAAATATTAGCATACTGCTGCGCAATAACCACTGAAACCTTTTGAACTGCGGATTTTATCGCAATCAATTGATGCAGAACTTCCTCACAACTCTTTCCATCTTCAACCATTCGTTCAACAGCTGCGACATGCCCTTTAACTGTTTTTAGACGTGTGAGGATCTTATTTTGCTCCTCTGGATCAATATACTTTAGAATATCTTCGTCCATTTGTTTCCCTGCTTTCTTCTATATCCCGCTAATGCTCTCCTCAATAAACTCTATCCTACTCGGCTTGCTTGAATTTAATAACCATAAAGTTCTTTATATTTATCGTAAAATTGTAAAACACGCTGCACATATTGACGCGTTTCCTGGAAAGGAATATCCGCGATCTGTAAATTATTAGGGTCTATCTGTTGTGTGCTAATCCACTCCTTCACATGCCCTCTTCCTCCATTATAGGCAGCAACAGTCAAGGCAATATTATTAAATTCTTTCTGCAAATTGGCAAGATACCACGTTCCATACTGAATATTTTTTTCAGGATCCTTTAATTCCTCCTGCGTAAAGCTTTTATCATCCATCTTCTCGGCAATATCACTCGCTGTGTTTGGCATGAGTTGCATTAATCCCAAAGCTCCCTTATGAGACTCCGACTGCGGCATAAAACTACTTTCCGCTCGGATCACTGCGATCACTAAGTAAGGATCAACCCCGTACTCTCGCGCATACTTTTCAACAGTTGGGCGATAAGGATAAGGGTAAAATATCTTCTGAGCCAATGGCATCTGTAGCAGTGATCCTATCCCTATAATGAAGATTAGAAAAACAAATAACCTTCTCTTCAGTTTTTGAATTCTAGACCGTTTGTTTCGCAATTCAAACTCCCTATCAATTTTATCAATTCACACTCTATCTTTATAGGGAAACTCTATCCTTTATTCTAACCAAAAGTTCTTCCAATTGATCCACTGTATTCTCCCAGGTTCCCGAGTTATCGATCAAAACATCTGCTAATTTTGTTTTATCCTCTAAGGACCATTGTGCTGAAATTCGAAGTTCCGCTTCAGCACGAGTGAAAGAATCACGCTTCATGACCCGTTCAAGTTGGACCTGAGGAGAAACCCAGACCACCCAAACTTCATCCATCGCTGTATTAAAACCCGCTTCAAAAAGAAGGGGTACATCCCAGACGCATACCTTTACCCCAGCTGCAGCCAGAGCCATTTGATCAGAAAACAGCTTACCTCTAACTAAGGGATGTAGAATCCCCTCCAAACGTTTTCGGGCTTCATCATTACGGAAAATCTTAGCCCCCAAACCCTTGCGATCAATCTTTCCCTGCGAATCTAAAATATCATCACCAAAGGTTTGAGCCACACGGGAAATCGTCGTCTGATCCTCTGCCAGTAACTGATGTACCGTTTGATCCGCATCCAAAACTGAGATATTGTGTTCCTTTAGCCAGCTCGCGACCGAGGACTTCCCACTCCCTATTCCTCCTGTCAGACCAATAACCCGCATGTTTCCACCTCATATAAGTTTTCCCAATCCAATCAAAATAAGTAGCGTTCCAGGCAAGAACCCAATTCGTGTTAAAATCGCTCTCGGCACCAATCCTGTCACGACCTGACCAATCCGCAACATCAATACCTGTGTCAGTGCCACCAGTAAAATGACAGGAAAAGAATGAATGATCCCGGATGAAAATCCAATAGCGAGACCGGAAGCAAATGCATCCAAGGATAAAGCCGTACCAAGTAACGCACTTTCCTTAATCGTAATTATTCCTGATCCATCCAAGTCAGCTTGTTCTGGATACCTAAGCACTTGAATGACGATCCCTAAGATCTCGAACTGAAATTTAATAACAGGGACTCTAGCCACTGCTCCAAAGGTTGAAACTTCGATCGCTTCTTCCTCCGGATCGTATTTCTGACTTAAAGCTCGAACGACTTGGTAAATTCCTAAGCTAAGTAAAATTATAGCTCCCAGCATATTCGGCGGAAGAAATTGAACCCACTGGACAAACCACCCCCCAAATAAAACGGCCAAGCTCATTGCCACAACAGTACAAAACGCAATCATCAGCATCGACGCCCATGGAATTCGAATTCTTCTCAACCCATATGACATTCCCACTCCGAATCCATCCAGGCTTAAAGCGATAGCAAACATTATCGCGATCCCCATAATCATCCCCCTTTTTACGGTTAGGATAATATATGGGGTACGGCTCGGGAGAGTGCTTTTCCTACCTGTTCAGTTAGTTAACCCCTCTGAAAGTTCCAACCATTCTATCATCGTTGAATCTAGATTCTCTTTCACAGTGTCATATTCCTGCTGCAATTCCATCGCCCGTTCATAATTAGATACGGTCTGAGCAAGCTTACTCTCAATTTCCTGCAACTGATCTTCAATTTCAACAATCTGTTTTTCAAGACTCTGAACACGTTTCAGCTTTTTTTGAAGCTCGCGATCCCGAATTCCTCTTTCAGATCCAGGCGCTAGCGTCATCGCAGAATTTCTAGCATTAGCGGTTACAGAAACTTCCATGACCTCCTCCTGAACTTGAGCTTTATAATCACTATAATCTCCTTCATAAACCTGCAGACCGGATGGAGTTAAATGCGCAATTTTGTTGACCACTCTATCTAAAAAATAGCGATCATGAGAAACGATGAACAACGTCCCTTCATAATCAGCCAAAGCTTCTTCTAACACATCGCGCATCTGCGTGTCCAAGTGATTTGTCGGCTCGTCCAAAAGGAGAAGATTGCCCTGCGCTAAAAATAGCTTAGCAAGTTCGAGTCGACTCTTCTCCCCTCCACTTAAAACGCTCACCAGTTTAAAGACTTCTTCTCCCGTAAATCCAAAACGGGCTAAGAGGCTGCGAATCTCCGGATCTTTCAGCGCAGAATCCCCGCGGATCTCATCAATAATAGTCCCCTTCAAGTGCAGATCTTCATGCTCCTGAGAATAATACCCCAGTTGTACATTGGCTCCAAGACGGATTTCGCCTTGGTAGGTAACTTTTCGTGAGATCGCCTTGAGCAGACTCGTCTTGCCAACCCCGTTTTTACCTAAAAGGGCCACTCGATCTCCTCGGCGTAAGTCTAAGTCAACATCCCTGAAAAGCGTCCGTTCCGAAAAACGGATTCCGACCTTTTCCAGCATGAGAACCTTATCGCCACTCCGTTTCCCCGTTTGTAAATTAAAATGCACCTCTGTTGATGACTTCCCAGTTTGGATCGGCTTAAGCTTGTTTAACTGAATCTCTCGCCCCCGAGCTTGCCGGGCATTAACACCTGCTTTGTTCCGACGGATATATTCTTCAAGACGGCTAATCTTTTTACTCAGCTTTTCTACCTCTCGAGCAAGCGTCGTCTCTTCAACCGCTCGCTGTAGCTCGTATTCGGAATAATTTCCTGGATACGTTTTTAGACTTCCACTTTCAAGATGAAGAATTTTCTGAGCCACGTGATCCAAGAAATAGCGATCATGGGAGACCACAAGGATTGCTCCCGCATACCCGTGCAGAAAACTCTCTAGCCATTCGAGTGCTTCCATATCAAGATGGTTTGTCGGTTCATCCAACACTAAAAGCTCTGGTCCGCTCAGTAAAAGTTTACTTAACGCCAAGCGTGTTTTTTGTCCACCGCTTAAACGAGCCACTGGAGTTTGGATTTCTTTCTCTAATCCTAGACCGGAAAGGATCTTCCGAATCTGAGCTTCTAACGCATATCCTCCCGAACGTTCATAACTCTCCGTCAGCGTACTATATTGTTCAAATACTTTCTCCTCAGGAGCTTCAGCCATCCGTTCTTCAAGTGTCCTTAGTTGCTCCCGCATCTGGATAATTTCGGAACGCTCTTCTAACATGCTTTCCCAAACAGTCCCTGTTTCGGCAAGCATCGGATTTTGGGGAAGATAGCCATACGTTCCCGTGATTTGAACCTGTCCGCTTTCTAAGCGTAGTTCCCCCAGACAGGCCCGCAATAAGGTTGTCTTACCGGCACCATTCGGTCCCACAAGACCGATTTTATCACCCGGTTCTATTCCAAACGTCACTTGCCGGAAAAGAGGTTCACCTGAAATATCCACTCCACAATTCCGGCAGTAAAGTATACTCATGTTCGAATAAACTCCTCGCTTCTTTCAATTTACGCTTCTACTTTTGGCAATGTGTGCAAAAAACAGTCGTTCGCCCACCTAAACGTATCCTAACCAGTGAGCTTCCACAATGGGTACACTTCTCCCCACCGCGTCCATATACCTGGAGTGCCCTTTGAAAGTTCCCCTTTTCCCCATTGGCATCTCGATAATCGCGGAACGAGGTCCCTTGAGCATCAATTCCGGCTTGGAGTACTATACGAATAGCCGCATGTAAAGCCTTAAGCTCCTTGCGTGATAAGGAATTGGCTGCACGCTCTGGGGATAGCTTAGCCCGGAATAACGATTCATCCACATAAATATTACCTAACCCGGCAACTACCTTTTGATCAAGCAAGGCGATTTTCAAAGCCACACTTCTTTTCTTTAAGCGCTCACCAAGCACTTGGGGGGTAAAATCTTCTTCCAGCGGCTCAGGCCCGAGGATACATATCGACGGATGTTGCGAACATTCCTGGGTCGGGACGAGCATGATTCTTCCGAATTTACGTGTATCGGTGAAATGCAGTTCTCCATTGGATAACTTAAATACCACATGGGTATGCTTTTCAGGCTCTCGAAGCTCACCATAAAAGTTCAACCGTCCCGTCATCCTCATATGCGCAAGAAGAGACCAATCTTCATCCAAATGGAACAAGAGATACTTACCTCGACGATCTACACTCAGAATACGACGTCCTTTGACACCCTGCTCAAACGGGAATATGTCCCATCCCTTAACCGCTCCAGGCCAACGAATCAGAACATCTTCAATCGTTTGTTGCAGGATGTGTTGACAAAGTGTTCGGCGAATCGTTTCGACTTCGGGTAATTCTGGCATAACAGTTCGCCTCACTTTTAAGTAAAAAATATTTAAGCATGTTTCTTAGAGAACAAGGGACATCATTTCATACCAGTTCGGTCCTGTCTTGCAATCAACGGTTAAGGGTACAGAAAGTGGGAAAGCATTCTCCATTTCCTCTTGAACGATTTTTGCAACCCGTTCCAGTTCCGCAGGGGCAACCTGAACCACGAGTTCGTCATGGACTTGCAACAGAACATCTGCTTGATAAGGCTCTAAAGCTTGCGCCACGTTAAGCATTGCAAGTTTCATGATATCAGCAGCCGTTCCTTGAATTGGAGTATTCATCGCAATTCTCTCCCCAAACTGGCGCTGATTCCTATTGGGATGACGCAATTCAGGAATTCTCCTGAGCCGATTCATCAGCGTCCGAACTTCTCCATATTCTTTCGCTTGAAGAACAATCTCGGCTAAATATCGTTTTACTCCAGCATACCGTTCAAAATACTTCTCAATATAATACTTTGATTCTTTCCGCGGAATTCCTAAATCACGAGAAAGTCCAAACTCCGTTAAGCCATACACAAGGCCAAAATTGACCGCTTTTGCTTTTCGTCGCATGTCTTTTGTCACTTGATCCATAGGGACCCCAAAAACTTCCGAAGCCGTCCGGGTATGCACGTCTTGATTCAGTGCAAACGATTCTGAAAGGACTTCGTCCTTGGAATAATGCGCTAAAATCCGGAGCTCAATCTGGGAATAATCGGCCGAAAGCAAGACCCAATCCTTGTGTGGCGCTTGGAAAACCTTACGCAACAGACGGCCTTGTTCCAGTCGAATCGGGATATTCTGAAGATTGGGTTCCGTGCTCGATAACCGTCCTGTAGCGGTCACCGTCTGCTGGAAGGTGGTATGAATTTTTCCCTCCCGAATTTGTCCCAGCAAGCCATTCACATAAGTGGACATCAACTTACTTAATTGTCGATAATTGAGTACGTTATCAACGATCGGGTGAGATAATCGCAATTCCTCCAGCGTTTCTGCGTCAGTAGAATAACCGGTTTTTGTCTTTTTAACCGGGGGTAATCCTAGGGCCTCAAAAAGAATATGTCCCAGCTGATGCGGAGAATTGAGATTAAACGTTTCTCCGGCTAACGCATAGATTTCCTGTTCGAGATGTTGCAGTTCCCAGGTTAGCTCCTGACCAAAAGTCTCCAATTGCTTTGCATCCACACCAATACCGACTCTCTCGATTTGAGCCAAGACCATGCTTACCGGTTCCTCGACTTCGTGTAGGAGAGCAACCAAACCAAGTTCATTGAGCGTTTCCGTATAACGACTCGAAACTTGCGCGAGAAGAGACGCTTCCTCCGCAGTGCTCCCAAAATCAGGATATCCTGGTGCATATTCACGCACCAATTCTACCGCTTCAAACTTATTATGAGTAGGATTAATTAAGTAAGCGGCCAAGCTTAAATCGAGACTAACACCTCTTAATGTAATATCTTCATTCAATAATACACTATAAAGAGTTTTTCCTTCACCAACTACCTTAGAGGCATCCGGGTCTTCTAAGAAGGATATCCAATCTCGTTTGACTGAAGAATCAGCCTCCTCCCAAATTAAGCTAAACGATTCTCCCTGAGCAGCAATTCCCCATTCACGGATTTGACTCCAGTGAGGGTTTCCAGGAGTTATCCGGTACGCAAGCGTAACAGGAGCTTTCGCTTTACGCCAGTCCTCAATCTGTTGGAGCCATTCCTTAGTGCCTAAGGTTTTAACTAGCCAAGGCGTAAGAGTATCGTTCGTTACAGCTTTTTCAACTCCACTCGTTTGATTCTTGGGTTTCGTGCCTTCCGCATGATGTTGTTGCCAAATTCGTGCCACACTTTTCAACGTATATTTATCAAGAATTGCCGCGAAGGTAGTCTCCTCTGGGCGCTTATAAATAAAAGTATCTAAATCCATTTCTAGCGGTACTTCATGTAACATTGTCGCTAGCTTTTTACTCAAAAGAGCCTGATTAGTATAAGTACTAAGCTTTTCCTGAAGCTTCTTCCCTGAGACCTTCTCGATATTAGTCAATACATTTTCAATCGTCTCAAATTCTCCAAGCAGTTTCAGCGCAGTTTTCTCCCCGACTCCAGGTACACCCGGAATATTGTCGGAAGCATCTCCCATCAGTCCTTTTAGGTCAATGACTTGAGCAGGACGGAGTTTGTACTTCTCATAAAGCGCTTCTTCATTGTAAGCATCCACTTCACTGATCCCTTTACGCGTTAAAAAAACAGTCGTTTTTGGTGAAATAAGTTGAAGTGCATCCCGATCTCCGGTGTAGATCTGAACCTCCCAGTCACGTACTTCCGCAAGCGTGGTCACGGTCGCAATTAGATCATCCCCTTCATACCCCGCACATTCAATATACGGTACAGCAAAAGCAGTAAGTACTTCTTTCAAGTAGTCAAACTGAGGTTTTAACGCTTCGGGCGTTTCTTTTCGAGTCCCTTTATACTCCGCATACTGCTCGATGCGAACAGTGGCTTTGGTTTTATCAAAAGCAACGACCCAATAATCCGGTTTTTGCTCCGCAAGAAGTCGAAGAAGCATGGTCATGAATCCATGTAAAACATTCGTTGGCTTACCATCGGTCGTGGTCAGCATGGGTAATGCATAAAAAGCCCGATTAGCTAGGCTGTTTCCATCAAGAATTAGGATTTTTGGCATAAAAATACCCCTTTCTATCCAACATTACTATACCATATCGATACAGATTGTGCCAAATAAGAAGGGAGTTGATGTGATAAGGCAACTTCAGCGTTCACACTTGCCCACTTCGATGAATATGATACTAGTACAGGGAGACAAGCCCTGACTCACACTCAAATTATCATGCAAAGGAGGGGTGACTTTATGAATGGAGTGCTCGATAATTGGGCTCAAGGAACTTCAATCGGCCTCCAGACTGCAGGTGGCATAATTACGGGTGCTATTGCCATCATTAGCGAGGATTTGCTTACCCTTACTGATGCGACAATTAATGGTATTGCTGTTACGTTGGCAAATGTAGTAATCAGTGAGATTATTGCAGCAGGACTTGTTCCTACCACTTAACCCATTATCATGGAAAGCGTTCTCTACCTCGAGAACGCTTTCTAAATCTTATTTACAGATCATTATTGAGTAACAACATTCACTGAAATACCCGCAAGGAATTTTTCTAAATTATCAATGGCGAAATCCATCAATCTTTGTCTTGTTTCCACAGGTGCCCATGCGATATGAGGAGTTATAAGACAATTCTTAGCGGTCAGCAGTGGGTTATCTGCTTTAATCGGTTCGGTGGAAACAACATCTAAGGCAGCTCCAGCTACTTTTCCTCTGTTTAAGGCTTCCGCTAAATCTTCTTCCACAACTAACGGCCCCCTAGAGGTGTTGATTATCAAAACTCCATCTTTCATTTGGGCAATTGTTTTTTTGTTAATCATGCCCTTTGTATCATCAAAGAGCGGACAGTGGAGTGAAATAATCTCTGAATCTGAAAATAAAGTATCGAGATCTACATATTTCATCGTTTCATTTTCTAACTCTTTATGGGGATGGCGATTATAGGCGATGACCTTCATCCCAAAAGCCTGGGCTATCCGGCCTGTAGCTTGACCAATTCTTCCATATCCAATAATACCCATGGTCTTTCCTGAAAGCTCAATCATGGGGTGCATCCAGTAACACCAATCCACATTATTCGTCCATTCCCCTTGTTTTACCGATTCGCTATGTGCCCCAACATGATTACATAGCTCCAACAAAAGGGCGATAGTCATCTGACCCACAGAATCAGTACCATAAGCAGGAATATTCGTGACCACAATACCTTTTTCTTTGGCAGCTTCAATATCTACGACATTATACCCTGTTGCAAGAACACCTATATATTTTAAACGAGGCAGCAGGTCCAAAACTTCTCTTGATAAGGGCGTTTTATTGGTAAAAATAACCTCCGCATCCTTTGCTCTTTCAAGAATTAAATTTATACCGCTTCGATCAAAGGTTGTACGATCATAGACAATTACTTCGCCAAGATTTTCCAATTCCCTCCATGAGAGGTCACCTGGGTTAAGGGTATGGCCATCTAATACAACAATCTTCATTTAAGAAACACCCTCTTTGATATTAAATTCATAGAAAACTTCGTTCCCCATTTCCGACCTTACCGGCAAAGAACGGCGCTCCCAAAACTGAACATGATTATAATTATCCACAAGCAGAATTGTGGTTGACCGTGTACCATAATCAGGGCTCACAATATACAGGGGAGAAAGCATGCGTTCCAATTCTAAACTCACCCCCGTCTGTGGTAGCTCTTGATCGTCTGGCCGTACCTGATCGGCCATTATTTCAAATAAATGCTCCACATTAATCTTATTTTCCTTCAAACCGCCTTTAAATGCATTTACTCCTTTTTTTACTTTAGGCCAAGCCTCATCGAGCAAGCTATTGCTCAGCCCATGAAAGCCCTTTTCAACTTGACGGATAACCTTTTCCCTATTCGAGTAGTAATAAAGTGACTGAGTCGTTCCCGCCAGCAGATTGAACCCATTATACTCTATCTGCTCCTCATTTAGGACTTGTAAGTAGGAGTCTGGAGAAAGATCACTCTCAAGGTAACCTCGAACCAGGTTTCCCCGTGACGGAGCTTTAGCCTTATCTTGAGAAGGATCTCGGTAATTCGTCAGAGCGGCAAATCGACCGTTCATGGCAATCCCCATCCAGGTTCCACCCTGTTCCAAATCCCTTCCGGCTAAAATGGAAGGATTATCTGACCAGAAATTTGCAGGCAAAGTTGGTCGTTTATAGGCCTCATCTCGATTAGCCGCAATCACCAGTTTATATCGGGGATCACAATCATATGCAAAAAGAATCAGACACATCGCTATGGATTACCCCCTTATTCCTTGTAAACGCCTCTAAGTAAAGCAATCTCCTTCGCATAGCCTGCGAGGTCGTTAGGAGTTTCAAGGAAGAAAGGCAAGTGGCGAAGTTTGGGATGATTGATAATTCGCGTAATAGCTTCCAGTCCAAGAGAACCTTCACCGATTTTGGCATGGCGATCTTTATGACTGCTCATCGGATTCATGTCATCATTAAGGTGAATTGCTCGGAGCTTGTCCAAACCGATAACCTGATCAAACTTCTCAAACACACCCTCAAGATCGTTAACGAGATCATAACCACCATCATAAACATGACACGTATCCAGACAAATGCCCACCTTTTCAGACAAAGTTATTCCGTCTAAAATCCGTTTCAATTCTTCAAAGGTGCGACCCACTTCTGTCCCTTTACCTGCCATCGTTTCCAGCAAAACAGTAGTGGTCTGCTCAGGCTTCAGAAGCATATTGAGTAACGACGTGATTAGCTCAATGCCGACGTCTACGCCTTGGCCAACATGACTACCAGGATGAAAGTTATAAAGATTATTGGGCAAATACTCCATTCGAGCCAAATCGTCTGCCATTACTTGAGCCGCAAACTCTCGTGTCTTTTCTTCAGCTGAACATGGATTGAGGGTGTAAGGAGCATGAGCCAAAAGAGTGGCAAACTGATTTTTCTTAACAATCTCCAACAATCCCTCAGCGTCTTTAGGATCAATCGCCTTAGCTTTACTTCCTCTGGGATTCCGAGTAAAGAACTGAAACGTATTCGCATTTATTTTCAAGGCCTCTTTCCCCATAGCCTCAAAGCCCTTGGAAACGGATAGATGACACCCGATATTCAACATAACTATTTCCTCACTTTCAAATTCTGAATATCCACTACACTTTGATAAGCCTTTTAATTATACACCCGCCTTCAGTCGCCATTATAACAAAACCCGCATTTAGCGGGTTTTGTTGATTTTAAGTTAAATTTTGTGATTCTTTATTTGTCCCATTAAAACATTAAAATTATTCAACTTTAAATCGTTGTACCAATGCATTTAAGCTTTGGGCTAAACCATTTTGTTTCTCTTCGATTTCAGTTACTCCTTCAACTGCCTTAGATGTTTCATCGATCGAAGTCACTATTAATTGTGATTGAGTAGCTCCTTGCTCTACAGATACTGCCACAGACTCTATGGTTTCTAAAATTTGTCCGATAGAATCCGATATTTGTTCGGAACTTCCTGCAAAGTCGTGTACCAATTGAGCCACGAATTCCGCATCTTGTTCGTATTGCGCTCCAATATTTATCATCGCTTGATAGTCATTGCTAACATTTTGATTGATAAATTGAAGCACGTCCTGGGCATTTCCGGTCAGATTTCTGAACGCTTCTTGCACTTGTTTGATAACGGACTGTATTTCCGAAACTGTATTCGCCGATTGTTCTGCTAATTTCCGTACTTCATCCGCAACTACAGCAAACCCTCTACCCTGTTCCCCTGCGCGCGCAGCCTCAATAGCCGCATTTAAGGCAAGTAGATTGGTTTGATCTGCGATATCAGATATAACTCCAGCCATAATTTCAATTTCTTGAACGACTTTTCCTTCTTCGATCGCCTGAAGGATACTCATCTGTTTCTCTTCAAAGAGTTGATTGGTAGTTTCGGATGCTTTAAGCGACTTGACCTTTGTATCTTTGGCCCTCTCGGAAATTTCTTTAGCATTGTTAAAACCAACATTGGCCTGTTCCACCAAGTCCTTTGTCAAATCTAAAATAGTCTGACTTGCTGCTGTTACTTCCTCAGTCGCTGCACTATTTTCCTCCATACCTGCTGCAATTTCTTGGCTCGTAGCATTAATCATTTGAGTCTGAGTATATATTTCTCTCACGGAAGAAGAAAGAGTAGCATTCATTAAAGTAACTTGTTGGGAGCGGTCCATTAACTGCTTAATGAGATTGTTAAGAAAATCGGTCATACTGTTTATCGCATTAGCCATTTGACCGATTTCATCATTTGATTTGGTCGTTAACTTGTTTGAACTCAAATCACCTTGAGCAACTCGGCCAATGGATTCATTGACACTCAGTAATGATCTAATACTCCGCCCAATGATCAACCACATTAATACTAATGCGATCAACAGTTCCGCCAATCCTAAAATAATAACACTATTACGCATGTTAACTGTCATCTGTTCATAAGGAGTATTGGGTACTCCAACATACCACATCCCGATAATTTCCCCTTGAGCATTTTTTATCGGCTCATAAGCGGTTTGATATATAATCCCGACGACTTCTGCCTCACCAAAATAACTTTGGCCCTCTTTCAAAGTTATTTGCTCTATATTTGCAGCAACTGTTGTGCCAATTGCTCGCGACCCGTCAGATTTTTTCACGTTCGTTGCCACACGTGTATTGCCCTGAAAAATTGTAACTGTATCTCCAGCCAATGAACCAATTTCATCAACAACTGTAAAATTACCATTTATCTTTTCATTTCCTTTATACAGGTTACCATCCTTGATTGACCACTCTCCCGGCAATTTCTCACTTAAATATGCTTTGCCTAATCCTAAGTCAGACTTTAATTTTTCATGAGAAGAATTGATGACTTCATTATTAAATCTAAGGACCGAATATACACCAATAGAAGTGATACCAATTAGGAAAAAAACTGCAACTAATAACAATAACTTAAATCTAACACCACTTTTCATTAAATCAGCTCCTAATACATTCTATGCCTATTCTCCAATTACAATAATAGCTCTATCTAAATATGATTTTATATCACGGCTATACATGATTTGTGTCGAAATTAGTCGTAAATTTTGATTTATTTCTAAACAATTAAAAGCCAGCTTCTCTTCAAATAGAGCTGCTGGCGCTAAGAAGTACATGCCTATAATTTTCTGTTTTAAGGGTTATCCTTCAGATAATCCTCGATTGTTTTTCCCGCGACATAAACCCTTTCCATGACAGCCTTTCCGTTATGGATTCTAACGGTTATATATACATCATTGATTCTTTCCATAAAACGTGTATTGAGTTCCTTTTCGGCGTTTAGCGCTTGATCCTCAGGCATGTAATAACGGCTAAAAGGAATTTTCAGAACAACATTCCCCGACTGAGAATTCAACTCCTCGGTAAAGGCAATCTTTGTCTTAAAATAAGCCTCATTAGCTGGATGATTAAAGCTTATGCTGGAAACCTCCACATAGCCTTGAGCGTTATTTTCAAGCGTGGCATAGACCGTTCTTCCCGGCGGGTATTTTTGAATATCCTCAACCGGTACCCGCTGTTCTTCAATATCAATATTAAGATAGCGCCCCATGAATGCATCATAAGGATCTACCGGCGCTGCCTTAAATTTATATTGTTGCCCTTGTTGCAGGATTGACTGATGATCCTGAATCATCGAGATTGGCACAGCCAATTGGAGAATCACCATACCAATGAAGATGATCATTTTCACATTTCTCTTCATTGTTCTCCTCCTTTCTGGCGTCTAACCAACACATAATTGGCCAGTAAAAAGCCTAAGCCTACAAGGATAAAAGCGATTCCCTTTTCGAGAAAACCCAGCCCACTGTCGAAAAACCTCAATATAATAAGCACGGCAAGAATGAGCATTCCACCGTTGGTCAATCCCAGACTATGAATTTTCAAACCCCGAATGACAATAAATATTCCCAAAATAAGCAAATACGCATCGAAGAGTAAATCGGATATGCCAGCCCCTTGAAAAGATGCAAGAAGGAAACCCAAAATAGCAAGAACCGGTAACGCGGAAAAAATCAGTCCTAACGTATCTTTCTGCTTGAAAAATTTATTGAGCAGATAGCCTACTCCTACCCCCATTAACGCCATTAAAATATAATCCTGAGTTGCATTTAATGTATTGTGATAATAATCTTGGCCATAATATTTCCAACCCACCTGCTCCCAAATTCCTTTATAAGAAAGAACGATCGAGAAAATCAGCGAACCCATAAGCCCAATCAAAAGCAGCGGTTTTTGCCAATCCGATTCAGATTGCTTCCAATCTATCCAGCCCATTAAGAAAAGAATCGTAAAGTAGCAACTGTATACAATAATCCAAATTCCCGGTAACACCTGCTCCAGAACGATGCTTAAGGAAATACACAAACTCAGGATCAAGGCCAGCTCTAAGAATAGGAAATGATTAGAAGATCTCCAATATTTGAACATTTTATACAAAAAGCCACTAACTAAAGCAAGGAGCAACCAGTAAAGGAACGTATATCCCCCTTCACCACGGGTAACCCCAGCCCAAATAACAGTTCCCAAAATATAGAGGATCGCGGGAACTGTCACCTCTAATAGATAGATTATCGGAAGGGAAAGCAAGATCCATGTCAAAATAAACTGTGGCGTATCACCGGGAATATGATATGTCTGACCGATCAAGGAAATCGAAGCGCCGATCATTAAAAAGAGAAAGACCGCCGTTCCCTCTCTCCAAGCGGGTGAATTCTTCCCCGTGAAGATAACCCATCCTGTCAGTATTTGAGCGAGGATCAAGGGGAGCAAAGACAGAACCGTTCGTAAGGTGAGCGAAAAATTATCCCAGTTCTTAGCAAACAAGAGAATAATCCCGCTCCCGATCAGAACTGCTCCAAGAGTTCCAAAAATTGCGAGTGCCATCTTCAATCCATTGGGTTCCTCAACCTCACCGTAATAGTTCTGGATTTTAATTCCAGTTTCTTCACTAACCACATCTTTGGCGACCCACTTCGGTATCTCTTCATGAAGCCATTTGATATTTCGGTCTTTCATAAAAGCCCTCCCTTCAAACGTTCCGATAGCAACTTCAGTTTATCTTAAAATAGACGAATCCGCCACCCAGGGTTGTCGTTTGGAACCACAAGCATAGGTCAACTCTTTTAATCCGGCCTTCATCCAAAATGTTTACAAAAGAATGGGTTCCATCCTCTGTATACTCAAGCGAAATGAGCGTAACCCAATGATAACGATCCAGATTTTTCGCTTCACCATTATCCAAATTAAGGAAGGCAATCGGAACATCTTGGGTTAGTGCTTCGTCGATAAAATTCAATATTTGATGGAACTCAGGGCGTTGAGATTTCTCTTTTGGTATATTAAAAAAGCGATACTCAACATTTAGTCCCTTAGATTCCATGAAAGCACGCAAGGGGGTATAAAACATCTGGGTTGTATGAACCCCTCGCATAGACGGGGTAACATACTCCCATATTTCCTCCATGAGAGCTATCCAATTTTCTTTACTATTGGAGGCCTTTTCTAACTCCAGCAAAGCTTGATTATGACTGAGATAAAAAAAGAGATTTGTCGCCACAGTGGGTCCGCATCCTGAAAGGCGCTGCCACTTTTTAGGATACCAAAGTTGGTGGCAGCCATAATACGATTGATTCGTAGTTTTATCTAAAATCTTAAATAAATCAAGATTAGATAAAGACTTTGTAGTCATATTTCACACGACCTCATTCGTTTGATATTCTTTTGTTGGGCACTTTTCATTGTATTATTTAAGTTTTAAAAATCCTAACCCAGCTAAAAGAACAAGCATAATGGCAATGGGAGCAACATACTTAACGAGAAAGAAATAAATCTTGGCAAACCCCTCATTTTTTAAATGGCGATCATTGCTGAATTCAGTAAACATTCTTTGATATCCCCAACGCCAGCCGACAAAAAGAGCAAAGAAAATACCCCCTAAGGGCAACAAAATATTGGACGTCAGAAAATCATAAAAATCAAACATATTCTTTCCAAAAAACATCACATCCGAGAGCAAGCTGGTGGACAAGGTTGCCGTCGAACCCACTAAAGCTACCGCACTAATCGTTCCCAGCGTCGCCACACGTCTTGTGAGTTTGTGCTCTTCTACAAGATAGGCCACCGGGACTTCAAGCAAGGAAAGCATGGCTCCCGTTGCTGCGACTGCAACAAGGATAAAGAATAGAACCATAAAAGGACGTCCAAAAGGCATCGAACTAAATACCATGGGAATCGTGATAAATAAAAGAGAAGGCCCGTCATTTGGCTTAAATCCAAAAGCGAAAACAGCGGGAAAGATTGCGATCCCCGCCATAATAGAAACGAGAGTATCTGACAACATCACTTTAAGGGCTATTCGGGGAAGATCCTCTTCCTTCCCAATATAACTGCCATAGGTCGTCATGGTCCCCATCCCAACACTTAACTTGAAGAATGCTAATCCTAAGGCTGCTAACACCACGCTAAAACTAATCTTGCTAAAATCCGGATCAAACAAAAATTTCAACCCTTCCGAGGCACCGGGTAACATCAGAGACCGGATATCAACGATAAAGAGTAGGACAAACAAAACGGGCATTAAGATTTTAGTCACCCGCTCAATTCCTTTGGCAACCCCGGACATAATGATAGTACCCGTAACTACGAGAACAAAGATCTGCCAAAATAGAGGTTCCCCTACTCCACTTACTAAACCCTGAAAAACAGCATAAGTTTGTTCAGGACTCGTTGAGTGAATCGTTCCAACTGCCGCTTTGAAAATATATGAAAATACCCAACCCGCTACATCCGTATAAAAGGCCATAATCAAAAAAGCACTCAGAACTCCTGAAACTCCGAGTAAAAACCAGGGTTCCTGCGGGGCTAATTTACGAAGTGCTCCCACTGCATTCGCGTTGGTTTTCCGTCCAATCATCAATTCTGACAGCATGACTGGCATACTGATGAGCAGAGTAGCAATCAGATAGATCAAGATAAAGGCTGCTCCCCCATTTTGACCGGTTACATACGGGAACTTCCAGATGTTACCTAAACCCACTGCCGAACCCAAGGTGGCAGCAATTACCCCTAAACTACTAGAAAATCCTTCACGTTGGAGTTTATCGTGTTGCGTTTCTTGCATCACCTATTCATCCTTCCTCAAAGGTATTACCGCATTTTTTGCCGCCGCATAACCCGAAGACCAGGCCCACTGCAGATTATATCCCCCACAATCGCCATCAATATCCAAGATTTCTCCAGCAAAGAAAAGACCGGGGACTATCTTCGATTCCATCGTATTCGGGTTAATATCTCGAACATCAATTCCCCCTGCGGTAACTTGCGCCGCAGTCCAGCTGTTCGTGCCTATGACCTTAAAGCGCCAATCTTGAAGGATATTTATGATTTTTTCTCTCTCCTGAGCGGTCAATTGTATCACAGGTTTATTAATGTCAACAATCCCCGCTTGTTTGAGTAATACAGGTACGAGTTGTTTATTGAGAAAGCCTACAAAACTAAAGGACACATTTTTTTCAGGATTATCATGCCAACGTTTGAGCACATAGTTGCTAAGTTCATCCTTGGATAAGTGATTGATGATCCTGGTCTTAACCCATACCTCTTGATTTCTCTTCAATTGCTCTGCGGCCGTGCGACTCAAATCGAAAATAGGCGGCCCCGAAATACCATACTCCGTAAATAAAATTTCGCCTTGTGCCTTAGCTAATACCTTTTCCCTGACGATAATCTCTGCCTCTCCTTCAAATTTAATTCCTTTAATTTGTTTAAGAAAGGGCTCATCTAACTTAAGCTGGACGAGAGCCGGAAAGGGTTCAATCAGATGGTGGCCCAGTTTTTCAGCTAAAGTATAACCACTTCCATTAGAGCCTAAATTCGGGGCTGCTTTACCACCCGGTGCAAGAATAACGCGGTGTGCAAAAAACTTAGTTCCATCCTTCATGAAAATATCAAAGCCCTTGGATGTTTTTCGAATCTCTTTCACTTCCGTTTCAACCAGGGTATCGATACCTAACTGCTCCACCTCATAGCGAAGCACATCTAATACACTCGACGCCTGATTAGAAAAAGGAAAAACCTTTCCTCCATCCTCCACCTTATGGGTAATCCCTAAGTGTTCAAAAAAATCGATAACCTGAAAATTATCAAATTCCTGCAGGGCACTATACGCAAATTTAGGATTAGAGCCATGAAAATGAGTGATATGTATATCCATATTCGTTAAATTACATCGACCATTACCTGTGGCTAAAATCTTCTTACCCACACGCTGGTTTTTCTCTAAAATAGTCACGTGTGCCCCTTTCTGGCCCGCTATCACAGCAGCAAATAAACCCGCTGCCCCTCCTCCAACTACAGCAACCTTCATATGTTCACCTTTAGGCATTGTAATCCCCCTTATGTCAAACCTAGTCTACCCAATCTACACACTATTCAAATTTCAGGAAAGTCATTTGATTGATAATCTTGTTAACTAATACATAGAAGTATTATATCATACGTTCTCTTTTCAAAATTCTCTGTTCCTCCTCAAAAAGCACCCACTCTTCTCCAGTTAAAAACAGGAAATTACAGAAAGAATGAGAATTGAAATATCAACACGATTCAATTGACAGCAAAAAGACACGGGAATTTCATATGAATTCCCGTGTCTTTTTGCTGTCATTTCTAAATCATCTTAGCAAGCGGTCAAGATTTACATTAGATAACTAATAAATAATCCAAGGGCCATAAAAAAACCAAAGAAGGTATTTGTTTGTGCTGTTGCCTTCATTGCTGGCATCATGGTTATTGGTTCAGTTTTACCCACAAACCCTTTGGTTGCTGCAACAGCTTTAGGTAGGCTTAGAAAGACTAGGAGTATCCACGGCGTTGCAGTCTTTGTTACAATGAGTCCGACAACCCATAAATAAGAAACCGAGAACATAATTCCCATGAAGTAAGTTGCCTTCTTAGGTCCAAGTACGATGGGAAGAGTTTTACGACCATTGGCTTTATCTCCATCATGATCACGAAGATTGTTACTGAGATTAATGAGGCCGACCAAAATTCCACTGGGTACAGCCACAAGAACAGCTATATTCGAGACATATCCTGTTTGAATAAAGAAGGCTATCAAAATAATCAAAAAGCCCATGAATAAACCAGATAACAGCTCTCCAAAAGGAGTTCTCGAAATCGGCAGTGGGCCTCCTGTATAAAGGTAACCCACTAACATACACACTAATCCAACTGCTGCAAGCCACCAGGACGATGCAGCACAGATATAGATCCCTAATAAAAGAGAGATCCCGTACATACTTAAGGCAAGATTCATAATCAATTGGGGAGTCATACCATGTCGGACAATTCCCCCACCAATACCTATAGATTCTTCAGTATCTAAACCCCGTTTAAAATCGTAATATTCATTGAAAAGGTTCGTCGCCGCTTGAATGAGAATGCTAGCGAGCATCATTGCCGCAAAAAGTAATCCATTCGACTTACCTTCGAGAAGGGCTAATATTGTTCCCAGAAGAACGGGGACAAAAGCAGCAGTTAAGGTATGTGGCCGTATTAATTCCCACCAAACTTTCCAACTCCGCGTATTCGGAAGCGATTGTTGAGTATTATATTGTAATTGCATATTTCTTTTCTCCTCTATTTATTTAATACATCATTCATTTGCATCAATATACCTTGCATATCTATCATCAGGTTTTGGGGAATAGAATCGAATCCGTTTTTAGATATTTTTTTGCCTTACTTAATATTCTACCCAAACGTTAAAGGATTGTATAGTAGCATTAATTTCCCTCGTAAAAATATGAGATGATGCTCAACTCATACTTACATCAATATATTTGTGCATCACTTTTAATCATTTTTTCCAAATAACCGAAACACTTTACTCAATTCTTTTTTCCGAGATCGGACTAGTTTTATTACGCAACTGTTCAATATTCACTTCCATCAAAATAAGAGCAAGCATAATTATGGTACCTCCCACTGCCATGCTGGAGGTAAAAGGTTCAAAGCGGAAAGCAACTGAAAATAGGCTTCCAAAAAGGCCCTCAAGCATCATAATCAGCCCTGCAGTTGTTGCTGAAGTATGTTTTTGAGCAATAACCTGCAACGTCTGCGCAACAAAGGAGCACATCACACCCATATAGAGGAGCGGAAGAATTGCTGCTTGCCAATTCACATTAACGAGCTGACCTCCATCGGCTATGAAAAAATATCCCAATCCACCGATTGCTTGTACTATTGCCAACATAAATGCAACAATCGTCGCATCCGTTTCCCTCGCGCCATAACTTATATACGTAATCGAACCGGCATAAAAAAATGCACAAATGAGGGAGTAAACGTCACCAATATTGAGCACGAACCCTCTCCTCATTATGCCCGTAAGTATTGCCATCCCCCATAAGCAAAAGGCTATCGCTATAAAACTTTTAATCTTAAGAGACTTCTTAAATGCAAGATAAGCCATAAACGGTACTATGACAACATAAGTTGCTGAAATAAACGCATTGTTAGAAGGGGTCGTATATTTCACGCCTACCGTCTGCGCAATGTAGCCTCCAAAATTGAGGAGTCCAGCAATCAACCCAATCTTAAAATCATTAAAGGTCATTCGAAAGATTTTTTGATGAAAAAGTAGGAGCACCAACAAAGCAAAAATTAATCCTCTCGCAAAGTTAATAAACCCTGCGGAGACATTGGCATCCAAGGCCATTCTTGTAACGACAAAACCCGAACCCCAAAGTGCCGAAATCAAGAGTAACACCATATTCGCCATTCGTTTTGTAATCTTCATAAATTCAATCCTTATTCATCTCGTTAATAGAAGATATGGAGTAGAAAGTTACATAAAAAAGAGCCCTCGCAGGCTCTTCTCTAAAATCATATATGGTGCGAGTGATCGGACTTGAACCGATACGGGCTTTCACCCAATGGTTTTTGAGACCATCGCGTCTGCCGATTCCGCCACACTCGCAAAGCTTACGAATCAGATGACGTGTGTTATAATATCATTTCTCAAAAAATTAGTCAAGTACTTCTTCCTGAAATGTCACAGCTGGCTTCATGCCTTCAGCATCCTCAGTCGCCCCAATCAACTCTTGCATATCTGATACCTCACTGACCTCAGAGCACTCCGTCGCTTCTTGACTGGCTCGCACTTCAAATTGCCCAATCGCTCTTAACTTTTTATAGCGTTGTTGCTTTAATGCTTCGGGAGATTGTTCTCGGAGTTTAATCAGATGTTGTGCTATCCCTTTCGCGATCTCATCGGCCGTTTTTTTGACATTCTTATGAGCTCCCCCTAAGGGTTCGCGCAGAATTCCATCAGCAACCCCTAACGAAAGCAGATCTTGAGCTGTAAACTTCAAAGAAGAAGCTGCCTCTTTCGCTTTGCTGGGATCCTTCCAAAGGATCGATGCACAACTTTCCGGAGCAATAACAGAATAGAACGAGTTCTCCAGCATCAGAACAACGTTTCCGACACCCAGAGCCAACGCTCCACCACTGCCACCTTCCCCAATGACTGTGCTGATAATCGGTACCCCATAACCGGCCATGGCCTCTAAGCAACGAGCAATTGCTTCACCCTGACCCCGTTCTTCAGCCGCGAGATCGCACGCTGCCCCGGGAGTATCAATAAACGTCAGAATCGGTCGATTAAACTTATTCGCTTGATCCATTAAGCGCATGGCTTTACGGTAGCCTTCCGGATGAGGCATTCCAAAATTACGCTGGATATTTTCCTTCGTATCTTTCCCTTTGACATGGGCCACTACCGTCACAGGAATCCCATGGAAACTCGCAATACCTCCGACAATCGCATGATCATCGGCAAAAAAGCGATCCCCCTTTAGCTCGATGAAATCCTCAAAGAGCAAGGGCGCGTAGTCATAGAAGTTAGGTCGTTCCGCATGTCGAGCAATTTGCACCTTTTGCCAAGGTTCAAGATGACTATAGATTTCTTTTCTCTGACGTATAAGTTTATGTTGTAATTTAAATATCTCTTGGGTCAAATCAATCTCTTTTTCTCGAGAAAATGCTTGCAGTTCAGCTATTTTCTGTTCGAGTTCAAGAATTGGCTTTTCAAATTCAAAGTGTTGTGCCATAATCTGCCCCTTCCTGATGATAACGCAACAAACGAGCTAAAACAGAACGCATCTGTGAGCGCTCAACCACGAGGTCAATAAGTCCATGTTCTTGGTTAAATTCAGCCGTCTGTGCTCCAGGAGGAAGTTCTTGCCGCATGGTTTGTTTAATCACGCGTGGACCAGTAAAGCCAATCAGTGCTCCTGGTTCTGCAATCTGAATATCTCCCAAGGAAGCATAGCTTGCAGTGACTCCTCCAAATGTAGGATCGGTCATAACGGAAATATAAAGCAAGTGATTTTCGGACAAGCGAGATAGTGCAGCACTTGTTTTTGCCATTTGATAGAGGGACAAAATGCCTTCCTGCATCCGTGCTCCACCAGACGTCGAAAATATGATCACGGGTAAACGTAGGTCGATGGCGCGTTCAATCGCCCGCGTAATCTTCTCTCCTGTCACCGAACCCATACTCCCCATCATGAAGTTTCCTTCATTGAGCGCCAAAACAACCGGAAGGCCCTCAACGGTCACTCTTCCTGTGAGTACGGATTCCGTCTGATCCGTGCTCTCTTCAGCTTTTGCCAGTTTTTCTTCATAACCAGGAAATTCTAAAGGATTATTCGTATGGATTTCTACATCCCATTCCTCGAAGCTTCCGGGATCAGCGATCGATTCTAAACGTTCCCGCGAAGTGATTCGAAAATGATAACTACAGAGTGGACAAACCTCGAGATTCTCTGATACTGCTTTCTTATAGAGAGTCTCCCCGCATTCTGGGCACTTCACCCAAACACCGTCTGGGATTTCTTTCCGACTTGAGGCGGTGACGGAGGATTTCTGGGGTTGGTTTTGTACTGGCTCCGTGGATTGAATGGTTACATATTTTGTTTTATGAAATATATCTTTGAACATACTCTAACTAGCTCCCCATCAAGCTAGTTACAATTTCATGCGCTTCTTCTGCTTCCGATTCCGGAACAAGAATTTCAACAGAAGCATGCTCTCCCAAATGGGCTGAACCAATGGGTCTGAGTTGAACCAGCATCCCTTCATCCGTTAAATTTTTCTTATACTTCTCTGCAATAGCTCTATTTGGTGCAATGTAAATAACGGTCCACATAACACTGATTCCTCCTTGTTCAAAAAGAGAAACATACCCTACTTGGACGGATATGTTCTAACCGTTACTGAGTTCATAATTATGACCAGCTAACAAAATAATAGCTAACATACGTTTGTAAGAAATATCATATCATGTCACCCTTGTTTCTGCAAGAAAGGAGCATGATAGATCAATCGAGTGGATATCTTTCTAATAGCGCCTTTTTGACATGAGAAGGCACAAATTCCGAAATTTCGCCTTTAAGACTGGCTGCCCAACGAATCGCACTCGAACTGATAAAGGAATAGTCACTCTTCGTCATCAGAAAGATGGTTTCAATATCTGGAGCGAGTTTCTTGTTCATCAAAGCAAGTTGTAATTCGTACTCAAAATCTCCTGTAACTCTCAAACCACGAATGATAGCGGTTGCCCCGCACTGCCTGGCGAATTCGATCGTGAGTCCCTCAAAGCCTTTGACGCTTATCCCTTTTAAGTCTTTCGTCGCTTCTTCCAGAAAAGCCACCCGTTCGTTAAGGGAAAAAAGCGTACTTTTTTGGCTATCGACCGCGACCGCTATAATAATTTCATCAAAAATCTCCGATGCTCTGACTAGAATATCCAAGTGACCATTGGTCACGGGGTCAAATGTACCTGGATAAATAGCTGTCTTTACATTCATATCTCACTTCTCCTCAACTCAACTAACCTTCCACGCCACATTCTCTTGTCCTAAAATTTGGCCAAGATCTCCTATCAGCGCTTCTAAATCCTTCACCCAATATTCTTGTCTACTTTGGATCAGTTTCTTATTCTCCTCATAAAAAAAATAGACTGGACAAGGACCCGTATACTTTTGTAATACGGATAGAACTTGTTCTAGAAGAGGGGTACCCTCCTGAGCAAATCTCAGAAAAAGCTTTCTTTGAGTAAGCGTTTCATTCGAATTTGGGATCGTAGGCGTACTTAAATAACCCTTCGAAGTTCGATGCTCAGGTAAATGCTCTAAATCATAAATTTTTTCAGCAAAAAGTTTCTTTTCATCCTCGCGGACATTGAATTTTCCTTCAATAATCGAGATTTGATCATCGCCTAGCCCCGATATTTGCGCAAAAACACGCGGAAAAACGAGAACTTCGATCGTGCCAGTCAAGTCTTCAAGGACAAAGCTAGCCATCATCTCCCCTTTTTTGGTAAGAGTCGTTCTATATCCCGTAACTAAGCCACCTAAAATAACCCTCTGATCTTCTTCAAGCTCAAGACAGGTCATTACATCAGAAGAAATGGCCGCTTTAAGCTTGTCCTGAACGCTTGAAAGTGGATGTCCGGAGAGATAGAGCCCTAAATACTCTTTTTCCATATTAAGTATTTCTCGTTCTGGGAATTCTGGCACCTCCTGCAGAGTCACGCCTTCATCCACAGAATCACCAAAATCGAAAAGAGAAATTTGTCCACTTTCTTTATCTTTTTGTCGCTGCTGAGCCATTTCCAGAACCCGGTCTAACCCTAAAAGGCCCTGAGCACGGCCACAGAGCGAGCTAAAAGCCCCTGCTCTTAATAAGCTTTCTAAAACACGTTTATTTAATACCTTGCTATCCACCCGAATGCAAAAATCATAAAGAGAAGTAAAGGCACCTTCTTGACGTGCTTCAATAATTTTCTCAACGACATTTGCACCCACATTGCGTATCGCCCCTAACCCAAATCGGATACCGTCCCCTTCAATGCTGAAATCAACTCCGCTTTTTTGCACAGACGGTGGAAGGACTTGAATCTCTAGTGATTTGGCTTCTTGAATATAAAAGGATACTTTATCTGAAGAATTCATGACCGTACTCAGTAGCGCAGCCGTAAATTCTTGAGGATAATGAGCTTTTAAAAAGGCGGTTTGATATGAAATTACGGCATAAGCCGTTGCATGACCTTTATTGAACCCATATTCTGCGAACTTAGCCATCAAATCGAAGATCTCTCCGGCTTCTTGCTCTGTGAGTCCTAACCGCAACGCACCGGGAATAATCCATTCTCCGGTATCATTTTGTAACCCATGGACAAAATTCTGTCGCTCTTCTTCCATGATTTCTTTTTTCTTTTTTCCCATCGCCCGACGTAGCAAATCGGCTCGCCCCAGTGAGTAGCCTGCTAAATTTCGGGCAATCTGCATGACCTGTTCCTGGTAGACGATAATTCCGTAGGTTGAGCGCAGAATCGGTTCAAGCTTAGGATGCAGATAGGTAATTTTACCCCCATGCTTACGTCGGATAAACTCAGGAATTTGGTCCATCGGGCCTGGACGGTAAAGGGCTAACACTGCAATAATGTCCTCAAAACAGGTCGGTTTTAAGTCTTTTAGAACAGCACGCATACCCCCACTTTCGAGCTGAAACACGCCGGTGCTATTCCCCGTGGAAAGCAATTCATAAGTTGCCTCATCTTCAAGGGGGAGAGTCCGAAAATTTAACTCAATACCCCGTGTCTCTTCAATCATACGCTGAGCAACTTGGAGGATCGTCAAGTTTCGCAAGCCCAAAAAGTCCATTTTTAAAAGTCCAATTTCCTCTACAGTTTTCATCGGAAATTGGGTCATGAGGAAACTTCCGTCTGAGGTCTTTTGCAGTGGTAGATAGCTCATTAAGGGTTTCTTCGCAATCACAACGCCCGCTGCATGAGTTGAAGCGTGACGTGGCATCCCTTCAACCGCTTGAGACAACTCATAAAGGCGTTTGATTTCGGGATCCTCAGCGACCATCTTAACCAATTCCGGAGATGCTGTTAACGCTTTCTCCAAAGTCATTCCCAGATCGCTGGGAATCGCTTTGGCCACTTTATCTACCCGGGCCAAGGGTAACGCCAAGACCCGCCCAACATCACGGATCGCAGCCTTAGCCCCCATCGTTCCGAAGGTAATAATTTGGCAGACTTTATCTGCCCCATATTTTTCAGTCACGTAATGGATGACACTCTCTCGCCCTTCAGGGTCAAAATCAATATCGATATCCGGCATACTGATTCGTTCCGGATTAAGGAAACGTTCAAAAAGCAAATCATGTTGCAACGGTTCAACGGTGGTAATTTCCATGAGATACGCGACCATGCTTGCGGCCGCTGACCCACGACCCGGTCCCACCGCTACACCATGCGTACGCGCATACTGACAAAAATCGGCAACGATCAAAAAATATCCTGAAAAGCCTGTTTGCGAGATAACCCCAAGTTCATACTCCAAGCGTTCTTTTTGTTCCTCCGTTTGCTCAGGATAATACTTAGGGAAGGCTTCCAGACATTCTTGGCGTAAAAAGGTATCGAGCGTATACCCCTCCGGAACCTGGAAAACAGGCAAATAGTGGTCCCCAAATTTAAAATCCACCTGGCAACGTTCTGCAATCCGTGCCGTATTTTCGAGGGCTTCCGGGTGTTCCCCAAAAAGTAGTTTCATCTCTTGTTCGGATTTCAAGAAAAACTCTTGACTGGAAAAACTCATACGTGAAGCATCAGTTAAGCTTTTTCCGGTCTGAATGCAAAGGAGTACATCCTGGACAAACGCATCTTCCTGTTTGATATAGTGAACATCGTTCGTCGCTACTAAGGGGATTCCTGTCTCCTTATGAACTTTATACATGCCTGCATTAACCCGACGCTGCTCCTCAATCCCGTGATCTTGGATTTCTAAGTAGAAATTTCCCTTTCCAAAAATTTCTTGATACTCTAAAGCTGCCTTACAAGCACTTTCATATTGATTCCCTAAAAGATACTCTGAAACTTCTCCTGCCAAACACGCACTAAGCGCGATTATGCCGCTACTATATTCCTTTAACAAGGCTTTATCTACACGGGGCTTATAATAAAAGCCTTCCACCTGGGCAAGGGTCACCAAACGGACAATATTATGATAGCCCTCCTCATTTTCCGCAAGTAAGACCAGGTGACGGTTTTTATCATCTCTGCCCGGAATACGTTCCTTCCGTCCATGCGGAGCAACATAAACCTCACACCCAATGATCGGCTTGATTCCCACTTTGTGACATGCTTTATAAAAGTCGATCACACCATACATCACGCCATGATCGGTTATAGCTAAAGACGTCATCCCGAGTTCCATTGCCCGTTTTACAACTTTATCAATCCGGGCGGCACCATCGAGCAAACTGTATTCTGTGTGGACATGTAAGTGGGTAAACATCGTTTTCTCTCCTCTTTATATAGGAAAGGCCTTGATTTCGTAAATCAAGGCCAATTATTTATTTTAGTGCAAGGGATTATTTATGTCCCATTCGCGCTGACATTAGACCCTTAGCTACGAGTGAATCTTCAGCATAAACATCAATTTCAATATTGCTATGTTTTTTAGAAACTAAAAGAAGTTTTGCAGTAATTCGCACCTGAGTACCTACTGCAAGCGGTTGCAACTGATAAAGTGTAAAATTCTCTGTGATGGCATCTAATCGATATTGTTTACGTAAAGCAATATAACCCGCCATATTCATAACCGTAACCAATACACCAACGCTTGCTGAGCCAAATTCATTGATCATAAATTGGGTGATTTCGCCCTCGATCGTGAGGTTTTCCGAATCTTCGAGATAACGAAAACCACTTAAAATGAGATTATCGACGGTTTCTCCAAATTGAGGCTGTTTTTGCACCTGCTGATAGGCTTCGATCACATCTTGAAGACTAATGATCCCAATCAATTTTCCCTGCTCGACAACAGCGGCGATCTCCCATCCTTCCCACACCATGATCCGGGAAACATGAGTCACTGAATCATCTCGACCTACGACATAGGGCTTCGAATTCATGACATCGACGACTGAAGTCTTCATATCCGCTCCTGCGAGATCGACAGCCGTTATAATCCCAACCACAATCATTTCTTCATCAACCACAGGGAATCGGCTATGGCTCGTTTTCTGAGCAAGTTCATACCAATCTTGAACCGTAGCTTTCGTCGTTAAATAATGAACATCCTTAACCATAATATCTTCGACGAGTACGAGTTCCTTCTCAATTAATCGATCATACAAAGCCCTATTGATCATCGTCGTTACTGCAAATGTATCATAGGGTGATTCGATAACCGCCAAATTCTTTTGACGAGCTAAATCTATCACATCTTGTTGGGGTTCAAACCCGCCCGTAATCAGCAACGGTGACCCTTGATTCAAAGCGTACAGTTGGGCATCATGACGATTTCCCACAATACAGAGTCCTTCTTCTTCAAGATAACGTTCCATGGCATCCAGTTCCATCGCAGCGATAATAAATTTATTAGGAGAATGATCCAAAGTTTCCGCTCCGCAAAGGACCATGCCTTCCACGATTTGAGAGACTTCACGCAAAGTTAAGTCCTCAATCTGGCGTTCTTTGACCCCTTCAATTCGTATCGTCCCGACTTTTGGAATAGAACGAACAAAGCCTTTATTCTCAGCTTCTTTAATCGCCCTGTAAGCCGTTCCTTCGCTGACATCCAATTCCCGTGCAATAAAACGCACAGAAACCTTGCTTCCCACAGCAAGGTCTTCTATAAAACTCAAAATCTGTTGATGTTTTGTTTGACTCAAAGTATTTACGCTCCCCACTCTTCATCGGAAAAATATAGATTTTAAACTTTAACTGCATTATAACATAAGAATTCACTTACAACCATCAAGTCAAATAGATATTATCAACCGTCAATTAAATATTATTCTCGGTCTTCTGTTTTTTCTTGCGTTGAGTCATGATTCCACCAATTTTTCCCGCATCTCTCGCGCTGAGAGAATGCCACCCCTCATCGCGGACTTGATCCATTAAGCCTAATTCAGCCGCAATCTCCATCTTCAAAGCTTCATACGGATCTGTTCGCTTTACTTTCGGTTTCTTTTCTTTTTTATCTTTTTTCAATGAATTTTTCTTTAAAGATGGATCACTTTTCACAATTTCTTCATCATTCATGATCAAAGTCCTCCTCTGCTGATCCCTTGTCCTAAATAATGCGGACAAACGGGTGTCTTTTCACCGTGCCGGTGCTCCAACCGACAACGTCCATCAACATGAAAAAGGCAATTCGCTGCGCACATTTTTTGTGTCATACTCCTTCAACTCCTTTATTTCCATTTTTGCCGAATTTACAAAAAAAATACCCATCTTTCAATGAGCTAACTTTCATTTTTAAGTTAAAAAAGGTTAGAATGAGAACAGCGTATTAAATCAGGTAAAATAATAAGTAAAGCAAAGGAATGAATGTTGAGAACGATGAAACGCAACTATGACGTAATACTATTTGATTTAGATGGTACCCTGACTGATCCCAAACTAGGAATTGTAAACTCAATTCTGTATGCCTTAAATTCCCTTGGCATTAGAGAAAACGATCGCGAACGGTTAATAAAATTTATTGGACCTCCGCTTAAAGATTCTTTTATGGAGTATTATCACTTTGATGAAGAGCTAGCCCTCCATGCCATTGATAAATATCGAGAGTATTTTGCGACGAAAGGCATCTTCGAAAATGCAGTTTATCCGAGAATTCCGATGTTGCTTAAAGAGCTATCCGCCCAAGGCAAAAAAATAGCTCTTGCCACTTCGAAACCTACGGATTTTGCTCAGCGCATCTTAGATCATTTTAACTTGAAACAATATTTTTCTTTTACAGGCGGGAGTAATCTCGACGGGAGCCGTACAAAGAAAAGCGAAGTTATAGCTTATGTTTTACAGGAAAGCCAAGTAAAAAGCCGCTCTAATGCGGTGATGATTGGAGATCGGAAATTCGACCTGATCGGCGCCAGGGAAATCGGAATTGATTCCATTGGTGTGTTATATGGGTATGGTTCTCAAACTGAACTTGAAAGAGAAAATCCAACTCACCTAGCAAATACAGTGGACGATTTGAGAAAAATCTTACTTTAATTCATTAGCTATCATTCGCCGATATAGCGATCCTCGCTTAATGAAATTTTACAAAGAAAAACTCGGGTGATTCACTCTATGAATTTCCCGAGTTTTTTACTATTGAATTTGTTCGTAATTATTTTAGTCAATTCTAAGTACTTCACCCGGTTTCAACGCTATCCCTTGGCTTTCCGGGAATTTACGGTTTAAGAGCTCAGTGAATTCAGCCTCATCCTGCCTGATATTCGGGAAGGTATTATAGTGCATCGGAATCACACGTTTGGCCCGCAGAAGCGTTGCTGCATAAGCTGCCTCTTCCGGACCCATGACGAAATTATCCCCAATTGGAAGCATCGCCAGCTCCAAAGGATGCCGACGTCCAATCAGCTCCATATCTCCGAAAAGACCAGTATCCCCAGCATGATAGAGCCATTTACCTTCCATTTGCAGAAGAAAACCACAGGCAAGACCGGCATATACGAAACCGTTTTCACTCTCTGGAACTTCAAAAAACGATCCATGCAGAGCCTGTGTTAAGCGGACCATGCCAAAGCCAAACTGATATTTACCGCCGATATGCATCGCATGCGTTTTCGCTCCAGCTCGCTCACAAAGCAATGCTAATTCATAAACCCCGATAATCGGCGCACCCGTCCTTTTCGAAATCTCAATCGCGTCCCCCAAATGATCTGCATGACCATGCGAGACAAGGATCCCATCCAATTCTTCAATATCCTCAGCTTTGATATCTGCTTTCGGATTCCCTGTCAAAAACGGATCAATCAAGAGTCGCCCTTCATTCCCTACAATTTCAAAACAGGAATGGCCATGATAACGAATTTCCATGCAGAATTTCCTCCCATATGTACGCAGAGTGTATGCAAAATTATGATTAGAGTAAGTAAGGACTATACGTTGAGCAGATACTAATCTTGGGCAGAACTGCGCCTACCTTAGCGGGGTGAGTCACATGAGAGTGGCTCACCGACCGAAAACACGCAACAATCTTACTGCTGCATGAGCAGTTATGCTATAAAAAACTAACCTTGCTTATAAGTTTGTAACGTCGCCCATAACTCTGGATAGCTAAGATTCATTTCCCAAAGGGCCACGCCTCGAATTCCTCGCCGGATAGCCAGATCTAATTTCTCCTTCAAGCTCCGTACGTCTTCAAAGTAGACTGTATGACGTTTGCCTTCACTGGCGTAGGTGAAGAAGGTCGAATGTTGTTGGGCATCCCATCGCAGAGGTGCACCCATGCGACGTGCCAACTCCGTCGCGCGTCTATAGCTTATCACTTTTGCCCCATTTCCTTGAACCCAGTCATATCCATATAGAGGAACTCCCATCATGATCTTTTGAGCCGGAATAGTTCTTAAAGCGTAATCCAAGACTTGATTCACCCAGGGTAAAGAAGCAACAGATCCCGGTGCGCTTCCCGGCCAATGCTCTTCATAGGTCATCAAAACAATTTCATCAACGATTTGTCCTAATGCCTGATAATCAAACGCACCCTTCCAGACATCGGTTGTATCTTCCCCCGTTTTTGCTGGCACATCCATAGTTACTCGATAGTTTTCCCGTTTCAACTGCATGGTCCAATTATAGATAAGTTGTGTGTAAAGATTTCGATCCTGAACGGCTGCTTTCTCGAGGTCGAAATTAACACCATCCAAGCGATATTGGCTTAATAAATTGCGTATATTCTGGACAACACGGTTAGAAAACGATGGATTACGCACAAGTTGCGACAGCAGCTCCGTCGAAAATTGCCCTTTCGGCGTAAGATTTGAGATCACGAGCAACGCTTTATTCCCCTTCTGATGAGCTTCAGCGATTAGTTGGCGACTCGGATGTGCTGATAAGTCCCCATTGGCCTGAATTGAAATCTGGAAGAAGGCGATTTCATCAAGAAGATATCCATAGCGTTGAAAATAGGGATAAGCTCTTTCTCGTTCCGTCAAGCCGTTATAAAAACCCAAAAGACTTAGAGGCATAAATCTTCCCCCCTCTCCAAGCAGTTTATGCACCAGAAAGGGGGGAATGTTCCTCTTTATTATTTTGTTCTATCTTAATTATTTCCTCATTATTTACTGTGCTTTCGCGCAAATGCTGTCAGCGCCTGAGTCCGACGGAGCATAATGAAGAGAATGAAGGTAAAATCCGCAATCAATAATACGGCTGCCCAGATCCATGAACCCATTGCTCCTAACACTGCAGCAATTCCAAAACATGCGCTCATCGCATAGAGCATAAGCACAGCTTGTCGCTGAGATAGCCCTGCATCAATCAAGCGATGATGGAGATGCCCCCGGTCTGCTTGTCCAATCGACTGGCCATGAATTTTACGGCGAATAATAGCAAAGGTTAAATCGGTAAGTGGCATCCCCAAAACGACTAGAGGGAAAACCAAGCCAAGTACTGTAGCTGTTTTTAATAATCCCATAATTGAAATCCCGCCAATAATGTACCCCAGGAACATACTCCCTGTATCCCCCATAAACACCTTGGCTGGGTGAAAGTTATAAACGAGAAATCCGAGTGCTGAACCCGCTAAGGCTAACGTTAAATGTGCCGGCACAACCTGGTTAATTCGGTTTGCTGACCAGAATAAAAGGATTGCTGCCATGAAACAGATTCCTGCCGCCAAGCCATCAAGACCATCTGAAATGTTAACGGTATTGACTAACCCGATAACCCAAAAAATCGCAAGTAAGGCGCCAACCCACCACAGCTTGATTGCGCCAAAATACGGCAGGGAATCCATAGAAAAGCCAAACAAAACGAGCACAGAAGCCGCAGCGATTTGCCAAAAGAGTTTGGTCAAGGGCCGCATGTCTTTTATGTCATCCCAAAGACCTACCCCTACAATTATCGTGCTTCCGACAAATAAACCAGAAAGGTCTGAATTCCAGCTTTGTGTAAACACGATTGCAAGCCAAAAGGCGGCATAGATTGCTAATCCACCAATTCGGGGTATCGGTCTTTTATGAACATGTCGTCCTCCCGGAATCGCGATGGCACCCCAACGATGACCTAAAATCATTGAAATTGGAGTAGCCAAAACTGCGATCAACAGGGCAAGGATAAATGTCCAAACATAACTCATGATCTATCCTCCGAAATCTGTTTTATTATTATGATTCCAGTTTCATACTATATTGTTCGGTTGCTTTAGACAAGTCCCGGATAACCCCACTGACGTAAAGCCTCATACGCGATGATCGCGACTGAGTTTGATAAATTCAAGCACCGTGCATTCGGAAGCATCGGTAACCGAATCGCCGTTTCCGGATACTTAGCAATAATCTCAGGGGCGAGCCCTTTTGTTTCTTTACCAAATAAGAAATAACCATTCTGTTCAAATTGAACATCCGTATGGGGACGTGAACCCTTAGTCGTTGCTAAATAGCGCGGCCCTGAAGGATTCATTTCTTCAAATTGAGCAAAGTTTTCATAGATATGAAGATCAAGCTGATCCCAATAATCCAAGCCCGCTCGTTTCATATATTTATCAGTAATTTCAAAACCTAGAGGTTTAACAAGATGAAGTGTCGCCCCGGTAACCGCACAAAGACGAGCTACATTCCCTGTATTCGGGGGAATCTCCGGTTCGACCATAACGATGTTTAGCATTAACTTCGACAGTCCTTTCCTTTTAACTGTGACAACCTGAACAATTACCCCCGCAGTGAGTCGAGCAACCGCCTGTACCACTTGCTCCAGCAATACCCGGACTTGAAAATCCGGAAAGTTGGCGCGTTAGTCCAAGGTGTTTACATTCAGAGCAGGTTAAGTCCTGTCCCAATTCACCCATTTTGCACAGCTGCGTTAACTTCGTTCCACAACTTGGACATTTAAACTCATAGATTGGCATTTCATTTCCCAACCTCCATTAATTCGCAGTCATCACACGCATCAACCTATTATACCCCAAAATAGCTTCGATGCCCAAGTTTTGTTTTCTATTATCTTGTAGTAGCACAGACGTCATGATATTATAAAATTATATATTAAAAATTCAGTTTTTGTTAAAAGGAGGAGCCGAACTTGTTTTCAAACGAAGACCGTAACTTACTTGAGCTTATTTCTCAGAACAGTCGTCTAACTCCAGATGAACTGGCTATCCAAACTGGATTATCTAAAGAATATATTGAAGGTCGTATCCAGCAGTGGGTAGACGACCGGGTCCTTGTTTACCGACCCCTTGTGAATTGGGAGCGCACTGGAGCTCCAGATGTCTCTGCCCTCATCGAGGTTAAGGTTCTTCCTCAACGTGGGTTTGGCTTTGATAAAATTGCCAAGCGCTTGCAAAAATACCCAGAGATTAAAGCGGTTTACCTTATGTCCGGAGGCTTTGATCTCACTCTAATGATTGAAGGAAAAACAATGCAGGAAGTCGCGCTTTTCGTTTCCGAAAAGCTTGCTCCGCTCGAGCATATTCAAAGCACAGCCACACATTTTGTTCTTCGTCGTTATAAACAAGACGGTGTTGAACTCATGGGAGAGGAAGAAGCGCTTGCACGGCTTGTGGTTTCTCCATGAATGAATATCTTTCACCCATCGCGAGAAATCTTCCACCCTCGGGTATTCGAAAATTCTTTGATCTAGTCTCAACGATGAAAAACGTCATTTCTCTTGGCGTTGGGGAACCCGATTTCGTAACCCCCTGGACGGTTCGGGAAAGTGGCATATTCTCGCTTGAGCAAGGAAAAACCATGTATACGAGCAATTCCGGTCTTATTGAACTCCGTGAAGAACTCTCCTATACTATGTCTCATAATCTAGGAGTCGAATATGATCCAAATCATGAGATTCTCATTACCGTTGGGGCCAGTGAAGCCGTTGACCTTGCCATGCGTGCCCTTCTCGGTCCTGGTGACGCTGTCTTAATTCCTGATCCTGCTTATGTATCCTATGCTCCTTGTGCTACGTTAGCAGGGGCTGAAATAAATTATGTCCCTACTCACGCAGAAGACGGCTTCCGTTTAAGAGTTAAAGATTTGGAGAAAGCCTATACTCCAAATTCAAAATTATTGGTTCTCTCCTTCCCCAATAATCCAACAGGCGCCATCATGACACGCGAGGATTATCTACCCATCGCGCAGTTTGTCACTGAGCATGACCTCATTGTTTTATCCGATGAAATCTATTCCGATTTGACTTATGAAGGAACGCACACGGCTTTTGCCAGTCTACCTGAAATGAAAAACAGGACTATGCATATTAGTGGCTTTTCTAAATCATATGCCATGACAGGATGGCGAATTGGATATGCTGCAGGGCATCCTGATCTTATTCAAGCGATGACCCGAATTCATCAATATACGATGCTTTGCGCGCCAATTACTGCTCAATTTGCTGCTCTTGAAGCTTTACGTTCCGCTGGAAGCGCTAAAGCTGAAATGGTGGCAACCTATGATCGACGGAGACGTTTAATGGTGCATGGTTTCCGCAAGATGGGACTTACATGTTTTGAGCCCCTTGGCGCCTTCTATGTCTTCCCGAATATCACTTCCACAGGCTTAAACTCAGAAGATTTTGCTGAGCAACTCCTTCAAGAAGAAAAAGTTGCCGTTGTCCCGGGGACTGCCTTTGGCCCCTCAGGTGAAGGTCATATTCGCTGTTCTTACGCTTATTCAACCGAACAATTACAAGAAGCGTTGAAACGCATGGAACGATTCGTTCAAAAAAGGCTGTAAAGCTTACTACAGACCCTTTATTGTACCTGCAACGCAAAGCGTTTCCACTAACGCATACAGCCCCTTCCAGTATAGGAAGAGGCTGTTTTTCTCTTTTAGGAAGATTCTTCGTTTTCTTCTGAATATTACGGAGCAAAATGAGCCATGCTTCCGGACTGTGAGAGCCACAGCTCCGGATTTTTAGAGCCACCCTTCCGGATTGTGAGCCACTTGATGAAACTTCTTATTAGAATGTAGTTATACACCCGAGAGAGGAGTGTAAATACATTCATAGGAGGTCATCAAATGACCAATTATCGAGAGATTCTTCGGCTAATTAGCCAAGGAATCAGTCAACGCAGCATCGCAGTGAGCTGCGAATGCTCACGCAACACTGTTGCCAAGGTGGTGAAACGATCCAACGAGCTTAATATTACTTGGCCGTTAAACCCAGATCGGACGAATGGTGAATTGCACAAGCTTTTCTATCCTGAATCCACATTACCTCCTACCCGAAAGCGCCCGGATAATGAGTACATTCATAAAGAAATGGCGAAAAGCGGAGTAACGCTCAGTCTGCTTTGGAATGAATACTGCGAATCCTGCAGACTCAGCAATGAGATTCCCCTCATGTATACTCAGTTTTGCTACCATTATCAGCAGTATGTGGCGAAGACCAAAGCGACCATGCATATCGGACGAAAGCCTGGCGAACAAATGGAGGTCGACTGGGCAGGCCAAACGGCAAGCCTCGTGGATACGGATACAGGAGAGAGCATTGCTGCCTACATATTTGTAGCTGTTCTACCGTACAGTCAATATGCTTATGTGGAAGCTTTTCTGAATCAAGGCCAAGAATCCTGGATTACAGCTCATGTCAATGCCTACAAGTATTTTGGAGGCGTTACACGGATTCTTGTACCGGATAATCTGAAGACCGGTGTGGAACGCTCCTCATGGTATACGCCTATAATCAACAAGTCTTATCACGAAATGGCCGAGCACTATGGGACCGCTGTTATTCCTGCTCGGGTAAGAAAGCCCAAGGATAAACCCAGTGTTGAAGGGACGGTTGGCACCATTTCCACCTGGATCGTTGCGGCTCTCCGTCGTCAACAATTCTTTTCTCTTCCAGAACTTAACCTGGCGATACGAGAGAAACTGGAGGCCTTCAACAGTAAACCGTTTCAGAAGAAAACGGGAAGCCGTCAGAGCGTATTTCGAGAAGAAGAGAAAGCCCTGTTACTACCTCTTCCCGCAGTACCCTATGAATTAGCAGTTTGGAAGGTTGCCACCGTCCAATTTAACTATCATGTTACTGTAGAGAAAATGCATTACAGCGTCCCTTATGAATACATCAAACACAAAGTCGATGTCCGAATCACCCGTTATGTAGTTGAAGTGTTTTTTAATAATCACCGGATATGTTCCCATCCTCGCTTGCATGGTCGTCCCGGACAATACAGCACAGTTACGGAACATATGCCGGAAGACCATCAAAAGTATACAGCATGGAATGGCGAACGCTTCGTATTTTGGGCAGAAAACGTTGGTAAACATACCGCCGTGGTAGTGAAGGCAATCTTGTCTTCTCACCGTATAGAACAACAAGGCTACAAAAGCTGTATGGGTTTACTCAAACTAGCAAATAAATACTCGGTTAGTCGCTTAGAAGCAGCCTGTGAAAAAGCACTCTCCTACACACCCAACCCCAGCTACAAAAGCATTCAGACCATCATCAAAACGGGACAAGACAAAATCGTCAAGGAAGAGCCGGTTAACCCTGAGAAATCCTCTAACAGCTTTGGTTTTACCCGAGGCGCAGACTACTACAGGAGGAATTCATAATGGTTAACGAAACAACAATCGGCAAGCTTAATGAAATGCGACTCACTGCTATGGCAGAATCATTTCGCCAACAACTTCAAGATCCATCCTATACCGCATTAAATTTTGAAGAACGATTCGGGCTCATGGTGGACACGGAATGGGCAAGGCGTAAGAACAATAAACTCACTCGCCTCATCCGCAAAGCCGATCTTTACTTTAATCAAGCGTGCATTGAGGATATTGAATATCATGCGGATAGGAAATTGGACAAAGCACAAATCGCTCGGTTATCAACATGTACTTACATCCAAGAAAAACACAACATCATTATCCTTGGTGCTTCCGGCGCAGGAAAAACCTATCTCAGCTGTGCCTTCGGTATTGCCGCCTGCCGCAACTTCTATACAGTGAAGTATATTCGGCTTCCCGATTTACTGAATGAACTGGCAGTAGCACGAGGAGAAGGTATCTACAAAAAAGTAATGAAGCAATACAAGCAAGTCAGTCTGCTCATTCTAGATGAATGGTTACTCGTTCCACTGGGTAATAGTGAAGCACGTGATCTTTTAGAAATCGTGGAAGCGAGACACAAAAAGGGATCAACCATTTTCAGTTCTCAATTTTCACCCGCCGGATGGCATGGCAAAATTGGTGAGGATACTTTAGCTGATGCCATCTTGGACAGAATTGTTCATGATTCCTATACAATCTTGATCGATGGCCAAGATTCCATGCGTAAACGCAAAGGAATACAGGAATAACAAAACCTTACTCTAGTTTAGAGAGCTGTGGAGAGTGAGGACAAGCCCTTTTGGGTCTTTCTCAAAAGAACTTGCCCACACTCTCCACAAACTCAAGGAAATTCGGGTGGCTCTCTGTCCGGAGCAGTGGATCATTTTTTCCAGAGAGATGGCTCAGTGACATCTGGAATAGTGGCTCTCTAAAACCGTAATATTCATCTTCTTCTAATTATCATGTTGAAATCCTGTTCGTCCCTTTTATTCTATAACTTCAAACCATAATAAAGATTGATCCTCAGGATCCCCGTTATAATTAACGGTAATTTCCTCATTCTCCTGAATATCCTCCAATGCATAGAAGTCAATCGATTGGTTTTCAATATTGGTGTAATATCTCGCGTTAGGAGTGTAGGAGTGATTGTATAATGAGCCATACCCCAGAGCGAGACCTTTATGCTCTTCCCAACGGAAGACGTAGTTTGAGAGTATGCTCTTCTTCATCAGTTTCCACTCGTTTTCTGGTAAAACGATTACAGGTGCTTCCTCAATAAATTCATCCTTTTTTATATTACGGCTTGCGAATATTCCTCGACCATATTTCTCGGTGGTTTTCATAGTAGTCTTTTGCAACGCACTTACCCCCTTTTATATTAAATCGTTAAGATGATTCCGTAGATAGCTATTTCGATCCGAAATAAATTGAAGGATTAATTCCGGTTCGCTATCAAACAGATTGATGGACTTTTTTTTATAAGGATCTAACGATAAATAGGGACGTAATTGCTTATGGAGATTTATAATCTGGGGTTCTAAAGCCGCAACTGTGAACGAGGTTTCCAAAATTTCTTCCAAGTGAAGCCGGTATTGATTGCGGATATCCCTTACATCAAGAAGACGCGCAGTGAGTGTATTAAAGCCTTTGATAGGAACCTCATCATACTCCATAATTTTTCCATTCCAATCCCTGCCCCATGTTGCATCGTAATCCCAGGGAATCATCTGGTACAATTTCGTTTCCCCATTTTGATATAGGGCATAATTATGAATGAAACCATCAAAGTTTTGCGTGCAGACTACACCACATAACCACAATAAATATTTTTCAATATCCAAATGCCTAGCAATTTCTTCACTAAAACCGCTTCGTGGAATAGTATTCACTTTATATATAAGCGCTTCTAAATCAAAATTGTCCTCATCGTTCCCGACTTTTCGCTCATATCCAGAAAGGAGCGAGGGTTTCGGATTATTACTAGGGGTTAGTAATGAAAAATTAGCATGATAAGTCGTTGCATAAAAGATAGGACCATAGGGCAAATCTCTTTTTTGTAAAAACAAATCATCGACCGATTCCAATTGTAAATAAACGCCTTTTGGCCTTCCATTAAGCTCTAGAAAAATATGCTTGCATTCCAGCGAAATACTCCCAATGGATTGAAAAAAATCAAAGGATAGCTTATTTCGAATTAATGAGGGATCGCGGTATTCAGCGTTAAGGTGAATTTCACGTCCTTGAAAGTCCTTATTGTATCCGCCAAAATCGATTCTGTACGATTTTTTGCGGAATCTGCGTATGTGATCTCCTCGATAAGTGATACCTATTTCATAAGGAATGTTATCTACTACTAGTTTGGAAGGAAAATATTCTTCGTTCCACACGTCACGTTGTAATGCTTTAAGGTCGGCAGGCTTAATTAAAATATTCAATGTAAGAAGGCCGTCATGTTGCATATCATCATTCCCTCACCTGGTCTTTCAATTATTATATGAGAATGAAGATTCATTTGATAAAAAACATTAGAAACTGGAACAAGCTAATATATATTTTCATAGAATACAACACCTAAAAGGAATTTATATAAAGGTGGTTGTAAAATGCAACAGGATCAAATACGCGAGCTAATCGAACAATTAAAAAGAAATGGCCTTGATGAGTTTTTAAGTTCAAACCCAGTAGCACTAGGCTTTAGAAGAAGAAAAGGTACTGGTAAAGGTAAAGGCACCGGCAATGGCAAAGGTACCGGTAAAGGTAAAGGTACCGGCAAGGGCAAAGGTACCGGTAAAGGTAAAGGTACTGGTAAGGGTAAAGGTACCGGTAAAAGATAATCGTATGGTATTGAGGAACTTTCCCACTTCTGAGCAGGCAAAACATTAGCCTGCTCTTTTATGCGTAAATGTACGGCGCCCCTACAGAAAAATCCCCTCGGAACTGCTGCCCGAGGGAACACAAAATGCACTATCTATCTTTATTTTTTCCCATCAATTCCTGCCTCAGAACGAGAGGTAGAGTTTGGTTATCCTTGTTTTCATTTAGCCAGGCAATTCGCCTTTCGTCCTGAAGATTCTCCATGATCCGATAGGCATTTCTTTGCAAAATCCCCTTACCGCGCCACCCGGCAGCAGTCCAACGGAACCGCTCGTTAAACTGGGCTTTTGTCAAGTTCAAAACTTCATAGAGATCTGCGCCTCGTCTCAGACACGTTGCTTCATCGCTATAGCTGACACCTTCAGTTCGATTATAGCTTTGTCTTTGTACTTTGTTCTGTGCCTCTTCCTCACGTCTTAAAAAACCTTGATTATGGGGGCAAGCTTCCTGACACGTATCACACCCAAAAAGACGCTGACCCAAACTTTTTGCTTGCCCGTCCGATAATCTTTCTTTACTCTGCGTCAGGAAGGATAAACACTGAGTAGCTACAAAATGCTCTTTTCCTAAAACTTGTGCAGGACAAGATTGGATACACTTTTGGCAGGTTCCACACAGATTATCCATTGGCTCATCTGGAGGAAGCTCTTGGTCCAGAAACACTAGTGCGAGGGCAACAAAAGAACCCACCCCAGGAACGATTAGTTGCTGATTACGCCCAGCCCAACCTAAGCCTGAGCGAAGCGCAAACCCGCGTTCATTTAGTGGACCCGTATCCACTTGGAGTTGAATCTGTTCAGAAGGCCAATTTATTTCTCTTAACTTTTGAAGGAGTTTGTCCAATCTTGAGTGTAAAACGTGGTGATAATCCTCCCCTACTGATGAACGTGCAAGTACGCCTTCGTTCGGTTGAGACTTCGATGTCAGGGGTAAAGGATACGCCAAAACAACCACTGTTTTACATGCTGCCCAAACTGCTTGAGGATCTGTTCTCAAGGTGATATCCGCTTCCACGAACGGGGTAAAACATCCCTCTTTTTCAGTTCCTTTCAAATATTGAGTAAGATCGAGCAGCGGTTGAGCTCCCGTGAATCCCACTTTTATGAAACCTAAGCTTTCTGCTACCTCGCGGAAACGTGCTTTCCAAGAGAGTTGTTCTTGTAATTCTATCGCCTTTAACCTTCTTCCGAAAATCTATTTCGTCGCCCGGAAATAAGCATAAGTCATGGGCTCTCCCTCATTTAAGAGCTCCCCATTTACTACATCTGCTAGGAATAAGGTATGTGTGCCTGCATCTAGTTGCCCAATCACTCGGGCTTCCATTGTTGCAGTTACATCATCTAATAACATCACGCCGGTTTCTCCACGATGGGTGTAAACACCCTCAAACTTATTCACGTCTCGACCTGAACGATACCCAAACTTACGGGCAAATTCCTGTCCTTGTTGGTCGAGGATGGAAACTCCAAAATACCCACTCTTCGAGATGAGCTCGTGGGTATAATTATTTTTATTAATACCAATTGCAATACGAGCTGGATCTGAGGTGATTTGGAAGCAGGTGTTCGCACACTGTCCATTATCCTTTTCTTCAAATTGAGCAGTAATTATATAGAGTCCATAGGAAATTTTATAGAGGGCTTTACGAATAGCCTCTTCAGGGGTAAAACTCTTGATGTTCAATTGCTCGGATGCCCGAGGAGCCTTTACTTGAGCTTGTCCTTGTGGTTGAGAATCAATCACCTCTTCAAAAAGGCTTGCATCTACACCGCATACTGGACATGTTTCTGGGGGATTTTCTCCTGTATGAATATAACCACATACTGTACACCGCCACTGTTTTTCCACAAATTCCACTCCCTTTACTCATAATTCTATCTATTGAAATTTTAACTTAAACATGAGTTAAATCAAGTATACCCTTTTCAATAGGCAATTGTATTCTTTAAGCTGAACTTCTGATACTCTTTTTCTAGAAAAGCTCGATTATCCGGTTGATACCTCTCATTGAGCATAACCGAAATAAGAACGTAGTCTTTAAACTCACCAATCGCTTTGCCTACCAATTTTTTCTCACGCGTAAACTTCTCTAAAAGAGTCCAGTCTAATTTCTGTTTTCGTTGCTCTAAGTATTCAACAGCGACTCTTATCTCAGCTTGAAGTTTATCAAAGATTTCCTCATCTTGAGATTCACGTTGTTTTCCTCCGAAAAAATCCGCACGCCATAAATCCAATAAATGAAAAACACGTTCCCGTTGATACTCTCGACCATTCCACCCTTTTTCCCAAGCAAATCGCCGCACTTTGTCCTGAAGGTGAGCAATATTTTGATCTCCTCTTAATTCCGACATAAATGTTAACGTTCCACTCATATGATTTTCAATTAACCATAGCAGTTCCTTCTCTCCAGCTGGACCTTCGCCAAGGATCATCGAAAAGCGAAAGCGCGGTAAAATCTGATGAGCCAAACGAGCGCTCTCTTTTTCATGACCGAGAAAGTGCCGTTTCCCATCTACCACCCATTCGAACCCTTTTTTTCTTCCTGCAACTTTGCGAATATGTTTAACTTGAATTTTATGAGGATAGTAATCCAGCCGAGCACCATGAACTTCCACATACTGTCCACGGTACCGCTGAAGTTTCTTGCCCAGGATCTGAAACTCGTTGATATAAAACTCTTTTTCTAAGTCTTCTAATTTACCCCAGACGTAACATTCTCGGCTGGCTGTTTCCCATTTTCCGATGTCATGAAAGAGCCCCGCTAAACGCAAGAGAATTTGTGGTGGGGTATTCCGTACGACATGCAGCGTATGCTCCCAAGCATCTTTAACATGATATTTATTTTGAACCAACCCTTTTAAGCGTGCAAGTTCCGGTAAATAAGACTGCCAATAGCCAATCTCTTCTAGGAGGCGCAGTGCTTCTTCCACAGAATCAAGAACCAGGATCCGCCCCAGTTCTTCTGTAATCCGTTCACTCGCGATCCCTATCAAGGTCTCCATCAATTCACAGGCAGCCTTTTTCGTTTCTTCCACAAGAGTCAACTGGTATTTGACCTTCAAGCGAACCATCCGCAAGATTCGAATGGGGTCCTCCCTCATCCGCTCAACAGCATTGCCACAAGCTCGAAGTCGTTTCTCCCGCAAATCCAGCTGGCCACCTAGGGGATCCAGAATTTCTCCACTTCGGCAATCTTGATAAATCGCATTGATTGTGAAATCGCGGCGAAGAGCATCTGTTTCTAGGTTCTGCGTGAGATGGGTAAAATCAATACGCTCCCCATCCAAAAAAACGCTGACCGTTAAAAATTTAGCACCAATCTTTTGTGGATGATAGCCCCAGCTTTCTAACTTCTGCTTGAGTTCCTCCAAGTCAAGCTCAGTTACAACATCAACATCCTTCGCCACCAATCCCATAAGTTGATCTCGTACTACTCCTCCGACAAAATAAATGCGGGTGATCTCACTCAATTTTGTCAGAAGCTCTTTTTGTGAAGGAGTCATTGAAATCCTCCCTTCCGCTTATTTCAACAGAGGACCTTTATTTTAGGACCAATCGCGATTTCCCAAGGACTATCCGGTCCTAATTCGCCATCAAGATCTGAACTTAATTCACGATCACAGGTGACCCGAACATATTCGGTCTGAAAATGAATGATTTTGTCGCATTCAACTTTTCCTCCACCGACCACCTTTAACAGCAATCGCATCGTTTCTGGCCAGCCACCCAGTTTAACCAGCAGAAAATCAAGTTTTCCGTCGATTAGTGATGCTCTAGGCACAAGTTGTCTGAATCCTCCTACCGATAAGCCATTGACCGCCAGTAAAAGTAAGGCATCCTCTGAATACTTACGTCCTTCATGTGCAAATTCCACGTGAAAAGGGCGAAAACTCGGAAGGGTTTCAATTCCTTTTAAATAATAAGCTAACTGGCCGAGACTGTTCTTCACACGGATGTCCACTTTGGTCGAAACATCAGTGAGCATTCCTGCGCTGGCCACATTAACAAAATAACGTTCATTGACCTTTCCTAAATCCATTTCAAACGTCTTATCTTGGACAATCACTTTGCACGCCGCAGGTATCGACTTAGGCAATTTTATCGCATAAGCAAGGTCATTTGCCGTCCCGACCGGTAGAATTCCCAGAACTGGACGTTTTTCTGCCGGAATTTTCATCAGACCATTTACAACCTGATGGACACTTCCATCTCCACCAGCAATAACAAGGGTATCCACGTCCTTAGATTGGGCCGCAGTGTGTTCGATATCTTCTGGAGACTTTGTCCGGTGAACGCGCACCTCATATCCGCCTTCTTGAAAGATACGAATCACTTCATCCAGTTGGTTTACCATCCTTCGTCGACCTGCATAAGGGTTGTAGATTAACCGTAATTTCTTTTGACTCATCATCCGACTCCTTAAATTGGGATTATTCGCGAAGCCGATATATCACTGCTTTGCGCTTTAGTAGCCATTTTCGAGATTGATAGCATTAATCATTGCGCTTGTATTGGGGTATTCTTTGATGTTTTTCAGGAAGACCTCGAACATCCTTTGCGTATATTGAGGAGATCTTCCCGCAATATGTGGGGTAAGAAATACTTGATCCATTGACCAGAAGGGACTCGTTTCTGGCAAAGGTTCGGTTACAAAGACATCTAGAGCAGCACCTTGAACTTTTCCTGTTTGCAAAGCTTCTGAGAGGGCTTCTTCATCCACAACCGATCCCCTTGCTACATTGATAAAATAGACGCCATCCTTCATTTGATTAAAACGCTCAGCATTGAAAAAATGTTTTGTTTGTGAGGTTAGGGGGAGAAGCGCAACGACAATATCGCTCTCTTTTAAAAACGCTTCAGAATCCTCTAACTTTGCGACACGATCAAAGCCCAGATGACTTTTCCCACTTTGGGATATCCCCCAAACCGTCATTCCAAAAGCATGGCATTTTTCTGCGACTGCTGCTCCGATCGTCCCTGCGCCGACGATACAGACCGTTTTTCCATACATTTCATCAATTTTAAGTTTAGCACTCCAGACCTTTTGTTCTTGCTGGTACATTACCGTTTTTCCCTGCCTTAATAGGTTCAGGATACACCAAATCACATGCTCCGACATTTGGATGGAATGGGCACCGCGAACATTCGTCAAGAGAATTCCCTTGGAGGCAAAAGCATGAAGCGGAAGTTGATCCACTCCAGCAGCCATCGCTTGAATCCATTTTAAATTGGGGTAGAGCTCTAGCGTTTGCTCCGTAACATCCCAACCATAAGTTAACAAGCCTTCGACCTGCGCATCACACTCTGTAAATTGCTTCTTCACTTCTATATTCAGGTCTGAACGAACTGCTTTTGCTTGATCAAGCTGTTCAGGTTTCAGTGACATCGTACTGATGATTTTCAAGAAAATAACCTCCATCTTTCGAAAACTTCACCTGCGCTTTGTTACTTGAGATTTTCCGGGTTGAGCCCTTCCAACTCAGGAATCACAAACCGTCCATCCTTACGAATTAAAACATCGTCAAAATAGATTTCTCCACCACCATATTCTGGACGTTGGATGCAGACCAAATCCCAATGAATCGCGGATTTGTTGCCGTTTGAACAGTCATCATAACAGGACCCTGGCGTAAAGTGAAAACTGCCATCGATCTTCTCATCGAATAACGTATCCTTCATCGGTGTGAGAATGTAGGGATTGACTCCAATAGCGAACTCACCGACATAGCGCGCCCCTTCATCCGTGTTAAAGACGTCTTCGATCCGTTCAGTGTCATTAGCGGTCGCCTTGATAATTTTTCCATCTTGAAATTCTAAAACGATCGAATCATAGGTAAAACCTTGATAAACCGCCTGAGTATTATATGAAATCCGTCCATTAACTGAATTCTTTACGGGTGCAGTATACACTTCCCCATCAGGAATATTCAAATGTCCATCGCACTTAATCGCGTCTAATCCTTTAATAGAGAACGTTAAATCGGTTCCTGGGCCGACAATCCGCACCTTGTCCGTACGATCCATTAACGCCTTTAAAGGATCCATCGCCTGCGACATTTTTTGATAATCTAAGTTACAGACTTTAAAATAGAAGTCTTCAAACCCTTCAATACTCATATTCGCGGACTGAGCCATTGCTGCATTCGGATAACGCATTACGACCCAACGGGTATAAGGTACGCGTTGATCAGAATGCACTGGTTTTGAATAATAAGATTGATAGATTCTCATCTTATCTGCAGGCACATCTGCATATTCATTGGCATTTTCTCCTGCCCGGATACCCACATAAGCTTGCATCTCTTTCATTTGTGCTAAATCCCAACAAGCCATCGCTTGTGCTTGTTCTTTGGAAATTCCTTTGAGAATTTCCCGGAGTAAGGTATGATTATGAACAGTAAGAAAAGGAACTCCACCCGCTTGGTAAGCATACCTCACTAAAGCTTGTGCTAAAGGAATCTCCAGTCCATTTACTTCGATCAAAATTTTCTCGCCTGGCTTTAAGCCAATCGAGTAGTTAATAATGTTATCTGCCAATTGTTCCACACGTATGTCTTTCATCTGAATTCCTTCCTTCTTATGTGCCCTTCTTAGACAATACTCTATTTCTCCATATATTTCTCTCTAAATTGCAGATTTTCCTGCTAAAAAAGGAGCTATCATGCTAAAAGACGATCTTTGGGAGTATACCTTGCAAATACAAGACCAAGGGAAAAAATACCAAGATATCCTTGCGCGCAAATTTCATTTCTCTAGAAACTTGCTGCAAAAGCTAAAGCAAGGTGAACGAGCATGGGTCAACGAAGAATTTACTTACCTTTCCACTCGGGGGAAGGCTGGTGATATCCTTGCTCTGCAGCTTCAAATGGACGAACCGCCGAATATTCCTGGGGAGCATCTCCCGCTTGATATTCTTTTTGAGGATGATTTTTTACTCATCGCGAACAAACCGCCCGGTCAAGTCGTCCATCCAACTCCTCGTTATCCTACAGGAACTTTAGGTAATGCAGTCGTCGGGTATTGGAATTTGAAAGGCACCCCCCATCCTTTTCGTCCCGTCCACCGCATCGATCGAAATACCTCTGGAATCGTGGTCATTGCCAAAAACCGTTTTGCTCATCAACAATTAGCTTATCAACTTGAGCACAAACTCATTCATAAATATTATATCGGTATGGTTCACGGACATGTTCAAGAAAAACGAGGAGTTATCGATCTGCCGATCGGCTTGGTTCCGGGAAGTTTTATTCAGCATAACATTTCCCCTGATGGGTTGCCGGCCCTAACCCGTTATCAAGTGCTGGCTCGTTATCCCCAGGCAACCTTAATTAAATTCAGTTTAGAGACGGGACGTACTCACCAAATCCGGGTTCACTGTCAAGCCTTAGGCCACCCGCTCATTGGGGATGACTTATACGGCGGAGAGCGTCTCCTCATGCATCGTCAAGCCCTCCACTCCTTTCTCTATGCTTTTAATCACCCTGCAACCGGCGAATGGGTCATCTTCCGTGCGCCATGGCCACAGGATCTAATCGATCTCGTCGCTAAGCTAAAAGGACAATGAACCAGGATGTCACATCTCTAGTCCTTCGGACATAACCTAAATTAGACGTAATCTTCCAAATGCATCCAATCTAATCCCACCTCTGATCTTATGCGCCACTCCTGTGGCAAATAGAAAGAAAGGGGATTAACCATATGCTATTTGGATCACCCTTCGGAGCACCTGTTGGATTACCACTCAGCCCTGTTTCACCAATCGTGGGCTTATTTGACACCTATCCTATTGGTACTCGATTGGGCATTGGTATGGATGCAAGTTTCTGGGTCGGCAACTTCGGCGGAATCCAAGATGGAGTAGCCTTATTGACCAATGCACAACTTTTTGCCAATATGGGCAAACCCATTGATGGCCTTCGTCCGGTTGTTCGGATCCCGATTCAACAGATTACGTTCGTATCTCAATAATCCCTAGATAAAGGGTAGGAACTTTTCCTACCCTTTCATTTGAAAAAGGAGTAGCACTGAACGCTACTCCTTTTTCAGCTAAATTGGGATCATCGAAAAAAATTTATTGGGGTACACCAAAGCCTGTTTCAAAATCGACTAACGGTTGCTTGAGCAATTCTACCTCTTTTTCCTGAATAAAAGATTCTTGGAAAGCGGGCGGTTTTAATAGCCAATACAGAAGGCAACCGCTTAATGATATTAAGAAACCTACCACCATTTATAATCCCCCCCAGAAAAGAGCTTTGGTGATACTTTAGGGTATGTCTGGAGAGACAACTTGGTGCGACTTCATCCTAAAATATGTCCTTTTCTTTAACATCGTGTGGACATAATGAATACGATATACCAGACGCATCCATTTTATTCCAATTTAATAAAGGAGAGAAGAACGCTATGGGTGAAAACGAAAAGCAAGAAAGCGACCCGAAACTTGGGGTAATCGAGACAGAGCTCGCCATTGTTATCGTATTATTAACTTTAATCCTTCTTGAAGATGCTTTTGAAGAGGAAGACGGCCATAGGGACAAAAATAAGAACAAAGAAGATAATAACAAAGACAAAAAGGACAGCGGAAGCAGATGGTAATCAGTTGAACTAAGTTAAGGCCTAGGCTAATGCCTAGGCCTTAACTTAGTTCAACTGATTATCCCAAAGAAATCTTAGAACATATGTAACGCAAACCTATACTTGTACATATTCTAAAATAGGATATGTAAGAAAACGCTCACCCCTCTCCTCTCATCTTATATCACCACTCTATAATCGATGTGGTAGATTGTTCAAAGGGGTGTAAGAGATGAGCGATAATCTTCTTGAAGGAAATAGACTCATCGAAGCAGAGTTGGCTGTTATCATGATTGTTCTGCTTATTCGTGAACTCAGAAGGAATAGGGGAACTAGTGAAATGAGTGTAATGAGCGAGGATAACTCAAGGGTAGAAAGTATAGGCAGAAAAACGCGAGGATTTAAGGACTACACCGAGCATATCGAATGGTAAAAACTCAGAGCTCCGCAACTTGATGCGGAGCTCTCCTTATTATCGTTTCATAAGTTTGCAGTCATGACAATAGCCATAAATTTCAAGATTATGACCCGTCACATCGAAATCCATTTTATCCTTTAATTTTTCCTCAAATTCTTCGAGAGGGCAATCCATCAACGGAATCATCTTATGACAGGTCACACAAACGAAACAATGTTTATGAGCATCCTGTTTAATTTCGTAGCGTGCTTTATCTTCACCCATGATCGTTGACTTTCGAACGACCTCTTTTTCGGTCAACATTTCCAATGTTCTATAAATGGTCGAAAGCCAAATCGAGGTATTATTCTCTTTTAATATTAAAAAGATCTCATCTGCTGTTAAGGGCGTCTCTGATTGCTCGAGAATTTCAAGTATCGCTATACGATGTTTAGTGCGTTTAACGCCTTCCTTAAGGAGAAGATCATCAATATCACTTTTATTTTCCTGCAACAAAATCATCCCTATTCCACAAAATTCTATTCAAAGATTTTCAGAGACAACCTTAGGCCGTTTTTTTGACAAGCTTTTTATGTGAGACGTTCTTAGATAGTAAAACAATAATAAGTGTCAGTACCCCGACGAGAACAATGGTACCTCCGGGTTTAAAGTTAGCATAATAGGAAATATAGAGTCCAGCTATTGTGAAGAACAACGCGAAAAGGATAGCATAGACAACAGTCTGCTTATAACTTTGGGCAATCTGCATTGCTGTTGCAACCGGTAATACCATTAACGAGGAAATGACTAGCGTTCCCACTGTCCGTGCTGAAACCGATATCGTCACAGCCGTCAACAAGGTGAAAACAAAGTTGATCCCTTTGATCGGGATCCCCGCAAGCCGCGCCGATTCCTCATCGAACGTCATATAAAATAACTCTTTAAATAAAAGGGTAAAGGCCAAAATTACAATGATACTTAAAGCAATCACCATATAGAGCTCAAAATCGCTAATCGCCACAATGCTTCCGAAAAGAAAACTATTAAAATTGGCGCTATTTTTAACAAAACCGGAAAGAATACCCGCCAGTCCAATCCCCGTTGACATTATAATCGCTATCGCAATCTCCGAATATTGGGGGAAGGATTTACGGACTTTTTCAATTCCGAAGGCTGCCACAATAGAAAACACAACTGCCCCCAAAATAGGATTTACCCCTAGAACCAAACCAGCCGCCACACCAGCAAGAGAATTGTGGGAAAGCGCGTCTCCCGTCATTGAAAGTCTTTTGAGCACAACGATGACTCCAATACAGGGTGTAATTATTGCTATTAGAATTCCGGTAATAAAAGCACGTTGCATAAAATCATATTGAAAAATGTCTAGCATTGAGATACTCCTCTATAACAATTTTTACAATCGTGATTATGCAGGTTGACACTGTAACCATAAAGTTCCGTCGCAAACTCTGCAGTAATCCCTTCTTTTGGATCATGGATGAACATGCCATTCTCACCCAAACAAACCAATTTATTGGCGTGGATGGTGATCGCACTAATATCATGAGTAACCATCACAATCGTTAGACCTAATTCTTGATTCAGTCGCCCCAATAAACCATAAACGGCTTCTTCCGAGCGAGCGTCAATCCCCACCGTTGGCTCATCTAAAAACAAGATCTCCGGATCATTTGCAAGGGTACGCGCGATAAATACTCTTTGTTGCTGGCCGCCGGAAAGATTGCCGATCAATCGTTTTCCGTAATTCTGCATCCCGACAAGCTCAAGGGCCGCATAGACTTTTTTCATATGCGACTTATTGGGAAATCGGAAAAGACCAATATTGGAATAAAGATTGGCGGCCACAACCTCTTCAACCGTAGCTGGAAAACTACTATTAAAGGAGTTCGCCTTTTGCGATACATATCCAACCTTATCCCAGCGTTTGAATGTTTCAATATTCTCGCCAAGCACCTCTATCTCTCCACTCAGTGGTTCCATGATCTTAAGTAAAAGTTTAATTAGAGTGCTTTTTCCCGTCCCATTCGCTCCAATGATTCCTAAATAATCCCCTTTATCCACAGTAAAGCAGATATCGTTTAAGATTAAATTATCATTATAGCCAAAATTCAAATGATTAACTTCTATTATCTTTTCCATTGTTCTTCCCTACTGCAATGCTTTCTTTAGAACTTCAAGGTTATCCCGCATGACGGAGAAATAATCTTTTCCTGCTTGTTGATCACTCTCTGTCAATCCTTCAAAGGGGTTAAGAACAGCCGTGGACGCTCCCGTTTCTTGCGCGATCGTCTGCGCAACCTTAGGACTGACCAGTTCTTCAAAGAAGATATATTTAAGTTGCTTTTCTTGAACAAACTTTACGATTTCCGCCATTCTTGCCGGAGAAGGTTCAGAATCGGCGGCAAGCCCTTCAATAGCAACCTGATTCAACCCATAAGCATTACATAAATAACTAAAGGCTTGGTGTGCAACCACAATATCTTTTTTACTGAACTGTGAAACAGCCACTTTGTATTCTTGGTCTAATTGATCAAAATGTGCAGCATTCTCCACATAATTTTTTTCATAATAAGCATGATTCGCTGGGTCTGCCGTGACAAGGGCATCTTTAATGGCTCCCATCTCTTGTTTGGCATGCATTGGATCTAACCAAACATGCGGGTCTGTAGCCAACTTCTTCGTCTCATCCTGGCTATTCAATAAAGTAAGGCCTTGAGTCGCCTCAACAGTCACTAATTTTTCAGGGTTGAGTGATTTTAATACTTTATCCAACCAGGGTTCCATCCCTGCACCATTATAAATTAAGACATCAGCCTTCTCTAAAGCTGCCATATCACTAGGCGTCGGCTCCCAGTCATGCGGCTCTGTCCCGGCTGGGACAAGATTCTTAAGTTGAATCTTATCGCCCCCGATTTTCTGTGTTAAATCATACATCGGATAAACGGTGGTGTAGACTGTGAGTTTCTTATCTCCATTTGAAGCAAAGCCCGTTCCTTGGGAATCTGCTGTGCTGTTCGCACCACATCCTGTAAAAACCAATGCACTTAAAATTAAAACTAAACCCAAGAATCCTACCCGTAATTTTTTCATTCAACAACCGTCCCTGAACCGAGATTTGCAAATCATTCGCATTTGCATTGCATTTAACTATTATAATAGGGTTGCCTAGAATATGCAATATGAAACAATCGCAAAATAAAAAGCGGGCCAATAGCCCGCTCCCCTCAGATCATTATTTAACCACTTCAAATTCAGCTTTTGTTACGCCGCATAAAGGACAAACCCAATCATCTGGAATATCCTCGAATGCAGTTCCAGGAGCAATACCTCCATCAGGATCACCTTGAACAGGATCATAAACATATCCGCAACCTGTGCAAATATACTGCGTCGTGTTAGAAGCTTCTTGTTTCTCATCAGCGACAATTTCAAATTCAGCTTTTGTTACACCGCATAAAGGACAAACCCAAGTGTCCGGAATATCCTCAAACGCAGTTCCCGGGGCAATACCCCCTTCAGGATCACCTAACGCGGGATCATAAATATACCCACAACCTGGACATAAATACTTTTTCATTTCAAATCCTCCTTACATTCCTTAAACTGCGACTTGTGCAATCTTGTTCAATATTCTATTGGATCGGACTAAATTCCTGCTCTCAAACCATATTTTTTCAAGATATTTCAGAATATTACTTAAGTTCAGAGGTACAATGGGGACATCGAATCGCTTCAATTGGAATATCCGTACAGCAAAATCGACACGTTTTTGTCGTTGGAGCTGCAGGTCCCCCTTCTTTCTTCTTACTAAACCGTCCTAATTGCCGAATCACAAAGAAAATAGAAAAAGCAACGATCAAGAAGTCAATAATGTTATTGATGAAAAGTCCATAATTTAAAGTTGCGACTCCTGCGTCTTTCGCTTCTTTGATCGTATTAAAATGCCCGCTTCCAAGCGTGATGAACAGATTTGAGAAATCTACTTTTCCTAATAACAACCCAACTAACGGCATAATGATATCGCTGACAAGAGAGGTCACAATTTTCCCAAACGCACCACCAATTACAACACCGATCGCTAGATCGGCAACGTTACCCTTCAACGCGAATTCTTTAAATTCTTTCCACATGTACTTTTTCTCCTTTTTTTAAAATTTATGAAGCGTACATATTATATCTACTTCGGAATGTAGTCATACCCATTCCACCGTATTCCTGCCCTGCTCTTTAGCCACATAAAGGGCTTGATCCGCACGCTCAATCAACTGTTTAGCTGTTTCACCTGAACAAGGGGTAGTACAACACGCCCCAAAACTGGCCGTTATTTTTATCGTCTCTTTATCGCATTGAATTACTTCATTTTCGATGGTCTTGCGCATAAGTTCAGCAATTTCACAGGCACTTTCCAAGTTTGCTCCTGGAAGACAAATTAAAAATTCTTCTCCACCATAACGTGCTACCCAGTCAGTTTCCCGTTTAGCACAATTTGCAATTATCTCCGCACAGCGTTTTAGAACAAAATCTCCAGCGACGTGGCCATAGGTATCATTGATCTTCTTAAAGAAATCAATATCAACCATGATTAAAGATAAGCTTTGATTCGAAGTTGAGGCTAAAACGAGATTGACAGGTAACTTTTCTTGAATGAAACGCCGGTTATTTACTCCAGTCAATGGATCTCGTAGGGCGATATTATTCAGGTTATCAATGATGCCACAAACAATCGAGGAGGAAGCTGGCGAATCTCCACTTTGGAAAATCATACTTTGAGTCGTATCCTTAAGAATTTCAACAATAACTTTTTGATTTTCTAATTCAACGGGGATCGCAGTAAGCATAAATATTTTATCAGGTGTATATTCTATTTTGACAATAGTTTGATCCTCATTAAAAGCACGCATAGAAACACAGTTATCGCAGCTCTTTCCTTTTTTCCATAAAGCAAAACATTCAGCACCCGCTCTAGACAGATCTTCCCCATAGGAGGCGATGATTTTCTTCGTGACAGGATCGATAAGCCGAATATGCTCATACATCTTGTCTACAATTTTTAAACTGTCAAAGATCTTTTGACTTGCTTCTTCAAGTGACATTTTTCTTCCTCCTAGACGGCCTAAGAACAGTGTTAAGAAAAAATGCATGAAGTATTTTCATGCATTTTTCTTTATTTTACATTAAATTTGCAGTTATTCCTATATAAATTAATTTATTTCTTTTTCCGACCTTCGCACAAAACGCTGGATGAGGATTGTAATCGTTCCAATAACGATTAGCGCGAAAAAAGCAGATAATAGATATCCCAAAGCCTGTTGCCAGAACGTTTGATCATATCCTACGACACCATAATCGGGGAAAATCGCGTGTTGCCATAAGTCGTTTAATTTCTGAAATCCACTAGGTAAGAATCCAAGTTGAGACTTTAAAGCTTCACTTCCCCATTCCCCCCACGCCGTTCCCGAAGTCAAAAGTCCTAGGGGCGTAAGCAGGGCCATAATAACGATCCCCAGCACAAGTTTACCGTAACGGAAATCCTTAGTTGATTTATCCTCAGACTGTCTTAATTGAAGCATTGCCGGGTTAGTTCGTTGCAAATATCGTACAACCAACGCCGTAATTAGTCCCTCAACAGGACCTGCAATCGATAGATGAGAGAGAAGCATAGCGGGTACAGCTATGTTTAATCCATAAGGACTATAAAGCGGAGTTCCATCTGCAGCATGGAAGAGGAGAGGTTGTAACCCAAACTCAATTCCTGTAAAAAAGGCTGCTGTTATGAGGCCGATATACCCCGCAATAGCGGCAGCAATCCATTGACGTTTGGATTGAACATTACTCTTACCCGCGATGAATTGATAAATACCATAACTAACAAAGGGCAAGATCACTGCCATATTAAATATGTTCGCTCCCAAAGCCAGTATTCCGCCATCTCCAAAGAAAAGAGCTTGCAAAACTAAGGCTATGGTAACTCCTACCATCGCTGCCCAGGGCCCGAGTAAAATTGCCAAAAGAGTACCCCCTGTGGCATGAGCCGTCGTTCCATCGGGAATAGGAATATTAAACATCATGATCGCAAATGAAAACGCTGCTCCTATAGAAAGCAAGGGTATGTATTTGGCTTTAAGCGAATGAGAGGTTTGATAGGCCGCACCTGCTGCGGCAAGCGCACTTGCAATTCCTAAGACTGCATCAGTTTGTGGGCTCAGATAACCATCAGGAATATGCATAATAACACTCCTCCTCATTGATGACTATTTTCTTTCACCCTCCTAGGACTTTGTTAGTTGCAATCATAATTAGTCCTGCCAGAAGGGCAACCATCAAAATGAAAATATCTTGCCAGACCATGCTTTTCTGATGAATCATGCGCATTTCTCCTGTATAGCCACGAGCAACCATCGCGCTGTACACTTCCTCGCTCATTTGTAAAGACTTGCCAAACAATCCACCCATCGTAGTTGCTATAAAACTCCGTTGTTCCTTCACTGAGGACTGTCCTGCATCCCTAGCCTTGCGCGCAATAAAAATTTCCTCCATCGCTTTAATTAAGACGAAAATATATCGGTAAGTCATCTCTGTCGTACTGATGAAGATACGCGGGATAAAGAACGAACGCAAAGCCCTGAGAATATCCATCCAGCGTGTACTAAGGGTCAACACCATAGCTAAAGAAACAGAGATACCTACTCGGCTAATGAGTAAGATTCCTCCTGCTACCCCCTGCTTCGACACAGCTAGAGTTGCCGGGAAAACAAGTGGGCCGAAGCGCAAGGGATGTCCAAAATTTCCAATGACCCATAGCGGATCACCTGGTCGTACCCAGTTAAAGAGTGAGGGAAACACCATGATCCCTGTAAACAAAGGAATGACTAACCAAACTCTAGAAAGCATTAGTCGAAATGGCAGTTTTGAAAGTACCGCAATCGCGAGTAGAATAAAATAGAAGATCCAGAGCAAACCAAGATTTGAGCAAAGATTAACGGCGACCAAGAGAAAAATTAGGGACAATACTTTAACGCGAGGATCTAGCCCTTGTAAAAAGCCTTTTCTCAACGCGATTTTTTCTGAGAAAAATGCATCACTGAGAAAGCTAACGATATCTTTCAGCGTCTTCTCGATGAAATTTCTTTTACGTCGCCCCCCACCAACGTCAAGTTGCACTGCGGGGCTCATCTCACTTAACCAGCTTGGAAGTTCCATCCTGTTCTCCCTTCTTTGCTATTCGGCTTATTTTCAGAAAAAAAGAAAAAGGCCATAGAGCGACCCTCTGTAGGGTCAGACCTCCATGGTCTTGTTAATTCTCACTATTTTCATATTGTATTCGCGACTCTAGAATGAATTTCCTTCTTTCTATTAAATCTTTTCTAAATTTTAAGAATATACTGAATCTATTTTTCTTCTGGCGTAAATTGTTTCATAGTAACTTGCTCTGAGAAATTATTTTCTTTCGAATCCATGTTCTTTTCTTCTACCGGTACTATGGACATACCCTTATTTTTCTTTTTGGGACGTATTTTCCGCCACATAGCAATCAAAACAACAATTACTGCTCCTGCGAGCACCGAGCCTAAAATGACGAGAACCAAAGGGACCTGTGTTGTTATCCAAAATAAATTTATCGAGACTGGGGCAGCATTTTGGACCGCAAATATAGCGACAAGCAACGCAAAAAGCAACGTTAAAATTAATAAAAACATTCTAATCCCCCTTTGTTATTTCCAAGTCAAATTTGTAAGGTCATTATATCATTTTTGTTCATTATTTTACGATAATTTTCGAGTTCTAAGCTAAATTGATAACATTTTATGAATAACCCCCATAAAAAGTAGAACGGGATGAGCAAGCCGGGTATCCTTTGGATAGGTGAGAATCACAGGGCATTCAAGTCCAATCGGCATGGATTGCAAGAAGCCTTTTTCGAGTTCCCAATGAATAAGGTTCTTCGGTAATATACTACACCCAAAGCCTTCATTAAGAAGCGTTCTAATTCCTTCAAGAGACTCAATGGTAATTAGTGAATTGGTGCGATCAATAGATACAGGCAACAAAAGTTCGTAGTCCTCGCCAAAAGAGGAACTTTTCGGCGGAAATAGAAAAGGAGCATATTTTTCAATATTGCCGGCAATATCAAGATTGAGTGACCCAGGAGCTACAAAACAAAGTTCTTCTGTACATAGTTGTTCGAACGTAAGCGGTAAATTCCGTTTTGGTTCCCCGCAGAAAAAGGCTAAGTCTGCTTGCCCATTCGCTAACAGGCCTACTAAACTTTCTTGCGGATGAGTAATTAAATGAAGTTGAAGGGTTGGATAGCGGCGATGAAACTCACCGATAAAGCGTGGCAAAAAGTATTTACCTAAATAATTATCAGCTGCAACAATAACTGTACCGCTTTCTAAGTCCTTTAAATCCCTGATGACAGATTCAGCTTGGTCAAGTTTAAGGAGAATGTCATCTACATAAATCAGAAGCCTCCGACCGGGATCAGTCAGAGAAATGTTATTGCCCATACGAACAAACAGCGGTAATCCTATCTCAGTCTCTAAAGCAGCTACTTGACGTGATATCGCAGGTTGGCTAAGAAATAATTCTTTTGCTGCTCCAGAAAAGCTTCGCTGTCGTGCTACTTCGCGAAAGGCTCTAAACTGTTGTATATCCACAAGGCTATACTCCTTTAGTATAAGATTTATGATAACAATGCATAACCATTATAGCTCCTGGTGTGGTATCTTAACAATATGATGTTACTAATTACCTATTCAGTTTGAGGGTTGCTCGGCTCCCAAGTTTTGTTCTTTCGGTAGTTAATTATGGCAGAGAAGTTATGAATTTGGAGGAACTATTTATGAAGGTTGGATTAATTCGATGTATGCAAACTGAGGACATGTGTCCTGCTACGACCGATTTTAAAGTTATGAAGGAAAAGAAACTTGCCTTTGCAAATGTGGAAGAAGATATCGAAGTAATTGGAGTAAATACCTGTGGGGGTTGTCCTGGAAAAAAAGCGGTTACTCGGGCTACAGAAATGATTAAACGTGGTGCTGACACAATTGTATTAGCTTCCTGTATTACAAGAGGAAATCCTATTGGCTTTCCTTGTCCACATGCCGAACAAATGAAACAAGCAATTTCTAAAAAGATTGGTGATACTATAAGACTAATAGATTATACTCATTAGCTTCCAATCATGTTAGCCATTTTAACTTACGTAAGTTAAGAAAGAAGGTAGCTTCAAAATGCTACCTTCTTTCTTGTTATAACAGTAAACCTAATTTATTTTTCAAGACTCATCATGTCCCTAAAAAGGTCATCTAAATACGCAAAATCACTAGGTTTGGATTATTACTAATCATATTGGATATCTGCTTTTATCTTTCGAAACTCTTCTGAAGAAATTTCACCCTTGGCATACCTCTCTCTGAGGATATCCAGAGCAAATTGATTTCTGCGTTCACTTAATTCTTTTTTCCTTTTGATATATTCGCGGGAATCAATTTCACACTTTGCGTATTGCTCTTTAAGTTGCATTATTGCAGGATTATCTGAATGGAGCAAATACTCATCATCGAGTAGACTGTTTCTTTCAATGTAATCATCATCACTGATTTCTTCGTTTATATATTTATCTTCAAGTATTTTTAAAAGCTTGTTATGTTTAGGATGATTTTTTTTCTTAAAATAGTCATTTGAAAAACTAAAGACCGCAATTGATACTATCACCATTAAAAAGATAAGAATAATTGTACCTCCACTTGCCCAGCCCGTGGCATAACCATGATTTGTACCTAATCCATATCTCATCATAATAAACGCCCCCCAAATTTACTCTTTTACTAATATTTCACTTTCCTATTTTGTTTTTGCTTGAATTCCTTTTATATTTTTAGTCTAACCGATGATTGTGTCAAAACTTTGTCAGGACTATGACAAAAGTAAGTTAATAATATACCTAATAGATGTCAGAAAGGCCTTGGGATTTCCTTATAAAAATACTAAGAAGCACACTATAAATTAAGTGTGCTTCCGTGAATTACATCGCTTTTTTCATTTACTTCACAATAAAGAACGAGGGTAGATGGCGATCCCCATACTTACTTGATGGACTGTTTACCATCTGCTGCTGATAATAGAGCACAGATGAAGCACCTCCGTCAAGATTAGCTACATTATAAGCACCCTGCTTGAGCATGATATCCTGAACGTCTTTGAGAGTAGCCCCGACCGAACCGACTTGACGTCCGTCAATGACCAGCATCAAGATTGTGCCATCCCGGGCTTGTCCAATCGCTGTCCGTGGAGCAATTCCCCATCCCCCATCGCCTTGGGTGATCGCAGGTTTACCATTAACGACAAGAAAAGGATCAAACGAGACTGCGTCACGAATACCCATCTTCTGAATTTGCGCAAAAGTATAATGCCCCAAGATCAGTTTATTGTTACGGTCCATTCCAATCAGATCATATTGATTCAAATTATCTTTATGGATAATTTTCCCATTCGAGATGAGAATACCCAAAGGATTTCCGCCGCTCCCGTTCCCTTCCGGATCACTAAACGCTCCTCCATTGATGACTGCAACAGCTCCCGTTTCCTTCGCTATCTCTTCGGCCTTTTCTCCCCGCGTCCCAAGATACTGCGTTGCTGCAACTTTAACTCGTGAGGGATCCTTGACCTTAAGTAAATATCCTTTAAACCCTTTTTGACTAATGTCGACCAAATCAATTCCTTTATCTTTATTTGTACCTAAAGTATTGATGGCCGAAGGATTCGAATTTCCTAGATTAGCCGCTTGATTACTATCCATAATTTTTTGAATCTCATCTTCACTGAAAAACCAGGTTGCCAAGTATTGATGGTTTAACGTCGTCATAGCTGTAGTCACCCATAAATTGCGTAACCCCTCAAAAGGTTGGAAAGGGGCAAATCGGAATCCGATAAAGATGAGGGAAAGAAGAGCAATCATCGTAACGCTCTTAGCACCAATTCGCCGCAGCCGCCTCTTCTTGCGACTATAATGATAAACCCCTGCAGGTTTTCCTTGTAACCGTCGTGGTTGCACCGTCTGACGTGAAGACCCGGGAATTCCTGTAGTACCCATGTTAACTTCCTCTCTTCGCTAATATTCAGCAATTATCTCTAATATACACCATAATTGCTTCGAAGAGTTTTAAATTTTTGTGAAGAATACTTAGAGGACTTTTACAAATGGTGTCGAAAAATTAAAGTTGCCATGTTTTACACAATGGCACATTTGATCTGACAAAGAAAGGCTTAATCAAAATGATAAAAAATAGAATGTCTCAGAAAATATTATTGTACAGTTTTATTCTCATTCTCCTCATTATTCCCTTAATCAATGATTCTCCTGAAGGCATCTATGAAATGATGTGGATTCTCTATTTATTACCTCCCATTTTAGTTCTCTTTTATCATGGCTATAAAACGGGCATCTTGACCGGACTCTTTTGTGTGCTATTGCAGTCTTCTTATGAGCTTCATGAATATTTCCTTCACCCAGAAGAATATAGCTTTAATAACTTTAATGTTACTTTCGCAATTGCCATCGCGATAACCACAGTAACCCTGAGTATTGGATTCTTAATGCGGCATAGGGAAAAAAAGCAAATCGAATTAGAGAAACTCAGTCAAGATCTTGAATTCTTGGCTAATCACGATACCTTAACTGCTCTTCCTAATCGCCGTGCGTTTGAGCAAAGGATGGATGAAGCGCTCCAAGAAGCTAAGGACACAGATCGAATGTTTGCCTTAATTTTTTGTGATTTAGATCAGTTTAAAAATCTCAATGACACGGCAGGACATCGCATCGGAGATTTAGTCCTCTTCGAAATTGCTCAGCGTGTAAAACAAATTATTCGGGGAGAAGATTTTATTTCGCGCCTAGGCGGAGACGAATTCATCATCTTTTTAGATGGCGTTTCCTCACCTGAGGAAGTCACGAACATCACCCAAGCTATCCTTTCAACCATAGAACAACCGATAATACTAGATACGCTGGAATATAAAATATCAGCAAGTTTAGGAATTGCGCTCTACCCTCAAGATAGTATTGACCCCTCCATGCTGCTCCAACATGCCGATATTGCAATGTATCAATCTAAAGCACGTGGCAACGGCAATTATACCTTTTTTACACCCGAAATGGGCAAGGCACTTTTACGCCAGACTCGCTTAGCATCCGGTTTGAAAAGTGCCTTAGCACGGAATGAATTTACCGTTGTTTATCAACCTCTATGTGATGCTAAGACAGGAGAAGTAACCAGCGCTGAAGCTTTAATTCGTTGGAACCATTCAAAAATGGGACTGATCCCACCTAACGAATTTATTCCTATAGCTGAAGAAACAAGAATCATCATTCCGATTGGAGAATGGGTGTTAAGATCAGCTGTCCAAGAAGCGAAACGATGGCATGATGCCGGACATATGATCATTGTCGCAGTCAACATCTCCTGCATCCAGTTGGAAGAGTGTCATTGCTATCAAAAGATTCAGCAAATTCTTGCCGAGACAGGGCTCGAACCGCAATTTCTTGAACTAGAAATTACTGAACGTGTCGCTCTTTCTAACCCTGAAGAGATGATCCGTATATTGAACAATCTTAGGTCCATAGGCATAAAGATTGCGATTGATGACTTTGGAACAGGCTATAGCTCCTTAAGTTATCTGAAGAAATACCCTGTCCACACCATAAAAATAGACCGATCTTTCATTCAGGATATCGCCTTCGAAGTGCGCGATAGAGCAATGTTAAAAGCTCTCCTGATTATGGCCAAGAGTCTTAACTTTTCCACAGTCGCCGAAGGTGTAGAAACGCCTGAGCAATTTTCTATTCTATCAGACATGGGATGTAACGTGGTTCAAGGCTTTTTATTGAGTACCCCACTCTCCGGCGAAGAGTTTTTTAATTTCATAACAAATAGGAGGATGGAAGAAGGTCAACTCCTTTCCTCGCTCGGTTAAGAATGGTTAGAATATAACGTTATCGTAAATCACCTATTTACAATCATCAAAAAGAGACTTATAATTTTCCTCAGAGTTCTATATAATTGAATAGTGCAGGGGGTGCTCCGTCGGGAGCTGAGAAAGAATCATCTTAACCCTTAGAACCTGATCTGGTTAACACCAGCGTAGGGATGCTGAAGACTGTCCGCGTAAATGTGGATTTCAAAGATAGGAATAGGCTTACCCCTCGGGTAAGTCTTTTTATTTTCTTAAACAGGTTGTTGGGGGGGGAAGATAGAATGGAGCATTAAATGGTGCTCAGACTGTTGACTTGATAACAGAAATTACTCGCACTAATACATTTTAAGTTCTATAACAGAAAGGGTTGAACACAAATGGAGAAGATTAAGAATTCATCAATGTTTCTTTTATGGGCTGGAGCAGCCATTTCAATTTCTGAAATTTATACCGGGGGGCTAACCGCTCCATTAGGACTGGCGAAAGGCTTAGCTGCTATTCTTATCGGACACCTGATTGGCACTTTGCTTCTGGCATTTGGCGGTTATATCTCTTTTCAAAGCGGTAAAACAGCCATGGAAAAAGTCCGCGACTCCCTGGGGCCAGTAGGAGTAAAAGTTATTGCTTTCCTAAATGTTCTCCAACTCATTGGTTGGGGTACAGTCATGATTATCCAAGCGGGAAGAGCCTTTGGCGGAATCGCTAATCTATCTTTACCGGTCTCCATGATTATAATGGGCTTTGCCGTCTTAATCTGGGCCTTTTTCTTTAATAACTATTCCAAAGCCCTCAATGATATTTTTGTCCTTATTCTGCTTGTCCTGAGCGTCATGATCTTTTTCCGCATTGATATGCAATCCCTCCCTCCAATAACTGGACAGATGAATTTTGCGACTGCGGTGGAACTCTCCATTGCCATGCCTATTTCCTGGCTACCACTCATTGGAGATTACACTAAAAATGGGCAAAGCAAAAGAGGGGTCGTTCTCTCCAGCTTCATCGGCTACTTTATCGGCAGTATGCTTATGTATCTTCTAGGCTTCCTCATTACTCTCCATACGGGGATGGATGTTATCGAATATATCGTGCAGAGCAATATGAAGTTTATCGCTGGCTTTATCATCATCATTGCTACGGTGACAACTGCTTTTATGGATATTTATTCGGCTGTCATTTCCTCTAAACAACTCTTTCCATTTAAAAACGAAAATCTAATGATTGTCCTTTATTCGTTAATTTCTCTTATGATTGCTTTTGTCTTCCCGATCGAAAACTTCGAAAGCTTTCTACTGATGATCGGCAGTGTCTTCATTCCAGTCTACACGATCGTCTTTATCGAGTATCTTACCCATTATAAAGGGCAGAGCTCAAAGCTCAATACGTTAGGCATCCTCATCGCGGCTTTTGGAACATTCCTTTATCAATACTTCGTCAATGTCGAATGGGGCTCACCGACGATTATGGTCTTTATTCTTGTTGCAGTAATTTATTTAACGTTAAAAAAAGTGATAATTCATGATGCTTTATCCTAACCGCATTGTCACTTTGCACGTTTTATAGTATGCTTGTAGCAATACCCCCATCAGGTATATATCCACTAAATAGATAGGAGTGGGAGTTGTGAGTAAAGCAGCATATGTTGATCCCATAAAATGTGATCGTTCACCGTTGTGTCCTTCTAAACGTTCTTGCCCCGAGAAAGCGATCACCCAGGAGAAATTAGGTTTTCTTAGTCGAGGACCCGCTTATGTAAATCCAGATTTATGCGTCGCCTGTGGGGTTTGTATCAAAAGTTGTCCCCATGGGGCCGTGAGCTTTAAAGGATCTGAACCCGGACAAAAAAAGAAAAAAAAGAAAACTAAATAATAACCCAACAAAAAAATCGAGGGAGATCACTTACTTCTTAAGTAGTAGTGATCTCCCTTTTTATTGAAATTTCTTAGCGACTTCGATGAAACACCTGTTTAGCAAATAACGTTGCGTAACAGCTTTTATTACTTATTTGACGAATTTATTCTCATTGAGTTCTTTGAACGCAAGATCCAGCTCTTCTCTTGTGTTCATCACGATTGGACCACCCCAGGCAATAGGCTCTTTGAGTGGTTTCCCGGATAAAAGTAAGAACCGAATTCCTTGATTTGAAGCTTTTACTCGGAAATCTTTTCCTTTATTAAATAGGACCGCATGCTTTTCCGAAATAAACGCTTCATTCTGGGGATCAAAGAAACCTTCTCCTTGAAGAATATAAATGAATAAGGTGGAATCTTCCTCCGTTTCGAAAGTCCATTCCCTATCTTTCTTTACTTCTACATCAAAATAGAGAGGTTTAACATAATCTCCTTCCAGTGCACCTGGTATTCCCTTATAGTTTCCCGCTATAATATGGACTTTGGAATCTTCCTCATCCACGATAGGAATATCGTGCTTTTGGATTCCTCTATACTGTGGTGAAACCATTTTATCTTTAGCAGGTAGATTAAGCCATAGTTGAACTCCAAACAACCACTCACTCCGTTTCGGCATCTCTTGATGAATAATTCCTGAACCAGCTGTCATCCACTGACAATCTCCATCAAGAATACTTCCTTTGTTCCCTAGGTTATCCCCATGTTCTATATCTCCTTTGATAAGATAGGTAACTGTTTCTATTCCTCGATGAGGATGCCACGGGAAACCTTTAGTATAGTCGTTTGGATTAACAGAATCAAAGGCATCCATCATCAAGAAGGGATCAAAATCTTGAGTATCATCATAGCCAATAACTCTGACTAACTTTACGCCAGCACCATCGGTTGCCCTTTCCCCGGTAATAATTTTATTAATAGTTCGAATATTGCTCATTCGACGAACCTCCTTAAATTCTTAAATTATTAAGACTCTCTTATAAGTATGATTAATTATAACACAAGCTTTAAATAATCAAACCTTTTTAATAATTATTTTAAATTTATGAAATTCTATCAAGGATTACACCGACTGATGTTACAAATCATCTTTTCCTGGAATATAATACCATGATATTGGGAAAGGAGGGGAGACTTCATGGTTTCTGTTGAGAACAAGAGAGTCGAAGATATGAATTATTTTGAACTACTGGCATGGTTAGGCATTGGTAGCTCCCACCCCGGTGGTTTCCCTGCAACTAAGTTGAATTTAGAAACAGTACAGATCAAGTCTGAATCATATGTACTTGACGCCGGATGTGGTAGTGGACTTACAGCCTGTCATCTCGCTAAGACGACAGGTTGCCAAATAATAGGAATCGATATTAGTCCTCAGATGATTGAAAAAGCCACCCAAAGAGCGAAAAAAGAAGGGGTATCACACCTTATAGAATTTAGGGTGGCCGATGTTGCCCACTTGCCTTTCGCCGAAAATTCTTTTGATTGGGTCATTGCTGAATCAATAACCGTATTTTTAGATAAAGTCCAGGTGTACAAAGAGTTCTACCGCGTGCTCAAGCCTGAAGGTCAGGTCGCCGATCTCGAAATGGCCTTGCTTCATGAGTTACCCGCCCCCCTCAAACCCCAACTGGCAGAGTGCTTTGGACCAAGCACCAATCCTCTATCCTTTGAAGAATGGTGTCACTCAATAACCGAAGCGGGATTTCAGAATGTAGAAATCAAAAACCCACAACCTTTAAAAAACAATGGGAACCTAATTGCGAGTGAGCTTAAGAAGGATTGGATCTTAATCAAAGATCTAGCTGACAAAGTAAGCAAACAGCCCGGGTTAATACCCAGGTTGCAAAAAAATGTGAGTTTCACGAGGAGAACCCAAGGTTACTTTGGATTTGGCTTGATCTATGGACGCAAACCCACTCCACCCGCACCTCCTGTTTCCCCTCGATTAGGCTTCAAACGCTGGCTCTTAAACTTGATCCACGCTAAGCAAGCAAAATAGAATATCGCGTCTTACGTTGCTTGATTTAGCCAAGCACACAAGTCTATTTCTTAGCGTATTCTACAGTAATAAAGGACGATCTATGAAAAAATATCCTCCACACGAGAGAGGGTGAAACCATGTTTGTGGCCGCAATTATTTCTATATCTGGGATCTTATTGTACGTTCTCTTAAAGCCCCCAGTCCATGCTCACTCTGAACAAATGAGCGATAACACCCAAGTTGATCTTGATAGAAATGCTACGAGAACGACAGCGGAAACAAGGATCAGAACCTCATAATAATTATTATTTGGAGGAAAAGACATGCCAGAATTAGTCATGACCTTTCTTACGATCATGGCATTCTTGCTCACCATGATTTTAGTGATCTGGCGACCGCGGGGGTTAAACGAAGCAATACCTGCTACCGTTGGAGCTTTCTTAATCGTTCTTAGCGGAAGTGTATCCTTCGAAGATTTAGGCACGATCGGCGCCACAATCAGCAGTGCTGCCATCACAATCATTGCAACGATCGTGATGGCCAATGTCTTAGAAAGCTTTGGATTCTTTTATTGGGCAGCTGAAGGTTTAGCCGCTAGATCAAACGGTTCAGGAATCCGTCTTTTCTGGTACGTGAATTTAATTTGCTTTCTAATGACGCTTTTCTTTAATAATGACGGGAGTATCTTGATTACTACCCCCATCCTGCTCATCCTTCTCGATAAACTCCATTTTAAAAATAGCGAAAAAATTCCCTATCTCATCTCAGGGGCATTGATCGCCACAGCCTCCAGCGCACCCATCGGCGTCAGCAATATTGTTAACTTGATCTCCTTAAAAATCGTCGAAACAACATTGTATATGTATACTTTAATGATGTTTATCCCAGCGATCCTCGGCTTACTCGTTCTATTATCCCTTTTGTTTCTTCTTTTTTACCATCAATTACCGCGTAAATTACCTACGCTAAAAGCAGGACTCTTCGAGACGTACTTGAATGGACCTCCTCTTCATAAGGTGCGGCGCCTTCCTTTTCAAACTCATCCTCCGCATCCACATCCTCCCCATGATACTACTCCGGGAGATCATCCTGTCCCTCCTCACCTGCTCCCTCAACCTCACCCTACGCTTCAACCTCCTCACCTAAAAGACCGCAACGCCTTTATGCGGAATATTCTTCTCTTTGTCTTTTTTGTGAGGATCAGCCTTTTTGTAGGTTCATATTTGGGAATCCCCATTTCGTGGGTTGCTGTTATGGGTTCCTTACTCCTGCTCAGTTGGCGATGGTTATTTTTCAAAATCTCCCCAGCCGATTTATTGAAAAAGACTCCCTGGCACATCTTCGTTTTTGCTTTCGGGATGTACGTTATCATCTATGGTTTAAACAACATCGGCTTAACCCATTGGTTAGTAAACGTCTTCCACCCGTTAGTTTATGGGGACTTCTTCAAAGCCAGTTTAGCCATGGGATCACTCATCTCGCTAATGTCGATATTTTTCAACAATCATCCGGCTTTATTAATAGGAACACTAACCTTAACAAGCATGCAACTCGATCCTTACACGCTGAAGATTGCTTATCTCGCCAGTGTAATTGGCAGTGACATGGGATCCTTAATCTTGCCAATTGGGACTCTTGCTTCGTTAATGTGGTTGAACATTCTAAAACAGCACAACATTAAACTTCTCTGGAAGGATTATGTCAGCGTTACGCTCCGAGTTATCCCCCCATCTCTTTTATTTACACTCATTTTTTTGGCCTATTGGGTCGAGTGGATCTATCAATAGCAAAAACAACTCTCCTCCCTCCTGGTGCAATTAATGTTATGATTAAAATATACGTGAACCAGGGGGAATAGCTATGGATCTCAGAACGGAAGTCAATACGATAACCTATGTCTCCAATGCTGGCGTTCTAATCCAGCTTAAAGATAAGAAAATACTCATCGACGGCTTGTGTCATTCTCGGCAGCCATTATACAAGGACCCCCCGCCTGAAATTGCGCAAAAAATAAAAGGGGGCATTCCCCCTTTTGATAACCTGGATCTTATGCTGATCACACATCATCATCCTGATCACTTCGATCCCCTCGGTATCCATGAGTTTCGAAAAAGCAATCCCCAAACGATAATTTTCTCAACCCCTGAAGTGATTTCTAAAATCAAAGCGTATGCTTCCGACAATGAAAATAATCTAGTCGAATTAAACACCGAGCTGTACCATGAGGAAAAGCTCACCTTAAAGGGAATTGATATCCGGATTTTCTCGATGCTCCACATGGGTAAAGGCTATGACGATGTCCATAATTTTGCTTACCTGATTGAATATGATGGCGTAAAGCTTATGCACGTTGGAGATGCCAGCCCCGTGCGCGAGAATTTTAGTGAGTTTAACCTTAGAGCCGAGAATTTGAATTGCCTTATTGCTCCCTTCCCTTATATCGCCCTACCTTCGGCACGAATCGTGATAAAGGAATACATCCACCCTCAGCAAATATCGATTATCCATTTGCCTAATAAAGAACACGATCGTTTCGGCTGGGTCAAGGCAACTCATAAAAGTTTTGAGAAGATCAAAAGCGATTTCATCGAAACGCTATTTTTCGAAGAGTTAGGAAGCTCTCATCTTTTAAATTCTAACCATTTTTCTCGTCTGTAACTTTTCAACAAAATATGTGATTAAAGCGAAGAACCCGATGATTCCAGAGAATCTGAGGATAGTTCCTGCAGAACTTGATGTACTTAATTTATCGTCTCTCTCTTCAAATTCTCCACCTGGTACTGCCTCAAGTTTTCCACGGCCAAGTTCTTTCCCCTCTAATTCACCCTTAAATTTTCCCTCAATTCCTTCAGGCGGAATTTGCCTTGAGTTCGAAGTCATCGTTGTTCCCGACTGAGAGATTTGGGGAGCGACTTGAGTATCAAGAATTTGGAAGCCTCCGAAAAAGATTACCAAAGCCAAAGCGACTCTAGCTAAGACACGCATCAAGCTCGTAGATTGGACCTTGAATACTTTTTTCATCATCACTGCAATCCATTGCCAATGAAGTCCGACGTGCACACCTACGATAATTAGTGTGAGATAAGACACACCAAGATGGAGAGCTTTAAACCCGTGTTGATCCACTGCACGGAAACCAGGGAAAATGATCTTGGAAATCATGAATCCACTTACAATAACTGCGATCATGGCTATAAAAAGCAATATGTTCAGGAAATAACCCAAGCGTGCTTTACCTGGCAGCTTCCGGTCAAAAAGCCTTAGCGTTACGGTTTTGATCCATTGAGCATTAAGCAAGATATGTACTAAAAAGCCAACTCCGATTCCCAGACCCACACTTTCATGAAAAAAAAGTCCCCCCATGACTTTTGCATTAAAGAGTAACGCAAACGCTACTGCAATAACTCCATCCAGGATTAATTTAACGATATTTTTATTCTTTAGCATCCGACCGATAACCTCCAAATCCGAACTTTGTTCTGACGTAATTATGATCGTTCAACCTTAATCCTGACTGAGCGGAAACTGAAAGTTTGCTTAAAAGTGATGTGTTGAAACTTCTATTCATTTAATTGAAGTTCTCGTATCTCTATGATAAAATTTGCAATATATTCTAGACATGATTATTTAAGATAGAACGTAGAAAGTGAAAATTCAAATGAACAACATATATCCTGTCAGAGGTGGAAGAGGCGGCGATTCTTATTTAATCGTGGGTGATCAAAAAACAGCATTAGTGGATTGCGGCATGGCTTATTCTGCTTCGAATCTGATTCACAACATCAAAGAGATTCTTTCCAACCGTCCCTTAGATTGTGTCTTTCTTAGCCATTCGCATTATGATCACATCGGTGCTATTCCCTTCTTAAGAGTGGAATGGCCTGAACTCAAAGTGTATGGTGCTGAACACGATCAAAGTATTTTAAAACGCCACAATGCTCTTAAAGCCATCCGAGAATTGAGTCTTCAGGCTGCTAAAGTATACTCGGAAGGATTAATTGAAGATTACAACAATGATCTCATGAAAATCGACAACGTAATTTCCGAAGGAGATCGTTTTGATTTAGGTCATTCCACTATTCAGGTCCTCGAAACACCAGGGCACACCCGTTGTACGCTCTCATTTTTAATCAATCACGAAATTCTCTTTGTCAGCGAATCGTGTGGAGTATTGAGCCACTCCGGGAAGATCTATCCCGGTTTCTTAGTCAGCTATTCCCAGGCAATTGAATCTATAAAAAAATGTCAGGCCCTTCATCCTAAATTCATCTATTCTCCCCATTACGGGCTCGTCGATTCACACTCTATAATGAACTATTGGCAAAATTGTATCGAATCAGCAGAAAAGAGTCGCTATTTCATCCTCCACTATGCTGAATTAGGATATAATGAAGAACAAATTTTATTAGAATATGAAGAGGTCTTTCGCGACGAAGAGAGTCGCTCAGAGCAACCAATCGATGCCTTTCGGATCAATACGCGGAGTATGATTAAAACCGTGCTAAACACCCACTCACCATAACTGAAGTAATAAATGAGGCACCTGCTCTGCACAGATGCCTCATTTATTACTTCAGTTCCACACTGTTTCTCAAATTGACGTTGAAATCCTCTCCCCTTTTCATCTCGATATGTCCTGAAACATAGGGATTTCCATTGACTGTTAAATAGACCTTGTCTACACCGTAGTAACCGCCAACTGTATTCACTACACTTTGCAAAATCATGCTTTCATACCCTGAGCCTGCATTCATTTCACTCACAAATGCTTGACTTAAATCGATATATACTCGATTGTCTTGATTGAGATAAAGACTATTGATTTTAGCATTAACCCCCATGACTTTACCGAGATTCCCCTGGGGTGGATTTTTAAATTCCTTCTCTAAGATCTGTCTCGTGATATCGTTGGTGTTAAAGGAAAGCTTCTTATTCGTAAAATAGAGTTTTCCATCATTGCCATTAGGATAGTAAAACTTCACGTTTTGGATGAGAGGAACATTTTTCTCGATTTGGCTTAAGCTTGAGGAAACTTCTGATCCATTGGAATTAAAAACCATTTTAACTAATCCAACATTTGGAGCATAATAGTCAAGCGTCTTCCCCCCGGTGTCTTCTGTCATCACTTCAACGGCTTTGTAGTTACCCGTAGGAGTGGTGACGTCAACCTCAACATTGGATATTGTGCGTTTTCGATTGTCCGTCAGGGTCCACGTCGTCCCTTTTACAATCGGTTCTTTTAAGAGAATTTCGCCTTTGCTTTTACTTTCAGCGCTACTTAAGCTTAGATTTTGCGTGAAATTCTCACGAAAATATGTTTCACCCCGAGCAAGAAGTTGAATCAGCTCTCCATCCTTTTTTTCTAACACTTTAACCATTTCAGTGCCCCCGTTATTTGATCTAAGTTGTACACGGTTTTCATTGATATAGTCCACATAGGCGGTATAAGAGGCATACTCATTGCCTTGACCCGTATAAATATAGCGGGTATTTTTCGGATAGCTGAAATAGTCATTAATCGTTTGTTGTTGAACCCCTGAATAAAGCGCTGAGTTGTTCTTGTTCTCTTGAGAGACCGAATTCTTATTGGTACAACCGCTTAAAATAAAGAACGAGAAAAGAATACCTACGTATAAAGGAAGCTTTTTCACTTTTCGACCTCCTCTCAATAGACCTATAATGTTCATTTCGTCATTGTATATACTACCATCATTGTTACTTCATTCTAAATTTAATTATACTTAAGACCATCCTTTTGCCAGATTTACAAAAAAAAATCAAAATCGGAGGATTGCTGTGATTAAGCTAATCGTCAAAACATTTATAAATAATTACGAAGCAATTCAAGACAAAAAGGTTCGTGAAGCTTATGGCGTATTAGGCGGGATCTTAGGCGTCATCTGCAACCTCTTGCTTTTTATTCTCAAATTAACAATAGGTATGCTGAGTAATAGTATCGCTGTTATTTCTGATGCATTTAATAACCTTTCTGACTTAGGCTCATCCTTAATCTCAATCATCGGAGCGAAAATGAGTAATCGTCCCCCCGACCCTGAGCATCCTTTTGGCCATGGAAGATTCGAATATATTTCCTCTCTCGTTGTCTCTTTCCTTATTTTTTCAGTGGGCTTTCAGTTGTTTAAGAGTTCTATTAGTAAAATTCTCGCTCCGGAAAAAGTCGTATTTAACTCAGCCTTGATCATCATTTTAGCATTTTCAATCTTGGTTAAACTCTGGATGTTTTCCTACAATAGATATATTGGCAAAACAATAAATTCCAGTATTCAAAATGCCACAGCCTTCGATAGTCTTAATGACGTTTTGGCTACAAGTGCGGTCCTTTTAACAACCCTGATCAGCCATTATTTCAATTTTTCAATTGATGGAATTGTCGGTCTTGCTATTTCTGTATTAATCTTATATACAGGCTTACAAATTGCAAAAGACACCATCAATTTACTACTCGGCTCTGCTCCCGATTCAGCTCTGGTTCAGGATATCAAAACTAGGGTTAGTAGCGGACAATATATCGTCGGTACTCATGACCTAAAAGTTCACGATTATGGACCAGGAAGAATCCTCGCGTCCATCCATGCAGAATTTCCTGATACGATTAGTACTATCGAAGCTCATTCCATCGTTGATGATCTGGAAGATCAAATTTCCAATCAACTGGGTATTAATATGGTCGTTCACATCGATCCACTCTCAACAAATACTGAAAAGCTTTCACAAGTTAATGTTTTTGTCAATCAAGAAGTTCGAAAAATAAACGACCAATTCTGCGTACAGCATATTCGAATTACTGAAGGCTTACATAAGACTAACATCATTTTTAGTATTGTCGTCCCTTCAGATATCAAAGAATCTGAGTACAAAGGAATAAGCCAAACCATTTCGAAAAGGCTCATGGCGGCGCAGAATCATGTCAGTATCGTTGTGGATTCGGTTGTAGCGAGCAACACCTAATTTAATGATAAAGGAGTACGAGAATTTATGTTTTATGAAGGCTCAATTTACCGTCCGCCGAGTGAATCCTCTAGTCTCATTCTACAGGTCACCGTGGGTTGCAAGCATAATCAATGTACCTTCTGTAGCATGTATAAAGGCAAAACCTTCCGTCAAAAGAAGCGCGAAGAAATAGACGTAATAATTGAGGAGGGAGCCTCTTTATACCCCTTCGCCGAACGGATCTTTCTTGCTGACGGGGATGCTCTCACCTTCGAGACTGAACTCTTAGTGGATATTCTCAAGAAAATTTATGCAAGGTTTCCACATCTGAAACGGGTCGGCATTTATGGCGGACCCTTGGATATCTTAGCAAAATCTCCCGAAGAACTAAGCCTCCTCAAGCAACATGGATTGCACATCGTCTACTTAGGTATCGAAAGCGGAAGCGCCGAGGTTCTTCAGCACATAAAAAAAGGCGTGACCCCTCAGGAGATGATCAACGCAGGGCAACGCATTGTTGCTAGTGGTATTCTTTTATCTTGCACAGTCATCTCAGGTCTTGGGGGTACAGCGTTAACAAAAGAGCATGCACTTGAAACAGCCAAAGTCGTGAGTGCCATCGATCCTCAATACTTTGGAACCTTAACCTTGATGCTTGACCCTGAAGCTCCACTCAGGCGACAAATGGTAGCAGGAACCTTCAAGCTCCTTAATCCCTGGGAAATCCTCGAAGAACTAAAGCTTATGATTGAGCATCTCGAAGTCCATAATTGTATTTACCGAAGTAATCACGCTTCGAATTACCTAACGCTCAAAGCGCATCTCCCCGAAGAAAAAGATGCCTTACTCTCGAAATTAACTAACGTCATAGAACAACATCGCAAGGAACTGTTAAGACCTGAAACGTGGCGCGGACTATAAATTAATGCATTCAGATTTTTACCCTAAACTGAATCACTTTGGCCTTGATTAATGCTTTGTAGAGAATGAGAAGCAATGGGAATAGGAAAACTCCAGCTATTCCCATTGCTTTGAATCCAACCCAAATGCAAATCAGCGTGGTTAATGCATTTAAGCCAATTCTCACTCCCAGAATCTTCGGTTCGATAATGCGGCGCAAAACCGTAATTAAGAGGAATAAGACAATCAACCCTACCCCGAGAAATATATCTCCTAAAGCCATTGAAAACAATCCCCAAGGGACGAGCACAGAGCCTGTACCCAGAATCGGTAAAATATCTACAATCACGATAAGGAGTGCTAAGGCCATGGCATAACGCACACCAAGGATAAGTAAACCGCTAAGGCTTACCAGGTAGGTAATCGTACTTAAAATGACCTGGGCCTGTAAGAAACCAACTGTAGCATTGCGTAAGTCTGAGAGAACGACTTCGACTTTTGGCTTAGAGGTATCCTTAAAAAATGAGAAGAACTTACTTTTAATCTTCTTTAGATCGAGGCTCATCATATAAAGCGAAATGAAGAAAATAATCATTACAATGAAAAAATTAGGAATTGCAGCGGTCAGGTTAAACGTATAAGCACCGAGACTTGAAAGAAGATTCAAATTCGATAATTGCTGCATAAAGTTTGTATAGATCTGTTCGATTTGCATCCCCATTTCAGGAGGAAGGAAAAGGGTAAATTCATGAATCTGCTGAAAAACATCAGAAAACCAGGTTTGAATCTCTGGGATATTTCTCTGTATATATTTCATTAACTCAAGGACTTCTCGGATCAGTTTGGTCGAGAGGAAATAGGTGAGGAGGATAACCCCACCAAAGAAAAGAAAATATGAGATATTTACTGCAATCGGCCAACTGATCTTTAATTTCTTCACCATCCATAGATTAAACGGTTCTAAGAGTAAAGCAAAAAGGAAAGCGATAATAAAAGGTGTAAAATGCGGAAATATGGAGTAGAAAAACAGTGGTACGAAAACAAAGGCCAAAATCACCAATAGAGTAACCGCAACCTTTTGTATATATTCTTTCATGCTTAATACTCTCCTCTGTCTTCAATAAATCGTTACACCCCAATTTTAGGTTATTCTCGACAGTTTGTAAATTCTATGTCGTCTTATGCTTATAATCAAATAGAAACGACCTATGAAGAAGGATCAAGTGATTCTTTCTCGCAGGTCGTTTCTAGAGTCAGTTACTTATTCTCCGCAATGTAATAAATGAGTTTTTCTGTATCCTCCCAGCCCAGGCAGGCATCTGTTATTGATTTCCCGTAAATATTTTCACCGATGCCTTGGTTCCCTTCCACAAGATAACTCTCAATCATTAAACCTTTAACCATCTTCTGAAGGTTTATATCATACTTTCTGCTCATTAAGACTTCCCTGGTGATTCTAGGTTGCTCATAAAAACATTTCATTGAATTAGCATGATTGACATCAACAATAATAGCCGGATTATGAAGCTCTAGTTTTTCATATTCTTTTGCCAGATACGTAAGATTTTCATAATGATAATTTGGAATATTTCTTCCGTTCCGATCGACTGCCCCTCTTAAAATAGCATGCGTATACGGATTACCTGTCGATTCTACTTCCCAACCATTATAGATATAAGAGTGCGGATGTTGCGCCGCAAAAATCGAGTTCAACATGACGGATATATCCCCACCTGTTGGATTTTTCATTCCTACTGGTGTATCTACACCACTTACCGTAAGTCGGTGCTGTTGATTTTCTACAGAGCGCGCTCCAATTGCAATATATCCCAAAACATCGGCAAGATAGCTGTAATTTTCAGGGTAGAGCATTTCGTCAGCTGCCGGCATGTAGGATTCAGATAAGGCTCTAAGGTGCAATCTTCGAATAGCTTTGATTCCCTCACATAAATCCGGTTTTTTTTCAGGATCAGGCTGATGCATCATTCCCTTATACCCTTCACCTGTCGTGCGTGGTTTATTGGTATAGATTCTCGGGATAATTAAGAGCTCTTTTTTAACCTTTTCTTGAACTTCTGCCAGCTTACTGATATATTCACACACCGAATCTTCATTGTCTGCAGAACATGGGCCAACAATCAGGAGAAAACGATCATCTTGATTCGCAAAAACGTTTCTAATTTCTTGATCTCGTTTCTTTTTGATCTCCTGAATATGACTCGGCATGGGAATATGCTCTAAAACCTCTTCAGCCGTCGGTATTCTCTTAATAAATTTCATACTCATCTTTCTTCCTCCTAATCAAACGCCAAGCCTAGATAACCGGAAGCTTCAGGCGTAATCTCAACGTCACTTTTTCGCTGCATCTTAAACATTCCAAATGGATGAATGGAGCCTCCTAAATTCTCCCCTAAGTAGGTAGGTGTACGCACGACATACTCCTTGGCCGATATGTGTAAAGCAATTTCTTTAAGTGCATTTGGAATAAGCTCTCCAGAAATTAATATCTCTTTGATGAGTACTTTATCGTACGTCACGCGTTCGATAGCTACACAGCCTTGTCCTTCTCCACAGTCGAGAGCGTAGATTTCTGCTCCTGACATTTGTGAAAGCTTCTTCTGATAGGCAATTTCTTCATCATTATAGGCAACATAGAGCTTACCCTTAAGTTGTTGATCTCGCCTTTGATTATACTTTTCGGGAGTTATGGCCGAAATTCTGCAGGGGCTTATTTTGTGAAGAGCAAAAGGATCAAGCTCGTTGCCCTGAAGAACAGATTCCCGAATATAGAAACCTTCCTGATATCCCAATTTACGATAGAAGTCAAAAAGGGGCTTTCCTGCAGGGACAAGCACTGAAAGTTCTTTCTGAGTTTGCCCCAGAAATTGGTTGCTGAAATCAATGATTTGAGTGGCAAGACCTCTGTGCTGATCGTCAGGATGAGTGGCAATTGCATAAAACATTGCTGAATTCAAGCTTCGTTGATCTTGAGTTACAACACGGATCGGAATCTGAGTCAGCATTGCTGCGATTTGACCTTTGTCAAGCAACACAACCGTATCCTCCGCCTTGTATCGGTTATCGTAATAAAAGTCGATAAACGAATCCGCATCTCCGAAACATCGTTTCCATATTTCTTTTTGTCGAACAATCTCGCCACTTTGGGCCAGCCTAACGTTAATCATTGGATATACTTCGCCCAAAACTTTTCCTCCATTTTGACGGGGTGATAAGACAACTTGGCCTTTCTCAACCCTTCATAACCCATATCTTCCTCACGATTGATATAGATTAGTTCAGGGTGCTTTTCTTTGATCAGAACCGCAAACTCACGGTTGATCATCTGATAAGCGCCCTGTATCTCACCAAAGGCTTTTTCAATATGAGTAACAAAAGTATCAGAGTTTAGCTTTTCTCCCATCGTAAAGGCAATAATTTTTCCATCCAAACGCAGGAGTCCACCCTCTAGCCCCAACGTCATAAAATTATTAAAGCATTGACGAACGGCGCACAATTCTTCTACGAGCTGTTCATCTTCTTCGTATTTGTTCGCCTTACACCAGGCTTTATTCATCTCCCAGCATTCAGCTAAATTCTCTATAGTGATCGGTTCAAAGCTCCAATTATTATTTTCCTTGAACCGATTAATATGATTCCGTTTCGAGTGGAGCTTATTACCCGAGAGAGAGATAAGCTTATCTAACAAATACACATAATCAAAAGCGTCGCGAGCTTCTTTATATTCAACGTTATCAGGATATAAGCGTCGCAACTCTTCCACATTCTCAGGCGAGATTCCCGCTAAAATAAATTCATAATCACGGTCTACCGCATCTTGTTTCATCTCATCCAAAACGTCCTTGATATCCCCTGAACCTGCTGGCCAGAAATAAGCCGGTTCATTGACGATATGACCACTCTTAACCACAAGGTAACCATTAACCTGGGCCACTTGATACCTGTAAATTTCTGACCAGGCAAATATGTTTGTAAAATTTTGATGACAACCTTTCAAATCAGCTGTCTCAAGTAACGGTTCAATCCACATTTTGTCTTTGAGCTCTACTTTTTTAAAGTTAATCATGATCTTCTTTCACCTAACCTATATTTCATCTCATTAAATTTCATATATTTTCACATCAACTAGGATATAGATTACTAATATAAGGGGATACGCTTATTTCTACTTCGCTCTTTCTTGAATAATAACCTTGATTGTATCTCCAGCCTGCTTACCCATCTTTGCTCGAATATCTTTTCTAATACCTAAGATATGGCAAGGCGTTTTCATTTTAACAAGACTTCCCTCATATACTTCGCCATCGAAAGTAGCTGTTACGGGTACTCGTCCTTTCCCAAACTCTGCCTTAACGTCGAAGGGGATTTCGATATAGGCTCCGTCAATATCGGGTACCTTCTTAATCTCCGCTTCAAATTCATAGACCTTGCTCATGTCAAATTGACCTCTTTCCAAAAAATACTGAAGTACATAAATTAAAATTATTTTATTATAGCATATTTACCTAAGAGCTACCACAAAGTAGAAAAAAACGCTTCCTATTTTTAACATATTTTTAGTTAGAACGAAAAAAATATTTTTATATAAGTTTGTAAAGAATACCAAAATAAGAGAGGTGTAATATTATGTGGTTCGCAAAATCTCAAGAAGACGTTCTCACAAAGCTTGACGTCGACCCAGCCCTAGGACTTACTGCGCAAGAAGCTCAATCCAGGCTGCAAAAGTATGGTGAAAACAAACTGAAAGGTAAGCCGAAGAAAAGCTTAATTTCTTTATTTTTCGCCCAATTCAAAGATATGCTTATCTATGTCCTCCTTGGAGCGGCAGTCATCACCTTAATTATTGGAGAATATGTTGATGCTATCATCATTCTGTTCGTTGTCATTTTAAACGCGGCGATTGGAGTCTTTCAAGAATATAAGGCTGAAAAAGCGATTGAAGCGCTTCAGCAAATGACGACCCCACGCTCCCTCGTTCGCCGCGATGGTAAAGTGAGAGAAATCCGCTCCGCAGAAGTCGTCCCTGGAGATATCATTGTCATTGATGCGGGCCGCTTCATCCCTGCAGACCTGAGACTCATTGGAAGTGCAAATCTGCAAATTGAAGAATCCGCTTTAACCGGAGAATCTGTCCCCTCCGAAAAAGATGCAAAAGCTATACATGCAGATCCCCAAACACCTTTGGGCGATAAGTCCAACATGGCCTTTATGTCTACTCTCGCAACCTATGGTAGAGGTGAGGGGGTTGTCGTTGCGACAGCTATGGAAACCGAAATCGGTAAAATTGCCAAGATATTAGATGAAGATACTGAAGAAATGACTCCTCTGCAAAAAAGGCTGGATGAACTTGGTCGGATATTAGGATATCTCGCTATCGGTATCTGTGTTTTAATGTTTATCATTGGTTTCTTTCAAAAGCGAAATTTGTTCGAAATGTTCTTAACTGCAATTAGTTTAGCCGTAGCTGCAATTCCAGAAGGACTTCCGGCGATCGTCGCTATTGTCTTAGCCCTCGGTGTAACTAAAATGTCAAAGATAAATGCCATTGTAAAAAAACTTCCAGCTGTTGAAACTTTAGGTTCAGTAAATATTATATGTTCCGATAAAACAGGAACTCTGACCCAAAACAAGATGACCGTAGTTAAACATTACACTTTAAATAATCTCTTCGATATTCCCGCACAAGGACTTGAGTTAGTAGCTGATAAAGACACCCAAGAATTACTGAAAACATTTATTTTATGCTCGGATGCATCCTATGAAAATAGTAAAGGAACAGGCGATCCCACGGAAATTGCTCTTGTTGTTCTTGGAGATCGCTATAGCCTCTCTAAACGCTCTTTAGATTCTGAATATAAGCGTGTTGGTGAAAAGCCCTTTGATTCGGATCGTAAACTCATGTCAACGCTCAATGAAGAAGAAAAGGGATACCGTGTTCATACTAAAGGTGCGATTGATAATATCTTAAGAATTTCAAAAAATGCTTTAATCCACGGTGAACTCGTTCCCTTAACTGAAGAGATGAAGCACGAATACTTAAAAACTGCTGAACAAATGTCAGATGATGCATTACGAGTTCTAGGGGCAGCTTTCAAAGATACGGATCGAATCCTCGAGCCTGAAGAAATGGAACAGGATTTAACGGTCATCGGACTCGTGGGAATGATCGACCCCCCACGATTAGAAGTAAAAGATTCCATTAAAGAAGCTAAACATGCGGGAATTACACCAATCATGATTACAGGTGATCATAAAAACACAGCTGTAGCGATAGCTAAAAAATTAGGGATTGCTGAATCTCTTGAGCAATCCTTAACCGGTGCTGAGATTGATACGTTTTCTGATGAAGAATTTGCCAAGAGAATCAATGAATTTCGAGTCTTCGCGCGCGTATCCCCTGAACACAAGGTGAAGATCGTTAAAGCCTTCAAGACACAGGGGAACATTGTCTCTATGACCGGTGATGGGGTTAATGATGCTCCTTCGCTCAAAAGTGCTGATATCGGAGTCGCGATGGGGATTACAGGTACGGATGTTGCTAAAGGTGCCAGCGATATGATTTTAACAGATGATAATTTCACCACGATTGTTCATGCGATAAGAGAAGGAAGAAATATCTATAGCAACATTAAAAAGTCCGTAATTTTCTTACTTTCCTGTAATTTAGGAGAAATTATTGCGATCTTCCTCTCCGTTCTTTTCTTTTGGCCAGTTCCCCTCCTCCCTACACAAATTTTATGGATTAACTTAATTACAGATACTCTCCCTGCTATTGCTTTAGGAGTTGATCCCGGCGATAAAGATGTGATGAAAATGAAACCACGTAACCCGAAAGAGAGCTTTTTTGCACTGGGTGCTGGAAAGCGAGCGATCATCGGCGGAACGCTAATTGGTATTCTAACTCTGCTCGCCTTCTACTTCGGACTGAGCGAATATGGTTATAACTTAAATTCCAAAAATATCCCTGAAAGAGTCTTAACTTATGCTCGAACAATGTCCTTCGTTGTTCTTGCAGCTTCACAACTTTTCTACTCCTTAAGCATACGTAATCCTTCCAAGTCTATCTCCACCATTGGCTTATTCTCTAATAAGTATCTTATAGGTGCTATCGTCGTAGGCTTGGCCCTCCAGCTAGGCATGATATCTGTACCTTTTCTATCTCACGCCTTTAAACTTCAATGGCTTTCCGCTCGAGATTGGTTCATCGTTATCGCCTTTGCTCTAGTTCCCCTTCTCATCAATGAACTTCTCAAATCCTTTAAACGAAAAAAGCAGCTGTAATTAGCGCAAAAGCTGTTGCCCGGGAAAATTTATGTTCAAGTGCAACAGCTTTTTAATTATTGTAGTTTTAAATATTCGAACAATTTATGAGGAATAAATATAATTTTTTTATTAAAAAGTATGTACTTATTCCTCAATGTGTTGTTATAATAGTGCGTATACAATATTCTGTTAATATTTCAAAAAAAGGAGCAGAACATCCTATGAATACTAGCGCTCAGCCCATCGAGGTTAGCGAAACCCTTACGTCGAAGAAGATACACTATAATCTGTCCGTATCTGAATTAGTCGAAACAGCTCTCGCTCGCAAAGAAGGAGTTCTCGCTTCTTCAGGAGCTTTGCGTGTAAGTACAGGAAAATATACAGGCCGTTCACCTGAGGATAAATTTATTGTCGATGAACCCTCAGTACATAATCAGATCGCTTGGGGCACTGTAAACCGCCCAATTTCTACAGATTGCTTTGAAAATCTGTACGATCAAGTTAAACTCTATCTTAAAGAACGTGAACTTTTTATCTTTGACGGATTCGCCGGTGCCCATGAGAAATATCGTTTGCCCATTCGAATTATTAATGAATATGCTTGGCAAAACCTCTTTGTCCATCAACTCTTTATTCGACCGACTGAAGAGGAATTAGAAAGTCATCAACCCGGTTTTACAATTATTGCAGTTCCTGGCTTTAAAGCGAATCCCAAAACCGATGGCACACATTCAGAAGCCTTTATCATCTGTTCATTTGAGAAACACGTCATTTTAATCGGAGGAACTCAATATGCTGGCGAAATGAAAAAATCCATCTTCAGCGTGTTGAATTACTATTTACCCCTTCAAAAGACCCTCTCAATGCATTGCTCTGCAAATATCGGAAAAAGTGGCGATGTCGCCCTCTTCTTTGGGTTATCCGGCACAGGTAAAACAACACTCTCAGCTGATCCAGAGCGACGTTTGATTGGCGACGATGAACATGGTTGGTGTGAAGATGGGGTTTTCAATTTCGAAGGTGGATGTTATGCCAAGTGTATTGACCTCTCCAAAGAAAAAGAACCTCAAATTTGGAATGCCATTCAATATGGGACTGTTCTTGAAAATGTTATTCTCGATTTAGAGACTCGGCATGCCGATTATGCTGACAAATCATTAACGGAAAATACCCGTGCAGCATACCCTATTGAACATATAGGAAATGCGGTTATACCCGGCGTCGCAGGACAGCCTAAAGTAATCTTTTTCTTAACTGCTGATGCCTTTGGAGTATTACCTCCTATTTCAAAATTATCTAAAGAACAGGCTATGTATCATTTTCTCTCGGGATATACCTCAAAATTAGCGGGAACAGAACGCGGCATTACTGAACCAACGGCAACTTTTTCCACCTGTTTTGGAGCCCCGTTCCTTCCGCTCGAACCCCGCGTATACGCGGAAATGCTCGGCGAAAGGATTTCAACGTATGACACAAAAGTTTACCTCGTGAATACGGGTTGGTCCGGTGGATCTTATGGAACGGGTAAGCGAATTAAGTTAGCTTATACTCGAGCCATGATTACATCAGCACTCAATGGCTCGATTGAACAGGCGAACTTCACCGCTGATCCCACATTTGGCTTATTCGTGCCTGACCATGTAGATGGAGTTCCTAGTGAAATCCTAAACCCCCGCAATACTTGGACAGATAAAAACGAATTCGATTCGATTGCAAAAGACTTAGCATCTCGTTTCGCCCAAAATTATAAGCAAGTTAACACACTATATTAAACGAAATTAAACATTCCGTGAGGGAGTAGTTTGCACAGCATCGCTGTGTGGTAAGTCAACATACTGACCTTTTGGGGTCTGGCTTACCTTAATGAATGAGACTCATGTGTAGCGCGGCCTTGCTATACATGTGCCTTTGTTGAGAAACTCAAAGACTCAAGTATAGATTTCGCTATACTTGAGTCTTTTCTTGTTGGGTAGACTAAATACAAACACTAAAAAGTAAAAAAGGAGTTATAACATGGGATTTTTTGAACTATTAATCATAGCCATTGGATTATCGATGGATGCTTTTGCGGTTGCCATCTGCAAGGGATTATCTCTGAGAAAAATGAGTTACAAGCGAGCTCTAACAGTTGGTCTTTTCTTTGGCGCTTTTCAGGCCGTAATGCCACTCATCGGCTATCTTCTCGGCACTCAGTTCAAAGCTAGCATTACCTCGATTGACCACTGGATTGCCTTTGTCCTGCTATCCATTATCGGTATCAATATGATTCGAGAATCAAGAGAGGGTTACGATGAGATTGACGACTCCTTTAACATTAAAGACCTGACCGTCCTATCTCTTGCAACGAGTATTGATGCCTTGGCTATTGGCGTAACCTTTGCCTTTTTACAAGTCAATATTCTTCCAGCAGTTTCCGTGATTGGTATTACTACCTTCTTATTTTCTTTTGTGGGTGTAAAAATCGGCAATGTGTTCGGAACGAAATTCAAATCTAAAGCCGAGTTTGCAGGTGGCCTTATTCTCATTGCCATGGGACTCAAAATTCTACTTGATCACCTTGGACTTTATTAATAACTTTATTGATGCTTTCATTATATAAATAACTCAGGCTCTCTCCGTCGAGCAAACTCTATTTCTAATTCGGATTTGTGTCTTAAATAATCTTGATCCTCATAATACTTAGCATTTACAGGGCATTTTTTAACACATGCTCCACATTTAATGCAAATCCCAATTAATTTAGAAGGATCCTCAGAATCAATGGAGCCCATAGGACAAATATTGACACAATGTTTACAATCCGTACAATTGCTATTCGTCTTGGGCGTAACCCTTCGAATATCAACAGGATTGCCTTGTCTATCCCTAGGCATATAATAGTTTCGATAGGGTTTATTTCCATTGACAACAATAGGTTGAATTTCAACTTGTGTTGTCATTTTTTTATCGATTTGTTTTGCGAATTCTCGGCTAAAGAGGCTATCTTTTTCATCAGGTCTGTTTTGAGCCAGTATTTTAGAAAAGGCGTGTTCTCCAATAAACGCTGCGGCTGCGATGACTTTAAAGCCATCTAATTCAAGGATATCTTTTAATTCGATTAAAGCATCATCATAATTTCGGTTCCCATAAACGACGATTGCAACCGCTAATGCCCCATTACCCTGAATTGAATTTAAATATTTCAGTAATACATTAGGAACTCTTCCCGCATAAACAGGGATTCCGATAATAACAACATCGTCTTCTTCATAAGAGACGGCAGCTTTTCTTCCTTCCGGTAAGGTAAAATCCATATTCCGAATTGTTTTTCCCTTCTCACGATGTTTTGCCAGTTCCTCGGCTATGCTGGTTACAATTTTTCTCGTCGTATCAGTTGCACTAAAATAGAGCGTATTGATCCTTTTATTCACAATGATCGGCCTCCTCTGCGACTTATACACCTCACCCAGTATTCCCAACTCATTATAACAGAATAATCTGAATATTTCTCTAAAATTATAAATCAGTATTGCCTTTTGAGTATTTTAGAAACCCTTTTTCCATCTTTAAGCTAATCATTCCTGATTCATTCAGATATTCAACATAAGATCTTAACATTCTCTCGATCACAGCATATCGAGAGATGCTCCCTATACTGATGTTGAAACTCTTGAGGACGGCCTTCGTGATATCTTCCAGGGTCATAGCTTCCTCGATGAGCGAATATATTTTGGCCGCGCGCTGTTTATAAAAATTAAGATTATCAGTAATCAGTTTTGTAATATCTTGATCACTATATATCCCTTTGTGGGCCACTATATATTTGGTGCATTTTAAGTCATAAAGTTTTTCTTTACTTTTTAGATCTTCTCTTAGGATAAATGCATAGGGCATTTTAGCCCCCTCCATCACTTCATAGCTGATGAGAGCATCCCCAAGATAGGCTACATTATCTGGCGTAATAATACAGATATGGGCAGGACTATGTCCTGGAGTATGAAATATCTTAAATTTGATGCCGCAGACATATATTTTATTTTGGTTATCCTCGATCATAATATCTGTATCACAAACCATATGTCCAAAATGCTTTTCAACCTCAGACAAGGTTTGGCTACTGTAGTACGTTTTAAGAGTGACTGTCGAACTGCAAAGAAGCGCTTCAAAAGCTGACATCGCAATCAGGCAGTTATACTTTTTCTTGAAACAATCATTATTTCCGATATGGTCGATATGGGCATGACTATTAATTATACCCACTATTCTAAGGCTATTTTCCTCAAGAAGGTTTTCAATTCCTTCTCTCTCCTTCACCCATCCTGTATCCAACATAATAATTTCTTCATCATTTATTTTATAAATAGGAATTGCTGTCATTCCGGTATCGATACAAAACGTATTCCCTCTAACTTGTATTAGTTTCATCCCAATCTCCTCTGTTTTTCCTTATTCCTTTGCAAGGAATAACTCACAATTCTTCAATCAAAGCCTTAAAGCCTGGTAAGGCTTTCTCGATTGTCTCATAAGCGACACAATAGGCAATTCGAATATATCCTGGACAGGAAAAGGAAGTACCGGGTACAACGAGGATATTTTTCTTCTTAGCCAAATTGCAAAACTCAACATCATCCTCAATGGGTGTCTTTACAAACATGTAAAAAGCCCCTTCAGGTTTGATACATTCGTATCCGTACGACAAAAGTCCGTTATAAAGAAGTTCACGATTCCGATTATAGGTTGCAAGGTCCACCTTCGCATCTAAACACTTAGCGATGACCCGCTGAAATAAGGATGGAGCATTTACGAAACCTAGAATACGAGTTGCGATATTCGCTGCTGCAATGACATCTTCGTGATCCGTTACCTGATTTGGAATCACGAGATAGCCTATTCTTTCGCCAGGTAAAGAAAGGGATTTACTAAAAGAGTATCCGACTATTGTATTCTCATAGTATTTTGTAAGATAAGGCACTTCAGCATGATCATATGCCAGCTCACGATAGGGTTCATCAGAAATGAGGTAAATCTCTATCCCAAATTCCTTCTGCTTCTCTTTCAGTATTTCCGACAGCTTAATGATAGTAGCTTCTGAATAAATAACACCTGTGGGATTATTAGGTGAATTAATAATCACCGCTTTCGTATTAAGGGTGATCTTGTCTTTAAGTTCTTCAAGATTAGGTTGAAAATCAACCGTATTAGGAGCAACGACAACTAATTTTCCCTCATAGTTTTTTACATAGCTTCTGTATTCACCAAAAAACGGGGCAAACGTAATGACCTCATCCTGGGGATTGAGTAAAGTTTTAAAAACAACGTTTAACCCGCCTGCCGCGCCAACAGTCATAACGATGTTATTATGGGTAAACGAAGTGCTGAATTTATCATTGATGGACTTTGCAATCGCAGCTCTTACGTCTTCATAACCTGAGTTATTCATGTAACCGTGAATACTTATCGCATCTTCTTCATTAACAACCTCTAAAATTGCCTTTTTTACTTCTGCAGGCGATTCAACACTCGGGTTTCCCAGACTAAAATCATATACATTTTCAGTTCCATAAATCGCTGCCAGTCTTTTCCCTTCTTCAAACATGGCACGAATAATCGAGCTGTTCTTCACCTGCTCTTGCATTGTTCTTGATATCATCGTCATCAACCTTTCTTCAACACGTATACACGGGGACGATTCTTATGTCTATCTCTTTAATCTATCCTAGAATTACTGTTCCATTTATTATGTATTCTCTATTTTTATTAATACAATTTACGCAAATAATACTAAAGATTACCTGAGAATAGTATATCGACAAATCACGTTTTGTTCAAGGCAGACAGAGGAACAATACTTGGGAAGCCCCAAGTATGAACTTCTTAAAATATAAGCAAAATATTTAACCCCTCCAGAACTTGGAGGGGTTTTATACCATCAAAATCTTTTCTTTCATCTGATATCTTTTAGGGTATAATAAACGATTCCGAGTGTTCCCGGGCCTACATGTAATCCAATAACAGGCCCTATATCCATGATATCGATGTTGACGTTTAGTTTTTCTTTAATCACTTTTGCCAATTCTTTTGCCTCTTGTTTGCAATTTATATGCTCAACCGCAATTTCACCTAGCCCCTTCTCGCTGATATCCTTGACCACTTGATCTACCATAGCTCGCAAAGCATTTCCTTTTGTCCTTACCTTCATTAGCACTGAGGTTTTTCCATTTTCTACTGTCAATATTGGAATAATTTTAAAGAGGTTTCCTAGCAAGGCACTGGCCCCACCTATTCGACCGCCTTTTCTGAGATAATCAAGATTCTCTGGGATAAATAAGAACCGACTTTTATTTATATTTTCAAGCGCTGCCTGCGAAACCTTCTCTAATGACATTCCCGCTTTCGCAGTCCTAGCAGCCTGAATGACTGAGAAGCCGAGTTGCATGCAGTTAGATTTCGAATCAATAACCGCAATCTTTGCATCCTCATATTTCTCCAAAACCATTTCCTTAACAAGCTGTGCTGTAGAAAATGTACCACTCATCTCAGAGGACATAAAAATACAGCATAGCTGATCTCCCTTTTCAACTCCACTTATCATTTCTTTTTCCAAATCTCCAACAGAAGGTTGTGAAGAAGTCGGGATTCCCTTTTGAGCCATCATTTGATAAAAGCTCTCATTATCAATGTCAGTTTCCTTCATACTTTCATTGCCAAAGGATAGGCCTAAGGAAACGACTCTAATATCCAGCTCTTTTCTGATCTCTTCACTTAAATAACTTGTGCTATCTGTTAAAATTTGTACTGCCATTCTAGCTTCCTCTCATCGCTCATTCCAAGATTAGTATATAAACAAAATCTATTTTAATCAAGACAGAAGAACCGTCCCTCTATCTACAAGATTATGGTGACAAAGCATACCCCAAAGATAATTAGAAGCTTCTATATATATAAATGAGGGTATCCCCAATGATAATAAAAATTACCGTTTGGGAATACCCTCTCATTACGTCAGCTCCATGAATAATTATTTAACGGGGACTGAAACTTCGACTTTGTTTTTATAAGCGTTTTCAAGTGCTCCTATGTAATCACCATGTGCATCCTTAAGACTAATCGTTGCACCTGATGTTACATCAGCAAGTGCTTTCTTCTCATCCGCTGAAAGCTTACCATACTTTGCGACATCCTCAGGTTTTGTCGCTTTTTCAGTTAACGGACGACCATTAAGGTCAGAAGCGTTTTTAGCAAACCAGTCTTTAATTTCTGCCACTGTTTTGCCTTTCATGAATTCTCCAAATTTATTCATTTGAACTGACCAACCGCCTATTTGACTCTCCAAACCGTAGGCTTTGTCGCCGCGATTAATTTTTGATTGCCAGTTTGCAAGTTCTTTCTTGGCGCTGTCTTCCGTGGCAGCTGCAGCGGTGAGATAACCCGCTTGACCAGGGAATCCTGAGAATATTGGTGCGCCGCCAGCGACATGCTCTTTATCATTTGGCGAAAATACTTCTAAGCCATCAAAGGAGACATGAACAACTTTTCCGTCCTGATCAAAGATCGCATCAGCCATTGTATAGTTTATCGTATAAACTTGTCCGCCATTTGCATCCGTACCAGGTCCAACACGAAGATTCGCTGTTTGACCTAATCCTTGAAAGAGTTTAACTTCTTTTTGTGCCTGAGCCGCAGGAGCCTGTGCTGTCTGAGATGCACCGCACCCCCCTACTAACAATGCCGTAGTCAAAACCAAAGCAGTTGTAATAGCCTTTACTTTTTTCATCAATAGCCCTCCTACACAACTTTCTTTTGTACTTACCTATGTTCTCCTAGCCTCCACAATTAAAGATATAAATAGATTAGTAAAATAATGCCTCCTTCCAGTGATTATTTTATTAATCCGGGCAATATTGTATGTTAACTTGGAAAAGTAAGTACCTAAATTGTTAATCTTCACTTATAAATCCATTAGTGAAAATACGAATAAGCACGATTTAAACTACTCATGGCAAATTGCAACTAACTTGGCTCAATTTTGAATTTACCATATCCTACATATTATGTCAAGAAAATAATTTAGACAAAATATCCTATCTCAATCATCCACATCAGAGATACAAGCATGATGAAACTCAATACTACGACCACATCTCTTTTGGATAGTTTAAAGCAATAATAATATAACTCTTCAGGATTAACTTTCTCCACAAAACTTTCTATCTTCTCTAATTTCCCAAAGGAATCCACAATTAAGGAAACGATAATCTGAGCAATCCCTTTTACATTTATTTTAAACCATCGTCCACCTTCTCCCATAACTGAACGCATACTTTCTCCTAAACTATTCTTTACTTCAACTCCCATCGATTTAAGCTCAATCACAACGCACATGACCACTTTTAAGTAGTCCTCTACAGGTACCCCCAGTAATTTCAAAGGCTTCAGGAGTTTATCCAGCATCCCCAACACCGTCTTAATCGGGGTTGAATGGAAGTACAGGATGCTTACATACCAAATAATAAACAATCGGAATAATCTTAGAAAGCTTTCATAGGTTCCTTGTTGATTCGCAAATAACGCATTGTTAGAAAGCGAGTAGATAAGGGTATTCATTAATAGGCCAAAAAGGTAAGGAATCAGGACGATGATCGCATACGAGGTCGCACTGATTAATAAAGTTTTTGGCTTTATTTTCGATGCTAGAGTCATAATTCCTAAGTAAATAGTTAGAACGCCAAAACTCATCATATTTTGAACCCAAAAAGGCAAGATAGCAAGGAGTGTGGCTAGAATAAACTTAATAAGCCCATCCATATCCGATCTCTCAGCGCTTTGGGCCTGTTTTAGATTTGTTAAAGTTGAATTACTTGACATGGCCAATGCAATTCTTCCTGCTTATTTTTCATCTTTAAAAACCTCTTTTTTTCTTATCTCATTGATTGCCATTTCGCCTATACTTCCTGTAATTAAGCCTGTAATTACTGCAGAAATTATGAGCACAGGAAGATAATATAAAATAACAACTTGTCCCAAAATAAACGATGCCACCACAATTTGTGCTGTGTTATGCGTTATAGCTCCAGCAATACTTATCCCTTTAATGCTCAAAAACCTCGAAAGTTTTTTATACAGCAACAACATAACAAGAGCACTCAGGATGCCACCGCTCAAACTAAAAGCGAGCATCATCACACCCCTTGTTAGTATTGCGACTACAAAACTACGTACGATTACAATGAAAAGAACATCCTTCCAGCTCAAAAATACAACAGCAATCATCGTAATAATATTTCCGAGTCCCAGCTTAATTCCAGGTACAGGAATAGGGATGGGTATAAACGATTCTAGAAATGAAATTAGGATCGCATTGGTCACGAGTATAATAATCAGTGCATATTTCTTATTTTTGTTCATCTATGATTACCTACTTTAGTCAGAATGCTGATCATTCAAATTCTCCTTTAATCTCTCCCCTAATCACGCCTTAGCCAAAATCCACATCATCTTATTTAACATATTGATATTCATTACTTTCGTCAAGGAACTCAAAATTTTCCTTTAGACCTTCGGTGACATAGATTTTTTTATCTTTCGTAATAAAAACCGCCTCAATTCCACCCTGCTTTTGGATAAGTTCCCTGCCTTTCTCTAAGCCTAAGATAAAAGCTGCCGTATCAATCGCATCCGCATTAAAGGATGAATCTGTGATTAAAGTAACGCTCATCAAGTCTGACTGAGCAGGATATCCTGTGCGTGCATCAATAATATGATGATAACGTTTGCCATCTTTTTCAAAGTAGCGCTGGTCATCTCCTGCTGTTACTACCGCTTTATCAGTTACGGTAACGGTACCCACGATTTGCTGACCACTCGTTTGGTTCGCCTTAGGCCGAGGATTACGAATTCCTACAGTCCATGGACTTCCATCAGGCTTATTACCAAGGGTTACAACATTACCACCAAGATTAATATAAGCAGATCGGATACCGTTCTTTTTATAGATATCCCTCGCAACATCTCCTGCATAGCCTTTGGCAATGCCTCCTAGATCCACCTGTTGACCGGCTCGTTTTAAAGAAGCTAAATTTCCATCCACTTCTAAGTCTTTATAATTAATAAGGGTAAGTAGATCTTTTATTTCCTCTGGCGTTGGAATCCGTTCATTTTCAGTTCCAATACCCCAGCTTTTTACGACTGGGCCTACTGTCACATCAAAGGCACCTCCGCTCAGTTCCGAAATGCGTTGCGCTTTGTTCAATATTTTAATCGTTTCCGAATTCAATTCAACCTTCGCTTTTCCTGCATTTTCGTTAAGTTTATAGATATCGCCTTCAGGCGCATTAAAGGTTAGAAGGGCTTCCAAATCTGTTATTTTCTCCATAGTCTCATTGGCAGTAGATTCTCCATTCGTGCCATAAATCTTTTGCGAGATAACTGTCCCCATTGCAAACCCATCGGCTGTATATGCTTCATCGTTTGATTTTGAAGTAGAGTTGGAATTCGTGTTCGAACTACACGCTGTTAATATTCCGGCAGCCATGATAACAAGTACTATTGAAGCCAACCTTTTTCCGATTTGTTTTTTCAAGTTCAACTACAATTCAGCCCCTTCTGCAATAACTTAATTGTGCAACTAGAAGTTTCTCACTGAAGATTTAAATCACGATATCGATTTGACCTTTATTCTCTTTATCTGCTTCACCTCCTTCAATTGTTATTATGATCTGATTTGGAAGACAAACAATAGATTGATAAGATTGATTTATCCAGCCGGTATCTGAACAGATATGATTTGGACAAAGTTCATCGCTCATTTCAAGCAATCTTACACTTCCATTTTTAGATTCAATTGAGGCAATATTGCCATTAAAGCTAAACTCATAAGTTTTGACTTCACTCGAATAATTCAATGCGACTTTCTTAACCACTTTATTGTCCACTTGAATAACGATAATTCCATCTTGATTGTTTGGTTTTGAAATCATCATAATCCCCATTGACAAAATACTTAATAATAAAATAACTGCGACAATTATTTTTTCTAATTTTTTCATGTTAACATTTTCACCACCGTATTCAAATCGATTTATCCCTAGAAATCTTCTGGTCATTAAAGGATAAAAGCATTTATATTATTATACCAAAAAAGGTTGAACAAATTATGATGAATTATCGACAATATTTCGCTTTTTTACGACATTAGACCTGACCCATACCGATTTTCTAAACGCGAAAATTCTTGCATCAATCGATCGTATACATTTTTCTTTTCATTTTTAAAATCGCCCACCGTGTGGAAATAAACCGCTTTTCCTTCATAGATGCAATGTTCACGTTTGCTAATGTATAATGGAATAAAAGCGAGATGATGACCGGTTCGCTTTATATAATATCGTTCTAAGTCAAGAAATCCATCATACATTTCCCCCATATGTGGACCTGGATCTGTATAGTCAATATCTGGGCAAATCAATAGATTTTCTCCGTTAATCAAAGCTTTAAGACTCTGATTAAATGTCTTAGCAATGGCTCTTGAACCGCGAAAAACAGGAATCGCATTCATCCCCTGCATTATTCCCGATACCCAAACTGATACTGGATATGCGATAACCGCGGCCAGTCCCTTTGGGATACCCCTGCGCTGGGTAAAAGTATAATCATAAAATTGGCGGAAGCATGTTCGTTGATCGCTAAATACACTCAGAACCCATAAGTGCACAGGAATATTAAGCCAAGCTATGCTGAGAATCGGGCCTCGCAAGTTCTGATGATGCACCACATAAACTACAGGTATGCCTGTATCATTTATATTTTTCTCCGATAGACAAACCCGATATCTCGAAGAAAAGCAGCGGATACAAAAACGCGAAAATTTATAGATGTTTTTGCTAATTTTATCATTCATTTTTTTCACCTTGAAAAATAATCATTCGCATCAATACTCTCCGTGTCCCGAAAAACCCAGCGCAACTGAACCTGATAACTAAGAAACCCTAATGCAATATCGATGATAAGCTTAATAATTGATTCATTGATCCCCCAAAACAGGCTAATTGTATATACCAGACTAGAAGAAATTATCATTAATATAATTGCCCAAATATAATAGCGAACTGCCGAGCTTACCAGTTTGCCTTTGTCGGCAAAAATGATTCTCCGGTTCATGAAAAAATTCAAGATAGAAGACATAAAACGAGCAATACCTGTACTTAGCAAAATCCGTACAGGCGCAGATAGATTAGCGAGGATAATACTATTCAATACAAAAAATCCTGCTATATCAATAAATCCGGTTACTATCGTTGCTCCGGAATACTGGATAAGCCCTGAGGAAAGGCGTAGGAAAATTGGGATCGCATCCCTTACCGTACTAAAATGTGAACCAGAATTGTTATCGAAGTAAACCGTCTGAATAGGCACCGTTGAAAAGCTGACTTTATGGTGTCTTGCTTTAATCAGCACGTTGATTTCATAATCATAGCGCTCCCCACTCGTCTCAACCATCCATATAAGCTCACGTATGGGTATACCTCTAAGACCAGTTTGCGTATCCTGCAAATTATATCCATAGAGGGACTGAAAAAGAAAGCCAGTCATCAGGTTACCCATATAACTGCGTAAGGGCACATTAGACTCTTTGAAATTCCGCACACCTAAAACAAGGGAATTTTCCTTTAACGACAGCCTCTCTGCAATCTTGCAAACATCCTCTACCGTATGCTGACCATCAGCATCAGCTGTAACCACGCCGTCCAAATAAGAGTAGTGTTCAATAATATAGGTGAATGCTGTTTTCAAGGCTTTCCCTTTGCCACGATTCACTTCATGAACAAGCACTGTACAGTGCTCCATCTGTTCTATCTCATGAAAAATAGGATTATACGAACTATCACTACCGTCATTTACAACAATAACCTTTGGTACACCACGCTCTAGCAAGGCTCGTACAAAGTCAGTTAAAGCGAGTATTGGGTTTAACGCCGGGATAATAACCGCGCTGTTAACGCGTATTGTCTTTTGAGACTTCATATTCAAAAATTGCATCATTCCTATCCATTCAAATCAACGCTTGCATTTCCATTCTCATCCAATTTCATTATATCATATCCTTTCATCTAACTTCCTTGTCTAATAAAAAAAGCTATGAAGGCATACATGCCAACATAGCTTTTTAAATCCAATTAATTTCATTTAACGCATATTATCGAGGGTCTTCTTGATTTCCAAGAGAAAATCTTCTGTATTAACAACTCGTTTATTAGGGATATCTGCAATAAGAGCCAAATCTTTCGTCATAATTCCTGCTTCGATTGTTTTCAACGAAGCTTCCTCTAATTGGTTGGCAAACTCAACTAAATCCATCAATCCATCAAGTTCTCCACGTTTTTTTAAGGCGCCCGTCCAAGCAAAAAGTGTAGCCATAGAGTTCGTTGATGTTTCTTCCCCTTTAAGATGCTTGTAATAATGGCGTGTAACAGTACCATGTGCTGCTTCAAACTCATAATTACCTTCCGGTGAAACGAGTACGGACGTCATCATAGCTAGACTTCCAAAGGCAGTTGCCACCATGTCTGACATAACATCGCCATCATAGTTTTTACATGCCCAAATATAGCCCCCTTCAGAGCGAATAACACGAGCAACAGCATCATCGATCAACGTATAGAAATATTCAATCTTCGCTTCTTCAAATTTTTGCTTATATTCCTGATCATAAATTTCTTGGAAAATATCTTTAAAGGTATGGTCATATTTTTTGGAAATCGTGTCTTTCGTTGAAAACCACAAATCCTGCTTCACATCAAGAGCGTAATTAAAACAAGCTCGTGCAAAGCTTTCAATAGAGCGGTCAATATTATGCATCCCCATGAGAACGCCCTTATCTTTAAATTCAAAAATGGTCTGGCGCGTTTCTTCCCCTTTTTCATTGGTAAAAACAAGCTCAGCTTTTCCGGGCTCACCGACTCTATATTCAACATTTCTATAGATATCGCCATAAGCGTGACGGGCAATCGTAATCGGTTTTTTCCAAGTTGGAATCAAAGGTTGTATACCCTTCACAATAATTGGAGCCCGAAAAACGGTTCCATCGAGGATCGCTCTGATCGTCCCATTCGGACTTTTCCACATCTGTTTAAGATTATACTCTTCCATCCTCTGAGCATTCGGGGTAATCGTTGCACATTTAACGGCCACACCGTATTTCTTGGTCGCATTCGCTGCATCAACTGTGATTTTGTCCTCTGTTTCATCTCGTTTCTGGAGTCCAAGATCATAGTAGTCTGTCTTTAATTCGATATAGGGTCGTAGCAAAATTTCCTTGATGGATTTCCAGATGATTCTTGTCATCTCATCCCCATCCATTTCAACCAAGGGAATATTCATTTGGATTTTCTGCATTTTCTTCCTCCTTAGGTTTCCAATTATTTCGAAGTACAATCATTGTACGACATAACAATTATGTATTTTATAATAGTTATTGTATCTTAATACAAGGATTTCTTCCACTTGTATTATGTATATTTATTTTTTATAAAACTCCATATTTTCTTCAATCAATTTTTCTTCCCAGGTCATTCGGAGCAAAACTAAATCTTCTCTATAATCACTCTTCGATTCATCTTTGTCATATTCAAGATTTTCAAGAATATCAATCATAAAATTCTCTGCCCCTTGCTCATTCCATTCCTTTTGTAACTCCCGATTAGGATGAGAGTTGCCTTCCAGTTTAAACTGAGAGCTATTCATCGCACCCTTTAAATTCTGACTCGCTTCTATATAACATTTGCTGTTCATTTGCGAACGAATAATAAATAGTCCCATATCGGGTCTCATTTGCTTGTATTGCAGCTTTAATTCTTTTTTTCGATCCACCTTAATACCCCATCTCCTTCAATATTCTGGATAGAGTACGTAAGCGTTCGCCAATGAGTTCATCATCATCACTAAGCACTTGGCTAAACAATTTAATGTCTTCATCAATTTTTTCATTATCTGTACAAACAGCCACTGTCATTGCATCGCCCTGTAATCCTACTCTATCGATCATCGAATTTGCTGGGTCATATAATTTCTCATACCGGTAAGCTTCTCGAAAATGAAGTTTAGTTCGGCAAACAAGAATGGCGAGATCAAGTACGCGATGAAGGGGTAATTCCTCAGATTGTCTAGACCATTTTTCTCCTGTATATCTCCAAACTTTGGCGGAAATATCGACCTTTCCTCGATCATTCCATTGTGCTAATCCTAACGAAAGACCTTTGGCATCTGTATTATAAGCATATCTCCCATCAATATCTTCATAGTTTTCTGATACAATAACCGGTTTATGTTTTAACGTTGTGGGTATTTTCATCATTATTAACCTCCAAAAATAGTCGTCCTGCTACTTAATTACTAGATTAGTAACTTACTGATCTAGTAATTAAGAGTATACCCAGTTTTGAATTTTATGTCAATTAAAATGAAAAAATAAACGCAGCCTAGGGTAAATTCAGTTCATTACCCAGGCTACGTTCATATTAGGTATCGTAGATTAATTACTTGTGGCGAATCCTAGAGTTCTTTCAATGTTTGCAAAATCAACAAATCGACTTTCTCTTAGGATTTCTCTGCCTTCATACATCATTAGAATAGTAGGTACAGTAAAAACTAAAGATTGTCCCGCTATCTCCATTTGCTCATCCACGTTTATTTTTGCAACCGTAATGGGATAGTCATCAACTAGATTCATCAGCTTCGGAAAAACAGCATGGCAAACACTACAGTTTTCAGAACTGAAATATAAGATCACCGGATCTTTTTCTTTTTCCATCATTAACTCTTCAAATTGTTCCTTCGTTTGAATAGTAATAGCCAATTGATCACTCATTTTATTATGTTCTCCTCTTCAATTTCAATACTACCCCCCACGGGTACTATCTTTCCTATAATATGACATAAACCGTTGTAAATCTCAATAGTCACTTTTAGAATAGATCCGTACGTTCTCGTTTCCATCAATGGTCGCTAACGGTACATCCTGAATTTCCTTATATATCGGTCCAATCCTCTCTTTAAGCCATGTCTGATCCCTTCCGATTTCTTTAAGAAGCAATAGATCAATTTCTCCCTCAGCGATAATTGGTCTTGTTAGGGTAAACTCTTCAGTCTCTAACTTCATATCTGCGGGAGTAAGCGGTTCGTATTGAGAGGTCCTAAAAATGGATATTGTTCCTCCCGGTTCCCATACGGCAAGTGCTACTTTTTGGATATCCTCTATTTTCTCTTTGCGAAGCTCCGAGAATAAATAATCTATAGAGATTCTTGCCTTCGATAAATTTTGAAATTGGATTGCGCCATTTTTGATAAGTATAAACGGTGGAGGATCAACAAAGCGTCTGAATAACGTCCATTTCAGACTCAACCACGTCGCCAGAACATATAGCACAATTAGAACAGAAGACGTAATCATCGAACCTTTTAACCCCAATTGTTCATCTGAAAGCGGATGGGCTATAATATTTCCAAGGATCAGAGCAATAATAAAGTCAAGGAACCTTAACTGAGAAATGGAGCGCTGTCCCATCACTTTAGCTAAAAGCAATAAAAATACGAAGCTAACGATACTTCGTAAGATCCATTCAAGTGCTGTCAATGAGTCTTGACTTTTAAGGAAATCCAATACATTTCACATCCTGTAATATTTGGAATATAAGTGTTAAGTATCTCCGATCTCCCAGTTTATATACTGTTTATCCTATTTCTCTTATCAATTGCTCAATTTTTTCGGTGCACCGTTTACCACCGCAAGGGCCTCCACCTGCACCTGTATGCTTTTGAACTTCGATTACAGTTTTTGCTCCATTACGTATCGCTTTTTTTATTGTTGCTTTGGATATCCCCTTACAGACACACACTTTTGTCAATTTGTCGAGTATTTCAGAATTCAAATTCTGTTCCATATTATCCACTCTGTTTCATCTCCACTTTTATATTAAAAAAGCACCTGCCATCAGCAGATGCTCCTGTATACTTCCAAAAATCTTACCTTGCCAGAATTTTTTCCTTCAATCGTAACGGTTTAAATTCCTTTTCAATCGCTTCTGCATCTGCTTTTTTAGGGTGAGTATCTAGAAGCTGTTTGTACAGCTCCTCTACCTTGTCGTATTTACCCAATTTACTATAGGCTTCGGCCAGACCCACTGCGTAAATAAGCGATGGTTCCATACTGTAAGCTTTTAAGTATAGTTTCTCAGCCAAATTATGCTTACCTTTTGTTAATGCTTTCTGTGCTTCTTTTGACAATTCCTTAAGAGTATTTATATTTTCAACAATATTGCTTTCCTCTTGATCTTTTTCTATAGCATACAGATGATTGATCGCTGCTCTGTTATTCGGATCGATAACTAATGCTTTTAAATACATATTTTTAGCTTCAGTAATATTATCATTTAGCTTATAGTATTTCGCTAACCTTGTGCAGGCAGCGCAATTATTAGGATCCATCTTCAGGATAGCCTCATTGACATTGTAGGCATCTTCCCCCCACATATTTCGTAAAGCCATTTCACTTGCTTCGTCCACTAACTTTTGTAAATTCATCGTATTCATTTTATCCTCTTTTCGTCATAAAATACAAAAAAGCAGACAACTCATCCTGTAATTGAGTTTCCCGCTCATGATTCCGAAAAAACAATATTACTATTAAATATTAACATGTATCGAAAAATATAGCAACTTTTTGGAAGTATTTGGCGTTTTATTCGACGTTTTCTTATTTGTTTAACCCATGATTGAATAAACCTCTTCCTCAACCTCAAAAAATAATTTACAATATCCTCTATAGGAGTTGAAATCATTGATAAAATATTATAACCGAAAAAATAAATCCTACGAAATAGAACAGGTCGCTGGCGAAAAGATTCTAGGGTGGACTTACTCTTCGCCGGTAGGTATGAAGCTTTTAGAAGCGGTTATTAAGAAAAGAATGTGTTCAAGCCTCTATGGTTGGTATTTGGACAGAAAAGTCAGTAAGAAAAAAGTAAATCCTTTTATCCATAAATTTAATATTGATATATCAAGTGCCGAAAAAAGCGTGATGGATTTTTCGTCCTTTAATGATTTCTTTTATCGAAAATTAAAGCCTAGTGCACGCCAAATAGATACCAATAACCATTCTCTAATTTCCTGTGGAGATGGCAAACTTTTTGCTCATGAAAACATCGATTTGGATAGTCTCGTTCAAGTCAAAGGCTTTACTTACAGTCTGAGAGAGCTAATTAAAGATCAGCAAGTGGCTGAGAAATATAGCAACGGGTCCTGCATAATTTTAAGGCTCTGTCCCACAGATTATCACCGCTTCCATTTTATTGATAGCGGGATCTGTGAGGGCACTCAAAAAATCAAAGGTGCATACTATTCTGTCAATCCGGTTGCACTTCAAAAGGTCCAAAAACTCTTTTGTGAAAATAAAAGAGAATGGAGCATTTTTCATTCCGACCATTTTGGTGATGTCTTATATGTCGAAGTAGGAGCTACCTTCGTCGGTTCAATTATTCAAACCTACACACCCCAAAAGCGTGTCAATCGCGGAGGGGAAAAAGGCTATTTCAAATTTGGGGGTTCTACTGTAATTCTCTTCTTCGAGCCAGACAAAGTACAGATTGACGAAGATATTCTTAAGCAAACCAAACTAGGTTATGAAAGTTGTGTGTTAATGGGCGAACAAATCGGTGTAAAAGAAAGTCTCTTAAGTAACTAATCCCCCATTGGGACTGATCACTTGGCCTGTTAGGTAATCTGATTCTTGCTTGGCCAGAAAAAGGACTAGATTGGCGATTTCTTTAACTTGACCAAATCGCATGAGAGGTATCTCTTCTCTTAGAAGATCTTTATCCACTTCACTCAAAGGGTTCAGCATATCCGTCTCGATTACCCCAGGTGCAACGCAATTCACTTGAATATTTGAGGGACCCAGTTCTTTAGCCAAGGCTTTAGTAAATCCGATCATGCCCGCCTTAGCCGTAGAATAACTCACCTCGCAAGACGCCCCCACCATTCCCCAGATTGAGGATATATTGACAATCTTCCCTTGCTTTTTCCGGATCATATCCGGTACAACCTGCTTACAGCAGTTAAACATTCCCTTTAAGTGGACATTGATCATCCTATCCCATTCTGCTTCCGTAATTTCAGGAAAAAGTGAATAGTGTGATATTCCCGCATTATTCACGAGTATATCGATCGTACCAAAAGTACGGTAAGCTTCCTCAAACATTTTCTCGACTTCCACTTTTGAAGTGATATCAGCTCTAAGGACGAGGACAGATAAGCCTCGTTCTTTTAATTCGCTGGCAAAACTTTGAGCTGCTTTCTCCGAGCTCAAATAATTAATAACCACATTAAAATCATTCTCTGCAAAAACTTCAGCGGTTGCTCTTCCAATTCCTTTAGCACCGCCCGTGATTAATACTGTTTTCTTCATACCGTTGCCCCAAAAATCCCACCAGTAATCATAGGAATCAACCAAATAATCCAAACAACAAGGCTAAATTCATGAAACTTTACAATTAAAATTTCATTTTCCTTTATTAAAACGCGTGTAGCCCACACCGCATGGAAAACCATAATGATGATCGCGGCCAAACCCGTCATTCCATGAAAAGTGAATTGAATTAACCCTCCTGACATGAGACTCATTGCTCCAGTCCCTATCGTATCGCATGCAAGTCCAACATAAAACATTGCTACATGCCACCACTTCAAACGCCCTTGAAATCTTTCGCTCCAGACCCCAATGCTATAAATAATTAACGCTAAAAAAATGAAAACCATTCCAACTAATCCGTAGGTACTCACAGTCTAAATCCTCCCTCATTGATATTTTAAGTCCGTAATTTCTTATCATTTATACTCTGGTTTTAAAATTAGCTATCGAGTATCTGCTCAGCGCAAAGCACTCCATCTACCGCTGCTGAGATGATACCTCCGGCGTATCCCGCTCCCTCTCCACAGGGGTAAAGGCCTTTAATCCCAATAGCTTCTAAGCTATCCCCTCTTGTGATACGCACTGGCGAAGCACTGCGTGTTTCGGCCCCCGTCAGAAGAGCATCCGGATAAGCAAAACCTGGCATCCACAATCCCATTTCTACTATGGCTTGTCGGAGCGAATCTGTCACAATCTCCGGTAAATAAGAATCCACTTCCGCAAACTCCGTTCCGGGCAAATAAGTCGGCAATACTTTCCCAAAAGCTGTTGTCTTGCGTTTTTGGAGAAAATCCTCCAACCTTTGCACTGGCGCTTTATATCCTCCACCGCCAGCGATGAAGGCTTGCGCCTCTATCCTGCGCTGAAAAGCAATTCCGGCAAGTGGATCATCGCTCCCGAGATCCTTCTGCTCTATGGTCACAAGAAGTGCGCTATTGGCATTCCTCCCGTCCCGTGCAAATTCGCTCATTCCATTGGTCACTAGAGCTTTTTCCTCAGACGTCGCCGCAACGACTGTTCCCCCTGGACACATGCAAAACGTATATATGCCTCTTCCATTGGGTAAATGCACGACCATCTTGTAATCTGCTGCTCCAAGTGTAGGATGCCCAACAAAACGACCGTACTGAATTTTATCAATCATCTCCTGGGGGTGTTCAATCCGCACTCCCACCGCAATCGGCTTCTGTTCCATATGTACGCCACTCTGGAGCAGACTTTCGAACGTGTCGCGTGCACTATGTCCAATCGCGAGAACAATATGGTCTGTAGAAAGTTCAGTCTCCTTTCCCTTTTCTATGAAGCGGAGCCCTGTAACCTGTCCGTCTTTAAACAATATTTCGGTAACCGTTGCGTTAAAACGTACCTCGCCGCCTAAACTTATCGTTTTCTCTCGAATTTGCTTTACCGTTTCGTTCAATCGATCGGTGCCGATATGGGGCTTAGCTAAATACATAATCTCAGGTGGTGCACCAGCCTCTACTAACTCGCTGAGAACCTTATTCTTACGCGCATTCTTCTGCCCGACTTTCAGCTTACCATCGGAAAAAGCACCCGCGCCTCCCTCTCCGAACTGTACATTGGTTTGGGTATCAAGAATTCCAGTCTGCCAGAACTTTAAAACCTTTCTCTTGCGATTATCTACATCTAGGCCCCGCTCCAGGAGAATGGGTTTTGCTCCTGCTTGCGCCAGAATCAATGCTGCGAACATTCCTGCCGGTCCGCACCCTATAACTATGGGACGTTTCTTTAGTATTTTTCCCTTCGGCACAGTATAAAATAGATCTATTTCACTGGAAATACATTTGTCCTTCTTGAGCAATTTGAGGACTTCATGTTCATCTCCTGAGACACCCACAATAACCGTCATCTTGAAATAAATGTCCTCTTTGTCAAGTGCATTTACCGCGCGTTTTTCAATCGTGATATGTTCTATACGAGTACGATCTATATTAAGCCGTTGGGCCACAATATCCTTGAGCATTTTAGAATCATACGTAAGTGCTATTCTTAAGTTCGTTATTTTAATCATTATTTCTCCCACACATAGCGTCAAGTTCCTCAGTCGTAAGTATAACATATAGCATGGATTCTCATCTCCTCTTATCTTAGAACCCTTTCTCTATCTCTCAACTATTATAACTCTTTTGTACTATTCATGAGAATGAAGCCAAAATTCTGCAATATGAGCTAAATTATACAAGATAATTTATACAAAATTACATATTTTATTGTTCAAATGTCAATTTTCACATAGACAGATTATGTTCTTTATGCTAAATTATTACACGTAAGGCAATTTTCATAATATTAGGAGGGGAACTAATATGAAAAAAAAGATTGTATCTCTAGTTCTTGTAGTGGGTTTAGCAGGAACTCTAGCCGGTTGCTCGAGCTCAAATCAACCCGCATCCGCAACGGCTGCTAAAACAGCATCAGCAGAGCCCTTAAAAATGGGAAGAGTTGATTATGCTGCCCATGGAGAAAATGCTGTCGTTCTTGGCGCAGTAGCCGCTGTCCAAGGGGATAAAATTGTCGGTGCTTCTATTGATGATTACCAATTCATCGCTGACGGAAAAGGTGTCCCAAATTCGGATAAGGGTCTTGCCAAAGGCTATGCAGATCCAAAAAAACCATTAGCTTCTAAACGAACCAACAATGAACTCTATTCAAAAAACTTGAAAGAAAAAGCCAGTGCAACGAAAGCGTATGTAGCTAACTTAGATGCTATCGAAGACTTTGCAACTGGAAAGACAATTACAGAATTAGAAAAGGTACTCAAAGATACCCCTAAAGAAAAAATGCCTGTTGATACTGTAACTGGTTCTACCTTAACAGATACCCAAGGTTACCTTACTGCAATTCTAGAAGCCGCAAAAGCTGCCAAATAATCATTTTATATTACAAATAGGAGGAAGTATTTCAAGCACTTCACGGAGAGCTTGTGATACTTCCTCTTTTCACTTTATCTCAACCCGGTATTCTATTTATCTTGTTTATCTTTCACCCCAATCTTTTCTGTTAATTCCTTAGAGAATTCAGTTGATAATCGCGACTGATACCTCTCAAGTTCCAAGACGCCTCTACTCTTTGTATCTACTCTGCGATCATTCGTGCGAAATCTCATGGCTAGATAAATGAATGAAAAGGAAACAACCATGACAAGGCCTGTTATGAGCCCTACTCCCTGCCCTGGAATAAAAGGCATACTTATAACAACAATGATCATGCTGATAAGCGCAATCCAAGAGGTATATGGATACCCTGGCATTTGACACTTTCCGTCTGGAGGACATCCCTTCTTTTTACGGAAATGGATGTGACTCGCCATAATAACAGCATAGGTAAAAAGTAAAGCAAAACCACCCGAAGTGATCAGAACAAGATAAACTCTGGGAAACAATAAACCAAAGCCTAATCCTAAAAGCATCGCTAGACCGGAAAACAGTATTCCACGATAAGGGACATCCGTTTTATCTTTCAGCCAATTCGGGGCATGACCTTCTTCTGTAAGAGACCTTATCATTCTACCCAGTCCAAAAATAGCGGCTAACATCGCCGAAAGGATCGCCGTGATTAGTACCAAGTTAATCGCCGTGCCAACCCATCCAAACCCCCATCTATTCAGAGCTGCCACCATCGGACTCGTATTTTCATTAAGCTCAGCTGTTGGAATCAAAGGAAGTAGGACAGCTGCATAGAGTATATACAATCCCACAAGAGCTATAACCGTATAAGTAATGGCTCTAGGAATTGTTTCTTTTGGATTCTCCGCTTCTGAAGCTGCCAATCCTATGACTTCAAAACCTGCATAGGCAAAAATGACAATAAGCATACTTCCCGCAATCCCTTTTATTCCCCCTGGCATCAACGGCTCCTTGACTAATTCCCCGGTACCAAGTGGGGTTGTTCCCGGAATCAATCCTATAATTAAGAGTAAGCCCATAATGATAAAAAAGACGATAGTGAACAATTTTATGGCAGCAAGACCACTCTCCAACTTACTTAGCCTATCTGCTCCTAATAAATTTAGCAGTGTTACTCCAGTAATAATAAAGCTTCCTAATAGCGGCATAGATAAGTTTGGATACCATTCACGGATGAGGATTGATATAGCTGTAGCCTCACTGGACATCGCCAGTACCGTACCCGTCCAATACACCCAACCCACTACGAACCCAGCTCCCTCACCCAGTTCCTGTGCTGCAAAGGTACTAAAGGAACCCATACCAGGATTTGCGACCGTCATCTCAGACAAAGCAAAAAGGATAAAGTAAACGAGAATTCCCGCTAACATATAGGCTATTATAACCGAAGGTCCAGCCGCATTGATCGCAACCGACGACCCTAAAAAAAATGAACCTCCGATTACACTTCCGAGCGCCATCATCGCTAATTGCCATGCAGATAAGCCTTTCTGTTTATGCTCCATAATTTTTTCTCCATTCTCCGAATGTATCTCCTATAAAAAATCTGACCAAATTATTATTACTCAAATTCCGAAAACAAATTCATTTGAAAAACTCTGGACAGATATAAAAAAGCCGACTAAGGTATACACCCCAGTCAGCTTACTTATAGATATTTTTATCTAAATTGGAATTCTTCAAAATATAAAGCATTAACTTTAAGATTGCCTGTCTCAAATCCTTTTCTTAAACTTTCTCGCATCGGTTTGGGTCCGCAGAAATAAACATCCACGGAAACATCTTTACTCATATGTTTCGCGACCTCAGCCGCTGTTAAAAAACCTATTTTCGAACTATCATATAAATGAACTCTAAAATTGTCTCTTTTCGGCAATGAATTGATCTCTTCTACATAAGCGCCTTCTTGATCATTATTATAAGCGTAAAAAAAGTCAATTGAAAACTCCTTAGGAATTTGTGTTTGGTAAAAGCTGCGAAGTGGCGTAATTCCTATTCCTCCCGCAATCCAAATTTGATGAGGAGTACCCGTTAAATAATTAAATTGACCATGGGCGTTCTCAACTGCGAACTCATCGCCAACCTTTAAGTTCTTCAGCAAAGACCCTGTGTGGTCACCTAATGACTTGATGGTAAATTGGATTTCATCTTTATGCGGGGCTTCACTGATCGTAAAGGGATGAGAAGGAAACTTCAGTTTTGCATCTACGAATTTTAAAAATGCAAATTGCCCAGCCTTGTAATTTAAGTTTTCACCGATCGGCTTCCCTGAAATTTGTAACATTCCCTTAGCCACGAATTGCGTATTAACCACTTTGTAGCGATATTTAAAAGAACTTTTCTCATAAATAAATAGACTATATACGGCGGATATAACCCCAATTGCATTAACAATGTTAATCCAAAGACTAAAAGGAGTAACTCCAAATACAACATAGGATGAGCTTCCGTAGTAATGGAAGAGCGCAATAACATAAGGGATGAGTACTAATTTATGAATACTCTTCCACTTCTCATAGTCTATTTTTTTAGCCATAAAAGCCACAATCACCAAGATGATGAATAACGTCATACTCGGCGAACCCAATACTATAAAAATACTTTTTACTGGACGAGTTCCTGGCGCTAAATTCTGGGCTTTACTCATCCCAATCGTCATTGCATGAACCATGGCCAGAGCAAGCGAAATAATACTGAGGTATTTATGATAAATATAGGATTGATCCAGTCCATCAAATAACTTGTCAAGAATAGGTTGTCTTGTAGAAATAAAGTTATTCCAGGCAAAGCCAAGCAATGCTAAAGTCCCTAAGAGTTGTGAAACTTGACCTATAAAAGCAAGATCTTTTACAGGTTGTTCAAAACTCCAAAACATAATCGTGATTAAAACACTAAAAAAGATACTAAAAATTCCCAACTTCCCTTTGAGTTTCAATTCATTCGTCCTCCATATACAATTTTCGATCATATTCTTCATTATAACTCAAAATGATAAAATCGGAATTTAAATACGTTACTTTTTTAACACCCGGAAGTTCACCAATTTGCTGGGTGAGTGAGCGCCAAAGGCAACTTTGTGTTATTATCTCCCTTCGCTGCATTAAGTTGGGCTTGGGTAAGAAAGATACTCTGGGTAAGGTCAGCTCCTCGGAGGTCTGCATCTCGGAAATCAGCCCCAATGAAATCCGTCCCACTCAGGTCCGTTTCTCTAAGATCAGCCGCAATAAGATACGCTCCTCTCAAATTAGCTCCTCTGAGATCAATTTTTCTGAGGTCTTTAGCGATAAGATCGGCACCTCGTTGGAAGGTCCTCTGGCGACCCGAAGGAGCCTTCTGCCCATGACGAGCTTCAGCGCGTACAAGTTCACTGGTCTTGACGAGCAGAGTATTAACCACTGCTCGGTGTTGTGCCACGTCCAGTTTTATGAGCGAATCAGGACTGAGATGCGTTAATTGTTCCGTCTCATCAAGTATAGTTCGGAGTGCACCATGAAGAGATCGAGCTGGCTGTAAGGTCAGCGCTTCAGTAAGATACCAAAGTAGTTCATGGAGTTGCCGCATGATTAAGAATGCCTCGAACATTGGCTTCGCTGATTCTGGAGCTTTCTTCCAGTCGCATCCTCCAAAGCTGACTTGGGCAACCTTTTGTCCTGCACCAAAGCAGTCAAAACCACGACATCCCTTAAGACCCTTTTCACTTAGACTTTTGTGGACAGAACAGCGAAAGTCTTGTTGGAGGTAATTACAAGGCTGACCAGCGTCTTTATCCTTTGGGAAGCCTTCCGAAGCTGAAAAGTACAGTGCGATACAGCACAGGCCGAAACAATGTTCACAATCCGCTCTCAGATTTCGGCGACCTATATCAAATGAAGTTACAGAACACTCATGATTCTCAGACATTATCTACTTCTCCTTATTATTCAATTCAGTATGATTAACCATGGACTATTTTCCCTTTATTCCACATCATAGTCCTCCGAAGTTGCTCTACAGGCTCTCCTTATACTTGGAGCCACAATAATCCTCTCGCTATTTATTGAACGGCCCTGGTGTAAATATGCTTGTCCCTATGGAGCAGTTTTAGGATTCTTCAACTTCTTTAGGATTTTCAAAATTCACCGAAAGAACAGCAGTTGTGTTAATTGTAAAGCCTGCGACAGAGCTTGCCCTATGAATATTAGTGTATCAACCACAAATGCCGTCCGAAATCACCAATGCATTAGCTGCATGAAATGCACCTCTGAACACTCCTGCCCCGTTGCAAATACTGTGGAGTTTTCTACAAAGGAGGAAAACCACGTATGAAAATAAAATCAAACATTCTGGGCTGGATCATCTTCATCGTTATCTTTGGAACAGTAGGAATTACTTCTGGTCTTGATCTTTGGAAAACAACAAATGATAAAATACCAGCAACCTTCTCAGAGGGGAGTTTAGCTGGACAATATAATCCTGCCGATATTCGTGGCTCATATACTTTTGCAGAAATCCAAAACGCATTTGAGATCCCTGTTGAGGATCTAGGAATCGCTTTTGGCATAAAAGATTCTTCAAACTATGCTTCCTTTCAGGTTAAAGAGCTTGAAACAATATATTCTTCTTTAGCTGCTGACGGAAAAGAAGTAGGAACAGGCTCAGTGCGTACTTATGTGGCTCTATACAAAGGCTTGCCGATCACGCTAGCAGATGGAACGTACCTACCTAAACCCGCCGTAGATATTCTAAAAGCAAAAGCACCACTAACTCAGGAACAATTTCAGTTTCTAGATACACATTCTGTTGAGGTACCGTAAAAGCAAACAAAAATTCCGAAACAACAAAAGGGAGGAACCTCCTGAAACTCGCTAGGTTTTCAGGAGGTTCCTCCCTTTTTATCCTGCATTTGCGGTTTACTTGGTTATCGTGCTTTACATACTGTTCCAAAATACTTAATACACATTAAGCAGTTCCAATCCGAACCCATCTGTGAGCGAGCGCAGGTATAACCTTCTGGCTGAACACTGAAAAGGGGCCACCCATCTTTCCTGCCATGCAGTCGAGCAAGATAGTGTTTACTTTGTTTACGATCATAGATGATAAAGTCAAAGGGAATCTCCTCAGTTCTTTCGATCCACCCAACTACTTCATATTCTTTGGCTCCTAGATTGGAGTTTAGTTCGCTCGACACTAAAAGTTGAAAGCGATGTCCTCGATTAGTTTTGATTGATTCTTCCACTTGTGAAATATGATTCATCTCAAGGTCCTGAGTCTCTCCAAAATACCCAATTTCTTGGAAATGGTCAATATATTCTTTTTCAATAATGGGACGTTTTAACACAATAATTCCTTCTTCATTCACAGATCAAGATTAATATAATCATTCTGCTTCTTTCTCCAATATTCCTCTAGATATACATTTAACTCAAATATAAAATTTAGGCATTAATAATGTTCAATATTATCAATGCCTAAATTTATATTAATTTATAAAGTTAAATCATGTGACTCAACAGGACACGTCATTCATAATTGTTTCTTTTTCTTTCTCACTATGCTTTCTGACAAACCATACGTAACCTATACAAAATACTGCTGCCAATATGTATGAAGCCGTATAGCTTGTTGGATCCATTCCCAATCTTTCATCCAATTTCAGTCCGATTGGGGCATGGAATATAAAGCTTAAAGTTACAAAGAAGTAGAAAACACCCGGTAATAATGCGATCAGGTAGTTTTTCTTATTTAAGTAAAGATATACAGAAATGGTCGCCAATGCAAAGGTTCCAACAAATTGATTGGTGAAGGAGAAATATCTCCAGAGAATATTGAATCCAGCTGGGTCTGATTTTGAATAATAGAGTACAATGATTGCAGGAATGAACATTATAGCAGTTATTGCAAGTCTCTTTCTAAAATCCTTCTGATCGATATTAAATTGCTCAGCAACCATAAGTCTCAGTGATCGGAAGGCTGTATCACCTGAAGTGATCGGAAGAACAACAACTCCGATGATCGCGATCATCCCACCGATTGTTCCTAGGAATCCTTTTGATACAAGTCCAACCATCAAGGTAGGTGCTGTATCCAATCCGGCTCCTCTTCCAAATATAACCATAGCGCCTGCTGCCCAGCACATTGCGATAAAGCCTTCAACCAGCATCATATTATAAAAGGTGCCTTTTCCTTCTTTCTCATGAGTGACAGTTCTAGATATAAGGGTAGCCTGCGTAGCATGGAAGCCACTCAGAATTCCACAGGCAACTGTAACAAAAAAGATCGGAATAAACGGAAGTCCACTCGGATGTTGCGTAAATGGATTTGTGGAAAAAGATAGATTGGTGAGATGCGCCCCACCATCCAAAAGGACCCCACCAAAAATACCTAAGGCGGAAAGAACAAGGAAGGCTCCAAATATAGGATAAATTCTTCCAATGATTGCATCAATCGGGAAGAGAGTAGCAGCCAGATAATACGCAAAAATGACTCCATATACAATCCAGGTGGTTGGGTTTTCAACTGCTGCCTTCTGACCAATAATTTGAGTTACAACTAAATCGCCTGGTGTATAAACAAAAACAACGCCAACCAAAAACATCAGAATCCACAAAAAGAAGTTATAAACTTTAATAACGTTATCACCGAGATATTTTTTAATAAGCCGGGGCATCTGAGCTCCACCATTACGCATCGATATCATGCCGGAAAAATAATCATGCATGGATCCGGCGATAACTGCACCGATCGGTATCGTAAGAAACGCAATAGGTCCGAACAAAATTCCTTGAATAGCTCCGAAAATTGGTCCTGTTCCTGCAATATCTAATAATTCAATTAATGAGTTCTTCCATTTTGGCATTCCGACAAAGTCTACTCCGTCTGCTTTCGCAATAGCGGGTGTTGCTCTGTCATCCGGTCCAAACACTTTCTCGCAGAATTTACCATAGAAAAATCCGCCGACTACAAGAATCAAAATCCCGATTAAGAATGTTGTCATAAACTCCCTCCTCACGATGTATTTAGTTGTAATTATAGAATTACAGGTCCCTGCCATCATCCCGTTCCACGTCACCTCCAATTCGGATGTCTGGCTTTTGTGGGAATTTTCAAGCATCTTTGCCTGTTAGTCTATAATAATTGGCTTCATTATTATTGCATTGCCATTTAAAAATACACTATATAACTATTGAATCTCATCCCATATTTATTCTAGCCTTAAGGATCTAATACCCCCTATTTCTTAAATTCAACCGATTTTGTAGGGCAAGCAATAATGCAACTTCCACACGAAAAGCAATCTGGGGTAACTCTATGACGTTTCAAGATTGCTTCCATAGCCATTGAAGGACATGCTTTAGAGCATTCTCCGCAATCGATGCACGTGTCATGATTTACCTTAATCTTATATAGGCTAAATTTCTCAATTCCCCATCCAACAAACCCGAATGGACAGAAGAAATGGCACCAAGGTCGATATATGATCAGACTGGCTACCAGGATAAATAAAATAAACAAAATTCCAGCTCCGGTAAGTACTGTAGGATTAAAGATGGTAAACGGATTAATTATCTCGATAATATCCAGAGACCATAAGAACGCAATTGAGACAAATAGAAAGAAAAATAGGATTCTTATCGTATTTGATACTAAGAAAGGAACTTTATATTGTCTGAATACCCCTTTCTTCTTATCAGAATTACGATCTATTTGGAATATGAAATCCTGTAATGACCCAAATTGACAAGCCCAGCCACACGTGAATTTATTTGCCACAAAAACGAGAAGGAGAAAGACGATTAGGGCAACTAGTCTAGGTGGAAATATAATTCCTTTAATGGCATATGCAGAAACAAAATCCTTTACTGTTGACATCGCATTAGGTTCCGAACCTAAAATGACCCCAGTCAGAATAAACGATGCAAGAAGCATGTACTTTCTAAATTGAGGGGTAATTTTTCTACGCCTTAATGCTATAAAGGCATAGATCATAAGTACAGCCCAAATAATAAACTTGATACCAATAAGTGCTGGGTTTTTAGTTGCTTCTTCAGCCTCTAAATTGAGTTTCTTAGTAATCATTTCATTGGCATCTTTTTCACTTATATTGAGTTCTGCTAGCGTTTTGGACAAATTTGCAGGCTCTTTAATTTTAAGGGCGTCTTTCACTGTATCAAGTTTCAAATTATTGGTTGCAGAGATCTCTGAAACAGTCATATCTAAGCTCACTGAGAATGTCTTTGGTACTGAAACTTTTTCAGAATGCCCTCCGAATATCTGTGTTACAAAAAGCGACAATACAAGGGTTAGGATTACCGTCCCCAAAAATGACAATATTACACCCCATCTTGAATTTTTCACACCTTTATCCCTCCACTCAATTTATTCTGCTCAATGTGTATAAAACGGCTTACGGCTTCCATTGTGTACTCTAAGTGTGGCGAAATTATGACATAGACCAACTTTGAAGTATTTAAAGTTAGCCATCATGTTTAACATACACATTTTTTGTTAATAATTAATTAGATGAAGGACTATCCAGAAATTGATAACTCACGGATTCAGGGGAGTAATGATGTTCAGCTATATATTAAAAAAAATGCGGTTTCGGCAAATACTGAACTACAGTAGAAAAGAAGAAACTATACATGAACAAAAAGCTCACCGTAAATTTTCACAAGACCTTGAAAAAAACCTAGATACCTTAAAAGGTATTATCGGCGCCAGCAGTGATATTGTTATCCGTAAGTTTGCTTTTGGTTATAAAAGGCAGATCCAGGCTGCCATCATTTTTATAGATGGTTTGACGGATAAGGCTTTAATCAATGAAAACATCATGAAACCGCTGATGTACGATATTCGTTTCATTTATAAAGAAGAAACGTCTGAAATCAATAATATTTCTTATATCAAATCGACCTTGCTTTCTGTGGTAGAAGTTGAAGAAACAGCCTCGATAAATGAAGCCGTTGACAGCTTTTTATCCGGAGATACTCTTTTGTTGATAGATGGCTCAAAAGAAACTTTGATCATCCATTTACGCGGTTGGAAAACCCGTGGCTTAGAAGAGCCGAAAACAGAATCTGCGGTAAGGGGACCCCGGGAAGGCTTCACTGAAAGCTTGAGTACCAACACAGCTCTTTTAAGACGTAAAATTAAGAATCCAGATTTTATGCTGGAAAAAACTAAACTGGGAGCACGCACGAAAACAGAAGTATGTATTGCATATATACAAGGATTGGCTAATCCACAACTCATAGAGGAAATCAGACGGCGGCTGAAGAGAATTAATACCGATGCAATTCTAGAGTCGGGTTATATTGAACAGTTTATAGAAGATGCCCCCTTCTCCATCTTTCCTACAGTTTCCAATAGTGAGAAGCCCGACAAAGTTGCTGCGAAATTACTCGAAGGCCGGGCCGCCATATTGGTTGATGGAACACCGTTCGTGCTTACGGTTCCTATGCTTTTTATTGAAAGTTTTCAAACCGCGGAGGATTACTATTCCCGCCCTTTTTTTGCAAGCATTATCAGAATACTGAGATTTGTATCGTATTCGATCAGTATTCTGGCTCCTGCTCTCTATGTAGCCTTAACAACCTTTCATCAGGAATTGATCCCCACGTCCTTGCTGCTCACTATGGCGGCAACACATGAGGGAGTTCCCTTTCCGTCAATACTGGAAGCAGGTTTAATGATGATAGCATTTGAAATTTTAAGGGAAGCCGGAGTTCGACTTCCCCGTCCGGTAGGTCAGGCCGTCAGTATCGTAGGAGCTCTGGTAATTGGTCAATCTGCAGTATCAGCTGGCCTCATAGGAGCACCTATGGTTATTGTCGTAGCTATAACGGCTGTGTCCAGTTTTGTAGTCCCCCCCCAGACCGATTCAGGAGCGGTCATACGTTTTATACTTCTCATCCTTGCTGGTTTTATGGGGGGATTTGGAATCGCAATGGGATTATTGGCAATATTTATCCATATGGCCTCCTTGCGATCTTTTGGAACACCCTATTTGTCACCTTTGGCTCCGCTTAGCCCTAGTGACTTGAAGGATACATTTGTCAGAGCGCCTATCTGGACAATGCTCAAAAGGCCCAAGGATATTGCCTGGCATGATCCGGAGAGACAGAAATTCAGATTAAAGCCAAATCCTCCACAAGAAAGAAAAAATGGATCTAAAGAATAGAACAATTTATTAACGAGGCTTACTCATGAAAAATCGTGTTGGCATATTATTAAAAGCTGCAATGTGTATCCTATTAATTATGAGCCTCAGCGGCTGTTGGAACAGCCGTGAGCTGGATACGTTAGCCATTGTAATGGGAGTAGGCGTAGATAAGCCGAAAGAATCGGGCAGAGTTCAGATTACAGCACAAATTGTAAGGCCTGGAGAGATAAGTTCATCGGAGGGAAAAGGCGGCGGCACGGAAGCCTTTTGGAATATAAAAGATACAGGAGAAACTGTTTTTGGTACATTAAGGGATTTAACCAGTAAGTCAAGCCGCAAATTGTTCTTTCCTCATAATCAAGTTTTAATATTTGGACGGGGTATCGCTGAAGAAGGCGTCCACGAATACGTTGACTTCTTTGCACGTGACCCGGAAACCCGCGTGAATGTACAGGTTCTCGTTTCGCAATCTACTGCCGAAGAGGTTCTAGACGTAAAATCGAAATTGGAGAAAGTGCCGGCGAACAATATTGCAAAATTGATTAAAGAGAACGCAGCCGCTACATCACAGACAAGTGAAATAAAACTTAAAGATTTTGAAACTAGGCTTATGAGCAAAACAATAGCCCCCATCGCACCTTTTATTGAAATCTCCGGGGATGGAGAGGAAAAGGTTGCCACCATATCGGGAACAGCCGTATTTAAAGGAGATAAACTAGTAGGTAAGCTGGATAAAAAAGAAGGCCGGGGTCTTTCCTGGGTTCTGGGAGAGGTAAAAAGTGGCATTATAGAAGTAGAGGGTCCCGATAACGATATAGTCAGTCTGGAAATCATTCGGGCAAAGGGTAAAATGATCCCTGAAATCGAAGATGATAAGATAACAATGAAGGTAAATATAACTGAAGAAGGAAATATTGGTGAGCAAACTGGCCCCGAAGACCTGGCGAAGCTTCCTGAAATTAAAACGCTGGAAAAAAAGAAGTCCGAAGTAATCCAAAACGAGGTCATAGCTGCTGTAAAAAAAGCCCAGGAGCTTGACGCTGACGTTTTTGGTTTTGGAGAGGCAGTGCATCAAAAATACCCGGAAGAGTGGAAAGATATGGAGAGTAATTGGGATGAGACTTTCCCGGATATAGAAGTAGAAGTCAATGTCGACGCAAATTTGCGTCTTATGGGCAGGGCACTCAAGCCGGCAGTACCGGAGTAGGAGATAAAGTATTTAATGAAGCTTGAAAATGGAGAAATTTCAAATTCACAATTAATGTTATTCGTATTAAGCTTCTTACAAAGTATGATTTTAACCATTAATTTTGCTTATACAATAACCAAGCAGGATACTTGGCTTGCAGTCCTGGTGAGTTTTACCATAGCAATTCTCTTTACATTGCTTTATTTAGCCATTGCATTAAAATTCCCAGGGGAAAATCTCGTCCAGATCAATGATCATGTTTTCGGTCCCTATATAGGTAAGTTGATTTCAGCAACTTACCTCTGGTTTTTCTTCCAGTATATGATTCATTATATGTACTTTTTTAATAGCTTTTGGATTACCTATATTATGCCTGAAACCCCGCGTTTAGCATTTCTCATCATGTTTATTTTTGTATGTGCCATGGCTGTTCGAAACGGAATAGAAGTTATCGCTCGGTTAAGCTTCCTGTTTGTTATTATTGTAACGGTAACCATCCTGGTAACTACAATTTTATTAATAGGTGACATGAAACCTACTAATTTATTACCCATTCTTGAGGTTTCACCCCTGAAATTTATCCAGGGTGTCCATGTTATATTAGTCATTCCCTTCTGTGATATTGTAGCCTTTCTCTTTATACTGCCGTATACAGCCAATAAGCAGAAGATAAGAAAGCCCGTACTGATTGGCCTAAGTATAAGTGCGATCCAACTGCTGATTGTTGTTCTGCGGGATACACTTATATTAGGTCCACGGTTGCTTATTGCGTCATCTGCTTCTTTTGCAGTAACACGTCAAATCGATGTAGCCAATATTTTGACCAGGCTGGACATACTGGTTGCGATAACATTATTGATCACCGTCTTTATGAAGGTCACTGTTTTTTACTATGTAACCGTACTGGGTATTGCCCAAACGCTTAAACTACGCTCTTACATACCGCTTGTCGTTCCCATTGGAGTTATCACTATTTTTATCGCTGCAAATTTATATCCGTCGGATATGGAACAGGTCTATGCGGGACAATATGTTTGGCCTTTCAATGCGTCCATAAGCGAGTTCTTAGTCCCTATTGTTACATTAATTGTAATTTTAATAAGAAGATTACCCATAAAGAAAGGTGAAAATTCTAAATGACTTTTTTGCTGATTGTTGCTTTTATTGGACTTATATTATTTGAAGTACCAGGGCTTATCCGAGATAAAAGCTGGCGGGAACTTGCTGTTTATACTTTTTTAATGTCCATTGCTTTTATGCTAAGCCTGCTGCTAACTCTGAACATTACTGTGCCAAATCCTGTAAGGGATACACAATATTTTGTTAAGAACTTGCTGCATTTAAGTTACGAATAATTTATGCAAAACCTTGTCCATGGAAACATAAAGAGAGCGCAGTCCCATGACCAGGGAATGCGCTCTCTCCACAAACTAACCGACAATTAACTTAACTTTTGTTCAATCTCTACAACACATTTGGTTTTAATTCTTTCAACTAGGAACTGCAAGGCATCTACAACATGGGGTCTAATATCTCCGCCAATTAGAACATACATAATATCATCACCAACATCAAGTTGGCCTTCATTAAGCCAGACTTTAACATAGAAAATACCATCCATTTTATAAGTTTCCGCAATCGCCGCATCCACCTTCACTGCATCATAAGCAAATTCCATTCCTTTTACTAACGAACCATCATCAAATCCTTGGCGGACTTTAGCTTTGGGTGTTTGACGCACTACACCATTATGTACTAAAAACATCCCTTCCTGTAAAGCCATTGGATCCGCTTTTGCTTGTTTAAGCCATTCGTCAATAGAGGGTGATACTTTTTTAGCCATATAAAACACTCCTAATTTTAAAAGTAAATAGTAAACTGATTTTGTTAGCTCTATTTTACCGTTCTCAACATAAAACGCGCAAGGGAAATGGTAGATTTTAAGATTTTTTAACAAGTCCTTTCATCTGCTGTTTTGCTTCAGGGGACAATGCATCTATTAGATAACTACGATCTCTCCCCTGTATTTCATGATATTCCTGCCTTAATCTTTCATTAGCCCCTTCGATCTCAATCTTCAGCTCTCTAGCAGATAATAAGGAACATCCTGCTCCCCTGATAATAAGCTGCTCTAAACCGTCTGACGTTGCAACCGTGATATTATATCTTTTCTGATTTCCAAGGGCAAATCTTTCAATATACTGGTCTGCTGTTTGAGCTTCCCTGGTAAAAACAATATGGATATTAAGATAATCGATGACTTCCTCAAAATGCCCTTGAACACGGTAAGCATCAAACACAACGATAATCTGACATTTTCTAATCCCCTGATAATTACTTAGGGAATCCAGCAATTTCATTCTGGCACCGTCCATATTTTCATCTACGAGCGCTTTCAGTTCAGGCCAAGCATGGATAATATTATAGCCGTCCACAAGAAGATACTCTTCTTTGAATTCCTTCTCACTGCCGACATAGGTAGTCGGTTCATAATAACTTTCACGGGCTGTTTTACTTCTTTTCCAGACAGACTTCTTTCCTTGGTTCGCATAGAAGGTATTATTGATAATTTGGTCAATCTCATCTAAACTGATTGATCTTTTTTCTGTATATGGGGCCAGATTTTGAACGGTCTCTCCCGATAAGTCGTCTTTTATCTGCAGATAGCTTTCAACATGCATGTAGTCCTTCACTTCACCCCAAGCCACTAAAAAGCCTGCACCATGTGTGCAAAACACAGAACCTGTAGGATTTTCCAGATCTCTTTCCGAATCATATCCGATACTTTCGATGACCTCTTTGGAATTGTGGCAAGGTTCGTAGCCTTTCAGGCTGTAAAATAGCCTTCCACGTCCTTTGGTATAAGCAACTACCTCTTTCTGATAATTCCTCATGGTAACAACAGGAGCGTTCCCCATAAGAACCGCTATCTCGCCATTCGTCTGTGATATTTCACATGTGCCATGCATTTTCTCAATGTCAGTCATTGCTCTGCCTACCATTTTTTCAGGCAGTTCCATCTGAAAGGTATAATAAGGCTCCAACACGATGGATTCTGCCTCCTTTAAACCCTGGCGCACTGCACGGTAAGTAGCCTCTCTAAAATCACCGCCATCTGTATGTTTATTGTGCGCTCTACCTGAGACTAAGGTAATTTTCATATCTGTAATCGCAGAACCTGTTAGAACTCCTTTATGAACTTTTTCTTCAAGGTGGGTTAGAATAAGTCTTTGCCAGTTTTTACTTAAGATATCCTCACTGCATTCCACCCCAAACTGTAGACCGCTTCCTGGCTCACCCGGTTCTAATAACAGATGAACCTCCGCATAATGCCGCAAGGGTTCAAAGTGCCCAACCCCTTCTACTCCATTGACAATCGTCTCTTTATATACAATCCTTCCCGCATCGAAAGCTACTATGACCCCAAATCGTTTTTGGATAAGGCTCTGCAGAATTTCAATCTGCACCTCACCCATGATCTGTGCCTGAATTTCCTGTAACTGCTCATCCCAGACAATATGAAGTTCCGGCTCCTCTTCTTCAATCTGATGCAGCTTGGGAATCATCACTCTTGGGTCACAGCCTTCCGGAAGTATAATACGATAGGACAGCACCGGTTCCAATACAGGTGCTTCTGAAACTTCCTCTATCCCTAAGGCCTCTCCCGGTCTAGTTTGGCTGAGCCCAGTTACAGCGCATACAGAACCTGCCTCAATCTCGCTCACCGCCTCGAATTTCTGTCCAGAATAGATACGAATTTGATTAACCTTCTCTTCCCAACTGCTATTTTTTAAGACATCCTTTACCTTTAATCTTCCGCCTGTAAGCTTCATATGCGTTAATCGGTTTCCCTGCTCATCTCTTGAAATTTTAAATATTTTAGCCCCAAATTCGTCGGGATAAGAAGGTATCAAGGCATACTTAGCAATGCCCTGCATAAAATGCTCAACGCCCTCTAATTTCAAAGCGGAACCGAAAAAACATGGAAAAACTTTACGTTCCATAACCGCTTTTTTAATCTGCACAGCTTCTATTTTTCCTGTTTCGAGATAGCCTTCCATCATTATTTCATCACACATTGCCAATTGATCATAAAAGCCGTCTGTCCTAACCTGTTCAAATTCAATGCATCTGTCAATCAGCTGATAATTTATTTCTTTGATTAACTTTTCCTTATCCGTCCCATTCTGATCCATCTTATTAACGAATAAAAAAACAGGGATCTGATACATATCAAGTAGCCGCCATAAGGTTTTGGTATGTCCTTGCACCCCATCCGCACCACTAATCACTAAAATGGCATAATCCAGCACCTGAAGTGTTCTCTCCATTTCAGCCGAAAAATCTACATGCCCTGGGGTATCAAGTAATGTAATTTGTATCTCACCCATTTCAAAAATGGCCTGTTTTGAGAAAATGGTGATTCCTCTTGCCCTTTCTAGCTCATAATTGTCTAAATAGGCATCCTTATTATCCACTCTGCCCAATTTCCCAATTTTACCGCTCAGAAAAAGCATACTCTCTGATAATGTTGTCTTGCCCGCATCCACATGGGCTAATATCCCAATTACTAATCTTTTCATAACTTTTAAAATCCTTTATCTATTTTTAAAGCCACAGCCCGTTTATACCTGTTGTCGATTCTTCAATTAATATGATATACGTAAGTTTCGTTTTAAACAATCATTCAATTCTCTTATTCGATCTTCACGCCTTAATACAAAAGCCGCCCCTTCGGACGGCTTTCATCTTAACATTATTTATTTCCTGTACTTAAATCGACTATACCCCTTTATAATAGGTGGCACTCTCATATCTGGACCTTTTACACACTATAGATGATGGGCATCGGCATCATGTTATATTCTTCATCCGTTACTGGTTCCAACCATTCATTGCTTGAACCTTCCATCGGAACTGATAAGGACAGATGTGCAAAGGCTTCATCACTCACTGCTCCATGCCAATGTTTAATTTCCGGTGCAATATACACGACATCACCGCTTTTCAAAAGCCGGGCATCTTTCCCGGACTCCTGATACCAGCCATGTCCGCCCACACAGATCAGTATCTGTCCGCCACCATGATGAATATGCCAATTGTTACGGCATCCCGGTTCAAACGTCACATTATGGATGCTTACTTCCTTATCATTCAATAGACCTAAGTAACTCTTTCCGATAAAATATGGCGCAAATGCTACATTTTCCTCGCCTAATGGAAAATCGGATACCTTTTCTAATTCTTTTTTATCCATATAGAAGCCACTCCATCCATCATTCATTTCATTGATTGTTCAACGTATACATCTTTCGCCAATCCAAACGCTGCCCAAGCATTGGGCCATCCTACATAGAACGCAAGATGCGTGATGATTTCCGACATTTCCTCAGCACTGACTCCATGATTTTTTGCGTTGGTGATATGATATTTTAGAGAATTGTCAAATATTCCTTTTGTTATTAGCGCAGTTACAGTAATGATACTGCGATCTCTTATGGATAATTTATCTTCTCGTGACCAGACCTCTCCAAAAAGAACATCATCGTTTAATTCCGCAAATTTAGGTGCGAATGATCCAAGCGCATCTCTGCCTGCTGTTTGTTTTTTCATCTAAATCATGCTTTCTTTCAAAATATGGACGATTTCATCCTGTGTTAGAACCTTGTATCCGCCTTCCAGGATGAAAGAACCTTTCGCAATGCCTTCAATCATATCCTCGGTTACGCCTAAATCCTTGATGCTCATCACAAGGGCAAGCTCTTTCATATACGCTTCCATTTGGTCGAGCCCCTCTTTAGCGATCTGTTCGTCTGTTTTTCCTTCGGGGCTTACATTCCAGACGTTGATTGCATAGCGTTTGAATTTTTGAAGCCCATAGGCCATGATGAACCGGTAATAGGGTAAGGAGATAGCGGACAGTGTCATACCGTGTGTAGCGTCAGTATAAGCGCCGACGGACTGTCCAATCATATGAACCATCCAGTCAGTGGATTTGCCTTTTGCAACAAGTGTATTAAGTGCCCAAGTTGCGGTCCACATAATATTACTTCTGGCTTCGTAGTCTGTAGGGTTCTTTACTGCGATCTTGGAACTGTGGATCAAAGACTTCAATAAACTCTCCATAATATAATCAGAGGTGTTGTCATCCTCGTTGGAAAAATATTGCTCCAGGATGTGCGACATGATATCAAAGAATCCGGCGACCATCTGATATTGCGGTAGGGTATAGGTGAATACGGGATTCAGAATGGAGAATTTCGGGAAGACATTATCACCAAACACATGACCGATTTTCAGCTTGGCAGCATGATTGGTAATAACAGAGCCCCCGTTCATTTCAGAGCCAGTACCGACCATCGTCAGAACGCATCCTACGGGAATGATTTTATTATCAACATCCTCCATGCGCAGATAGTATTTTCCCCACGGGTCTTCCTCACAATAGGTCGAAACGGACACGGCTTTTGCATAGTCGCATACCGAGCCGCCACCCACGGCTAAAATCAAATCGACGTTGTTGTCCTTAGCTACCTTACAGCCCTCATACAGTTTTTCGACGGTGGGATTCGGCATAACGCCCGCATCCTCAAAGACTTCTTTGCCGTTGTTCTTGAGAATTTTAACAATCTTGTCATATAGACCTGTTTTCTTGATAGAACCTCCGCCATAAACAAGCAATACGTTCTTTCCGTATTTAGGCAATTCCTCATTCAAGGAATTTAATGAGTCTTCTCCGAAATATAATTTGGTGGGGTTTGAATAGCTAAAATTTCCTAACATTCTTTTGTCATCCTCCATATTTTATAAGTTTAATGCTATTTTACTTTTCAATATTAAATTTAACGGACACGCTTCCGTTACCGAGGGCTTCGGCAAGACCTGCCGGTTCTTCAATTCGTCCGAGACGAGTATAGCTGTAAGAGGTGGAAAAGCTTTTGTAAAACAATACGAGGCAGTCCGAACCGAAGAGCATCAAATCACCCGCTTGAATCTCGCCGACGCGGACACTGTCCGAAGGCAAATCCTCTGAAAAGTAAATATACTTTTCGTTACCGTTCAGTTCCCGCATATCCAAAGTCAACGGAAGCCTTTCTATCAACGCATTAGCGGAGGGATTGTTATATAAAGCTGCATGGAAAGTCTGGTCTCCGCTTCGAATGCTGATTGTTGGCGTCGTTACAAGCGCCTGCGAATGATCTGATGAATTCGCAACGTCAGTATTCTCGATACTTACGCTCGTATCCGAGGTCGGGGTTGCTTCCCGTGTTATTCGGTTCGCCGTTTCTCTGTCGCTAGTTTGACTCTCAGCCGTATTACCTATGCAAGCAGAGAGTGAAACCATAAGGGTTATCGATAAAAGGAAGATGAGTGAACGATTCATATCACACTTTCTTACCAAGTGTATAGACCTTTGCAAGCAGATTGGTGTGATTCTTTGCCTCGCCGCCGTCTCCGATACCGACACCACGGACAACACCGGCAAGACGTGCTTTGTTAAAGCAGTCCATCCAACCCTGCATTCCCTTGACGGCCCCGTCCATCGCGCTTTCGTCCCCGTCAGCCGCTGTGGTCAACAGATAAACCTCCCGAAAGGCATATTTGGACGGAAACAGCGGATTACATCGGTCAAGAAGCGTCTTCATCTGGCCGCTCATTTCGTAGTAATAGATTGGTGTGGCAAAAACGAGAACATTTGCCTCTTTTACCTTCTCAGCAATTTCAACGGCGTCATCCTTGATTACGCATTTCTGTGTCTTTTGACAAGCAAGACAACCGGTACAGAAGCTGATAGTCTTACCTGCAAGACTGATAAACTCGACCTCATTGCCAGCTTCCTTTGCACCTTTTTCAAACTCTTTCGCCAGAAACTCGGAATTGCTGTCTTTACGAAGACTTGTAGATATAATCAGAACCTTTTTCATAATTCTTACCTCTCATAAACTTTTTCTACAATGCGGAATGCTCTCTTTGTTAAGCCATGAATCCAAAACTATTCTTCTCTTTTTAGCCCTTGTTCAACGACAACAAGTTGATCATACGTTTCAATTTTATGATTTAGATAGTTTAGGGTTTTCTTCATCTCTTCGATTCTGGCCATTAACTGATTACGCTGTTCAATTAAGAGTCCTTTTCTGACCTTAATGGTCTCATCACCCTGTTGAAACAGTCCGACATACTCAATCAATACTTCAATCGGAAGACCTGCACTCCGCATACATTTGATAAATCCGATCCAGTTGCAGTCTTCTTCTGTATAATCCCTGATTCCACTTTTATTGCGGTTCACATGAGGAATCAGTCCGATCCGTTCATAATAGCGAAGTGTATCCTGGGTAATACCAAACTTTTCGCTGACTTCTGAAATCGTCATGCGTTTCACCTCCTGATAGCGAAATCATATCACTTGGAGTTAACTCTAAGTCAACCCCTAGGGGAACAAAAATTGTGAAATGACTTGCTCATGGTTAAAACTTAATTTTACCCGAGCATCTAATTCGCTCTGGTTCCTTGCTGTCTGTGCTTACACTCGATTTGGCAGCCTGCTCAGCCTGCTGATTGTTATTGGTCGTATCCGTTCTGTTGCTGCTGCAAGCAGTAAGAGTAAAAACCATTCCCAATGAAAAAGCCAAAAATGCAAGAAATGGTCGTTTTATCATTTAATCTTCATTTGCCTCCTATACGACCACATCATAGAGCCAATAAAAAAAGCTGGTTAAATGCATACTGATATGCTCCAACCGGCCAGTTAACGTTATCTTTTTTTTAAAAGTTCTTGTATTGTATAATATATGGTGTATAGTGACAACTTGCTGATGAGATGAGACAGCGAAACGGCAAAAGGAGAGATGAAAATGTTATATATCGTTGATTTTAAAAATGTGTCTACAATTGGTTTAGAGTCTTCCCCTGTAGTTGAAGCGCTTGCTGGTTTACGTGCTAATGAAGCCCGTTACTTTATGAACAAATACAAGCATGAATTTACGGTTGTCCCAGCTAGCGAAAACCAGGAGACCCTTGATTATGTGAACCGAATCTTGAAAGAAGAACGTGATATTGAGTTTGTGGCCAAACCTTTAGAAACGTCGCGTTTTCAAGTGGAAAATATCAAATTTGCCTACGTCTTTTATGAGGATGGTCTTGTGGTCAACATCATGTATACAGTTGATGACCCTAAGAAGCGGGCCGTTGGTTTTAAGCTTTCTGAAGGAATGGATGTACCAAAAGAGTTAGAAGAGAAGTTTAAGTTTGCTAGGCAGAGGTCTAAACTAGCTGGAACAATTCGAGGTTCGTTTTTCGTAATTAAAGGTGAATATTAAAGTAAGCAAAAAACATGAGTTTTGTTTTGTAAGCTTATTTCGCCAATGGCTATTTTATTCGTAACGCTTGAAAAGAACACTATTTTCCTTAGCAATATGAAGGAATATGTCATCTGCCAATTCGTGTATTTTCAGATATACAGCCTTCATGGTAGGACATGCGTACTCCGGAGGTGTGAAATCGTCAGTCTCTTTGATTATACGCTTAATAATCTTCCCAGCATCTTCATGTTCACCCTCTAATTTTAGAATGAGTGAATGTATCGCAGCCCTATCCTCTGGAGTTTTATTAAGTTTGCGCATTGCCGGGAAAAGTTCCTCCTCCTCCTTGGCAAAATGCTCCTCCAGCTCCATCTTTAATTCACTAAAATTTCGATGAAGCTTCAAGAGCAGTTCTTTGCCATGCCCATAGTGTACGAGCAAAATCTTATTAACAAGCTTATCTAATTCCTTCCACAGATCACGCTCAGGCTGATGGTGAATTTCAAGAATGAGGTCAATTAGCTGTTCATCAGATAGTTCACTCACAGGTAGTTCCTTATCGGGTCTGGCTAAATAATCGCTGTAATCATCCTGTATTTTAGTAATGAAATCTGATGTAAGACCCACTTCTTTAATGGCAGCCTCAAGCGTTCGATCCCCCTGACAGCAATAATCAATATGCAGTTCATTAAGACGGGAAGTAATGGCAGGGAAATAGGTTACCAGCTCCCCAAGGTGTGTTTGATTGTTGATTGTAATTGATTGTTTCATCAGAACATCCTCCTTAAATATTAAAAAATTTAACTACTTTTTTGAATTACTTTTATCTCTTTTGATACTTTGATTTTAACTAATTCAAAAGATTATATCCGTGATTAAAATCAATTTTTTTAAATAAGGTACCTATAACCCAAATACCTATGAAATGCGCATAAAAGTGTTCTATGCATGAAAATTATAAAGATGAACATTTATAGGTTTAGGTAGGAAAAAACGAACCCAGTATTTTACCAACTCCAGGGATTCTCATGACGTCATGCTGATGAATGATTTTCAGGAAACCTAATACCGTGATATAGACTAATATAGAAACGAGAACGGATGCTAGAAGGGTAAGGTTAAACAGCTCTATTGATGTCAATTGAGTTATGGATACAAATAAGGTTCTGCTGCAGAACCCCATACTCAGCCCAGCGAAGATAATTTTAGTTACATATTTGATATCAAGATGAAAATCAATTGCTTTTACAACGCAAAAATAATGTAAGAGTGTTTCCGAAATAATCCCGAAGCTAATGGCTAAGATCACACCCAAAATGCCTAACCCTAGATTGGCAGCCAAAGGATAAATTAGGGCAATCGTAATACCTGTAGCGATGATATTATTAAACATGGCTTTTTTTGCCAAGCCTATTCCGACTAATGCGGATTGGAGAGGTGTCTGTAGATAATTGAATAGGAAGAATGGTACGATCAATTTGAGTAAGGGGGCTGCTGACGGGGAGCGGTAAATGATGGACATCAACTCTGGAGCAAAGAGATACAACAAAACGGTGCTAGGAGCTCCCACGATCAAGGCAGCTCCAATCGCTTGATTGAGCCTTCGCTGAATTAACATTTGATTATTTTTAGCATTTGCTTCGCTCAAAGCCGGAACGAGTGTCACTCTCAAAGACTGGTTGATAAAACCGGGCAAAAATATAAGCGGCATGACATAACCTGTTAACATGCCATATTGCTTGGCGATCATAGCTGAACCGACACCGGCTATGGCCAGGCTTTTAGTGATAACAACAGGTTGCAGTGCTCGGGAAAAAGATTTTATAAAACCGTCTCCCGTAGTGGGCAGACCTGTTTGCAATAATTCGAAGAGCATCCTTTTTCCTTTTACGACATTTGTCCAACGAGGATAAGGAATGCGGATTTTCTTATGATACTCCATTTTAAACATAACAATAAAAACTAAAAGCGAAAAGATTTCACCGATGACACCACTTAGAACGGCACCTGCAGCAGCGTACTCAATGCCCAAAGGGATTAAATACTGCACGAATACATAAGTCAAAATGAGTTGAACAATCTTCTCGAAAACTTGCGAAAGAGCAATCGGATTCATATTTTGCATGCCTCGGAAGTATCCTTTGAGCACACTGGAAACTGCACCAATGGGGATAAGCGGAATCAAGGCTATGAAGGAAAAATACGAACGGGGATCATTTAGAAAATGAGATGAACCGAACTTGCTAACCATAATTGATAGGGAACCAACGATAACACTTAGGCTTCCCATGATGGCAAGAGAAACGATAAGAATTTTTTTAACTTTTGTTCTATTTCCTTGAGTATTGGCTTCAGCAACTAATTTGGAAATCGCAACCGGTAAGCCAATGGTTGTAAGTGTCATCATTAAGCCCAAAAAAGACATGGCCATTTTTTTTAAGCCGATACCTTCTGGACCGAGAACTCTAGATTCAACAATAGACAGGGTAAAAACCAACATCCTTGTAATGAAAGAAGAAGCAGTTAAAATTAAAGCTCCCTTAACCAAATTTTGTTTCTTCATTTATCTTTGACCTTCTTAAAAACAAGTTTGGTTTATGTCTATGAGACATTAGGAGCTTTAAAACCTTCGCGATTTAATTTCTCAAGGTTTTTGCCTTTGTTAATCTGTCATTATATTTATTCCAGCTAAGGAAGGGATTTCTTCAAAATCTTTTATATGTTTCATTAAAAGCTTGTTCAACCTCAGCTATATTTCCGAATCTTGCTTCAACACCCATTAACTTTTTTAAGAATAATTGTTCTTCATTAGTCAAGTCTAATTCCTTATACCAGGGAAGCTTTTTTCTACTTTTAGCCACAAATGTAGTGTAATAAAGGTGTATGATAAAATCACCTAAAAAAGCAAAGTCCATATCCGACTGGTATTTTTTATTATCTATCCATCGGGCAAGCCCAAAGTCAACAAGGTTAACACTATGTCCATCATACAAAGTGTTTGGTACCCTAATATCTCTATGAACTATACCCTTAGAATGCAGGTAATTTAATATATCAACTAACTGACGACCTACTCCGTAAATCTCCTCTCGAGAAAACTTATGCTTATCAAGATAAATAATATCCTCAAAAGTTTTGCCTTCCTTGTATTCGAGGATATAGCCACACAAATTGTCTTGATCAATTCTAGAAATAAATCGAGGAATGCTCCCATGCCATAAATCTTTTAATACTTCTTCCTCATAAACGACCTTGGCCCCAGATTCTTTAAGCATTCCCCTTTTTAGCTGCTTAAGTATATAAAATTGACTTCCTTGGGAAATGAGATAACATATACCGAAACGTCCCTCTCCCAGTTTTCTTTCAATTTTATATTCACTAACCTTTTCATACGGCTGAAATACTTTATCCCGCCTTAAAAGATTCAAGACCATGATTTTTTTCTATTATGGCTTTTGGGATAATGTTCCTTGTAATCTTTCGACCAGGACTTAGAATGCCTCTGTGAACCTCCTAGCACTTCAAAAATTTTCCCTAGGATGCCGCCCGTTTTATGTGATTCTTTATAGTAATCACTGCCGTGATTTTTATGAGGATAATAACCTTTGCTATTCGATTTAGATTTAGAATAAAAGCCCATTTCTGATCCTCCTTTTTTCTAAAGTATTTTGACATAAAGTCTCTTGAACGCATTTAAAAGCGCCCTTGGTTTACTTTACTTGTTACTCCCGTTTTTAGGCAAACTAAATCCTTCCGGAAATTTCATCACCGAATGTTTGCTGCCAATATATAGAGTTCTCATGTTACCATCCCCATTAAGTAAAAGATCTTACGTATAAACTATTTTGTTCCATAGTTATTTTATCCTACTACCCGCTCCTTTAGACTGCTAACATAAAGTATTTACTTGAATCCTTTAATCTTTAGGGCAATAACTAGTCTATGTTAATTGAAATAGTATCAATTCCGATTAGGAATTACGATCTTGATCATCTATGTAATGAAATCATTAAAAAATATGGAGGCACAAAGTTGTAACATTATATACTTTCAAATTCTGTTCTTTTTAGGAAAAATATACTGAGATAAATAAATTATAAAAGGAATTGGAAAAAACTTGACGAATTTGTATATGCTATCAATTTGTTGCATTATTAGGAATAATTACAAATGGAACAGGAGTATTATTAATGCGTTTGGTAAATATTGCTTATGTAGATGAAGGTTCTGTGCTTGCTAGACCTTTGGTAGCTCCTAATGGCAAAGTACTTTTACAGGCAGGAATAGCACTATCAAGAAGTTATATTGATAAATTAGCTCGCCTGGGTTTAGATACAATGTTTATCGAGGATGCTACTTTTGAAGATGTTGAGATTACTTCAGCTGTGTCCTTAAAAACTCGTGAAGTTGCTTATGCAGCTATTCAAAATATAAATAAGAATATCGATGAGTCACGGCTTGTTTCAGGTAAGTTAGATGAGGTAAAGAGTGCTGTTCGAAATATCATTAGCGACCTTCTTGGTAACAAAGGATTGCTAGGTAATGTAATTGAGATTCAGGGGTATGATGATTATACCTTTCATCATTCTGTAAATACTACGATTATTGCTTTGATTATGGGGATTTATATGCGTTGGTCAGATGACAAATTATTAGAACTCGGAATGGGTGCGCTCATGCATGATGTAGGGAAGATCAAGGTTCCATCAGAAATCTTCAATAAAATAGGGCCTTTGACGCAGGAGGAGTTTGATGAGATCAAGAAGCATTCGGAATACGGGTTCGAGATTCTAAGAAAAAACAGTGATATCAATATAGTTTCAGCTCATGTTGCGCTACAACATCAGGAACGCTGGGATGGCAGCGGCTATCCCAGGGGATTAAAAGGAACTCAAATCCATGAGTATGGGAGACTAGCAGCTGTTGCGGATGTTTACGAAGCACTTACCAGCAAAAGGATTTATCGTAACGCTCATCAACCTTATGAGGCTTATGAATATTTAATTGCTAATTCTGATAGGCTCTTTGAACCTAAATTAGTGCAGAATGTTTTTTCTAAATGCATAACTCCCTATCCAACCGGTACCGGTATCCGCTTAAGCAACGGACAACGGGGTAATGTGGTAAAACAAAACCCCAGCTTCCCAACCCGTCCCTATGTTCGGGCGACTCATGAATTTTATAGTCGTCTATTTTCACCTATTGATTATAACCTAGTAGAACATCCTTCACTTATGATAGTTGGCATCGAGAATAGATAATCATTTGTTCTCATTGATTCTTACCGCTCCCATGCACTTAGGTTCTTTTTGACATTCATTCTTTTACCCTTGACATCAATACTACCGTCTCGACGTGCCTTGCGGATACAAAAAGGATGTCGTATTAAATCTGGTATTCACTTGGCAGCAGGATATATTTCTGAAAAACATTCCCCACTCGCTATGCTTATCCTTATACTAAACATGTTTATTTTGCAACTATTTCTAGGATTGTAAGTAATTGTACGGCCCATCACTCAACCACTTTTTTATAGATTCGAGCTCTTTCAATCCCTACTGTTGTGGGTTCACTGTGCCCGGAATAAAGGACTGTGTCTTCTGGTAAAGTTAAAATTTTTGTAATCACCTCTGTAAATAACTGCACTTCATCTCCTCCATAAAAATCACTTCTTCCTAAGCTTCCCTTAAAAATACTGTCTCCCACAAATGCAGCCTTCTCTTCTTTGCTGTAAAATACTATACTGTCTGTTGTATGACCAGGGACATAAATCACATGAACCATTATGTTAGGATTTGATTCTAAAGAAATCACATCTCCATGATTTAAATACTGCACATCTCTTAAAACTACTTTTAATCCACTTTCTTCCGACAAATTCCATATAGGATCAGTAATATAACGCTTTCCTTTTTCATGGATATAAATCGGAGCTCGCAGTTTGTTACTGACTATTTCAGCTGCACCAATATGATCAAAATGCCCATGAGTAATTAGTATTTTTTCTATTTGAAAGCCATATCTTTTAATTACCTGTAGAATCAAATCTGCACTTGCACCTGGGTCGATTAAAAATCCGTGTTTTGTTTTTTCATCAATCAAAAAATACATATTTGTTATAAAAACGCCTGTAACTGGCACCGTATATATCATTTTACCTTCCAATTCTACCGGCATTGGAACTATTGATCATTTGCATAGCTCATCTAACGCTTTTTTTGCCCAATGTGAGTCTTTCATTACCATACGCCCTACACCTATTAAATCAGCATTACACTTTTTTAACATACTTTCCGCTCCGGCTGCTGTTACAATACCTCCAGTCAGTATTACCGGAATTGATATTGCTTCCTTAATCGGTCTACTCATGACAGAAAAATATCCTTCTCCCGTATTGCCGCCAGCAGATGTGTAACCCTGCATACTTCCCGTAATGTCAATAGCATCAATCCCAGCCTTCTCAAATGCTTTTGCTGCAAAGATACTATCCTCTACAGTAATACCACCTTCTGTAAAATCACAAGCACCAAGACGCAACATTACTGGATAGTCTTTTCCAACTTCATCACGGACTTCCTTGATGACTTCTAAATGCAAACGAATACGATTTTCTAATGTTCCACCGTATTCATCCGTTCGTTTATTAGTGAGTGGTGAAAAAAACTGATTTAATAAATAGCTGTGAGCCGAGTGAATTTCGACACCGTCAAAACCAGCTGCTTTCACACGGCGTGCTGCCGCCCTGTATAGTCCAGGAAGCTTTTTTATTTCTTCTTTCATCAGCGCTCGTGGTGTTAAACCTCCAATTGGATGCGGCACAGCTGATGGAGCAACACAAGGCGGATTTTCACCCTCTCCACGAATGTAACTGCCCGAATGATTAATCTGCATAAATGTCTTAGAACCGTTGCTGTGAATAATATCTGCAAGTTTTTTCAGACCACCAACCACATCATCTGTAGCAACGGAAAGCTGTGTAGGTTTAGCCCGACCTTCTCTTGCAATGTAACTATGTTCAATGATAACTAACCCAAAAGCGCTATCTTTCGATTTTTCATCATAATAAGCCAGCAGCTTTTCGTTTACATATCCATCCTCCAGGTTTGCTAATGCCATTGGCGGCATTACCAGACGATTCTTTAAAGTTAATTTATTGATTTTCAGTGGCGTTGTAAGTATTGTCATAATTTTCCTCTTTCTTAATTTCAAACTTTTTCTAATACCAATATATAAAATCGAAATTTTTTCTTATATTTTGCACCCATCCGGGCCGCAAGTCATTCCACTATTTAAAACTTCCAGTTGCTCCTTTTCCTCATCCAGTATGTTTAATAAAGTTTCTTTGATATAACCAGAAGGCTGTGCTCCTGAAAATGCATATTTCCGATTAACCAAAAAATAAGGAACCGAATGTATTTCCAAATGCGCAGCATCCTTCTCATCTTGGCGTACTTCTAATGCATATTGGTCTGATTCAATTACTTCTCTTACTTCGAATTCAGAAATGCCAACTTTTGATGCAATTCCTATTAATACCTGTGGATCACTTAATTCTTTATTTTCATTAAAATATGCATGAAACAGCTTTTCACTAATTTCATGGCCTTTTCCACGTCCTTCTGCATATTTTGTCAGCCTGTGTGCATTCATCATATTTGTGTATCGGGTTGTATCGTAACGGAAAACCAACCCAACATTTTTGGCCGCTTCGGTAACACTTTCTATCATCTGCATTGTTTGTTTACTAGTATATCCATACTTCCGAGCGATACGCTCCGGAGTTGTACCTGTCACCTGTGAACTGGCTGTCGCATCTAACTCGAAACTTTTCATTACAACTTCAATAAACTCTTTGTCTGTGATTCCCTTCATAGCCATCTCTAGATTTCTTTTACCTATATAACAATAAGGACATGCATAATCTGACCAAATCTCTATCTTCATGATTTACCCCTTCCTATAAGAATTGCTATATTTCCTTATACTATGTTATTATTTTATTTTAAAAAACAATAATTACAAGTACGCAAAAATAATAGAGTAACTATACAAAATCATAGTATTGTGTATTCTTAAGATTGATTTGTATCAAATTAATTTCAGAAAGGCAGGATGAACGAAATGCAGAAAAACAACTCTTTTTCTGATTGTCCTCTTGAATATGCTATAAGCATACTTGGTGGGAAATGGAAACTACAAATTATCTGGACAATTTATACAGCAAAGTCCATACGTTTCAACCAATTAAAGCAGGAACTTGACGGTATCACTGATATGATGCTAACTAAAATCTTAAAAGAATTTGTTACCCAAAACATTATCATTCGTCACCAATATAATGAGATTCCACCACATGTTGAATACTCTTTATCCGAAAATGGCTTAAAGTTAGTAGAAGCCTTGAGTGAAGTCCGAAAATGGTCTCGCGAAGTTCAATAATATAGACCGCGCAGACACTGCAATCTCGTTTTCAAATTCCAATTTATATCCTTTATTATATAAATTTCTCTGTCATCTCCAGAGAAGAAAATCTTTTGTTCACTCTCGAATATATAACATAAATCTCAATCCCCATTGAAAACCCACTATGTCCTCTATATTTCCCCATAAAAAAGAGCAAAAACTGGCATTTTTCAGCCCGGTTTTTGCCCTTTTTTTGCTTCAAAACCACTACATATAGTGGTTAACAGTAAGCGTCAAATCTAACGACATATAGCTCACCCGCAGGAGAGGATAACAAATGGAACTACAAAAATACATTTGATACATCATATTTGATAAGAGAAATATTTCCATCATTGTGCTTAATTGCTACTAAAACTTCTTCTTTCACAAACTCTACTTCCGCCATCGATTGAATCTTTACTTTTTCAACAAATCTTCGAAATAGCATATCGTAAAACTTTGCAAGATCACTCTCCTGAGCTATCAGAAAATCACTTAATTCCTCCACCCTCTTTTCCCGCATTGCCCGTTCGGTTTGTTAATCTTTTTGTTTCGCCATCCTGTTTTAGATTGACTTAATCTCGCCCCCGAGTTATAAAATTATCCTAAGACAACGGAACCCCTTGCCTAATGTAGGCAATATAATATCCTTACGCATGTTCCAACCTTAATACCTTCCATAATAAAAAAGAGACTCCCCACCCAAATACAAATAGTCCAGCCAACAAGTAACCAATACCACTGAGGTCAAGTTTTTGAATCCATTCCCAAATGCTACCGTTGAGTCCGAGTTTCGGGGTCACAATCTGGGCTAATTCTATTAACCCTATAAATAATGCCGCTACCACGGATACTCCAGTAACCGATAAATTATAATAGACCTTTCTTAGGGGTGTAGAGAAAGCCCAATCATAGGCAGTGATCATAAAAACCCCATCAGCTGTGTCCATCATGCTCATACCGGCGGCAAACAAAACTGGTAAGGATAAAATTGCTGTAGAAGGCATTGATGTACTTGCAGCATTTGCAGAGATTGCAAGTAAAGCCACTTCCGACGCTGTATCAAACCCTAAACCAAAGAGAAATCCAAGCGGGTAAACATGCCAACTTTTACTAATAAATTGATAAAATGGTCTGAAAAGGTGTGAAATAAAGCCACGGTTTAAAAGAAGTTTTTCTAAGTTTCCTTCATCAAACTTCCCTCTATGCATTTTTTTAAATAACCGATAAATATCGAACCAAATGTACAGGTTAAATAACCCTATTAAAAGTAGAAACCCTCCAGAGACAACCGTTCCTATTAAACCACCAATAGCTTGTAATTGTGGTATATTTTCTTTTGCCCAGGTCATAGAAAAAGATGTAATTAGAGCCATTATAAAAACTACTGAGGAGTGCCCCAGTGAAAAGAAAAATCCTACCCCAGTCGGTTCCTGTTTCTGCTGCATCATTTTTCGTACCGTATTATCAATTGCTGTTATATGGTCAACATCAAAGGCATGCCTTAAGCCTAGAGTATATGCTAGAAAGGCAATCCCTAAAAATTGAGGATATACGCCAACTACTGGGAATAAAAGCGCGAGTCCTAGTAAGTGTATCCCAAGTATCAAAATACTGTAACGAAGCCATTTTGGACGATTAATGAAAATCGTTGGACGTAAATTTTTCATAAGTTCCTCCCTTAAAAAGCTTGTATGGATCCACTTCTTCTTCCTGAGAGAAGGGCACTCCCGCAAGCGGCACATGCCCGCTGAAGAGCTTTGATCCCAAAATATGATGGTAGTTCCCAATATAAAAAACCGCACCATAATTCATGTCAAGTTCATGCCAGCGTAAGCACATTTTTGTATATTTTTTGTTGCATTGTTTACTGACATATTCCTCTCTCCGGCTTTCAATGATAAATGATATGATTTTTCAAGCAGTCAAATAAGAACTATTGCACAAGTTCAATATTGATTATAGTGAATTATCCCTATGGTGAATATATACCACAGGGATAATTTTATCCAAGCCGCTCTATTTCAGCCAATCATTGGCTTGCTGGCGCAGCCAATCGCACCACGCCTCCATGCCCTCTCCTGTTTTGGCGGAAACAGGGAAGATTTTCAGATTCGGATTGCGCAGATGCACATATTCCTTCACCTTTTCCAGATCAAAATCAAAATAAGGCATCACATCGATCTTGTTGATCAGTAGAGCATCGCAGACTGTAAAGATCAGCGGATATTTCAGCGGCTTATCGTGCCCTTCCGGCACAGATAAGATCATCACGTTCTTAACGGCACCCGTATCAAATTCCGCCGGACAGACCAAATTTCCAACGTTCTCAAGAATTGCTATATCCAAATCTCCGGTTCCCAGATGATCAAGACCTTGCCTAGTCATGCCCGCATCCAGGTGGCACATGCCTCCGGTGTGGAGTTGGACCGTCTTGGCACCGGTCATGGAAATAGTCCGCGCATCCACATCGGAGTCGATATCCGCTTCCATGACTCCAATCCGGAACTCGTTCCCCAGCATACCGATCGTTCTGACCAGGGTGCTCGTCTTCCCGGAGCCAGGCGAAGACATCAGGTTCAGAAGGAAGGTTTTATTCTTCTTCAGTTCATTCCTCAGGCCTTCCGCTTCCCTGTCGTTGTCAGCCAAGACGCTCTGTTTTACTTCTATTACGCGAAAAGTGTCCATAAATTTTTACGCCTCCATCCTAAATTGCGTCGGTAAATCGCTTTTGTCATCATCTGATATTCCGCCTAAACTATCTTTATTTCTTCAACAAGAAACTCCTTGCCGCTTACCAGTTTCAAATTCCTACTGCCGCAGCTGCGGCACTGTGTACAATCCCCTATCGATTCCGGATACTCCGAACCGCAGTCACCGCACTTGACAACAAACGGTACCTTGGTAATTTCAAGTATGGCTTCAGCCGCGACGGTCCCTCGGGCCATATAGCGGAAACACTTTTCGATCAAGCTGTCGACCACGTCTCTTAGCTCTCCGATTTTCAGCTTGACCTGAATAACTTTTTCCGCATTGGCCATTTTGGCGTGTGTCAGTACTATTTCCACTACGTTTTCGGTAAGGGCCATTTCATGCATCGTGCTTACCTCTTTTTAATTTATTGCTTACCCTGCAAATTTACTAAGAAGTCTAGAATCTTTTTTCCTGCCTTCAGCGCAGTCCTTAATAATCTCCATCATTCTTCTGGACATCACAAACGAAGGCGTCCCCAGAAGGAAAATAATTATAAACTTACGCCAACCCTTGAAAGGAGCGAAACTACAATCACAGCGCGTAATAAATCTAGTTTTACCGTTTCCTTCATCCAAGAGATGAAAATTCCATGTCCAAGCAAAATAACTTAAGGCAAAAGGTGGTACAAATCCTATCGCTCCTTGAAACTTGGAAGGATTGCGTGAATCAGAAATAGATGTAAAATATTTTCCTTCTTTGACTTCTTTTACTTCAGACCCTATACCGTCTTGATGATAAAAGATAAACTCTCCAGGATACATATTCTTCCATTCATCGACAATGGAATACGTGTTATAGATATGGAAAGTAAAAAACCTTTCCAATGCCCCAAAGCTGTAAAATCCCGCCCGACGCTGGCCAAGTTGAGCTAAATAAGGCCAGACCTTTTCTCGGGGAACATTTATTGTAAGGGCTAATTGTAGGCGCATGCTGGGGTCTTTTTTGTCCCCAAGCAGTTCATCTCCCGGTAACCGCATCTTCTTTTCCTTTTCTGTCAGTGGTAACCCTAAACCATATTTCCATAATCCAGCTACTAATAAGATTCCAAAAACCGCGATACAAATTAGAACAAACCAAGCAGTATGATTTGTTATAAAGGACTGAATAAATCCCATTTTTAGCATTCTCCTTTCACCCAACAATTAATTAACAAAAACTCTGTGATACAGCTTTAGTCCTGTGTTCTTCCGAGTATTTTGTTTGCAGCGTACACACCGCTGATCGCCGCCGGCTCCATTCCCAGGCCATTATGATCACCAGCCATTATCAACCCAGGAGCCAGGTTCTGAGGAAGCACCAGGTTCGGGTTTGTAAATAGAGCATGATCAAAATATTTATGCCCCAATACTTCCCATTCATCAAAATACTTGTCAAAGTGATTCTCAAAAGGTATTTCTGTAAAAATTTCATAGATGCCCAAACGCTTTCGCGCGGTAAAAATAATAGGGATTGAATCATTAAAGATATGAACGATGTGCTTCCTGTAGCGTGCTTTCATTTCCCCTTTAATTAGATAAGCATGCAATACGGATGCATTTCTTATTTTTAACGGTTTTACTTCCCTTACAGTGGCCAGCAAGTCTCTGGTCACATTGGCGGGAGTTGCCAACACAAGATGCTCCGCTGTGAAATTGTTGCCATTTGCAGTAGAGACGCGCCAGCCACCCTCGATCTTCTCAACGGCGTTCACCATATCAAAAACAACTTTACCTTTGTTCTCAGACAGTTCACGAGTTATTCGATCCGCTTCAAAACGAAAACGCTTCAAATCCATAACCAAAGCCTGGACACAATTCAAGTAATCCAGTGCCGAAAGCTTCTTGATTGGCGTACCTGTGCACCCATGAGCAAACTGACTCACAAGGTCATCGGCAATTTTCTGAAAACCGACCTCCCCAATCATCTTATCGGCTGTTTTGTAGAACAGATCGCTCATGAAAGGGTCGTCCTTGAGAACAGAAGCGACTTCACGGGTTTCACACTCTTTCTTAAACTTTTCGTAATGGGGCAGGAATTTATTCTTCATATAGCTCTGAAACTTCAACAGACTGCCGGCATGCCCCAGGGTGTGAGCTGAGAGTGCCGCGAATTGCTTGTGATCATCTGGGTGGCAGCATCCCTGGCGCAAACTCGGAAGAACATCGGGGCCGGGTGTCAAAATCCCTGAGCCCAACATATGATGGTAGTTCCCAAAATAAAAAACCGCGCCATAATTCATGTCTAGCTTAGAATCATACACGATACGCCCGCCTATGCGGTCACAGATGAGTGTAAACGCCCGGTTCTCCTTCCTTAGCCCATAAGCGCAGGACATCCCCGCACTACCACCGCCAACGATGATAGTTTCAGTGTCAAAATTACTCATAATATACTAACCTCCTTGATAACTACTTTCCATCAAATCTACAACTTGGCTATATCGCGTGTTTACAATCTTCATGGTATAAAGAGAGCACAGACATACGAATACCTGTGCCTCTTTCACTTATATTTCTATACCTGATAATACGCTCTATACGAACCGACACTTTCTGTTATGCCATTTCATGCATACAGCGAGACCTCGCTGAGGGGATTATTTTTTCGAGAGGTTTCCAACGGACTTACGATATTCCTGCATCTGACTGTAAGCATCAAAAATCGAATCAGGCAGTTTATTGATTGATTCTTTTTTCACCAGCACTTTAGCATGTACCGGACAGACGGAAACGCATTGACCACAGCCTACACAAGATGAGTCAGCGACAGGTTTGTTTTCTTCATCCATCTTTATTGAGTGCATCGGACACCGTTCCACACACTTGCCGCAACTTATGCAGAGATCCTGATCCTGCTCCAGGTGATAATTGCTAATGTTCCTGGTAGCATTGCCGCCGAAGAGTTTGGCTGCCTGGAGGATACCGCAGCCGTCAACATGACAGGAGCAAACGATCTCGCTGTTCTTGGAATAGACACACTGAGTGACCATACCTTTCTCGGTACTTCTCTTCAGAATGTCCAATACTTCGTCAATGGTAATTTCCCGTGCTATACCATTTTCGATATAAAACTCCGCCATTTCACCGCAAGTGATGCAGGTCTCCATTTCAAAGCCCATATCTGGCGCGCCTAAAGTCTTGTTGAGCTGGCGGCAGGTACAGGTAGAGACGCCAAAAACGTTATACTGTTTGACTTGCTCCACAATATCATCGTAAGGATAGACCTCGCTGCCCTTCACCACATCCATATTGATAGGAACGGAACGGTAGAACGGTATGTCTGCATCGTATACCTGCTGAAGCATCCCCTGTCCAAAATGGCCGGCAAGAGCCGTTGTCCAATCTTTCTCGTCCAAATGGTTAACATTGAACTCATATACGCCGTGAGCTACCGGAACAACATAGTACTCGGCTCTTCCGCCACGGCGTACCCTGTAGAGCAGTCCCCTATGGGACATATCTTCAAGTACTTCAGACGCACTCTCAAGGGTTATCCCGGTTATTTCTGCGTACCGCTGAGCGGTGAAGTACGTTTCTGTCTCCATCTCCAGCCAGTATGCTACGTCCTCCGGGGTGAAGAAGCGTTTGAGCAGAACAAATTCGATGCCGGATTCCGTCGGACAATAACCGAAGCTCAACTCATTCATCCTGTCGCGCAGCTTGACATAGTTTTCTTCGATTTCCGCTTGAGTGAGGTTTTTAACTTTCAGCATGTAAATCGCTCCTCTTTAATTCTTTTGCTTGCCGCTTTGTGCTTGACTGCCTTTTCACAATGGGATTATGATAAGAAAGACTGATATCTGGATAAAATACCTCTGACACTTCTAAATATAATGTTGTTTATTAAACGCATCAACAGACGAAAAAATCCTAAAGTCTATATTGTTGACTTCTTTGAGAAAAATTCTGCTTTTTAAAGACAATGGCTCAACCTGACTTTGGGCAGTATTTACACTTTTCTTGGAGGGACTCTCTATAACACGAGTGGAGGTAACTGTATGTCCGTGAGTAAAGCAACGAAAGACTTGTATAAAAATACATTGCTCTCTTTAGCAAAAGCACGTCCTCTCAGTAGAATTACGCTAAAAGACATACTTGACTGCTCACAAACGGCCAAGCAGACGTTTTACAACCATTTTGCGGACAAGTACACTCTGATCAATTATGTGCTATATGATTTTGTTGAGGGAATTGAGAAGACGCGTGCCATGCGCTCTTATCAGGGAGTACTCTCCGTTCTTAATTTCACAAAGGAAAATAGTTACTTTTTTTCGGCAATGGTCAAAAACGACAACCCGTGTAATTTCCCGGAATTTTACTATCGTTGGTGCGTAGATTATTATACAGGCGCTTTGCATAAAGAGTATGGACTCAAGGCTATCTCTCCGGCCATAAAAATCGCTATCGACTTTTACTGTCACGGAGCTGTTGGTATTTATATTGACTGGATACAAAGCGGTATGGTGGAAGCAGAGGAGTTGATAGCCGAAACTATCATAAACAGCCGTCCCGAAGCCCTAGCGTTTTACTTTCCTATTGACGACTCACGTGGCTGTTCTAGCTGATAATGCGTATCTCGTTCAGGCTTAAACGTATTTATCCCAGGGAAATGGAAGAATGCCTCTACAGGTTTCCCGGAGTTTTAGAAGCAACGATTATTGAGTTTAACGACAAAAAGTCCCCTCAGAACATTAGTCTGAGGGAACATATAAAACACATTTAAATTTTGCCAAAAAACCGCTAAGCCCTGTACTACCAAGCTACTTCCGCTCTATCAACACAACAGTCTCAACGTGCTGCGTCCAAGGAAACATATCAACTGGCTGAACCTTTTTCACGAAGTAACCCGCTCTCTGAAGTATCCCCGCGTCCCGTGCCAACGTACCTGGGTCGCAAGAAACATAGATAATCCGCTCCGGTTTAACTTCAATCAGGGAATTGAGGACCCGAGAGTGAACCCCTGCCCGTGGAGGATCTAAAACGACGATATCTGGGCTCTGCGGAATTTGAAGAAGCACATCTTCTACTTTGCCTTGGAGGAATTCAGCATTAGAAATATGATTCAAATCGGCATTGATTTTCGCATCCTCAACAGCATAAGGATTTTCTTCGATTCCCCACACCTTCCTAGCTCTTTGTGCCAAGGCCAAGGTAATCGTTCCAATTCCAGAATAGAGATCCCAAACTTGACTTTCTTCTGTAATATTCGTCCAATCTAAAACAGTAGAGTAAAGCTTTTGTGTCTGAAGTGGATTAACCTGGAGAAATGCAAGCGGCGATAAATTAAACGTCAATCCTAGTATTTCTTCGGTTAAAAATTCCTGTCCCCACAATAATTCAGGGACGCCTTGATGATTGATACCCCAAACAGATTGAATTTTCGGATCAGCGCTCATGACCTCTTTTAGGGACACTAAAATCTCCGGAGGAATATCAGTCATCGACATTGAGTCGAAAATGATCATGCCATCCCCTTTTGAGTTTTCTCTAAACGTAATGTTTCGAATTTTATCCAGTGCATTAACTAGGGGTCTTGATGTTTCCTTCCGCCCATCCCTAATCTTTCGCACCCATTCATTCATGGATTCGCTAATCAGCAAACAATCCGGGAACTCAACCGTTTCCCGGCTCTTTTCTTGATAATAACCCAATTCTCCAGAAGCGCTTCGATGCAGGCGAACCTTATTCCGGTACCGCCAGGGCTCTTCCATACCGAGCGTGGGGTACACATTTACGTGTTCTAAATTAATTTTTCCAATGCGTTCTAACGCATCCCTAACCCAGCTTTCTTTCCACTTGAGGGTCTCAGCATAATCGAGATGCTGTAACTGGCAACCACCACAAACTTCAAAAACAGGACAGGGGGGATTCATCCTCTCCTTTACCTCATTTTCAAGAGATAAAAGTTGCGCTCTCTGCCAGGACTTTTTCCTTTCTGTGACTAACACTTGACCCTTTTCTCCAGGCAACATTCCGGGAATGAAGGTTGCTTTCCCTTCTTGGTCATACCCTACTCCAGAGCCATCTGAGGAAATCCTTAGACACTCTATAATAATGCTCTCATTTTTTTTATTGTAACTGTTGTTGATTTCTTTCACCTTTTCAAACCCTTCTGCTCATGTTTACTCTAGTTTTTGAATCCAAAGCGCTAAAGCCATTAAAATATTCCAGGTTCCATGTGCAATTATCGAAGGCCAAATGCTCGATGTTTTTTCATAGAGCCACGTTAAGATGATTCCCCCCACAAAAAGAGGGAGAAAACGAATAAGATCAGAATGCAAAACCGCGAAAAATCCTGCACTCAAAAGAATTCCCTTTCCCCTGCCAAGCATCTGACGAAGCGGCGGATAAATAAGTCCCCGAAAGAAGGCTTCTTCCTTAATAGGAGCGAGTACCCCCCCCAAGAACATTAGGAGTAGCATCTGCCAACTATAGTTTGACCCAATAACCGTTAAGGTAAAACTCTGGGGTGCCGGGGTACCTAACAGATTACTCAGGAAATTCCCCATAAGCCCAATCGTAAGAAAGAGGAATATACCCATTAGAAATCCGAGTAGTACATATTTCGATTTTGGCCGAACAAACCCCAAATCCCGAAACGAGCCATGCATTAAATTCATAAAAAGACGGAGAAGAAACAGGTACAAGACTGCCTCTCCTATGCCGACCGCTAAAAAATGCAAGAAACCTTGCATCTGATCTAATTTCTGCGGCGAATTTAGCCAGCCTAAGGGTAATTCAATTAAAAGAATCAATAGTAACAAAAAAAGCCCTTGCCAAATATTCCAGCGAGGATTTTTAAGCGGGACCTTTGCTTCATTTTTAAGTTTTTCCATCAATTTTCCTCTTCAAAATAGATTTAATCCAATTAAAATCTTCTTGTTTCTTTTCTTATTTTAACGGACTCACCCCAGAGTGTCTAGGGATTTATCCCCTGTTAAATAAGAACTATTCCCTAGCGATGCTAGCAATCGCTTCCAAACATTGATCGACTTCCTCTTTCGTATTGAAATACCCCAAACCTAACCGAACTGTCCCTCGGATGAAGGTTCCCAGCGTACGATGTGCATCAGGAGCACAATGGAGACCTGACCGAGTTTCAATATCAAACATTTTATCCAGAAGGAAGGATACTTCAGAAGGTTCTTTACCCTCGATATTCCAAGAAATAACGGGAGCTCTTTCGATGCCCCGAGGAGGTCCGTAAAGAATCACTCCTGGAATTTCTTCTAAGCCATTCAATAGTCGTTCGGTTAAAATTCTTTCTTTTTCTCTGATTTTCATAAGGCCTTCCTGAAAAATGAACCCAATTCCTGCCCCCAAACCTGCAATGCCGGGCGTGTTGAGAGTACCGCTTTCATACCGATCCGGGCAAATTTTAGGTTGGGTGAGAAATTCAGAATTGCCCCCTGTTCCCCCTTCTTTAAGCGGAATGAGGTTTAAATTTTCTCGAATATATAAACCTCCTGTCCCTTGCGGGCCCAGTAATCCTTTATGTCCAGCAAAGGCCAGTAAATCAATTCCCATGGCCTGAACATCAATTGGAAATGTTCCTGCGGTCTGGGCAGAATCCACCATAAACACGATACCCCTATCCTGTGCGATCTTGCCTATTTCGCGGATAGGATTAAGGACACCGGTAACATTGGAAGCATGGCTAAGAACAATAAGTCGAGTATTGCTTTGGATCGCTTCTTCTACTTGAGCAGGTAACACTCCCTGACTCTCTAAAGCAGGAAGCTTTGTCACCTCAACACCTTGAGTTCTCATGCGTTCCAAGGGACGTGCCACTGAATTGTGTTCGAATGAGCTAGTAATGACATGATCACCAGACTTTAATAGCCCTTTAATTCCCAAATTCAGTGCTTCGGTAGCATTAGCGGTAAATATAACTTGATAAGGATCAGCAATATTGAACAATTGGGCGATAAGCTCACGTGTTTCAAAAATAATCTGTCCAGCCATTAAAGACATATGATGTCCAGAGCGACCAGGATTGGCTCCTTTTTTCCGCATACACTGATCCACCGCCTGGTAGACAGATTCTGGTTTAGGCCACGTCGTAGCTGCGTTATCTAAATAGATCAGAGCCGCTCCCCCTTGCAGAAAACTTTAAAATTCGTTCTATCGATTATCTCTTTATTTAAGCAAATCGCTCTTCAGATATAAGGACACGTTCTGGATGAGTATATATGTTCATCCTGTTTTGTCGTGCAAAACCGATGACCGTAATTCCAAGTTCTTCAGCAAGCGTAAGTGCCAAATCGGTGGGAGCAGAAACGCCAATCAAAATAGGGCATCCCATTTTACCTGCTTTAATCACAATTTCCGATGACATTCGTCCACTAAAGGCAATGACTCTTTGGGAAAGATCCATTTCTTTTGTAAAGGCATATCCATATAATTTATCCAATACATTATGACGACCGATATCAAAAGCACTATACTCGAGTTGTCCAGCTGAAGCCAAGGCTCCACCATGCACCCCGCCGGTGAGATGGAATAATTCTGAATTCTCTTCCAGAAGATTTATATAATGGCTAACTGCTTGAGAGGTAATTTGCAGCGAGCTCTGGATGGATTTGGCTAATCGGGCATCATTGGCATAGTAGAAGGAACTTCTTCCTTTACCACAGCAGGATGTCAAATAACGTTTAAGATACATGGCTTCGCCCATAGCTCTTTTAACACTCGTCTCAACCCAGACTAAGCCCTCTTTCGTATCTATTGAAAGTTTCGTCAGTTGATCTAGTTTTTTTATAATCCCTTCAGAACAGAGCACACCGATCACCAACTCTTTTTCCTGCCCAGGGGAACAGACTATTGTTATAAATTCCTCGTCATTGAGATAGACGGTGAGTGCTTGTTCGACCACAACCTGCTCACTGACAATTTGATTATTGAAACCTTTAATCTTGATTACTTCAGTTTCTATAACATCCGCTTTTAATTTACCTTCCATTGCAACACCCCCCTAGGCTTAATATTCGCCCATCCGCTAGTAAATCCTGCCACCCTTTATAATTAGGAGAGCGTTGCTTAAGCGAATTAATCCAAAAACGGCGGTTTTGAAATACTCTCAAAACCGCCGTTTTCCTATTATGTTCTGTCCCTTAGATGTCTTTTAAATTTGCTACACGTTTCATCTCTTTATAGATATATACAAGTTCCTTATCAAAAAGTGAGCGTTTCATATCCACAGACAAGGCACGTACTCGCTTGAGGATCTCATTGGCTTCCTCATCGCCTATTTCCTTGCCATATTCATTCCAAAACTTCGCTTTAATTGAAGCTGTTCCTGAATGTTTACCAATCACGATTTGTCGTTCCAGTCCGACTTCTTCCGGCTTAAAGACCTCATAGGTCAAGGGATTTTTCAAGGCGCCATCAGCATGGATTCCCGATTCATGGGCAAACATATTGCTTCCCACAATCGCCTTCCATACGGGTAATTCTCGACCCGAAGCACGCGCCACAAACTCGGATACTTCGACAAATCGTTCTGTCGCGAAATTTAGATCAGTATCCAAAAGATGTTTAAGAGCCATGACAACTTCTTCCAAAGCCGCATTCCCTGCTCTTTCGCCCAGTCCATTCACAGTAACACCAACATGCGTTGCACCTGCTTTAACCCCAGCCAGGGCATTTGCCGTTGCCATGCCAAAATCGTTATGGGTATGCATCTCAACATCAAGGCCTGTTCTCTCAATCAATTCCGTAATCCGATCATAGGTTGTGAACGGATCGAGAATGCCGACAGTATCACAATAACGCAAACGGTCAGCCCCTGCTTTCTTCGCTTCTTGCGCGAACTGAACTAAGAAATCCATGTCAGAACGAGAGGCATCCTCTGCATTAACTGAAATATAAACCCCATTTTTCTTCGCAAATTCAGTTGCTTTAACCATCCGTTCCAGAACATCCTCGCGGGTGGTTTTCAATTTATGCTCAATATGAATATCTGAGGTCGAGATCGAAATGGCTACTGCATCGCATCCACAATCTAGAGACGTTTGAATATCTTTAATAACGGCCCGATTCCAACCCATAATACTTGCATTAAGGCCTAAGTTTACAATTTCTTTAATAACACGCTGCTCGTCCCCACCCATTACAGGAATTCCAGCCTCTATCTGCTGCACCCCTAAATCATCTAACATTCGTGCAATCATCAATTTCTCCTGGTTTGAAAAAACCACGCCTGCGGTCTGCTCTCCATCTCTTAAAGTGGTATCCACAATTGTTAAATGCTTCTTAACCATCTCATTCTACCTCTCTTTTAACTCATAAGGTTATAGCTATCTAACATACTATCACTAACTCTCCTTTAGTTTAACTCTAATTCTACTGTTATACTGTATACTTATTTATCGGATTTGTATTATAGATCAAATAAAGCAAAAACGCTTCTTTCTGATTCAAATCGAATTTGAAAAGAAAGAAGCGTTTCGCCATATAGATAACAATCGTTCAGATATTCTACTGTAGAGCCAGACGCTCCTTCAGCAGGTTGTTGACAACACCGGGATTAGCCTGCCCTTTTGTCGCTTTCATCGTCTGCCCAACGAGGAAGCCAATCGCCTGTGTTTTTCCTGCCTTGTAATCTTCGACTGATTGAGGATTTTTAGCAATCACTTCATCGACGATTTTGAGTAAGGCGCCTTCATCACTGATTTGAGCTAGGCCTTTTTCTTTGATAATAACTTCTGGATCTTTCCCTGAAGCAAACATCTCTTCAATCACAGTTTTCCCGATTTTACCACTAATCGTTCCTTTATCAATTAGTCCAAGGAGCGTTGCCAGTTGTTGTGGCTTAACTGGAGATTCTTCAACACTAACCCCTTGAGCATTGAGGAGACGTGTATATTCCCCCATCGTCCAGTTCGCCAGATTTTTAGCATCAGCATAACGCTTCATGGCTTCATCAAAAAAGTCAGAAAGCGCTTTAGTATTCGTAATTACGCCTGCATCATAATCAGATAAGCCAAGGGATTTAAGCCGTTCTCTGCGGGCAGCAGGCAGTTCAGGCAGGGCTTGACGAACGTTTTCGACCCACTCCCGATCGATGACGAGCGGAGGTAGATCAGGTTCTGGAAAGTAGCGATAATCATGAGCTTCCTCTTTAGAACGGAGGGATAAGGTAATTCCTCGTCCTTCATCCCAGGTCAACGTCTCTTGAATAACTTCGTCCCCGTCGTCCAGAAGCTCAGCTTGACGACCGATCTCATACTCTAGACAGCGCCGAACTGAACTAAATGAATTCAAATTCTTCGATTCTGTACGGGTCCCGAATTCCTTTTGCCCCCATGGTCTTAGGGAAACATTGATATCAAAACGAATTGAGCCTTGCTCCATCCGACAGTCAGAGACTTCCGTATATTGCATGATCTTCACCAATTCTTCAAGGAAGGCCAAAACTTCAGGGATCGAGCGCATATCGGGTTCGGAAACGATCTCAAGAAGGGGAACGCCAGTCCTGTTATAGTCCACAGCCGATTCAGAGGAAGTTGAAATCGTTTCTCCACTGTGTACGAGCTTGCCTGCATCGTCTTCCATATGGGCACGGGTAATCCCAATCCTTCTCTTTTCGCCATCGACTTCAATATCGACCCAACCTTGTTTGCAAATTGGTAAGTCATATTGTGAAATCTGATAATTTTTCGGGGAATCAGGATAGAAATAATTCTTCCTATCAAACTTGGAAAACTCAGCAATTTCACAGTTTAACGCAAGTCCTGCTTTAATCGCAAGATTCACAACGCCCCGATTAAGCACCGGCAGAGTTCCTGGTAAAGCCAAACAAACTGGGCAGGCATGCGTATTTTGCTCGCCGCCAAATTCTGTGCTGCAATTACAGAAAATCTTTGTTTTGGTCGCGAGCTCCACATGGACTTCGACTCCGCAAACCATTTCATAACGATCTAATATACTCATCTTAACGCGAGCCTCCTTTGACCAGACTCGGTTTCCGTGTGTGGAAATCGGTATTTTGTTCAAAAGCATGGGCTACGCGATAAAGGGTTCCTTCCGAGAAAGGACGACCCATGAGTTGCATTCCTACCGGCATCCCCTCAACAAAGCCCGCTGGCAATGAAAGCGACGGAATCCCTGCGAGGTTAATGGGTACTGTGCAAACATCGGATAGATACATTGTTAGCGGATCTCCTGATTTTTCTCCAATTTTAAACGCCGTCGTCGGCGCAGTCGGAGAAAGCAGTACATCGAATTGATCAAAGGCCTTATTAAAATCATTTTGAATAAGGGTTCTTACTTTTTGCGCCTTTAAATAGTAAGCATCATAATAACCTGCGCTTAAAGCATAGGTTCCCAGCATGATTCGGGCCTTAACTTCGGACCCAAACCCTTCCGAGCGCGTCTTTTTGAACAGATTCAAGACATCCTCTGCCTCTTCTGTACGATAGCCATAACGCACACCATCATACCGGGCAAGATTTGAGCTTGCTTCAGCTGTCGCAATCAAATAATAAGCAGGCATTGCATATTCGGTATGAGGGAGTGAGCATTCTTCAACAATCGCCCCTAATCTTTGGTATGTCGCAAGAGCCTCATCTAAAACTTTTTTAACGCCTTCATCTAAGCCTTTTGCGAAATATTCTTTGGGTACACCAATACGCAGTCCTTTCACATCTTGGGCAAGAAATTCTGCATAATTGGGAACCTCAAACGAAACGGAAGTCGAATCTTTACGATCATGACCGACGATTTCCTCAAGAACCCGAGCATTATCCTCAACCGTTTTCGTAATTGGCCCAATTTGATCCAGAGAAGAAGCATAGGCAATTAACCCGAAACGGGATACGGCACCATAAGTCGGTTTGAGGCCAACGACTCCACAAAAGGATGCTGGCTGGCGAATAGAACCACCGGTATCTGAACCCAAGGTAAAAACGGCTTCCTCAGAGGCAACTGACGCTGCCGAGCCTCCGGAAGATCCTCCGGGAACCCGCTCTAAATCCCAAGGATTGCACGTTGCAAAAAAACGAGAGTTTTCCGTGGAGGAACCCATCGCGAACTCATCCATATTTAACTTCCCGAGCATAACTGCCCCAGCATCTCTAAGTTTCTCGACTACGGTTGCGTTATACGGTGGAATAAAATTTTCCAACATTTTCGAGGAACAGGTTGTCCGAATGCCTTCAGTGCTCAGGTTATCCTTAAGGGCCATCGGAATACCTTCTAAGACTCCGATCGCTTCACCCCGCGCAATTTTCTCATCAACCTGTGTTGCTTGGCTTAAGGCCAAATCTTCTGTAACCTGAAGAAATGCTTTTACTTCTGGATCTATATGTTTAATTCTATGAAGCATCGTTTGGGTAAGCTCAACCGCGCTAATCTTCTTGGCGGCTAAAAGCTCATGCAGTTCTCCAATAGATTGGGATGTGATCTCCATGCTTAGCTGTTCTCCCTTCTAATTTATCAGACGATACGAGGCACCTTGAAAAAACCATCTTCCGCAACAGGAGCATTCGCCAGTACCTTTTCACGTTCGAGAGAAGGCTGGACCTGATCTTCGCGAATAACATTATGAAGCGGCACGGCATAGGCCGTAGGTTTAATCTCATCTGTATTCAGCTGGTCTAACATGGCTGCATAATCAAGAATTGAATTGAGCTGTTCTGTATAGGTTGCAACTTCCTTTTCGGAAAGTTCTAAACGCGCCAACATGGCGACATGTTCTACTTCTTGGCGGGAAATTTTCACCTAAATCACCATCCTTTGGCAAAATAATTAAATTTACTATAACAAATGAGTTCGCTGGGAGCAAGCACTTTCGTTAACGAAAAAGCTTGGGTCATGTGTCTTAGCGCACATCCATTCACTCAGCACTCCAGGGCTGGCGCACTCGTTTCCGCGGGAGCTTCGCCAAACCTCAGGGTAGTACCTGTAGTGAACCGAGTGGCTACGCTAACCCACGGAAGCGTTGTGCGCCTTAGCGCCCCTCCGCGCAAATCGTTCATTCCTGTGCGCTAAGCCACACTTTCAGGTCTTTAATCGTTACTCTCAACAGCTTTTCCGTTTTCCTTCTCCAAGAGCTTTGTAAATTCTTCTTCGCTAAGCACAGGGACTCCAAGTTCCTTGGCTTTTGCAAGTTTTGAACCAGCTTTTTCTCCAGCGACAACAAAAGCGGTCTTTTTACTGACACTGCTGGCGGCCTTTCCTCCGTAAGCTTCGATTAAGCTCTCGATTCCTTGGCGATCATAATGTTCTAAGGAACCTGTGACCACAATGCTTTTCCCGGCGAAAATTTGCGGATGACTTGATTCCTCAGCTGTCATTATCACTCTGGCCTCAAGCAACTTGGCTAAAAAACGCTGTGAACTATCTTGTTGGAAAAAGCGAAGAATGCTTTGTGCCATCGTGGGGCCGATATCAGGAATGCTTTGTAACTCTTCCAATTTTGCCTGTTCCAGGGCTTCCATGCTTCGGAACTGTTGAGAAAGGATTTTTCCTGCTTTCGCTCCGACATGTCGAATTCCTAAAGCAAAGAGCAACTGCGCCAATCCCCGTCCCTTGCTTTCCTCGATCGCTTTAAGCAGGTTTTCTGCTGACTTTTTCCCCATCCGCTCGAGTTCAACTAAGTCTTCGAATTTTAAGGTATAGAGATCTGACGCATCCTGAATAAGTTTAGCCTCTAAAAGTTGAACAATAACGGCGGGTCCTAACCCGTCGATATTCATCGCATCTCTAGAGACAAAATGAATGATCGCTTCACGTTGCTGGGCAGGACAAGAAATACTGGTACAGCGGTGTGCCGCCTCTCCTTCTTCTCGGATAACCGGGCTATGACAATAAGGGCAGTACTCTGGCATTTCAAAAACCAGTTCCATCCCCGTCCGTTTTTCAGGCAAAGACCGAACCACTTCGGGAATGACATCTCCCGCTTTTTGCAGCAGGACATGGTCGCCAATCCGAATATCCTTATCCCGAATATTATCAATATTATGTAACGTAGCTCGACTAACGGTTGAACCTGCGACCAAAACAGGCGTTAGATTGGCCGTCGGTGTGAGTACTCCGGTCCGTCCGACACGAATTTCAATACTTTCAACCACAGTTTCTACTTGTTCAGCCGGAAATTTATAAGCAATCGCCCAACGGGGGCTTTTCGCCGTAAATCCAAGTTCACGTTGCTGAGCCATATCATTCACTTTAATCACAAGCCCATCAATATCATAAATAAAGGTATGGCGTTTTTCCGCCATCTCTTCACAATAACCAATTACATCTTCAATCGTGCTGAATATCTTAAATTCAGGATTCACAATGAAACCCTGCTCTTGCAAGAAGCTCAACACCTCAGTCTGTGACGCTAGTTCTGTCCCCTCAGGAGTCAGAACTTGGTACGCAAAATAACTGAGCCGCCGTTGGGCTGTAATTTTCGAATCCTGTTGCCGTAAGGACCCAGCAGCCGCATTGCGCGGATTAGCAAAGGTGGATAATCCAGCTTCTTCCCGCTCTTGGTTAAGCTGAGCAAATGATGATTTTGGCATATACCCTTCCCCACGAACATCTAAACGAGAGAGAGGTTTGCGCAAACGCAAAGGGATTGTGGATATTGTCCGCGCATTGGCGGTAATTTCCTCGCCAACTTCACCGTCACCACGTGTAGCACCCCGAACCAGCACTCCGTCTTCATACGTAAGAGCAACAGTTAAACCATCGATTTTGAGTTCAACGACGTACTCCGCTTGAGGTGCAACCATGCGTACTCGCCGGTCAAATTCTTGTAAATCTCCAGCATTAAAGGCATTATCTAAGCTCAATAACGGTTCAGCATGACGAATTTTCGGAAATTCTTTCGCGATATATCCCCCAACTCTTTGGGAGGGTGAATCTGAAGTTTTCCATTCTGGATGGGCTTTTTCGAGAGCAAGCAGTTCCTGCATTAAAGCATCATATTCAGCATCTGTTAACTTAGGTTGATCGAGTCCGTAATACTGATAATTTGCTTCTTGAATCCGCTCTTTCAGCTCTTGCAGACGTTGAAACAGTTGAGACTCATCAAACTTTGGTTGCTCTTTTTGCTGATCATCTGCCATGTATTTACTCCCCTCTCTAGGATATTCATCTAAACCAAAAATCCATGCAACGCCTTTAAGCTCTTACTCAAGCAGCAAAAATTGTTCGTTAAATCTATTTTAACCCAAAAAATACTTCGTTAACGGCGGAACCACTTGTTTCTTCCGAGAAAGGACACCCGGTAAGAAGACCCTATTCTCTACGAGAGGCAGATTAAAGGCCTTGGCGATTTCTTCAGGCTTATCTCCAGCAATCCAAAGGTCCGTATTCTCCTCGAGCAGATCCGTAATCATCAGAAGTAAATAATGTAACCCCTTATCGCCACGTGTTGCTTCGAGTTTTTTGTTTAATTCTTCACGAAGGGCGTCTATTCCATCCAAACCCATCACACTGACTTGACCAATTCCGACTTTGAAGTCACTCACAGCGAATTCCTTCAAGTCTTCTTCGATCAATTCTTCAACCTTGCGTTCCGCCAAATTCGACGAGGACTTGAACATTTGAATTCCAAATTCCTTAGCATCGATTCCCACAATCTTTTCGAGATAGGCAACAATCTCTTTATCCGCCTCCGTGCAGGTTGGAGATTTGAAGATGACCGTATCTGAAAGAATAGCTGCGAGCATAATTCCGGCAATTCCTTTTTCAGGCTCAATCCCCTGTTCCTGATAACACTTCGCTACAATCGTACACGTTGAACCCACCGGTACATTACGAAAGCTAATCGGGTCTGTAGTCTGAATTCCACCCACCCGGTGATGGTCAACCACTTCAAGTACCTGAGCCTGCTCAGCGCCTTTAACTGCTTGCCCCCATTCATTATGGTCCACAAGAATCAATTTTTTTCGATTCAGTTTTAATAAATGATAACGACTGATTAGGCCAACAACCCGTTCCTGCTCGTCCAACACGGGATAGTTCCGGTAACGCGTTTCCAGCATTTTTTGGCGGACTTCTGAAATCAGATCATCTTCCTGGAAGGTGACAACTCCTTCCGTTTTCATGATGCTTTGGACCGGAGCACTCATGGGCAGAAGACGTGCCGCGGTAAATGTATCTGTCGGAACAGAAATAACAATGGCTCCTTTTTCACGAGCCAATTTCTCTGACTCCTCACATAGCTTTGCCCCTCCCGTTAAAATAAGGGCTGAGACACCTATCCGAAGTGCGCTTTCTTGAGCTGTCACCCGATCGCCAACCAAAACGACATTACCAGGCTGAATGAAGGTTTCAAACGTTTTATGATGCATCGCCCCGACATAGACGCACCCTTGAAGTTCTTGATCCTCAGAGCCGACCAAAATCTCTCCCTTGAGCGTCTTAACGACGTTTTGTGCTGAAATATGAAGGCTGCCAAAGTCTAAATCACCCATATTTTCAATATAAGACCCGGACAGGTCCCCCACCGAAATCATCCCCAGCATACGCCTATTTCTATCCACAATCGGCAACGTTTTCTGGCTGTTTTTCTTCATAATCTGCCAAGCTTCCTGTAAAGGAGTCTTAGGATCAACTGTGGGGATGGGGCCATTTAACAAATCTTTAACACGAAGATTCACGTCAGCCAAATACTCTGGAGCAGGCACATTAAACGCATTAAGAACATATTCTGTTTCCCGGTTCACTTTACCTGCCCTGCAGGCCACGACATTTTCCTGTCCCATTCGTTGTTTAAGGCGCGCAAACGATATTGCCGCACAAATCGAGTCCGTATCTGGATTTCTATGTCCTACTACATATACATGTTCTGTCAATTCTAACTGTCCCTTCCACATTTTATTATTTTAACAAATGCTGCAATAAAGCTATATCATTTAGAGTTTTGTAAGCTTAGCATACTCAGCAATGAGTTTCTTAATTTGCCCACCAAACACAATCGAAATTTCAGCCTGACTTCCTTCGCCTTTAATCGAAACGATGATTCCTTTGCCAAATTTCGCATGTTCCACTTTTTCCCCAACATGATAATCAGACGTCGAGGGTGCTATAACTGGGTTTCCGGCTTCTCGATCCCACGTTCCCCACGTCGAACGTCCTTCGGAATTTCGGATTCCTCCGTTTCCGCCTTGAGATTGCGGTTTTTTCATACGCGTCGGTGGTGGATCAATCGGGTCACGGTCCACAAGCAATTGAGGAGGGATCTCTTCCATGAATTCCGAAGGCCGATTATATTGTGTTCTGCCATAAAGCATCCGTTGTTCTGCATAGGTAAGATAAAGTCTCTCCCTAGCACGTGTAATGGCAACATAGCATAAGCGCCTTTCTTCGGAGAGCAGGGTTGGCTCCATCATCGAGCGACTGCTCGGAAAAATTCCTTCCTCCATGCCCACAAGAAAGACGACTGGGAACTCCAACCCTTTTGCACTGTGAATCGTCATCAAAGCAATGGCTTCCTCAGCCGGATCTAAAGAGTCAATACTCGCCACAAGTGAAACCTGCTCCAAGAAGCCAGCAATTCCAGGAACAAAATATTCTTCCTCATCTTCGCTCTCAGCACTATTTTCATCCTGATCCAACGCTTTTTCATCATATTCGGCTGTTACCGATAAGAACTCGCGCAAGTTTTCTAAACGTGCTTCTGCTTCCGGTGATTTATCAACGGTGAGCAAGTCCCAATAACCCGTTCGCTTCAGGATCTCCTCCACCAAACGCGTCACCGAGCTTTCTTCGAGTGCGAGGACTTTCAACTCCTGCATCAGATGAGCAAAGGCTAATAACGGCTTTTTAGCACGTGTCGTCAAGTCGGGAATATAATCAGCTTCCATGATGGCATCCAGAATAGGCATCTCTTGCTCGTTGGCATATTCAAGAATCTTCTCTAAGGTACTCTCTCCCAACCCCCGTTTCGGAACGTTAAGAATACGTGAAAAAGCCACCTGATCAGAGGGATTATAAAGAATACGCAGATAAGCGATCGTATCTTTGATTTCCATGCGCTCATAGAATTTTAAGCCTGAGAAAATCCGGTAAGGAATACCTTGCTTCATAAAGCGTTCCTCAATGACCCGGGACTGAGCATTGGTGCGGTAGAGAATCGCAAAATCATTAAATTTACGACCTTCCACATCCCTCAAGCGTTGAATCCGTTCTGCAATATAACGAGACTCATCGTGCTCACTCTCTGCAACATAATAAACAAGAGGATTCCCCGCCTCATTTTCCGTCCAGAGTGATTTTTCTTTGCGTTCGGTATTGTTGCGCACCACGGAATTGGCCGCATCGAGAATATGCTGCGTGGAGCGATAGTTCTGCTCTAACTTTAACACTTTCGCTTCAGGATAATCCCGTTCAAAGTCTAAAATATTCTGGACATCTGCGCCTCGGAACATATAAATAGACTGGTCATCGTCCCCCACGACACAGAGATTTCGATCTTTTTTAGCCAGAAGATTGACCAGTGCGTATTGAGCATGGTTCGTATCTTGATATTCATCAACCATGATATAACGAAATTTATTTTGATAATGATCCAGGACTTCTGGATTCTCTCGAAAGAGCCGAACCGTCAGCATGATAATATCGTCAAAGTCTAAGGCGTTATTTGCTTTAAGCTTTTTTTGGTAAAGTTCATAAACTTTCTCAACTTTTTGCTCGAAATAATCTGTGGCATGTCGTGAAAATTCCTCTGGACCCTGCAACTTATTTTTGGCATCACTAATCACTCCGCCGATTGCTCGGGGAGCTAACTTCTTCTCATCAAAATTTAATTCTTTCATACACGCCTTGATAACCGCTTGTTGGTCACTGGAATCATAAATCACAAAACTACGCGTATAACCTGGCAACTGTTCAATCTCACTCCGTAAAATTCGAACACAAGCAGAATGGAATGTTGCGACCCAGAGCCCATGTCCTTCACTTCCAACTAGAGCGCCCACTCGTTCACGCATTTCTTGAGCGGCTTTATTCGTAAAGGTAATCGCAAGAATATTCCAGGGATCAATTCCTTGCGCAATTAAATGGGCAATCCTATAGGTCAGGACTCGCGTTTTTCCGGAACCTGCCCCTGCTAAAATCAATAAAGGGCCATCTCGATGTTCGACAGCCTGACGCTGCACCGGGTTTAAATCTTCTAACCGATACATTTTCCCACTCCACCTCACTTTTTCGACTTTCTATTATACCATATCTCGGAGTGGACGAGGAGAAGTATTCATTATTCATCTTTACATATATTCACATATTAACCAACAACTTAGCCTACTTATCTTTGTAGTCAGGCTTTATAATTAGTGATAAGTTGTACAATTTGATAGAACGAAAGGAGAATTAGGATTGAAAAAGAGACTGATCTTATTTGCTGTACTGATCATGCTCAGCGTTCTTGCTATTACTCCAACTGCCCATGCCGCAACTCTGCTTAAAGTGGGTACCCGCGATTCCTCAGTTCAAGCTTTACAGTCCGATCTTAAAACACTGGGATATAATCCAGGACCCGTCGATGGAATTTACGGCATCAAAACCAAAACTGCAGTTCAGGCGTTTCAACAAAGCGCGAAACTCCAGGCGGATGGGATCTATGGTCCTTTAACCGAGCAAGCCCTAACCCGAGCACTTAAGACTCAACAGATTCTCTCAACAGCTCAAAATTATACAGGGGCTCCCTATCTATGGGGCGGAAATACCCCTTCTGGTTTTGATTGTTCAGGATTTACTCAGTACGTCTTTGCGAAAAATGGGATTACTCTTCCACGCGTCAGCCGTGATCAATATAACATAGGTACACCAGTGAGATTTAACGCTCTCCAACCTGGGGATCTGGTCATTTTTAGCTTTTTATCCAGCGGACAAGTCAGTCATGTTGGAATATACATTGGCGATAATCAATTTTTGAGTGCAACGACCTCCAAAGGCGTTATTATTTCGAGTTTTAGTCCCTATTGGAAAAATGCTTATATTGGGGCAAAACGCGTCTATTAGTAAGTCAACTTTCTTTAGCTCTCGCTCTGCGGGAGCTTTTTATTATTTAAAATAAAACTTTAAATAAAGCATGAATGAAATTTGCTATAAATTTGCAAACTAATTCCTGACTAAAAGAAGGAGGTCTAATCCATGAATGCAATTTGGCTCGTTATTGTAGCAGCTCTCGTTTTAACTCTAGGTTATCGTCTCTACGGTTCGTTCATCGCTGCGAAAATCTTAGCCTTGGATGATAGTCGTAAGACTCCGGCAGTGATCCATAATGATGATCGAGATTATGTCCCGACTAACAAATGGGTTCTATTTGGACACCATTTTGCAGCAATTGCGGGTGCTGGCCCCTTAATCGGGCCCACTCTTGCAGCTCAATATGGCTACATGCCGGGCGTTCTCTGGATCCTTATTGGTACAGTCCTTGCTGGTGCTGTTCATGACATGGTTATCCTTTTTGCCTCAGTACGCCATGATGGTTTGTCTATTTCTGAAATTGCTAAAGATGAACTTGGTCCTGTCGCGGGCATAGTTTCTTCATTTGCCGTGCTCTTCATTTTAATCATCACCATGGCAGGATTAGCTTTAGCCGTCGTCAATGCCCTTTTTAACAGTCCCTGGGGAACGTTTACCGTTGGCGTCACCATCCCCATTGCTCTCTTTGTGGGAATCTATCTCAGATGGATACGTATTGGCAGACTCGGAGAGGCGACTGTTATTGGTGTAGCTTTAATTTTTCTTGGGGTCATCCTCGGCCCTATGGTTGAACAATCCTTCTTTGCTCCGTATTTTACCTATTCACATCAACAGCTCGCGATCATTCTCGCAGTCTATGGCTTTGCGGCTGCAGCTCTCCCCGTCTGGCTCCTCCTTGCGCCACGCGATTACCTCAGTACCTATTTAAAAATAGGCGTTATTGGTGCTTTAGCTTTAGGCATTATCTTTATCCAACCCAACCTGAGAATGCCTGCCTTTACACCCTTTGTCGGTGGTGGTGGTCCTATTATTCCTGGCCCAGTGTGGCCCTTCATGTTTATCACTATCGCCTGCGGCGCTCTTTCAGGGTTCCACGCGATTATTGGAACTGGGACCACTCCAAAAATGATTTCCCGCGAGCGGGATATCCTCCCGATTGGCTTTGGAGCTATGATTGTTGAAGGATTTGTCGCTTTAATGGCATTAATTGCTGCAACGAGTTTACATCCTGCAGATTACTTCGCCATCAATACTGCTCCTGCAGTTTTTCAGAAGTTAGGCATGACCATTCAGGAACTTCCCCAACTTTCCGCACTGGTCGGTGAAAATGTAGCAGGCAGAGCCGGAGGCGCAGTATCCCTAGGTGTAGGAATGGCAGATATCTTCAGCAAAATCCCATTCCTTGCCTCTATTTCAAGTTACCTCTACCATTTCGTCATTATGTTCGAGGCCCTTTTCATTCTCACAACCATTGATGCGGGTACACGGGTTGGTCGCTATTTATTACAAGAATTAGGAGGAAGAGTTTATAAGCCTTTCGGTAGAGTAAACTGGTTTCCAGGAATGATTATATCAAGTGCCTTAATTTCACTCACCTGGGGTTATCTCGTCTATAATGGTGATATTTCAACCATTTGGCCCTTATTCGGGGTAGCGAATCAATTACTCGCAGGTATGGCCTTAGCCATTGGGACTACCATAATTTTTAAGATGGGTAAAGCCCAATATGCTTGGACAACAATCATCCCCTTCATCTTCGTTACCATAACCACAATTGCTGCGGGATATCAAAATATTGTCATTTACTATCTTCCCGTCGGCAAAAACCTTTTAGCCGCTCTAACCGGGATCATGATGGTCTTAGTAACGATCATCCTTGTCATAGCCATTCGCAGATGGTTTGAGCTGATGCACGGAACTCCAACTCCAAAACTCGATCCTCAGAGTTAAGTTTTTTATGAGGTAATCGTTTTCTGTCAAAGAGAAAGGATAGTGGCAAGCCACTATCCTTTTTCTTTACTATTTTACATTTTCCGCTTTATCAATAAGGTTATTTAAATATTTTATGACTTTACCTGATTGGAGATCTAATTTTTTAAGACAACTTTGAGCCTTTCTAATATCTCCTTGCTGATAAGCTTTAGCCGCCTCCTGTGCCATTTCATGGACTAAGCGATGCGGTTCATCCATAGCCTTAAATTCTGAGATGTCCTTAAAGGAATTATCACCCGAATTATACCATTTACCCAGTCGACAATTATTATGAGAAGTAACTTCTTCAGGCGAAAGCGTTTCAAGCCCTTTTATCATATTTACGACACGTGACTTCCAGAGGAGATGATCTGTTTTCGCTTTTTCGAGAATATCCTTGTTTGTTAGCTTGTCCTTTATCACCTTAAAGTGATCTACATCGTTATTTAACTCTTGCGCCATGAGTGCCGTTTCCTGAATACTCGTTGCTACCGTTTCCATCGATGCACTGATTTCTTCTGAAGATGCTGCAACTTGCTGCGCTTGTGCCGATGTCCCTTCGATGGCACTTGCAACTGTGTTAATCAATTGTACTATCTTATCCGAGCTCGCGACCTCTGAATCAGTAACCTCGACACTATATTGAACATCCTTAGCGGTATGTTGCACCGCTTCATAAATATTGTTCAATGCCTCTCCAGCTTGGTTCATAATTTGTACACCATTTTCGACTTCTTCGCGACTCGCTTTGGTTGATTGAACTGCTGCCTCCACCCCAACGAGAACTTTTTGAACTAATCCTGATGCATCTTTCGCTCCTTGGGTCGAAAGTTCAGCTAATTTACGGACCTCTTCAGCAACGACAGCAAACCCTCTTCCCGATTCACCTGCACGAGCAGCTTCAATCGCTGCATTAAGTGCTAAAAGGTTAGTCTGATCAGCAAGCCCTGTAATCGTTTCTGTAATCGAGTCAATCTGTTGGGAAAGTTCACTTAAGGTGACCATCAGCTCTTCTGTTTCGAGTGTCTTGGTACGAATCGTTGCCATTCTACTCACGGCATCTTCAACAGTCTTTTTCCCACTTTCTGCTGTTTCTAAGGTTGTTTGAGAACTTGCAGCAGCAGATTGACTTTGTTGCTTAGCGATTTGAGTTAAGGAAGAAAGTTCAAGTAAAACCTGAGAGGACTCGACAATTGATCTCGTACCCGTCTCCGCATCAGAAGCTACCGTTTGCATGCTTTTACTCACTTCTTCTACCGAAACGGTGACTTCCTCACTCGTCGCCGCAAGTTGCTGGGAAGAAGCTGCCAAATTACTAGAAAGATCTCTAACCTGATTCACAAGTTCTGCCAATCGGGTCACCATCACATTAAAAGCAGCGTTTAAGTCCCCAAATTCATCGTTTGATTTAACTTCTGCAACAACCGTGAGATCGCCTAGTCCCGCTTTACTCATGGTCTCTTGCAATTGATTGATCTCACGGATAATCCAGCGTGAAAGGACTGCACCAACGAAAATTGCCATAGCAACTGCTAAAAGAGTACCTAAAACATTGTTACGATTAGCGCTGCTGATATTATTTAGAATTTCCGTTTGGTTCGCTTTCAAAGTATCACTTTGCCTTTGATCGAAGCTCGTAAGCAATAGCACAAGAGGCTCAAATGTGTTCTGCCCTGAGACCCCTAGATTACTTCCAGGTATACTTTGTATAATCTGTTCATTAGACTGTGTATAAGTTTTCAACAGATCTTGAAATTTTAGAAGATCCTGTCGATCTGATGGCAGTAGATCAAGTTTGTTTATTGCTGCAAGATTCTGGTCAATCATTTGCAGATCAGCCCGATAAGCATCGACCAGAGGTTTGCGTTCAGTAGCTGTTTGCGCATTGCTCGCTCTGAGCATATTATCATCAGCACTATGAATATCTCTTTGCAAATCTTTAGACAACGATAAAATATTCGCATGATTAAATACTTCATCTACGCTTGTATCCACTTTGTTCTGGAAATAGCTGCTTACCAAAATTGCCCCAATAAAAATAAAAACAATCCCGAAATACCCACCTAAAACCCGAAACCGGACGGATAGCTTCATAACCCCATCTCCTTCTTACTTAGCCCTTAATCGATTTCAAACACCTTATTGAGACGTGTCATGAGGAAAAGATCTTTGACAACTCCCTGTAAGCCTTTAATCACAACTTTTCCACCATTCTCAAGAGCACGTTTATGGATAGCAACTAACACGCCAAGTCCTGAACTATCGATATATGTTGCTTTATGCATATCTATAATAAACCGACGATGTCCTTGATTTATCAAATCGAGAAGTCTTTCCCGTAACTGAGCTGCATCTTCGACAAATATCTTCCCTTCTAAAATAACCGCGACCTCCTGGGGGTTAGCATTAATTTCAAACGACATAATAAACGTTCCTCCTTCAAAATTCTGACTCAATAAAGATTATTCTAATTATCAAATGTTTTTAAGTAGGGAGACTGCATTTCCTTTAGCATTATAGTGAACCTGATCCATGACTGTCTCCATGATGAATAACCCCCGACCCGATTCCCCCCATTGCCATTCTTCATTATTCTCACACGTTCGAGTAGAAAAATCGGACAAGACCTCTTCAGCACAGAATCCGCTCCCTGCATCCTTAATACGAACACATAAGCACTGGGATTCGAGTAAGGAGAGGCTTAACGTAACTGCGGGCACCAAGGTTTGGCCTGAACCAGCTCTAAACGCATTATTGATCGCTTCGTTGATCGCAATTTCTACTAGGATCACCTCATTCTCAGGTAGCTTTTTTAAAGCGTGCTCAATACATAGATGAACCTCTTCCCGTTTGGCTTGGTATTCTTGCTCTGTTACAAAGGTACACTGCATCAGTTTTTGTCGCATATTTTTCACCTCTTCCCTCGTTTAAAGTTTTAAAGCAACAGGTCATTTACTTTTGGAATATAAAACCTAAAGCAGTGGCATCATCCAGGATGTTTTCTCTGAAAAGCATCGAGCTTAACACCTCCATAAGATTTGTTATATCCATATTTTCTAAAGAGATATCTTTCTCTTGAATAGGGTCCATAAAGCCGTCTGTTAAAAAAACAGCTCCATCCCCAGGCTTGAATGAACATTGACACTCCTCATACTGCTCCTCTGCAGATATACCTAAGAAGAGCCCGGGTTGGCTTACTTTCCTTATGCCTTGTTCTCTAGAAGCAATTAGGAAATGGTTGATTCCCGCCACAGAATAGGTCAATGTTTCTTTTAAAAGATCGATATTAAAAAGGATAGCACCTGCAAAGAACTCCTCAGGCAAAATAGCTATGCTTTCGTGATTCAACCATTGCATTTTTTCCGACAAAGAGAGATCTTTAGAGACGACATACCGGAAAATTGCCCTAAGAGCAGATACTTGTAAAGCCGTTACGATCCCATGCCCCATTACATCGAAAAGAAATCCTTTGAAAATTTGATTTTCCTCATCCCAACGGTAATCATAGGAATCTCCGCTTAAGTAATCATAGGGTAGAAATAGACTTTTCATTCTCAGTCTCTCATGGATTAGGTCAGGTCTTAAAATGTTCTTTTGAATTTGGCCTCCCAATTCTAATTCTTTACGCCTCTTCATGTCCGCAGTGATATCAGTGAAAATCGCAAAATAATGTGTTAACTCTGACTTTTCGTCATAAACTGCATGGATGGCTAACGTTTCAGGGTAGATCTCTCCATTTTTACGTTTATTCCAAATTTCACCCTGCCATTGTCTCTTTTCGCTAAGGTCTAACCACATCTCCCGATAAAAATCGACCGTATGCCTGCCGGATTTAAGAATACGCGGACTTTTACCCAAGACTTCCTCGAGCGTGTACCCCGTTGTTTGCGTAAAGGCTGGGTTTACAAATTCAATTCTTCCGTGCGGATTAGTCATCAATATTCCTTCTTGGGCGGCTTCGAAAACACGTGAAGCCACTGCAATTACAGCATCAGAGCAATAGCCCGTTTCAAAGCACAAATCCACAAGTTTTTGTTGGCTTTCAATTTTCATAAATGCCTCCCGCAGGCTGAATTAAAATCGTTTCAATTTTATATTAGATATAATTCTAGCTTTTTTTCTACAATCCTTCTGTATTTCTCGAAAATCAAGTCGATTTTTCGAATTATTCTTTCATCAAATCCTTCTGTAAATCACTATATTTGGCCTCAGCCTCCTCTTCGTCGATAAACCAGAGAAATCCGTAATCCAATTGTTCATTGTTAAAGGTGCGAATCAAGCCCCCTTCAAGAACTCCCTTCCCCCAAGCTACAAAGAACTGAGCTGGAGAATTTACAGGGTTGACCCCCGTCCCAAAATAAACAGGGATCCCCCTCACCTCGGTTTTCTCGAGAATATTGGCACGCGTCGTACCACATGGATTGCTCATTTATTCCCCTCCTTCGTTCTTCTCGTTCTTCTCGTTCTTCTCTTTGTTCCTTCTTAAATACCTGGAGGTTATGAACTTAATCGTTTTTCAAAGCACAGGAACTTTCCTTTTCTAAAGAAAACATTTCCTACAGCTTCATAACCCCGTTTCTTATAAAAACGGATGGCAGGTTCATTTTCGATAAATGTATCCAACCGAATCGCTCCATACTTTCTTTCAGAAGCTACGTTTTCAGCATAGCTCATCAGGTGTTGGGCAATCCCTTGCCTTTGATAGAGAGGATCAACCATCAAACGATGAATCACGGCAATTTTTTCAGATGTATATTGCCAATTAACCATTTCATATTCAGGGTCTTGATGTTCATTCAAGACAATACACCCCATAATATGCTCAGAGATATTAGGAGATCCCGCAAGGAATAAAGATTTCGTCCTGATATCCTCCAAGAAGACCGCTTTGTTTGGGTAAACTTCATCCCATTGATCAATTCCTTGATCAATCATATGTTCGGAACAATTTTTACATAAGGTCAGAATCGCATCAATACAATTTTCCGATGCTTCAAGAATTTTCATTATGCATACCTCTAATTACCTTTGATATTATTAATATTTCTTAATTCAATTCTTTCTAATTCTGTACAATTCCTTCTATATTACTGACTTTACTGACTTTTAAGCGTTTTCAATAGGATGTTTGACTTATCTTCCGATTCCAGTTATACTGATAGCAAGCTCGTTGAATTGTGGATTTACTAAAAACCTTCTCTATTGCCTAAAGCTCTAGGAAGAAATGAACACTTCCATGTAGCGGGTAATAAAAATTTGGAGGTTTTTTTAATGTTTGAAGACAAAATTTTAACTTGTAGAGATTGTGGCGCTGAATTTACTTTCTCCGCTTCAGAACAAGAATTCTATGCAGAAAAAGGGTTTACTAACGAACCTGGTCGTTGCCCAGAGTGCCGTGCTGCTAGAAAAGCTCAAAACAGAAACAACGGTGGATACAATTCTCGCCCACAACGCGAAATGTTCCCTGCAACCTGTGCCAACTGCGGAAAAGAAACAACAGTTCCTTTCCAACCTACTGGTGACAGACCTGTATATTGCCGTGAATGTTACCAACCCAGTACTCGTAACAGCAACTGGTAGAATTTGAACTAAAGCCTTCCCAGGATTTAATCTTGGGAAGGCTTTTTTATTTTGTTTTACTCATATTTGATAATCCCGAGCAGATCCTCCGTTCGCTCACTCATAAATTTATAGGAATCATACACGCCTTGATTGTAAAACTCGAATGCTAATTTATCAATGATGAACTCCAATAATAAATCCGCCGCTAAATCGCCTAGCTCTTCTTCTCTTTCATTAAGAAAATAAACTTGCAGAGTCCGAATCATCTCCTGTCTTTTTTCCTTATCTAATTTTAATTTTTGTTTCAAATCTTCTTCCCTCCATCCCCCTGGGGTATCGCTTTTGAGATTTATCCGATTTTAGTCTCCCTGACTCCCAAGTTTAATCCAGGATATAATTTTTCAGTACAACTCGGGCAAATATCATGGGTGAATTCTGCTTCAGAATGTTCTTCAATATACTGTTCGACATGATTCCAGTATCCCTGATCATCCCGTATTTTCTTGCAAGATGCACATATGGGTAATAATCCTTTTAACTCTACTACTAAAGAAACATCTTCAATAATGGTTACCGCTAATTTCTTTTCCTTATATTCGAAGGGTGCTGAACTCACGAGCACATACTTAACCTGGCCTGAAGCAAATTCAATTTCCCCCTTAGTACGACGTGTTTCCTTCCCTTTGATTGCCTCAAGGGAGGTGCTTCTAATAATACATGAATTGCAATAGGGACTAAATCCGCAGCCTCTAGGATCATCGGTGTGATGAATACAATCCAACATAGTCCCACATCGATGCAGATAGGATTCCCCTTGAGTACATCCTATGAAATCACATGCTGCTTTGTTGACTGCATTGATCCGACACTCAGGATCCATGACATAGGCCCAAACGGGAAGTGTATCAAATAAAATCCTAAAGAAAGGGTCTTGTTGAAGTAATTGTTGCATGAAATCTCTCCTTGTCATGAGTTTTTACATCACTCTATTTCATACCACTCGCAATGCAAACTCCGGACAAACCGGATTACAATACCCGCACAGTATACAAGAGTCACGATCGACTTGAGCCTTACCATCTACCAAAGATAAAGCAGCATTAGGACAGGTCTCAACACAGGTGCCACAGCCCCTACATATATTCGTAAGGATATGTAACCTCTTTGAAGCTTTTAAGTTCCCTATTGTAAGGTTCGCAGATAATTCTTCATCGTTAAATATCTTAAGATTCATTTCTAATTCTTCAAGCTTCACCATACCAACCGCTATTGAGCTTAATTCGGGTATTTGGCGAACAAAATCAAAAGCCTCTTTCAAGTCAGTGATCAGATGTCCACCGGCAAGGGCTTTCATCCCATACAACCCTTTTCGAGCATCGTGCGCTTTACGGATGGCCTGAAGCATCTCGTCGATACTCCCATCGACGATTCCCATTCCCAGCTTATTAACAATCGGAAAAATTATATCTACATTAGGAATTTCAGCCGCTCTTCTTACAACAGGTACGACGTGGGTCGAAATTCCGATCGCCTTCAGAATTCCCTTTTCCTTGTAGTCGACTAAACATTGAAAAGCTCCTGCCCGTTCTTCGAAGACGGCAGGAGTCACACGAGCGGCATGGAGTAAGAAAATCTCAATCTGTTCACGTCCAAGAGATTTTAAGGCTAACTCAATACTTCTCTCCATATCGGCATAGGTATGTGCAGGAGATTTTGTGGCAATGATGACTTCTCCGTTAAATTGGTCCAGGGCTCTCCGGATATGGGGATATGTATTATAGGTCTCTGCTGTATCAATAAAATTTACACCTTGACGGAGGGCAGCTAGAATGAGTTCTCCGCCCGCTTCTTCCGAAATCCTCGCTTGAAGTGGCACCATAGGTAAAACACCAAAACACATTTCGCTAACTTCTAACTGCGTTTGTCCTAATCTAGTTTTTTTCACTATAATCCCCCCGTCTCCGAATTATAGATCTGTTAATATTTTCTAGAATTCGCCATAAAACTTCGTTTCCCTTCACAACTCATAAATTTATGTTCTCTATCGAGATGCCAGGATCCGTGTAACGATGTCATCTCCAACTTCCCAAGTCTTCGCAGTTCCTCCTAAGTCAGGAGTTAATACCTTCTGCGCTGTGATTTGTTGTTCAATCACTTGCTGAAGCAATTCTGCCATTTCATTCTCACCGTGATGTTCGAGAAGCATTTTAACTGCGCCAATTGCACCTAACGGATTAGCAATTCCCATTCCTTGAATATCGGGTGCAGACCCATGAATCGGTTCAAACATGGAAGGATATTTGAAAGATGGATCAATATTGGCTGAAGCACCCAAACCTATACTTCCCATTATTGCCGAACCAATATCCGTTAGTATGTCACCAAATAGATTAGAGGCAACAATAACATCAAACCGTTCGGGGTGCGTCACTAAAAAAGCTGCCATGGCATCGACAAGATATTGATCCGCATGAATATCAGCATAGTCCGTTCCTACCTCTTTAAAAACCTCATCCCAGAAAACCATACTATAGTTACAGGCATTCGATTTTGTGACTGAGGTCAGATGCTTTTTGGGGCGCTTTTGGGCAACTTCGAAAGCAAAACGAAGGATACGTTCTGTTCCATGTCGGGTAAAAACTCCGGTTTGTAACGCAACTTCCGCTGAAGTCCCTGGGTTAACTCTGCCTCCTACACCCGAATACTCGCCTTCCGTATTTTCACGAACGAAGACCATATCAATGTCCTTAACCCCCTTATTTTTAAGTGGGCTTTCAATTCCCGGAAGGAGTTTTATCGGCCGAAGATTAACATACTCTTGAAAACTCTGCCTAATCGGTAAAAGCATTCCCCATAAAGTAACATGATCGGCCACGCTTGGATCTCCGACTGCCCCAAGCAAAATCGAGTCAAACGATGCAAGTATAGCCAAAGCATCCTTTGGCATCATTTCACCATGCTTCAAATAGTACTGCGTTCCCCAAGGGAACTCTTGGAATTCAAAACGAATCCCTCCATCAAGACGCGCTACTGCATCTAATACCTTCACCGCTTCAGCAGTTACATCAATACCAATTCCATCACCGGGTAAACTGGCGATTTTATAATTCCGCATGGTTTCTAGCCTCCAAATTCTAAATTGATAACTGATAAAAAAACCCGAACAGGAACGTTTTTTTTAACATATCCTTTCGGGTTTTCGTAACTTAAGCTTGCTCGTTATCGATTACTTGGTAAGAGTGTAGTCTTTTTCATGTTTCTTATTTTGGCGACCCAAAAGTTCTTGTGAAATTTCCTTTAAGTTCACGCCGCGATCTTCGAGCATGACCAAAAGATGATAGAACAGATCCGATACTTCACCCCGAATTTCTTCTGGGGCATTATTTTTGGCGGCAATAATCGACTCAGCGCTTTCTTCCCCTACTTTTTTCAGAATCTTATCAATCCCCTTTTCGAAGAGATAAGTTGTGTATGCTCCTTCCGGTCGCTCTAGATTACGCGTATGAATCACTTCAGCCAACATATCTAGGGTCTGCCCCAGAGAAATATCCGCACGTACTTCCGGTTCTCCCACCGTTTTAAATTCAATCGCTTGTTCATCATCAACAGCATAGTGAAAACAAGAAAAATAATTTTCATGGCAGGCCATTCCCGTTTGGTCTACAGTCAAGAGAACGGTGTCCTGATCACAATCAAATTTGATATCAACCACTTCTTGAGTATGCCCAGAAGTTTCACCTTTTCTCCACAAGGACTGACGGCTTCGACTATAATACCAGGCCTGCTTTTCTTGCAAAGTCCGGCGTAAAGATTCTTCATTCATATAAGCGAGCATCAAAACCTCACGAGTTTCAACATCCTGAACCACCGCAGGAATCAATCCATCCGCATTCCACTTTATTTTTTTGAGGATAGGAAAACTCTCACTCATTCAAGCTTACCTCATTTCTTAAAATTACCAACGCACAGGAATCATACATTCTTCCAAATAACGTTTTGTTTCTTCTATACTATACTCCCGGTAATGAAAAATCGAAGCGGCTAAGGCTGCATCAGCCTCTCCAATGGTTAGGCCCTCTGCTATATGCTCCAGATTTCCCACGCCGCCGCTCGCTATCACAGGCAGTGAAACTGCTCTGCTTACCGCACGAGTGAGTTCTAAATCATAACCATTCTTCGTACCATCGCGATCCATCGAGGTCAACAGAATCTCACCTGCACCGCGTTGCTCCACTTCTTGTACCCACTCGACGACATCTTTACCTGTTGCGGTCCGTCCGCCATGAATATAAACTTCCCAACCACCCGCTTGCTTTTGGCGCGCATCAACTGCCACGACGATACACTGACTTCCGAAGGCATGCGCACCTTCTTCAATAAGGCTAGGATTTTGGACAGCTGACGTATTCAGCGAAACTTTATCTGCTCCTGCACGTAAAACCTGACGAATATCTTCAATCGTACGCAGCCCACCCCCAATCGTAAATGGGATAAACACTTGCTCCGCGGTACGGCGGACAACTTCGATCATGGTTTCGCGTCCTTCGGAGGATGCCGTAATATCTAAAAAGACGAGCTCATCGGCTCCTTCTCGGTCATAAAGTGCGGCTAATTCTACTGGATCACCGGCATCGCGCAAGTTGACAAAGTTTGTCCCCTTAACGACTCTTCCTCTGTGCACATCCAGGCACGGTATGATTCTTTTAGCAAGCATATAATCCCCTCCTGGATCTGTTATCTCAATTACCGACCGTCTTTAAAGCCTCAGCTAAAGTGAAGGCCCCGGAATATAACGCTTTACCGACGATCGCCCCTTCGATCGTCACCTCGCTCGCCGCTTGCGCTTGAAGCTTCTGTAAGTCCTCGAGACTGGAAACCCCACCAGAGGCGATGATCTGAAGCTGACTCACTTGAGCTAATTGGACAGTACTCTCAATATTCGGTCCCTGAAGCATTCCATCCCTTGAGATGTCGGTGAAAATAATCCGCCGGACGCCCACTTCTTTCATCTTCAATGCTAAATCAGTCGCCGTCATTTCCGTCGTCTCCGCCCATCCTTGAACCGCAACCTGACCATTTTTTGCGTCAATTCCTACGATAATCTTATCGCCACCAAAACGTCTCACAGCATCAGCCACCAGTTGAGGATCCCTTACTGCAACGGTTCCAAGGATGACTCGAGCAACGCCTAAATTTAATAGCTCTTCAATTCTTTCAAGAGAGCGGATTCCTCCTCCAACCTGAACCTTTAAGTCAACAGTCTCGACAACCTTGCGAATCACGCCATCATTAACGGGTTTTCCTGCGAAAGCACCATCTAAATCCACCATATGAAGATATTTCGAACCTTCAAGAAAAAAACGTTGCGCAACTTCGAGGGGATTTTCTGCATAGACCGTGAAATCCTCCATCCGGCCCTGTAATAGCCGAACGGCTTTGCCTTCTTTTAAATCAATGGCTGGAAACACGAGCATTTTGATTCACCCACTTCCCGAAGTTTTCTAAAAGTTTTAACCCCCAAGGGCTTGATTTCTCCGGATGAAATTGCGCTCCCCAAATGTTATTCCGACCTACTAAAGCCGGAAAACGGATGCCGTATTCACAACTTCCAGCAACGACCTCTGGATTTTCAGGGACCGCATAATAAGAATGCACAAAATAGAAAAAGGATTCATCCGGAATTCCTTCTAACAATAAAGAAGGTTTTTCCTGATGCACCGTATTCCAACCCATATGGGGAACCTTTCGTCCTTCCGGAAAACGCACGACTCGACCGGGCAAAAGTCCTAACCCTTGATGGTTCCCATGCTCTTCCCCTAATTCAAAAAGGACTTGCATACCCAGGCATATCCCTAAAAACGGGCGACCCGACGCACCAAATTGACGTAAAGGTTCAACCCATCCTTGTTCTGTTAGAGCTGCCATCGCATCCGCAAAAGCGCCAACACCTGGCAGGATGATTCCGTCCATGTCAGCAAGTTCCGTTGCATCCGTCATAATTTTGGCAGGAAATTGAAGGCGTGCTAACGCTTTTTCCACACTCCGTAAATTTCCACGGCCATAATCTACGATCCCGATCACTTCTCGTACCTCCCTATAAGACACCCTTCGTCGACAATACACCCTTAAAACGAGGATTTACTCGCACTGCCAGACCTAATGCCCGTCCTACTCCCTTAAAAACAGCTTCCATAATATGATGACGATTCTTGCCGGTGATCAGATGAATGTGCAACGTTATCCCCGCATTGACGGCCAGAGCACGAAAGAATTCTTCTGCCATCTCAACTGGAAAATCCCCGATCATCCCGTCTGAACATTCAACATCCCAGACAAGGAAAGGGCGGTTGGAAAGATCTAGCGCGACCTGAACTAAAGCTTCATCCATCGGTAAAGAAGTATCTCCTACCCGCTCTATTCCTTGACGCTCACCCAAAGCCTTTTGCAGAGCTTGTCCCAAGACAATTCCGCAATCCTCAATCGTATGATGTGGATCCACCTGCAGATCCCCTTGGGCTTGGACGTCTAAATCGAAATAGCCAAAACGGCTAAAAGAAATCAGCATATGATCAAAAAAGCCAATACCTGTTTTAATCTGGGCTTCGCCGCTACCATCAAGATTGAACCTGACTCTAATTTGAGTTTCCCGGGTATTTCTTTCGAGAGTTGCTTCCCGCATTTGAATCCCTTCCTCACGCATCATTTCTTTCTTGCTTCTACAGCTCGAGCATGAGCTTCAAGCCCTTCACGACGGGCAAAGTGAGCAATCGCCTGAGCATCTCGTGTTAACGCTTCCTCCGAATAATTGATAACGCTGACTTTCTTCATAAATGTATCAACATTCAGGGGTGAATAAAAGCGAGCTGTCCCCCCTGTCGGCAATACGTGATTGGGACCCGCAAAGTAGTCGCCGACGGGCTCTGGTGAAAAGCGTCCAAGAAATACTGCCCCAGCATTTCTGACCCTTCCTAACCAACGAAAAGGTTCTGCTACAACGAGCTCAAAATGTTCAGGAGCAATTTGATTCGCTAAACCTAACCCTTCCTCCAAATCTTGAACTAAAATCGCAGCACCATAGTTTTCCCAAGCACTGCGTGCAATCTCTACCCGTGGCAAATCTGCCAATTGCCGTTCCACTTCCTGGATGGTTTTCTCTAAAAGAGCTTGGTCTGGAGAAACAAGAATCGCTGAAGCCAAACGGTCATGCTCGGCTTGAGACAGCAAATCAGCGGCAAGCTCTTCCGGTCGCGCTGTGTCATCGGCCAAAACTAAAATTTCACTCGGCCCAGCTAACATATCAATATCAACGGTGCCGAAAACCTGTTTTTTCGCTAAGGTCACATAGATATTTCCTGGGCCCGTGATTTTATCGACAGAAGCAATTTCCTTCGTGCCATAAGCTAAGGCTGCGATAGCTTGCGCTCCCCCGACTTTATAAATTTCAGTAACGCCGGCTTCAGCTGCCGCCACCAAAACTTCAGGCAAAAGTGTGCCATCTGAGCGTGGAGGACTCACCATGACAATTTCTTCAACGCCAGCAACCGCGGCAGGCAAAGCATTCATCAAAACAGACGAAGGATAAGCCGCTGTACCACCCGGCACATAAATTCCCACTCTTTTTAAGGGGAGAATAAGTTGACCCAGAACAGATCCATCTTCTTTTGCATCAAACCAAGACGAACGTTTTTGTTTTTCATGATAGGAAAGAATGTTCGCTCTCGCTTGACGAACTGTTGATAAAAACGCTTCATCGACTTGCGTGTACGCTTGCTCTGTTTCTGCCGGGCTCACTTTCAACCCAGATTCCCGTAGATTGACTTTATCAAAAGTTTCAGTCAACTGATAGAGGGCTTCATCCCCTTCATGACGAATGCGTGATAAAATATCGCTCACTCGCTGTTCAAGTTCCGCATCATTCCCGTAAGATTTACGGGTTAAACGTGATAAATTCATATCTTCGAGTTTTTCAACTTTCATTTCTAGGGATCCTCCAATCTCACTTCACAATTTCGCGAAGTTTTTCAGTTAACTCATTGATCCGTTGGTACTTCATCCGGTAAGCTACCCGATTCGCGATCAAGCGAGTCGTTGCTTCCAGAATGGGTGCAACTTCCACGAGATGATTTTGCCGTAAAGTTGTTCCAGTAGAAACGATATCAACAATCATTTCAGCTAAGTTCACACGGGGGGCCAGCTCAATATTTCCATGAAGTTTTATCGGTACCACTTGCATTCCCTTTTGCCGGAAGAATTCCTCAGCTACTCGAGTGAATTTCGTCGCGACCCGTTGGTGATTAAGGACACTTAAATCAAAGGTCCCATTCGGCAAACGCGGTGGAACATTTTCTTCAGGCATTGCGACTACGAATCGGCAGTAACCGAACTTGAGATCCAGAAGTTCAGCTACATCTTTATTTTCCTCTAAAAGCGTATCTTTACCCACAAAACCGATATCAGCTGCTCCATGTTCCACATACGTTGGGATGTCGGTCGGCCGACAGATAATAATTTGCGCTTCAGCACCGTCTAAAGGAAAAAGCAGTTTCCGTGATTCTTCACTAACTTCGCTGCATTCAACTCCCGCCTGGGTCAAAACCTCCAAGGAATCCGTCAATAATTTCCCTTTCGGGAGAGCAATCGTTAAAAAGTCATTGGACATGGGTTTTCTCCTCTCCTTTGATTAAAGTCTACGACATCCATGAATATTTCATATTTTCTTTATTACTTTACTTCGTTAAAGCGTTAATTGATATGCATGTATTATATCAGTCTTAGATTAACGTGACAACTGTTAATTTCAGATTCACACCAAAGGAGGCTTCTTCGGAGAATTCAAATGCACAATGGATCAATCGCCCATCATAATGCCCAACTTTCGAGCGGCGCTTAAAACGGGTTCATCTTGATTCACTTTTTTTAACTTATTCACCGCTTCTGCTAGAGGAACACGAACGATTTTTTGACCCTGTAACGCAACCATGGTACCAAAGTCTCCTTCTAAGGCAGCTTCAACTGCAGCAACTCCATAACGCGTCGCTAGAACCCGATCCGATGCGTTAGGAGACCCTCCTCGTTGGAGATGACCTAAAACCGTAACCCGGGTCTCCATGGCAGTCAATATCTCGAGATCTTCCCCCAGTTTCGCTCCGATTCCGCCGAGCTTAATCGGATCGATTCGACCGAGTAGATTCCGCTCGACCACCATTTCACCGCCCAAGGGTGTAGCTCCTTCAGCGATTACAATAATGCTGAATTTCTTGCCTAAATTTGCTCTCTTCTTCATGGCTGCGGCAACTTTTGATAATTGATAAGGAATCTCAGGAATGAGAATGACATCCGCTCCTCCTGCGACTCCAGCATAGAGTGCAATCCAGCCTGCATACCGCCCCATAACTTCTAAAATCATGACCCGATGATGCGATTCCGCCGTCGTATGGAGTCGATCGAGTGCCTCTTGCGCCGTAGACACTGCCGTTTGGAACCCGAAGGTGACATCTGTCGCCATAAGATCATTATCAATCGTCTTAGGAATTCCGATGACGGGAAGACCCTGTTTAGCAAACTCTAAGGCAATACTTAAACTTCCATCTCCGCCAATAGCCAAGAGGGCTTCAACCCCAATCCCTTGGAGTTGCGAAATAACCTCTTCTGATCGATCAACAATTTGGAGCTGACCCTCAACTAAGGTTGGGTAAGCGAAGGGATTATCACGGTTTGTGGTCCCTAAAAGTGTCCCACCACGCGGGAGAATACCGGAAACATTGGACAACTTCAACAATTTGTAATCTTCTTCAACTGCACCCCGAAACCCATCCCGAATCCCAATCACTTCGATGCCCTCTTGATAACTGCTTTTTACGATCGCCCGTATTACGGCATTGAGTCCTGGGCAATCTCCTCCTCCGGTGAGAACGGCTAATTTATGCATTAAATTACTCCTTTCATTTCTTCGGAGTGATGTTATCTCTGTTTTATCCTAGACTATTCTATTCGCTTAACCTGAGCAATGCCTTTACGTTTTGCGATCATTTCAACTTCAGCTGCGCTTAAATTTGCGATACCCATCTCAGCCTGCACACCTTTTCCGCGGAGTTTTTGGACCGCTTGAATAACCTGTGAAACATCTTCACCATAGACTAAAACCTCTGGACACGGTTTCGTTTGGGGACTCATCCGCTCCGCTAAAGCTCCAAGATTCATAGCAAAACCCGTTGCGGGTAATGCATAGCCAAATTCGCCATAAAGCGCATCATAGCGCCCGCCTTCAACAATAGGGTAGCCAATATCACGCACATACCCTTCGAAAATAACTCCGGTATAATAGGAAAAGCCACGAAGAATTCCTAGGTCCAAAGCCACATACTCTTGGACATTAAAATCTTTTAAGTATTCGTAAACCTTTCTTAACGAGGCCACTGCCTCCTGTAACGATAGACTTTGACTCCAGTCTAGAACTTCCTCTAGCATCTCTGCTTGGCCATGGAAATGAGGAATCCTTAAAAGAATTCTCTTCGCCGAATCAGAGAATTTGCTTTTTTCTACGATTCTTTCAATCCCCACCAAATCCTTATGGGCTAATCGTTCTTCGTATTTTAACCGGAACTCAGTGTCGATCTTTAATTCATCCATGATTCCTGAAAAGATTCCCATATGCCCAAGATTAAATTGAAAATCCTTCAACCCGAATTTTCGCAAAGACTCGATGGCTAAGGCGATAACCTCAGCATCAGCTAAGGGATCACCAGACCCAATGAGCTCGACTCCAGCTTGCCTGAATTCCTGATGACGATTCGATTCGGTCCGATAAACATCGCTTGAATAACATAATCTGAGGGGCAGCTCTGAACCTTTTAACCTTGAACTGACCATCCGGGCAATGGGCGTCGTGAGTTCTGGACGCAGAACAAGGACATGACCTTGCCGATCAAAGAATTTATAAAAAAGGTCTTCCTTTTCTTCATCAGGTTGCAAACACGCACCGTATTCTAATGATGGTGTCGCAACTTTTTGATAGGCCCATAATTTAAATAAGGAAACGATTTCGCCTTCTAATTGATCTTGTACTGCCATTTCTTCTGGCAAAAGGTCTCTCATTCCTGTGGGTATTCTTAATCCTAAGGAAGAACGATTCATTTTACTTTCTCCTTTTTTGCTAATCTTTTTAGAATCAGTTGATAGCCATCGGCACCAAAATACAAACACCGTTTAACTCGGCTAATCGTCGCAGTACTTGCCCCTGTTTTATGGGCAATCGTCGTATAGGTCACATTTTTTTCAAGAAGTTTTGCTACCTCTAACCGTTGAGCGAGTGCTTTAATCTCCGAAATTGTCGCGATATCCTGAAAAAATCGATAGCATTCTTCCTTATCTTTTAATAAGAGAATGGCTTCGAAAAGTTCGTCACTTAAAGGATCGCGCAGACGGCGGTCAACTCCTTCTAAAGACTCCCCAGCCTCAACCTGTTTATCCTCTTGAAATGTTTTCTTAACTTCGTCCACGAGACATCATCTCCTTATTCTTCTCCACTTTAATTTATTAAAGTATTGAGGTGTTGTCAAGGATGTTAATTCATTTGAATAAAAAACACTTGCACATTTCCGATTTTATGTGTAAAATAACGTTATCTTAATTTTAAGAGTGATTCCTAAGGAATTGCTCATAATTAAATAAAACTCTTATCCAGAGTAGGTGGAGGGACTGGCCCGATGAAACCCGGCAACCGGCAGTGATGCACGGTGCTAAATCCTGCAGGAATAACTGGGAGATGAGAGGAAATCCGAAAGCAGCTTTGCGGGATTCCTCCGTGAAGTTTTTTGTTATGCCCAGAGGGAGGGAAATCATTGATTAACATTGAGCATTTAAGCAAAACCTACACTTCCCATAAGGGAAATGTCATCGCTCTCGAAGATATCTCTCTGGATATCCCACGTGGAGCCATTTACGGAATCATTGGCCTGAGTGGTGCAGGAAAAAGCACCCTTGTTCGTTGCCTAAATCGCTTGGAAGAAGCGACCAGCGGTCAAATTTTGATCGATGGTCAAGATATTACGAAGCTTTCCGGCAAAGGACTTCGCGATGCACGTCAAACAATTGGGATGATTTTTCAACACTTTCATTTACTTCAATCACGAACTGTTGCAGAAAATATTGCCTTTCCCTTAGAAATTGCCGGATATAAGAAGAATGATATTGAAAAACGAGTCAAAGATCTTCTCCCGCTCGTCGGTCTTGAAGATAAAGCGGATGTCTATCCTTCTCAATTAAGCGGCGGCCAGAAGCAGCGGGTTGGAATTGCCCGTGCTCTTGCAACCCGACCGAAAGTTCTTCTCTGTGATGAAGCGACTTCAGCGCTAGACCCGCAAACGACGGTCTCGATCCTTAACCTTTTGCGAGAGATTAACCAACAGTTGGGGCTGACGATTGTCATGATTACCCATGAGATGAAGGTTATTAAAGAAATCTGTACTGATGTCGCAGTCATCGATGCTTCAAAAATCGTGGAATACGGTCCTGTCGAACAAGTCTTTATTCAACCTCAATCCGCGATTGCCAAAGAATTCATTTCTAGCATCTTCCCCAATGAGTTGCCGAGTGATCTTCTCCGCGAACTTGCAGCTCACCCTGATTCTGAGATTGTTCGAATTCATTTTCTGGGTTCCCGTGCCTCAGACCCTATCATCGCCGATTTGATGAAAGGCTGTGACGTACGCGCCAATATTTTGTATGGAAGTATTGACCACCTACGCTCAACACTGTTCGGCACACTCACGCTTGAACTCCAAGGTTCGACGGAACAGCTTTCTAAAGCCCACGCGTATCTCTCCGAACGCGGGTTAAAAATGGAGGTGGTCCAAAATGGGATTTGATTGGTCCATTCTTTCAACCCCAAATTACTGGCCGAACATGATTCATATTCTTACCCCAGCTCTTGGCGAAACTCTGTACATGGTTATCGTTTCAACCATACTTGCCTATATTATCGGTGTTCCACTTGGCGTAATTCTTGTCATTTCTTCGCAGGAACACATTCTTCCTAATCCATGGGTTGAGAGAACTTTAGGAACGGTTGTTAATATTTTTCGTTCCGCTCCGTTTATTATTCTACTCGTATTCCTCATTCCCTTCACGCGTAAAATTGTAGGAACATCTATTGGCACAACGGCAGCGATTGTTCCGCTGGTCATTTCATCAGCACCCTTTGTCGCCCGCATGGTCGAAAGCTCCTTAAAAGAAGTTCCTTATGGTGTGATTGAAGCGGCATTGTCAATGGGTGCCTCTCCTTGGCAGATTATTCGCAAGGTTCTACTCCCTGAAGCCACGGCTTCTCTGATTCTCGGATTCGCCATTACCACCATCAGCGTGATTGGCTATACAGCCATGGCTGGCGCGGTCGGCGGCGGCGGATTGGGAGCCTTGGCGATCGATTACGGCTACAATCGTTTTCGAACCGATATTATGTTAATTACCGTTGCACTACTTGTGCTTATCGTTCAAGGTATCCAATCAATCGGTACCGTTTTTGCCCGTAAATTAGCCAATCACTAATCTGATAATCGAGCTTCTTTAGTTGATGGGCCCGTTAATTAAAGAGCTTGGATATAAACTAAGCGAATCCATAAATAACTCAATAATGATTAGATTTGAGGAGGTATAAACATGTTTAAATCAAAGCGTCGTCTAGCAACTCTCGTCCTTGGCTCACTTGTCTCCCTCTCATTACTGGTCACCGGTTGTGGCAATAACACGGCTAACAATGCCGCTACAGGAAATACCGCTAATTCCAACAAACCCGTCGTGCTCAAAGTCGGGGCAACTCCGAAACCCCATGCCGAAATTCTTGAGCATATCAAACCGGAATTAGCTAAAGAAGGTATTGATCTCCAGATCCAAGTCTACAACGATTATGTTGTGCCTAATACCGCTCTTGATGCTGGCGAAATTGATGCTAATTTTTTCCAGCACCAACCCTACCTCGATTCTTTTATTAAAGACCGTGGTATGAAACTCGTTTCCATTGGTCAAGTCCACCTAGAACCTATGGGTCTCTATTCTAAGAAAACAACTAAGGTTGATGAGCTCAAAGCCGGAGATACCATTGCAATCCCTAACGACCCTTCAAACGGCGGACGCGCCTTAGTCGTCCTTGAAAAGGCGGGTCTAATTAAACTCAAAGACGGAGTAGGGGTTAAAGCAACGGTTCAAGATATTGTCAGCAACCCTAAAGAATTTAAAATCTCAACAATCGATGCTGCTCAACTTCCACGTGTTTTAGAAGACCCTAAAACCGCTGGTGCTGTTATTAACACGAATTTTGCCCTTGAAGGCGGCTTAAATCCTAAAGACGCACTCACCATCGAAGAGGCTAAAGACAACCCTTATTCCAACATTGTCGCTGTTAAAGCGGATCGCAAAGATGATCCCAATCTTCAAAAACTCATGAAAGCCTTAACCAGCCCTGATGTTAAGAAATTTATTGAAGACAAATATCAAGGTTCTGTTATTCCTTCCTTTTAGTTTTAATTGACGAACGTTAAGAAGCGAGATCCGTTCAACACGGTATCTCGCTTCTTTTTTGTTTTTTTCACTGTACATTTTATGTATTCCCTCGTATTACCAGTAAAATGAAGGGATAGAACTAAAATGTTCTCATACACTAAGTTCAAATAGTTGAGCAAGGTGGGACATTTATGAATTCCTTCGAACGCAAGGTTCAAACCCGCTTACATCTTCATCCCGAGCATTTGCGCATGCTCTTAGCCCTCCCTACAGAGGAAACCGTTGAAACGTTAATCCAATATCATATTTTCGAGTCAAAAAATGCATACCTTGGCCAGCTTCTTTCTTCCCTGCTTCCGATATGGGAAACTCTCGCATGTGATGGAAATGAGACCTTGGGGAAACTTCTTCGGCTTTTAGAGAGTACGCGGATCAGCCCTATCAAACATGAAGATCAGCTTTTACATTCTAATCTTCTTCGTCTTCGGATTCTATCAGAGACTGCAGGACCCTTCCCATTTTCTCCGCTGTCCATTCAGGAAAATTTGCTTAAATTCCTGACAGACTCTGAAATCCTTGCAGATTTGCCTCAGCTCGAGGTGATTTCTTTTTCTCCCGCAGAGATCTCACCCTTAACCGCTGAACTTGAGCGCTATAAATTAAGTCCGATCAGTCGGCGTTACGTGCAGAATCTCTTCCATGCTGAGCGCCAAGAAGCTATTCTCTCTGTCCTCGCCTATCTCGCCAAAAACTATACCTTACTCGGGACATGCCGGCAAGCGTATGCCGTCATGCTTTCCTTAGATGAACTCGACAAATGGAGCAAGCATCCCTTCTGTCTTCGTCTTCTAGCTAACCGCTTCTGGGAGTATCGCACGCAGGAAATACTCTAATCCCATCAGTCCTCAACAAAATATTCCCCTTAAAACAGATACTATAGCATCAACAGCACCTGTTCTTTTACGCCGTCCCATTTTATTTTAAGTACAGATACCGTTCCATACTTGGTAAATAAGGGGACCACTCAGAATCTGAATAGGCTCCTTTGGCATGCTTGAATTGCCAAAGCTCTGCCTCCATTGCGTCAGCATAATGCACCAGGAGTGCTTCCATAATCTTAGGGCGCTTCGGAGATTGCCATTCATATCGTCCATGATGGCTCGCTAAAATATGCATCAGCTTGGTCTTCAACTCCACAGGGAAACCGAGGATCATATCTATCTCTCGAGTAACCATCTGAATACCAAGTACGATATGTCCCAATAATCGTCCTTCAGTGGTCACATCTATGCCTCGTGCATATTCATATTCGCTTATTTTTCCCAAATCATGAAGCAGTGCTCCTGTAATAGTTAGATCACGGTCCACTTCTGGATAATGAGAGGCGAGTGAAGCAGCAAGTTCTGCAACTTCAACGCTATGCTCCCATAACCCTCTCAAGTACGCCTGATGGATCTTTCGAGCAGCGGGACAGCTTCGATAAGCTTTTCCGATTTTCGGATCCTCTAATATATGTTTGATTAAAAGATTTAAATAGGGATCTTCTACCTCTTGAACCAATGTTTTAAGCCTCTTCTCCAGCTCCCCTGCAGACTCGGGAGAAGCTTGCAGAAGCTCTGTAAGCTCAATTTTATCCTCAGGTACAGGTTGAAGCGAATCAATGCTTAGCTCCAGATTCCCTCGAAATTCATTAACCTGCCCTTTCATTTCAAAAACATCGAATTCTTGAAGCCAGTGGCTCATTTGGGCCGTCATCTCCCAGACTTTTCCCCCAATACTGCCTGTGCAATCCTGGCAGGTTAAAATAAGATAACTGCCGGGTTTATTCCGAAAGGTGGCCTCCTTCCAATCCGTAATTAAAAGAATTCCCTGATAGCGTTCTCCAGCCTTCAGATCTTGGATCATATTCGTTCCCCTTTTTCTTAAATTTCACACTCTGAAATTTCACCGACACTTTCGACACACCGTTAAGTATACACTAAGGATACACCAAGGGGACGACAGTTTTTTGCTTACAATTATAGGGATTCTATTCCTGCAAATACCGACTCAGCGCTTGACTCACTCGCTCCCTCATCTTCCCTCGGAGTTCCTGGGGTTCCAAAACCTCGGCTGCAGATCCAAAGCCTAGTAACCACGTGATAAACTCATTTTCACCAATAATTTGATCCTCCATGACCCATGTGTTCGCCTGTTCCTGGCTTAGTATACAAGATGGTCGATGAGCAACATCCTTTTTAAGTTTATCCAGAGTATGCGAACGTTCATAAAAACGAACTTTCACGTCCATGGGTTTCCCAAATTCCATTCCCCAATGAGGCGCTAGCCATGCTTTAAGCTTAAAGTGTTCAGGCAGTTCAAATCCTTCATTAAGCTTCAAAATGTCCTCAATTTTATGGAAATGATAGCTTTTAACGATCTCATCGTGACGTGCTACAAGATACCAGCATCTTAACCGAGAGTAATAAACGAGCCCTAGAGGCTCAACTATCACCATTTTTTCTCCGTATTTGAACTGGATCTTTTTCTTTTGCAGAATTGAATTTTCTAAAGACAAAAAGAGTTCTGGTGCAATCAATTCTAGAGGGGTCAAATTCCCTTTGATCAAGCGATAGTTCCCCTCCTGCTCAAAATCAAATGGAGCAAGCAACTTTTGTTTTAGTGTTTCCTTCTCTGAGCTCTCCGTAGCAAGTAAATTTAAGGTATCGACTAGGGCTAACGCTTCCCCAATATTGATATGAAAAAGGGATTTATGAGAATCGGATTGGAGTAAATACCATTTGACATGCGGTTCAAAGAGATCTTCTTCATAATCTCCCCTCTCCTCATCATCTTGCTCATCCTGATCAGTGAAGATAGGGAGCTGTACTTCGAAAGAATTGAGCATCATCTCGAGATCATGTTGAATCGTAGCCAGAGGAACTGCACACGCTTTGGCTAAATCAATAACGGAAATTCCTTGAACGGAATGAGCCCGCAATAACGCAATTATTTTCTCAACGCGTTCCACTGAAGTCATGTTGGCCCTCCTTTCCGTAGAGTTCGTACATTCGAGCCCATTCTTCGCGCATTCTTTCTCTTAATTCCGGAGGTTCCAAGACTTGTGCGCTACTTCCGAATCCTCTGAGCCAAACAGCGATCTCCGCGATTCCATCGACACGATCGGTAAGGATAAGCCCTTCTTCGTCTTCCTCCAATTGACAACTCACACGACCCTGCAACTCCTCACGAACCCTCTGAAGGGTGGAATACGTGCGATAGAAACGTATTTTCACTTCCGTCGGGGTAGCACACCGATAGATACCCCAACTCGATCCGTAATACGTTTTTAAATCAAAATCCGAATTACCCTCAAAATGTTCTTCCTCCTGATCAAGATGCAGAATCTGATCAATGACATAAGTGCGCATTCCGTTCTTCGTTTTAGTGGCCAAATACCATTTATCAAGAACCCAATAATAGACAATGCCTAAGGGATAAACTCGCACTTCCTGAACTGTTTCTTCCCCCTCACGACGATAAAGAATTTTAATGACTTGATGTGATCGAGCAGCCTGTACTAATGCATTGCATATGTGAATTCTTCGCATATTATGACTAGGCGTCCGCCCTTGTACCAAAACCGTCTCTATTTCTTCGTGTGGAGGGAGCGAGATATTCAACTTTGCTTCAAGAGCCGGAATAACCTCAGGTAAGGGGCTCAGCGCTTTGGTTAGCTTCAATGCTTCGTAAAATACCTGTTTTTCACGTTCATTGAGTTGTAACGGGGGAAGAATCCACGTTGGATTTAAGCAATATACATTTCCTTGACGAGTAACAAACCCTTTAAAGACCAAGTCTTTAACCATTCTTTCCACTGTTTTTTCTCCGGTCTCTCCGTCCGCACCGGAATGAATCAGCTTCTCAATTTTCGCAACGGTCAGCCCCGCTTTAAAGCGTTGTAAGAGCTCTAAAATTTCCATCTGACGCAGTGTTGCTTCTTTTAGCGGAGTAAGCTCACACCAGCCAGGACTCTGTAAAAAAAGTTCTTGCTCGTCATTTTCTGCGAATATATATTCTTTCTGAGCGAGCTCCACTAAATCACGTTTAACTGTTGCTTCACTTGTCAGGAATCTCTCGGCTAGCCCCTTCTGCGTATGTTGCCACGGTTCCTTCGCGATAAGCTTAATAAGCTCAGTTTGACGTCTAACTTTATTCAAAGCAATTCCCTCATTCCAAATATTCCAGATAGCCAAAATTGAATAATTAAGTTATGATAAATAATATAATCGACAGGAGGTATTAAAAATGAACCTAGAAACTCAAATACAACATCCTGCAATCTCCTTTACGTTTACACCTGAAGCCAAGGAATTTTTGCTTCAAAAGCAAGTAGCTTCAGTTCACATTGAATCCATGGATCTTGATGCATGTTGTATTCCTATCGTTTCCCCTCCAGCAGTACGCCGTGGCAATCCGCTTAAACCTGAAAATTTCATTCCTATGAATGCTGAAGGAATAACCGTCTACTATGATCGTTACCTCCCTAAACGCCCGGAAGTTAAGATCGAGCTTTCAGGGTTTGGCCTTTTTAAAGGGCTTCGTGTTGCCAATTGGGAAATCAAATTCTAATTGCCCTCATGTTAAAATTCAGTTTATCAGAAAAACATTTTTAATTCAAAAATATAAAATGTCCAATCCTAAAAGGATTGGACATTTTTTTGAAATTGATGTTAATTTCCCCTGGGTAACAAAATCTAGAAAGGATGGAGTTGATCGTGACAATTAGGAATCTATCTTTACAGAATAAACTTCACACTTTGTGCTTTCAATTCATCCATGTGTTGCATCAAGACCTCAGTACTTTCTTGAATCGTACTCGCCGCTGCACTCATTTCTTCTGAAGAAGCTGCGATTTCCTCAGCTGCTGCAGCATCATCTTGTGAAGTGTCCGCCACTGCTGAAACGGCTTGTCCAATGGCTTGAGTCATGCTCACAATCTCTTGCACTTCAACTTCAACCACATTCAAGAGATTTGCAACGTTTTGACTTCCCTCTGCGATCTCAGCAAACTCATGTTGCGCTTTATCTCCAATTCCAGTCTGTTCCCTGATTAAATCTGCAGCATCATCCGTGGCCTCAACCGAACTCTCAACGTTGCGCGTTATATGCTCAATCAATTCTTCAATATGTTTCGCACTTTGACGTGACTCCTCAGCGAGTTTTCTTACTTCATCAGCGACTACGGCGAACCCTCGTCCTGCATCTCCTGCACGGGCAGCCTCTATTGCTGCATTAAGTGCTAATAGATTGGTTTGATCCGAAATTCCCGTAATAATATTTGTAATTCCTCGAATTTCCCCGGTCTGATCCCGCAAGTTCTTTCCAGTCTGGCGTATTTCCTCTACTCTATCTGTAAATTCCTTCATTTTTTGAGCTAAATCATTCATCATTGCTTTACCACTTTGGGTTCGCTCTACTACTTCAGAGGTGCTTGTTCCAATATCCACCATCTGATCTCTAAACGTTAACATTTTACTATTTATCGTACTTGCTTGAGCACTGATATCCTGTGTTGTCTCAGCAAGGTTCTGGGCACCAATTGCCACCTGACTCACACTTGTTGCTACTTGTTCAGAGCCTTTAGAGGATTGCTCCGTGGAACTCGATATTGCCTCAACCTCAGATTCTACATTAGAGATAGCCAGGTTTATTGAAGAGCAAATAGAACGTGTATTTTCAACCATATTCTTCATCGCTACTGCTAGCATTTCCAGCTCTCCAAAATATTTTGTCCGCAAATTCACATTAAGATTTCCTTGAGCTAAGACCTCCGCATTTTGGGATAACTCAACAATAGGACGAGTGATTAAAAGCGATAATATGTATGCGGCAATTACCCCTAATATCAAGACTCCCAGTCCCATAAATAAAACCCATTGTCTTAGATTGTTCATATTGGCAACTACTACTTCACGAGAAAGTACGGCTTTTATATACCCTTTAACTTCTCCTTTGTAATCCTTAAACGGAACTAAGAGAATATTGTTTTTTCCATCAGCACTGATCAGTGTATTTGAGTTTCCACTCTGTAATCCTTCTAGTTCTTTATCGGGTACTACAAACGTGTCTTCCCCTGTTCCCAAAAGGAGTCCTTTATTTTCTTTAACCCCTTTAACCATAGAAGAATCCGGATTCAGTACATAAATAAAATATTCACCCGCGTTTTTCTTTTGTAATTCGCTGAGAAAATCCTTTCCAAAATCCATACCGTATTCAGCAGTACCGACTTGCTTTCCTTCATATGTAATGGGAGCCACGACACGGAACCCATATCCGTCAACCCCTTCTTCTAATCCAGAAACGATCTTGTTTTCCTTATTCGCCTCAACAACAGTAAACCGAAAAGAAGACAAATCATCTCCGAATTTCTTGGGACTATGTGCTCGATAAAAAGATGTTGCTGGTGCTAGATGGAATTGCATCTGACTAAATCCTTCATTTTTCACGGTATCAAAAATAGGTTGTGCCATGCGTGCTATGTCTCCACGATTCTGATTCGCCATAGCTTTGGCGATTTCCGGATTTGATGTTACCGAAAGAATCGAAGACTTTGCAGTCTCTAGGCGAGTAGTAAATTCATCCTGAATTCCTTTTTCCACGAGCCTTTTTGTCTCCTGCTCACTGGACGCTAAGAGTTTTTCCGCATTCCAAAAGCTAGCTATAGAGAGCGCTCCTACGATCAAAAAAATAACAACTGCTGCAAATAGTGTAATCCTTGTCTTAATTGACATTGAGCGATTTTTCATAGCTTCAGGCCTCCCTTTAGGAAAGAATTCTCAATTGCAATATAGTTTATTTCGACACAAATTGACTTAATCCTGCTCATTAATTAAAGGGCACTCAGGTAAAATCTAAAACCCAGAGTGCCCTTGTCTTACACGGTAACTATTCTAATACCTGAAGACTCATCTTATAATCGTAGATAAGCTGATTATACTGACCATTGCAAGCGCCTTCAATCATTAACTTTCGAGAACGAACTAAGAGCGACTGATGAATTTCTTCTCTCCGCCCTATAAAGTGGAGTATCTTACGAATCCCCGGATCCTTTGTCTTCTCTACACTTTTTTCATACAAGGATCGGGAACTTAACTCCAAATCAATATCTATTTTTAAAAGTTGAAGGGGGTCCGTACCCTGCTCGATATATTCTAATTTCCAAGGTTCACCCCGATTATTCACATAATAGCCCAATTCTCCGCCAAGCTTATGAATCAGGGTGCTTAGGATTTCGAGATGTGCAAGTTCTTCGGCAATAATAAGTCCATACAATTCCCGAACGAATCGATCTGAAATATTAGCCTGATGACTTAAGTACTGGGTAATTTGGCTCAGTTCACCATCTCGCCCTGCGTAATGTTCAAGGAGAATTTGAGCGAACTCAGGATCTGGTCTCGCAACATGGATTGGATAAAAAAAACGTTTTCGGTAATTATACACGCCGATCCCTCCCTTAGTTCGCCATTCTGCCTACAGTATATGAAAGTAGGGAAGAAGATGCTCACACAGGGAAGCTACCTTTAGCAAAATTTAACTGAGATAAAGAAAACTTGGCTTGCGCCAAGCCTTAGCGCAGGCGGAAGCCTTAGTTGCACTTATACTATCTACCGATAAAAACTTATACTTTCTGATACGTATAAAAGAACTTCTCGCCCATAAATGAGCGAGAAGCTGTGTTAGTTCGTTAATCCTTTGATTCCGATATCATAACGATAATGAGCCTGCGGGAAATCAATGCTTTCAACTAATTGATAAGCAGCTTCGCGGGCTTTAACAAGGTTTGGCGCCTTCGCGCTTACTCCCAGTACTCTTCCACCCGAATTGACAAGTTGTCCCCCGTTTGTGGCCGCTGTTCCAGCATGGAAAATCGCGTAATTATCCTGGACTTGAGAAGGCAGATGAATCGAAATTCCTTTTGTGTAAGCTTGCGGATATCCAGGAGATGCTAGCACAACGCAAACGGCTGTATCCTCACTCCACTTCAACTGCACATCCTGAAGCGTACCTTCCGTACACGCCCAAAGAACAGATAGAAGATCTGATTCCATTCTCAACATAACCACTTGAGTCTCCGGATCGCCAAAGCGAGCGTTAAACTCGAGGACCTTAGGACCTTCAGGGGTAAGCATGAGCCCAACAAAAAGTACCCCTTGAAACGTTTCGCCACGCTCCTGCATAACTTTAAGCGTAGGCTGAACAACCTCTTGCATAACTTGCTGTTCTAATTCCGGTGTCCAAAACGGGGGTGGAGTATAGGTTCCCATCCCACCCGTATTGAGTCCTTGATCTCCATCTAAAGCCCGCTTGTGATCCTGTACAGGCACCATTGGAACGGCGTTTTCCCCATCTGTAAAACAAAGCAAGCTGACTTCCGGACCGGTTAAGAATTCCTCAACCACCAGAGTTTTTCCTGAGGACTTCAAGGCCCCTTCCATAATTTCATCCACGGCCTGTAGAGCTGTTTCCAGATCCTCAGCAATAATTACACCTTTACCAGCAGCTAACCCATCCGCTTTTAAGACACAAGGAACTCCAATTTGCTGAATGTATAATTTTGCCCTTTGTGAATCCTGGAAAACCTCCCAACGCGCTGTTGGAACGTTCGCCGCATGCATAATTTCTTTAGCAAAGGACTTACTACCCTCTAAACGAGCTGCTGCGCGACTCGGTCCAAAGATTCTCAACCCTTTCGCTTGAAAAGCATCAACAATTCCAAGCGTTAAGGGTTCCTCTGGTCCCACAACCGTTAAATCAATGGCTTTTTCTTCAGCAAACGCTAATAAAGAAGAGATGTCGTTCGCCATAATATTTACATTCCAGCCCAAGGTCCCCGCATTACCTGGTGCAACATAAATCTGCTCTACATCCGGACTTTGGGTCAGTTTCCATGCCAAAGCATGCTCTCTGCCACCGCTCCCGACAATCAAAACCTTCTTACCTATCTCAGGCACCTTCTTCCTATCGATGCTTAATGTTGAAAATGTCTCCGATGGGTGAATACCATAATCAGATTCAAACGATTAGCAACCTCAAGCACTTCTTCATCTCGAATTGAACCTCCAGGCTGAACAACTGCACGCACGCCAGCTTTAGCCGCTTCTTCCAAAGAATCAGGGAACGGGAAAAATGCATCAGAAGCAAGATAGGCGCCTTTTGCTTTATCTCCAGCTTGTTCCATCGAAATTTTAACAGACCCTACTCGGTTCATCTGTCCAGCTCCAACTCCTAGGGTTTGGCCATTTTTAGTGAGCACAATGGCATTAGACTTAACATGCTTAACAACTTGCCATGCAAATTCAAGCTCACGTAAATCTTCAGCTGTCGGTTTTTGCTCGGTAACGACTTCCCATTCTGTGGAAGGAGTAGTGCCAAGATCTTCTTCCTGAACAAGAAATCCTCCTTGGATCGTGCGTATTTTCCAGCCTTTTTCTGAAGTGTGTTGGCCCCCTCTTCGTCCAATAATGATTAAACGGAGATTCTTTTTATCTTTAAAAATCTCTCTCGCCTCTGGGCTGAATTCCGGAGCCAAAATAACTTCGAAGAAACGTTCATGAATGAGTTGCGCACATTCTGCATCTACAACGCGGTTAAAGGCAATAATTCCACCAAAAGCAGACACCGGATCTGCTTCAAGAGCCCGTTCATACGCTTCTAACGGAGTTTTTCCAAGTGCAGCCCCACAGGGGTTGGTATGTTTAATAATAACGCAAGCGGGCTCCTTGAACTCCTGTGCAAGAGACCAAGCTGCTTCCATGTCAACCCAATTGTTATAGGAAAGTTCTTTACCCTGAAGCTGTACTCCGCCAGCTAAAGTGCCTTCAGAATTTGAATTACGATAAAAGGCCGCGTTTTGTTGTGGATTTTCCCCATAACGCAAATCTTGGGCTTTCTCTGCAGTGAGTCGCAAGGTTTCCGGGAAAACGCTGGTCGCACCCGCTTCTTGAGCCTGTTGTTTTTCCAGATAATCCGCGATTGCTTTATCATAATCTGCTGTATGAGCAAAGGCTTCTGCGGCAAGTTGCTTGCGCAGTGCATAAGAAATCTCGCCTTCTTGACGCAAAGTTTCCAGAATTTCCGTATAACGCTTCGGATTAACGACAATCGCAACCCGTTCCTGATTTTTGGCTGCAGCGCGAACCATCGTCGGCCCGCCGATATCGATATTTTCAATCGCATCTTCGAAAGTCACATCAGGTTTTGCAATCGTTTCGCGGAAAGGATAAAGGTTTACAACCACCAAATCCACGAGACCAATCCCATTTTCATCTAATTGTTTGCGATGCTCTGCTGTATCTCGTGCAAGAATCCCTGCATGAACCATAGGATGGAGGGTCTTCACCCGACCATCAAGTATCTCAGGAAATCCCGTTATTTCGGTTACATAACGCACAGGGATACCCGCTTCATTTAAAGTTTTAAATGTACCACCGGTCGAAATAATCTCATAACCTAGTTCAGCTAGCCCTTTTCCTAATTCAAGAATTCCCGTTTTATCGGAAACACTAATTACTACGCGTTTCATTCTATCCTTCCTCCGTTTTAATTATTATCTATTTTCAACTTCATATACTACCCTATTTAATTTGACCGGTTGTCACCAGCCGAACCGCTTCCGGATAGAGTTTATGTTCGACCTTCAAGATTCTTTCGGTCAACGTTTCTTCCGTATCTCCTGGTTCGACGGGAACCGCTTCTTGCAAAATAATGGGTCCGCTATCTAAGCCTTCATCCACAAAATGAACGGTACACCCCGCAACTTTTACACCATACTCAATAGCTTGTCGTTGTGCATGAAGCCCTGGGAAGGAGGGTAATAGTGAAGGATGGATATTTAAGACAGGACAATTTAGAGCACTTAAAAAATCAGAGCTTAGTACCCGCATAAATCCAGCGAGAACTAAGAGTTCCACCTGACTTTCTTTCAGCCAGTCCAAAATAGCCTGTTCTTGCTCCCCCCGTGTGGAATAATCCTTTAACGGGAAGGCACGCTGAGGAATATTAGCTTTTTCAGCTCGCTTCAAGGCCAGTGCCTCAGCATGATCTGAACCCACTGCGACAAACTCAGCGGGAAACTTACCCTCCTGCCAGGCTTCGATTAACGCCTGGAGATTGCTCCCCCGACCTGAAGCTAAAACTCCGATCCTCACACGTATTCGACCCCTTTCCCACGGGTCACTTCCCCAATCACATAGCTCATTTCTCCTAAACTTTGAAGTTCATCTTGGACAGCCTTAACCTCATCAGGATGAACAATTAAAACAAAGCCAATTCCCATATTGAACGTCCGACGCATTTCCGCAGCTTCAATTTCACCCAAACGTTGAATAAGGGTAAATAAGGCGGGAACCTCCCAAGAAGAAATTGAAATTCGCAAGCCAAGTCCCTCGGGGAGCACTCGGGGGATGTTTTCCGTCAAGCCGCCCCCAGTAATATGAGCCATTCCGAGAATCTGATGTTTGGAAAGCAGTTGTAAAACGGTCTTTACATAAATACGAGTTGGACGCAAGAGCGCCTCACCTAGGGGTTCCCCTAGCTCTGGAAAAACGGTATCCATCGCATAAGGAGCAAAAATCTTACGCACGAGCGAATAGCCGTTACTGTGAAAACCGGAAGAAGGAAGTCCGATCAAAACATCCTCTTCCTGAATCTTCGAACCATCAATCAAGTCTTCTCGGTTAACTGCGCCCACGGAGAAACCAGCCACATCATACTCTTCTTCAGGATAAAATCCTGGCATTTCAGCGGTTTCCCCACCGACCAAGGCACATCCAGCCAATTCGCACCCTTTAGCAACCCCGGTCACAATATTAGCCACACGCTCAGGATCAAGTTTGCCAACAGCCAAATAATCAAGAAAGAATAAAGGTTCTGCGCCTTGCACCAAAATATCATTAACACACATGGCGACCGCATCCTGTCCAATGGTGTCATGTTTGTCCATCTGAAAAGCAAGTCTTAATTTCGTACCGACACCATCCGTCCCAGAAACCAAAACGGGATTGGAGAATTTCTTAAGGTCGAGAGCGAACAGCCCTCCAAACCCGCCTAAACCCCCTAAAACCTCTGGACGCATCGTTCGTTTAACGGCTGGTTTCATTAACTCCACAGCAGTACTGCCTGCCTCAATATCTACCCCTGAATCGCGGTAGGTATAACCCATTGCTATTCCCTCCTTGAAGATTTAAATTCTCTTAGTAGATTTCTAAATTAAGTTTGCCGCTCCTCTCGGAGGGAACGGAGGCTGGATAATCTCCACTAAAACACGCTAAGCAAACAGATCTTCCTCCAAGAGCTCGGATCAACCCCTCGGGAGTTAGATAATGCAAAGAATCTGCTCCGATAAATTCTCTAATTCCTTCATTATCGAGCTGGGCGGCGATTAGTTTTTCCCGCTCTGCTGTATCAATTCCGTAATAACAAGGATAAGTCACTGGGGGAGAACTGATCAAGAGATGGACTTCAGTAGCACCCGCTTTGCGAACCAAATCTACAAGCCTTGAACTCGTGGTTCCACGGACAATCGAGTCGTCAATCATGATGACCCTTTTTCCCTTTAGAACGCCTGCATTTGCATTTAATTTCAGACGAACGGCTACTTCCCTCATTTCCTGAGTAGGTTGGATAAAGGTCCGACCGACATAACGATTTTTCAGAAGTCCCTGTGCAAACGGAATCCCTGATTCTTCAGAATACCCCAGCGCTGCCGACATCCCTGAATCTGGAACTGGAATGACGATATCTGCATCAATTGGACACTCCCGCGCTAATTCGATACCCATCTGTCTCCGGCTTTCTGTGACATTAATCTGATCAATCGTGCTGTCCGGTCGGGCGAAATAGATATATTCAAACGCACACCCTGCAAACTTTTGAGCAGGCAGTCCTTGACGAGCATGCAAGCCCTCTTCATCAATCGTAATGATTTCACCCGGTTTTACATCACGGACAAACTCAGCCCCAATCGTATCTAAAGCACAACTTTCTGAAGCAATGCAATACCTTCCACCCACTTGTCCAATACAAAGGGGACGTAATCCATACGGATCCCGTACGCCAATCAGTTTATCTTCAGCAGTGATCACTAAAGCATAGGCGCCTTGCAGGTCAAGCATGGTTTTAACTAGAGCATCTTCTAAATTAGTCCGACGATATCGAGCAATCATCTTAACGATAACTTCGCTGTCAATGGTTGTCTGAAAAACAACGCCATCCTTTCCCAGCTCTTCGCGCAATTCAAGTGCATTGGTCAAATTACCATTATGGGCTAAGGCCATCATCCCTTGTTGGTAATGAACAACGAGTGGCTGAGCATTTGAAAGCAAACTTGAACCGGTTGTCGAATAACGGACATGACCGATTGCTATTTTCCCTGTCAACTTCAAAAGCTGATGCACTGTAAAAACTTCAGAGACGAGTCCCATCCCTTTATGCCCATCGATTTTACGACCATCAGACACGGCAATTCCAGCACTTTCCTGCCCACGGTGTTGCAATGCATATAGTGCATAATATGTGAGACGGGCTACTTCCAATTCAGGTGCATAGATTCCGAAAACTCCACACTCTTCCTTCGGTTTGTCATCTCCCGGTTCCCGCACAACAAATCCTCCTTAATCCCTTTTCCTTATTTCTTAAGCTTGGACGAGAACCCCACTCACACGGCGATAAACTTCGATGTACGCTTCTTCGACTTGACCCAAATCACGACGAAAGCGGTCTTTATCGAGTTTCTCTTTCGTATCTTTATCCCAGAAGCGGCAGGTATCTGGAGAAATTTCATCACCGAGAAGAATTTTTCCATCCGCGACACCAAATTCGAGTTTGAAATCCACCAACAAAATCCCCGCTTGATCCATGATCTTTTGAAGCACTTCATTAATTTTAAGGCCTAGTGTTTGAACTTCCTTTAATTCCTCAATATTAGCCCAGCCCATCGCCAATGCATGAGACTCATTTACAAATGGGTCTCCCAACGCGTCATCTTTATAATAAAGTTCAACAACAGGACGAGAAAGGACCACTCCTTCATCAGTACCCAAGCGTTTAGCTAAACTTCCCGCAGTAATGTTGCGGACAACAACTTCTAAAGGCAACATTTTAAGCTTCTTTACAAGCATCTCACGATCATTTAATAACTCAATAAAATGTGTAGGTACGCCGACCTTTTCCAATTCTTTAAATAAGAGAGTAGAAAGTTTATTATTGATAACCCCTTTATCCTCGATTTGACCTTTTTTCTCGCCATTAAATGCAGTGGCGTCATCCTTGTATTCAACGAGATATTGATCGGCTTGATCTGTGATAAAAACCTTTTTAGCTTTTCCCTCATATAACATTTCGCGTTTTTCCATCGTTAATAATCTCCCTTCAAAATTAGAGTTTACATTTAGTTTGCTTTAACTAGTTTGGGTCGTGTAGCTTCTCCCACATCCGTTCACTCAGCGCTCCAGGGCTGGCACACTTGCTTCTGTTGCAGCTTCGCCAAACCTCTGGGTAATACCTGAAGTGAACCAAGTGGCTACGCTATGCTACAGAAGCGTCGTGCGACATTGCGCCCCTCCGCGAAATCGTTCACTCCTGTGTGAGAAGCTACGCTATCTTGTCTTTTATCTTGGAATACTTCGAAGCAAGTTACGATTACAGTAAGCAAGGACTCTTCGCGAGCAGTTACCAAGCTTGGGTAGAACTGCTCCTTACGTTTGCGGGACGAGTCACGTGCCGAAACACTTCACTGGAGTGTTTCGCTCGCCGACCGTGAACCATGGATGGCGAATTGGGAGGGTATCACGCAGCTTTCATCCAGCAGTTATACCCTTAGCTTGGTCTGCGAACGTACGTCCGAGTGTCTGTAACGCAACTTTGCTTGTAAGAATCTCTAATGTTTTACAGCAACCCTACGCGCTTAAAAATAGTGTCCACATGTTTCGTATGATAAGAGTAATCAAACAGCTCATCGATTTCTTGTTGTGTTAGGTATTTCTCGATCTCTGGATCATTAGAAACCAAGTTTTTAAAGGGTTCTTTCGTTTCCCAAGCTTTCATAGCATTGCGTTGCACCCAAGCGTATGCCGTTTCCCTGCTCATACCTTTGCCGACAAGTGAGAGCATAACGCGTTGGGAGAAAATGAGACCGACAACTTTGTCGACATTGGCTTGCATTTGTTCAGGGAATACACGCAATCCTTCAATCAACTTTGTCATCTTCTGAAGCATATAATCAAGTGCAATCGTACTATCGGGGAGGATCACCCGTTCGGCTGAAGAGTGGGAAATGTCCCGTTCATGCCAAAGGGCAACATTTTCAAGCGCGGTCTGCGCATTTCCGCGGATAACCCGTGCCAGTCCACATATACGCTCAGCGGTAATCGGATTTTTCTTATGGGGCATTGCCGAAGATCCTTTTTGACCTTTAGCAAAAGCCTCTTCTACCTCATGGACGTCAGTCCTTTGCAGGTTTCTAATTTCGGTTGCCATTTTATCAAGAGTAGCCGCAACTCCAGCTAAGGTCGTCATATAAAAAGCATGCCGATCGCGTTGTAAAATTTGTGTGGATATCGGGGCTGGATTTAAGTCAAGTGATTTACAAACCCATTCTTCCACTGCGGGTTCGATGTTAGCAAACGTACCGACCGCACCAGATATTTTGCCCACCCGAATCTCTTCCCGAGCAAACTCCAGACGTTTCTTTTGCCGTTTTATTTCCTCATACCAGAGTGCAAATTTAAGTCCCATCGTGATCGGTTCTGCATGAATACCATGCGTCCGTCCCATCATTAACGTGTCCTTATGTTCTAAAGCCCGTTTGCCAATAGCTTCTTCAAGCTTGTCCATTTTCTGAAGTAAAATATCGGTTGCTTCAACCATTTGCAAGGAAAGTGCAGTATCTAAAACATCAGAAGACGTCAGCCCAAGATGGACGTGTTTTGACTCTTCTCCAATGTTCTCTGCCATATTGGTCAAGAAAGCAAGGACATCATGATGTGTTACTTCTTCAATTTCCTGCACTCTTTCCCACGAAAAAGCAGCTTTTTCACGGATAACCTCAACTGCTTCCAACGGAATCTTTCCTAATTGCGCCCAACCTTCACAAGCCGCAATTTCGATTTTCTTCCAGAGCTCAAGGCGATGTTCATCTGTCCAAATTTGGCCCATTTCAGGGAGTGTATAGCGTTCAATCACGTGTTAAAGCCCCTTCTTTTTTCGTTTTCTTTATCATTACCCTAAAGATTAACTTTCACGCTTTATTTTATTTTTTCTTGGATGGCTTGATCTTTAGTTTCAATTTCTGCGGCCATTTTTTGGCGATACGCTTTGAGTTCTTCTTTCAAGTGAGAATCGGTTTGAGCTAAAATTTGAATGGCCAGCAATCCTGCATTTTTACCTGCGTTAATGCCAACGGTTGCTACAGGTATTCCGGGTGGCATTTGCACAATGGCGTAGAGAGCATCAACACCATCGAGAGCCCCACTTTTAATAGGAAGTCCGATGACCGGAAGTGTCGTAGCTGCTGCTACAACTCCAGGTAAATGAGCTGCCATGCCTGCTCCCGCGATCAGCACTTGTCCTCCTTGTGCTTCAAATGCATTAACCCAGTTTAAAGTTCTCTCTAATGTTCGGTGAGCTGAGGAAACTTTAACTTCAAAAGAAACATTAAATTCCTTAAGTACTTTAATGGTTGCCTCAAGAACATTGAAATCTGAATCGCTACCCATTACAACACCAACCGAGTTCATAACATCACTCCTTCAATGTTTAAGATAATTTAGATAAATAAGAAAGCCCAGACATATAATTCCACAGTGCTTTTGAAAAAATGACTTTTTCAAAAAAGAGTGAGTGAAACTATCCGCCTGGGCTTTTATCCCTTCGGTGTAACCCTATAACAAATAAACGCAGCTTCAAGCTAAGCACTGAAACTATGGTTATAATGCTTATTAGGATTCTGCGCCGCTAGGTCAAAAATCTTCCTGCCCTAGGCGCACTTTCGCTCATAGTCAGGCCATTTACGGTAGCCCGGTAGAAACTTGCAGACCCTATCTCCGCGATTATATGAACGGTTATGAAATTATGGTGTGACAACTTTCCTGAGTTCATTCTATCCTAGAACAAGTTAAAGGTCAACGAAAACATCGAACATTTATTAACTATTTAAAAATATCGTTCGGTAAGTTCGAGGATCAGCCAAAGCCTGTAACTTTATAAACCCTTGTTCAGCGGGCAAAACTCGTCGTGTATAGAGGGTAACCCGCTTGTTTGGATAAGAATATATTATCTTATCTTTATATAAGTGGAGTGTTTACAATGGCCGATAAATTTCCATTTTCAGGAAAAATCTATAAGACAAATTCACCTATAAATTATGTGTTGCAAAAAGGAGTAACGAATACCCATTTATTAGTGATCATATTTTCAGGGTTTAATTCCCCTGAGGATAAAATTCAGCATTCTTATAATTATATGAGAGTACTAAGCCCGATAGATTGTCATAAGCTTTTTATTTTAGATAGTTATGGTCCAAGAGGCTGTTATTATCTCGGACAAAATATGAGCTTTGAAGTTGAGACTTCAGTATTATCCCTTATTACCTCTATTGTCCGAAGGTTAAATGTGGATTGGCAAAATATCGTTGCGGTAGGTTCCTCGAAAGGAGGAAGTGCCGCTTTATATTTTGGTTTAAAGTATAACTTTGGATATATCATAGCCGGTGCCCCACAAGTGCTCCTCGCCGATTATATTAATAAAACCACGGTGGAAACAGCGCGTTTTATTCTCGGAGAAGATAACCCCAAAGAAAATTCCATCCATCTAAATGAAATTATTTTTAAACAACTTGATAAAATCGTCGATACCGAAATCTATCTATTATCGAGTGAAAACGATTGGCAATATCAAATCCATGTAAAACCCTTATTAGATGAAATGGATAAGCATAACGTAAAATATCATATAAAAATTGACAATGCAATGAAGAGTCATGGTGATATTGCGACCTATTTCCCTAACTTTTTACTGAATTTATTATCTGATTTCACATCTTCATTCAATTAGAGTCTCCCTATAGAGTCGCCCTGAATTTTTAAAAATTACTAAACGGTAAATTTGCTAATGGTATTTTGAAGCTCTTGAGCCAAAGTGGCTAAACTTTGAGATGCCGAATCAATTTGCTCCATTGATGCCGCTTGTTCCTGTACTCCAGCCGATACGACTTGGGCGTGGGAAGATGTTTCCTTACTCAACTTATCAATCTTTTCAGCGGAAGTTAATATCTGTTGACTGCCACTGGCTATTTGCTGAATCGTAGACGATATTTCTTCAACTTGTGCTGAAACATTTTCTATCATTTGAGCAATTTCACGGAATGACCGTCCAGCTACATTAACAACTTCAATCCCATCTGCTACGTTTTTGACCTCTGTTTCCATCGCCGTCACTGCTAAATCAATATTACTATTATTTTGATTGATGAGAGCCGAAATTTGCGTCGTAGCTTCACGGGATTGTTCTGCCAATTTTCGAACTTCCTCAGCTACAACCGCAAACCCTCTACCATGCTCACCCGCTCTAGCAGCTTCAATGGCTGCATTGAGTGCTAATAGATTGGTCTGGTCTGCAATTTCCGTTATGAATTGAACAATATTACTAATCTTTTCAGAACTGGATGAAAGCTCCGTTATTCGGTGTTGAACGTTTTCCGTTCCTCCGCTAATACTATTCATTTGTTCGACAACTCTATCTAAAGCTTTTTGTCCATCTTGAGTTGTCGCTAACGTATTTGTCATAGATTCAGCAATCTCACTACTACTGGCGGCTGTTTCCTGGGTTCCCGCAGATATTTGTTGTATAGCAGACGAAGTTTCATCGATAGCTCCTGCTTCTTTTTCAGTTCCCTTTGCCACCCCTTCAATAGCTTTCGCTATTTGATTTGCCGCTTGAGTGCTTTGGTCAACCATAGCAGTTAGCTCTTCAGATGAAGAGGCGACTTGTTCGGATGATTGAGCAACGTGTTTAACAAGTGCATCGAGATGTCCCTTCATTACATTGAAATGCGTTGCTAACTGACCTACCTCATCCTTACTTTTAACGATAATATCCTCAACCGTTAAATCTCCGTTTGCGATTCGTTCAACTTCTAATAACACTTGCTTAATCGAACTCGCAATCATAGTCGCCATCAAATAACCAAGGACAAGACCTAGTAGTACGGCAACAGTAGATAAGGTCATAATTATTTTATTCGCCACTGCATTTTCTGCATCATTTTGGGTATTGACCTCGTCCGCATGAGTTGCATTGAAATCTGCAAGCTCTTGCAACGTAGTATTTATGGCGTCAAGATGAGTTTGAGCATTGTTCGTGAAATAATCATAAGCCCCTTTAGTTTCACCTTGATTTGCCATATCCATAGCTTTTTGTCGTTCCGTTTTATATGTTTCTAATTCTTTTTCTAACTTAGGCAATATTTCTTTTTCAGAAGGGTCCGTCGCTAATTTCAAATAGGAATTATAACTCTTGTCAAAATTGTCTGACCTCGTTTTTATCTCGTTTTGTTGTTGCTGTTGAGTGTTCTTATCTTGTGCCAAAAGATAATGAAAGAATGCTGACTCACCCGCTCCATCCTGTGCCCTTGCATCATTTATGTACTTTATTGACATTAATGAATTTGAATACATATCAGCCATTTCAGTGTTTGCTTTGGAAATATAATAATAACCCACAAATCCAACTACTCCTGTAAATAAACCCATGAGTATAACAAGGGATAAAATCTTTGTCCTAATCTTCCAGTTTCTAAACCCATTCATTAAGAGTTCACTTCTTTCTTATTTTCTAAAGCAATACAACCTTTTCAAGAAAAAGCTTGACCAACTCTGGGTCAAACTGACTTCCCGCATTTCTTTTCAATTCTCCTATTGCCTCCTTTTTAGGTAAAGCCCTTCGATAGCTTCGGTCGTGCGTCATCGCATCATAGGTATCCGCAATTGCACTAATCCGGGCATATAGTGAAATTTCCTCACCTTTTAAACCCTTAGGATAGCCTTGACCATCCCAACATTCGTGATGAGCTAAGACATTCGCGGCTATACCTTCCATGTTATTGAACTTACTGATAATCCGATAACCAATCTGCGGATGACGTTTAATCTCACTCCATTCCTCTTCTGTCAGTTTTCCTGACTTATTGAGAACTTTTTCATAAAGGATATTATCAATCGCCAAGATTGTTTTCTCCCGCATACTTGAACTCTCATAGAGCCTTTCCTCACACATATAATATTGCCCTTTCCATTATTTTCTTATTGCGTAGTATAATCGTATATTTGTAGTATAGTTGTATAATAGAAACAAGAATAATTATCGTTTAAAATTAAGTTCTGTAACGAATTAGTTCTATATAGAACTTTACTTTTAGTATATCACTTTAAAATATGTTTTTTTCCCCAAAAATATATACATTCATCCAAATTTACTCAATAACCGACAAGAAGTGATTTTAAAATGAATCAACATGATAATTTTGTTAACTTTCAAGACATATCTGAGTTTTATAATCTAATGAGGCAAATCACTAGACATATTGAAATCTTCAGAGATAATTTAGCAAAAAAATTCAATTTATCTGGAGCTCAATTATACTTACTTTATACTCTTTCGCTTAAAGAAAAATGTAACTATTCAGAACTTTCTAAGCAAAGTGGGTTAGCTAAAAATACGGTTTCAATCTTAGTTAAATCCCTACTCAAAGAAAATTTATTAGAACAAATTTCGGAACCAAGGGACGGGAGGATAACCCTATTAACTTTAAGTATAAAGGGGAAGGAACTCGTACAGAAGATGGTTTTAGAAGCAATCGTAACTCGTTCTGAACAACTAGAATCACTATCGAAAAGACTGTATTCTCCTAAGAGTGAAGATGTTTTATCTAAACTCCGGGATATACTTGATTTCTGGGGAACGTAAATATTCTTTTCTAACTCTCTTCTCTTTTCCCTAGAACTGAGATCGCAAGATCTATGGTGCCATTTCTTAACTGAAAATGTCTGGCACAAAGACTGACTTTACCATTTCCATTAAAATCACCAACCAAAGGTTGCATATCATCCCCTGCTGACCACGGACTAAACGTTCGATCTAGCGGGATAAAATCATATCCTGTACTTCTCGCGACTCGCCATTCTCCACGGGCACCATTTACGATAAGAAGATCATCCAAACCATCGCCATCAACGTCTCCGACTAATAGTTCCCACTGAGATCCAGGGTACCAATCCGTCCTCTGTGTCCAAGACTGTAAGCTAGGAAGATTGCTGCGCGTAAACTTTCGTCCATCACTCAACGCAATTCGCCATTCTCCGTATTGACGACTCCAAATGATAAGATCATCTTTCCCATCTCCGTTAAAATCACCTACAGAAGCAGTCCAAGAACGACCCACTCCCCATAAGTTGATCCAAGACTGTTGAGAAGGAATAAAACCTTGTCCGTTACTTAAAGCAACGTGCCACTCCCCCTTTTGGCAATCCCAGAGGATGACGTCATCTTGACCATCCCCATCGAAATCTCCAACGAGTGGCTTCCACTGCTTCCCTATTCCCCAATGCTTTAACCAAAGGTTATCCCCGTTCCCGCGATCAGGGTAGAATTGTGTTCCATGACTTAAAGCGACCTGCCAATTTCCGTTTACAGGATTCCAAAGGACCACATCATCGAAACCATCCCCATTGAAATCTCCAACAAGAGGAACTAAATGTTTTTCTTTCCCCCAATTCGCGAGAAGAAGTTGGGTCGAACTCCCTGCACAATGCCGATTCAAAACAGATTGAATATCAAAGGTTGTTCCATACCAGTTTCCCGTACTCTCTTCTCTAATGATCAATTCTGCCTTTCCGTCATTGTTGATATCCCCGGTCAAAACAATATTTTCACTTCCTGAGAAAAAATCAGTTTTCCTTAGCGAGGGAACAAAAGAGAGTTGATCTAATAACGACATAAATGTAAATCCTTGTGCTTTAAACCCTCGAATGAGTTTCTTTAGGTAGGAGTTATCATCATAATCAATGGAGGTTACTCCATTAGATTGAGAGATTTGGATAAAAGGAAGCTCCCGGAAAGGATGGTAATAAAAAGCGGCCAACTGATCTGGAGAATAACCCTCCGCTTCGTTACAAATTCGCTTAATATCCGAATCAAAATCAGGGCCTTGTAAATAACTAAGAGGGGTAGGAACATACACTACACCGCGATAAAAGGGGTAATCATTGTCCTGCAAAAATACCGTCTTTGACGCTTTCTGAGGATGATCCTCAAACAAAATCCCACTCCAACTTTCGATTATGCTTCTCTGGCTAGGTGAAGCATAATAATGAGGGGTAGACATCCAGTCAACCATAATTCCGGCCTTGGCAAATAAATCAAGACCTTTTCTCATTCGTGAGGAAGCGTAAGAATTCTCAAAGTCTTCCTTGTTTAAACACGCTTCTTTCGGATCGTCAGGGGGACAATTTGCAGGAAGTCTCGGATGATAAAACTCATGCCCTACTGCACTTATGGACTCATCATATTGATGAGTATAGCCATGCATGCCGATGGACCCACCCTGCCGTTGTAGATATTTTATCATCCTGTTAAAGGAAAGAATAAAAGGATCAGAGTCATCCCCGATCGATTTGTCATAGCCGATCGAAGGATTGATATAGCGAGGGATGACGGATACATGGAAAGGGACATTCTCAGAATGTAAATAGTCTGCTATTGCCTGAAGTTTAAGGAGACTTTCCGCTGTACCAAAGGGCCCGCCTGGGCCAACATCTTCTAAACGAAGGATGGCTCTTCTCATCGACTTCCCCCTCTTTCTAGTATAGAGGTCACATTATCCTTCTAAATTGTCACCTGGGTCTTATAATCTTCTGTGAAAGCAATTATAGAGCATTCGTCTTGAGCTAATATTTGATTAACAGTCGTTTTCCAGGAATGATCCTCGTTATTTGATCTTCTGACATAGACATAATTATAGCGATCTGCCGCATAAATTTTATAACCCTTTGCTCGACATTTTTTCATAAAACGAGATATCTCACCAAGAGAGATAGGATCAAAACTCACCTTTTTAAACACGTCTTTCTTGACGATAAAAGAACCCGCGAGAAAATGGGTATATTGATTCTCCTTACCTGGAAATCGTATCACCAGAGCCTTCATGCTTTCTAAATAGGCGTAATGCGTTAATTTACCAACAATATCGGCCTGCGTATAATTAAAGGCATGCATTAAATCCGTTAAAAAACACGGCCCGTAATAATCGTCATCATCAAACTTGGCGATATAGTTATGGGACGTTTTTTTTACAGCGTAATTTAAACATTCACCTAAGGAGGTCTGCTCTGATAATTGATATACCTGTAAATTGGGATACTGCTCTATTTTTTCTTGCCACTCATTAATATCGATTTCATCATTATTAAGAATAACAATAAGCTCTTTCGTTCCCCACTCTTGTTTCGCGTAATTTTCAAGGATGTTTTCCACAAAAAAAGGCCTTTGGGTACAAACAATCACGGAAACTCCTTCTTGTTCCCTTTCTGTTTTGAAACCAGTTTTCTCAAGGATCGTATCAAATCGGTGCTTATATAGATGCTTAAGATGAATTTCTCTTAAACCCTTTAGACTTAGCCTTCGCGCATATTCAGGGTTATTTAAGAGAGCTGCCAATTGCTCTTTTGTATCGTTTTCGGAAAAGCCCATTGGGATAATCCCCGGAAACATTTCCTCAATCGCTTGCGAATAGGAACTTACAACTACAGTACCAGAAGCAAGAATTTCGAATACTCTTCTCGAGAACATGGTAGGACTATCCTTGACTGAATTGACATTTAAAAAAATTTTATATAGTTTATAGGCCTTAACCATTTCTTGATAATCAAGGGAGCCTACAATATATTTTGTATATTCATCAGGGAATTTAAAAAAAGGAACTTTTAAGGAATAATTCCGGTCATAGATATCCAATCCTAAGTCTTTTGCCGCATTAAGCATCGTTTTCATATCTTTATTCCGTTCTGGGAACTTATCTCCATACCAAGCCCCGGCAAAGGCAATATTTCTTTTCTCTTGAGGATTAACTTCAACAGGGTTATGCAATTGGGGTTGAGCTGCAAAAGGCAATAGATAAACACGATTATGACCGAGATCCTGTTGATAGCGAGAGATACAATTTTCATCGGTAGTAAAGATATAGTCAAATAGCTGAGCAATTTCAATAAAACGTTCATAATCAGCCGGATCATCTTTCCCCCAGTAAACTGTAGGTAGACTTTTTTCATGGCAGTACTTTACGACCTTGAAAAGCTCATATTTATTAAAGTGGTTTCTCCACGTCCGGTTCAGTCCATCCCAGACGGATTCAACTAGTAAAAAATCATACTTTTTTTCATCAATTTGTTGTTTCCACGTCCCAAAATTGAGTTGAACTAGCGAACATTCATATTTAAAACACTCATAACTAAAATTATCTAAAATGCAGGCCACTTTAATATCGGGTCTACTACTCGTTCGAGAAGGAGCGCCTTGCACATAACTTTCTTGATGTGATCTTTGCATTTTCTGTATTTTGATCTCGTTAATCATAACCCTTCCAGGGCCTTCTACCCTGATACAGAAAGTAACCTTTTCAATCGAAGGTTCAAATGTAATGAGTTTCATTTCATTTAATGGGACAAAATACACGGTTTCTTTTTTGTTTTTTGAATAGGCAAGAACGGCTAGAGACGCTTGACATTTTCCTTGCATTTCTCCTGAAAATGTAAATGCATATTCTTTATCCTTTAATAGATCTAATTGAGTCGTCGTGGGTATTCGATAAAAGCTATACGGTCTCGTTTTATAGTAAAGATAACAATGCTCACGATCCGCTAATTCACTATTCACGATAAGGGTTTCCTCTGTTTTGATGGAAACGGATGTCCCTTTGATTGCTTCCCAATATCTCAAATCAAGAAATTGCTGATTCTTTGATCGTTCACTATCCTCCATTCATTTTTCACCCCTTCATATTTCAGATTATGGTTTGATAATTTTCATTCCGGGGAAATCAGGAAAGATATTACGGGTGTCAATGACGATTAGGGGCTTTGCCATGAGGGATTCGAGCTGTTCCCGTACATAAATAATCCCCTCTTGATGCGCCGTAATCAGTAAACAATCCGCATGAAGGAGACACTCTTGGAGGGAAGCGACCTGATAAGAATGCATGATGGGAACCATTGGATCATACGCTTGGACCTTAGCTCCCTCTTTGACTAACTGGGCAGCAATTTCTAAAGCGGGACTATTTCGACAATCTGCACAATAATCTTTCATCGCAAGTCCTATTAAAGCAATTGTCGAGTGAGCAAGAACTTTCTCTTCTTGTTGAAGTGATTCTCTAACCCTTTCTACAATTTTGTTAGGTCGTCCTATATTGAGTTTTCGAGCTGTATCCATTAGAATCAATTGGCTTTCATTTTCAATCGCATTTTGCAAATAACCAAAGGCATTGGGTAGACAATAGCCCCCCACTCCAGGGCCAGGCTGTAATAATTTCACTCTCGGGTGAGTGTTCGCTAAAGAAATAAGCTCATAAATGTTAATATTAAGAGCGTGAGCTACTTCGCTAATTTCATTAATCAGGGCAATATTAACATCCCGATGAATATTTTGAATCACTTTGACCATTTCAGCTGTCTTAAGTGTAGAAGCTTTAAAAATTGGAGCTTTCGATATTGATCTTAAAAAGGCCTCGGCTTTGATTAAACTCTCATTATCGTTAGCAGCTAAGATCATTGGGTTTTGATTTAGTTCCTCAAAGGCTCGGGTCTCCATTAAGGTCTCCGGACAATACGCTAAATTGATCTTAATATCGAGGGATTGTACCTTGTTTACTATAAGTTGGTCGAGAGTTCCGGGAATAAGTGTTGTACGAAAGAGCAATAAATCGCCGGGAACAAGTACGGGCGTGATCGTCTCTAACACCGAAATGAGTGGTGAAGTATCTTGAACCCCATTTTCTTTTTCGACGATTCCGACAGCAATTACAAAAATAGAAGGTTTGTCATTCGTGCGTAAAAAATCTGGAGTGACCCTGAACCTTTTCTTTTTTATCAAGCTTAGCGCCAGTTGGGAAATATGCTGTTCTTGATAATACTCTTCAATTTTTACTGTACCGTTTTGAATCTCGGTAATGACGTCAGGATTTTTATCAATTCCTATAACCTCATAATCCTGCATGGCAATCCATGTTGCCATTGGTAAACCGATATGTCCAAGCCCAAATACATAGACGTTCAATGAAAATACCTCCTGTGCTCCTTTGAAGTCTCCACTTCTTTTTCCAGGAGAAATCCTTTACCTCTGTCATTGTATGAGAGCCCTTAATCGTTGGTTAAACTAAGACAACAGAAAAAAGGTTATGACCTTCACCTTAAGTGAGATCATAACCTTTCAAAATTTCATAATAGCTCATGAGTTTGTAGGTACCGTAAAATGGACCTCAAACGATGACCCGTTTACACTGGATTGAATCTGGAGCTTTGCGTTATGCCTTTCAATTATACTATTACAAACAACCAATCCCAAGCCGGTTCCCTTTTCTTTCGTTGTGAAAAAGGGCGTGCCCATTTTATCCAATACTTCCTGCTCTATTCCCGAACCTTCATCCGCTATAAGGAGAATGACTTCATTACCATCTTGATATATCTTTAAGGTCAAGCAACCTCCCTCTGCCATAGCTTCTATTCCGTTTCGTGCAAGATTCAAAACGAGTTGAGTTATTTCCTGTTCATTCAGTAAGATATCAGGAACTTTTCTAAAGTCAGTTGATAACTGCATATTATTATAGATCACATCTGCTTCAATCAGTGGCAAAATCGAAGTAATAACATTTTCAATATTTCCCCTCTTCATGATCGTTTCTTTATTCCGACTCATCGATAAGAATTCAGCAATTATAGAATTCGCTCTGTTAATTTCACTGATCATAATATTATAATATTCAACATTTTCGGGGTCAGGTTGTTTATTTTTTATCAATTGGAGAAAACCTTTGATCGTTGTGAGTGGATTTCGTACTTCATGGGCAACTGTGGCCGCCATTTTATCGATTAGATTTAAACGTTCTAATTTCTCTACCGTTTCTAGTGATTCTTTCAACTTCATTGTCTGTTCTTCAACGATATCATTAAGATTATGTTTATAAATATAATCTCTTTCCATCATTTTCGATAGGATAATCGAAAGGAAGATTGCTAAAATAACAACGAGTGTTCCATTGATATAACGCTCTTGAAGAAGGAGAATGTTCTTTTGAGTCTTTCCCACATAAATCATAAACGCAACGTAAGACTGTAGGTAGATCAAAATCGAGTATTTTGGTCTTTGGTAGAAAGTTATAGCAATAACCAGACAAGTCATTATGTAAATCGTGATTTCGCCATGGATGAACTGATCCGTCCACCCTGACATAAAAGCACTTAGGTTTATTATAAAAATAATAAAACTATAAACATACAATAACGGAAAAAAATGATGATCATTCAATACTTTTTTGAATACAAAATAAATCAAAATAAAAAATAAAGCGCCAAATTCAAGCACAATATGGTTATAGAATAACAAAACGAAACCTGGAGTAATCGTCCAAAGACCTTTTTCTTTATTAAGGTAATCAATCAAGAAAGAGGCTATCGTAAATAAAACCAAAACAATAGAAATATTATTAACGCGTCGACAATTAATAATATTTAATCTATTCCAAGCCATTGCCTCGTACTTTTTTAATAACTCTTGATCAATATCAAAATTCACTTTAGATATTCCATGAAACAAACGATTCGCTCCTCACTCTGATTAACAATCACTCACTTTAACTTAACATTATGTATTCGCGAAAATACAACTTTTCCCTTCTTCATTTTAGTCAAATACGGCAAAAAGTCCCTAAGTGTTAAAGAAGCCAGAACTATAAAAGTCCAGCCATTCTTGTAATCGATAAAGTTTGTCAATGCATCAAGAGGATGTCACGAGTTGCTTCGTAACACCCTCTTCTAATGCTCCATCATTAATCCCGGATGAATTCCCTGCAGTAACTGTTCCATCCGTTTTAAAAGCAGGTTTCAGTTTAGCAAGTGATTAATGCAAACTTACGATCCCCATAGCGCCCTCAATCTCGAGCCATTTCAGAAAAAGAGCCTTTTTTAAGATGATCCGAATAACCTTATCACCTTCTTTAACTTTCAGTCTTGGCGAAGAGTAGATTTTAATCTTTTCGACCTGAATGACATTGTATCGAGTCATCTTCTCAGGACTGGGCTCACCCAAATAAATTCTCGGCACGTAACTACCTGTTACGCGATCACCTGAGCAAGCTCAGCCGCCAGCTGCAGGTTCAAGTTCTAGATTGATAACAACTGCACCTGACTTAGATTCTATATATTGGATTGCATCTTTATCAATTGCAAACATTACGCCTCCAAAGTTCCCCCCAAAGATGATTCATTCGAGTTATTTAACATAATTAAATAGGCTTGCCACATCATTTAGCAAAACACCTTCGAATAGGGTAATTTCTTCTTGTGTCAGCTCGCTAGAATCTTGGTAAAAATCATCAACAATCATTTTACCCGTTTCTTGGAGCAATCCGTTAAGCCCATTCCGTCGATATGCGGGTAACAATATACCATCAAATACGTGCATATCTTCTTGTTTATAATCAAAGACAGAACACCAAGACTTGAGAAAGTCTTGTTCATTCATACTTGTTTTGGTCAAAATCTCTTCTTTATAGTTTGTAACCGCAATAAGGAGCGCGGATAAGTATACCTTTAACATTGTACGGATAATAGTTCGGATCTGCTTCTTTTCCATTGTTTTATTTAATATTCTCTGTTTGAATAGTTCTCCATCATCCTTGCCTTCTGAAACGAGTAAAGTGGTAACAAAGTCTTCAGCGGCAAGCCCTGCGGCAAGCCAAAGTTTACGTTGGGCGTCATTAACTGCTTTTCTTATCGCGCGATGATAAAACTTTTGCACATTTTTACGTAGAGCCTTTTTATAATGGCTCATCGGAAAACCCAGTAAATTCCGTAAGAAATTTTTCATACTAAACCTACCTCATTTCCTTTGAGCCTTGGAGGCCATAAGCTCAAAGAATTCCTTTTTCCTTTGCTTCATCAAAAAGTTGAGTTCGAAAATCAGGATGGGCAATACCAATTAATTCTGCTGCTCTTTGACGGAGGTTTTTACCCCGTAAGTTTGCAATCCCATATTCTGTAACAATATACTGAACATCATTCCTTGAAGTTGTCACAGCTGCTCCACGGTCAAGTTCACAGGAAATCCGTGAAATCTTACCATGGGATGCCGTAGAAGGCAAGGCGATGATTGAAATTCCATTTTTAGAACGGCTTGCCCCTCGAACAAAGTCAAGTTGACCACCGACACCACTAAATTGACGCGATCCAATCATTTCAGCATTGACCTGACCCATGAGATCAACTTGAAGAGCTGAGTTAATCCCTACAACATTATCATTTTGACCTACGATAAAAGGATCATTGACATAGTCAACGGGATACAGCTCGACGTCTGGGTTATTGTCAACAAAGTCATATAATTTTCGTGTTCCCATGAGGAACGTCGCAATGAATTTTCCGGGATGAACCTTTTTCCTTTTATTTGTAACAACACCTGCTTCAGCTAAAGCTACTACCCCATCAGAAAACATTTCAGAGTGAATTCCTAAATCTTTTTTATCGTTTAAGAACAATAATACAGCATCAGGTATTGCCCCGATTCCTAATTGAAGGGTTGCTCCATCCTGAACCAAACTCGCCACGTTTTCACCGATTGCTTTTTCAATGTCGCCAATCTTCGGCGGTTGAAGTTCAATCAATGCTCCATCTTGCTCGACAATAAAGTCAATTTCATCGAGATGAATTCTGGATCCGCCTGTTCTCGGCATATTACGATTCATCTGAGCCAGCACTATTTTAGCAGATTCTGCAACGGATTGAGTATAATCGCAAGAAATACCATAGCTACAATACCCATCCTCATCCGGTGGTGTAACTTGAATAAACGCTACATCAACAGTTAGGATTCCATCCTTAAATAACCGCGGTATTTCGGAGAAGAAACACGGTGTATAATCGGCCCGTTTCTCTTCGAGTGCTTTGCGCGTCGGTCCTCCCATGAAGAGCCCATTATGATGGAAATTCGCAGCATATTCAGGCTGTGAATATTTCCCAGGTCCCATAGCAACCATATGAACAATTTCTACATCTTGAAGCTCTGACCCACGGTTTACTAAAGCTTCTACTAAGGCTTCAGGTTCACCGCAGGCATGCCCAAAAACAACTCGGTCACCGGACTTAACATTTTTGACAGCCTGATCAGCTGTTACAATCTTATTTTGATATTTATCTCTCCAATTATTCATGCAAAATTCCTCACTCTTATTACTATACCGCTTAGCACAATTTGACGAGCATCCACTAAGATAGATGGCGAGATCTGCATCCGATTGATTGAAATTCACAAGATAGCCCATTTCAGATAGTTTTTCTTGGGCATTTCGCGCTATTTTGCCTCGATCGATTTGAGGATTGCATCCTCAGCAAAAATCAATACCGACTCGCCTAGGCCCCATATTTTTTACGCCGTCCGTTATGCAATAATTCTAAAGCCTCTTCGATTAACGCCTCACTAACACCCCCAAGTGCTTCAACGCCTTTGATTTCCGGACATTCTGCTTTGATCGTTGTTTCCACAAATTCTGACAAAGTATCTTGGAAACCGGGGCATGTAGAACATGCCCCGATTAACCTTACTTTTACGAACCCGTCAGAAGAAACTTCAATCAATTCAATATCGCCTTTATGCTCTTGGAGCGCAGGACGTATTTTTCGTTCGATGATTGACTGAATAACTTCCATATTTTCTCCTTTAAATGAGTTACTCGATTACTTTGTCTCAATTCTAGCAATGGCTTTTGCGAGTTCCTTTTTCTGTGCCAAATTACCTTGACGTGAAATCATGATGCGTTGTGCTTGAGGTGAACCTGCGCCATGCATCGACTCTGTCAGATAACCTACTGCAGCCGTTCCTAAAGTAAGGTTTTCAATCAAGCGTAGGATGCGCATCCGATCTTCCGTTGGAACTGAAGAGACACCCACGAAATATTTCTCAACAACCTTACCGATTTCAGGATTACGCAAATCTTTTTCAGACGGCATCGTAACCATTAAGCCTCCGGCGATATCTTGAGCTAGGCGAGCAATTTCATAAGGGAGACGTGTTACGTTTTGCTTACAAACATTGGCCAGCAACATATTGATCAGATAATTTCCGGATGCTGTTTTATTTCCTTCTGCAGAACAAGCAATACCACAAGCATATAGAGTTTCATTCAAGTGCATCATTTCGATGAGCTTGTCCTTGATATGAGTAGCTTTAGCTACTCCGTTAAAATCTGCGGCTAATGCGGTTGCTCCGATCAAGACATCACCTACACCGACTTTACAACCACCATAGCTTTGACGATGGTATCCTGCAAACCGCTCAACCAAAGCGCCACTGAATTCATATTCGCCACACATGAAGACATTTTCCCAAGGAATAAACACATCATCAAAGACCATCAAGGCTTCATGTCCGCCGAATTGTGAGTTTCCGACATCAATGGTGCCTCCTTCTAATTTACGGGTATCGCAAGATTGACGACCATAAATATAGTAGATTCCTTCTGCATCAGCTGGCGCAACAAAGGAGACGGCATAATCAGCATCAGCTTCGCCCATGCTGATCGTTGGCATAACGAGAATCCAATGAGAATTGATCGCTCCTGTTTGATGCGCTTTAGCGCCTCGAACAACGATGCCATCTTCTCTCTTTTCTACAACATGAACATAAAGATCTGGATCCGCTTGCTGACTAGGAGCTAAGCCACGGTCGCCCTTTGGATCGGTCATAGCGCCGTCAACAGTCCAGTCTTCTTCTTGCATTTGGAGTAAGAACTTATTGAACCGCTCATGATAATTTGTTCCAAGCTTTTGATCCATTTCGAAGGTCACGCTGTCACAAGCATTGATTGCGTCCATACCTACACACCGTTGGAAACAAGCTGCGGTCTTTTGCCCCAAGAGGCGTTGCATTTTTACTTTTTTCACAAGATCATCGGTACTTTGATGCAAATGGCAGAAACGGTTGACTTTTTTACCGGTAAGATGAGAAGTTGCGGTCATCAACTCTTGATACTCTGACTTCTCAGCTAAAGCATACGTCATTTTAACGGAATTCATAGAAGGTCTAATAATCGGATGATCGACAGGATTTTCTACTAATTCACCTTGAAGATAAACCTTTAAGTTCAGTTTGCGTAAACTTTCTTCATATTCAGCCGCTGTTTTCATGATTAATTTCCTCCTAAATTTTATTCTTCTGTAATTCTGGAGTTGAAAACGGGATCGTTGACTTTATCATAACCTTCCCAATTACGCATAGTGTCTTTTCCGTAAATGAGTAAGCAGAGGACAACCCCAACACCTAACGCATATGCTGCACCACGAGAAATCAATACTGCCGCTACGATTCCAGCTACCCCAAGATCATTAAAGGTACGGGCTTTCAAAATTCCAACGCGAACCGCGACGTAACCTTGAACCAGCATCGTCAGGGAAAGCGCAATGGGAAGAATGGGTTTAACTAAGGTAACAATCGGAGTAAGGAAATAACCTGTAAGAGTTCCCAACCGGAAGGATGCTACTCCACCATACAAGCTATCCATAGCGTCCGGTCCTTTTTTGTATCGCTCACAGGTAACTACCTGCATGGCTGCCCAGAGGGGTCCGCACATGGTCAGATCTGGACCAAGCATTGACATAGTAAAGTTCCGGATTCCGACAATCATATTGTTACGATTGGCGTCAAAGTGAATATTTTCATCCCCATTCCGGAATTCGCGGGCTTCGTCGATTAACGCATCGGCCTGAATCAATTCACCAAACAAAATAATATAAATTGCAATGACGAGGGGAATGGAACTCGTGTACATAGCTAATGAAGGCCAGCCGATTCGATCCGCAAAAGGGGTCCATTGAGTAAAGACGGTGTATAACTGTGGAATGTTAAATCCCCATTGAACTTGGGGCCAAGGCAACTCACCTACGAGAGGAGCAATAAAGATCGCCAAAATAATCGGTGGCACTAAACCTAAATCAGAGACCACTTTAAAGAACTTGCTTTTAGCGACAAGGTTTTTGAAATGATTAGAAAACAAAATATAAAATCCTAAACCGATAGCGATGGTAATTGTAATAGGAGCGGTGTCAAATTTCAGACCTGGGTCAAATACTAATTTTACGGCAGCAATACCTGCTCCAATCAAGATTCCTGATTTCAGGGCATCCGGTACAATCGTAACAAACTTCTTTGCCAAACCCGTCGAGCCAAGTAAAAAGGCTAATAATCCAAGCTCCATTTCAAAGGCGATTAGAGCATGCATCCTGGGTACGCCTTCCGGGAAAGTCTTCAAATAAAGAAGGAGCAAAGGAATAGCAGGTGTAATCCAACCCGGAATAACCGGATCTCCCAAATGGGCATGCCAAGTATACAAGAAACCATTCATCATTACGATCGTCAATGCCACTTCAAAAGGCATCCCGAGATATTCTTGGAGCATCGGGATAGCTCCCAAACAGACTGCACACATGAGTAAGCCTTGAATATAGTCAGGGATTTCAAAACGGTAATGGAGAAAGGGTATCCTAAGTTGGAAGGGACCCAAGGGGATGTAAGGTTGAACTTCACCCTGTTTTCGTTTGATAGCAGGACCAAGTATGCTCATGATGCACTCTCCTTCAGTCGATTTTGGATCTCCAGTTTTAGGGAATCATTGAGTTAAAAAACGATTTATTTTTTTACCCCACCTCCTTATATTTTAAATTTTTCAATTACCCGGGTCTCGTATTCTGTATATTGCATTTTTCATGCCAATAATCTAAAAAGCGTCAAAATGTTATGCAAGGCTGAAATATCCCCATTCTTTAGGCCATCTTACAGTACAACTTCCCAAGGAAACCAATACGTTAAAAGAAGTTAAATCGCGCCTTTTCCTAATAAAATAAGCACGCCTTTAACTTCTTTATTTGTGTAATTATGCACAAATTATTCCGAGTTATTCTCCAAAACCAGTAAGTTAATATACTGTGCACATTCGCAACGTTTTGCAAAAATGCACAGTAAGCTATAATATCCCGTAATTTCTCGCTTTTCAGAAAATAGTCGTTCGATCTACCCCTAAGACCTCAGCCACCTTTTGTAAAGATCCATATTCTTTAAACGCCTCTTCAATAAGATAAATCTCTGTTTGTTTTACTGCATCTTTCAGTTTCGTTCCCCGCTTTGGCAAGGGAATCTGCCGTTGAATTATTTCGGGAAGGAGATTGACCGAAAGTTCATCTTCTATAGATATAATCATCATGCGTTCCATCACATTTTCTAATTCACGTACATTCCCTGGCCAAGAATAACCCATAAGTGTATCGATTACAGGTGATGAAATATGATGTTCAAAGTTAAATCGCTTGTTGAATTTACTCAAGAAAAATTCAACCAACAAAGGAATATCTTCCTTACGCTCCCTTAACGGAGGGACATGAATCGGTACGACATTTAAGCGATAAAAGAGATCCTGGCGGAAGGTACCTTCTTTAACCATCTTGTCAAGGTCTCGGTTCGTGGCCGTAATAATCTTCACATCAATTCTAATCGGCTTTGTTTCACCCACTCTGACTATTTCTTTTTCCTGAAGAGCACGTAAGAGTTTAGCCTGCAAAAGCAATGGCATATCCCCTATTTCATCAAGAAAAAGGGTCCCTGTATTCGCCAACTCAAATAGCCCGGGCTTTCCTTCTTTTTTGGCGCCAGTAAAAGCTCCACCAGCATAGCCAAAGAGTTCTGACTCAAGAAGTTGCTCAGGTATAGCCGCACAGTTAATTTTAATATAAGGTCGCTTACTCCCTTTTCCTCGGTCATGGATTAACTTTGCCATAAGTTCTTTACCTGTCCCGGATTCTCCCGTAATCAATACCGTCGTATCCACATCGGCTACTTTTACCGCAAGTTGAATAACTCGCTCCATAGCTTCACTACGATAAACTATCGAGTTCTCTTTGATCTGCATTGAGCGTAAATGGTTAAGTTCTATCTCATATTTCAACGTTTGTTCTTTTGTTTTCTTTAACTGATTTTCCAAAGTGTAAAGTTCAGTAATATCACGAACATTTGTGACGACCCGAAATAAATGTCCTTCCTCATCGAATATTGGATTTCCCGTTACAAGGATCTGCTTATTTGTTCGGTTAATCGTTTGTGGAATAGTGACTGATTTCCCTGTTTCAATAACTTGTAGCGTAACAGATTCATCGTAAAATCCTTCTTCTACTAACTGCGTCATTGATTTACCCACGATTTCGCTCGCGTTGATTCCTGATATTCGTTCATACGCACTGTTTACGCGGAGGGCAACACCATTACCATCGGCGATAAAAATTCCATCATAAGACGAGTCAATGATAGTACTTAGTTCTCTAAATAACGTTTTTACCGAATCCAGTTCAGCATAAAGATGTTCGATACTGGACAAATCCTGAAAAATACAAATCGCATTTTGAATAACTCCATTTTCAAGGAAAGGTGTATAATTTGCTACCACCGGTATGCCGTTAAGAACATTCTTTATCCCGAATAAAGCTTTCCCCGATTTGAGAACGCTCGGAAGCAATGAATTGGGAAACACCTGCGTAATCGGTTTGCCAATAAGTTCATCTTTATTAACACCCGCAATATCGGAAACGACGCGATTGACTAAAACAACTTTGGACTGCCCATCGACGATTATGATTCCATTATAGGCTACATCGAACATATCACAGATTTGTTTCATGAGCTGTGAGCTACTCTTTAAATCATTTAAATCAAGTATATTTAAGCTACGTTCTTCATCGTTAATCCCATTCTTCATCATAAACACCTCATTAATTGATATTTTGAATATAACAGACCCTCATTATTCCTAATGATGAAGAAAAGGGTCTAAACTGAGTAGCATGGGATATTTCGTCAAATCTGGCGTTTATCACAACGCAAAAAAGCACTTCAGGTATCCGCATCATCCCCGAAGTGCTATTTTTTAGCCAATATTACTATAATGCTTACTTTATCGTTCCATCCCCACCTTTCGGTGAGGGCACTCTTATTGCTTCGCTATTCGTAGATATTCATTGAGCAATCTATCAAAACGTTTGCTCAGTTCTACAATCTCTGGATCAGTAGTCGGTTTACACTTACCTAATTTGATAAGATCCTGATGCACTTCTACAATATCTTTGCATAAATGTTCAACTTGACATTTCACCGTAACTCAGACACCCTTTCATTGTTTACAATACAATCCACTTAGCTATACGCAAAGGGTGATTTTTATGCGGGGGAATCTGAAGGTTACCTTTTATGTCTAACCCATAGTTTTACGAGCAAAAATATCAGTACTCAACTTTACTAAACAGATCACTGCCTTTCTTCATAAGGGCCCTGTAAATCAATACATTCAGAAGAACGTAGAAAGAAATCAAACTGATTGCGGCCTGGTTTATAGTAAAATGTAACTTCACCAATAACCAAATGCTTAAACCGCTAAATAAAAAGCAGATTACAAGGCTAAATAATAGATTAAGGTTTTGTTTTACAGCTCTTTGTTCATCGCTCCAATGGAGTTTAGGGTTCAAAAGGTCAATGAAAACGCCAACTAGGTTAGCAAAAATTATTCCAAGTAGACTTACGGTACAAATGACAGCCATTAGATACCAAGATATCTCCAACAAAAATATTGCGGCAATACACATCGTCAACATTGCCACTATCCCCATGAGTACTCCGGTAATTACTTTTGCCAATATTTGTGTCCTATAACTGACAGGGATATATTTGTTGAATAAGATACTCTCTCCTTCTCTGGATATGGATGTTGATGCTATGCCATTCATGGAAGCAGCCATAAGCATAATACCAAATCCTACCCCAACAACTGTGCCTCCAACGGTTGGGTTTTGCAGCATTCCTTTTAGCTGTGTAAGTCCGGACATGGTTTTCGGCTTCATTACCGTTGATAGGATCAAAAATACGGGCCAGATGAAATTGACCAAAATACAGTTGATGAAATAGGCAGGAGTTCGAAATAAAATCCGTAATTCCTTTAACACGTAGGATTTAAGTATAGAGTTACGCACTGTTAGCCGGCTCAATTCCTGATCAGTGATAGATTTGCGACGTGATGACGATACAGAAACACCAGTAACTCCTTTATAGTATAACAAGTTACCCAGGAGCAAAAAAAGGTTGAACCCAATTAAGGATAGGGCTAAAAATAAGCAGATATAACCCAGTCCGCCGAGGGCTCCACTATTGATAAGGCTTAGTGCACCTAGCTTTGCCGGCGGAAAAATAATCGAAGTCGTTGCCACTAGCGAGTTATTGCCAAGCTGACCTATTCCCTGACTGAATGCCATTCTCTGCGTAAAGATATTTACGCCAACCCCAATAAATATAGCAAATATAGCACTAACTATCCGGAAAGCATCTTTATTTTTAGCAAGATTAGTAAATCGCATGATAACCATTACGATAACAGAGGCAAAGGCTATAGGCAGCACAGGCAGGCTCAAAAAGATAAGCAACCCGTAGAGATAATATAAAAAGTTCGGATCACTTTTTAGCCCGTACACAATTAAAAGCGGCAGTAAAATGACAGCTTCTGTCATGTATTCAAAGATTGTGACCACAATAAATTTCGCTCCTAAGATATGTGATGACTTAACCGGCAAGGGGAGCAAATTTTCAATGTCCTCGGAAAAATAGAAGGTATTCATGGTATATAAAAGACCGAAGAAAAAAATGATAAAAGCACTTACGGCTATACCTAGACTTAACAAAACTCCTTGTTCCCCCACTAAAGCAAGCCCATCATACATTTTCGTTACAAATTGAATCAGGCCCATAACCATGGGTAAAAAACAGAGAACCACGAAGGCCGTAAGCAGCGCTTGCCTAATCTTTTTCTTTTGGTCTGTTGGAAAACTGAAGGAATTCTTCATTAAGGTTTTTGCTAATATAAATACTTTTTTATTCATCTTCGATCATTTCCAAGAACATTTTTTCTAAAGACTCGTCTTGGCCTCTAAAGTGATCCTTCATCTCTTCTAACTTTCCGCAAAAGAGGACTTGGCCCTTATTAATGACAGCAACCCGGTCACATATTTTCTCGGCAACTTCGAGGACATGAGTAGAAAAGAAAACTGTATTTTGCTTATTGGCATGTTCCCGCATCATTTCCTTCAATGTGAAGGAAGCCTTAGGATCGAGTCCTGTCATAGGTTCATCCATGATCCACACGGAAGGATTATGAATGAGGACTCCCATAATCATAATTTTTTGCCGCATACCATGGGAATAACTTTGGATGCGGTCCCCTAAAACCTTGGCCATCTCAAAGCGCTCGCTCAACATTTCTATTCGTTCTTTTCTTTGTTTAGACGAAACATCGTAAATATCTGCTATAAAATTGAGATACTCTATTCCTTTTAGCCTTAGAAATATATTAGGACTATCAGGTACAAAACCAAAATGTTTTTTGGCTTGTAATGGATCTTCGATAGCATTTACTCCATCTATAATTATACTCCCGCTGTCAGGGGCCAATATTCCTGTAAGCATTTTGATTGTTGTCGTCTTACCTGCACCGTTAGGTCCTAAAAAACCGAAGATTTCCCCATTTCTTACAGAGAGATCAATATTATCAACTGCCTTGATAGGAGGACTGAAAGTCTTAGTGACCTTTTTCAGTTCAATCATACTGTCAACCCCTTCCGAATTATTTCTAGCGCTTAACCTTGTATACTGTTGAGGTAACGTTTTAGTAAATTTTAGCCTTATATACATTCGTCTTCCTGGAATAAATATCCTTCCGAGTCCTATAAAGAAATCATCTGTATGCCTCAGCAACATGGTAAAGAATTTCTTCTTCCGTAACGTTTAAGCAATAACAAATAGGAGTAGGAGAAAAAATATTTTTCATGTTAACTAACCTAATCGATTTAGTTTCCTCCTTGTGACCTTATTGGGTTAGGATTTCTTCTATAAACGCTTCCCCTATAGGAATCAGCCTTTCTCTCAAAGTCATGAATTTCTTTACACAATCCATGGCTGGCCAACTCCCTAAGATTTCTAAGGGTAACAGGGGGTCTTCCGAAATGACCTTCATAAATTCCAAGCCTAATTCATGCAAAATGGGAAGTGTTTGAGCTGCAGTTAGTTTTTCGGCTTTGCCTTGGGCTAAATCTATCTTAATTATAAGTGCTTCATACCTTTGGCGAAATAAAGAGATCTCCCAAACACTGCTTTCTATAGAAGAACTTTTTTGCTCCTTTTCCGGTTGTGCCGATAGAAGATGGATATATTCGCTAATCTGAAGACTACCCACTTTTTGAGAAATCTCTTTCGAAAAATCGTAGGGAGAAATCCAAACTCCTTTATTCAGAATGCCATAACCTAAACTCTGAAGGAACTTCGTGAGTTCATCTCTTTCGTTTTGTTTAGCATTAGGGAAAGAAAATATGACGAGATGCCAAACCCTGTCCCAAGGTTGTTTTTGCAGAGATAGCTTAGCTCGATAGTCCTTTATGGTAGCCCACCAGTTATAAATCATTGATTTCCCGATCTCTGTTAGTTGATAGATAACTTCTCCCTGATCCTTTGTCCTTGAAACCAACTGGTTTTGAACAGCTCTGGATAAACCCATACGAATGGCAGTTTCATTTTTCTCAAAAGCCTCGAATACTTTAAATACACTTTTTAAACGTATGCTATTATGTCCTTTGGGAAAAAAGTAGATATTGAAAATGAAAAGGAGAATACTTGTTACACTGTCTTTTTTTCGAATAGTTAACTTCATAAGGTTCCACCTTAAAACTGTATTTTTTGACCCACGAATACTCGTTTAAAATCATCGCCATATACTTGCTCGAAAAGTTGCATTGCTCCTTTATCCGTGTCATGGGGTGATAAGAAAACCTTTTGTACCCCTAAGGCTTTAAGTCCCACTATGATCTGCTTGAGTTCAGTATGAGAGGGTTTGCTGCTAAACAGCCGATCGCTACCAAAAATCTTTGCTAATATTCCACCATTTGGTTTATCTTTGAAAAGATGTAATCCACCAACAACTCCATATATCTTCTTGTCGGTAATCTCTCCTGCAATCTTTACCATGTTTATGATTTGTGGATGACCGCAGCCGGAGATCAAAACGACTCCTTTATCTTTGACATTAATCAATAACGATTGCTCATTAGTTTCGCCAAACATGAAAAGTTGCACTTTTATCGGCCCCGTACTGCCGATTGATTTAGTTAGGAGAGTTGGTTCTGTGACAGTTATTGATTGAGTCGTTTCACATGTCAACTCAATGGGAGCAAATAAGGGTTTTTCTTGAAAATTTATTAAAGTACCTTTACTTAATTCTACTTTATTGTCTTTAAAATTTATTCCTCCTACGTGATCAGCGTGGTTATGGCTTATAGCTAGGGCCTCTATCTGACTTAAATCAATATTTAGCCTAATAGCATTCTGCAAAAGGGGTGAAAGGTCTTCGGCCTTTTTGTTATAGCCAACATCAAATAAAATTTGTTCATTCTCGGCTTTTACAAGATATGATAAACCAGCCTCTGTCTTTAATTCGGGGGAATCTGTTTCATAATCCACTAATGGTAAAATCTCCAACTTTTCAACTTGAGGGAGTCTTAATTTATTTATCTTTAATAAGTTGTTCGCTTCTACTATATGCCTCTTTCCATTATAGTAACGCACTAACAAGAAGAGGTTAATTGTGAGGGTTATGCCACCTAAGGTTAACACAATTTCTAACAACCAACTCATCACATCACCCCATAACATATATTTTATTTATAATAATATATGTTATAAATAAAATATATGTCAATTATTTATTTCTATACTTGTATCTTTAGTTATCCAGCATATGAGCAGATTTCTTTAAAATAATTGCCTAAAAAAACCAAGCACCCGACTACTTTAAAGTCGGATGCTTGGTTACATTATTCAGTGGTGAGCCACAGACTATTCCCACTCAATCGTGCCAGGGGGTTTGGAGGTGATGTCATAGACGACACGGTTGACCCCATTAACTTCGTTGACAATACGAGTGGAGATCTTCTCCATCAAGTCATACGGCAGTCTCGCCCAATCGGCTGTCATGGCATCTTCACTGGTTACTGCACGAACGATAATCGGGTATGCATAGGTGCGTGAATCACCCATAACGCCTACGCTTTTGATGGTCGAGGGTAGAACCCCGAAGGTTTGCCAGATGTCCTTATAAAGCCCTGCCTTTCGTACTTCGTCGATAATAATGGCATCAGCTTCACGCAAGAGATCTAATTTTTCCAGAGTTATCTCTCCTAAAATCCGGATCGCAAGTCCCGGGCCTGGGAACGGTTGGCGGCTGACAATTTCGTCAGGAATTCCTAATTTTGCTCCGACTTCCCTAACCTCATCCTTATATAGCATGCGTAAAGGTTCAATAAGATCGAACTCCATATCCTCTGGAAGTCCACCGACATTATGGTGCGATTTAATGGTCTCTGCGGTATCTGTACCGCTTTCGACGATATCAGGATAGAGCGTTCCTTGAACGAGGAAGTCAATTTTGCCCAATTTGCGAGCTTCATCTTCGAAAAGGCGAATAAACTCGTTTCCGATATTCTTACGTTTGGTTTCAGGATCAGATATCCCTTCTACCTTACTCATAAACCGCTCACTAGCATCAACAAAGACGAGATTTAAATGAAATTGCTCCGTAAAAATCTTTTTCACTTCAACCGATTCATTTTTGCGCATAAAACCATGATCGACATAGACACAGGTCAGTTGATCCCCAATCGCCCTATGAACGAGGACGGCAGCTACCGAAGAATCCACTCCACCGCTCAAAGCGCAAAGCACACGACGATCTCCAACCTTCTCACGGATTTGTTTAACTTGTGTATCGATAAAGGAGCCCATCGTCCAATCACCTTTACATCCGCAAATATCCGTCAAAAAGTGTTCCAACATCTTTTGTCCGTCTGGTGTATGCTTAACTTCCGGATGAAACTGCACCGCATAGAACTGTCGAGTTTCATTGATCATCGCTGCGACTGGCGTATGTTCGGTATGTGCTGCGACTTTAAACCCTTCAGGCAAAGTCACAACTGAATCACCATGACTCATCCAACACTGACGTTCCCCACCAAGGCCTTCCCAAATGCCCTTAGGTTCATCGACCTGAAGAAGCGCTTTCCCATATTCTCTAACCTCTGGATGTTCCACCTTACCCCCGAGTTGAATCGTCATCAATTGCATACCATAACAAATTCCGAGAATCGGAATTCCTAAATCATAAATCGCCGGATCAACTTCTGGTGCACCTTCCTGATTTACGCTAGCAGGGCCACCCGAAAAGATAATGCCTTTGGGATTTCGAGCACGTATTTCAGCTATGGGAGTTTTATACGAAATCATCTCAGAATATACATGGGCCTCCCGTACTCTGCGGGCGATCAATTGGTTATATTGGCCACCAAAATCCAAGACCAGTACTAATTCTTGTGACATATACTAACCACCCTTTTATAAAATAGAAAATAACTGACGATCTTATTCTAACCGTCAGCATTTACTTAACCCTCATAACAAGGTCTTTTAAACTCTATCTATTCTATTATAATCTATTTTTAGGATTATTGATAAGCTTCTGGCTTCAAAATACCGATATAGGGAAGATTCCGATACTGCTCATTAAAATCTAAGCCATAACCGACAACAAATTCATCAGGAATCTTAAACCCATTATAATCCGGTTTAACATCGACTTTTCGCCGATCGGGTTTATCTAATAAGGTCACAATTTTGACACTTTCAGGATTGCGGGCAGTTAAATTTTCTTTAAGATATTTCAAGGTTAATCCCGTATCAACAATATCTTCAACAATTAAAATATGGACGTCTTCAACACTCCGCTCTAAGTCTTTCATAATCCGAACAACGCCAGAAGATGTTGTTGATGCTCCATAACTGGAAACGGCCATGAAATCATAAGCCAACGGGATCTTAATTTGGTGGATTAAATCCGCCATAAAAGGTACAGCCCCTTTAAGAATAGCTAAAACTAACAGATTCTTCCCTTGATAGTCACGGGTAATCTCTTCACCTAATTCAGCAATCCGTTTCAGGAGTTCTTCACGGCTAAACAGGATTTTACTAATTTGATCTTCCACCACGGCCACCTCCACTAAAACTCATTTTAGAATTATAGCAGACGAGCTCAGGGGAGTCAAACTTTTTTCGAACATTACTCCCTTAATATTTAATTAAAGTACGGATAAAGTACGGAAAAACCCTTTATGGCGCAAGAAACAGCCCGGGTTGTTAGCCCGGGCTTAGTTCCTATAAATTTGGAGGTCGAATTTTAATCTCTTTACCAAAATCCGAAAAATCTAAAGTCATCGTCATAGGCTCATTATTCGCTTTATTGTTCGATTGAATTGTCACCCTTCGAATCGTTTTATTTTTTCCACTGATATACACCATATAGTTGAAATCGGTCCAAAAATCTTCCATGATCTGATTTTGTACACTGGGTTGAAGCTGAAGTACCCAAACGTTCTCGCCGTTTAACTTCTCTTGACCCTTAAGCATCACCTCGCCAAGCTCTTTGAACTGCAAAGAAGTAATTGGATTGAGCTCCGCCAGGAAAACTTCTTGGGTAGCTGGGACACTGGGATACCGGACCCATCGTTTACCCAGTGGGTCTTTGAGATAGAACCCTTCTCCGACAACAATCATCTCAACTTCTGTGCCCACAAGCTGCCCTGAAATATGAGTGTTTCCACCGTCCTTTTCTCCTAGAATCTGAGTTAGTACGCGATCTTTTCCCTCTACCCACTGATGTTGGGTGATGCTATAGCGAAAAGAGGTCGCTTGGTTCAGGTTTTCTAAGCCGTGTGTCAACAACTCTGCGGGGTTGGGTTTCCATAAAAGGCGACCCATGATTCCCCCAACTAACACGGTACTGATAAGGATGATTAACAACAGACCCCTCTTCTTCATGTTCAGCCCCCCTGGCGGAGTTCTTATCACACTTTATGTAGAAAATAGGTTGCCCTATTCCTAATAAATTTTTTAAAGAGATAAATTATTTAAAAATCCGTTTCCATCTCCTGTACCTTTTGATATAGCCATTCATTAACAGGAGTGGGTACCTGATATCGTTTTCCTAAAGCGATAGTTGTTCCAGAAAATAGCCCTACCTCTGTCCGCCTCTTGGCTACCATATCTTGACGCATCGAAGGCATCCCCAAGGGATTTAATGTTTCGAGGACATGTAACCAATACTCCAAATCATCCTGCCCTAGATTGATACCGATCTTTTGCGAAAGTGTGATAACCTCCTTCATTGCCGCGATCATTACATTTCTAGGCTCACCTTCAACTTGAATTGCTCCATAATTTGTTGAAAATACAGCGACTGTCTGATTTACTCCTGTATTGAGCATAAATTTTCCCCACATTCGATGCTCCATATTCAGGGGAACCTCATAAGGGAAATTCATCAAATCAAAAAATTGGGCAACAGCTGTTACTTTATCTGACCAACTTGAATTGTCTTTCTCCCCAAAAGACAACATCCCCATGTTTTGATAAATCGCTTTGTTTCCAATCTTCACGGCATCCATGCCCTGGGCAACGCAATAAAGCATCTTTTCCATGCCAAAGGTCTTGCCGATGATTTCTTCACTGGATATTCCATTTAAGGCGGATAGAATAGTTGTATGTTCTCCTACTTGATGCTTTGCATCCTCAATCGCCTGTTCTAATTGATTGAATTTTACACAGAAAAGCAATAAATCAACAGGCTGTTGCTGACTTTCAGGTAAAACATAATTAAAATCATAACGTTTTCCATTACTATAGATGCCCGTTCCCTCATATTTCCGAATCCGACTTTGTGTGGCAATAACACGAACATCACCTTTTGGCAATTTATCGGTAAAATACGTTGCATACATTGTTCCTAACGCACCTAAACCTATGATCCCAATCGTTCTAATCTTCATCGTCATTTTAATATTCCTTTACTTTTTTCGTTTAAATAACATTTCTCCATCGTTCATTATTACCCTGCTTCTGATCAACTCTTATACAAAATTAGTTCTAAAGTATTGAATTTTCAAAAGATTAGTAATAGAATATAAAAATATATTATTACTAAGTCGTTTCCTGTCAGAAACTATATAATTATGAAAAGAGATGCAACACGTCAAATGTCTACACATGAAGCAACTGTTATCGGTTGTATTATTGCATTAGTGATATCAATCATTGGTGCTTTGACTGCGGAGAAAAAGATCATTCAAGGAGTCACGAAAATCAAACCTATGGATAACTCGATTATAAATCTTTCATTTATTGGAATAACTCTAATCGAACTTCTTCCCGTCTTGATCCTTATTTTTACGCTTATTGTTATTATGAATTAGTCTGTCTATTGCAAAGGGGCACAAACAAGCAATGTAAAAAGAGGTTTCTCATAAGTTCAGTGAACTTATGAGAAACCTCTAACCTTATCCATACCTGCGCGGTGTGGATATTTTTTTACTTAATTGAGTGACACTTTCGTGACGTTACATCATTCCGCCCATGCCACCCATGCCGCCCATACCACCCATAGCGGCAGCTGCAGCACCGTTATCTTTTGAAGGGAGATCAGAGACTAAGCATTCGGTTGTCAAGAGCATTGCAGCAATAGAAGCCGCATTTTGTAAAGCGGAACGAGTCACTTTTGCTGGGTCAACAATCCCTGCAGTAATCATATCCTCATATTGCTCAGAAACTGCATTGAAGCCTACGCCGCGCGCAGTTGTTCTGACTTTTTCAACAACAACAGATCCTTCTTGTCCAGCGTTATTTGCAATTTGACGAAGGGGTTCTTCCAACGAGCGACGGATAATCGCTACGCCAGTTTTTTCGTCTCCAAGTAAGCTTTTCAAGCTATCAAGTGCTTGAATTGCATCGATCAAGGTTGTACCGCCACCAGCGACAATACCTTCTTCAACCGCAGCGCGAGTTGCAGCTAAAGCATCTTCAATCCGGAGTTTCTTCTCCTTCATTTCTGTTTCAGTTGCAGCACCAACTTGGATAACGGCTACGCCACCAGCCAATTTAGCCAAACGTTCTTGGAGTTTTTCACGATCGAAATCAGAAGTGGTTTCTTCAATTTGTTTTTTGATCGCTTCAACCCGTTTTTGAATTTCATCTGTACTTCCAGAGCCATCAACGATTGTGGTTTCTTCCTTGGTCACGCGCACTTGGCGAGCACGTCCAAGCATTTCAATCGTAGTATTTTCCAGTTTAAGACCGAGATCCTCGGTAACCACTGTACCCCCTGTAAGAACTGCAATATCTTCGAGCATTGCTTTACGACGATCTCCAAAGCCAGGAGCTTTAACTCCTACGCAAGTGAAGGTTCCACGAAGTTTGTTGACAACTAAAGTTGCCATAGCTTCCCCTTCAATATCCTCAGCAATGATCAAAAGTTGGCGACCTGCTTGAACTACTTTTTCAAGAACAGGAAGGATATCGGCAATGGCGCCAATCTTCTTATCTGTGATCAAGATGTAAGGATCATTCAAAATGGCTTCCATTTTATCGGTATCTGTAATCATGTAAGCAGAGATATAGCCACGGTCAAATTGCATACCTTCAACCACTTGAAGTTCAGTCGTCATTCCTTTAGCTTCTTCAACGGTGATGACGCCGTCCTTACCGACTTTTTCCATTGCTTCGGCAATTAAATTACCAATTGTTTGATCTCCAGCAGAAATGGACGCAACTTGGGCAATTGCTTCTTTGTTTTCAATTACCTTAGCATTAGCTTTGATATCTTCAACGATGACACCAACAGCTTGTTCAATCCCCCGTTTAATACCCATCGGGTTAGCACCCGCTGCGACATTTTTCAGACCTTCGCGAATAATGGCTTGCGCAAGAACGGTTGCTGTTGTCGTTCCGTCACCTGCAACATCATTCGTTTTAGTTGCTACTTCTTTAACGAGTTGAGCTCCCATGTTTTCAAAAGGATCTTCCAGCTCAATGTCTCGAGCAATTGTTACACCATCATTGGTGATCAGGGGAGAACCAAATTTTTTATCTAAGACAACGTTACGACCTTTAGGTCCTAACGTTACGCGGACCGCTTCAGCCAGAGCATTAACACCACGTTCAAGAGCATGGCGGGCTTCTTCATTAAAAACGATTTGTTTAGCCACTTTAAATATCCTCCTTAAAAATTATGATTTACATCTTAAATAATTAGCCTACAATTGCTAAAATATCGCTCTCTTTCAGGATTAGATATTCTTCGCCATCATATTTAACTTCGGTACCCGCATATTTGGAATAAATCACGCGGTCTCCGACTTTAACATCGAGAGCAACACGCTCACCTTTTTCCATTTTTCCAGGTCCAACTGCTACAATTTCACCTTCCATTGGCTTTTCTTTAGCCGTATCCGGCATGATGATTCCGCTTTTTGTTTTTTCCTCTAATGGAAGTGCTTTAATAACGACGCGATCGCCCAAAGGTTTGATGTTCATTGAAGAAATTCCCTCCTTAAGATTATTTTATTATTTTTTGTTAGCACTCACTCGTAACGAGTGCTAACATCTAAGTATTATAATATGCAAGGGCGAAGATGAAATCAAGCGTTGCAAAACGTCAATATCGTTGAATATTCGAATTTATCCATTTATACCTTCGAATATCTCCATCTTACTGCGTTATTTATATAACATGAATTTCAAGGTCTCCCCACCTGCTCTAACTCCTATATTAACCAAGCCGGTCAAGTTTTATTCGTGATCTGTTCCCTCTACTTGAACTTTTTTGACATTTGATCATACACTAAATTAGAAATAGAAAGTCTTGGTTAGCAAAGGGAGATTCCTTCTAACAAAGCTTTTAATCCTCTCCGCTCTAATCTTCTAGGAGGTCGTTCCGACGGCCAATCCAAAGAAAAGGAGAATGTTATTATGAGCTTTGGAGGACTTGGAGGATTCAACTGCAGACCCTTTATTCTTGGTTTATTTGACACGTATCCCATTGGTGCTCAACTGAGAATTGGCATGGACTCTTCGTTCTGGATTGGAAACTTTGGTGGACTACAAGATGGAGTAGCGACCTTAACCAATGCGCAGCTTTTCTCCAATGTTGGAAATCCAATCGATGGTCTTCGTCCGGTTGTGCGAATTCCTCTTCGTCAAATCACCTTTGTTAGCCAATAACCTCTTCCCGGTTAGGAGTATCTCCTAACCGGCTTTTTACATATTTAGCTTTCGTAGAAGCACAAGGGGCCGCTACATTGTTCATGCAACAGCCCCACTAAAATATCTAAAAGTTAGCTTGAGATTACACCTATCTTGACATACCGTGCTCGGATTTCGCTCAGGGTATCCCCTAGGACATTCTGAACGCGTTCATTTTCGAGATTGAGCAAATATATTTTGGTTTTCCCGATTTTTAGACTTGCATCTGAAAATTCTCGCTCAAGGAAAACTTTTTCCCTTAATGCAAATCGAATGAGTTCTTTCACTTGAGATATTGACCGATGCAGCCCTTCAGTCAACGCTAATCGAGCCTTTGTTGAGGCGACATAAGCCATACTTAACTGAAGCTGGGCGAGAATCTGAATTCCTCGTTCCAGATCCTGGTCTGGTTTATACCCGAGCTCATGGTTCAAAAATTCCTCAAAGAAATTTGATCCGCCAAACGCTTGCAAAACATGATGTGTGCTTCCATTGACGCCCATCACTCGAACGTCTTTACCCCATGCTCGGATTTTTCGCGCTAGGGGTAAAAAATCACCATCACCAGTAAACAGGAGAAACGTATCAAACGTCGAGGTCCGGGTGATCAAAATTTCTTGAGCCTCAAGAATAAGTTCGACATCGGCAGCATTTTTTCTCAACTCGGTGTTTGCATAATTATTTTTACCAAACACATGGCGTGTAAAAACGTTGGTTTTTTCGAAGGACGTCTGGGTTCTCCAAAATTCTTCGCGATCAAAGTTAGCATAAAGGTAAATTCCAGTAATACTGAGATCATTTCTCTCCGCATAGGTTTGGATCGCTTGCATCAAAATTTCCGGGGTTAACTCGTATCCCCTATCTAACAAGCCCGTCCAGATATTTTCATAATCTACAAAAGCGATTGCCTTCAAAATAAAATCACCCCGTTCCCGGTTCGCCTACTATACTGTATGCGTAAACCGGACAGGGGTGACAAGCACTTTTAGGAGTTTATGGGCGTAGCACACTCACTGGCTTCCCCTTTGAGAATTTGAATTCCATGGGGTAAAGCGGGCGCGATAGCCTGCCAACATTCTTTAACCGCTTTCGGAGAACCTGGCATATTCACAATGAGGGTGCGTTTTCGCAAAGCCGCAACCGCTCGACTGAGCATGGCTTTAGGCGTAATCTTATAACTTTCATAGCGCATTACTTCCGCAATTCCAGGAACCATGCGGTCTGCGACATCCTTGGTCGCCTCTGGTGTTACATCTCGCAAAGAAAAACCCGTTCCACCGGTGGTTAAGATCAGATCTAAACTCAGCTCATCAGCCCATTCCCGCATCTTTTGAGCTAATTGTTGTTGCTCATCTGGGAGAACGACATATGCCACGACTTCTCCCTCAATCTCCTTGACTAATTCCTTTAAGAGCGCACCTGAGAGGTCTTCTCTTTCTCCTCGAGAGCCCTTATCGCTAGCCGTGATTACACCGACTCTGAACATCAATTCATCACCTCAATACTATCTCCCACCCGTACTTGGCCTCCCTCTAAGACCTTGATAAAAATTCCTTCTTTAGGCATTACGCAATCTCCAGCTTGATAATAGATCGCACATTTGGCATGACATTCCTTACCGATCTGAGTCACTTCACCTACACCCGCATCGCCGATTTTAAGTTTTGTGCCAATGGGTAAGCTCACTAGATCAATTCCTTCTGTGGTTAAATTCTCTGCAAAATCGCCAGGACCTACATCCAGTCCTTTGTCCTGCATCTTTTTAATGCTTTCCATCGCGAGCAAACTCACTTGGCGATGCCAATCCCCACCATGGGCATCCCCTTCGATTCCGAATTTCACTTTTAAAGTTCCTTCACCTACGTTTTTCTTACGCATACCTTTACGTTCGCTGGTACATACTGCAATAATTTTAGCCATTATTCTATCCCCTTTATTATAACTCTTATTAACGTACAAAATGTCCGCTCTTTCCGCCTTCTTTTTCCATAAGGCGGATTTCGCCAATCTTCATCCTTTTGTCGATTGCCTTACACATATCGTAAATGGTTAATGCAGCAACACTGACGGCCGTTAAGGCCTCCATTTCAACTCCCGTTTTCCCCGTGACTTTAACCGTGGCCTCGATTTCTATTGTTCCCGGAGGGACAATTTCAAAATTTAGTTCTGCACCCGTAATTCCCAAAGGATGACACATCGGTATCAAGTTTGACGTCTGTTTAGCCCCCATGATACCCGCCACTTGGGCAACAGCTAAAACATCTCCCTTAGCAATTTGCCCCTGACGAATCCGCTCGAGGGTTTCCGGTTGCATTTCAACTTTTCCGCGTGCAACAGCTACGCGTCTCGTTTCTCCTTTGTCACTGACATCGACCATCCTCGCCCGGCCATTTTCATCAAAATGTGTGAGTTCCATCTTTATCCTCCGATCTGTGACATCACGCGATTCCCTTGCCATGCTTCCTCATTCATATGGTGTTCCGCTGGTTTATTCCAGATGGCTTGTTCTAATATCTGTAAAAGTTCTTCATCAGTACTTCCATTTCGCAAGGCTTGACGTAAATCAACTTCTTTCGGACTATGCAAGCAGGGCCGTAATTTTCCGTCAGCCGTCAAGCGCATACGGTTACAGGTGCTACAAAAATGCCGGCTTAACGCACTAATAAATCCAACGTTTCCCTGAAAGCCCTCTGGTGATACATACTCAGCCGGTCCACCACCAAACTCTTTCTTCTCAGGTTCCAATCCTTGTAACCCCAGAATTTCCTTCATTTCAGCAATCGGGACGAATTCGTTGCGTTGATCAGAACTGACCCCAATCGGCATAAGCTCGATAAAGCGAACATGGATGGGATATTTCTGAGCGAGTTCAAGAAACTTCGGTAATTCATGCAGGTTAAAATCGCGAACAACCACAACATTTAATTTTACTGGTTTTAAATCAACCTCTAAGGAACGAGCAATCCCCTGAAATACTTTGTTCACATCTCCGCCACGCGTTATTTCCCTAAAACGGTCTGGATCAAAGGTATCTAAACTAATATTGACACGATTCAAGCCTGCCGCTTTCAAATCAAAGGCCATTTCCGGCAAGAGTATTCCATTCGTCGTTAGCATTAAATCCTCGACCCCAGGAACTTGAGAAACTTGACTGATGAAATCAACTAGTCCTTTTCGCACAAGGGGTTCCCCACCTGTAAGGCGAAAACGTTTAAAACCGAGATGCGTACTCAATTTAACCAAGCGATAAATTTCCTCAAAACTTAGAATATCTTCATGAGGTATCCATTGAACACCCGTAGCAGGCATGCAGTACTGACACCGTAGATTACAGCGATCTGTGATGGAGATACGTAGATATTCAATTCGCCGTTGAAATTGGTCTTGCATTTTAATCCCTCTTTCCATCAAGGCGTTTAAAAATCGATAAAATAAAAATACTCCGCGGTCTGTTTTAACCGCGGAGTATTCCCGCTTTGCCTTAACAGACTCCTTTCCAATAGGAGATATTATCGTTTCCGACAATACCCGAGTGTATAAACACTAGCCTAGTCACCGTCACCTTAAAAAAGGCCTTAGGTTATCTAGTTTCGGAGCAAGATATTCACTTAACTTAATCATTTGTTTAGATGTCTATTTCTATTATACATAGTTTTTGATCTTTATAAAATATTATTTTAATAATACTTAATTCGCGTTTAACCTACAAATTCCTCTTTATTTTTTTACATTTTCCATAAATCTATTTTGAAATCCAGACCACTCTTCAGGTGTATTCACATTACACATCAGCAACCGAGGGTCACCAAAACGAGCGAGTTCTTTTTCTTCCACATATCGAACAGATAAAAAAGGAAATAGGTCAATCACTTTAAAGTGCCCTACTTTCAGAAAATCCTCTATTTTAGGGAGACATGATTTATTATAGAAAGAAAACAAGGGATGCATTCCATCCTCTGTCCTTGGAACAACACACTCATACCCTTCAGTCAAGGAGGCCATATATTGAATAAGCGCAGGATCCAAGATTGGGATATCGCAGGCGACAAAGAACGCATACTCGGTACGCGATTCTTCCAAGCAAGCATGAAGCCCCCCAAAGGGTCCACTGCCAGAATATCGATCTTGAACGACTTTTTCTTGATAACTCTTATAAAGTTCAGGCGTATTACTACTTATCAAAACCTCACTAAAAAGCGTTTCGAGAATAGCTAAATTTTTTTCGATTAAGGGCTTCCCATCAAATTCTAAAAAGGCTTTATTTTTACCCATGCGTGAGCTCTTCCCACCTGCAAGCACAATGCCTGTCATCTCTAAAATTTTAAAGCCCCCTCCCCATGTCAAAAATGATACACTGCTAAAAAAATGATATACTCTATTTTTCTTGAAAGCAACATTTAAAAGCGAAACAGAGTTATATTAAACGACGCTGGGCGTACTAGCAAGGAAAAACTCCTATGCAAAAACATTAACGTATTTTTAACATAGACATTAGCAACGAAAAACAGCCACGACTTGACTACCAAATCGTGACTATTTGTAATTAAGTATAAGACTACCAATAGATACACATTTCCATATATAAAACTTTACTTGGTCTTTGTAGTTGTAAACGCCTTCTTATCTTTCTTACACAAAATCTGGATTGCCCAGCGGCCAGATACTAAAGCACTAGGTAAACCTCCTGGCGGGTTCGTCCACTGACTAAGCATATAAAGATTTTCAAGTCCGGGTAATGTCCGTGAAACACGCAGGAAACCGGTTTTTGTCATCTCAATCCAGGACATGTAGGCCCCTTTCCACGTATCGGTATAACGGACATACGTCAAGGGAGTAGCAACATCTACCATCTCTATGTTACCCTTACAAACGGGATATTTCTGATTCAAGGCTTGAATCACTAAATCAGAAAACTTCTTTTTCTCCGCAGCATATGCTTCGGGATTATCGGCAAGGTTTTTCCAATAATCATAAGAAGCTTCAAAGAACGAAAGCACCAAAGACTTTCCTGAAGGGCTTAGGGACGTGTCATAACCATAATGTTTCAAAAAAACATATTGAATGGTCATCCCGCCCAGAGTGACAGGTTCGGGCAATTTTACACCGAGAAAGTGAGGTTCTTGACTTAAGTCATAATCGACACCGAGTGCAACTTGCACATTAGTCAACGTGGGAAGGGTCTCATAATAACCTTTGAGTTTTTGATTAACATAGCGCCCCCCGAGCAGGTCAAACATGGTTGAATAGCTGTTTATCGCGGGCAAAATATAATCTCCACACACTTCCGTTCCATCACTGAGCCGGATTCCTACCGCTTGATTGTTCTTGACCAAAACTCGATCCACTTTAGCCTTATAATGGAGCTTTCCGCCTAAATCCGTATAGTGTTTGGCGATGGACTTGCTAAACTCCCGAGATCCTCCCAGAGGGTAACCGGCATCCTGATTATGATAAGACGCTAAAGTGCAAAAGAACAGAGACATTCCCTGATAAGTTGGAGGAAAACACTTCAAGGTTTCACGGATGAGGGGATCCCTAAATTGATCGGCAAAATCACCTAAAGTAATTTGGGCATATTTTTGAAAATCCTTAAAATAGGGGTGGAGTTTGTAGAACATTTTTAGCCAGTCTAGCCAAGAATAGAGATCATAGGGTTTTTCGGTCGGATTTGGGATGGTCGTAAACAAAAGAGCGACTCGGATCATTTCTTGAATCAGATCTTTGTCCAAAGGGGATAGTGATAACAAATGTTCTTCCAAACGGTGTAAATCGCTATACAGAATACAGGTGCGACCATCTTCTCCCTCAACTCGGTAAAATTCATCGTGCTGAATCAATTCCTTATCTTGAAAAGCCCCGACTTCCGTCCAGTAATCATAAATGGGGTTACTCGCGTTAGACCCCAACAGATAATAGATTGAACCGTCGATGGTATAGCCCTTTCTTGACCACGAAGTACATAGCCCGCCGGGGATATCATGCATTTCGTAAATCTCTGTGTCGTAACCGTTCATTTGTCCGTAACATCCCGCCGACAAGCCTCCGATTCCCGCTCCGATAATAAGAATTTTCTTAGCCAACTTCCCGCCCCCCTTATTTGAAGAACTATGTTGAAGGTTTATTTCCGTTAGAGTAGATACAAACAAATAGGTAAATGAATTTAGCAAACAATTCATCTACCATTTATATAAAGATAACTAATTTTATTACAATTCTACTAACGTAATTTCTACCTAAATATTCTTCTTTAATTCTTTAATTGAGTAAAATTGACCTCTCCATTCAACGCCACCTTTGCTTAATGTTTTAAACATTGAATTTAAAACCGCACCAATTTCAAATAAAGCACATAATGGATGGAATATAACAAAACTTGGAGAAACATTATTTTTTTTCGCTAAGTCGTTATAGACAATGATCCAATTTAAAATAGAAATACCACATAAAATTCTTGCCCAGATTGGCCCTAAGAATAGCCCAATAAAGGGATAAACATTAATCAGAAGAACAAAAAGAATCATACTTACAGCCATAGCCACGCTATATTTTGCCGAAGCAAACTGATTCTTTTCAAATCCTCTAAATAATTCTCTAAGATTATTATACCATTTTACAGTGATAAACCCTTTATTAGAGCGTCCGAGTTTTTGTTTATAACCTTTGTCTACAATGACTTCTCCAAAAGATAAATCGTCAACAACCTTCATGGCTACCGATTGATACCCTCCAACCGCGTCATATACCGATCTTTTTACGAGATTGAATGCACCCATTCCACCTTTTTTCGAAAACATGAGTAGCATTGTAACAGTAATAGCTACGTATCCAATAAAGGCACGATAGAATGCACTTCCATAGTAAATATCGGGAGCAATCCCTAGATGGTCAAGATTATGTTCAACCGCATAACCAACAGTTTCTTTTAAACTCCCTGGAGCAAATAAGACATCAGCATCGGTGAAAAGTAGCCATTCTCCTGATGAATTCTTCACTCCTTGATAAATTGCATTAGTTTTACCTAGCCAGTTTTCAGGTAAATTCTTAATCGTTATAACTTTTAGTTGAGGATATTCAGCATTCAGCTTTTCGAGAACTGCTCCTGTATTATCAGTTGAACGGTCATTAACAACGACGACCTCTAAATTCGGGTACTCTTGATTTAATAGTCGTCTAGCAGTCTGTTCAATAAAAAGTTCTTCGTTACAAGCAGGAATCACAATAGATAGTGATGGATAATTGTCCCGATGAGGTAATAATTTGTTTTGTCCAAACGCTGGTATCTCTTTGACATACCTCAATAAAAGGAAAGTTAAGTTTATAATCATAAGCATACTGATTATGGATAATACCGAAAAAAATGTATTCATCAATTCGTACCTCCTTGTTATTTATATCACATTTTGGAATATATTTCAAAACAGAGTGAATTATTTTCAATTCAATGTTTAATTTATTATTTAGGGCATAAAAAGATGACCACTAAAACAAATATTAGTGGTCATTTAATGTGTTTATGAATTTCTGCGTTTTTGACTGTGATTTCAAGCGTAATTTTAAACGCGATTTGTAATTCTGAATCTCCAAACGGAACCCGTTATGCAAAAACATAGGAGCTTTTTTCTTAACTACGCTCGCTCAACCTTGACTCCACAAACTTTATATTCGTAAGTCTTGGTTACTTTATCATATGCACCATTGGTTAAGACATTGGTTGGGGACTCTTTGTAGTGGAGGGTCATAAAAATCATACCCGCAGGGACACGATCTGTAACCCTTACTTTAGTTTCTAACTCTCCCCGTCGTGATGCTACTTTAACTTTTCCCCCATCCTCAACTTTTAGACGGTCTGCATCCTTCGGATTAAGCTCAGCATACTCTTCCGGCGAATAGGCTTCAAGTGCCTCCGAGTTACGTGTCATAATATTATAGTGTGAAAGCTTGCGACCGGTACTCAACAAGAAGGGATATTCTTCATCAGGGAGTTCATCAGGCAGCTGATATGCAATCGACCTGAAGAGACCTTTACCTCGTGAAAATTGACCTTCATGTAGGAATTTTGTTCCTGGGTGTTCAGCATTCGGTACTGGCCATTGCAGTCCTTTCTGTCCAAGTCGAGCATGGGAAATTCCGGCATAAGAAGGAGTTAAGGAGGCAATTTCTTGCATCACCTCAGCCGTGGATTCGTAGGTGAAGGGATAACCCATCCGCGTTGCAATTTCACAGATGATCTTCCAATCAACCTTAGTATTTCCAATGGGTTCAATGGCTTGATTCACCATTTGAACGCGACGTTCCGTATTGGTGAAGGTTCCTGTCTTTTCTGCAAAGCTCGTACCCGGTAAAATCACGTCTGCTAATTGAGCCGTCTCAGACATGAAGATATCTTGGACAACGAGAAAATCAAGCGCTTGTAAACCCTTACGAACGTGATTCGCATCTGCATCGGTAAGAATCGGATCTTCTCCGAAGACATACATCGCTCTTAAGTTCTTCTCAAGCGCGGACTCGAACATATCAGGAATCTTAAAACCAGGGTTTGGATTTAAAGGAACACCCCAGGCTTCTTGAAATTTTACGCGTGCCGTCGCACTCGAAACTTTTTGATAACCCGGATAATCTGTGGGCAATGCCCCCATATCACAGGCTCCTTGCACGTTATTTTGCCCGCGCAATGGATTAACCCCAGAACTTTCTTTCCCAATATTCCCCGTTAATAACGATAGATTTGCAAGACTCATGACGTTATCTGTGCCACAGGTATGCTCAGTAATTCCAAGAGTATAGAAAATTTGGGCTCGTTCAGCTGTGGCATACATCTGAGCCGCTTCAACCATTTGTTCAACAGGTACACCCGTAATTTTACTCACGGCTTCAGGCGAAAATTTCTTGAGATTTTCGACAAAAGTATCAAAGCCTTCCGTCCGCTCTTCAATGAACTTTTGGTCAGCCCAGCCTTTTTCCAGAATGATATTCATAATCCCATTGATGAGCGGAATATCTGTTCCTGGGCGTAAACGCATCCAAACGTCTGCACGATCGGCAAGCTCGATACGGCGTGGGTCGGCTACAATAAGCTTAGCTCCCCGGGCTAAAGCTTGTTTCATCTTCGTCCCGATCACGGGATGAGCTTCCGTCGTATTTGAACCAATCACAAACATAACTTGGACATTCGGTATTTCATTAATAGAATTCGTCATCGCTCCAGATCCAAATGAAGTAGCCAGACCGGCTACAGTAGGAGCGTGTCAGGTCCGGGCGCAGTGGTCAACGTTATTCGTTCCGACCACCGCGCGCATGAATTTTTGCATCAGGAAGTTTTCTTCATTTGTACATCGAGCTGAACTCAACGCTCCTATGCTGTCAGCTCCATATTGCGTTTTTATCTCACCCAGACGGGAAGCGACTAAATCGAGGGCTTCCTCCCAACTCGCTTCGACGAATTCCCCCTCCTTTTTGATAAGTGGGGTAGTTAAGCGGTTCTGACTATGAATCATATCATAGCCAAAACGGCCCTTCACACAGAGTGCTTTTCCATTCACGGGAGCCTCTGGGTTCGAAGTGACCCCGATAACTTTCCCATCCTTAACATTGAGGTCAAAATTACACCCTGTTCCACAGAAAGGGCAGGTCGTTTGGACCTTCTCCACTTCCCAAGGACGGCCTTTCCCAACCATCTGCTTCTCTGTGAGAGCTCCGACAGGGCATACTGCAACACAGTCTCCACAAAATACACATTCCGACTCACTATAAGGCAAGCCAAAAGCGGGTCCAACTTGGGCATTAAAACCGCGCTTGAAGAAATCCAGGTTAGACTGTCCCTGCATTTCCTCACAAGCACGAACACATTTTCCACACAGAATACATTTATTCGGATCTCTTAAAATAAAGGGGTTGCTATCATCAATAGGGAGCTCTCTCCGCTCTCCTGCATATTTCTCACCTGTTGCTCCATACTCATAAGCGTACTCAGCGAGCGAGCAATTCCCCATCTTTTGACAGGTCATACAGTCTAACGGATGATTAGCCACTAAAAGTTCAAGAATGGTCTTACGTGCCTTTCTGACTTTATCGGTATGCGTCCTTACAGTCATACCTTGAGTTACTTGGGTCACACAGGAAGGCGGAAGATTCCGCATTCCATCAATCTCAACCACGCACAAGCGACAAGCTCCTGCATTAGTGAGCTCTGGATCTTGACAAAGCGTCGGAACCGGAATGTCGTTCATGCGACATGCTTCTAAGACTGTGCTCCCTTTGGGTACGTTATAATCATTCCCATTAATTGATACAGTTAGCCATTCCACGGATTTCACTCCTCTCTCTATGCTTGCATCACTGCCCCAAATTTACATTTTTCCAAACAGGTTCCGCAACGAATACAGGCCTTATTGTCGATAACATAAGGGGTATCTTTATCTCCAGTGATACATTTGGCAGGGCAATTCTTAGAACAAAGTCCACACTTCTTACATTTTTCGGGATCGATTGAATAATCTAAGAGAGCCTTGCAAGCATGTGCAGGACACTTCTTATCACGGATATGTGCTTCAAACTCAGCTCGGAAATATTTCAGAGTCGCTAAGACCGGATTTGGGGCATTTTGCCCTAAACCACAGAGCGACGTTTCCTTTACGGTCAAAGCCAATTGTTCCAAAGTATCCAAATCTTCTTCTTTTCCTTCTCCACGCGTAATCCGGTCGAGAATTTCCCACATGCGTTTATTGCCTTCGCGACAAGGGGTACATTTTCCGCATGATTCACTTTGGGAGAAGTTTAAGAAGAAGCGAGCAATATCGACCATGCACGTGGTTTCGTCCATAATAACTAATCCACCTGAGCCCACCATGGCTCCGGCCTTGGTTAAAGTATCATAATCGACCGGTAAATCTAACATTTCTTCGGGTAAACAACCACCTGAAGGTCCACCGATCTGAACTGCCTTAAATTTCTTGCCATTCTGAATTCCGCCGCCGATGTCGAAAATGATTTCCCGTAAGGTCATACCCATTGGAACTTCGACCAAGCCTGTATTATTGACTTTACCTGTTAAGGCAAAAATTTTGGTTCCTTTACTTTTTTCCGTTCCGTTTTGAGCATACCATTTGGCGCCATGCCTTAAAATGTGAGGAACATTCGACCAGGTTTCCACATTATTGATATTGGTTGGTTTACCCCACAAGCCGCTTTGTGCTGGGAAAGGAGGTCTAACCCTTGGCATTCCGCGCTTACCTTCAATTGAAGCCATGAGTGCAGTCTCTTCGCCACAAACAAATGCTCCTGCTCCTTCGCGAATCTTTAAGTGAAAATTAAACTTAGTTCCTAATATATTATCGCCAAGATATCCTGATTCTTCGGCTTGTTTAATCGCGATCCCCAGATTTTTAATCGCGAGCGGATATTCTGCACGACAATAGACGTATCCTTCATCCGCACCGATAGCATACGCTCCAATGAGCATCCCCTCAATAACAGAGTGGGGGTCTCCTTCTAAGACCCCCCGATCCATAAAAGCCCCAGGGTCACCTTCGTCGGCATTACAGATAACATACTTTTTATCACCTGCAGCATCTTTACAGAAACTCCATTTCAAACCCGTCGGGAAGCCTGCGCCCCCGCGTCCTCTCAAACCTGCTGCTTTAACTTCTTCAATGACTTGTTCTGGAGTCATTTGCTGAAGCGCTTTTTTGAAGCCCTCATAACCCTCATTGGATAGATAGTCCTCAATTTTCGTTGGATCAATAAAACCGCAATTTTTAAGAACAATCCGATTTTGCTTGGCAAAAAATTGCGTTGTAGCAAAGGTTGTTGCGTGTTGCCCAGTCAGAGGATCAACATAAAGCAATCTCTCTACTCGTTCATCCTGAGCGAACTCTTTTTTTACAATTTCAGGAACATCATCCGGCTTGACCAAAGTGTACAACGTCTGTTCGGGCTCAATAATTAAAGTAGGCCCTTGTTCGCAGAAACCGTGACACCCCGTTGGAACAATCTCGACTTGATCCGCTAATCCCTGCTGAGAAATCTCCTGATTGAGTAAATCAACAATTTGACGTGCTCCCGACGAGGCACACCCTGTCCCTGCACAAACCAATACTTTTTTCTTAGTCATCATTCCTTCTCCTCCCTACTCATACTTCGCGAGGATTTTAGGAATTTGCTCTGGGATTAAACGCCCATGAACTTCTCCATTCACCGCGATGACAGGTGCTAAACCGCATGCTCCCATGCAATTCACGATTTCCAGAGTATACCGTCCATCTTCCGTTGTTTCCCCGTCTTTGACCTTAAGTTCATCTTCGATCCTGTCCAACACTTTGGCCCCCCCACGAACGTGGCAGGCTGTACCTAAGCAGATACTGACCACATTACGTCCCATCGGAGCTAATCGAAATTGGGCATAAAAAGTAACCACGCCGTAAATTCTAGCAATTGGGATTTTCAACACACGACTAACGCGTTTTAAGACATGTTCAGGCAGATAACCGTAAATAGCCTGGGCCTGTTGAAGCACCGGAATCAAAGCACCCTTCTCTGATTTGTACTGTGCGATCACTTGGTCGAGTTTCTCCTCTTTTGGATCCACGAGATCTTTACACTCCACACCCATTCATTTCCCTCCCTTTGCAGTTACGTATTGTAAATTTATGTTTGATAAGATGATGATTTAAACCAGAGAATTCCTTCCTCCGTAACAAGCGCATCTATCCTTAAATCATACGGATCAACCGGAACTTCCGGTAAAATTTGGCATGCAAAAGCAAGTGCAATTTTGGGCGTTTCAGGACGCAGTCGATTTAAGAAACGATCGTAATATCCGCCTCCATAACCCAATCGATTGCCCTGCCGATCAAAAGCTGCTCCCGGAATAAGGATAAGGTCGATATCCTCTGGATTAGCCGTCACTAAGTTCTCTTTTTTCGGCTCTCTAATTCCCCATTTTCCAGGTTCGATATCTATCCTAAGATCGTTGATTTCTGCAGGTATTAAAACGCCTTCAGGTGCGCAACGAGGCAAAATTAAATGTTTTCCGGATTCTATAATCTTCTCAGCAAGTAAGGTTGTATCCACTTCATCCCTAAAATTCAGAAAGGACATAACCGTCCTTGCTTTCTGAAATTCTTCCAGTGCAGTAATAATTGAGTGAATTTTTCGACTTTTTTCTTCATGTTCTTCCCTCGTAAGCACAGACCGCAGACCTAAAGCGATTTCGCGAGCCGCACGTTTAGTGTGCATAAAATCACCACTTTTTTCAAAATTCAATCTCTTACAAATATAAATTTTCGGCATGACCTCGAAAATTCCTTCTCTTGTCCAAATAACTTTTTAACCTAACTTCTTAGCCGCTGGGATAACACGTGTTCGGTTGAAGTTATCCCCAAGGCATATTGCTAAGAAAACAGTATTCCGCCTACTTATCCACATTATCCACAGCCCCTGTGCATAAAGTTATCCGCTTATCCCCACTTGTGAGTAAACGCCTCAAACTCGCTTTTTTCAGTTATTCACAGACTTATCCACATTATCCACAGCTTTTTCTATCCACAGAACACGTTTACCCTTTCCCGAAAGTCCTAGCCCCTTACCCAAAACTCTGCAAAACAAAAGAATCGGCATACCCAATTCAATGTCATTGGGTATGCCGATTCTTACGTAATCTCCAATTACCTATTCTTAAACTAAATTCAATCCGGGGATAGCATTAAGATTCCAAGGCGCAAAATCACGAACGAGATAATGATAATAGCCTGCTGTTGCAATCATTGCCCCATTATCCGTACATAAAATTGGAGGCGGATACACAAAGCGAATCTCTTTTGTCAGAAGCTCTGCAGTCAGACGTTCTCTTAATAACGCATTGGCGGCAACTCCACCAGCAAGCACAAGCGTCTTAGCACCGGTCCGCTCTAAAGCCAGTAAGGCTTTCCGAACGAGCACATCGACTACAGCTTGCTGAAAGGAGGCTGCAAGATCGGGCACACTCAGTTCAACACCTTTCATTCGCGCTGAATTCAACGTGTTGAGAACTGCTGATTTCATCCCGCTGAAGCTAAAATCCAAGCTTCCGGGTTCCAACATTGCCCGGGGGAATTCGAAAGCATGCGGATTCCCTGATAAAGAAGCCTTTTGAATTTGAGGTCCGCCAGGATACCCTAACCCCAACGCACGTGCAATTTTATCGAGAGCCTCCCCTGCTGCATCATCTCGGGTATGCCCCAGCACTTGAAAATGTCCATGGCCTTCAAAATAAACGAGATGGGTATGTCCGCCAGAAACGAGCAAGGCCAGTAACGGAAAGGTCAAATCCGGGGTATTAAGGAAATTAGCATAAATATGCCCCTCCAGATGGTTAATCCCTATCAAGGGCAACCCTGCAGCATAGGCCATCGCCTTTGCCCCTGCAACTCCAACCAATAAAGACCCGACCAATCCCGGACCATAGGTCACAGCGATCCCTGAAAGATCGGAAAAATTGACTCCGGCCTCAGTTAAGGTTTGCCGTACAACCCCTCGGAAATGCAAAAGATGCTCCCTAGAAGCAATTTCCGGGACAACACCGCCATATTTTTGGTGGGTACTAATCTGAGAGGAAATGATGTGGCTTAATAACTCCTGCCCATTCCGAAGAACTGCGGCCGAAGTCTCATCACAGCTTGATTCTACACCTAAAATTAGAACATCTGAATTCGCGATTAGACTCACCTCCTAGCCCTTAGCTCCCATTGAATCGAGCTCAACCCACATAATTAGGGCATCCTCCCGATTATCGGAGTAGTATCCTTTTCTTCTTCCAGCCAGCACAAAACCTAAGCGCTCATAGAGTCTCTGTGCTGTATAATTACTCGCTCTAACCTCTAATGTCATCCGTTCCATTCCCTCAACTTGCATTCGCTGCATAACCGAACGCATCAAGAGTTCTCCGAAACGTTGCCCCCGAAATTCAGGAGCAATCGCGACATTTGTAATATGCCCCTCTTCTAAAATAAACCATAAACCCATATAGCCGATAACTTTCTCGCCTATTTCGAGGCAAAAATAGCGGGCGTATTCATTTTCCGTCAATTCCGTTATAAAAGCTTGAGGCGACCACGGCGTTGGAAAAGACGCATGCTCAATCTTCATGATGCGCTCAAGGTCATCTTCCTTCATCAGACGAACAATGGCCTGCGCAAACGGTTCTCCACTTATCCCGATGCTATCCATTGTTTTTAAGACGCGCCTCCTCTTTTTTGGCCCAGGTTACTTCAGCTTCGGAAAGCCGAAGATAATAAGGCTCTACGCTTTCTCCTTGAACTTCCTCTCTCCAGCGTTTCCAAACCTCCTGAACAGCAAAAGCACCTCTAGGCAAAGCTAAATAATCGGGAAGGAGTACAGCACGCTCTCCTAATTTTTCTGAAATCAGTTCCTTGTAGCGAGAAACCGCATCGCCGACAAATAGGACCGGGCAATCCAAGCGGGCACATTCTTCTAGCCAGCGCTGGGGTTCAATTGCATGGGGTTGGACCCGACAGCCCGGTCTTTGAGACGATCCATCCCAATAATACCCGGCCGTGTACCATTCATTTTTACGTGCATCAAGAATCGGAACGATCGCTTCACTTCGTCCATAGCCAGCCCAAGCCAGAGCATCCAAAGAGAGTACCCCGATTAATGGAACGTTAAGAACTTCACTTAAACCTTGGGCTGAGGCAATTCCAATACGAATCCCTGTAAATGAACCTGGTCCGCGCACAACTCCGATAAAATCTATATCTCGAAGTTTCCAAGCCGCTGCTCCTAGTAATTGGTCCAGCATGGGTATCAACCGTTCAGAATGCGTCTTCGTGGTATGCAAAAAGCCTTCAGCAACAAGTCGCCCCTCTTCTCCTAACCCCAGTGCAGTGACTTTTGTCGTTGTGTCAATCGTGAGATACTTCATCGTTTATCCTAACCTCTCCCTAATGATCATCCTTTAGAATGGAAAAAAGCCGATCAAGACGTTCCTGCCAGCTTTCTTCTTGAAAACGGAAGGTAAAAATACGCGTATCCTCTCCACTTCCTTGAATATGGATATCCAAGCGATCCTCGGGGAGGTAATCTTCTGCAATCTTGGGCCACTCAATAAGGCAGATGGTATCCGTTTGAAACGCATCTTCAACGCCTATCACTTCGACTTCTTCCGGATGTTGCAAACGATAAAGGTCCATATGAACAAGCCGAAGGTTATCTTGTAACGAAGTCGCATATTCCTGAATGAAAGTAAAGGTCGGGCTGGTTACCGCCGCCGTAAGTCCTAACCCTACTGCAATTCCTTGCGCTAAAGCCGTTTTACCCGCACCCAAATCTCCTTCAAGACAGAGAATGTCTCCCCCTTGCAAAATATGACCGAGAGATTGTCCCAACTTTAGCGTTGCCTCTTTGTTCTGACTTTTAAACGTGTAATCCATCGGTTCACCCTTCCGGTTTAACGATTTGACCATTAATGATAACAATCTCAGGTTGCGCTTGCATCGTAAAAGGATGGTCACTCCAGATCACTACATCTGCATCTTTACCCACTTCTAAGGAACCCACGCGATCAGCAACTCCAAGTATTTCGGCAGGGTTAATCGTAATCGCCTTCAATGCGTCTTCTGGATCCATCCCATCTTTAACCGCTAGAGCAGCACATAACGGTAATCGCTCAATCGGAGTTACCGAGTGGTCGGTTATGATGGCTACCTTAACCCCTGCGCGTGCTAATATTCCCGGAGTCTTAAAGGATTTCTCTTTTAACTCAACTTTGGCCCGATTAACCATTGCCGGTCCTACTGTAGCAGGATATCCATATTCAGCCAATTCCTCAGCAATCTTATGGCCTTCCGTACAATGCTCTATGACTAAATCAACATCAAACTCCTGTGCAATTCGGATCGCAGTCATAATATCATCTGAACGATGAGCATGCGCCCGCAAAGGAATCTCTCGTTCTAGAACACGGACGATATTTTCATAACCCAAATCCCGCTCCGGCTTCTTTTCCAAATCTGTTTTGCCTTCTTCACACTTTTCCAGATAGGTTTGAGCATCAACTAGAGCTTGACGAAGAAGTCCTGCCGTTCCCATCCGGGTCATGGGCATTTTCTTTTGCTCACCATACACGGATTTTGGATTCTCCCCAAAGGCAACTTTCAATCCTGCAGGTTCACGGATAATCATCCGATCTACAATATTACCGACCGTTTTGAGCACTACACCCGTGCCGCCAATGACATTGCCGCTGCCCGGTGTTGCAAAAACAGTCGTTACTCCTCCTAAACGAGCATCTCTAAACCCTTCATCTTCTGGGTTGATTCCATCAATTGCCCGAAGTTCCGGAGTGAGGGGATCCGTCATTTCGTTTAAATCGTCCCCTTCTGTTTGGTAAATTTCTTCACCAATTCCAACATGGGTATGGGCATCGATAAATCCCGGGAGCACCCATTTTCCCTTCGCTTCAATTCTTTGAACTTCTGCGGGCACCTCAAGCTTTTTCCCAAGGGCCTTAATTTGACCTTCTTCGATCCAAATACTCCCGATAAATTCCTGCCCAGCCATAGTCTTAATCCGGCCATTTTGAACTAATAAACTAGCCTGTTTGTTCGCGTTCATGAGAACTCCTCCAATTAAGTAAAATAATTCCAACTAAAACAAATCCGCCACCAGCCCATTGAGCTAATCTTGGAATTTCCTTCAAAATAAGTGCAGCCATAACAAACGTGACCGGTAACTCAAAGGTACTTAAAATAGATGCTCGATCTGACCCTACTTTTTGAATTCCAAACATGATTAAATAAAAGGGAACGATAGAAGCGATAGTCGCTAAGGCTAGACCAATCCCCCAGATATCCAGGTTAGACCAAGGTAACTGAAGAATATTCCCTTTTAAATAGAAAATCAACCCTAATGAAGAAAACCATTGAGAATAGGCCATCGCCGTTAAGGGTGAAACCTCTTGCAAAGCAACTTCACCTACGACATTAAAGAACGCGTAAGTGATTGCAGCAATGATGCCCAGAAGTACACCGAGTAAAGGAATCCCTTCGAAGCCGGAAAAGCTGCCACTGGCCAGAGTCGTTCCTACAAATGTGCAGGCCAAGGCGGTTTTTTCCATCAATCCGACTTTTTTATGTAAAAACACAACTCCTGCTCCTAAGACCAGCACAGGATAGAGGTAGAGTAAAAGGGTTGCCACAGATACCGGTAAATAAAGCAAAGCATAGGCATAAAATAGGCTCGTTCCTAAACTTCCTATTAAACCCTGAAACACTAATATAACCGCGTTGCGTTTTGAAACAACAAATATCTTACGATTAAATATCAAGCCATATAGCAAGAGCAAGAGAGACGCTATCCAGGACTGGAGTGCCAAGATCTGTAAGGGGCTTAAATCTAAGCTAAAGGCAGTTTTAATCAACATGGACGTCATGGCAAAACATACCGCTGAGAGTAAAACTGCTCCTTCTCCGATAATTCTCTGCTTATTTTTCTCGTCTAACACCCTTCGTTTCTCCTCTCGGGCCGATTAAATCGAAACCTGTGCGTTTTCTGGGATATCTCTCATCGAGAGTCCTACCCGCTCCCGAGCTTTATCAATGCTCAGTACTCGAACTTTAACAATATCCCCAACGGACAGTACTTCCATCGGATGTTTAATAAACTTTTGACTGATTTGAGAGATATGAACTAACCCATCATGTTTGACGCCAATATCAACGAACGCTCCAAAATCCACGATATTCCGGATGGTTCCCTCGAGAATCATTCCTTCGTTTAGATCCTCAAGATGGGTTACATCTCGGCGGAGTTTTGGTCGAGGAAGATCCTCTCTCGGGTCACGGCCCGGGCGTTGTAACGCATCTAGAATATCCTTAACAGTAGGTACCCCTGCCTTAAATTCTTCAGCTAACTCTTCCGCCTTAAGCGTAGCAATAACCTTTCTGACTTCAGCCGGACGTGTTTCTAAATCACCCAAGGTGAAGCCCGCTTTGTGCAAGATATTCTCTGCCAATGCATAGGACTCAGGATGAACCGGAGTATTTTCTAAGGGGTTCTCACCACCGGGTATCCGAATAAATCCTGCACATTGAATAAAGGTTTGCTCCCCAAGACGGGGGATCTTTTTAAGCTGAGCGCGCTTCGCGAATTTTCCGTTCTCCTCTCGATAAGCCACAATATTTTTGGCAATAGTTGGCTTCAAGCCAGCAACATATTGTAACAATGAAGCTGAGGCTGTGTTCAAATCAACCCCAACTGTGTTAACAGCCGATTCGACAACGCCCTGCAGGGATTCATCTAAACGTTTAGGCTGAACATCATGTTGATACTGCCCGACACCAACCGCCTTCGGTTCGATTTTAACCAGTTCAGCCAGAGGATCCTGTAAGCGGCGCGCAATTGAAACTGCGCTACGCAAGGAAAGATCGAAATCAGGAAATTCCTCTCCTGCAAGCTTGGAGGCCGAATAGACGGAAGCACCGGCTTCACTAACAATGATATATTCAGAATGAATTCCGCTTTCTTTAAGGAGCTCAGCTACGACCTCTTCTGTTTCTCTGGAGGCCGTCCCATTTCCAATCGTTATAATATCAACCTGATATTTCTCTATGGCTTCGCGAATAATGCGTTTAGCATCCTCTCTCTTATTCTGGGGCGGATGAGGATAAATAACCCCTACCTGTAACAATTTTCCTATATCATCAACTACTGCGAATTTACATCCTGTTCGAAAACCGGGATCTAGTCCAAGCACAACTCTACCTCGAACAGGTGGTTGTAGAAGGAGCTGACGCAAATTTGCAGCGAAGACATTAATCGCTTGCTCTTCCGCTTTTTCTGAAAGCTCTCCACGTACTTCTCGCTCAATTGAAGGTGCAATTAAGCGTTTATACGCATCCTCAGCTACATGATCAACAACAGATGCACAAGGACCATTCTTTACATAGACTGCCTGAATCAGCCGTAGTACCTCTCCCATGGGGACTTCAATCTTAACCGTTAAAAATTCTTCCTTCTCTCCCCGGTTTAAGGCTAAAATCCGGTGCGGTGGAATTTTGCGCACAGGTTCCCGATAATCATAATACATTTCATAGGGAGATCGTTCATCCGCTTTTTTACTGGAGGTAGCAATATCTCCTAAGCGAAAGGTCGTTGCGCGAATTCTTTTGCGCAAATTCGCATCATCGGAAATAATCTCGGCGAGTATATCCGAAGCCCCTGCTAAAGCATCTTCAACTGTCTCTACTCCAAGTTCCGGGTTAATATAGTTTAAAGCTTCTTCCTCAAGACGTCCATCAGGAGCTTGTGCTAGAATCCAAGTTGCAAGAGGTTCCAGCCCCTTTTCCTTCGCAATCGTTGCGCGGGTACGACGTTTTTGTTTATAAGGCCGGTAAAGATCTTCCACTTCGTGAAGAATCTGTGCCTTATGAATTTGTGCTGTAAGCTCTGCCGTCAACTTTCCCTGTTCCTCGATTATTCTAAGCACTTCTGTCTTCCGGTGTTCTAAATTTCTGAGATATTCCAAACGCTCAACAATACTACGCAGCGCATTCTCATCAAGTTCACCCGTCGCCTCTTTACGATAGCGGGCAATAAATGGAATTGTATTTCCTGAATCGAGTAACTGTATCGCTTCCTTCACTTGATTGGGTCTTAAATTCAGCTCTTGAGCAATTAATGAGGCAAATTCCAAGGGGTGTAGCCCTCCTTACTAAAAGTTCTCAGTTTTTAATTATAACACTTTTACCTGTAGAGGTTAAATAAAGTCCCATTTGAGAACCAGAAAAGCTCCTCCTATTTAGGAAGAGCTTAACCAATTCATTCTTAAGACAAAGAATTTAAAGATTATTTAAAGGATTCACTGTATCCCCATTGATCATAACTTCAAAATGAAGGTGAGGGCCTGTCGAATTCCCTGTTGAACCCACCAATCCGATCGTTTGGCCTTTCGTTACGCTTTCACCTACCGAAACGAGTAACTTTGATGAATGGGCATAACGTGTGCTTACCCCATTTCCATGATCAATCACGATCATATTGCCATAACTGCCACCCCAGCCCGCACTTACCACTTTCCCAGAAGCAGCAGCAACAAACGGATCTCCTAGATGACCTGCGAGGTCAATCCCCGTATGCATGCTTCCCGAGCGATAACCGTAATAGGAGTTAATGTGTGAATTCAAAGGCCAACCTAGCCCAGAAACTCTCCCGCTACCGCGTGAAGCTGAAGCAACGTAAACGGTCTTTTGAGGTCCTTTGGCAACGACTTGGTCTACAGGTTCTTTAGTCACTTTTTCATCGACAATACTTTTACTTACGATCTTATCATTCTTCTGAACGTATGTATATGTGACATCTTTCTGTCCATCACTTCCAGCTTGTGCAATCTTAGTCTGTCCACTGCTTAGACTACTGTCCGTTTTAGAGACCACGTCAAAAGGAAGAGTCTCTTGATCCGTACGCGTTCCCGTGCTGACCACCGTTAAATAGGGAGTAACCTTCTCTAGATTAATTTTCTGTCCTAGTTTTATCTTCGTATCTAAAGTGGTTCCCGGATTTGCCGCAAGAACCTCCATGGTTAACATATTGTTCTTACGAGCGATAAGCCACCATGAGTCATTGGATTGAACGGTATACTCTATCTTTTGGATATTCCCTTGCTTAAGCTTTTCTAAAACCTGTTCCGGGGTTAAAACTTTGTCAGGAGAAACTTCCACGATTTGAGTGCCAACATTTTCTTCAAAGGATACCTCAGTGATTTGATTGGAATCACTTGGTTTATTAAAGCTGTCTTGATACGATTGCAAGAGTTTTTGAGCCTCTTCCAAAGTTGGAAGAACAAAAGTTGGCTGATCTGCAATCGTTATTGCACCCGCCTCAATATAAGTGGATAACTTCGCTTGTATCTCTTCCTCAGTAACAGGTTGAAATTCATCTTTGTTAATTCGAGCCGGTTCAAACACAATTTTATCATGGGTTTTCGCAATAACTCCAAGCGACGCACCCTTTTCTTCTAAAACGGATTGAATCAGATCCTGTCCACTTTTCTCATTCACAACAATTCCCACTTGTTCACCATTTATCACAAGATATGCTGCCGACGATGAACTTGCGAGATAATAACCTCCACTCCCTAAAAAGAGAAACACGGTCAACGTTCCAACGATAACTTTAGGTGATTTCCACCATTCTTTACTATGTAGCCAAGGTTTATTCTTAAGAAACAAGCTGAGACTAAACTTCTTCATCTGGGACCTCCAAATTATCCTTGATTTAGCTTTTAGGCTTCGCTATTGCTTAAGGGCAAATAATTATTTTCACATTGTCGGATGACAACCTTTTTATATTATACAAGATGTTTGTGAACTTTTGGTGAATTTTTTGTAAAAAATTATATTATCGACAAAAAAAATCCTAAGAGTAAAATATTCTCCTTTTTAAGTTATAATAAAAAAGTGAACTTTTCTTAAACAAACTTGGAGGAAACATATGCAACACAAATTTTCCCGCACAGAAATACTCATAGGCGCTCAAGGGCTAGAACGGTTAAATCAGAGCCATGTCATGGTTTTTGGTGTCGGTGGCGTTGGCTCTTATGCTGTTGAAGCGCTTACCCGTGCCGGAGTTGGCCGTTTAACCCTAGTGGACTATGATGAGATTTGCTTAACTAACATCAATCGCCAACTCCATGCCCTCTATTCGACAATCGGTCAAGCCAAAGTGGACGTCATGAAGGAAAGAATTGCTCAAATTAACCCTCAAGCCAAAGTGGATGCCCGCAAAGAATTTTACAACGAAGAGAAAGCAGACGAATTCTTAGGGAGCAAACCCGATTATGTTGTAGATGCAATCGATACTGTCTCAGGCAAAGTGAGTTTAGTCAAAGAATGCCTTAAGCGAGATATTCCTTTCATTTCCAGCATGGGAGCAGGAAATCGCTTGTCCGCCAACAATTACAAAATCACGGATATATCTAAAACGAGTGGAGACCCGCTCGCTAAAGCCGTTCGGAAGTTGCTCAGAAAAGAGGGGATTACTAAGGGCGTAAAGGTCGTCTATTCTCCTGACCTACCTCAAGAACCCTTGTCTATTGAATCAGATTGCCGGAATAATTGTATTTGTCCGGGTGGAGATGCTCATTGTGCATTGAAACGACAAATCCCCGGGAGTATTTCCTTTGTGCCGCCGGTCGTCGGTTTACTCATCGCTGGGGAAGTGGTACGCGATCTGCTTAAGAAGTAATTTATTCGAATATAAATAGCTAAAGCTCAGACCGTTAGGTCTGAGCTTTATTGTATTCCTATTAATGAAATTACATACCCTCTTCTTTTAATACTTCATTCATACTTCCACTGCGTAAACCTTGCAAATCTAATGTAACATAAGTGAATCCTAACCCCTTCAGACGCGTTACTATCTCCTCAATTACAGCATCCGTGAGCTTGGCGAAATCCTGACGTGGCAACTCAACTCGGGCAATCTCCTGATGATACCTAACTCGTCGTTCTTTGAAACCAAGTTGACGTAGAACAGTCTCTGCTTGGTCAATCATTTTTAACTTCTTTACTGTAATTTCCTCCCCATAAGGTATCCGTGAAGATAAACAGGCTAAGGACGGCTTATTCCAAGTAGAAAGGCCAAGTTCTTTTGATAAAAGTCGAATATCCTCTTTAGTCATTCCCACTTCCTGAAGTGGACTACGAACACCTTGCTCCTCTTTTGCTCGATGACCCGGTCGATAGTCCTGGAGATCATCAAGATTCGCTCCATCTACTACAATGCTAATCCCTTGCTCTACTTGAATCGCTTTTAATTTCAAGAAAAGTGTAGATTTGCAATAGTAACAACGATCTTGAGGATTCTTTCTAAAATTAGGGTCCGTGAGTTCGTTCGAATGGATCACAAGATGATTGATTCCAATCGTTTTTGCAGTTGTAATCGCTTCGTCTAGTTCACATTCTGGGTATGTTTCCGAAGTTGCTGTTACGGCCAGACTTTTCTCCCCTAGCATATCAAATGCAACCTTAGCCAAAAAAGAGCTATCCACACCGCCTGAATAAGCAATTAGAACAGAACCCATATCTTTCAATATATTTTTTAGCTTCGTTAATTTTAAATCCAAAGTCATACTCACTGAAAACTCCTCCATATTTCCTTCTTCCTATGTCTCCAATGCTTTCCCTGGGTAAAGAAAAAACAGGGGAAAACATAACACCCCTGTTTTAAATACCACTTTCATTTTACATCAATCGACTTAAAATTCAAGAGCTGTATCCCCTGTTGATGATCCTGCATTCCTATCATTATATTTATCTTTGTCTAGTTCGTGTAAAACCTTAGAAGATACTAGCCCTGTAACCATTGAGTCACTCACATTGAGCGCAGTCCTTGCCATATCAATGAGTGGCTCAATGGCAATCAGTAAGCCAACAAGTCCTACAGGTAACCCCATAATTGAAAGAACGGTAAGGGCTGCGAAAGTTGCTCCACCCCCTACACCCGCAATACCGAAGGAACCTAAGGCAACTACTATGACGAGTTTGAAAAGGAAAGCGGGTGTCATCGGATCAATTCCTACGGCAGGCGCTATCATTACAGCTAACATCGCTGGGTAAATCCCTGCACACCCATTTTGCCCAATACTCGTTCCAAAAGAAGCCGATAAATTCGCAACTCCATTGGAAACTCCAAGCCTATCTGTTAAGGCTTCAACCGTTAAAGGAAGAGTTCCTGCACTCGTTCTAGAGGTAAAGGCAAAAGTAAGCACGTGTACCGTCTTTTTTAAATAGGTATTAGGATTGAGTCCAAAAACGGCAAGGATAATCAGATGAATACCAAACATAATAAGAATTGCTGTGTACGAAGCTAAAACGAACTGCAATAAACGAAGAATTTCACTGACATTACTTGTCGAAACGAACTTCGTCATGAGCGCTAGAACACCATAAGGGGTAAGCCGAAGAACCAGCGTTACGATCCGCATGACGACATCATGAAAGGCATTCAAAAACTTTGTAAATAGCTCCGCTGATTCCGGTTTCGTCTTACGAAGGCCGACTGTGGCTATTCCGACTAAGGCTGCAAAAAATACAACGGATAAAGTGGCATTGCTACCTTGCCCTGTAAGTGCATAGAACGGGTTTGTCGGAATGATCTCTAGGAATTGATCCTGAATTGTCTTCTGTTGGAAGTCAGCCAATGTGCTAACCATTTTCTCTCCAGCCTGTGTTTCCTGCATTCCAACTTGAATGGAACTTGCATCTAAGCCAAAGGTACCGGCCGTTCCTGCACCTACTGCTGCCGCAATTCCTGCCGTAATCAGAAGTATGGCAATAATAGTTCCCGCTTTTTTACCTAAGTTCTTGGAATCTTGATTAATAATAGCTGAAGTTATCGCCACAAAAATAAGCGGAATAACTGTCATCTTTAATAACCTGACATAGCCATTCCCTACAAGAACAAACCAGGTATTCGCCTCTTTAACAATAGTTGACGTTGCTCCATAAGCATATTGAAGAATCACTCCATACAAAATACCCAGAATTAAGGCTGTAAAAACTCTCACTGTAAATGAATATCGTTTTTTCTTTTTCATCCATACAATTCCATAAATAAGACTGAGCATGATAATGACATTCAATAAAACATGCAATAAATCCACGCTAAATACCTCACTTCATATTATTATTCCTACTAAACATATATGTTATATATGTATTATACTTTCTTTGTTTATAAATCGCAATAGAAATTTAATTTCATCGCTTTTAAAACTTCTAACTTATACAATAGTGTTAACTATCAAATAATAAAGTTTACAGAGTTAACGGTCGTAATGAAGGGAAAAAGCAATGCAATGTCGTATTAGTGTTATAATGTAACTAAGCTTATTTTAGTATTCTTGTTCGATATTGATATAATCTCAATTTCAAAATATACATCAAGTGGAGTGGAAATATGCAAGATAGACTTTTCGAAGCTATTCCTTTTGGCATCATTGTTTTAAACGCCGATAATCAGATTCTACGGAAGAATAAAAAAGCCAGTGAATTTCTTCAGTTTTTAGATTCACAGGAGCTCCCCACCCTTCTGAAAACATTGAAGGAGGAGCAATTAACTTCGCGGATAGGTTCCAATAATAAAGCCCTGTATATTCAATATTTTGAAGTTGAAGGCTCACCCAACTCATTACTTCTTCTAGGAGATGAACCTGATTTTACAAGCAATTCGCCCTCTATGTTTGAACAAAGTATTGAAGATTTTCCAGCAGATCCTCATGACGTGGTTGATCGCATTGTTGCTCTTATATCCGATGCTATAACCTTCGAACGTTTTGACTTATTACGAATTGATCCTCAACTTCGCAAATACACATATGAATACTCCATCGGTGTTAATATTGAGGGAACGGTCCATACCGCCTACTCTGAAATTAAGGACTCTGGGCTCGGCTGGATTTTTAAAAACGAAGCTCCCCATCTCGTATACGATCTGGGGCAAACCAGCAGCGGCTTCTTTGAGGACCCCCTTCTCTCTCAAGCCGGGTTCAAATCTATTCTGCGGGTTCCTATTCTTTTTGATCATGGGGTTGTTGGAGCCATGCTGCTGGCAAGCTCAGAAGTTGGACGTTTTCAACTAGAAGATGCCTTTTGTCTTGTCCAGCTAGCCAAGCTCATTGCTCAAGTCTTCTTTCACTCCGGTCTTGCATTACAACACGAATATAAAAAACTATCCTCTACAGCTTTCTCTCAAGCTGTCGTCGCTCTTGTGAACGAAACAAATATTAAAGATTTTCTCGGGGAGTACTGTGAAAAGTTGAGAATCACTGCCGAAATGGATCATGTCGCTATTTTCCTCCTTGATGATAAAAAGAAGCAACGGCTATGCCTAGCAGAAGCGGGGAGGGAATCTCTCGATAGTAGCGATTGGATCCTGATTCCCGATACGGGAATGAGGGAAATGCTTCAGAATCAATCCATCGTTTCCTTTAATTTAACAGACCCTCACTATTCAGATGCGGCTCACCTCATTGGCAAAGGTTTTACCTCAATCGTTTACTCCCCCATAATCAATAATGGAGAAATAGTTGCTGCATTAGGCGCGGTTTGTTTAGATGAAAGAGCACTCACTTCCTTTACTGCCGGTTTATTTAAATTCTTCACCGAGCAATTAAATCTCATTTTTGAAAAAGTTCCCCTTCAGCCCATGCTGAAACCATCGCCTGCTAAGCACCGTAAACCCTGTCAAGCTATCCATCTCGGATTTCAAAATATTATTGGAACTTCTCAAGTGATGCAGGAGACAATTCACCGAGCGGCTACAGCCGCTCAATACGAATTTCCGATCCTTATCACAGGGGAAACTGGAACCGGTAAGGAGCTTTTTGCCAAAGCCATTCATCAAAGCAGTAAAGTTGCCGTCGGTCCCTTTATCGTTGTGAACTCAGCAGCAATTCCAGAAAACCTGCTTGAGTCTGAACTTTTTGGTTATCAGGAGGGAGCCTTTACCGGTGGTTTAAAAGGGGGAAAGCGCGGCAAAATTCTCCTTGCTGATGGCGGTACCTTATTTCTTGATGAAATTGGCGAACTTTCCCCCGAACTTCAAGCGAAGCTTTTACGCGTAATCCAAGAACAAGAAGTAGAACCTCTCGGATCAACTAAACCTATCCCTGTTCATGTCCGAATTATCTCTGCCACTCACCGAGATCTCAAACAAATGGTTCAGGATGATAAATTCCGCGAAGATTTACTCTATCGCCTTAATTCAATTGAAATCCAGCTCCCCGCTTTACGTGAACGTGCAAATGACATCATTGAACTTGCTGATCATATGCTTAAAGACCTTGCTGAACGACATGGCGTTCATCCCAAAACCTTCTCTCAAGGTGCTCGCGAACTCTTACTGCAATATAGCTGGCCAGGAAATGTACGTCAACTTCAGAATATTATCAATCGCCTTTTTGTTTTTATAGAGTCTGAAATAATTCAGGCGAAGGACCTCCCCCCCGATTTTCGTTCTACACCTGAAAGCTCATCTGAAACTGAGAAAGATAAATTAGAACATCTTCTCACTGAATTTGGAGGGAATAAGACGGCTCTAGCTCACTTCCTAGGAATTACACGTACAGGGCTTTGGAAAAAATTGAAACGTTTAGGCTTGCAATAGTCCACGAAGTTTGGACGTGAAAATACAAGAAAATACAATTAAAAAGCGAAAACTATTGCAGTTTTTATTGCAAAGGATTAAACTTTATATAATATATAATAAGCGAGAGGTTAGGAGGCTGTATTATGACAGAAATTCAAGTCAATAAAGTAGGAAAAGTTGGAGTTTTACCTACTGATAAGGCACTTGGTTTTGGTAAGATTTTTACGGACCATATGTTCGTAATGGACTATACATCTGGAAAGGGCTGGCATTCTCCACGAATTATTCCTTATGGCGGTTTAGAAGCTCAACCCGCGATGATTGTGTTCCATTATGGGCAAGCTATCTTTGAAGGCATGAAAGCGTTTAAAACGGCAGATAATCGAGTCAATATCTTTAGGCCCTACGAATATTTAAATCGATTCAATCGCTCTGCAAAGCATCTTTGCATCCCGGAAATGGATGTTGAACAAATCCATGATGCCTTAATTCAATTATTAACTTTAGAAAAAGACTGGGTTCCTAATCAACCTGGTACCTCCCTTTATATCCGGCCCTTTGTCGTTGCTGATGAACCCCATCTTGGAGTTAAAGTCGCAGACAGCTATAGATTATTCATTATCCTCTCTCCAGTCGCAGCTTACTATGCAACAGGCTTTAATCCTGTCAGTATTAAAGTAGAAGATAAGTATGTAAGAGCGACCAAAGGAGGATTAGGGGAAGCTAAAACCCCAGCCAATTACGCAATGAGTTTAGCCGCTCAACAAGAAGCTTATGCCGAAGGTTTTGGACAAGTTCTATGGTTAGATGCAGTTGAGCGTAAATATATCGAAGAAGTAGGAACGATGAACATTCTCTTTAAAATCAATGGGGAAATCATCACTCCTGCACTAAACGGAAGTATTTTAGGGGGAATTACCCGTAAAACGGTCCTCGAACTATGCCGGAGCTGGGGCCTAAAAGTCACCGAGCGTCAGATCTCAATCGAAGAAGTCTTTGAAGCCCATGCTAAGGGTCAATTAGAAGAAGTTTTTGGCTCAGGAACAGCTGCTGTTATCTCGCCAGTGGGTGAACTTTCTTGGAAAGGTCAAAAAATCGTAATCAATAACAATCAAACAGGCGAATTTGCTCAAAAATTGTTTGACTATATTACTGGCGTTCAATCCAATAAAATCGCAGATCAGTTTAACTGGATGGAAGAAGTAAAATAAGAGTTATATTCAGTACCAGTAAACAAAAATCGGGTAGCTCAGTTCAAATTGCTGAGCTACCCGATTTTTTCTCATTTGAGCGAAGTTTAAGCGTTACAAGCCTGAACAAAGCCCTCGAAAAGCTTGCGACTATGCTCTTCTGTCCGTAGCACTTCTGGGTGCCACTGAACACCCATGCAAAATTTGGCCCCGATCTTTTCAATCCCCTCTATAATCCCATCCGATGCAACAGCATTTTGGATAAAACCATCGGGTACAATAGATACCGCCTGATGATGTAAACTATTGACTTGAATTTTTTCACTACCCACTATTTGTTTGAGCTGTGAATCAAGGACCTCCACCTCATGCCACATATATTCACGAGGAACAGTTTGATTATGTTCAAATGAGAGAGGGCATTCTGAACGTATATCTTGGAAAATCTTCCCGCCTGCAGCCACTGCCAGGGCCTGAATTCCTCGACAAATTCCGAGAACCGGGAAATCGGACTGCATGGCGTACCAAGCTAAAAGAAGCTCTCCCTGGTCTCGTTCAGGAATACAACTTTCAATTCCTCGTTTCGGCTGCTCACCGAGAAAGACGGGAGCGATGTCACCCCCACCCGTAAAGATTATGCCATCCAGGAAATGAAGGACTTCTTGGGCCTCCTCTTCTCCTTGTACGGGTGGGAGTAAGAGAGGTTGACCCCCTGACTTTCTGATCCTCTCAACATAAAATTCACGCGGAAACGTTTTCAATTCTTCTGTACAATGAGCGACCGTGATTCCAACAATCGGTTTCCGAGCCATTTCTAACTCCCCCTTACTTCTCTTTTTCAACACTAGAAATTAAAACAGCGTCGGTTTAAGACATCCCCACGCTGTTAGGTATTTTTTATTGATATACATTTTAAATCAGATATCCGTTAATCCCAAACTAATTTCAATCGCTTGATCTACTCTCAGCATAACTTCTTCGTCCAGCACTGCTACTTTCTCTTTTAAACGACTTTTATCAATGGTCCGAATTTGCTCGGTTAAAATAACTGAATCTCGTTCGAGTCCACTCCGTTTTGCACGAACTTCAACATGAGTGGGGAGTTTAGCTTTCGCAATCTGAGAAGTGATCGCCGCAATGATAGTCGTCGGACTAAACTGATTTCCGATATCATTTTGAATCACCAAGACGGGACGTGTTCCGCCTTGCTCGGAGCCGACGACGGGGTTAAGTTCTGCGTAGTAAATTTCCCCGCGCTTTATAATCATCACTGACACTCCATATGTTTCTCAATAAAATACTGACTAGCTTCCTCTTCTGTAGAAGACAATTCTTTAGCAATAGCCAAATTGAGTTGAGCCATCTCTTTGTAGCCTTTGATCATTTGCTCGCGGATTCCCTTCTTCCGTCGTTCGTGAAGAATACTATTAATAGCCTCTCGAATAAATTCGCTGCGATTTCTCTTCTCTAAGGTAACTATCCCATCCACTTCCGCAAGCAAACTTTCTGGCAGACTTATCATAATCCGCTTACTTTCCGCCAACATCAGCACCCCCAAGTCTTATAGCCATAGCTATACTTCATTATAGACAATAACTGCAAAAGGTGTCAATGAAGCTAGCCCTGTAGACAAGGCAAAAAGGGCTATATAGCTCGATTTATCCAAATGTAATTAATGGAAAAGGGGATTTATTATAAAGATTCATCCATCAACACCTATAGTATGTGAGTATAGCTTAATTGATATACTTAGCTCCTGTTTAATATTCGTTGAACCATAGTTTGATGAGTCAATAATTCAAGCTGGTCATCCAAAGCCGCGAGCTTACCCGAGCTTCCAGACCGTTCGAAAGCTAGGGCAATCAGTAGATCTGTAAAATGCGGATTTTTCGGCAAAAGTGGCCCATGGAGATATGTACCGAAGACATTTTTATAATGCATGCCTTCAGCACCATCTTCACCGTTATTTCCATTCCCATATAGGACCTGTCCCAATGATGCTAGACCGTTTCCTAAAAAAGTTTTGCCTGAATGATTTTCAAACCCAACCAAGGTCTCTAGTGGCTTTATCGATAATTGTGCGCTTTGCTCATTTAATCCGTTTTCTAATTTGACCACGACATTACCAATTAACCGTTTAGATCCCGCTTCAGTCCAGAGATCAAGAAACCCTAATCCGGGAATTTTCTTTCCTCCAGCCATTTGATAGTATTGCCCTAATAGTTGATACCCTCCGCAAATGGCCAACACAACCAAGCCATCTTCGATTGCAGCTTTAAATTCCTGTTTTCTCTTCATTAAATCTTCAACAAGAATATCCTGTTCGCGATCCGATCCTCCGCCAATAAATAAAATATCGATCTTCGAAAAATCAAGGGGATCCCCAAGAGAAACCCTTTGGACCTTAGCCTCAATTCCTCGCCACTGTGCACGTTGCGTTAAGGTCAAGATATTTCCTCTATCCCCATAAAGGTCCAGTAAATCAGGATAGAGATGGCCAATCTTAAGCTTCACTCTTTTCCCTCCTCACCTGTGTTTCTGCGTTCACAGCCCTTTTCTTGAGAATCTCACGTACCGGGAAAAGCGCAGTATATGTCGGAAAAATAAAAACCGATTCTTCTCTCGTACCCACGCTCTGTAACTGTTCTACGGCATTCTCTATGGTATGTTCAATCTTCAGTTTCTCCACCGGAACCCCCGCATATTTCAAACGTAAAGCCATATCTTCCGCTCTTAACCCTGAGCAAGTAATCTCCTGAATTTGATCGACATGCTCACCTAGAATTTCAAATTGGACATCCCAAAGCCATGAAATATCGCGTCCATCTGCAGCTAAATCGTTAATGATGATCAACAGCCTAACCTGCTTTGCATCCGTGCTAAAGACCGTTTGAAGCACTTGATTAAACCCTGTCGGGTTCTTCACCAGGGTTAGAGTAATCTTTCCTCCTGGCAACTCAAATCGTTCCATACGTCCAGCCTGGGGAATAAACTGACGGATTCCCCGTTCAATCTCTTGTTCCCGAATACCCAAACGCTTTGCGGCTGTAATAGCAGCTAATGCATTATAAAGATTGTAGTACCCTTGAAGCGCTAGCGCATATTCGGTTACCCCGACTCTAAATTTAAGGTCAGCCTCCTCAGGGTGGACATCTTGTGCTAAAACCTGCACTTTAGGTCGCGCAAAATCACATTCTGGACAGCGGTATATTCCGAGTTGACCATAATGAAATAGGGAGTAATCCAGAGGAGCACCACACTGAGGACAAAATCTTGCTTCTCTTGTCTCTGTGCTCTGAGTTTTGCTTTCGGGGGTCTTATCTACCCCAAAATAAAGCGCATGTTGACGGGCTATCCCAAATTGAGCGACGAGAGGGTCATCTGCATTTAAAATAAGATAGGTTTCTGCAGGAAGCGAGTTTTTCACGAGCTTAATCGTCGTATCGAGCTCTCCATACCGATCCAGTTGATCACGAAAAAAATTAGTGATAATAGCCACTTCAGGCTGAACTTGTTCACAGAGCTTAGGAACCGTGGCTTCATCAACTTCAAGCAAGGCGAGATGAACCTTTGTCTTTCCCAACCAGCTTGTATTAAATAAAAGTGCCCCGGTAATTCCCGTCACTAAGTTTGCCCCAGCTTGATTAAATGCAAAATTCTTACCTGAGGTTCGCAAAATTTGAGCTAAAAGATTCGCTGTCGTCGTCTTACCATTCGTTCCCGTAACAATGACAATGCCTTCTTGATACTCGGCAGCGAGATCTCGTATGATTTGAGGATTAATTTTGAGTGCCACCCTACCCGGTAAAGTGGTTCCTTTTTTCCCGAGGAGTTTAAGGAGCAAAGCTATCTTCTTGCCCGCCCATAAGGCTCCCCAAAATCGCCATGTCCGCTTCACAAACGTTTCTCCTTCACGTTTCATTGCTTTACCAATTTTAGCACTCTTCGGGCAGGCTTATCAACCAAAAACGGAATACATCTTCAAGAAGTATCACTTTGAGTTAGAGTTAGAGTTAGAGTTAAAATCTAAACCTAACTCTAACTTATAAATATTTTTTTAGGTTTTATACATCGGCAGGGAAATAAATTACTTTGTAGAAATAATCAAGAATCACTATAGAATTTATCCTATTTATATTTATTGAAGGACGTGATTATATGTCTCTTTTTAATCGATCGGTTAACCCTGCATCAATCCCTGAGGAAAGCTCTGATTATCATAAACTCTATGAATGTTTAAGCCATTGTAATTTTACAGAGCTCATCAAAACGGATATTTCTGCATCGAGTCCCCTATACCCTGTAGTAGAAATCTTAAATCGCGTCATTAGCGAGCGCCAGGATGCCGCTTCCTCTAGTTTAGCAAATCTCGATGCAACCGTGCAAAATCTAACGAACATGACCTCTATTCGACAAATGATTATCAATGTTACTGAACAGACAAATCATTTAGATAATATGTCTGCTCAAGCCGAAGAAATGGGAGCTGCCGCAAATCAGGTCGCTACTTCTGCCAGTAACTCGGCAACTTTTGTGGAACAAGCAGCATCAACGGCGCTTTTAGGCGGAGAGAAAATCCAGCAAGCCATTCAATTTGTAGAACAGTCCTTTGATGATTTCGCAAAAGTTAGTCAGCAAGTACAAGATGTGCTTCTCTCCATGCAGGAAATCGAACAAATCGTAGGAGTGATCGCAGGGGTTGCTGACCAGACAAATCTACTTGCTCTGAATGCTGCCATCGAAGCAGCACGTGCGGGCGAGCAAGGGCGTGGCTTTGCAGTCGTCGCTGATGAAGTCCGTAAGCTAGCAGAGCATACCAAAACTTCGGTAACCGATATTCGAGAAAAAATCTCAGGACTAAGTCAAAACTCACGTGAAACAGCGCGGAATATTTCTACGCTTGCCGAAGCCATGCAAAATGGAAAAAGCATCATGCAGCAGGCTGCAGAATCCTTGCAAGGTATCATCAATAACTTTGGGTCTATTACAGAAGATATTCACAATATTGCTGCAGGCAGTGAAGAACAAAGTGCCGCAATAGAAGAATCGGTGAGCCATATCGCTACTATCGCGACAGAAGCAGAAGAAATCGAGAAAATCGTAAAAGCCACAGGGCAAGGAGTTTATGATATTAGTAAGGACTTACAAAAAGTTCGAACCATGCAGATAGGACAGCTATCTGAAATTAAAACCCGACAATCCCTAGAACTCTTTAAGACAGACCACTTGCTTTGGACATGGCGAGTATATAACATGGTCCTCGGATTTGAACATCTCAAATCCTCTGATGTCGGAAATCATCATGAATGTCGTTTAGGCCATTGGGTAGACAGCCAGGATGCCGATAACCTTCGATCTCTTCCCGCATTCAAACAAATCGAAATTCCTCATAAGCAGGTCCATGACTTAGCTCGTGATGCAGCTCTCGCTTATGAACAAGGCAATATCTCTAGGGCGGAACAAATACTAGAGAAAATGGAGCAAGCTTCTGAAAAAGTTGTACAATCTCTAGATGTGCTGCAAGCTCAATGTATGGACTGAGTTAAAACGAATTTTTAATTTAGAAGGAGAAGTTTATGGTTTTCAAATTTAAAGAAAAAACGCCTAATCTGGGAAATTCCGTGTTTATGGCTAAAGGAACTCAGGTGATCGGTGATGTCAAGATCGGAGATGAATCGAGCGTTTGGTACAATACGGTCATCCGTGGCGACATGGCCCCGATTACCATCGGTAAAAAGTGCAATATTCAAGACTCAAGTGTGCTTCATGTTAACGAGGGCCAACCCTTAACGCTTGAGGATGAGGTTACCGTCGGCCACTCCGTCATCCTTCATGGTTGTACGATTAAGCATGCATCATTAATTGGAATGGGATCTATCGTTATGAATGGATCCGTGATTGAAGAAGAAACTATGGTCGCTGCGGGCTCGCTCATCACAGAAAACAAAACTTTTCCGCCCCGTGTTTTGCTTATGGGGTCGCCGGCTAAGGTCATTCGAGAGTTAACCCCAGCAGAAATCGCTTCCCTTCATGAAACAGCCCAGGGCTATGCCCAAAATGCAAAAGAACACCAAAGGAATAAAGAAGTACGCTAAAATCTGAATTTAAAAAAGGCTAAATCCTCATCCAACATCCAACTGACGAGGGTTTAGCCTTTTATTTATTTTTTTTTATAACCTCTTCTGCTACCTGAACCTGCGGAAGTCTTAAATCCATCGCTTTTTTCTGAATGTGGCGTAATGCTTCAGGTTCGCTCATCATCTCCTTTTCCACAAGCAACCACTTAGCTTGTTCAATAATTTTTCGTTCATTCATGCGTTTTTTTAAATCATCACGCTCATTTTTGAGTTGACTCATCGAATTTCTTACAGACAAAGCAAAACGAGCACTCTGACGCAAGGTAAGACTATTGATCGGTTTAGGGAGGATCAAGGCTCCTGTTTTTTCTAAGTTTTCCTGCATATTTACCAGCTGGTCAGGACGTGCAATAACAACGATTCCTGCTGAAGTCTTTTCATGAGCATCAAAGATTAGATCTATCCCCGGCTCATCCGGAAGCGGGGTACTGATAATCATTAAATCGGGTTGAATATAAAAAAACTGTCGGCGTGCCTCATTTGCCGAATGAGCGCAGCTTACAGGATAAAACCCTTCTTTTATTAGCATCGCTTCCATACTACGTGCAACTTCAGCTTTTCCACAAACGATAAGAACACTCCCTGCGCTCATCTAAAATCCCCCCTTTGTGCAGGGCACGTTACTCCTAAAAGGATTTCAAATACTTATTAATCTCCCAGGGGTGAATCGCGTTATCATAGTCTTCCCATTCCGACATTTTTGCTGAGTAATACTTATTAAAAATATGGTCACCTACGGTCGAGCGAATAAGCTGATCTTTCTTCATTTCCTCAAGAGCTACGAAAAGGTTCGAAGGTAATCGATCGATTTTTAAACGTTTCTCTTGCTGTGGAGAAAGATTGTAAATATTGACATTCACAGGCTTAGGTAACTTTAGACCCTTGTTCAATCCTTCAAGCCCAGCTTCCAAAAGTAAGGCCAATGTCAAATAAGGATTGCACGTCGGATCAGGACTTCTGAGTTCAAGCCGAGTTCCCTCTCCACGGGGAGTAGGAACGCGCAAGAGAGGGCTTCTGTTCATCGGCGCCCACGCAATATGCACAGGGGCTTCAAATCCTGGCGTTAAACGTTTATATGAATTCACGAGAGGATTAGCAATGGCCGTAATCCCTTTAATATGTTTCAATAGTCCAGCCGCGAATTGTTTTGCCGTATCAGAGATATCACTTTGATCTTCTTCCTTATCCTTATCAAATAAGTTTATCCCATCTTGTGTTAAAGACATATTAATATGCATTCCTGAACCGCTCACACCAGGAAGCGGCTTAGGCATAAATGTGGCATGAAGGCCATTATGTTGAGCCATGATTTTAACAACCAATTTAAACGTCATAATATTATCTGCTGCAGTCAAAGCATCCGTATATCGGAAATCGATTTCATGCTGACCCGTAGCCGATTCATGATGTGAGGCTTCGATTTCAAAACCCATCTCCTCGAGTGTTAAACACATCTCACGGCGTGCATTTTCTCCTAGATCAATAGGTGCTAAATCACAATAACTCGCTGTATCATGCGTAATCGTCGTTGGCCTACCTTCATCGTCAGTATGGAATAAAAAGAATTCACATTCAGGTCCGACTTGAAAGACATAACCGAGCTGCTCCGCCTTTTGCAAAGTCCGTTTAAGAATATAGCGGGGATCCCCTTCAAATTGCGTTCCATCATGTTTTTTGATATCACAAATGATTCGAGCAACCTTTCCCTGCTGAGGTCTCCAAGGCATGACCGTAAATGTCTCCGGATTCGGGAAAAGCAACATATCAGAGGCTTCAACGCCAGCAAAACCAGCAACTGAGGATCCGTCAAACATAATACCATTTTCAAAGGCATTTGAAAGTTGTTTATCGGTAATTGCTATGTTTTTCATTCTACCAAAAATATCTGTAAACTGCAGACGTATAAATCGAACGTCATTCTCTTCCACAAATTTTAGGCAATCCTCTTTTGAAAAATGCATTAGGGTTACTCCTTTCAGCCTTCTTTAGGTTTTTTATAAGTCTATCATACTTTGTCTTACCCTTCCATTATAGATATTAACAGGGAAGCCCGCAGCACCTTTATCTATAATGCTACGAGCTTCCTACTTACTTAATTGCCTTACTTAATAACACTTTTACCCATGAGGTATTTATCGACTTCCCTTGCGGCAAGCTTACCTTCTTGAAGTGCCCAAACAACGAGGCTCTGACCCCTTCTTGTATCGCCGGCAGCGAATACCTTCTCAACATTTGTCTCAAACACTTCGAATTCCGCTTTCAAATTGCTCCTCAAATCCCTCTCAAGTTTAAGCTCGTGGGGAATTATATCTTCTGGACCTAGAAATCCCATAGCGAGAAGCACCAAATCAGCACGCCACACTTTTTCGCTGCCAGGAATTTCTTGAGGAACTAAACGACCCGAGTCATTTTTGACCCAAGTGATCTTTACCGTGTGAACCTCTTTGACCTCGCCCAACTCATTGCCTACAATTTTTTTTGTGGAGATGAGGTAATTTCTCGGATCCTGTTCATACAAGGCTATGGCCTCTTCTTGACCATAGTCAACTTTTAGCTTCTTTGGCCATTCGGGCCAGGGATTTGATTCCTCAATTCTCTTTGCAGGAGGCTCGGGCATAATTTCAAACTGGTAAACACTCTGACAACCATGCCTTATCGAGGTAGCTACACAGTCTGTTCCCGTATCCCCTCCGCCAATGATGATCACATTCTTATCTTTAGCGCTGATATAGTTTCCGTCCAGTAGCTGAGAATCAAGAAGGCTTTTGGTGTTAGCTTTGAGAAAATCTACTGCAAAGTAAACTCCCTTGAGGTCTTTACCTTCAACATCAAGTCCCCGCGCCTTAGTCGCTCCTGTACATAGCACCACAGCATCGTTCGTGTCCACCAATTCCTGCGCAGAGATATCTTTACCGATCTCTGTGTTCAGTACGAATTGGATTCCCGATTCCTTCAGAAGCTTGAGGCGACGTTCCACGATACCTTTATCAAGTTTCATATTAGGGATCCCGTACATCATCAATCCGCCCGCTCTGTCATTTCTTTCATAAACCGTTACGTCATGTCCCACTGCATTTAAAAAATAGGCAGCTGACAACCCCGAAGGACCAGAACCGACAATTGCGATTTTCTTACCGGTGGCTTTCGCCTTTTTAGGGGCGACCCAACCTTCAGCAAAGGCTTTCTCGATAATCTCATATTCAATATTGTTAATCGTAACAGACTCCATAATATGGCCTTCAGTACATGCCCCTTCACAAGGCGCTGGACACACTCTTGACGTAAATTCTGGAAAAGGGCTGGTTCTTGACAGCCTTTGATAAGCTTCCTTCCATTGTCCTTTATAAATCAGTTCATTCCATTCTGGAATAAGATTATGCAGAGGACAACCTGAAACCATTCCTTTTAACATTACCCCGCCATGACAGAAAGGAACTCCGCAGTTCATACAGCGAGCACCCTGATTTTTTACATCCTCAGGATCCATCGGCAACTTTAGTTCTTTCCAGTCTTTGATCCGTTCTTCTGGCGGCCGTTTCCGCGGATTCATTCTTTTATACTCTAAAAATCCAGTTGCTTTTCCCATTTTAGTCCCACCTTAATTTCCTTAAGAATCTCCAGTCTTCTTAAACTCTCAAGCCTTTTTAAAGTTCTCTTCAAAGGCGGCCATCAAGGCTTCTTCGCCACTTAAACCTGCCTTGTGAGCTTTATCAATGTTTTCAAGCATACGTTTGTAATCTTTCGGTATTACCTTTGTGAATCTCAGAGAATAGTTTTCCCAATCTTTAAGAATCTTCTTGCCCTGGCGACTACCCGTATGCTCAACATGCTTTTGAATCAGTTCCTTAATTTCATTGAGTTCTTCTTCAGATTCAGGTTTTTCTAAAAGTACCATGGATTTGTTGCAGTATATCTCGTCAAAATCCAGAATATAGGCTACCCCACCCGACATTCCAGCCGCAAAGTTCCTTCCTGTTTTACCCAGGATAACCACTTTACCACCGGTCATATACTCGCAACCATGTTCACCCACACCTTCAACGACCGCCTGAATTCCGCTATTTCTTACACAGAACCTTTCGCCTGCTATCCCATTGATATAGGCTTCACCTGAAGTTGCTCCATAGAAAGCAACATTTCCGATCAGGATATTTTTCTCAGGCTCAAAATCAGCAGTCTTCGGTGGATAAACAACAATTTTACCCCCTGAAAGGCCTTTTCCTAAATAGTCGTTAGCGTCTCCTTCAAGTTCAAGAGACATTCCTTTCGGGATAAAGGCCCCAAAACTCTGTCCTGCCGAGCCTACAAAGGTGAGCTTAATCGTATCTTCAGGAAGTCCCTCTTCTCCATATCGCTTCGAAATTTCACTTCCTATGACTGTTCCGACAACGCGATCAACATTGTTAATCTTTAATTTAGCTTTAATGGGTTTTTTATTCTCCAGAGCAGGTTTACAGATTCTCAGTAGTTTTTTAACATCCAATGATTTTTCCAGCATATGGTTCTGAGATTGGGTATTGAATCGACCAACTTCAGCTCCCGCATAAGGTTGATAAAGAATTTGGGATAGATCCAGACGCGAAGCCTTCCAATGCTTCACATTCTCTTTAGTTTTAAGTTTATCGGCACGTCCAACCATTTCGCGAATTGTTTTAAACCCTAGTTTAGCCATGATTTCACGCATTTCCTGAGCGATAAACCGCATGAAATTTTCAACATACTCTGGTTTTCCTGTGAAGTTCTTCCTTAAATCTTTGTCTTGAGTCGCTATGCCTACAGGACAAGTGTTAAGGTTACAAACCCTCATCATGACACATCCCAGGGCAATCAGCGGTGTTGTTGCAAATCCGTATTCCTCAGCTCCAAGCATTGCCGCAATGACAACATCCCTACCTGTAAGCAACTTTCCGTCTGTTTCAAGAACCACTCGGTCTCTCAGCTTGTTCAGTACCAAAGTCTGATGCGCCTCAGCAAGTCCAAGTTCCCAGGGAAGTCCTGCATTTCTAATACTCGTTCTTGGAGAAGCCCCAGTTCCACCATCGTAACCGCTGATCAGAATGACATCCGCTTTTCCTTTGGCTACCCCTGCAGCAATCGTTCCAACACCGACTTCAGAAACGAGTTTAACATTGATTCGTGCATCACGATTCGCATTTTTTAAATCATGGATGAGCTCAGCTAGGTCTTCAATGGAATAAATATCATGGTGCGGTGGTGGTGAAATAAGATCGACGCCTGGGGTAGAATGCCTTACCCTAGCAATTTCCGGATAAACCTTAGGTCCCGGAAGTTGCCCACCTTCACCCGGTTTTGCTCCCTGAGCCATTTTGATTTGTATTTCCTGGGCATTCACCAAGTAATTGCTGGTGACACCGAAACGTCCAGATGCAACCTGCTTAATTGCACTCTTCTTAGAATCGCCATTAGGCAGAACCTTGAAACGTTCGCTGTCCTCTCCGCCTTCACCCGTGTTGCTCTTTCCGCCAAGTCGATTCATCGCAATAGCTAGGCATTCATGAGCTTCCTTGCTGATTGAACCATATGACATTGCTCCAGTCTTAAATCGTTTAACAATGGAATCCACCGATTCTACTTCTTCGATAGGAATGGTATCTCCGGCATTGTACTTGAAAGCGAGGAGATTTCTTAAAGTATATATTTGTTCATCGTTGATCTTTTTTGAAAAGTCCTTGAACAGCGAGTAGTTCTCTTCTCGGCATGCCCTCTGAAGCATATAGATCGTTTCTGGAGTGTAAAGGTGAGTCTCTCCATCCTCTTTACATTGGAAGTATCCTCCCACTTCAAGGGAATCCGTATAGAGTAAATTTTCATCAAAGGCACTATCATGTCTCATCTGATTTTCTGCTGCGATTTCTTCAAGTCCTATGCCTTCCATTCGTGAAGGTGTCGCTGTGAAATATTTATCGATGAGATCTTTTTTCAGCCCGACCGCCTCAAAGATTTGAGCTCCATGATAGCTCCGAACTGTCGAAATACCCATTTTCGAAATGACTTTGAGAATGCCTTTGACAGAAGCTTTAATGAAGTGCTTTTGACCTTCTTCATAACTAAGTCCATCAAGTAAGTCCTTTTCCGAAAGATCCTTGATCGTTTCATAAGCGAGATACGGATTGATTGCGGTAACGCCATAGCCTATAAGGGTACAGAAATGATGAACTTCCCTCGGTTCTCCTGATTCCAACACAATTCCAATGTTAGTTCTAATCTCTTTGCTGATCAGGTAGTGATGAAGTCCTGAAGACGCCAAAAGGGCAGGGATGGCTGCTAACTCTTTATTTACCCCTCGATCTGAGAGAATAATGATATTAGCGCCTTCGCTAATCGCTTTATCCGCTTCTCTGAAGATCCGCTCTAGTGCTTTTCCCATCTTTCTTGCCCCTTCCGAAGCTTTATAGAGGATGGAAATTGTCACAGTCTTAAATTGATCATTATTCAAATGTTTAATCGTCTTAAGTTGCTCATTCGTCAAAATCGGATGTTCTAGAAAAAGACTTGCAGAATTAAACTGATCAGGGTCTAGTAAATTTCCAGTGTCACCTAGCAACACACTGCTTGAGGTCACAATCTCTTCCCTGATCCCATCAATTGGAGGATTTGTGACCTGAGCAAATAGCTGTTTAAAATAAAGGTACAACATTTGGGGTTTCTCAGATAGTACAGCGAGCGGTGAATCTATGCCCATTGCACCTACAGGGTCTTTGCCTTCGACCGCCATGGGTTGAAGGGTTTTTGTGATATCCTCAAACGTATATCCAAATGCTTTTTGCTGTTTGATAAGGTCTTCCGAAACTTTTTCGCTTTTTATTTCTACAGCCGGTAGATCGTTGAGCTTCACAATATGTCTATTATTCCATTCTTCATAGGGCTGCATCAAGGATACGCTTTGCTTGATTTCTTCATCAGAAATGATTCGCTGAGCCTCAATATCAATAAGGAGCATTTTTCCTGGTTCTAACCGGCCTTTATATTGAACATTTTCAGGCTTGATATCAATGACTCCTACTTCTGAAGCCAGTACTACCTTATCATCTTTGGTCACATAATAGCGAGAAGGTCTGAGGCCGTTGCGGTCCAGTACGCCGCCAATAACCGTTCCATCAGTAAAAGCCATAGCCGCAGGACCATCCCAGGGCTCCATTAAATAGTCATGGAATTCATAGAATTCCTTTTTTTCTTTAGACATCAGATTATTTTTTTCCCAGGGCTCTGGGATCATCATCATCACTGCGTGAGGAAGTGACCTTCCGGTAAGGTGAAGGAATTCAAGGGCGTTGTCGAACATCGCCGAGTCACTCCCTGACTCGTCAATGATAGGATAGACTTTTGTAATATCCTCAAAAAGAGGGGAATCCATTGATTTCTGTCTTGCCTTCATCCAATTCACGTTCCCGCGAATCGTGTTGATTTCCCCGTTGTGAACAATATAGCGGTTAGGGTGTGCCCTCTCCCAGCTGGGGAAGGTATTTGTACTGAACCTTGAATGAACCATAGCTAATGCTGATACAAAATCAAGGTCGGAAAGATCAAGATAGAAATTCCGGAGTTGCTCTGCTGTCAGCATGCCTTTATAGGCGATGGTTTTTGAAGAAAGACTCGCTACATAGAAGGTTCCACCCTTATCTTCACACATCGGGACAATAGCCTTTTCCGCCCGTTTTCTGATGATATAAAGCTTTCTTTCAAACTCCATTTCGTCCTTGATCGCTTCACTTTTTTCGATAAAAACCTGCAAGAATCGAGGCATAACCGCTTTTGCACTTTCCCCAATTGTGGTCTTATCGATAGGAACTTCTCTCCAGCCGAGGATCTTTTGTCCTTCCTCTTGCACAATTTTTTCAAAGGTTTCCATCTGTGTTTTTCTGAAATCATCATACTTATGAGCAAAAATCATTCCTACGCCATAGTCGCCTTTTTCTGGCAAATCGAACCCCAGAACATCACATTCTCTAATAAAGAAATCATGCGGGATCTGAATCAGAATTCCTGCGCCGTCACCTGTATTTTCATCAGCTCCGCTTGCCCCTCTATGATTTAGATTTTCCAGTACCGTTAAAGCTTCATCTATAATTTCATGAGACTTCTTACCCTTGATATTAACGACAAATCCCATACCACAGGCATCATGTTCTAATGCTGGATCATAAAGTCCTTGTTGCATTGGCAAACCATAACTTTGCATATTCCTCACCCTTCATTGGTATTTATAAACAAAAAAGCACCCAAAGAGAATGTACCTAAATCAGGGGGTACAAAACTCCTTTGAGCGCCTTTGCTCTACAATATTGAATTAAATTTAACTTAACATAAGAGCACACTAAAATTCAACTGTTTTATGCAATGTATACAATATATAAACAAGAGATGAGCCGATTATTAGACTTTCCCTATTCCGGAAGCTTTTCAATGGCTTTATTGCTACTCACAACCACAAGAATATCCCTTTCTTGAATCCTTGCATCCGCACCTGGGGCAACCTCAACCTTTTTCCCGTTTTTAATCGCCATTACGCTAATTCCATACTTCGCACGTAAATTTAATTCTCCCAGTGATTTACCAATGAACTTATAAGGGGTAAGGATTTCCACAATACTGTAGTCGGGGGAAAGTTCAATAAAATCCATAATGTTCGCTGTAACAAGATTATGGGCGACCCGGACTCCCATATCCTTTTCCGGATAAATGATTTTATCCGCTCCGACTTTCTCTAGAACCCTGCCATGCAAATTGGTTTGAGCTTTGGCAACCACATACTCTATTCCCATTTCTTTCAACATTAACGTAATTAAAATATTAGCCTGGAGATCATCTCCGATCGCGACAACAGCCACATCAAAATTACGAACACCCAAAGCTCTTAAATTCTCTTCCTCGCGAGCATCGGCTTGAACGGCGTGGGTTACTTCGTTCATAATGGCCTGAACAGCATTTTCCTTCATATCAATTGCTAAAACGTCATGACCTAGAGAACTCAATGTTCGTGCCACGCTCGTTCCAAAGCGTCCTAAACCAATAACGACAAATTGTTTATGCATCTCAGGTCTCCCTCCTGTTTCTACCCAATCATAATTTTTTCTTCTGGATATTTGATATGCTTTTGTTGTGGTCCATTGCGCTTATGGGATAGAGCAAAAACAAGGGTTAAAGGTCCAACCCGCCCAGCAAACATTGTAAAGATAATCATTAACTTACCCATATTCGTTAACGTAGGCGTAAGCCCCACCGTTAGCCCCACAGTAGCAAAGGCTGAAGTCGTCTCAAAAAGTAAAGTTAGAAAATCTGCTTTTTCCGTAAGCGTTAAAACTCCAGTCACGACCAAAACTAATACCAAAGCCATAATAACAACGGCCACTGCTTTTTGAATAACATCTGTTGCAATACTTCGTTCTTTAAACGTTACAAAAGATTCTCCCCGAAACAAACTGAACACATACAAACTCACAGAGGCAAAGGTGGTTGTCTTAATACCACCACCCGTTGATCCAGGAGAAGCTCCAATAAACATGAGGATAATCATGATCAGAAGGGTCGTGCTTCTCAACCCGGTCATGTCCAAAGTATTATACCCTGCAGTTCGTGCCGTTACTGACTGGAACAAGGAAGATAAAATTTTTGCCATTGGATCGAGCGAACCTAGCGTTTTGGGATTGCTAAATTCGATAAGAAAAATAAGAATTGCACCCGCAAAAATTAGAATTCCGGTCATACTCAACACCATTTTCGTATGAAGCATCATCTTTTTCCCTTTATGCATGTATAAGTCCGATAATACGGTAAAACCTAAACCTCCAAAGATAATGAGCAACATTATCGTTATATTCACAATAGGATCCCCAACATAGCGAGTAATGCTGGAATACTCACCAAACAAGTCAAATCCAGCATTATTAAATGAGGATACAGCATGGAAGATTCCATAATAAATCGCTTTCGTCCAACTCATGTCGAAAGACCAGCGAACAGCTAAAATAAGTGCTCCTGCAGCTTCAATGGCGAACGTCACTTGAAGTACATACTTTGCTAACCGAACAACGCCTTCTAACGAAACCTGATTAAGGGCTTCCTGAAGAAGGAGTCGTTCCTTGAGAGTCACTTTACGTCCCAAGATTATAGCAAAGAAGGTTGCAAACGTCATGAAGCCCAAGCCACCAATTTGAATAAGGGAAAGAATCACGAGTTGTCCAAATAAGGTAAAGGTTGTCCCCGTATCGACAACGATAAGCCCCGTCACACAAACAGCCGAGGTAGCAGTGAAGAGAGCATTTAAAAACTTTAAACCCTGCCCATCTACTGTTGCAACAGGCAAGGTCAAAATTAATGCTCCCAGAAGAATAACGATAGCAAATCCTATAACAAGAACGCGAGGAGGAGTAAGGTTCTTAAAGAAACGGTCCATGGCTTGAACAAGGCCGTCTATCGACCCAATATGCTTTTTGTTTTCCACAGCAATTTAACCCCGCACATTAAAAATCCTTTATTTCTCAATATATACACGAGGAACACGCTTTGAAATATCACAAAGCACTTCGTAGTTAATCGTTTCTAACCATTTAGCCATCTCTGTGGCATCAATCCGTTCATACCCATCAGAGCCTAATAGGGTTACTGGAGTTCCCACATCAACCCCATGTATCCTGGTAATATCTAACATCGTTTGGTCCATACAGATCCGGCCAATTATCGCAGCCCGTCTGCCCTTGACCAACATCTCCCCGCGATTAGAGAGCGCGCGATTTAACCCATCTGCATAACCCACAGGTAGCGTGGCCACGCGGGTAGGATAAGCGGCCCTAAATGTGCGCCCGTAACTTACTGTCTCTCCTGCCTGAATTTCCTTAATATGAGCAATCTTAGCTTTCCAGGTCATGACTGGCTCAAATCCTTCATTACCCCCGACTTGACTAGAGGGTGGCAAACCATAAAGAATAATACCCGGACGAACCAAATCGAGATGAGCTTCAGGAAACTGAAGTATAGCTGCACTATTGGCTGCATGTCGAATCGGAATGTCGATTCCCTGGGCTTGCAAGCGCTCACAAACATTCAAAAATGTTTTTAGTTGTTCCCGAGCAAAACTCAAATCAAGCTGATCAGAATTCGCAAAATGAGTATAAATCCCTTCGATATAAAGATTCGGAAGTTTGGCTATCTGAAGGATCTCCTCATAGGTCTCCTTTCGAAAGCCGATTCGACCCATACCCGTATCGATTTTAAAATGAATTGTCGCATTTTTCCCTAGGTCAGTAGCTGCCCTTGACAAAGATTCCGCCTGAGCATATTGATAAACACCACTTATAATATCCTCTTCAACAATCGTCCGTGCAAAATCAGTAGACATATATCCAATTGTCATCACTTTAGCGGAAGGAAATGATCGTTTTATTTCCAGAGCTTCCTCCAGCAGAGCTACGCCAAACCGGCGAGCCCCTGCCTCAAAAAGAACTTTTACTACAGGAATCGCACCATGCCCATAAGCATCCGCTTTAACAATCGGCATGATTTCACTTTTCGTATAGGTTTTAATCCGTTCATAGTTTCGTTTTAGAGCACTTAAATCCACTTCAGTCCATACTGGGCGTGCATTCTCCATCGTGTTTCCTCCTCAGGCTATCCTTTTTCAATCAACTCTAGAGACCGCCGTGCTTTAACCAACTGGTCAGCAACCTCTGTCGCTGTAAACCCTGACCAACCAAAATCTCGGGCTAATTCGTCAGCTGCCTTTCCATGCAGATACACACCTAAACAGGCTGCTTCTAAAGGAGGTACCCCTTGGGCTAACCAGGCCAGAATACTGCCGGTTAAAACATCCCCTGTTCCTCCCGTTCCTAACCCTGGATTTCCTGTTGGATTAAGGAAGGCTCGTCCATCAGGACTTGCAATCACAGTGACTGCCCCTTTTAAGACAAGAACAACTCCCCATTCAACCGCTTTGGTAACTGCAATTTCTAAGCGATTATTTTCAATTTCCTGAACTGAGCAGTCACATAGTCTTGCCATTTCCCCTGGATGAGGCGTCATTATTAACGATCCTCTACCTTGTCGCCACCCCAAAATCTCGGGTCCTTGAGCGACCAAATTCAAAGCATCCGCGTCCAATAAAACGGGGAATTCAATCGTGCGCAAGACTTCCTCGAGAACCGGAATGAAATCCGTGTTCTGGCCAAGCCCGGGTCCAATCGCCAAGGCCTGAGCAGTTCGGCATTTTTCTGAAATCACCGGCCACGCTTGATTACCTAGCGTATTTTCTCCCTCTACTGACCAGATCGTTGCTTCAGTGATTCCTAAGTCCATCTGAGAAGCGATGCTTCGTGGGGTAACGATCTGTAACAGCCCTATTCCACTTCGCAAAGCAGATCTACCGGCTAAAATTGCCGCTCCTGTCATACCTGTGGATCCGGCAACCAATACGCCTTTGCCATGCGTGCCTTTATGTCCTTGAAGTGTCCTTACCGGCAAAAACGTTTTCACCTCATCATCCGTCAAAACAAAGGTGGAAACTTCCTCCTGGGTGAGAAATTGATCTGGAATGGAGATCGGGTCAACGATCACACGGCCTGCATACTCCGGTCCTTTAGCCATAAAATGCCCCAGCTTTGGAAGTCCAAAGGTCACTGTTGTCTGCGCGCGGATAGCACTCCTGTAGATCTTTCCGGTATCTGCTTCAACCCCGCTTGGAATATCGACCGCTATAACATAGGCCTGAGTTTGATTAACCTCTTCCACGAACTCTTCCACTAGGCTTGGAAGAGCCCCACGTAATCCTGTTCCATAAATAGCATCCACAATAATATCCGCTTGATGTAACGCTAAACGCGTGAATCGGAGTTGTTTTTCACCCTCGATCAGGAAAAATCGGCCGCCTGCATTTTGATATAAGTGACAATTCAGAGCTGCATCGCCATGGAATTCTTCCGTTTTGGCAAAAGAGAAAACGGTAACATCCATTCCTGAAATCAAGAGATGTCGAGCAATCGCTAAACCATCTCCTCCATTATTTCCTTTTCCCACGAGAATGATCGTCTTACAACTTTCCTTAAAAATCATTTGAGTAGCGGTTTGTCGAATTTCCTGGACGACGGCTAGAGCTGCATTTTCCATCAACAGCAAACTGGGAATTCCATAAACTCCAATCGCTTGTTTCTCGATTTCTCGCATTTGCTGAGCACTGACGACTCTCACTTCTTCCGCCTCCCTCTTAGACAATTAGCACAAAACAGCCATAGCGATGGCATATTCCTGTTCATGCGATAAGCTTAAACGAACCATTGAGCCCCCACGTTTCTGTACAACGCCTTCAGCCTTAGAACTTAAATACACATGAGGTTCGCCGCTTATCTCTGTTAATATCTCCACATCATGCCAAGAAAGCCCTGCGAGTCCAGTTCCCATACTCTTCAATATTGCTTCTTTCCCTGCAAAACGAGCAGCCCAACTGGAAGTCGGTCGGTCACTTAGATCAGCTCGCTCGCGCTCTGTAAACAATCTTTCGCGTATCTTAGGCTGACGTTCACACGCTTTGGCAAAGCGTTCTATTTTAATAATATCAACTCCCGGATACATCGGCTTTAAAACCTCCATCAATGGGCATAAACATTAACGGCAAATGCATGATTACCGTCGTTTCCTGACCCAGTACACTCTCTATCTGCAACCCGTATTCCTCACCATACAACCCCCGAAGTCGCTCATGAACATTCGCCATACCAACACCATTACCTGAACCTACCCCTGGTTTCAATACCTCTGAAAGTCGTTCCTGAGGAATCCCCATGCCATCATCCCGTACATAAAAGTACAGTTCACTCTCTTTTACTTCCGCTTGGATCCATACTGTACCCTTTCCAATCTTAGGCGTAATCCCATGCTTTACAGCATTCTCCACCAGGGGTTGCAAACTTAAACGCGGAATAACCGCTTTCATGAGCTCTTTCGGGATCTGGCTCTTGACCTGTAGCTTTCGACCAAAGCGAGCTTTTTCCAGAATCAAATAAGTATGTACAAATTTCAGCTCCTCCTCCAGGGGAATCAGGGTTCCTTTTGATTTCATTGCCCAGCGGAAGAATTCCGAAAGATATATAAGTAAACGACGTGCACGGTTCGGGTTAGTTCGACTCGTTGCAATAATCGTGTTCAGCACATTAAAGAAAAAATGGGGATTGATCTGAGCCTGCAGAGCATCAAGTTGAGCTTCTGTCGCCAGCTTAGCCTGATGATCTAATTCAGCCAGTTCGATCTGAAGACTAAGAAGTTGGGCCATTCCTAAAGCAAGCCGGATCAAATCAGGAGACAGGTGCCCATCTTTAGTTTCATAGAGTTTCACCGTGCCAACAACTTTTCCTTGAGAATGCAGAGGCACCACTACTGCAGCTGCAATAGGACAATCACAAACATTTTGACGCGGACAATTTAATTCCTTTTGTGTTCGGACGATTTTATAATTTCCTGTCCGAATCACTTCCTGGGTTGCTGCCGTCAAGATCTTATCCCCAGGATGATGTTGGTCACAGCCTACACCTAAATAAGCCAATTGCTTCGTACAGTCTGTAATTGAAACTGCAGCGACTTGACCGATCTCTTGAATAATTTTAGCCATAAATTCAGCATTCTGCGCATTAAGACCTCTTCGAAGATAAGGAAGCGTTTCGTGGGCAATCTTGAAGCTGACTTCCACATTGCGTTCAGTGGTCAAACTCCGAATCCGCCGTCGTTGATACTCAGTGTAAAGAAGCAAGTAAAGCATATTCCCGATCAGAAAAACGAGAAGAAGCCGAAGATTTTGCGAGGCTATACTCATCACAACCTCTGCTCCTAAAACCAACAAGAAAATCCAAGTCATCTGTCGCATCCCTCAATTTCTAAAGAAAACTTAGCGATAGCGATAGCTCTAGTTACACTTTAATAAAGTTAAGAGTTCGACAGTGAGGTGCGACTTCCTGTATTCATTAAAGTATTTCTTGGAGTTTTTCTCTTCCCTGCTCTGCCCCCACAACTAGAAGTACATCTCCGCTCTCAATTACAAATCCAGAATTCGGAGAGAATTGTTCAATCCCTTTTCGGACAACTGCGACAACGGTAAGGCCTGTCCGTTCTCGAATTTTGAGTTGGGTCAGGGTTTGCCCTGCCGCTACTGAATCTTTGCCCACTTCGACTTCTGCTACATCCATCCAGCGAGACATCATACGATCTGTATATAGTAAAATTTTATTCAAATGTCCCTCAATTTTTAAATCAAGTTGCCTGCGTTTCTCCATATACTCATTTAATTCCGAAAGAAACACATGAACTTCCGTTTTCTGATCAAACGCTCTCAAAAACTTTTCGGCTTGAGCCTTTGAGGTTACCGTAATTCCGATCCCTTGATTCACCATAACAACGCCTGCATTTTGCAAGATTGCAATAGCGCGGCGAATGGTTTCTGGAGAAACATTGAATCGACCCGCCAACGTCGACCGTCCATGTATTCTTTCCCCTTCTTGATATTCACTCATAACGATAGAATGGGCAATTTCGAGGGCGATCTCTTGATAACGTGACTGTTCCATTTCTACAATTCACTCCTTGAAACATTTAACTCATAAAATATCATTACCAATTATTAACTCTTCAATCCCATTGACTGGTAACAACCTTTATGTTATTATAAAGTTGTTGGTAATCAATTACAAATAATAAAAATTAAATAAGGCCTAATTCCTAAGGGGAAACGGGGGAACCACTTTTTGGGGTGAATCGCATCTTATGCGTAGAGCGTGCGCTCGAATCCGTCAGCTAACCTCGTAAGCTAGCTCGCACAAGAAGTACTGATTTTATTAATCAGCACATTCGATCTCTTAGGGGCCACTATAGGCTCCTTTTAATTTCCCAAAAGATAAGTACAACATAAAAAGGGGGAAATTCATTGGCAGTAGAATCAAAAGAATTAAATGAAAGATTGCAATCCTTACATCGTGCAAATGAGCTAAAGCTAAAGGCCATACCTTACATGAATCGTAAAGAGAAAATTCCTACAGGTTTTCTTTTAAAGGATGAATACCTTCAAAGTCGAGATCGAATCCTTACAACCTTTAAGGCTACTCTTGAGGATTGGGAAAATTGGCACTGGCAGATGAAAAACAGGATTACGGATTTGCAGATCTTGCAAGAACTCTTGCCTCTAACTGAGCAAGCAGCACAAGATATCCTTGAAGTCGGAAGAACCTATCGATGGGCTATTTCCCCCTATTATTTAAGCTTAATGGACTCTTCTAACCCATGGGATCCTATCCGTTTACAAGGTCTTCCACGGATCGAGGAACTACTGGATTTAACCGGAGAAGAAGACCCTATGGGTGAAGCTTTTACCAATCCTGCTCCTTGCATTACACGACGATATCCCGATCGGTTAATTATCAATGTCACCAATCTCTGTGCTATGTATTGTCGTCATTGCCAAAGACGCAGAAATATCGGTGAAACCGATAGCCACGAGACCCGTGCTCAACTCCAAGCCGCTTTAGACTATATCCGAGCCAATCCAGAAATTCGTGATGTCTTAATTACAGGTGGAGATGCCTTGATGTTAAGCGACCTTACGCTCCATTGGCTTCTCGAAGAATTACACTCCATTCCTCATGTAGAAATCAAGCGGATTGGTACCCGGGTCCCCGTCACCCTTCCCATGCGGATCACCGATGAACTGTGCTCCATTTTAGCGCAGTATCCGCCGATTTATATCAACACCCAATTTAATCATCCTAAGGAAGTTACAGCAGAAGCCAAAAAGGCTGCGGATAAGCTTATTTCTGCCGGAGTAGTTTTAGGGAATCAAGCTGTGCTTCTGAAAAATATTAATGATACACCCGATATAATGATACGGTTAAACCAAGAGCTTTTGAAAATTCGAGTTCGTCCATACTATATCTTTCATGCGAAACATGTCAAGGGCACACATCATTTTATTCCTAAAATTGAAAATGGTCTAGATATTATGGAAAAGCTCAGAGGATTTACTTCCGGTTTAGCCATTCCTACCTATATAATTAATGCTCCTGGTGGAAAAGGAAAAACGCCAATTCTACCCCAGTATCTACTTTCCTTAGATGATGAAGAGGCTACCCTGCGAACCTGGGAGGGAAATATTATTCACTACCCTAACTACTAATTAAAATGCACATGAGTTAAGGGCCATCTTAGGCCCTTACTTTTTTATTTTTTATGTTTCTAGATCTTTGCTAAAGGATTTACCTTGCCAGGTATCCCTCTTTAGTAATTCCCGATCTATTGCATTTAAGACTTCCCATTTTTTACGACTCCATAAAGGAGCAATTAGATCATCAGGCGCTCCATCACCTGTCAAACGGTGAATGATCATTTGCGGGGGTAATACTTCAAGAATATCGCTAACAAGGCTAACATACTCTTCAAACGTAGGTAGAGGAAACGACTCCCTTTCATATAACTTTGCTAAGGGAGTTCCTTTGATAATATGGAGTAAATGGATCTTAATTCCCTGAACAGGTAGCGCTGCCACCGCCTGAGCTGTCGCCATCATATCCTCATACGTTTCTCCTGGAAAGCCTAGAATAACGTGGACGCAAACACGTATTCCCCGATCATGAAGAGCTGCAACTCCCGCTAAAAACTCATCATAGGTATGCCCTCTTCTAACCCAATTCATTGTTCGATCGTGAATACTCTGTAGCCCAAGCTCAACCCAAAGATAGGTTCTTTGATTAAGCTCTTCCAGGTAATCTAACACTTCTTCAGGCAAACAATCCGGACGAGTTGCAATAGATATCCCGACAACGTCCTCTTGACATAGGGCTTCTTCATAGACCTCGCGAAGTTTAGAAACCGGTGCATAGGTATTGGTATAGGCCTGAAAATAGGCTAAGTACTTAGCCTTGGGCCATTTTTTACACATTCTTTCTTTAACTTCGACAAATTGTTGTTCTATTGAATGTGAGACTTCTCCAGCAAAATCTCCAGAACCACGAGAACTACAATAGATACACCCACCCCAACCTCTAGTTCCATCTCGGTTCGGACAAGTAAAGCCACCGTCTAAAGAAACCTTAAAAACTTTTTCACCAAAAGTCTCTCGCAGATGTTTATTCAACGTATTATACCGCTTCTCCCCATTTTGCCAGGCAGAAAACCGTGCAAATCCCATCTCTTCATGATCACACCCTTTAATAAAACGATTTTAATAGGAAGGAAATCCTACCTAAGATTATCAGACATCTGGAAAATGTTCAAAGGCAATCTTCAATTCTTGAAACAACTCCAACTTTTCTCCAGATGGCCCACGGAAAAAGAAATTATATCTTCCGTCGCCAATTGATTTAGGCTCTTCCTGAAGGAGTGTAACCTGATTTTGTTTTAACCATGCTACAGCCTTATTGATATCCGATACAGTGAAGGCAAGATGATTAACCCATCCGTCCTCAAAACGCTGTCCCTCTTTGATTTCAACGAGTTCTATGACCGTTCCTCCCAGTCGAAGAAAGGCAAGTTCAGAGTCTCCCGGTTTCTTCCTATATAAAAGCTCAAAGTCAAGTACCTCTGTATAAAATCGAATTCCTTCCTCTATATTGAGGGTTTTTATACCAATATGTTCGACCCCATTAAAAATATTTTTCCCTTCCACATTCATCTTCCTCCCTCTATTCGTGTATTCTCTGATCGAGCTTCTCCAGCGCAAGTAAACGCTCCTTCAGATGAATTCCTCCAGCATACCCTGTCAAGTCTCCGTTTTTACCGATGACCCGGTGACAGGGAACGATGACTCCAATGGGATTATTATGATTAGCCATTCCCACCGCTCTTTGACCCTTTGGGTTCCCCAATCGTCGAGCGATATCACCATAACTACACGTCTCACCATAAGGGATCTTCTTTAGCTCCTCCCAAACGCTGAGTTGAAATGGAGTTCCTAACGGATAAAGCGAAAGCGTAAAATCCTGTCGTTGACCTACAAAGTATTCATTGAGTTGCTCGAGTACCTGAACATTAAACTCTCTTCGGTTTAATAATACAGCTTCAGGAATCCAACGTTTGAAATGAGCTTTAAGAGTTTGCTCTTCATCCTCTGGCTCGCCCAAGCCTACCCAACACACTCCTTGCGACGTCGAAGCCACGGTCAAATTCCAGGTAAATCCCTTTGTTTCTATGCTTTCAAACCAATAATAAATCTCTGGCGATTGGTGCAAACCCGTCCTCTCCTTTATCACTGATCTTCTTTATCTTTATTGCCCTTTTCTTCCACCTTATCATATCATTTACCTAGTATAGATAACATAAAAATGGCTAAAAAGGCTGGGAAAAAATCAGGTATCGAAGTTCAAAAACATTATTTCAGAAAAGTCTTAAGATTTCATCTATAATATCAGACGTAGCAGGAAAAAGTAAAGGGATGGAGAATAAAGATAGTCAAGAGAATAAAAAAAAGACCATGGAGGTCTCATCCGTAGTAAAATATGGGACCTCTATGGTCTTTTTAAATGGAGGAATTGTGTTATGTGTGAAGCCAATGCCTATCTAAAAGAGGGAGAAGACGAGATTTTATTCATGGAAGCGGTAGATATCATTGAGCCTTTTGAAGATGGGCTTAAGCTTGTCGATATTTTCGGAAAGCAAAAATTTCTTCGAGCACGGATTATGGACATGACGCTTCTTAATCATCGTATTCTTTTAGAACACGTTCCTATTCCTGCGGAGGCTGCCCATGCAAGCTCCCATTCTTGAGCTCAGTCATCTTTCCTATGCTTATATTCAACACGAAAATGTTCTTTCAGATATTTCGTTAAGTTTCTTTCCAGGAGAAAGCGTTGTTATTCTTGGGGCTAACGGATGCGGAAAATCCACCCTACTCAAGATACTCAGTGGCTTGCTTCATCCAGCCTCAGGAACCCTTATCGCTTTTAGCAGAGAAGTTACAGAGAAGTCCTTGCAGGAACGAACTTTTCTCTCAGAGTTTCGTCAAAGAATAGGCTTTATCTTTCAAAATTCAGATGCTCAGCTGTTTTCAGCGACGGTCCGCGATGAACTAGCCTTTGCTCCGCTCCAAGCGGGACTCTCTCCCGAAGTCACTTCTGAACGCATCCAGGATATCGCGGAACTCATAGGCATTACTCACTTACTTGACCGCCCACCCTACCATTTAAGCGGAGGAGAGAAGAAAAAGGTTGCATTAGCTAGTGTGCTATCTGTCAATCCTGATATTCTTTTTCTTGATGAACCCACAAATGGACTTGATCCTAGAACTCAATACTGGCTGGTAGAGTTTCTAAGTGCCTTGCATTCGAGCGGTAAAACAGTTATTACAGCAACACACGATCTCTCCATTGTCGAGGATATTGCCGAACGTGTGATTATCTTTCGCGAAGATCATACTATTGCAGCTGATGGTGCCTGTCTTCCTCTTCTCTCTGATCGCCAGTTGCTCTTAGACGTTAACCTTATTCATACTCGTTCCCATTTTCATGTTGGAGCTGCACGTCAACACAGTGGATTATGACGTATTTCTCAGAATTGCACGATTCTTAACATGGATGAACGAAAGGCAGGTATTTTCAGTGAAGATTCAATTACAATCCATTGGTACTATTCATTCTCCTTATCTTCCAGGACTTCCAATCCCTCATCAACCCCCAGAAAACGCCCCTGGTGAATTCTGGATAACACTTGATCCAGAGTATCAAGCAGGCCTCGATCAACTACTAACTTACCGCTATCTTTATGTTTTCTTTTATTTAGACCAAATTAAAGAAAACATTAATCTTCATATTCATCCTTCCTGGGCACCGGAAATAGAAGTTGGCATCTTCGCCAGTCGTTCCCCCAAACGTCCCAACCCAATCGGCTTAAGCATCGTCGAGTTAAAGGGGATTGAAGGAAACGAAATTCTGATTTCTGGAATTGATGTCTATAATGGCACCCCGTTACTAGATCTCAAACCCTATATTCGTGCAATTGACCTCAAATCAGATGCTAATGATGGCTGGTTTGATCAGCTTCAGGATAAAGATCATTTAGTTGCACATATGTTAGGCCTTCAGCATGAGCATGAGCATGAGCATACTCATGTCCACAACCAGGAACACAGTCATAAACAGGCGCATCATACCCATGTTCCTTCTTCGCCTAAGCTTTCAAGAAGCCTGCGAGTAACTTCAAAAAAAACCTCTCAAAAATAAAAAGATAAAAAATTACCTCCGTATCATGATGCGGAGGTAATTTGATTTAATGCAGTGGAGAAGGAGATTGAGGCTTTGTCACTGGTGAAGGATTAGGGGACTGCGGTTGAGCAAATTGTGGATTGTTGCGAGTACGATCCGTATATCCTGGCCCTATCTCACCCGGGCTATCAGGTCCGCGATCCTTACCGTATTGAGCGGGTCCACCATATTTCTCGTTAGGATTTTCTTCATATTGAATCCCATTCCCTTGATTCCAAGGTCCCCGAGCATCTCCCATTCCCGTAGACAGGTTCATATACTTTTTCGAGAACTCTGAATCACGGAAATTCTTATTCACGCCTGTCCCTGCCAAAGTATTAATAGCTTGCATGAAGGAAAAGTTATGAGACTCTTCCCGACTAAGTAGGAAACGAACCATGTCTTTAACTCCAGCGTCATCTGTTTGTTGGAGCAACCGTTCATAAATCAATTTAGCCCTAAGCTCCGCTGTTGAATTAGAAGAGAGATCGGTATACAGGTCCCCAGTGGATTCAATATATGCCCCTGTCCAAGGAATTCCCATCGAATTCATCAAGGGAGGTCCCCCTGCCAAGAGTGCCATATGGAGTGCCGGAAAATCGCGAGAAATATTGTCTGTTGGTCCAAGAAGCAGCGAAATGCACTCGCCGACCATTTCTAAGTGGCTCATTTCTTCCGCAGCAATATCTTGAAGCATATCCCGTATTTTGGAATCATTACACGCTACACTTTGCGTCATGTATTGCATTGCGGCTTTAAGCTCACCATGGGGCCCACCAAATTGCTCGAGCAATAGATTCGCGAATCTCGGATCAGGCTGATCCACATGAACGGTATATTCCATATCTTTGATATGTTTGAACAACGCGAAACCCTCCTTCTCGAAGTTAAAATACAATCATGCTTATTTTCTGTAGAAAAATCAAATACTATCCAAAAAGAATTGCATCTGCAATCTGATTATTGTAGAATACTAATAATTGTATAATCTTTTATTGTGTTGGGGTAAACTTCGTGAAAGCGAAGGACGCTAAAGCTATGGGTCTACGGTTGATTACATGAGCAAACATCAGCTAAGATCGCCAAGCTACAAGTTTTTTGAACTTCTCAGGGGAGAGCGGTTCCTTTTTAGGACTGCTCTCCTTTTATTTTTTAAGGAGGGAATTAACTGTGACAGATCAAACAAGGAAAAGGATTAATTTCTTACAAGAATTTTCGATTCCCCTTATTGCAGGCGTAATAATGGCTTTAATCTGGGCCAATTTAACACCTGAAAGCTACAATCACTTTGTTCACAATAAATTATTCGGTAATTTCTCACTTCACTTTTTTGTCAATGATATTTTTATGGTCTTCTTTTTCGCTATGGCGACAGTGGAAATCACCCAAAGTCTATTACCCGGTGGGGACTTAAATCCCCTTAAACGGGCTATCAGCCCTATTATGGCAACCTTTGGTGGAGTTATTGGTCCAGTCGTTATTTATCTAGTTCTTAATCACTTTATGGGTAGCCCCGATTTTCTCAAAGGGTGGGGAATTCCTACTGCGACTGACATCGCTTTAGCCTGGCTAGTTGCCAGACTTGTCTTCGGAGCATATCATCCGGCTGTTTCCTTTTTATTATTATTAGCGATCGCAGATGATGGAATTGGTCTTTTAATCATTACCCTCTTTTATCCTGATCCGTTAAATCCAATAGCTCCTGTGTGGCTATTGTTTACGCTTACTGGAATGTTAATTGCTTACTTTTTGAGAAAAAAGAATGTTAAAAACTACTGGCCATATATTATCTTCGGAGGAACATTGAGTTGGATCGGTCTTTATTTAACCGGTATCCATTCATCGCTTGCCTTAGTCTTTATTGTTCCATTTTTGCCGCATCCTACAAAAGAGCAGGCCGGTCTGTTTGAAGACGATCCCGAAGATCCAGACCCTTCAACTTTAAAGGAATTTGAACACGATTGGAAAATCTTCGTCGATTTTGGGCTCTTATTATTTGGTTTGACGAATGCAGGTGTTCAGTTCTCGGGAATCAGTACAGTGACTTGGTTAGTATTTTTTGCCTTAGTCATTGGCAAAACATTAGGGGTCTTCACAATGGGTTCACTTTCCGCTTTAATCGGTTTTCCGCTACCTAAAGGAATGAATCATAAAGACCTTTTTGTTGCTGGGCTGGTCGCATCAATGGGACTTACCGTTGCCTTATTTGTAGCTGGTGTAGCCTTTACTGATCCAAGTCTTCAAGGAGCTGCTAAAATGGGTGCACTCTTTAGTGCTGGATCTGTATTTTTATCTTTTATTGCCAGTAAGTTGCTTAGAATTCAAAGAAAAGCAACTGAAGTCTCAAATACCCAACATAAACAGAATTAAGTTTTGAGCGTAATTCTGTATACATTTTCATTTGCCTTGAAATTCACTAGAAAATATGCTAATTTAATATTAACAATGGTTAGAGCAAAGGCGCTCTTAGAAGACTTTTCGAAAGTTGAGAAGTCTATAAGGGTGTCTTTTTCTGTTTTTATAACTTTATAGTAAATAATTAAAATATGCATAAAGGAAGGGATAAGAAATGGATATCTTCGGAGCTAATGTTTTTAACAACTCAGTAATGAAAGAACGCCTGCCTAAAAATACGTACAGAGCATTAAGGAAAACAATTGATGAAGGAACTCCTTTGGAGCCGGCAGTTGCTGATGTCGTCGCCAATGCCATGAAAGATTGGGCCCTTGAGAAAGGTGCAACCCACTTTACGCACTGGTTTCAACCGATGACTGGGGTCACCGCAGAAAAGCATGATGCCTTTATTTCTCCTACAGCTGACGGCAATGTTATTATGGAGTTTTCCGGAAAAGAACTCATTAAAGGTGAGCCTGATGCATCTTCTTTCCCTAATGGCGGAATTCGTTCAACCTTCGAAGCACGAGGTTACACTGCTTGGGATTGTACTTCTCCTGCCTTCTTGCATGAAGATGCTGGCGTCGTCACCCTTTGTATTCCGACCGCCTTTTGTTCCTACACTGGCGAAGCCCTCGACCGAAAAACGCCTTTATTACGTTCTATGGAGACCCTCAACAAACAGGCGCTTCGAATCCTACAGCTTTTTGGTAACACAGAGAGTAAGCGTGTCATTGCAACTGTTGGAGCAGAGCAAGAATACTTTTTGATTGATAAAAAGTTCTATATGCAAAGAACGGACTTATTGCTCACGGGACGTACGCTATTCGGCGCCATGCCTCCTAAAGGCCAAGAGATGGAAGATCATTATTTTGGGAGTATCAATGAACGGGTTACCGCTTACATGCAAGACGTCAATGTTGAGTTATGGAAACTCGGGATTCCCGCCAAAACACAACACAAAGAAGTCGCACCAGGCCAATATGAAATTGCTCCGATTTTTGAATCCACGAATATCGCTACAGATCATAATCAGCAAGTTATGGAAACTCTGCAAAAAGTTGCAACTCGTCATGATTTAGTTTGTTTACTCCATGAAAAACCGTTTGCCGGGGTCAATGGCTCAGGCAAACACAATAACTGGTCGATGAGCACTGATGATGGCATTAATCTTTTAGAACCTGGCCGCACCCCCCATCAAAACGCCCAGTTCCTGACCTTCCTCTGTGCCATTATTAAAGCAGTCGACGAACATGCTGATTTGCTTCGACTTTCTGCCTCAAACACAGGAAATGACCACCGTCTCGGCGCTAATGAAGCTCCTCCAGCCATTATCTCCATGTTTCTAGGTGACCAACTCTCCGATATTCTGAAGCAATTACAAAATGGGGGACCTAAGAGCTCGATTCAAGGCGGACAGCTTGAAATTGGAGTCAACACCCTGCCCTCTCTCCCCAAAGATTCTACAGACCGTAACCGTACCTCCCCCTTTGCCTTCACAGGTAATAAATTTGAATTCCGGATGGTTCCCTCTTCGCTCTCGATATCCGGTCCAAACGTGGTCTTAAATTTAATTGTTGCTGAAACGCTATCCTTGATCGCCGATCGTTTAGAGAAAGCTGAAGATTTTCATGGTGAATTGCGGAAACTTCTAAAAGAAATTGCCACTAACCACTCACGAGTTCTTTTCGATGGCAACGGTTATTCGGAGGAATGGGTAGAAGAAGCTGAACGCCGTGGGTTACCTCATTTCCGTTCTACAGTTGACGCTGTTCCAGCTCTACTCCTTGAGAAAAATATTGCAATCTATGAGAAACATGGGGTATTAGATCGTACCGAATTACATTCTCGTTATGAAATCTATCTTGAGCAATATTCGAAATCGATCAATATTGAAGCACTGACCATGATTGATATGGCACAAAAGCAAATTCTTCCAGCTGCGATTAAATATGTAACCACTTTAGCAAAATCCATCAATACGGTAAAAACGGCTTACGCCGAAGCGGAAGTTTCTGCTCAGACTGAGCTTCTCAAAGATTCATCTTCCCTACTGGCTGGTCTTAAGCAAAAAATTAACGACTTACAAAGCGTTACTACTCAAGCTAAAGATTTAACAGATGCATATGAACAAGCGGTCTACTATCGTGATAGCGTCTTCACTATGATGGGAGAACTTCGTCAGGTCGCTGATCAACTTGAAGAAATTGTTGATGCTAATCTTTGGCCTTTCCCAACGTATTCAGAAATGCTCTTTAAACTTTAAGATAAACTTTTAGCCAAATGCGAGGAGGCTATCCCGTAAAAATCGGGATAGCCTCCTCGCTTATTTTGAACCATAACATACAAAGGACATGCTGGTCCAACGCCTGTTACGACAATTATAACAAGACCGCAGTTCATCCGCTACTAGCTCCTCTTCTACGTCTTCTTTAAATACAAGACAGTTTGCTGCAGCCTTTGCTGCTCCTTCCCAATCCTCTTTACCACCTACGAACTCTTTTTCTCCCTTTGAGTTCAACGTCCACACTTCTTATCTCCTCCTTAGAATTTTTTAACCTGCTGTTTTGTGCAGGTTTGCCACCTCACCCCTTCCCTTGCTGGCGCCTCTATAAGCGTAACTGGCAGGACACATTTTCCTTCAAGCAATATTGCTTTAAGGGTGTCTCCTAACTTGACTAAATCATCCGCTTCTAAAATCGTTCCCTCTAAGCTTTTCACCATATCGACAATTGTCTGCTCTAGAATATCCCTAACAGCAATAACATCGGTGTCACTTTTAATTTTAAGTTTCCCTTTAAAACGCCCATCATTGCCACTAAGGCGAAGGGCTGCTCCAGCAAGTGCACCAATGACTCCCTGCCCTGTACCACCATGTTCCGAAAGATGTATCCCTAAATGTTGAGCAAGTTCATAAGCATCCTGTTTCGTTAAAATAGCTCTCTTCGCTTTTTGTCCAAAGGCAATGAGCTCGTCTCCTTGAGTGAGTCGCTCAGGAATAAGGACACAAAGCCCAGGATCAGACCCTTCAGCACTTTCACGAACTAAAAAATCAGTCGCAAAATCGATGAAGCGATTCAGATATTCCTCCTTCATTTCAGCCACGAAACACATTGAACTATTATGGGAGGTGTAAGGAATATCTTCATGAACGAATAACTGGTGGCGTGTCACTCCAAAGGTCTTGCCCCAACCTTGTTCTTCAATTTCCTGTCCCAATATTGTGGCTAACTCACCTGTTCCCCGACTCTCAAGATTGTCTGTATCGTCAATGCATACCAGGATTTTCATCTTACCGACCCCTTTTTCTATTCGAATTTTAACAATTATCCCCTAAACTTAATTAATATTTTACTTAGGTATCCTCATCCCTTTTCCATTCAATACTTGGGTAACGGTTTCATCTGTCAGTGGATAATTAAAGAATTCCTTATAAAATTCACGCACTTCTTTTTCCAGGTTCAAGTCAGAGAATCTCTCTGGATAGAGTGTCTTTGCCGTCCATAAAATTGCTAAAGGCGTTTCTAGTGACCCCGGATGGCCCCACCGTGAAACACCATTGGGCATTTGATAAACCTTTCCGTTGCTCACCGCATTGATATTGGACCATTGCGGATTTTCCCTGATATAGTCATCGACACCTGCCTCATTAACAAGAATAACCTGAGGATTCCATAACAAAATTTGTTCAAGACTCGCAATATATTTATTGCCTTCGACAACTCTGAGGCTTTCACCTACTGAAACATTGTTCGCCCCAACGATATTTAGCCAATCTGCGGGTAAAGTATCCACGACATCAGTTCTCGTCGCTTCATTAATTGAGTGATACACTTTTACTCGATCTTTCTGAGGGATATCTTTGACCTTCTCTTGAACACGCTCGACACAGGATTGATAATACTCATTGTAGCTTAGCGCTCTATCCTCTGCCCCCACAGCCTGACCAATCATACGAATTGCGAATTGTTGCTCAGAAATATTTCGATAATCGACCACAAGATAGGGGATTTTACTTTTGCGCAGTTTCTCGATTTCCCCTTCATTCTGAGCAGTATCGCTACTAATAAAAACAATATCTGGCCGAGTATTCAATAGTTCTTCAATATTAATCGCACCTGAGGAAACAGGGACTCGGGCGTTCTTTATATCTGGAGCTAGATCAGTGAGTAATACATCTCGCTTTAACCCATCAACAACAGCCACGATTTCTGAACTTTTTCCCAACATCGTTAGCACATGTCCTGAAAAGGCATACAAACAGGCAATTCTCTCCACCTTAGCGGGTATGACAACCTGCCTACCTATGGAATCAGTAACAGTAATAGTCTCCTGAGTTACCTTGGCTTGTTCTGATTTTCCATCTATTGTCTTCATTCTCCATAATCCGAGAAAAAGACTAACGACAGCCAGGATAAGAAGACTGATAACCAGCGCGCGTTTTTTCTCTTTATCCACAACGAAACTACCTTTCCCAGACGTAAGCACGTCTAGCTCAATGTATTGAGTGGAATGATTTGTTTAAGATCGTTATCCCCAATCGCACAAGAAACAATTTTGGCATTGATATTATAAACTGCTTTAATATTTTCTTCAGATAGAATATCTCGAGGTGGGCCTACAGCCGTTAACGTTTTTTCATTCATCAAAGCCACAGAGGTGGCTATATTATTGTTTTCGAAATAGAAAGCATGGTTAGGAAAGTGGGTCGCCATAATGATCGACAATCCGGTCTCCCGGACTAAGCGAACAAGGGTTTCCATGATCAGCAGTTCATGCTTAAAATCCAAGTGTGCTGTTGGCTCATCCATGATAATAACCGGAGTCTTCTGTGCTAGGGCTCGAGCAAGCATCACAAGTTGCCCCTCACCGCCACTTAATTGAGTATAGGGCCTATCTTTAAATCTTTTTAGGCCTAACAAATCGAGAGCCTCTTCAGCAATACGCCTATCTTCTAAGGATGGAGAAGAGAACATCCCGGTATAAGGAGTCCTTCCCATAAGTACAATGTCCAGTACCGAATAGGGGAAGCTTTTCTCATGATCTTGAGGAACATAGGCGATATGCTTAGCAATATCACTAGGGCGAAATGTATTGATCTCTTCTCCTCTAAAAAAAATCTGACCGGTTCGGGGTTTTATCGTTCCCAGAAGGCAATCGAGTAGTGTCGTCTTCCCACAACCATTGGGCCCGATAAGACAGAGAATCTCTCCTGAATCAACCTGAAAGCCTACGTTTTGAAAAAGAGCCTGATGATCATACCCAAAAGAGATATTTCTTACCTCAATCAAGGACATTTCCCTCACCACCCCTTTCCTTTGGTCATTTTTAATAAGTAAACAAAGAAAGGAGCACCTATTAAGGCGGTTAAAATACTCAGCGGGATTTCTGAACCCGTTAGCATTCTCCCCGTTAAGTCAATCAAAATTAAAAAACTCGCCCCGAGCGAGAAACTTGCGGGCATTAATACCGAGTTATCGTTACCCACTAGCATCCGTCCAATATGAGGGATAATTAGACCCACCCAACCGATTGTCCCACTCACTGAAACGGCTCCCGCAGTCGCAAGTGTAGCAAATATAACGACCAATCCTTTATTCAGAGTTATATTAATTCCAAGTGAACGGGCTTCCCGATCTCCCATTGAAAGGACATTAATACGCCACCGGAGGGCCCATAAGCCAGCCATCCCAATCAACATGGGAATTCCCGAAATCCAAACGTCCTGAAGATTGGCAGAGGCTAAGCTTCCCATCAACCAAAACACAATAGCTGGGAGCTTATCATAAGGATCGGCAACATATTTTATGAATGAGATTAAAGCTGAAAAAGCTGAGGAAACAATGGTGCCACCGAGTACCAACATAATGGTCGGCGCTGTTTTGTAAGCTCTTCCGATTAAATAGCTTAGAAGTACAGCCAACAAAGCAAAGCTAAGCGCAAAAAAGTAAATCGTACCACGTGTATTGAAGAGTAAAATCGCCAAAGCCGCTCCAAATCCGGCGCCTGAACTCACCCCTAAAATTCCTGAACTCACGAGAGGATTGCGAAACAGTCCCTGAAAAGCTGTCCCGCTCATAGCTAAAGCCCCGCCGACTAATGCTCCTAAGATAGCCCTTGGCATGCGAATCTCCCAAACAACGGTATTATAAATATCCGGTAAATGACTTGGCGCAGAGATGAGCTTCGACCATAAAAGGTTAATCACGGAGACAAACGATATGGGGTACCTGCCTATAAAAAGAGAAAGAAATACAAAGCCTAAAGGACAAACGATGAGTAATACAGTGGTGATGATCTTTCTCTTCATGCCCGTAACTCCTCTTAATGTTTTCTTTTATATAAAGTAAAACCGATGGCTAGGCCTAGAATCACAACAATTCCAATAAGAATTCCTTGAGAAGAATTACCCTGATTTGTCTTCTCTCCAGGGGATGGATTTGTACCCATCGTCACGAAATTGATAATCGTTTCTTTTTCTAGAGAAACTCCGCTCTTGGATTTCAGCTCAGGCGCTATCGTCACTTTGTAAGCTGTTCCGGGCTTTAAATCCTGCAAAGGTTTTAAGATTACTTCTTGGTTCTTCTCGGGTTCTATCTGGTCATCTGCCATGATAACCTCAATAGGTATCTTACTCCCCTCAGAGGAGCTAAGTGTAAAGGCTTTTTCATTCTTATCCTTTACCGTCATGTTAACAACATTTTTACTAAATGTTAATTTAATTTCAGCAGGCAAATTTACATCTTTTTGACCGTCGGCTGGCTCTGAAGACTCCAAAGTTAAAGGGTTTTGGTTTCCACCCCCACTTCCAGTTCCTGTTCCATTTCCATCTCCAGCTATGACAGTTGAAGCTCCTATGAAACAAAGCAATACCGTAAGTAAGGATATTAAATGTACTCTTTTTAATAAAATATGAATCATCCTCTCCTCAAATATTCAGAATCAACCCCTAATTCAGCCTAACCTTACACCAGTATAACAAACTACTTCTAATCCTATCAAGTTAAAACGAACTAGAACTAATTAAATTAAACTAAACAAGCTAAAACGCGAAAGAGGTGTCTTCGATTTGAAGACAACCTCCTTGCTATCCAAAAGAAACGGGTGCACCTCGTCAAATTGCTTAAACGAAAATGCACCCGTTTTTTTCACTTGATAATTTTAGATTTTACTCTACAGCAGGATCGGTAACGACAACTTGTCCTTCATAAGAAGCTAAGACTTGGCTATCTTCTGCATCAGTTTTTACCGTCAAGACTTCCAATTTGTAGCTATAATTGCCTGCTTTGTTGAAAGTCACTTTGAAGTCACTGGTTGCTGCAGCAAAAGGGAACCCTGCTTCCGGACCGTAAAACGCAGCTTGGTCTTCGTTAAGTGCCCAGTCGATAAAGGCTTTTCCCGTAGTATCGTAATACTGAAGGGCAACATTGTCCTTAGAACCCTCTGTTAAAGTGACTTTAACAATAACGGGTTTTTTATCTGCTTCGAGGTTAGCAGCATAGCTATTAGGTGAAGTCGTTACGCTGAAATCTTGGGTTACACCGGTTGTTGCTTTATCGCTTAAGTCAGTGACAATACTCGGTGCAGCAAGGAGCTCAGGATCACCGGATAATTCCGCATTTTGAACTGTATACGTCTTACCATCATTATACGTAACTTTAATGACCGCCTTACTCGGAACATCCCCGATGCTCCCAGCAAACCCACTATAATTCCAGTACCCATCACTTTCGCTATCAAAGGTTCCATTGATGTTAAAAGGGCTAGAAAGTTGATTTGTATTTAGACGTAAGAGTTTTTCAGTTGAAGTATTGGTTGCTAAAAGCGTATCTTCGCCATCGGTCGTTTTGTAAAGGCTGACTTTAATGGTCTTGACATCGTAAGCTTTTTTACCATCAACTAAGGAAAATCCAACATTATAGCCATTCACTCCTGATAATTGCATCACTCCGAAGTCTTCGGGTTTAACATGGTTAAGCGCCTCAGCATTCAGAGTTGAAGGATCACCACTTAAGTTGGCATTGGTTACAGTATAAACATCATTGTCCTCAGTTGTGACCTTAATCACTGCTTTGGTAGGAACATCAAGGATTGTACCATTCCAGGTCCCATAATTCCAATAACCATCATTTGTAAAGTTACCATCTATGTTAAAAGGCGTGGAAAGTTGAGTTTCTTCAGGGAGATTTGCAAAAAGTTGATTGGTGCTTGTATTCGTAGCCAAAAGGGTATCGCCCTTATAGAGGCTTACTTCGATATTTTTAACATCGCTTGTTTTAAACCCATTAAAACCAAAGCCTACGCTATAGCCGTTAACCCCAGAGGTTGTCATAACCCCAAAATCCTGTGGTAAGACATAATTGTAGCTCAAAACTTCATCCTTAACAACGGTTTGTCCGCCTAGAGCGATCAGGTTACCCCCGGTCATTTTGGGTTGCAGAAAAGCTTCCGTAGCTGCATTCAGCGTGGAATCTGCAAGAACGATTGGAGAATTAGATTTAGCGGCTAGAGGCGCAGCCACTAAAGCATCCACTAAGTGCTCATCTTGTCCATTAGCAATATACACTTTGTTATATTGCAAATCACTAAACTTCTCAAGGACATCGCGGTTTGTCTCGAAACGATCACTTCCTGCAATTCGCTCCTTTACGGTACCCGGAAGGTTTTCAAGAATACTTGAACCCACTACGGTTTTACCCCCAAGAACATAACTCTCCGTGATTTGATCCTTTACATCTTCTAAATAATTGGCTTCAACTGTAGAAATGGTATCCCCATCAGCCAGAAGAATCGGCATATTTTTTGTGGCTGCAATGGAGGCCACTGAAAGTGCATCAGCATAAGTGTAAGCAGTCGTCATCATGATACCTGAAACGTTCTTAAGTTGCTTCGCAATATTCGTTGCTGTAGCAAAACGATCTACTCCACCCAGTTCAGCTACAACTTCGATTCCGTCATTGATTTTAGCAAGTTGATTTTTAACACCTTCACCAATCACACCACTGACTGTATAAACCTTTTTAATTTTTAAATCTTCTAAAGTTTTCACAGTTGCCTCAGGAATTAGATTTCCTTCCGTAAGGAGAATAGGCGCATTAAGGGATTTTGCTAAGGGTGCTGCTGTTAAAGCATCCACTAAGTTTTCCTCCATGCCCGGGGCTAAAATAGCTGTATCGGTATCCCCACTTTTCCATCCTTGTAAAGCAACTTGGGCTGCAGTTTCATACCGAGTCGCTCCAAATAAGCGTTCAACCGAAGTTCCAAGTGCAGGGACTGTCGGGTCGGAAGCGAGAACAGCGTATGGAAAAACTGTTCCTAAGGTTAAGGACGCTGCAAGAACACCAGTGAACATTCTGGTTTTTAATTTGTACATCTAAGTATTTCTCCCCTTGATATGTATTAGCGGATTGCTAAAATGCAATCAACATGTTAATCATATAGCATCCAAGACATGCTTTCATTAGTATATTACTGGTATTGCTGGGATAACTAGGGCTACTCGGGTTATTCGAGTTGGTAACATATTCCATGACATTTGAATATTGTGCATTAAAGGTCTTCCTAAAAAAGGAGGGAATTCCAATGCGACCCTTTCCGGCACCTTACCGTTCAAATACAAATTCTTTCACCCAACCGCGGAATTACTCTCGACCGCTCAATTCCTCACCCTACTCAAAGCCCCCTTTAGTCCCTTCATCTATTTCCCCTATAACTCAGCAACTTCCCTCAACTAAGACTAACCTTCCAACTTCTCAATCACTACAACCAACACCCTCGAATCCGACCTTATCCACATCTCAAAGCGCTTTGTCTGGATCTTCTTCAAAAGATGAGTCCTTATTAAATCCTCAATCATCACTACTTCCCACAAAAAAAGCACTTCCTCTGACGGAAGGCTCGAGCTCCTTAAAAGAGCAAAGTTATCTCCTCTTTCGTGAGGTCGGCCCTGCGTTGATGAAGGAATTTGGTCCCCCCATCGCACGCCGTATTGGTCCTCCGCTCGTCCGTCGCATAGGCCCCCCTTTAGTCCAAAACGTTGCGCTTCCCCTAGCTAAAAAAGTCGGACTTCCTCTAGCTAAAAGAGTAGCTCTGCCTTTGGCTAAAAAGTTCGGCATTTTCTTACTTCACCGTATTGGATTATAGATGTAACCAAAGACAAAAAGGTTATCACACTCTACATCTGTAAAGTGTAATAACCTTTCTTGTTGAACCGTCCTATACTATATGTCCCAATTTACGATTTACTGATACAACTTAATCAAAACTTGCGTCCCGCTATCTTCTTCTCCTTCAGCCGCAAGTTTTTCATAAAGTGACTTGGCTAAGTCAAGTCCCGGTGTCTTTAGACCCATTTCTTGGGCTGAATCTATGGCGATCTTAATGTCTTTAATAATATGTTTAACGTAGAACCCTGGAGCATAATTCCCAGCTATCATCTTAGGACCCAGATTAGATAGAGACCAACTGCCGGCTGCACCTCCACCGATACTTTCTAAAACGCGCATCGGATCGAGCCCCGATTTTTGAGCATAAGCCATTGCTTCTGCAACACCAATCATGTTCGAAGCAATCGTAATTTGGTTACACATCTTCGTATATTGACCAGAGCCTGCAGTTCCTTGCAGAATGATATTATTTCCTATCACTTCAAAAACAGGTTTAACTGCGTTAAAATCTTCCGCTTCTCCACCGACCATAATCACGAGTTTGGCATCTCTTGCTCCGATATCTCCGCCTGAAACGGGTGCATCTAAAACATGAATGCTTTTTTTCTTTCCTTCTATGGAGAGTTCCTTAGCTAACACCGGACTGGATGTTGTCATATCGACTAAATAGCTTCCCTCTTTAGCATGAGCGAGTAACCCACCTTCACCAAAATAAACTTCTTCAACATCCTTAGGATAGCCTACCATACTAATCACAAGTTGACTTGCTTCAGCAAGCTCAGCCACTGTATTTTTCCAAATTGCGCCAAGCTCAATCAGTTCTTGAGCGCTCGATTTTGTTCGGTTATAGACATTCAGACGATATCCCGCTTTCATCAAGTTTTTCGCCATGCTTCTGCCCATAACTCCAGTTCCAACAAAACCAATCACGGTGTTCGGTGATATTGCCATTCCCTTCACTCCTAAACTTAGAATTAAGACTTTGATAACGACTCTATATCATCATTAAATTAGACAAAGTGAAGCAAGATTCCTTCTTGCATGTTGATAAAGGAATAGAGTTTCCACATCATATTTAAAGTGTGATTTTAATCAAGGAATTACTCTAAAAAATAAATTATAATGAATTTAGTAAAAGAGCAAAACGCTTAAAGGAGGTTCTCGTAATGACAGCAAAAGTGGATAAAGGGGTATGTATTGGTTGTGGACTCTGTTCATCCATTTGCCCCAGTGTTTTTCAAATGAATGATGACGGATTGGCAAGTGTCTTTATGAATCCAGTACCAGAAACTGATACGGAATCGGTACAAGAAGCCTGTAATAATTGCCCCGTAGGTGCGATTAGCATCGAAAAATAGGGTAAAGGAACAACATCCTAGATTTTAGGATATTGTTCCTTTTATTTTGTGATATTGGGAAAACTGGGGTGTACTTTATATATCATCATCAAACTCTTTTTCGTACTCATGACCTCTATTCCGGTTATATTTATTGGTGATAAAAGAGAGTGATATAAATGATACCAAAAATATAAACAAAAAAACCGCTGGCCTCTGCCAGTCATAGACTGCTGATTCCTTCATCTTTTTAAAAATAGACACCGCTGAGGCAACCAAAACGATTACAATTGCTATAATCAGGTTCTTTAGCGATTGCCTATTCACATGCGTACTGTAAATACTTATCTTCATCATATGCATTCTGATAAACTGATATAGTGGGGAAAATATCAAAATTAAATATTCCGTAATACATTCTGTTAGATTCATATTAAAGACTAAAGTTTTAACTAAAAATGATAGAGCTACACCACAAAAAATTATTATTGCGAGTTCACTCCATATTTTATTTTTCGCCTGTTCAACTCTTTCATCATTCATAATTATACTACCCCCAATATATTGAAATTTCGAAGTCATTCATCATATCAAAGAGCTTTTCGGTCTACTCTATATGGTTTTCTTCTTTTCCCTCATGGCGTTACCTCCCAAAACAATTCATCTAATGTTTTTCCCAGCACTCTACATATTGAAATACACAGATTTAATGAAGGATTATAATTGCCCGATTCAATCATTCCAATCGTTTGGCGTGTAACCCCCACTGCTTTTGCTAAATCTTCTTGTTTCATATCGCATTCAATCCGGGCAATCTTCATTCGTTTATTTTTCATAAATGTCCACCTTACATTACATATTATTATATATATCATACTAAATGTCAATTATATATTGCATTTATTTCAAAAATAAGAGCAGGCCGCTTCATGCCTGCTCTATAAATAGAAGTTCATACCTTATGACCCCTCAAATTTTTACTAGAAATACTACCCTCTTCCTCCCTTAAACTCCGGCAAGGGCATTCCCAGAATTCTCAAGTAATGATACGCTTCGCGTAAAACATGATCACCCAATAATGCTGATATCGTCGATTTAACTTGACAAGCGAGGATCATCTCCGTAGCTGCTGCTTTAAAGTCTTTAAAGCTTAGAGTTGCCTCATAGCTTTCGCGAGTGATTTGCTTGAGGCTTGCTTTGGGCTGTGTCCCATCCTCAAACTTTTTCTCAAGCTTTGCAAATTCCTTAGCATATGAATTTGCTTTCTCAATAAGAAGATTTTCAGAAGGATCAAGGAGCTGACGAATCACTTCCGCATGCTCTTTCATATGAGAATTCCAGAACATCATCATCTCAACACAGTAGAATGTGGGATCAACCATTTGCCCACTCTGTAAACGCAAAATCTGTTTGATATATAACTTCGTTTCATCCAGCTGATGATGAAAGATAGAGGGCAACGTGTGTGTAAAGAGACAACACCTCTTTGTTACATCTTCATAAACACGGTGCAAGAATCCTGACATGGCCTGTGCACAAGCAAGAGCTTTCGCGTTGAGAGCACAAATACTCTCAACAATTTCGGGACCCACACTAACCATTCCGCTCATCATACCCGGTTGTAAGTTCATTTCTTCTACTGTTAATTGCATATTGATTTCGATTCCACTAAGTTCCATCGTTTTCTGTTCAGCCATTAGGGTTTTATCCGTAAAGAGTTCCCCAGATTGTAGGACTTCAGCATCAACTCGGCCTTGAGCCAAACAAATTGCCTCATATAGGACTTCCTCAAATTGGCATTTGTAATTCTCCGCCTCCTGAATTAAGGCAACATCTTTGCACTCGAAACCATCTTCATCAAAAATAGCATGTTCTTTCATAATCCGAGCCCAGAAAAGATGAAGTTCTAATGATTCTCGAACGAAATCACCCGTAATTGGCATGGTGCTCATAACGTTTACTCCTTTCGTACATGCCTGCTCATAAAGTATTTCTGACACAGCGTATGCGCAATAAAGAGATTTGCGCACATCTATTTATCCACTCCATTACCCTTTAATGTCTTCATTAATGCATATGCACCTTCTGCTCGAGTTAAGACCCACCCGAGTCGAATGAGCATTAAAGATCAAAATACTTGAATAAATTAGATAAGTTTATATAAGTGTAAAATTTTCTAAATATTTTGTTGGAACTTGCAGGTTTTTCTGTTTTTGTGCCGAAATTCTTTAAGGATTTTACTAATTTTTTAGGAGTGAGGAACAATGGCACATCCTCTTTGGCTTGTTTCTGTCCTTGTCAGTTTATTATTTTTAGCAGGATGCTCTCCTTCAACCTCAGCACTGACTTCTTCTCATCGCCTTCAAGCTGTTCAAACTTCCAGTGTAGCAATCGAACCCCTAACCCCAATCGATCGTAAAGAAATTGAGGATCTTGCCCTGCTATTTGCTCAAAAATATTACACCTATACTTTAGAAAACTACACTGAAGTTAATACAGAGCTAATTCCCCTGTTAACTCCAGAATATCGAGATACCTTTGAAAAAATAACAAAGGATGGCTTTCTTGCTGCACAAGCTGTAAATGCAAAATCCAAGGTGGAATCTGTACAGATGCTCGAGGTTGACAAACTATCCACGAACCAGGCAAATGTTCAGCTTACCTTCAAAGCTCAGACCACCACCAATGGCCAAACCACAGAAAATCGCTATAGCACGAAGCTCGATCTTCGTAAAACAGAAAATCATTGGAAAATCAATGCTATTCTTTCCGAACAACCTGTAGAATTTCTAGATCTAAGGAAACTGCTTTAGGTGAATTATGGGAAAAGGCGCTTTACTTCAATATAAAGAAGTTAGCGCCCTTTTTATATCCTAAAATGCTATCATATGTGCGGTTATTTCCTAAAACCGTAAAAAGATCTAAATATATCGGCTCTTTCCCATAATTGTGTGTAAAGCGTTCCTGCGCTCAAAAGTTCCTGATGGCTTCCCCGTTCCAGAATTCTTCCTTCATTAAATACCAGAACTTTATCCAGATTTTGCATGATGGGTAAATGATGTGAAATGACTAAGACTGTCCGGTCCTTCATTAAGTCAAAGATTTCTTGTATGACGTCCCGTTCTGTTACTGGATCAAGCCCTGTTGTGGCTTCATCTAAAATCAGAATTGGGGCGTTTTTTAAAATAACTCGAGCTATGGCCAGCCGTTGACGCTGCCCACCTGAGAGTTTAAGACCTTCTTCTCCAATTTGGCTTTCATACCCTTGCGGCAAGGAAAGAATGAAGTCGTGAATCTTTGCCCTCCGACAGGCTTCAAATAATTCTTCATCCGTTGACTGAGGCTTAGCTAACAATAGGTTTTCCTTAACTGTAGCATTGAAAAGATGTGTTTTCTGAGTCACTACCCCAAAAAACTGACGCACTTCCTCCGAATTCAGGGAGTGAAGTTCTTTACCTCCCAGTTTAATACTCCCCTCATGATAATCCCAAAATCTCAGGAAAAGATGAACGAGACTGCTCTTTCCTGCTCCACTGGGACCCACGATTCCGACTTTTCCCCTCAGAGGTACTTCAAAGGAAATATCCTTTAAACCATAAGTTTCACTTTGTTCATACTGGAAACTAAGATGAGAAATTTCCAAAGCGGGTGAAGCTAGTAAAGGAAAGGGAATCTCCTCCGAACGAACTGAAGCAACCGAAGACTTAGATGTCTCCTCAACTTCTGGCTTTGATTCCTTTAACTCCCACAAACGATCCGCTGCTGCTCGATTTTCCTCAAGCTTTTGTAAGGACATGGGAAGTGCCTCAATCGATTCAAAGCTGCTGAGAACGCCTAACGCTAGCATTCCAAGATAGATACCTCCAAGTTTTCCTTGTCCGACAAGGGTAATTCCCAAAACAAGAACCATCCACATCCCTAAATTAGAGACCACTCCCAAAGTCGCTCCAGATAGTCCTGATAAACGAGCATAACTTCTTTGCGCTGAACTATATCCTTTCTGAGTTGTTTTAATTTTTTCAAGATATACCTCTTCTTGTCCAAAAGAGATCAATTCAGTCATTCCTATGATAAGATCCAGCGCCTGAACCTGAAGCCGTGCTTTTTCTTTAACCTTACGCTCTCCTGAACTTTGACCAAGCGCTTTAATACCCAAAGGAATCCCGGCCCCACCAAGAAGAAAGAATGCGGCAAGGATAAAAGGTAACCTCTGATCAAAGGGGGCTAAGAATAATCCAAACCCTAATAATACGAGAACCGCAACCAAGGGGGGAGCGAGTACCCGTAAATACAGATCTTTTTGAATTTCCACATCACTGACAATTCGGCTGAGTAAATCGCCACTTTTAAAATAGATCAGTCGCGCTGGGGCTAGAGGCTCAATCGCTTCATAGACGCTGACTCTAATCCGGCTTAGGATACGAAAAGTCACATCATGGGAAACATAACGCTCTAAATAGCGGAGAACAGCTCGGGAAATTCCGAAAAAACGTACACCTACGATGGTCACCATCAAATCCATGACGGGAGGGTGAAGAGCGGCTCTGGCCAAAAGATACGCTGCAGTTGCCATCAAGCCAATATGACTAGAAATCGTTAACGCGCTTAACAAAAGTGCCAGCAGAATACGTCCTCGATAAGGAACCATCTGTCGAATCAAATACATGAGTCCTTTCATGCTGTCTCACCTCTGTATTCCCTGACAAAACGTGCATAGAGTCCTTGTTGCTGTAACAATTCTTGATGAGACCCTGTTTCCACAATTTGCCCTTGATCAAGGACCAGAATTCGATCTGCCTGACAAACTGTATTTAAACGATGAGCTATCATCAACACGGTCCGCCCTTCCATCAACTCGGATAAGGAGTCCTGAATAACGTGTTCACTTTCAGCATCTAATCCTTCTGTCGCCTCATCCAAAAGTAAGAGAGAGGCATCTTTTAGGAATGCCCGAGCAATCGCGATCCGTTGAGCCTGCCCACCGCTCAACCGGGCTCCCCCTTCACCCACCAGAGTCTGATACCCTTGAGGGAGGCTTACAATAAAGTCATGAGCGGCTGCCTTCTGCGCTGCCTCCCTTACCTCAAAATCCAAAGCCTCAGGGCGTGCCAGCCGAATATTCTCCTCGATCGTACCTGAGAAAAGATACGGCTGTTGGGATAAATAAGTAATCTGGGAGCGCCATTGAATCAGCGTGAATTGATTGAGTGGAGTTCCCGAGATTAAAATTTCTCCCTTTGTTGGTTTAATAAAACACATGATTAAAGAAAAGAGTGAACTTTTTCCGGCTCCGCTCGGCCCAACCAGCGCAATGCGCTCACCAGGCTGAACTTCAAAATCAACCCCATTGAGAGCCGCTGCTCCATCTCTTTCGTAAACAAGAGATATATTTCTAAAGGCCAAGTCAAAGTTTATAGGAATCTTTGCCTGCAATTCCTTGTTTTTAAGATTTTCATCATTTTCAGTTAAATTCTTAACTTCATCCAGAACCTCAAAGATACGATTTGCCGCGTTTATACCTGACATGCTTGCATGAAACTGCAAACCTAAATTTCGTAAGGGCTGATAAAATTCTGGAGCAATAACTAAAAGAAATAGAGCCTCTTCAAATAAAATCTGTCCATAAACCAATCTTAAACCTAGTGCCACTGCTACGAGTGCCGTACTGATCGTGGCCATGAATTCCAAAACAAGAGCGGATAAAAAAGCAATCCGCAAAACACTAAGAGTTGTCTCACGAAAAGAATCACTCACCCTCCCAATAACTCGAGCCTGATCCTTACTGCGTCCAAAGACTTTCAGCGTTGTTAATCCTTGCAGCATGTCTAGGAAATGAGCACTCATCCAACTTAAGGCGCGCCACTGTTGCAACGACTTTTTCTCTGCAAGTTTACCGATCAACATCATAAATACCGGAATCAGGGGACCTGTTAGGAGCATAATAATCCCCGTTTGTAAATCTCTAGGGAAAATATAAAGAAGCATAAACAACGGAATCAACCCAGCTAATGCCAGTTGAGGTAGATAACGTGCAAAATAATCCTCTAAAGATTCGATCCCCTCAATCGCAGTATTCACTAATTCTCCTGCCCGTTCCCCCCGAGCATGGAGCGGACCTAATTGGATCAAGGTTCTCAAAAATTGTCCTCTTAGATTCTCTTTAACCCGAATCGCCGCTTCATGTGCTGCCATTTCGCTCAACCACTGAACGCCACCTCGCAGCAGCAAAATTCCGAGGATCCACAGAAGAGGGACCCAAACGCTAGATAACGTCGCCCCCTCAAGAAAAACCTCAGCCACAACGTGAGAAAAAACACGGGACTGAGCAATCGCCAACCCTGCAACTCCAATTCCTAGTACGATAGTTATAATGAGGAAACCTGAAACGCGACGCGATTCGCGCAGAAGCCGTTTATCGATCATCTCTTCATCCCCTGTCTACCCTGCTTATTCTACACAGTTGTACTTAGAGTTTATCTGCCCTAGACGTATACTTTCTGTTAGTACCAAAAAAGGGCAAGTTATTCCTAGTTATACTTGCCCTAACTTGATTAACTTTTTTTATTTCTTAATAATGGAGTTCTTTTTCGGTCACTCTTTTTCTAAATACCCAGTAAGTCCAAGCTTGGTAAGCGAGAACAATCGGAACCATGCTCAAGGCGACAATCGTCATGATTTTCAGCGTATAGGGACTTGACGATGCATTATAAATAGTTAAACTCCATTCCGGTTTTAAGCTTGAAACCATGACCCGAGGGAAAAGTCCCCAGAAAATAGAAACCGTTAAGAATATGATGGTCAACGCACTCGAAATAAATGCCCAACCGCTTTTTCCGCTACGAGTCATAACATTAGCCAAAACTAGAGCTAAAGCGCACACAAGCAGTGCAATCGTGGCACCTGTGCTTGCAAACAGATCGGTTTCAAAGGCAGTCATCACTGCAAAAGCCACAACGACCAGCACAGTTACAACTCCAATTTTCTTAGCTCCACTTTGAACTCTGTGGAGTATTTCTCCTTCAGTTTTAAGACTTAAGTAAAGAGCTCCATGAAGTGTGAATATAAGGAAAGTTGATACTCCACCTAAAATAGCATAGGGTGAAACGAGATCAAAGAAATTCCCGGCAAATTGCATCTTCGCATCAATCGGAACTCCGCGAATCAAATCTGCACAAGCTACACCCCAAAGGATGGCTGATAAAGCACTGCCAATAAAGATCATCCAATCCCAAAGATTTCGCCACTGAGGACTTCTGTCCGAACTTCTAAACTCAAAGGCGACTCCGCGGACAATCAAAGCAACAAGAATCAAGAAAAGAGCAAGATAAAATCCACTAAACAAAGTGGCATACCAGTTTGGAAAAGCGGCGAATAAGGCGCCACCTGCTGTGATCATCCAAACTTCATTGCCATCCCATACGGGGCCAATCGTATTGATTAAAACACGACGTTCTGTATCATTTTTGCCGAGGAAAGGAAGCAATATTCCCACTCCAAAGTCGAATCCTTCAAGAAAAAAGAATCCAGCAAAAAGCACCGTAATTAATATAAACCACAGAATGTTTAAGTCCATAAGGATGCCCCCTTCGCCACATTCTCAGCCGACTCTGCTGCCGTTTCATCTGGGCCTTTTTTTATATATTTTACAAGAAGATAAACATCTGCTACGGCTACAACGCCATAAATTAGAGTAAAGCCGATCAGTGTCGTCAGAACCTGGCCTGCGGGAACGACTGTTGAAACACCTGCTGCTGTTTTTTGTAATCCGTAAACAATCCAGGGTTGCCTTCCCGTCTCAGCAATAAACCAACCTGTTGTATTCGCGATATAAGGTAAGGGAATTGACCAGAGTAGCGCTTTTAAATACCAATTTTTCTGTTCATACTGTTGATTTCTCAAGAAATAAAGTCCAAGTAGAACAATAAGGACCATTAAGCTTCCTATAGCCACCATAATCCGGAAGCTCCAGAAGAGAGGGGCTACAGGAGGTATATAATTCCCAGTGCCATATTTTTGTTCATCAGATGATTGAAGCTCATTAATTCCTTTAACTTCTGCCGTGAAACTGTTAGTCGAAAGGAAACTTAATACACCAGGAATCTTAAGTTCAAAATTATTTTTTTGATTTGCTTGATCAATTGACGCAATTACATTAAAACCAGCTGGTTGCTCTGTTTCCCAGTGTGCTTCAACCGCTGCCATTTTCATCGGCTGAGCCTCTACCAAATGGACGCCTTGTAGATGTCCTATTCCGGTAACGCCAAAAACACTAATTACGCCAAAAATAATTGCAATTTTAAAAGACCGACGAAAAACTTCTGGAGAAGTCTTTTTAAGGAGATGATAACCACTGACTCCAAGGACAAAAAAGGCTGCTGTAGTAAAACCACTCAGAACAGTATGGGGAAATTGGTAAAAGACGTGTGGATTTGTAATTAAAGCAAGAAAGCTTTCCATCTCGGCACGGCCATTTCTCAAAACGTAACCGACGGGTTCTTGCATAAAGGAGTTTGCAATTAAAATCCATAAAGCAGACAAGTTACTTGCAATAGCAACGAGCCAAATCGTTAAAAGGTGAACTTTCTTGGATAGTTTTTCCCAACCGAAAACCCATAGGCCAAGAAAAGTTGATTCCAAAAAGAAAGCTGCTAGAGCTTCAATTGCCAGAGGTGCTCCAAAAATGTCACCCATAAAACGAGAATACTCAGACCAGTTCATTCCAAACTGAAATTCCTGTACCAAACCAGTTACTACTCCGACCGCAAAATTAATGAGGAAAAGTTTCCCCCAGAACTTCGTCATCTTTTTATAGACTTCATTCCCCGTTCGGACATAAAGCGTTTCCATTATTGCAACCAGAACGGATAATCCGAGTGTGAGTGGTACAAAAAGAAAGTGATACGACGTCGTCACTGCAAATTGCAATCTAGATAATATCAATGCACTCATCCGATGGCCTCCTTCTTAAAATTAGGCATAAAATAGTAATATTTTGAGAATCTCACCTCTAGATAGAGGGATCAAAGTGAGAAAAACGAATTCATATCATCGCCTCTTTCCACGGATAATTATTTTAAATTGGTATTTAGTATTACATTTACATTCTATTTATTTTAATTCTAATTGTCAATCTTTTCACAAGTTTTTGTTAAGAATTTTTCGCTAAAGATTTTTAGAATTGCAAAAAAGCAAAGATCTTGACCGTTATAGTTTATCAAAACCTTTGCTCCTTCTTTGAACACACCTTAACAAAACGATCAATTTGCTCTAGAATTTGATCTTTCTTTATTAATTCGTTCAACCATTCAGTTGGAATATCTGTATACCCATAATAGAGTCCAGCCAAGCCTCCCGTCACTGCCCCAATCGTATCTGTGTCCTCACCGAGATTTACTGCTTTGAGTAGTGTCTCCTTAAGACTAACCGCCTGAAGTAAACACCAAATGCTTGCTTCAAGTGTATCCACGACATAACCGCTTGAAACTATTTTTTCTTCAGGCAAAGCGATGAGAGAACCATCAAGAATCCTCTGATACGCCTTCATTTCTTTTTCTAATGGAGTTCCTTTAAAGACGGTTAGTGACTTTTCTTTAAGGATTTTATAAGCCCTGACAGGGCTTTCTCCCTCAAGTAAGGCCTTAACTAACAGACCATAAAGAGCACAACCAAGCTGACTTCGCGGATGCCCATGCGTCACTCGTGAGATCTCAGTCAGTTTCCGAATAAATTCCTCATCTGGCAACTCAGAGGAATAAAGAGCGGCAGGTAAAATCCGCATCAGAGATCCATTGCCATTACTATGTTCATCCTTCGGTCCCGCCTCTAAGGGCTGAACTCCTTGTTTCAACTGAACCATTGCCTCAGCCGTTGTCCGTCCTATATCAAAGGCTTCTTCGTAAGGCGTCAAATAGCCACTATCAAACCATTTCAAGAATCTCTCACTCATATCTCTGAGATTGTATCCAGCTAAGGATAAACTCACAACAGTGCATAAGGTGAGTGAACCATCATCTGACCAGGTTCCCATAGGATAATTAAAAGTCCCATAACCGCGCATCCCGGTTACTGGTTTTTTCAGAATTTCTTCTCGTGTGAGAAATTGAACAGGTAGTCCAAGCGCATCCCCCACGATCACTCCAAGAATTCCACCCTTAATTCGGTTGATATTCTCATGGATCATGGAATCAACTCCTTTTCTCCATCCCATGACTTCTTTAATTCTATTTTAACCTCTAAGATGCGCTTTATCTAGACAAACATCATCATATTTTGAAGATTCATTCGATTTCTACCCAACCATAACCCGCAACCTTTCCAGCAAATGCTTCATGCTCTCTTTATCTTTGATGGCCACTCGAATATATTGACCCTCCATTCCTTGAAAGTTATCACAATTCCTGACCAGAACTCCAAGCCTTCCGAGTGCTTCCACCACTTCAATTGCAGTCCGCTCCTTCACTTCGATTAACGCAAAATTGACATGGGTGGAATGTAAGATTAACGATTCAAAATGGGCATTTTTAAATTGAGTATAGAAAAAGTCCCTACTCTCATCTAACTCCTGACGAACTTCATCAGGATAATCCATATCGTCTAAAACTTCCAATCCTGCTTCTTCAGCTAAGACATTTACGGACCAGGGATCTCTAAATTTTCGTACGCAAGCCAAGACTTCAGCTTGAGCAAAAAGTGCTCCCAACCGAATCCCAGGTAAGGAAAAAAACTTAGTCATGGAATAGAGTACGATGAGCTTTGGGTTCTCCTTAAGAAAAATATTAGCACTGCAGCGCCGTTCCTCATTCAGAAAATCATAAAAAGATTCATCAAACAAAACCCAACAGTTTAACGATTTGGCAATCTCAAGAATCAATTGCAATTGTTCAAATGCTAATACGCTTCCTGTGGGATTATGAGGCGAATTAAGGTAGACCAGCTCACAACCGGTTAACGCCTTTTGCCACAGATCGATAAACTTTTGTCGGCCTTCAGGTGAATCGACATGCGGTAAACTATCCCATCCGTCCACCCCTAATGTTAAATGGAAAATTTCCGCTTTAACAGCCTGAGCTGCACGTTCATATTCACTAAAACCCGGAACGGGTATGAGTACCCTTTTGGGGTGCAACGCCAAGGTTAAGCTAAAAAGAAGTTCTCCTGCCCCATTGCCCATTAAGATTTGCTCAGGTGATAGATCAAAACGCTGACCTAATTTTTGAGTCAGGCGCTTATATTCAGGATCAGGGTAATGCGTAATTTCAGGAAGAGATTCTATTAGATGCTGCCAAACACCGCTCGGTGGCCCAAAAGGATTAATATTGGCTGATAAATCAATAAAGTCTTCTCTACCGTATTTCTCCCGAGCCTCGCGCAAGTTTCCTCCATGCATGTCGACTCCTCCTTTCAAACATCAACCTAAATTATTCAATTTTTCCTCAAGTGCTGCGCTTTGAATTCCACCATCACACGTTTCCATCCATTCAAGATGAACTGGATTAAATCGAAAGCGAGTGTTTTCTAGGATCTCTGCTTTTTTAACTGGCGATATTTCGGGGGGAAAGACGCCCGCAAGTATCGTTCCACTGTGTGCTGATATCATTCCTAATCCCCCTATACTTTGAACAAAGTGAGTAAATTCATCATCATAAGGCTTTGGATTGATCTCTTGATTGCACTGAGCGCTGATCGTACTCGCATAAGCCATTTTTTCTAAATCACCATGAGCTATCCCTTCATAAAAAATGGCTAACGCTTTTTGGATCAAAGATTCATACTTTCGATAGTGACCATTTAGATCAGAACGCGCATTAAACCTCTGCGTATCCAGCGTTCCACCCCCATCGAGAACGAGCAGCAGTGCCGGAACATTAGGTCCCAGTTCCCGTATATATTTCCCATCCTGATGGGCGAATTCCGTAACACCGGGAAACATCACTGGATCAGAAGGTTCAATTGCTAATGCAATATGGGCAATATCTTCAGGTTTCCAAGGAGTTTTAAGAGAAGTAAGTACCGCAGCCATCACTGCAGAAAGGTCAGCAGTGGAACTTGCCATTCCTTTGCCAACCGGAAGCTCCGAGTGGAAATTCACCTTTCCCCTGCATTCAAAGTCAAATTGCTTCGCCAAAAGGGTTAACGCTTTTTCCGTTTTTGTTTTTTGGTCTGAAAGTTGCCAGGGGCTTCTTCCCCTGGTTTCAAAAGCGATATACTCAGGACCATCTTCCGAACCTTCGCCTGAATCTACTCGTTCCTGATGCTTAACAGCACGTGTTTCAACCTCAACATAGCGATTAACAGGGCAATCGATTAAAAAAGGCGTTCCATTTTTTGCTCCCTGAATCCACTCTCCACAAGTACCCGGGCAACGGGCCCAACCATAATATGCACTCATTAATATTCAATCCCCCTCCGGCTCTGAATACCTTCCTGAAAGGGATGTTTTACTGCTTTTAACTCCCACCATTCATCAACCTCTTCTAACCACGCCTTAGGGAAATTCCGACCTGTTAAAACCCAATCGATCGAAGGGGCGGAATGAAGTATGCTTAAAAGCCTATCCGTAGGGACAAAGCCACGGTTCAACGCATGACTTACTTCATCTAAAATAATCATCCCATATTGTGAAGTGTGCACTTGCTCCTCCAAAAAAGATAGTCCCTCGTTCACAAGAGGAAGTGCTAGCTTAGGATCGCGATTCTGTCGAAAACATTCTCCACACCCTGTGCAATGTCTGAGGCCTGTGCGAATCATACTTGACCACCTACACCCCAACCCGAATTGAATGATTGGGATTCCCAGCCTGTTTAAACTATAAAGTTCCCCCATGTAGGTGCTTCCTTTGAGGAATTGAACAATAAGAACTTTTGTGCCTGTTGAATAGGCTGTTATCGCTGTTCCCAAAGCAGAAGTTGTCTTGCCTTTTCCATCTCCTGTATACACCTGAATCATTGTTCGTCTCCTTTTTCTAGAATCCAGTTCGTCCAATGCTTCAAGAGTTCAGGATGACCTGCAAAGTTTAAATGGAGATAGGAGCCAAAGATATTTTTGCAAGTATAACCTTCCAGCCGAACAAATTGTCCTGCTTTAAATAACTGCAAGGCAGAATGCTCTTCTTCCTCCACCATCTCCTTAAATTGAACCCGCGAATAATGGAATTCATGTCCATGAAGGGTTGTCCCCTTTGGACCCAAGAAATTATCGCAGGTCATAACCCCTGCTCGATAACCCATACCTTGCAATCGGGGCATCATCTCAGCTTCCATAGGAATTAAAGAAGCCATCGTAAAGCGTCGGCCTTCGAAGTCGGTAATCGCTTGACCAAGGTACATATAGCCGCCACATTCTGCATAGATTCCTTTGCCTGTTTGCGAAAACTTAGCAAGAGAATGCAAGAAAGAATGATTTTGGCTTAACTCTTCGAGATGCAGTTCCGGAAACCCCCCGCCTAGGAAAATCCCATCTAAATCCTCGGGCAGAACTGAATCGTGTAAAGGGCTGAATGGCACGAGAATAAAACCCAGCTCTTCAATCTGTTCTAAGGCATCTTCATAATAAAACGTGAAAGCTTCATCTCTGGCAATCCCCAACCTAGGCCGAGAACTCTTTATTTCTGCCCCAAGATATTGTTTTGCTGCAGCTAAATCAATTAAAAGCTCAGGCACAGGTTCAGTGAAATCCTCCGCCTTCAGCATGATCTGCTCAAGTTTCTCTAAATCAATATACGTTGTGATCACTTGACTAAGATCTTTCCAAAAAGAGTCTTGGAATTTTCGCTCCTGAGAGGGGACTAAGCCTAAATGTCTTTCAGGCAACTTTAAAGACTCTTCTTTCGGGATTGCCCCTAGGACAGGAATTTCTAGCTCAGCCAATGCTTCTCTTAACAAGGTTTCCTGAGCCTTGGATTTAACCCGATTCAAAATAACCCCTTGAATTTTCACCTCTGGATCAAAGGTACAAAAGCCATGAACCAGAGCTGCAACACTACGAGACATGTTGATCGCATCAACAACGAGGATAACGGGAGCCTTCAGTTGTTTTGCTATATCGGCTGTACTGCCAACGCCAGGTGTTCCCGATATCCCATCAAAAAGTCCCATTACGCCTTCAATAACAGCCCACTGATCTGATGCAGTTCTAGCAAAAACAGAAGCGAGGTGTTCTCCGAGCAGCCAACGATCAAGATTTCTCGAGGGGCGTCCTGTTGCTAAAGCATGAAAAGAGGGATCAATATAATCCGGTCCAATTTTATAGCCTTGTATAGGTCGTCTTCGCTGAGTCAAGACAGACATTATTCCCGTCGCAAGCGTCGTCTTACCCACTCCGCTATGCGTTCCAGCAATCACTACACGAGGAATATTCATATTCCACCCCTCCTCTCCGCGAGAATTCAAATAACTTTAACTCCTAATGCGTTGAACACGATAAATACTGCAAGTAAAACGCAAAAAGATAACCACGTTGCCAAATGAATAAGCTGCTCGCACGCCATAATATCTCTCCAAGTCAGCACATGTACAGGGTCCCCCATTTCCGCTCGATGATGGGTTTCGCCATAATAAACATTGATTCCCCCTAGACGAACTCCCAGCAAACCTGCAACTACACTTTCTGGATTCCCCCCGTTCGGACTCGGATGAGCTTTTGCATCCCGTCTCCAGATTTGATAAGCGTGCAAAACGGGTAGCTTTTTCAACCCTCCCGCCAAAAGGAGAAGAATAACCGCCAATCGGGCTGGAATGTAATTCGCCCAATCATCCGTACGCGCAGCAAACCAGCCAAAATCCAGATAGCGTTCATTCTTGTAACCGATCATCGAATCCAAGGTGCTGACTGCCTTAAAGGCCATCGCGAGAGGAGCTCCGCCAATGACCATATAAAAAAGCGGCGACAGAATCCCATCTACGAAATTCTCCGCTAACGTCTCTACCGTCCCACGAGCAATTTCGGCCTCAGATAGATTACTCGTATCCCGGCTGACAAACCAGCCTAACTTCTCCCGAGCCTCCAGAAGATTTCCGTGCTGTAAGGGCTTCAAAACGGTTTTTCCAGCCTCTAATAAAGACTTTCCCGCAAGAGTTGAACTTAAAAATAAAATTTCCAACATCTTTCCTAGCCAAGGATGAATCCAGGTTGCCCCGGCGATAATTGCCGCGGTAATGATAAAGCTGCCACTCACGAGGAAAAGCGTAAGCAGGGCCCCGTTCAGTTTCCGAGACTGACGCGTTCCACAATTTAGTTTCTTCTCGACCCAGGAAATAACCTTTCCCATCCCTACAACAGGATGAGGCCATCCCCGAGGATCTCCTATAATTTGATCCAATAAAAATCCCGACAGAAAAGCCCAAGAAGTTATCGTGATCACATAGACCACTCACTTTCAAGTCCCATGATCTTCCGAATTTTTTTCAAGTCAACACTATTACGAACGAGCTCGGCAAGCTCATTAAAGGCTTGTTCCCGAATTGCCGCTTGAGAAGGAGAACGTGTTAAAGCGCGTTTTTCCCCACGTCTTTCCCAAAGCCACTCAATAAGGGCTGTCCGTAAAGCATCATTATCGAAAAGCCCATGTAAATAGGTACCTAAAGCACTTCCAGCCTGAACTCCATCCCCATATAGTGTATCTTGCCCCTGAATCTCGAACAGGGGAGCACCTTCTGAAGAGGAACGTCCCATATGAATTTCGTAGCCTTGAATCGCTTCCCCCTTACATTTTTGCAGAAAGAGAGCGTCAGCGATCACAGTTCCTCTGCTTTGCACAGTATGCTTCTCCAAAGCAAACTCCGTCTCTATGGGTAAAATTCCCAACCCTTTAATTTCTTCAAGATCTGATTCAGTATGCAGTGGATCTCGGACAACCCGCCCTAACATTTGATACCCTCCACAAATCCCGATCAGAGGAGATTCTTCTTTCCAATAAGCTTGGAGCTTTTCCCCTAACCCACTCTCCCAAAGGAAACGAAGATCTGCTAACGTATTTTTACTCCCCGGAACAATGACCAGATCAGGATTGCCCCATTCTTCTATATTTTTCACATACCGGAGCGTCACATCAGGTTCGTCCATTAAGGGATCAAAATCTGTAAAATTTGAAAGATACGGCAAACGAATAACCGCAATATCTAAACAATTCTGAGGGAAGAGTGTGGAATCCATTCCCCTTTCCTCAAGCACCACTGAATCTTCTTCAGGGATCCTGAAGTGATCAAAATAGGGAACGACTCCGACCACAGGGATCCCCGTCTTTTCTTCTAAAAAGTCAAGGGCTGGCTGGAGAAGTGCTATATCCCCACGGAACTTGTTCAAAATAATTCCGCGAACCATTGCTCGTTCTTCCGGTTCTACTAATTCCAAGGTACCTACGACGGAAGCGAGGGCCCCTCCTCGATCAATATCTGCGACAAGGAGTACCGGAACTTGCCCCTCAAGAGCAACCCTCATATTGACAATATCGTTTTGTTTAAGATTAACTTCTGCTGGACTTCCCGCACCTTCGATGATAACAACTTCGTTTTCCTCAAGCAAAACATGTAAAGCCTCTTGTACGATAGGCCAAGTCTGTCTCTGATATTCTCCATGGTAATCACGCGCAGACATCGTCCCCTGGGCCTTTCCCATAATCACAATCTGAGAACCTGTATGGCCTGTCGGTTTGAGCAGAATCGGATTCATTCGCACCTCAGGTTCTACCCCGGCGGCCTGTGCTTGAACAACCTGAGCTCTGCCCATTTCTCCTCCGGAAGTCGTGATAAAAGAGTTGAGAGCCATGTTCTGAGCTTTAAACGGGCAAACCTTATACCCTTCCTGATAAAAAATCCGACAGAAAGCCGCGGCTAAAACGCTTTTACCCACATTAGAAGATGTTCCTTGGACCATTAGGCGTGCTGCTTTATTGCTCACTTATAATCACCTCCAAGAATATCAGTAGGTTTTATCTTTGATTTTTGAATGCAGAGTTACGTTACAGACGTTCGGACGGGCGCTCGTAGACCAAGCTAAGGACATAACTGCTGGATGGAAGTTGCAGGAGCAGTTCCGCCCAAGCTTGGTGACTACTCGCTATTAGTCCTCGCTTACTGTAATCGCAACTCGCTTCGAAGCTTTTCTGAAAAGTGCAAACGCCTTCATGGATGGGAAAAAGCGTTGCCAGCCCAAGAGCGCTAAATTATAGTGTCCTACCAATGGCAAGGTAAATCAACGCATTGATGACCGTTGCTGCCATTGGACTTCCTCCACGAGTTCCTAAAACCGTAATCGAGGGATACTCTTGTTTCTGCCAAAGCAGATCCTTCGATTCCTTCGCTCCTACAAACCCGACAGGAATCCCCACAATCAGGGCTGGGCGATACTCTGGGTTTCGAGCAAGCTCTAACACTTCAATCAAAGCCGTTGGCGCATTACCCACAGCGACAATAGATCCCTTTAAACGCTCTTTGTTCAATCGGAGCGCCGTCATCGTCCGAGTAAGCCCCCATTCAGCCGCTTTCTCCGGAATACGAAGATCTCCCAAAAAGCATTCCGCGGTCCCTCCGAGTTGGGCTAACGCTTTTTTGGCGATCCCTGCGCGTACCATTTCCACATCCGTAATTACAGAAGCTCCCTGTTTTAAAGCGTGGAGTCCTTCCTCTATAGCACGTTTATGAATTGCTATTACCGGCTCCAATCCCAAATCTCCGCTCGTATGAATCAACCGCTCAACGACCTTAAGCTCTTGCGCGTTCCATACCCGTTGCAGATTCTGATGGATAAAGGACATACTATCGCGTTCAATTTGAGCTGGATCGGTTAAGAAATTGTTCATACCCTTAAGGCCTCCTTAATTCTCGAACTCGCTAAGATGGCAATTGAGTCATCTGCACCCAACTCAGGCGTAAAAACAATCTCTACTTCCGGGTGTGTCTCCTGAATTTCTTGAACTTCATTACGAATATCTACAGTGACATGCATACCTCGAAAAAGGAATAAAGGCATAATAATAATTTTTTGAGCTCCCGCCTCCACTTTCGCTTTAACCGCTTCAGGCAATCTCGGTTCCCAATTTCCCATAAACGCTGGAGTAACCTCATGGCCCAAAATATCTTCGACTTTCTTAGCAACTTCTATTAAACTATCATTTGCTTCCTTCCGACGGCTTCCATGCCCGAGAAGGATAATTTCTGTTGTCATTTAAGCTCCTCCACCCTTTTCAAAAATTCATTGATTGTTTCTACACGTCCGGGTCCCTCCCTTTGAGGGCGTTTTAAAACAATAATGGGAATTTCTAATTCAAGACAGGCCTTGATTTTCTCTTCCGTTCCTCCAACCTGCCCGCTTTCCTTGGTAATGACGACCTCAATTTTAAGCTGCTCCCAAAGCGCTTCATTAAAGCGTTGCGTATACGGTCCCTGGGCAGCAATAATCTGGTACGGTTTAAACCCGAGAGCCTCACAATGGAGTAACACTTCACTGCTCGGCAAGACTCGAATGAAGATTTCTTGCTCTATAAATCCTGGGACTTGAAGCCAATCTTTTAAATTCTTGCTTCCTGTACTTAAGAAAATTCGGCGCCCTAGGCGGGAAGCTAACTTACCTGCTTCCTCTAAGCCATCAGCCCAATGAATAAGTGGGGAATCACCTGTATGGATTCTTGGCCTCTCCCACCGGAGATAAGGAATTCCGGCTTGCTCGCACACCTTCTGCGCAAGCTCATGCATCTTCTCTGCATAAGGATGGGTTGCATCAATCAAGGCCATAATTAAATTTTGCTTTAAAAGACTAAAAAGTTCTTCTTCATCCAAGGCCCCAAAGCGTGTCTGTAAACCTTGGGATTCTGCAATCTCTGCCCCATATTCCGTAAGCGTTGAAACCCAAACCTGATGACCACGAGACTCGAGCTCGCTTGCCAAGCCCCGACCATCCTCTGTCCCGGCAAGAACGAGGAGGTTCATAGAATATACCCTCGCGGAGTGACCATATAGGAACCGATTACCCGCGTTTGGGAGCTTCCAATGATCACCGTAGTCAGCATATCAATCGGCAAACGTGTAAACTCCTCTAAAGTAGAAATCGTGACTTGGGGTAACTCTCCCCGCAATGCCTCGCGAACGATCCCCACGGGAGTCTCAGGTGAGCGAATCTCCAAAAGGAGTTTGCGAATCTCTTCAATCTGGCCTTGCCGCCCCTTACTTTTGGGGTTATAGATGGCTAGCACAAAATCGCCTTCAGCCGCCAAGCGAGCCCGCTTAAGAATGACCTCCAAAGGGGTGAGTAGGTCACTTAAGCTGATCACTGCAAAATCATGCATCAAAGGCGCTCCCAATTGGGAAGCCGCAGCATTAGCCGCTGTCACCCCTGGAATTATCTCTAGAGGCAGATCTAAACACCCTGCTTCTTGCAAACATTCAATCAAAATTCCAGCCATCCCGTATATCCCCGCATCACCACTACTGACCAGTGCGACGGAATGTCCATCTAGGGCTAATTTCACAACTTCCCGGCATCGATCAATTTCCTGACGCATGCCAGTAGATACAACAGTTTTATCCCCAATTAATGGGCGCACAAGGTTTATGTAGGTAATATAACCGGCAACGGTATCGACTTCCTCCCAGACTTTTTGGGCACGTACCGTCATATGTTCAGAACTCCCTGGTCCGATTCCTACGACAAAAATCTTTCCATACTGATCGCGACCGTGACTCCGCTTTGTTTCTGCTTGGGAAGAATCAATTCTCCATGTCTCGTCCCCAATAGACTGGCTGCTTCGCATACTCCATCCACTCCAATCTTCTCTTTTACAAACTCTGATTGAGACAATCTCCGTTGTTCCACAAGGGTCTGAATCTCAGTAGCCGAAAACGTTTGAAACGGAACGCCCATCTCGTAAGCCGCTTCAATTATCCCGGCTTCCTGTTGTTTAAGATCAATACTAAATATCCCTGAGACGCTCTGCTCAGAAGCACCAATTATAGATAATGATTCCTGTATAGCCTCTAAAACATTTTCTTTACTAATTCCTCGACGACTTCCCACCCCTACGCTTAGCGCTTTGGGAACAAAAGTAATCCATGGTAGATTACCGTTTGAATGAGATTTATGAAAGGGAGTAACCCAAATCTGAGCACTCTCTTTTTCATCTTCATCGACAAAAATATAATGTTCATCCTTCTTTAACGTATGCTCTAATGACAAACCGATCTCTAACCAAACCTTAAGACATCCTGTATCTAAAAGGCAACGATTAGCATGTTTCAAGCCGCTTACAGGCTTAACCGCCCATCCCAGTCTCCGTGCATATTCATCAGGGGCAATCAAGCCCTGAACATCAGTTGCTGTCGTAATCACCGGTTTCGCCTTAATCTGATCAGCAAGCGCTTTGGCCCAAGCATTAGCCCCTCCAAGATGACCAGAGAGCAAAGAAATCACAAACTGGCCCTTCTCGTCCAGGACAAGGACTGCTGGATCACGATCTTTGCTTTGGATTAAAGGCGCAATCTGCCGAACCACAATTCCCGTTGCCATAACAAAAATCAGCAAAACCGATTTCTTCCATAATTCCGGTAAAATATCTGCCAGTCGTTCAAACGTGTGGGGCTCTTCAGCTTCTAGAAGGCAATCCGGTTTAGAAGTTAGGCATTTCTGATGAATCCATAATTCCATCATCTCCGGGCTAACCTCATATTCCTGAAAACTCCTCATAATTTTCTCGCCCATAGTCCATGCCTGATTCGTAAGGACAATCACAGCAATTGGACCCCTCAAGTTTTCACCGAGCTTCATGACTTCTGACCAAGCCGGTATTCATGGCTGAATTCTGGGTCATAGAGTTTGGATCTCAAGCCTTGGTGAGAATTAAGGAAGTCTCCCACCAAAATTTGAGCCTGTTTTCGAATTCCTGCTTGCTTAACTTTCTCTTCGATCGTTGCCAAGGTTCCAATAACTTTTTGTTCATCCTCCCAGCTTGCCCGGTAAACTACTGCAACAGGTGTTTCGGGAGCATAGCCTGTTAATAATTCCTGAACCACACGGCTCATATCTTGCACACTGAGGAAAATCGCCATACTTGCCTGATGTTTAGCAAGCTCTGCTAAGCTTTCTTTTTCGGGTACAGGCGTGCGCCCCGCCAAACGGGTGAGTATCACGGTCTGACTGACTTCAGGAAGCGTAAACTCTCTTTTTACCGAAGCTGCTGCTGCGAAAACTGAGCTCACTCCAGGAATCACGGAATAAGAAATTCCCCGTTGCTCAAGAGGTTCCATCTGCTCCTGAATCGCTCCGTAAACACTCGGATCCCCCGTATGAAGTCTTACCACGGTTTCTCCGTGCTCTACTCCTTCAATCATGATGCGCAGGGTATCTTCTAAAGTTAAGCCTGCACTATCGTATAACGGAATTCCTTCCCGACAATAATTCAAAATCACTGGATTGACGAGAGAGCCTGCATAGATTACCCGATCCGCTGTTTCAAGAACTCTCTTGCCTTTAAGCGTTAGCAGTTCAGGATCACCAGGTCCTGCTCCTACAAAAATGACTTGACCTTTATTACGCTCAACCACACTATCCCCTCCAATGCAAATTTTCTGGATATCACACTGACCTGTTAATCAACACAAGACTTAAATAATCGACTTTTCCTGCTTCCTCCTGCTCAGTGAGTTCACGAATTTCTTCACCAGCTTGTCCTACTCGAGTTGCCAAAACTGCCTTTCCCCCACTTTCGTGGAGATCCTTCAGGACCTCTGGCAGATTGCGTGAAACCTTCATTACCACCAGATTCGGAATTTCGGGATATTTATCAACCCCTTCAATCCCTGGCAAAACAAGAAGCGGTTCATCTCCGGTAGCTAGCGGCTGATTCACTTTAGCCGCTGCAGCAGCCATAGCCATGATTCCCGGAACAGTTTCAATTTGCTCTGAAGGCAGTTCTTCTTTTAAAAGGTTTAAAAGGTAGGTGTATGTACTATAGAAAGAGGGGTCCCCTAAAGTCAAAAAAGCAACCGATTTTCCAGAATGCAGAGCATATAAAATTTGTGTAGCCGCATTTCGCCAAGCTACCTGGAGAATTGCTTCATCTGACGTCATTGGCATTTCTAATTCCATCAGTTGAATATCCGACGGACAGTGCCCTTTAGCAATCTCCCAGGCCACACTCTCCCGATCCATCCGGGATTTTGGCACAGCAACAACGTCAACCTGTTTAAGCACTTCAACCGCTTTTACCGTGATCAGTTGAGGATCGCCTGGTCCAACTCCAATTCCGTAAAATTTACCTTCTATTGTCATATATTTCTCTCCTTCCATTTGTTACATGCTGAGATATCTTAGAGACGTTCAGCCATACGCTTGCTTACTCTAATTGCCTTTTCCTTGCGTTCAAAATAAAGACAGGATTCATGGCTTGAGCCATATGAAAATCCTTAATCCCCTTCCAGCGGACTGCCTGAATTGAGATCACATCAATCTCCTCAAAATCCTGCTGTTGGAGTAGCTCCAACCCCCGCCCCACAGTCTCCAGGGTAACTGCCGTTAAAACAACTCTTCCACCAGATCGCAGTGGCGCCTTTTCTAAAATTTCTTTGAGTTGGCCATGACTTCCTCCAATCAAACACACGTCAACTTGAGGAACTTTTTCAAAGGCCTGAGGAGCTGTACCCCGGACGAGTTGTAAGTTGGGAATCCCAAATTTCGTTTGATTTAACAAAATAAGTTCTTGAGCTTCATTATCTTCTTCTACGGCAAAAACCCATCCTCGCCGTGCTAACTGAGCTGCCTCAATACTTAAACTACCCGTCCCTGCTCCCACATCTAAGACCTTATCATTCTCCTGAATCTTAGCTTTAGCAAGAACCTGAACCCGAATTTCCTCTTTTGTTAAAGGTACTTTACCACGAATAAACTCTTCATCAGGAATTCCCAAGCCCGCATTTTCCAAAGTTTGAGTGTTCTCTAGATTGTCTCCTTCTTTTAATGAAGGAGGATAGAGAAGGACGATTGCATGATTATACGTTTTTTTCTCTTGTGCCAGCATTTGTGCGTCAGTGGTAACCCATTCCTCTTCTGGATAACTTAGAAGATTTCCCAATGATATTTTTAAATTTATCCCATATCCATCATAATAGGCAGCAACTTTCTGAGGGGTATTTTCTCCACCTGTTAATATGGCTAAAGGCTTTTGAAACGTTAATGGCAAACGGTTCAGTGGCCTACCATGAACGCTGTGTAATTCAGCTTCTTGCCATGGCAAACCAGCTCGTGCAAAGGCAAACTGCATGGAGCTTATTCCGGGATAAACGCTAATCTCCGTTTTGGGAAACTCACGCTTTAACATTGGAAGAAAGCTATAAAATCCAGGATCTCCTGACACCAAAACACCCACTTGCTTCTTTTCAGTTAAAGCCAAGCGTATTTCTTGGATAGTCTCACTCAATTTTCCAGACAAAATGATGCAATCACCCGGGAAATTAGGAAAAAGTTCGAGTGCACGCTTTCCTCCAAATAATACTTCGCAGGATGCAACAATTTGGTCAATTACAGGCGGTAACCATTCCCTGCTCCCCGGTCCGATCCCAATGACTTTTATCATTCCACAACCTCCGCTATGTTGTAAATTCTTCCCTATATCTGAATATTCTAACATAATGTAAAATAAAAAAGATGAGTCTCGACCGACTCATCATGGTTTATTTGCTTGCGCATACTAAACTCATCCCCTATCGCTCGTAGGTTAAGTAAATGCTCAAGGCAGGTCTCCTGGCTTCAAGTCGATGCTCCCTTCCCCTTCCCAGTTTCCCAGTGGGTATATCGAAAGGAACTCCTTGTTTCACAGTGGCGGGACCGCGCCGGAATTACACCGGCTTCCCTTTTCATCCTCCGAAGAGGAACCTTGATTTCTAATTATTCATTTCATTCTTGTCTCTGATAATTCTAGAGATATTGCCAAAATCCCTTTAATTAGATTAAAAAGCTTAAAATTAAAATTCATATTCGTGGGGCCACTGCCATTTTGACTGAATCCATTGTTGGGCTGTATCGTCCCATCCAATGAAACTTCCATCTAATAAAGTAAGCACCGTTCCCACCTTCACCTTTTCCTGAACATGTTCCATTGCACGCCGGCTCACTAAAGCGGCAATTTCATGGATTAGATCTTGTTCACCCAAGGAAATTAGCTCTGTTGCCGCTCCTTCTGCTGTAGGAAATTCAGCGATACTCCTTAACTGCTCCAAAGAGATCCCATGAAGTGCAGCATGAGCCACTAAAATCTCCATTCGTGCATCTGCGACATGGTTATGAGTATGAAAAATTCCTCCCGCAACTTTTAAAAGCTTCCCGATATGGCCTAATAAAATCACATTCTTAATTTTGCGATAAGCAGCTTCCTCCAAAATAAAGCCGACGAAATTACTCATCTGAATTACAGCTTCTGCTGGTATTTTTAATTTCTCAGTTGCTGTCCTAAATCCATAATGACCCGGTGTCAAAATGATCGTTTGATGTCCATAAGCGATCGCTTGATCCAGTTCCGGTAAAATCGAATTCTTAAAAGCCTCTTCTGACATAGGCCGAACAATTCCCGTAGTTCCTAAAATAGAGATTCCCCCAACAATACCTAGTCTTGGATTTAAGGTATGCTGAGCTATGCGCTCACCCTCAGGCGCTTCGATAATCACTTCAATTTCTTCTTCAGGAAATACCTCACGGATGGCTTTTCGAATCATCTGTTGAGGAACCGGATTGATCGCACTTTCGCCAGTTGGTACTTGGAGCCCTTTTTTAGTAACAATGCCGACTCCTTTACCCCCACGAATGTGAATTTCTCCTTGATTAGACAGAACCCGTACTTTAGCTTGAATCTCTAAGCCATGGGTTACATCAGGATCATCCCCAGCATCTTTTATAATCCCAGCATTACCCCAAACACTTTCTTTTTCCACCCATTTAAGAGGAAGATTTAAGCGTTCTCCACTCGGCAACGGGATTTCAACAGTTATTTGTTTTAGTTCATTTTTAAGTTGAAGGCAAGCAGCCTTTGCCGCACCGGCAGCACAGCTTCCTGTGGTATACCCCATCCGCCATTCATGAGAATCCTTATCTTTATGACTCAAACTCTTCCTTCCGCCTTCCTCTAAAGAATAAGTCTCTTTCTTATTTTATACTCTATTATTTTAGGAGAAGTTCGGCAAATTTACTCCATCTTCCTTCACGATATTTAAAAGATCTGCCAAGTTTCACCCTTGTACTTAAATATGCATAAGCTATGAATATGAAGGCGAGGTGAATCTAATGGTTTCGTCTGACTATCATATTCATTCTTTTGGAGCACGCACATCCTGTGCTAACGGTCATATTCACTGGATGTGCGGAGTAACTGGGCCTAGTGTTTCAATGGGTCCTTCTCATGTTCATTACTACGATGGAATAACTTCCTTCGATCAGGGTCATGTCCACTGCTTTAGAGGCTGTACCGGACCAAGTATACCTTACCCTGGGGGCGGGCACGTTCATTCTATGAATGGATGTACGAGTATCGATCATTATCATTCACACCATTACGGGTCTTATACAGGGAACGAGGAATCTTCAAGGTTATTCCAAAGTAAAGTACTCTAAATTCGTTAAACTCATTAGAAAGCTAAATTTCAACTCGTAAAAACTAGGACAATGCTAAGCTTCCGACTGGCATAAGTCCTAGTTGTTCTTATGGAAATGAATATTTTATTTAGGCAATTATTTTCCTCTTTACCTTGACGCAGCGTGAAGGTGTATAGTCATCTTGTCAGGAGGTCATCACATGGAATACACAGTACAAAAGTTAGCACAGATAGCAGGTATCAGCACTCGTACCTTACGGTATTATGATGAAATTGGAATTCTCAAACCGGCAAGAATCAGCTCGTCAGGGTATCGCATTTATGGCCAAGCTGAAATCAATCGATTACAACAGGTCCTATTTTATCGAGAGCTGGGTGTGAATTTAGACAACATCAAAAATATCGTAACCGCACCTTCCTTTGACAGCACAAAGGCGCTGGTAGAACACCGTGAGAAGCTTCTTGAAAAAAGGAAGCAATTAGATGTCTTAATTGCCAATGTTGACAAAACCATTGCACAATCGGAAGGGAGAATTATTATGTCCGATAAAGAAAAGTTTGAAGGCTTTAAACAAAAACTTGTAGAGGACAACGAAGCTAAGTACGGCCAAGAAATCCGTGAGAAATATGGTGATAACACGGTTAATGCATCTAATCAACAGGTGTTAGGGATGTCCCCAGAGCAATATGAAAAGGTCACAAAACTAGCTGAAGATGTCCTCGAAACCCTTTATGCTGCCTTTAAAACGGGTGACCCTGCAGGTGAACTCGCTCAAAAAGCAGCGGATCTCCACCGTCAGTGGCTCTGTTATTATTGGGAAAGCTATTCCAAAGAAGCCCATGCAGGGCTTGCTCAAATGTATGTGGATGATCCAAGGTTTACTGCACACTACGATGAGAAACAACCCGGCGCCGCCGAATTTTTAAGAGACGCCGTCTTTATCTACACGGGAATGAAGAAGTAGATAACGTATGAACCAAAATTAGCATTCCGTTTTAATGGACCATAGTAGGATATTGCGAACCAGAAATTATTATATATTTTTCTATTGGGATGCATTATAAAGCCGTCACACAAATGTGACGGCTTTTTCCTAATTGGAAATAGTAAATCCGATTTTGTTACTATAGTCTGTTTCTCCAGTATCACTATTCCGTAGGATTACGAGTAAAGAATACTTTCCAGGTGTTAACATATATTCAGGAATATTTGACCCAGAGTTAGCTGAAAAGCTCCAGTTTCCACTGGGCCCAGAAAGTTGTATCTCGGAATACCAATGCCAATCTATCTTATCACTACTAGGAATTGAATAAGTTACTATAACAGGTGAACCCTTTAGGTAGATTTCATTATTAATAGGGGAAGCGAGAAAATTATTACCACTCGATTTTGTATTAACTACAACACTTGGCAAATTCCAAATCTGAGTACCTTCCTCCGGAAATGCAGTAATCTGAATTTGATACGTACTATCTGGTTCAAGAGGACCCACTGTTAAACTTGTTTCTCTTGTATCAAAGTGCCACCCCAGTGCAGTTCCAACTTTAGTGACGTTCACTTGATAATTCGTAAAACCGCGTATACTACTCCATTTAATCGTTAAATTCCCTGAATCTATTGTATCCCCATTTTTCGGATAAACAATCTCATTTGATCCAAGGATAGGTACTTGGTTGTTCGATAAAGCAACAAGCATATCAACAACTTCGGACGAGATAACTCCCTCCCCTCCCAAAATTAGTATGCTTCCGATTTTACTATTATCCTCTTCGTTGGTAATCCCCGCTTTGTTGTTAGTTGCAAGAATGAGAGGTGAATTTGAAAGAGCAGCAAGGGCAGAACCAGCTAAGGCATCTGGATAGTTCTCTCCGGTAGCAGCATAGACCTTAGCGAAATTAAGTTCGTTACTGAAATTCTTTAGTATTGCATTGTTTGTTTCATATCTATCGTTGCCTGATAATCTTTGTGCACCGGGTAATTGCTTCATAATTGTTTCGCTAATAACACCTGACCCGCCGATTACATAGGTTTTTGTTACCTGATGTTCTTTGAAATAGGATAGTATACTATCGGGCAAAGAATCTTTGGGCGATAAGAGAATGGGCATTCCGTTACTTGCTGCAATCGGGGCGATAGATAAAGCATCAGGAAAATTTTCTCCTGTAGCGACTACTGCTTCAGGAATCGATTGGGACTGAGCGAAGATGAAGTCTGCTACGTTATGTGAAGTATCATATCGATCAGTTCCTGCTAAACGAATAATTCTAAAGTTTGCCTTATTTAGTTGATCTTCAATTGTTTTTGAAATTACCCCTTCTCCACCTACGATATAGATATTTTGAACTCCTAGCCGCTTAAACTCAGTCATAAGTTCATTTGATATAGTGTCTTTTTGGGTTAACAATATTGGAGCTGCTAATTTTTTGGCTAATGGAGCTGCTGATAATGCGTCTGGAAAATCTTCACCTGTTGCCAGCACCACGTTCTGTGATGTTCCATTTTTCCAACCTTCCTGGGAAATCTTTATCGATGTATCATACCGATCTACCCCAGCAATACGTTGAGCTGATGTTGATGCTTGGACAATATTGACTGATAAACTAACTAGTATTATGGTCGAAATTGTTATGGTTGCAATAAGTCTATTTCTGATTTTAAACAAGATAAGCCTCCTCTTATCGAAAGAAAATAGAACTAAGGATAAATTAGTCTCCTTTATATTACAGGAACTAAGTTTGTATTTCATTTAGTAAATTATGTATTTCTTTAAACAGTTTATTTCCACATGAGTATATTAGAGGCCGCAAGAGACAATCAAAATGAACCGTTGCAATTTTCCGAAACCGCAATGATTGTGATTGAGATTAAACCTGAAACTAAAGAATCCCGTCCTTGAACGAGATTCTTTAATTAAATAAATTTTAATAAACTTCCCATTATCCTACTTACCGTTATAAGAATTAAGGGAAGTCTTAGTATCATAGGATCTAGGCAAGAGTCGACCCCTTTTCGATCACAAGCCACAATACACTTAGATAATATTATGGGGTATAATTGACGCAGACCAATGTGACGCATTAATAGGATTATGTGCAATAAAAGTTTATTTTGTGGTGGAATAAATGAAATAATAGATGGTTATTACATCAACGAAGATGGAACAAGCGGAAAACATGTTCTCGATTAAATATAACATTTATTTAATGAACATTATTTGTATATTATTTCGTAGTGGTAGAAAGATGTGTCTTATGAGCAATATAGTCTAGTTAATATTATACTATATTAATGGTGGTGTAATTCTTACTTACGGTAAAAAAGGATTTTATGTTGCAAAAAAATCAAGGTTTGATATGTTTCAACTAACCTCGAACATAAGGAGATAAGATGTCAAATATCATTGAGATAAGCGATTTTTCATCGCCCAATTTGGATGTCTTTGCTCGCCTGACGGAAACGCAGCTGCGCAACCGGTTGGAGCCGGAGATGGGCATCTTTATTGCGGAGAGTACCAAGGTAATTGGACTTGCCCTCGACGCTGGATGCGAGCCTATTTCACTTTTGATGGAGCGCAAATACATTGCAGGGCAGGCGCACGGTATAATCACCCGCTGCGGAGATATCCCCGTCTATACTGCCGATAGCAACCTGCTAGCAGGGCTGACTGGCTTTCAGCTGACCCGCGGTGTGCTGTGTGCCATGCGGCGTCCTCATCTACCCAGCGTTGAGGAGGCGTGTGCCGGTGCAAGTCGAGTGGCTGTGCTTGAAGGTATTGCGGACTCTACCAACGTCGGTGCCATTTTTCGCTCGGCTGCAGCGCTAGGCATCGATACCGTGTTGCTTACCCCCTCATGCTGTGACCCACTGTGCCGGCGTGCGGTGAGGGTGAGCATGGGTACCATCTTCCAAGTGCCATGGGCCCGTATTGGCAGCGAGCCCTCGCAGTGGCCGCAGCAGGGCATGAAGAGTCTGCGCAAGCTAGGCTTTAAGACCGTTGCCATGGCTTTAAATGATAACGATGTCAGCATCGACGATCCGCAGCTCATGGCAGAAGAAAAGCTTGCTATCGTATTGGGTTCAGAAGGTAATGGACTGGCGCCCTGCACGATAGCTGACTGCGATTACACCGCGTGCATCCCCATGTCCCATAACGTGGACTCTCTGAACGTTGCTGCAGCCAGCGCCGTGGCCTTTTGGCAACTCAGGGTCCGGTAAGCTTTTATATTCACATAATACGTCGTAAAAGTAGGATGTTGTGAAGTACAGATAAATAGGAATTTATCTATGTGAAGCTGGATGAAGGAATGGAGAAAAATATATTTAAGCCTAATACTTTTAGCGAATTTTAAATAGAGCAACACATTTCAATTTATCTATGTGATTATATACATAATTAGTAATTGAAGTTAGGGTACATTATTCTCATGTAGCGCAACAAACTCATGAAGTACATTATTCCCATTATCCTACTTTTTGTACTTAAACTAGGTTTGTCTGAACTTCCAATTATTAGCCTAACGGGTATATGGATTAGCGGAAGTTCATTTTCTTGGATTTCACTATAGCGAATAAGAGTAACTGGAAGATAAAGGGCTAGAGCCATTGTTTGTATAGTACCAATACAAATTAAGGTTTCGCTATCCAGACCCTACTATAATGCATTTACTTAACTTTTATATTGCCGGTCAGTTGAATGCCACGCCAACCGCTTACATCGCATTGGCCATAATCATTATCACCCACTGCAAGCACCGTTCCGTCAGATTTAAGACCGATGGTATGAGCGCAACCCGCCGCAACTGCTACAATATCGCACCAGTCACTTACATTGCATTGACCATACTCATTCCAGCCCTTAGCCACCACAGTACCATCAGGTTTAAGACCGATGGTATGACTACTACCCACCGTTATCGCAACAATACCTCGCCAGTCGCTTACATCGCATTCTCCTTCTTTATTGCGACCAACAGCCACCACCGTGCCGTCCGATTTAAGCCCAACGGTATGAAGGTAACCCGCCACAAGCGCCACAATATTGTGCCAGCCGCTTACATTGCATTGTTGATACCGATTATTACCCACAGCCGTCACCGTGCCGTCCAATTTAAGACCGATGGTATGCCAGTCACCTGCAGCGACCGCCATAATATCATGCCAGCTGCTTACATTGCATTCACCTTCATTATTTCGACCCACAGCCACCACCGTGCCATCCGATTTAAGCCCAATGGTACGACGCCAACCCGCCGCAACCGCTATAATATCGCGCCAGTCGTTTACATCGCATTGGCAATGCTTATTCCAACCCACAGCCGCCACTGTACCGTCAGATTTAAGTCCGATTGTATGAGCATTACCCGTGTTCGTCGCCATATGAACATTACCAGCCGTGACTGCCACAATATCGCACCAATCGCTTACATTACATTGGCCATAATTATTATCACCCACAGCAGTCACCGTTCCGTCAGATTTCAGACCAACGGTATGACAACGACCCGCAGCTATGGTATCTTTGTGTTTATATAAGTCCATTCCACTACCTCCGTGTGCATGGTTCGCCTTATCCTACAAACCAGACCGTATAAGAATAATTGGAAATTAGCCAGAAGAAGTCATACTCATGCTTTTAAATAAACTGACATTACAGTTTCCGCCAATAAACGTTATGACCTGAAGCCATCCTATTTATATTTCTGAGCAATAATCTTATTCATTGCATGTTGATGAGGTATACCAGAGGAATTACAGTCAAAAATTACTTCTGAACATTCTTGGATTAACCAATCGTGATAATACATAAATAACTCACCAGAAGTCCAATTACAAGCAGTAGGCTCCTTCTCAGGGGCTTGAGCTATAAATGGTTTATTTACAAATACATTAAAGACGTGCAACCCGTTAGGCTTGGTAAATTGTTTGTAATTGCTTAAAATATCTTGGCGTAATTGAGGTTTAATGTAGTGAAAGACACCGCTCGAAAAGATTACATCGAAATGTGTATCTAAGCGAAAATCTAAAATATCGGCTTTAAAAGTTTTGACTTGCACACCCACTTGCTCAGCAAGTCTTTTTGTTTTTTCAAGACCAGCATCAGAGATGTCAAACGCCGTTACGTCATATCCATTTCTCGCAAAAAATACTGCATCCTTACCTTCGCCACAACCAACATCGAGTAGTTTTAGGTGCGAAGATGGTGGCAATAATTCAAGTATCCGTAAGCATATTTTTGATGGCTCGACACCCCAATAATATTCAGGTGTTTTATATTCTTCTTCATAAATAGTTATTGGCTTATCGTAAGAAGCATAACCCAGTAACTTATCAATACTAATATCAAATACTTGTGATAATCTTGGTAGTAAAGCTATATCTGGTAGGCTCTGAGCCGTTTCCCATTTTGAAACAGCTTGAAAGGTTACTCCAAGTTTTTTAGCTAGCTCCTCTTGGGTAAGCCCTTTTTCTTTACGATATCTACATATATTTTTAGCTAAATCGTCTCTCATCTTTTCACGCTCCTTTTTACACCCCTATTTTATTGTTTAGGAAAGAGCGTTTCAATAACTTAATATTTGATATTCTTGAGAACTCAACTCTGGGTTGAAGTATCTCATTTAAGAAAGTGATAATACTTCCCATTATCCTACTAATCGTTATAAGAATAATGGGAAATAGAGTTTAGCCCCGATATGCCAAAAAGGCCTACCAACAAGTCTACTTCAGAGGTGCAGAATTAAGAACCAATAAGGTTTTTACAATAATTATCACAACGAATTCACGTTTAAACGTCTTTATTTCTCACCTTGCCTCATGACCTTTTTTACTACCCAATTAAATATCTTTCCGAAGAAATCATCGAATTCAGAGGAAACATTCTTAAGTTCTTTCCTGATTTGTATATGCTGAGGACAACTCTTCTCACATTTACCACAATTAGTACATTCAGATGCCTTTGCTGGCTTACCACCATTACCCCCTAATATTAATGTATACATTAACCTAGCACTCATTTTATTAAACATATATATATCATTATATTTACTGAAACACTCTGGAATATTTACGCCTGACGGACATGGCATACAGTATCCACATGCGGTACATGGAACTTTCGTTAGCTCTTTATACTTATCCCTTACTTTTTCAACCAATTCAACTTCCTCTTTGGTGAGACTGTTCGGTTCAGTAGTATTTGCGACATTGATGTTCTCCCTAATATGCTCGTCTCTATTCATTCCTGATAAAATACATGTAACTTCCTTATGGTTCCATATCCATTTTAAAGCCCATTCTGCTGGACTTCTCTTTACTTCCGCCGTATCCCATAATTGCTGCACTTGTTTTGGAACCTTTTTTGAAAGATTGCCACCTCTAAGTGGCTCCATTACAACTACTGCAAGGTTCTTTTCTGTAGCATATTTTAAACCTTCGGTTCCAGCTTGGTTATATTCATCTAGAAAATTGTACTGAATCTGACACATATCCCAGTCATAATCATCTACAACATTTTTAAATGTTTGAATATCACAATGAGCAGAAAATCCAACATGTTTGATATAGCCCTTTTCTTTTGCATCATCAAGAAATTCTAATATACCGAGTGTCTTTAATCTATGCCATTGGTCTTGGTCAATGATAGCATGAACAAGATAATAGTCTATTACATCCAACTGCATTTTCTTCAGTTGTTCTGCCAATATTTTATCCATGTCTTCTCTCTTATGAACGAGCAATGATGGAAGTTTAGTCGCTATGTTAACTTTTTCTCTTAAATTCCTATCTTTAAAGACCCTGCCAAGGAACCTTTCACTTTCTCCATTATGATAAAAATATGCCGTATCAAAATAATTAACACCCTGTTCGATGGCATACCTAATCTGCTCTTCTGCTTTAGTTTCATCAATTCTACCAAGATTAGTTGTTACTAATCTCATACACCCAAATCCGATTGCCGATATCTTATCACCAATTTTAGTCACCACTCTATATTTCATCTCTTATACCCCCCTTATTTTTAAGATTTATTCATATCCATGGTTATATTTTTTCTTTAAATTACCCACAAATTCACAATTTAATAACAACATAATTAAGACCAAAATAGGCCTTAATCTACTTGATTCGCATTATCCTACAAACCAGACCGTATAAGAATAATGGGAATCACTAAAGCTGGATTTATCCTCTTCGCACGAACTCTTTATCCATTTGTTTGAATACGTGGGTCTACCTGTTCAACAAAGGTCCAGGTCTTTCCTTTATCATTGGATTGGTATTTTCCCATGACGCGTCCGCCGTTATAGTCCCCTTGAGGTCCTTGCCCTACCAAGACAAAGAGCTTGCCCTGATAATACTTTGTACTAGCTAATCTATAGCTTTCCATATTATGGCAATTTATATAGACAAAGCATAGGATGTACTACATTAAGGCAAAGGAGGAATTGAAATGGCATTCGGTGCTGGAGTAGTTGATGGAGCTTGTCGCCCTCGTTTTTTAGAAGGAATTGCAATCGTAGTTGTAATCATTCTTCTGCTTATTGCAATGGGAATCGTCTTCTAATCTAAGCAAGTCAAAGAACTCTGGAAGGAGGTAATATCATGTACGGTATGGGCTATGGCATGGGATGTTGCCCCACAGTTGCTCCAGTTGGTGCTGGGGTTGGTGCAGGCGTAGGTGTAGGAATAATCGCTGTTGCTATTTTGATTCTTATTGCTTTAGGAGTAATCTTCTAAATCAAAGAAAGGAAATAAGCTTATGTTTGGATTTAGGCGTTTTGGATTCTTCCCGTTTTTTGGTCTTCCATTTTTTAACCCATTTTTCTTCCCGTTTTTTGGCTTCCGCAGAAGGTTTTAATAAATTAAGGGCTAGGCTATTCACCTGGCCCTTTAATAATACATACTGTCGTATTGCAATAATAATCAAGATTATAAGAATAACTGGAAGTGGATACAGGGCGCGTATGCCTATAAAGTTACAATCCCTTTTGAGCGTTCACATGTTATGACGCATTTGTAGCATTCCTGTAACAAGAAAAAATGAGCTTTGAAAAAAAGATGACCTCACGTTAAGCTTTGAGAGGACACACTGTTGGCCAACAGAATCCAATCAAAAAATACCGGAGGTCATCCAGATGAATTTTACACAAAACGAGAAACTAAATCAACTTTCAGAAAGTAGTATTGTCATTGGAGTGGACATCGCAAGCGAACTTCATTATGCCAGAGCTTTCGACTGGCGAGGAGTAGAGCTAGGGAAAGTATTCAAGTTTGCAAACACTGCAGAAGGATTCAAAGACTGCTACGCATGGATTGAACGGCTAAAAAGGCAGACACATAAGGACTCCATAATAGTAGGCGCAGAGCCAACCGGCCATTACTGGTTCAATCTAGCATCATATTTTAAAGAGCAAAGCATTAAGCTAGTCCTGGTCAATCCATTTCACGTAAAACGTAGTAAAGAACTGGATGACAATCATCCGAGCAAAACGGATGCCAAGGATCCTAAAACAATCGCTAAGCTGGTGATCGAGGGCAGATTCAATGAGCCTTACATTCCGGAAGGGATCTATGCGGAATTGCGAATAGCTACGGCTTGCAGAATGCGCATACAAAAGGATATGAATAGCATAAAAAATCGCATCCAGCGGTGGCTAAAAATATACTTTCCCGAGCATGAAACGGTGTTTGCTAAATTTGATGCCACAAGTAGCATGCTGGTGCTGCAAGAAGCCCCTCTACCCAGCGATATTGAAAAACTTGGAGCAGAAGGAATAAACCAAATTTGGAGGGACAACAAACTGAGGGCAGTGGGTATGAAAAGGGCTAAGAGCCTGTATGAAGCTGCTCAAAAGAGCATTGGTTGCACCGAAGGAGAGTTTTGTTCCCGAATGGAAATCAAGCTATTACTCCAAGACTATCATAATAAAACAGCACAATATCAAGCGATCACAGAGGTCATTGATGGTTTGTGCAGTCAAATACCAGAAGTAGCAAAGCTACTTGAAATTAAAGGTGTGGGACTGGTTTCAGTAGCTGGTTTTATCTCTGAGGTTGGAGACATTAGACGCTTTAATTCTCCGAAGCAGATTCAAAAACTTGCCGGATTGGCCTTGCGAGAAAGCAGCTCAGGCAAGCACAAAGGACAGACCACGATCAGCAAACGGGGGCGAGCGCGACTGAGGGCAATTCTATTTCAAGCGGTGATGCCACTAGTCTCTAACAACACAGAGTTTGCAGAGATACATAAGTATTACACGACAAGAAACAAGAATCCTCTCAAAAAGAAACAATCGCTAATCGCCTTAAGCTGTAAACTGATTCGGGTATTCTATGCAATATTAACGAAAGGCATAGACTACGACCCGCAAAAGCTAATTAAAGACATCCATCGTCCCGTTGAGTATTTAGCAGCGTAACAGAAAGTGCAAATAAGCAGTTCTGTTGGTAGGCGTCACCACAGAATGTACCCAAATCATAGTAATCTAACAAGATAAAAGAGCTGGTAGTCAGTCAACATATTATCCATTAGAGCAAAGACTCGGTTTTGTAGCATTACTGACACCCAATCATGGATAGGTGGAACGAAGGAATTTAGGGCAGATGTGTTAATCTTGACCCTGTTAGACATGGGAGGTTTACCACCGTGAGTATAGTGGGTTTACAACGGCCAACATATTAAAAATAGCAGACGTTGGCTTTGCCATACTCAGTTTCTCTGAATTATGCATTCTATGCGAATTTTATCCGTGATGAGCTTTTTAGGTAAGTTAGGAATTCTATGAAAACAAGAGAAAATCAAAGTAAATCCCAAGATATTATAGGGAGGATAACGCTCATTAAGAAGAAAAGACAGAGAAATAATTATAAATTGTATAGCGAAAGTCCCTACCATTTGGCAGGGACTTAATTAATAATTTAAATGCCTTGTTTTGCAGATGTAACGGTAATCTCTAATACTCTGCTTAAAAATGAGAATTTTTCTTTCATCATATCATACTCTAGACCAGATTCCAGATATTTAGCAGTTCCTTCTACAACAAAGCCTGTTCCTTGATAATCTTTGTAGCCTAATACTTCTTTGCTACCTAAAGTCATCTTAATCTTATTATTGGCATTTACATTTTTTTCTGTTTTGCGGAATCCATACGCTGGAATTAATATCCTTTCGTCATCAGTAACGACTAAATACGTATTCCAGGTGTTAGCAACGTGTGGTTCAGGTGAATCTCCCCATGATACGACGGTAACTACGCCTTCATGCTTTAATACATCATGAAATTTTTCCGTAAGCATTTCTAAATATCCTCCTTGTATTAAATGATACACGTTATCTATTCAAGACTTCGGGCAAAGAAATTATGTTTTTAAGTATATCATAGATAACTATTATCTACGATCGATTATACCTTAATCTTTTTAAAAGTCAATATCAAAAGTATATTATAGATAAATAATATCTATAATATTGCCAAATAGGTATTTAAATTGATATTATTATTTCTATAAATCATTTTGGGGAGGTTGGTTTTCATTGCAGTTTTCTATCGGTGTTGAGTACGCATTGCATTGTTTATTATATATGGTAGATATGCCGTCAGGAAAATCTATCGGAATTAAGGATTTAGCCACATATCAAGGAGTGTCAGAAAGTTATCTATCAAAAGTATATACAAAATTAAGAAAATCAGGCATTGTCAAGTCAATTTCAGGAGTAAGTGGAGGATATGCGTTAGCTCGTAATCCTGAAAACATTACATTTTGGGATATAGTTGAAGCAGTAGAGGGTAGTTCCCCATTGTTTCAATGCAAGGAAATTAGGCAAAATGAGCTCTTATTAGATAAGGATAATTTACCTGATACACACACAAAATGTCCTTGTTTGATAAAAGTTGTAATGCTAGAAGCAGAAGACCAGATGAGACAGTACCTACAGAATAAGACTTTAGGATGGTTACATGAGCAAGTAAAGAATAAGATTCCTGAGGAACATTCAAAAAAGACGATTGAATGGTTTAACGATATTAAGTCAAGGCAAGTTTAAGAAGCCCTATAACGTGCGTAATTGAAATGTTTCGTAAATATCCAGAACGTTAATGCATACTTTTCTTGTGTAGTGTAATAAAAATGTGGCGATACATTGTTCCCATTATCCTACAATTACGAACTATCTTGATATTTTCTTTTATCCCATATTATAACCTCAATTTCAGGTGCGCCGTCTTGAATTTAATTTGTGCTGTTTAAGGAGAAATGAGTTAAGACCATCACCATTGCCGTCCCGGATCGTTTGCCATCGAGTTAACCGTCCCTTGCGGATAGAGAACGAGATAGTGATCCAGTAGTGGATTGGGATTATTATGGGTCGGTTCAGGAAATACCAACTCAATCTTAAATTCCTGACCTGCAGTATACCCAATGATTTCTTCCCCGTTCAATTTAACATCGTAAGCGGGAGCTCCATAAACTTCTTTCGTTTTAGCAAGAGAAACCTTTTGTAGTTTCTGATCGAAGGAGCGTACTTCAAAGATTTGCATGCCTTTGTTGAAACCAACGACAAGGGCTTGATCTGAATACGTTACATAAGTCCCTTTAGCGGCCGGAACCCAATCGGTTTTGTCTGGCTCGCCCCATTTCTTTTTAACATCCTCAAGTACGGCTGTCTTAACCGCAAAATCGCTATTTATGACTTTTCCTTGTTCGGCTGATTTTCTCATATTGAGTAATAGAGATTGGGATAATTGAGAAGTCGAGTCCGTTTCTGAGGATGGATTTGGAGATGGCGAACTGAATGGGGAACACCCGATAAGAAGACTTAATACCAAACCAGCAATCACCCTTCTCAATCCCTTATTTTTGAATAATCTGTTTGCCATAATTACCATCTCACTCTCAATTATTTTTGAGGAAAATAGAGCATTATTATTTTTCATATAATCTATGTTATTATGAAAAGAAACAGAGTAATTAAAGGAGAAACGTTGAATGTCTTGGGAATATATTACTTCTTACGAAACCCTCAAAAATCTAGGGATTTCTATAGGGATTTTCCTGTTGTTCCTATTTTTCAAGAAAATCTTTATTAAAGATATTTTTGAACTCATCTTAAAATTAAGCAAGAAAACGCCAACTGATTTTTTATCTTACGTCTGCCTTGCCTTTGAACATCCTGCCCGCTGGCTCTTTGTAATAATCGGGCTCTACGTGGCCCTCGGTTATTTCCCCTTTATTAATCAATCCGACCCGATTATTTTAAAATTGATCAGATCTTCGATCATTGCTCTTATTTCTTGGGGACTTTTTAACCTGTCTTCAGTTTCTTCTCATATCTTTACAAAATTGAATGAACGCTTTGACCTTAAAATCGACCAAATCCTCATCCCTTTCCTTTCTAAAGCGCTTCAAGCTATTATAATTGCCATTAGCATTAGTATAATCGCTAAAGAATTTGATTACGATGTTAATGGTTTTGTTGCCGGTCTTGGTCTGGGAGGTCTTGCTTTCGCCTTAGCGGCAAAGGACGCACTTGCGAATTTATTCGGAGGAATTGTGATTATCTCCGAAAAGCCCTTTTCGATTGGGGATTGGATTATGACTCCAAGTGTTGATGGAACAGTTGAAGACATAAACTTTCGAAGCACCAAGGTAAGGACATCGGCTCAAGCCCTCGTAACCGTTCCTAATGCCACTTTAGCGAATCAAGCTATCACAAACTGGAGTAAAATGGGAAAACGACAAATCTCCTTCAGGTTAGGTGTAACCTATGATACCCCTAAAAACAAATTAGAACGAATCGTCCGAAAGATCAATGATTTATTAAAAAATCATGAGGATATTCACCCGGAAACAATTATCGTTGCTTTTGATCAATACAATGAGAGCAGCTTAGACATTTTCCTCAATTTCTTCACTAAAACAACGGTTTACGAAGAATATCTAAGGGTAAAGGAAGATATCAACTTCAAGATTATGGAGATCATCGAAGAGGAAGAAGTTTCACTAGCCTTTCCCAGTAGAACACTCTATTTTGATTCTCAAACACATGATTCTTGTAGATAACTTATGGCTCCATTCGAGAAAGCACAGGATAATTCATATAAGAATTATCCTGCGCTTTTTAATTTAATATTCCTACACCAAGAAGTTTGTCACATCTACGACTTCCCTTTTGGCTATTAATGCCATAAAATTAAACTCAGTGAGATTAATCTGGAGGTAAAAGATGAAAGAGCCCCAAAAAATCTATGCACGTAGAAAACAATCTTTCGAGAAACTTCATAAGAAGCAACAACAGACAGCCAATCGTTTAAGTAACTATCGTTTAATCACTATTATCTTAGGCTTCGCTCTGGCTTTCTTTTTCTATCGAACTTTTAATTCTTTTATGAGCATAGCCATGGGATTTCTCACGATAATCCTTTTCATCTATCTTGCGATTCAACACAAACGCGTCCGTATACAGCTTAAGTATTCGGAAATTTTAATCGAACTCAATCGTAAAGGCAAAGACCGCTTAACAGGCGATTGGGTCAAATTTAAAGATTCTGGTGTTGAATTCAAGGATGTGAACCATCCCTATGGTTCCGATCTAGATTTATTCGGCCAAGGTTCAATCTTTCAGTGGATCAACTCAGCACGAACACCTCGTGGTCGTGAAACACTCGCCAAGGTGCTCAAAGAACCGCTTAAAGATCCTTCGGAAATTACAACAAGACAAAAAGCCATAATTGAGTTAGCTCAGAAGTTATCTTGGCGGCAACGGTTCGAGTCAGAAGGCATACTCATCTCCGATCAACTGAAATCAACTGAAGCGCTTATCCGCTGGGCAGAAGAGTCTGATGAATCCTATCTACAGCCTTTAGTCAAATTGGGAATGCGAATTCTCCCCCTCGTAACCGTTCTCATGATCATACTCTATGGCTTACAGCTCGCGATACCTTGGCAAATACCCACTCTGTTAGTCGTTGTTCAATATATTCTGCTTAAGGTCTATGGAACAGAACGCGCTCAAGTTCTATCGACGGTTTACCGTTACGAAGCGAGTATAAAAACCTATACAAAGATGCTAAAACATCTCGAAGACCAGAATTACACAAGTCCTTGGCTTAAAGTTCGTCAAGAGATTCTCCGTAACAAATCAGGACAACCGGCTTATCAACAAATTCAAAAACTCTCCAAAATTGCGGATTGGATTTCCAATCGGGAAAATGCGATTTTCTTGATCGTTAATATTCTAACTCTCTGGGATTATCAGTGTATGATTGCCCTGGAAGAGTGGAAAAAAGAATCCGGAAAGCTATTAATAAAGTGGCTAGAAGTTCTTGCCGAGATCGAAGCTCTTTCCAGCCTTGCCAATATCCGCTTCGACAATCCAGACTGGGCCATGCCTGAAATACTCTCATCAAATGGCCTAGCTGCTCAGAAAATGGGCCATCCTTTACTCACTCAGAAAAAAGTGACGAATGATTTTGAAATGAAATCACCCTCAGGTGTTATTTTGATTACAGGATCGAATATGTCAGGGAAAAGTACCTTTCTGCGAACAGTAGGAAGTAATCTCGTTCTCGCTTATACGGGCGCACCCGTCTGTGCCAAGACATTCAGCTGTTCCCTGATGAATATTTGGACCTGTATGCGTGTCAGTGATAATTTGGAACAAAGTATCTCCTCTTTTTATGCAGAAATTCTTCGAATCAAGCAAATTGTCGAAGCTGCCAAAACGGACAAACCTGTTTTCTTCCTCCTCGATGAAATCTTCAAAGGAACGAACTCCCATGATCGACATTATGGTGCTAAGGCCCTTATTAACCAATTGCAAAAAGATGGCGAAATTGGACTTATTTCGACCCATGATTTAGAGCTTGGAGAACTCGAAAAAGAAAGCCACGGTCGAGTGAAGAACTATAATTTCCGTGAATTTTATCAGGATCAAGAGATCCACTTTGATTATAAGTTACGACCGGGAATTTCGACGACGAGAAACGCTCTCTATCTTATTAAAATGGCAGGAATTGAACTTGATGAAGAGATATAAAAAAGGCTTCATGAAATCCTTATTATCGTTTGAGTTAAGGAGAGATGGATGTGAGTAAAAAATATATACTCGCCCTTGATCAAGGTACAACCAGCTGTCGCGCCATTCTCTTTGACTATGACAGCCAAATTGTGGGCATTTCCCAAAAGGAATTTACTCAGTATTACCCCCAACCAGGCTGGGTCGAACATGATGCTGAAGAAATCTGGAGCACCCAGTATGGAGTCATTGCCGAACTTCTGGCCAGAACTCAAGTCAATCTTGACGAAATCGCTGGCATCGGAATTACCAACCAAAGAGAAACGACCGTCGTTTGGGATAAACAAACAGGCAAACCCATCCACCCCGCCATCGTCTGGCAATGTCGGCGAACGACCGAGATTTGTGATAACCTCAAAGCTCGGGGCCTCGAATCGAAATTTAAGACTAAAACCGGCTTAGTTATTGATGCCTACTTTTCTGGGACGAAGATCAAATGGATCCTCGATCACGTTCCAGGTTCCCGCGAAAAAGCCGAACGTGGCGAGCTCCTCTTTGGTACGATGGACACCTGGCTGGTCTGGAAGCTCACCCAAGGCCGAGTCCATGTTACCGATTATTCCAATGCCTCCCGTACTTTGCTTTATAACATCCGCGAGCTTCAATGGGATGAAGAACTCCTTCATGAACTTCAAGTCCCCTTAGCCATGCTCCCTGACGTTAAACCTTCTAGCTATCTTTATAGGAAAACCGCTCCCGGAAGCTTCTTCGGGCATGAAATTCCCATCGCCGGCATCGCTGGGGACCAACAAGCCGCTCTTTTCGGACAGACCTGCTTTGAACCTGGAATGGCGAAGAACACCTACGGAACGGGATGCTTCATGTTGATGAACACAGGCAATCGCGTGATCGAATCCCAATCCGGTCTTCTAACCACGATTGCATGGGGAATTGATGGACAGGTCACCTATGCCCTTGAAGGGAGTATTTTCATTGCCGGAGCTGTTATCCAGTGGCTCCGGGATGAGTTAAAACTCATTGAAACAGCTGCTGACTCCGAGTACTTCGCTTCTAAAGTTCCCGATAATGGAGGAGTCTATGTCGTCCCCGCTTTTACCGGACTTGGGGCTCCACACTGGGACATGCGAGCTCGTGGTGCAATTTTAGGTCTTACTCGTGGCAGCAACAAAAATCACATCATACGAGCTGCCCTCGAATCCATGGCCTATCAAACCAAAGATGTCCTAACCGCGATGGAAGCTGATTCTAGCCTCAAACTCAAACTTCTCAAAGTTGACGGTGGAGCTGTTGCTAATAATCTTTTAATGCAATTCCAATCCGATATTTTAGGTGTCAAGGTGGAACGTCCTCAATGTATTGAAACGACAGCCCTAGGAGCTGCTTACCTCGCCGGACTCGCAACAGGCTTCTGGCCAAACGCGGAAGAACTCATCAAACGCTACTCCATAGATCGCCACTTCCAGCCTCAGATGGCTGAGGAAAACAGCCATCAATTTTACCTAGGATGGCGGGAAGCCGTTTCACGGGTCAAGCATTAGGAAAATTTTTATATAAGAAAGCCCTGCTTCAGAAAAAGTTCAAAACCTTTTCCGAAGCAGGGTTGATTAGTACTTAGGGCGATTTATATCGCCCAATCAAATTTCTGCTATTTTTGTTTGAAGCCAAGTTTTCATATCCTCAATAATGGGTTTATCTTCTTCATTGACTTCTAGAACATCCAATCCTTTTCCTATGCTTTCACTTTTAAGAGGACGTTCAATCAAAGATGAGGCAATCTGCTCAATGAGATTTGCGTTCATTGCATCTGAATAAATCTTTGACTCAGTGACTATCCCCTTATTCAGAGTTAACCCCAAATCAATCCCGCCCCAGGGGAAACGGGTTTCGAAGACCACATCAAATTGCGGCGTCTTTCCATAGAGCCAATCCCAAGAAGAATATTTTGCATAAAGCTCTTTTAAGTCATGATCATTTTCTTTAATAAGGACAGGTTCCGGGCTTTCCCCATAAAGTTCCTGAAAGCTTTGTTTTAACGTCTCTTTCATTTCATCAATGGTCAATTCCGGGCGATAATTGTGGAGATTCGTGACTCGAGACCGAACCGAATCAACCCCTTTGGAAGCCATTTTTTCTTTAGAGACTTGAAGATAAGCGGAGACCTTCTGCACATCAACATCGATCATAATCGTCCCATGATGATAAGCCTTATCCCCTTCAAAATAGAAAGCATTTCCCGAAAACTTTTTCCCATCTACGGTTAAGTCATTTCGTCCTGTAAATTCAGCATGAATTCCCAGTTTCTTCACCGCTTCAAGAATAACCTGCAGTTGTTTCTTCAGATCGTACAGAGCGCGATCCAAAATAAACGTAAAATTTAGGTTTCCTAAATCATGAAAGACAGCTCCGCCACCAGAAAGCCTACGCGCGAGTTTCCCCCCGTCATCCTCCAGCTTTGTACAGCGACATTCCTTCCATGCATTCTGGTTTCTTCCGATCACAACCGTATTTTGATTTTGCCAGAGATAAAGAATCACCTGATTTTTCTCCACATTGCGAAAAAGAAACTCTTCGAGTGCGAGATTATGCCAAGGGTCAAACGAGTCAGAAAGAACGATTTTTGTTTGGACAGGCTGAGTCATAAAATTCTACCTTCTCTCCATTCGAATTACCGCAAATATTCAGTACATACTCCGTCAGCTCCGCTGTCATCTTATAATAGTTAAAGGGCGTAATCAAATAAATTCCGTTAAAAACCTTCACGGCCTGATCAAGTAGTTCTTTGCTCATTGCAATTCCTTCTTGACGGGCCTTTTCCCCTTTAAGTCCACTCATCCGCTGTAAGGCCTCTTCGGTAAGTGAAATACCAGGAACCTCATTGTGTAAGAATTCAGCGTTACGCTGGCTAGTTAAGGGCATAATCCCAACAAATACTGGAATTGGAAGATGTTTTGTCCCCTCATAAATCTTTTGAAGTGTCTCACCATCATAGACGGGTTGAGTCATAACAAAGTCTGCTCCAGCCTCTATTTTACGCTCCAAGCGTTGAATAGCCGTTTCAAAATTGCGGACATAAGGATTAAATGCCGTCCCTACAATAAATTGTGCCGAATGATTCATTGCCTGACCTGAGAAAGAAAGACCTTCATTCAATTGTTTCGTCATCCGAATAAGTTCAAAAGAATTTGAATCGAAAACAGAGCTTGCTCCAGGTAAGTCACCATAACGTGAGGGATCACCAGTAATCACCAAAATCTGATGAATACCCAAGGCATGTAACCCCATCAAATGCGATTGTTGTCCAATTAAGTTTCTATCCCGACATGCGACATGGAGCAAGGGCTCGATATCATAGCGTTCCTTTAATAGCGCGCCTAAAGCGAGATTACTCATCCGTACATTTGCTAACGAATTATCGGCTAAAGTAATTGCGGCCGCTCCCGCAGAATCTAAAGCCTGACATCCATTAAAGAAATCCTCGGTATTTAATCCTTTAGGTGAGTCAAATTCTACAATCACCGTATGCTCTTCTTGAGCTCTTTCTATGATTGTTCTTTGATCTTTAGTATAGGCCTTAACATGGGCTTGGGGTTGAATATGGAAACGAACCTGATCTTTTTCCTTATCTTGATTGTTCTCCTTAAGATCAGGATTTACGCGTTGTATAGGAGATAGCTCCTGCAGCGCTTGCGCAATAGCCCGAATATGATCTGGCGTTGTTCCGCAGCATCCACCGATAAGCCTGACACCTTCATCTCGAAGCCGTAATGCATAATCTGCAAAGTATTCTGGCGAAGACTTAAAAGAAAGCTTCCCTTCCACAAACCCTGAACGTCCAGCGTTTGGAAAAATAGAAAGAAGAGCACCTTCAGGAACTTGCGTTTGCTCCAAGGTCCGCAGCATTTCTGTCGGTCCTAAGCGGCAATTCAGTCCAATAACGTCCGCCCCAGCCTTTCGCATAAGCTCAAAACTCCGGGTAACTGTATACCCATCCCGTGTTCTTCCAACCTGAGGGGTCGCCAAGTGAGCTAATATTGGACGATCCGTGAGGGATAGCATCAGCTCTAAAACGAGCAAAAGCTCCTCTAAATCCTCGAACGTCTCCAGCATAATCCCATCCACGCCACTCTCGAGAAGAGCGGACGCTTGCTCCTCATACAGAGAACGGTACGAGACAAGTGGCTCAGTTCTGACACGTCCGGCGAGTATTGATCCCATGCTTCCGATAATAAACGCATTTTTCTCTGCAACTGCAACAGCCTCTTGAGCGACCTTAACAGCGGTCCGGTTAATTTCGCCAACTTTTTGTTCTAAGCCAAAGCGGGTCAAAACCTCACGATTAACCCGAAAAGTATTGGTCTCGATCAACTGAGCACCCGCTCGAATATAGGCTTCATGAACAGAACGAATTAAGGCTGGATGGGTTAGGTTGAGTTCTTCATAACAGCTTCCCACAGGTACACCAAACTGATAAAGGAGGGTCGCCATTGCACCATCGCCGATGACGACATGCTGTTGCAGGTGCTCTCTTAAATTATTAAAAGTCATATCCGGTTTGCGTCTCCTTACACTGCAAAATATTTAGCCTCAGGGTGAGCAAAAACAAGTGCGCTAACGGATGCTTCAGGCTCCATCATCAATCCTTCGGTCAGTTCAATTCCAATATCCTCAGGCTTAATCAATCCAAATAATTTTTTCTGATCCTCAAGGGCTGGACATGCAGGGTATCCGAAGGAAACACGCAGGCCTCTGTATCGCGCCGCTAGCCGTTCTTTCATCATCATCTCAACCGGATCGGAGATTCCCCAAGCATCCCGCATCATATGGTGGATCCGTTCAGCGAAACCTTCAGCTAATTCCAAGGCGAGAGCTTGCAGAGCATAAGATTCCAGATAGGCTCCTTGTTCCTTAAGCTGTTGCGCTTCCTCCCGAACCCCTTGTCCTGCTGTCACTACAAACATCCCCAGATAATCCATTTTTCCGCTTGATACGGGTTGGAGGAAATCAGCGAGGCAAAGATACGGTTCTTTAACTTGACGGGGAAAGTGAAAACGCTTGATGACTTTGCTTTGATCCAAGGCATCATAAATGAGAATCTCATCACCCGCCGCTTGAGCCGGAAAAAATTGATAAATACCCTGCGCCTTGATCTTCCCCGTTTCCTTAGCTTCCTTAATGATCTTTTCTACCGTCTCGTAAACTTTAACAACCTGCGAATCACCTTCAGCTAGCCGCTGTTCAACATCCCCTTTAATCCCGAGATGTTTACCTAAGAGCATTTTCTGATTGATGTAAGGCCAAAGTTGTCCTATTGGATAATCCCGTAGAACATGACGTTCGATATCAGGAGGGATGACTGGAGATACAAGTGAAATGGAGGAGCGATGGTTTTCAAGTAATTCAGCACCTTGTTTTGGCTCATCAGAATTTGCTTTCTTTTCATCCTGAGATAAATTACTTTCAGTCCTTACTCCACTCTTTCCACTGATAACAGAGCCTGCTTTCACGTATTGATTGGCAAGCTCTAACCCCTTCATAGCATCCCCTGCATAAAGCACCGGGCCATCATACTCCGGAGCAATTCTATTTTCGACAAAGCGTGCTGTCAGCGCTGCCCCACCGGTTAAGAGCGGGAGACTGATCCCCGCATTCTTCAAATCCTGTGCCGTTACAATCATCTGCTGAGCAGACTTCACCAATAGTCCCGAGAGTCCAATAGCATCCGGCTTTTCCTTTTCGCAGGCGGCAATAATTTGCTCTGGTGAAACCTTAATTCCTAAATTGACGACGTCAAATCCGTTGTTGGATAAAATAATTTCCAAAAGATTTTTGCCAATATCATGGACATCCCCTTTAACTGTGGCCAAAAGGATCTTGCCCTTAACTGCTGCATCCTTTTTCTCGAGGTAAGGTTCGAGATAGGTTACAGCGGCTTTCATCACCTCTGCGCTTTGTAAGACTTCAGCGACAATCAGTTGATTCGCGTTAAAGAGACGACCGACTTCCCCCATTCCTTTCATCAATGGTCCATTGATGAGTTCCAAAGCCCCGTATTTTTGAAGTCCTTCTTCCAAGTCCTTAAAAAGCCCCTCTTTTGACCCTTCAATAACGTATTGTCCAAGACGTTCCTCTAAGCTTAAGTTTTTTTGTTCCGTCACCTTGGATTGAACCGTTTTGTTCCTATAAAATTCAGCGAAACGGCTGACCGTTTCTTCATTCGTCTCAAAAAGAAGATCATCGGCAAGTTTCTTTTCCTCCTCTGAAAGGGAAGCAAAACGAACCAGCTTTTCAGCATTCACAATGGCGTAATCCAAGCCCGCCTTCGTCGTATGATATAAGAAAACAGCATTTAAGACTTCCCGACCAGCTGCCGGTAAACCAAAGGAAACATTACTTACACCAAGGATTGTTTTGCATTGGGGAAACGCTTGCTTGATTAGCCGAATCCCTTCGACGGTTTCGCGTGCCGAGCCAATATACGTTTCATCGCCTGTCGCGACCGGAAACGTTAGCGGATCAAAAATAATATCTTCTGCTGGGACACCCTTCTCGGTTAAAACGTCGTAAGATCGTTTAGCCACTTCTAATTTCTTTTCCTTCGTAATGGCCATCCCCTGCTCATCAATCGTACCGACGACAACCGCTGCCCCGTAAGTCCTTAAAAGAGGAACGACTTCATTAAAGCGGGTCAACCCCTCTTCGAGATTGATTGAGTTGATAATGGCTTTACCTTGGGAACGCTTAAGTCCTAACTCAATCACCTTCGGATCCGTGGAATCGATCATCAAGGGCGCTTTCACTTTCTTGACTACATATGGAAGAAATTCCGCCATGTCCGCATACTCATCTCGATCCGGATTCGCCAAGCAAACGTCAATAACTTGAGCATTCTTCTTAACCTGGGCCCGAGCGATCTCCGAGGCTTCTTCAAAATGACCGTCAGCGATTAGATCCCTGAACTTTTTCGAACCGATTACATTTGTCCGTTCACCCACGATGAGTGGCCGATTTTCGTCTTCGGCATAGACCGGCTCCAAACCCGAAACAGCACTAAGATGATGGGCTTCAATGGGGCGAGGTGAATATCCCTGCAAAGCCTTAGTCAAAGCACGGACATGTTCGGGCGTTGTGCCACAACACCCCCCTGCAATATTCAACCACCCCTTTTCTGCGAATCCGACCATCTTATGGGCTAAACCTTCCGGTTCCTCATGATAATGTCCATCTTCATCGGGTAAACCAGCATTCGGATAACAACTCACGCCGCAGTCCGCAATCTGCGCAAGTGACCGAATATGATCCCGCATAAACTCCGGACCTGTAGCGCAGTTAAGCCCCACAGAGATTGGATGCAAGTGAGCAATGGAAACATAAAAAGCTTCAATATTTTGTCCCGCCAAAGTCGTCCCCATCGGTTCAATCGTACCCGAAACCATGACGGGAAGCTCCAATCCCTGATCAGCAAAAGCTCTTTGGATCCCCGACCCCGCCGCTTTGACATTAAGGGTGTCTTGTGCTGTCTCGACTAAAAGGACATCGACTCCCCCTTCAATTAGAATCACAGCCTGACGATAGTAGGCTTCTTCTAATTCCTCAAAGGTTACGCCGCCAGTTAAGGAAAGGCTCTTTGTCGTCGGTCCCATGGAACCTGCCACAAAACGCGGCTTTTGAGGGGTGGAATAACGATCTGCCGCCTCACGAGCTATTTTCGCGGACTCCCGATTAAGCTCCTGATCCCGGTCAGCAAGGTTATACTCAGCTAAGACAACAGTTGTTGCCCCAAACGTATTCGTTTCGATTAAATCCGCTCCGGCTTCGAGATAAGCTTCATGAACGGAACGGATCACCTCCGGCCGAGTTAACGTCAGGATTTCGTTACATCCCTCATATTCCTCTCCGCCAAAATCTTTAACTGTGAGGTTTGCCCGTTGCAACATCGTTCCCATCGCACCATCGATAATCAAAATACGTTTACCTAACTCTTCTTCAAATCGTGTCATCATCGTTACTCCTCATTTCATTGCTTCAAAATATCTATTCAGATTCTCTGATACTTCACTGATATGAAAAAAGCCCCTTCCAATAGCGAAGAGGCTTACAAAATCATATTGTAACTCCTCTTATCTGTCAGAAGATATCTTCTGCAGGAATTAGCACCATACTCAAATGTCCCTGTTACAGGGTACTACAAGCTGGTTGCCGGGTTTCATCGGGCCAGTCCCTCCACCACTCCGGATAAGAGTTTATTAAATTTTCTAGAACACTTTAAAATAACTCTAAATTAAAAAATTTTATTCTAAGAATAGCAAGTAAACTTCAATCTGTCAACTATCCTCACTCAAAAGTGTTATAATTCGAATTATTATGCCTAAAGCATTGTTTAGTCTAGATTGGAGTGTTTCTGATGAACATATATGATATCTTTATGTCGCCCTTTGAGAAAAGCGGGCTGACAAAAATCAGGAAAAATATTATCCCTCAGGCTTTTGGAGATGTACTTGAAATCGGTTATGGAACTGGAGTGAACTTCCCCTATTATAACCTGTCTACTGTTCAACATATTTCTGCTTTAGATACGAAAACTTCTCCGATTAAAATAAAAACTGGCCTGCCTTTAGAATTTTTTGAAGGGCAGGCGGAGAATCTTCCCTTTGCTCCTGAATCTTTTGATACTGTAGTTGAAACTCTGGTATTCTGCAGTGTGAAAAACCTTGACAAAGCCATAAATGAAGTACTACGCGTGCTAAAGCCAGGCGGCCTCTTTATTTTCATGGATCATGTACTGCCAGAAGAAAAAAGTATGGCTACTCTGTTCAAAGCAACGAATACCGTCTGGCCTAAAATCGCCAGTGGATGTCAATTAACACGCGAACCGCATAAGCTTATTGAAGCTTCAGGCCTTATCATGGAGCAATCCGGAACATTCGGACATGATATCTTTCGCTGGGGTATTGGAAGGAAAGCTTAAATCATTTAACCCTTCCGCTTTCCTCAACTTAGTTCGGTTTGTAAGAGCTCAATTACTTGTTGTTTATTAGGAACCTTCCCGGCTAATTTTACCTTTTCGTTAATCACTAAAGCAGGAGTACTCATAACCCCATAGGACATGATTTTTGCGATATCTTCTACTTTTTCAACCTCTGCGTCAATCCCAAGATCTGCAACTGCCTCACGCGCTATTTCTTCAAGCTTTTTACATTTCGAACAACCCGTCCCTAAAATCTTCACTTTCATTTTCCTATCCCCTTTCATTTAGACTCCACAATTTATAATGATTACACAAAGAAACCCTGAGATGCATTAAATAAGTATCCAATTAAAATAATCCCAGTGGATACAATCGCCACAAAAATTCCCAATAACTTGGGTTTGATCACTTTACTCAGCATAATTAACGACGGAAGTGACAGAACCGTAACAGCCATCATGAAGGAAAGTACCGTTCCGATACCCACTCCCTTACCAATAAGAGCTTCAGCAATCGGGATCGTTCCAAAAATATCTGCATACATGGGAATCCCTACAGCAGTCGCCAAAAGAACAGCAAAGGGGTTATTGTTTCCGATGACTGTTTCAATCACCGATTGAGGAATCCAGTTGTGAATAGCCGCCCCAATTCCCACACCGATGAGAATATAAAGCCATACCCGATGAATAATATCTACAACCTGCTCTTTAGCAAATGAAATTCTCTCTTGGCGAGTCATCTCAAGTTCGACGCTCTCCGTATTTTCAATCTGTCGAACATATCCTTGAACTTGATCTTCAAGTCCAAGTTTATCGATTAATGTTCCTCCTACAACAGCTAACAGCAACCCGAAAACGACATAAGCAATAGCAATTTTAGCTCCAAAAAAGGACATTAGAATCAATAATGAAGCAATATCAACCATGGGTGAGGAGATTAGAAATGAAAATGTGATTCCTAAGGGAAGCCCTGCTGCGGTAAAACCGATAAAAATCGGGATACTTGAACAACTGCAAAACGGAGTGATCGTCCCAAGCAATGCTCCTAAAATATTTCCTTTTATCCCTTTGATTCCACCAAGAATCTTCTTGGTTCTTTCTGGAGGGAAGTAACTTTGAATATACGAAATAACGAAGATTAAGACCGACAAAAGAATGAAGATCTTTATCGTATCATAGATAAAAAAGTGGAGACTCCCCCCGATTTGATCGCTTATCGATAACCCAAAGACGTTTTCGACCAACAACTTAATAAGATCAGAAAGCCAATTCATTTTTAGAAGTTGATCATTAAGCATGCTAAATATCTGTGTAATATTACCCATTTTACCCCCATTTCCTTTCTATAAGTAAGTAAATCTTAAGATTTTGGCGTTATAGTGGAGCATGATTCAAGATAGCTTTGTGCTTCTTCCCGCTTCTGAATATCGTCACGAATAACGGGATATAAATCGGCGCTAGCAACAATTTTTTGTATGATCTCATAAAACAATGGCTCAAGCGTTATAGAATAATACATGAACTGCTCTTTCCTAACATCTTTAACCAAGCCTAGATCCCGCAATTTGGCAAGATGCTTAGAAACCTTGGGCTGTGACTCTCCTAAGATTCCGCAAATTTGACAGACACAGTATTCTTGATGAAAAAGTAAGATTAAAATCCTCAAACGGGTTTCATCCGATAGGAGTTTAAAAAAATCGGTAAGGTTATTCATGAGCTTCCTCCATTTATATAATACTCATATACTCATATGCGCATATGAGTATTATGCGCTTAATTCAAAATAATGTCAATTTCTTTTCCGTTATGCTTAATAACAGAAAAAAGATAATTAAAGGAAAACAATATACTAATCGAGAATATAAATTTCGGATTGTTCGCTTGTTAAAAACTAACATCAAAAGGAGATTGAATCTATGATTCAAGTTGTTATTCCGGGTCAGGAAACCCTGAACCTAGAGGTATTGGTTCTCGATTATAACGGGACGCTCGCTTTAGACGGGCAAATGCTTGAGTCAGTTAAAGAGAGTCTCATTCGTTTATCCCCTCATTTAGGAATACATGTTATTACCTCAGATACCTTTGGTACAGTGGTCAAACAATGTGAAGATTTGCCTATTCACGTAAAGGTCCTAGAAAGCTCAGACCACATCCATGAAAAAGAAAATTTCTTGGTTCAGTTTGGCGAGCGGCAAATCGTTGCAGTTGGAAATGGTGTAAACGATGAACTCATGCTTAAAAAAGCCGATTTAGGAATTGCTGTGATCGGATTTGAAGGAGCCTCCTCTCACACCCTTTTAGCCGCTGATATTGTGGTTCATAGCATAGAGGATGCCTTAGGTTTACTCTTAGAAACCACCCGTCTTAAAGCAACATTAAGGAAATAAACGCTAAAATTATTCAATATGATAATCGTGCAAAAAATGCCTTGCGGAATAGCCCGCAAGGCATTTTTATAATCATAACGAAGGCCAATTCCAGCGCAATGGGGTTATCCTCGCTGCTATAATGTTTTTATTATTTACTGCATAATAATTAGATGATATCATTAAGAGTAGATGATACCCACGGGGAGTAGGAGGAGCCTATATGTCAAAAAATACTCAAATGTATCTTGATTTCTTTAAAGGGGCATGGAAATATCGTAAAGAGATCAAGAAAGATCGCCAGTGGATGAACCGTTATGTCCAAAAGCAAGGGTTTAAAATCAACCCTCATCGTATGTATCTAACACAGCTATCAATCTGGCTTGAAGAAAACAAACATCTTTACGGCCAGCAGATTTGTCCATGTTTTGAAGCAAGTGGCGACCCTTCCCTTGATAAAAAACTAATCTGCCCATGTAACTTTGCCGCTGAAGATATTGCAACGCACGGAACCTGTCATTGTGGGTTATTCGGACGGGAGGATTATTCAGAAGCTGACTTTAAGAAAGCTGAAGGAAAAGTCATGCATGAATATAAAATCCCACTAAAATGGCAAGGAAATACTTTGGATACACGAGGTCAAGAAATTAATCCATTACGTGGGCTTCCAGTTCCTGATGCAATGCATCTATTCAAACAGGCTCGTAATGAAAGACCCAGCTTAGACTTCAAAATCCTTACCGAGCGAGAACAATCGGCGAAAAATATTAAAGCGTATTTGAACACCCAAGGATATCAATGCGATATCACCCCAGAAGGAAAAGACTGGAGACTGGCGATTAAACGCTAATCTTAAATAGAAAAGGATGCTACGGAGATTTTAGCCGCAGCATCCTTTTCTATTTCATTTGATTAGAGAGAAATGACTTTATCTGCCTCATGCATCGTTTTTATGATAGTTGGCATGTTCGAAACTTCCCCCAGCCCAATCTTTTCTTTGATGCCGTAATATTCAAGGCAAGTGACACAAGCAAGAAATTTCACGCCTTCTGCTTCCAATTCTCTTAACACTCCAAACGCATCAAATTCAGGAAGAAGTAGCTTAACTCCACTTTCCACTAAAAGAACGTGTGTGGGTTTTTGATCGGCTTCAAAAAGTTTGCGAAAGAAGTTCCCCATAAGTTTCTTCCCCAGTTCAGGATCCTGACTCCCCATTTTATCAGAGGAAATATAATAAACGAAATTAGGCATAAATAAAAACCTCCCTTATTTAACCTGTAAAATTATATCTTACCTAAGCCAGTAAGGCTGCTCCTAAGGCCACAGTAAGTTCTGGTTCTGATGGAATCACAATCTTTGCCTTGAGTTCCTGCTCTAAAAAGTGAACCAAGAGCGCATAGTGTGCTCCTCCACCCGCGAAAATCAAGCAATCCGGTTGCGGTTGCGCGAGAGATTCTACAAATCGGGCGAGGCGTTTTGCTGTGCTTCGGAAAATCCCAGCCACAACCTCTGGTTTAGGGGCACCTTTAGCAAGCAAAGTAATCACTTCAGATTCAGCAAAAACAGTACACATCGAATTGATGGGCATGGGCTTAGCATGAGTAGCCATCGCTAGTTCTTCCGGAGTAAGCTCAAGCCCTTTAAGGATAACGTCGAGAAAACGCCCTGTCCCTGCAGCGCATTTATCATTCATCACAAACTGCGTAACTTTTCCCAGCCCATTCTTGCGAATCACCTTTGCATCCTGCCCACCTACATCTAGGATGAACGGAACCTCGGGAAAATACTCATGACAGCCTCGAGCTTGACAGGTAATCTCTGTTAAAACCTTGCCCTCAGGAAAACTAACTCGCCCATAGCCTGTGACAACCAGATCAAAGGCTACTTCTTGTTCCAGAGGCTCTTTCCAAGTTGCTAATAATTTTTTTCCAGCCCCAACTGAGTCGAATCGGGAAGGAACAACTTGGCTATAAATTCTCTCTTCACCGTCAAAAACCACCAATTTCGTGTTCACGGAGCCAAGATCAAGCCCTATTTTGATCACGAACGAACCATCTCCAACAACGCTTCGATCCGCGTCGAGAGCTGACCTTGATCTTCATCTGAAAAGTCACTTTCCAAGTGTAAATAAGGAATCTCCCGTTTCTCCAACTCTTTACTCACAGCATGACTTTCGACTCCATAGGGTTGACAAAACTGAAGATTAAAATCGATAACCGCATCCGCTTTTAGATTTTCCTTCATCTGAATAATATCTTCCAATCGACCCGTATTGGGCGTAAAGCATGCACAATTCACTTGCATCGGACGCTTTGCAATATTGGCAAGCATTTCATCTAGGGTATCTGCTTCTCGAGTTAAATCTTTAAAGTAGCGTTCTCCTGTACACGTCTCTTCGCCAACAATAACCGCACCGGCTTGCTCAATAAGAGCATGGATTTTCCAGTTAGGCAGGGGTTGTGGTGTACCAGTAAGTAAAATGCGAGGGGCATCAATTGGCGCGACCCCTATTCCTTGTTGCACGCGCTCTTCAAGCTCATCACACAGAGCATTAACCTGTGCCGCAAAGCGTTCAGGATCATCAAAGAAGGATAACTGATTGATTAAAAGAACATCCAATCCCTGAATGGGTGAAGGGTTATGTTTTCTTAAATCGGCAAGACGTTGTAACGCCTTACGCTTATGATTTATTTTTTGGACACTATCTTTTATGGCTTCGGTGGTTAATTCAACCCCAGTCTCCTTTTCAATAAATGTAGCAAATTCACGCACTTCTTCTTCCCATAGACGGATATCTTTTTCCGCTTTTTTCTGAGGGAGCTCCATAACATAGGTAGGAATATGTTCATTAAGAATTTCCCAGGCCTTTTTCTTACCATCACACGTTGTTTCTCCGATTACCCAGTCCGAAACCTGAAAATACGGGCAGATTCGATCCAGTTTGAAACCTAGAGTCGATTTAATGAGAGGACAAAGATTGCGGGGTAAGACTTTCTCCCCAGTTGGTACAGTGTACTGTGCCCCAGCACAGAGGCCAATACAAACACTTCCTGATGCAACAATAATTTCCTCAGGAACATAGACACAAAAAGTTGCAAATACTTTGGCCCCTTGCTGTTTCTTATCATAGAGTTCTTTCACACGAATGCCATGCACATCTCCCACGACCATATCGAAATACGCCATGGCCTTAGGACGGTTCGGTCGGTTTAAAAACAACTCCGTAATGCCCTGTGGTAGAGGGGCTAAAAATTCATCATGTTTCTCTAAATCGACATTGAGAAGTTTCCATAACTCATGATTTTCCACACAATCCATCCCCCTAAAAAATTCTTAGTTATACCTTTAGATAATATTCTATAACATATTGGTTATCACCTTCATAATTTATATGTAATGTTACTTTTTTATTTAATGACACCTATAGGACAAATAAAAATCCCACGCATTTAATACGTGGGATTTTTAAACTATTTTTTATTCCAGGCTATTCATCCCCTCCCAACTTGAGTACCATACCCTTATAAAACATCTTATCCAGGAGTTTGGGAGCAAAGAAGTTCATGATTTGTAAAAAGCGACCTTCCACAACTTCGCGCTTTTCAGCGATCATTGCTTCTACAATCCTTCCTGCTACATCTTCAGATTTAGCCATTTTTCTGGGATGAGCATTCGGATTCATTTTCGGATCGTGCAAAGTCTTCTCGAAAAACTCTGTCTCTGTTTCCGGCGGACAAAAGTTAAGCACATCAATTCCATACTTTCTAAGCTCTAGGCGCATTCCATCGGAAAGAGCATCAACCATGCTTTTACTACTCGCATAAGCAGTCAAAAAAGGTAAAGCCCGTTTACTTAAACCTGAGGATATATTGACAACCATACCTTGAGTTTTTTTGAGGAAAGGAACAGAGGCTTGCACCATGTTCAGAAGTCCATATACATTCGTTTTTACAACTTGATCGAAAGCTTTCATATCCATAGACGCTATAGGGCCAAAATATCCCTGTCCAGCAACATTAATTAGAATATCTAACTTTCCAAATCGTTCAATACCACTCTGAACAGCCTGATCCACTTCATCCCTTTGGGTTACATTCGCTCTCACAATGATCACTTGGACTGAATCTCCTAGGCCCTCAGCAACTTCTTTCAGCCTTTCTTCACGTCTTGCGACCAAAATGAGCTTCGTTTTTTTGTGAGCAAGCTTCTTAGCCAGCTCTTTACCAATCCCGCTCGAAGCCCCAGTAATCAAGACCACTTTGTTTTCCAAATCCATCTGAATCCCACCTTATCCCCTATATCAATTTCGCCTTTCTCTTTAATTCTTATTATACCATTCACATCTAAATTAGACGTCTAATATCAGTCCCATATCTAATACAATACCCTATAGGTGAACAGGTAAGAATGCCTCATGTTAAGTTGTCGTTTTACCCACATCAAAATACTTTCTCCCAAGTCTAAGCGCCACATTTACTAACGCAATCATCACGGGTACCTCAATCAGTGGACCTATGACTGCAGCAAATGCTTGGCCAGAATTGATGCCAAAGACTGCCACCGCTACCGCAATAGCCAGTTCAAAATTGTTGCTTGCTGCCGTAAATGATAGAGTCACGGTTTGTTGGTATGAAATTTTCATTTTATAACTCATATAAAATGAGACAAAGAACATCAAAAGGAAATAGAGCACGAGTGGAATCGCAATCCGCACGACATCCATAGGGAGAGCCACAATATACTGCCCTTTAAGAGAGAACATAATTACAATCGTGTAAAGGAGCGCAATTAAAGCGAGTGGACTAATTTTGGGGACAAACTTTTTCTCATACCATTCTTTTCCCTTCCGAGGCACCAAAAACATACGAGTAAGCAATCCCGCCAAAAAAGGAATTCCCAAATAGGTTAAAACGCTTTTCGCAACTTCCCACATACTAATATGGACTTCCATGCCCTTGGATAAGCCCAACCATTGTGGAAAAACTGTAATAAAGAAATACGCGAATACAGAATAGAAAACAACTTGAAAAATAGAGTTCAGTGCGACAATAGCAGCAGCATACTCAGAATCTCCTTTGGCCAAGCTGTTCCAAAGAATGACCATCGCAATACAACGAGCTAAACCGATTAAGATCAGTCCAGCCATATATTCAGGATAATTGTGAAGAAAGACCACTGCAAGCACAAACATAATGATAGGTCCAACAATCCAGTTTTGAACAATAGACAAGGTCATGACCTTTTTATTTTTGATAACCAGACCCATCTCTTCATATTTGACCTTGGCCAAGGGAGGGTACATCATGACAATGAGTCCTATGGCAATCGGAATTGAAGTCGCCCCAATCGATAAGGAATTTAACCAACCTGCAACTCCTGGGAACACATATCCGATTCCTACCCCTATCGCCATCGCTAAAAAAATCCATAAAGTGAGATAACGGTCTAATGTCGAAAGCTTTCGACTGACTGGCAAATCAACACTCATCAAAAGACCTCCTATTTTTGGGTTTTACACCCTGGAGCATGGTTTAATCGTTTCTCATCTTCTTCAATCGTGGGAATCATCGGGAGGATCATTTCTAATAAGGGATTCTCCTCGTTCAAAGAATAATAAGTCCACTGCCCTTCACGTCGTTCTTTTACCAATCCATTCAAACGCAGCCTTCGCATATGTTGTGATACACCCGGTTGGCTAATTGCTAAAACTTCTTGTAGATCACACACACATAATTCCCGTTTTCGGAGAAGTCCCAGAATCCGTAGACGTGTCTTATCGCCTAAAGTCTTAAATTCCTCCACAAGGTGTTCCAGACCTTCCATTTCGTGCAACTGATTCCCTCCTTCTTCTTCATATTCCCTCGAGCATTTTTACTTTCATTTTTATTTAATTCAATTACTCCCCATTTAAAGCAAATTGCTTGATCCGTTCTTCGATCTCATCACGAACTCGCCTAAAAACCTGTAATCGCTCCTCATCGGAGCCTTCTGCTCTTGCCGGGTCTTCGAATCCCCAATGATCTCTTTTGACATGTGGAGGAGTCATTGGACATCGATCATGGGCATCTCCACACAGGGTGATTACATAATCCGCTTGATTAAGTTGTTCTAAGTTAATCACGTCCGAAGTCTGTCCCGAAATATCTACCCCCACTTCGGCCATGACCTTAACTGCCAAGGGATTCAAACCATGAGCCTCGATCCCAGCACTATACACATTATATTCATGGTCCAGGTATTTCTTACCGAATCCTTCGCCGATTTGACTACGGCAGGAATTTCCAGTACAAATGAAATAGATCGTCTTTTTGTTCATAGGTCTATCTCCTTAATTTATTCGCAGGTGCGATTTATAATATAATTATATACTTATATTGTAATGCGATCAATAGTATTACCTAGAAAAAACGGGGCTGTCGCAAAACAGCCCCGTTTTCGATGCTCAAAATAATTATGAACTATTGCAAAAGACCCGAAAGCGTAGTTTCGCGCATAGGAGAGAACGATTCGCGGAGTGACGTGCAGGTGAACAAAGCCTTCGTAGCCTAGCGCAGCCAGAGGTTCACATCAGGTATTGCCTAGAGGTTTGGCGGAGCTGCTACGAAGGCGAAGTGAACCAGTCCCAGAGCGCTAGAGTGAACGGATAGGCGCGAAACTACACGACCATAGGTTTTGCGACAGTCTCGTTTCTTGAATTTCTCATAGATTCACGTTCAATCTTCAATTTTTTCTAGACTGGCTTATTCGCCCGAATAAAGGCACTCACAATTGACCCTTGGAATTTCTCGATTTCCTCCTCTGAGAATTCCTCCAGCATACCTCTCAAACTTGGGTCTGTAAGATCATACTCGCGGGTCACTTGAAGTTCGATATTTTCAAACCCTGATAAAGCGAGCTTTTCACGATATTCTTCTTCCAACAATGCCCCAGCGATACACCCTGCCCAAGCTAACATATTCTCCCGGATCCTTTCCGGGAGAGATTTCTTTAATACAATATCCGAGACAGCGAATCTTCCCTGGGGTTTCAATACACGGAATGCTTCTTTCAGTACTTGATCTTTATCCCCTGAAAGGTTTATAACACAGTTTGAAATAATCACATCGACTGTATTATCAGGTAAGGGAATTTCTTCAATGTGCCCTTTCAAGAACTCTACATTCTCCACTCCGCTCTTTCTTTGATTCTCCCTTGCAACTGCAAGCATTTCCTCCGTCATATCGAGTCCATATGCTTTCCCTGTCGGTCCCACCCTTTTAGCTGAGAGAAGAACATCTAGTCCGGAACCACTTCCCAAATCCAATACAGCCTCACCCGGATTTAAGGTTGCCAAAGCTGTAGGATTTCCACATCCGAAGGAATTGGCGACTAGATCTGAATCTAAGCCTTGTAAATCCGCTTCATCATAAAGATTAGCTGTAATCGGGTCTTTCGCATCACTTAAGGAACTACCACAGCACCCGCTGCTTCCACAACATCCTTGATTCTGATTCGTAATGGCAAAAGCGTACTTCTCTCTTACCGTTTCACGTATATCTTCCATTTCAGTTTCCTCCCTTTTTACAGTATTGAGTAGAAATTTAAGGCACATCAAATTTTCTTGATATGTAGAATAAAAAAATAGAGGTTATAGTTTAAAGTCCAATTCGACTTGTTCAATATACCTCCTTAGCGTTTCTTGATTAAGGTAATAATATTTCCATTTCCCTTTAGATTCTTCGGTGATAAGCTTGGCATCTGCGAGTTCTTTCATATGATAGGAAACTCTCGATTGGATCAATCCTAATGCGGATACGATATCACAATTGCATACCCCCTCATATGGGGAATTACAGCACCCTTGAGTTTCACCCCTTTCATTTTTAGCTAACATCAGTAGAATACGATGACGAATGGGATCACTTAAAGCATTTGAAATTCTAATTGTATCTATCATAGCTTCATCATATCAAATATTTTTGATGTTAACAACTAAACTTAGAAGTTTTGTTCTTCGTGATAACATATTTATACATTTCCCTTGATTGATACCTCCTACAGATATATACTATATTCGTAATTCATAATATAGTAAAGAGGAGGATTTTAGATGTCACGAGAGAAAGGAATCGTTAAAAACTTTTCTCCGGCTTGGTTTGCTGCCGTCATGGGCACGGGTGGATTTGCTAATGTACTCTATCTATGGGGTAACATTTGGGCACCCTCTCGCAGCCTAGGAATCGGTCTAGCCTGGCTAAATGCACTACTTTTTATTTTAATCTTTATCCCCTGGTTACTTCGCTGGTTTTCGCACTTTGACAATATCAAAAAAGATTTAATGCACCCCATTATGGGAAACTTCTTTGTGACCATGCCTATCGGGTTAATCATTCTTGCTTCGAATGCTGCACTAATGGGTCAAAAATTTTTTAGTCCCTCTTTTTTATCTTCCCTCGCCTTGCTCTCTTGGTTGATTGGGGTGCTGGGTGCGTTAATTTTCGGAACGCAAGCTTCTTACAACATGATGCGTTCTGAACAAACGCCGCCTCAAATGATCAACTTTGCTTGGTTAATTTCACCGGTTGCGAGTATTGCTGTTCCCCTAATCGGAAACCCTTTAACAACAATGTTACATTCCATGAATGCTTCTTGGGCTAAAACGGCACTTCTCATCAATTTCAGTTTTTGGGGACTTGGCTTTTTCCTCTTTCTTTTCATCGGGGCTATAGTCTTCACACGATTTGCTCAACATTCGTTACCTCCAAATCCGATGGCACCCACCTTTTGGATTATTCTCGGGCCAATCGGCGTGGGAACTGTATCATTAATGGGTTTAGCCGATTCAGCTAAGCTCCTAGGGGTTCTTCCCGGTGTAGAAACGCTTTATCTCCTGGCAAACATCATTTGGGGACTCGGCTTATGGGCCATCTTAATTACCCTCTTGATCTCACGTCATTACCAAAAGCATGGAGGCATCCCTTTTACCCTATCCTGGTGGGCCTTCATCTTCCCCCTTGCTGCCTATACGATGGCCAGTTTTAAATTAGGGGTGTATTACCAATCCAGCCTAGTCCTTGGATACACCGCTCTTCTCACAGCTTTGCTCACTGTGCAATGGATCTTATCCTTTGTACGAACCCTCGCTGGAAGTTTTAACGGAAAGCTTTTCCAAGCCCCACCTCAACCTATGCCAAATCCTACGTCTACCAATAAATAGGTACTGAAAAAACGACTGTTTCAGCGAGAAGTAACATAAAAGCAACTCCAATCGGAGTTGCTTTTTTCCTAAGAAACAAACTGTGATTAACATGGAGGTCAAATATGTCCACAAATATACCGCTATTAGTTATTCCTTTCTCACCGTCCTCCCAAATGACGAATTAACTCTTGAGTTTCATTGAGTTGTTTGGTCATAATACTTTCAACCGTTTTTAAAATCTCCAAAACTTCAGGATATTTGATCTGATAATGAACTTGTAGCCCCGCTTTTGTCGAGGTAATAATATTCTGTTTGCGTAAAATCGCAAGATGTTGAGAAACATTAGATTGTTCTAGGCCCAAATCCTCAATAATCTCGCAAACACATACTTCTTGATCCGCAATACGTTCAAGAATTGCTACCCGAGTTGGATGAGCAAGCGCTTTAAAAAAGTCACTTTTTATTTTCGTAATTTGATCTTCCACGATTTATCCCCTTTATCTTACACTCTATGACTAAAAAAAGACTTCCTAATATTATAATACATAATATAATACCATTTGCCTATAATTCAATAACTATACCTGTCTTCAAGTCTATAAAAAAGACCTTGAATCGACCGATTCAAAGTCTTGATACTCCAGCTTCCAAATTTGCCTTATTTAATTTAAATCGGTCCGTTTACCTGTGACAACATAAAGGACTTCTTCCGAGATATTGGTACAATAGTCACCGATGCGTTCCAAGTGTCGTCCCGCAAATAAAAGATAAGCGGCTTGATTGATTTTCTTCGGGTCCTCAATCATCAAGAGCATTAATTCACTGAAAATCTGATTATAAAGATGATCAACAATGTCATCTTTTGCAGCCATAGCTTGTGCTTCTTCAGCATTTTCATCCTTACACGCCGTGATACCTTGTAAGGACATCTCCCGAACAAGCTCTGCCATACGGGGTAAATCAATAAGAGGTTTAATCAACTTTTCGCCACCAATGCGTAACGAAATTTTAGCAAGGTCAACTGCTAAATCACCCATGCGCTCGAGATTGATTGAAATTTTGAAATAAGCCACGATTTTACGCAAGTCTTTTGCAAAAGGCTGTTGTGTAGCAATGAGAAGTGTACATTTCTCTTCAATTTTCGCTTGCAATTCGTTAACCTTAAGATCCCCAGTAATCACATGGTTGGCTAACTCTAAATCTTGTTTATCAAGGGCGGTCATTGCGTCTTTAATCTGGCTGTTCACCATTTCCCCTAAGCGAAATATTTCCTCATTCAAGTCCTCTAAGGCTTGATCAAATAAATGTCGAGTTGCCACTCTGAATACCCCCTTATTAACCAAAACGGCCAGAAATGTAATCCTCTGTTCTCTGATCTGCAGGTCGAGTAAATAAAACCCCTGTTTCATCCGCTTCAACAAGTACTCCGTTTAAGAAAAAGGCGGTTTGATCAGAAATCCGCGAGGCTTGATGCATATTATGTGTGACAATAACAATTGTATACTTTGCTTTTAATTGACTAATCAACTCTTCGATCTTCATTGTTGAAATCGGGTCAAGTGCAGAGGTTGGTTCATCCATGAGCAGAACTTCCGGTTCCACCGCTAAGAGGCGAGCAATACATAGCCGCTGCTGCTGTCCCCCCGAAAGTCCGAGAGCGCTCTTGTGCAAGCGGTCCTTCACTTCATCCCATAAAACGGCTCCCCGCAGGCTGGACTCGACAATTTCATCCAAACGTGCTTTCGAATTTTCGCCATGGATTCGCGGTCCATAAGCAATATTCTCATAAACCGATTTTGGAAAAGGATTTGGCCTTTGGAAAACCATGCCGACCCGTTTCCGCAAAAGGGCAATATCAGTATCTGACGCGTAAATATCTTCATCATCAATCTTGATCTTACCCAAAATTTTAACATCTGGCAAGAGATCATGCATTCGATTCAGACTTCGGATAAAGGTTGACTTTCCGCAGCCTGACGGTCCAATCAGCGCTGTAACGCTCTTCTCAGCCATCTTCAGACTAATATTATTTAAAGCCTTATGGTCACCGTAGAAGAGATCTAGGTTCTCAACAACGATTTTATCCCTCATCACTAGTCTCCTTTATTCGTTTTTGCTGTTTAGTCGTCTTTCCATCAAGCGGCTTGGCAAAGATAATACGAGATTAAAAATCAATACAACAATAATCAACAATGCCGCTGTACCATCTGCTATGGCATCAGCATTTGTCCCTGGCAACGGATTAGCCTTCACAGCATATAAATGAACGGCTAAAGTTTCACCAGCTGCCATTGGATTAGTATCAAATAAATATCGGGAGACATTCATTCCTGCTGTAAAGATCAAAATCGCTGTTTCCCCTAGAGCGCGTCCAGCAACGAGCGTTATTCCAGTCAGAATTCCCGGGAACGCAGTCGGCAGAACAACCTTACGTATAGTTTGCCACATCGTTGCACCTAGAGCAAGGCTTGCTTCACGATAACTTGCGGGAACTCCCCTTAAGGAATCTTCCGTGACACGCACAAGGATAGGTAAATTCAAGAGGGCTAAAGTGGCGGCACCACCCACAATGGTGTACCCTAGTCCCAATACATTAACAAAGATAATCATACCAAATAAACCAAACACAATTGAAGGTACACTTGCCAAGCATTCCACACTCAAACGGATTAAATCGGTCAGCTTATTCTGAGGTGCATATTCCGCTAAATAAATACCCGCTCCAATCCCGATCGGTAAGGAAAAGAGTAGCGAGAGAAAGAGGATATAAAACGAGTTAAAGAGTTGAGCCCCTATACCATCCGGGCCGATAAAAAACTCAAGATTGAGGTAATGTAATCCGCGACCTAAGATGTATACCAAAAACCAGATAAGTAGGCCAAGGATAAACAATGCAGCAAACCAGAGCACTCCCGTCGCCAATTTATCCATTTTTTTAGCGCTCATTATTCAGCCCCCTTTTTAGCCGCTACCCTTACAAGAATAATGAGGACAAGGGAAATAAGTAAGAGAATTAAGGCCATCATAAATAAAGCATTATTCCAAGTTGAACCAAACGGAGTATTTCCCATCTCCATAACAATATTACTCGTTAAAGTTGACGATGGGCTTATCAATGAATTCGGAAATTGTGAAGAATTGCCGATGACCATTTGCACTGCCATGGTTTCTCCGATAGCACGTGCCATCGCTAAAATCAGTGCGGTTAGGATTCCTGGTGAGGCAGCCGGAACTAACACTCTCCAGATGGTTTGCCAACGAGTAGCACCCAGTGCTAATGATGCTTCTTCATAAGTAGCAGGCAAGGAACGTAGAGTATCTTCTGTAATGCTAATAACCGTCGGCAAAATCATAATCGATAAGACAATGCCACTAGCAAGCAATCCAAACCCTGTAGGTGAACCTGTTGTTTCGCGTATAAAATTAACGAGAACCGTAATTCCAACATAACCATAGACGACTGAAGGAATACCCGCAAAAAGATCGGTAGCCGGGCGCATAATTCGCCTTAACCAAGGCGGGGCAATTTTTGCCATAAATACTGCACCAGCTAAACCGAGAGGTCCTCCGATAAGAATGGCAATCAAGGTTGAAACAAGGGATCCTGTAATAAAGGACAATGCCCCGTAATTTCCATTACTCGGGTTCCAAATACTACTCGTAAAAAATTCAATCAAACTAGCATCATGAAAAGTCGCTAGCCCTTGATTCCCTACAAACCAGATAATCGAAACGATAATCAATGAAACCAGAACTGCACTGGCAATAAAAAGATAGCGAAACAGACGATCGTTAAAATAAACCATAGACCTACTCCGAGGCAAAATTCCCACCCCCCACTGTATACATGACATACTTACTTTAGCTTGCCTCTGTTAAGCCCGAATTAAACAATTGTTAAATCTATGTTAAAAATCCTAACCTTCTATTAAAATTCAACATCTTAACAGGGGTTAGGATTTTTAATTCTTTATTGATTACTATTTCCAGCAGGATAACCGATTATTTCTTCATTTTGCTGACAGGGATAAAGCCAGCTTTCTCAACATTAGTATTTTGGAAATCTGCACTCATGATGTAATCGAGATATGCTTTCACAGTTCCCGTAGCTTCACCCTTCGTATACATGTGGCCGTATGCAAAGATAGGATATTGTCCATTGATCACTGCATCAGCACTATAAGCAACACCATTGTATTTCAGAGCTTTAACAGTATCTTTTAAATAAGCAGCATCGATATAACCAATAGATCCAGGAGTTTGTCCTACAGCAGTAATCAAGTTACCTGTGGAATCTTGAGCTGTTGCAGCAGAAGTGAAGTCTTTTCCATCTAACACAATTTTGCTAATAGTTGCCCGTGAACCAGACGAAGCAGCACGGCCAATAATCGTAATTTTAGCGTCTTTTCCGCCAACATCCTTCCAGTTGGTGATTTTACCTGTAAAGATATCCGTTAATTGAGCTTTGGACAAATCATCAACGGTAACATCTTTATTAGTAATAACTAAGAACGGTTCAACAGCAACTTGATGATCGACTAAGCCTTTGTCTTTGTAATCAGCATTTCCATCGACACTGACGTCAGAGTTACCGATATCAGAAGAGCCGCTTGCTACGTTGTTAAGTCCGGTGAAGGATCCGCCGCCGCTGATGTTCACTTGAACGCCAGCATTCTTGCTCATGAAATCTTTAGCCGCTGCTTGTGCTAATGGTTGGAGAGCGGTCGAACCTGCTGCCGTGATTGTTTTCTTATCAGCTGTTGTGTTTCCTCCTTGAGGAGCGGCAGCTTGTCCACAACCTGCCAATGCCAATAGGGCAACTAACGCAGTGCTCACAATAGCAATTCTAGACTTCTTCTTAAACATGTTTTAATTTCCTCCCTCAATTTCGGTTTTAAAAACTATATGAAACGCTTTCACAACTGCATTATAGATAATGTTTGTTAATTGACTATGAATTAATCGTAAAGGACTTGTTAATTTTTCGTTAATTGATTTGAGGCGAAGCGATATCCAATACCTCGTACGGATTCAATGATTGGGCCCAGAGATTTGAGCTTACTCCTTAAATTACTGATATGAACATCGACCGTTCGCGTATCACCACTTGTTTGATACCCCCATACCTTTTGCATGAGATATTCTCGGCTAAAAACTTGATTGGGTCGATTAAGAAAAATATGCAACAGTTCAAACTCCTTAGCCGTTAGGTTCATGTTCTCCCCTGCCACAGTAGCGATATAGCTATCCGTCCTGAGTTCTAAATCTCCCCAGCTGATCGTCTTTTCCTTCTCAAGATCATTATTACGCTTACCCTCACGGAATCTGGCTTTGACCCGCGCAAGTAATTCTCGAGGACTAAAGGGCTTGGTCACGTAATCATCTGCTCCTAATTCAAGCCCGATGACTTTGTCCGCTACTTCATCTCTGGCACTCAAGATTATTATAGGTAGATTTGCGCTTTCAGGATTTGCTCGAATCGCTTTACACACTTCGTAGCCATCCAGCTCAGGTAACATAACATCTAACAGGACTAAATCCGGATGCTCGGCATACACCATCTTCAATCCGCTTTTCCCATCGCCGGCTATTCTAACGTCATACCCTTCCCTTTTCAGATTATAACTCACCAATTCTTGAATCTCTTTTTCATCTTCAATTAACAAAACCTTAGACATTAGACGCCCCTCCCACCGGTTCAAATATTAAGTATTGAATTCATTTTATACTTTTCATGTTAACTCATAGTGAAGAATTAGTTAAATTCCTGTTAACGCTTATGTATACTTTACATAAAATTTAACAGATCTTAATAATTCCTTCTATCTTTCTAATATAAAATTAACGATTAACTTTTAAACTTGTAATAAACATGAAGAATAAATTAACGAGGTGTGAGAATGAGCAGAGGAAATACTACCGCAGGGTATTTGAATTTTATGAAACGCCAGTAACAAGGTGTTACCTTAAGACTTCAATAGTTATCCGTTGTACTAAAGGGGAATGAATTATGAACAACAGTGCGCAATATAACCAACCTCATGAACGTCAACTCTACCAAATTCTGCGCGATGGGCGTTCCATCTGGGTCCTCTATCTCGATATCGTTAAATTTCACGAAGTTGAGTTCCGTCGCGGCTATAAAACCTGTAACCGAATTCTCGAAGAAGTAGAAAAAGAAATTAATCATAACCTTAAGCAGCATGCTCATCTCTTTAAAACAACGCTGCTTGAATGCAGAGGCGGTGATGACTTTGTAATCTACTTTGTACCTCACACTCAGGTCTCTTTTGATTTTCAAACGTTCATTACTCCCTGGCTTCCTTCACTTCAAAGCAAAATCAATACTCGAATTCAAGAGTTTGTATTGGAAAACATCCATATACGAACAGGATTTGTTGAATGTAAACCTCAAGCCTCAAGAAGTGCCGATTATTTGCTCTATAACGCAGTGAAGGAAGCTTTCCGCTTAAATAAATCTGAACCCGATCCTCAATATGATGAACGCAAGGATGAGATTCATCGATTATTAACTCATCAGGAAAACCATTTAACCTCTGCTTATCAACCCATCCTTGATGTTAAACGAGGCGAAATCTTTGGCTTTGAAGCTTTAGCCAGAATGAAAGCCCCCACTTGTTTTTCTAATATTGCTGAGCTTTTTCCCTTTGCTGAAAAGATTGGAGAGCTTTATCCAATTGAAACATTATGCCGGCGAAGTGCAATCTCAAGTTCTTCTAAAGTCCTCAAGCCTCAAGAGCTATTATTTCTTAATGTTAATCCCCAGATTTTAACTGATCCAGATTTTGCTTCAGGCCAAACGCGTAAACTTCTTGCTCAAAAAAATCTAAAGCCTTCTGACGTCGTCCTTGAAATTACAGAACGCAGCGCTATTCAGGATTTTTCCACCTTCCGTGAAGCCTTGGAGCACTACAAAAGCCAAGGCTATCTCATAGCCCTGGACGATGTTGGAGCAGGCTATTCCTCTTTACAATCCATCGCCGAACTTCAGCCTGATTTTCTAAAAATTGACCGCTCACTGATCCAATCTATTCATACCGATCCGACGAAATGGGCCTTGCTCGAAACTTTCAGCACCTTTTCCCGCCGCATTGGCTGCCGTCTTCTCGCCGAGGGAGTTGAAACCGAAGCCGAAATGCGGACCGTTGTTCAATTAGGTGTAGATTACGTTCAAGGCTATTTTGTTGCCCACCCTTCTTTTGAGCGTGCCGTGATCAATCCCCGGAGTCTTGAGTTAGTTAAAAACAGACACAACGTGAATGTCCAGGATAGCAATACCATTCTTTCCCTGGTCGAACCGCTTCCCCTTTTTAACCCTGACGACTCCGTTCACGTTGTTGACGAGTATTTTCGAACTCATCCTAACATCTGGTTCATAGGAATCGCTGAACATAAACGAGTTAACGGGGTTATTCACCGCGATAAATTCTATTCTTCGCTTGGGACCCGCTACGGAGTAAGTCTCTATATGGAACGCCCCATCACCCTGCTTATGGACTCAAACCTGCTTATGCTTGAAGATAATACACCGATTGAGATCGCTTCGACCCTTGCCATGTCTCGTTCTGATGCCCAACTGTATGACGGGCTCGTCGTCATACACCAGCAAACAGCCGTTGGCATGGTTAAAGTCGCTTCTCTCATCAAAGCAATGGCGGCTACGCAAATCAAGATTGCTCGAGGAGCTAATCCGTTGACCGGATTACCGGGCAATATTGCGATCGAACAAGAGATTCAAAAAAGGATTACTAATAGGAAATCATTTACCCTCATTTATGCAGACTTCAATCACTTCAAATATTATAATGACTCCTTTGGATTTCAAAGAGGAGATATGGTCATCAAGCTATTGGGCGAGATATTACTCAGAGCTGGCGGCTTCGACCACGAATCCGCCTTTGTCGGTCACATCGGCGGGGACGACTTTTTATTCATCACTGAGAGAACCCAACTCGAAGAACTCTGTGAAGCAATCATCGCTGAGTTCAAAATAAAAACCGAGCACATGGTTGGAGCAAATCATCTCAGTGTTGCGCTTGCTGCCCTCATCCTACCGGAAAATGATGCCTTAACCCCCGCTGAGATTGCCCAACATGCTGCACATCTCAAAAAAGAAACGAAAACTATCCCGGGAAATGCTTATCGAATTGAACCGCTTCGGATTCAAAAAAATGAAGGGACTGGCATTTGATGATTGGATTTCGACATTGGAAAACCGCTTCTAAAATCATTTCCTTAGTTTTGCTCATGATTCTCTTTATGGGAGTCTTAAGTTACACTGGTTATTCTTATTATCTTCAAGCCGAACAGGCTATGAATTCGATTTACTCCAATTCAACCCTTTCAATCGAACTTTTAAGCGATGCGGCAAGCCGGTCAAAAAATTCAGAGCTCTTCACTACCCAAGCTCTCCTCGCCGCAACTGAATCAGGTACCCAACGAACGCTTATAACTGAAGCCAATATCTCAGCAGCACTTGGCGCTGAAGCGCTAGAAAAATATCAGGCTCTGCCGCTTGAACCTTATGAAGAACAGCGTCTAACCCGGTTGCAAGAACTGATCGCAGCAACAAACACTGAGCGTCAAAAAATCCTCACCCGCATGGACACCGAAAACCCAGCTCAGATCTATCAAGAATATCAAACCAAAACTGCACAAAGCTTATTTGAAAGTAATACGATTTATACTGAGCTTCTGGAATTTAACACTCAAGAAGCGGAAGCAACTCTCGCAAGAGATAATCTTAATTTTGCCAGAGCCGAAAAAATTCTATTTGGACTTCCTCTTGCAGCAGGCCTTATCGCTTTACTTATCGGTTTATGGCTGTCCCGGTTAATTTCCAAGCCCTTAAAGCTCATCCTTCAGACAGTTGAAAAAATTGCGGACGGAAATTTAGATGTACAGCCGCTGACGGGTCAAGCCCGCGATGAGGCAGGGCGGCTTGCAACTGGAGTAAACAAGATGTTAGAAAATCTTCAGCATCTTGTAAAACATATCCAAATTTCCGCACAACATGTAGCTGATTCCTCAAACCAGCTTCTCTTCGTAACAGAACAAACAGCCCTCACCTCAGATCAAATAGCCGCCTCAATCGATCATGTTGCTGCAGGAACAGCCAAACAATCCTCTTCCCTTGATAGCACCTTAAACGGTATCGAAGAAATTTCTTCTACAGTAAAGTCTATTGCTACACACAGTTCTAGTGTCACGAGACTCGTTGAAAAAACAGAGAATACAGCTCAGGGAGGTCAAAAAGCCGTTGTTCAAGCGATGACTCAAATGTCTTATATTGGTCAGGGAACAAAGAGTGTTCAAGCGGCGATTCAGAAATTGTCTCAGAGTTCACGCCAAATTTCTGACATCACCGAAGTCATTTCCGGAATCGCTGATCAAACCAATCTGCTCGCCCTTAATGCAGCCATTGAAGCGGCTCGAGCAGGTGAAAACGGACGCGGTTTTTCCGTTGTTGCCGCAGAAGTCAGAAAGCTCGCCGAGCAGACCGCTGGAGCAACCCGCGAAATCGTGGTCTTAATTCAAGACAACGAAAATAATTTACAAGATGCCATTCAATCGATGCAAAATGACGCAAGTTTAGTCAATGAAGGAATTGAAGTCGTTAATCATGCTGGAGAAGGATTCGACAGCATCACTGAGCTCATTCAAAACGTTATGAGTGAAATTCAAGAAGTCACACAGTCGATCTACAGCATCTCTTCCTCGAGTCAAACCGTCACAGCCGCGGTTCGCGATGTTGATGAGGTTAGCCGTGAGACGGCTGCTCAAGCCCAAACTGTTTATGCTGGAATCGAGGAACAAAACGCGTCGCTTGAGGACTTAAAAGTAGCGAATCTTAACCTTACCGAATTAGCGCAAAACCTCAAACTCGAAATAAATCGCTTTCATCTTGATATCCTGTAAAGTATACATAATTCATGAGGCTTTCTGTCACTTTATCCTAATATATCCCTTGAATATAATAATCTAAAAAATTATAATATTAGATAATTAGCTTTAAAACAACTGCATATTACTGGATGATATTTACGGGAGAGTGGCTATTGCCCGCCGAAGAAGTTAAACTTTCAGGTACTTGATTTCAAGTTTAGACCGTAAATTGACAGCACTCTGGAGAGACCCAAATTGGGCGCCGAAGGGGCAACATAAGATTATTTTTAAATCTCTCAGGCAAAAGGACAGAGTATTAGTTTATCTAGGAGATAGCTCTAAAACGCGATCTCTCTTAGACTTACGCTAGCACTCCAGAGTCAAATCTTTCCTGATTTGGCTCTTTTTATATAAGGATTAGTCCTCAAGCTAAATAAAAACAGATTGAGAAAACAAGGAGGAGACAAAACATGGATGCATTTCACAATTTTATTCTCTGGTTAAACACATACCTCTGGGGTCCCCCGATGCTGATTCTACTTTTCGGTACGCACTTATTCCTAACTTTTCGCACCCGCTTTATTCAAAAGTACACCTTCAAAGCGATTAAACTTTCGGTAACTAAGGATACATCCGCTGAGGGGGATGTCAGTCAATTCGGTGCCCTCACTACAGCTTTGGCTGCTACCATTGGTACCGGTAATATTGTTGGAGTATCGACGGCAGTTGCACTTGGTGGTCCTGGTGCTGTGCTTTGGTGCTGGTTGACGGGAGTATTCGGTATTGCAACAAAATACTCGGAAGCCCTTTTATCCGTTAAATACCGGGTTAAAACGTCTGATGGAACAATGCTTGGTGGTCCAATGTATGCTCTCGAAAACGGGCTGGGTCAAAAATGGCTTGCCATATTGTTCGCTATCTTTACATCGATCGCCGCCTTTGGGATCGGTAACACCGTTCAAGCGAATTCCATTTCAGCTATGGTGAATGAAACCTTTCATATCTCTCCCTATATCAGCGGGGCAATCATGGCGATCCTCACAGCTGCCGTTATTCTTGGTGGAATCAAATCCATCGCTCGAGTCACTGAGATGCTTGTTCCTTTTATGGCCATTTTCTATGTCTTAGGATGTATCATTATCTTAGCCATGAATTCTGAATTTGTAGCACCCGCCATCTCTTTAATCTTCCAATCTGCTTTTACCCCTCATGCAGCTGGTGGCGGCTTCATTGGAGCTAGCGTTATGATGGCTGCTCGATACGGTATTGCTCGAGGTCTCTTCTCCAATGAGTCTGGCTTAGGTTCTGCTCCAATCGTAGCAGCTGCAGCTCAAACGAGAAATCCTGTCCGCCAAGCTCTGGTGTCTTCTACCGGAACTTTCTGGGATACAGTCGTAGTCTGTGCAATGACCGGACTTGTTGTTGTCAGTAGCATCATAAGTAACCCTGCAGCAGCGGAAGGCTTAAAAGGAGCTGCTCTGACCAACATGGCTTTTGAGCAAATCCCCGTAATTGGTCCGATTGTACTTACCGTTGGTCTACTCACTTTCGTATTTTCAACCATCCTCGGTTGGTCTTACTATGGTGAAAGAGCAATTGAATACCTATTTGGTAAAATTGCCATTACGCCCTACCGTCTTTTTTGGGTTATTGCAGTTTTCCTTGGCTCCATTATGAGCCTTCCTTTAGTATGGGATATGGCAGACGCGTTCAACGCCTTGATGGCCATTCCGAACCTTGTCGCATTACTTCTCTTAAGCCCCATCATCGTATCTGAAACAAAGAAATATCTCTGGGAAGACCGATTGGATGAGGTTTCTGATGAGCCTATTCCCATCGTCGGAAAATAACCTTTAATTCATGCCGTATCTATACCACTTAATATGTATACCAAATAATCCCGTAACATTTTATTTTGTTACGGGATTATTCATGCTTTATCTCATCTTATATGATACTTTAGTAAATTTTATCAGAGCTAGCGCTTGGAGTGTCAGGCCTTACTAAATCAATTTTTCCAGCCGCTACCGACATTGATAGATCTATCTTCGACTTTGCTGAATCATAGTTAGGACTCACCCATTCTTTATCCTGTAAAAATAGCCCATCCCCAGCAAAATTAGTACTGTTTGTAAAACCACTAATTTTAATTTTAAGCCCCACTTGCTCGGGAACGACTAACGTAACTTTTGAGGCTCCCGCATTAACCTCTGCTTGAGTCTTCGTTCCTGTGTCTCCAAAACGTAATTCCAGCTGGCTTGCCCCACTATTAATATCGAGATTACTCATCCGCAATTGACTTAAGTCCAAAGTTCCATTGAACGCTCCTGCATTAACTTCCATGTTTCCATAGTCAATCTGCGGATTAAGCGTAAAGTCTAGCTTACTTTCTCCATTACCTATTCTTTTTTCGGCATCAAATTCGATGTTTAAGGTATCCCCATTTCTATTCTGGGATAGCTTAGGCGATTGATCTGAAGAAGGATTAACATTTGCCGTCCACTCATATTGTCCCTCAAGTATATTTTTAGAATTAGTCTTTGGCGCTACTGTATTAAGATTGATGTCCGCCCCCCCTAAATTAAGGGCAACATTTGCTTTATTAATTCCTTCTTCGAGCGGAACCGCAAAATCCATACTTCCACCTGATCCCGTATGATAAGGGCCTTGATACTTCAGGTGATTATTACCAGGCACAAAGGAATATCCCACTAGGGCAATCAAAAAAACAAGCAGAACTGTACTGAAAGGAACCCGTTTATTCAATAAAAGAGCGATCCCGCCTAAGATGAAGAGAAGTGGCCAAAGATCTGCGACATTAACCCAAAAGCCCCAAGGCAAAATTCCATACGTATTGAGGAAAAAGACAATCCCCAAAGCGATAAAGAGTAACCCCCGACTTACTGAATCGACTGCGTGGCGCATTATCTGTCCCTCCTCCAAATTACTCCAACCCCAATGATAATGAGAAAGATCGGCCACATCTTACCCCAATCAAAGAAAAACGGCATCCATTGTTCTAATAAAAATAGAATTCCTAAGACAATCAACGCAATTCCCACATATCTCTTGCGACGCTCCGGATGCGTAGCCTTGAGATCTTCTGCAAAACCCTGAGCGCTACTTGAAAAATCCTGAACACTGGAGCGGATTTCATCTCTAACATTTTGTGGATGCACTCCCAACTGATCCTCTGGATTCAAAGGAATGATCACCCATGCGAGAATATAAGCGAGAAAGCCCATCCCCCCCATAAAAAAGGTGATCAAAACAATCAGTCGGATCAGCGTTGCATCAATATCAAAGTAATCTGCGAGACCCCCACATACTCCGCCGAGTTTTTTATCGACGCCTGAACGATATAATTTGTCTGTCATATTTCTTTCCTCCTGATTAAATTCTGTACTTTGTTCTCTTTGTTCTTTGTTTCTACACTTGATATACGATTCATGTTCTCAAAAAGTTTCAGAGGGGATAACAAATTTTTGACGAATTGTTATGCTAGAGTATAATCAGGAAATCTGACTAAAGGAGGTTCCCCCCTTGCGCTTTCTTCATACCTCAGACTGGCATCTTGGCCGAATTTTTCATGGCATCCATTTGACCGAAGATCAAGCTTACTTACTCGACCAATTTTTGGATTTAATTCGCGACAGCAAACCCCAAGCTGTGGTGATTGCTGGAGATATCTATGATCGTGCTGTGCCTCCCACCGAAGCTGTGGAACTTTTAAATGAGACACTCTCCCAAATCATCTTAGATTACCAAACGCCCGTCATTTTGATTGCGGGAAACCATGATAGCCCCGAACGACTCGGCTTTGGGAATCAACTTCTTACACGACAAGGACTTCATGTCTTCGGCCCACTCACGGGTAAACCTAGAACCATTATTTTAGAAGATGAATACGGCCCAGTTCATTTTGTTCCCCTTACTTACGCAGAACCATCGGTGGTGAGGGAACGTCTTCAAGAACCAGAAGCCTTGGATCATGAGCACGCTTTAAATTTTATGATTCAGCATGCTTTAAAACAAATTCCGGACTCCTCACGTAAAGTAGCTATCGCTCACGCTTTCCTCAGTGGCGGATCTGTTACTGATTCGGAAAGACCCCTTTCCGTCGGAGGAAGCGGTATGGTCAGTGCAGATCTGTTTAAGCCCTTTAATTACACTGCCTTAGGCCACTTGCATCATTCTCAAAAAGTAGGAAATGACTCCATCCGCTATCCCGGATCTCTGTTTAAATATTCCTTTTCTGAGGCGCATCAAACGAAAGGAATCAACCTCGTTGAGCTAGATGCTCAAGGTGATGCTCATATCGAAAGCATTCCTTTATCTCCCCGCCGGGATGTCCGAATCCTTGAAGGTTACTTTAAGGAAATTCTCGAACATGCTGACACTCTAGGCAATTCTGAGGATTATCTACAGATCGTGCTCAAAGATACCGATCCTATTCTTGATCCAATCGGACAACTTCGTAACGTTTTCCCCAATGTCTTAGCGATTGAACGACCTTACATCACAAATACAGGAAACTTACTGGGATTAAAAGATGATCATCGTAAGTTGACGGAGAAAGAACTTTTCGCCTCCTTTTTTGAGCAAATGTCTGGACAAGCCTTAAACCCAGAGCAAGAGGGTGAATTAGCAGGTGTACTCGAGGAAGTCTTCCGCGATGCACGGGAGGTATCCGTATGAAACCTTTAGTTTTAAAAATGTACGCCTTTGGACCATACGCCTATCAACAAATTTTAGATTTTGCGGAATTAAAGGGGCGCTCCTTCTTTCTGATTAATGGACCAACGGGTTCAGGAAAAACCTCAATTTTGGATGCAATTTGCTTTGCGCTGTATGGAACGACTAGCGGGAGCTCACGCACGGGCAAATCCATGCGCAGCGATCATGCCGATGTTTCCATTCAAACAGAGGTCGAATTTGAATTTGCAATCGGCGAAAAACACTATAAAGTCAATCGTTGGCCAGAGCAAGAACGTCCCAGCAAGCGCGGCGGAGGGACAACCATTGCCCCAGCCAAAGCTGAACTTTATCTCCATACAGAATACGGTAACTATGAATTGCTGGCCAGTTCGTGGCGGGAAGTCACCGAAAAAGTGGAAGCCCTCCTCGGCTTCAAGAGTGAACAATTCCGCCAAGTTGTCCTCTTGCCTCAGGGAGACTTCCGCAAACTCTTAACCGCCTCTTCAGACGAACGAGAAGCGATTATGCAAACCCTGTTTAAAACCGATTTATATCGTTTAATAGAAGACAAACTCAAAGCCAAGGCTAAAGAACTAACCCAACTCCATAAAGAACTGCTTCATGATCAAGAACTCATTCTCCAAGAAGCTTCCGTTGCAAATTTAAGTGATTTGGAAACGGAACTCGAGCAAAAGCGCCAAGATGAAATTCAATTCAATAAACAGGTTGGCGAATTGGAGCAACAGCTAAAGAACGCCCAAGCTGAAATTACGACAGCCACCCAGGCTGAAGATCAATGGAAGGAACGCGAGACCGCTGAAGATGAGCTCAATAAACTCATTACGAAGATCTCCGTTGTGGATCAATTTCGCCAAGACCTTACTAAAGCCCTCGCTGCAGCCACTATAGCCGATACTGAAACGCTACTCAACCAACAAACCCAAGATGTCAAAACACTGCAGGCTCACCAGGAAGTTCAGGAAAAAGCTCTGCAGTCCGGGAAGCAACAGTTTGAACTTTCCCAACAGACCTTAAAGGCTCAAGAAAATAAAGCTCCGGAACGCGAAAAAGCAGTTGCCGAAATTCATCGTCTCCAGCAACTTTCAGGGACAGTGCAAGCGCTTGCCTTATCACGTAAGGAAGCACTTGAAACACAGAAAGCACTCCATTCAGCTCTAGAACGTAAAAATCATTTCCAACTTCAACTCGAAGAAGCCCAGAAAACTCAGCAATCAAAAGCTGAACAAGTCCAAGTTCTCCTCCTCCTGTCCACTGAAGCCCCGTCACGTCGCATGGAATTGGAAAAGCTTCAATCCTTCCTTGATAAGCGGCAAAATCTAGAAGGTGAAAAGAAAAAATGCCTCACCGCTGAGCGCCAATTATCTTCAAGCTTGCGCAAGCTAGAGCAGTCTGAGGACCAGCTCAAGGAGTTAAAGCTAGTTTATTCCGCACTTCAACAAGCCTGGCTCAATGGTCAAGCCGGAGTTATGGCCTCTCAACTCGCTGAGGGAACATCTTGCCCCGTTTGCGGTTCCACTCATCATCCTCAACCTGCAGCCTTCGTTTCAGATACGCCGGATGAAAACACCCTCAAACGAAAACATACAGAACTCGAGCAAGCAGAAAACAACGTCAAACTCCTCCAAACATCCTATCATCAGGAATCAAACGAACGCGACCTATCCGCTCAAAAAGTTCAAAGCTTAAGTGAGGAACTCGGAAACTATGCTCAAATGGAACTCGTCACCCTAACTTCTGAACTCGAACATGCCCGTTCCACCTACCAGGAAGCCCTAAGAGCTACCCAACAACTTGAAACGCTGCGCAACGAAGTAGCCACCTGGGCGGATCAACGAACCCAATTAGAGAGTGAACAGGTAGAATCAGAAAAAGCTTGGGAGTTAGCTAATATAGCAGTTCAAAAAGCCCAAGCTATTTTAGAAGAACGTCAAGGGAACGTTCCCACTGAGCTTCAAGATCCCCAATCCCTGCAAAAAGCCCTGCAAGAAACTCAAACGCTTCAATCCCGGCTGAACTTCGACTGGGAAGAAGCGCAGAAAAACGAGCAACTCTCGCTTCAAAACCTCACCAAACTTCAAGCCGACTTTGATAATACCTTAGCCAACCTAAGCCGAACTCAAGAACGCTTAATCCAAATTCAGGCTGAATTTAACGCCCGCCTCGAAACCTCTGGATTCCTAACCGTTGAGCAATATGCCCAATCGAAGTGGCCGCCTGAACGAATTATGAAAGTCCAGGAACATATTAAAGACTTTGAACTCAACTTAAGTGCCTCTAAACAGCGCGTCCAACGAAGCAAAGAAAGGACAGAAGCTCTCGCCCGTCCCGATTTAGAAAGACTTCATCAGGTTGCTGCAACGCTTCAGCAAGAGTACGAAACTGCTTTGCGTCATCATTCTGAACTTCTCCATACGTTAGAATCCAAAAAACGCTGGTATGACCGATTGAACGAAATTAAGCAAAAAGCCGAGACGCTTTCTTCCCGATATGCGGTCATTGGACGGCTTTCTGAAGTTGCCAACGGCCAAAATGATTACCGCCTCACGCTTCAACGCTTTGTCCTTGGAGCATTACTCGATGATGTCGCACTCGCCGCGAATGAGCGGCTGAAAACAATGAGCCGAGGCCGTTATTATCTGCAACGGACGATGGATCGTGCGCGTAAAAATACAGCTGGCGGTCTCGACTTAGAAGTATTTGATAACTACACCGGCTTCGCCCGAGGAGTCGGAACCCTATCCGGTGGTGAAACCTTTCTCGCTTCTCTCTCCTTAGCCTTAGGCTTAGTCGATGTTGTCCAGTCCTATGCGGGAGGAATTCACCTCGATACCCTTTTTGTCGATGAAGGCTTTGGAACCTTAGATCCTGAGTCTCTCGATTTTGCGATTAAAGCCCTGCTCGATCTACAGCAGGGAGGCCGCTTAGTCGGAATCATCTCCCACGTTCCCGAGCTAAAAGAGAGAATTGACGCCCGCCTTGAAGTTACGCCAACCTCTAAAGGAAGCGTAGCCGCGTTTAAAGTGGGATAAGGGAAGAAGCCCACTTTAATTAAAAAGTGGGCTTCTTCCTCTTTAAATCTTAAAAAGTGTGATAGATCCGTCCGGCCTGAACTGCACATAATCCTACAATTGGTTCGCGGATAAGAATTATGCGAAGCACTTGTGTCGTTAACTCACTTGAATAATGCATGAAAAGTCGCGAATCCTAAAATTGCAAGAATTATAATACCTGAAGTTGGATATGCCCAGTTGTTTGTCAGTATATTTAACTTGTCGGTTATCTCTTTAAGAGTTATTTCAGGAAAGGCAATAACTTTAATTTTTGTAAGGGGTTCCCGGCAAATGTAACGATCCCCACTACGGGCAGAACTAGGAGGGAATAACTAAATGACCAAAAAAGCGTATAATTATCTATTGATGATCAGCGGTGTGATCTGCGGTTATGTCATGATAAAATCGTTCTTCTTTATCCAAACAAGACCTGTGAGAACTGACGTGATTCAAGGCATTCTCGTCGGCTTCGGGCTGTCGCTTGTCACGGCCCAAATTACCGCGAAACTGAAGGCCACAAAGGTCAACGGATGGACCACCATGTTTAGATTAAGCGTACCTGACAATGGCATGTTCATGCGCGCTGCGTGTGTCCTAGCCTTTCCTGGCCCAGTAAACATACCGCAAGAGGCGATGTACTGGACCACATCCGTAGATGGCGCGAGTCATGATCTCTCCGGAGAGCACGACTACATCATGCGCTTTCCTACGGGTGGACTCCCGCCGAATGATGCGTTCTGGTCACTGACCATGGGTGATGCGATGAATCGCTTTGTGGCGAATTCAATCAATCGGTATAGCGTGAGTGATCGGTCGGGACTCGTACCAAACGCCGACGGCTCTGTTGATATTTACATTCAGAACACCGCTCCGGCAGGTTGTGAATCCAACTGGCTGCCCGCGCCCTCGGGTAAATTCATTCTTTGGTTACGCGTATATATGCCTGGTGCGACAATTCTAGACGGAAAATACAACGTACCGCCAATTGTGGAGGTGAAATGATGGAACATGTGAGATACGAGCATTTGCTGATTTTTGGTTCATTCATGGTCGCTGCATGGTTCATTGTCATCTACTTTTTGCCGCGTATGCTTTTGTCCGTGTTTAAGAGAGCGATCCTTGTTAAAGGGTTTGGTGAGGGCCCTGTCCCAATTAACACGCTCTATACGCAACCTCAAGCGCAATTTGCAGACCCCCTCCATTCATCAGGCTCGCACTTAACAACTACTGGCGTGAACCGTGACACACTCATCACGATCGGCTGGTTAGACCTCAGCAAAGGGCCGCAAATCTTGCATGTGCCGGACATGGTCGGTCGCTATTACAGTGTGCAGTTCACCGATCCATCGAAAAATACTACCTTTGCCTACGTCGGTAAACGTACCACAGGAACAGAGGCTGGAGCCTACCTCATCTGCGGTCCCGGTTGGCAAGGGGCCGTGCCGCAGGGGGTGTCACAGATTTCTTCGCCAAATAATTCGGTGCTTATTATTGGTCGCGTTTTGGTCGGCAGCGACAGCGACCTCCCGACCGCTTATAGGCTCTCGAAGCAGCTACAACTATCTTCGTTGACGCAACCATAGTGTGCGATGTTCCCTACAATAAAGTCGACTTTTCCCATGTTAAAACAGCTATATTATCGCCAAAAAACAAGTAAGCATAGCCAAAGTGCAGGCTTCAAATTGCCTTGCACTCTCAATTAGATTATTTATTTTTTCATCTTCAACTGGTTTATTGATATACTTTCTTATACTTCGACGCTTTTCAATCTCATTCATGCTATAGCTTCCTTCTATTAAGAAATATATTAAGGACACAAATTAAGGCTTGAATGCGCAATATACGACATTCAAGCCTTATGATTTAGTACGTTATCTTAAAATGCTTCCCCGACCCGTTTTCCAAACTCTTTGCATTGATTTAAAGCTTCTTCATCAGGAACCCAGAGCAAACGAAGTCCTGAATCAACCACTTCAAAACCGGCTTTTTGGAGTTCCTCAGAAATCAATTTTGCACTTTCGCCGCTCCATCCATAACTTCCGAAGGAACTTGCTTTTTTCTGCTTAAACTTCATTCCTTTAATTTCTTCTAAAATTCCTGCAACCGACGAAAGATATCCATTATTGACCGTCGGTGACCCCACCAGAATTCCTTTCGAGCGGAAAACCTCCGCAATAATTTCCGTCTTATCTGAACGCGCTGAATTAAAGAGCTTAACCGTCAAATTGGGATCTGCCTCCCGAAGCCCTAATGCAATTTCCTCAGCCATTCTCCGCGTGCTATTCCACATCGTATCATAAATAATGGTCACTTGGTTTTCCTGATAATCTGTGGCCCACTCCATGTACTTTTTGACGATTTGCATCGGATTATCACGCCAGAGGATACCATGACTTGGACAAATCATCTCGATGGGTAATGATAATTTTTCAAGCTCGTTAATTTTTCCAACCACCATTTTGCTAAAAGGAGCCAAGATATTCGCATAATACTTCATTGCTTCTGTAGCAATTTCATCCTGGTTAACCAAATCATTATACATATGTTCTGAAGCGTAATGTTGCCCAAAACCGTCGTTGCTGAACAGAATATTATCTCCTGAGAGATACGAGAACATGGTATCCGGCCAATGCAGCATTTTTGCTTCTATAAAAGTAATTTCTCGCTGACCGAGATTCAATTTATCCCCCGTTTTAACTTCAACGAAGTTCCAATTTTGATGATAATGTCCCTGGATAATCTTCTTCCCGCTTGCTGTACAATAAATAGGCGTATTCGGAATCTCTTGCATCAAATAAGGAAGAGCTCCGCTGTGATCCACTTCTGAATGCTGCATAATAATAAAATCAATTTTGGTCAAATCAATTTCTTGTTTAAGATTTTCCACGAATTCTTTACCAAAAGGTTTCCAAACGGTATCAATAAGAACCGTTTTTTCATCCCTAATCAAATAAGAATTATAAGATGACCCCTTTTGCGTTGAATACTCCTCACCGTGAAATTTCCGTAATTCCCAATCGATTTTCCCTACATATGTAATGTGGTCGTTAATCTTAAAACTCATTAAACAACGCCTCCTTGATCATTCAATTATTGATTTTATAATTTGCTCTGACAAACACAATTCTACAGAAAGTTGTTTTAATCCTTCCTTAAATTGAACAAAAATTATATCGCCCTCTACTTTTGTAATTTCACCAATTCCAAACTTCTTATGCCGAACGAGAGCACCTTTCTTGATAATAAGACGTGTTAGTGAAGAATCTGCAATTTCTTTAACAGGTCTAACCTCCCCAGGTTGTTCTTTAACTCTAAGAATTTGGCTTAACTCGACTACAAATCGTGAAGGTAAAACTTCCTGATGGTTTTGAAATTGGACACTTAAGAGTTCCAATTTGCGTTTCGCCCGAGTTATCCCTACATAGAAAAGACGTCTCTCTTCCTCCATCGCTGCACCTTGTTTTTGTTCGACTGCTTTAATCGCATCTGCAGCAGGAAGAATTCCTTCAGCTAAATCCATTAAGTATATCTCGTCAAACTCTAAACCCTTAGCAGCATGTAAAGTGGACAGCGTAACCACTGGTTTTCCTCTATTTTGAGCTGAGTTTATTGCTGCTTCTTCGAGCGACTTCAAACGGTTAGCGAAGGCTGTCAGATCTTGCTGATCTTCTGCAAGGGTCTCCAGAATATCGAGCATCTCCCTTACCACTTCCATGGAATACCCCAAGCGATCTGCGAAATCTTTTACTTTCTCTTCATATTTAAAGTCCTCACGAATAAAATGAAGTGCCGGAATGGGGTACATATGATTTAAGCGTTTAAAATCCCGTTTAAATTGAAGCAACCGTTTCTTTCGAAACTCCTTGGTCTCTGGAATTTCCGCTAAACGATCGAATACAGACTCCTTAGAGGGGCAGGATTTAAGCCATTCAATCTGTTTTCTTGAGATATACGAGTCAAACTTCGTGAAGATCTTTTCGAGAAGCGTTACATTCTTATCGCTATATGAAAATCGCAAAAAGTTCAAAACATCTTCAACCACCCAATGCTTAAAAAAGCGGTCGCGAAAATCCTTCATATAAAAAGGAATCCCAGCTCGCTCTAAACGGTCCATTAAAAGTACGGCTGAAAGATTATTTCGATACAGTACCGCGACCGAATTCACGTTCTGGGAAAGAGGTCTCATCTTCAAGGACTTAACCAGATACTCCAACTCTTCTTCATTTGTTCCAAACTGGCGAATCCGCGGCGGTTCACCAGAAGCTTGTTTTGAAAACATATTCTTGGGATATCGCTTTTGATTTGCCTGAATCAATTCATTAGCAGAAGCCACCAACTTTTGAGTCGCTCGATAATTCTGATCCATAGTAAGAATCTGAGCTTGAGGATAGATCGCGTGAAAATTGAGGAGATATTGAGGATCTGCTGCCCGGAACGAGAAGATGCTTTGATCGTCATCTCCGACAAGAAATAGATTGTTTTGCGGTTGAGCCAGAAGTTCGACGATTTTATTTTGGACAAGCGAAGTATCTTGACTTTCATCCATCAAAATATAGCGATAATGCTGTTGATACGCCTTAATCAAATCAGGCTGTTTTCGTAAAATGTCATATGCAACGGTGAGCATATCATCAAAGTCGAGAAGAATAATAGGAGCATGTGCCTTGCATTTGTACTCTTCATAGGCCAGATAAATCTCCTCTAAATTCTTTACTTTAACCTCAAGCTCGCCCATCTCGGAACGGGACATCAAACTATTTTTAATATACCCAATGGCTTGTGACAACTCTTCAAGCTTATCTTCAGTTAACATCGTATGATTGATTGACTCATACAGCTGACGCAGGACGGCACTTTTACTGAAAGCCCCTTGTTCCTGTTCAATGAGGCGATAGGATTGATTAACCCTCTGAAACCATGTGCGGACAATCCGGTAGCATAAGCTATGAATGGTTGAAAAGCGCACCCATTCAGGTATGCGCCGTCCAAATAAAGTATGAAAACGTTCCCCCATATCTTGAGCCGCTGCGCGGCTAAAGGTTAAAGCTAGAATATGGCTTGGAGAAACTCCTTTTTCCAGGATAAGATAGGCGATTCGGAAATTTAAGACTGTTGTTTTTCCTGCACCTGGAGTTGCTAAAAGAAGCACCGGCCCTTCCGTTTGAAGAACCGCTTGCTTCTGCACATCATTTAATTTAACTTCTGTCTCCTGTTCCAGGATTTGAAGCCAATCCTGCTGCATTATAAATTAAGGAACTCCCTTCATTAAAATAAATGGCCATTCCTGTTGCTCAGCCAAACAGCCTGGCTGTTAGCCCTGGAAACAGTGTTGAAAGCAACAAAAGCAAAGTCAAAACAATAAGAATCCCGTTAAAAAACCAAGCCACCCCGTTGAAAAAAGGCGTATTTGCATACTCGCCCATAATACTTTTCTTACTCGCGATAAGCACCATAAAAATAAGAATCGGCGGGAGCAACATTCCGTTGATCACCTGCGTGAAAAGCATGACATGATAGAGGGAGAGCCCAGGCCAAAGCACAATGGCAGCCCCTAAAATAATGATTACCGTATACAGCCCAAAAAAGACAGGTGCTTCTCGATTAGATTTACTGATACCATGTTCAAACCCAAATGCTTCACAAACGGCATAGGACGTACTGAGAGGAAGCACAAAAGCAGCTAATACAGACGCACCGAGCAAACCAAAGCCGAAGAGCAAGCTCGCATATTCCCCAGCTAAGGGTTTCAAGGCGATGGCTACATCTTTAGCCGTTTCAATCGGAATATGATTAACAAAAAGCGTTGCCGCTGTGGCTACGATGATAAAAAAAGCAATAAATCCTGTGAAGAAAGAACCAATGAGAACATCCCAGCGCGTATACCGATAGTTTTTAGAGGTAATCCCTTTATCGACAACTGAGGCCTGAACATAAAACTGACCCCAGGGCGTAATGGTTGTTCCAATCACGCCGATAGCCATCAACAGAAAAGCCGGTGAACCCGAAAAATTTGGAGTAATAGATTGAATCATAACCTCATGCCACGGTGGATGGACCATCACCCCAGAAATAACATAGCTAAAAAAGGTAAGACAAAGTAGAAGAAAAATCTTCTCAATCTTTTCGTAATCTGTCTTAATAACCAGCCACCAAATAATGAAGGCAACTAAAGGAACTGAGATGTATTTACTGACGCCAAATATTTCAAATGCTGTGGCAATCCCTGAAAACTCAGAAACCGTCGTTCCTAAATTAGCAACCATTAAAACAGCCATAGCAAACAAGGTCCACCGGACACCATATTGCTCACGAATCAAGTCAGCTAGACCACGACCGGTTGCTGCTCCAGTTCGGGCTGAAATTTCTTGAGCAATCGCTAAAAAAACGGTGCTTACAATCATTGTAAAAATCAGCGCATAGCCATAATTAGCCCCTGCAGAAGCATAAGTTGCAATTCCACCGGCATCATTATCGGCAAAAGCTGTCACAATTCCCGGCCCCATTACCGATAAGAAGAGGGCAAACCTGCTTTTCAAGGTCATTCGGCCTGCCCCCTTTTCGCTTGTCTCTTGCGGACAACGAGCCAGGAATCAAGCTCGCTTTTCCCGCGTTCTGGAATAAGAAGCTCCAGAACATCATCCACCGTGATAATACCAAGCATCTTCTCATTTTCATCCACAACTGGCAGAGCTAGCAGACCATATTTATTAATAATATCCGCAGCTATTTCTGTATTCTCTAAGGGATGGATCTTAACAACTTTCTTATGCATTATATCCTTCAGTTGAGTTGACGGTTGCGCAATAATAAGTTCACGCAAAGAAAGTACTCCCTCGAGAGTTTCTTCCTCATCGACAACAAACAAATAATAAATCGTTTCTGCCTCTGGCGCCAGCTCACGGAGTTTATTAATGGCTTCTTCTGCGGTGAGATAAAGCGGAAAGCCAATATATTCCGTCGTCATCAGCGCTCCTGCCGTATTTTCCTCATACTTCATCAACTCACGGACATCTTCCGCATCCTCTGACTCCATCAAGCCTAAGAGTATCTCTGATTTCTCAGTTGAAAGTTCTCCTAAGATATCCGCAGCCTCATCAGGCGGCATATCTTCCAAGAGATCGGAAGCGGTATCTTCATCCAATTGATTAATCACTTCGACCTGGGCTTCAAGTTCCATTTCAGCCAAGGCATCAATGGCCTGTTGCGAATCTAAAGTATGAATTAAATCCGTTCTTTCCTTAATATCCCATGGTTTCCAACAAATCCGCAATATCAGCAGGATGAAGTTCTCTGAGTTGCTCCTTCTCCCGAGTAATCTGTAATGCAGAAGACCGGCTTTCAAGAGGCTTAATATATTGCCACCCGAGGAAATTGTTTTTCACCCTCCGCACAAGAAACTCGACCCCTAAACGTCTGAATACGCCCCTCAAACCAATATCAACTGCAACTAAAACCATGATTTGTTTATGATTTCGAGTAATCCAAGACAGGGTCAAATCATTCACACGAACAAGTTTAGACCCCTCCAAATCAATAATTTGCTTATCTAATAGCCATTTTCCAATAAACGTTTCATCTTCTTGAAGCGGAACCGTAATGTTAGAGCTGAAATCGACGGACAGTCTGATTTCTCGATGATTCATAAAAGACACCAACTCAATCGGAATCACCGCTTGAGCCCCTTTGGCTGTCTTAATCCCTGTCACGTGAGGGGCCAAACTATCCCAGCGCATGACCATATCTCTAACCCGCCCCACCCTTCGCCCTTGAGCGTCTAAGATGGGTTTATTCAGGATCTGGCTAAAATAAAATTCACCAAGGATCTTAACTTCACTCATTTTCCTCCCCCTTAGCTCTGGAGTCTGACCTCCTCGTACCCGGAAGCAACTCCCTGTAATTGAATATTGATTCTCATCTTATAACTCATAAATATCTCCGGACTAGGGCCAGAATCCATCATAACCACCTCCTTTAATTCTTCCCATTTATAGGCAAGCAAATTATAAAAACAAAATAAAAAAGCCCTCTAAATAGAAGGCCTTAGCACGCAAATAAAATAGCGCCATTTTTAACCTTCTCTAACTCGTTGAGCTTTAGCACTGCATAACGTAGAGTAACCTCAGCCACCTTAAGTAAAACCTTATGCCGGTAATACCTGTTCTACCCCTTGGCGTCTCTCGACATTTCGGGGCAGTGGCCTATGTTTATGCAGGAACCTCACCTAACTGAGAATTTTCGATTCTGATTAATTATATGTCTATTCTCTGTAACCCGTCAATATATAAGCTCAATTTTCGAAAAAAATGCCGATTGCTCTCTATCTGAAGAAGGGTTACTCGTTCCGATTCCGAGCAAAGACCATGCTTCCTAAATCAACCCCAAGATTTTTCGCCACAATTTCACATTTAGCACGCAATAAGAAATAGGTCTTATCACCTGCTTCTTGTGTCGATTCTAACGACTCATAATTGGCCTGACCCTTACTAATGATTAAATCCGCCTGCTCCATCGCTTCGATTAACTCCTGTGAACGTGCTTGAACAACAGTTCCAAGATATCCGTTCCCATTGGTCATTACTTCGGCCACTTCTCCCATGCCAACCAGGGCCGCATCTTCTAGTGTCGCATCATTTAAGATGGATTGACCTTTGACAACAAACCTAACCCGTACTCCTCTTCTTCTGAGTTCTTCTGCTAAAAGCTTATCGAAGGCAATCTCCCCCGAATTATCTCCTAGAATTAGGACTTCATGGGCACTACATAACCTTTCCTTAAACTCCTCTGAGTCATCTCGGAAAAATCGCTTAGCTAAAGATTCCTGAAGTGTTGCTTCAAGGTCATAATCCGAAAATATACCTAAATCGATAATATTACCCGCAACCGAAATCTGACAAGCTGTATATAATGGATCCTCGCTCTGGTTAATACGTTCTCTAAGTTGAGGAACAAGAGATAAGGCGAGTTCATTCGATTTCCTTTTCGCGTCCTTAAACGGATCCTCAATTTCAAGTAACTCATTAATCTTGCGAAGAACAAACGTAGAATTCACAGCAGGAGTTTCCTCCGAATCAAGCTCTGGAATCATCGGTAAAATCTGATACATAATCTGACGAGCCTTTTCTTCTGAACATTCCGTTTGCGCGACCGCATTGATGACTTGTTTCATATAACAAGGAATACATTCAAGTACAACTTTCAAGATCGATAGCCTCCTGCATATTTATTCATCTATAGTATACAGCGTTCCATCATTAAGCGTAAAGGTAAAGCAAAGTTTCTGGTATAGCTTAAAATGGGGCAGTATAATATTATAAATACTTAAAATGAAAGAAGGAATCCTATAATGGGTGGAGTTATTTTGTGGATCAGCCTTCTCTTGGTTCTCACGCTTCTCTTAATTTATACCGCAATCCCCGACGTTTTCCCCCACCGATTGGGAATCGGCGCCTGGAAAAGGCATTATCAACCTGGAGTTGCCTTAACCTTTGACGATGGTCCAGATCCCACTTATACTCCCCATCTTCTTGATCTTCTCGACCGCTATCAAGTTAAAGCAACCTTTTTCATGGTTGGGGAAAGAGCAGCCCAACATCCAGAACTTGTCCAGGAAATTGTTGCACGCGGCCACCAAATCGGCCTCCACTGTCAAATTCATCAATATGCCTGGTTGATTAGTCCCTGGAAAACCTGGCGGGTATGGACTGAAGGACTTTCAACTCTAGAACGCATAACGGGATCGCCCGTCCATTGGATTCGTCCTCCGTGGGGAACCTTTAATCTCTTCACTTTTCTCTGGTTCAAACACCACAAACTCAACGCCATTCTTTGGACTGCTGAGGGCCATGACTGGGATGCTCGGAGAACCCCCGCACAAATTGCAGAACGTATTTTAAATAAAGTCCAAGAGGGTGGAATCATTGTTATGCATGATAGTGGGGGAGATGCAGGCGCACCTGAAAACACCTTACAAGCAGTTGAGCTTCTAATGCAAAAAATCCCCACGGAAAAAAAGCTGCCTATAATTCCCCTTGATCTCCCCGACTGGCCGATGTATCGCCGCATAAGCTATCGACTCTGGGAAAAGTGGGAAAACTTTTATGCCCGCCATAACCATATCAGCCGAATTAACTCGACCAGCCTTTTTCGGTTAGGAAAAATCAAATACCACGGTCCCGATCTTTGCGATGACCAAGGGATAATCCTTGCTCATGAAGGTGATCTAGTCGGCGAACTTCACTTAGATAATACTCGGTTACAAATACGCCAAACCGATTCCCATAAAATTGCAATTGAAGCCTTACGCAAAGTACGAACCTCTCTCCCTGTCCTTGCTGACTATATTGCACAAAATCCAGAATATCGGGAGATTCGTGTTTTTGTCGGTCTCACCTTGCTTAACCGCGGTGCGAAAGGCTTAGGCTTTAATGTTCAGGAAGTCCCTGTCAGTCCCTTTGTTCGTTGGGTGGGTACGCTCCAACGCATGATTATGCGCATCTATCACCCCATGGGCAAGGCTCATTCAATGACTCGCTTAGGAGAGCCTAAGCTCATTTGGGTCAGTAAAGATGCCTTTATAAAACGCTGGTTATCCTAAGTTTTTGGAAAGAACACAATACCCATTGTAAATATGAAAACAAAAAACAGAACTTCAATTGCAACCAGTATTCTTGATGCATTGTTTACAGGGGCCAAATCCCCACCTGCAGTAGAAAAAGTCGTAATACTAAAATAAACAAACGTATTTAATCTTGATACGATATCATCTCCTATATTTTCACCCGAAAAGCTGCCTGGATCCAGATGATCTTGCAGTGCAAATGCAGATGCAAAATATAAAATTAAAATAGAAATCCCTGCAGATACTGGCAAAAATGCTGTAATGATCGGCCCATCAGAAGCTGTCAACACACTAAACACATAATAGGAAATACCTGCAGTCGCTAATAAAGAATTAAGAACCACTACGGCCGATCCTAAGGAAGCCTTCCGAGTCATGGGACACTCTTCGTCACTCCTTGTTGTATCTTCCTTACTTCTCCATGTTTTATGGTTCAGCATTAACAGGAGTAAAAAGGAGGTCCCAGTTCCAACGATGGCCGGCATCAAAGGCCAGATATTTGCTGTAGCTACAGCTCGTTCAGTAACTCCATGCTCGGGTATTGAGTAAGGTCTTTGAGTTATTATTGCCTCTTCTTTGACACCTAAGAAAGTGGAATCTGTAGGATAAGGAAGCGGAGGATACCAAATGTGTGGTGGATGCTGTCTACTCATTTCGTCCCATTGATTCATCCTTTCACCCCCTTCGTTGCATTATTTTATTCCATATTATTCCTTTATGTTCTATCCTGTTCTCGATGAAAGAATTCGAGTAAAATCAAATTGGAACGTAAATAACCGTTATTCTGTTTTCAAGAATAACGGTTATGTTTTTTTGACAGCATTTTTATTATTACTTTAAGTCCTGAAGAACCTGCTCTACATGTCCTTTTACTTTAACTTTCGAGTAAATTTTCCGAATGAAACCCTGTTCATCGATAACGATCGTCGTCCGTTCAATCCCCATCGTTTTCTTGCCATACATATTTTTCTCTTTCCAAACGCCATAGGCCTGAATAATAGCTAACTCTGGATCTGAGACTAAAACAAAAGGAAGCTGATATTTTTCAATAAATTTATGGTGGCTTCCCATTGAATCTTTGCTTATACCTATAATAACAGTATCCGCGATCAGAAATTCAGCATGATGATCACGGAAGTCACAAGCTTCGGTTGTGCAACCTGAAGTCATATCCTTAGGATAAAAATATAAGATCACCTTTTTCCCCCGCAAAGTTGATAATGTGATCTGTTCTCCCTGGCTCCCTTGCGCTGTAAAATCGGGAGCGACCTCTCCTACTGCAATCATATAAATTCTCCTTTCCTTTTATTTCGCGGTAACTTCTCCAAGATTGCGTTCAGCCTGAACACTCTTTTCACCAAGACGTATTCCTGGACTAGAATAACGCCGAACCCGAGTTGCATTAAGAATTGCGAGAAGCGCTACTCCAACATCCGCAAACACAGCTTCCCACATATTCGCTAACCCGAACATTCCTAGAAGGATAAAGCCGAGTTTAATCAAGAGTGCAAAGGCAATGTTCTGCCAAATTATCATCTTCGTAAACTGCGAAATTTCTAACGCATTAATAAGCTTTGTTGGCTGATCCTCCATGAGAACAACATCGGCAGCTTCAATTGCCGCATCTGAGCCTAACCCCCCCATCGCAATCCCGATGTCCGCACGGGTCAAAACAGGTGCATCATTAATTCCATCCCCTACGAACGCCACTTTACCCTGAGGGGTTTCTTGCTCCTTCAAGAGTTTTTCTAGCCACGACACTTTATCTTCCGGCAAAAGCTCAGCATGGAACTCCTGAATTCCTAGTCTCATAGCCATACTTTGAGCCACAGAGGGATGATCCCCCGTTAACATGACCGTTTTAATTCCGGCTTGATTAAGATAGTGAACCGTTTCCCGAGCTCCAACTCGGACCTGATCTGAAATGACAATGAACCCCGCATAGCTTCCATCTATCGCTAAATAAACCTGCGTTCCTTGCTCTACCTGCTCAGGGGAAAGCTGAATTCCTCGCTCCTCCAGCAAACTCTTCCTTCCCGCAATAACGGAAAGACCACCTACTTTAGCGAGAACTCCTTTTCCCGAGATTTCCTCATAGTCTTCGATCAGAGAAGCATCAATTTCAGCGTTAAACTTCTTTCGAATCGACTGCGCAATCGGATGATTAGAATGAACTTCAGCCTTGGCCGCAATTTCAAGAAGACGCTCCTCCTTAAACCCTTCTGTAGGCTGAACCTGGATCACCTCAAATACCCCTTGGGTTAATGTTCCCGTCTTATCAAAAACAACCGTTTTTAATTGAGTCAAAGCCTCTAAATAGTTTGCACCCTTAACTAGAATACCATGACGCGATGCACCCCCGATTCCACCGAAGTAACCTAAAGGTACCGAAATCACTAAAGCACACGGACAAGAAATAACCAGAATGGTGAGTGCCCGATAGAGCCATTGACTAAAACTCCCCATTCCCATTAACGGAGGAAGAATAGCAATTCCTAAAGCAACGATCACAACACCTGGTGTATAATACCGAGCAAAAGTCGTGATGAATTTCTCAACTTTAGCTTTCCTCGCACTCGCATTTTCAACTAAATCAAGGATTTTCTGTACAGAGGAATCTGCGTATTCTCGAACTACACGAACTGTCAGCGCACCAGAAGTATTGATCATCCCTGCCAAAACCGTGTCATCCTTCTCCGCTTTACGCGGGACCGATTCTCCCGTTAAAGCGGATGTATCAAGATAAGAACTGCCATTGACCACGACTCCATCAAGAGGTACTTTCTCCCCCGGACGCACGACAATCTGTTGCCCCACTTGAACATCCTCAGGAGCCACTTTAATGATTTGGAGTTGATGAATAAGATTGGCCGAATCCGGTCGAATATCGAGCAACGCTTGAATGGAATGACGTGAACGGTCAACCGCCCGATCCTCAATATATTCACCCACAGCATAAAAAAGCATCACGCCCACAGCTTCAGGTAATTGATGAATCACGATCGCTCCAATCGTCGCCAATGCCATAAGGAAGTTCTCATCAAAGACCGCTCCTCGAATAATATTTCGAATCGCCTTGGTTAAAACCTCGTATCCGACCCATATATAAGCACTGATAAAAACCAAATACTCTAAAAAATGATAAGAGGTGTTATGCCATCTTGACGCAAAAATCAAACCCACAACAAACAGTACCGAAGCGATACCGATTCTTAAAAGTTGCTTTGATAAATCCTTCTCAGTCTCTTCCTCCTCGGAGCTACGACTTCCCTTTTTTCCTCCTAATAACTCGACCAGCTTCACTCCAGGCTCAATCTTTTCCATAATATCTTGAGCTTCCTGACGTTTAGATGGAGGAAGATATACGGTCTTAGTTATATAATTAATCGTCGTTTCCCCATATCCCTCAGTACCACTTAATGCTCTTTCCATCTTAGCTGAACAATTGGCACAAAATTCCCCTTTAATTCGATATTTCACCTTATCAGAAGGTTGCTGTACTGATTCAGTTCTATCCTCCCTCATCTTTCTCCACCCTCTCTTTTCTATTTCTCTGAAATATGCTCTAACCCTTGCCGGTATAATCCTAAAACATGATTATCATCCAAAGAATAATAGACCATTTTTCCCTCACGATGATATTTCACAAGTTTGCTGTTACGAAGCACGCGCAATTGGTGAGATGTAGCGGATTGGCTTAGGCCCAGGACTTCTGCTAAATCGCACACACAAAATTCGCCTTTGGCTAATGCCAAAGCATCCATTATCCTCACCCGTGTGGGATCTCCCAGTGTCTTAAAGAGGTCTGCTAAATCATTGGCTTGATTCACATCAATGACCTGAGTCGAAAATCTTTCAATAACTTCCGGATGAACGCAATCCACCTCACAAAGCAGATTATCCGCTGCAGAATTATTATCTGTCTCTAGAATTTCTTTATCCCCCACTCATGTTCACCTCTTCATATGAATATGTGTTCATATGTATTTTATTCGATAATTTTAAAATAATCAACTCAAAAGAAAAATCCCCCTATTATAAAATAGAGGAACTACTCCAAATACTCTAATTTCCAGTGTTTCTATCTTGCAGAGGTAGGAATTTGGCTGTTTTCTTCTTCGAAACGTTTTAGCTCCGACAAGGTCACAAAGCGATAACCGTCTTTTCTTAAACGATCAATAATGACTTTCAGGGCTTCCGCCGTCTGCTCCCGTTTTTCTCCTCCATCATGAAGCAAAATAATAGCTCCTGGTAAACGGCTCTCCAATACATTTTGCACAATCCGATTTGGCCCAGGATTTCGCCAATCCTTACTATCAATACTCCACAAAGTAAGAAGATGCCCCTTTGCCTTTACTCCCTGAACAACATCTTTGGATACAAATCCTCCAGGAGGTCTATAAAAATACGTATGTTGCTGAAGCAAGTCAAAAATGACTTGATCCGTCTTTACTAATTCTCGAACAAACTGATTTGAATTATAGCTATGGGTATAACCATGATTCCCTATCTCATGTCCTGCTTTATTGATTTGAAGGAGTAACTCTGGATTCTGTTTAGCATTTTCTCCAAGTACAAAAAAGGTTGCCTTGACGTTTTCTTCTTGCAGAACGTCAAGAACGAGTCCTGTATAATTTGGATCAGGCCCATCATCGAATGTCAACGCAACTACCTTTTCTTGAGTATTCACCATATAATAGGTACCTGGTGTACGTACAAGCGAAGGAACGGGTATATTGCGACTGGCCAAACTTATTCCTAATACAATAAAAGCGCACAGAAGAAGAATCCTTGTCGCCCTTCTTCTGTTAATCAATAAAATTCTCACCATCACCCCTCCTCTTAACCCCACCTCTAAACTATATGCCCTTAATTCTCCTATAACACTCTTTCCTTTCTCGTGTTTGACGGAAAACCCAGAAATAAGCTAAACTATAACTTAAACAGACTACGAATTAGGATGTGATTAAAATTCGTGAACTTTGGGTCATAGCACTAGGGGGTGCCTTAGGAGCTTTAACTCGATATGAGTTAGGTCTATGGATATCCAATAAATGGAATCAAGGTTTTCCTCTCCATACTTTTCTAATCAACATTACTGGGGCCTTTTTATTAGGCTTCCTGAATATACTTTTCCTAGAGCGAATGACCATTAGCCCACTCTGGCGTCTAGGAATCGGCGTTGGTTTTCTCGGGGCCTATACGACTTTTTCCACCTTCGGTTTTGAAGTGATTACCCTACTTGAAGGGGGAAGCTATATTACCGCTGCTACATACACTTTGTTAAGTATTCTTATAGGATTTGCGGGCGTCGCGTTGGGTATTGGTTTAGCTCGTATTATCTAACTGGAGGTTTTAATATGCAAGGCAAAGGGAAACTTCTTAAAGTCTATGTTGGCGAAAGTGAGCGCTACAGAAACAAACCTCTCTACCAATACTTAATAAAATGGCTTCGTGAAAAAGGAATCGCCGGGGTCACAATTAACCGTGGAATTGAAGGCTATGGTCAGGATAAAGTGGTTCATACCACTCGGCTTTTGGAACTGTCCGCTGATCTACCGATTGTTCTAGAGGTTGTGGATTCAGCGGAAAAGATCGAAGAAATCCTTCCTGAACTTTGTCAAATGGTTCCTAAAGGTCTAGTATTTAGTACCGACATTTTTATTCATAAATACGGAAAATAGAATAATTTCATCAACCTTACATGAAGCTCCATTTTCTTTTCCATACTATACTGTAGCAAGCGATTTCGATTTCCAATCCTTTTAGGATATTAAAAACTGAGGATGTGAGAAGATGAAAAGGACGGGTGAAATCCAAAGAAAACCCAAGGGGCCCGATAGTGCGAAGTATGAATCCAGAAGCGTAAGCGATAAACAAGAGCAGAAGAAAAAAAATGACCCGAATACTTTAGAACAATCTTAAGGGTAAAAAGACATTCCCGGAATTGAGAAAAAAAAGTGCAGTTATCCTCACCTAAGTGATAACTGCACTTTTTTGTTATTAACTCGTAATCTATTATATTATTAGATCGACTCCACTTCAGAGTTCATATCTACCCTTTGATCTCGTTTTTCATAGAACTCCAACCCAAACATCAACAATGTAAAAATAAACGTCGAAACACCAAGCCCTTTCCAACCCGATTCAATACTTATGTAATTAAGAACTTTGCCCATTCCAAAAGGGCCTAAGGTATTTCCCAGATTAAAAAGAAGGGGAACAACCGCGTTCATTCGGCCACGATGTGAAGAAGGAGAATGATCTGCAATAAATGGCGTAACGCTGATTGCTAAAATAATTTCTCCTAAAGTAAAGGTAAATGACCAAAGGAAAACAAAGAAAAGAGAATTGAGCACACCCAACATGCCAAACCCTACAGCATAGAACAAGCCACCATAAACCATGCGGCGCATCACGGGTGTTTTCTCAGCAAGCTTTGTCACAATAGGGGTAAATACCATTACGATCAAACCATTAAATCCCGCGAGATAGCCAAAATATCGGGCACCCGTTTCCGGAAAAAGCTGCATCGTTTGAATCGGCAACATGAACGCCCATTGAGAATAAGCAAAATTATAGCCAAACATGATGACGGCGAAATACAACATAATCGGGCGTTTTGCCAGGACACTAAATATAGACCCTTCCTCCCGCCTCTCCAATTTACGTGTTCCTTCCGTAACCTCAAGCCTTGTCTTCTGAATCGTTTCCGGTATGAACAAAGCAATTAGACTCAATGCGATCATTGCGGTCACAGCATCTCCCATAAATACCCAAGGCAAATGATGTTGATACAGCACTCCGCCAAGTACCGGTCCAATAGCAAATCCCATATTCCAACCTAAGTATGATAAAGCATAAGCTCCTGACCTATTCTCTGGACTTGTCAAATCGGCGATAAGTGAATTATAGGCCGGACCCGATACTGTCATGGACGCACCAGCCAACATCATTACGTGCACTAAATCGAGCGAAGGCTGTATAGAACTCGCCAGGAGATATAAGATGATGCCTAACCCATCAAAAAATAGGATGACCCGTTTACGACCGATATGATCTGCAAGTTTTCCTCCCAGAAGGGAAGCGGGTAGATAAAGCAAACCCGTTAAGCTGAGATATATTCCAGCACTTTCTTTCGATAGCCCGATACTTTGGGTCAGAATGATCGTCATCAACGGCATGACAAAACACCCTAACGCATTAACGATACGAGCTGCGAAGATCACGTAAATCTCTTTGGGCATCCCCTGATAGGGAAGAAATAACTTGCTGAGGCTAAACATGGGCTTCCTCCTCGTTCTTCGTTCATAAAAAGACTTCTTTAATTGTAACATTTTATCAACAATTTAACTTTAATTCACTTTTTGTTTAAGAACTGTTTGCATTACACAAATTATGATATGATCAAAATTAAAAAGAAAAAGCGTTTTCTTTATGATGTATACGATAAGTGAGGTAACTAACTTGGAAAGTCATAAAATTGAAGACAAGAATTATGGCTGGCTCACCTTAATTCTCGTCATTTCCGTTCTGTTGATTGTCCTCTTTTTTTATTTAGATCGTCAAAATAATATCTCCTACTTCATTCAAACCTGGGGAATAGGGGGTATTTTTCTCGGCATCTTACTCATGGCAGCACTTTGTATGACGCCCATACCTTCTGAAGGTCTTGTTATCCTTTTACTAAAAATATACGGGGTCTATGGGGGGATACTATACTCCTGGCTAGGTTCAATCTTAAGCTCAATAGCAATTTTCTATATTACTCGCTATCTTGGAAAGAGTTTCTTTCAAAAATTGCTTACTCCCCAACGTTTTGAAACGGTGGATCATTGGATTCAGAAGAAAGGTTCTTCAGGTTTGCTTATCGCGCGCCTTCTCCCGATTCCCGCCTTTGCCGTCAACTATATCGCTGGGGCGATACCCTCAGTTAAACTTTGGCCTTATACATGGACTGCCGCTTTATCGATCATTCCCTACTACATAGGAACCGCTCTCGTATACATCGGAGTAGCCCAATCGACCTGGATCTGGTTAGCTGTCGGTGGTGTTGCTATTCTCACCGTTTGGGGAATTAGCTATTTCTTAAGCAAGACAAGCAAAAATCAGATTTCCTAACTCATTATGCACTGGCAAGGAAAGGTAAAGGGGCTGTTTTACAACAGTCCCTTGTTTTTACGCCCATTATGCGAAGTTACGATTCTGAAATTCCTAAAAAGGCCCGATAGCGTAGCTTGCCGCATAGAAGTGAACGATTCGCGCAGGGGCGTGCAGGTGAACGAAGCTTTCGTAGCATAGCGGAGCCCATGGTTTACTTCAGGTATTACCCTGAGGTTTGGCGAAGCTGCTACGGAAACAAAGTGTACCAGCCACGGAGCGCCTGAGTGAGCGGATATGCGACAAGCTACACGACCACAGATTATGCAACAACTCTTTCCTTCTTCTTTAGTTTAATCCTAACCCTTTACGTTTTAAATTAATATGAGCCTCAATATTATTGGCCACTTCGACCGGATCATCCCCAAGCGCAATCTTCCCACCCGTTATTCCTTCAACATCTTCAGTCAGGAGTTTAACAAGTTGCAGTCCTCCCGTCACAAAAGGGGTTGGTGACAAGTGCGTATAGGCACCATAAGCAACTGCAAAAACGCCATCAATCGTGGCCTTCTGCTCCATCCACTCTGGAGCTGTAACAGCAATCGGAAGTTGCGGCACATCGACATCAAGATGATCAGCAAGGGCCGATACCAACATGGAAATTCTCCCTGTATCGGTGCACGTTCCAAAACTGAGAACAGGTGGAATCTTCAAGGCACCGCATACTTCTTTTAAGCCAGGCCCCGCTATGTTAATGGCATCAAGGTTACAAAGTCCGGCTACCTCTAAACCGTGATTTCCACAACCGCCAGCAACCACCAAGATGTCCTTCTTAATCAGTTCTTTTGTAAGATTGACCGTATTCCAATCATGGGGGCCATTGCGCAGCGTTGAACAATTTGCTAAGGCAACAACTCCCTTAATCTTGCCAGCAACAATAACTTCAACCAAGGGATCGAGTTTATTGCCCAAAGCTCCTAAAACAGCCTCCGTTGAAAAACCAGCAATCGCCTTTGTGGTCTTTTGTGGAACCATCGGTTTAATTTTGCCATGTCTCTTTTTAAAGTTCTCTATTCCCAGTTCGATCAACGTATCCACCATTTTATCGACTTCAGAGGGATCATAGGGTATTTTATGCTGAAGTCCTGGAATATCAATAATCGTACTGATTGCAACAAGGGTTGCTTGATACTTTTCAGCATACATATCAATTGCAGGCGGGGAACAGTTTTCTTCCATGGCAATGACATCAACCGTTCCCGTTGCCAGCAAAGGCTCGATCGCCAGCCAATTTCCCATCAATCCAACAAAGACCCCATCCATTTTAAAACGCTGCAAAAGTTCTTGACCGGTCTCGATGGAGCCGACGACTCTTAACCCCTTAGCCCCAGCTGCTTTGGCCTGCTGCTGTACCTCTGAAGCTTGGGCTTTTTCAATCAACGCAGCTCCAGCCCATGGTTGGTGTCCATTAAAAACAATATTGACATAGTCTGGATCCATAATTCCTAGGTCAACATCGACTTCATGAGGTTGCGGTGTCCCAAAGAGGATATCCTGAACCATTTCTAAGCCAATTTGGGAATTATAGATCGTGGCTAAACCCAAGCGCAACGCCTTAATCGCCAAGGAAGCGTAATTCCCATCTACGTTAGTTAAACAACTGGCGACGCAATTTTGTTCTTCATGCATCGTTCCGGCAGGATAAAGATTTGTATTTCTCCAAACTTCCTTGCGTTTTTTGGGAGCAAAAGCTTCGACCATAAGGTTGGGCTCTTCCACACCAACGCGTTGTTGATTTTCGAGAAGATCCGCTAATTGGATCGCCATCTGATTAACCTCTTGATTGGCGTCGATACCCAACTTTTCGCACATCCATTTGAGCTTAGCGACATCCTTAATCTTAAACGGGGTTTTTCCTTCACCCGTTGCTTTCAACGTTCGGTAGGCTTCATAGGCATGATGGCTATAGGTGCCTGCTCCCATAATATTTTGAAGCAAGAGTTTGCGCATCGCCATAGCATCAGGCCCAATCCCGCAAACGCCCTTATCTTGTTCCCCTTTTTCATTAATGCGACAAGGCCCTTGGGAACATTGTTGACAGCTTAACCCTTGCAGACAGAATTTGCAGCGTATTTTCTCTTGAGCTGCATAGCGATCAAAGACATTTGACATCCCATCCTCGCGGATTCGAACCAACATCTCCTCGACGGAATCATGATAACTCACTCGGCCTTCAGTTTTTTCTAAGATGGTTTCGGACATGTGAAAGCGTCACCCCTTTATAAATATCTACACACCTTATAAAGGGTGCGCACCCCCATGAATAATTATGTATGTTCACTTCTGAAAATTAGATTATGAATATTTTATAAGTATCTTGTATACTTATTCATTTTCTTATTTAGAAAGAGAAGAGGTTATGCTACTATAGTTTTAAAGGTTACGAACAGTATTATAATAGACAAAATATTAATTCAGGGGGGAATACATTAGTGATTGCTTTTTCAATTATCCTTTATATGATTGGCATGTTACTCATCGGGTATTATTCCTATAAGAAAACCACCGACCTCTCCGGTTACATGATTGGCGGACGAAGCTTAGGTCCAGCAGTCACCGCCTTAAGTGCAGGTGCTTCCGATATGAGCGGCTGGCTGATGATGGGCTTACCAGGAGCTATGTTTATTCAAGGGTTAAGTTCAGGCTGGATTGTCCTGGGTCTGACACTAGGAGCTTACGCCAACTGGCTTTATGTCGCCCCGCGTTTACGTGCTTATACAGAAATTGCTAGTAACTCGATTACTGTCCCTGAGTATCTTGGCAATCGTTTTCATGATCAATCTCACATTCTCCGCTTGGTTTCCGCACTTGTTATTATTATTTTCTTTACATTTTACGTTTCTTCAGGAATAGTCTCAGGAGGTATCCTCTTTCAAACAACCTTTGGGATAAGCTACCATACGGGTTTATTCCTAATCACCGCTGTAGTCGTTACCTACACCCTTTTCGGAGGCTTTCTGGCAGTTAGCCTCACTGACTTTGTTCAGGGTTTGATCATGGTCTTAGCTCTCATTTTGGTTCCTACCATAGCCATTATAAACAGTGGCGGACTTTTTGCCTCCTTTAATACAATTCAATCCATTAACCCCGCACTCCTTAATATTTTCACCGGGACAAGTGTTGCTGGAATTATCTCTCTTTTCGCTTGGGGATTGGGTTACTTTGGTCAGCCTCATATTATTATTCGTTTTATGGCTATTTCCTCGGTTCAAGAAACAAAGAAAGCACGTAAAATTGGCATGACTTGGATGGTCTTCTCGGTCGTCGGTGCGATGTTTACGGGGTTGATTGGAATCGCCTATTTCGCTCAGCACGGGATGACCTTAGCTAATCCAGAAACCGTTTTTATCGAACTTGGAAAGCTTCTTTTTCACCCCATCATCACTGGATTCTTGCTTGCCGCTATTTTAGCCGCGATTATGAGCACTATTTCTTCTCAGCTCCTCGTAACCTCTAGTTCCCTAACTCAAGACTTATATAAAATTCTCCTTCACCGCTCCGCTAGTGACAAAGAACTGCTTGTGGTCAGTCGCTTATCTGTCCTGCTCGTTTCCTTAATTGCGGCAGCTCTCGCCTGGACTCAAAATGATACAATTCTTAACCTTGTCGGTTATGCTTGGGCTGGGTTTGGTGCCTCCTTTGGGCCCGCGATTTTCTTGAGCCTCTACTGGAAGCGCATGACTAAATCAGGGGCATTAGCAGGAATGATCGTCGGAGCAACTACAGTTATTGCTTGGACCCAAATTCCTAATCTTAAAGCCTCCTTTTACTCTCTCTACGAAATCATCCCCGGATTTATTCTCAGTTTAATCACCATCGTTGTTGTCAGTCTTTTAACAGCTAAACCCTCTCCAGAAATTGAAACTGAATTTGATCAAGTTGTGAAAATCTCCTAACTCGAAAAAAACATCAAAAGGGATGAAGTCAACCGCGAGGTCGACTTCATCCCTTTCTATTTTGTAACTCTAATAACTAATCAGCGCTGCCATTAAAATTCCTGAGGTTAAACTTAAGCAAAAGGAAAAAATCGCAACACCGACATTACCCTGAGGAATCTCTTTACGAATCGATATTCCTGGAGTCAAAAGTTCAAAGAGATAATATACCGCGATTAAAAAGATTGTACCTGTTAGAGCCCATACGACAAGATCCCAGAAGCTCACAGCATGGTAGATCGCTGATGCCATCAAGAAGGCAATTCCAAGGATTTTTCCGCCCAAATCCAACGATACTGCTTTAGCTGAAGCCACCTTTAGCGGATCTTCCAAAACATCCCCATCAAACATAATTTTAAATTCCTGGTAGGGTGTGGTTAAGGTGAAAAGGAAGATAGCAAAAGCCATAAGAGGTAGAGTCACCCCTAAATATTTTAAAAAATTAACTAAAAGCATACGTTTTCCCCTTTCTTATTTTGCTAACGCTTGTCAGTAGCCAAGTCTTCTATAATATCCGGAAGGTAGAAAGTACGATAAATTCCCGGTAATTCGTTCCCCAATTCGTGCGCTAAGAGCAGAAGCTTTCCCTCCAATAAGGAAAGAACCCCAAAGTAACCGTCCCTTATAGGGTCCGGATACAGTCATACTTTCAACCTCTTCCATTTCCACGAACTTTTGATAGATCATCGGTTGTTCCCAATAAAACTCATCTTGGTCTTTTTCCAAAACCGAACCGTCAGCCTGAAAAATACTGACTGCTCCCCCTTCGCGTCCATAAATGGGCTTGGCGACAAATGCTTCTTGCCCTAAGAAAGGATTTTCCATATAAGTCGGGAGCATATAACGCTCAATTATGGTTTGCTCAGAATCTGTATAGAACTCTTTCGCTTCATGTAGCCCCCAGATCAAAGCCTGCAAGGCCTTTGTCTGGGCAATAAATGCTGAAGGAGGATTGATAATTGCTAATTTTCCACGAGAGATCATATCCAGTACATGAGCTCCGGTAGGATATTCATCTTCATCCTTCTCTTCAGCTAACTTTTCAAGGGCATGCAACCGGTACCAAACATCAACTTTCCGATATTCACCTTCAATTAAGGCATGAAGTTCATCCTCAACGACTCGGAGATTTTCCAAAGGAACAAAATAGCCTGAAACTCCAGACACTTTCAATAAATAGTGTACTGTTCCCCTATCTTCCTCATGCCAGTCCAAAGAACTAAAAATAATATTTTCAGTTTCATACCCGAAGTCGTGATAACGCTTCAGGATTTTCTGGAATGCCCTTGTGATTTCTTGTTCCTGACCTTCATTAGGATCTCCTGCGCCAAAAAATTCACAAGCCTTCCCATTAACATAAAATGCTTCAACCACACTCGTTGGAGTATCCGCATTAAACTCAAGCATTTTAATCCCCTGAGGGGTATTCGCAAAATCAAAGCGACCAATCAGCGTCGGAATGTCTGGCATAATCGGAAGTCTGATTGCCGCGAAAGCTTCTATAGGAATACCTAGCATTTCGAGTAGATTATCTGGGCTTTGTTGAACCCTCAATACCGTTTTAGCATAGATCTTCCCCAGTTCTTCTGTTGCATAGGCGACTTCCTTTCGAAACTCAGGGGTGATGTAGTGCATTTCAGCTAAGCCATACTCATTTCCATCAATCCAGTCCCATGAGAAAACCTCGCGAATCGAACCATAAAATTGTTCACGGACCTCCGGGTAATTCCCCCTGTTCACAGCTTAACTCCCCTTCATTTTTAGCTTACACTCGTTCCTCCACTGCTTCCAATTCCACCATGGCTGCCACTCGAAATCCCGCTTTTAGAACTTGAAGATGTCGAGGACGAGCTGTTAGAACTTGTAGAACCTGACTTTCCCCACGGAGAGGTCCCCGCTATCCCCGCATTATTCGATTGAGTTTTAGCACTCGTATCTGAGGTTCCTGTAGCGGAATCCGTTGCTGGATTTTTCACACTACCCGCGGTTCCCGAGGATACTCCCGAATTGTAACCGGAGTAATAGCCTGAAGAACGACCGCTAAAAAACCCGAAGGGACCAAACGGTCCAAACGGTCCAAACGGACCAAAAAAGCTTGAGAAAAATCCGCCTCCACCTTGATAATCGTTATTTTCCCCATTACTCACTTGTGCTTCGGATTCAGGTTCACCTTGTGCTATCTGCTTCGATCCATAACCGACGACGCCGACCACAAGAGCTGTTGACAAAAAAATCCCGACCATTCGTTGTGTCTTGGTCACTTTACCCCTTCTTCCTTCACTGATTGCTTAAGATACAAGCAGAAAATTTCTCGATCCTCATCGATTTCAAATGAGGTTTTTTCCCATTCACTGTCCTGAAAATTAATATATAGGCTAACCGCGTAAAGAAGAAGATCCTGCATATTTCCAAATTCAAGAGTCTTCATAATGGGGTAAGAGTCTGCTTCCTCTTGGAACTCCCGAAGCTCTAAAAGAATAAATCCCATGCCCTTGATTTGCCCTGGTGTCTGAGGATGGGGTTTATCCTCCACTTTCTTGACATAGATAACTTGCAGAGATTCTTCTTTGGCAGATGAAGTGAGTTCATAAACAATACCTTCTTTGATGAAATAATCGCATAAGCATCTTGCAATGATCTCTTCCTTCTGGATCTGCTCATACCCATATAGTGCGGGAAATCCATTTTCTTCGTCCAGCAAACGATACTCTAACTGGGCCATCCATATTCTCCTTTAGCTTAAAGCATAATCTACTATTTCATATTCGTTTTAAAGGAAAAATAATCCTTCCTAAAAATGTGAATACCTCAAAATCACAATACTGTGATTTTGAGGTATCTCTTCTAGTTAAATAGACTTAAGAATTCTTTCGGGATCTCTGTCTCAAAGCGAACATCCTCACCCGTTATCGGATGTCGAAAAGCCAGCACTCGAGCATGAAGCCCTAAACGTCGTATGGGATTCTTCAATGAGCCATACTTCTTATCGCCAATAATAGGATGTCCGAGATCTTGCATATGAACACGGATCTGATTCTTCCGACCCGTTTCCAATTCGACTTCAAGCATCGAGTAATTTTTGTTTTTCTTCAGAACCTTGTAGTGGGTAACCGCCTTTTGTCCCCCATTCGGGGTTGGGCTTGAATACATGATATACGCCTTGCTCTCCTTAAGCCAAGACGTGATTGTCTCTTCGGGTTTCGTAACGGGTCCTTCCGTAATCGCGATATATCTCCGCTCTTCAACGGCATCCTTCCAGCTCTCTTGCAACAACTTTTTAACTTTTTCACTTTTGGCAAAGAGCATAATCCCCGACGTATCTCGATCCAGTCGATGAACGATAAAAATTCGATTTTTAGCATCTTTCTTTTTAACATGGTCACTCAAGATGCTATATGCCGTTTGTTCTCTTTCTTTAGCTGTAGCAATGGATAGTAGCCCCGCCTCTTTAACGACAACAATAAGATAATCATCTTCAAACAGGATTTCTAATCCACGAGGTTGATTTTCTTTGCGCACTTTGCCCCAAATCACCGACACCTGCTGACCGATTACAAGAGGATGATTATATTGAGATACCATTTCATCATCTACAAGAATCTGATGATGTGCTAAAAGCGACTTAATATTGTTTCTTCCTTGATCCGGCAATTGTTGAGAAAGAAATGGCATCAATTCCGTCGGTTCTGTAACTTTAAAAGAAGTTTGATTCACTTTTGTTTTTCTATGCTTTAACGGCTGCTGTGAATTGTGCATTTTATACCCCTTGCTCATAACATTAATAATTTATTATAGCACCCCAAATTCTGAAAGTACAAAAAATCGGTTGGAAGAAATTCTTCCAACCGAAATATCTACTCTAAAAAACCTTGAATTCATTATTTCCCAGGTTTAATCAGCATCCCATTATTAAAGTGGTTCATGGATCCAACCAAATCAATAACGGAGAGGATCTCGACCTTTTGTTTGTCCGTAAAACCAGCATCCGTTAGCTGTTTTGAATACATCGTAATGCACATTTCGCAATTATTCAAGATTGAGATAGCAAAAGCAATCGCAAGTTTTGTTTTCTTATCTAATTCAGGTGAACCCATGACTGTTTGCATTTTCTGCAAAACGAGTTTCATATACTCTGGATGATTTGCCATAGCCTGAAAAGTAGGGGGCACAACTCCTCCCGACATTGGCTTTACTTGTTCGTATACTGCTTTAACTTCGCCTTCAGCCTCTTGTTCTGAGATTGATTTTACAATAGCCATTCAAAAATCTCCTTTCGTTCCTACCCTCATACCTATTCTTATAATATCAACATGCATAAGATTTTTTATGCTCATGTACCCTTACGGGGTATACGCATATTATAGTATACAATTTAAATCATTGCAATATTAGTTTCAATTACTCTTCCTATTCTTAAATTGCCTTTTCCGCTTTCTGAGCCTTTTTACCCTTCAACACAACCTCCACAGGACATCCTACTTTATTCGCCCACTCCTGTAGTTGCTCCATCACTTCATGTTCCCTTATCCCATCTCGAATATGACCTGGGCTTTTATGCTTACCCATTTCTCGAGTAGTATTCATTCTTTCCGCAAGCAGTTCGGCGATATCTCGATCAATCTTATCTATTCTGTTTCTTAAAATCTGCAAATCATCGAGCCCCTCTAAATCGTTAGAACGAATCAGCTTGCGATTTACGGCTTTAGCAATCGGTACAAGTTCTTCAGAAAGTTGATTAAATTGATCTGGGGTCAAAGATTGGTCCCCATCACTTTTCGCCGCTTCGGGATGCGGATGCATTTCAATCAGTAATCCATCCGCACCTCCCGCAATTGCCCCCTTCGCCAAATAGGGAATTAAATCTCTTCTCCCTGCAGCATGGCTGGGATCAATGATAATGGGCAAATGCGTAAGTTCCTTTACCAGACCTACTGCACTTAAGTCCAAAGTATTTCTAGTACTGGGTTCATACGTCCGAATTCCCCGTTCACAAAGAATAACTTGGGAATTTCCACCCGCTAAAATATATTCTGCTGCATTGAGCCACTCCTCTATCGTTGCTGATAAACCCCGTTTTAAAACGACTGGCCTCCGTAACTCACCCATCAATTTTAAAAGCTGGAAATTTTGCATATTCCGCGAACCAATCTGGAAAATATCGACTCGATCCACCATGAGTTCTAAACTTTTCTCATCCACGACTTCCGAAATAGTCAACAAGCCCTGTTCAGCGGCAGCCTCCTCTAAATAATAAAGTCCTTCTTTCCCAAGTCCTTGGAAACTATATGGAGAGGTACGAGGCTTGAAGGCTCCTCCCCTTAGGACTTTTCCCCCCGCGGCTTTCACTGCCTTCGCCGCTTCATGCATTTGTGATTCCGACTCTACTGCGCAGGGACCGCCCATCAGTATCACTTCATTTCCACCAAACACTATGTTTTTTACCTTAACTTGCGTTCTTTCATCTTTCAAACCAACTAAAGGTAAATTCATCCTTGTGTCCTCCTTTTATCCTGACCACTCTTCATCTATCAAATCTATTAAATCTACCCAATTTAGTCTTTTGGCATTTGTAGTGTAAGCAAAACAAAAACTTCTCATCCCTGCAGGGACGAGAAGTTATCCTCGCGTGTTACCACCCAACTTAGCCCTAATAAAGGCTCACTCGACAAGATACCCGTCATTCCAATTTTAACGTTTTATATATTATATAATTCCTTCCTAAGATTTACAACCGTGTTATTCACTTTTGTAATTATTCTTCTCTTGCCAACTCTTTAAAGCTTCACGAATTGACCGCGTCATTTCCGCTGCAAAATCACTCCCGGCTTTCCGAGCATAGATCCATTGGGCAGCATTCTCAGCCTTGAAAGGATTATTCTTGGGAAAAGAGTTTTCCTCCTCTTGGAACATCTCTCTCAGCTCATCAGGGCTCAGCCTTTGATACGCCTCATTATACACAAAATATTTTGGATCGAAGCGGGATCGAGGATCTGGGCGTTTAGTTTCTGGATAATAGCCAAAACAAAGCATAGCGATTGGAAAGGCCCAGGGTGGTAAATTCAAAAGTTCACGATGTTTTTCGTAATTTTCCATAATATCACCAATGTAGCAGGACGCAATGCCGCGAGCTTCAGCAGCAATAACCGAATTTTGGGCGGCAATAAGCGCATCGGAACAGGCGAGGAATAAATCGCCTTCACTGGGTTCCTTAAATTTCCGTCCCGTTTTTTGACAATATTCCTCAACCCCGGAGAGTTGAAAATAATCAAACCAGCGCTGATAATCCGCAACGAAAATCATGACTAACGGTGCTTTAGCAATAAAGGGTTGATGATCACACGTTTCACTCAGAATTAGCTTTTTCGCTGGATCTTTTACGGCGATAATTGAATAGAGCATCATGCCCCCAGCGGTTGGAGCTCGCCTTGCTCCTTCAATGATCCACTCTATATCCTCTTCACTTAAGTCCCGCTCTGCATACTGACGCATAGATACCCGTTTTTTTAAGATCTCTTCAACCGAATGAGATTGATCTTTCATTTTAGAATTCTCCTTTTCTTTACGCGCTTTAATCCTTCTTTTATTTTCTATTGCTTATCTCTATTTTTTAAATCTGCCGGTTGATAAGATGTTTCTCTCTTCATGGCTTAATTCCTTCTGAAAAAATATAAGAGGATCGTTCTTTCAAGAATAAGGGGTTCCGTTGTTGTATTCAAAAACTTCAAAGAGGAACCCAGAAAAATTAAACTCTCATTAAGTAAAGGCACCCGTTAGAGTGCCTTTACTTAATGAGAGTTTAATGTATGAAAATACGAGTTAACGTTATCGAAACCACAGTAATATGAAACTGTTCCTAATATGAGTAAAGAAACAAGGTATCTGAAGGTGACCACTCCGAAATAATGTATCTATTTATTTACCTAACTTCATTATCAGTAAAAAGGAAAGAAATAGAGTAAAGACCTGCTATACCAACTAGTGTATAAATTATCCTACTTAATCCAGATGAGGCTCTAAATGTGTCTCCGCCGAAAAGAGCAGTCACAAGGTCCCATTGAAAGACACCGACCAACAGCCAATTTATAGCTCCGATAATTACCAGTATTAAGGCTGTTTTTGATAACCAATTCATTAAAATGCCCTCCCTATTATAGTTTATATTTATTATTGGTAAATTTCACTGCATTTTATACTCACTTAATATACTAAAAGGGAGGTTAATTGGTTACCAATTAGCGTATTGTAGTGTCGCAAAATAAGAAAAATCCTGCTAATAAAAATCAACCCTTATTTTAAAAAATTCCTCTCAAGTAAGCCCCATCCCTTTAATCTAGGGTAGCATCCATCGCCCCCATGTCAAGTCTTGCTTTGATGTTCAGGTTTTATACTTTAGTTAACCTCTCATAGTTGAACGGGTATAACAAAATAGACCAGACCTAAAGGCACAGGCTGGCCGATTTCAACTGCTCGCCGGTACTTATATAAGGAATTATGTTTCCGCGTATATCTCCTTCACTCTGGCATAGTAAATCCGTAGAAACTTATTTAACGCAGCGATTTTAGCAACTTTTTTAGGTTTCCCTTCGGTTTCTTTCTTGAGCATATAAAGGTAAACTGCATTATCTTCAGACGGCTTATGAATCTTTATATAGGTCATTATTTCATATCCCGTTTTACGTAAGGAAGACGAACCACGTTTAGATATACTTCGCTTTGTACCAGTGAAGTTGCCTGACTGAAACGGTGGTGCATCGAGACCGGCAAAAGCAATCAATGCTCCGGCACTATGAAAACGTCGAACATCTCCTATTTCTGCAATAAGCCTTGGGCCAAGTATCTCACCCACTCCGGGCATTGACATGACGACCTCATATTCCTTCAAAGACTTTGCCAATTCTCTCATGCGTGCTAGAATACTGACAAGGGTCGTGTCTATCATTTGCAAGACCTTAACGGCTTCCTTTACGAGCATTTTGGTCGATGGCGTATTGGAAGACAAAGTGGGGATGCCATCCAGTGCAAGAGCGTAGATTTTCTTCGCTTTCTTCGTACTGGCTCGGTATCCTTTACTTTTTGCCCATTCATTATAGTTGTCGATAAATTGATCCTCGGGCATACACGTAATGCTGTCAAAATGCCAATATTCATTAACAAAGTGACATAACTTATCCCGTTCCGGTGCATCAGAGCGATTCCAAAGGAGAGTTTTAATCCCCGACATTGTTCGATCCAGAAGATTTGTCAGCGTTAGTTTCGCCTGGATACGCATAGACAAGTAGTTTAAGTATTGTCGATTAAGCGTTTTTAATTCATCATACACATCTGCCGTTGGCGTGTAGTCTACAAGATGAAACCAGTGATCCAAACCAAAATTCGCTATCTTAATGGCATCTAGTTTATCTGTCTTACCTTTACGAATGGCCACATTTACATACTTGTGCATGACTAACGGATTAACAACAGTGACAAAAATACCATGTTCTTTCAGATAGGTTAATACCGGAAAGTGATAGGCTCCAGTCGATTCCATGACAACACGGGCTTCCTCTGTTAGAGTTTTAATCTGATTTACCAGGTGTTTCAAGTCACTTTCCGTATGTTTCACTTCAAATGGCCTATGCAACGTCTCTCCATATGGCTTCATAAAACAAACTGTACTTTTCCCCTTTGAAACATCAATCCCTACGCTGATCATCCTACTCCTCCAAATATTTGTGTTTGGCATCCATCCTCGCTTATTACCCATTCATATTGGTTAGTTACACGAAAGCCTCACTGGTTTCAACCTGCTTAACCGAATGCTCATAACAAGGGGATGGCTGGCTGATTTTTCTACGGATGCGAAATCCAAATGCGCAATACGCCAGGCCATTTTCCCTTATTATAAGTAAATAAGCACAAGCATCCAATCCATTTATCTGGATTGTTTACTTGTGCTTTTATAGTACCAATGCGTTACATCTGATTTTAGCCCTCCAATATGAATAGCTCGTCAATATGGACACCAAGTAACCTTGCTAATTTAATAGCTAGTTCAAGAGTTGGATTATACTTGCTATTTTCTATTGCATTTATTGTTTGACGTGTAACACCTGATATTTTGGCTAGTTCCTCTTGTGTCATATTTTTTGTTTTTCTCAATTCCCTAATTCTGTTATTCATTCTTTCCATCCATTTGTCTTTCTAAAGTAAATCGAATAACATTCTGAACCAACATTTGTGTTACAAACAAAAATAATGGTACACTAGCTGATACTTTGTTAAATAGGTCAATAGCCACCCAAACTACAAGAAAAGCTACCATATAACCATAAGTCCAAAATACGCATTTGAATGAAATGTATTTCTCCATTTCATCCATTTTTCTAAAACCTTTCATAACAGCATCTCCTTCTAAAATGTAAAATATCCTTTACATTTTAGTATATGCTTATTAAGAGATAATATAAAATAGTTTTTACATTTAAATAGCTTAGACTTTCTCCACAAACCGGGGATTGTCTTTTTAATAGAGAATTACATCCTATAAAGAAGATTATTAAAATAGCACCGGCATTCTTTCAATAAGAACGCTAGTGCTATTAAATGTTAAGTCGCAACATCAGAAAAGTATTCACTAACTCATTTATCGGGAAATGAATACTTTTAGGATAATGTAATTAAATACAAATTAGCACTATTTGTACTTCTTCTTTAAAATTGCTCCTGCTCCAAGCAAAATTAATGCTATTACACATAATGGGGCAATTATTGGACTGTTTTTAGGGATAATATTAACGATAATACCGCCACCACTAAGTATAAATATTGCTACTGATATTAATAATAACACTTCTCCTAACTTATACATAAAAATCCCTCCTTTTACCATACTCACTGATTGCCTTAATATAAACTAAATTTATATTCTATTTTGTCTTTGGAATAATCAGTTGATATGGATTTAATCCTCCCATAATTATAATATTTCAAGTTAATATGGTTGTTGCACATTTTCCTACAACTGCGAAGCAATACCCCATAATATTCACCCGCGCCATTGACGGCGCGGCCTTGCACGATATGTCGTAGAACGTTTCGCAGGTTCCCGCTGCACCCTGACTACTTGCATCATCCTCTAAGTGGCGGGAACTTGCTGTTCGTATTATAGGTTCATAACCAGTTCAATCTGGGTATGGACTTTTTTCTTTTGTGTTCCTTTATACTGAAGAAAACTGGGTAAAGAACGTACGCGCTGTTGGGACCTTGATCCCGTCGTATAAACTGTTCAAGCCTTCTTTAACTCCAATACCTTGATTGAGCTGGTTGGGCCTTGAGCCCGTATCACAATGCGAACCTAAGGGTGGTTGTTTAAAGACGGAACCCGGTAAAAAGGGAGGTTTTCCATGATTGATGTTCCTGTTCTAAGCATTGATGTTTCTAAGTCTAAGAGTGTGGCTACTTTATTTAAACGTTATCAGGAATCACTGACCAAACCCTTTTCTTTCTCCCATTCACCTCGTGATATGTCTCGATTAACTGAGAGGCTAATTAAACTAGAATGTGAAACCGGTAAACGTCCTCACGTGGTTATGGAAGCCACGGGTAACTACTCCAAGCCGATTTCGGCTTACTTTCAAGATGCGGGTTATAAGGTTGTTGTTCTAAATCCTCTCCAAACTCACGCTGAGAAAAAGAAATCCGTTCGCAAGGTTAAGACTGACCCTATTGATACGAATCGGATTGCCCAGGTTTACTATTTAAATCAGTTTACCGAGGCCAAACCTCTTGAAGAGCATATCCTAGAGTTACAGAACCTTTGCCGCCAATATGATGGTTTCAATACGTTATATACTGAAACTCAGCTTCGGTTCCAATCTGTTTTAGACCTTCTGTTTCCGAAGTTTGAATCGGTGTTTGCTCACTTATGTAGCCCTACTGCTTTAAGCATTCTTTCTTCTTTTCCTTCACCAACAGCTATTTTATCGGCTAGCCGAGACCAGATTATCGAATGTCTTAAACCTGCGAAGAAGTCTAAAAGCTGGTACGAGCTTAAAACGGATGAACTTATATTAGCTGCCCAGGAAAGTTTGCCTTCTAACCGCGCCCAACAGTCTAACATACGGGTTTTAAGGATGTATATTAACCTCCTCGTATCCCAACAAAACGTTCTGACCGATATACGGGCTCAAATGGTCTATTGGGCAAACTTTTCCCCGGATTATCCTCTTCTCCGTTCAATTCCTGGCGTAGGAGAGGCTACAGCCACCACCATTCTCGCTGAAATTGGTGATATTAAGAGATTCCCGAGCTCAAAACAGCTGGTCGCTTTTGCAGGCATTGACCCTTCTGTCTTTCAATCGGGAAAGTTTAAATCGAGTCATAACAAGATATCCAAGAGAGGGTCACCCTATCTTAGAAAAGCGCTCTACCAGGCCACTGTGGCTGGGATCAGCAATAGAACAGGCGGCCCCTTAAACCCAATTCTCAGAGACTTTTATGTTCGTAAATTAAACGAAGGTAAACCGGCTAAGGTCGCCATAATAGCCACGGCTAACAAAATGCTAAGGATGATCTATGGGATTCTATCCTCACAACGGCCTTTTTCTGGTTCTAAATAACAATTCTCTGCAGACTTAGAAATCCCTTTTATTTACATGTTTTTTTGAGCTTACATTATGTAGGCCAGCTTTGCTATACCCTATTTTTCTCAACGTTAGTCTAAAGAAACTTTTCCTTGACAGCAATTAGCTGGTTTATCCGATGCCTTACGCCCCAGATTCAGAAGCCGCCATGGAAGGCGGCCCCTTGAACCTCCGTAATAGGTTGATTACGTATAATTACTAAATTTACATAATGTGTTCCATTGTTGGGGCGTTCCTTGATGAAAAACCATTTGCCATCTATCATCGAAAAACTTCCAGATCGAGCTTCGTAATGAATTTCTCATTGCTTCTCTTGGTTCATTAGGCTTTACTACACGAAAAGTTGTTAATACTACATCCGATGCCAAAATTTTTACTTGGAAATCCATTAATTTCATATGTTCCGTTAAGCTATGTGTTAATGCTTCAGTAATCTGTTGTTTGTAAAATATACGTCCCGAACTTCCGAACTCAACAAAGTCATCTGCAAGAAGAATCATTAGCTCTTCCTTAGAACTACGAATTTCTGGTCGCAGTAAGCGTTCTTCTAGTTGATGAAGTTTTTCTAGAATTAATGCTTCAGTTTCCATCTTATCCTCCCTATAATCCAATACCAAAACACTTCTCATGTTAGATTATGAAGTCAACATACTTATCTTAACTTCCAATGCTCCGCGCATGGACGCGCGGTCTTTGCGTACGGTTTCGGATAACGTTTAAGCATTCCCGACGCGTCATTCTACTTTCATATTGTCAAGTGTCGGGAATGCTGTGTTATACGATGCCGTGCGCCCCACGAAGCCAGAGACCGCCATGGACGGCGGCCCCTTATGCCGATTACGGGAATTAAAGTTTTGAATTCCAATACTCTATAAATGCTTTACATCCTCGGACATCAATAAAATATGCTATAAGCTGCTCACCTTTAAGTTTATATGATTTTATATAGTCAACTTTATCACGGTACGCCTTTTCTACCCGGTGGTTTCCATCAATTATTTGAAAAATGCCTGGTCGAATTTCTGCTTGTATAACGGGCTTTGTTATATCAGCTGATGGTAAGTGATCCTCATTAACAACATTGTAGTTATGCATCTCGAACCATTCGGGAATATTAACTAATTCTTTTTCCGCATCTAACTTTCCAGTGATGATATGCTCCATTATCCTTGAAATGTTAAATTTAAAAATTCCATTTTAAAAAATTTCATCATCTTCGCTAGTTATCGATGGTATGTAATTCTTATTAAGCATAAGTTTTCTTGGTTTATTCATCCTCAACAAGCCTAGCTACATCCATACCACATTTATTGCATTTACCCTTAATTAGGATGCCAGATTTATCATCGTGTAAAGTGTAATCAACGATAGTGGTCACTCCGCAACTCGAACAAAATACATTTCCTAGAAGCCTATGCTTTAAATCCTGGGATAGTTTTGACCATTTTTGAGCCGCTCGAAAATCTGTTACTGACATTCCGCTTACCTCTATTCATAAAAAATATTTCTTTTAGGATTTCTCTGCTGAGGTTAACCTTAGTATTAGTATATTACTACAACGTCTTTTCTCAATAAATCCGCGCATGGACGCGCGACCTTGCGTACGGTTTCGTATAACGTCCTGAGTATTCCCGACGTTGCCGTCCCGTAGGGTTGGCGCGGCATTTGCCACTTACTTCCCCGGCCATAATTGCAAATGCCGTGACAAAGGCAATGTAGGGAATACTCTGTTCCGATGCCGTACGCCCCCAGATTCAGAGGTCGCCATGGACGGCGGCCCTTTGAAGCAAACTGTATAACATGAGAATATCCCGACTAACTATTACGCCAAAACTGGTAGCGAATCTCAGATTATTGGTCGTAAAATATAAAAACTTATAAAGCCAAGCAAAATAATAGCAAATGCAATTCCTAAAATAATATTCCACGCTAAATCCTCATTAGCAGTTTTGGCCTTCTTCATTGTTAAAATGGAAATATAATTTGTTAAAAAAATTAAGCCCAAAATTACTAGTGCAAAGAGTAAAAGTTCCCTCATATTAAATAAAGGTCTTGTATCTATTCTTGTCATTAACCTTATTTGCAGGAATGCATTAAATCCTGTGATAGCAGAAAGGACGTAATAACCTATTATATTCATCCTTCGCTTTTTCTTGATGAAGTCACTACCTTTTTCACTGTATGCACTATATAATCCTGGATTCATAAAGCTTAAAAACTTATCGTAGTAGTCTGGTTTAATGCTAAATAAGATAGCCTGAACCAAAAAGATTATTGCAAATATAAGTGTAGCTATACCAACTCCCACAGTATTATATAGCAAGAAAATTATTAATATCAGTAATGCGGAAATGCCAATTGGCTTTAAATTCATTTAAACCCATCCCCAATACTTTTAAACTTTCTTTTTATACCCTATCCCATTTATACTCAATAAAATACTAATATGAAATAGCTACAAAGCCATTCCCCAAAAATCCGCGCATGGACGCGCGTCCCTGCGTTCGGTTTCGGATAACGTCCTGCGAATTACCGACGTTGCCGGCCCGTAGGGATTGGCGCGGCATTTGCCTCTGAATCCTTCTTGAAACTGCAAATGCCGTGACAAAGGCAATGTCGTTAATTAGCTGTTATCCGATGCCGTACGCCCCCGAATGCAGAGGCCGCCATGGACGGCGGCCCCCTGGATCACTTGAAAGACCTAACTGCTTAGAACCAAATCCTATAAATCTGCTACATAAATCCGGGAACTTTCTCCCCAAGGGTGGTAGCCTTGTCCAATATAGCTAAAACCATATTTTTCATAATATCCAATATGGTCGGTGCAAAGATACAAATGGGAAAAACCACCCTGCTTTGCATCTTTCTTTGCCTTATCCAGTAACAATGATCCAAAAGCATTGCCACGATATTTTTCTTCAATAAATACAGCACAAACCCAAGGATACAGATCCATTCTACTAATGAAATCATTGGTAATAAGTCCTGCACAGCCAATAATATCTCCATCATGCTCTAACAAATACCACTGTGGCAAAGGATTAGTTGTTGTTATGCAATTAGTAATACAGTCCTCATATACCATTAAACTACCTTCATTAGCCCACTTGCTTTGAAAATATTGAATTGCTTTGTCCTTATATTTTGGGTTTTCTTTGATCGATATAATATTCATTGTACCACTCCTTCGTGTTCATCTTGTAATCATCGTTTCGCATAATTTATGTTAACGCGAAGTACGACTAAATGGAGATTCATGGACGTCCGCGCATGGACGCGCGGCCTTGCGTACGGTTTCGTATAACGTTTTTGTGTTCCCGCAGTGTCCCAACCGCATGCATCATCCTCTAGTTGCGGGAACACTGTGTTATATGTCGTTACGCCTCCCACAAGGCTAGCTAGAGGTAACTAACGTCACTAAAACAATTTCCGGTCTATTGTAAAATCTTATTGGTAAAACGCTTTCCCCTAAACCACCATTGATAATCATATTTGTAGTACCAGAAGTAAATTGGCCATAATCTAATTTAGGAAAAAGCCCTTGCCCGGGTGCAATCACTGCACCAACTAATGGAAGTCTAACTTGTCCACCGTGCGTATGCCCCACCAAAATTAAATCGAGATTACTTTCAACGGCTTTGGAAAAAATGTTTGGTGCATGCGCTAATAAAACCTTGGGTACAGAATCCACGATTCCTGAAAGCGCCTTATCTAACTTATCTCTTCCGAGATAAGGGTCGTCAACACCAATTATCCATAGATGAAAATTGCCCCTAGCATATTTGAAACTCCCATTTTCCAATATTCGTACGCCATGGTCCTCCAATGGTGATTTGATTTGGAAGTTTGTCCACCACTCATGATTTCCCGGAACAAAAAATATAGGTTTAGATTGTAACCCTTTAACCAATGCTATTGCTGGTTCAATATTAGGGCTACTCTTATCGACTAAATCACCTGTAATTGCAACTGCATCAAAGTGCAGTCGGTTAATCAACTCTAGTAGATGCCTTTGACCCTCTCCGTATTCCTTATTATGCAAATCAGTTAAATGGAGAATAGTGAACCCCCGAAAATCACTTGGTAGTCTAGAAACCGCAATGGTATATCGTTTTACTGCAATAGAATGAAGATCGAAATATAGATAGGATAATGTTGCAATCCCACCTACGATAAATGCTCTTCGGGACATGAGCTTAGCTCCCAAAAAATAAACCTCCCCAAATTCCACTCCGATAGCGTAATGACATATAACGTCCCGAGGATTACCGTAGCGCCATTGCCACATTCATCTTGGCAAAGTTACGGTAATCCTCTGTTATCTGACGTTTCCTGCCCCACGAAGCCAGAGCGCCATGGACGGCGCGCCCCTAGACACTTTTCTCAGCCGATTGATCTTTTTATAATAATTATTTCGAACTATGCCTTTCCAAAAGCCGAGCCATATAATATTCATCTATATATTGACCATCTACAATCATAGATTTCGATCTTAACCCTTCAATTTGAAATCCATTCTTTTCATAAAGGTGGATGGCTCCCTGATTATGAGTCATTACGGTTAGTTCCAATCTAGTCAGTTTGTTTTTAATTGCCCACTCTTCTAACATATTAAAAAAGCTTGTTCCTATTCCTTTTCCTTGATATTCAGGTAATATTCCTACAACTATATATGCCGTATGCCTTATTCTGTTGTAACAACCTTTTTCAGCCGAAAGGAAACCAGCAACTTTATCGTCTTCGCTGGCAATCAACAGCAATGAATGAGTTTGACTATATTGTTCTATCATATCTTCTATTTGTTTAACGTCTTTAGGTCTTTCATCCGGCTCAAACATCATTGTTTTTGTTTCCTTATCTAAATGCAACAACATATTTAGAAAATCTACTGAATCCTTTTTCTGTATTTCCCTTATCAATCAAAATTCCTCCAAATAGTAACTCGATTTATACTTCTTCTCCTACTTAACCCCGCCATGGACGGCGGGCGGTCCTGCAGGAAATGTCCGATAACGTTCCGCAGGTTCCCGCTGCGTCCTAACCACATCCATCTTGTTCTAAGTGGCGGGAACCTGCTGTTCGTATTATAGGTTCATAACCAGTTCAATCTGGGTATGGACTTTTTTCTTTTGTGTTCCTTTATACTGAAGAAAACTGGGTAAAGAACGTACGCGCTGTTGGGACCTTGATCCCGTCGTATAAACTGTTCAAGCCTTCTTTAACTCCAATACCTTGATTGAGCTGGTTGGGCCTTGAGCCCGTATCACAATGCGAACCTAAGGGTGGTTGTTTAAAGACGGAACCCGGTAAAAAGGGAGGTTTTCCATGATTGATGTTCCTGTTCTAAGCATTGATGTTTCTAAGTCTAAGAGTGTGGCTACTTTATTTAAACGTTATCAGGAATCACTGACCAAACCCTTTTCTTTCTCCCATTCACCTCGTGATATGTCTCGATTAACTGAGAGGCTAATTAAACTAGAATGTGAAACCGGTAAACGTCCTCACGTGGTTATGGAAGCCACGGGTAACTACTCCAAGCCGATTTCGGCTTACTTTCAAGATGCGGGTTATAAGGTTGTTGTTCTAAATCCTCTCCAAACTCACGCTGAGAAAAAGAAATCCGTTCGCAAGGTTAAGACTGACCCTATTGATACGAATCGGATTGCCCAGGTTTACTATTTAAATCAGTTTACCGAGGCCAAACCTCTTGAAGAGCATATCCTAGAGTTACAGAACCTTTGCCGCCAATATGATGGTTTCAATACGTTATATACTGAAACTCAGCTTCGGTTCCAATCTGTTTTAGACCTTCTGTTTCCGAAGTTTGAATCGGTGTTTGCTCACTTATGTAGCCCTACTGCTTTAAGCATTCTTTCTTCTTTTCCTTCACCAACAGCTATTTTATCGGCTAGCCGAGACCAGATTATCGAATGTCTTAAACCTGCGAAGAAGTCTAAAAGCTGGTACGAGCTTAAAACGGATGAACTTATATTAGCTGCCCAGGAAAGTTTGCCTTCTAACCGCGCCCAACAGTCTAACATACGGGTTTTAAGGATGTATATTAACCTCCTCGTATCCCAACAAAACGTTCTGACCGATATACGGGCTCAAATGGTCTATTGGGCAAACTTTTCCCCGGATTATCCTCTTCTCCGTTCAATTCCTGGCGTAGGAGAGGCTACAGCCACCACCATTCTCGCTGAAATTGGTGATATTAAGAGATTCCCGAGCTCAAAACAGCTGGTCGCTTTTGCAGGCATTGACCCTTCTGTCTTTCAATCGGGAAAGTTTAAATCGAGTCATAACAAGATATCCAAGAGAGGGTCACCCTATCTTAGAAAAGCGCTCTACCAGGCCACTGTGGCTGGGATCAGCAATAGAACAGGCGGCCCCTTAAACCCAATTCTCAGAGACTTTTATGTTCGTAAATTAAACGAAGGTAAACCGGCTAAGGTCGCCATAATAGCCACGGCTAACAAAATGCTAAGGATGATCTATGGGATTCTATCCTCACAACGGCCTTTTTCTGGTTCTAAATAACAATTCTCTGCAGACTTAGAAATCCCTTTTATTTACATGTTTTTTTGAGCTTACATTATGTAGGCCAGCTTTGCTATACCCTATTTTTCTCAACGTTAGTCTAAAGAAACTTTTCCTTGACAGCAATTAGCTGGTTTCTACGACGTATCGTGCCCCGTGACTCAGACAGCGCCATGGACGGCGCTTCCTTAAACATAATCTGTAAAAACTTCTACAAAATAAGAAAAGTATGTTCAATGAAGCAGCGCATTCTCTCAAACAATTGATAAGTTAGATTTAAACCAAATAGTTGGATATGAGATTTAAGAAGTAAATTTATTATTTCCAATAGTGGGTTGAATCTGTTCCTTATCTGTCTGGTAGCCAAGTTTACCTCCCGTAAAAATGAGAATTGCGATTGCCAGAATACCCAATCCGATCGCTACCGGTAAATCAGTTCTTGTTACAATCGGAGCAGAAAAAAGTGCCAGAATCAGGCTAAACGTATTTATACTGGTATGCAATAACATAGCAATGAATAGACTCCCCTTTGTATGGTTGAAAACCCAGGTCATAATTACAGCGATGGACATGACCAGTAGCAGGAAAATAGGCAAATTAACATAAAGAAGGGACAGACTGGAACCCGGGCCACCCCTTTGGGCCGTTGTAAGAAAATGAGGCAGATGCCAAAAAGTCCACAGAACTCCGAGGAGAAGCGTCGCCCGCAGAGCGCCATATCGAGCTTGCATTCGTGGCAGAGCAAATCCTCGCCAACCAATTTCTTCACCCAGCGGCCCGCCACCAAAGAAAACAATCACAAAGTAAATGATATATTTAGCAGGAAATCCAGGCGGAAACCCCTGAAAACTGGCCAGGGCTCCGGGAAGGATACTAATCCCGAGCATCATCACCAGAGGAATTCCAAATAAGATGAAAGCATACCAAGGCCAACTAACTTTAAACCTGCGAAAACGTTTTTTCATATTAAGCCAACTGTCTCTTCCCTCAGTTATGCGACCCATAATATAGGCTGAAAGGTATGGCCCAACGAATGCATTGAGAGCAAAGAAAACCATAAAAATATTTTTATTAGGTAAAATATTCCACTGAGATAAGATATATGGAATAAGTATAATCCATGAAAAAGCGTATGCCATAAAAAAGAAAGAGAATAGGGGATACTGACGCATAAAATGTTGAAGATTCTTCGTCAAAGAAGGGGATTGTCTGGATTCATTCAAGGAATTCATACTCCTTTCATTGCTATACAGCATTTTGTTATTAAGTTTTGAAATTTATCTACCTTTAAAATAAGTCAGTGTCCATTATAACTTAATGTTCAGTTTTTGAGCTTAATACTACAACTGCGAAGCAGTACCCCATAATTTTCACCCGCGCCATGGACGGCGCGGCCTTGCACGATATGTCGTAGAACGTCATAGGATTGTATCTGAAATTGAGCAAGTTTTAGCATAGATCAATAATTTAGCCCCATTCTCAATTTCAGATACAATCTTGTTGAACGATGCCGCCACAGCGCTCTATGGGATTTCAATCTTGGAGACCCCTCGTTTAAAAAAAGATGAGACTTGCTCTTGACTGTTATAAAACTGTTTAAATCTACCCAACCTGGAATATCCTGTAGAATATTTCGCTACTGTCTAGCTAATTACCTTCAATTCACCCTATTTTCTAAAAAGAGCAGACTTATTTTAGGTTAGTTGTGTCAAGTTTAAGCAATAGACTTTGTTGGTGGAGAATAGGCCTTAGGCAATATAAGTTCCTTTTTAATCATTTTACCCTTATGACAGATTGGGCAACTTCGAACATCTATACCCTTAATCTGCAGAAGTAACTCTTCCCAGGTATGCTTTGTCTCTGCTCGCTTCTCTTTTTTAATTTCAAATATATCCTGACATCTTGTTAGTTTTATATTTCTACTTCGATTACTGAGAATTCCATAATGCCTGATCTTAACAAATTTAAGCGGTAATACGTGCAATAAAAATCGACGTATAAATTCCTCACCCTCTAACTCCATCGTTTTATGTTTATTCTGATCTGCATAGTCCTTCCACTTAAAGCTTACTCGACCCTTCTTAATTCCTATGATTCTCTCATTGGATATAGCGACGCGATGAGTATAGCGCCCTAGATATTCCATGACCTTCATTGGGTTACTAAACGGTTCTTTACAATAAACAATCCATTCCTTCTGGTATAGCGCGTTTACTAGAACTTTAAGTTCTTCTGTATTCACAAATCTTTGAAGTTCACCCTCAAATTTAATCTTCCCTTTTTGGCAAGCTTCTTTAAAATACGCCATGAATTTTCCACGGTAAACCCGCGAAATTACTTTAATCGGAATGAAGAAATTCTTTCGTGAATGAATCCATCTTTCTCCGTCTAAGGACAGCCCGCCTGCCGGTACAATACAATGCACATGAGGGTGATCCATCAGGTTTTGACCCCAGGTGTGTAGTATTGAAATATGACCGATTTCTGCCCCTAAATATTTGGAGTCCTTTCCTAATTCCATGAGTGTTTCTGATGATGCTTTAAAAAGAAGCGTATAAATCTCCTTCTGGTTTCTTAAGGCAAAAGCATTTAAATCGTTAGGAACGGTAAAGACGATATGAAAGTAGCCAACGGGGAGCAAGTCTCTTTCTCTGGCTAATAGCCATTTTTCACGTGCTAACCCCTGACATTTTGGGCAATGTCTATTACGGCATGAATTATATGAGATTTTAATGTGTCCACACGTATCGCACTCTTCAACATGACCACCCATAGCGGATGTTCGACAACGTTCAATTGCATTCATAACCTTATGTGTATGCTGGGTCAGTTTATGGGCTTTTCGATACTTGGGTCCGAACTCTCTAAATATATCGGCCACTTCGGTCATTGGAAATTCCAAATATCAATTGGACTTTTTATCTTGAGCATATTCTCTTGTTTAAGGTGAATATATATGGAGGTTGTTTTTGTTGAACTATGTCCCATCAGTCTTTGGATATGGTAGATGTCTGTCCCAGACTCTAATAGATGGGTGGCAAAACTATGCCTTAAGGAATGTACGGAAACATTCTTCGTGATCTTGGCTTTTTCTTTGCTCGTTTGAAATACTTTTTGAATCGTTCGTGTTGTAATGGGTTTATCTGATGTAACTCCAGGAAATAGCCATATTTGGGGTTGATATGCTTTCCAATAGGTCCGAAGTAAGGATAGATTTACTTCAGACAAGAGGGTATAGCGATCTTTATTACCTTTCCCTTGTCTTACTCTAATAACCATACGTCTACTATCTATATCATTCACTTTGAGATTTGCAGCTTCACTTACTCTTAGTCCAGCCGCATAAATTGTCATTAACAGTGTACGATGCTTTAGGTTCGATGTGGCTTTTAAAAGTTCTTTTATTTCAGAAGTAGCGAGTACCTCCGGAAGTCTCTTACGCATCTTTGTTCTTGGAATCCTAAGACTGCTCCATTCTCTCTGCAATGTTACCTGATACAAAAACTTCAAGGCACTATAAGCACCGTTGATATAGGAATCACTTCTTGGGAGAGTTATCAGATGATGAAGATATTCTTTTATCTCATCTTCGCCCAAGTCATTCGGAGATTTCCCAAAGTAATTGGCAAATCCTGCGACCCTCTTAATGTAGGAACTAAGAGTCCTTGGACTATATCCCTTGAGTTCCATATCTGCCTTCATCTTACGTCTTAATTCACTCATAATTAATTCTCCTCTACAGGTTTTTGGATATTTTTACCTGTAAGAGATGAATGTATCCCAATAAGTTCTAAAAACTAAAAAAGGCCCCTTCTTAAGAGCCACCGCGTTAGCGGTTTTGTTCAACTACCGAATTTCCGTAAATTCTTTTCGCAAATTCTCAAAATTCAGAGGGATTTGCGCACCTATTTCGTCTATTTTACATTTATATGACATTCGCCTTGTTGGAATAATTTCTGAGCCCTATAAAGGCACTATGATAAATCACCCCGAAGCATAAACACCATTTTCAGGCATTTAGCCTACTGACGCGTGATTAAGGTGTCTATCCGACCACAAAAAAATTATGTTTCAAGCGAAATAGCTGAACTCTTTGTAGCTCCGTTTTACACTCATTTACTAAGCACTCCATTTTTATCATTGTCTACCCCTTTCTAATATATCTCAAGATAACTTAATCATCTCACATCGCACTTGCAAAATAAGGGGAAATCAGTCTTATATAAAAAAGTCTCTACAAATAGTAAGGGTCTTACCGAATTCAACCAACTCATCTATTGACACTCCATGCCTTCCGCTGACTTGGCAATATGAACACCGAGTCCAAGCTTCAGGATGCGGGGTGAATATTACGGTTCGAGAGAGCCGTTGTTCCGGAAGACCTTTTAATCGGGTGCGGATAGCATCCTTATATCCGGCCAAAAATAATAGAAATCAGGTAGTTTAAGGAGTTCTAATATGCCTTTCATTATATTTGATTTAGAATTTAATCAAGACGTTTCTTCTTTACAGAATTTTGATAGAAAACGATCTCCCTATCCCTTCGAAATTATCCAAATGGGTGCCATCAAATTAGATTTGGAATTTAACACCGTAGGCACTTTTAACCGTTACGTAAAGCCAACCTTCTATACAAGAATTAATCCATTTGTCACAGAATTGACCGGTATTACCACACAGCAGCTTCTAACAGAAGAACCCTTTCCTAAGATTTATAAGGCGTATACAACGTTTATCAACGAAAGCGATTCTATATTTTGTACTTGGGGCATGTCTGATATAACAGAACTATTCAGAAATATCGATGACCATCAATTAAGCCACAGGTTTTTACCGAAAAGGGTTATCAACCTACAACCCTATGTTTCCACACATTTCAATCTTTCTCAAAAAAACTTATTACGTCTTCAACATGCTGTTGAGTTACTCCATATCCCAATAACATATGCATTTCACAATGCACTTCATGATGCTTTTTATACAGCTGAAATATTTAAAAAAGTATATAATTCTTCGATTCAACCAAAACCCTATGACCCATCCCATAGGGCAATTAGACCAAAACAACGAAAAAGAGTGATAGACATCGATAAACTTCTTCAGCAATTCGAAAAAATATATGCCCGAAAAATAACCGAAGAAGAACAAGAGATGATTAAACTTGCCTATAAAATGGGGAGAACAAATCAATTTTTAAAAAACGTATAAAGTGATCATTCGGGGAAAAGCCGACGTGTCATTCTGAGCCAAGCGAAGAATCTCCTCCCCTAACAAGAAACTATTACTTGAAAACCGACGAGGATAATGCGAAGACGGTTATTGCTTCACAATATCAGAAAAATGTGCAACTATTGTATAATTTGTCTCCACTGTGTACATACTATTTTAGAATAATTAAATAGGAGGCATTAATTAATGCAATTATCAGCCAGAAATCAGTTAAAAGGTAAAATTAAAGACATCAAAAAAGGTCCTGTTTCAACTGAAGTAGTTTTAGACATAAACGGACAGTCTGTTGTTGCAAGTATAACTTCAACATCAGCAGATTCTTTGGGCCTAAAAGTTGGAGACGATGCAGTTGCTATTGTCAAAGCCAGCTCAGTAATGATTGGCGTTCAATAATACATTTATAAAAAAGAACTTTTTTATAGTAAATCAAGTACCCCTTATTAGACCTGGGTACATAAGGAAAGATGGCTTGTGCGATTTTCATTCTCGCATTTAGCCATCTTTTATAATGGTATCCGTTTATATTATTTCTTTTCAACAACTTGAACAGCTTGCTTTAATAACTCTTCAGGGAAAGTGATCCCTAACGCGTTAGCGGTATCTTTATTCAAGTAGACATTCATCTTACTCATCGTCTTTGCCGAAATATCACCCGGCTTTTTACCGTTTAAAACTTCAACGGCCATGTCAGCTGTTTCTTGACCCAATGTTGTATAGTTTATGCCATTTGTGGCTAAGCCTCCGTCTCGGACCAAGGAATCTGCTGTAACATAAACCGGCAGTTTTGCTTTAATAGCTATTTGAGATACAACCGGCATAGCAGTAGCTACTGTATTATCATTGGGGATAAAAATCGCATCCACTTTTCCCACGAGTGAATTGGCCGCTTGTTGAACTTCAGAAGAATTGGTAACGGTTGCTTCAACAAGGTTTATATTATTCTTCGCTGTATATTCCTTCAGACTATTGATAACCCATGCTGCATTAGATTCGCCTGGATTATAAACCGTCCCGATTTTTTTGATGCCTGGAGTAATTTGACTGGCAAGTTCCATAACTTTTTCTGCAGATACGGCATTAGACGTACCGGTTACATTGCCGCCTGGTTTTTCGAAATTCTGGATAACCCCTGCGCCAATCGGATCAAGAACGGCTGAGAATACAATCGGGATCTCCTTTGTTTCACTAACCACCGCTTGAGCTGAAGGTGTTGCTATCGCGATAATCAAATCGTACTTACCATTAACAAACTTCTGCGCCATCGTTTTTAGGTTGGATTGATCACCCTGAGCATTCTGATAATCAATCGTAATGTTTTCACCATCTTTAAATCCTTTATCACCTAACTCTTTAACTATCGCTTCCCTGATTTCATTCAGCGAGGGATGTTCAACCACCTGTAAAATACCCACTTTTTTCAGGGTTTGAGCCTTTGACGTTGTCTGGGTGGTACTTGAGGAACAGGCTGTCAAAGACAACATTAAGAACAGAGATACCATGACCGCCATAATCTTGGACAATTTCTTTTTCATTGAAGAATCCTCCCTTTACAAAATATATTTGTTCGGGTTCTTCTCTGCAATTCTATTCATCCGCGGTTATGAATAGAAACCAAGCTCGTACCCCAATAAAAAACGCCTGTCCTTAGATAAAAGGACAGGCGTAATTATACCTGCGGTACCACCTTAATTAATGCATCTAAATGCATTCACTTGCAGAGTGCCATCACACCCTTAGCCCTATAACGCTGGCTTTGCGTCAATAGCTACTCAAGCCATTAAGCCTTTTCGCTTTGCCCTCAGGGGTCCACTTGTCCGATCCGTTCCTACCGAGTTTCCACCCATCTCGGCTCTCTTTAAGGTCGTTCTCCGGTTTTACTTCCCCATCATTGGTGTACTAATACAATAACATTAAGAATTAAAAAAATCAATACACTTTTAATGGCTTTTTACCCCTTTATCCCCTAAATAATTCCCTAAGGAAACAATGATGGACGTAAGCAAAGCAGCCCCAAAACCTTGAACGTAAAACCCGGGAAGAAGCCCGCTGGTTAGCTGGATCATCCATGTATTAATGATGAGAGTGAAAACGCCTAGGGTTAAGAGGTTGAGCGGGATAGCTAAAAGAATAAGAATTGGGCGAAACAACAGATTAACAAGTCCAAGAATTATACCAGCGCCCAAGAAGTGAATGGGCGTTGCTGCCGCAATGGGCAAAAATTGTGCCGCAAGCAAGAAAGCGAGTGTGTTAATGAAAACGCGACAAACCAACTTTTTCATGTTATCCCCTCACTATCTTAAGCTTACTTTAACCTGAACATCCCCGGTTTCCACATCGACTAGATCAAATCCCTTATGGTTGCTTATATCCTTTATAAGGATATGAGTATAGGAAATCATTCTGCTTGGAAGAAGCGTTTTAAACCAGCTCAACTTTCTTCTAGCCCCGCCTTCCTGAGGAAGGGGAACAAATTTCATTACCGTTTCTCCAACCCGTGCTATATCGCTTAATGCTTCAAACCATTCATTAAGAACTCGTAAAGATACCGGGAAGGTAAAACCCCAGCGGCTTTGTACTTTTACCCGAACGGTCAGAAAATGTGCAGAGTTACTCCACATACACTTCCACCTTAATTCTTCCCTCTTGCGGATCTGCAGTCTCGACGTCAACGATCTTCCCATCCACGCTTTCTTCGACTAAACGAATAAGTCCTTCAACATCTAAGGCTTGTAAATCAATACCCTTACGTTCGAATTCAGAACGTTTATCTTCGGGAACGAAACTTAGCGCATAGACGATAAGTTTGGAAGCAGAGCGCAGCAAGCTAAACGGCACATTGACATTAACCTTTAACGTCTTTTCTCCGACAACACGAACATGTAAGAAACGATCCATAGACGAATTAACCTGTTGTGAAAGTTCTTTATCCCCATCCCCGTCCTCAATAGCCTTTAACAGATCCATTCCTTCTGCTGCAGTTATTCTTCCTTCCTGAATCATTTCTAGAATCTTCATTTTCTCGTCACCCATTATCCTTGCTCCTTTCTTTACTTGCCCAATTTTCGTATTTGTCGTGTTGCTTCCTGTACTGTAATCTCGCCCCGCTCAAGTGCTTCAAGAATCTCTTGCCGGCGCTGAGTTTCCTCTTGTGTGTCTTGACGTTCAATATTCTCTTCGACTCGATACCCCAACGATTCAATAACACTGTCTAAACGGCTGCGTACTGTGGGATAAGAAATACCCAACTCTTTTTCCACTTCTTTAATATTACCTCGACATTTGATAAATGCCTCAACGAAAATTAACTGTTCCACGGGAAGCTGGCAAAATTTACAGGTACTAAATTCTCCTTCAATTTTCGTTGGGCAATGTGTACAGGATAGTTTTGTAATCCGCATTTCATGATCACATACAGGACAGCGATGCGGCATTTTATAATCCATGGTCCTTTCACCTCGATATCAAATTAGCTTAAAACGTCTCTTTAATTAAGATCATAATTACATTTGTTAATAATGTCAATATAAATATTAAATATTTTAATGTCTACATTGATATTATCAATGCAATTCCCCGATATAGGCAAAAAAGCTCCCTGTTTTAATGAAAAGAAAAACAGGGAGCTTTTAAATACACTATTGAATTAGGGTTACACCGGAAAAAAATGTTGCTTTTTGCGAATCCATTTCATTTGATATTTCTTTTTTGTTCCTAAAAGATACTCTGAAAAGGGCAGAAGACTGAGAAGTCTCATTGACGTAATCGTTAACAAAATCGTTAAAAGGAAGACAATTATTCCCACTTCTAAATAACTATTGACCGGAAAGTAATGTGTATAGTATTTATATACCGCCTGTAGAACAATAACATGGGCAAGATAAGCTGCATAAGAGTAGTTCGAGATTTCCCTTAGCGTAACATATAATTTTGATTTCCAACTCGAAATATGACATGCAAGATCATAGAAAACAAAGATTGAAAAGACCATAAATAAAACAAAGGAAAGTTCGTAGAAATACCCTGTATCAACAGCTTTTCCCGGAATCTTATTACAGACTTCAACATAGTAGTTATACAACAATAAAGGGACATAAGCTGTAAATATCAGCTTACGATAATGCTTGAGCCACGTCTTTAATTGCGAATATCCAGAAATCATGTAGACTCCAAGAACAATATATATCGACCACAGAAGGGGTGTACGATCAAGAAATCGCTGTTCGTTTTCCGTGGGATAGGCAAAAAGCAACTGACCAACCCAGTTCGTAACGTTATTATGTTCCAAAAGAAACACGTAAAATAAGCCAAAAAAGAGAAGGAAATTTGCTTTAAAAACCAGACCTCGCCGTGAGAGTGCTTTCGTTAGGATTAAAATAAATGGGAAATAAAGATAGATCCTAATCATCATCGACATGTACCATAAGTGATATCGTCCGGTTCCCGCTGCAAGCTGTCCAAGTAAATGGCTATAAGAAGCCGTTCCATAATGCTTGGCATCCCAAATATTTAAGATTGTCCAAATCACATAAGGGATAACGGTATATATGAGTCGTTTCTTATAGAATCTCGCCCAATTGCTGGGTTCAGTATGAGTATAAATCATCATCATTGCGCCAATCGTTACAAAAATCGGCACCGCGGGCTTAGCTAATACATAAAGGAAACTTAAGACAAGCGAATCTGCAAAGCTTGCTCCTTCCCGCCAAGCGAACCCGCCAAAAACATGTTGAGATACCACAAATATAAAACCGATAACCCTTAGAACATCTATTTCTTCGATATGTTGTTTCATTAACTCAATCGCTTTCTACGAAAAAATGCAAAATAAATAGAGCCAATAACAAGGCTCTGATAAAACAAACCCTTAAGACCTATTCTTATAATACCAGCAACTTTTAAAAATACAACGCTATTTATTCATCTCAAGATCAATTCCCCTCAATTTATAACTAGAAACTCCTATGTCCATGATTTGGATATAGGAGTTTCTTTTTTTCTTCTTTACATTCTTCTTATATATAGGTGTTATTTACTGGTTCAGAAACGTGATCAATGTAAGCATTGCTTTGAAGATTACTCTCTGGGTTGTCATGGTGATTTCCGACAGTTCGCCCATAATTCTTCGTATATTCTGGAGCTGCGTTAACGACCTGGTTTACAGTGTTTTGAGGGTCTTGATTTTCCGATTTTTCTTCATCCATGATTTGAGCGTCATAATTCGATGTATCCAAGAAAATCACTCCTTAGCGATTAAATTACAATCTATTTTCTCCAAAAAAGCTCTAATTTATCGCCATGATAAACAATCTTTTTAAGAATTATTTATCCTTCATTGGGAATTATAAACTCGGTAGTAAAAACGCCAATTTATTGATAAGGGGGAATATCTTTGACCAAATTTGTAACAGCATCAGAGGCCATAAAAATGATTCGTGATGGAGTATCTGTTGGGGTTACGGGATTCGCGGGTGCAGCACACGCCGAAGTACTTACGTCGAAACTGGAAGAGAATTTTTTAAATGAGGGTCACCCCCAGAATTTGACCTTAATTTATAGTGCGGGTATTGGTGACGGACAGAGTAAAGGAACAGGCCACTTTGGTCATGAAGGTCTCGTGCGCAGGGTTATCGGCGGTCACTGGAATCTCGCCCCCAAGCTTGTAAAACTCGCTGTTGAAAATAAAATTGAAGCCTATAACTTTCCCCAGGGTACGTTGGCACAACTGGTCAGAGATATAGCTGCCGGCAAGCCGGGTACCATCAGCAAGGTAGGTCTCAAGACGTTTGTCGATCCTCGAGTTCAGGGGGGTAAACTCAATTCCAAAACTCAGGAAGACTTAGTAGAAGTCATCAACGTTGCCGGAGAAGAAATGCTATTCTACAAAGGTTTAGCCATTGATGTAGCCATTATCAGAGCAACCTCAGCTGACGAAAAAGGGAACCTAAGTATGGAGAAGGAAGCGGTCATGGTTGAAACACTTTCCATGGCTCAAGCTGCAAAGAACTCTGGTGGAATTGTTATTGCCCAAGTTGAGCGCGTGGTCTCTTCGGGAAGTATAGATCCTAAATTGGTTAAGGTCCCCGGGATATTGGTTGATGCAATTGTCGTTGTATCCCCTGAGGTCCAGTGGCAAACCTTTGTCGAACCCTATAACCCTGCTTTCAGCGGAGAAGTTAGAGTTCCGCTGGCGAGTTTAAAACCGCTGCCTTTAGACGAACGAAAAATAATAGCCCGACGCGCTGCTCTGGAACTCATTCCTAACGCCGTGGTGAATCTGGGCATTGGAATGCCGGAAGGTGTGGCCGTTGTTGCGAATGAAGAAGATTTTGCCGATCAGATGACCCTAACTGTTGAGGCTGGAGGCGTAGGGGGAATACCTGCAGGGGGAATAAACTTTGGAGCATCTACTAATGTAGAAGCCCTCCTGGATCAGCCTTACCAATTTGACTTTTACGATGGTGGAGGATTGGATCTAGCCTTTTTAGGATTAGCCCAAATGGATGAACGAGGAAATATCAACGTTAGTAAATTCGGCCCAAAAATCGCCGGATGCGGCGGGTTTATTAACATCACCCAAAACGCAAAAAAGGTCGTTTTCTGTGGTACTTTTACCGCCGGTGGTCTGAAAACATCGATCAGTGGCGGAATGCTTAAAATTGAACAGGAAGGTAAGGTTAAGAAACTGGTCAAAGAAGTCGAGCAAATTACCTTCTCAGGGGAATATGCCCAAAGCACCCGGCAACCCGTCTTATATATCACAGAACGTGCAGTTTTTGAACTAACACCTCAAGGCATCACACTCACCGAAATTGCCCCCGGAATCAATCTGGAAAAAGATGTTTTAGCCCAGATGGATTTTAAGCCCCGGGTATCTCAAAGTTTACGCGTTATGGATTTAAGAATCTTCAGTCCTGAAGTCATGAACATGCATCAGCTGCTCGCCGCAAAATAATTAGCTGGAGGAGGTTTTCTATGTTTGGCGTACTTGGAATTCTGATTAGTTTGGCTCTCCTCATGTTTCTCGCTTACAAAGGTTACTCCGTAATATTCTTCGCCCCTGTATTTGCCTTATTGGCAGCCGTTTTCTCAGGAATGGCCCTGCTGCCGACGTACACCGAAATATTTTTGCCCAATTTAGCAAACTACGTCAAAATATATTTCCCCTTCTTTCTTTTAGGGGCAGTATTTGGTAAAGCGATGGAAGAATCGGGAGCAGCCAAATCCATTGCTAAGACCATCGTGAAAAGATTGGGTGCTAAACAAGCGATGTTGGCCGTTGTTTTATCCTGTGCTGTTCTAACCTACGGTGGGGTAAGCCTGTTTGTCGTAGCCTTTGCGGTCTATCCCTTTGGAGCATCTTTATTTAAGGAAGCGAACATTCCCAAACGTCTTTTACCGGGAACGATAGCGTTAGGAGCCTTTACCTTTACCATGGATGCCTTACCCGGTACTCCCCAAATTCAAAATACAATTCCGATGAAATATTTTAATACAGATCTCTATGCCGCTCCGGTATTCGGTACTCTTGGAGCCATTATCGTCTTAGCCGTCGGGCTGTTATACCTGGAATGGCGGAAGCGCCAGGCACAAGCTAATGGAGAAGGGTATGGTAACCACACTCTTCAAGAGCCGGAGATCGTTGAAGATTCAAATTTGCCCAGCCCCCTTTTATCTGTTGTTCCCTTGATCACTGTATTGGCCGTCACTTTGATTCTGCAAAAGTTTGTCTTCCCCTATTGGGACATTTCCCCTTGGGCCGTTCAGGCTCCTTATAAGATGGACAAGACTGGAATCGTCGGGACGATGAATAACTGGGCTTTAATGATCGCTCTGTTAACCGGTGTAATCATTGCTCTGTTAATCAATCCGGGACGGATAAAAGGAAATGTTGCCAAAGCGATTAATGCCGGAGCTATCGGTTCATTGCTAGCCGTTATGAATACTGCCTCTGAAGTAGGCTTTGGTAATGTGATCAAGACCTTACCGGGTTTTCACACGATTGCTCAAGCCATGATGAACATCAAAGGCGGTGGCAGCCCGCTGTTGTCAGAAGCTGTTACGGTCAACGTATTAGCGGGTGTTACTGGATCTGCCTCAGGTGGTATGAGTATTGCCTTAGAAACGTTCGGAAAAGATTACTTAGCCTGGGCTAATCAAATTGGCTTGAACCCACAGTTGCTCCATAGAGTTGCTTCTATGGCCTCAGGAGGAATGGATACCCTGCCTCACAACGGCGCGGTTATTACCTTACTTGCAATTAGCGGTCTGACCCATAAACAGTCCTATAAAGATATCTTCGCCATTACCCTGATTAAATCTGCAACTGTATTTGTTTTGATTGGTTTAAGTTCAATCTTCCACTTTGTTTAGAACCAATCTTAGATTCCTATCCTATCTGAATATCTAATTATAGTAGGAGGATTATTTATGAAATTCGAACTTACTGAAGAGCAACGATTAATTCAAGCTATGGTTAAAGAGTTTGCCGAAAAGGAAGTTGCGCCCGTCGCTGCAGAAAATGACAGACTTCATCGTTTCCCCGAGGATCTAATACCAAAAATGGCGGAATTGAATTTGTTGGGGGTTCCTTTTCCCGAAGAGTATGGTGGAGCAGGGGCTGATAATATCAGTTATGCCATTGTGGTCGAAGAATTATCTCGTGTCGATGCTAGTGTCGGGGTTATTGTCTCAGCCCATACTTCTCTGGGTACTTGGCCAATCTACAAATTCGGTACTCCTGAACAGAAAGAAAAATATCTACGAAAGCTAGTCACCGGTGAAATGTTAGCGGCATTTGCCCTAACCGAACCTGGTGCAGGTACAGACGCTGCTGCTGGTAAAACTACTGCAGTCCTTGAAGGTGATGAGTGGATACTGAACGGGTCAAAAATCTTTATTACGAATGGCGGTTATGCGGATGTATATATCGTAACAGCTATGACCGACCCAACCAAGGGCACAAAAGGAATCAGCGCTTTTATTGTTGACAAAGACAGTCCCGGTTTTTCCGTAGGTGAGAAGGAGCATAAACTGGGTATCAAGGCATCCAGCACCACCCCCCTGTACTTCAGTAATTGTCGAATTCCCAAAGAAAATCTCTTAGGTAAAGCGGGTGAGGGATTTAAGATCGCTATGCAAACGTTAGACGGCGGAAGAATCGGGGTTGCCGCTCAAGCATTGGGGATTGCCCAGGGGGCATTTGAGGCGGCAGTAAAATACTCTAAAGAACGAGTACAATTTGACAAGCCCATTTCTGCCCAGCAAGCCATTCAGTGGATGATTGCCGATATGTCTGTGGAGATCGATGCTTCTCGGTTACTTGTTTATCGAGCAGCCTGGAACAAGGATCAGGGGCTACCATACAGCAAGGAAGCTGCTATGGCTAAGCTCTTTGCAGCGGAAACCTCCGGTAGAGTGGCAACTAAGGCGATACAAATTCACGGTGGTTATGGGTATACGGAAAATTATCCTGTGGAAAGAGCATTTAGGGATGCTAAAATTACGGAAATCTATGAAGGAACCTCGGAGGTGCAACGCATGGTCATTGCTGGAAGTGTTCTCCGTTAGCTCTTAGGATTAAGTTGAAATTTAAGTATGTTTTCAAAATCTCAGAAAAAAGTCATAAGCTGATGGGGTACAGGTCACCATGAGCCTGCACCCCCCGTGAAAGGGGAAACTAACGAATGAAAGTAATTGCCTGTTATAAATGGGTTCTCGATGAAGCTGACCTAAAGATAGATCCAAAATCTCGTGCTTTAATCTCTGAGAGGGCCAAAAGTAAAATCAGTGAATATGACCGGAATGCGATTGAATGCGGGGTTCAGCTTGTCGAAGCAGCAGGCGGCGAGGTTATCGCTTTAACTGCTGGAACTCCAGATGCCAAAACTTCCCTAAAGGATGTTTTATCGAGAGGACCTGCAGAGGTTATGTTTGTTAACGATCCTGCTATGGCTCAAGCTGATACATATGTAACTGCTAAAGTACTGGCAGCTGCTGTCAATCAAATCAATCCATATGACCTGATCGTATGCGGTGAAGGATCAAGCGACGGATATTCGCAGCAAGTCGGAATTCGTTTGGCCCAATTGTTAGGAATTCCTGTGATTACTTTTGTAAATAAGGTTGAAGTTAATGGCAATGTCCTCGTAGCCGAGCGTAAGTTGGATGAAGGAATTGAAGTTGTTGAAGTAAACCTCCCTGCTCTCGTTACCGTTTTACCGGATGTGAATCAGCCAAGAATTCCCAGCCTGAAACAAATCTTAGCCGCAGCCAAAAAGCCGGTAAAAGAAGCGAATTTTCAACAACTCGGTATTCAAGCCCCAGATGTTCAACCCAAGGTCGTCAGAAAGAGTATCTTGGGAGCTGTCGTAGAGAGAAAACGGGTTCGTGTTGAAGGTGATCCCGAGAGCGTTGCAACTCAAGCTTTAGAAATTCTCAAAAAAGAAGGCGTCATTTAAGGGAGGTAACAAAATGTCAGAGATTTGGGCCATTTCGGAAAAGACAGCAACCTTGTTGGAACTCGTTGCCCATGCCAAGGTTCTAGTAAAAGATGAGCAGATTGTCGCCTTTGCTTTTTCTCCTGAAGAGGCTGAGACGGTTGCTTCTCACGGAGCGGATAAAGTGATCCACCTCCAAGGTGAAGGTCGTCCAGAAGCATGGGTCGACAAGATTATCGAGCTAGCCAATTCAGCTAAACCAGCAGCAATTTTATGGGGTACAAGCAAACGTGCCAAAGAAATGGCGGCAAGAGTATCCGCTGCCCTGAATACAGGTTTGATCTCAGAATGCTTCAATCTTGAACGCACTGAGGAATTTATAGGTGAACGCTATATTTACGGTGGACTGTGCGTATCTACGGAAGCCTCATCGAGTCAACCCTTTATGGCTACTGTTTCCGCTAAAACCATTGAAGCATTGCCCGAGGGATTCAAAGCAAATATTGCAGTTTTAGCTGGGGCCAATGAAGTTTATCAAGTGAAGGAACTCCGTCAGAGCCAGGCCAGCTCAAACTTAGGTGAAGCAGGGGTTGTTGTCTGCGTCGGCAGAGGCATTAGCAAAAAAGAAGATATTGAACTGGCCAGAAGACTGGCGAAAGCCTTGAAGGGTGAAGTCGGCTGTACTCGTCCTGTTGCAGAAGATCTGGATTGGATGCCCGAGGAGTATTATATCGGTATTTCCGGGCAAACCGTTAAACCGAGTCTATACTTTGGCATTGGTGTTTCTGGTCAGATTCAACACGTTTCAGGAATTCGAGATTCCAAGGTGGTTATTGCCATCGAAAAAAACGAAAATGCACCTATCCTTGAAGCAGCTGACTACATTTTACTCGGTGATTTATACGAAATATTACCTGCCTTACTAAAAGCGCTAAGTGCCTAAAGGAGGATAATATGTCTGAAGAACGTTTTGATGCCATCATCGTTGGTGCAGGCCCAGCAGGAAGCACGGCTGCTTACTGTCTGGCAAAAGCAGGATTAGAAGTTTTGCTCATCGAACGGGGTTCAACTTCGGGCGCTAAGAACATGACTGGAGGAAGGCTATATGGGCATGCCCTTCATAAAGTAATCCCTAACTTTTGGGAAGAAGCCCCAGTTGAACGGCGGGTCAACCGCGAAATTGTCACGTTTATGACGGGAAAAAGTGCAATTTCATTAGATGTAAAAAGCGAAAAGTTCAATGACTATCCCTCCTTCACGATTCTTAGAGCCCAGTTTGATGCTTGGTTGGCAGGCAAGGCTGAGGAAGCCGGTGCAATGGTAGCGACTGGTGTTCGTGTAGACAAGCTCTTGATGGAGAACGGAAAATGTGTCGGTGTTCTCAGCGACGAAGATGAGATGTATGCTAACGTCGTCATTGCCGCGGATGGGGTTAATTCCTTAATGGTTCGCAAAGCAGGACTAGTCGAAGAACTCAAGCCGAAACATGTAGCAACTGGTGCCAAAGCCATCATTGAACTCCCCCAATCGGTGATTCAAGATCGTTTTAATCTAAATGATGAAACCGGAGCCACTCAATTATTCGTTGGTGAGTGTACAAAGGGCCTTCAAGGTGGAGGCTTCTTATACACGAATAAAAACAGTCTATCCTTAGGATTAGTCGTCACAGCAGAACAATTTCTCCATACAGAGCACCGGATGGCCGATTTGATGGAGGATTTTAGAATGCATCCAGCCGTCCAGCCTCTTATTGAAGGTGGAAAGCTGGTTGAGTATTCGGGACACCTTGTACCTGAAGGCGGACTGGGTATGATGCCTCCTCTCGTTAATGATGGTCTTCTCATCGTTGGAGATGCAGCAGGTTTGGTCTTAAACACGGGTTGGATGGTTCGAGGAATGGATTTTGCAATTGCTTCTGGTGAAGCAGCTGCTAATGCTATCATCCAGGCTAAGAAAGCAGAAGATTATACAAAGGCTGGCCTCGCCTCTTATCAAAAGGATCTTGAAAACAGTTTTGTACTTCAAGATTTAAAAACTTATCAAAAAGCTCCAGAATTTATGGAAAACCCTCGTATCTTCGGCTTATATCCTGAATTGGTTGAGGAAATGATGATCAATCTGTTTGGTGTTCGGGGTGAACCCGCTCAACCTCTGCGCAAATCCATGCTCCAGACGGTCAAACGTCAGGGCGGCATGGTAGATATCGCTAAAGATCTATGGAAGGGAGTGAGGGCCCTATGAAAAAACGGCTTAGTATTGAGGAGCGATTGGGAACCAATAAATTTGCCGTTGATGAGGGGATGCCTCATATTACCCTTGATAAAGATATCTGCGCTAAGTGTGAAGATAAAGCTTGTGTCAAAGCCTGCCCCGCTGGCTTATATGTTCAAGAGGATAAGGCCGTACGGTTTGACTACGCCGGCTGCTTAGAATGCGGAACCTGCAGAGTCGTCTGCTTAAAAAGAGGTCTTAAGTGGGATTACCCCAGGGGGACCTTTGGCATATCCTTCCGTTATGGGTAACCCAATAAGACCTTTTCAAGTAAAAATCAAAGGAGTGTAAGATGTTATGAAAGAACTCGCCTATGCAGATATGAATGTGGGAGACAGTGCCTCCTTATCAAAAACGGTAACGGAATCGGATATTCTAAGTTATGCCGGCCTGACCATGGATTTTAATCCTGTTCACGTGAACGCTGAATATGCTAAGGAATCTATTTTTAAAGAACGTATTGCTCACGGAATGCTCTCTGCCGGATTTATTTCCGCTGTTCTAGGGACTACATTGCCTGGCCCAAACTCTATTTATCTTGGTCAAGAACTCAAATTTACCGCTCCCGTTAAAATTGGAGATACGGTTACGGCTACCGCAACAATCACAGAGAAAAAGGACGAGAAACGCCTTTTAAAATTAAAAACCATTGTAACCAATCAACGGGGTGAAGTGGTCGTAGATGGAAATGCAGTCATCAAGAAAATTGGACTTTAAGCACTTTAATACTAAGAAAAACCGCCGAAATTTCCTATTCAAAAAGTACAGAAACCCCAGGGGGGAAGACCGTATAATCTTGGTCTTCCCCCTCTGTTTATTCCGTATTCTATGATTTAAATTCCTCTCACCCTAAGCAATATGAAATTTCCTTAGATTATGGAGTGCGTCTGGCCAAACTATCCCAGCTATCCGAAAATGACCCACAGATCGAAATTCTAGCCCGAGAATCTGCCGAGTTTATTAAAAGCATCCCTGAATTAAAAAAGCTTGCCTATACCCGAACAATTTTTAGAACAATAAACTCAAATGATTTTGTTGGCATGTCTCTTGAGTAAATATATTCTTTCACATATCAAACGGTCAGAAGGGCTTGTTGTCTGCAAAAAGCGACAACAAGCCCTTCTAGTTTATCTTATTGCACCAGCTGTTACAAAACGAATTAATAGCTTTAGGGAACAAAAAGGCTGTTGCCTTCAACTATTCAGTTTGTTATTAGCAACAGCGCCTTCTATATTTTGAATTATCTGGGTCTCATCCCTATTAATTCATTGTAACTCCAGATTGATCTGCCTATAATGAGGGTGAAAGGAGGCGATAGAATGAATATTCAGCCCAAAAAAGTCGGAAGTTTTACGCTAAAGGATGGAAGAACCCTGGACGCCTATAATTGTTGTACAACGGATGGTTATACGTTCTATTATCAAAACGAGGTATTGGCTTGGAAGTGCTTTGCCCTCGCTGAGATACAAGATTTCGGTCAATTAAACCGTCCAGGTTCCTTTCCTTCAACAATCTTAAACTAACTAAAATTTAGCAGGTCGTTTTTCAAGAAAGGCTGTCATTCCTTCTTTTTGTTCTGGAGATGCAAAACAAAGTCCAAATATACTGGCTTCTAATCTCATTCCTTCTTCAAGCGAACCTTCGAGACCTTGGTTGATTGCAATTTTAGCAAGGCGGACAGCGTTAGGAGATTTGGCTGCAATCATTTGAGCCAATTTTAAAGCAGCTTCATTCAGTTGTTCTGGAGCAACAACCTGTTCCACCAGGCCGATTGCCAGAGCTTGGGCTGCAGAAATTATGTCTGCGCTGTAAATAAGTTTCTTCGCTTGACCCGGTCCAACGAGGCGAGCTAATCGTTGAGTTCCTCCAAAACCAGGAATGATACCTAAGCCTACTTCCGGTTGACCGAACTTAGCTTTTTCACTGGCGATCCGAATATCGCAAGCAAGAGCTATCTCACATCCTCCACCAAGGGCAAAGCCTTGAATTACAGCGATTGTAGGAAAAGGAAGTTCAGAAAGTGAGCTAAAGACTTCTTGTCCCAAACGGCCAAATTCGCTACCTTCTAGCGGATTTAGATCGGACATCTGAGCAATGTCAGCGCCAGCAACAAAGCTCTTTTCTCCACCCCCTTGGATAAGCAGGACACGGATATCCGTACGGGTTTGTATTTCGGCAATTGCTTTTTTCAGTTCCTGCAAAACCTCAGAATTGAGGGCATTCAATGCCTTTGGACGATCAATTATAATTTTTGCAATCCCATTTTCAACTACACACTCAACAGCCATTTAAGTACACCCCTTTAACTAAATTATTGAAAGATAAGGGAGGCGCAAGGCCACCCTTATTTTTTATAACCCAATTTTTTTAATTACAGCATTTCCGTCTACGACAACTTCACCCCGTTGATTTGTTACAACGGTTTTTAATTTTAAAATGCGTTTCTCGTCCTTTTTCTCTATGATTGTTGCAGTAGCTGTAACAGTATCCCCAATTTTTACAGGAGCAGTAAATTTGAGTTCTTGTCCAAGATAAATGGCGTTCGGCCCAGGTAGTGTGGTACCTAAAACAGCCGAAATAAAGCCGGCAGAGAGCATGCCATGAGCAATGCGCTCTTTAAAAATGGATTCTTTGGCGTATTCTGCATTGACATGGACAGGGTTGAAATCCATAGTTAGTCCGGCAAAACTGAGAATATCTGATTCTGTTACCGTTTTTGATAAGGAGGCACTGTCTCCCACATTCATATCTGCATAGGCGAGTTCTTTCATATTATCTTACACTCCTTTATTTTTATACTCGGTAATTTGTTTTTGCCCAAAATATTTCTTTAACCGTACCGAAACTCCACCCCAAAGGTTCCTCTGGGATAAACCCATGTAAGACCTTTTGATACACAGATGACCCGGCAAGTCCCACACTCTAGACAACCTGCATAGTCAAAACTGACGCTGTCCCCTTGGACTTGATACAGACCTGCTGGACAAGCCTTAACACAAGGTTTTGATTTACAGTTTGAACAAATACTTTTATCGAGAACAATATGCGGGACATCCTCATCGACAATAAACTTATTCGTCCCAAGACGTTCTTCAATACTTAGCTTTTTCACAGAGCTGAAACCCCCTTCCAGGCATCCTTAGCAAGTTGTACTAAACCGCCGTATTTTTTAATGTTGCTTAATGTTGATTTCACAATCGGCTTAGCTGGAGTTTGTCCAACTTTAAACAGATTAACCATCATTTCTTCAACAAACGAAGGATAATGTCCAAAAATTCGTTTATTTTCCATGAATGTTGGGAACTTCGAGTAGGTCTTAAGATCCTGAAGAACAAAACTATTTTCTAAATCTTTTTGATAAGAAGCTAAGCCTTGTTTGCTATAGTCTTCTTTCTCTTTAGCTGTAATCACAGCGTTAGCTGCAGCTTCACCGGAAGCAATCGCCAAATCCATACCACGGACCATATAGCCAATATTTAAGACTAAACCCGCAGCATCACCCACGATGAGAAGCCCGTCATGGACCAAAGGAGGCATCATGTCAAGCCCGCCTTCCGGAACTAAATGGCCGGAGTATTCGACCACTTTGCCGCCTTCAATTAAAGGCTGGATAGCCGGGTGCATTTTAAACTCCTCGATCAAGTCGATAATACGATGTTCTGTATGAGCGAACTCCTCAGCGGTGATGACGAGTCCAAGGGAGACCGTGTTTTTATTGGTGTATATAAATCCCCCACCCTGCAGTCCTTGGGTGCACTCTCCCACATAGAGCTGAGCAGCCCCGTTATCGCCTGACAGGTTGAAGCGGTCCTCGATAACTTTACGAGGTAATTCAATAACTTCTTTCGCTCCAGTTGCCACATGTTTCGGTAAAATTTCTCCCCGAATACCCGCTTTTTGAACAAGCAATGAGTTAACTCCATCAGCGGCAATGACAACTTTTGCTAGCATTTCGTCTTCATCACAACGAACACCAATAACTTTGCCATCTTCTACAATGAGCTCATCAACTTTGCATCCAGAGGCTAACATTGCCCCTGCTTCTTCAGCCTTGGAAGCCAGCCATGCATCAAACTCTGAGCGAAGAACGGTAAAGGACGGTGTTTCATTCCACTTTTGACTTTTGACATCGAGTGAAACCGCAGTTTCATCCGTCATAAAAGTCACGGTTTCACGAACCACTTGGCGCTCAATGGGTGCTTCTTCCCAGAAGTTGGGGATAATTTTATGCAGGGAATGGCCGTAAAGCCGTCCTCCGGTCATATTTTTCTCTCCCGGCGTACTTCCGCGCTCAATCAGTAAAACCTCTAAACCAGCCTTTGCCATACAGTAGGCGGCTACACTGCCCGCAGGGCCTGCGCCAACCACAATGGCATCAAAGCATTCTTCTGACATAATAGCCTCCTTAATTACGCTCCAAGAGCATTGAGCAGGGCAGGAAGTATCTGATACAAGTCGCCAACAAGAGCATAATCAGATGACTCAATGATCGGAGCATTTTCATTCTTTTCAATAGCAATAATCGTTTTTGAATCGCGGATACCGGACACATGTTGAATCTGACCGGATACCCCGATGCCGATATACACGGTAGGTTTAACCACTTGCCCAGAGATTCCGATATAATTCTCTTCTGCCATCCAATGCAGATCTTCGGCTACTGGACGAGTACAGCCTAACTCTCCTCCCAGTTTGCTTGTTAAGCGGCGGGCTAGTTCAATATCTTCTTGATTGGCAACGCCGCGACCGATACAAACAACAACGTTCGCATCCCCAAGGTTGGAAGTGGATTGATTAGGTCTAAGCTCAATCAATTGAACCTTAGATTCTGAAGCCGCTAAGGTTTCAATTGAACAAGCAGCCCCTTCAGCAAGAGCTTCAGCTGTCTTCGCAACCATAACAGCCATAAAAGGAGCGGAATCTATAACTTCATGGGCAACACAGAGTCCCCCGTAAATGTAACGTTCCGCTTCAAAGGACTGACCGTTGCGTTGTAAATTAAAAGCTTCATTAATTAATGGTACATCTAAAGCAGCTGCTAACCGTGCCGCCATTTCTTTCGAACGCTTCGTGCTTCCCCAAAGGATAGCCACTGGCGTTTCGGCCCCAGCCCGGTCAATCATCGTCGGAACATAATCCTCAGGACGTTTTGCCCCTGTAAGTTCAATAACCTGGTCCGCACCTTGTTTAGAAACGGCTTGCGCAGCTTCGGTTGAGAAAGCCCAGGCTACAATACTGTCTCCTTGAGCCACTCCTTTGGCATGAGCTACCAACTCAAGCAGTGCAGTTTGTGTTTCGGAAATAACCCAGATTTGTGACATGACTTTTCCTCCTCCTAGCCCTAACATAAGCCTTCTTTTTTAAGTACGTTGACCATTTGTTGAACCATTTCAGTGACTTCGCCCTGAACTCGGATTTGTTTGCGTTCCATAACTGCACCAAGAACACTTTGACGGCGAGTTTTCGATTCGATCACGTTAACACCGCAATCAGAAATGGATAATTCTTGAGCAGGCTTTTTAGCCGCACCAAGAATTTGTTTTAAACTTGGAATTCTTGGCGTATTCATATCAGGAAGAACAGTAATTAAGGCAGGAAGCTTAACTTCAACAACTTCAATTCCTTCCTCCAGTTTACGTTCAGCCCGAAGTACTCCATCTTTGACTTCAACTTTGTTAACAAATGTAACTACTGGAACATCGAGCAACTGACCCATACGGATTCCGACTTGCTGGGCATATTCGTCACTTGATCCTTCTCCGCAAACGATGAGATCATATTCCCCAATTTTACGAACAGCTCCAGCCAGGATCTTGGCAGTAGCCGAAGAATCAGCTTGACTCATTGACTCATCTTTCACCCAGACTGCCTGAGCCGGTCCTCTGGATAAGGCATCCTTCAGAGAGTTTTTGGCACTGGCGGTTCCAGCAGTGAGAGCCACAACCTCTCCTCCGACTTGTTCGGTGAGTTGTACCCCACATTCAATCGCATTACGGTCATATTCACTGATTTTATTCTTGGCCCGATCCGTAAGCAAGGCGCGGGATTTGGCATCAACTTTCAAATCAGCCTCATCAAGAACCCACTTATAACAGGCAATCACTTTCATTCGTTAGTTTCCCCTTTCGCGGGGAGCGCAGACCTATGGCCTGTCCCCCCTTTACTTTGACCTTTTTATGAGACTTTAAAAATGAACTTGTTTTAATTTAATCTTAAAAACTATCGGAGAACGCTTCCAGCAATAACCATCCGTTGTACTTCAGAGGTTCCTTCATAGATTTCCGTAATTTTAGCATCGCGCAGGGATCTTTCAACCGAGTAATTCTCCGTGTAACCATAGCCTCCATGAATTTGAATGGCTTTATTGGCAACAAAGCTGGCTGCTTCGGCTGCATAAAGTTTAGCCATAGCCGCTTCTTTGCTGTAAGGAAGACCATTATCCTTATTCCACGCCGCACGATAAACGAGGAAGCGGGCTGCTTCGATTTGCGTCGCCATATCAGCAATCATCCATTGAATCGCTTGTTGGTTAGCAATGGGTTTGCCAAATTGCACTCGTTCTTTAGCATATTTTACTGCAGCATCCAAAGCGCCTTGGGCAATTCCAAGAGCTTGAGCGGCAATCCCGATCCGTCCGCCATCAAGGGTTTGCATCGCAATCTTGAAACCTTTACCAGGCTCACCTAGGATAGCCTCTTTCGGTATACGGCAATCGCTGAAATAAAGCGGTGTGGTACTGGATGCTTTAATTCCCAATTTGTGTTCTTTTTCTCCGACGGAGAAACCTGGTGCATCTTTATCTACGATGAAGGCACTGATGCCTTTAGTCCCCTGGCTCGGATCAGTCATCGCTGTCACGACATAGACATCGGCATAGCCACCGTTAGTGATAAAGATTTTGGAACCATTGAGGACCCACTCATCTCCCTCAAGAACAGCGGTTGTCTTTCCTGCCGCCGCATCTGTACCAGCACCGGGTTCTGTTAAGGCAAAAGCGCCAAGCCACTCACCACTGGCCAGTTTGCTTAGGTATTTCTCTTTTTGGGCTTCCGTACCGAATTGGTAGATTGGCCATGTTCCCAGAGAAGTATGGGCAGATACAACAACCGCAGTACTGGCACAAACACGGGCGAGCTCTTCAATCACAAGAACATAACTAAGATTATCCGCTCCAGCGCCACCGACTTCTTCCGGATAAGGAACACCAAGTAAGTTCAGTTCAGCCAATTGAGGGATCAACTCTTCGGGAAAGCGATGCGCTCTATCGATTTCAGCCGCGATCGGAGCGACAGCCGTTTGAGCAAATTCTTTAACCGTAATTTGGATTAAGCTTTGGATTTCAGTAAGTTCGAATTTCATAAAATATTGCCTCCTCAGTTTTTCTATTGCTGTAAAGATATAATTATTTCATTAGACAAAGTGGAAGATCGAAGACAAGCCAATTAGAATAAGTGGAGTGACTATTTTCATCAAGGTCAAGGCGAAGATATCTTTATAAGCTTGCTTGTGCGTCATACCTGTGATGGCGAGTAACGTAATAACTGCACCATTATGAGGGAGTGTATCCATACCGCCAGAAGACATAGAAGCAATTCGGTGTAATAGTTCGGGGCTTAAGCCAATTTTTTGAGCCATAGAAAGATAGTCTTTGCCAAACGCATCAAGTGCGATGCTCATACCCCCAGAAGCAGAACCGGTTACACCAGCCAAAACATTAACCGTCACCGCTTCAGATAGAAGCGGGCTACCACCGCCACGAATATTCATTAGGGCATGGGCAATTGACTGGAACCCAGGAAGAGATTTGATGACGTTTCCGAAACCGACTTCGGAGCCCGTATTCATGACAGCGAGTAAGGAACCGATAGCACCTGCGTTAATCGCTTTTGCCACATTTCCTTTCATTTTCTTGGGATTGATAATGAAGGCAAGCAGAATACCAACGACCAAACCAATCATAAGTGCCCAGTTATTCATCGTTCCAACGATACCCGCTTTATCCATTTTGTAAGGAGCCTGAACCGCCCAGTCCACAATATTCCAATGAGGGAATACGGCCTTTTGAAGAATCAAGGTCATGACTAATACCGAAATCAGGGGAATCGTAGCCAAGAATGGATTTGGTAAGGTACTGTCATCGATCAGTTCGGGTTCTTGAGAGGAATGAATACCATAACCTTCTCCAGAAGCCTGAGCTTTACGTCTCCGCCATTCAAGATAGAGCATACCTGAGCCGAAGATCATGAGCGTACCGAGGATACCGGTAACCGGAGCAGCATAAAGATCTGTATTAAAAAATTTCATAGGAATCGAGTTCTGAATCTGGGGAGTTCCTGGAAGTGCATCCATCGTGAACGTAAAAGCACCAAGGGCGATGGTTGCAGGGATTAAGCGTTTAGGAATATCTGCTTCTTTAAAAATGTTTGCTGCAAATGGATAGACTGCAAAAGCCACAACAAAGAGGCTCACACCACCATAAGTTAGGATGGCACAGGAGAGAACAACGGACAGAATTGCTCGTTTAGTACCCAGCTTCTTGACGATAGCTTTGGCAATCGAAGCCGCTGCACCCGATTCCTCCATGGCTTTACCAAATACCGCTCCCAAGAGGAAAAATGGGAAATACACTTTAACATAGTTAGCAAGGTTCGGTAAGAAAACTTCAGTGTACGTGGGTAGCAGGGACAACCCGGATAAGACCGCGGCTAATAAAGCAAATACCGGTGCGAAGAAAATAACAGAGTAACCTTTATACGCCATAAACATGAGAAGACCGAGGCCTAGTAAAATTCCAATAACACCTAACATGGCAATCCCCCTAACTTATTTGGCTGCTTGAGGCACGTTAATATTCATCGGTCCATTTTGAAAGATCCGCAGATCCATTGTCTTAAGGTTTGAAGAGATCAAGGGTGTAAATTCTAAGTGAGCGAGCACATCGTTTTCTAGATCAATCCCTGGGGCAATTTCTGTGAGCATCACCCCTTGAGAAGTAAGTTCGAATACAGCACGCTCCGTAATGTAGAGGACTGGCTGATTGACACTCTGAGCATATTCTCCCGAGAAGGTAATTTGCTCTACGCTGTCAATCAATTTATTGATTTTCCCATCCTGAAGAATTTCAAGCTGTCCGTTGTTCACTTGAGTTTTCAAGCCACCTGCGGTCATTGTGCCACAGAAGACAACCTTCTTTGCATTTTGGGTGATATTGATGAAACCGCCGCAACCCGCAATTTTAGGTCCAAATTTACTGACGTTGATGTTTCCTTTCTTGTCCATCTGAGCAAGTCCGAGAAAAGCAATGTCTAATCCTCCACCATCATAAAAATCGAACTGATAAGGTTGATCGAGCAGGGCTTCGACGTTTGTAGAGGCTCCAAAATTTGCTCCGCCTGCAGGAATTCCACCTATTCCACCTGCTTCAACGGTCAACGTCATTAGATTGCCAATGCCTTCTTCATTTGCGATCATGGCAATTCCTTCAGGCATTCCAATTCCAAGGTTAACCGCGGCATTAGGAACAAGTTCCATCGCAGCTCTTCGCGCAATTATCTTACGCTCATCCAGTGACATCGCTTCCAGTTGTCCTACCGGAATCCGAGCTTCACCGGAATATGCTGGGTTATAGAGTTCGCCACCCGTTTGCCATTGCTCACCAGAAGGAGCTACTACGATATAGTCCACAAGAATACCAGGGACTTTTACGAGTTTAGGATTCAACGAACCCGCTGAAACGATTCGTTCGACTTGGGCGATAACAATTCCGCCAAAGCGTTTCGCTGCTTGCGCCATTGAAAAAATTTCGAGTGAAACAGCCTCTTTTTCAATACTTAAGTTTCCGCGTTCATCGGCAGACGTTGCTCGAATAATTGCGACATCCACATTAAACCCTTTAAAGAACAGGCACTCTTGCCCTAGAAGCTCAATGACCTCTACCAGGTCTTCCTGAGTTTTAGTATTAAGTTTTCCACCTTCAACTCGGGGATCCACAAAGGTTTTTAGTCCTACTCGAGTGACTGTACCTGGTTTACCCGCCGCCATATCTCGTGTTAACTGGGCCAAGGTTCCTTGAGGAAAGTTATACGCTTCAATTTTGTTCTCAACAGCAAGTTTCACCACCCGAGGGGCTAAATTGTAATGTCCTCCAATAACCCGCTTAATAAGTCCTTCGTGCCCGAAATGTCCTACCCCCTTGGTTTTTCCATCTCCTACTCCTGCACAATGAAAGAGGGTTAGTTCTCGAGGATGTCCTTCACTTAAAAATTGGTTTTCAAGTTCTGAGGTAATGACTTCCGCATGTCCTGAGCCAGCAAATCCTGTGATGCCAACGCATACTCCATTCGGTATCATTTTTACCGCCTCAGCTGCAGTAACTACCTTTGCCACGTCTATTCCTCCTTTTCGACAAGTTTTTTTGATTTTCGACTTATATAAAAGCAAGTCCCGTGCCAAATCGTCTCTATGCTAATACTTTTTTTCACATTTTTTAATAAAATCTTTAGACTCCTTACCACGCAAGGTTTCTCAGGTTTAGAGAGAGGTCAAACTTTTCTCACTGCTTCGCCAAACAAGAACGAATTTTATCGTATAAGCCAAAAAGATTTGTAGCATATCACTACAAATCTTTTTGGTAAAGCTCTCACATTCACAATATGAGCCCATTGATTGTCCTCTGTTCTATTTCATTACACTGTCCTATTTCGCTACTTCTTACTCGCTAAGTTTTCCAGTCCATATTGTTCGATTTTACGATAGAGCCGTGTCCGAGGAATCCCCAGGATTCGAGCTGCCTCAGTTTTACTGTGATGAGCAATAAACAACGCTTTCTTAATGAGATCAAGCTCCACTTCTTCAAGCGCTCGGTCTAACGTACACGTACTATCCTGATGCTTTGGTTTCCCAATTAAATAAATATTTGCAGGCAAATCCTTCACGGACACCTCTTCTGAATCCACACTAACCAGCAAACGTTCAACCAAGGCACTTAGTTCACGGATATTGCCTGGCCAAGAATAATTGCATAATGCCTCAATTGCCTCCGGAGCAAACCGTTTAACTATTTCAGCATGATTACAGTATTCTGTGACAAAGTGCTGAATCAAAAGTAAAATGTCCTCGGCATGCTCCCTAAGTGCCGGTAATTGAAGGGCTAACACATTAAGTCGATAATAAAGATCCTCGCGGAACGTCCCGTCTTTAACCATCTGCTCTAGGTTGCGGTGAGTTGCAGCAATAATCCGAACATCCACTTTCTCAGCTTCCCGACCTCCGACTCGCTCAACCTCACGTTCCTGTAAAACTCTAAGGATTTTTACCTGCATCATCAGAGGCATATCTCCAATCTCATCCAAAAACAAAGTCCCACCATTGGCGAGTTGAAACTTTCCGAGCTTTCCACCTTTTTTTGCGCCAGTAAAAGCTCCCTCCTCGTAACCAAACAGTTCACTTTCCAATAAATTTTCTGGAATTGCCCCGCAATTAATACTCACAAACGCATTGTCCGCTCGATCACTCTCCTGATGAATGGCATGGGCCCAGAGTTCCTTCCCTGAGCCGCTTTCCCCGATAATTAAAATGTTTGCTTTACTATGGGCCAATCGTTTTGCCAACTCTTTAGTCCGTTTGATAATAGCGCTTTGCCCCATGATCTGGTCAAAAGAATATTTAGCCTTAAATATACTACGAATTTCATTTTGATATTCCGAGAGTTTGTGGTGGAGGACTTGATTGACTTGAGCTAATTGCTTTAAATCCTCCATCGAATCGAACACTACAATACCAAGACATCCTTCAACCTTCCCTTCCTCATTGAAAAGAGGGATCCGATGAACAATGGATTTGAGACCGTTTCCATAAACATGCTGCTTGGAAATCTCCGGTTTACCCGTAGCCAGGACGATCGGAATCCGAGTATTAGGTACCACATCGTCAACCTTCCGTCCTATAACTTGTGACTTATCCAATTTGAGAAACTGCGAATAACGATCATTAAGCATCAAAACATAGCCTTCTGCATCGGTGATAACCACGGAAATAGGAATATCTCCAAAAATAGCATCAAGAAGGTTGATGGTTTCTTCGCATAACGTCATATTCAAACACTTACTCATGTGGACCCCTTCTTTCCTAAAAAGAGTGTTTAATCTAAAAAGTCGCTCTAATGACAAAAGCACCTAAAAAGGCGCTTCATGATACGTGTATCTTTAATTTAGTATATCCATTTCTACAAAAAAAGAAAGAGTATACTATCACATGTATACTCTAATTAAACATGTACTTTATTCCATATATGACTTTTCCTGATTGATCTTGCTCTCACCCTTCTTCACCGCCTATACTATAAGGAGACTGAACTAGAAAGGAAATGACACTGATGCTCTATCGCAAATTTGGCAAATTAGATTTTGAAGCCTCTATACTAGGCTTTGGCTGTATGCGTCTTCCCATATTCGATGGGGATGCAGGCAAGATCAACGAAGATGAAGCAATTCGCATGATTCGTTATGCGATTGATCAAGGCATTAATTACATAGACACCGCCTATTTCTACCATAAAGGGCAAAGTGAATTTCTTGTAGGCAAAGCTCTTCAAGAGGGGTATCGTGAAAAAGTGAAGCTCGCCACAAAACTTCCGATTGGGCGCGCCGAAAGTTATGAAGATTTTGACCGTCTGCTTAACGAACAACTGAGTAAACTCTCTACCGACCATATCGATTTTTATCTTCTCCATGGGCTTGATCGCGAATCCTGGGATAAATCGCGCAAATTAGGTGTTTTGCGCTTTTTAGACCAAGCTTTAGCCGATGGTCGAATTCGTTATGCTGGTTTCTCCTTCCATGATGACTACTCCGTATTCCAAGAAATCGTTGATGCTTATTCTTGGACTTTCTGCCAAATTCAATATAACTACATGGACTCTGCCTATCAAGCAGGGACAGCTGGATTGAAGTATGCTGCTGCAAAAGGACTCGCCATCATTATCATGGAGCCCATTAAAGGCGGTAAACTTGCTAAAATCCCGCCTGATGTTATTCAAGAACTCTGGGATCGCTCTCCCATCAACCGCACACCTGCTGAATGGGCTTTGCGCTGGGTCTGGAATCACCCCGAAGTCACCATTGTTTTAAGTGGAATGAGCACTCTGGATCAGGTTCAAGAAAATCTCAACACCGCTTCACAATCTTTGCCCGGCTCCTTAATCTCTGAAGAATTAGCTCTTATTCAAAAGGTAAAAGAAAGATATCGTTCTCTCACAAAAGTCGACTGCACCGCTTGTGGCTATTGCCAGCCCTGCCCTTCGGGAGTAGATATTCCTAGTAATTTTACAGTATATAATGATGCTTATATCTATGATGATCTCGCTACTTCGCGTCGGTCATATCAACAGTTTTTTAAAGAAGAAGAACGTGCCTCTGCGTGTATCGAGTGTGGTAACTGTGAAGAAGCCTGCCCGCAGCATCTTAAAATTCGAGATTACTTGAAAGCGGTTCATCACACTTTAGGAGCCATATAACTCAATTTTTAATGAGTTACCCCTTCGTCCATTTATCTTTGTTAACAAATACTTATCCATTTCGCTTCCTAAAACTTTCCAGTATATCTATGCTCAAAAAGGACAAATTAGTATTACTGATTCGCGAATCAATGCCTCAGAATTCAAATGCTCTCTCACAATCGAAAAGTTTCAGAACAGTTTCGAACTTTACGAGAACATAAGGAGGTTACGATCATGGCGAAATACAATTTACCAGTGGACAAAAACACAATTGCAAGCGAACTCGGTGTTCAATTAGGTGGAGACAAAACCGCTCGTCAAAACGGCTCTGTTGGTGGCGAAATGGTTCGTCGAACCTTTGAAAGCTTTGGCAAACACTAATCTCTTCATATATTCGCGAATCAATGCCTCAGAATCAAATGTCTCTCACAATCGAAAAGGTCTCAGAACAGTTTCGAACTAACGAGAACATAAGGAGGTTACATTCATGGCGAAATACAATTTACCAGTGGACAAAAACACAATTGCAGGTGAACTCGGTGTTCAATTAGGCGGGGACAAGACTGCTCGCCAAAACGGATCCGTTGGTGGCGAAATGGTTCGTCGAACCTTTGAAAGCTTTGGCAAACGTTAAACTCCTCTCCTTAAATTAGGTTATCCATAAATTACAAGGCTACCCAAGACGTACAAATGTACTTCCTGGGTAGCCTTCTTCATTCTCTAATCATTTTTTATTTCGAACACACATTTAAATTAATTCAAGATTGATAAAGAACATATATTCGCATATAATATATTGTATAGAACGAACGAATTACAACTTCCAAACGGTGGTGAAGGAAATGGGTCAGAGAATCATTTTTCATATTGATGTAAATTCCGCTTATCTTTCCTGGGAGGCTGTGTATCGTTTACAGCATGGCAACCCTGTTGATTTACGCGAGATTCCCTCCGTTGTCGGTGGGGATCCGACCACACGGCATGGAATCGTCCTCACTAAATCCATTCCTGCTAAAAAATTTAAGATTCAAACAGGAGAAACGCTCTATTCTGCCCTTTCCAAATATCCAGAACTGGTGATCGCCAAGCCCAATTATCTGCTCTATCGTCAATGCAGTCAAGCCCTCGGTAATATTTTAAAAGAATACTCTCCCTTAATTCAGCAATTCTCTATTGACGAGTATTTTCTCGATTTCACTCAAATGAAAAACCTGTTTGGGGATCCTGTCAAAACGGCTTATCGTATCAAAAATAGAATCAAAGAGGAGTTAGGATTCACCGTAAATATTGGGATCTCAACCAACAAACTTCTGGCAAAAATGGCCTCCGAATTTGAAAAACCAGATAAAGTCCATACCCTCTTTCCGCAGGAGATTCCTACCAAGATGTGGCCCCTGCCTATTGAAGAACTTTTCATGGTGGGCAGGGCAACCACGCGCAAACTTCGCAGCCGAGGAATCCAAACGATCGGCGACCTTGCTCATTGTGATGTTCGTCTGTTGCTGCCCAGCCTAAAAAGCTTCGGTAGGCTCGTTTGGAATTATGCCAATGGAATTGAGAATTCACCCATTAAGCCCGGAGGTCGAATTAATATCAAAGGAATGGGAAATTCCACAACAATGTCTTTTGATGTTGACGACCGTCAAAAAGCCCATCTTGTGCTTCTTTCCCTCGTGGAAACGGTTTCAGCCCGTTTAAGACAAGATCATAGTCAGTCCTGCCTTATTGCCATTTCCTTTCGGACTAACGAATTTCTCTCTTACTCTCATCAGCGTAAATTGAGCCATACCACCGACTGTACGAATGAAATCTGGGAAATCGCCTGCCAACTTTTTGATGAACTATGGCAAGGTCAGCCCTTACGCCACATGGGAGTTCGGGTTTCTGACTTATGTCAAGATGATTTCGTTCAGCTATCGCTATTTGAAAAAGATTATACGAAACTTAGAAAACTTGACCAAGCCGTTGATTCCATTCGTTCTCGTTTCGGTTCCCAGTCAATCATCCGTTCTTCCTACCTCCATTCTGGACTTCACTCCATGACAGGAGGGGTTATCGAAGAGGAGGATTATCCGATGATGTCCAGCATTCTATGAAGAAAACTCGCTTCATTCTTCTTGATTAATGGAGGTGTTAGCCCATGAAAATTCTTATGCAGCCTGTTGAGATGGTTGCGCGTTTTTCCTCAGACGGTAATCTGCGACCCGTCAAATATCAAATTGCATCTGAAGGAGAACCTATGGTCATTCGGGTGGATCAAATTCTTTTTAAAACTGAAGAAAAGCTCGCCGGAAATCGCATGCTTCTCTTTCGCTGTCAAAGCGAGATTAATGGTTTTGCTAAGATCTTTGAATTAAAATACGAACTCAATACATGTAAATGGTTTTTATATAAAATGTAGTTTCTTTCTATATTATACAAGTGGATATAAATTCCGGTCTTCTTTATCTAAACGATTTTTCAGGGCGTCAATTATCGTCTTGGATTCAGCTACGAACTTTTGAGGATCAGCCTTAATCTTCGAAGCGAGCATATATGTACGTTTATACTCCATAAAATCAGCTGCCAAATACCCCATTTCCCGATTGAGTTGCTCAGCAATCTTTCGGATATTTTCAGTGGTTGAGCGACCTAGAGTTGGATAAATATATTCATCCTCTGATTTTAAATGGAGAACTAATGTTCCCGAAAGTTGGCTGATTTTTAAAGATAATTCAAAAGCCTGTCCAGTGACATCACCTGCGCCAATCCCTAGTTCGATTTCACTGACAAGTTGGCGAATTGTTGTATGTTGATTTTTTAATAAATCAGTATTCATAATAAATTCTCCCTTCTTTTTAAACAAGCATACCTTATTAAAAAAAGAAAAGCCGTGATTCATATCACGGTACTCATGTTATCTATCCGCGTTTTTATTCATCCTGAAGAAAGTCTCATATATCTAAAGCCTAGTTACAGGTACATTCTAATTAAAGGATTTGGACTCCATATGGAATAGATACACAGGTGAATTTAGAGTACAGGTCGCTGAAGAGATATTAAAAGGCGAATTAAGCCCTTTCTTATTTTGAATTTTGATCCGCAAAAAGCTGGGTAACAATCGCCGCAATCGGGTGCTGGTAGAGAAGCGTCAAAATAATAGGAAAGGCGACAGCTGGAGGGAAATAAGCAATAGCTAAGACCGAACCAAAACTTGTATTACGCATTCCAACATTAAAAATCATCGCGGATACAACCTGTTGATTACGATCTTTCAGACAATAGCTTCCTAAAAAACCGATGAAATAATTAAGGGAGACTAATCCTAAAACGATGATCATCATTTTAAAAGCAGCGAAATCCCAGTGAATTTGCGGAAGGACAAGCGCTGAATTGATGACAATAACGATAAAGGTCGCAAGCTTTGAGGTCACTCCCCCCACCGAATGAGAAAAGTTCTCTAAACGCCCTTTGGTCAACTCATTAACCATCATTCCAAGAACACTCGGGATTGTAACCATCAATAAAAGTCTCAACACCATATTTCCATAGTCAATAGCAATGCTTGTTCCGAGCACACTCTTAAAAAAAACAGGCATCAAGACAGGAATAAGCAGCGTATCCAAAGTTACCGTAACCAAGGCAAGGGCAATATCTCCTTTGGCGATAGTGGTCCACATAATCGAGGTGACCGCTATCGGGATCGCCGAACCTATCATGAGGCCCACTCGCATATAAAAGTTATCAGGGTACATCCAAATCCCTACTCCCCAAGCAATCAATGGTGCAATACCATGAATTAAAAACAAGATCCATAGTGGGATTAGGGGCTTCTTTAAAATATCAAAAAAATCTTTAAAGGTTGTCTGCAAAGCGCTAATGAAGGTCATATAAGCAAACAGGCCTGTTGCTAAGGCACTAAGAAAGGGCGAATTTTCCAAAGCAACATTGAACCCTAGCATAATTGCCATCAATACCACAAAAAACATATTTTTATTGAGCCATTGGTTAGCCTTAAGCAAAAAAGCGTTCATCTTCTTGTTCTCCCTAGTAGATTATGTCTATATTTATTGTACTTTAACTCTTTCGAAATTTGAAGTTACATAAAAAACCGGGGTAAAACCCCGGTAAAGTGAAGGAAGGCGGAAAATGAAAAGATTTCCATCCTTATTGATTAAGCTGGTAATACTTGCGTAGGTTTTCCGCAACCTCCTGCGGATCTACAGTTTGGGTAGCCACTCCCGAATCCATGGCTGCTTGAGCAACAGCCGCCGCTACAGCTGGTCCAACTCTTAAATCAAAGGCTTTCGGAAGAACATACTCAGGATTCAATTCCTCAGAAGTAACGATATTCGCAATAGCATAAGCCGCTGCCACTTTCATCTCTTCCGTGATCGCTTTAGCTCCTGAATCAATCGCTCCACGGAAAATTCCTGGGAAAGCTAAAACATTGTTGACCTGATTGGGATAGTCGGAACGTCCTGTACCTACGACAACGGCTCCAGCAGCTTTAGCCTCGTCAGGTGAGATCTCTGGAACTGGGTTTGCTTGGGCAAATACGATTGGATCCTTAGCCATCGACTGAACCATTTCAGGAGTTACAGCCCCAGCGACAGATACCCCAACAAAGATATCCGCTCCTTTTAAGGCATCGGCAAGCGTTCCTTTAAGAAGCTCACGATTCGTGCTCTTCGCAATCTCCTCTTTATACGTGTTCATTCCTTCGGTACGTCCTTCATAAATCGTACCTTTCGTATCACACATGATCACATTCTGAAGGCCTGCGCTCATCAGGATCTTCACAATAGCCATCCCAGCTGCACCTGCTCCGTTAACAACAATCTTAACTTCGCTCAATTCCTTGTTGACAACTTTTAAAGCATTAATCAGCCCTGCCATCGTGATGACCGCGGTTCCATGTTGATCATCATGGAATACCGGGCCATCATAAATTTTCTTTAATTGTTCTTCAATATAGAAGCATTCTGGAGCTTTGATATCCTCTAAGTTAATCCCGCCAAAGGTAGGCTCAAGTAATTTAACGAGTTCGACCACTTTGTCACTATCTTGTGTGTCTACACAGATGGGGAAAGCGTCAACCGCTCCGAACGTTTTGAAAAGAATCCCCTTTCCTTCCATGACAGGCATAGCCGCCCGTGCTCCAATATTGCCTAGGCCCAGAACCGCCGAACCTGTCGAAACTACTGCAATGAGATTTTGCCGATTCGTATATCGGTTAACCAAACTGGGATCTTGGGCAATCTCTCTGCACGGTTCAGCTACTCCTGGAGAATAAGCTAAACTTAAGTCTTCTCCATTGCGAACAGGGACTTTACTCACGACGGCGATTTTTCCTTTATTGTCTTCATGCAGTTTCAGTGCATCATCTCTTAGGGTCATTATTCAAGACCATCCTTTCATAAAATCTTGATTTAGTTACCAAACATCCGCATTAAGATTGTGGCAATAACGATCATAGAAGCGCCACCGATCCGGGTGGAAATTTGGGCAAAGGGCATAAGTTCAATGCGATTAGCGGAAGAGAGAATAGCAACGTCCCCTGTTCCACCTAACCCACTGTGGCAAGCTGTGACCAAAGCGGATTCAACCGGATACATATTCATGAATTTCCCTACGAAGAAACCAGAGGTCACCATGGCTAGAACCGTGCAAATAACGATAACGATATAAGCTGGGCTGATCAATTTGACAACATCACTTAAAGGTGTATATAGAACTCCAATACCGACCATAAGTGGGAACGTTAAGTTGTTAGATACAAATTTGTACCAATGATAAGCACCTTGCTCCATCTTGGGTGGCATAACTTTGAGAGCTTTAACAATCGCTGCTGCGAAGATCATTAGAATTGCACCTGGGATGGCAATGGCCATATTGGCTAGGCTTCCGAAAATATAGAAGCTTACAGCAAGTAGCAGTCCTGCTCCCATGAGGGGAAACTCGATGGGTTTATCAATGGTGGTACTTTCTTTAAGCAATTCGGCATCGTCGCCGCCTTTAACGAGTAATCCATTGCCTGTCAAATGTTGTTTCTTTTCGCCCAACCGTTTTAAGAAACCGGCAGTAACAATAGCGACAACGTTCCCAAGTACAGCTGCTGTAGTGAGCTGAGGAATCAGGGTTGCTTGATCGGCTCTAAGAATTTCCGAATAAGCCAATGAAAGGGGGAGAACGCCTTCGCCAATTCCGCCTCCGATAATCGGAACTACAATGTAAAAGAACGTGTGTTTAATACTGAATCCAAAGAGTGTTCCCACCAAGGAACCCACGACAATCGATGCGATCGTTCCCACAATCAAAGGAACAAACATCTTTAGAAAACCTTGAATCAAAACTTTTCGATTCATTCCGAGAATACTCCCCACAACCAAAGATGAGATATACAAGTAGAGGAAGTTATCCGTTTTCATAATTGCGGTAATTGATTTCAAGGAAGCTGGATTTAATAAATTAAGAAAAACGAGAATAGATGGAACAAAAATTGCGAGAATGGCTGGGCCCCCAATGTTCCTTAGAATCGGAATTCTGCCCCCGACTTCACCAAGAAACATACCCATAATCATAATCATTGCAAATCCGCCGACCATATCTGCAGGAAGCTTTTCGTAAAAAGAAGCGGCAAAAATCACTGCAGCTAGGATTGCGTAGAGAGGTAATGGAATTGTTCCAATTTTAATGTTGCCAAGCGCGGACCAAAAACCTGAAACATTCGGTGAATTATTTACGGTTTCTACTGTAGCCATATAGGCACCTCCTAAATCTATCTTGTGCCTATATTACAATTTTTCAGAAATTTCTTAAATATTATGAAACTATCTAAATTGTTTTGTAACTAAAGTAAGTGATCACGATATTTTACCGTGCAGCTTCGAGATAGATATGGATAGCCTTACGTTTGGATGAAATATAGCGATGTTTATAAACAGGCCGTCCCACAGAACCATAAAGGACTTCCGTTTTTAATATTCCGATTTGGCCCAAAAAACTGAGGTACTTACGCATAGAAACCCGCGAAATCCCCACGCGCTGGGCAATCTCTTCTGTTGAAAAAGCCTCATTGTCTGTCCTTTGGATATGTTCCCAGACTAGCTTTAGCGTATCACGTGTAAGCCCCTTGGGTAACTCTCCCGGTTTGCCGGGAGCATCCTTATGGAAAATCTGCTTATCAAGATCGACTTGACTCAGTTTCTCTTGATCATCTTGCATCAACATAGCTCGCTTTCGATAAGTCGTTAATGCTTCGCTAAAACGCTCGAACTCGAAGGGTTTAATCAGATAATCGACTGCCCCATATTGTAAGGCCTTCTTGATACTGTAACTATCCGATGCCGCTGAGACAACGATGACATCCACCCCTTTTCCCTTTTTACGAATCTTGGAGAGAAGTTCTAAGCCACTGAGTCTGGGCATGTAGATATCCAGCAAAATTAAGTCAATATCCTCTCTTTTTAGGATCTCTATCGCTTCATCTGCTGAAGCCGCAATCCCCTGCAGTGCAAATCCTTCCACTTGTTCGAGATAGCGCTTATTAAACTCAGCAACCATCGGATCATCTTCAATAATTAAGACGTTAATCATATTGATTGTCCTCCATAATTTCATACGGCAGATACAGTCTAAATATTGTCCCTCGGCCTTCTTGTGAATAGATTTCCATTTGCCCATTTCTTTCTTCCAAACACCGCTTAACGAGAAAAAGTCCATAACCCCGATTATTCGCCTTCGTAGAATACCCCTTATTAAACATCTGCTCTTTTATTTCCTCGGGAATGCCTGGTCCGTGATCCGAAACTTCGATTACGAGTTCCCCTTCGTCATACGCCAGGTTTAACAGGACCTGTTTATTTTCAGAGTTCATAACTGCGTCTAATGCATTATCGACAAGATTGCCTATGATCGCAACTAAGTCATGAATGATTTCCAAGTCTGCGGGCTGAGGCAAAAAGCACTCCTCCACCAGTTCTAATTCACACCCCATTTCTCGGGCATAGCTCAATTTTCCAAGAATAAATCCAGCGAGAACAGGTTCCTTAATATTGCGGACAATCGATCCTACATCAGTCTGATAACGATCCGCGATCTGGTTTACATAGGCTGCAAGTTGATCATAATTCTTGACATGGACCAAACCTAAAATAACATGAAGTTTGTTCATAAATTCATGGGTTTGGGCTCTTAATGCCTCAGCATAGACTTTAACCCCGGAAAGCTCATCGGCGAGCTGCTTTATTTCAGTCTTATCTCGGAACGTCGAAATCGCACCGACTATTTTACCATTGACCTTTAAGGGCACGGTATTCGAGAGCAGCGTAATTCCTCGAAGATCATATTCAGAATCCAACGCCGGTTGACCCGCTTCTAACACCGTTTTTATCTGGGGGACATATTCCGTAATGTCAATACTGACCACATCACTAATCCCGGCCTGATTGAACAATCGAACAGCTTCAGCATTTATGAGAGTCACACTCCCGGTCGAGTCCACTGCAAGAATTCCCTCTCTTACCGACTCGAGCATTGCATTTCGTTCTTGAAGAAGTTTAGCAATCTCTGCTGGTTCCAAGCCAAACATAATCTTTTTAACTTTACGGGCCAGTAGAATTGCGCCAAAGATTCCAGCCAAAAGTCCAAGGCCAATTCCTTGATAAATTTTTGCGCGACTTTGGGCAACAGTTTCCTGTACCGTATTGAGTAAAACACCGACTGCAACCGCACCCACCTGTTTGCCATCCGGGGCAAATACGGGAGTAAATGCACGCAAAGACATTCCCAAAGTCCCTTCAGCCGTAGATATATGTTCCTTACCTTGAAGTACAGGTCCCTCATCCCCTCCGACAAAGGGCTGCCCAACCTTAGTAATATCCGGATGAGATTTGCGAATTCCTTTCATATCCAAGACGACAATAAAATTAACTTCAGACGAATTCGCGACTTCATTTGCATAAGACTGAATCTCCTTTTCATCGCGTTGCCCATCTAGTCCTTCAATAACGACCGATGAATGCGCAACGATCCGAGCGATGGTCACCGCCTTATCTTCAATGTCTTTTTCTGTAGTATTCGAAACGTCCTGACTTATTAAAACATCGGTTACCAATAACGATAAAACAACAACGACAGAAATGAGCATGAGAATGGTTTTTTCAAGGGTTAGTTTCGGTTTTCGAATCTTCATGATGAGTCCTCCACCCTTTGCATATTTCCCAGCCCAGGACTATTTCCCTTCGAAATTCCGACCTTTATGTCGAAAAAGACCTCTGGGTACATCAATTATACTGTACCCAGAGGTCTCTTTACTATCCTAATCTTTTCTTTAGATCGTCCGCTTCCTATTGCGGTACGGATACGGTCAAAACCGCAACTGTTTTATCCCCAGTCTTGAAAGGGACGTAAACCTTTAAGTAACCGCTACTGTTCGTACTGGTCACTTTTCCGCTCTTCGCCACCTCACCCACTGTCGCAGGTGTCGGGTAACCTTCTAGGACTCGTTCTGTTCCTTGTTTGACACTTGTTGAGATTCTTTTTTCTCCCACGAAAATGGATACACCCATCGTTTCTGGGAAAACTTGTTCAAGTCCATCGACGATCTTGTAGTTTCCATTTTCCGTATAACTGCCTTTGCTTAAAGTCGTCCCTTCAACCTTCCAATCTCCGGGGTAATTTTGTGTAAGGTAGTCGTTAATTTTCTTCTCCACGTCTGCTTGGCTTGTCGTACTTCCCGCTTGGGCTGGTGTTTCTGAAGGATGAACTTGGGATAGATCACCTGTGCCTAACGAATTTTGAGAAGCTTGGGGTGCAGGAATATTATCCTTATTTGCTGTGGTATTTCCACAGCCCACCAGAGAAAGACTGATCATTAATACTGTCGCGACCATTACGGTCTTCTTATGAAGCATTATTTATTCCTCCCATTGATGTAATTGTACTCATTTTTAAATGAATCGGCTTCTTCTTATGAGTAATGTTCGACATTTGTAAATTATTTCCTTCCTTTTTTGAGAAGTATCTTGATTTTGATTCGCAAATTTCCATTCATGCATATACTATTACGCCCATGATAAGGAGAGGGAGGTTTTATTCATGTTGACCAGCGAAGTTTATATTCAACAATCACTTGAACTCAACTTATTCTTTATGCGTATCCTCAAAGAGCATGCTTTTTTCATGGAATCCGCGTTTGGCGTCAAGGATCAAGCCCTTGCCCAACAAGCCGAGGTACTCAAAAATGAATTCCAAACCCTGCTCGCGGAAACCCTCTGTTTAGCTGATGGGCTGATCAGCCCTGAAGTCCTATCTTCTGGTGAATTAGTCACCCAGATGACTTTGGATTCTGAGCGTGCTTCAACTTACTATTCTGGAATTCTCCTGGATAATGATCTCACGCGTCAAGAATTATCCTTGGGAAGTTCACCCAATCCCCTAAACCCCTCCTTAGTTGATCAAATCTCCTCTCTCAACCAACGGGCTATCAGCGCCACTACAGTCATAATCAACTATAAATCCCAACTTCTTCAAAATGTCTTAGCCTGCCGAACCTTTACCTTTAATTATCCTTTGCTGATTGAGCATATCCTGCGTGAGGCCCGTTTTTACCTTAAGATGTTAACCACACTTCAAAATGGACAGGTTGCAGATCTAAAACGCGATATCATCGAACAAGAAGTCTTCTGGAATCGCCAAATGGCCGAGCATGCCTATTTCATACGTAGCCTCTTAGATCCTACAGAAGAAGAACTCTTTGAAACAGCCCATCGTTTTGGCAAACAGTTTGATGAACTTTACAAGCAGGCCAAGACCATGACGGAACAAACCACGATTTTGCCCAAGCTGAGTCAACAAACACGCCAAGCCACGATTGGCATAAGAGATTTCAAGGTCGCGGGCACCGAAGGATTAATTCACTGTAAGATTAAGGCTATCATGGTACCCCTTCTCGGGGATCACGTTGTCCGTGAAGCGAATCATTATCTTCGAATTCTCAATACCTTTATGAGTCGTTTACATTAACAGTCATCATATAAACGGGACTCAAGGGTAACAAAAAGAGAGCATACTGAAACTTTTTTGTCTCAATATACTCTCTTTCCTCTTATGGTTCTGTACTAGATTAGTTTGCATAATATGATCGTTTCTATATATTTCGGTTGACTATCCGAAAAAGTACGAGTATCATTTTAGTAATAACTTAAAGCAAACGGCCTTGAGGGCTTTTTACTATATAAAGGTTTACATAAAGGTTTACTTTCTATAAAGAAAGAGAAAGGGGTTTAGAAACGATGAGTCAACTCAATCTAGAAGAGATCATTAAAGCGGGACAGGTACTCAAAGGAGTCATTAATAAAACCCCTTTACTAAGAAACGATATTCTCTCGGAAAGATATGATTGTAATGTCTTCTTGAAACGAGAGGATCTTCAAACCGTCCGTTCATTCAAGATCAGAGGCGCTTATAATTGCATGAAAAGCACCCCTCATGACAGACTGAGTAAAGGGGTTGTCTGTGCTAGTGCAGGAAATCATGCCCAAGGCGTTGCCTTTTCCTGCAAAGCTCTTGGTATTCCTGGAAAGATCTATATGCCCTCAACTACGCCAAAACAAAAAGTTTCTGCTGTTCAACGTTTTGGGGGAGATGCCATCGAAATTATTCTTACCGGGGATACCTTTGATGATTCCTCAAATGAAGCGCAAGCCCGTTGCAAAAAAGACGGCCTCTATTTTGTTCACCCCTTTGATGATCCATATGTAATCGCCGGACAAGGTACGGTCGCCATGGAAATTCTTAATGATATGGAAAACCCGGTTGATTTTGTTTTGGGAGGTATCGGCGGAGGTGGCTTAATGTCCGGTGTAGGCACTTATTTCAAAAACCTCAGCCCTTCGACCCAAGTCATCGGTGTGGAAGCCCAAGGTGGATGTTCAATGCATGAAGCACTGAAACAGAATCAAGTCATTACTTTAGACAAAGTCGATACTTTCGTTGATGGTACTGCGGTTAAACGAGTCGGCGATCTCCCCTTTGAAATCTGTAAGGAAGTCATAGATGACATCGTCGTTGTCAGCGAAGGAAAAGTAAGTACGACGATTTTAGAAATGTATAATGAGATTGCAATTGTTGCGGAACCTGCAGGTGCTCTTTCCGTAGCCGCTTTAGATGCGTATCGTGATAAAATCAAAGGAAAAAATGTGGTCTGCATTATTAGTGGTGGCAATAATGATATTGAGAGAACCCCTGAAATCAAAGAGCGTTCCCTCTTGGATCAAGGTCTCAAACATTACTTCCTCATCAACTTACCTCAACGTCCTGGCGCATTGAAGGAAATTGTCGTCGATGTTCTCGGACCTCAAGATGACATCACCCGCTTCGAATATACCAAAACCAATAATAAAGAAAAGGGACCAATCCTCCTGGGAATCGAACTTAATCGTAAAGAGGATTACCCACCTTTAATTAAGAAAATGAAACAAAAAGGAATTCAATATACAATTATCAATGAAGATCCAGCACTCTATGATTTACTTATTTGATTTACATTTACTTATTTTTATTTTATCGAAAGGGGTTGTCCTTAAAAGGACAACCCCTTCTTTTCTAAATAAAACATTTATATTTTACTTGACATCTTAATATTTTTAAGGTATTTTATCCCATAGTACTGTTATTTACAGTACTATGTTTTTTGCAGTATTATGTAACTAACAGCACCTTGTTGTTTATATGTTATGTTACGTTAAGTTAAGGAGAGGAGGTTTAATTGATGCAAAAAAAGCATGGTCGGCATACGCCCGCATTTTTACTTCTTCTATTAGCTGATGCACCTGCTTATGGAGCTTTGCTTCTAACCCGATTACAAACGGAGTTCCCCCATTGTTTTTCTGACAGTGCTGACGTTTATCGTAGCTTGCAAGAACTAGAGAAGAGCGGTTTAGTCATAACAAGCTGGGAAACAAAAGAAACGGGGCAACCCCGAAAATGGTATACCATTACACCCAAAGGAAGGCAAGCGCTTAAGGAACAAGCTGAAGACATTCGCCTGCGCCATGCCAATTTTGAGTTTTTCCTATCCCACTATAAGAACTTGAGTAACGATCCAAATAGAGAATAAAAATAGGATCGCCGTTTATGTTGAGAGGAGATTATCGAGATGAGTGAACAATCCCAAATTAAATATTCCAAAATTGGCGTACTTTCTTTAGCTCATATGTTAAATGACTTATATAGTAATTACTTGCCCCAATTGGTTCCATTTCTCATTATCCTTAGCCCCAATTTCACAGTAACACGGGCAGCTATTTTAGTTTCCGCTTTTACCATTACTTCTTCAATGGTTCAACCTTTCTTTGGTTACTATTTAGACCGTCAAGGCAAACGCTGGCTTGTATATGTGGGTACACTGTGGATGGCTATTATGCTGAGCTTAACAGGGATCGTCCAGAACTATGTTGTCCTTGTAATCCTGGCTGCCCTTGCTGGACTTGGCACAGCCGCCTTCCATCCCCAAGCCTCGACGATGGTCAACGTTTTGAGTGGGGATCGCAAAGCAGTCCTCCTTTCTGGCTTTATCGCTTTTGGTAATTTCGGGTTCGCCTTAAGTCCACTGCTCTTAGTTCCCTTATTTCAAACGTATGGCTTACACGCTACTCTTGTAACCGTCATCCCTGGTATTTTGGTTGCTATTTTGCTACTCTTCTTCGCCCCACGTAACAACGTTTTAAAAGGAAATTCTGTACCTCTATCCGAAGTATTGAGCTCTCTAAAATCGTCTTCCCGGGAACTTTTAGCCATTATTGGAGTTATTGCGGTTCGTTCTCTGGCCTATACCTCCATGCTGACTCTGCTCCCCCTCTATTTAAAATCTCAAAACTTATCCAATATCGCAGCAAGTCACCTTGTCACCATTATGCTCGCTACCGGAGCAATCGGCGGGGTTATCGGTGGCTTCATTTCTGATTATTACGGACGTAAACGTCTTATTGTTGGTTCTCTCCTTCTTTCCACTCCGTTATTCTTCGGTTTTCTCTTGACCGAAGGTACATTAAGTACGATTTTTCTAGCTTTGGCTGGAGCCGCCTTACTGTCTAGCTTCTCCGTCACCATTGTCGCTGCCCAAGAAGCCATTCCGAATAATAAAGCACTGGCTTCCGGACTAACCATGGGATTTGCCGGTGGCTTAGGAGGCCTTGCTGTTATTGTCATTGGACGGATCGGAGATATTTGGGGTCTTACCTCTGCCATTACAATTACATTTATTCTTCCGCTCGTGGCTGGCGTTATTGCTCTGTTTATGAAAAGCCATCCTGCAGCACGTTCCGAACGTTTAGCAGCCCGCTAATCCATAAGCAAATTAAATTTGTAGGAGGAATGACTAATGGCCCAAAATCATCATTCTTTTCACCATAATCATGAGCAAAGAGCCAAAATGTTCCCTGCAGAAAAGATCTATTCTCGCTTTGGTTTAAAATCGAATCAGATTTTAGCCGATTTAGGCTGCGACTCGGGTTATTTTTCTCTCAAAGCAGCTGAAGTTGTGGGACCACAAGGAAAAATAAAAGCCGTCGATCTCTCGCAAGAACGGCTTCAAGTCTTGCAGCAGACCGCTCAAGAACAATGTAAAGCAGAGCAAATTGAGACATTTCTCGCTCAGGGCGAAAGCATTCCTCTTCCCGATGAAGATGTCGACATTGCCCTCATTGCCAATGTTCTCCATGAATTACATGATCCCGTAGCCTACCTGCGGGATACTCAGCGAATTCTTCGATCGAACGGAGAAATCTGGATCATTGAGTGGCAAAAGAAAGAAATGCCCATGGGACCCCTGCTTGCTGAGCGCCGTTCCCTTGAAGAATGGGTACTTGTCTTAGAACAAGCGGGTTTTGAGGATATCTGGACTCAACTCTTTAATACAACCCATATTCTTATCAAGGCCAAAGGAGTCAAGCAGTAACGTATTGAGAAAACCAAAAGTGAAAACCGAAAATATCATGGATTTTAGCAAAAAAACAGCGGACTTTTACTAGTCTGCTGTTTTGCTTTATTCCGCTTATTTCAAGGGGCCGTCTAAAAAATAGCATGAAATTAGGAATTGCCAATAAAGTTTACAATTGGAATGATCTACTATATCTTAAGTATACTCTAAATAGAATTAGTCGCATTTGTAGCATTCCTGTAACAAGAAAAAATGAGCTTTGAAAAAAAGATGACCTCACGTTAAGCTTTGAGAGGACACACTGTTGGCCAACAGAATCCAATCAAAAAATACCGGAGGTCATCCAGATGAATTTTACACAAAACGAGAAACTAAATCAACTTTCAGAAAGTAGTATTGTCATTGGAGTGGACATCGCAAGCGAACTTCATTATGCCAGAGCTTTCGACTGGCGAGGAGTAGAGCTAGGGAAAGTATTCAAGTTTGCAAACACTGCAGAAGGATTCAAAGACTGCTACGCATGGATTGAACGGCTAAAAAGGCAGACACATAAGGACTCCATAATAGTAGGCGCAGAGCCAACCGGCCATTACTGGTTCAATCTAGCATCATATTTTAAAGAGCAAAGCATTAAGCTAGTCCTGGTCAATCCATTTCACGTAAAACGTAGTAAAGAACTGGATGACAATCATCCGAGCAAAACGGATGCCAAGGATCCTAAAACAATCGCTAAGCTGGTGATCGAGGGCAGATTCAATGAGCCTTACATTCCGGAAGGGATCTATGCGGAATTGCGAATAGCTACGGCTTGCAGAATGCGCATACAAAAGGATATGAATAGCATAAAAAATCGCATCCAGCGGTGGCTAAAAATATACTTTCCCGAGCATGAAACGGTGTTTGCTAAATTTGATGCCACAAGTAGCATGCTGGTGCTGCAAGAAGCCCCTCTACCCAGCGATATTGAAAAACTTGGAGCAGAAGGAATAAACCAAATTTGGAGGGACAACAAACTGAGGGCAGTGGGTATGAAAAGGGCTAAGAGCCTGTATGAAGCTGCTCAAAAGAGCATTGGTTGCACCGAAGGAGAGTTTTGTTCCCGAATGGAAATCAAGCTATTACTCCAAGACTATCATAATAAAACAGCACAATATCAAGCGATCACAGAGGTCATTGATGGTTTGTGCAGTCAAATACCAGAAGTAGCAAAGCTACTTGAAATTAAAGGTGTGGGACTGGTTTCAGTAGCTGGTTTTATCTCTGAGGTTGGAGACATTAGACGCTTTAATTCTCCGAAGCAGATTCAAAAACTTGCCGGATTGGCCTTGCGAGAAAGCAGCTCAGGCAAGCACAAAGGACAGACCACGATCAGCAAACGGGGGCGAGCGCGACTGAGGGCAATTCTATTTCAAGCGGTGATGCCACTAGTCTCTAACAACACAGAGTTTGCAGAGATACATAAGTATTACACGACAAGAAACAAGAATCCTCTCAAAAAGAAACAATCGCTAATCGCCTTAAGCTGTAAACTGATTCGGGTATTCTATGCAATATTAACGAAAGGCATAGACTACGACCCGCAAAAGCTAATTAAAGACATCCATCGTCCCGTTGAGTATTTAGCAGCGTAACAGAAAGTGCAAATAAGCAGTTCTGTTGGTAGGCGTCACCACAGAATGTACCCAAATCATAGTAATCTAACAAGATAAAAGAGCTGGTAGTCAGTCAACATATTATCCATTAGAGCAAAGACTCGGTTTTGTAGCATTACTGACACCCAATCATGGATAGGTGGAACGAAGGAATTTAGGGCAGATGTGTTAATCTTGACCCTGTTAGACATGGGAGGTTTACCACCGTGAGTATAGTGGGTTTACAACGGCCAACATATTAAAAATAGCAGACGTTGGCTTTGCCATACTCAGTTTCTCTGAATTATGCATTCTATGCGAATTTTATCCGTGATGAGCTTTTTAGGTAAGTTAGGAATTCTATGAAAACAAGAGAAAATCAAAGTAAATCCCAAGATATTATAGGGAGGATAACGCGAAGTTCATTAATAGAGCTTAACGAACCAATTCATTAAGAGTTATTTGTAAGTTAAGTCTCATAAAAGACGTTAAGTAAAGAGAGCTGCCATTCACTTAACGGCAGCTCTTTAATATTTTTTATAACGTTTTGGGTGTTCCCGTAGCGTCATTCTACATTCATATTGACAAAGTTACGGGAACACCTTGTTATGTAAAGTCGCGCGCCCCCAGATTCAGAGACCGACAGGACGTCGGGCCCTTAATTCTTTTTCTTTATCACCTAACTTTTTTATGGTATCTTGCCTTACTACTTCTCGTAAGCCTTCCAACAAGGCAATACCTCTTACTTCCTCATTTGCATATGTTTTATTTAATTCGAATTCTAATGGTATCCATGTTTCAATCGGAGATTCGTTATGCTGAATCACCGCTTCTAATTTATCAAGTGCTTTGAATAATCTAGCTTCCTTACTCTGTTGTTCTTTCATTTCAATAAATAACTTATCTAGTTCAGAACGCAAATCATTATCAAGCATACTGATTATTTGATTTACTGCAGCCTCTTCTTTTCTGGTATCTTCTTCATTTTTACAAAAACTTGGTATATCACTTGTGATTGCTTCACCCAAATCATGAAACAAACACATTTTCATAACTTTGTCCATATCATATTGATCTTGTAATTGGTCTTTTATCAACCAAGAAAAAATGCAAAGTCTCCAACTATGTTCTGCTACACTCTCTTGCCGCATCGTAGATGTCCAAGAATGGCGTAATTCACATTTCAATTTCTCAGCTATATTTAAAAATCTAATTATATCTTTTGAATTCATGTATTATCTAGTACCCTTCTTATAAAATAAAATTGCCTATAAAGTTTGCCATAATCGAACCTTCCGCCCCGTGGACGGGGCGGCCTTGCGCTCGATTTTATATAACGTCTTGCGTATTGCCGATGCGACCTAACCACATGCATCTTTTCTAAGTGTCGGCAATACGCTGTTTATAAGAAGCCGCGGAAAAGACCAACATGCAAACACTTAACCATTACACTGTTGCCAACTTAAATTAGAAACAATTAGCCCTTTACTAATAACTGATAACATAGCAAAGGCAACATCAGTCCTTGTATTGCGGTCGAAGGAAGTTTTCCTATTCTCTTGGCTCCCATTCTTAAATAAAATCCTTCCGCATATGGATCGCTCTTGATCAACATGTACTCGAACCCGAGGCCTTTGGAGATTTCAGCCGCATGTAACCATAACCTTTTTCCATATCCACATCCTATTACTTTCGGATCCATGAATAGCCAATACAAGTTAGCTTCAGGAACCTTTCCACGTAGTTCATAGAAACCCACAATATCCCCATCTGCCTCAATTACAAAAACCAAATTATTAGTAATATTGTCTGAGAATATTGTTAAGTCATTTCGGCACTGCTCCATAAAAGACAAGTCATAGCCCCAGTGAGCTTTGGAGCGAAATGCAATTTCCGTGAGCAAAACAGCCTCCTCTGGTAAAGCACGCCTAATGTTTGAGATTGATGGTGCTACTAAATCCAAAACTGATCCTCCCACAAAACCTGCATAATTAATAAATAAAAAGACTTAGCGGTTTCTTATAACGTCCCGCAGGTTCCCGCTGCGCCTTAACCGCATTCATCTATTCTAAGTGGCGGGAACCGGCTATTATACGAAGCCGTACGCCCCGCGAAGCCAGAGGCCGCCATGGACGGCGGCCCCTTCCCTTGTACCTCCATCAAACCTTAAGTACTTAAATTAGATCTTAAAAGTTAATATAGAAAGAATAATCATCGGTTGCAAAGTAAGTGTCCTGCAATGAATGCCCCCTGTAGTGCCCGTACTGATTCTTTAAAATGTACGTGATCAGAATAAATATCATCTCCTAAACTATTTGTAAATGTATAAAGGTCAACACATGATATTTGGTACTTGCCCATTATATTCTCTGCTATGCTATTATAGAGAATTACATCCTCGTTATACCGTAAAAAGCCTTCATTTCTACGATTATGTATAACATCCAGTACAGGTGTAGTTGTAATCCACATTACTCGCTCAGACATCTTTAAAGCAAGGTCTGATATTAGATTTAATTTTTTCTCATATTCCCATTTCTTGACTTGAATCTGTTTTGTAACCCTGTCTATTCTTATATCATGTAGGCCGCAATTCAAAAGCAAGATGTTGTACGTTGTTCCCTTGTTATATTCGTCTCTTAAATATTCGAGGACCATCTTAGAATCACCGGCATTAGCACCAACAGGTTTATCCAAATCTCCATCAACTATTTCACTTGTCCGGCCGAAATTATATTTACTTTTTATCATTTCCTTTAAAAATGGGCCATAGTGTATTGAAACGCTATCGCCAATGACAAATACTGTCTTCCGCTCCACGATATAAAAGACCCCTCTTTAATCTTCCTTCGACAGCAATATAAACCTGACACAAACGACTACACGCCTTGCTCAAAAAAATCCGCGCATGGACGCGCGGTCTTCGCGTACGGTTTCGTATAACGTTCTGGGTATTCACGAAGCGTCATACTACTTTCATCTTGACAAGTTTCGTGAATGCCGTGTTCGTATTATAGGTTCATAACCAGTTCAATCTGGGTATGGACCATTTTTCTTTTATTTTCCTTTATACTTAAAAAAAACTGGGTAAAGAACGTATGCCGTGTTGGGACCTAGATCCCGTCGCATAAAGTGTTCACACCCTCTTTGGCACCAATACTTTGATTGAGCTGGTTGGGCCTTGAGCCCGTATCACAACGCGAACCTAAAGGTGGTTGTTAAAGATGGAACCCGGTAAAAGAGGAGGTTTTTCATGATTGATGTTCCTGTGTTAAGTATTGATATTTCTAAGTCTAAGAGTGTAGCTGCTTTGTTTAAAGGATATCAAGAGTCTGTTTCCAAACCTTTTCCTTTCTTGCATTCTCCGAGTGATATGTCCAGGTTAACAGATAAGCTTATTAAACTTGAAAGTGAAACTGGTAAACGCCCTCATGTAGTTATGGAAGCAACGGGTAACTATTCCAAGCCTATTACCGCTTACTTTCAAGATGCGGGTTATAAAGTGATCGTTCTTAATCCTCTCCAAACTCATGCTGAAAAAAAGAAATCCGTCCGCAAGGTTAAGACTGACCCCATTGATGCGAATCGGATTGCTCAGGTTTATTATTTGAATGAATTTATTGAAGCCAAACCTGTTGAGGATCACATCTTGGAATTGCAGAACCTCTGTCGGCAATATGATAGCTTTAATACACTTTATACTGAAACCCAACTTAAGTTTCGCTCCGTTTTAGATCTTGTTTTTCCTAAGTTTGAATCCGTATTTGCTCACTTATGTAGTCCTACTGCTTTACGAGTTCTTTCTACCTTTCCATCGCCAAAAGCAATTTTATCCGCAGAACGGGAGCAAATTATCGAGTGTCTTAAGCCTGCAAAGAAATCAAGAGACTGGAACGAATTAAAGACCGATGAACTCATATTGGCTGCTAAGGAAAGTTTGCCTTTTAACCGGGCCCAACAGTCAAATATACGGGTTTTAAGGATGTACATTGAACTCCTCCTATCCCAACAAAACATTCTGACTGACATACGGGCTCAAATGGTTTTTTGGGCAAACTTCTCCTCTGATTATCCTCTTCTCCGTTCTATCCCTGGCGTAGGAGAGGCTACAGCCACCACCATTCTTGCTGAAATTGGTGATATTAAAAGATTCCCCAGTGCAAAACAGTTGGTCGCCTTTTCAGGCATTGATCCATCTGTATTTGAATCGGGAAAGTTTAAATCGAGTAATAACAAGATCTCTAAGAGAGGGTCACCCTATCTTAGAAAAGCAATTTATCAAGCCACTGTAGCGGGGATTAGTAACAGGGCTAGCGGTCCCTTAAATCCAATTCTTAGAGACTTTTACCTTCGGAAAATTAATGAAGGTAAACCGGTTAAGGTAGCTATTATTGCCACGGCTAACAAAATGCTCAGGATGATCTATGGGATTTTATCCTCACAGCAGCCTTTTTCAATCTCTAATTAGCAATTCTCTATAGACTTAGATATCCCTTTTATTTACATACCCTTTTTACAAACTTACAACACGTAGGCCAGCTTTGCTATACCTATTTTTCTTGTCAATTACTTTAGAGAAACTTTTACTTGACAGCAATTAGCTGGTTTATATGATGGAATATGCCCCCAGACGCATACTTAAATATACTCTTCAACCAACATCGCAAATAACATGTTATCCCGCCATAACCCTTTTACATATTGAGCTTTAATAAAATGTCCTTCCAACCTCATGCCGGATTTTTTAAGAACCTTGATAGAAGCTACGTTTTCGGGATCACAGGTAGCGATTAGCCGATGTAATTTTAACGTGTTAAACCCGAATCCGATGAGTGCTTTTGCAGTTTCAGTCCCGTAACCAACCTGCCAATAATCCGGGTGAATGAAATATCCGAACTCTGCGGTTCTAAAATCGTTCTGAGTCAAAAGACAATTTCCTATGAGTTGGTTTGACTCCTTCAGAACAATGCCCAGCACAAATATCTTTCTATCGTTATCTTCCTGCATTCCAATTTGTTTGTCGAGAGAATTTCGTGTTGCGGCTAGATTGTTTGGTCCCCAGGTGAGAAACTTCACCACTTCCTTATTAGCCTTTACTCTATGAACAGATTCAAGATCTTCCGACGATAACTCTCTTAACACTAATCTTTGTGTTTCTATTGAATCTATTTGAGCCATGTTTAACACTCCCAAACGACAAAAAGATTTTCCATGATAGTTAAATTAAGGCCCTATTTACACATTCATAGGTTGCATATTCTGTCATATAACGTTTTATTAATGAACCAGGTTCGTATAATCTCCAAATACGGAGGTATTACCGAACAAGGTTCGCAAATTTTTACTTTATATGTCTTCGTCCTACTGGGATAAATATCCTTCTGGGTCCGATAATTAACTATGTTAAACTGCCCGATAATCTAATCACGATTTTCAGCCATTATTTGTTACTATATTTGTATTCTAAACCGAATAAGAGAAAAATTTTTAAACTTCCGGTTATTCTTATACTGAGACGCATTTGTAAGATAAAGCGAACTACCAAAACTATATATAGGGGAGTCGGAACGTGATGCAAGAACATAAATCGATACAAGAAATGTGGGTAAATTATATAAATTTTATTGGCGAGGATATTATTGGTACAGATAAAAAATATACCTCATGGCATTTTTGTGACAATGAAAAAGGCGCCAATGATTTGTCAGAATTAGTAAAAAATGGCATTAAAAGAGCTACTACTGGATTGTATTATTTTTATGAAATAGAGGGGGAAACATTACCTAAAGCTGGAGACCTTAGTATTATTACAGATTGGCAAAGTATTGCCCAGTGTGTTATTGAAACCCAAAAGGTGAACTTGATGCCGTTCAACGAGGTAACTGAGGAATTTGCTAAAATTGAAGGGGAAGGTGACAAGTCACTAAAATTTTGGCGAGAGGTTCATATAAGTGCTTTTAATCGGCAGTTAGAAGAGATTAAAGTGGAATTTAGTGATGAAATGTTAGTAGTGTGTGAGGAATTCGAAATGGTTTACAAGTAATTCACATCATTCTTTTATAGCGAACTAAATGGGACGAAGCTCAAGGGGCCGCCGTCCATGGCGGCCTCTGAGTCTGGGTACGTACGGCATCGGATAACAACACGTTCCCGCCACTTAGAACAGATGAATGCGGTTAAGATGCAGCGGGAACCTTCGGGACGTTATCCGATACCGTACGCAAGAACCGCGCGTCCATTCGCGGATTACGGTGTGTGATTGATAGTGCGCTCTTGTAGAAAAATGTGAACTACCGATTATTTATAAACTAAACGTCAGAGAACAAGCAGGAATAAAATGAAAAATGGAGGTATTATGAATAAACGAGAGCGAATTAAAACAGTCTTTTTATATGGTATTTTTATTTGTTATATACTTTTGTTAATTAAAATATTGTTCTTATCAAGAGTTTCACTTTCTGAGTTGTTTAATAGTCAAAGGACTTTGGTTAGATCAATCAATCTCATTCCTTTTCATAGTATAATGGAATATATATTTAACAACTCTGCCACTATAAAAAAATTCGCTTTTGGTAATGTGGTTGGCAATATAGTTATCTTTATTCCCCTCGGTATATATTTGCCATTATTCAAAAATGATAAAAGAGTAAAAACCAATCTGTTGTTTATATTTATAGTAAGTTTATTTGTTGAAATCATTCAGGGACTTTTAGGCATTGGAGCATCAGACATTGATGATATAATTCTAAATTGTTTGGGTGGATGGATTGGTATTTTAGGGTATAAGTTTTTATTATTTATATTACGAGATGAGGAAAAAGTACATACGGCAATCACAATACTATCTGCTATCGTAGGATTACCCGTTATATTATATTTATTATTCACGGTGAGAATGAGATTCTGAATATCTTTATGCATATTCAAGAAGATACCCTACACAAAAGGAACGTAGAAATTAAGCATAATCTACAGTAAATTTAATGCACAAATATTCATATAATGCGCATAAGAGTATGAATGACCTGTAAAATGGGATAGCCACGATTTGGCGTTTTATGACTTGCCAAGTCGTGGCTATTTTCTTCTAAAAATCTGAGGATTCCAGTGCTAGTAATGTGCTGAAAACTTGAGATTTTTTGTGTTCTTATTTTAGTAAAGTATTCACTTTTAAAACTTTTTCAATCAATTCATCTAAGGTTTCATCGGGAATAAGGATGAGAATCTCCAAATTTATACGATCCGGGATGGTAATCACATCGGGGAGTCGATCGAATTTCTGAAGCATTCCTTCTAGATCCCGGATAAAATCGCCGTCACATTGTCGATACTCAGCGACTGTTGGCATATCGGCTACGGTTAATCCTCCCTCACGACAAGCCTTAAGGATCGCTGGGGTATTTCTCATATTGATGAGACACCGTGTCAGCGGGAAATATTTACGAATACTGAGTAAGGTTTCAGCCATATTTACGGAACCCCCGAGTTCAGGCTGGCCGAGTGTCGTAGTCGTGTTTTTATAGCGGAGTATTCTTCCGGGAATTCCAGCTACTTCGTCAAGAGATTGGCTCTCAGGCGATGCATAGGCAATGTTGGCCCCAATTTCAGGTATCATTCTATAGATATTCTCTTGGCAGAGTTTGTTTACCGCCGTTTCAAGCTCTGTGCACAGCGTGGTTGGAGCTTCAGAGAGTGAACTAAAGAATACATCCCAGAATTTATCAATAGCAGGCGGGATAAGCTCATATTTATTACCTTCATCGAGGATGTAACAGCCTTCTTCTGGAGTCGTCACTTTACCGACTATAGCCGATTCGATTCCTTGCGTCATAAAGGCAGCCCTTAATTCTGCCGTTTTCTCCGGTGCACAGGTCAAAACTAAGGTCCCTTCACTGATGATTTCCAAGGGATTAAGCTTCAAATACTGACAAAGAGCAGCAATATCTTCAGGTACAAATATCTTATCCTGATCAATGAGCATCCCTTTACCCGAAGCTTGAGCAATTTCCCATAAGCCTCTCTTCACGCCGCCTTCAGTAGCGTCATGCATGGCGTGAACCCCACCTACAGTTGCAGCGATATGCGCATCTTTAACCACTGACACTTCTTTAATTCTTGCTGCTGCTTTCTGGACCAGCAAAGGATCGACGACGGTAGACAAAAAATCTTTATGCTCATAACCCAATAAAGCTCCTGCCTCAATCGCGGCACCTTTGGTGATGAGAACATCATCCCCAATTTGAGCCCCCATTGGAGAAATATACTGATCAGCGAGTCCCCAAACGGTAATTCCACCGATGGTAGGGACCACAACAGCACCATAATAACCCGTATGTCCACCCACGATAGAAATTCCTAATTCATGAGCATACTTGCTAATGCTTTTAATCAGTTCTTCAACATAACTTTCTTCAGTCTCTGGAGGGAGAAGTAATGAATACGTCATAAATCGGGGTTCGATCCCCATGACAGCAACATCACTTGCTCCAATATGTACCGTGACGTAGGCGAAATCATCTGCCGACATCGTCATGCTGGGAAAGATGGGATCTTCAGCGACAGCCATATACTGATCGCCGATTTTAAGTATAGCTGCATCTACCCCCATATGAGGTCCAATGATAACTTCGGATTTTGATTCACCCGTAAAAGGCAAAACACTTTTTTGAAAAAAATCATCATTTACTTTTCCGTTCATCAATTTATACCTCCTCTGTTTTTTCTTCGATCAAAATTTTCAATCTAGGTCATCGTTAGTCCGCCATCGACACGAAGGCACTGTCCAGTAATGAACCCGGCCTCCTTCGAAGCCAAGAAAGCAACGGCACCGGCAATATCCTCCGGCAAGGCCAACCGGCCCATCGGCGTTAAACGAATCAAAATTTCCCGGACATCTTCCTGGGTCTCCCGACTTGAGTCCGTAGGATAAGTCAAACCTGGCGCTACACAGTTAACCGTAATTCCAAACGGTCCGAGCTCTTTAGCTAAATTACGGCTATATCCTAAAACAGCTGCCTTCGCCGTCGTATAATCATGGTACGGCACGACCGGAAAATCCATAAGATTTGTGACCATATTAATGATTCGCCCATACCCTTGACGCTTCATCTGGGGCAATACAGCCTTACAGAGGTTAAAGGTTCCTTTAAGGCTACCGTCAATTTGCCCCTGATAATCCTCCCATTCCAACTCCCAAGCCGTCTTGCGCGTCTTAGGATTAAACGTATAATGATGCAACGCATTGTTCACAACAACATCAATCGTTCCTAAATTATCTAAGATAGCCTTAACCATACCGTTGACTTCAGAAGCTTGTGTCACATCGGCCTGCAAGGCTAGGGCATGTCCACCCTCATCTTCAATTTCTTTGACCACCTGTTCTGCTAAATCTTCACTTTTTAGGTAATTAACGATCACCATCGCTTGCTTTTTCCCGAAATTCTTGGCAATCGCTTTGCCAATTCCACGGCTTGCTCCAGTGACTAAAACAACTCTATCTTGCATAGCTTCCCTTCTCTCTGCTGACTAGCATTTAGTAGGCTTCCACATCAGGGTCATAGATTTCCGCTAACTGCTCAACACTGCGTTCAATATCGACAAAGCGAACCAAATCTAACAAATTAAAGCGTCCGTCATGATGCCACCCCGGAACCCCTAACGTCATTTGACCGAGAGCCGTAATCCGCGTTACCCCTTCGCGTGCTAAATGCACTGAGATATCCTCTAAACGGTTAGGACTCACGGCAAGTCCAACCGTTTGTAAATAGTCACGGTAAGGACGTAAGTCGCTTACACACTCCTTGAGTTCATGACACGCATAAACATGAATGGTCCGGTTAAGAGGAGATCCCTCAAACCCAGGTTTACCCTCGTAAATCACCGTCCATTCCGTTCCTCCTGCACTTCCATAAACTTCGATTTCATCATCCTGGAAGGATAGTGCTTCATAACGATTGCGAACTGAACGGATGGCAATCGCTTCTTCGTCCGTCAGTTTAGCCCGAGGTCGGCGCTTTTCGTAATTCTCGAGTTCAGCGGCGAGTAACTGAGCAAATTGCCTCACGCTAATCGCCCCACCTTCTTCAACCCAGACGGCTTGGGGCGATAAACAGCTTTGCTGATCATAAACCATCACATCATGAGCTAACCGGTGAACCGTGTCTTGGTAGCGATCAGCCGTTAACGCCTCCTTACCGATCGCGGCAAAACTCACCTTATGTCCGTAACCCAATACCGGAATATTCTTAGTAACCTTCTTACGAAGCTTCTGGACCGTCTCACTCGAACCATAAACAATAACCGCATCAACCGACTTAAGCACCGGCTCTTCTAAATCAGCCGTGCCCCCTTTCCACGGAAGAATCGCGAAGCAATTCGCCAATTCCCGATCAACCTGAGCTAAGCTTTGAGCAAAAAGCACGGGCAACAAAGGTTCCGCCGAAGAAGATTTCCCGATCCCTCCGGATTTAAGCAAAAGCCCCATGATTATGCTCCAAAGGGGCAGACCCGGGACATTTCCAGAGAAAACATGAAAAATCAGCTCTGGTCCATATACCCGGCTCATCCCCCCTGTTTTTCGAGGCCGAAAGCCATCCAGTAAGCTCGGATTATCGAACTCTTCATCTAAAAAACGATAAATATCCTTTTTTCGAAATCCACGCATGTAGCGTTTTAATTCTAAGCGAATTGTTTCCCCATCATACCCTGTCAGAGGAGGAAGCACATGTTCAGCAATTTTACGCAACGGATAATCTGGGTTTAGCCAAAGTTGAACTGCTTGATCAATCCGTTCAATAATTTGATCCGTCGTTAAATTGACTAAATATGCGTTACGATGCTTAATCACCTCAGCACAAACTTCAGCTACAATTCCTCCATTTAATTCAGGAAATTGAAGCGTATACCCACCGTACCGTCGTTCCTGATAAGCGTCAAATGTAAGGCCTTCAGGGACAAAATAAGCCGGAATTAACTGGTGTTCCATATTCCTCACTTCCTCTGCTCAGCGATCAACTGATCAACCGCAATCGAACACCCGCGGGGCTCAGCCCCCTTCGATCTCCCGAGCAAAACAAAACCGTCTGGAGTTTTGTATCCCATATCCTCTGTTAAAACAGCTAAACACGAATTCCAATTGGCTAAGTCATAATGAGCCAGCAAACCTATTTCACCATCAGGAACAGCTTCCAGCGTGTCCGGATCTAAAACCTGGATTTGGGTCCAGGCTGGCCCGATTTTATCATAAATGACCTGACCCCCAGAGAGATACGTTTCAATTGTGCGATCATACATTTGTGAACAGAGCTCCGTCATTCCGTACATATTGATACAGAGCTCCCGTGGAACGTCAAAGAACGCTTTGAACCATTCATATAATTCATCCGTCATCACTTCACGTGCTTGCCCTTTTAAGCCGCCTGTATCAAACACCCGACTTCCTTTCGGCAATTGGAACTTCTCCCCTTGCTCCTGACAATAATCGATGAAATGAACATAAGCAAAAGTCGCGCCCAGCAGTAAAACGGGTTCCTGCTCTGCGACGCTTTGTTTAAGCGCAGCAACTAAGGTTGGCATATCAAACCCGATGTCTTGATGGAAGAAAAGCTGACTTCCCTCACTGCCCAATTCCTTAAACGCTCGAGATAGATATCGCGACAAGGAAGAGTTTTGATTTACATCATCGCCCGGGGACAATACTAAAATCCTCATTTTCTCCCGATCCGGAAGAACATAATTTTTAAAAGGAAAAATCATCGATGCATCCCAGACCTTAAAAGTGGGATGATAATTACGCCCCTTTTTTTCCGGATTGGTACTGCCACTCGTCATGAAAACAGGAATCGTCTCGTCGATAGGTTCACACGCTAAAGTAGACTCCTTGAACATCTGATAAGAAATCGGGGGAATATCCTGCCACCTCTTCACGGTTAGGGGTAACTTGCGACGAAGCTGACAATATTTTCTATAGACGGGATTCCATTGATATTGAAATTGAAAAAGTTTGAGAGCTAAAGCATTAAAATCGTCACTAATCTCCGGAGAGTTACTCGCTTTATTTTTAAACTTCTCGATATAGTCAAAAATGTCTTCAACCATTTTTTCTGAGTCTACCCTCATCAAATTCTACTTCCTTCTGTTAAAAATTAATAATAAAAACCGTTCATTAGAAAATGAGCGGTTTTTTACTCCAATATTACTGTCCCTCCGCTGGCATTATCCAGATCAGGTATCACGGTCGGCAGTGGTCTCAACTGCCCTCTCAGCTCAATTCCTTAAGCTCCCTCTATTTAGTTACATTCTTCTTACAGAACTACTTCATAATAAGTAAAGATTAGCACGATTATAGGAAACGTTCAAGTTCTCATCCGAATGTCCCTATCTTTTTCCCTGTTATCGATCTTTCCAGCTTCCAGTCCTTACCTTGACTTTTAACGGATTACGTGCTATTTTTTAACCAATATCTAACCTCATAGTTAGGCAGGGGAGCTGGAAAAGGCCGGCTGAGATTTAGACCTGATGAAGTCTAAGACCCTTTGAACCTGATCTGGATAATCCCAGCGTAGGTGAGCAATACTCTGTAACAAGAAGAGCGCAGCCCTACCTGGAGTTGTGCTCTTTTTATATGTTTAAATCATTCGTTTTTATCCCTAAGGAGGATTTTGTCATGAAAAACGTTTTAACCATCGCGGGCTCTGATAGTAGTGGGGGTGCCGGAATTCAGGCTGATTTGAAGACTTTCTCCGCTCATGGTGTTTTCGGAATGAGTGTGATCACTGCTGTCACTGCTCAAAATACCCAAGGCGTGTTTGCGGTTCAGGATATTGATCCTGATATTATCGCTAAACAAATCGATGCTATCTTTGATGATATCTCTGTCGATGCCGTTAAAATTGGGATGGTTTCTCAAATTCCCACCATTAAGATCATCGCGGAAAAGTTAAGAGAGTATGCTCCGGAAAAACTCGTCGTCGATCCAGTCATGGTCTCCAAAAGTGGTTACCACCTTTTAAATCCCGACGCTGAGCTAACTTTAATTCAGGAATTATTACCCCTCGCTACAGTTGTTACCCCGAATATTCCTGAGGCCGAAGTAATGTCCCACCGTTCCATTCATACCCTTGAAGAAATGAAGGATGCTGCAAAAGCGATTTTCCAGATGGGTGCTAAAAACGTCTTGCTTAAAGGCGGTCACCTTGAAAACGACTCCACGGATATCCTTTTCACTGGAAAAGAATTCATTCCTTTCTCATCTGCCCGAATTAACACCAAAAATACGCATGGAACAGGGTGCACCTTGTCTTCCGCAATCGCCTCAAATCTTGCTCGCGGAATGAGTATCGAGCAAGCGATTGCCCAAGCGAAGGAGTATATTACGATCGCGATTGAGCATTCGTTAGCCATCGGCAAAGGCGTCGGACCAACGCATCATTTTTATAGCCTGTATCAGAAGGCTGGACTTTTGAACGATTAGAATTAGCTTGGAGGTTTATTCATGAACATACAAGAGAAATTAACGGCTGCTTTATCCGCCGTAAAAGAGAAAAGCCCACTTGTCCATCACCTCACGAATTATGTTACCGTCAATGACTGCGCTAACATTACCATCGCGATTGGTGCCTCTCCGGTTATGGCGGATGAGCTATCTGAAGTAGAGGAAATGGTGAGCATTGCTTCTGCCTTGGTTCTCAATATAGGTACTTTGAATTCCCGAACGATCGAAAGTATGCTCGCTGCTGGGAAAAAGGCGAAATCGCTGGGCATCCCCATTATTCTTGATCCTGTAGGCGTTGGAGCTACGACTCTGCGCACAAAGACAGCGCAACGAATCATTGAAGAAGTACAACCCACCGTCATTCGCGGTAATATGTCAGAAATCAAAGTGCTAGCCGGTCTTGATGTTAAAACAAAAGGCGTTGATTCTGTCGCAAGTGAAGAAAATGCTGAAATCATTACGAAGAAACTGGCTACTGAATGGAATTGCATTATTGCGATCACCGGTAAAACAGATATCGTATCCAATGGTAAGCAAGTTTGCCGAATCGACAACGGCCACCGCATGTTGTCCGATGTTTCCGGGACGGGCTGTATGTCTACTTCCCTCATCGGTTCTTACTGTGGTGCAAATCAAGATTATCTAACCGCAACTGTTGCCGGAATCGCCTCCATGGGGCTTGCCGGTGAGCTTGCTCAGCAATCGCTTACCCCAGATGAGGGAATTGGTACGTTTAAAATCCATCTCTTAGATAAAATCTATAATCTGACCCCTGAAAGTTTAGCGAAAGGGTGTAAAGTGACCTGTGAATAAATCAGATGTCGATTATCGTTTATATCTTGTCACCGACCGTGAAACTCTAAAAGGTCGTGACTTATGCCAATCCATTGAACACGCGATTCTTGGCGGAGTAACGCTCGTCCAACTCCGGGAAAAATCCGTTTCCACTCGGGAATTCCTAGAACTTGCCCTAGCCGTCAAAGGAATCACAACCCGTCATGGAATTCCCCTGATCATCAATGATCGTCTGGATATCGCTTTAGCGATTGATGCTGATGGGCTTCATATCGGCCAGGATGACCTTCCGATGCCCCTAGCTCGGAAATTATTCGGTCCTGACAAAATCATCGGGGTCTCTGCTGGTACCCTAGAAGAATCGCTTCTTGCAGAGAAACAAGGGGCTGATTATCTTGGTGTGGGTGCGATGGTGGCAACCCCCACTAAACCAGAAGCTAAAATCGTCACCTTTGACGAATTAAAACAAATCAAAAAATCCGTCCATATCCCTGTTGTGGCTATTGGCGGTATCCACGAATGGAATGCCCGCGAAACCATGTCCTCAGGAATTGACGGAATTTCTGTAGTCTCCGCTATTTTAGCTCAGGACGATATCAAAAGCGCAGCTCAACAACTCTTAAAAGTCATCTGCTAAAACGTGCAAGCCTCCGGATGCGGAGGCTTTGCTCTATTTAAGCGGATTTAAAAGAGCCTTATATATGGATTCAACAACATCCAGCACTCTTTTTAGTACGATTTCAGCAACATATTGTTTTTGCTGAGGCCTCTCCATAATAGGCACATTTATTTTACCCGCTAATGCTTGCTCAGCATGAAATACGACTGAAAAAAAGACAACCCCGGGGACGCTGTCGTTATTATGGGGATCAACATTGGAAAAAGTACCCGTCACGCCAATGCTTAAATCTGCCCCTGTATTCTTCACACCTGCTTTGGCCATCGCTTCTGCACACTCGCTGCTATAAACGCCGTATTCTTCAATAATCTCTTCAGGAACACCGATAGCCCGCTTTTGATGATTCGAGTAGGTAACATATCCCCCCGGAGTGATATCCGATGCCCCTTCAGCATCTGTAATTGCGGAAATGATAGATCCTCCGGTGCAACTCTCTACGGTCGTTATGGTTAAAGATAACTTTTTAAGTAACTCTACAAGTCTTTCTGCACTCTCCACGATTTTGCCTCCTAATTTAGTCCTCAGTGAACATTCTCCTGTTTCAATTTAACTCCCTACTCTCTAATCGGTCAACCCATCATCACACCCCAAGCCCCGTTCTCGACATATCTTGTCTGAGAATGGGGCTGCTTTTTTTAGCCAATATTTTGTTGCCATATTTTGGTGGCATCAATCGAATTCTAGCATACGATGAAATGTACAAGTGTTTATTCTTTCAAAGCATAAAGCATATAGAGGGGAGGTCTCTATTATGGTAAGCACCTTAAAAGGCTTAATAGAGTATGAGGGGACGGCTCAGCAACTACCAAAATTCTCCGATCCACTAGCAGCCCTCAAGGAGCTTAATGTTGAGGAAATAGTCGATATCCCACCTACTAAACCAGATATCGAGTTAATCCTTAAAGTCAAGTCAGAACTGGTGATTCTCAGCACTAAAGTGATAAAAACACCGATTGGCAAGTCCTTGGAAAATCAAACCCTAACCGGTTGGAAATTAATTGTCGAAGGCGAACTCCGACAAGTGGTCCTGTATGTTGCCGACGAACGATGTCAAAGTATCCATGGCGCTCATTTCAACGTTCCTTTTAGTACCTTTATTGTTTTGCCTCCCGATTTTGATGAGACTCAGTGCCTTACGGTAGAGGGCTATATTGAAGACATTTATGCCGAACAGATCGGCACACGGAAAATCTTCAAAAACATCACCCTCTTACTTGTCGCCCAAATTAGCTAAAAAGGAGGTGCCCTAGAATGCCTAGTACCGTAATAACGAACGGCACAGCTCAACAATTACCCGAAAACCCACAGTATTTCACCCAATTTTCAATTCCAGAAATATTAACGATTCCTGAACAAAAGCCCGACATGGAGCAATTGGTATCCGTGACAGTTAAACCAGAAATTGTTGCCTTTCACCTGATTGACACACCTTGCATTAAGTCCTACGAAGGGCAGCTATTAAGCGGCAAAAAACTCATTATCGAGCTTAACCTTAAAGAAATCATAACCTATGTCGCCGACAAACCCAGCCAAAGCACGCATGCAGCCCATTTCGAGAAAACTTTAAAGAGTGTTTTTGTCATTGTTCCTAAAGAAGTAAATGGAACACCTGTTGAGAACTTGTTAAAGCAAAAGAAACTGGTTGTTACCCCCTATATCGAAGATATCTTCGCAATGCAGAGGGATGAGAGAACTGTTTTCAAAAATATTACCCTGTTAATTGATGTGACTTTTTGTTAATTAAATAAACTAGATAGAAAGGAGCGTCATAATGGCTATAGAAAATTTTGGCGTTGGTACGCTGATTATTCCCATGGACACAGCCTACCAGAATTTAGGCATGTATAGGGCCTACGGGCTAGTATACAGATTACTTTCCAACGAAATTCCCGTCAAATGGGCTATTCAGTCCGGAAAGCCCTTTAACGGCACCGACTTTACAACCTCAGCAACAGACTTTCAATCGGGAACGATTATAACGAGCCATAACTATTCAGGCGGCCCCTTCATTATCGATTCAGCCTTTGCCGCTGCGGCAGCGCCCTTCATCACTGCCTGGCAGGTAGCAAACCCCAATGTGAAGGTACACGTTGCCACTGCCCCCTTCAGCGCAGATATTGCAGCTACGATGCAAAGGGCTCCAAGAATTGCGGTAGAAGCAGCTAACAGCGGCATAGTAACGACCTATTTGAATGCAGCCGGCATACCGGATTCCAATGGTAACCTCTGGAGTGCTGCTTCGCCCGGTGTTCTTTCCGAAACAGAAATTGCCGCCGGAGCACTCTTTGGCTTTGACCTGACTGCCTGTAGAAGAAATGCCTATGATATACTAATCTCCCCTCATACCGGTACAGGAGTATGGGATGACCCGGGACTCAAATTAGAATTAAATGACTGGCTGCGCCAGGGTGGTTTCCTCCATGCCATGTGTGCATCGATACCATCCATCGAAAATGAAGCAGGTCCCTTCTTAACCCAGTCTGGTATTCCGGAAACAGACACAAATAAGGGGGATACTGGCACCTTTACGGTTGATATACCTGACTTCCCAACGGTTCAGGCTGTAAACACCACTGCTCCACAGGGACTTCCCGGCGGAAGCTTCCAGACCGTTTATCACAATACTCCGGGGCTGGTGTATAATTCACAGACACAAATTATTGCCCACTTCATTGAGACAAAGACAGGAAAACAGTACGACTTTATCATGGCAGGACCCTATAAAAACGGAGCCGGTGCAGGCAAGATTGTCTATGAGGGAGGTCATCAGTATACAAATAGTCTCCCTTATACCGGTAGCATGGAAAATATGTATACCCGGTTTGTGCTTGATGATGTGTTCTTCGCCGTTGGAAAACCTTTAATGTATCTTGAATTTACAACACCTAACCCCAATAATGAACTGTTTGTAGGCCAACCCAATACCATCACCTTTAAAGTTGTAAACCAAGGGGCAAGTCCGGCACTCAGTACAGGTTTCTCAGTAACCCTTGCACCGGGGATGACCTACAACAATGATGCAACGATTCCGCCTACGAGTATCGTTGGCCAAACCCTGACCTGGAGTCCTGCAGCCTTGGGCAACGTGCCTCCGGGAACGGTATTAACCTTTACTGCCAACTATACACCGACAGGAGTGGGCACTGTTCAGCTGGCAACGTTTTCGACCTCCTTCGGAGATGAGCAAAACGAAAACTTTAACCTTAATAACCAATGCGTAAAAGCCACAGTAGTAACTCAGGAAAGACCAATCCTTAATGTAGTAAAAGAAGTGGACAAAAACTTTGCAACCTATGGAGATACCCTGACCTATACAGTCACTATAACCAATAACGGTAACATTACGGCCACGAATGTCGTTTTCGTAGACCCCATCCCTGCCGGAACAACCTTCGTACCGAACAGTGTGACCGTCGTAGTTCCTCCTGGACTTCCAGTCCCGGTTCCCGGGGATCCGAGTGTCGGAATCCCACTGCCTAATATTCCGCCTGCACCAGCTCCTGGAAGTACGGTTGTAGTCACCTTCCAGGTCACGGTGAATACGATGGCAACTCCGCAGGATGTGGTCAATCAGGCATTTGTTAACTTCCAGTATACCGTGGATGGTACGACCTTTAGTGGCACTGCCCAAAGTAATATTGTAACAACAGTGATAAGAATTGGTCAGATTACACTGGTAAAATCCACGGATAAGAGTGTTGTCGCTGTAGGGGATATCATAACCTACACGGTCGATGTAACCAATACCGGTAATACTGTAGATTTCAATACCACCTTCTTTGATAACCCGCCTGCAGGAACAAACTTTATCCCAGGCACCGTTTTTGTCAATGGAGTGAACCAGCCCGGAGCTAGCCCGATTGCTGGCATACCTCTTGGAGATTTATCCGTATCCACTCCGGATTCCCCCAATGTAACAACGGTAAGCTTCCAAGTTCAAGTCACTTCGATCCCGGTTCCTCCTACGCTAACCAACACGGCCAATGCGACCTTTCTCTGGCGTGTTAACCCTGCGGATCAGCCAAACATTCCAGGAAGCGGCACAAGTAACCCTGTCGTAACTCAGGTTGTCAATCCAGAAATCACAATCGTCAAGAGTTCGGATATCGCTTTCGCCAATATTGGGGACGTCATCACCTATACTGCAGTCGTAACGAACAGCGGAGATGTAACGGCGAACAACGTAATTTTCACCGATAATCCTCCTCCTGGAACAGCTTTTGTACCGGGAAGCGTTACAGTCAACGGTAATCCGAACCCGGGCAACCCAAGTGTAGGTATTCCGCTTGGAAACATGGCTCCGGGCGCATCCATTACCGTGACCTTCCAGGTTACTGCAACTTCCGTACCGTCACCTAACCCGACGACCAATACCGCAACCGCGAGTGGTTCCTTCGTCATAGAGCCTACGGAACCTCCGAGAACGCTCAACTTTGAAAGCAATCCGGTTAATGTAACGATTGAGCAGACCGGAACAACAGTTATAAAAAGTGTGGATAAAGCCTTTGCCGAGGTTGGGGAAACCCTAACCTATACCGTTGTCGTAACCAATACAGGTACAGTCCCTGCAAACAATGGTGTGCTTACGGATGTCGTGCCAAACGGAACCACCTTCATTCCGGGAACGGTTACCATTGATGGCGCACCAAGCGGAGCTAACCCAAATGCAGGTATCCCGCTTCCCAATATTCCACCAGGCGGGTCTGTCACCGTAACCTTCCAGGTCACTCTAGACACGATCCCGACACCTAACCCGGCTGTAAACACTGCCACGTTTGCTGCAGATTATCCTGTAAACCCGCAGAACCCGATTGACCTGTCCTTCGAAAGCAATCCTGTTACTACAAGGGCGGAAATCGCACAGGTCGATGTGGTTAAGAGCGTAGATAATGCCTTTGCCGAAGTGGGAGATATATTGACCTATACGCTGACCATGACCAACGTGGGTACGGTTCCGGCTAACAACGCGGTGCTTACCGACATCGTACCGAATGGAACAACCTTCGTACCAGGCACGGTTACCATTAATGGTGTTCCAAGCGGTGCAAACCCTGCTGTCGGGGTACCCGTAGGCACGATCCCGGTTGGCGGAACAGTAACGGTAACTTTCCAGGCTCAAGTGACAAGCACACCGGTTCCTAACCCTGCCGTTAATATAGGAACTCTAACTGCCCAGTACCCTGTTAACCCTCAGAGCCCTATCACCAAAGAATTCCCCAGCAACCCAGTGACCACTCAGGTAGAGACCGCTGGAGTGAATGTTGTAAAAACGGTGAATAGAGCAGTTGCAGAGATCGGGGACGTTTTAACCTATATCACAACCATCACAAACCCCGGTACCGTCCCTGCAACCAATGTCGTGTTCACTGATGTTACACCAAACGGCATTAACTTCGTACCAGGAACGGTCACAGTGAATGGTTTCCCAACGGCCGGTAACCCCGCAGCAGGCATACCGCTTGCAGATATCCCGGTTGGCGGAAGCACCACCGTAACCTTCCAGGCAACCGTTGATGCAATTCCGGTTCCGAATCCGGCAGAGAATGTTTCAGTGATCCAGGCTTTGTACCCTGTCAATCCTCAGAGCCCGACACCGAAAACCACCGAAAGTAATCCTGCCCCGACACAGGTCGTCATTGCAGCCCTTAATATCCAAAAGAGTGCTAACCCACAATTCGTCGAGGTCGGAGATACTGTAACTTTCACGTCCGTTATCTCTAATACAGGAACAGTTCCTGCAACGAATGTAGTGTTTAACGATATTGTGCCAAACGGCTTCGCCTTTGTTCCAGGAAGCGTAACAATCAACGGCGCTCCGAGTGGAGGAAACCCGGCAGTAGGCGTTCCAGTTCCGGATATCCCGGTAGGTGGATCCGTAACGGTAACCTTTGATGCCACTGTAACCTTTATCCCTGTTCCGAACCCGGCTACCAATCTATCCACTGTGGATGCTCGTTTCCAAATCGAGCCAGGTCAGCCCCCGGTTTTAAGAAACTTTGTTAGTAACCCCGTAGACATTAAGGTGGAAACTGCGGCGGTAGATGTTGCCAAGAGTGTCGATAAGCCCTTTGTTGAGGTCGGGGACATTGTCACCTATACCGTCATCATGACAAATACCGGCACCGTCCCAGCCAACAATGCCTTGCTTACCGATGTCGTGCCCAACGGAACTACCTTTGTCCCGGGCAGTGTGACCATTAATGGTGTTCCAAGCGGCAGCAATCCTGCAGTAGGTATCCCTGTAGGCACGATCCCTGTAGGCGGGTTTACCACGGTGACCTTCCAGGTTCAAGTCACTTCCCTGCCTGTGCCTAACCCAACCAATAATATGGCAACGCTTGTGGCAGCTTTCCCGGTTAACCCAGGTCTTCCACCAGTGATCAAAAACTTTGAAAGCAACAATGTACAGTTTCAGGTTGAAGTCGCCGAAGTCACCGCAGTCAAAACAGCAAATAAACAATTTATTGAAGTTGGGGATACGGTCACCTACACCGTCGTCGTCACCAATACGGGGACTGTTACCGCACAAAATGTTAACTTTATCGATACCATTCCACCGGAGACCACCTTTGTTCCGGGTAGTGTATTGGTCGATGGAGTACCCCAACCAGGGGCTAACCCTCTCACAGGGGTAAGTTTAGGAAATATCCTCCCGGGAGGCTCCAAGACGGTCAGCTTTGTAGTAACGGTAGACAGTCTCCCACCGAACCAAATCATAACCAACACTGGTTTAGTTCAATTTGACGTCAGAATTGATCCAAATGGTCCACTCCTTCCCAGAGAAACGCCAACCAACCCTGTTGAAACTACGGTTGAGGTTGCAGATATTAACGTCGTAAAAACCGCAGATAAAGAGTTCGTAGAGGTTGGAGATACAGTCACCTATACCGTCGTCGTCACCAATACAGGCACGGTAACGGTTGACAATGTCATCTTTACCGATACCCCACCGGTTGGCACTACGTTTATCCCAAATAGCTTAAGAGTTAATGGCGTGGTTCAACCCGGAGCCAATCCAAGTGCAGGCGTTAATATAGGAAGCATTCCACCCGGAGGCTCAAAAACAGTTAGCTTCAGAGTGACCGTCGATGTTCTCCCACCTGGAGGACAGATCACAAACACGGCTAATGTTCAGTTTGAGTTTAGAATCAATCCGGCTGGGCCAACCCAAACGAGAACCAAACCGAGTAATCCAGTAACCACGAATGTCGAACTGGTTCAGCTGCAAGTGATTAAAGATGTTGACAAAACTGTAGCCGTCGTCGGTGATACCCTCACCTATACCGTAAGTATTGCCAACACGGGAACGGTCACCGCGATGAACGTTGTGTTCACCGATGAGATCCCGAATGGCACCTCCTTCGTGGCAAACAGTGTCCTCGTCAATGGAGTCGCTCAACCGGGTGCAAACCCTGAAGCAGGTATTCCGATCGGTGATATTCCCCCTGGAGGATTTGCAACAGTAGTCTTCAGCGTCGTCGTTGAAGAACGCCCTGAACCCCCTGAAGTCGTCAACGTGGCCGTTATCGACTTTGATGTTCAGATTATCCCTGGTGGACCAATCAGTCATAGAACCCAAGAAAGCGAACCGGTTGTTACTCGAATCGAGCGTGTCGAGCTAACTGCGGTCAAAACAGCGGACAAATCTGCAGTTCAAGTTGGGGATACCCTCTGCTATACCGTTGCCGTAACCAATACGGGTACCGTCCCCGTTGAAAACGTTATTTTCAAAGACCAGATCCCCGCGGGAACAACACTGGTAGCTAACAGCGTAACGGTCAATGGTGTGCCAAAGCCCGGAGCAAATCCAGCTGTTGGTTTTTCCATCGGCACGATTCAGCCGGAACAAACCCTTACCGTAAAATTCTGTGTAAAAATAGACTCAATGCCTTGCCCGCCTGAACTAATCAATAGTGCGGTTATCCCCTTTAACTATAGGCTTGAACCGACTAGTCCGGTAGTGACCGGAAGCATTACGAGCAATGAAGTATTAACTGATGTTGGATTACGACCCTTTAAACAGCTTAGCGTGGATGAAAACCTCACCATTCCGCCGCAAAAACCGGATATTGAAACACTGCTTAGCGTCATGGTGGATGTTGAAATCACCTCGACAACGATTACAAAAACCCCGGTTGTCACTTCCTACGAAGGACAACAGCTTACGGGTTGGAAACTGATCGTTGAAGGCAAGCTCATCCAAAAAATCACGTATATTGCCGATAATGAACGACAGTCAGTGCATGCGGCGCATTTTGAAGTCCCCTTCAGCACCTTCTTGGTACTCCCCCCAGATTTCAACACGTGCCAGCATATAAGGGTTATAGGCATTATTGAAGATGTCTTCAGCCAAGTCGTCGACCCGAGGACGATTTTCAAAAATGTAACCTTAAGAATTGAAGGTATCCTGAACTGCGATTGTTAAGCAATCGGGTAGGAGGCTGACCATTATTTGGTCAGCCGACCTCCCACAGCACCGTACGTACCGTTCGGTATACGGCGCTTCCAAAGTTTACGCGTTACTTCGCAGAATAACATTCACTAAAACTGAGATATCCAATCCGTTCGAAACGCTTATTGGATAAGGCTTTTGTCAAAATCGGGCTATGGGCAGTACGCCAATAGCCTTTTCTTGTGTTTGCCCACATCCACGCTTGTTCCTCTTGTATACCTACTTTCTTGAGGTTTTCAAATCGCGTTCGGGTTCTCTTCCATCGCTTCCAGGTAACCATCCGTATGCGACTTCTTAGCCACTCATCCAGTGTCTTAAGTAGATTTCTAGCGTCGGCCAGTTTAAAGTAGTTCGTCCAGCCTCGCACTATCTGGTTGAGTTTTGTTCTCCGTTCTTCGATTCCCATCCCGTTGCTCCGTCCAGTCACTTCTCGGATTTTATCTTTGAGTTTCTGGATGCTTTTAGGATGGATTCTCAGTCGCCCAAATCCTCTGTAGATGTAAAAGCTATATCCCAAATACTTTACATAGTTTACGTGCGAGATCTTAGTTTTCTCCCTGTTTACCTTGAGAAATAACTTCCCTTCGATGAACGGAAGTATATGGTCAAGCGCACGCTTTGCTGCTTTCTTGCTTTTGCAAAAAATCATCATATCGTCTGCATAACGCACAAATCTATGCCCTCGCTTTTCCAACTCGTGGTCACATTCATTGAGCATAATGTTTCCAAGTAAGGGACTAAGGGGTCCGCCTTGCGGTACGCCCTCGGGGCTTTCCTCAAACAAACCATCCACCATAACTCCTGCTCTTAGGAATTTGTGGATGAGTGAGATGACTCGCCCGTCTTTTATTGTCTCAGACAGAATTTGAATCAGTTTGCTCTGGTTGACCGTATCAAAGTATTTCTCTAAGTCCATGTCTACTACATATTTGTATCCTTCTGTAATATGACCCTGGCATTTCAACAGTGCATCATGAGCACTGCGGTTCGGTCGGAATCCAAAACTGTTGTTTGAGAACTGCTCTTCAAAGATGGGGCTCAGGACTTGAGTAATCGCTTGTTGGATTAACCGGTCTACGACTGTTGGTATTCCCAGTTTTCTAGTCTTTCCGTTCTCTTTGGGTATCTCTACCCTCCGTACGGGTTTTGGACGGTATTTACCGTCCCAGAGGGATTGCAAAAGTTCATTCTTGTGCTCTTTCAGGAAGGGTAGAAGTTCATCCACCTGCATACCATCGATTCCACCTGCGCCTTTATTTCTCTTCACCTGTTTGTAAGCTCGGTTTAGGTTTTCGACGCTAAGAATTTGCTTAAGCAAGCCTTCTGTCTGCTTGTTCGTGTTGGTGTTGTCGGTTTCAGTCATCTTAGGTGGCGCGCACACTTCCGCATACTCTCTCTGTTCCGCAGATACCCTTTGCAGATAGTCTTCGAATCGAAGTTGTCTGTGTTTTGAATTACCACTTTCAGTAACTTTCATTGACCCACACCTCCTTTGGTTCAACCCTTCCGTCGGTGTCTAGACCACCTCTGTACTATGGCTTCAGCTGACTCCTCACGATAAATCTTGTTTCAACCAGGTTTCTTACTCTGTTTCCACCTGTCCGTGAGGCCTCCCACGGTAAGACGATTCACTTTCGTTCCATGTACCCGCAGCATTTACGCTAACGTATCCGTGTAGCTTTTGGGCTTCAGCTTGAATGGCAGCCTTACCCCACGTTTTGCGCCTGATACTGTTCGTGTTCCTCGGGTCGGAGCTTTGCCGCCGGCTTCCTTCAGATTCCACCTCACGATGGACACCCTTGCCTTAAGCTAATGGTTGGTCGCTACATACCCCCATAACGGACTTTCACCGTCTAGTTAATCGCCATGCGTGGCGCACCATTTAAAAACGGGGCTGTCGCAAAACAGCCCCCGTTTTCTATAGTGCGAAACTACACAGCTCCTTATATATGATTAAAGAAACCGTAAACGATGGATAAAATGACTCACGATGTGCCAGGAAAAAACATATTTTATGTGAGGAGAAATATAAGGAGGATAGGGAATAATGGATGAGTCTTTACAACGTTCGGCGGAACTCCTTCAATATATTCAACCTTTTATGAAAGAAAAAGAACATCTAAATAAAGCTCAGGACAATGCAGCCGCCTTCCTTGAATATCGGAATAAAATCCTCACGCTTCTAAACGCATCTCCACAGGATTTTGACTCCTGGAAATGGCAATTATCCAAACGCTTTACGAGTGTAGATTTATTATCCAAAATTTTACCCTTAAAAACCGAGGAGCTTGCCGAAATAGAAGAAAGCATCCACCATCATCGAATGGCAATCTCTCCTTTTTTACTCACACGGTTAGCCTCTTGTGGTACTCCCCTATCCAAACAATTTTTACCCTCAGCCCTGGAAATTCTCAATGAGAACTTCGGAGAGTTGGACCCGATGGCTGAAGAAAAAACGTCACCCGTACCCCATGTCACTCAGCGCTATCCTGATCGCGTTATTCTTAAAGTGACCAATATCTGCGGTTCTTACTGTCGTTTTTGCCAAAGGCGTCGAGAACATGGTTGCATAGATCTCCATGTCCCTAGTGAACAGTTAGAACCTGCTTTCGACTATATTACAAAGCATCCCGAAATCCGAGACATTCTCGTAACCGGGGGAGATCCGCTTACATTATCTGATCGACAGCTTGATCAGATCTTACAAAGGTTACGTCAAATCCCTAGTGTTGAAATGATCCGAATTGGCACACGAATGCCCATTGTTATTCCCCAGAGAATCACCCCCGCCCTAACAAAGATCCTTCGTAAATATGCCCCGATCTATATCAACCTCCATGTAAACCATCCTCTTGAAGTAAGTCCTGAAATGAAAGAAGCTTGCCGGAAACTCTTCCTTTCCGGTGCTATACTCGGAAGCCAAACAGTACTCTTAAAGGACATCAACGATAATCCTATGATGTTACGTTATCTCTTCCAACTTTTATTATCAATTGGGATCAAGCCTTATTATCTCTTTCATGCCAAAGATATTGCCGGCACAAGACATTTTCGAACCCCAGTAGAGCAGGGTGTTAATCTGGTTAAATCACTTCGTGGGGTAACGTCCGGATTAGCAATCCCCCACTATGTCGTCAATCTGCCGGGAGGGTTAGGAAAGGTTGCCTTAGCACCCCAGGTCTTAGTCAACGGTTTCGAAGATAATCCCCTTCTTTTTACAAACTGGGAAGGCAAAACGATTCCCTACCCTAATCATGATTAGGGAGAGAGTTATGCGGATTGGCAAGACTTTTTAAGACTTAAACCTGGAGGTGTTTTAGGAGTGGATGTGTATAACCTAATCAATATTAAGACAACTACGAGTGAAAGATGTATTTTAGAATTGCCCAAAAATGCACCTTTAGCTTCATTAACAAGAGGTAATTATCCGTTCTTTGCTGGGACCAGAAAAAGTCTCAATAAACTTGATATACGAAGGGGGACCTCCGATGAAGGAACCCTTTATCTAAATACCCGTGCTCAAAAAAACCTTCTCATACCGGCCGGTATCAAAACGAATCTAAAAGTTAGCAATGGAAAATTTCACCTAGGACCAATGCTTGGTGTTTTTATTAGCCAGAATAAAGTAGAAAATCTAAAAGACGGAGGTTGGGATAGCGTTTACTGGCGTTTTCAAAATTGGGCATCCTCTCTTGGTGGGGTCGTTTATTTCTTCACCCTCGAAGATATCGATTGGTATGAAGCCAAAGTTAAAGGCTATCGCTGGACGTCGGATAGACAATGGGAAGAAGAATTCTATCCCCTGCCGCAAATCATTTATGATCGATGTTTTGGGTTAGAAGGAAGAGCGGCTGCTTACAAATTGCGGGAACTCGTTAAAGATTCCGGTATAAAAGTCTACAACAACGTCGTCAAAATAGGAAAATACGAAACCTATAACCATTTGAAAAAATACAAGGAAATTAAGAATCAGATTCCATCCTTTTATAACTTCAACCCTCCAAATTTAAGAGGGTGTTTTGAGCAAACGGGCTCTCTTTATTTGAAACCGGATAAACTTTATAAAGGAGAAGGAGTGCTTCGCGTCACCAAAGATGTTGAAAAGTATGTGATCGAGCATCGAGACCCGGAGAATAACAACGTTTTCTCTTTCGAAGATTTTGATAGCACGGTTAATTTTCTCAACACCCTTTTTAAAGAAGACCAGAACTATGTGATTCAAAATGAGATCGATCTTGCGAAGTTTTTAGGTAACCGCTTTGATGTTCGCGTGATGTTGCAGAAAATACCGAACTCTACCTGGGAGGTCACTGGAATTAATGCTCGCATTGCCCCAGTTGGCAGTGTCATTACGAGTCCACGCAGTGGAGGGAAAGTCTTACGGATTCGTGAGGTTCTCGCGAAATGTTTCCCTGGTCGAGAAAACGAAATTATCCATCAAATCATTTCCTTTTCGAAAACCGTCGGTTATAAAATGGAGGATAAATTTGGTACTCTCGGCGAGCTAGGGGTGGACCTTGGGATTGATCAGAGCGGTAGAGTATGGCTAATTGAGGTTAACGGAAAACCCTTAAAGGTAAGCTTTTTCAAAATGCAAGATAAAGTCATCGACAAGGTTATCAATCTCAGTCCCATTCTTTTTGGTATGGCACAAGATTGGTTTCACATATCCTTCGATCAAGATGTTACCCCTTTTCCCCCTAAAAACTATATGTTGAAGGCGTTTTTAGATTCGAATGATGAGAAATTGATTTATTTAAATGATCAACAATTAAAAGCGTTTAAAGTCCATCCGGGTCATCGATTCTTCTTGAAGGTAGGTCCATCACAATTCTCCGTAGAAGTTAGGAAACAAACCTTCGATTCAAACTCTAATACGATGTATTTATCCAATAAAGCCTTCAACGATTTGACTCATTATCACGGAGAATCTTTATGTTTGCTTTTCACTTCTCCCACTAACCTCGTTCTCGGTCCAATGGTCGGTATGAGTGTGTCCGATAACACAATTACGCGCATCAATGAATTGTATGAAATGCAAAAGTTGGCTCAGTTAGCGCTAGAAAAAGGTGTTTTCTTCTATTGTTTCCGCTTAGATCGTATTGACTGGGATAATCAGAGCGTTGAAGCCTTTTACTTTAATCCCCAGAGCAATGCCTGGGAAAGTAAACCTTTACCCTTCCCGGAAGTTTTATATGATATGGCAACTTATCCTTTTGACCTTGAGAAGAGACAGATGGCCAAGGAAGCCAATAAATTATTACGACTCATTCCTGATCTACAACCGATTAATGCCAAAAGATATTTTGGAAAATGGGAAACCTATACCGCCGTAACTTTCTTTGATCAAGGAAAAAATTGTGTTCCCTTTACAGAGCAATTTGATCCACTTACTTTGAAAAACTTTCTAACCCAATATGAATTTTGTTTTGTAAAAAGTAATTTTGGCAGTTATGGCAAAGAAGTTTTTCGGGTGGAAAAGAAAGATGAACAATTTAGCTGTAGTACGGGCGGGGAAAACGTTGAAACGTGGTCTTTTGATAATGAAGATTCTCTCTATTCCTTTTTAACAGAACAACTTGGGGATAATTGTGTTATCCAAAAAGGTGTAAATCTTAATAAGCTCAACAATCTGATTTTTGATATGCGAGTTTTAGCTCAAAAGAATCTTTATGGCAAGTGGGAGATTTCGACGATCAATTTTAGAATTGCCCCCGAAGGTGCCGTTGTAACGAATTTTGCGGCCGGAGCCCATGAGATTGTCGTTGCTCCTGAAGACGAACTGCCTCATCCGTTATTAAGCTGGCAAAAGATCAGGGATTTTTCTTACGATATGTTACTTGCTCTAGAAGCAACCTTTGGTACTTTAGGAGAAGTTGGGCTTGATGTCGCTTTGGATGAAGATGGCAAACTCTGGTTATTAGAAGCAAACAGTAAACCAAACACCATAGGATATAATCAAGTAACAACTGAAGAAGTTCTTTCCCAAGTCCATGGTTTACCCTTAGATTACGCAAAGCACATGATTATCCGCATGTATAACAATTTAACACTCTGATGATTGTCCCTCCACAAATCGTTCACTTCTAGGGGCTATAGGAGACTAGCTTTGAGTTGAAGAACGAAACTCAAGGCTTAGTCGACTTATCCTCGAAGGGGAGAAACTACGCTTTCGGGCCTTTTTGCAATGTACGCAATATTATGCTCACAAAAACGGAGTAATTTTGCCCAAATAAAAACCACTATTTACCATAGAAATACATTGAACAGTACTTCCTTTTTAGTCATAAACTTAAAGCAGGGTAATTTGGAATGGTGATTTTTTACCAAAACACCAAACCCAATGTTCACAAAAATGATAAAGGAGTGAACAACGCATGATCTTCTGTCCAAGTGGCACCACAGGTACCGGTTCTCTGAATGGTGGAGTAACCGAATTTTGCCCATCCCCTGAAAATCCGGCGAGGTATTTCACGCAAATCATTGTGAATGGGAACCTTGTAATTCCCCCTCAGAAGCCTCCCAAAAGCCATATTGTCAAAGTTACTCATCAAGTCGCCCTGCGAGATGTTGAAGTTCTCCCTGTCATACTTCCAGGATCAACTACACCTGCCGGGTTCAAGATTGTTGTATCCGGTACCCTAACACTCTATATCCAATATGTTGCAGACGTTCCGGATCAAAAAGTCCATGTTGTGCATTACGAACTTCCGTTCAATGGGCTCATAATGCGCGACTGTGCCTTAAATACAAGCGTCTTTTTGATTCCACCAGGCGATCCTATTCTTCCGGATAATTTCGTTGCCCATGTTTGCGTAGAAAAATTACGGATCACGCAAATCGACAGCAGAACTCTGAGCAAGGAAATTGTATTAATGCTTTGGGTTGAACAAAAACAACCCTAATCGTATCAAAGGAGGATTAAAGGATGAGCTGCAACTGCCCAACATGCAACACCCCCGTTAACCCCGGCAATGAGTGCCCTCCTCAATTTTCTACGGTAGGACCGGGTTCCAGAGTATATACGTTCGCAGAAATTGTTATTAACGACAACTTAATCCTTCCGGAACCGAAGCCGGATGTAGAACACATTACGAATGTCACCAAAAATTTCAAAATCGAGGATGTAGAAGTTCTCGATGTTAACTTAGGAGCTGTCCCCCTCGGTCAAGTTCAAGGGCGTAAGGTCATTATCGCCGGTACTTTATTCCTTGGTGTTGAATATTCAGCCGCTGTTCCCTCTCAGGAACTCCATTTTGCTCATTTTTGCGTTCCTTTTAAAGTGATGATTAAGCAACGTCCTTGTACAACAACAAACCGCGGATTGCTTCCTCCTAATTTCAATATTAATGACTATAACATTCATATTTGTGTCGAACATGAGCAATATCACGTTGTTAACCCACGCGAATTGAGTAAAGTGCTGGTCGTCCTCATTTGGCTCGAACCGAAACAACCTTAAATTGATTTTAGAGGACTGGAGGGAAAACGAGAATGCCAACTTTCACCAATTTTTTTACTGAGATTGTCATTGACCATAACTTAGTAATTCCCGATCATAAGCCACCTGCTGAGTGTTTATTAGATAGTGTCATTGATTTTGAAATTACGAAAGCCGTTGTTTTCGATACCCCGTTGGAATCACCGGAAATCACCGGGGTTCTCTTAAGAAAAGCACTTGTTGTGGGGATCGCTCATATTATTGTTAAGTACGCTGCGGCTGTTCCTGACCAACAAGTCCATGGAGCCCATTTTGATGTTCCTTTTAATGCACTCGTCGAGATGCCTGATGGACCGACGCAGGGTACAAACATTTGTGTTGAACCCGTCGTCGAAAAATCTGTCTTCTGTCTTGAAGATGATCGCCGAGTTTCAAAGATCATTGTTGTGCGCCTCGATATCTATACTGCTGCCTAACCTTTGCTATTTTCAGGGGAAGTAACTTACTTCAAAGGAGTCTTGAATTAAGATTATTTCCCCTTTCTCATTTATTGTAACTTGTACGCATAGAATTATCCTGAGAACCGTTACTCAATATTAAAGGTGGGCAGAGATGAGTAAAAAAATGTATGAACAGAATGGCAAATTTGTCTTTTGTACTCAACCCAAGAGTGGATATGAACACCATCCCAATCCATCTGATTCAGTGTATTGTTCAACCCAAATTACATTAGTAAATTCAATATCTCTTCCTGACCAAACCCCGCCATGTCAGAAAGTTGTATTATACGTCCATACCCTTAAAATTCAATGTGCAAAAAAGATTGATTCGATTGAAATCATCGACGGCAAACAAAAAAAAGGCAAAAAGTTAATCATTACTGGGCTCGTCCATCTTAATTTAGAGTACATAACTCCTAATGATCCATTACAGAAAATCTATTGTTATAATTGGGAACAGCCGTTTGATGCAGTATTGCCGCAATCCTGGTGTGATAATGATCAACTCTTTCCCTGTGACTTTAACTTAAACGAATACATGGTCTACACTTATACGGAATATCTAGAAATTTCCTGTAAGACGGAAACCATCTTCGATACATTGATAGCCTTAAGAATTTGGCTTCAGAAGATTGACTCTAACCACTCTCTTACCGATCGAGATATCATGGACAAATAGAGGAGGGTTGAGACTGAAATGAATTTCCCATTTACATTATCGGAGTGCTCCCCTCTTTCCTCTGAAGAAGTGGAATGCTCAAACGAAATATTGGTCTGTGCTGAAGTGTCAATCCCCGAACCAAAGCCCGATGTGAACCAAATTGTCCAGCTTAAACACGAAGTCAAAATTGAAAATATAACTCCAATTCCCGTTAGAACCACCCATGACCCCATTAAAGGCCAGAAGTTGCTGATTCGAGGTCTTTTATTCTTAAGTATCGAGTATTCTTCGGAATTGCCCGAGCAAACGATTCACATCGTACATAGTAACATTCCCTTCGATACGCTTATTACTCAAGAACAAGAATGCAACCCACATCAGTTATCCCTTCAAGTCATAGTAGAACCGATTTGGACAGAGAAAATTTGTTCTCGTCTTTTGGAGACTACAATTTCTCTCTTTTTTTGGGTAAAAAGAGAAATTCCCTATCGAACTCAAGGCAGCGAACCATTAAATTGTTCCCTTTCTGAACACTCAACGCGCTTTACGTCTAAGCACATTACAATAAACAAAACTTTAGCCTTGCCCACCCAGCATTCCAAAATCTCTCAAATCCTTGATCACATGTTTTCAGTTGATATTCACAAAGCAGAGATCCGTTCAACCCCGCTTTGCAGCCCTTGTTGTAAAGTACCGATTCGAAAAGTGGTGATAAAAGGAAATATCGAGATCCTTGTAAAATTCGAAACCTTCTCCCCAAGCCAAGATATTCATGCCTTTATCTCTAATTTGCCACTCTGTGTTTTGGCTGAATGGGTTGGCGGACCTCCCATTTATAGTTCCATTTGTATAGAGGTAGTTCCCGAACACTTTCAAATTGATTGCCTTGAATCCAACCAACTCTTCTGCGTATTGCTCCTTCGCCTCGATATCTTCCGCCAGCACTAGTGCTATGCTTTAAGCGTAAAGATTGAATTTACACAGATGATCTGTTGAAAACGAATATGTCTTGAATCTATTAAAGAAAATTCTTTCCAGTCCAAATCTGCTCTAAACTTAATTTTTGAATAGGCATTAGGATTTTTGTTTTCAATAAATCGTGCAAAATGGATTTCACATTTCAATTTTTTGCTTTCCTCAATGTTATCAATGGGGCAAAGATAACTATATTCTATTGTATTCTGCGTTAACCCCTGAATAACAATTCCCTCTTTCTTGAGCAAATAACGATGAAGAGTGGGTATTGAAATTGTTTCGAGAATCCTAAAACATTCCGGCATAAAGCTCGGTATAACCAGAACTCCCGATGAATAGATAATTTCCTGGTCTGATTTATCATTCATAAACTAGCCCCCTAATGGATGGATCTGCCCCCTAACGTATTTAATTAAAGATATGCATTAGTTTCCGTTTTAACGTTAGAAAAAGGCTGTTCTATTCAACGAACCGCCTTTAAAATATAGTTTCCATGCTCAAGATAAAACCGGTATTGCCCGTCATCATTTGTGAAACCATGTGTTACAGGTTCATCCCCAGAATCAAAGACTTGAACAAGCGCATTTTTAACGGGGAAACCTTCTTCGTTTTTTACTATCCCACTTAACGTACCCCAATTTTTATCGGGGTAATGAGTGAATTGGAAATCACGATGGATTTCTTCCCCAGTTCCTAAATGAAAACCTTGAAGTTCACATCCCGCCGTGTCTTGCGAATCTGCATCTCTTACCGGAAGGTCGCAATTATCTATCTTGTAAAAGTAGTGCATGAGTTTCCGGAAAAGATAACCTAACACTGTCATAAGCCCAAACTCCTTTCGGCTCGTAGGGTACCCCTTACTTGTACCACTCTATACTCCATTTTATTCCATAAAAAGTTTGGTGTGTATCAATTTAAAATAAAAAAAAGGGGCTTAATCACCCCTCAAACGAATAATGGTTTTTAGTTTACCGAACGGCTTTAACAATATAATTCCCTGGGGCAAGGCAAATAAGGAACTGGCCTTCATGGTTTGTAAAAACATGGGCTACAGGATGATGGTTACCATCAAAAATCTTAACTAAAGCATTTTCGATGGGGTGTCCATCTTTGTCTTTTACAAAACCGCTAATCGTACCGCAATCTTTAGCCCGATTCGGGGCTAGAACGATGTCCTTATTAACTTCCTTACCCGGCTCTAAATGAACGTTAATACTATCAGATAAGATATACTCTTGATTTCCGCATGGGGAACATTTGGGATGGCAGTGATGATCGTCATGGTGACATTCATTAGAAACAGTACAATCTTTTTTAGTTGTCCCATAATACACCCCTGAATCCCGGCTGCTAAGCGTAACTTTAGAACTGTTGTCGTCCATATTAAAACTCCTTTCAGTCGTGGAAAGTCAATCCATTCTATATATTAGTTTATTTCCACAAGGAGTTCGGTGTGATATTACTCTAAAATAATTGTTAAATCTTGGTTTGATCCTTGAATCACTTCGGCATAAACTTCCTCTTCTTCAGTCTCTTCTTCTGGAAGTTTATATTCGCTCGAGGGTGAATCTTCTTCTGATTGAACTCTTTGATAACTTGACTCCTTAGTCTCAACAGGATATTCCGGTCTATCCTCCTTATGCCCCACTAGTAACGCTGTCTCATATTCTTTCTCAAGGGAAAAAACAAGGTCAGTCAGGATAATCCCTGAAAGACGAATCTCATCATCTTTTACAGATTCAATAATAATATCTTGAACTTTAGACCTTAACGAAGTACAAGGTTTAAGATGATGGAAATTATAGTTTCCTGGAATATAGTTGCGATATGTAAAAGATTTCTCGACTAAAAACATCTCTTTATTCTCTTTCTTTACACAGTATGCTTTGACCGTTAAGTTCCCTAGCAATGCAATCATTTTCTCTCCGATGAGGACTCGTGGAGTATTGATTTCATGCCGAATCTCATAGATCTCCTGTATGGGCACACAGGGCGTTATTGTTCCATCAAATTGACTTAAGATGGATGTTTTATGGCACACTTCTTTCACAAGAATCTTGTTTGTGCTCAATTCCTCACCTCCTAGACTTCTTACCTAAAAAAATATGCCAAAGTATTTACATTTATAACAAACGGTATAACTTAACACTCAAATTATATAAGCCCTCGCAATGTGTGAAGCGAGGGCTTAAAACTTTGTTTAAGAGGAAAAGAGGAGGTATTAGCGAATTAAAAAGTAGCTCAAACATAACTTTGCCTAAGGAGTAATGACCTTGATCAAAAAGCTAATAACTTACACCTTGCTTATACTCGCTTGCATTACCCTAATTATCTTGGGAATCAGGATATTTGAAACAACTCGTGTGACATCACCTAAGAGTTCGCAGTCTGCCTTTGAACTAGCCCAAAAATTATCCGAGAAGGGCAGCCCCTTGAAAGTCCTTATTCTAGGAGATTCAATTGCTAAGGGCACCGGTGACGAGCAGGGTAAAGGGTTTTCAGGCTATTTATCTGAAGAACTTAAACAGAGCACCTCAAAAGACATTATCGTTAAAAACGAAGGAATTGATGGATTAACGAGCACAGGCCTTCTCGAACACCTTCAAAGCAAACGCCTCAATTCAGAGATAACCGATGCTGATATTATTCTGATCTCAATCGGGGGTAACGACCTTCTGAAGTCTCTTCCCTCAAATTTGCTGGGGCAAGAAGACAGCTTCCAAAAACAATTCGCCAGTTATCTTGATAATTTAAAACAATCCCTTAAGCTTTTGCGGACGACCAACCCGAATTCAGCAATTATCCTGCTCGGGCTTTATAATCCCTACGAAATATTAATAAGTGCCGAAAATCAACACCTTTTGAATGAGTTGAACGATCAGAGCCGGCAAATGATCGAAAGCGATGGCAATGCCCTTTATATTCCAACCTATGATCTCATGAAATATAATTCGACTCGATACATCTCCAAAGATAGTTTACATCCGAGTTCTTTAGGTTATCAGGCGATTTCTGAGCGAATTAGTCAAGCACTTAAGACGCATTAATATCATTATCCATCTTCTCAGAGCGTTCCAATCTTTCTTCTATTTCTCCCTGTTAATGCTCATCTATAAATTCTTGTAATTCATTATGCCATTCATCAGGTTCAAAGGCACCGATTTCAGTATCTTCTCCAAACAAAAGATCAATCATATAGCGTGGCTTCTTGCCCCCTATATACATAGATTTAATGCAGGAGACACAGTAAACCACGACGTTATCACAAGGCATTTCATCGGAGCGTTTTTTCATCTGCTCCTTAACCTTTTCTATAGGCAAAGAGCCATAAAAACTATCCCCACAACAGATTGCATGGGTACGAGTATGCTTAGGTTCAGCAATTTTAATATTCATTCTTTCCAGAAGTTTTCTTATTGCGGAATGAACCCTTTCCTCCGTACGTGTAGGACAGGCATCGTGTATCGACATTTCCATGCCCTTATAATCAGGGAATGGAAATGTTTCGCTTTCAGCTAAAATCTCCCACAGGGATAGGGTAGAAATACCGTCATAAAGCTCCCTATATCGATTATCACAGCCTGCACAAGTGTTAATGACTTGGGTGCCATTTTCAAGATGAGGTTCATGTCTACAACAAATCAGGTGTTCAGGAATATCCCCTAAATTCTGATTTAAAAACTCTAATACTTTTCTAGCAAGCTGCGGCTTATAGATCAAGAGCACACAGCCAGGTGCATACACTTGTTTCATTAAGTCTCATTCCCCCGACTATTATTCTTATATTGAGTAACTCCTTATTTACGCTTTGACAATAAGCTCATTGATTTCTGCTTCAAGCCTTTCTATATTAGCTAGTTCATGATCTTTCATATGTTCGAACTTAGAAACAATGCTCACTACCTGACTTTTCACACTCTCAACGTTTCTCTGAGATTCATTGATTTGTGACTGCATAAACCAATCGGCGATTAACCCATCAAAGAAAAAGTCCGCAAATTTTGCAAAACCATCTATTTCCATGACAATCTCTGAACTAATTCTTATATCTGTCAGCTCTGTCTTAAATTTACGAATTAACCGCTGTGTATCCTCTACCTCTGCCTTGGCATCATCAATATGCGAATGTTTTGCCAGATCAGAAATAAACCCTCCTCCCAAGAGATCCCAAGTCCCCCATCCTTCGGCACTAGCAAGACTGCTTAGAACAATGTTCAGACTGTCAAGCACTTCATTGCCTGCAGATGTTGCTTCTCTTATTTCTTCAAGATTGAATTTTGAGAGATTTAGTTTGTCGGTCAGTTCAAATATCCGTTTTGCTGTTTCTCCGTTTTCTTGTAACAGTTCTTCTTTCTTTTGAGTACAAAGGCGATCATATTCTTTTTGGCAATCAACATAGTTCAAGCGTTCCAAGATCAGTTTTGAAATCTGGTATTTACCATCCTCCAAATCTTTTACGACCTGATCATATCTCAGCTTTGCGGCAAGAGCTTCTCTACGCTCCTTATCCACATGTTCATCCAGATTACCCAATATTGAATAAAAAACTGAAGCAATACTCATATGTTCAAGCTTCTCAACGTCATAACTTTCCTTTTCCAGAATACCCTTTAACTCACTCTCTTTTTGCCTAAGATTCTCCTGTTCCAATTCCAACTGTTTCAGAATGGAATCAAGTTTATGTAGGCGGACTATGCCTCGTTGGGTTTGCTCTATTTTCTCGTTTATTTCCGAATGCATTTTTTACTCACCTACCAATCAAAATTGCTAAACTTAAATATTAAAGATGGCAATAATCGATACTTACTCTATATCCTATTCTACAATTCTCAATAATTACCTTTAGATCATTTCACAACTAAATAAGGTGATGCAACATGATTGATTGCCGTAAATAAATCGCTATCTCAAACACAACACAACGCCCTCCTTTCGTTGGAATCAGCAAAAGGAGGGCTAATTTATTAGCGCTTAGGCTAGGCTCAATATACATTCACTGCTGGCTTCCATCCCGTCAATTCTACCTTGCTGATTTTCTGTCTACGCTTAAATCATTCCAGTACTACAATACTTCCAAGACCCGATACAGGGCGGTTGGCTAGACCTTACCCTGGCTGGATCTTCCCCCGCTAGAAAGTGTGACCTGCTAGGACGCACCGGGAACATTTTATTATACACCGTTGCCTACTCTGAACTACTTCTTAGCGATAAAGAAAATATCGATAGTTTTACTTCCATCACTTTCAAGGTATACATCACGTTGAAGTTCTGTAATCTTTAAACCATTCTTACGTAATACCTTCTGTATAAACTCTTCCGAATAATAATTAAAGAATATAGAATCATTCGAACTGAAACTAGTCGTTTCAAAGCCCGATTTAGTGCCTTCCATGCAACTTAAATACAATAGTCCACCTTCATGTAATACTTTACTGATATCTTGAATTAATTTCTCAGCTTCCTCGTTTGTTAGGTGTGGTAAACAAAACGACGCAATTACTGCGTCGTATGTATTTCCCTCCAATCCCATATTCCTAATATCTGCTACTCTAAACTCTACTTGAGGGGAAACGACATTTGCTCTTGCGTGATTAATCATCTCACTAGAAAGATCAATTCCTAAAATCTTAAATTCTTGATTAGATTCAAGTAATTGCTTGGCAACATTCCCTGGGCCACACCCTACATCGAGTACACTTGCCCCCGGCGGTAAAATATCGCCAAAAGCCTTTATTCTCTTTGCATAACTAGCGAAATCCATAAACTTCTTTTCATAAGAATCAGCATGCAAGTTGTATGTTTCAATGGTCCTCTCCGTTTTATCCAATTGAATCCCCCATTTCTCTAGACTCCTAGTGCGATGGCGTATAACGTCCCGGGGGGTCCCGTAGTGCCATACTACATTCATATCGGTAACGTTACGAAAACACCTTGTTAGACACCGTCCCCCAGCTTGCATTTAGACTTAATCAGCCCTTTTTAACTACAACAGTTTTACCATATAATACTCATCTACATAACTACCATCAATATGAATCGAATGTTTTTTTATCCCCTCAATCGTAAAACCGACTTTCTTGTATAACGCAAAAGCCTGTAGATTGTGAGCCATTACGGTCAACTCTAAACGATGGATTCCACATTTATACGCCCATTGTTCCAACGTCTGGAATAACCTGGTTCCAATTCCTTGCCCAATATAATCTTTAAGAATTCCGATAACAATATATGCACTATGCGCGTTCCGTCTATATTCTCCACCGTATGCTCCTAGATAACCAACAATTTGGTCACCATTCGTAGCAATGAAAATTATTTGATTATGAGTAGACAATACTCGATTAATTTGATCTTGTTGTTTGTCAACAGCTTGTTGTCTTTCGCCTTCTTCTAACATCATAAATTGGGTCTCTTTATCAAGCTTTAAGCATAGTTCTAATAACTCCTTTGCATCTGTTATTTCGATTTCTCTTATGCTTAATATAGACCTATCTTCTTTCATTCCAATGCACCTCAAGGCAAGCAAGTTTTCGAATTAAATCCAAAATGATTCGGGACAACCTCGTCCCTCCTTGCATAAAGGGGTAACGTTATACATAGATCTTTATGTGTTGTTACAAGAAACTTCCCAAATCCGAAGCCTATCTACTTTGGCAATAGTGGCTTGTATTTTTAGCCCTAGCTGGGGCATGGCGTATAACATTTCGGGGATTCCCAATACGTCCTAACCACTTGGATCTATGCTAAGTCTCGGGAATACTCTGTTTAAATGAAGTTGGTCGCCCCCATATTTAGGAGTCGCCATGAACGGCGACTCCTGAAATGATTTAATGCTGTTTACTACCACTATATATACAGAATTGATTTTATTTTTATCTCATATTCTGAATATAAGATATCTCTAAATAATTTTATGTCGTTTTCTTGCCATTCTTGTTTAGATATTTCATCATCTGGAGATTGTAATATAATACAATCAGAATAGACTTCATATTCTCCCATAATTTCTGATTCCTCTATTAATTCTCCCAGTTCTGTTTTCAATTGTTCTGGATTTGACAAAAAATTTATATACTTTAGTTTAAAAGAAAATTGAGAACTACGATAGTAGCATATTCAGTTTCTACAGATATTGGAATCAGGGGTAAAGCTTTCTGCAACCCACTTGCATACTCTTCAGCATATTTTTTTAATTGATCAAACTTCTGTTTAAGTTCTTCATCCGATTCACATTACTCAATAGCTTCTAAAATCGCGGAAATTGAAGTAGGTAGAGTCCCCTTCACTAAGTTTTTTACTAATTTTTTAGCAAAATCTTTTCCTTCCACAGAAAAAGCACCATCTTTCTTATTTGATTTAAATTTGCCAAATTGTAAATTGACTAGTCGACTTTAACTTATGTAATTTTTTTCAAATACAGCATGCACAATCCGCGCCAGAACGGCGCGGCCCTTACGACCAATTTTATTTAACGTTTTGGATTTCCGTCGTGTTCATCCCTTCAGGGCTGGCACAAGACTTGCCTCTCCAAAAACCGACTTTAAATTGCAAATCTTGTGTGGCTTATTTAAGCTAAATGAGAATCAGCTTGCTCGCTATTAGGCATTTTTTCAATCTGTTGTCTTAATTCATTAATTCTCTGCGGAAGAATAAATAAATAGTCAATTAAGTCGTCTAATAACTCTAACATTAAAGTTGCGGTCAACTTATCAGGTTCTTTTTCCAAGTCAAAATGCGCTCCTAAGTTACCCCCTTTTCTGATTGCATCTCCAAGCAAAATTATCGGCTTTTGCAACTCAACATATTTCGGGAGGATTTCCAGTTGTTTTGCTAGTGATTTATTCTGCTCCTCATCAGGAAGTAATTTTTTCATAATCCCTTCTAATAATCTTCTGCATAAAACTGTTGTAGCTGTCCACTCGCCTATATTAAAAACGTTAATTGCTGATGAATATGCTTTTTTTAATCCTACTGAAAACTCTTCAATACGGGAAATATCTTTATTAACATCCTTAATATCTGGAGCTGGTGAAATATATAAATCGCCAATTTCATCATCATTCCCGTCTCTCATAGGTAGATCGAAAAGCATAAATTTTGGATTTTCGCCACATCCCGAACACCTAGAGCGAGCGTATGCGACTTCTGTATCTATGTAGTTGGGCCATTTTATACTAAAATTCACCTGCTTTAAACAGTACGGACAAACGGTATCTACCGAAACAGGTAAGACAATCCCCTCAGATCTTTCTTCAATTTCTACAATTGAACTATCCGCTAACTTTTTCACAAAATGCCCTCCTATAAAGAATTCTTTGCGTGTCAGCTAACGCCCCACGTATTCCGAAGTCTGGTTAATACAATCATATCAACTCAGATTTCGGGAATACGCTGTTCGACGCAGTTAATTCTAAAACTATTCATCTAACATTATCTTTTAAACTTTCTTAACATAATACGGATCTTCTTGCAAATAAATTTGCTTTCTTAATTTCCTAATTAGATTAGGATCTGGAAATACTCCTGATAGTAATTCATCCGATTGCCATAGAACATCATCGACAAATCTTACTGCATTTTCCGCTACTTCTCTTGGAACATTACTTTTCATTTCATAATCTGCTGGAACCCACTGAAGTGTGCTCCCCGTATTATAAGGGTTCATATGTAATGTTTTACATAATAAGTAAAAGTCTAAATCATTATTATTCTTTTCATTAAGTAATAATTTAAAGGAATTATGACCAAAATGATATCTAAAATCGCCGCTTAAAATTGAATCAATAGTATCCCGATATAAGATTATAGCTGAAATTTTATCCAGATTTCTTCGTTCGAGTTTTTTATAAATTTTATTTTCTTTATCGAACGTTTTAACAAAATTTAACGCAGCGTCATTATAAAGAATTCCGCTAATTGGATTAACTAATAAACTAATTGGTTCGTTTAGCTCACACTCAGGAAAATCTGTATAGGTCCAGTTTATAAATAATAAGTTGAAATGTTTAGGACTCGAAGGTTTTTCGAATTTTTCTGCTGCACTATCAATAAAATCCTTTAATTTAAGCACCCTCGGCATTACCAATTCTAGAGAAGCATTCTTACAATATTGCCCAACCTTTTTCTTCCCATTATCATCCAGAACCACATTGGGTTTTATCATTCCAAGTTTAGATTTTGGATAGCTATGACTTTTCTCAAATCCTGGAGTTTTCACCTCAACATCAATAATAATATCATCGTTCAAGTTGATTCTTGCCTCAGGATTTGGACCATTCTTAGTAAGTCTATATTCATAAGATGCTGACCTTAGTCTACCAGTAAAATTGACCAAATAGCTTAAAACATTTACTTCTGAAACTGCTCTAAAAAATTGCTCCTCAGAATACTTATCTTTACCAGCAGCTAGCTGATTTCTTACGAACTCATCGATATCACTCTTAGAAAACTTATGTGAAAGATTGAATAGCTTAGCGGAGAAATTCATTAAGAAAGTATTTGCTAAGTCTAGTCCATTGGTTATATTTAAACTCTTAGAAGCCACATATGGATATCTTTCAAAGAAATCCAAATTACCATTCATGGCTTGTATAATAAAGTGTTTATCAGAATACTCGTCCATCAAACCTATTTCCTTTAAGGAGTATAAATAATAAAGTGCATTATTCTTATACATAATTCCGCTTCATCGCTTTCATTACTAATTACGTCTAACGTGCGGGCTTTCCCGTAGTGTCATATCACATTCATATTGACAAAGTCACGGGAACGCCTTGTTTAGTGAAGTTGGTCGCCCCCATATTCAGAAGTCGCCATGGACGGCGACCCTAGAATTCTTCATAGCCCTGAGCTCTTCTTCTGAAAAATGTATTTCTTGAACCTGATAAAGCAGCATAAGCTAATGGTTCACGTCTAAGTTCATCAATATTATTACTTCGTATTGTTGAATATATCGCACCAAGCAAACCAGGAACTGCTCCGATTAATTCAAAGGTATTTCTATTTTCAATTCCAGATATAATTGGATATATGGTTGAACTTAGTGAGCATAGAGTAACGAAATCAAAATTTTTTATTCCACCAAAAAAGCTCATTTGTTCTTTCAAATATCTGATCTTATCTTCTGCTTCTTCTATAAATCTATTGGTTCTCTCTTTCTTTAATTCGTCGCTGACTGCATCAATATCAATAATAAAAGACTCAATAAAATTTCTATATCTTTCTAACTCATCATGATTTTTATGCTTAAATCTTAGAATATCCGCAAAATTCTCAATATATCTTGGCACAGGCAAGATTTTATTAAGAATTTGCGCTCTTAGTTCATCTCTAACTCTATTAGATATTGTAGCTTTCCTACTATTTTCTTTATGAGTTAATAAATTTGAAAATCCATTATATGTATCTGTAGATGGTACAAAGCCGGTTTCTTGGCCTAGTAGAAATGCTAAATACGTCATAAATGATTTAGCAGTATAACTTTCAATTTCAAACCATCTACCTTTATCTTTAGCTAGACCTCTTTCAACCAATTCATAACCGATATCACTCAGTTTTGCCATATGGACCTTCTCAGTTTTTATTAATAATTTATTTTTACCAATCAAACCCCTTTTCCCTAAGTCAGAAATACTTCGAATCACTGGATCAGTATCAACGTATTTAAGAAAGTTGTATGTAAAATCATTAAATCTAAAGATATATTGTTCAGGAAAGATCTGCTTTACCAATTCTTCTCTAATTAATAATTGCATATGAGAATCAAGGCAGTTTGTCCTACGTGCATATTCAAATGGCACTATAGATGCTACTTCATCCCAATATAATAACGTTTGGATTAACCATTGTGAATTTGGTATAGAGATATAAGGGAAATACAATAATTTATTCATCTATAAACCTCCAATTTTTAAGCCTTCATGCCCTACCAGTGTACTCCCTTTTATTTTCCGCGCCAGGACGGTGCGGTCTTTGCAACCAATTTCATTTAACGTTCTGGGTATTCACGAAGCACCATACTACCTTCATCTTAGCCAGTTTCGTGAATGCCGTGTTAGTATTATAGGTTCATAACCAGTTCAATCTGGGTATGGACCATTTTTCTTTTATTTTCCTTTATACTTAAAAAAAACTGGGTAAAGAACGTATGCCGTGTTGGGACCTAGATCCCGTCGCATAAAGTGTTCACACCCTCTTTGGCACCAATACTTTGATTGAGCTGGTTGGGCCTTGAGCCCGTATCACAACGCGAACCTAAAGGTGGTTGTTAAAGATGGAACCCGGTAAAAGAGGAGGTTTTTCATGATTGATGTTCCTGTGTTAAGTATTGATATTTCTAAGTCTAAGAGTGTAGCTGCTTTGTTTAAAGGATATCAAGAGTCTGTTTCCAAACCTTTTCCTTTCTTGCATTCTCCGAGTGATATGTCCAGGTTAACAGATAAGCTTATTAAACTTGAAAGTGAAACTGGTAAACGCCCTCATGTAGTTATGGAAGCAACGGGTAACTATTCCAAGCCTATTACCGCTTACTTTCAAGATGCGGGTTATAAAGTGATCGTTCTTAATCCTCTCCAAACTCATGCTGAAAAAAAGAAATCCGTCCGCAAGGTTAAGACTGACCCCATTGATGCGAATCGGATTGCTCAGGTTTATTATTTGAATGAATTTATTGAAGCCAAACCTGTTGAGGATCACATCTTGGAATTGCAGAACCTCTGTCGGCAATATGATAGCTTTAATACACTTTATACTGAAACCCAACTTAAGTTTCGCTCCGTTTTAGATCTTGTTTTTCCTAAGTTTGAATCCGTATTTGCTCACTTATGTAGTCCTACTGCTTTACGAGTTCTTTCTACCTTTCCATCGCCAAAAGCAATTTTATCCGCAGAACGGGAGCAAATTATCGAGTGTCTTAAGCCTGCAAAGAAATCAAGAGACTGGAACGAATTAAAGACCGATGAACTCATATTGGCTGCTAAGGAAAGTTTGCCTTTTAACCGGGCCCAACAGTCAAATATACGGGTTTTAAGGATGTACATTGAACTCCTCCTATCCCAACAAAACATTCTGACTGACATACGGGCTCAAATGGTTTTTTGGGCAAACTTCTCCTCTGATTATCCTCTTCTCCGTTCTATCCCTGGCGTAGGAGAGGCTACAGCCACCACCATTCTTGCTGAAATTGGTGATATTAAAAGATTCCCCAGTGCAAAACAGTTGGTCGCCTTTTCAGGCATTGATCCATCTGTATTTGAATCGGGAAAGTTTAAATCGAGTAATAACAAGATCTCTAAGAGAGGGTCACCCTATCTTAGAAAAGCAATTTATCAAGCCACTGTAGCGGGGATTAGTAACAGGGCTAGCGGTCCCTTAAATCCAATTCTTAGAGACTTTTACCTTCGGAAAATTAATGAAGGTAAACCGGTTAAGGTAGCTATTATTGCCACGGCTAACAAAATGCTCAGGATGATCTATGGGATTTTATCCTCACAGCAGCCTTTTTCAATCTCTAATTAGCAATTCTCTATAGACTTAGATATCCCTTTTATTTACATACCCTTTTTACAAACTTACAACACGTAGGCCAGCTTTGCTATACCTATTTTTCTTGTCAATTACTTTAGAGAAACTTTTACTTGACAGCAATTAGCTGGTTTAGGTGACGTTGCCCCCGACCCTTCAGATTACAAAAAAAGAGATGCCGTTTATACACCTCTGAGTTATAAAAACCTTTTTGATAACTATTTTAAGACTCCGATTGCCTTTCCATAATTATAGAGTTTCGTCAATGTATAATTTGCAATCTCAGCTCTAGTGGTCTCTTTTCTCCACATAAACTCGAGTCTAATATCTCCAAAATTCGTTCTGCACAATAAATCAGTCCTTCTTTTTAACCCCTGGCCAAAGTCAGCTTCCTTGCTAAAGTCGTTAATTAAACCTGATTTAACCAAAGCGTGACCAAATGTTTCATTCAAGATTTTATCGTTCTTAGAAGCAATCTCAGCATGTTTTTCAAAAGCTTTTACGCTCTCAGGGCCAGTTTTTCCTTTGCGATCCATACCATTTGGTACAGAATTAATCATGTTTGCAAGTTCACTATTAAGCAACCTTTCTATTCCTCTTCCATCAGAAGTTGTACTTATGCTATTATTCTTCAATATTTCTTTTAAACTCGTATCAGCAAAATCTCGTATTACAGCCAAAGTAGTTAGTATCGGCATAAATATAATTCTACAATCAAAATAATTCGCTAGAATACCTAATTCTTGAGGGTATTGTTTCAATTCTTCAACGATATTTGCATTTGTAGCTACTATTAAACGATTTATATCTGCAGCCGATAGGGCCCCTTTAGTTAATGCCGCTACATCCTTAGACGGCTCATTTCCTGCTAACACGACTATCCACAATTTACTAGACTCGGTCCGGGCCAGTCTTTCCACATTTCGTAAATTTATTCTAATTTTGCTATTTAAAAGTTTTAAATATTCTCCGATTGTTGGAGCACTTTCTAATAGCTCGGCCGCGAACTCATCAGTGAGACCATATTCCAACAATGTCTTACCGTCGTTAAATAAGTCCAGTGTTTGCTTGGCAATAGGAACATATTGGAATCTAGATGGTCCATTAAATTCATAATAGGCGTCTTCGATTCCTAAAAGCGAAGTGCCGCCGATATTATTTGCAGTTTCAACTAGGACCTCAAGGATATCTTCATTGTTACAAGGCCATACGACCAAAGTATTATTTCCAGCTCTGGACCGAATAAATGAATTGACTGTGTGAATCGTTTTATCAATAAAGCTCACGTTGAAATCCAGCAAGGACTCACGTCCCTCAATTACTACAATTCTTAATTTATTCCGTGAAGGAGGAAGGGATTGTAGCGTAGTCACAACATCCGAAGTATTATCTATCGTAAGAACTTCAACGTCCTTCATAAAGATACTTACCGTGTTAAGGAATGTGGTTTTACCGCACCCGGATCTTCCCTTTAATATTAAAAATGCACCCCTGCCAGAAGTTGACATTTCTTCATATAGTTCCTGTATTTTCTCTAATCCATCGTCTACGGGAACAATAATCTTACTGATGTCATAGTTGGATCGCTGATTTTCTAACGCCTCAAATCGATCTGGTAACAAAAAAACGCTCATAACTCCTCACTCCATATCCGCCATGTTTCATCAAATTATACCATATTTTCATAAACAATTTACCAAAAAGTCCAAATTTTACCGCCATTTACTTGTCCTTGCATATTTTGTTCACGTCAATGTCACCTAACGCTAGATTTCCATAATTCCATTCGTGCAACCTCCAATTTTAGAGGGATATACTAATGTATTTTGTTTATTTTTCATTTAGACGACTCAAGCGATGAAGCAACTTGTGACGATAGCCAAACATAAAAATACCTGAAACTTAAAAAGAAAGACCCGATCATTCTTCTGGTCTTTCTCTCGTTAAAGGATCAAATTTACATAGCCAGTAACTTTAGTAATTGATCGACGACTTTCGGTGAGAAATCTGTTCCCTTTCCCGCTCTAACTATTTCAATCGCTTTCTCAACTGGCATCCCCTTTCGATAAGGGCGATCTGAAATTAGAGCATCAAACGTATCTGCAACAGCAACAATCTGAGCAAGCGGATGAATTTCTTTCCCCTTGAGACCCAGCGGATATCCCGTACCTTCCCAGCGTTCGTGATGCTGAGCAATCGCCATACATATATTAACTGAAAGGCCTAAAGGTTCAATCAACTTCATACCATATTCAGGATGTTTCTTGATCAATTCATATTCATTTTTCGTCAACTTACCCGGTTTATTTAAAATGCACTCAGGCACCATTAATTTTCCCAAATCATGAAGAAACGCACCCCAAGCAATTTCTTTTAAGCTTTTTTCTTTATATCCCATTTCTCGAGCCATGAGTAGAGTTAGGAGTGAGACATTCACGGAGTGAACAAATGTTGCATTATCGAATAGAAAAAAACTTTTATAGATAAATACTGAATTTCTGGATTTCATGATCTTTAAGATTATGTCATTCACCATCGCTATTGGCTTGGCGAGTTCTTCATGGTTAAAAAGCATCGTATAAGAATTGAAGTTATGTAATGTTAATAGAGCCACCCTCATGCACCTTCCTGCTATATACGTCTTTTCTATTTCTCAAAACCTCGATGATTTGATGATTTTAAGAGAGAATTTCTATCAATTTTTTGTTAATTCTTGGACCGTTTCTACTAATGTACTAGAAAAATTGTTAAATCAAAATTCATCAAGAGTCTTGAACAATGAAAAGCAAGATAAGCTAACTCTACGTTCAATTGGTTTTCTTGACGCTAGTATCTACTTACAAATAAGCCTCATCTTATTGTAAGAACGCAGTCGTAACATGAAAGGTCAACAGGATTAACCGTAAACGTCTGCTAAAGTGGTATCGAGCCACCTCAATAACGCAAAAACCCATATCACAAAATTCGTCAATTCAATGCTACAAGGTTTTATATTGAAGCGGCTCTCTTTATTAAGTCCTAGCCGGCCAAATAATTCAACTTAGTGTAGAACTGCTGCCTGAATAGGATCAATTAGGGGAACAATCGTAGTTCCAATAAACAAGGTCAAAGCAAAGATGAAAAGTATGCTTTTCTTCAATGAACTCACCGCCTTTCTTTATCCATATTATAAAAGGATTACTTCTCTTTAAGATTAATAAAAATAATGTCGAATGAGTAACTTTACTCAATCGACATTATTTTTAACTTTAGCTTATTTTTGATTTTTTGTATTTCATCCCTGTAAAATTGGACTTCAGCACTATTATGCTTTCGCAAATGACATTCTAACAATAATTTGCAGCATTCTAATATCTCTACCGTTGCGCCTATGCCTGTCAAGGCCATATAACTTTTATTGAGGTACTGTAAAGCTTCCTCGTAATGAAATGTTGTTATATACTTCTTCGCACATAATAAAAAAGTAGAACCTAAGAGGAGTAAATCCCCCGATTGGGAAACTTCACGATTCATCTCATTAAAAATCTGAACAGCCTTTTCTCCCCTATTTTGGAGTAAATGGACCTCAGCGATTTCAAGTCGTATAAAATCCTTTGATCGGGCAGCGTTTAATTCTTGGGCATATTTTAGCCCTTTATTTAACGTGAATTCAGCTCTATGTAACTGTTCTATAAGTTTATAATATTGACCCAAATTACAAAGGATATCCTGGCAACCCCATTTATCCGTGTTTTTTTTACTATAAGCATACCCTTTAAGGAGAATTGATCTAGCGGATCGCATATCGTTTAAATCCATATAAATTTGACCTAAACCTGAATAGGCTAGAGTTTTAAAATAGCTCTCTCCCAGATCAAGAGAAAGAGTATACGCCCTGATCGCATTAGAATATTTCCGAGTTCTTCTATAAAGTGTTCCTAAATTGAGATAAACTAGCGCAGCCTCATTACCCTTGTACCATATATGAAGGCTCTTTTTAAACATCTTAAGGGCCAATTTATATTCACTTAAAGCAAGATAGGTACTCCCTATTCCTCCATAAATCCGGGCTAACATTCTTTTCTCATTCGAAGTTACCGCTTTAAAATTACAGGCACGATCTAGAAATTTAAAAGCTTCTTGATACAGGTTATTCCTCGTTGCTACAATTCCATCTATCCAAAGCAAATAATATTCCTTGAGTTGAAAATCTGATGAGCTTTTTTCCTGAACCTTACTTTTTAAAAGATTAAGCTTTTCAATATCAAAATGTTCAAGTAGAATTAAGGTTTGTTCAATTATTTCTTGTTGCTCTGCATTGTCGCGAACCATTTTTTCTTTTTTAGGTATAGCCGGTTTGATCTGCTGACTTATGAGAAACTGAACTTCTTCAATCGAAAGATTGAGTACTGCTCCAATTCTTGTCAAGACTCCTAAACTCACATTTGTTCTTTTCCCGCTCAGTATAAGGGATAAATAACTCAGGCTAATACCCGTAGCCTCCGATATATCCGTAAGGGATTTCCCTATAAAGTCACAGTTCCTTTTAACCAAATCGTCCCTCTCCTATTTTCCGTCCCTTATTCACTTTAAAACATGCGAACAGCGCATACCTGATTACGCCCCCGGTCTTTAGCCTGATACAACTTTTGATCAGCTGCGTTTATTAATTTCTCTAAGCGAGTATTCGAGGTTGGCGTAATTGTAGCGGAGCCGAGGCTGATTGTAATATAGGGAATGGGAGATGACTGTTCATGGGTAATCTTAAGCATTTCAATATGTTTTCTCAACTGTTCAGCAACTTCCATGGCATTATCATAATCCGAATTCGCCAGAACTACACCGAATTCTTCCCCACCAAATCTTCCGATAAAATCCGAAGATCTCTTCAATACACTGGATAAAGTTTTAGCAACTTTTCTTAAACAGTTGTCACCCTGCAAATGACCATAATTATCGTTATAGAGTTTAAATTTATCGATATCCAAAAGAATCAGAGTTAGGGATTTTCCTTCACGCAAACAGCGATTCCATTCTCTCTTAAGCTTATTATCGAAGCAACGTCGATTAGGGATCCCCGTTACTTCATCAATGGTCGAAAGGAGTTTCCACCGCTTGTTCGCCTTTTTCAATTGTTTATGGAGTTTCAACAATTCTTGATTGGCTATGGTAAGAAGGCGAGAATTGTTCTCAATTTCTTCATTCTTTTTCTTTAACTCAATATTTTTAAGCCAGGAAATTTCCGCCTCTTTTCTCATCTGATCAACTCTAAATTCGGTCGCTAATAGATTTAACTTTTCCTCTAATTTTTCATGTCTTAACTTCTTTTCAAGAGCATTAGCCCTTTTATAATGATCCAAAGCTTTTGCAAAATCTTGCTTGGCTTCGAAATATGTGAATAATGCTAAATGAATTTTTGCACATTCATTCTCAGCAGAAATCTCCTCCGCAAAAAGCAACGCTTCGTGAAGGTAAGCTAATCCCTGGTCCTGGTTTTGATTAATGAACAGCTTACCGATACTTACCAATACATCAATCCGATAAAACTTATTCCCACACTCTTTAAGAACGCTTAGACTGTCCATGTAATACTGTAAAGCAGACTGATCCTCCTGGGATTTTTCATAAATTTGTCCTATGCTATTTAATGCTTCACCAAGAAGGATCATCTCATCAAGCTCTCTAGAATACTCTATGCTCTCTTGGTAAGTACTCAAGGCCTTAGCATCCTGATTTAAGCGATTATAAATATGTCCCATGTTCAAAAGAATCCCGGCTATATTAGTCAAGTTATGTAAGCTTTCACTGATGAGAAGCGCTTGTTCGTAATAGGCTAAGGCCTCCCCATATTGCTCCATCTGTCGGTGAATTTCACCTATGTTATTCAAAATTGTAGCTTCAATGAATTGATCACCGATATTCCGGGCTATGACTAAGCCCTTACTGAAATAGGTCAAGGCTTGCTCGTATTTTCCAAAGTAAAAATAGCTGATACCCAATAAATTGAGCGCTCTCATTTTCCCCTCTTGATGTTCCAAGTCTTCAAAAATTTGCTCAGCTATGAGCACGTCTTGAATGACCTGTATATTATTTGAGAGAACTCTATTGGCATGACCCATCATTAACAGGCTAAATGCTCTTCCCTGTTCGCAGCAAGACTTTTGAGCTAATCGATACGCATATTTTCCCAATCTCAGCGCCCGGTTGGGCGTACGGAGAACCAGCTCTCTGGAACGGGCATTCAAAACCTGAATCCATTGGAGTAGCTCATCCCGTTTATGCGGTTTTATTTTCTTTAACCTATAAATCATCATAATCCCTCACAGCAATTAGCCTTTTGAACAGTACCGCATTTTCAGCCCTTAAATCTATATTTTCTCTTCAAATCATGGAAATCCTTTATTAAATATACATATTCTTGGAATTCCTCGTTTAAATGACAAAATATCGATACAATTTAATTGTCTATTCTAAGGAATTCTAGCTATAATGGAGATAAACTTGATTAATAATTGGATTGAGGAAGGCATTAAATATGATTAATGATTTGCAGCCCTTTTACGAAAAGAGTATAACTTGCCTTTTCTGCGGAGAAAGTTTCACGACGAAAAAAATTCGTTCCAAATTTTCAGCAGCGTATAAAACAGATGCTGACTTTTGTCCCCACTATAAAGACAATCTTTATAATTCGCTTTATTATCATGTCAGTGTCTGCCCCTCCTGCGGTTTTGCCTTTAACAGCGAATTCTCAAAAGACTTTACCAGCGTTGCTAAAAATTCGATTCAAAAAAACATTGCAGAAAAATGGCAAATCCGAGACTTGGGTTCAATCCGAGACAATAGAACAGCCATCGAAACCTATAAGCTCGCTATTTTATCAGCATCCCTAAAAGGAGAACGTCATTTTGTCATCGCTGGATTATGTCTACGCTTATCGTGGATCTACCGGCAGGAAAACCAACCTGACGATGAACAACGCTTTCTCAACCTTGCCATCAAAGAATACGATGCCTCTTACCTCTACTCTGACTTTGTAAAATCATGGTCCGCGCTTAAAATGTTATATATCCTTGGAGAACTCAATCGCCAGGTCGGAGAATTCAAACAGGCGATTAGCTACTTTACAAAAATCGTCAATGATCCCGATCGTAACCAAGACAGACTTATCCTCAACCGAACCAGGGAACAATGGGCACTTGCGACTGAACAATATCGCAATTCTCATCCTGATGATAATCCTAAAGTTTAAGTGATATGGAGTTTATCCTCATTTCCTTATTTATAGCAAGAGCCAGCATTCATTTCAAGAAACTGAATGCTGGCTCTTGCTTGTCTTTGCCTATTTGCTTAACACTTAACCCACTTATCCGCCCACCTTTGTAGCTCGTCAAAAACGGGGAGTAGCTCCTTACCCTTTTCCGATAAACGATATTCAATCCGTACCGGCATTTCAGGATAGACTTCACGAGTAACAATTCCAACCGACTCGAGTTCTTTCAACCTCTCTGTTAATACTTTACTACTAACATTCGGGATGATTTCAGTCATTTCTTTGAAGCGCTTCGGTCCCGATAGCAATACCCGAACAATGAGGCCCGTCCAACGTTTGCCAATGAGTTCGTTCGCGGATTCAAATTTTGGGCACAGATGGAAATCTTCCATTCCTCAGCCTCCCTTCTTCTTGCTTTAATATTTATATTTTAACATATTATTTTCCTTGACGAAAGTAGGTTACATATAGTATTATCATTACATAAAGTAACTAATACATTTTCAGTAAGTTATTCACTAATTTACTTTATTGGTTACTAAAAGAACTTATATTTTGAGGAGATGTTTTTAAATGTTAAATCTAGGTTTATTGGTCATGCGTCTTATTTTTGGTTTATCCTTTGCTCGTCATGGTACAGAGAAACTCTTCGGTTGGTTTGGTGGCTATGGAATTAAAGGAACCGCCGGTTATTTTGAATCTATTGGAGTAAAACCTGGCGTACCTATGGTTATCCTCGCTGGACTTGGTGAATTACTTGGAGGTCTATTCTTAGCGGCGGGTATCTTACTTCCTGTTGCTGCGGTTCTCATCGTTGGGTCCATGCTTGTGGCTATCGCCAAAGCTACGGGTAAGAATGGTTTTGCTATTACCGCAGGGGGCTATGAATATAACTTAGCAATCATCGCTGTAGCGATTGGCATCTTGTTAACTGGCCCTGGAGCATATGTTCTTTTCTAAACCGTCCTAAAAGACCCCTTATTCAATTTAACCCGGCAGCATTATTAAGCTACCGGGTTTCGCTTTGCATATCTGATCAGCTTAAGATAATTGTAATTGTTAGGAGGATCGCGATGCCTATGCCACAAAATCTTTATGCACTGAACTCGGATGAAAATCTCGAATCATTTGAACAGGTTATATCAGAAAATGAAGCAAAAATCATCAATCTGATCTATGGTATGACTGGGGACTATCACCTTTCTCAAGATTTAGCCCAAGAAACCTTCATTAAGGCTTTCAAAGCCAGACACGGCTTTAATGGGCGATCAAAATTCTCCACGTGGTTATACCGGATTGCGGTCAACGTTACCTTAGATTATCAACGCAAGAGTTGCGTTCGCATGGAAAAAGTGTCCGATGAAATTGAACCTTTAGATTACTCCGATCAACAAACCAAAGATCCTGATCACTCCTGCCAAGTAAAAGCAATGAAAGATATTCTTTTCCAAGCCATTGCCAAACTTCCTGAGCAACAACGTGAAGTTTTTACATTACGAGAAATCAACAGATGTTCAACAAAAGAAGTCGCTCAAATCCTTAATATCTCACTTGAATTGGTCAAATGGCGTTTGCACAAAGCTCGGACCATTCTCCGTAAATCCTTTGGCAGTAACACGCCTTATCAAAAAATTGGGGTTTTTCGACTCAGTCCTCATGGGATTGATTAATTTCCTTTAAAAAAGTTAAAGAAATCGCTATCTAAAATCTTAAAAGCTTCGTCAAATAGATGTAAACAAAAACGTATAAATTTTAGGAGGTTTTATTTATGTTTGATGCCGAGAAAAAACAAAAAGCCGTAAATGCCCTGGAAGATATGTGCTTCCACTGTGGAGAAAATCACACCGATGAGTGCCCCCTCTCCAAAGCTAAAGTTGCCACTAAAGCGATTCCTACTGAAGCTTAAGTTTAATGCTTCAAGGTAGTCGGAAGCTTAACCTTCCGGCTATCTTTATTTGTGGATGCGTAAAAAATAACAGTTTACAAATGAAGGTTATTTTATTATACTTAGTTACGTAATGTAAGTTACAATTTTAATCTTATAGGAGGTTTTAAAAAATGATTACAGGAAAAGAAACGATCACAGAAGTCGTCAATAAATACCCAAAAACAGTTGAAGTTTTTCTGAGTCACGGCATGCATTGCTTTGGTTGCATGGCAGCCCACTTTGAGAATATTGAACAAGGGGCTTTAGCACATGGTATCAACGTACCCAGCCTGGTCAAGGACCTAAATGCCGTTACTGAAAAAGAAAACTAATTAACGAGATTGTCCCAGAATGATTGAGAGCCATAGTTCTTCGCCGAACTATGGCTCTCTTCGCGCTTATTTTGCTCTTAACGTAGACTCCACAGTTCCTTTTTAGGTACTATGCTACTTAAAAGTGCGTACTTCATATTTTTCTAAATAAGGTATACCCTTTACATGTTGAGATTTTTCAACGCGAAATAATAATGGACTTATAAAAAAGGAGATCTTCGAAATGTTAAATGCTGGTTTATTAGTTATTCGTCTTATTTTTGGTTTGACTTTTGCTCGTCACGGTTCAGAGAAGCTTTTGGGTTGGTTCGGTGGACATGGTATTAAAGGGACCGCAGGCTTCTTTGAATCCATTGGGATAAAACCCGGAGTACCTATGGCTTATCTCGCCGCAATAGGTGAAATACTTGGAGGTCTATTCTTAGCAGCGGGTATCTTCCTTCCTGTTGCCGCAATTCTTATCGTTGGACCCATGCTCGTAGCCATGCTTACCGTTACAGGAAAAAATGGTTTTGCGATTACGGCTGGCGGCTATGAATATAACTTAGCAATCATTGCAGTAGCTGTTGGCATCTTATTAACTGGCCCTGGAGCATACATTCTTTTCTAATTACTTCTTTTCTAATTACTTCTTTTCAATATTTCCAAGAATTAAACAGTAACGATTCATTAAAAATACCGAAATACCAGGGGCTGTTGCAATTAACAGCCCCTTTCATATTAATCAAGATCTACGTATTTATACCTGGCCTATTGATTTCTGTAGGATACCAAGAACGCTTCGTAAATCTTCGATGGGCATCTGACCAGGTGCTGAACTGCTTTCCCCTACGGCAAAGGTAACGGAAGAGCCAAAAACTCCGCCCATCATCCGAGTTATTGTGCCATACTGCCCCATTGCTAAACTAATGAGGGGTATATCCACAGTTTCCTTAGCATTCAAGGTCACCTTAAGCAGCGTTAAGACGTCGTGAAGATTCTGAGACATGACAGCAATCTTAGCTACATCTGCGCTTAACCGCTGTGCTTCCGCAATTTTCCCTAACAAAATCTCCGACTCGGGTGTGAACTCAAAGTTATGATAGGAAGCAATGATTTGAGTCTGACTTTCTAATGAAACTTGGCGCAGTTCCTTGAACGCTTCCTCTGAATTACTTAATTCAAAATCAACGTATTCTACCTCTGTCTTTTGGCAAATCGCTTCGATCAGCTTCAGTGCTTCTTGATCATTGAGTGATACGGGCTGCCCCCCCTCACGAACTGAACGAAGAGTAAAAATGAGGGGAATATCCCCTGCGGACTCTTTAATTTCTTGAGCAAGATCTAAGACTTTTTCTGTATTCGCAATTCCTTCGAAAAAATCGACCCGCCACTCAATCAGGTCTGGACGCTTCTCCAGAACATGATGTAATTCTAAGCGAATCGACTCCCTTTGTTTACCCACTAACGGGGTACAGATCAACGGCTGATTTCCTTCGCCAATCCGTTGTCGTTTCATCCACAGAATCCTCCCTTATCAAAAGGTCTGCAACCCCCGGATTTCTCCGCTGAGTCGCAGACCCTTTTGTGTCTCCAAAATGCTTTATAACTTATTTACATGCTGTAGTAATTGATTAAGCATCCTTTTAAGATTATATCTTTTTCATCTTGGGTTAAATTCTTTAATTCCAGCATTAGCTCACGTACTCCGTTAGGTCCGATCACTTGCGCGGGTATCGTTTCCTCGCCATTGATAATTCTTTGGCGAATTCCGGGAACATATACATAGTCCTCGGTACTCAACGGAACCTCTAAAGGACTACTGAGGGTAAAGGGCAACATTCCCCAGTTGATTAGATTGCTACGATAGCGTTTCGTGGCGTACTCTTGAGCAATATTAGCCCAGCCTCCTAAGACCTTTTGACAAGAAGCAGCTTGCTCCCGGGCAGAACCATCACCAGGTTTTACTGCATAAATAACCGTTCCAATTCCGGTATTATTCATAATCTCGGTAAAGTCGGCTGAAAAAGCTGCCTTAACCTGAAGAACCTGCTTCAACGCCTCTTTCAAAGCATCAGAAGGCTGAGAGCCTGATGTTTTCAACAAACTTTCACGTTCCTTTTCCAAGGCATGAACTTGCTTCGCCCGTCCCACATACTGGGGATCTTTTCTGGAAAGAGTGAATTCTGCTAACCGAAGCGGATTCGAACGATAGGAGGAGGTTTCACCTGAAGGAATCAACTCATCCGTCGTTGTCACAGGGTCATTGATGACTGAAGCCACTTTCAACAGAATGTTTTCTGGCAGAGCGATCATCTCCGGCCAATCCGCGATATTCGGCCCGAATTTTAACTCACTTTCCGGCTTAGGATTTCCAAAACCATTATAAACGCGATTTTTATAAACTACACCATCGAAAGAATATTGATGCGATGGTTCCGTATAGTCAATCTCTGTAGCTGAGGTTAAACATCCCCCATTTGCCACTGTTGCGGCAACGGATCTTGCATCAACTAGAGCAACAGAAGAGATTTGGCCTTCACCCGGTTTCGAGCCCTCTCGATTCGGGAAGTTACGCGTCGTATGACGGATGCTGAATTGCCCATTTGCTGGAACATCTCCCGCTCCAAAGCAAGGTCCGCAGAAGGCTGTTTTTATATTCGCTCCACTCGCCATCAAATCAGCCGCCGCTCCATTTCTCATCAATTCAAGATAAATCGGCTGACTTGCTGGATAAACACTAAAGGAGAGATATTGATTTCCAACGGATTGTCCTTTAACAATAGCAGCAACATCCATTATGTTTTCAAAGGTTCCACCCGCACAACCGGCAACAATCGCTTGATCAACCCTGATCTTGCCGTCAACGATATGGTTCGTCAAATTAAAGGAGATGAAAGGATTATTAATTTGCTGCTTTCCTTCTTCTTCCACTTTATGCAGGATATCATAAGGATTTTGGATCAGTTCCTCAATCGTATAAACATTACTGGGATGGAAAGGTAGGGCAATCATCGGTACAACCTTTGACAGATCCATGACGACCATTCCATCATAATAAGCGACTTCACCCGGTGCGAGTTGAGCGTATGCTTCAGAACGGCCATGAATACCGAAGTACTCCTTGACTTTCTCATCAGTCGTCCAAATCGAGCTCAAGCAGGTGGTCTCTGTTGTCATCACATCGATGCCAATGCGGTAATCTACGGATAAATTAGCGACTCCAGGACCCACAAATTCAAGAACTTTATTCTTAACAAAACCGTTGGCAAAAACAGCACGAATGAGAGCTAACGCTACATCCTGAGGACCCACTCCAACCTGCGGTTTACCTTCAAGATAGACAGCAATGACGTCAGGATATTGAATATCATAGGTTTTGTTCAAAAGCTGTTTAACCAACTCTGGACCGCCTTCCCCAACAGCCATCGTTCCTAATGCACCATAGCGTGTATGACTATCTGAACCGAGAATCATCTTTCCACAGCCTGACATCATCTCGCGCATATACTGATGAATGACCGCTTGATGGGCTGGAACATAAATTCCACCATATTTTTGAGCGGCAGAAAGTCCAAAGACGTGATCATCTTCATTGATCGTTCCGCCGACCGCGTTAAGGCTATTATGGCAATTAGTTAGCACATAGGGTATTGGAAACTCTTTCAATCCGCTGGCACGTGCAGTTTGCGTAATCCCAACATAAGTGATGTCGTGTGAAGCCATCGCATCGAAGCGAATCTTTAATTGGTCGGGATTCCCAGACGTATTATGCTGATTTAGGATTCGATAAGCCATCGTTTCCTGACGAGCATTATGCTTTTCTACAACGGAACCGTTTAATTCACAAAGAGTATTCGGGTCCTTCGCTTCGAGGACTGTTTGCCCTTTGATAAGATATACACCATTCTTGATCAGGCGAACCATTTAATTCCCTCCATACTGTAAACATTCTTCTCCAGATCATAACATGCTTTAAATGTACCTATAATTCGGGATTCTAGCAACTATTTTATACCATGTATACAATATTTGTGCAAAGTAAAATCACTTTGCAGCTATGCTAATCTTACAGTCGCCGATCATTCTTTCTTTCCATTTGAGCACTAAAGCATCTTCATCAGCGAGGGCTCCAACACCCGCAGGCGTTCCCGTAAAAATAATATCTCCTGCCTCTAACCCGAAATGCTTAGCCGAAAACTCAAGGAGCGTCGGTAAATCAAAAATCATATCTTTAATATTACCCCGTTGCACTTCTTGGCCATTTTTCTCTAACGTAAAGTCATGATGAGTCATGTCTTGCAGCCCTTCAAAAGGCAGCCAGGAAGCGAGCACGGCTGAATTAGGAAACCCTTTCGCTAATAACCAGGGATAGGCTTTCTTTTTTAATTCATCCTGAACATCTCGAAGCGTCAAATCAAGGCCGATAGTCATTTGATCAATAAGGGCTTCTATAGGAAGATTCGGTTCATAATTTCTCGCCATATGAAAAACGAGTTCTGTTTCGTAATGCACTGCTCCTTGGTCCCCAGGAAGCTGAATAGTTTGCCCCTTCGCCTCGACGAAGGCATGGGTAGGCTTACTAAACAAAAAAGGGGACGTGGGTATTGCGTTATTTAATTCCTGGGCATGTAACCGATAGTTTCGTCCAACACAGTAAATGTTTTTTATCTCCAAAAGAATCGTCTCCTTCTTAGCTCTCAATTTTTAATTGATTATTAGGAAGCCATACATAAAATGTGCTTCCCTCCCCAAGGGTGCTTTCAACGCGAATCTTCCCGTCATGAAGTTCCACAAGGAATTGAGTGATCGCTAAGCCAAGACCTGCGCCACCATATTTACGAGTACGCGAGGAGTCAACCCGATAAAAGCGCTCAAACAGATGGGAAAGATGTTCTTCGGATATCCCTTGCCCATTATCCTTTACTGTCAGTTCAATTCCTCCCTCCACAGGATTCACAGAAAGTTTGATTTTCCCACTTTCCGGATCTGTATGCTGCACTGCATTATTAAAAAGATTCAGGATAATCTGCTTCATTTTATCCTCATTAAGCCAACCTTTTGCAGGTGAATTAAGGCTAAAACTCACCTTTCGATTCCCAGCGAGCAACCGAAGCTGGGTCTCCATCTCGAGAACCAACTCATCTAAATCGAGTTCAGCACGCTGTAGATTAGGCGAACGATCCAGCTTCGCCAGTAAAAGCAGGTCTTCAATCAGCTTTTTCATCCGCTCCGATTCAGTATACATACTCTTTAAAGACCGATAAAGCTTCTCCGGCTGATTCATTGCCCCTCGAAGCAGGACCTCTGTAAACCCGTGAATCGAAGTTAAGGGCGTACGAAGCTCATGAGACGCATCCGCTACAAAACGACGCATCTGTTCTTTCGCTTCTTGTTCAGCCTTGAACGAGGTTTCTAAGCGCTCCAACATTCCATTAAAGGATACAGCTAAGCGGTTAATCTCAACCTGTCCCTGCTCAACGGGCAAACGTTCTTCGAGATTTCCAGCGTGAATGTTTTCCACTTTATCTACCATATTGGATAAAGGAACAAGAATTTTTCGGAGTACAGGGATAAATGCAAGTAACCCCACAATTAAAGCGAGCAGGGCAAGGAGCATAAAGATTAAAAGTTGTCTCATCAGCATCTCCGTTAGAGACTTCGTACCTACGCTAACTTGAACAACCCCGTGCCAATGATCTCGGTTTTCTACGCCTTGAAGGACAACCAATTGCTCCTTCCCTTCGTCAGTGCGCACTATCCGAAAATTTAAGGTCCGCTTGTCTTGCAGAGCACCGACATAATCATTAACATCCAGTTGAGGTGCATCTCCCCCATTTAACGAGGAGGAATTGGTAAGTACTGTAAATCTCCCCTCCATATCAATAACCGCTACTGTCGAATCCGGTAATAAGTTGAAAGATAGATGATTTAGATTATCCGCATATAAATTTCCAACCGATATTTGCTCCCAAGCCTCTGGTGAAATGGCTAATATCTGTTTTTGAAGGCTTGAGGCATTATTGAAATAGATAAATTTCTCCATAAAAACATATTGGAAAACACCGATAACGGCAAGCAAAATGGCCATGATCGCTAAAGTACGGGAGAGCAGTTGAAAACGAAGCGAGTTGGGGACAACAAACTCTTTGAACTTTAATTTTAAGTTTTTTATTTTCATATTAAAGATCCATTCTATATCCAGCACCGCGTAATGTTCGGATCAATTGATGATCCTTATCCTTTAATTTATCACGTAAGGAACGAATATACACCTCCACGATATTTTCATCTCCTACAAAATCGTAGCCCCATACCTTATCCAGAATCATCGTTTTACTTAAGACCAGACCTTGATTGAGAATCATAAATTTAAGAAGTTCGTATTCTGTGGGAGAAAGCTCCAGAACTTGATCCTTATAAATAATCTCCCGTCGTCGATCATCTACCCGAAAAGGTCCACTTATAACTTCCCCCAGCAAATTCGGGAATTGGTTACGAATACGGGCTTGAATCCGCGCGAGTAATTCTTCAAAACTAAACGGTTTCACCATATAGTCGTCTGCTCCCAGATTAAGTCCTTTGACCCGATCCTCCACTTCATCCTTAGCCGTGAGCATGATAACTGCTACATTTCCCTGTTTTTTCAGCATCCTGCATACCTCAAAACCATCCATGCCTGGCATCATAACATCCAGGACTACAATATGGGGCTCAAATTGGCTGGCCAGAGTTACCGCGGTCATTCCATCTGGGGCCGTCTGAACCTCGAACCCTTCGTTACTGAGTCCCATTTCTAAAAATTCTAAAATAGTGGGTTCATCATCGACGAGTAATATCTTAATTCCTTTTAATTTTTGCATAAGCAGCCTCCTCTAGACCTTTTAAAAAACTTAAAAAATTCTCTTCCATTCTAAATAGCTAAATATCTATTTTAATTATCATTTATTCTACTGAAATAACGCTGAAAAAAACCTGAACATTAGCTGAATTCATTGTAACCGAATTTCTCCTAATTTTCTCTAAGGAAATTGGGCAAGACACAACTTCATCACAAAAATTTCAGTAAATTTTCAGCCAATGATCATTTTTTGCTCAGATTGGAGTTCTATACTATCAATAACAAACAAAACGCTCAGCGTATTATAAGGAGGTTACCCACTATGGATAACGATATCTTTAACTCAAAGAAAAACGAGAATCAAACTGAAATCGATGCTGTAATTTTGGAAAGAAAAACTGATCCAAACTTTTCTACTTCATCTGATAACACGTTCTCGAACGCTTCCCCCTCTACTCCTAAACCCAAAAGACGTATAGCGGCTATCGCTACCCTTTGTTTAGCCAGCGCTTTCATTGGGGGACTGACAACAGTTACCGCTCTGCCTCAAATCTACCCTAATGTGTTCGCAGCCCAAACAACTTCTATCCCTACCTCAGCAACGACTCCTACCCTATCCGCTACTCCAATAAGTACTAATTCCGTTCAATTTCCAGTTGCTGAAATTGCCAAAAATGTCGGTCCTGCAGTCGTTGGTGTTTCTAATTTCCAATCAACTCGTCAGTCTAATTCCGGTTATTTTCGGTCCAATAATAACAGCTCCGCTTCAGGGCTCCAAGAAGCGGGAAGTGGGTCTGGTTTTATCATTGATGCTGCCAAAGGATATATTGTCACCAATAATCATGTAATCGACGGCGCACAAAAAATAACGGTCAGTTTAAGTGACGGCCGCAACCTGGAAGCTAAGCTTGTTGGCGCTGACGCCCGCACAGACCTAGCGGTTTTACAGATTTCAGATACTTCTAACCTTACCGCAGTTGCTTTAGGTGATTCCTCAAGTTTAGAAGTAGGTGCCTCTGTTGTAGCTATCGGTAATCCTGGTGGTAATGATTTCGCTCGTTCTGTAACTACCGGAGTTATTTCAGCTCTTAATCGTACTCTAGATATTCAAGGCGAGTCCAGCTTTGGTCTCATCCAGACAGATGCCGCCATCAACCCTGGCAATAGTGGTGGCCCCCTTGTGGATTACCAAGGAAAAGTGATTGGGATTAACTCTGCCAAATATGCACAGACAGGGTTCGAAGGGATGGGTTTTTCTATCCCGATCTCAGACGCTTTGCCTACCCTTGAACAAATCATCCAAACAGGTTCTGCAACCCATCCTGCTCTCTACGTTTCAGTGAACGATCAATACAATGCTTATGCTCAGAGTAATAATTTGCCTAAGGGCGCCTATGTTGCCGAAGCCTCTGCTGGGGGTCCTGCTGAAAAAGCCGGAATCAAGCAAGGTGATGTCATCACCAAGATTAACGATGCGACAGTGCAAAGTTCAGGTGATCTAGTTCGCGAGCTATATCGATACAAAGTTGGAGATAAGATCAATATTACTTTCATTCGTGATGGCAATACCCAAGTTGTTCAAGCCACGCTCGGCGAAATAGCTTCGAAGTAGTTCAAAACTGGAGGTACCCGTGATAAATTCAAAATCAACCCAATGGGGATTAGGCCTTGTCGTTGCTTTGGCAATCGTTATTGGCTTCAATGACATTAAAGCAAGCCGTTCTTTTGATCAAGCCGTGCTCGCCGCTTCTGCTTCCCCACAAACTCAATCCCAAACTTCTAAGCAATCCAGTGCTAAGGATCCATTCAGCACAAATCAAGGGAGTTCAAATAGTTCTAATTCACAATTTAATAGCAGCAATTCCAATTCCGGAAATTCGTTTAGTCAATCACCTAAGCGATCGCCTAATCAATCCCAAAGTAGGGTTCCTAATACGCGAAGTAGGCGATCCTGATGCTTGATCAAGTAAACTGCAATTCTGCAGCCCTTCAATCCGACATACTGCGAGCCATGAATACCGATATCGATTTTATGCTATGGTCCAAACGCGAAGAATTTCCGGGTCTAGCACAACTCGCCCGGATTTGGTTCCAAACCGTGGAAAAGCAATTTAGCCGTTTCCGAGAGGATAGCGAACTGACTCAATTAAACAGCTCTGCCGGAAAACCCACATTGATTTCACCCCTGATGCTTGAAGTTCTGCAATTAGCCCAAAACTATTCTAAAATTACCGAAGGAGTCTTTAACCCGCTCATTCTATTCGCCTTAAAGAAGGCAGGCTATAACGATTCCTTCGAGAAACTTAAAGATCAGTTTCTCGATTCCTCCATTAACTCCAGGAAACAAACTTACGGTAAATTTACGGATGAATTGAGCTCTGAAATGTTCTCCTTATCCTTAATTCTGGATTCTGAAACGAGGACAATCCAACTCCCTGTAGGAGCTGAGATCGATTTAGGCGGAATTGTTAAGAGTTGGGCAGTCAAGCGCTTAGTTCATGAATACCAACACCTGCTAAAAATTGAAAGAGGTTTCGTTAACGCTGGGGGGGATCTCACCGTCTGGGGGAGTTCCTCTGATAGCGGAGAGCCCTGGTTAATCGGAATCGAAAATCCGTGGCAACCCAGTCAGGATATTGGACTTCTCGCCCTTAATAACGGCTCAGTGGCAACCTCGAGTATACTTGGAAGGCAGTGGTCTAGCCCTAAGGGTCAGATGCATCATTTAATTGATCCCCATACGATGCAGCCCAGTCAAAGTGAGGTTGTCCAGTGTACAGTCACTGGCCCTGATGTGATTGAGTGCGAAATTTGGACAAAAGCAATCTGTATCCTTGGGCTTGAAAAGGGTCTTAAACTCTTGTCCCAAAAATCAAGCGGCTATGAAGCTGTTATGTTTACAACGCAAAAAGAAACCTATTTTTATGGGGATAAGTCCTCTTTAGGAAAAGTATGGAAAGATCTTTCTTTTCAACACGTTCTCTATAAATAATCCTGAGGTGAAAATAAACTAATGATCGATTTTATTCTTAACTTACCTCTGTGGCAAATGATCCGATTTTCAGGGATTGGAGCCTATATCCTAATTGCGATAGGTATCTGTACGGGTATCTTATCAAGCATGCCTGGACTCAAGCCCGCGATCAAGGGAAAACTTATCAAATTTCACAGATCAATGACCCATTACGGAATGGTTATAGGACTCCTACATGGAGTCATCACCATTATCGACCCGTATATGCCGTTTTCCTGGAGTGAGATTTTAATTCCCTTTACGGCTCAGCACTCTCCGTTTTTAAATGGTCTAGGCACCCTTTCGGCCTATGGTCTTCTTCTTCTCGTCTTTACCTCTGATTTTCGTCATAAAATCCCGAACAAAGTATGGCATACCCTTCATATCTTTTCCTATCCCACATTTTTCATGACATTTATCCATGGCTTTGTTCTTGGGACTGATACATCCGTCCCCGAAATTCGGATGATGTATCTCATTTCGATGGTGGCCGTCGTGTTTCTCGGCTTCATTCGCTTCATAATTGGATCCTCAGAGAAAGATCCCTATTTAACACAAGGCGCAAAATAAGGCCAAACATATAATATTGCCTCATACCATGCTCCAGAAGTTCAAATGCTGAGCCCTAATAAAAGGGGCTCAGCATTTTTACATAACCATTTTTTGTAAAATAAATCCTAGATATACCTCGTCAAGAAGTCTATAATTAGAGAGTATTCAACCCGCCTAAAGTGTTTTTTGAAGAGGAGGATGATGAAAATGAGAAAGAAGGTTAGGATTAAGGTTCAAATCGCATTTGCTCTCGTAGTACTCCTTATCGGAATTAAATTCTTTATGTTTGTGAATTATATAACCTCCGCTGACTCTGCACTCGCTGTAAACCGTCCACCCGGAGTCGAAGCGTTTCTACCAATCAGTGCTCTTGTCTCATTAAGGGCATGGTTAGGGTTAGGGATTTTTGACACCATTCATCCTGCAGCACTCGTGATTTTTTTAACAGCAATCTTTATTTCACTTTTTCTAAAAAGAGCATTCTGTTCTTGGATTTGTCCTATAGGTACCTTATCCGAAGGGCTATCACTTCTTGGGCAAAAAATGTTTAAAACGAACTACACCTTACCCAAGTGGCTTGACTATCCTTTCCGCTCGGTAAAATATATCCTTTTAACCTTCTTTGTTGTCTTCATATTTTTCGGAATGAGCCCGATGGAAGCGTATTCCTTTCTTCAAACGCCCTATAACATGATCGCTGACGTCAAGATGCTTACGTTCTTTCAAAATATCACTGCAGTTGGCATGACCGTAATCGCTGTCTTGGTGGTGTTGTCCCTCTTGATTAAGCAATTTTGGTGCCGCTATCTCTGTCCTTATGGAGCACTCTTAGGCCTATTCAGCGTAATCAGTCCTTGGAAGATAACACGTGACAGTAGCAGCTGTATCAGCTGCGGTCAATGCCGAAAAGCCTGTCCTAATCAGCTCAAAGTCGATGAAGCTCTACGTGTTTCTTCACCAGAGTGTACAGGGTGTTTAAGCTGTGTTGAAGTTTGCCCAGTTAAAGGGACTTTGAGCTTTAAATTACCCCGTAAGCTCCATCGATTCCCGTCTCCCTTCGCCTTAGGGGTAACCCTTATCGCAGTTTGGTTTATTAGTGTTAGCATAGCGAAAATCACAGGGCATTGGGAAACCTCAATTCCGCTTGAGATGTATAAAACTCTCATTCCTTAGGTAGGAGGATTGGGTCATTTCGACTTGAGATAATTCCGCTCATTTTTACGCCGCAAATTAAAAAGGGAAGCAACAATAGAAACAGGGCTGCTGCACAAATGAACTTTCAGTTTATTTGATGCAACAGCCCCTTCTATATAACTTCAGCTAAAAGCCTTCGCTATCATACTGCAACCGGCTCACTCAAAGACAGCAACCAGTCGACCCTTGACTTCGTGATTCTTAAGCTTTTCCAAGCCCTTATCTATTTCTTCAAAGGGTATCGTTGTCAGCTGTGGACTCATTTTCCCTGTAGAGAAACAATCATATACACCCTTGAGATCCTCAACCGTTCCTCCATTGCTTCCAAGGAGCTTCAGTTGCTTTGTAATCATTAAATAGGTGTTAATCGTGGATTGCAGGATACCCATACCGACAATAACAACCGTTCCACCCGGTTTCACAGCGTCGAGAGCATCTGCCGTGGTTTGCCCAAAGCCGGCATAATCGACAATCAACTCACATTCAGCTTCTTTCAGATCGAGAACTTGCTCATAAACCTTTTTACAGCCTAGTTCTTCTGCGAGTTTGCGTGCGGCAGGTGATACATCTGTTGCATACACTTCACAGCCCTTGATCATCGCCATCTGCGCAGCAAACTGACCCAACCCCCCGATTCCGATAATACCAACCTTCGTACCCGATTTAGCTTCGCCAATAGCAAAAAGCGCATGATAGGCGGTGAGTCCAGCATCCGTTGATGCTGCACCTTCTACAAAGGATACACCATCCGGAATCTTTACACACTGTTTGGCTGGGACTCGCACTTTGTTGGCATACCCTCCATCGTAGTTATATCCAGTCGCTTCGCGTGTTTCATGATCGAGAGGATTAACACCTACACGGTCTCCAATTTTTAAATCCACTACACCTTCCCCGACTTCAGTGACGATACCGGCACACTCATGCCCCATGATAACCGGTCCATTTGGAAACAAGGGCATCCAGCCCGGATCTTCCAGTGCGGCAACGTCCGAGTGGCAAAGACCAGTGGCCTTGACGTCAATAACAACGTGATTGGGAGTTGCATGAGGATCTTCTTTTTCAATCAACTTCAGAGGAACTCCAGTTTGGGTAAATAACCAACCTTTCATATGAATACCTCCTAAGATTTTTTAATCCTATACTTTAATTATATTATAAGTAGCACCAATCATTAGTTCAAGGCATAGCACTAACATATTCTTTCACTAGTCTAAATATTACTAAAAGTATGATGCCTGTGCACAGGAAAACGGCTTAGAAAGGGTGAATTAAACTTTATGTGTTAGATAACATGAAGAAAAATAATCAATTATAAATTGTTAGGAGGAGTAAAATTTGAAAGTAAGTACACTTTTAGCGTTGATGATTGTAGCAATGCTTTTTGCCATTTTAGGCATACTTTCGATATATAAACCTAATATAATAGGAGCGGAGTTTTATTGGGCTAAATGGAAATGCTTTTATGTACCTAAATATATAAAACCAACAAATAAATATTATTTAAATTATATAAAGATAATAGGATTGGGATTTATATTTTCAGCAGTGGTACTATTAATAGTTTCAGTAGTTTATGCTTTTTACCCACCTATATTATCGATATTTCAAATTTTGCTTCTGCTAAAATTAACTTGAACTCCTTATTCCTTACTCTTCGCTTTCAACCTCTTTATTTATCGATAAGCAGCTCTGCGCTTTCCCCGACTTTTAACGGAGAATCCTCAGCCAGCCGTACTTTGATCTTTACACTATCCTTATTTTTATTTGCCGAGGTTTGCATGTCCTTAGGCGTATACTGTGCTTCTAAATCAATAAAGCTGACCGTTCCCTTGTATTCCTCTTTTCCATTCCTAACGACGAGTTCTTGACCATAGTCAACTTTAGGTAAATACTCCTCTGGAAGATAGGCGACTAGATATTTCTCCGTTTTAACCGCGATATCTGCCAGATTAGACCCAGGAGACACTATTGCCCCTAATCCAAAATTCGAACTGATAATTGTGCCATCCCCCAGAGCTTTAATCTTAAATTTTGTTAACCTTTCCTCTTCTTGACGGATTTGACTTTGCGTGAGGTCAATATCGGCTTGGGCTGAGGCAATTTTCTCTTGATCTGCTCCCTTATTTAGTAAAACTAATTTTTGACTCGCATTATCTAACTGGGTTTGAGCCGTTGCGAGGTCAAGCTGAGCAAGGTCTGCTTTATATTTAGCATCATCGAGAGAAGCTTGCGCGATAGCCTCCTTGCTCAACAAAGTCTGTGCAGTATCATAATCTTTTTGCGCACGATCGGAGGCAAGTTGCGCGCGATCAATTGCTTTTTGGGCAAGGGTTACATTGTTTTCTCCTTGCTTGATTTCTGCCGGATCAGTTGCTGATTTCAAATCGGCTAAGGCGGCTTGTTTTTTGGCAAGTCCGGCTTTCAGCTGTTCTAAAGCATATTGTTCATTGCTATCGTCTATTTCAGCAATGACATCGCCAGCTTTGACAAGCTTTCCTAGCTCGATCGGTAATTTGACAATCTTCCCAGAGACCTCGCTGTAGTGGGCAATAATCTGTGTTTCCACCTCACCCTTGAGCACGATCGAAGAGCTTTGCTGAAAAGGAGAACACCCCGCAAGCGATAAAATAAGAACAAGCAGACCGCTGATTTTCAGAACATGTTTCATCAATAATTCCCCCCAAACTTAAATGCGGCGGTATTTCTTAAGCATCTGCGTATTCAGCAGCATAAACAGAACAGAAAATCCGAGCAATACAGCCAGATCACTGGCAATTGCGGAAAAAGCGCTTCCCCTAAGCATCACTTGAGTCAGAGCATCAGCAATATAATAGAGGGGCATCACTCGTCCTAAAGCCTGAATTGAAGACGGCAGATCAAACAGTCCAGAAAAAAAGAGCTGCGGAACAATCACGATCGGGATGAACTGCATCATTTGAAATTCATTGCTCGCTGCAGTGGAGGCTAGAATACCTAAGGTCAGGGCAACAACCGCTGCCAGCAAAGTGATCAGAATGACTAAAGGGAACGAGCCGATCATCATGATGTCTAGGATATAAACACAATACCATGAAAAGATTAAAGACTGTAAAACCGTAAACAGGCCAAAACCAAGAACATAGCCCGTGACAATTTCCCAGCGACGAAGGGGCATTGACAGGAGTTTTTCCAAAGTCCCTGAGGTTCTTTCCTGTAGAAAAGAAATACCGGCGACCAAAAAAACAAAGAAAAAAATAATAAAGCCGATAAGTGTCGCGCCAAAATTATCAAAGGTGGATAAATCGTCAGTCCCATAGATGTAGTTTACCTCAGAGCGCAAATCAGGATGTATCGTCGTCATATTAGCATTAGTACTCGCCTTAGCTCCTTCAAAAGCTGCTAAAGCTAATTTTGCTTTCGTCGGATTACTGCCATCGACTTCAATTGTAGATTTCCCGTTGAGCATCTCAAGCGTTGCCACAACTTTTCTCTGCTCTAAAGCTGCTCGTGCTTCACTTTCGCTAGCCCGTGTAACGATAACGTTATTCTTCTCAAGACTTTGTATATAATTTTCAGGAGCATTGATCACCGCTACTTTAACTGTAGTCGACGCATCTCCTAAAATAAAATAAACCAAGGTAATCAAAAAGATGGGGGCAATCAACATTAGGGCTAGAGTCCGTTTATCATGACGCAGTTGGTTTAAAATCCGCAAAGCCAAAGCTCTAACCTTCATATTGATTTCCTCCATAATAAATAAACGCTTCTTCAAGGCTATGAACACCAATCTTCTCCTGTAATTCCACTGAGGTGCCCTTCGCAATCAAGCGCCCCTCACGCATCATAGCCAAGTTGTGGCATTTATCCGCCTCATCCATCACATGGGTTGTTACGAGAATTGTAACTCCTTGATCAGCGAGTTTGTTAAGCTCCTGCCAGATGCTTTTTCTGAGTACAGGATCGATACCGACAGTAGGTTCATCCAAGATAAGAATGGGTGGATTATGCAGGATTGCAATGGCTAACGAAAGTCGCCGTTTCATTCCACCTGAATACGATTGTACAGGCTTATTTAAATGATCCAAAAGATTGACGAGTTCCATGACTTCTGCTGATCTTTTCTTAATCTGTGCTTTTGACATTCCATACATCGCACCAAAAAACTGCAGATTTTCTGCAGCCGTCAATGCTGTATAAAGCGCATCACCCTGAGCCATGTATCCAATCTTTTTCATTAAATTAAGTTTAGGCATGCGTTCCCCTAAGACATAGGCCTCACCCGAAGTGGGTTCAAGAATTCCAGCCATAATTTTAACCATTGTTGTTTTTCCACAGCCTGAAGGACCCAATAGGCCATAGATATGCCCAGAGGGAATTTGAAGATTGATATCCTTTAAGATATGCTTTTTCCCAAAATCTTTATTGACATCTTTTAGGACGATGCAATTTTCTTCTTTCATGATGTTCCTCATTCATACAGATTACCACTACTTATATATCTCTCTTACAAAGCCATTATAATGCAATGAGCCCATAAATAGAAGCAATATAAAGCCGTGTACAACCCCCTTATAAGAATTAGTACACGGCTTTACTCTTCATTCTTACTAAACTCTTCAATGCTTTGACCACGAAGGAGTAAAATTCCATATGATGACCGAAAGCACACCAAATATGATCCAAATCCACATTCTCATTTCTCTCCTTTCTAGCCCTTACCTTACTTTTTACCAAAAACCTTTGAGTAATAACAAAACTTCTGATTACTTTTATTCACCTTATGCTCAAGATGCTGATCTGATACAAGAATTGAAATTCCCTAAATAATAAGAAAAAGAGCCCTTCATTTTGAAATGGCTCTCTTTATCACTACTTCACTCAAATCCTTAAGATTTGTGCCTAATATATATCGTGGTAAACCACGAATTGTAATTTTCTTCTGTATACAATTTTCCCTTTATTCTTATTTGATTTACAAATTACTTGAGTAAATACCAAGTTATTAAGAGATGATAGATAAAGCTCTGATGCGCTGAACTGAGATCAAGTTCAGCAATTTCTGCGATTCGCTCCAGTCGATATTTTACCGAGTTTCGGTGAATATAAAGTTGCTTGGCCGTCTCCTGCATATTCTTTCCTAATTCAAGATACCTATATAGGGTTTTTAAAAGCTCACTCCCTGTTTCTTGATCATAGCGGAGGAGTTTTCCTAGTTTTTTTTGAAATAAATCGGAAAGCTCCTTATTCTTCACGGAATCTGCTAATATTTCGTATATTTCTATTTTTTCATAGGGAACTAAGCCATATTGCGCGTACGTCTTCGACGTAATTTCTAAGGCCTTTCTCGCCTCAAGATAACTTTGATAAATGTTCCAGAGGAAACATTGAGTCCCCATTCCGATATGAATTCGCGTTTTTGCATCCCCCAAAGACTGATCAATCCATAACTTAAGGATATCTAACCAAGGGGTGTCTTCATCTTTCATTGAAGGCAATAAAAAGAGAATTTGGGTTCCTCTTCTTTCCATTTGGGGTTTCAGTTTCATCCGTTGCCCTTCACTCATCACTAAAGCCTTTAATTCAGAAAGAATTGACCCATCTAAATCGGAATTAATGCCTTCAACAATTCCAATTTCCCAGAGTTTATCTGGATCAATATCCAGCTGACACCCCTTTTTCCGAACCTCGAGTTCCGAAGGAGGTAACTCTGAAAGAAGTTCATCAATAAAGTTCCCTCTCAACCTTGCTTCTGTCTGTTCAGCAGTCTTCATTCGCATTAGCTCTAACGAAAATACGATTCTAGCCTGATCAACACAAACCTGTTCCATCGCATCTAAGGATTCCTTATTCACAATAACTTTACCGGCAACTTGCTTATTCACCATGATGTCCCATTCTAAACAACCTGTTGTATTCGGAATTATCTCCTTGGGCGCTTGGGCAAGTACATTGCCGTCGCCGTCTAAAATAGAAATTGGAACATGTAATAAACCGGATACATTGTCGGCAAGAGCCTGGATACCCTTATTTTCCAGTACCATGTTTGTTAACGTGGTCCCAATTTCTTCTGCTCGACTTAAAAGTACCCTTTGCCAATTAAGGACCAACTCCATCACCGACTGCGTAATATCAATGAATGAAGTCTCCACAGGAACGGAAATTAACGGTAATTGATAACGATTGCTAAGATCTATCATTTCATCGGGAATCTGCTGAATAAATTGCCCCGGTTTGAACACAAGAGCAGCAGCTCCGGCTTGAGCCAAATCCTCAACTAACTTTGTTAAAAGATTCGGTTCATTATGGCTAAAAGAGGTTGTCGTGAGAAGAATTTCTCCTTCTCTAAGCCATGGTTTAATTTCCGGTACTTCCATATTATCAATGGAGCGGACAATCCGGTCTAAACCTTCCAGCCCGCTCACGACTTTTGCATCCTTAAGAATCGGGAGGTGCAATATTTCCTTAACTGAGACACCTTGTTTTTGGGGAATCGACTCCATAACGACACCTCCTTTGATAAATTTCTTTATTAATGCGTGGTTTTTTGTTAAGTTAATCATACGAAGTAATTTTAGGAGAGTGCAGCCATGAAAAAAATTGAAGCAATCATTCGCCCTGGAAAACTCGATGAGGTCAAAAATGCTTTATCCGAATTGGGCATAAATGGCATAACAATCAGCAATGTCTTAGGATGTGGTAATCAGAAAGGTTACACCCAAATTTACCGTGGGCAAGAAGTCCTGACCCGTCTTTTACCTAAGGTAAAACTTGAAGTTGTAACTTCAGATGAAAAACTCGAACACGTCATAACGACCCTCATTGCTGCTGCTAGAACCGGTCAAGTTGGAGATGGAAAAATATTTATTTCTCCTATTGAAGAGGCTATACGTATTCGCACGGGCGAACGCGGAACAGAAGCGCTCTAAGATCCTTTTACATGATATAGTTCTCGCTATATTCAAAGTCGGGGTAAGCATTTTCTCCATGCTGGGTTAAATCAAGCCCATTGACTTGCTCTTCATCTGTTGCTTTTAAAGGCGTAAAGACCGCAATCACCTTTAAAAGGAACCAGGTTATTCCTCCGACAAACGCATAAGTCACAACTACAGCAAGCAGTTGAATGAGAAGCGCTTCAAATCCTCCCCCATTGATGAGACCATTTTTACCTTGGGGATTGAGGGAGAGATCGGCAAATATCCCTGTAGCAATTGTCCCCCAAGTTCCTCCAATACCATGAATTCCAAAAACATCGAGAGCATCATCATAACCCAATCTCGTCTTTAAAACACTAACCCCTAAATAACAAAGTCCTCCGGCAACAAATCCGATCAAAAGGGCACTAGTTGGAGAGACAAAGCCCGAGGCGGGTGTGATGGCGACCAACCCTGAAAGGGCGCCGCTGATCACGCCAAAGACGGTAACTTTACGATGCTGAAACCACTCGATGAGAGCCCAACCTATCAACCCAGTTGCTCCTGCTAGCTGAGTTGTCACAAAGGCCAGGACCGCAATCGAATTAGCCCCCATCGCTCCACCTGCATTAAATCCAAACCAGCCAAACCACAAAAGTCCTCCCCCTAACAGCACATTTGGCATGTTATGGGGTATGGCTAAATCTTCTTTACTTCTTAACCGTCTACCCACAACAAGCGCTGCCACCAATCCAGAAACACCCGAAGCCATTTCAACAACAGTTCCTCCTGCGAAATCCATCAGTCCGAGATTTCGCAACCATCCCCCTGTACCCCAGACCCAATGGGACAGTGGAACATAGACAACAATAGTCCATAGCGCAGTGAAGAGTAAGAAGGCAGGGAAGCGCATTCTTTCAGCCATTGCTCCACTGATAACAGCTGGCGTAATAATGGCGAACATGAGTTGAAACAGAAAGAAGAGTAGATGGGGAATGGTTGGAGCATAATCTGGGTTTGGGTTTAACCCCACTCCCTTTAAAGCAAACCAATCAAAACTCCCCAGCAAATGTCCATGATCCGTTCCAAAAGCCAAAGAATATCCGAACAAAGTCCAAATTACCGTGACTACCCCGATAGCTACAAAACTTTGCATCATGATCGAAAGTACATGGCGTTTTCGCACCATTCCCCCATAGAAAAAGGCCAATCCCGGAGTCATTAAAAAAACAAGTGCGGTACTCATGAGCACAAAAGTGATATCTCCAGTATTGAAATTCATGCCGAAAACCTCCTTAAAAATAAGAGCTAAATCAAAAGAAAAACAAAAAGAGGCTCTAAAAAAGCGAATGCTTTTCTAGAGCCCCATTGCTCTCACTAAATCATAAATGTCTTAGCGATTTTGATTATAGCACGAGCTCAAAGAGGCGTCTATAGGTTTGAACTTTTGAATACTGTATACTATCTCGTTAATTCACCTTACCCTACCTTAGCTCTGACTAGAGCGCTTGTTCTCCAGTTTCCCCTGTTCTAATTTTTATGACATTTTCGATTGAGGTAACAAAAATCTTTCCATCTCCAATTTCTCCTGTCCTAGCGGCTTCAGTAAGAACTTTTATGACTTCATCGCAGTTGTTATTGGATACAACGACTTCGATTTTCACTTTCGGAAGCAAATAGGTCGAATACTCTACTCCGCGATAAACCTGAGTATGTCCCTTCTGGTTTCCCGCTCCGATGACTTGGCTAACCGTTAGTCCTTTCACCCCACATTGATCTAAGGCATCTTTAACATGATCTAACTTACCCGGGCGGATAATCGCTTCTATTTTTTTCATGTCATTCCACTCCCTCTTTTACTGTTTTGTACTGTTTTAGCAAAATCTCTTTTTAATGAGACGGTTGTTTACTGATAATTGGATTAAAAGCCATTGATTTAGAAGGAACTACGGATAACAAAATTTCATTGCCAATAAAATCTGAATACGCTTCTTCTCCATGCATGGACAAATCCAATCCTGTCTCCTCTTCTTCATCAGTCGCCCGTAATTTTATAAATACTCCAACCCCTTTTAGAATGACGAAAGTTGCAGCAGCTGCAAGAACAATCGTGACAACAACACTTAAAGCTTGAATTCCTAATTGTGTAGGATTGCCATACAAAAGGCCATCAGCTCCGGCAGGATTGATTGTTTTGGTCGCAAATAACCCTGTTGCTAAAGCCCCCCAGATTCCGCCAATGCCATGGCAGCCAAAGGCATCGAGTGCATCATCATAACCTAATTTCGCTTTAAGAACGCTCACTGCAAAGTAGCAGATAATTCCTCCGACCAAACCGATTAGGATAGATGCCATTGGAGTAACAAATCCTGCGCCAGGTGTAATAGCAACTAAACCAGCGACTGCACCACTTGCCGCCCCAAGAACCGTTGGTTTCCCGCGATGGAGCCATTCTGCAGCCATCCAAGCTAAAGCTCCTATCGCTGCCGAGGTATTTGTTGTGACAAGAGCGATTCCTGCTAAGCCATTCGCTCCGAGAGCACTCCCAGCATTAAAACCAAACCAGCCGAACCAAAGTAACCCTGCCCCCAAAACCGTCATTGGAATTTGATGAGGAGCCATCGGTTCTTTCCCATATCCCTTACGTTTACCCAGGACTAACGCCGCAACTAAACCGGAAACACCGGAACTAATATGAACAACTGTACCTCCTGCAAAGTCGAGAGCTCCCATCGTACGAAGGAATCCGCCAACGCCCCAAACCCAGTGAGCCAAGGGGTCATAAACGAAGGTCATCCATAAGAGAATAAAGACCAGGAAAGCGGGAAATCTCATCCGTTCCGCAATCGAACCTGTAATTAAAGCGGGTGTAATGATGGCAAACATCATTTGAAAAGCCATAAAGACAATAAAGGGAATCGTTGCTGCATAATCAGGATTAGGATCAATACCTACTCCGGAAAGGCCCAACCAGTTTAAAGCACCGATGAAACCGCTTTGATCTGGACCAAAGGCTAACGTAAAACCAATTACAACCCATTGAACTGAGGCTAAAGCCATAATAATAAAACTATGCATGGTCGTACTTAATACATTTTTCTTTCTGACCATACCCCCATAGAAAAGAGCCAAACCTGGAGTCATCAGAAGAACCAAAGCCGTTGAAATAATAATAAAACTGGTATCCCCGGTATCAATCACCGAGCCGTCTGCCGCAAAAACCGATGCAGGAAGCGCTAACATACTTATAAGAGCAATTAATAAAGTCCATAATTTTTTCATTGTTTTACCCCCTTGTTTATTTATCCCCCAAATTACGTGTGAGTCTTCTTGCCCATTCAGTAGGGCATCACCTCCTTAACAGTTTGACTTGAGATCGATTCTTCTGTATTTTTTTAAAAAAGAAGAGAGCACACCTATCCTTACGGATAAGGGCTCTCTTAATCACTTTTTACTCTCCAAACAATAGTTTGGTGCCCACTCATATGAAGTGACCTTGGTCACAGATTTTACTCTCGACTTCGAACTCTAAAACTCTAAAACTCTAAAACTCTAAAACTCTAAACTTCACCTGAACACGCTTCTCAACTAAACCCCTCGTAAAATTAGCAAAAAAAATAGCGCCATATAATTATCTGGTCATCCCAGATAACTATATGGCGCCTTTGCCATTCTTGAGAATTCGCAGGAAGTGAATATCACTTCGCTTTCGATGACCTTATTATAGCGTATACTTAAGCATCCGACTAGTCATTTCTTTTAAAAACACTGTATACATCATGAGAAAACTGATCGATCTTATCTTGGTTTGGTATTTCAAGATCATACAGCGTGTACTTCAAACCAAGTTTTTCCCATTTGTGAATTCCTAAGGGATGGTAAGGAAGCAACTCAACATTTTGAACTTGTGGCGATAAAGCCTGAACAAACTCTTTTAACTTTTCTCGATGCTGATCCGTATCATTGATCCCAGGTAAAACAACATACCGTAACCAAAGATCCGTTTTCTTTTCTTTAATCAACTGAAGAGCCTCATGGAATTTTTGAGTCTTCTGGCCCGTTATCCACGTATAGTTTTCTTCATTTAAACCCTTAATGTCTAAGAGGAAGAGATCAGTATAGGGGAGAACCTTATCCAATGCAGAAATATCCACCCAACCTGAAGTATCCACAGCAGTATGAATCCCCTCTTCTTTACATCTCTTTAAAATCGCCGCAGCGAAGTCGGGCTGAAGTAGAGGCTCACCCCCTGATAAAGTGATTCCTCCCTTTTCCCCAAAATAGGATTTAAAGCGAAGTACTTTTTGAACGACCTCCTCAGAATCGATTTCTTGTCCACCCTGACAATCCCAAGTATCCGGATTATGACAATACCGACATCTCAGAGAACACCCTTGAAGGAAAACCACACACCGAATTCCAGGTCCGTCCACCGTTCCAAAACTCTCGATCGAATGAATTCTTCCCTTCATACGTATCCTCCTTTGCTTATAGTCAGAGCTTGTGGCTTTCGTTTGATATCACTTTAAGCTAATCTCTCCAGGATTTGCTTTACATCGTTCACTCTGTAAGCTTCGCGGACCAGACTAGCGCTCAAGCCCTGCGCTCCGACGGGTACCCGCCAAAATCGCCGTCCATGGCTCTGTTGGCGGTTGGAAACGTCCTGTTCCCAACCCGTCTCCTCTACGTACTTTTCGAGCAGTCTGGTAACCGCTTGCTTAGAAGCCGTTCTCTCCTGTAAATCAAAATCCTTCGGCTGTTAAGGGTTTCTTTACTAAGGTAATTCTTCGAAGGTTTAACAATTCTTCGGAGCGAGTTACGATTACAGTCTTGCTTACATTCTTTCGAAAAACGTTCTCTTAATAACCTCAAGTTGATGCGCCTTACTGAGCTTCGTAAAATGCACAGCATAACCGGAGACCCTGACCGTTAACTGAGGATAGTTTTCAGGTTCTTCCATAGCCTTCTCTAATAAGGCTCGGTCCATGACATTAACATTTAAGTGGTGAGCCCGTTGACCAAAGTAGCCATCAAAAAGCTGGATTAGGTTTTTCTCCCGCTCTTCTGGTGCTTTACCTAAAGCTTTAGGTACGATTGAGAACGTATTACTAATTCCATCCATACATGCTTCATAAGGGAGCTTCGCAACGGAGTTCAAGCTTGCTAAAGCGCCATTTGTATCGCGTCCATGCATCGGGTTCGCCCCAGGTGCAAAGGGTTCTCCTTTTTTACGTCCATCCGGTGTAGCCCCTGTTTTCTTACCATACATGACATTTGACGTAATAGTCAAAACTGAAAGCGTATGCTTAGCATGGCGGTGAGCAGGGTATTTCTTTAAATTTTCACTAAAACTTTTCACGAGATCCACGCCCATTTGGTCGACACGATCATCATCATTTCCGTATTTCGGGAAATCGCCTTCAATCCTAAAGTCGATGGCGATCCCTTGTTCATTGCGAATCGGATAGACTTTAGCATACTTGATGGCGCTAAAGGAATCTACAACCACTGAAAAGCCAGCAATTCCAAGAGCCATAACCCGTTCCACGTTACTGTCATGCAAGGCCATTTGTATTCTTTCATAGGCATATTTGTCATGCATGTAATGAATAATATTGAGCGTGTTAATGTAAAGTTTAGAAACCCAATCTTGAAGAAAATCAAAGTTCTCTTTTACTTTATCGAAATCGAGCACCTCATCCTCAATAGCAGGAATTTCCGGTGTTAATTGTTCCCCTGTTTTTTCATCTTTACCGCCATTGATAGCGAGGAGTAATATCTTAGCGAGATTTGTTCGGGCGCCGAATAACTGCATTTGATAGCCGATCTTCATTGCGGAGACACAGCAGGCAATCCCGTAATCATCCTCGAAATACTCACGCATCAAATCATCATTTTCATACTGTATAGAACTGGTATCGATTGAAGCCTTTGCGCAAAATTGTTTAAACGTCTCAGGCAAATCCTTTGACCATAAAACCGTCAAGTTCGGTTCAGGAGCCGGACCTAAATTATAGAGGGTATGCAGAAAACGATAGGAATTCTTGGTGACTAGGGTCCGACCATCTACTCCCATCCCCCCAATAGATTCCGTAATCCACATGGGATCTCCCGCAAAAAGTTCTTCATATTCAGGAGTCCGAAGTTCACGAGCCATCCTTAACTTAATAATAAATTGATCCACAATTTCTTGGGCTTCCTTCTCTGTTAAAACCCCCTGTGCTAAATCCCGTTCTACATAAATATCAAGGAAAGTGCTTACTCTTCCCAGTGACATCGCTGCGCCATTTTCTGCCTTGATTGTAGCAAGATAAGCAAAATACACCCATTGAAAAGCTTCTCGAGCATTCTTAGCCGGGCGAGTAATATCAAAACCATACGTTGTCCCCATCTCGATAAGCTCATGGAGCGCTTTAATTTGTTCTCTGATTTCTTCACGCAAACGAATGTTTTCCTCATTCATGGGAACATTGACCAAGACCAATAAATCCGCTTCCTTGGCTTCAATTAAAGTGTTCACTCCGTATAAGGCCACTCTCCGATAATCCCCTATGATTCTTCCCCGCCCGTAGGCATCCGGCAATCCCGTGATAATAGCATGGCCTCGCGCTTTACGCATTTCTGGGGTATACGCATCAAAAACACCATCATTATGGGTCTTCCGATATTTTCTAAAAAATTCTTCCTGTGTTTTGTCCATATGAACGCCATACGCTTCACAGGACTGTTTGGCCATTCTTAAGCCCCCAAAAGGATTAACAGAACGTTCTAGCGGTTTCTCTGTCTGAAGACCCACGATAACTTCATTCTCCTGTTGGATATATCCTGGGCCATAAGCATTGATTCCTGTCACCCGGTTCGTGTCGATACTTAACACGCCACCATTATCTCTTTCTTTTTTCAAATACTCTAGACATTGTGCCCAGAGAATCGCCGTTTTCTCCGTTTTAGTACTCAGAAATTGATCATCACCTAAATAAGGTGCATAGTTCGTTTGAATAAAGTCACGGACATCAATTTTTGTTTGCCATGAACCCTCTTTGAAACCCTGCCATTCATTCTTTTGTTGCTTTTCTTTCAGTTCCTGCATCGTCTTTTGTTCCATCTCTTTGTGCATCCCCTTCACATTTCGCTTTTGTGTAGGAAAATAAAAAACCGCCTGAACGATTATTTTACATTCCTGTAAATAATCGCCCAGGCGGTCGGCATTTCTCCAGTTACACTTCATCGTAGTTAAGTCTACAATATTTCCGCCAGTCATGTAACCGTTTCTCTTAATGGATATTCACTATTATAATCAAGGCTTTACCTTCTGGCAAGAGGTACGGACTAAGTCGCAAAAATCTAAATAAACAAAATTATCACACATTAGCAGCCTGATCCTTCTCACTCACGAAACTTTTCCCATAAACCAAAGTCCCTAATGCCGTAAGAACAACATTAACAACACAATATTGGCTATGGGCAAAACCAGGACAATTATCACAAATATTTTGCACCGCTTCAAAAGCGTCATGGAGCTCCATCTGATTATACCGCTCCGGTACAATCGGAATACTCCTGAACATCTCTAAAATGTCCTTAGGTAAATCATCAGTAGATTTTTGACCCGTTTCTACTGATTTACTCATGATCTCCTTGGCAACATATAACTGACACAGAGGTGTACACTGGCATCCAGGATTACATGCATTATCCATTTTTCGAAAAGCCTGGAATGCACTTGCTTTAGTAAAATTCATGATTTTTAATCTCCTCTTCCTATTCTATCATTTATGGCTATTTTATTATATCTACTTACTTTATTCAAGCACGTATATTTTTATCACTTAGTTACTATAGTCAAGTCCTACTTTCTACTAAAGAACGTTAAAAAAGGTCCTTGAATAACATCTCGTCGTTCAAGGACCTTTAGCATTAAATCATTAATCAATAGTTAGTAACTCTGATAGATAGCCTTACGCTGTTGATTTCGTGCGAAAACAGATAACACATAGTTTATGACAAAGTAAGTTAAGGCAATCATTCCGAACAGGGTAAACACTTGTGCGGTTGATCCGAACTGTCCCATAATGATTAAACCTTTCCCTGTCAGCTCCTCTACGCCTACAGCCCAGACAAAAGAAGTATCCTTAATTACCGTAATAAACTGAGAAACCAATGGAGGAATCATCTTACTCAGCGCTTGGGGCAAGACAATGTGAAACAAGGTCTGTACATACGAGAACCCTTGTGATTTAGCGGCTTCCCACTGGCCCTTACTGATTGATTTCAAACCACCCCGTACAATTTCGGCAATGATAGCTGAAGTAAAAATCGTCATCGCCAATATTCCAGAATTTAGCGGCTTTAGGGTTGTCGCAAAGCGCATCACTAAGATGAACAAAAGCAAAGGAATGTTACGGACGATCTCAACATAGACAGCAGCAATCTGAGAGATAATAGGTTTTTGAGAATAACGAGCAATACCTAGGATTGTCCCAAAAATAAAGCTAAACAGAATCGTCATGAACGCTAGGTAAAGCGTCGTAACTAACCCTTGCCCTAAAAAGCGGAAGACATAAGGCTGAAATACTTCCTGCATTACATCGACACCTCCGTCTTACGCTCCAGATGTCGCGCAAATTGGGCTAAGGGGAAGCATAAGGCAAGATAAAGCAATCCTACCGTCACATAAGCTGGACCATAATAAAGGTTATCCGCAGACCATGAATCTGCATGATACATCAATTCTCCTCCAGCAACCATGGCTAGGACGGAGGTATTCTTAATCAAACTCACAGCTTGATTCGTGAGAGGAGGTAAAACGACCTGAGCAGCCTGAGGTAAAATGATATACCGCATCGCTTCCCAAAAAGAAAACCCTTGGGATAAAGCGGCTTCCATCTGCCCACGATGAATCGATTCAATGCCGGCTCTTACTACTTCCGCAATATAGGCTCCATGATAGATTCCTACACCCAATACCCCGACCGTTAAAACCGGAAGCATAATTCCCAAATGCGGTAATCCGTTATAGACAAAGAAGACTTGAATGACCAGAGGAGTATTTTGAATAAATTCAACGTACACACGGTTTACGGCCTTGAAAATCTTATTATGCGTCGTTCCCAACACCCCAAACACGATGCCTAAAACCAAAGCTAGAGCGAGTGCTAGGACAGAGGCTAATAGGGTATTGCCAAATCCCTCTGCAAAAATACGCCAATCTTGGAAGAGTGCTTGCCATTTAAACCAGGCAAATGGTCCAACCACGTTTACAGACCCCACTTCTTAATAAGTTTATCAATATCACCGGATTTTTTGAGCTCACCCACTGTATCATTTACAATCTTTGCTAGTCCATCATTGCCCTTTTTAGTCGCAATACCATATTCTTGGGGGCTAAACTTATCAGGTAACAGAGCTGTAGAATCATCCAGGTAACCAAAGAGAATCGAGCGGTCAACGGAGAACGCATCTACCCGTCCTGAATCTAAAGCGGCTTTAATTTCCGGATAAGTTGCAAATTCTTGGAACGTAATTTTAATTCCTAATTTATCAGCCTCTTCTTGAACTGCCTTTTTACTAGTTGAGCTCTGAGCCACCCCAATTTTCTTTCCGTCTAGATCTTTCAACCCTTGGGCCCCAGAAGCCTTTTTAACGAGTAAGCCTACACCGTCTGTATAGTAGGGGTCACTGAAGTTGTAGCTATTTTTACGTTCTTCCGTAATCGTAAATGTCGAGATATCCATATTCACGTTACCATTATCGAGGAGCGGACCCCGCGTTTTTGCCGTAACTGCCGTAAACTCAACTTTTTCTGGATCTCCAACAATTTTCTTAGCCATTTCATGGGCTAGATCGATTTCAAACCCCTCAATTTTGCTCGTTTTGGGATCTTTATAGCCAAACTTAGGTACATCAACTTTAACCCCAACCTTTAATACACCGCTATCCTTGATCGCTTTGACATCAGATGAAACCCCGGAATCAGCACTGCTTGATCCTGAAGGGGTTGCAGTATTCGAACCACACCCTGCTAACAGGCTTCCAACCAACAAAGCACTCATCATTAAAACTCCAAACTTCTTCATAAAAAAACCTCCTTTATTCTTTCTTCTAATTGGGTCTAACGAATAATCCGGCTTAAAAATTGTTTAGTCCGTTCATGCGTTGGATTTGCAAAGAAATGTTCTGGGGTCCCCTGTTCTAAGATTTGTCCATCATCCATGAACACCACGCGGTCAGCAACTTGCCGGGCAAATCCCATTTCATGGGTAACCACAACCATGGTGATTCCTTCATGAGCTAAATCAACCATGACGTCCAAGACCTCTTGGATCATTTCTGGATCCAAAGCAGAGGTAGGTTCATCAAAGAGCATAATTTTTGGCCGCATATTCAATGCTCTCGCGATTGCGACCCGTTGCTGCTGTCCACCAGAAAGCTGAGATGGATAAGCGTCTGCCTTTTGCTTTAAGCCGACTCGATCCAAAAAGGCCAATCCAGACTCTTCTGCCTCATCTTTAGGAATTTTTTTAATTAAAGTAGGGGCAAGAGTAAGATTTTCTAAAACCGTTTTATGTGGATAGAGATTAAATTGTTGAAAAACCATAGCCACAGATTGACGGATTTTAGCAATCGGAGCTTTATGAGCCGTGATTTCCACCCCATCAACTGTAACCTTGCCTGAGCTAGGCTTTTCTAATAGATTCATACAGCGTATAAGGGTACTCTTACCTGAACCACTGGGACCGATCACCACTAACTTTTCTCCCGATCCGACCTTAAGATCGATCCCTTTTAGTACATGTAATGAGCCAAAATGTTTATGCAACCCTTCGAGTTCAATCACTGGTCTTTCCTCCTACTAGCCTCTTATAAACGTAAATTAAAGTATAGTAGCTTAAATCTAGCATTTACGCTATAACACAGCAAGCCATTCTACTAAAGAATACTGTATACTCACAAATGCATGTACCCTAGCCCCACCCGACAATGTTCAGAAAGAATATTTACAGAAGTACGCCCAAATATGGCTATTGCAATCCAATCATTATCAGTCACCATCGCAATCTTTAGGGCAAAACTGGCATTGCTATTGGTATGCACGAAAATGCTATTAGTGGCTTCAAGCGTTGCATGGACTACTGCATGAATTGCTTTGGGGTCTTTTTTGATCACTCCCGTATTCAGGGCAGCCGAGATAACGGAATGAGTGAGTTTTCCTGTAGGCTGAAGTGTTGCTACCGTCCCTCCAATTTCAGTAACTGCACAATTTAGATTCTCAGCTATAAGCTTCTGTTTTACCTCATTTTCTTTTTCTCGAGTATCTGTTAAAACAAGGAAGAGTGCCTCTCGTTCCAAAGAAGGCCTAACCCCATAATTATCACTACGTTCTTTCATAAATAAAGCCCCCTTAAAAATAAAACGCCGTACAATTCCCTGGAAACCCAGGGGTTGTACGGCGCCATTGCCTAATGATGTTTCATTCTACTCTATATTCCGAGCGATTGTCTAGACGTTTTAGGAAAAAACAATGTATACTTCAATACTCCAATTATAGCGTCTCACGGATAATCGCTGACCAGTTCTTCCCTTTGTATGCATTATATCCTCTGGTATGTGCGTATCCATATATTATAGAATTTCCGCTGGCATCATTTTCTAAAAAATCTCCATACGTCTCACCATTTATGGCGCGTTGAGCCGCTTCTAAATGCTTTAGATTCTCCTGGAGAATTCCTTTACGATTTCGGCTAGCAATAATATAGCCTTCTTTATTGATAATCCAAATATCTCCGTTTTTCCCAATTCGGGCTGAATCAATAATATCGTAAATGAACTTCCAATTAAAACGGGTTGAGAAATACCCGAGTATCCCACCCTCATCACTATAAATGGGACAAGTATATGCGACCGTATAGAGATTATCAATTGAAGATAAATATAAATCACTTACGGAGATTGCGTTTACTGCTTTTGCCTCTTGAAACCACTCTCGATTAGCCATGCTTTTGCCAATGAGTTCACGATGGACCCCTGCAGCGGCAATATTTCCTTCAGTATCGAGCACAAACAGATCCATATAGACTTCATAAATATCCACTAGTATCTTTAAAAGATCATTGGCTACCGTAATCCGCTTAGGATCAGTTGAACTGAAACAACTTTTCACTTTATCGAAGCTCGCCCAGGCCTGAGCATCACAGTTACGTTCAAAAAGATTACGGTCAATCTTATCAATCGTATCGTAAGCTACATCTGCGGTACGCACAGCCATAATTTCATTAGCTTTAGACTGGATATTTTCTACAATTTGTGTACTTTCCTTTGTAGAGGCTAAACTACGGGTTGCCAATTTTTTAATTTCATCGGCCACAACGCTGAAGCCTCGACCAGCCTCCCCTGCCCTTGCCGCTTCAATCGCAGAATTGAGAGATAATAAGTTCGTATGCTTAGCGATTTCCTGAATAGAATGGATAACCGTTCCCATCTTTTGATTAGCCTCTTTAAGCTCAATCATTAAAAATGACGCATCGAGCTCGAGTTGATTCTGATTCGACATGATTTCTGATTCCCCCCCTAGTTCTTGATTGAAAAAAGACAAAAAGGCACCCCAAGAGTTTTACCTCCTGAAGCGCCTTTGCTTCTCAATGGATTGCAAACTGTATCGATCTTCTAATAATTATACTTGGAGAAGCTTTAAATACAACCCAATCATGTGCTAAATATTGTATACATTCGCCAATTGATTAACTTAGGACTTTTGAAAAACTAGCAAAGACTTCAGGACAAAGCTTGTGCTCATTGACGAGGCCCTGAATAATCTCCATTGCTTTTAACTGTGGAAGGGGTTGTCTGTACGGACGCTTCTCCGTAAGTGCCTGATAGACATCACTTAAAGCGATAATTCGTTCAGGCAGACTTAACCGTTCTCCGGGAATCCCTTCCGGATAACCTTTTCCATCTAAAGTTTCATGATGATTACCTGCCCAATCACGAATCGTTTCTAAGCCTTTAATCTTTGCCAAAATAAGCTTGGTATAATAGGCATGACTTTTTATTCTTTGATATTCCAATGGTGTTAGCTTCCCGGGTTTATCTAATATACTATTGGGAATCGTTAACTTACCGAGATCATGGAGTAAAGCACTAATTTTAAGGGTTTTCAGTGTCCTCTGATCCAGCTTAAAATATTCACCCAAGCGCACCGCCACCTGAGTGACCCCTTGAGAATGTTCATAAGTAAAGGGTGATTTGTTATCAATAATCCCTGCAAAAACCTCAGCGATTAGCTCTAAGTGATCAGGGCAAATGGCCCAATTGATATTAGGGCGAATCGTCCGCAGTATTTCTGGCAAGTAAGTGGAGCTGTAATCCAGCCAAAATATTTCTTTGCTCTGAATAGAAAGTAACGCTTCAACAAGCAAAGGGTTAAAGTGGATACCTGACCTTTTCTGCAGAGCATTTTGAATCCCCGATCGATCATTGTAGATTGAACCCAGTTCCTGGAGAAGAACATCGGATTGATCGGCTAGATAGATTATTTGAGCACCTAGAGGAATAGAAGAACCCGCTAGTTCGAAGAGACCACTTCCATCCCAATTTGCATGATGCCATCTAATATATTCTGCAACATTGACCGGCAAAGGCAAGAGTTTAACCATTTGAGCACCCGTCTGACAGTGCTTTACCAAAAGGGAAATATCTTGGTGTGAATCTGCTAAAGAGGTCGTCATCCCAATATCATGTAAGAGACTGGCCGCAAAAATATCTTGAAGTTCTTCTTCCGAAAGATTTAATTCTTTTGCAATGCACAACGCAATATAAGCTGTCCGCTGCGCATGCTCAAAAGTTTTGTTTTCTGCGACATCTAAGGCCAAGGACAGGCCCTCAAGCAGTTCACTTGCGTTAATTATACTCACTGATATTCCCCCGCCCGAATATTGATAACTCAGTCCATTGTAAATGATTAGAGCTCCTTTCGTCTATAATCAAATGCCAGTAACTCTATAGTCTTTCTGCGAAAGAGTTACTGGCATTTACATTTAATTGAGGTTAAATTTACCGAGATCAATCCCTATTTACTCAGCGCTAGCATCCGATTCAAGGCCATTATTGCATCAGCAGCTATCTTATCATCCACTGTAATCTGATTAACAACCTTTCCTTCCTTAAGGTTATCAAGTGCCCAGAGAAGATGCGGTTGGCTAATTCGGCTCATCATAACACACAAGCAAGTATTTTCATTGAGACTGACAATCTTTTTATCTGGATTTTCTTGGGCTAACCGATGCACTAAATTGATCTCCGTCCCAATCGCCCAGGCACTTCCCGCCGGAGCTTCGGAAATTTGACGAATAATAAAGTCTGTTGAACCACTGATATCCGCCTTTTTAACCACTGCATGGCTGCATTCTGGATGGACCATAACTTGTATCCCCGGATATTTTTTTTGAACTTCATCCACCTGCTGAGGTTCAAACTTCTGATGTACAGTACAATAGCCATCCCAGAGAATCAGTCTTGGAGCATCTTTAGGAAGTTCAGCTTCCTCCGGATTTTCCCGATTCCAAAGAAGAATATCCTGGTCACGGAGTCCCCATTGGAGTCCCGTGTTACGACCGAGATGCTCATCGGGCAAAAATAGAATGCTTTTTCCTTCTCCCATTAATCGTTCAAAAATCTTCGGGGCATTTGAAGAAGTACATGTCATTCCCCCATTCCGTCCGCAAAACGCTTTGACCTCAGCATTCGAATTAACATACGTTACTGGAATAAATTCTTGGGTATACTTCGCCTTAAGAATTTCCCAGCACACTTCTACATCCTCGAGTTCCGCCATTTCAGCCATCGGGCAACCTGCTCCCAGATCAGGCAAAATAATCTTCTGCTTGGAAGACGTCAACATATCCGCCGTTTCTGCCATGAAATGAACACCACAGAAAACGATATACTCTGCATCTTTTTCTTGAGCCGCGAATTGCGCTAATTTTAAAGAATCTCCTCGGTAATCAGCATATCGAATAACATCATCTCGTTGATAATGGTGACCGAGAATAACTAGTTTTGAGCCCAGATTCGCTTTAATAGCACAAATCCGTTCATCACGTTCCTTCTCACTCATTAAGATATATTGATCCGGTATCGGTTGCTGGCTTTTAAACATCTCTTTTCTCCCCGACAATATTCAGACTCAAGTCTAAAGCTTTTACTGAATGGGTTAACCAACCCAAAGAGATCAAATCTACTCCTGTTGAGGCGACCTGAACTAAGGAATCCAAGGTAATCCCACCTGAGGCTTCGGTTAAAACTTTCTTATCAATGCATTGCACTGCTTGCTTCATTAGCTCTGTGGACATGTTATCAAGCATGATGATATCCACGGGTGTACGGAGCGCTTCATCGACCTGGTCTAAAGTTTCTGTCTCGACTTCAACCTTAACCATATGTCCCACCTTTTCACGGACTAAGTTCACCGCTTCTGTAATTCCGCCCGCTGCTGCAATATGATTATCTTTAATGAGGATCGCATCAAACAATCCAAAACGGTGGTTATATCCGCCCCCCATTTTCACTGCATACTTATCCAGCCCTCTTAAACCTGGCATTGTCTTACGGGTATCAATAATATGACAGTCAAAATTCTTAATACACTCAACCGCTTGATTCGTCTCCGTCGCGATTCCTGATAAACGTTGCAGTAAATTAAGAGCTACTCGTTCTCCACCTAATAGTGCACGAGTTCTCCCCTTTATCACGGCTACAACTTGCCCTGGGAAAACACGTTCACCATCGTGAACTTTTGCTTGGAAGCTCATCTGCTCATCCAGTAACATAAACGCACGTTTTGCAATATCCAGACCTGCCAGAATTCCTTCAGCTTTTGCCGTTATCTCGGCTACTGAACAATGCGTTTCTGAAATAATCGCTTCTGTCGTCAGATCCTGGAACCCAATATCTTCACTTAGGGCCTGTCTGACGATCTCCTCATAGTATAAGGGATTCATGCGGAATACCTCCTTAAGCTCAAATGTTTGGGTTGCCAAGCGGGATCAACTTCAGGATAATCCAGTCGATAATGACTTCCTCGGCTTTCCAAACGTTGAAGCGCCGACGAAGTAATCAATTTCGCAACAAGAAGCATATTCTTAAGTTCAACCTCACTGAATTCCACTTCATTTTCGAGTTGACTTAGCTCCTGATAAGCTTTCGTCATTCCTGCTTCCTCACGAATAATCCCCACAGAAGACCACATTAGTTTCTGTACCGCTTGAACTCGCGGATCCTTCAAATCGATTGGCTTGATATTTTCGGGAGTCTCCCTGATCGCTGAATTGAATTCTGAGAAATCAATACTAGGCAAAGCAGAATCTACGCTTTGAGAATGCAAGGCCTGAGCTACTCGCTTGCCAAAAACCAACCCCTCTAATAGGGAATTACTCGCTAAGCGATTTGCTCCATGAACGCCTGTATAAGCACACTCCCCGCAAGCATATAAGCCTTTGATGTTTGTCCATCCAAAGCTGTCCGTCTGAATTCCCCCCATGAAAAAGTGGGCTGCCGGAGTAATCGGGATCAAGTCCTTCCTTGGATCAAGTCCTAAAGATTGAACCTTAGCATAGATATTGGGGAAGCGATGTTCGAAATGATCGCCTAGAGCTGAAGCATCAAGATAAACGCGATGCCCCTTTTGTTGTTCATCAACGATAGCTCGTGTTACTACATCACGGGGGGCTAAATCAGCCCGGGGATGATAATGGATCATAAAACGCTCACGCTCTTCAGTTACGAGTACTGCTCCTTCACCTCGAACCGCTTCAGAAATGAGAAAAAGAGGATTATCCTCTGAAGCCAAAGCGGTCGGATGAAATTGAACAAATTCAAGATCACTTAAAACTGCCCCAGCCTTCCAGGCTAGCGCCAAACCTTCACCCGTACTAAGAAGCGAATTTGTCGTTTTTCCATAAAGCTCTCCGATTCCTCCCGTTGCGAGAACAACACTTCGGGCGATAATTCGATGAAGTCCTTCTATATTTCTCACAATTGCCCCATAACAACGACCTTCTTTAACAAGAAGCGCCTCAGCCCGAGTTTCCGCTAAAAACTGTACCTTTTGTTCTTGAACTTTATGGAACAGCGTTTCCCATACTGCTGCGCCGGTATCATCCCCACGATGAATCACTCGGGCCAGACTGTGTGCCCCTTCTCTTCCTAAAGCTAGCTCACCAGAATTTGTTCGATCAAAGCATGTCCCTAGCTCAATTAGACGACCTATTACTTGAGGTGCTTCTTGCGTTAAGATTTCAACGGTCTTTTCTTGGCAAGCACCAGCACCGGCTATTAAAGTGTCGCGAGTATGCTCTTCAGGAGAATCATTCTTTCCTACAGCAGCTGCAATTCCGCCCTGAGCCAATGTCGAATTACAAATATCAGGCCGATCTTTCGCTATGACCATTACCTCTCCATAAGGGGATGCCCCTAAGGCTGCAGACAAGCCCGCAATTCCGCTACCAATGATTAGAAAATCAGTCATTATAATCGTTTGCATCTTTTTAACCCAGCTCTCTCTTTTTATACGTCTGTTTTACCACTATGTCATTACATGTGTCAAGACAGCAATATTGACAGTTTTCCTTACTGACCGTAGAATCGTATTGAAGTAGGTGATTAAATGTCCGCAAAGAAAGAAAAATCCGGTCAAGAACGCCGCGAATTTTTAATTGAATTGTTAAAAAAGAGCTCAGAACCTCTTAAAGCCGCTCAACTCGCCAAAATTACCGAAGTCAGTCGACAAGTCATTGTTCAGGATATGGCACTGCTTCGTGCTAAAGAAGAACCTGTCCTTTCCACCTCTCAGGGCTATATCTATTTTAAGGATTCTTTACTTCATGGAGTGCGACGGGTTATTTTTAGCCGACACTCTGCGCAGGATACGGAGCGGGAATTGACCCTGCTCGTCGATTTCGGAGTTCAAGTGCTTGATGTCGGTATTGAACATTCCGTCTACGGAAGAATTCTCCGTCCGCTGAACCTAAAAAGTCGCCTTGATGTGAAAAACTTTCTTTCCCAAATGACGCAGAAAGAGGCTACCTTGCTTTCTTCCCTTACCTCTGGTCTACACCTGCATACCTTGGAAGCACCGTCAGTCGAAGTGATGGATAAAGCGTGCAAAGCTCTTGAAGAAGAAGGCTTTTGGGTTGAAACATAATTATTAAAAAATTTTCCAGTCTTTACTCTTTCCGACAATTTTCATCTAAAATGCTAGTTATAATTTGAAGGGTGAATTTTTTTCGGAAATGGGGATATAACTTTGAAACGTGACACTTTATCTTTGAAATTAGTCATAATTATGATCATCTTCTATTTGATTCCGCTCTTCCTTGATATTCCTGAGGGCATACGCCACCATGACTTCTTCTGGCTCCTTTACCTTATTCCTGTAATTGGTGCTAGCTACCATCTAGGGCTCAGAGGTGGCTTTCTATTCGCTTCTATCGGAATTTTCATTTTTAGTTCTTGGGAGCTTAAAGAGTTTATTTTAGACTATAATACTCATCATCGTAATAACCTTTTTGAGGTCTTTATGATTGACGCGCTTCTATTCCTTGTTGCCCTTGCCCTAGGGACCTTATCAGATAAAATTAAGAATGAGAAAGAACAAGGTCAAAAGAAAAATGAATACTTTGAGAGTATAATACTCGCTTTAACTTCACAACAGGTAAAATCGGAGGAATCCTTGCGGGCATACAAGGAAATTCTTACTAAAGTATTTAGTGAGATCCAAATTCCCTTATATGTACTCAATAGTAATGATGGAACATTCCTTGAAGTCAATAAAAGTTTTGAGACGTTAGTCGGTTACTCGCGAGAGGAAATCCTTGGCCATAATTGCAATTTCTTTAAGCTATTTTCAGAAGATCAAACGATTACAGAACTTAATAACGGCATAACGGAAAAAAACATTCCTATTAAAAATTTTGAAACTGAATTTGAAACTAAAAACGGGGAAATTCGAAACGGTCTCTTTTCCGTTCAATCCCTCCAGTTACCTAATTCGCCAGGAATATTATGTACCTGCATAGACATCACTGATTTAACCCAGCTCAAAGCTGAAATGGCTCGGTTAGATCGACTCAAACTGATTGGAGTAATGGCCGCTGGCTTGGGTCATGAAATTCGTAATCCACTCACTACTGTTAGAGGTTATTTACAGTTTCTAGGTGCTAAAACAGAATTTGCTCAAGCAAAAAGTCATTTTGATCTGATGATCAGTGAATTAGACCATTCTAATGCAATTATCACTGAATTCTTATCCCTTGCCAAAACAAAACCCATTGAGACTGAATTAGAAGATAATAACATTAACGAAATCATACAGCGTCTGTATCCTTTAATGGTCACCAATGCATCAAGCAATGATAAAATCATTCAACTCAATTTAAACCCCATCCCTAACCTTAAGCTTAATGTAAAAGAAATAAGACAACTCATCATGAACCTTGTGCGTAATGGATTAGAAGCAATGACATCTGATGGGATTTTATCTATAAGAACTTATGTCGAGGATGGAGAAGCCATTCTAGCTATCCACGATCATGGTTGCGGGATTAGACCAGAAATCCTTAATAAATTAGGGACACCCTTCTTAAGTACGAAAGATACCGGGACCGGACTGGGACTGGCTGTATGCTACGGTATTATTGAAAGACATAATGCAACAATAAACGTTCAAACCGGACCAACCGGAACAACTTTTTATATAAAATTCCGCTTCCAAGAGAATTATTTTCTTCCAAATTGTGGCAAATAAGGTAGCGTATGCGTATGATGTATTATCTTAAGAGAAGGAGGAATTTCAAATGGCATTTGGAGGCGCTGGCGTAGCAGGTTGTGGTCCTAACTTTTTACCGGGTATTGCTATCGTAGTCGTAATCATTCTTCTACTGATTGCAATGGGTATCGTCTTCTAAGTAATGTCTTTTAGCATCATCTTTTAAATTGATAAAAGGAGGATGAAATAATGTACGGAATGGGCGTTGGTGGATACGGAATGGGCTATGGCGCATGCGGCTGCGGTGGCGGTTTTGTAGGTCGCGGCGTAGGCGTAGGAATAATTGCGATTGCAATTTTGATTCTTATTGCACTTGGCGTAATCTTCTAATAAGCAGCAAAGGTGCCTCAAAAAGAAGTTCTTTTTGAGGCACCTTATTATTTTACTCATATTTGATAAATAGAGAATTAAATTTGTAAGCTGGCTTTATAATCCAAAATCAGTTGTCTAAACTGCTCAGCTCCTGCGCCCTGTACAATCAAACCTTGGGCTCTTTGAAAAAGGTGTTTGTGTACATCTTCCCTGCTCCCCAAAAAGCTAATCATTTGCTTAAGGCCAGGGTCCTGAGTCATAGTAAAATGTTGATTATATAAAATTCGTGCTCGTATCTCAGCTTCAGCATCCGCTTGAAGCATGGCAATTGGATCAAGGCTCTGATCAACATAATTGATATTCCAAGGTGTCCCTTGCGAATTTACATAGCTGAGCGGAGGGCCACCTAACCTCTTGATCGCGACAGAAATCATTTCCATGTGGCTCATTTCCTCAGCAGCGATCATTCCTAAGAGTTTACTTACATAAGGATTGGGCATATTTGCTCTGTGATTTTGATATTGAGTTACTGCCGAAAATTCACTATCCTTTCCTCCATAATGTTCGAACATGATTTGTCCAAATTTAGGATCTTGCCGTTCTACCTGAACTGGATAAAAGAGCCTGTTGCTAAAGGTAAACATGACCTTCCCTCCTAAATCAAAGCTTACCTCACTATATGATGATATAAATTGATTGGTTTCTGTGCGCACCCTAAAAAGTGGGTGCCCCAGAATTCTGGGGCACCCACTTTTTTACTAATATTTTCACTAAAGTTTTTGGCCACTTTTATTTTGCGGCAAGCTCTTGAACTACCTTTTCATGTTCTAATCGTCTTTCATTCATCCCTTTTTGATCCTTGATAATCGTAATCCATTTGCGTGCAGCGTCAAAGACGATGAGCAAGCAAAGAACTGCGAGTAAAACCGAAATAAAGACGTTAGTCCACATAGCCTTCGGAATATAAACATGAGTTAGGTTAAAATAAGAAGCGTCGAGAGTTGTAATGAAGAGAAAAACGAACGGGATAAAAGTAGTCAATGCATAAGCAATGCGACCCGTGTTTTTCAAGATTAGAGTCGTACCCACAACCATAGCTAACGAAGCGAGTAGCTGATTCGAAACTCCAAACAACGGCCAAACGGTTGAGATATCTCCTCCATAGAGCATATATCCCCAGGTAACGGATACAAGTGCAGCTGAGATAAGCGCTCCAGGCATCCAGTTAATTTGCTTAAACTTTGGAATAACAACACCAATCATATCTTGGACAACATAACGAGCAGAACGAGTACCGGCATCGACAGCTGTAAGAATGAATACAGCTTCGAACATAATCGCAAATTGATACCAGTAAGCAATCAAACCTGTTAAACCTGGAATACTGCTAAACACATAGGACATACCTACAGCCAAGGAGACTGCACCACCTGGACGGCCCGCTACATCTTGTCCGATGAGTTGAGACAACATAGGAAGTTTATCCACTTGCATTCCAAGTGTGGCAAAAACTTGAGGTGCGGTATTGATCGCAAAATAGTCTCCAACGGGAAGAACGGTTGCTGCAATCAAAGCCATCATCGCGACGAACGACTCGATAAGCATGCCGCCGAAACCAACCAATTGAATATCTTTTTCACTATCCAGCATTTTAGGTGTAGTTCCTGCTGCAATCAAACTATGGAACCCAGAAATTGCACCACACGCAATTGTAATGAAAACGAAAGGCCAAACTTTACCCGCAATAATCGGGCCACCCCCGTTAACAAATTTGGTTACAGGTGGCATTTGAAGTATAGGATTTACGAAAATAATACCCAAAGCAAGTGCTCCGATGGTCCCAAGCTTCAAATAGGAGCTCAAGTAATCCCGAGGGGCAAGGAGGAACCAAACCGGCAAAGCTGCTGCAAAGAAAGCGTAAATAGGCAGTGCAAGTTCGATAACCTTATCACTGTAATTGAAATAGGGGGCCAATGCCGAATTCTGAACAAGGGGTCCGAGGGCAACAGCAAGGAGAATCAAGCCAACCCCGATAATAGAGGCTTCCGCTAATTTACCAGGACGTAAAAAGCGCATATAAATTCCAATAAATATTGCAATTGGAATCGTCATAGATACTGTAAAGGTACCCCAAGGATTATGTTTCAACGCATTAACAATAACAATTGAAAGACCCGCCATAGTAATCAAAAGAACGAATAAGACCGCAATACTTGCTGCTACACCTGTAACAGGTCCGATTTCTTTTTTAGCAATTTGCGCCAAAGATTGACCATCATGACGGATCGAAGCAAAGAGGACAACCATGTCATGAACAGCGCCTCCAAGTACTCCCCCAATAAGAATCCAGAGTGCACCTGGAAGATAACCAAATTGAGCGGCTAAAACTGGACCAACTAACGGTCCCGCTGCAGCAATTGCAGCGAAGTGGTGACCAAAGGTTACCCAGTGATTGGTTGGCACAAAGTCGTGACCATCCTCATACTTATGAGCCGGGGTTTGAATCGCCGGATTAATGGCGAGCACTTTAGTAGCTAAGAATGTTCCATAAAGGCGGTACCCAATGATTAGAACACACGCAGCTGCAATCACTAAATAGAGAGCATGCATTTTTCCCATCTCCTTTTGTATTATTTTAGATAAAATTTAAGAGCAACTTTATATTATAATTAAATTCGACTCTTAGCATAAAATAAGCTAAAGATGCAAGAAAACGTGCCTCACTTGCACTTTTTCTTGTCTGAATTGCAAAAAGACTGAACATTTTAAAATTCGCTATATAAATGGAACGGGGAATCTCTAAACTTGAGATTCCCCGTTCCATTTATATAGATTTAAAACACTGACTTTCACTTTCGATTCAAGACATCATACGCATGAACTAAAGCATAAGCGGCTTCGGCTCTTGTTACTCCTTTTTGCGGCGCAAAATGGGTATCGTCAATTTTCAGAAGACCCAATCCCCAGGTTAAAGCAATATATCCCATTGAGTCCCCTGAAATTGAACCTACATCGGCAAAGGGAACCGTGTAAATTCCCTTGACTTGAGCAGCTTTTTCCATCCCGATTAAGCGAATTACAACTTTCGATAGATATTCCCGATTCAGTTCATGAAGTACATACGTATCTCCCTTCATCCAGCCGCGTTCCTTTGCTAGTTTTAACACTTCATCATCAGATAAAACACGATCTCGCCCATTTCCCTCAGCTATGGCCATTGCTCTCAGTAATTCAAGTACTGTGGCCGTTTTGTTTGGGTTAAATTGATCTCCATATTCACCAAAAGCTCCGGTAAGACCCATTAAGCCAATTTCTTTCTCTGCAAAGTTTCCCTGAATATCGTTAAAATAAAGGGGGACCACCCATTGCGATTTTGGCTTACCTGACCAATCCAGAGGGTCGCCTGTCTTCGCATCAATCATTTGAGCTGTTGAAGGGCTATAATTGATTTGGGGTTGATATACAAGACGTACATCTTTTTGTTCTATTTGTTGATAGATTAGGGTGTAACTCAGGGTAAGGGGGCGTTCTTTCAAAAAAATTTCTGTCGCTTGATTGAGAGAGATCAAATTATCTAGACCGGGAAACTCAACGTTTGACCAGTTCATATTATATTGAATGACACGTTTGGAAACCGTATCCACGGCAACATTCATCATATTGTTTGAAACTGGAATCCCATTAACCTGCCTTACATAGTTAAAAGACTGAAGATTTGGAGGCATCTTTCCTCCATATGGGTAAGGTGTTTGAAGTTTGGTCTCTGTAAAATGTTGAGGTTGAGCCCGTTTAAGGAATTCTTCCGCGACTTGTTGAGCCTCTTCTCTAGTTATGGGTTCAGATGAATCACTCGGATTGATGGTACTGGGCAGATTTAAACTGATCAGATCCCCTGTATTCGCATTGACCCGAGCATTCAAATAGCGATTATCTCCGGGGCCAAAAGGCTCTGGTCTCCAATCTAATTGCCATACTTGTGTATTCGGATTTTGCCAATCTGGGTTTAAGCTCGAATTGCGAAGAGTTAGATCGTTAGGTATATCAATCATTTTTTTAACAATTTCTACGGCTTTATCTCTGCTGACTTGCGGATCATTAACTTTTGTGTCTTGGCTTACACCCGTAGGGGTATCGCCCATTGCTGCTCCCATCGCTTTATATATCCCTACTTGTGGATCCAAAGTTACGGGATTTCCACTTAGAGCATCAATTGCCCCATTTAAGTACTGGCTTGATAAGCTATATACCGGTAAAACGCGTAGAGGTTTTGGATTGTTAATGTCCATGGCTGGCGATAAGTAATACATCAATTCAAGCATCGAAGTATCTGTAAAAACCTGATTCGCTTTTTCAAGTGAAATAACTTTTGAGGCATCAGGAAATGCTAAATCTTTACTCCAATTAAAATAATAGTTTTGGACCTGCCCATCTTCTCCACTAACACTTACATTGATTTCATTTCCTGGGAAAGGAATACCATTAACAACACGCATCCAACGAAAATTATACATAAAAGGCTGGTAGTTATTTAAGGTAACGACTTGCCCTTCATTCTTGACTAATTTCAAGTCTGGCAGATAGTCTCCAGCTAATTTTGTAACAAGCTCTAAGGCTATTTTTTCAGCCTCTGACGATGTAATAGTCGGAATCTTAAAACTGGGTTGTCCGGGTTGATCCCAATTATTCATACTGAGGATTTTGCCAGTGCTTGCATCGACTTCAACATTGAAACTTCCACCTGGCGGCTCAGTCGAATTCCAATTCAGAGAATAGGATGTACGTCCATTGTAATCATTGAAATTGGTAAATAACTGAGTATATTTTTGAGGAATTTGAAAGTTACTCTTCGCAATTTGTAAAGCTTGATCTGCTGAAATGAGTACTTTCTCTGATACGGAAGCCGCTGGTGAAATCGTTTGGTCCGCCCCTAGCGCAGACTTGGGATAAACACTGAATTGCAAAATAACAAGGCAAGCCACGATGATATTAAGAAATCGTTTATGTCCCAATTGACTCCTCCCCTTCATATGGAATATTTTTTAGCTCGTAAATCTCAATCAATATATTCTCTCATAAATTTCCAGAAAACTTTGCCGAAGTATTGTCACAAAAATTTAAAAATACAATAAAAAAAAGCAGTTCTAAGCTGAAATTTGACGTTTCAACTGAGAGCCGCCTTCTATTTTATTATTTATCAAGTATTTTCTTGACGAATCTAAGTTACATATAGTATTATACTTACATAAAGTAATTATAAAATAAAACTGATGTTCAAAACCAGTTAACGAGGTGTTATATATGAACAAAATGCCTGTAGTATTTATCGGACATGGTTCTCCTATGAATGCGATTGAGGACAATCCATTTACACAAAATTGGATTAAACTTGCCGACAAGATCCCCAAACCCAAAGCAATCCTAGCCATATCAGCTCACTGGTCCACAGAGGGAACCCGAATCATGGATGATCCTCATCCTAAAACGATTTATGACATGTATGGTTTTCCCCAAGAATTGTATAAGGTAGATTTTCAGCCTGAAGGAGCTCCAGATATCGCCCATTTTACCAAAGATTTAATAAGTCAAAGCACTCAGCTCGATAATAGCTGGGGAATTGATCATGGCACATGGTCTATTCTAAAAGTCATGTATCCCAAGGCAGATATCCCTGTTTTCCAAATGAGTGTAAACCAGGATAAAAATCCGGACTATCATTTTGAAATAGGAAAAGAGATAAAAGCTCTTAGGGAAAAAGGAGTACTCATTTTGGGCAGCGGTAACGTTGTGCATAATCTTTCTAAAATCAAGTGGGAAATGAAAAGTGGCAATGACTGGGCCCTAGAATTTGATAATTACATCAAAAGTAAAGTTATGAAAAGGGAGTATAAGGATATTTTAAATTATAAAAAAGCAGGATCATCTGCCGAATTAGCGGTTCCTACTTCGGAGCATTTTGATCCCTTGCTTTATGTATTAGGTGCTTCAGATGAAAGTGACCATCTTTCCATTTACAATGACACCTGCACCATGGGTTCCTTATCGATGACAAGTTATTTGTTTACGAACTAAATCAGCAAATTTTTCATTCCACTTATAAGGAAGATCTCCTACTGTAGATATAGAATTCTACAATTGGAGATCTTTTTCAATAAACTTAAACACCCATATTTCCTTTGCTTTCATCTTTATGACTAGACCTTTGACTCTCCAGTTCAAAGAAGTACAATACAATTTTTGAACTAAAAAGACCTACGATAATTCCTCCAATTATATCTGTAGGATAGTGGACGAAGAGATACATCCTCGAAAAAGCGATCAGCGAAGCCAGCGCGATTACATAGCCTCTGTATTTCTTCACCATTTTCGCAAGTATTCCTGCCGCAGCAAACGCAGATGCAGTATGTCCTGATGGAAAGGAGTAGGATAAAGGCTTAGTTATGAGGAGTTGAGCTGCTGGATCAGCTACAAAAGGCCTTGGCCTTTGTATAAGATTCTTCAATAATTCGTCACCCAAAATTGAACTTAATATTAATGCGCAAATGACCATGAAGCCAACTTTTCTATATTGGGGTAAAAACAATAACCCTACGGCTATTAAAATCCAAATCAGTCCCAGATTCCCTAAGAACGTCAGAATAATCATCAACTGATCCATAAAGGGATTATGAAAATTATTAATGAAGTTCAAAAATCCCCAATCAAAACTTTGTATAAAGTTCATACCCGGTCTTCTCCACCTTTAATCTATGCTTTAATACACGTTTAACTAACCTGCTTTTTGTGTGCTGTTCCAATCGTCAATGAGCTCTAACATATAATCTGCAGCCTTTTCTGCCGCTCGACCGGGTATTGCACATGAAGCCGCTTGACGCATCGTCTCTCTCTCATCCAAGTTCTCTATAAGAGCACCCATGATTTGACCGAGTTCCTCCTCATGGGTTGCGATCTTTCCTGCGCCTATTCTTTTTAGAAAATTAGCATTTTCTTCTTCTTGACCCGGTATAGGTTTGTAAATCACGAGGGGTAATTGTTTGGTTAATGCTTCTGACACAGTTAAGCCACCGGCTTTAGTTATAACAACATCCGAGACGGTCATAAGTTCCTCAACATTTCTCACAAACCCAAAAAGTAACACTTTATTTTTTGATTCTCTCACTGCACGTTCAATCGTATTATATAACCGTTTATCCTTCCCGCAAACGATGATTAACTGAACAGGAATTTCACTTCCAGCAATCATCTTGCATATACGTGATGCGCCATTTAAAACTCCGTAAGCCCCTCCCATCACCAAAATCGTAGGATGTTTTGGATTAAGCCCAAATTTATCGACCAACTCTTTGCGGTTTAACTCGCTTTCAAATTTGAGGCTAACTGGAATTCCTGTTATTTTAATGCAATTAGGATCTATTCCCCGTTTAACTAAGCCCTCGTATACTTCTTGCGAACCCACAAGGTATAAATCAATCCCTTGATGAACCCATTGGTTGTGAATGGCATAATCAGTCACTACCGTAGCTAAAGGAATATTAAGGAGTTGATTTTTTCTAAGCTGAGCAAGAACACCCGATATCGTTGGATACGTACATACGATTAGATCAGGCTGTAAAGTGTGAATATATGTTAGCAATTCACGGCGACCCAACCCATTTAAAAAGCGCTGAAATAAGGAATCGGGGGGAATCTCCGATGTTTTGTAATAGAACTTTCCCCATAATTTGGGGGTATATTTAATCATATCAATATATGCGGTTTTTAATACTGAATTAAACACCTTATTTAGGTACGCTCCAAAATCCTCATGATAAATCTCAGCATGGGGGTTTTTCTCCCGAATAACATCAATAACCGCCTCAGCAGCTCTTACGTGCCCCGCTCCAAACTTGGCGGAGATGACTAATACCCGTAAACTACTCATCTAGCTAACCTCCATGAGATTTCAAACTAATTCGCCTTAACATCAACACTCTTCATGTTTTATCCTAGAAATACGATTTAATAAATACTCTTCTATTTTTGAATAAAGAGTTCTTATTTTCTCACGTAATAAATGCCTATATATGAAATTTACACCCATCACGATCAGGTAGCTACCGAGCACATCCATCGGATAATGAACGCCAACATAGACTCTTGAAACCCCTACTAATAAGGATAGTATTATCATTATTGTTCCAAAAACTCTATAAGTGTTATTAATCCCCAATGCAATACTCATCGTTCCTAAAGAATGGTCACTAGGAAAAGACGCATCTGGCGCATGGGGCGTGAGTAAATTAACATGATCTGTGACAAAAGGTCTTGGTTCATAATAAAATATGCCGATTACGAAGCCTAAAAATAAACTCATCACAGTTACTGCAAATGCATCGATTGCTGCATATCTAAACATCTTATCTTTACGATAAACTCCATAAAGATATAATGCTGCAATCGCAGCCACAAATAGAAGCGGACTGTAGTTTGAAAACAAAATCATCATCTCGTCAAGAGTTCCATTCATATGGGCAGCCCCGTTAATTGCTTTAAATACAAATAAATTCATAAACATTTCCATCGGCCCCTTTAATTATTTTAAGTTACATCTATTACACGCAAAAAAAAGAGTTAGGTTGCATAAACCTAAACTCTTTTCTTAAGCTTTTATGAGTTTATAGGACGATCATGCCTTGTCTTCTCTGACCGTTAATTTTTGTTTAACCACTCCAAATATGGCTGGCAAAATCGAAATGAAGATGATGGCAAAAATAACTAAGGAAAAGTTATGTTTAACCGCAGGCAGATTCCCAAAATAGAAACCGACCAATGTAACCAGAGCCGCCCATGTCAGCCCCCCAACGATATTATACGAAAGGAATTTTACATATCGCATTTCCCCTATTCCTGCAACAAAAGGTGCAAAGGTACGAATAATAGGGATAAATCGAGCTATGATGATCGTAACTGCCCCATATTTTTCATAGAAATCACGAGCTTTTAATAGATGTTCCTTTTTAATAAACTTGACGTTTTCCATCTCATAGATTTTATGACCAATCGACTTACCAATACTATAGTTTACCGTATCTCCAAGCACTGCGGCTACACTTACGATCAAAAGCAAGAGCTTAATATCAAGCGATCCTATGGCTGCAAAGGCACCTGCTGCAAATAAGAGCGAGTCCCCTGGAAGAAACGGAGTAACAACCAACCCTGTTTCGCCAAAGATAATTAAGAATAGAATCAAATAAGTTCCGAAACCATAATTCTGAATAATCACGTTCAAATACTTATCCAAATGGAGTAAAACATCAATGCCAAACTTTATAAAATTCATTTTTTAGAGTGCCTCCCAAAAATCAGTTAATCTTGCTCCCGCACAGACTGCAGTATTGATCCCCTTTGCTGACGATCGATTTGCAATTCACACAGGATTCATTGATCTCAGTCCCACAATGGCAGCAGAAAATGTTCAACTTACTCTGCAAAGCCCCGCACTTATAACAGGTTAGATTATTTTGTGTATAAATCAGATAAACCACGAAGCCAACCAAATTTGTTATAAGGATGAGTAATCCCCATAACGAAGCATTCAACTTTCTTCTACCCGCATCTTTGAAGACCCAAAGCGCTAACCCAATCCAATAAAACGCCACGATTAATCCTATTAATGCACCGGTAATTTCAAGGATTCTTTCCGCATAAGGAATAGGATTAGCCGTCCTGATCATAAGAACTTTGCTTTGGGTGCCTCTGTCTATTAAATAGTTCAGTAAATAAGCCTCTTTCGAAGTAAAATCCGTTTCGTAAGACAATTCATTTTCAAGGTCCTGCCTTACCTGCTGTTCATTTTGGATATAATCTTTATTTAAAATCATATTTTCTGGTTTTACAACCTTATATAGCTGATCTGGATTATCTTTATCTTGAAGGTATCCTTTGCTCATTTCATAAGGGACTAATTGCAGCTTTGTCTTATTACCGATAAGGTTATTATTCGCTTTATAAACAAGTGTGTTATCCTTATCTAATATTACAACGTTATTGATATCCTTTGAGTCCGTTGCTAACTTCTGTAATTGCGTTTTTAATCTATCCGTTACACCCTCTCTTTCAAACGTATCGGAAACTTTTTGGTAATCCATAATCATAGTAATTTTATCACGAGATACATAAGCTATGCTAGACAAACAGAGAAGCAAAAGCATCCCAGATATGACGATAAAGGTTAGGGTTGCCTTCTTAAAATTTAGCTTATAGATTAACGCTTCAAGCCTACTCATTGTGATATCCCCCCTTTATTAAAATTAAGCACGAAAGGTGTTAAAAGAAATAATGCCAATCCCTGATAAACTACAAAGATCAATAAGAAGTTCAAGTTAAAGACCTTAAATACGATTTGCAATAAGAAAGAAAGTAAAATAATGAGGCAGCTTAAAAAAAAGGTTTTCTGTAATTTCGTCTCCTTATGCTTTTCTTTCAGTTGCATACACTTTAGATCAAGATCCCTATCTAATGAAGCTAATAAAACAGCTGTCGCCCTTTGATCAATCTCTTTCATATTCATCTTTCATCACCTTTGTCTAATAATTTCCTTAACCTAACGATACCATTATGAATCCTGCTTTTTACCGTTTTGGGCTCAAGCTCAAGCTGATCGCCAATTTCCTTCAAGGTTAGACCTTCAATATATTTCAACTTGATAACGATCCTTTGTTCCTCAGGCAAATCTTCCAAGTCCGTTAGAATACCTTGCCCATACAGCTTATCAACGATTGTATCTTCAACATGAACACTAGAATCCTCAACATTAAAGTTTTCAGGAAAAGGAATATTGTATCTGAACTTCTTTTCTTTTCTTAAGTAATCAATATAGGCATTTTTAGCAATCGTAATGACGTAGGTCGAGAACTTCGCCTGTCCCATCGTATCAAACTTCTCGATATTTCGGATGACCTTTAAAAACGTTTCCTGGGTCAAATCCTCTGCTGTCTGTTCGTTATCGGTCGTTCTAATGAGGAATTTATAGACAAAAGGATGATACTGGCTTATCAATAATTGGAATGCCTCTTTATCCCCCTGCTGACACCTTTTTATTAAGTTGTGCTCATCCACAATTCACGATCACCTCAATCAATTTTCGGTAATACACGCACTTTTATCTTTCCGAGAGAATGAAATATTTGAATTCCATTTTCTAAGTACTTCATGATAAAGTGAATAATAGGTGCCTTATATCTCCTATAAAAATAGATACATAACAACACTGTCGCAAGAATTATACCACTTAACCCCTAGACTACCATTTTGTAGTCAGATGTATTCCATTTACCTCTTTAACTATTACACGTTTAGAATTAGAAAAAGTTTTAGCTTATATAAAAATATCATGATGTAACCCAATCTGAAAGGAGATAACAAATATGAATCATAAAAGATATATTTATGCCATCGGTCTAATTATAGGTATTTCTCTTCTTACTCTATTTTTTCATCCTCTGCTTTCTCCTCCAAAAGGGTCCTGGTTCAATACTGCGAGTTCAGAACCTCCACAGGAACAGCTAAAGGAACAGGAATCTCAAAATATAGAACCTAACCCAATCAAACCTACTTCAGTAAAACTGAGTGCATTTCCAGCAGAGGGTATACCCGTTCTTATGTATCATTCAATCAGCACGATACCGGGTAATAACTTGGGTGTCCCTGTAGAACAATTCGCTGAAGAAATGAAATGGTTAAAATCCCAAGAATATACAACATTGTCACTTGAGGATTTTTATCAAGCTTTAGTTAATAATAAACCCGTCCCTGAAAAGCCTATTCTCATTACCTTTGATGATGGATATTCTGATAATTATCAGTCAGCTTGGCCTATTTTACATGAAAATGGCTTTAGCGCAACCTTTTTTATTATCACAAATTCGGTAGGTCCCGATATGATGACCTGGGAACAACTAACTGAGCTTACAAACCAGGGTAACAGCATTGCAAGTCATACCCAAACTCACCCAGACTTATCCATAATTTCCTCCCAGCAACTTGAAAAAGAACTTGTCCTCTCTAAAAAGGATCTTGAAAATCATCTTGGAGGAAATGTTGAGGCCTTATGCTTTCCCTCAAGTCGTTATAACACCAAGACACTCGAAATGATGCCAAGACTAGGATATAAGCTTGGTTTTACGACTAATCCAGGAAGAGTTCATTTAGGTGATAACCCTCTGACGCTTAAGCGCATTCGAATTCCAGGAGGGATGTCGTTGACTTCCTTTCAACAACAATTTAAATAGCCCCTATACTGGCTACTGAAACGAATTATGCTATAATTTTTTATAGAACTTAGATTTATAGAATTTAGTTTTTAGGAGGTAAGATATTATGATTAAATGTTTTAAAGATTTAAGACAAGATAATGTTTCTGAATTTCGCGGAGGAAAAGGTGAAATACAGATAACACACTTTCTTGAAGTAGAAAGCAATGAATTCAATAGTAAAGGCCGTCTATTTGCTAAAAATGTCTTAAAACCAGGCACATCTATTGGTCTTCACGAACATGTTGGAGATACTGAAACCTATGTCATTCTAAGTGGGGAAGGCCTAGTCAATGATAACGGTGACCCCAAAAGCGTTAAACCTGGAGATGTGATTATTACTCGGAATGGCGAAAAACATTCTATTCAAAATACAGGAACATCCGACTTGGAATTCATCGCCTTAATCTTATTTGATTAGACACTAATAATAAAATGCAAAATAAAAAATGACAAGAAAAGGTAGAGTCAGGATTTCATGTTTAAAGTGAGATCCACTCTACCTTTTTTTCAAGAGTTTAGCACATATATAAATTCAACTTATCCCTGGATTAAGGTGCGTTTTAAGAATTCTCGAGTCCGTTCTTGGGTTGGATTATTGAAGATTTGCTCGGGCGCTCCTTCTTCGGCAATAACCCCTTTATCCATAAAAACGACGCGATCTGCGACTTCTTTCGCAAATCCCATTTCATGCGTAACGATCAACATTGTAAGACCTGTACCCGCAAGTTCCTTCATGACTTTGAGTACCTCTCCGACCATTTCAGGATCAAGCGCCGATGTCGGCTCATCAAACAGCATCACATCCGGATTCATGGAAAGTGCTCTTGCAATCGCAACCCGTTGTTTCTGCCCACCCGACAATTGTCTCGGCTTTGCGTTAATATAATTTTCCATACCCACAACTCTTAAATAGTTCATGGCAATTTTTTCAGCTTCTTCTTTAGGACGTTTGAGCACTTTTATTTGTCCCACAACACAATTGTTTAAGACATTGTGATTATTAAATAAGTTAAATTGTTGAAATACCATACCTAACTTTTGACGATATTCATACACATCATGTTTATCATCAAGAATATTTTCCCCCTGATAAATGATTTGACCGCCACTTGGCTTTTCCAGGAGATTTATACAACGCAGAAGTGTTGATTTCCCAGATCCGGATGACCCAATGATGCAAACCACTTCTCCCGATTTAACAGAAAAATCTATGTCCTTCAACACTTCATGACTCCCAAAGGATTTACTTAGATGTTGAATATCAATGACCTTGTCCATAATTCCCCTCCTCTATCGAATCGTTAAATCAACTGTTAGTTTTTTGTTCTGCGAAGTATATCTTCTGGTGTTTCGACTTGCATTTGATTGCCCATCATAATGTAGTCGTCTGGGCCATCTAATTTTCTTTCAAAATAGCGCAGAATTCTTGTAACCGTAAACGTCATAATAAAATAGAGCACACAAGCTACAAAGAAAGATTCAAAATATCTAAAGTTGTTGCCTGCAACCGATTTTGTTTGGAAATATAACTCCGATACTGCAATTACGTTAAGAACAGAAGTATCTTTAATGTTAATGACAAATTCATTCCCTGTTGCCGGTAAAATGTTGCGAATAACTTGAGGTAAAACGACATTCATCATCGTTTGAATATGATTCATGCCAATCGCCTGAGCCGCTTCGAATTGACCTTTCTCGATCGATACAATACCACCACGCACGATTTCTGACATATAGGCTCCTGTGTTAATGGATACGATAAAGATGGCTGCCACTGTACGATTGATATCCAAGCCAAAAGCTTGCGCCGAACCATAATAGATAACCATAGCCTGAACAATCATCGGCGTTCCGCGGAAGAATTCAATATATATCGATAGAATAGCATTGATTACTCTTAAAAATTGTCTTTTCACTCCACGCTCAGGCATGGGGATCGTCCGAATAATTCCTACTAATAGCCCAATTATTGAACCAATAATTGTACCAATCAAGGAAATATAAAGGGTCAATCCAGCGCCACGAATGAACATGGGCCCGTTTTCTGAAACAATTCTTACAAGCCATTGAAAGCTCATTTTTCTCCTCCTTATGATAGAAACATCATAAAACCGACTGCATTATAATGTAGCCGGTTTTGATAATCATATTAAAATGTTCCAACCTTATTTAGTAGCGGGTTGATTCTTAATTGCCGTATCCATAATACTTGTCTGTTCTTGCTCTGAAATTCCCGCTAAGATTTCATTGATTTTAGGAGTGAGCTGACTTCCTTTAGCAATTCCCACAGCAATTGCCGTATCATCCGGTGAAGTCACAAAACCCTCTTTAAATTCAACCATTTTGAAATTAGAATTCGCAGTTTGAGCACTTACAGCTTCCGGTCGTTCTGAAACATATCCATCAATAACCCCTGATTCAAGAGCAACCCTCATTGCTGGGAAATTGTCCATCGCGGGTTGTTTAGCAACACCATTAATTTGATCAATCACTGAATAATGGAAGGTGTTTAATTGAGCTGTGATTTTCGCACCTTTGAAATCTTGAATCGAAGTCGCGCCTTGATATTTTCCGCCGTTTTTAACGACCATGACCAAATTAGATTTATAGTAGTTGTTTGTGAAATCAATGGTTTCCTTACGTTTTTCAGTCGGAGACATCCCTGCGATGATCGCATCAATCTTACCCGAAGTTAAGGCAGGAACAAGACCATCCCATTCTGTTTTAACAATAACGAGATCTTTTCCTAACCCTTTTGCAATTTTCTTAGCGATTTCTACGTCATAACCGCCAGCATATTCTGAAGTTCCCTCGATTTTAACCCCACCATTGGACGCATCCTTTTGAGTCCAGTTGAACGGCGCATATCCCGCTTCCATCCCAACCTTGAAGGTTCCATTTGTTGCGGCTGCAGGGGCTTTTGAACTTTCAGTGCTATTGCTTGATCCGCATCCTGATACCAACATGATAAGAGATAAGGAAATTACAAATAATAACGTTAACTTCTTTCTCACAAATACCCTCTCCTTTAATTCTACTAATTTTAAACCATTAAAAAAAGACCTGAGATGAACTCAGGTCTCTATTTGTATAGTTACCCTATATTCCCCCTTTTAATCCCAAATGAGATAGCTCAACTCAATAAACTGGGTAGTTTATTGAGACAGTCCTGTAGCTCTTAACTACAGACCCAGCTAATAATACTGAGAATATTATTAACTTCGGCGACCTACCCTTCTCCTTAGTTTCTCCGCATCTCAAACTCTACTAAAGACTGTTGAAAGCCGCGCCTCTACCTCACCATTAAAAGTGAGGTTAATATATAATTAAGCTCAGTCTACAACAACACATTTTGTCTGTCAACTTAGTATTCAAATTGTTTAAGACTCTAACACAAAAGTCGAGGATTTTGTAGAAAAATGAAGATATAGCGCATGTTGTTAATAATCAAACGAACTACAGTAAAATATAGGCCTTATTGGAGAATATAAAAAGTATCTGCCCAAATTTGGTGCTATACAATCTAATATATAGGGATTATTATAGTTTAAGTTAAATATAGCCAGCGCTGAATTCTATGGAAGCGGGGGAACCAAGTCCGGCTATCGATTAGCCAAATGGGGTGAATCACCGAAAGGTGACGGGTAAATTCCTTTCAATCCGAACCCGACAGCTAACCTCGTAAGCGTTGAAAGGGGGCAAAAAGCAAACCATACCCTTTGGTTTGTTATGCAAGACATTAACCCCAAATGGGGTTTTTTCTTTTTTGTGAACATCACAGTATGAAATAAACTTGTAGCTAATCGAGAAAACTTCATACGCGACTACCTACGTAAAATTGTTTATACAGAAGGCTTACAAATAGATATGAAGGGATAGAACAATGGAAAAGGCATTAAATATCTGCAAAGAACGGCCCTTAACCTTAGCTGGTATGCTCGTAACAATCGGTGTTGTTTATGGTGATATTGGTACATCACCCTTATATGTTATGAAGGCATTAGTTGAAGGTAACGGTGGATTAAGATCAATTACCCCTGAATTTATATACGGTTCTCTTTCCCTTATTTTCTGGACTCTTACCTTACTTACCACGATCAAGTACGTTCTAATTGCACTCAAAGCAGATAATCATGGAGAAGGCGGCATCCTTGCCCTGTATTCACTAATTCGAAAGCGGGGTGCCTGGCTGATTGTTCCAGCGATGATTGGGGGAGCAGCCCTTTTAGCAGACGGCGTTTTGACTCCGGCCGTTACTGTCACAACTGCTGTAGAAGGATTAAAAGGTATTCCCAGCTATATAAATAACTTTGGCTCGAACCAATCCACTGTTCTTTTGATTACCGTTATCATTCTTTGTGTCCTGTTCCTGATCCAACGAACGGGAACTGAGATCATAGGACGATTATTTGGACCCATTATGGTTTTATGGTTTCTCATGTTAGGTGTTTTCGGTATTATCCATGTTTTCGGAAACCTTGATATCTTAAAATCTTTTTCTCCCTACTATGGAATTAAACTCTTGTTTAGTGACGAAAATAAAGTCGGATTTGCAATCTTGGGTAGTGTATTCTTAGCTACAACGGGAGCAGAAGCGTTGTATTCGGATTTAGGACATGTCGGGAGAAGAAATATCTACGCAACTTGGCCATTTGTAAAGATTTGCTTATTGCTTAACTATTTTGGTCAAGGAGCTTGGTTATTACAGATCAAGGACAATCCGGGCTTTCATAAGATAATAGGATTTAATCCTTTTTTTGAGATGATGCCGTCTGACTTTCGCATCTTTGGTGTTGCCTTTGCAACGATAGCCGCGATTATTGCTTCCCAAGCTTTAATTTCCGGATCCTTTACACTGGTTTCCGAAGCCATTAAGTTGGATCTATTACCGAGATTAAGAACCTACTATCCTGCTATGTCAAAAGGCCAAATGTACATTCCAATCGTTAATATCCTTTTAATGTTATCGTGTATAGGAGTGGTTCTCTTCTTTCAAACTTCTGCACACATGGAATCAGCTTATGGGTTAGCAATTACTATTACGATGCTGATGACCACAATCTTGTTGTTTAATTATCTTCTTCAAAAAAACGTATCCAGGGTACTTTCGTTTCTAATGGTTATCCTTTTTGGAACTTTGGAAACTGCTTTTTTCATTTCGAGTGCTTCGAAGTTTTTCCATGGTGGATTTGTAACAATAATTATCGCCTCTCTCATTTTAATCATGATGGTTTTATGGTTTAAAGCGGCAAAACTTCAACAAGTTGTGTCAAAAGCCGTTTCATTGGAAGATTATATTACTAAGCTTGATCATCTTAGAAGAGATGAACATATTCCGGTATATGCCACGAATTTAGTTTATCTAACCAGCAAATCAAAACCAGGAAAGGTCAACAATGAAATTATTTATTCGATTTTAGATAAACGGCCAAAAAGAGCGGAAGTTTATTGGTTTGTAAACGTAGAAGTGACCGATGAACCCAGGACGATGGCCTACTCCGTGGAAAACTTCGGAACCGATTTTGTTTTCAAAGTGCAACTGCGTTTGGGATTTAGGATGGAACAAAAAGTGAGTACGTATTTAAGGCAAGTGGTAACCGATCTGATGGAGGCCGATGAAATAAAACAACAACCGCAAGTGTATTCTACAAATGCAGTCAACAGTAACATTGGGGATTTCTGTTTTGTTTTAGTCCGTGAAGAACTGGGTTATGATAGTGATCTTCCTTTATATGAACGATTAATCATGCAATTTAGACTCTATATAAAGGAAATTACAGTTTCTCCGGTGAGATGGTTTGGGCTCGAACATACGGATGTTAAAATTGAACACGTTCCTTTACACTTTGGAGCCCCGAGATCAATCAAACTCGAAAGAGAAACTAGATAATAGAGGTGATTGCGAATGAACGAAGCACTTTTTGACCCCGTTGCTGCACGTTATGATTCCTGGTATGATACTGAGCTTGGATCAGTATCTGATCAAGTTGAACGTCACCTGGCCCAGTCCATGTTCAAGACACCGGGTCCAAAGGTTCTTGAGATCGGATGTGGTACTGGACAATATACGAGCTGGCTTGTGCAAGAGGGCTATGAGGTCACTGCAGTCGATATTTCCGGTGAAATGATGGCTCTGGCCAAAAAGAAACTAGCGGCGATTGAGGAAAACACCTCAAAAACGAATCGTGTTCACTGGTGGCATGCTGATATTACAGAAATTCCTGATCAACTCGAAACCTATGATGGAATTTTTTCCATGACCGCCTTTGAATTTGTGCCTGAACCGGAAAAAGTATTGCAAAAACTTTTTAGTCGTTTAAAGCCCGGGGGTTGCCTAATGATCGGACTCATCGCCGGCATGAGTGCCTGGAGTGAGTACTATGCGGAATCAGCTCGCAACAAGCCCAATTCGGTCTTCGCCCGTGCTGCTCTTTATACCAAAGAAGAAATATGTTCCTGGCAAATCGGTGGTTCTGCCGAAATTGGCGAATGTCTTTTCTTCCCACCGAATGTTCAAACAACCTCTGAAGCCCTTTCTATCGAGGAAAAAAGGGAAGGAAATCCTGGCTTTGTGGTAGCAAAGTGGGTAAAGACTATACGATGAGTGTTGAATAAAAAAACATCCGATCAGTGAGTTAAACTTTCGTTTTCTCACTGATCGGATGTTTTTTATGTATACTTTGATAAGCCTCTTCTTATGTACCTATTTACGTTGTAGCCCAAACAAACCATTCAGTTTATTGTGCAACAGCCCCATGTTAACGATAGAGTGCATTTCAGATCAAAGCAACTTTAACCTGGTCCGCTTGGACATGAAAAGCTAAAGTTTCAAAGGTTATTGCATCGACTGGCTCGCTAAAGAAATACCCCTGCATCTCATCACATCCCTTAGCCCGAATAAAACGATACTGGGTTTCAGTCTCTATCCCCTCGGCGACAACTCGCAAGTTTAGACTATGAGCCATCGCGATGATCGCTTCTGCCAGAGCTTCATCATACGCTAACTTACCGATATTGCGCATAAATTCTTTATCAATCTTGATAACATTAACGGGAAGATAGCGCAGATAATTTAAGGAGGAATACCCAGTTCCAAAATCATCGATGGAAATCTGAATTCCTTTCTCGACGAGTAAGTTCAACTTACGAATGGCCTCCACTCGCTCAACCATGAAAAGGCTTTCCGTTAATTCAAGTTCCAAGAAATGCGGATCTAAGCCGGTTTCTTGTAGTACCCCTAAAATCATCTCAACAACATCCGCCTGCTGAAATTGAAGTGTCGAAATATTAACGGACAGCGTCAGATTCTTTAGTCCCATATGCTGCCACTCACGAGTCTGACGGCAAGCTGTTTGCAAAGCCCATTTGCCCATCGGCACGATAAGCCCTGTCTCTTCAGCCAGCGGAATAAACTCTGCAGGAGACACGCTTCCCAAGTCCAGATCCAGCCATCGCATGAGGGCCTCCATCCCGGCCATCTTTCCAGTCTTCATGTTAACTCGCGGTTGATAATTCAGGAAAAGCTCCTGCTGTTCAAACGCCTTACGTAATTTCACTTCAAGTTTAAGTCGTTCCTTGGCCACTTGGGTCATTTCCGCTGCAAAGAAAGCATATTGATTCTTCCCTGCCTCTTTCGCTCGGTACATAGCGATATCTGCACATCGAATCAACGTCTCAGTATTTCTTCCATTCTGAGGATAAACACTAATCCCCAAACTTACCGTCACATAAAGATCGTATCCCGCAATAGAAAAAGGGCGTTTAAAATCTTCAACGATCTTTGCCGCAACTCGCTCAATCTCCGCTTTATCCTTAATTTCCTGAAGGATAATTGTAAATTCATCCCCTCCAAAGCGAGCTAAAAGTCCTGGATGATCAACACACTCCTTTAAGCGTTGACTCACTGCTTGCAACAGAAGATTGCCTTTATTATGGCCTAATGTATCATTAACAATTTTAAAGCGATCAAGATCGAGAAAGCAAAGTGCCCAAGGTTTATCTTCTGAATTCTGCTGAATACACTTTTCTAAAATCTCCTGAAAATGAAAACGATTCGGTAAGTCGGTCAAGCTATCATAATAGGAAAGATGACGAAGCTTTTCAAAGACCTCCAGGGTTTTTTCTTGGGACTGTCGAACAATTTTCGCAGGAAACCGATACAAGGCCAAACCAGCGAGCCCACCAATGGCCATAAACAGGACGAAAACCAACAGACTAGAATACAGCGTTCGGGAAGCATCGATACTGATTTCGACATAACCATAGAGCCCTTGATTAAAGATAATAGGAATTCGAGAACTTGCCATCCATGCCGGAGTATAATTAACCTCCTCATAAAGGAGATTTCCGCGCGAATTGTAAATTCTGATCGCACTGATATTACTTAGTTCGTGCGTATGTAGAACTTGGGTAAACTTTTGAACATTATAGCTCCAAAAATCTGGGCTTTCTCGAATCACAGGAATCAAAACCTCAACCATTTTGTCTGCATCCACTTTGGCGAGTTCTTTATCATTGGACCAGCTCAGGACAAAAAACGTGAGAGGCATTGATAGACAAATCAAAAGAGCTGCCGAGATTGCAAGATGGCGCATTTTAATAGAAAAGTCTCGATAAAAATGAATTGTTTTTTCCATAGGACTCACTTCCCTAGTGGAATTCCGTGTGCTGAACGGATTATTTCCTGTCCTTCATTAGACCATACGTACTCTAGAAAGGTTTGAGCTTCCTTTGAAAGAGGTTCTTTATACGCAAAATAAATATCCTTGGACAGCTTATACGTTCCCTTTTCAACATTTTCAATCGTCGGTTGGATTCCATCAAATAATAGAGGTTTAATTTCATGTTTCTCAACGGCCAATGCCGCACTGTCCGTAAAACCGATTGAATTTTTGGTTTGAGTTATTGCCTGGGCCTCTTCCTCATCAGTAAAAGAAACCTGCCACCGTTTAGCCTCTAAGGACTCAGTTAAAGCCTCTTTAAAACCAGGTATTTCCTTTTTCAAAACCTCATTTGTACTATCTCCCTCTTCGCGGGAAAACAGTATAACATTTTGTCCGTTACGCCACTGGCTTTTTGTTCCTTTAAAAATCGCTGCCAGGTCATCCCCCGTTATTTGTTCCTCTAAAACACTAGGATGAACTCCTATGACCACCGCGACACGAGCATAGGGAATTTGCTTTAGGCCTTGATCCACTTCCTCAGGTTTTAACGGCCGTGAAAGTAATCCCAAATCAATGGCGTTATTCCTCAGGGCCTTAATCGCTCCACCCGAACCTATACTTTTCGGTAAGGTTATAGTTTGCCCTGATTTTTTCATATACCCCTCAATTAAACGTTGGGTGATCGGTAAGTTGCTTCCTGACCCAGCAACTGTAAAATTGGTGTGGGTTTTCTCATCCACTGGCTCTGGGGTATTCTTCGTCCCACATGCCGTAAGCAGAAGAATTAGCGTTAATACAAGACCACTCAAAAGAAACAAGCGTCGTAACTTTTTGAGCATGCATCCACCTTCTGACAATAATTTTCCTATATATTCATATTCTTCCTTTATACCTAAATCCCTTTGCAAATATTTTATTTCTCTAATTTTTAAGCTGTATAAGAGTCAAGGGAACAAGTTTTTTAACCAATAAAAGGTGAATTATGCTATTATATGGAATGATATAACGTATTAAATAAGAGGGGGATTAATAGTGGAACTAACTATCTATCCGATATCTAAAGAACTTACAGACGATTTCTTATATTTTTTTGATAAAGTAGCTTTTACTGATAACAAAGAGTGGGCTGGCTGCTATTGTCGTTTCTATCATTTAAATGATGATGAATTGAAACGGCAGACAGGGAAAAGTAATCGTCTGTCCGCCATTAAATCAATTCAACAGGATAAAATGAAAGGGTATTTAGCTTACCTTGATGGAGAGCCTGTAGGTTGGTGCAATGTAAACGATAAGAATAATTATTCGAGGCTTCTATTGAATAAAGAGCTATGGGATGGAGCAGAGGAAAAAATCTGTTCTATTGTTTGCTTTGTTATTTCTCCAGAATATAGAAGGAAGGGTGTAGCCAGCCAAATACTAAATGTAATATGTAATGACTACTCAAATAAGGGATATAAGTATATAGAAGCATATCCAAAGAAGGGGGAACTAACGAGTGCTCAACACTATAATGGACCTCTATCCATGTATATAAAGGCGGGATTTTCTTTGTATAAAACATTTAGCCATTATGATATTGTTCGAAAGGCGTTATAAACGATGTTTGAAAATTAGCAGTATTAATACCACCCAAATTAATATTATTGGTATTGCAAAATACCACCTTTTAGGTTTACCACTACTCCATAAGTTTTCTGCTTCAATTCTGCATTGAGTTAATATTTCTTCTGGTATAAATTTTATTGTTATTGCAACAAGTATTGGAAGTAAAATAAGGTCGTCTAAAAAACCTATAACTGGTATAAAATCTGGTATAAAATCAATAGGTGATAACGCATATCCAATTGTAATTCCAGCCAAAATCTTTGCGATTACTGGTGTTTCTTTCTTCTTCAAAGCTATAAATACAGCAGGTATATCTGACTTTAATTTTCTTGCTCTAACTTTTAAATCCATCATATAAACCTCCAACTCTATTAAAGAGTAAAAATTTAAATTTAACATAACAAGGAATTAAAGTCAACATTAGGTATAAGGCAATCAGAACGCTTAGAATTGGGTCAATGACATACACTTCGTTTTTTGTTTCAGCAGCATTTATAGCCCCTTCGTTTTTACAGTGGTATAATCATACTCATTAGATTGACTTAAAAAGCAGATTAATTATACTAACTAATACTAAAAATAATGACAGAAGGAAAGAACCTATGGAAGAAGCAAAGCTTATTGAAATGATCAAGAATAATCCGAGTACTATTGCACATATCAATGAACCTACCGATGAGATGAAGTTATTGGCTATTCGAAAAAATGGCCTGACCTTAGAATATATTGATAATCCAACTCCAGAGATGCAAGAACAAGCGATAGCCAATAATGCTCGAGCGATTCAATTTATAAATAACCCTACAGAAGATATGATGATAAAAGCGATCCATGATGGATGGATTAACTTAGAGTACATTAAAAATCCAAATGATCAGTTAATGAAATTAGCCATAAGTCAAGCGGGATGGGCTATTCAATATGTCAAAAACCCAAGTGAAGAATTGCAATTATTGGCGGTAAGAAAAAATTATGATTCACTACGGTTTATAAAAGAACCTTACTCAAGTGTACAAGAAGAGGCTGTAAAATTGAGTTATGATGCCTTGAGATATATAAAATCTCCCACGCATAATGCAGAGCTTATCGCGATCAAGAATAATGAGAACGCTATTACCTTTATCAATGAGTTAGATAAACATAAAATATTAGAATTTTTGAAAGTCAATATCTTAGTGATTAAATACGTTATCAAAGAAATATCTGAAGATGAATTAGAAAACGTGTTAAAGGAATCCTTATCCAATGAAGATGTTGAAGAAAAATATGTCAGAGATTTTTTAAATTGCAGCAATATCGATAAAAACAGCCCCATTATGCCAATCGACAAGATCATGTTTATTTATCAATATGGAAGCAAAAAGGCAAAAAAAATCGCAGTCGATGAAAAGCTGAAAATGATATAGGAGTGCAAGAAAATGAATTTTATAGACACCTTAAAAAGTGTTGACTTAGTCCTATCGACGGGAGAAGTCCCTTTAATCGTCGGTGAAAGCGGAATCGGAAAAACAGCGTTAGCCAAAAAAATTGCGGAAGATTATCACTGGAGTTTAATTGTTATCAATGGGAATCTCCTTAAAGAAGGTGAAATAGGCGGTCTGCCCACGATAGAATCTTATCCAAGAGTTAATTCTGAAGGAAATCCGGTTGAAAAGAAAGCTACTGTCTATGCCGTCCATCATAAGCTTAAGGAAATTGATGAAGAAATATCTCAGGGAAAAACCGTTCTTTTATTTATCGACGAGATCAATCGGTGTGAACATACCGTACAACAAGAACTTATGAATTTAATCTTAAATCGAGAAATCAATGGCTATACGTTACCTGAAGGTGTAAAAATATGTGCTGCTATGAATCCTTCCAGTAAATATGGTTCGGATTTTGATTACCAAGTTGTCGATATGGATGCAGCGCAAGAAAATCGATTTGTCTGGTTATATATGGAGCCTGATTATAATCAGTGGATAGATTGGGCCATAGCGGCAGGAATTGAGCCAAAGGTTATCGAGTTTATCTCAACCTTCCCCGATTATTTGCACAAGATCAACGAAGATGATCTTCGAGCAACGCCCAGAAGCTATGAGCGAATTTCCAGCAGTTATAAAATCTACAAAGAGAAAAAAGATTCTATTCCTAGATCCGTGTTTTTAAATGTGATCAAAGGAAATGTCGGAAGAGTCATTGCAGAAGAGTTTGTAAGCTTTGTTGAATCCGATTATCGTCCACTCATATCTTATGAATATGTTTTTTCCGGAGATTCTCTTCCTGAATCGATTATAGAGAGCGTAAAAAATGAAAGTCATACAAGACTTTATCTATCCGCCAAGAATATTCTCAAAAGCCTAGAATCAAACATCTTAAGTGCAACCAGCGACTTTCGTCCCTCGCTAAGGCTCAGTGAAAGCCGGGTTTTCTTTATCAACAGGCTTATTGAGTTTTTGAAACTATACCCTGTCGATTTAAAGATAGGAATCATGAAAGATATTAAGAACAGTTATCCTGAAGTATACAAACAGGCTATTGAAAATGAAGCCTTTGTAGAATCATATTTTGAATCTTATCGTTTAATCAGGTGAAATTGATGGAAACTTTTTTTGATCACCAAGTGAAAGACCTTTGTGATAAGGCAGAAATAATTATTGTCGATTATTTCAAAGCAAAAAGTAAAGCTCATAGCAAATCTAGGCCTAAAAATGAACCTTTCAGGATAACTATTCCTAAAGAATTCAGAGACGAGTTTTTCGCCCTTATCGATAAAGTGAATCTAAGTCTCATGGAAGACAAAGACAATTTCTACGGCTATTTTTTAATCCAAATGTCCAGAGAAATACGATTCGATATCAGTAGCCCTACGGCTGTAAATTTCAAAGGGGCTAAATATGTTATCTATTTTAATCCCCTCATTTTTTTAACTCTTAATCTCAAGCAAATGGAAAGCACCATTAAACACGAAATACTCCATATCGTATCTCTGCATTTCATCAGAGCAAAAGAATTTAAGGATGGCTACAGCCCATTAGCGATCAATATGGCCATGAATATCGTCGTTAATACCTATTTAGATTATCTCCCCCCCTATGCTGTTACCTTAGATTGGGTAAATTTAAATTATTCTTTAAAACTCCTGCCCTTTAAACCTTTTGAATATTATGTGGGAGAAATTCAAACTGCCATCGATTTACTCGAAGTCGATAATGAGTCCGAAGAAGATAATGATCAAGATGGAGCAGACGAGGATGAAGCAGCTGATGGTAATAATGATAAAAATGAAAGAATAGAAACAAAGTATGATCCTGAAAAATCCCATGACCTTTGGGAAGATTCCAGTGATATCGATGAAAAAACGCTTCAAGAATTTACGGAGAAGTTTGCTGATAATGCTCAAAAAGGTTACATCCCCAATTATTTAGAAAGCATGATATCCTCCCTTAAAAACAACAAGGGTGAATTGCTTTGGAATTTATATCTTAAGAGGTTAATGGGAACTGTTGAAAGTCAAAAAAAGAAGACGATAACCAGAAGGAATAGAAGACAGCCCGATCGATTCGATTTAAGAGGTCAACTGAGGAGTCATAAAGCAAAAATTCTTGTTGCACTTGATATCAGCGGAAGCATTAGTGATGAAGAGTTTAATCAAGCCATTAAAGAAGTCCTCGCTATCGTAAAAAATTATAATCATGAAATTATGATTATCGAATGTGATACTGAAATTAGGCGTGTGTATAAAGTCAAATCGGTAAAGGACATAAAAGATCGAATCAATATGAGAGGCGGCACTCAATTTACCCCCGTTTTTGAATATGCGAATCAAAATAAGGTTAATTTGTTAATCTATTTTACGGATGGCCAAGGTGAAGAAAAACTTCTCACAATACCTAAAGGGTATAAAACGTTATGGGTTATATCGGCGAGAGGTGATAAGCTTTCCTTAAAAGAAGCTTATGGGGCCGTTAAAAAGCTTAAGAACATCGTAATAAAAGATGATACAGTGACAATGAGTGATCTTAAAGTCGCTGGATATTCAATGAATGACCAAGAGAGATTAGATATTTAACGCAACAACCCTGCTTAAAATAGTTATTGAAGATCTAAAGCACCCTTCTCATCTAATGTTTTTAAATCATTTACTTTAATCTTCCCTGGTGAGACTGTATAAAGGTTTTCACCAACAAAAAGAATTCTTTGGATAGCGGCTTGGTCGATTCGATATTTCTGCGAAGTTTCCTTAACATGAGTAATTTTTCCTTTGAGTGTAAACCCTTGCTCTAGATCAATGTTATACACATATGCCCCTTGAAAGGTTATTTCTCCGTACTGAGGCGGAGTATTGAGGGATACTTCTTTTTGCTGAGACCCCTTAGTCTCAAAAACAACCACAGGGAAGGCTAGAAGATTCTTTTCTTTGTCAAATAATAGAGCCTTATGATTTCTGAGTACCTCAGAGTCAGTTCCCCGATCTCCGATTGTTTCTTTAAATAGTTCTTTGGGATGAGTCACATCACTCACGTCAAACATAGCGAGTTTCATGCCAAGATAGAAGGCCATAGTTTGCTGTTGCCCATTAGGACCACTAGGAAGGGCGGCTTCAACAGTCTCTTTACCTATCCCAATTAAATGGTTTTCATCATAAGGTTGTAAATAATCGCTATACCCTGGGATTTTTAACTCTCCTAATGCTTTTGGCTGCTTAGGATCTTTAAGATCGATTACAAACAATGGATCAACCTGCTTAAAGGTTACCATATAGGCACGATCTCCCATAAAACGGACCGAATAAATTCTTTCACCGGGCGCTAATCCTTCTAATTTTCCACTTTCCTGCATGTTTTGATCAAGGGTATAAACATTATTAGTCGATTCATTACCCGAAGTAGCCCCTATTTCTCCCTTCGTGGTTGCAATTCGGAAATAACCTTGATATTCGTCCATGGAGAACTGATTAAGAATCTGACCAGGAACTTCCCCTTTTCCTTGATATGTAATTTCCCCCTGATTAAAACCAAACTTATAGATTTGGGTCGTTATATTTGCTGGCATTCTGGAAATAGCGTCCTCAACAGCAGGTTCCTGTGTCAATGCGGATTGTTCAAATTCATAATGCGGCATTGCCACATACAAAGAAGAGGTCGAAGCATAGATATTACGTCCTGACCCAAGATAGGTTGATACTTTTGCTTCTTTGTCAGGATGATCTAAATCCATTCCAGCGATCATTAGATAATTAGGCTCAATTGTGCCTGGGAAATAGTGTATCTCAGAGAAATTGACTTCTTTATAGCTCTCTTGACAAAGGGAATCATAATATTTTGGCTTTATCGGGGCTTGATCTTCTTTAAGGATTCTGTAGTAATCGATATATTTATTAACGACAAAATATACAGCTGAGCCAATCTTTCTGGAAGAAACATAATCTCCATCAAGCTTCACTTCTCTAAGTTTTTGGGGATTATTTTTATCCTTGAGGTCATAGACCAACATTTCTGTGACAGGTCCACCCATAGCTCCTACAGCTGAATCCATGCGTTCATAACTCGTCCCAATAACAACGAGTGTTTTCGAGTCAACATACATCTCAAGAGGCTTAAATTCTTGTGAATCAAATTCTAATCTGCTTACTACCTTCAAGTCACTCGCTGGATTAATTTTAGATATTATGACTTGAGGATTATTTCCATTTTTCGAGTCATTAGAAATTTGATAGAGGTAATTCCCGTCTGTCTTAACAATGTCGGCCTCATCCACACCTTCCACTTGCAGATTGGTCCCCGAATAGGCTACTCCGCCTGATTCTGCAGAAAGATTTTGGCTTGCTGATACAGCTGATTTTATTGCAGAGCTGCTATCTGCTGCGGGTAAACCGCCGCCTACCATACCCACACTATGTCTAGTCCCTGCTTGATTGCTTTCAACCTCTGAAAGCAATCTCTTTAAGTTTTGATCATCACCGACAACCGGTAACTCTTCAACGTTGGAAGAGGCTACGGTAGGTAACAAACTGGAAGGCTTTTGCTGCTGATTAGAAATGAACATTCCTGCTATAAGTATGAAACTTAATGTTGCAATCATGTAGATTTTCCTCATGTAATAATTCCCTCCCGCTCTTTTAGACGTTTGATGAACCTCTTCTTCCATTTTTATTTGAGTTTTTAATATCAAAGACCGATCGGGTTCTAAATCATTGAACCCTTCAAATAGGTCTTTATTCATATTGGAAGCCTCCCTCAACCAGCTCTTTTTTCAAAAGCTCTCGTGCGCGTTTCAATCGTGTCTTAATTGTAGATTCATTAGATTCAAGAATTGTAACAATTTCGTTTACTTTGTAACCTTCGAAGTAGTGAAGATACAAAATATCCCTATATTTTGTAGGGAGTTGCATCACAACCTTTACTACCTCTTTGTTATGATCATTTTCAATGGGGGAAATAACCTCATCAATCGTAATAACATGTTTACGCCAAAAGCTCTTAAGTTGATTCTTACATTCATTTTTTGTAACTCTTATCAGCCAAGCTTTTATATGATCCTCGCTATTGAACTTAGGCCATTGCTGGTTCAACTTCATAAAAACATTTTGAAATGCGTCTTCAGCATCGGCGTTATTTCTCATATATACTAAGCATAACCTCCAGACCGTATCGGCATATGTTTCTAATACTTTAGTTATAGAATCGTTCGTATGATTACTTTCCACACCAACACCCCTTACACTTAAAACACAATTGGGAAGATCAAAAGGTTTCATTCCAACCCAAAAAATTCTTTGTTAGGTAATATATTCGTCTTCGCCTTATTGGAATAAATATCCTTCTGCATCCTATAATTTCAGGTTAAGCAAAGAGAGCTGCCATCTTTGGCAGCTCTTTAATATCTGTTATTCCGTTTAAAGATTAGACCTTCATCACTTCCGCATTAACATTCACCTTCATATCTTATAGAGGAGGTGGAGAAATGCTTAATGGAGTACAGCCTGCAAGTCCGGTTACTCAATGTGTGGCTCGGATTAAGAGTGTTGAAGAGTATCTAAATGCCGTGAATAATGCGTTCCAGAGAATCTGCACCACTACGGGGAGATGTGAATTATGGTACCGCGGTCAAAACGAACTAAACCAACCCTCAAAACCAGTTCCATGGGATCTAATACCCAACATCGCTCGAAAACCGCGCAATCCCCTCATGGAAGTTATCTATCTATCTAAATTCAAGTCCTATGCAATTCCTTTTGTTCAGGGGTTGCCCTCTTTCCCTATACCGAATGGTCCAGCTGCTTATTGGCACTGGCTCTTTATAATGCAGCACTATGGGGTGCCAACCCGAATATTGGATTGGAGTCGCGACGCGCTCACTGGCCTTTTCTTCGCATTGGACGGTCGGACAGCCAACGATGGTCGACCCGATGCCGCTGTTTGGATTCTTAATCCCGTTCGGCTCAATGAAGCGTTCTCCTTTCATAGTTTTGTTAAACCTGGCTATATCCCCAATGTTGATGAAGAAACTTTCAATCTCTACTTTGGACCCAATGCTGAAATCCTTGCCAACAAGAAACCTGCCGCAGCCATCGGTCCCTTAAACAACCCGCATATCGTCGCTCAAAAAGGTGTTTTCACTGTATTCCCCCATGATAAAGAAATTACCCCGCTAAATCTTTTGCCAGACGCTTCAAACTATCTCCTTGAGATCTGTGTTGATGCTGCAAGCATTCCTTTAATCTTGGCTCAACTTGAGCGCTATGGCGTGACAAGATTTACACTCTACCCAGATATCACTGAAGTTTCCCGTCAAATCAACCTTGAAGTCCAAGAGGAAGGCCAGCTGCCTACTGCTGCCCTAAGTTCCATTCAGAATATTCCACGGCTATAAACGCAAATTTGTAAAGAGCAAACAAGCGAAAGCCTTCATCTCTTATCCTATGATCCCGGCGAAGCCATCCACATCGATTGGGGCGAAGCCACGGTATACATCAAGGGTAAGAAGATGAAGGTTAACCTTTATTCCCAAATAACTCCTTAAAACGTTTCACTGCATATTTTCCGGTATCAAGCAGCCATCTTCCCAAATTATTGAATGGTTGGCTTTTCCACAGATAAATCTTGATAATTAGTAATAGCAAGAGTAAAACAATTCCTGCCATTAGAAACACAACTGCAACAGGATTTTCTTCATACATCGCATTAGCAAATAATTGTATAGTTGCCCCATATCTCGCAAGATAGTTATTTGCCGGTGATGGCAATTCAACTATTGTGGTGGTTTTAACATCACCCATTTTTGCTATCATATAATGATAATAGCTATTTTCTGTCAAAAGCTCTGCTCCTGCACCACCCGTAATAAGATAACGCACACCATCTTTTGTGTATTCCAGATAGCTGTGGATATGAGATAAGTAAACCGTATCTACATGATAGGTACTCATGAGATTTTCAAACTTTGCCGCTTCCTCTGAATCCTGGAAACCATGATTCATGCTTTTGGTTTCACTGTAGTTGTTTAATTTCTGTTCCAGCCAATTTCCGTTGTCTTTAACTTCGTCTACATAGTTTGGAATTTCATTTTTTGTTACACCACTTCGTGGGTCTTGGGGCGGAATATGGCTAATAACAAAAATACGTTTACCCTGCGCCTTTTTTAAATCATTTTCTAGCCAGGTATATTGTTCGTCTGAAATCGCTTGTTTTTCTGCCCAGCCTGGAGATGAATCCAAAAACACAAAATGACTGTTTGCGAAATCAAAAGAATAATAAGCAGGGCCATATAACGTGGTATAGGAGTCCCGGCCATTCCCGCGAATATCGTGATTGCCCAGAGTCGTGCAAAATGTCGTAGAGATGTTTCCCACCGTCTTATCAAACAATCTGTATTGGTTTGGTTTTCCACTGAATACCAGGTCCCCATTGTCAATAACAAATACCGGATCTAATCCGTTCGCCTGCTGAATGATCTGAGCAAACGTATCGTAGCCATCCCGATTATCCCCTAGTATTACATATTTATATTTTCCCGTACTATCAGTCCCGGCTGGCTGTATGGGGTCGATATTAATAATTTTCCCGACATCTAATGCTACACTTAACTGCAAGGTGTTGACCGTCACCTTTGCACTCGGCAAGTTGTTTGTAACAATACTCTTTGCATAAAAATCAGGGTTTATGTTTTCAAGTCTCAACGAAATATTGTCCGTTGTATTTCCTTTAATTTCCAAAGAAGGCAAGGGGGACAACGCCCTGATAACAAGGCTTTCTGTACCATCTTTATCCTTTTGAATTCCCTTAACAAAACCTCCATAAACGGTGACTTCTGCTTTATTCATTTGATAAGTTGATGAAGAGTCGTCCGGGTTAAACTGAAGTGGGACACTTACAAAATCGTTGTTTATTTTATATGAACCTTCAGCATTATATATAAAGGCTCCAACACCAGTAGCAAGGCATAAACACAAAGAAATTACTGCTATGTTCATGATCTTCTTTATTTTCATAGTCACACCTCACCCTTTTCTTATTCTGCGTTTAACCGTATGTTAATGATCCCTTTTCACAATGTAATTCAGTAACTGCTTTAGAAAAGTGGTATTTCGCGGTACATATTCCAACTCCTCCATTGCCTGACAGTAATGATCCCACATCTCCTTTCTGGCACCCTCCGATCCGAGGAGTGTCACAAAGGTTGAATTGTTATTTTCAACATCTTTGCCTGTCAGTTTTCCTAGTAAGACGGGATCACCTTCAGCATCAAGCAGGTCGTCCTTGATCTGAAAGGCGATACCTGCATGATGGGCGAATTCTTTCAAAGCTTCAATTTGCGCTTCTTTCTCCTGTGCGAGAATAGCCGGCATAACAAGTGAAGCTTCGAAAGCTAGCCCTGTTTTATAAAAATACATCATATTCAATTGCTCCAGCGTCAATCGTTTACCTTTAGAATCCAAATCCATCGCCTGACCTTTGCACATATCCTCTATCAGGCGGGTTGCATACTGAATCAAGTTCAACACGATTTTGGGATCGAACGGGTCAAGAGACGTCAATTCCTCAATAGCCTTTTGGGTTAGAAAGAGACCCGTCAATTCAGCTATAGCGATATTATACACCACATGTAGGGTTTGTCTGCCTCGTCGAGTATATGCATTATCCTGGGAGGGGAGGTCATCGTAGATCAAGGATGCAGTATGCATATACTCCAAGGATCGGAGAAGCGGTGCAATTGCCTTCGGGTCTAATCCGTACCCGTTTACGCCCATGGCCCAGGCCATCAGCGGTCGCACCTTCTTTCCCCCGGCTTCCAGACTATAATTTGCGGAGTCAATAATGGTTTGGTTCAGAAGTGGATTATCCAGAGTTTTCGCGATATTTAAGATACCGCTGATCTGCTTACCCACGGTTTGTATCGTATCGACAAAGGCTTCCTGCTCCGCCTTTTCATTTTTCAGAATCGTGATCATCCTATCGCGAAGGAGTTTATCCAAGAAATCTACATCATCCGCCTTTCGGACCATTTTTTGAACAAGATCATTAAATTTCGGATTTACAGAAGCAAATAGCCCCATGACTTCGTCGTATCTTTCAGTTCCCATCCGTTCTTTAAATCGTTTCAGCCCGTTGATTGCACGATCCAAAATCACTTCGCAGGTCTTCGTGTCGGAGTGATACACGTTATGGATTAGATTAGAGATAACTGTCCAATATAATTCAAAGGGGTTGATCAAGTCCTGCCGTTGAACATGGTATTTTATATAATAAGTATAGGGTGTGACCCTTTCTTCCTTCAAGTCCTCAAACATATCAGAAAAATCATCCGCCAACTGGTTGTAGATGCCATAATAGAAAGTTCGGTTGTCAAATCCAATATCCACAGGTGCACTGATCACCGAACGGGCGATTAGTCTAGAAAAAGAGGATTTCAAAATAACTGGAATATAGAGGTCTTCATTGGAGTAGTTTTGATTGGACAGGTCCTTCACCCGGTCAACATCCTGAGCATTAAAAAATACATAAGCTAGCTCGAAAAAGGATTTCTGGGCTCCAGGTCGCTGATGCACCTTAATATACTCAAAGCTATCCGACAGTTCCGAATGAACATATTTGACCAGATCACTGTTCATTCCTATCCATTCACCTAATTCCGGTACATTTCCAGTGATGAGTGTAGTACGAATCAGTTCGGAATATCGTTTTTTCTCCTCGAGGGACAAGACCTTGGAATCAAGCAGATCGTCGATGAGCGGATAGGTGAGGCCATAAGAATAGCCCAGTCGAATAGCTTCATCAATTTTCCGAGAGCGTTCTTCTGGCGAGGTATTGCTGCTCATTTCTTCGATCTCGTGCATGAGCACACCGGCAATGATTTTAATCACTTTTCGCTGGGCATGAACAGCATCGAGCTCTTTCGGAAGATGATCCGACATTGTCTTTAATTTGTCCAACACCCAAAGCAAGGTGGATCCGACACCTTCCTTCTGAGCGTTTCGGTACAACCCGACAAAGCTTATCTTCTCGGTTCCGTTTGCCCTATCTAAAGTGACCGAACGGGTCAGCTGTTCTTTTAAACTATCCACTACATGCTGGATACGGGCCTGAGTGGCGGGGGAATCCAAAGCTTTGCCCAGATCGCGCAAGAAAATATAGGCGATGCTTCTGTCCAGGTAATTGTCCAATTTACCGGTGTAATCCAGCCAATGGATATATTTGTGATACTCCTGAGAGTTCGGTTTATCCTTCCGGCCAAAAAGGCCAGAAAGAAATGAATGATGATGGATATGATTATGTTTCCATGACAGGATATCCTTTGTCAGAGTCGAGGAATAGGTCTTGAAGGCAAGCTGCTGATAAAGTGATTTAAAATATTCGATAGCTTTTTGCTCAGCAATTTGATAACATTCAGCAGCATTAACAATCGTCGTCATGTTAAATTTTGGCACTTGGACGCAAATGAACACTTTACTCCATTTAAGTATCCTTTAATATTCATTAAAATTTAACCTCCAATTACTCATATCTAACCTTTATTAACCACGCTCACAGTTCCAAGGGTTCCCTTTTATCCTTATTCTAAGACATTCATGAAGCAATGACCATACCTTACATAAAGTGGTACTTTGCTTACTTGACCCAACCCTTGGGGTAGGGTTTATACTGATCATGGAGGAGGGTTAGGGTGGAGAATAGGATAAGAATCAGTGATTTTGCCAAATTAACCGGAAGCACATTAAAAACAATTATGTATTACCACAAGATCGGTTTACTACAGGAGCCAGAGCGTTCTTCGGGGGGATACCGTTTGTACGGACCAGCTGAACTAACACGTATGCAGTCAATCAAACGATTAAAATCCCTGGGACTGGACTTAAAACGCATCAAGGAAATACTAGGAAAGATGCACAATTTAAAAACCATGCGGGAAGTATTACAGTCTTTAAGAACTGAGCTTCTAAACGAGATAACGACTCTTGAAGAACGAGTGGCGAAGATTGAGAAATTGCTAGATGAAGATGCAGAAGACGCGGTATTTCTGGATGAAAACACCTTCGAATCTCCTTCTTTCCAAAGGGTCAAAGAGATCCTTGGGCATGAGCAGATTGATAAATATATTCAAACCAGCCCGGAAATATATGCTCAGCAGCAAAAATTATTTGGCATCTTAGATGATTTTCAGTGGGGCCAGGATCATCGGGAAACGTTTCTGTCATTGGCCGAATACTTTAAAGATCATCCTGAAAAGTACCAAATGGCTTTGGATAGTGCGAAGCGTTTGACCAAGCTGGATCAGCTGTCTGCAGATGATCCGGAGGTCGAAGCTCTGGCCAAGGACTCTGCTGAAATCATGAAGAGTATACCTTTGTTCGAGGGGGTTAATCCGTCACTGAGCAAAGCTATGGAAAACTTATATGATGGAATGGTTGCAGGAGTTCTCTCACCAGCCCGAATGAAACATAAGCGCCTTGTTGAACAATATCTCAAGGAAAGGAGTGGTTTCGATGGAAAGAAAGACTAATCTGTCTGCGTCAAAAGCTTATCGTATACCCGCAATTATTATGATCGTGATGGGTCTCGTTTTATTTTTTCCGGCAGGTTCGTTAAGGTTTTGGCAGGCATGGATTTTTTGGATAGGTATCTCTGCCCTTACGCTTTTTATTACGGCTTACTTTTTGAAAAAGGATCCCGACCTTTTATCGAGACGAATGAAGGTTAAAGACCAGGAAAATACGCGAAAACCTCCCGCCTTTTTTAACTTATTTATGCTAGGCTACTTAATTCCCGGTCTTGATTTTCGATTTCATTGGTCAGCTGTGCCTGTTTTGCTTGTAATTGCAGCGAATGCTGTTGTTTTCTTAGGTTATATCTTTATTATCCTTGTTTTTAAGCAAAATAGTTATGCTTCAACTGTCATCCAGGTTGAAAAAGAACAGCAGGTTATAACAACCGGCCTCTACGCCATAGTTCGCCATCCGATGTACCTAGGGATGTTAATAATGTCACTGTTTACCCCTCTGGCCCTTGGTTCGTATTGGGCGATAATACCTTTTCTTCTCACTATACCATGGACTGTAATTAGGATAAAAATCGAAGAGGAAACTCTTTTACGAGACCTGCCAGGATACAAACACTATTGTTTAAAGACACGTTATCATTTGATTCCGTTAATTTGGTGATATTCAAAAGCACCACTTATAGTTAAATATCATTATCTTATTTTTTACCTTAGTTCTGAATTGCCTAATTCCTGATTTTAATTGAGCCCAAATAGCTTTGAAAAGAAATATTATAAATAGAAAACAACGTGCTGCATATTCACTTAAGTACAATTGAATAATACAGCACGTTATTTTTTTAATTGCCTACGAATCACACAATTTATTCCTTCCGTTAGCATTACCTAGTTCAGGTCAGTGGGTCGGAAACTCATTTCCCTCTCAGCCACTTTAGCTCAGCTCCCCTAACTTCTTGCAAAGCTTATGTAAATATATAACCCGATGATAGACAATCAATCACACCGGTTTGAACCGAGCCACCTCTAATCCTGTGAGAAGTTCCCATTGACACGTCGCTCCTTCATGGGCCGCACCGATTTCTAGGTGAGCCATGGCTATGCCGCAATCCAACCTCTTCGAGATATGATATGAAATTGAGTTAACAGATGCTTTCTTATAAGTAAAAAGTATCTCTAACTGAGCTCTATCAAAATCCAGAAAATCCTTTCCCTTAATTTGTGAAGAGTTAAAAGTCCCTGACAGCTGCTGAACCATTATATATCCATGTAAAGGACCTTATAGAGAAAAAAGGCTAGCGCAAATACAAACATTACGTTTCAGGATTTAGCCGGCATCATGGAGTGTAAATAATAATATAAAAGTGGTTGATATTCACAGGATCAAACCGTCCGTAGTTCAGACCGACTTAAAACGGGAGCCTCCTCAGGGCTAAAAACATCCATTACCTTTTATTCCTTAATACTCGAATACGCAGATGAACCTCTAGTAAACCGCAATATTCTTTTATTCGCACAAGGAAATCAGGAAACTCTTAGCAAACTCATTCATTTTTAGCCCATCCGCATCAAAATTACCGAAATAGATTGAACACGTTTGGAAGTTGATTTATAATACTTCCATAGTATAATATTATATTTCCAAAGTAAATAAAGCACACTTCTAATTGGAGGTCATTGTGAGAAAACAAGACTCTTTTTTTGAGCTTCCGGCCGTAAAAGGTATTCAGGCTGGAATGCCTTATTACTCTGTGATGTGTCCCTTAGACATAGTTACAAAACTGTTTAGCTATAATGATAGTTCGTTGTCTCCCGACATGAGGGCACAAAGGATTTTGAACAAACAACGTATTCCAGAAATGAAAGAGTACATACTGAGTAATAAGAATTGTTATGTCTTTTCTGCACTTACCGCATCAATTGACGGAGATTTAGAGTTTGTTGCCAATAAAAATAGCTCTTCTGGTTATTTGAAAATAGCTATGAATTCACGTATCATTATAAACGATGGTCAGCATCGCAGAGCAGCCATTGAGGCAGCGCTACAAGAGTGTCCAGAATTGAGACACGAGGATATTTCTATTGTTCTTTACTACGATTTGGGGCTAAAGCGATCTCAACAGATGTTTACCGACCTAAACCGATATGCAGCGCGCCCCACAATGTCCCTAAACATTTTATATGACAACAGAGATGAATTTTCTGTCTTGATCAAAGAATGCATTAACGAAATACCTATGTTTTTTGGTAATGTAGAAAATGAAAAATCAACTATTTCCAATCGTTCCAAAGCTCTGTTTACCTTAAGTGCTATTTTTCACGCGTCGAGAGACCTCATTAAAGGAGCTCCGATAAACGATGATGAAACCAAGAAAACCATTGTCTCGTTCTGGGACGCAGTTTCGCATAATATGCTTCCCTGGGTCAGTGTAAAAAGCAAAACCATCTCTCCGGTTGAATTTCGAAGAGATTATATATGTGCCCACGCTATTACTCTTCGAGCACTTGGCGGTTTAGGAAATGCTCTGAATAATGAACGGAACGCCTCTGACAACTGGAATGACAAACTAACTTTTTTACAGAACATAAACTGGTCTAAAAATAGTAAGGAACTACAAGGACTTGTGATGGTGAATGGACGCATATCTTGTTCGCGTAATAACCAGAAAGCTTTTACTGAATACTTGATTGAAAAAGCTAGATTAGAAAATATGTCAGGAACGGTAACTATATGAGCATAACAAAACAAAATATTAAAGAGTTGTATGAAATCATCAAAAATTTGTATCTAGAAGATGATATCCCATGGGTAGTTGGTTATTCTGGAGGAAAGGATAGCACCGCTACCCTGCAATTGGTATGGTTAGCTTTATCGGAATTACCACTAGAATTGCGCAAAAGAAAAGCCGTACATGTGATTTGCACTGATACCTTGGTAGAGTCTCCTGTTGTTGCTAAATGGGTGGAAATTTCATTAGAACGAATGAAAAATAGGGCTAAAGCATTGGATATGCCAATTATTCCCCATAGGTTAATTCCTGATTACAATGACACTTTTTGGGTGAATCTTTTAGGACGGGGGTACCCCTTCCCTCACACCAACTTTAGATGGTGCACTGATCGCTTAAAAATTAAACCGGCAAATACTTTCGTTCAAAACATAGTATCTTCATATGGAGAAGTTATTCTTCTATTAGGTACAAGAAAGGCCGAGAGTGCCAATCGTGCTCGAACAATGCAACATTATGAAAATCTCCGAGTCCGTGACTTTTTAAGTCCTAATGAAACAATGCAAAATGAGCTAGTTTTTTCACCACTTGAAAACTGGACAAATGATGATGTCTGGACGTTCTTAATGCAATATAAAAATCCTTGGGGTCATTCCAATAAAGATTTACTAACAATGTATCGAGGTGCTACAGAAGATGGTGAGTGTCCTTTAATTATTAATTCAGATACCCCCAGTTGTGGCAAAAGTCGTTTTGGATGCTGGGTTTGTACTCTGGTAGAACAGGATAAGTCAATGGCGGCCATGATCATGAATGACAGCGAAAAAGAATGGATGACACCTTTACTGGAATTCAGAAATGAAATCGGGGATGCTGAAGCCGATAGATCGAGGCGAGACTTTAGAAGAATGACAGGTAATACGCATATGTTCAAAGGACGCCTTGTTCACGGTCCATATATAAAATCGGTACGTGAAGGCTGGCTCAAAAAATTGCTCACGATCCAAACCGAAATCAACCAGAACGGACCAGAAGAATTTAGAAATCTTGAGCTAATAACCTTAGAAGAACTAAATATTATAAGGCAGATTTGGCTTGACGAGAAGCATGAGTTTGACGATTCCCTTCCTGATATCTATAAGGAGGTTACTGGAAGAGATTTTGTAATTTTCCTCCACCACCTAGAAACTTCTTATGGAAAAGCAGAGTGGGAAATTCTTGCTGATGTTTGTCATGCTTTATATCCGGATGAAAAGCTTCTCTTTGAAATGACAGCTCGCATCGTTGATATCGAACAAAAGTCTTCCGACATAAAGCAACGAAAAGGTATTTTAGGGGATATTGAAGCCCAAATCAAGCGTGGATTTTTTCGCGATGAAGAAGACGCTAAAGCCTTTACAGTGGCTAAAGTTCAGCGCAAAAAAAACATGGGCGCTTTCTATGACAAAAATGCTGAATCTGAAGAAGAACAATTAAATTTTTACAAAGTGGAGGATAATTAATATAATGAAGATTAAACGCCTGACCCTCCACAATTTCGGAATCTATGCAAACACTAATCTATTTGATTTTGTTACCGAAAAACAAATTATTCTTATTGGTGGAATGAATGGGCGCGGCAAAACTACCATTTTGGAAGCAATCCTTCTAGCTCTTTATGGAAGGCGGTCCTTTGCCTTTGCAGAAAGCAAGACATCATTTCCCAACTATTTAAAGAAACTTGTAAATAAAGCTGATGGGACAAACACGTCATCTATCGAACTGCTGTTTGAATTATCCTCGGGTGAAGATAATAACAATTATAATGTTAAAAGGGAATGGTCTCTGCACTCTGCAAATACCATTCTTAAAACAAGCGTATATAAAGATGACAGATACGATCAAGTTCTTTCAGAAAACTGGAATATGTTTATCGAAGAAATGCTTCCAAGTGCAATCGCCCCACTTTTTTTCTTTGATGGCGAAAAAATATCTGAGTTGGCGGTTTCGGATGACCATACATTTCTCTTGAAATCAATTAAAACCTTACTTGGAATCGATGTGATTGATCAAGCTATATCAGATATCCAACGTATCATTACCAATAAGAAAAAGGCAATTAAGTCAGATGATGACGCAAAAGAAATTGGTCTTTATGATGAAAAAATAAAGAATATAGATTTACTTGCAAAAGCAGCTGCCGAAACCCTAGGCCACTTAAAAATTGAAGAAATCAATCTTGCGCAAAAACTTGAAAAAGCAGAAAACGACTTTATGACCATGGGTGGCCATTTAGTTTCCAACCGAAATGATCTAATGAATAAGAAAAACACCTTAGAAGTGTCTCTAGAAAAGCTGAATGAGCAACTTATTAACATAGTTTCTGAAGATCTCCCACTTTTAATGATGCTTCCACTCTTAAACCAAATTCTTGACGTCTCTAATCAGGAGCGTGAACAAAGAGGAATCAAAGCTGCTATTGCCCAATTACCAATTCTCTTTGAGAGGTTCGATAAAACAAAGGATAAAAGGCTTGACTTTGATGAATTCATGCACTTTATTAATAGCATATCGATGGATGTACAAACGGTTTACAATTTATCAGAGGCAGGACATATCCAATTAAAAATGCTTTGTGATTCCTTGCCCAGGCGTCAGAAAAATGACGTCTTGCAGGTTTTGGACCAACGACAGGATTTGCTTAAACAATTAGCTGAAGTGGAAAATTATTTGTCAATCGATATCGATGAAACTTCAACCGGTATTCAATACAAAACCATCTTGGAATTGACAGCAAAATTGGCTACTATTAAGGAAAAATTTCGCATTGCTCAGGAAGATTACAATGCTAAAAATGCTCAATACGATGACATGAGACGTGAGCAGCTTAAGGTTATCGAGAAGGCTGTTGCCAATTTGGAAAGTATCGACGAAGCAAGAAGAATCATAACCTATTCGGGAAGAGCCTTGAAGGTACTTGAGGAGTATAAGATCCATTTACAGCTATCAAAGACAAGGTTTTTAGCCGAAACCATGACACAATGCTTCAAAAAAATTGTTTCAAAACAAAACCTAATTAGCGATATTCAAATTGAACCTAAGACACTTAAATTTATTTACTTAAATCAAAATGGAGAACAGATAAATAGGTCTACTTTTTCTGCTGGAGAAAAACAACTTTTGATGATTGCCATGCTTTGGGCTCTAGGCATCTGTTCGAAAAAGCAACTTCCTATTATTATTGATACTCCACTCGCTCGTTTGGATAGTGCTCATCGAGAGTCCTTAATTACAAACTATCTTCCTGAAGCCAGTGACCAGACGATTCTTCTTTCAACAGATTCAGAAATCAGCGGGAAATATTATGACATGTTACGCCCATATGTTGGACGAGAATTCACTTTGAAATACAATGATGAAACACAACAGACCTTGATAGAAAATGGTTACTTTGGAGGTGCGGTAAAGTGATTGTTAAGCAAATTAAGTTGTCTAATCAATCTAAGGACAAACTATCCCGCCTCAAAGGAAAAACTGGCATAAAAAACTGGAATGTTCTTTGTCGCTGGGCATTGTGCTTTTCTCTAAGCGAAGAAACCATACCTACTGATCTTGATTTTCCGGCCGATAGTAATGTGGAAATGTCTTGGCATACATTTGCCGGAGAAAACCATGAGATATACAATGCATTGATCTTAGCCTGGTGTATCAAAGACGGTCTGCCCACTGACGAAGAAACATTAGCAAAGTACTTCAAATTGCATTTAAACCGCGGGATTGCATATTTGTCAGGTACCAATGTTATAAAATCTATTGATGACTTAGTAAACCTTGCTTTAAAGAAAAGCCAGGAGGTTTGAAATGAGCCTATACCTTGACTATAATGCTTCAACTCCAGTAGATGTTCGTGTATTAGATACCATGACCAATGCCTATAAATGCTTCTATGGTAATCCAGATAGCCGCACCCATGATTACGGCACTAATGCCCACAAGCAAGTAGAAAAAGCTCGCGAACAAGTTGCTTCGCTTCTGGGAATTGCTAAGAATGAAGTGATATTCACAAGCGGAGCCACCGAAAGCGATAATCTTGCTGTTCTCGGTCTTGCTGAACATGGGATTAATACGAACAAAAAACATATTATTACCACAGCTATTGAGCACAAAGCCATTTTAAAACCGTTCAAGATTCTTAAAGAGCAAGGATTTGAAGTAGATTTTATCTCACCGGACGAAAGTGGAAGGATAGATGCCCAAGAGCTTTTGAGTAAAGTCCGATCCGATACTTTGCTTGTAAGTGTGATGCATGCCAATAATGAAACTGGAATTATCCAGCCGGTTCAGGAGATTGGGCAAGCACTTTGTGATACAGAAACCTATTTTCACATCGATGCTGCTCAAAGTTGTGGGAAATTAGTAGATGAGCTCAAGCTTCTAAAATATGACCTACTTTCCCTAACCGCTCATAAAATGTACGGACCACAGGGTATTGGAGCTTTGGTCTTGCGCACAAAAAAGTACAAAAAACCCCCAATTAAGCCAATCATGTTTGGTGGAGACCACGAAAGTGGCCTCCGGCCAGGAACGCTGCCTGTAGCCCTGATCTTAGGGCTAGGTAAAGCATGTGAAATTGCCGAACAGGAAAAGGCTATGAATTTGGAAGTCTATCGTACAACTAAAAAGCAGATTATGGATGCCATAACTTCCTCGGGTGTGGAATTTGAGATCAATGGAGATCCTCAACATAGTATGCCTAATACACTAAACATCAGTTTCCTCGGCGTTGATTCAGAGGCCCTTATGCTTGCTACAAAACAATATTGCAGTATATCGAACGGCTCTGCCTGCACTTCTCACGACTATAGTCATAGCCACGTTCTCACCGCCATGGGACTCTCAGACGAGTGTATTGAAAGCGCAATACGAATTAGTTGGGGTAAAGGCAGATTTGACATATCCGCATTTCAAAAAATTATGGGTACAATAAAGGAACTCGTTTAACGAAAGGGATTGGAATAAACTCCAATCCCTTTCGAGCCCACATGGGAATATTTATATTAAGTGCAATCCTAATATGACTTATTGGCACTTACTTTATTATCTTTTATTCACTTTTAATTTTTTCTATGACCTTACTAAGCACATTACGAGCATAAGTTATATATTTCTCTTTAAAATCTCTGCTAAAGAACAGATCCAATTTATCCTTGAAATTACCGGCAGCTACATCGTCTTGCATGCTATCGCTTATCTCCAATAGTTCACCTAAAACCATTTTAGAATAATTGCATTCTAAGATATCCGGATTATTAATTAAATACATTTTTTGAGGAAGCCAATAATTTGATAGAGATTCATTTAATTCTCTGCTTATAAAAATAAAATTGAAAAGATTATTTACATATTTACTGAAAAACTCTTTTGAATGTTCGTACCTATGTTCATGCTCGCCACAGATGACCTTCATCCTTCTTTGTTGATTATCACTTATTATAAAATGTTCAGTTGTAAATTGATCCCCAAGGAAACGTTTGACACTCTCTAAACTTTCGGATATTATAACTTTTTCATTTTCAATTTTGAAGAAATTATAAATAGTGGCCAGCGATTTACATCTAAACTTGTAATCTTCTACATCTTCATTTGTCCCGAGTTTATACTGTGCCAAAATCTTACTGTCAGTTATTTTATTGGGTTCGAAATAAGATTTAATCTGGGTAATGATTTCTGCATACCAATTATCGTTGGATGCTTTTAAAACACCTATAAAAACATCTTTACTTTTCTTGTTCTCAAAAATTATAAATAATACTGACAGAAGATACGTGCCATATATTTTTCTGAATTCTTCTTTTGCTTTATTTTCATGATTATGTAGAACTGTAAGGATATACTTCATTACTAAAGCTTTAGGAAGAACTTTATTGTCTTTAAGAACTTTCCCCATAAAATTGTGTATGATTTTTAACTCATTAGTGTCAATGCGGTCCGGTGAAATGCATCTGAACAAAGCAGTAAATGTAGCGTTAATTGAATCATTTTCAACTACATTCAACATGATCTCAATGACGTTATTGAGTTTTTGTAAAGAACTAAGCATATAGGCATTATCATTTATTACTTCAATAAGATGTGTTTGTCCTCTAAACTTTACAGGGAAATCTTCATGGGTCTTAAATTCATTTTTTAATAAGAAATCTTCACCGAATTCTAGTCCTCTGAATTTTGAATTAGTATAAAGATCACAGTAGAAATAGTGTTCTAATAATTTTAACAACGGGTAGTCCATTTTTTTCGTGGCTTCAATCCGACATACATTAGTTTTAAATTTATACCACTCATTTCTAATGTCTTCATTGTGATCATTTCGAAAAAGATACCCTTTGAATATATCCTCAGTATCTAATTGCTTGCCCTTTAAGTTTACATCAATGAAATAGCGAATGCCATCTCTCGCGTCGTCTGATCTGTTTAGAATGATGTTCACGTCACTTTTTCCTAAATTGCGTATAAAATCCTTTGCGGCATGTCCATTAGCTATACAATCTAAAACTTTAATTTGACTCCATAATTCGTAGTATTTATCAATTTGATGTAATTTATCTGACTGCACTATTTCCGCAGCTAAGCTATCTTTGTCAGGGAAGTTTCCTTCTAGAATAGCCTCAAACCCCAGAAAACTCTCAATGCTCAGTTTACAGGGAGAAATTGTATCTATTTGTCCGTTGTGGAAATAATTCAAACAAGAAAGTATCAATGTTAATACTGTTATTCGCTGTTGTCCGTCTATGATTAGGAACTTGTTTTCATTTAACTTTTGAGTAAGAATAATGTTACCAAGATATTTGGGTCCAGATTTTATATCGTCAACCAACTGTGACAAGTTCTCTTTTTCCCATCTAATTTCACGCTGAAAATCGGGAATTATATACTCACGATTTTCCCGTAAAGATAATATATCTTGCATAGATCCATCAACATGAACATTAATTGTTTCATTCGTATTCGACAATAACTTCCTTAAGGGAGCTATAATGCCAAGTAATTCTAATTCTGGCATAGTTAGTGCACACCTCATTAATCGTCACTTTTTTGACTTCTGATGTTTTTTACATATTATATTATATGGTTTCAAAAATATTTGCCGTATTATCTCGCCTTTATCTTTACTGACTATGGTTTAGACTCGTAATATTTACGCACCCTAATAAACTAAATTGAATCATAAATCTGTTCACGGGGTTCTTAGCATAAAACCAGAATTATTCTCACAAAATTGCAAATGATGATTTGTATGTTTGTCTTATTTCAGGTTCTGCGCTTGTAAGCAGTTAACACTCTTTTACACTTTTATAAATTCTTTAAAATCTGGATTTACATTACACAACTTATTGATAGTTTCCCAGTCCAATGTTTCTTTTTGTTTTGCAGGAATAATGATTCAGAATCATCAAGATTAGTAATGTCAAATCTAATAATACCAATTCCAAAAGAGTTTGATAACCGTTTCAGTTCTTGGAGTAAATCATCATCTTTTTCTAAAAAAGCAGTCGCAAATACCCTTCTTAAGCCCATAATGAATTGGAAACGGCTTGGAAGAAATATTCTCTGAGGTTTGATGAAGTAAGTTTCCTTTTTAATTCAAAAGAGTAAAGCTTTAAAGGTTAGTTTTCATTTGATAACTCAATTAATTCTTTGTCCCATAATCCAATAGGAAAAGATACGCCGACAAGGTCTGGATGTATCCATTCTCTGAAACGGTCTTTTTTCCCAGAGCTCAGATGATTAATGGTTCTAGTATAAACCCTACTTAGGTATGTATAGGAAAAATACGTTATATGTCTATGAAAGTCTTTTTCGTCGAACTTTTCCAGTTCATTTTTGGCCTTATTTTTTATTGGTTGAAGATTTGAAGCAACTATAATTTTAAGTGAAAACTCTTTGGGCCGAACTTGCTCATTGACCGTAAATTTACTTTTAGGATTATCTTTGATATCAATTATGAGCTTTCTTCCAATACTTACCCAAGGAGACTTTCCAACAAAGCCCCCAGTCTTTTCATAACCACGTTCGACACCATACTGCCAAATTTCAGAGGTTGTCATTGGTCTTCCACATTCTTTAATAATTTGCTCAGGAAATTTGAGAGTATAATTTTCCATTTAGTACTCACCTACTTTTCCTAGCAAAATCATTCTCATTCATATCCCCGTTAATTACATGACTAACACATCTGTCATAAGTGACTTCAAAGTATTCCTTTCCTATTGTGTTTGCTTCACACTACAGTTCTTTTACTAGTTCCCAAAATGCCATATCTCTCATCAAAATAGGTTCAGAATTACCCCCCTGTTTAAGAATACTATAATGTTTCTCCAAACTCTTTATCTTTGTTAATATGTTTTCTTCTTCATTCTTAGATTGTGTATTGAAGATATATTTCACATCCTTAGAGTAAATATCTGATGTATTGTGAACGATCCACGTTAAGATATAATTTGCATAATCATTTCCGGCTGTCGAAAAGTGGCTTAATAATTGGGTCGATAAAATTGTACCTACCCCAAATTCGCGACCTTCCTTAAGGATCTTCTTTAAAGACTTAAAATCTTTGGTTAAAAAATTATCAGCTTCATCGACTAAGATCATCCGTGTGATTTCTCTATAGTTACCATTAATTATACTATGTCCTTGTATTTGCATTTGGTTATAAAAAACATCCAGAGTAATTGCAACAACTAAATTCTGAATACCTTCATCATATCCAGAAAGATTTATTACAGTTATTCCTTCAATAATGTCAAAGAGGGGTTTGGTATTTCTAGAGTCAGGCTCAAATATTTCGAATTCAAAAAGATTAGTGAGTGCAGCATAAAGACTATCTTCTTTAATATCCTCCCTATTCGCATAAACCTTGTAGACATTGCTCAATGTTGGTGCCGGAAGATTCCATGTGCTAGGATCCGCTTTGCGAATTCCCTTTGCCTCATAAGCTTCCATAATAACTTCCCGTAGTAGTGTTTCCTGTTTAACACCAAGGCCGAAAGCAGTCGAAATCGTCTCTTTAATGCTATTAGCAGTATGAAGTGGAAGTAACGGATTCATGGCATCCGTCATACACAGTGCCAATGGATTATATGGAAGATGATAAGGTTTATATACCTTAGCCCCCGTTACTTTTGTAAATTCCTCTTTTACATAATCTCCTTTATAATCAAAGATTAAGATGCCGATTGGGGTTTTGTTTACATTTGTCATTGAGTTTCCATTGAGCTGCATAATTAAGCTTTTGGTGAATTGTGTTTTTCCAGTACCCATTGTCCCGATGATTCCCGTGTTGGTGTGCATCACTTTATTCGTCGATGTTGGATACCAATACACAGGTTTTTTGTCTTTTAAATGCCCAAATAGTATTTCCATGGGCTGATCTATTGTACCTTGAGTTTCAAAGTTATTGATCTTAACTTCTGCAATTTTAGGATGCGAGCTCAGCTTTTTTATTTGATCTTGGTTAGCATACTCAAATTTTGATGAAGGTTGGATATAGTTCTTCGAGAGTAATAGATCTTGATCTAAATCGCTCTCACCCTTGGCGACCTTCTGTTTGAGGTCTTCAATATTTTGGGTTAACATATTATACCCATCTTGTTCTGTTAGTTCTAATATTAGTATATCGTTCTGTTTGAACGTTCTTTTGAAATATACATTCTTCTTAAAGGATATAACAGCTCCTAGCCCAATATATTTATCGAGCGTAGTACTAATTTCATAATGATCGTTCAAAAGTTTTTCTCTTAAAACGTCAGTTAGCCTATTCCAATTTCGTTCAGGCCAGACCTGGTATAATTGCATTTTTTCAGCACTTAATAAAACCATTTGCATAATAAAATTTCGATAGACTGTATTAGTAAAGTCTACATTTTCATTATCCCTGGTCAAATGATCTTGTATCAACTTTCTGGTTTTTCTCGCTTGCTCAATAGCCTTCTCAATCACTCCGGAAGGATTATCGCCAATTTTTACTTCGATCGGATAGTAGTGGACTTTAATCGTTTCATTGACTGCTTCTATGCCAACCAGCAATAAATCATCGCTAAATTGACCTTCCTCTCCTAAGTTTTTCGCAGAGAAAAGCCCATCTTTTTGTTTTAGACCTGCTCCACCGGAAACCCTCAAAATTTCCTCCAAAGAGATTGGTACCCAAATAATCTCCGGGTGATCTAAGTAGGCAAGGGAAACCTTTATTGCAGACAAGATACTAATTTTCTCTCTCGGGAATTGGCTCATATTGGAAATAAGCCGTAGCAGCCAATCACCATTGACAGCATTGAAAAAATTAATAATATCAAACAAAGATTGCTTTGAATTGCTTATTGATTTCTCTAGTAGAAAACCTTCAATAATCTGTTGATACTGTTTTGATTTTCTCGTCACAGTAATTGCGTCATAACCGCTCGATGATGTATATTGATCACTATAGTGAATGATAAGCAAGTCCTTTCCAATCAGTTCATTCTTAAAGAAGTCCAAACTAACATGTGGCTCTATAAACGTTACCCAATGCGAAGAATCATAAACACCATCTAAAAAACTTTTATTCTCTTCAGCTATCGCTGTAACGATACACTCCTCATCATTATAGAGATCAAGGGATCTAGCCACTCTCGCAAGCGCATTCATCTGAACCGCAAGATCGATCAGCAAATTACTTTCAGTATTTATATACTTAGTCCCGAATCCTGTTTTATAGGCATTACCAACGTACACTGTTGGCGTCCCTGAGATCAATCCGTCATTGGAAATACCCGTTGCAATATCCGCCATTTTACTGTTGGTAACTTCGATAAACCGATCCATCTCATAAAAACAAATATGGCAATACTCAAATTGAGATTGCTCACTATTATTTGTGTAAAAGTGGACCTTCTCACGAAATATACTAAGTAGATCGACCTCATCAAAGTCATCAGAATCAGATAACTCTACATTTACTCCGAAAGTTTCCCTAATCAGATGGGGGTCGTCATAGAATGAGAATTCCTCGAAGGAATTGCTAATATTTACCTTGCTGTAGATCCGTAATTCAATAGGCAATAACTCCTCCAGTCGTTTTGATTTATAAATCTTTTTACGATAATATCCGAATATCCCCTGCAAGACCTCTTTACAATCCCCTAGATTAATTAGGTTAATTTTAATCGGAGCATTTTTAGCCAATTCAAAGAGATATGAAAAATGATCGACAAACTCTTCAATCTTTTCCGACACTAACTTCGCTACAAAATCCCTTGATCCTTTGTAGCGCTGCATTTTGTTATTGGCATAATATGCCCACTCTGGTGAATGGCTTTGCTCTACGGGTTTGTACAGACTACCGTCATCATGATAAATATAAGGTATAAGATGCAGGGAATTCAGACGTTTCATAAGGTCTTCCGTCAATCTTTCACTTTGAACCTTTTGGTTTAAAAGAAGATGATAAGCGACATTAATCGGGTGAAGAGGCGTGAAGAGAATTTCTTGGTCTCCATCAATATTCTCAATTGTACCTATTTTAATCAAGTTCTTCTCTTGTTGAGATAACGATGAGCCATTTTTCAAGTCACAAAGCAGGTCGTAATAGGTATTAACATACTCCAAGCAAAGTTGGCTTAACTCCTTATCCAAGTAGGCTAAGCTAGGTAAAAGTTTATTAATTTGATAGTATTTGATCAAAGCGTTGTACTTCAACTTAATTCTTGGGTCAATTTCTAGAATAATAGGCTCCAATCCTGAGTGAGAATCCTTGAAAAATTCTGCACCACTCTCGATGATCGTCCGTTCTTTTTCCAAATCCCTCCTGAATTCTTCACGAGTGAAATACTCAGTAGTTCCTTGAATCAGCTTATTTTCTCCCCTTAACTGAAAACTTTCTTTTAATTCAAACTTCAATTTCCGAACATTAGCTCCAGTAATTATTTTAGGTTTTTCAACGCCTTCTCTAAACCCCAAGGGAATAAGAGAATTATCCACTTTCAAACTAAACTTCGTTAATGAAATGTCCTCATCATTAGGAGCAACATTCATCTTTAGAATCAATTGCTCTTCTAGATTTTCAAGTTCGACTATTTGACCTTCCACCACAATCTCTTCAAATATTTGGTTATCGCCACTAGGGTTGATTACGAGATCCTCTTCAGAGTTAACGGCAATGACCTCTAAGCTAGGCTTTCTTATAATGGTATAGTTTCCTTTTATCGCGTCAAAAATTTCCTTTTGCACAGCTACTATACACACTCTGAATTCAAATTTCGCATACTCATCTTTATATGTAACTTTACTAAAATCAGTTTGCCCTTTTATCGGTTTAATTTTCAGCTTAATCTTCTTTCCAGAAATAGTACCTGACGCATTAGAATGTTGTTCCACCTTCAAGAACTCTGCCTTCAGAAAACCGTCAAAGCTAAAAGTTAGATTAATTTCTTCAGCGTACTTATTATTAAATACCATGATATGTCGAATTCTCGATTTTGTAGTGCTCGTACCGTCAGGCCTTTCCCAATACACCACCCCTTGAGAGGTTTCATAGATCGAGCTTTCTATATAGGCAATGGGTTTCACAGCTTTTCGATTATCCGCCGAAAACTTGACTACTTTATATTCTACTCCTGTCCAAGTCTGTTCTTTTAACTTGCTAATTCCTTTTTCGTCGAAGTATTTTTCTAAATCCTGGTCAGGGTTACCGTACTTATGCACTTTATCAACTTTATTGTATAACTCGAAGTTTTCTTCTAACCGACGTCGAATCTGATTCTGATCATTTTCTAAGGGTAACTGGCTATCGCGGAAAAGACCAAAATCTCTGTAATGTAGTGGATCGATGTGCTGGCTATAAATAGCACTTAATATTTCTTCATACTCGAAAATTGAAGTCGAATCTTCAAAGTCTGTTAGATCTTTCTTTTTTATGTTTAAATATAGTATTTCTCTATCGCCCAGAGACAGCTTCGATTCCTTAATTTGTTTTTTCAAATCTTTGGTAATTGATTTTACATGAAAAGGCATCCCCTCTTGGTGAAATCCTACGGAGCCTTTAATAAGGCTATCTAAACTAGTGTCATGAATGAAGATGATGGCTGTATTCTCAAAATCTTCTTGGGAGGTTCCAACTTTATTTCTCAAATGAGTTAGAAAGTCAGGAGTAATTTCTTCATTTGTAGCCGCTATAATGACAGTCACTTGATTCGTTTTAATGCAAAATGTTTGATAGTTTTCATTTGATTTCGTTTTATATATAAACGCTTGTACGCTTGGAGTTGTTGCTAATGCGTTGTACAAACTAGTAACTTGCTCTTTTTTTTCAAATTGAATATGAAACTTATCTCCAGGTTTTATTTCCGTTGTTTGTAAGAATCTTAAAACCCTTGTCGCTAAAAAATTATAAAATGGACTTAACATATTGTGCATCCCCACTATCACTCTTTTTCTCCAATAAATTTAATTTTTCTAATAGTTTAATAATATGTTCCTTCGAGTCACGATCAAGAAATAAGCCTCGCTTTTCAAACTCTTCATAAAGTTGCTTTAGTTTGATTTTAGGTTGATCCTTAATACTCAATCGGATAAAAAAAATCAAGAAGTCCTGAGTTATATTTAGTGTATAGCCTAGCGGACCCCGTTTTTTTAGGAAATGAGCCTCCGCGTATTTTTCAAACCAGTCGGCATATTTTAATGGAACCCCTTTTCTACCACTGGCCGTAAATTGGAACTCAATTGCCCGCTGAAGGTTAAAAATTTCACTCAATATTGGTTCATCATATTTTCTCGAGACTGAGAAGTCCTTCCAATTAACATCTTGAACTTGTGCTTTATAAAGGTCCAACAAACACTTAACATCCTGTTCGAAATTATCTCTTTCTGAATCACTCATTGTATGTATGACTTCATATATACTAGCATAAGTCAAGCTCTTTTCAGATCCAAAAACATGATTCAAAAATTCCAAAGTGATCGTATGTGAAAACAGGGAATAGATCTTGGGTTTTAAGTAAACCCAACCTCCGATATAACTAGTCCTAATTTTAGAAGTCTTCTCCCAATCAAGATTAAAGTAAATGGGCACAGGCTCAGGTACCTCGACTTCAAACATCTTATCAAATCTCAGTGCTAACTGTGAAACATAGAAAAAATAATAATAATCTAGCAATTTCTCAAAATCTCTAACAAAAAATGAGTTGTCAGAAATCATAAACAGTAAATCTTCATTAAACAAGTTCGAAATATAGGGAAGAAACGAGACATACTGAACTTCAGTGTTCTCCATGGATTCTAAATTTGGCAAACTATCCAGCATGAGTTTCATTAATACATTTTCCGGTTCACCGCTATAGGCAGCTTTCACCTTATCTTTTGTCTTAGGGTCAACTAGTACATCATATAAAAACTTTGCGATCTGGCTTTGATGAATGCTTCTGAGTGGCAAGTAATTAAAGAGTAATGGGTGAAAAATCTCTACTTCAGAGCGATATAAAAATAATTCTTCTAAAATATCTAGAAACCAACTTTTATCCGCTTCTTGATCAAAATAAACTTTCAAGAAAATCTTGTCGGCGATCTGTTTTACATTAAAATCGTTTATTCCCTTTAGATCAAGTAACAATCTCGAAAAGGCCCCCGAAATCCCAGAAAACTGAGTTAAGTCATCGACAGAAGGTACCTTTGTTTTGTAAGGAAGAATTTTAATTTTCTCCCCAGTATTATGTCTTAAACCAAATTCACCCACCTCTATTTGATTGTTAAACTTAAAATCTCGCTTAATTCCATCAAAGTCCAAACGAATATTCATGTCAAACCCTCACAAACTTATATTCCTCAAAATCCTCGTCATACGACAGTTTGAATTTAAGTATATCTCCTCCGAATTTCTGCTCAAACTTCAGTTCTTTGTCTTGTTCGCCCAATAGTACAACTTTATTCATAAATTCCATGAAACTAATGAAATCTTGTTTATCTTTCTTATTAGGCCTATACCCGTTCCGTACTTGATCTAATAAATAATAGAGTGAGTAATCGATAGAAATCTCAAGCGGTAGAGTTCCCTTTTTCCTATTCTTAAAGAGCAACGTAATAAAAGGAAGAAATTTGTCAAGTTTCCCTGATGCTGTACAGGGCAGCCCATCCAAACATGGTGATAATTCAAGAAACTGACTAACTTTATATTTGATTTGATTCTTACCAATCAATAAGTTAATCCCACGATTCTGTCCTTCCCCATTCCATTTAAATACAGATTCTTTAACATTAGTGAATACCGTCTTAATTCCCTGCATATCTCCTGCATTCCAGAAATACAGATCTTTCAAAAACCGTCTGTATACTGGATCTTCCAAACATAGAACATTACTCTTTGGCTTAAATCTAAATAATCTTACAAACGTTTTTATAAGAATTTTTTTAAATTCCGATGGAGTTGTCACTGCCAAAAATTTTTCTTTTTGAAACTCATCTTCCAACCAAGTCAAGCCTGTAATATCAACATGTTCAGCAAATAGCTTCGCAAACCCTCGTGTAGTATTAAGAGTAATCAGCAAATCGTCCAAATCCGAAGTTCTTACACCCAGGGGATCCAAAGTTGCTAAAACTCGCGAAAAATCCGATCGATCTTTACGGTCATAAATCAGGTTTGGCATTAAACTATTAAGATATTTTATTAGCTCGATTTGGTTAAGACTTGATTCGATCTCAGATTTTACAAGAACATCTAAGTCACTAGGTACTAAAATTTCATAGATAAAGTTTAAGAACGAGCGAGTAGAAATGATCAATTTATACTTTAGAATTGCTTCTACAATAACTTCGATTAATTGGATTTGCATTGAATATTGTGACAAAAGTTCATAATTTACTTTAACGGGACAACGGCCTTCGTAAGAACATGCGATGCAATTATGCTTATATATGGTATAAATATAGTTTTTTTCATCTACATTTGTAATTCTTTCGAACAAGCCCTTAAGATACGCCGATCTGACTCCCGTATCAGTTAAACTAAAAATATTATAGTCACTAAAATTGATAGAATGAAAAAAGCTAAATTCTTTACTTTCACTTTTAATAATTTTAGGTTCTAATATATTTTTTTGGAGAACATAGTCTTTCAATTTCTTAAAATGGCCTTGATATTCCGAGTCAATAAAATTGTTCAAGGACCCGAGATTTATTGCTACAATTAACTTAGAATTATTGCCTTCAATACTAATTCTTTCATCTGAAAAGTCATCTAAAAATTCATTCAAAGTATCAAGTGAAGTCTTGTTTGGTTCGAAACTTTCTGTAGCATCATTATGAATATCAAATTTATCAAATAAGTCAGGATAAGTATTTTTCAAATATGCAATTAAATGCGACTTACCGTCACCCACCCCACCACAGACTAATATTAGTTGCGGTTTATCTGATTGACTAGTTCTTTGGATCAATTCTAGTAATTCATCTTCAACTGGCCGCTTAACGTGCATATATTCATTAAAAGCACTAAAATAATCAGCGTTTTCAACAGCTTCCTTAGATGATTCTTTTAACCTTTTTAGATGTTCAATTAAGCAAGAGTGTTGTATCAACAATTAGGCACCCCCCAAAGAAATCACTGTATGGTATTTCGCTGAATTCTTTCATTATTTATTTTCTCAATTTATACCTAGGTCCTGACAAGATAATTCTTTTATATATACTCGTACATCCAAAACTGGCTTTCTTGCGATCTTCTTCAATATCTCGGAATAGATCCGATAGATTTGCTATAATTATTGTCCTCATTATGTGATCGCGTGTTCCTACCGTAGATGTTTCCTAATATATTATTCTCTGGCTAAATTCACCATTTTTATATATATTTCTCCTTATATTTTCTGTTTCCTTCTTTACTTTTGATGATAACTAAAAATTAAGAAAAACAACAATTTTAGAACAAAGTAAAAACCGCCCAGGTAGCGGTTCAAATGATATTAGTTCCCTCTATAAATATATTTTAGCAATCCTCAATGAATATTACGGTTTTAGAGAGCCACTATTCCAGATGTCACTGAGCCATCTCTCTGGAAAAAATGATCCACTGCTCCGGACAGAGAGCCACCCGAATTTCCTTGAGTTTGTGGAGAGTGTGGGCAAGTTCTTTTGAGAAAGACCCAAAAGGGCTTGTCCTCACTCTCCACAGCTCTCTAAACTAGAGTAAGGTTTTGTTATTCCTGTATTCCTTTGCGTTTACGCATGGAATCTTGGCCATCGATCAAGATTGTATAGGAATCATGAACAATTCTGTCCAAGATGGCATCAGCTAAAGTATCCTCACCAATTTTGCCATGCCATCCGGCGGGTGAAAATTGAGAACTGAAAATGGTTGATCCCTTTTTGTGTCTCGCTTCCACGATTTCTAAAAGATCACGTGCTTCACTATTACCCAGTGGAACGAGTAACCATTCATCTAGAATGAGCAGACTGACTTGCTTGTATTGCTTCATTACTTTTTTGTAGATACCTTCTCCTCGTGCTACTGCCAGTTCATTCAGTAAATCGGGAAGCCGAATATACTTCACTGTATAGAAGTTGCGGCAGGCGGCAATACCGAAGGCACAGCTGAGATAGGTTTTTCCTGCGCCGGAAGCACCAAGGATAATGATGTTGTGTTTTTCTTGGATGTAAGTACATGTTGATAACCGAGCGATTTGTGCTTTGTCCAATTTCCTATCCGCATGATATTCAATATCCTCAATGCACGCTTGATTAAAGTAAAGATCGGCTTTGCGGATGAGGCGAGTGAGTTTATTGTTCTTACGCCTTGCCCATTCCGTGTCCACCATGAGCCCGAATCGTTCTTCAAAATTTAATGCGGTATAGGATGGATCTTGAAGTTGTTGGCGAAATGATTCTGCCATAGCAGTGAGTCGCATTTCATTAAGCTTGCCGATTGTTGTTTCGTTAACCATTATGAATTCCTCCTGTAGTAGTCTGCGCCTCGGGTAAAACCAAAGCTGTTAGAGGATTTCTCAGGGTTAACCGGCTCTTCCTTGACGATTTTGTCTTGTCCCGTTTTGATGATGGTCTGAATGCTTTTGTAGCTGGGGTTGGGTGTGTAGGAGAGTGCTTTTTCACAGGCTGCTTCTAAGCGACTAACCGAGTATTTATCTGCTAGTTTGAGTAAACCCATACAGCTTTTGTAGCCTTGTTGTTCTATACGGTGAGAAGACAAGATTGCCTTCACTACCACGGCGGTATGTTTACCAACGTTTTCTGCCCAAAATACGAAGCGTTCGCCATTCCATGCTGTATACTTTTGATGGTCTTCCGGCATATGTTCCGTAACTGTGCTGTATTGTCCGGGACGACCATGCAAGCGAGGATGGGAACATATCCGGTGATTATTAAAAAACACTTCAACTACATAACGGGTGATTCGGACATCGACTTTGTGTTTGATGTATTCATAAGGGACGCTGTAATGCATTTTCTCTACAGTAACATGATAGTTAAATTGGACGGTGGCAACCTTCCAAACTGCTAATTCATAGGGTACTGCGGGAAGAGGTAGTAACAGGGCTTTCTCTTCTTCTCGAAATACGCTCTGACGGCTTCCCGTTTTCTTCTGAAACGGTTTACTGTTGAAGGCCTCCAGTTTCTCTCGTATCGCCAGGTTAAGTTCTGGAAGAGAAAAGAATTGTTGACGACGGAGAGCCGCAACGATCCAGGTGGAAATGGTGCCAACCGTCCCTTCAACACTGGGTTTATCCTTGGGCTTTCTTACCCGAGCAGGAATAACAGCGGTCCCATAGTGCTCGGCCATTTCGTGATAAGACTTGTTGATTATAGGCGTATACCATGAGGAGCGTTCCACACCGGTCTTCAGATTATCCGGTACAAGAATCCGTGTAACGCCTCCAAAATACTTGTAGGCATTGACATGAGCTGTAATCCAGGATTCTTGGCCTTGATTCAGAAAAGCTTCCACATAAGCATATTGACTGTACGGTAGAACAGCTACAAATATGTAGGCAGCAATGCTCTCTCCTGTATCCGTATCCACGAGGCTTGCCGTTTGGCCTGCCCAGTCGACCTCCATTTGTTCGCCAGGCTTTCGTCCGATATGCATGGTCGCTTTGGTCTTCGCCACATACTGCTGATAATGGTAGCAAAACTGAGTATACATGAGGGGAATCTCATTGCTGAGTCTGCAGGATTCGCAGTATTCATTCCAAAGCAGACTGAGCGTTACTCCGCTTTTCGCCATTTCTTTATGAATGTACTCATTATCCGGGCGCTTTCGGGTAGGAGGTAATGTGGATTCAGGATAGAAAAGCTTGTGCAATTCACCATTCGTCCGATCTGGGTTTAACGGCCAAGTAATATTAAGCTCGTTGGATCGTTTCACCACCTTGGCAACAGTGTTGCGTGAGCATTCGCAGCTCACTGCGATGCTGCGTTGACTGATTCCTTGGCTAATTAGCCGAAGAATCTCTCGATAATTGGTCATTTGATGACCTCCTATGAATGTATTTACACTCCTCTCTCGGGTGTATAACTACATTCTAATAAGAAGTTTCATCAAGTGGCTCACAATCCGGAAGGGTGGCTCTAAAAATCCGGAGCTGTGGCTCTCACAGTCCGGAAGCATGGCTCATTTTGCTCCGTAATATTCACTCAATTCTATATGAAATATAAACTTGCCAAATGTGATAGAGAAGATTTTATCAGTCGTTATTATTCTAAATTGTTATCTTAAGCCAAACCAAAATGCAACAACTGTCAAAAGTGACCTTTTCACATTAAAAAAGAGAATGTTAGAAAGTGTTACCGTCCAAATAATGCTAAATATAAGCAAAAAGAGGTAGAGTCAGGATTTTACTTTCGATAATCCTTCTCTACCCCTTTGTTTTCAAGGGTTTCGGGCATTTTTCAGTTCTATTTTTCTATTCCCTTTTCTCTTCTTCACGGTAAAGATTTCAATTGAGCGAAAGGGTTTATTGGGGGAAAACAATGAGGAGGGCATTTTTAAGTTGTTTTTCCTTATTCAACAGTAACGCTTTTGGCCAAATTCCTCGGTTTATCCACGTCACACCCTCTAGCTACAGATACATAATAAGAGAGTAGCTGAAGTGGAATAACCGTCAGGATGGGAGCAAGCTCTACAACGGTTTTAGGTAAATAGATCACATGATCCACCGATTTAGCCAGATCCTTATTTCCTTGGAAGGTAATCCCGATCACTTTTGCATCCCGAGCTTTAACCTCTTTAACATTTGAAACCGTCTTATCATACACATCCATTTGTGTAGCAATTGCAATAACCGGGGTTTGCTCAGTAATCAAGGCGAGAGTTCCGTGTTTAAGCTCCCCTGCGGCATAGGCTTCCGCATGAATGTACGAGATTTCTTTCAACTTAAGAGCGCCTTCCATCGCCACATTCCAGTCGAGACTCCGCCCAATGAAGAATGTATCTTCCACGTCAACAAAGGATTGCGCAAAATCCTCAATGTCCTTCGCTTGCTCAAGTACTTCTTGTGCTTGCGTAGGAATTTCTTTCAAAGCGGTAATGACTTGCCCAATCTTCTCAGGTGACATTGTTCCCCTAGCCTGTGCCAAATAGAGACCGAGTAAAACCATACCTTCCAACTGCGTGGTATACGCTTTCGTTGAAGCCACTGCGATTTCAGGACCTGCCCAAGTATAGATGACATCATGAGCTTCGCGAGAAACGGAACTTCCGACTACATTCGTAACCGCAACGACACGCGCGCCGAGTTTTTTAGCTTCACGAAGCGCTGCCAAGGTGTCTGCTGTTTCTCCAGACTGACTGATCACGACAACCATCGTGTGTTTATCGATCAAAGGAGAACGATAACGGAATTCGGAAGCGATATCGACTTCCACAGGAATTCGTGCCCAACGTTCAATCAAGGTTTTACCCACTAATCCTGCATGCCAGGCCGTTCCGCAAGCCACGATAAAGACTTTATGGAGATCCTTTACTTCTTCTGCACTGAGCTTAAATTCTTGAAGTATAACTTCTTGTTCGCCCAAGCGGCTAGCCATCGTATCGCGCAGCGCTTTCGGTTGTTCGTAGATTTCTTTAAGCATAAAGTGATCATAGCCGCCTTTTTCTGCAGCTACAGCGTCCCACTTTACTTCATATACTTCTTTCGATTTAGGATTACCTTCAAAGTCAGTTACCGTAACCCCATCCTTCGTCAAAACGACCATTTCCCCGTCCTCAAGGATATACGTTTTACGGGTATAGTTCAAAATAGCTGGGATATCGCTGGCGACAAAGTACTCCCCTTCACCCAGCCCAAGCACCATTGGACTGTCCTTACGCGCAGCTACAAGTTTGTCTGGATCTTGACGGCTCAATACGACCATGGCAAAAGAACCCCGTACCTTCTTCAGAACCTTTCGAACGGCTTCCACCAGATCTCCTTCATAATAATAGCTGACCAAATGAGGTAGAACTTCCGTATCGGTTTCCGAAATGAATTGATGGCCTTGTTCAATTAACCACTCTTTCAATTCGAGGTAATTCTCAATAATTCCATTATGAACAACCGCAAACTTCTCTTCTGAATCCAGATGGGGATGTGAATTGATATCTGACGGACGGCCATGGGTAGCCCAACGTGTATGTCCAATCCCAATACAGGTTTTCGAATAATCCTGGCCCAGTTTTTCTTCTAAATTTGCTAGTTTACCCACCGTCTTACAGGTTGAAATCCCTGTTTCATCTAAAACAGCCACTCCAGCTGAGTCATATCCTCGATATTCTAACTTCTTTAAGCCTTCTAACAACACGGGTACAGCCGGTTGTTTCCCAATATATCCAACAATTCCACACATGAATTTTTTCTCTCCTCTCAACATTAGACCTTAATCTGTAATAAACAAAAAAGCCACCTTCGAGGCGACTTAGAAAAAATCTTGGCCACAATTAACCAAGGGAACTGAAATAAATACACTTTCCCCTTGTCTTGAGACTTACGTTTTGTTTCGCAAATTGCTTCGCGGTTTTGTCATAAGCCTTACGATGTCAAGACACCGAGAGGGACCCGCCGAAATCTTCGATAACCCTCTTCCTCGTCAACCGTAATCAAGATCTCCAAGTTTTGACCTCGAGTCTTGATTATGGTCCAGGCGCTTCATATACTTGCCAAAATTTTCTCTAATTCACAATCTGACCTTCTACTTTCTATTTCTGCTAACAGCATCACCCCATTCAAAATCTCATTCAAAAAATAGGTTCATGTACTATATATCTCGCCATTATTATAGATATAGCAGTACACGAACCATTATACGCGATTTTCCAAAAATAGCTACACCAATTTTTGGATAACCTCAATCACAGATTGAGCCAAAAATTTAAGGTGATCCTGATCCGGTCCTTCCACCATAACACGGACGAGCGGTTCCGTTCCCGAAGGTCGGACAAGGATACGCCCACTATCCCCTAAAACCGCCTTAACCTCTTCCACTTTCTTCAGAACGTCAGGATGATTCATCGATTTTTCTTTATCCTCAACTCGGGTATTAATCAAGACTTGAGGTAGGCGTTGCATTTGCGCAGCCAAAGTTCTTAAGGATTTCTTCTCTTCCTTAATCACCGTAAGAAGCTGAATCGCGGTGAGCAAGCCGTCCCCTGTCGTATTATGTTCTAGAAAAATGATATGTCCGGATTGTTCGCCGCCGAGTTTGGCACCCGTGCGTAAAAGTTCCTCCATAACGTATCGGTCTCCAACTTGGGTCTCCAGCACTTCAATACCCGCTTTTTTAAGAGCAATCTTCAAGCCAAGGTTGCTCATCACTGTAATCACAAGTGCATTTTTTTCGAGTTTACCTTTAGCCTTTTGAGCAAGCGCACAGATAAGCATAATAAAGTCGCCATCGACAACTTGACCGTTCTCATCCACAGCAATTAAGCGATCAGCATCCCCATCATTGGCTAAACCTAAATCAGCCTTATATTCGAGGACCGCTTTCTGCAATGCTCCTGGATGAGTAGAACCACAACTTGCATTAATATTCACTCCATCCGGCTGATTACAAATGGGAATAACTTCTACACCCAACTCTTCCAAAAGCTTCGGACCAACCTGCGAAGCTGCACCGTTAGCCGAATCCAATACAACCTTAAGTCCATCGAGTCGTCCCACCGTTGCCTTCAGGAAATCCATATAACGCCGCTCAGCATCCCGAATCTCAATAACCCTGCCCACTTCACCGCCGATCGGAACTTCCCAGGGTTTTTCCTCACTTTGATAAATTGCTTCAATCTCATCCTCAATCGCATCCGGCAGCTTAAATCCTGTCGAAGCGAAGAATTTGATTCCATTATCCTGTACCGGATTATGAGAAGCGGAGATAACAACCCCTGCGCTGACATCCAAAGTTCGGGTTAAAAAGGCAATCCCCGGTGTCGGTAAAATGCCTACGCGTAAAACATCAGCGCCTACAGAACAAATTCCTGCAATCAATGCTGCCTCTAGCATATCTCCGGAAATCCGAGTATCTTTTCCAATAATAATACGTGGATGAGGATGTTCTTTACTTAATACATAGGCCCCTGCTTGTCCTAAACGGAAAGCGATGTTAGGTGTCAATTCTTGATTTGCTATTCCACGAACTCCATCTGTTCCAAATAATCTACTCAAGGTTATGCCCCTTCCTAAGTATATGTACCCTATCTAAAATTTCGTATCTACCGTATGCTTATATGTCTTATCTGTTCACTATTCTACTTTAACCTGCAAATTTCCGCAATCCATTAAATCGATCCGTCATTCGCTACAAATTCAAGAGCGCCCAACTGGGGCATACTGTGCCATTAGGCGTTCTGCAGCTCGTATTCCATCCACTGCCGCGCTAATAATCCCTCCAGCATAGCCTGCTCCTTCTCCAGCCGGGAAAAGGCCTTTGATCCCTAACGCCTCTCCGTTTTCATCACGAGTAATCCGGATCGGTGCACTGGTCCGTGTCTCAACCCCTGTCAATGTCGCAGTCTCCCCGGCAAAGCCTTTAATTTTATGATCGAAGGAAGTCAGGGCGCGTTCTAACACCTCGCTCACCGGCTTGGGCAAAACATGATGAAGATCAACGGCGGTCACCCCGGGAATATAACTTGAAGGGCAGGAAAAATCATCGCTCTCCTGACCCTTAAGAAAATCGGGAACGCACTGAACCGGTGCATAATAATTTCTTCCACCTGCCAAAAAGGCTTGATGCTCCCAATGCCGTTGAAACTCAATTCCTGCCAGAGGATGGCTGCTTCCAAAATCGTTTTGACCCACTGTGACCACCAAAGCGCTATTCGCAATCCCGCTATCCCGTCGATATACACTCATGCCGTTGGTAACCAACCGTTCTTCTTCCGATGCTGCGGCAACTACTTTTCCCCCAGGGCACATACAAAAAGCATAGGCTCCCCTTCCTGTCAGCTGATCCTGATAGGTTAACTGATAATCTGCAGGGCCAAGCTTCGGGTGCTCCTCAACTCCATATTGAGAACGGTTAATCAATTCTTGGGGATGTTCAATTCTTAACCCTATAGCAAAAGCCTTTTGTTCAATCTGTATTTCATGGTCTAAAAGCATTTCATACGTATCCCGAGCACTATGTCCGATGGCCAGAATCACAGCTTCAGCTGGGATTTCTTCATTACCATTGACTCCGACTCCCGTCATTTTTTCAGTTGTTTTCTGGAGCCCGGTAAGCTTCGTTCGAAAGCGTACTTCTCCCCCTAAAGCGATAATTTCTTGGCGGAGTCCTTGAACCACTTGTTTGAGAATATCCGTTCCAATATGCGCCTTCGCTAGATATTGAATCTCAGTTGGCGCGCCCGCTTTCACAAAAGCATGCAACACTTCTGTGATCCGACGATCGGAAATTCGAGTCGTTAATTTACCATCAGAAAACGTACCTGCGCCACCCTCGCCAAATTGGACATTGCTTTCCGTATCTAAGTTCCCTGATTCCCAGAATTCATTCACTTTCCGTGTCCGCTCGATCACCGCGTCTCCCCGTTCAAGAACAAGCGGAGCATATCCTTTTTGGGCAAGTGCTAAAGCCGCAAAATAACCTGCAGGACCAGCTCCGATCACAATGGGGCGATGGGTTAATCTTTTGTCCGGTTTAGACAGCAGAATGGGTTCTTCTATAGGTTCTGGTTTCAAATCTCGATTTCGGCTTAAAATCCGTTGAACTTCCTTTATCGGCAATTCAAGATTAAAAGTAAGAGTATATGAAAAGAAAAGCTGAGGCTTTTTCCGTGCATCTAACGAACGACGCACAATCCTTAATCCTGAAATGGATTGGGGAGGAACTCTTAATTTATGGGCCATCCGTGAGATAAGAAGAGATTCCTCTTCTTCCACGGGTACGCGTATGTTTGTCCAAATGAGGTCCAAATAACTACCTCCTATATGAATCGATGAAGGATAATCCTTCATCCAAAGCAAGTTCGCTACTTTGCTTTTAAACTGTAAGAAACGTTTGGAGTAGAAGTCATCTTAACTCCCGACGGGAGTTGCCAAAATGCCTTTACATTCTCATAGCTTCCTTCAGCTTGTCCACTTGCATCGACCCAAAGCGAGATTTGGCTCGCCGTTAACGTATCTAACACTTCAGGGATTGCTTCTATTGTAATATCTACTTTATTCGGAACTTGCGCAAGTACGAGAGCACTTGGAATATTTCTAACGTCTACCGTCATACCCGTCATAGTTTTTGATTGAGGAGCCTTCCCTATACTCGCAAGCACATTGAAAGTCGTTCCAGGACTCAAAGAAATACCTGCAGGTAGACTCACTTTATCCGAAGGGATTTGGAAGGTTTTATCCTCAGCTAAGCCTGTGATATTCACCGTTCCTAGGGTAAGTACATCAAAATCTTTCAGTGCCTCAGGTTTTCCCCAGACCTGAACCCGATCAGGTATAGTCTGAAGCGAACGCAAACTCATTCCAACTGCCGGTTCCCCTTGACTTGTAACGGTTAAGGGAATTGTCTTGCTGGCCGTTTCCTTTGCCATAATGGGCACGATTACCTCAACACTACTCGGACTCGCAATCAAGGTCTGAATACTCGGATCCGGACCAAAGATACTTTGACCCTGCTTATCTCTAAACAAAATAGGAAGAGATTTCGTGATTGAATCTGTCGCTTCCGCAACATTCATCTCAACAACGACCTTATCAAGACCTGCAAGAACTGAGCCCGGTCCTCGGACATTGACGACAGAGGGTTTGATAATAGGCTCTCCTACTTGCATCCCCTCAGCAGGAGTGCCTGAAATATTAGTCTGAACCGGAAGCATCTTTTCCTGCACGGTATCAATGGTTAGATTAATGGTTTGTGGAGTCAATTCTACGATTTGGATTCCCGGGATAGCGTCCATTTGGATCGTGTATTGATGTTCACCTGGAGTCGTTCCCGTAAGATCAACATAGGCATAAAGGTCTTTAACATTTACGCTTGAATTTGTCCCCTGTAACCGTACGCGAACAGAGGGAAGTTTCGTCATCACCATCGAATTTACGGGGAGATTTTTGGTCACCAAGGGGACCGTCAACGTTTGATCCCCAATCAAGGTTTGCGTTGAGGGTGAATTTGTTACCCAGAGCCAAAATAAAATGGCCAAGAGCAGGGAAACTATCTTATAACCTAGATTCCTTTTCCATACCTCATTCATTTTTAGACCTCCAAAAAGGTACATAGCTCTTGCTCGTTTTCACTTGCAGTTCTCTCTTTAATAATTCTCTTAACATCTTCTCATCTAGAAAACGCGTGATGACTCCATCTAATGCGACAGAAACTGCACCTGTTTCCTCGGATACGATAATAATTAAAGCATCTGAGACCTCAGATAACCCGATTGCAGCGCGATGCCGAGTACCAAGTTCCTTTTGAATATTCGAATTCTCCGATAAGGGCAAGAAGCAACCCGCCGCCGCCACTCGATCCCCACGAATAATCACGGCGCCATCATGAAGCGGTGTATTAGGGATAAAGACATTCACCAAAAACTCAGAGGAAACAACACCATCGATTTTAATCCCAGTTTCAATAAATTCTTGAACTCCAGTCTCTCGTTCAATCGCCATAAGTGCCCCGATCCGGTTTTTCGATAACACTTGGCTGCAGCGCACTAATTCCTCAATCATTTGATCTAGAGCTTCCGGTCCTAAAGATAAAGAATGGCTCACGAAAAAATGACCCCGTCCGATTTGTTCTAGTGCCCTTCGCAACTCCGGTTGAAACACAACGGGCAAGGCTACAAAAAGCATCGTCCAGACTTTTTCTAAAAGCCAGCTAATGGTATTTAGATTTAAAAACTTTGCAATAGTCGATATAATGAGGAGGACGGCAATTCCCTTGATGAGTTGAACGGCACGCGTCCCCTTAATCAGCATAATTAACTGATAGAGTACGACCGCGACAACAAGTATATCTACGATACTGCGCCAATCCAGGGGTACTCGGATTTGCGAAAGAAACTGAGCCACGGTCTACCTCCTTCGTTTAATCTCAAAATTTGTCTTATAGTCATTTTCTACATTAAGACATAAAATCCCTTGCCTGTCTCGAAAATTAATTTTAAAGAATTTAGGAGGATCTCTATGGAAATTAAAGATTGGCAAAAACTGGTTGATGACTGGATCTCACAATTCGAAGAAGGATATTGGCAACCTGCCTCGATGATGCTGCGTCTCACTGAAGAAGTAGGAGAACTCGCCCGTGAAATCAACCACTCCTATGGTCAAAAGCCCAAAAAGCCAACTGAACCTGAAGGAGATCTCGCACTTGAAATGGCTGATGTCCTGTTTGTTATTATTTCTATGGCCAATTCCTTAAATATTGACCTAGAAGATGCTTTTACACGGATGATGGAAAAATACCGCCTTCGCGATTCCAATCGCTGGACGAAGAAACAGGACGTTTCAAGCGCCGAGCCCCTTATATAATATGAAGTCCCTTAAGCAGACCAAAACATCCTGTTAACATCATATCGCCATAGGGAGCCACTTCATACCAATGAAGTGGTTTTACCATATCTCGACGAGGTCCGGCAACAGCAACAAAATCCCAACCCGCCTTCATTTCAGGGTGCATCGCTACCCCATGTCCACCCGCTTCAAAGACTTCCTCATGGGTTAAACTTGCATTTTGAAAACGTTGCACCAGAGCTTGTAATGATGCAAGATCAAAGGCACTCGTATGTTGCTCGAAAATCCCATAAACCCGATTACCTCGAATAGCGGCGCCTACTGTATGTGAGTTTCCAATATTTAGGGCCAAAATTCCTCGTTCCAAATATCCTTGAACGTTGGGATCTGTTAATATGCCCAAAATTGCCGCTGTACCCGTATCGGTAACCACGCACTGCGGTTCAATCTCCCGAAGCGCACGCATCCGTGTATAAACTTCTGGGATCTTGTCCTTAAAGATAAGCGTATCGAGATTTCCACCATTCAGAATAAATTCCTTCCACAAACGAAATCTTACGGTTCGATTGCTTTCCTGCTCACTATAGCCGTGATCTTGAAGGGCTATTGCATATTTGCTCGGCAACTCAAGACCGAAAGCTCCTAATGCCTGTCGTAAGCTTAGAATATCGAGGTCACCCAGCCAGATGCGCTCTGCTCCAGCGGGTGCTTCTGGCGTAATGATAACCCCCATTTTTTTAACTCGAGTCAGATCATCATGAAAAGTCAAGGCAGTTTCTAACGTAGCATAAGCTTTAAACCCTGCCTTTAAATGTTGCCTTAAGGCGAGTCCGCACGCACCCCCACCCATTAAATGACCGTGCAAAAACAGATCGCGACCCTGCGCTGTTGCTTGGCGAATCTGAAAAGCCACAATTTGCGTCCGACTAGGCACAATAAACTTCGGGCAGTTTTCTATATTCTTTCCCGGTTGGTACAAGAGTATATCCTGTGTACCAGAACCCACATCAATGACTAGAACATTTTGATCGTCTGTTTTACTCAACGTCGATCAATCTCCTCTTTAATTTACATCTACTTTATTATACCCTTTTTTATATTTTAAGGAAAATCACTTAAATATCGTCCGACCTAACCTTGGTCGCAGAATTTCTATAGCGTGATGAGGACAAAGTTCCTGACAACAAAAGCAACGAATACACGCATCAAGATCAACAACAGGTCGGTTCTGTTCATTCATGACTAAGGCCTTGGGAGGGCAATTTTTAAAACAATCTTTACAGCCAATACATAGGTCATGTTGAAAGTATGGCCGAGGACGAACCCGATTGAGCAGAAAGCTTTTAGCCTTCTTCGGTAACGGCACACTATCGATAAAGTTAATGGATGAAGTTTTCGGAAGAACGAAATTCTGAATCTTCCAAAGGGAACGCGCATCCCCTATCCAATCTACCTCTTCTAAGCGACTGGGCAGACCCCGTTCTCGAGCAGCCATAATCGTAGGAACCTTTTCTGGCTTAAGTCCGATTAAGTGCGAAGCAACCACATCTAAGGCGAACGGATCTTGACTCAGCAAAAGTGCACCAACAGAACGCGGTTTTCCAGCCGAAGGGCCGTCTCCCTCCATCCCAACGATTCCATCCATAATACTTAAAGAGGGTTTAACCCAAGTCACAATATCCACTAACAAATCGGCAAAGTTCCGTACATCCGGCATCTTGAGATGATATTCCGCTTTTAAAAGTCCAGGAATCACCCCAAACAAAATCTTGACAGCACCCGTAAAAGTCATCATCCCATGCGTTTTGAGTTTTGATAGAGTAATCACGACGTCAGCATCCGTCACGCTCTTCGTGACGGTAAGACTCTTTACAATTTTACCTTCCGGATGAGCCACTCCCGTTTGCCCCACATCCAAATTAAGGAGAGCCCCTGTGCGTTCAGCGACATCCTTCAATCCTGAACGAGCGTAAATTCCCTGTAAAGCACCAATCGTATAAGGACCACCAGGGCTATCCCCAATAATCGGAATCCCCCCCGCTTCTTGAACAAGATGGACCACCGCTTCAACGACACTGGGATGCGTTGTAACCGCTTCTTCAGGTCTTTTTTTCATGAGGAGATTGACTTTGAGCAGAACTTTCTGCCCTGGCTTTACAAAAGCGGACATTCCGCCCAACCCTTGTAACCCTTGACGCAAAATCCCTTCAACGTCAGCTGTATATTCCGGACAATACTTCAAAACAACTTTTGGCAGCATATAATCCTCCAACCCTTAAATATAAGGATATTATACTTCATCTCTAAAAAAATCTGAAATTCAAAGATATTAAAATTGGAACAATGTACCGGTAGGTTTGTCCAAAAGCAAATGTTATACTGAGGACGTCGCGAACAGACAACTTCATTTTTTTAAAAAGTTTTAGGAGGTAAAAACAATGAAGAAGTTCACACAAATTGCTCTCAGCTTACAAACTTTAGTTTTCTTATTTGGAATGACAGCTCCCGCACAAGCAGCTATCTATGCGGCGAACAATTATTCCTATTCGGGAGGATATAGCATTCCTTTACGTAACTACGTCTCCGCAGCGCCTGCACCAGCCTCAACTTCAACCCCAACAAGTACACCATCAACTCCACCTGCTCCTGCTACGAGTACTACCCCGACCTCAACGGTCACCACACCTGTAAGTACTCCAACTAACACAGGCTCAAGTGTTATTTCCTTAAAAAATTATATGTATAGTTATCCGACTCCGTCGACTACACCTACAACTACAACTGCAACAACACCTACAACAACTCCTACAACTCCTGCGCAAACGACAACTCCAGCTCCAAGTACAGGAACGATTTCTGCTGCAACCTCAGTCAGTGCCCAAGAACAGCAAATGATTGACGAAATTAACAAAGAACGTGCTAATGTGGGTCTAGCACCGCTCAAAGTGGATCTTCGCCTGGTGGGTGTTGCTCAAACCAAGGCTAATGACATGAAAACCAATGGCTATTTCAGTCATACCTCTCCGACGTATGGCAGCCCCTATGATATGATGAAAATGGCTGGAGTCCAATACTATTCAGCTGGGGAAAATATTGCTCGCAATATCTCGGTTGATGCTGCCATGGCAGCGTTCATGAGTAGTTCTGGCCACAAAGCCAATATCCTTAATGCCGGCTATACCCACGTCGGTGTCGGTATCGTTTACAGCAGTGCCGGAAGCTACTATGTTCAAGAATTTGCACAAGAATAGAAGTAATACAATAGAAGAATATCAGCGATAAATCACTTAATCTAAGCGCAGCTAGTCTGCGCTTTTTTCATATTTAAAACAAAATTAAGCTTGGTTATACTCTATCTCTCCACATTCGAACATATTCTATACAAAGAAAAACATTAACTGCAGCTCATTGGAGGGATCGAAGTGCCTACGATCATCTACCCCCCGACCCTTCCTTGGAATTGGATGGTTCAGCGCCCTCAGCAGCTTCTGAAACAGCTTTCTCTCCTCGGTTATACCATCCTCTATGAAGATATCGGGACTTTCCCTCAGCCAAACTTTCAGCCGCTCTCGGATACCCTTTTCCTCTGTCAAGGGCTTTCACCTTTAACCCTTCCCCATCCTCGTCCACGTATCCTATGGTTAACCTTTCCCCAACATGTCCGTTTGATTCCCCGATACCAGCCTGATTACGTCATTTTTGACTGTTCGGATGAACCTAAAAATGAATTTTCTGCCTGGGAAGAATACTGGCCAGAGATGCTTTCGCAAGCCAACCTCGTATTCGCCACCTCAACTTCCCTTTTTGAAAAACTTTCTCTTCAGCACCCCCTAGTTAAACTTATCCCTAACGGAGTTGACTCCAGCCATTTCGCGCTTCCTCAAGCAAGGCCCTCTGACCTTCCTGATGATAAACCGCTCGTCGGTTATAGCGGCGCAATTGCTCCCTGGCTTGATTGGCCTTTACTTCAAGACGTCATCACCCATAATCCTGATTTCCATTTTATCTTTCTTGGTGCCCTTGTGAAGTTAACCCGTTTTCCCTTACAGGCCAATAATTTAAGCTATCTCGGCTTAAAACCCTACAATAACCTTCCTGGTTATTTACAACAATTTAACATCGGCCTCATCCCTTTTCAACTCACCGACATGACCAAAGGATGTAATCCTATAAAACTATACGAATATGCGGCTGCAGGCATACCCGTTGTCGCTACTCCCTTGCCCGAGCTTAGCCACGTTTCTTATTCAGGTGTTTATCTTGCTTCGGATTCGAACCACTTTTCTAAAGCCTTAAGCAAAGCCTATCTCGAAAAAGCCAATGAAACGGCACGTAAATCATTTGCTTTCGAGAACGACTGGTGGAAACGAGCAGAGGAAGTCAAACAACACCTCCAAAAATTTTGCTTCTAATCGCCAAGTCCAATTAATCACACTTAAATCGCATACTGAATAAGATACCCCGAAGCTAGGATAAAGGAGGGAATTCAAACACATGACAGATGTATTTCCATACGATCCATATCAAGAAAGAGTCTGTATCATCGTAGAAAAAGTATTTTTTAGTTGCCAGCAAAGAGAGTGTTTCCCTGACTTCGAGGTAGAACTTCCGCAACATGGTGGCCCATTTACTTTCGTCAGTATCGTCTTCAACAATGGGGTAATTCTTCCCGATAGCATTGTTATTACTCCAATCCCAGGCCGTCCGAACTTTGCTCGCGCTCAATTTACCGTTCGGATCTGCTTCACCGTCAACGTCAGAAATGCTGCTGGCACCATCATCCCGATTTCCGGTTGCTTGCCGGATATCCACAAAGACATCGTCATTTTCCATCCGCCGACACGTTCAGAATTCGACTTTAATCTTAGAGTTGAGACCCGTAGTGAACTCTTAGTTCCCGCGCTCGTTTCAGGCGACGTTCTTACCATCACGGTTGGTTCCTTCGTTATCTCTAAACTCACTGGTTTTGTCCAACTTTCAATTGATGCTTTCGGCTATTGCCCAGAGCCTCCGTTCTGCGAAGAATTCCCATCAGAAACTCCATGCGTTGATTTCTTAAATCCAAATCTCACGCCGTTCCCAACCGATTTCTTCCCACCTCAATTACCACAAGTCCTTGCTAGTCTTAAATAGTCTTTCTAACTAATCCCCTTAAAGTCATGTCATCGTACTAGGGCTGTCTCAGGACAGCCCTAGATTATAACAAGGAGGTGTATAAGGTGCCCCATTTTCCTCCAACCTCTCCGACGTTAATGATTAATCAAGACTCATCCTTTTTCCTAGAAACAAATAATGAAGGACTTTCTTTATATTCAAACTCCAATAAGGAGATCCTTTTCCAGCTAAAAGAGCCGATTATACTCGCCCAAGGAATTGCCGAAGATCCGAATCAAATTCATCTGGCTTATCTTAAAAAGACAGGCGAACTCTGTTATTCAATCATCTCAAGAACAGGGGAGCATCAGAACACGACACTGGGAAAACTCGATACCCGAAACAACCGTTATGATCGGCTTATCCTTCTTCCCGTGGATAAGGTGATACATATCTTTTATGCCACCTCCCATTTAGCTCTTCCTGATGTGTGGCGCATCACCCATCTTCTTTGGAATGGTCAAACGTGGAAATCGGCCCAATTAGGTGAAGTCGTCCACCCACGCCATCCTCTTTATCACATCCTCCTTGATTCAAAATCGAATCTTCATCTACTCATGATGACCTTCCTGGGTAATCGTTCTGTCCTGTTATCTAATTTCTTCAACGGAAGTTATCATATATGGGCGAAACGCCAAGAATCCTTGAGCATTCCACGAGAAGTCGTTGATATGGCGGCTCTCATTACTCCAAGCAATACAGGATACCTATTCTGGGGTGCAAAACAACCGGGTACAGACAAATTTGAAGTCGGATTTGCGACACAATCCAATATGTGTGACTTTATGAGCGCTTGGAGAATTGAACCCAATCCCGTTAATGATATTAGCGGCCCTTGGAAAAGCTTCGGTGCATTCGATTCAGATGGGGTACTCAATCTCCTCCTTAACACGGACCAAGAAAGACTCTTTCAGTTCATCCAAAAACGCTGGAATTTCATCTCAAATTCATCGTCTAACCATTCAACACTCCACCTTATCCAAAAAACAGAGTCGGTCATCAATTACACGGAATGGCTACTTAATCAGGACGAATTATTTACCCCTTTATTCTCCAGTGAAATTCAGCTTTCTTTTAACCTCCCCGAGAATTTAACCCTTGAAGCGCCTGCCATTGAAGTCCCTGCAATTGAAGCATCCAATTCGGTCCCGGTATTCAAAACCTCGGTAGTCACCCTACCTCAACCCTCAATAACTCCAGAATCTCCCCCAACATCCTCGCAACACCCAAATACTCCTGTTCCCGAAGAACAAGAAAACGAAAAAGTATATGTCTCCCTGCTTAAATCACTCGATGAAAAAATAAGCGAAATTTCCGAATCCCATAAGGCACTGATCGAGGAACAAGTAGCTCCACTTCCCAAAGCTATTGAGGCCTTGACGCTCAGTGTACAAGGGGTTTCGGAAGCTATCGCATCCTTCACCCAGCAAAGCCTTGAGACTCAACAAGCCCTACATTCTCTTGAGGAAAAAGTAAACAACTTAATAGCCGCTCAACAACCTATAAGGAAGAAAGGATTTTGGGAACGATGGCTAGCATCAATGAAAAAATGAATTTAGGAGAACTCTTAACAGATCATCCTGAACTCAAGTCCGTCTTTCGCAAATATGGGATTCCGGTCGTGGGTTGAAGCTCTCGTTATTTACTCTATATGAGTGTTGGGCAGGTTGCTCAACAGTACAACGTTAATCCTCAGACATTAATTAAAGCTTTAAAAATCTATGCGAAATCCACACCATAAATTAGCTGAATAAGGGGTTTTTAATGTGAAAGTCCTTTTTCAAGTTCGGTCTGATTATCGTAAGAATCCGGCCGGGGATACCGTCCAACTTTTAGGTACTGCCCAAGCTCTGCAAAAACTCGGTGTCGAAGTTTTCCTATCTGCGAATCCAAATATTCAACTTGAGGAATATGACTTAGTTCATATTTTCAACGCAACCCGCGTCTCGGATGCTTCTATGTATTTTGAAAATGCCAAACGCCAGAAAAAGCCGGTCGTCCTCTCTCCGATCTATTGGAATATGCAAAAATTTTTAGAAAAGGATGCTCATTCCACGGCGCTAACCCAGTGGGAAGCTCATCAACCTTGGCGAGGACAATTGCTCCAAGATTGTGATCTACTTCTCCCCAATGGTCAATTGGAAATGGAAATGATCCAAGATGACTTTCAGGTTACAACCCCTTATCAAGTCATCCCCAATGGATTTCCCGAAGAATATCTAGGTATTGATGAAACCCTTTTCCGTGAGAAATGCCCCAACTTGCCTGAACACTTCGTTCTTTCCATCGCCCGTATTACATCCCGCAAAAACCAAGTCCTACTTGCTCGGAACTGTTATGAACTAGGGCTTACTCTCGTTTTGGCTGGACCGATCAATGACCGCTCCTATTTCGAACATGTTCAATCGTATCCCAACGTCATCTATCTGGGCACCTTACAAGGACAGCTTCTTGCCTCAGCTTATGCTGCAGCAAAAATTCATGCCCTTCCCAGTTGGTTCGAAACCCCAGGACTTTCGAGCCTTGAAGCAGGAGCATGTGGAGCTACTATCTTAACAACAGATCAAGGATCGACAACGGAATACTTCAAAGATATGGCTGTTTATATGAATCCTTTCCAAGAAGAAAGCCTCAAATTAGCTTTAGAAAAAGCTCTGGACTTTTCCCCAGAGCCTTTAAGTGAGCATATTCGCAAAAATTATTCATGGTCAAGAGTTGGCGAGTTAACCCTTTCTGCCTATCAATCCCTTCGTTAACTATAGCTTTCCCGTATGAATGAAGTCAATTACCTTCTGGCAGGTATCGTAACGGGTTGCTCCAGAAATCAACGTCGCTCTCTCAAGTGGCTTAACACTTCCCCCAATGACATAAATATTCTGTGCAGAATTTAGATCATCAGCCTGAATTGCGTCCAGATAAGCTACAGGAGCTTTTAAAAAATCAGCCAGATAACCTGCTGCTCGCTCATCTGGACCATGCCCAACGAGAATTAAATTTTTCAATTGGATATCCCCTCCGTTTTGTCCCTGAATATTTTGAACTTCTTGCTCAACAGCGACTAAGAGATCATCCCAAGTCCGTCCGTAACGTCCCAAATAATCAATGGGATCGCTATGATTCGTCTCCTGATACATACTGGATATCTCTTGATGTGAAAAAACTTGGGTAGCTACAGTCCAACCATAACGCACGCAACCCTCCGCTACCAACCCGACTGTACGTTTCCAGGCTTCCTCAAACCGCGACGCGTTATTTCCTAAAGGTTCACAGATTTCAACCGATAGAAATTTGTGATTAGCGGTAGACCCCGCATGCCAAGCCACTTCGTTCTCAGGAATTGTTTGAAGGATCTGGATCCAATCCACAAAATAATGAGCCGAAGCCCCCCTGTAAGCACTATTAAAATAGTTGAATTCATTTTGAGCCGTTGCACCTGGAGTATCTGTCGAATGAATAACAAAGCCTTGAGGACGCAAAACTTCATGGGAACGATTATTATTTATGATCTGCTGCACAACCGGATAAGTCGTATTAACCACCTGCTCTTTTATTTTGACTCACATATTGGAAGAAGTCATGGGCAAAATTAGAACCTTTTCCGATTACTAACCCTGTAATAACGACCCCTACAAGAGGATCAAGAGTCTTAACGCCCATAAGCGTAAGCGAGTTGATATTGGTTTCGTAGGCAAGAAGGAATCCCAATCCTAAACTAATGAGTTCCAATGTCATTGGCTTGAACTTCTCAGGAAGAAAAGGTAACGCATATACTAGGGCCTTAAAAAGTTCAACTAATTTTTCGACAACAACGGCTAAAATAAAGATTGAGCTTAAAGCATCCACTGCCACCTCTCCTTTTAGAAACTAAGAGCCCATAAATAGCTCAACATAGCTTATTCAAGAAGTTTGTCTCTTGTGCTTAATCAAAATATTGAATAGCGAATTAGCGAATTCTATTTCACATCTGTCAAGAATAAGCTATAAAAGGATATTTTTCATAGGTTTATGAATAATAGGACTTTTAGCCTATACGTTTTAGGTCTTTAGGCATATTTTTAAAATTTTCTGACTATATTCAATTAATTAGCTAAACTCAAAAGGATTTCATAAATTTAAGTCGAATAGAATATGTTGGTAGTAAAAGGGTATTTTGGGAGGTTCTAATCTTGCTAAGTTACCAATCAAATTTAAAAGATCCCGGATATGAACTTAATAAAGAAAACCTCTTCTCCTTACTCGACAAATTACCATACTTTGTCTGTCTCCTAGCCCCTGATTTCACAATCCCTTATTACAACCAGGCCTTTCAGGAGGTTTTCGGAGATCCCGGGCCAAAAAAGTGTTACGAGTTTATAAAAAACAGTAACAAGCCCTGTTTAGACTGTCCTTCTTTCAAAACATGGGCTACTTCAGATCCCCTTCATTGGGAAATGAAGATCCCTGATTCCCGCGTGTATCGTGTTCACGAGCGTCTTTTTGTAGGGCAAAACAGCATACCTTATATTTGTAAGAGCGGTGAAGATATCACTGAGGGAGAAATTGTAACAAATGATTATGCTCGTATGGACCGCTTAAATCTCATTGCCGAAATGGCTGCTGGAATTGCTCATGAGATTCGAAATCCCATTACCACCGTCAAAGGATTTCTCCAGATGCTTGGATGGAAAAATGAGTTAAAGCAATATCAGGATTATTATGACATCATGATTGCCGAATTGGAGCGAGCCAACTCAATCATTACGGAATTTCTCTCTTTGACCAAAACTCAAAATCAAGAGATGCATCTTCAAAATCTTAACACGATTATCCAAACCCTTTTCCCCTTAATCCAAGCAGATGCTATGCGCTCGGACATCACTCTAATTCAAGAGTTAGGAGAAATTGAAGATATCCAACTTGATGAGAAAGAAATTCGTCAACTCATCCTCAACTTAGTCCGGAATGGTATTGAAGCGACTGAACCCGGTAAAACCCTAAAAATCAAGACCTCGATGGATTCGGATCGAGTCGTCTTAGCCATACATGACGAAGGTCCCGGCATTGATCCCGATGTGCTTGCTAAACTCGGCGTTCCGTTTTTCACCACTAAAGAAGGTGGCACTGGCTTAGGACTAGCGATTTGCCACAATATCATAAAACGCCACGATGCAAAAATGGATATTGTAACGTCTCCTCAAGGAACGACTTTCTTTGTCAAGTTCAAAACTTCACAGATTTAATGTGAAAAGCTATGAGAATTAATATACATAAATATACAAACAAACAAAATAGGAAGCCCAGTTATGGGCTTCCTATTTGTTTGTTAAGCGTTCTTTTCGTCTGGTCTGTCCAGCCTCAGTAGCTAGTAAATAAGAATAATCTACAACTATACCAATGGGAACATTTAGGTTTTCACTTGCTATCTTCCCCCTACGCGTTTTCACCCCATTAAGTAAACAATTAAAATTAGTACAATTCCCGCTAATATTATGCCCAGAGAACTAACCTTTGGATTAAACACTCCATGTTTCTTAAAATTCGTATAAAAGTTAGTTGACTTTCTTTCTTGAATTAGAGACTCAATATTAGCAAAGGATTGGTATTGACTATCGGGGCTTCCGTCAAACATCTGGCTTCCTGTAGCATTACCTGTAACACTTGACATACCACCTACTGCAACTATTGCTATAGCAATCCAAAAAAGAGTTTCAACAAATCCAAAACCATATAATCTAACAATCACGAATGACAAAAAACATGAAAGTATAAACGATAAAAGAAAGTATATTAGAACATTAAGTAATTGTCTCTTCACTGATATCCCTCCCCTATATTCTATAATCCTGCTTGTGCGTCACTACTCGTGAAATAGAGGGGTAACTAGTTTATATCTTTGGTGCTTTTATAAAGTTCAAGAAACTGATTTGTCTGTTCGATTCTTTGTTCATCTAACTTTATCTTTTTCTTCATAAATTTCATTACACTTATCAAAAAGTAAATTACAAAGATACCTGCTAATAATGGTATTACGGTACTCAGTGTAGCAAGGACTGCGAAAAAGGTAGGATTATTTATATTCATTTAAACACTTCCTCTCCATATTCTCGTAAATATCTTATTAAACAATCTATAATATCTACCCAAGCCTCACAAGAATCCGCGCATGGACGCACGGCCTTGGATAATCACCGGCATTACTATAATTTCGCAATACCAAGAGGGCATGATATCATACACAATCCACAAGAATTTTTTCTATGATGCGTTTTTAAAAAAAGGCTTCTTTTCTGGTTGCATAATTTAAAATCAATTAATTCTTCACGTTTTGTACTTATATTCCACTGATGACCAGTTAATGCATTATGTGGACAAGCATTAACGCATACATTACAGATGGGCGGACATTTACTCTTGTCAATAGGACATCCTATCGGCAAATCATAATTTATTAATATGGCAGATAGCCTTACTCGTGGTCCATACTCTTCTGTAACCAAAATATCATTCTTCCCTATCCACCCTAAACCCGCATTGACACAAGCAAATTTAAATGAGAATAGTGCAATGAGTGTTTCTTCACTTGTTTGCGTAGCAGGTGGTATATAATATTGAATTTTATATGTCTTAAATAGGGTGGTAATCTCGTCAAGTAATACATCGATATTATCACGTGCTTCACAAATCAAACTTTCAAATTTCTCTTCTTCATAAGTATTTATACTCAATAATTCCTTATGAGGAACAGCAACAACCAATGCACATTTATAATCTGTCTTAAATACACTGAAATCTATATTAGAAATTCCAAAAAGAATATCCGTATGCCTCTCAAAAACTTCTAAAATATCAGTGTATAGGTCAATCAATTCAGTTGCTCCTTTTATGCAATGTTTTATATGGCGAGTCCATTACCTCTAACGTCTCGCGTTTTCCAATAGCGCCAAATTACTTTCATATTAACAAAGTACAGGAAAATGCCGCCGGGAATACCTGAACAAAAGCCAAAACATTCATCTTCGCAATAAATCCGAAGCCCAAAATCCGACTTATAAAAAATCCATTATCACGTTAAAGATAATGGAAAACTCATGCAATTACATTATACCATAAAATAACTTCTTTTCCTTAAATATTACAATTTCTATATATACTCTAGGATTGCAGATAACGTCCCCGGAATTCCTGCTGCGTCCTTCTACATTCATCTCTACTAAGTGGCAAAATGTGCTATTCATGCGATGTACGGGTAAGTGCTACTTACAGAACTATTATCTGTGAGTTAAACTCATCACTTTGTACTATGATACAAGTCATTCCAAGTACACTCCCGGATTCATGCAATTCTCCTTTATCAAAGAACACACCTTCACCCGTCGTAATCACAACTTTTGCATTACTCTGCCTCCGAATCCATCCTTCACCTTGAACGACTAGAAATAGTTGAGGGGTTGGGGCCTCATGGATTCCAATTATTCCTTCAGGTTCAACATACATGAAACCTATCCTTGCAGGCGTAAAAGTCTGTGCTATCCGCGAATAGATAACAGACCGCGATTCATAACGCTCAACCGACTGACCAGTATCTTTACTAAACCTAAAGAATTTCATATATCCCTCCACCTTACCCTAAACACTTGCCTCCTATTAACGATAAGAACCTAGTCCCTATACCACTTTATTGCCTTTTGTTCAAGGCTCTTTACAAAATCGTTCTTTCCATCTATATAACCTTCAATATCATTAGGAAAACGTTTCGCAAGCAATTCTTTTAAAAGGCTGTACTCTTTTGCATCATTTTCATGCTTGCGAAGAAAGTCCCGAAAAGCAAGATGTCTTTCTGCACCTATACTTCCGTACTCAAAAATGTGGATGTGATGTGTTCGATCTTCTCCACCTTTATAAAAAAATCTACGTTTGGGGATTCCGAATTCTCCCATAGGTTCATATCCTAGCGCTATCATTCTATCGTTGAATTTATCAACTACTTCAATGTCCCGAACCAATGGCATAATATCTATGATCGGTTTTGCCTTAATCCCAGGTACAGATGTACTCCCAATATGGTGCACTGCAATTAGCTCTTCGCCAAATACTTCACATATTTTATCTGCCTCAACCTTAAACATACTTGGCCATTGGTAATTATAGTCATTAACAACAACCACTCTCACAAGAAGTCCCTCCAATTTGCTAGATAGCATTTCTAAAAGTATGTCCAATAACGTTTTGGGATTCCCGACAGTCTCAACCACATTCATCATCTAAGTGTCGGGAAAGCCTAGTTATATGACGTTTCCTGCCCCACGAAACCGAAGCGCGCCACGGACGGCGCGCCCCCGAACAATTCAGCTTTAGAATCAATTTCATTCTTTGAGAACGTTATATCCAACCAACTTTTCCCTCAGTTCCAAAGCTGTTGTGAAAAGTATCGTTTCAAACCCCAATTTTTTTGCGCCCTCGATATTTTCCCTTGTATCATCTATAAAGATTGATTCATGAGGCCTGATTTCATAGGTCGTTATCAATTTATTATAAATATCTTTATCGGGCTTCAATAATTTTTTCTTATAAGAAACAATGCCACCATCGAAATCTTTTAAAAAATTGTATCTCTTTAAAACATCTTCAAAGGCTAATAAATGAAAATTAGATAAGAAATATACTTTATATCCATTAAGTTTTAATTCTTTTAAAACGTCTACTACACCTTCTATAGGTGTAAGCATTTGATACCAGTTATCCATCACCTTCCGGATAAGTTGACTATTTTCACTGTCTCTAGCACAAATACTATTTATAGCCTCATCTTCTGTAAGTAATCCCCTGTCAAGCATAAGCCACTCTGTACTTTTAAATATTTCGTTGTATATTTGAAGAGCTTCTTTGTTTTCAGGTATTTTCTCATAAAGATACTCTAATGGATTGAAATTTAATAATACGTTTTCCAAATCAAAAATAATGTTCTTTACCATATCTTTATATATTCCTTCTTAACGTTTGTAGCCGCCACGGACGGCGACCCCTTGAATCCTCCGTATATCTAAGTACATATATGTACAAAATTAATTAGCCCTTTGCCTAATTGAGAACAAGCTTTTCATAAAATACTAAGGTCATTTTATCGTTTATAACTTCAGTTTTCTCTGTTTTCTTATAACCTAACTTTTCATACAAATAACAATTCCTTCGCTCCTGCAATATAGTATCTAATTCCCACGTCTTCGCATTCCAATATATATGTTCAACCATTTGAAAGACTTTACGCGCGGAGATAACAGGACTTATTTTTTACTTTTAGATTTTATATAATCTCTTGCGTTTTTCATTCCCCCAAAGTCTGCAAACATTTCAGTGATTTTCTCTTTTTCTATTTGCTTAGAATTCAAGCCTTCGTACTTTGCCTCTTTCTTGAGTTTTTTATAGCTCTGTAGGCGTTCTTCGGTGATCATGCCCTCTTCTATCGCTTTTTTGACGGCGCAGCCCGGTTCATTCTCATGCTGACAGTCCTTGAATCTGCATCGTTCGGTAAATTCATCGATATCCGCAAACGTCTTAACGAGATTCACGCTTTCCACCCCGATTTCGCGCATTCCAGGTGTGTCTATGACTGCTCCACCAGAAGGAATAACGATTAGCTCGCGTCTTGTCGTAGTATGTTTTCCTTTATCATCTTTTCTAATTTCTCTCGTTTCAATTACATCTACATCTCCTCCAAGAAGCCGGTTGATCAAAGTTGATTTCCCGACACCAGAGGAGCCCATAAATGCAACCGTCCAACCTGGTAAAATATACTTCAGTATTGAGCTATACCCATCCTCTATCAGGCTTGAGGTTACAACGATATCAACTCCTGCAGCAACCTTTTCGATTTCCGCGAGTCTCCCAGACAGATCCTCGCACAAATCTGACTTTGTAAGTACAACTACTGGTGTAGCTCCGCTGTCCCACGCAATCGAAAGATAACGCTCTAACCTTCGCAGGTTGAAGTCATTATTCAGCGACATGCAGATAAAGACGGTATCAATGTTTGCAGCCACAACTTGAACATCGTGCGAGGTACCTGCAGCTCTACGAACAAATATGCTTTTCCTTGTCAGTATTTTATGGATAATCGCATTACCATGCAATTCATCCTCCCTATCGATCATAACAAAATCACCCACTGCTGGATAATCCAACAACTCGTCGGAAGAATAGCGCAGCTTTCCGGATATTTCTGAAAGCACTTCGGATTTTTCCGTTGCGACCTTATACAAATCCTTGTATTGAGCAACGACTCTTCCTAAAAAAAGTCCTTCATAAAGTTTCGATTCCTGAAGAAATCTCTCTGAGAATCCTAAATTTATTAATTTCTTATTCAATATTTCACCTTCTCATAAGTCCATCTCATTTATACATAATGCTACTTATATACTCTAGGATTGCAGATAACGCTCCAGATTCCCGACGCGCCTCAAATCGCTTACATATTGGCAAAGTGTCAAAAATCTTTTGTTGTATTATGGTTCTAAAATCACAGTTTTAAGAAAATGAAAATATTTATTATTATCATGACAATTGCAACACAGAAGTTGAAATATGACAAATACCTTTTTGTCTTGTCTTCAACTTTAAAGCCTTCAACACCACCCATTAAAAAAAACAAAATAAGTAACAACTGGGTCAGTGAGTTTAACCGGTCTTTTGTTAACTCAGACATAGTATCTCTCATAATGATGCTGTAGAACGAGATAACGATAACGTTAGTAGCCGCTAATAATCTAAATATGTTAATTGGGGTAAATAGTTTTTTAATCATATTCATAAGACAACCTGCGCCTCCCCAAATGCTACCCAGAAGATTCTAATGTAACCAGTACAATTTCCGGTCTATTATAAAACCTTATTGGTAATACGCTTTCTCCTAAGCCACCATTTATAATCATATTCGTAGAACTGGAAGTAAATTTGCCGTAATCAAACTCGGGAAAAAGCCCTTGCCCTGGTGCTACCACTGCACCAAGCAATGGAAGCCTGACTTGTCCACCATGTGTATGTCCCGCTAAAATTAAATCGATATTTCCTTTAATGGCTTTAGAAAATATGTTAGGAGCATGTGCCAATAAAATCTTTGGTTCAGAATCCGAGACGCCTTCAAATGCCCTATCTAACTGATCTCTTCCTAGATAGGGATCGTCGACACCCATTATCCAAATGTGAGAATCGCCTATGATATATTTAAAACACCTATTTTCCAGTATATGTACTCCTTGGTCTTCTAATGGAGATTTGATTTGGTAATTTGTCCACCACTCATGATTTCCAGGGACAAAAAATACAGGCTTAGATTTCAACCCTTTCAATAAGGATATTGCCGGTTCCATACTAGGGTTACTCTTATCAACTAAATCACCTGTTATTGTAACTGCATCAAAATGCTGTCTGTTAATCAACTCAATTAAATTCCTTTGACCTTCTCCGTATTCCTTGCTATGTAAATCAGTCAAATGGAGAATAGTGAATCCCTGAAACTCAATTGGCAATTTAGTAATCGTAATGGTATATCGTTTTACCGCAATCGATTGGAGATCGAAATATAGATAAGATAATGTTGCAATCCCACCCAGGATGAATGATCTACGGGATAAGAGCTTAGCTCCCAAAATCACACCTCCTTCAAATCCCCGAAAATTTTTTCTTCTGGCGCCCTTGCGCGAATGTAATGTTATCTGTAGTGCGGAGCCCAGAGCCACACCTCGACAAGTCCATCCGAACCATATTTTAGTCTCCCCAGGTATTTAGTAGATGAATTAGATCATTCATCGATCGAATTACGAAATCTGCTAATTGCTTTGGTTCCTCAATCCTTTTCTCAGTGTAAAGTATCGTTTCCATTCCAGCCATCTTTGACGAAACGATGTCTCTTTCATAATCGTTCCCAATCATAATACATTCCGAAGGATTCACGCCTATTCTAGAGATAATCTCTTTAAAAAAATTGGAATCCGGCTTATTATAGCCAAGCTCCTTTGATGTAAATAAATGAGTAAAATAACCTCTGATACCGACTCGTTCTAAGGCCAATCCCATGAGTTCAGCATTTGAATTCCCAGCATTTGAAGCGAGACAAGTTATAAATTGAGAACTAATTAACGCTAAAGATTCCTCAATACCGTCGATTATTTCTACTCTAGGCCAATCCACCATTGGTCCAGAAAACTCGCTAAAATCCCTCATTACCGTATCACCCCAATCGAATATGACGACTTTCTTACGCATGTAAAATATCCTTCCTAATCAATCTCATTGTCATCATCTGCATTACAGATAACGTCTCGCAGGTTTGCGACACGTCCCAACCGCTTGCAACTGCTCCTAAGGATTAACATTGATCCTGAAACAGTTTTTTAGCTGCACGGACTGTTATTCTATGAAAGGCAACTAGTTTTCCTTTATATACTACATTGAACACTCCATAAGGCGAAGGAGCTAGATTTATCATTTCATTCCTATCCTTTAAATCTATTATTACAGGCTTGATACCGGCTCCTTCGGCTCCCTCCAATATGTTATTAGTTGCAACCTCGACATAAGGGCACTGATAGGAACGTAGGATAGTTAAACCCTCTCCCAGCCTCCTAGCTCTTGCTTCCCAGTCGTCCGGGAAGTATGGATCTAGGTACTCTCCAAACTTATATACAAGTAATTCAAAGGAGCCTAATGTTTCGCTCACTAATTTAAAACCGTTTTTAATAAATATGTCTTTGTTTGCAATCCATGTATCTTTGGAGTTGGTAACAACGGCCACTCCATATTTATTCTGCGCTTTTGCATCTTCAATAGATTTTTGAATTAACCGCGACCCATAACCTTGTCCAGAAGCAGTTGTCCATAAACAATGAATAACCAGATAGTTCTCTGCCTGTATTCCTCTCCAAGCGTACTCAGAAGGTATGTATTCGATAAATCCACAGGAGGTCTCATTATCCTTAGACAGGATTAAATACTTAAGGCCTTCAGCTAATCTTTCTTTCATCCAGATATTTTTGTTTCTATAGCCTTCTGAACCAGGCTTGCTCTTAAGGCAAAAGCAACCGTATCGCGATAGGTTTTCACTATTTAATTCTATTATGTTTATATCATTCATATTTTTCTCCTTCTGGCTCTTACTCTACGACTTCATATCTTTGACCTAGTGGTTTCAGATAACGTCCCGCAGGTTCATCTATGATTAAGGTCCTAACGTTACATTAGCCCTAAGTTTATTGGATGAAATTGATAAGACCATATCGAAATTATCCTATTTCCCGTATATGGAAAGTGTTCCTAAGGACCATAGACTTATCTTACTATGATGCGGTACGCTCCCCAGAGCCGAACATGTACAGCTGCCACACTCCTTATGCCCTTCGAATGATCTCGTTTCACATATTAAGAATTCTATTTCCACTACAACTCCAGCGTAGATAGTAAATCCCTAGAAGATCGGCCGTTTGCTATGCTCATATATTCGAAATGTTTTTATCTTCTAATCGGTATAAATTTGATTTTTTCAAATAAACAGCCACAAAGATCGTGGCAACAAGGACGTATAATATGGCTAATGAAGATAGCAAATATATGTCCTGTCCTGTAAAAAATGTTAATACAAAATTAAATAAAAAGTGCATCCAAAAAGCTAAAAACAAGTTGTTGCATTTTTTCATACACACTCCGATGATCATTGAAAATGAGGTTAAACCAATGATAAATGAAAAAATATAAATCAGTAATAAAAGTCCGTTGTAATTCGTGGAAACAAACCACAAAGGAAGATGCCAGAATGACCAAACCAGGCCTAAGATTAGGTTGCCCCTGACAAATCCGTATCTGCTTTCCATTTCCGGCATCAGATATGCCCTCCATCCAGATTCTTCGCCGCTTGCACCTTGAATGGCAGTAAACAGGATATTGCCAAATAATGTAGCCGATACAAAAGAAAGCTGTGCCGAAATTTCTTGTTTTTCAAATACTGACAAAGTCCATACCGATAGCAAAAATATGCCCACAATTACCAACATGACAAGTGCGAATACTCTGAAATTCAATTTCTCTTTGAAAGCCTTTTTATAAAATTCCCAAATACTCGTATCAGGGTTGAGCTTTTTCAGCATTAGTAAAAGCACGATTGTAGGCGACCAACTGCATAAAGTGATAACCCATCTCATTGAGAAATCTGAAGCATTCAGCATAAAAATCGCTATTCCGCCAATGCCTAAAACCATAAACCAAAACAAAAGATATGTATAAATAACATATTTCCACATTTTATCAATCTTTTTCATTTTCATTTCCTTCCGTTCTCAATATTTGTAATCTCTACAACTGAAGTTGTCAAAAGGATAAATATCCCGTATCTCAGCATGTTGTTTTCCTTGTATTTTCACAAATGTATTCATATGCTTGTGGAATAATTCCCTTATAGGCCGACTTCCACCTAAAGCATGAATCCGACAGATATCTTTTACATCGTAAAGCGTTGCTTTTCTGATTTCCTTGTTATAGGAAGCCATACGCCCCCAAATTCAGACCACCACGGACGGGCAGCCACTTGAGCCTTCGTAATAGCTTAAATTACATATATTGAAATAATGATGCTGAATATCAATATGATAATACTTATCGTTGAAGTCTGTTTTGCAATTTCAAAGGTCTCAGACCTTCCACCGTTTATCCATGAAAAGGGCATTATCTTTAAAATAACAAGAGTGTGGATTGCAATTGTAATAAGCGCTACCATGACACTTATAATTCCTGCTATTTTCAAGTTCATTTTTTTATCATGATGTTTTCTCCCAGAAAATCCGCGCATGGACGCGCGGCTATGCGTGCGATTTTGTATAACGTCTCGCAGGTTCCCGCGCGCCCTAACCTCATGCATCATCCTCCAAGTGACGGAAACCTGCAGTTATTACGTTATGCGGCAGAGACCAATCATGCATTATTTCATATTTAACCTTTTAGTCATAACCACCGACTGCTGGAGGTAGCCTTTTGTACTCCTCTTTGTTTTCCACCATTTTACTCGTACTGTTAACTAATTCTTTTAATCGCTCTGCTTCTTTGGATTTAGAGAGACCTCCAAATCCTTCATCCCATTTGATTTTCTTGGTTTTACCATCCATTCTAACTGTTAAATCATAAGTTAAGTAAGGAATGGAATAGCCTTCATCGAAAGTATCTGGATAATCCATAATATTCATTGCCTTTAGCTGAAAGTAAACTGTTGATAGTTCCTGATCTGTCAATTTAAGAGGAACGGTGATTGTTCCCTTACTAATCAAATCCTTAGTAAAAGTACCCTCAAAAGTATTTAATACGTTTTTGCCTTCTATGCCGTATTTGAAAATAAATCCGTTCTCTGCGATAGTTTCAGACTGAGATCCATCCATATCGAATAGGGACTTTTCACTTGAACTAATTGACGGAACTGTACCCGGTCCCTTTGTCAACCTTAAGTTCGTCGCACATCCGGTTAATAGTAGTGCGAATGCTAAAACCACAACTAAAACTCTCTTCACTCAAATTCCTCCCTAACCGACAACGAAATAAAAAATGTGTTAAAGGTTAAGAATTTCCTCAAGTAGCTGTGCCGAATTTTTAACTAAGTTCGGGCAAATAGTATTGAACAAATTGTGTTCTTTTGCCTTTTTCGCGCCATCTTTTGTGCTTATGTCACAACCGAGTAAATCTCTACATATAATTGATCCGTTACATTCTCTGAATCTACTTACAAACTCCTGAACAACCTGAAACGTCCGCTCTTTTGAATCTTCATCCTCAGCTCTCGTTTTTCCATATTTCAATCCAATTACCATGAACGCTCCGGTTACTGCGCCACAGGTATCACCCATCCTGGCCATGCCACCGCCAAAACTGGCGGATACTCGAAATGCTGTTTCCTTATCCAAACCAAATTGAGTGGCGTATGTCGAAAACACTGCTTGGGAACAACTGAAACTCTCGTTAAAGCAAACAACTGCCTCTTGTACCTTGCTCATAATTCATTCTCCCCTTCCTATTTACTTTTGCCCTAACCCAACTATCGTAACCCCCCTGACTCAGAAGCCACCACAGACAGTGGCTCCTCAATCCAGGATTTAATTCTTCTGCCTGTTCAAGAACCTTTATAGCTTTGATCTCATCAGGATATTTATTGCTCATAATACACTCCAATAAATTTTCGCTTTTCTCACTTCTTCGACGTGTTGCTATATGTATTCAAAGAAAGCCCTGACACGGACGACTATGGCATTAACGTTTTGCAGGTTCCAGACAGCGCCATGGACGGCGCTGCCTTAAACATTTCTTGTACTGTTTATGGAAGTATGTATTTGATAATTAAAAAAAGAGCAATAATAGATAAATCTAGAGTAACCGTTTGCCAAATAATCTTGGGGTCTTTCATTTTTCTATACGATAAATAATTTAATATGTTTACACAAAGAACGATTGCTATTAATAGAATGAAAAAAATTAAAACTAGAAGTTCCGTATTCTCACGGGAAAAAGATAGTATTGTAGCAGAAACCACGATTACTAAATTCAATCCTATATCAAAGATTCTTTTTTTAAGACTATCTTCCTCATCCCGGCCGAAGTATGGATAATATTTTCCCTTAACAAACAAGTAAATTAGTAGAATGATTTGAATAATAACTCCAACACATAGAATCGTTAGATAGAAATAATCAGGCATTTTATCCCTCCCTTACCGCACATTATCTTACAAATGCGTATCCTCCAGTTACGGGACTCCAGTTACGGGACTCCTGTGTTATGCGCCGTTGGCAGAGGAATACCCTATTATCTCTTTTACTCCGAATCATTTTCTTTTCTGATACCCGCACTTCTCATCACTTTAAGGAAATTAACTAAGCCTTGTGAGCCGAGAAAAATCCCTAATCCTATAATAAATTGAGTAAGCATCCCACCTAGACCAAGTATTAATCTCGTTGTAGAATTAGGGTCATTTATTAGATAATGCATATTTATTAAATTTGATACTAACTTTGGTAATGAACTTCCCATAAAGTAGAGTCCGAGAACTGAAAAAGATACTCTTTGAATATCTCCTATCTCTATAACTGATTTATTATCAGCATTTCGTTTACCTGTGTTCATCATTTCTGAAATCTTATCCGAAAGAAACCATAACAAAACTCCAAATACAATGTAAATTAGAGCGAAACAAATGTTTAATAACCTTTCATTACCATTCAGACTTGGCGTTGAAGCTATAAACGATATTATACTGGCTAATGTATTGATCCCTTGCACAATAAAGAATATTCCGAGAACTTTACATGCAAGACTTCCAATTTCATGTCCATTCAATCTTCTTCCCTCCCCCTTTTAATGACCCAAATGGCGCATAACGTTTCGCATTTTCCTGTAGCTCAAGATGATTTAACGAATATCGTAGGATATATTCAGGTGGATGATCCTATAGCTGCTATGAACTTCCTTGATGTAGCAGATAAAACCATTTTGCAAAACTCAATTACTCACAATTACTTTTTCCAAAAATATTCTGTCTTTAAAAACTCCATTCTTTTCTGCTTTTTCTAGCTTTGTCCGTTCTATTTCATCCTTTGAAAACTCCATAACTGAAGAGATTGCTTCAAGCACTTCCCACACATCACATAGTTCTTCGAGGCTGTTATCTTTTAGGTACTCAGCAACCTCTTCCTGTAATTTTTCATGCAAACAAGCAATATATTCATCGTTACCCAAGACTCGGGTAACGGGGATATTTCCATCATTTCTAATAATATCCGGAATATTATCTCTAACTAATTTATTATATTGCTTTTCATCCACAACCCAATCCTCCTGAATTATAAGAATTCATACTACGTAATATGCTACAAGTGCGCAATAGGCCACAACTAATCCCCAATCCGCGCATGAAGGCGCGGTGCCTTTGCGTACGGTTTCGCATAACGTTTTGAGGGTTCACGACGTCGGGCTTTCCCATGAGAAGCGCTTACCCGATGTCGTGAACCCTCTGTTATATGTCGTTCACACGTTCTTATACTTTCAAATAGCCAGCAGATACTTGTGTGCCAACTAACGTGCCTCGATAATAAATTTCCTCGGTTTGCAAAATTGCATTAAGGTTACCACTAAATCTTAATTGATAGACAAATTCGCCATCTTTATAAAAATATTCCGTTGCTAAATCTCCACCACAATTTAATAAGTGTATACCCCTTGCTTTCTTCAAGAACTCGTAAATATCCTTTTCTGAAACAAAAGAATTCATCCGAACATTTCCGACATAATCACAGGCCCAGATTGGTTCCCGCAGATCCTTCGTGTAAATGTACTCAACTCCGCTATATGGGTTAAAACCTCGGTATGAATCAGTAAACAAATATTTTCCCTGCTCAAGTTCAAAATGCCAATCGTAAATGTCACCGGGAACGTATGGATTATAAGTGGGATTTTTCTTAACGTAACACTCTGTGCGTCCTAAAATAAGAAGACTAAACAACTGCTTCCTAGTAACCATAAAAAATCCCCCAAACAATCAAAGCTAATAAGATATACCCTAAAAATAATGAAGCAGCTAAAACCTGCTCCGATATGCGAATGCAAGTCCCCGCATCATCCTCTAAGTAGCGAGAACCTGCTGTTCTACAACGTATTGTGCCCCCAGTTTCAGACAGCGCCATGGACGGTGCTGCCTTAAACATAACCTGAGACTTCATCGTCATAAAATGTGCAATATTTATCTTGAGTTCTTATTAATATAAATATTCAATGCTTGCGTTGCCTTAAATGATACAAAAATAACCGACATATACAACATAACTTCTAATATAGCTTTCATAGAACCTAAAACGATATTTAGATAACCAAGACCCATCATAATAATACCCCCTATTAAATATTTCTTGTTACACATTTTCCTACGTATGCATTTGGATCATAAAGAAAGTGCAAGCTACTTCTCTATTCTATCAAGGATTATGTAAGTACAAAGTATTACAGTATATATTAATCCTATTAACAATGAATGTGTCAGTAAATGATATGAGGCTTCGACTGATGAATAGTTAAACATTGCAATTAAAGCAAATGCAAATCCCCAAAATGAATGTGAAGGGGCATCCCAAGATGCATCCTAAAGATATGAATTTCATTGACCCATGATCTTACTCAAATAGAGAGTCAAACTCTTCTTCAGTGTAAACCACTATACCATTAGCCGCTAATAATCCTCCAGTATAACCATTCCCGTCTCTTATGGTTCTAGTAAATGTCCCGTCATATACTTTTCCATATCCACAGGATGGACTCTTTGATTTCAATATGGCTACTGTAATTCCGATCGTCTTAGTAATTTCTAAGGTCTTTTGTCCTCCGTCTTCAAAAAATGTAGTGAGATCTTTGCCCTCTTTGCTCACAACTCTTACATTTCCATCCCTAACCTCAACAATCTCGCAACTATCTCTCGGTATTGCTAAACCCCCAAGTAATTCGGGGCATACCGCAATAGCCTTTCCACTCCGAACTAATTCTTCAACACCACTGACCCTTGTGTTCTGTCCGTCGTATCTACAATTTATGCCCGCCAAACAAGCGCTAACCAAATACATTCATTCTCCCCCTAACTCCCGAAAATTCGCCAAACGAACCCAAAAACCTCAATATTCTTTTCCGGCATGCCCTTTCGGATAACGTTTAGGAGTTCCCGAGGCGTCCCAACTACATGCATCATTCACAAGTTACGGGAACTCTGTGTTATATGATGTTTCCTGCCCCACGAAGCCTGAGTCCATGGGCGGTATGCCCCTAGCAATTTCTATTCAACGCATTTTACTCTTTAAGAATTATCTATCGGTCAATTACTGCTATTCTTCTTAACTATAATTAATTAGTCGATTTCCTAATGTATATAATTCTAAACACGGTTCAATTTTCGTCTTATAACATTTATCATTTATAAACATAAACGTCCCAGATGGCTCGACTTTAACTATACTCCCATCATTTATTGATAGAGTGAATTGTACTGACTGTCTATCGCCTTCTCGGCCCGTATCATCCTCTTTATAGATAACAACAGAATTCAAGGTGTCTACGAGTGATTGAATTTTAAATTCATCCTGAATCTCGATTGTTTTCCCAGGCGGAGTTACCGATAAACTGACATTAACTATATTATCTCTAGTTAAGTCTTTGAATGGCCTTTTCCCAAAGCCATTTCCCAATATCAATATGGCTAGGATTATTACTACCACAATAATTACTTTTTTCTTCATCCGAGACTCCTTTCTAAATTCGAATTTCCCGTCGTGCTGTTAGGATATAAAAAATGGTTAGAATATCCTCGAATTAAATGTCAATATAAACTTCAAACTATTCCTTGTCTCGCAATCCTACAAGTAAGAAATATGATTTCCAGCCAAATCGCGTCTATATCCCCGCCATGGACGGCGGGCGGTCTTGCCGGAAATGTCATATAACGTTTTGGATTCCCGACGCGCCTTAACCCGCTTGCATATTGGCAAAGTACGGGAACATTTTGTTAGCTGATGTCTGGCGCTTGCATCTATCTATCACAATTATGATATAATAATAGCAAATACAATGATAAAGGAGAATGCTAATGCCTACTATAAAACCTATTTCCGATCTTAGAAATAACTTTAATCAAATATCTGAAATCTGTCATAAAGATGGTGAACCAGTCTTTATAACTAAGAATGGTCAAGGTGATCTTGTAGTGATGAGCATGGCCTTATACGAAAGACAACAAGCACTGTTAGATCTCTATCAAAAGCTGGGAGAAGCTGAAGCTCAAAGTAATTCAGGTGCAGAGCGAATCTCTCACAAAGATTTAATGAAAAATCTAAGGGAAAAGATCAATGGATAAGAAATATCGCGTAGAATATTTACCTGTAGCTCAAGATGATTTAACGAGTATCGTAGAATATATTCAGGTGGATGACCCTTTAGCCGCTATGGACTTCCTTGATGTAGTAGATAAAACCATTTCTAAACTTGCTTATTTCCCTTATTTAGGAGCTATCCCGAAGGATATACGGTTAATGCATCTAAATTATCGGGTTTTAATAATAGATAACTACCTTGTCTTCTATGTAGTTTTGGAGGAAGTAGTAGAAATCAGAGGAATACTTCATGGAAAAAGGCAATATAGTTTCTTGCTTTAACTCCGTTAGCTAGATTTCAGCTAACGTTCCGCGTATAGCCGACGCGCCCCAACCACATGCATCTTTCCAAAGTGTCGGCCATACGCTGTTATACGATGTGCGGCTTTACTACCCAAGCATTTAATTCTTTGATTGGTTTACGATCTTTTTCATCGGAATAAATCGAATACCATCTCTTTCTTGTTCATGATCTACCTGCTGAAATCCTATCCTTGCATAAATATTTACCGCATATGGTGATGAGTTTACATCAATTTCTGTCACCTGTGCCCTTTCAATAGCCAAAGAGATTAACTTCTTTGCTATACCTTTTTTATGATAGCGATCATCTACAAACAATAAAGCAATGTGATTCTGATTTCGAACTTCAATCATTCCGATAATTTTTTGCTCAAAAATCGCTACTAAGAAAAATGAAATTCCTTCCGTTAGTCTCTTTAACATGGCATTTGTATTGCAATACAGACAAAAAGCGGATTGGCCTTCTTCAGAGTAACCATGTCCAACATACTTATTAAACACTCCAAGAACCAAATCAGTGATAGCTTGGATTTCTTCAGGTCGAGCCTCTCTAAATTGAATATTCTTTTCCAAATTAACCTCTCCCACTAAGTAAATTGCATAAAATGAATATTAGGACGAGCATATCGTATAACGTTTTGCAGCTTCCAAAGCGTCATTCTGCATCCATCTTTTACTAAGTTTCGGGAAGGTGCTGTTATGCGATGTATCAACCCGAGCAATATCTTGCGGGTCCATGAAAGACTTCATGAACATGCCATTCAACAAATGTATCCCTAGGATAATATTCAGGACGAATTGGTGTGCGTAATTCTTTTCCGTGAAACTGCATTAACCAATCATTAAAACCACTTGTTCCATGCGCCCTTTCCGCAACTAAAAGTATTCTTGATGGAGTTATAGTAAAGACACCCCTGTCAAAAAGTTTATGATGCATAGCACATAATGCAATTCCATTTTCCTCCGAATCCGGCCCCCCTGCTTGATGCCACTTAATATGAGCAGCTTCTACAGCGATTAGGTTATTTCCCAATCTAACATTAAAACCACATACCGCACAGCTATATTCATAAGCATTAAGGATTCTTTCTCGGAACTTCGGATCTCTAAACTTGCTCACTTTCTTATCGAAATCAAGACCTACTGATGTTAAAATATCCTCGTGAATTGTATCAGGGAAATGATTGTTCAAAACAATTTCTGCTATTTCTCGAATTAAACCATCGTTACCATTTAGAATAGAATAAACCTCATCATTAAAGCCGCCGACAACTTGATGCTTCATTAACCAGCTGTCCTTAATATCATCTCTCTTAACAGATGTATTGAGTTCCCATATTCCATCGTTTGCTAATCTAACAAAGGGTTGTTCAGGGTGATAGGATTTTCTACTAGGGCCAAATTCAACTAGCAATTCTTTAAGCAATTCTCTAACTTCTTCATAGTATAAAGATTGTTTATTCCTACTTTGTAGCTGTCCAAGAGCCAATAAGATAAGTAGGGGTTTATGAGGAGCTCTTTCTTCTCCTCTTTTCCATATGCTTAGGCTATTAATCCTATCCTTCAATTCAGAAGAATTCAGCAGTATCACCTTCTCAAAATCAGATATATCGCATAACGTTGTATGAATTCCCGACGCGACCCAACCACATTCATCATCCTCTAAGTGTTGGGAATTCGCTGTTATACTAAGCCGTATGCCCCCAAATTCAGAGGCCGCCATGGACGGCGGTCCCTTGAGCCCTCTGTATACTTTACCTAAATTAGAATATTATGATTTGCTTAATCTCGCAAAAATCTCATGTATATTCCCGTCTGGGTCTGCAAATAATGCTGTTCTTTGATTCCAAGGCATATTCTGTGGTTCGTGGATAGGAGTTGCTCCCTTTGTAACTAACTGTGTAAATGATTCATCAACATCATTCGGATTTTCACATGGAAACGCTAGTTCAAAAGCCTGACCAATTACCTTTTTATCGTATTCGTTGCTATAATCATACATAACCTCTCTCATACAAATAGCAAATCGGACTCCATCATTTTCAAATTCAACATAACTTCCAAGGTCACTTTCAATCTTAAATCCAAGAACTTGATTATAAAAATTCTTCATCTTCTCTATATTGTTTGTCCAAATTGTAATTAGATTGATTTCTGCTTTCATCAAGATTCCCCCTTCTAATTTACAAACTAGTCTCTATGCTTTTCTGTAGAAAATCCGCGCATGGACGCGCAGTCTTTGCGTACGGTTTCGTATAACGTTTCGCAGGTTCATGAAGCGTCCTAACCACATCCATCTTAGCAAGTTTCGTGAATGCCATGTTATGTGCAGTGGCAACTTTCCTATCACTACAATGTTTTATTCCGATTTGTAAGCTTTACAAATACCTTTGGAATAAGGAACGGTGTTTGTTGTTTATATTCTATATACGACTTTCCAAGCCTTAACTCTACTTCAAACTCCTCGAAATATTTTATATAAAATATATGTGAGGGAATTATAATAAACAAATTAAGGAAGAAAAAATAAGTAGAATGCGCCATTAAGCCAACACCAAGTATCATTAGGTAATACCCCAATGCCATCGGATTTCTTAACTGATCATACACTCCACTAACCACTACATTCTTAGAAAACTTAAATGCCATTGCACCCCGACCTATTTTAGCCAACAGTTGGCTAGAAGCTAAACCATAGTACATTCCAATTAAGAAAAGTATGATTCCCAAGACCAATACAGGAATTTTACCTGGTAAGGTTTCTAAATTTAATACTTCGTCCAAACGTGTATATCCAGGATATACGAACTCTATCCATGCCGGTAAAACTAGGAAAAACCAGTAACAGAAATGGACCACTCTAATAGGTTTTTGAACGAAATCCATATTCGTGTTCCTTCTAATTAGCTTTCCGGACATAAAAGTAGTAATAACAAACACGAACACCCCGATTACTTGAAATATTATAGTTTCCATTTAGACACCTCCCAATTGAATCTATTCCGGCCATTGAAGTCCTTATTCCTTCTAAATCTTATAGAGTTGAACGAAGAAAAAGCTCACCTCCAATAAACAGCCCTAATATTGCCATTGCACATAACGTCCCGCGTTTTCAGGAAGCATCATACCACCTACATCTTGGCTAGTTTCGTGAATGCCTTGTTATACGATGGATGGCGCTTGTGACCAAGAGCATTAAAGCAATCATAAAATATATTCTGGCTTTTTCGAAAACCTACCCTGCTTATTAAGAAACCAGGTTACAACAATCTTTTTTTTAAATTTTATTTCTCTTGCTCCACTGGGACAGTTTTTTACGCAGCTAAAACAGCGAATACAAAGATCTCTTCGGATACTAAGATCATTCCGATCAATCGCTTGCTTCGGGCAGCTTTGAACGCAAATACCGCACATTTGGCATAGATTCACATTGATGCTCGGGAGCTTCGTGAAAATATTTCCGCTTTTCTGAGGGAAAATCGCATGAAGAAAAGTGATCATATTTCCAACAATTAATGGTTTGGCTAATTTTAGTTCAGCATCTTCGATTCCTTGGGCTGCCATTAACTTCTCGCCCGTTAATTTTCCAAACATCTTAGCCTCACTTAAATCGGCCTGATCCGGCCTTCCTTTGGCTATTGGAAGCGCGGAAACACTGAAAGAATGTTCACCTATAAATTTCCCCAAAGCAATAGCCCTTAAATTTCTTCTTCTGGTTATGACATATAGTTCTTCCATTGCCCACCCTGGACTGATATTGCCATAGACAGTAATTAAGACCACCGGCTTATTATTTCCTTCAATATTTGTAAGGAACGGATATAAGAATTTAGGTATTCGTTTTCCATAAACAGGTAAGCCAATGATAAGAATATCCGAGCTGATAGTCAGTTTTAGTTTTGCCCTCTCTTTGCTTAAGTTTAAATTTACGATTTGTATGTTATCAATATTCATTCCTTGAACAAAAGAGGACACTACCTTTCTCGTTGCGCCAGTCGGCGAAAAAAAGATGACTAACGCGGACTTAATTTCCATAGTCATTAACTCCTTAAACTTGTCCGTCCCGCAAGGGCTGGCGCAAGAACTTTCTTAACCGCACCCTCGCGTGAATCCTCGTGTTATCGGATGTGGCCCCCACCCCAGATCAACATCCTTTAAAATTCCTGTAGTAACTTTGGGAGCTGGGATAACGATCCAATTTGAATTTCATTTTGGTCCTGGTCTCTCTCTCCATTACGATTTAACCAGACACCCTTCATCCCTGCCAAGGTACTTCCTACTACATCCGTTTCAATTCGATCACCAACAACTCCAATTGAATCTAACTTCTCTATTTGATGTTGATAATCACCATTACTAATAACACCTAAAAACAAACCCATTTCCCATAGTTGTAGTAAACAAGGCTTCACATCTTGGAAAGGTTTCCATGAGTTCCGGTAGTATGTAAGATAATGAGTAAATTCAAGATCGGCTTCCTCATTAGATAACTTACGCCCAACTAAGTTATATAACTTTTGAATCCTTACCCTTTGCTGCTCTTTAAACGAAAGCTCTTTGTTCAAATACCTTTGATAATATAGATCAGCGAGATTAGTCCATATCTTCAGGAATTCTTCTGCACCCATCTTTAATATATCCGCCCGCAGATGTAAAAACTGAAGAGCTCCGTCTCTTTCAGCTGATTCATAATCAAGCAGAGTGCCGTCAATATCAAAGAATACTTCCATCCGGCAACCCCCTACCCGAATTATCTCTTGCATCTCTACTTGTCCCAAAACATTACATGCAAGGCCATTTCCGATAACGTCCCGCAGGTTCCCGCTTCGCCCTAACCACATTCATCTTTTCTAAGTGGCTGGAACCTGCTGTTATCTGCAGACCGTCGGGAATACATTAACAAACCGACGCATGCAGACTGGCTGTGAGTATAGAGAAGCATTTTTCCGAGATACCCGATTCATGCAAATCATTCCAATAACGTGCAGAATTGTATAATTATATATATGCACCTAATTCGTGGAAGTTGGATAAACTCCTTCTCCTTATTATCAAAACGCTCTTTATTATCACAAATAATACTAAAGCCAGAGATTTATTCCCTGACCAAATCGAAACTTTCATATATCTAAGCATAAAACCAAGTCTAGGGTCGCAGATAACGTCTCGCGTATTCCCGACGCACCATTCCGCATCCAATTCAGACAGCGCCATGGACGGCGCTGCCTTAAACATAACCTAAGACATCTGGGTCATAAAATAAGAATAAAATTACTTAATCGACTATAAATAATTTAGCACCTTTTTCCGTGTATGAACGGTGTGGATTAGTTTCGTCCGCTACTTGATAACTGGTCCCAGGTGTTAGAACAAATTTTCTTCCATCGTCAAGCTCAGTAACTAATTCACCTTCTAAAACAAGAAGCACATGCCCATGACTACACCAATGGTCTGCCATGTATCCTGGCGTATACTCTACCATACGGACCCGAATATTACCCATTTCAAAAGTACGCCAATAAGCTTCTCCCGTTACACCATTATGTATTGTTGGTACAATTGTATTCCAATCAATTGTACCGAAAGGAACATTTTGAATTTCCATATGCTTTCTTCCTCCTTAACCATTAAAAATTCTCTTCTTTTCAATTTGCTAAATCCTACAACTGCCATCCCAGACTTTCCACCGTACCATGGACGGCGCTACCTTAAACATCACCTCAGAATTCTGCGTCATAAAAATAAGAATAATGTGTAGTAATTAGCCTATCAGCCTTGATTAGATTTTGGAAATTCTATTTAAGTTCATTGGGATGTGGGCGTTCCTTGGTGGAAAACTATCTTCCATTTACTTTCATAATGTTTCCATACGGAACTTCGGAATGAATTCTTCTTGCTTTCATCTAATTCGCGATGTTTAACTAGCTTGTACATTACTAATATGCAATCTGTAGATAACTCTCTAACCATAAAATCAACTATCTCCCAGTCAAAATTAGAATTATCATCTTGAGCTTGAAATACATCACCATTTTTATAATGGTATTCAACCCCCGAAGCCGTAATCTCTGTAAAGTCGGATACTAATAGTTCAGCTATTTTTTGGGGTGACCTTCTTATTTCAGATGTCAATAAAATATTTTCTAGTTGCAAGATATGTTTCGTAATTTCATCCATTGTTTCCACCTTCACACCGACCCCTTTACTTCGCTTAATCCTACGACTGCGTAGGTATCCCTGTTTTTCACCCGCGCCATGGACGGCGCGGCCTTTGCACGATATGTTGTAGAACGTCCCGTGTATTACCGATGTTGCCGGCCCGATAGGGATTGGCGCGGCATTTGTTACTCTAAATTGTTACCCCAAACTGCAAATGCCATGACAAGGGCAATGTCGGTAATACGCTGTGACCGTTCCGATTAAACTAATCCATAAAAGTTGTTTCTTTTATTCCTGGCAATAGGTCATATACAGACATTCCAATCTTAGATTCGAATTTATCTTTAATTCGGAAAGTGGCCTTCCATTTCAAAACCGTTAAATCATTAATACCATATCTTAATGCTACATCTACCAAACGTTTCTCGAGTAAACAAAAACCCCTTGGCGTCGTCAATGCATCACAAAGTTGAATCAATTCATCATACGCTGAGTAATTGACACCAGCTATGTACTCTTTAATAAAATCGAATTCTTCATTAGTGCAATCATTATTTCCTGAGTACGAATCAAGGTTTTTCAATGGAAAGGAATGGGTTAGACTAACTTTTGCACAGTCTTCATAACCCATTTGGCTTATAAAATTATAACCATCTATGATGTGACGCAGATGTGATATCCCATAACGCCTTCCGATATCGTGAAGATACCCCATAACGTACGCAATTTCCGGATCAAGTTCTCTATGATAGCTAGCTATATTACGGGCTGCATCTGCCGTATATATTGAGTGATTCACCCAAGGCCCAGGATTTAATTTGCCTGCTTCAGACAATAACCGCTTAGCCTCTTCTATAGATGGAACTTTCATTTATTCCCCTTCTCACTAGAATTCTTGAATAGTCATGGCGTATAACTGTTCGAGTGTTTGCGACGCGTCCCAACCGCTTGCATCTCTGCTAGTGTTGCAAATACCATGTTAGACGATGTCGTGTTCCCCAGAGACTTGCTAAATTTTCTTTTGGACCTTGAAGATAGCAACATCCGATTGATCGAGATATTCCCATTGTCCTCTAATCCCTTCATGACTAGCCCCTATCTCAATGTGTATCATCGCTATTCCACAATCTAAGCGTTTTGAAATGTGGTGCGAATCTTTAAGATTGTCGACAGAAATCTTAATAGCATCGGTATCAACCGAAAATCGCCATGGTTGTCTATTTACTGCTGAAGGTGCCAATCGACCTACCACTAAAGCCGATTTTACCCAGGCAGGCCAATCTGTTTTGAACCCTTGGGGACATATTACTTCCATATCTTTTCGCTTATGTCCAGATGCAAAACTGGACATAATTTTTTCCTCTAAACTGTATTGTTCCGGGGCATAACCTAGTGGAGAAACAGCCAATACTCGCTCATTCTAGCTAATGGTAATCTGCCGCTTTACTTCATCAGGCCTAAAAAAGCCCCCAACCCAGCAGGTTGCTAAACCCATGGAAGTAGCCTCTAAAATGAAGCACTCAGAGAAATTCCCGAATGAATCCAATAATACTTCTCAATATTTTATTAAGACGAATTATTTAGGTCCATCAACTGGATACCATTTCAAATCTTCACTACTTACGGATGTTGTATTTTTAGGATATTTATATTCATATAAAATCTTACTATCCTTTGATAGTGCTACGGGGTTTAGATTATTTATATCTATTTCTTTATTCTATGAAAAGATAACTGGTTCTTTGACAGTTATCTCCTTTTTTACCCTATCCGTAGTAGGACCTGCCTGGATGTACGCTACAGTTGGGTCTTCAGTTTCTACAGCAAACGCCATCACATGACCTTGTCGACCGTTATAACTCATCCACCCAACTGTCTTAATCTGTCTGAACTTTTAGGAAAACGGGATGCCGCATGAGCTCGCCACAATAATCCTTCTTTAATTGCAATTACAGTACGGGGACCATTTGGTGTGTTAAACAGATAAACTCTACTTAATTGAAAATTAACATCCCCAAACTCCGTCGCAGATTTGTCCACATCAAAATGAGCCATTGCTGCTTCGTAAGGTGAAAACCTATACCCGCTTGAATATGAAAGCAAAATACCCAACGCAATAAGAAGTACGATTGTAATTAGAGTTCTCCTCTTAAAAACTACCCTCATATTCTCTCCCCCTCCGGCTATTTCCTATAACGTCCGCGTATTTCTGTAGCGTCATATTACATTCATTTTGACAAAGTTACAGGAAAGCGCAGTTATCTGAAGTGCGGAGAAATAATTAAAGTTTTATGGCTTGAACAGGACAAACTCGTTGGCAATTGCCACATAAAATACATTCTGATGATGAAACCGGTTTTTTCTCACTAATATATCCCATTACATCAACGTCCATTGGGCACTCCTTATTGCATTTTCCGCATTTAATACACTCGACACCGCTTGGCTTCGTTTTTATTAATGCTATTTTTGTCTGTGCTTTCATTACCAGTGATACCGGACAGCATATTTTGCAAAATGCACGTTTCTTTTTTAATTTAAACGCCATTATTATGGCAACTAGATAATATAAAGCGTTACCAACAAGAAACCAAACAAACTGATCAAACTTATGAAGTTGAAATGGTAAATCATCAAATCCGTATGAAGGTCGGTATATATGTCTATTTACATAGTCATAACCGCTTTGAATAAATAAAAATGGAATCAAAATTGAAATAATAAAGAAAAGAATTCTAAGATATGTATACTTCTTTGGAATTTTGTTGTTTTACCATTCTAGCACAGCTGCAGTCCAACAGCCCCATCCGCAATAACCACGTCCCCAAATAAGTGGGCCAAAAACTTTAGCTATTGCATAATGAATTAAAACCCTGGAAAATACCCCTGTATTAATAAAATAGGTAAAATAAAAAACAGTTTCTTCTAGCTGTAAATTCTCATGTTGCATAATTCCTAGGAAAATCAATAAAATAAGCGCAACTAGCGAAATACTAATTTTTCTTCCTATATCCCTATCCCTAGTTCCCATCCTTCCACTAATAAAAAAGCCGAGCGATACACTAGCGCCTATAGGAGCAAAGATAAACCAAAAACCGAACCAATCAACTGTTGCAAGTACTGCAGATAGTGTGACTCCTATTAAAAGAGGAATCATGTTTAGTAAAAATCTCTTCACCCCAAAACCTCTCATTACAAAATCTTAACAATACAGTATGAGATCACATCAGATTATTAAAGAAAGACCCAGCATTTCAGATAACGTTTTGAGGGTTTGCGATGTCAGGTTATTACCTAAAATGTTCTACCCCGATGTCGCAAACCCTCTGTTATCCGATGCCGTACGCCCCCAGATTTAGAGGCCGCCACGGACGGCGGCCCCTTAAGCTTCCGCATTATTTGAGTACGCTATATAAGAATGATGCGAATTACTTTATAAAAGATATTGCTCATTCTATGTGTAGTTTTTCAGCTTTTCTACAGACTGTTTCAGCCCCTCGATAGTCTTTGTTTCAAGAACTACACGACAATTATGTTCTCTCGCAAGAGAAAATCTTTCTCTTATATTAATTTCTCCTGTTCCTAAAGGAAGATGATTTTCCCTGCCCTTTGCATCGTGAGCGTGCATGTGATGAAGCCTTTCAATATGCTTATTTATAAATGGTTCATCAATGCCATTCACGTCATGACTATGACCAATATCAAAGGTTAATGCAAACACATTGCTTTCTAACAAAAGCTCTATACCTTCCATTGCAAATTCCTTAAAACCACTGCAATTTTCAATACATATTTTAATATTACTGTCACCTATGGCTTTTGTACACGTATCCCTAAACTTTTTTAGCTTTATCAGATAAATATCTTTATATTGATCAAACAAAAAAACCTTTTCAGTTGGCAAAGTGAAGTAAACTCCGTTTGACATATGCACATTAAGCACAGGGATTTTCAATTGTTTGGCAATCTCAATGATAACCAAGACAGTTTTCGTATATGCGTTTGCAATCTCGTTGTTAAAATCGCAAACGTTAAGATTCTCGTCAAGATGAATTGTAAAATAAATATCCTCATTTTCAGAAATTGTCTTGAGTTGTTGAACATCTATATTTTCAATTTGATATTGCGGTAAATTCATATTTAGTTCGATGAAATCTAAACCAAGTTCTTTACATAACTTAACACAGTCTTCAATGCGGTTGGTCTCGATAAGCGTTGGCATACCAAAATCAAGTGTTTTCATAGTAACCTCTCATAAAACCGTTTCTTCACATTTCCCTACGAGTGCGCCATAAATGTAATCCGCGCATGAACGCGCGGCCCTGCGTTAGGTTTCGGATAACGTTTTGAGGTTTGCGATGTCGGGTTATTACCTAAAATGTTCTACCCCGATGTCGCAAACCCTCTGTTATCCGATGCCGTACGCCCCCAGATTCAGAGTGCCGCCATGGACGGCGGCCCCTTAGTTTTATAACTATTGCTCAAAACCAAAAGACTGCCCAATTCTAATAAACATCATAATATTTTTCGAGTTTGTCCAAACTACTAAAATATTGATTATCAGAAAAATAGCCACTTTGCTTTAGTTCATCTAACAATTTCTTATACTTCTGAAACTTCTCATCGCTTTCACTCTTATTAGCTTTCTTCTTATTCATTTCGATAACATCTTCAAGTTGAGCATTACTCAACACTTCTATGTCTCTTAACTTTATCAAATCTAATTCATCTGTCTTTGCGAATAACTTATCCTCTTCATTAAACTTTGACCTCTTATATATCTGTTCTAATATAAAGAGGCCGGGGCTTAAAACTCCTACAACTCCGAATAAGTACGCATAAATTTCTGCCCCACCAATAATTCCTCCAATGTTCAATCCTATAAACCCCATTATTAGCGAGAGCACTATTAAAATCATAATTATCCCCCTCTTCCACTAATCAATTAGTCAGAATCTAATATGCAAATTCACCGCCAAAAATCCGCGCACGGACGCGCGGCCTTTGCGTACGGTTTCGGATAACGTCCCGCAGGTTCCCGCCGCGCCTCATTCGCATTCATCTATTCTAAGTGGTGGGAAGCTGCTGTTATACGCCGTATGGCAAATGAACTCATGCACAAATCATCCCACAATAACACCCAATGCCGCATATACAAAGATCCCTAACAAAACAGCTCCCCCAACCGTATAAAAAGCAATATCTCTATCGTCCTTAATCCTTTTCATAAGGAAAACACAATTGATAAATAAAAGCATGGATGATACTACAGCCAATATAAATAACATATTTCTCACCCCTATTGGTCAATGAAATACCATCGCAACCGTATCTTTCATTACTCGCTTTCCAGAGATAATCTAAGCAGCTACATTCTAAATTGTTCTGCTAGTAATCCTACGCTGTAATAACTAAACTAATTCTTTCATTACCATCCCAACTAGAGCAACGTGAAATACTTTCCCCTTCAGCCGAATTTGTCCAATAATAAGGGCAAAGTTGTTTTAGCATTCAAATGAGCAGTAAGATTAAATATGAGACAACTTCTTCCAACGTAACCCCTCATATTTTATGGAAAATGGCTACTAGCATCTTTGACCTCAAATAGTATCTTGCTAATAATAAATAACCGAACATGGCGTATAACGTCCCCGGGATTCACGAAGCGTCCGAACCACATTCATCTTTGCCAGTTTCGCGAATGCCATGTTATATGAAGCCGTACGCCCCCCGAAGCCACGCTTGGACTCCCGATCTTTGATTTCGGTATTTTATGAAGTAGCATACGCAACCAACTTATCTATTTTTGCCCTTTTTGTATAATCTGTTGGCTTATAAAAGATTTCGAGAATACCTATTTCGTCAGAGTTAAGCTTCTTATTCCTTACTTTCTTCCATTGGATGGAGAGTCTTAACAATGTCATAAGCATCTTGTCAAAAGGATTAAGTTTACGGTAATCAAACCCACCCCGCAAATAATAAAAATGTATAATTTCTTGCTGTTCCAAAGTAAAGTTCTTGCTGATTACTTCTCTTGACCCCCCTTCTCTAGAGGGTGACATCCCCGTTGCAAAAACGATAACTTTTTTCCCTTTTAGTTTGTCTATGTTTTGCGTTACCAACTTTACTCCATTGATACCCACTACATACAAACCGCCACCATAAATCACACAGTCATAGGCTGATAGCATATTAGCAGAAACTTTCGAAGCAGGAAAAATATCGGCTGACAACTCCTCTGAAATCCATTCCGCGTATTTCTTAGTAAAACCTGTTTTCGACTTGTAGATTACCAAGGTTTTCATCATTTATTCCCTCCTCCAGATTCTAGGCATTCTTACATAAAGCTTTCACCACTAATACTACGAAGTTGTTCCTCAGAAGTTCCCCCGTGAGAAAGCTTCAAATTGCGTACGGTTTCATATAACGTTCTGGGATTCCCGACGCGTCTTAACCGCATGCATCATCCTCTAAGTGTCGGGAATGCCTTGTTATCTGAAGCGGCGGCAAATATAAGCATTCACAACCCCAAAAGTCTTTATGAATTTTATCTGAAAATTATTAAGCTTTGCCAAATTAAATCAGAATATAAAAATTTAATATGAACGATAATTATCTTTAATAATCTTAATAGTTTTCATAGAATCTAACCCTATCCGCAATTTGCTCCCTTTTTCGTATTTTTGTATATACTTTAAGGAAGATAATAGCGGCGTCGCTTTTATATACAGTCGGGCAAATTCTGAATAAAATTGTTTAAGGGGTAATGTTGTGGGCAAAACTGTGTGAAGAAAATCATATGTTTCCGGCTTATCGGTTATTAGCTGAGCCTTTTTACTCTCGTATAATTGCGTTCCTGGTAACGGTGTCAAGATCGAACATATAACTACATCCACTTTCAAACTGCGAATATGAGATATAAGCCCATCGAAGTCCTCTCTGGTATATGACGGATCAACCATGAAAGACCCCGTAATGCCAATTTTAAGATCATGGAGGATTTTTGCTGCCTTATATTGTTGCTCTATTGTTATGTTTTTCTTCAATTCGTTTAAATGCTTATTGGTAAAACTTTCGAATCCAATAAATACCTGCGTGAGGCCGATATCTTTCCATTTAGCTAAAAGGTTCGGATGTTTTAAGATCGTATCAACTCTTGCATAAAGATAATATTTTTTTTATACCACTCTCGATAATTAGATCGGCCAGTTTATCCATCCGTTGCCAATCACACATTGATTCATCATCACAGAAGAAAACGTTAGGCTCTTCGATAGATTGTAGTTCCTCTATTATTGATTCTGGTTTACGGACCAAGTATTTTCCACCGGTTAGTGCCCACAAGGCACAGTAGGTACAACGATTAGTACAGCCTAGAGAAGTTCGAATGGATGCTAGAGGCTTCATCCATTCCTCAAAATAATTCTTTCTGTATTTAATTGTCAATGAGCGGTCGGGTATAGGTAAATTATCTAAATTTGGATGTGGCCTCGAAGGTGTTAGATACATGTCGGAACCAGGAATACCCAACCCCAATATACTATCAAACGGTTTATTAGACTCAATGCATTGTAATATTTCACTTAAAGCCGTAACCCCTTCTCCACGAACAACTAAATCAATATCCTTAACATTAAAATCTTCTGGTTTTACTGTAGCGTGATGTCCCCCGACTATGATAAATATACTAGGATCAATGCCTTTAATCCTAGTAGCCATTTCCTTAACAATTGAAAGTTGATTTGTAAACCCAGTTAGGCCAACAATTTGAGGCTTGTCAGACCTCAATACTGCCTCATAATCTTGTTCTAAACGAGCATCTATAATTGAAACCTTATGGTTGTCCAATTTTAGTCCAGCTCCTAAATACTCTAACGCTAAAGGCTCATGCATATATATCGTATCCATATGTTTGGAACCGCTAGGCGGGTGAATCAATGTCACTTTCATCGTTCTTCTCCTCCCATGTACTCCGACTATATTAAATATTATTCTATTAGCTTTCCTTTCAGCAGTCTCACCTAAGCTTTATGCTGGTATCTTAATAAAAGAATTCATCTTACATCTGATCATTTATCTTACTTTTTCATTTGAGAGACCTACCTTTTTAGAAAACTGGATCGTAATTCACTCTCCACCTAACCTTTGAAAATTTTTCGACCCAGTCATTTCAGATAACGTCCTGCGTTTTCCTGTAGCGTCCCTACAACTTGCATATTGACAAAGTTACAGGAAAACGCTGTTATGCGACGTACTAACATCCAATATGTACTTCTACTTCTACTTCTGCAATTTATTCATTAATATTGCGCGAAAAGCTAAAATCATAAGGTTATCCAATACCTTCTTAGTTGCTTGTCTTTTTCTTCTTTAAATACTTCCGATTCAAATATTCCTCCACTACTTTCGATAATTCTTTTGGACCCTATATTGTCAGCATCACACGTTATTAAGACTCTATCTAAATCAAGCATTGCCGCCTTTTGAAGTGCAAGCTTTAATAGCGCATTTCCATAACCTTTTCTCCTTGATAAGGGGGCAATATCATAGCCTATATGTCCAGCAAATTTTCTAACAAATTCGTTATTTAATGATGTACGTATTCTTACAACTCCTAATATTTTATCTTCTATATTTTTTAACCAGTATGTGTATGAGGGTACCCACCCATCAATCAAGCCAATCTCCTTAGCATTATCATGCAATTTCAATACATATCTTTTAAAATCGCTTAAAGCTTCCTCATACATCTCAAAATATTCTTTTTCACCATGTACTCTATACTCATTAACCATCTTCTCGAATCCTTCTCTATACCGTTCTTGCGGCTCAACTAAGAATAATTCCTTCATGGCAGTCCCTCCGTTTCTAACAAATCCCTAAGTTAAGCATGTTGCATAACGTCCCCGGGATTCCCGACGTGTCCGTCCCACCAGGGCTGGCGTAAGACTTGCTACTCTCTATTCAACTCTCAATTGCAAGTCTTGTGACAAAGGACATGTGGTGCGGCATACCCCAAAAGTTTACTTAACCGCACCGTCGCGGGAATCCTCGTGTTATATGCAGTGCCGCACTTCTTGTTCAGAGGCCGCCAAGGACGGCGGCCCCTTGAGACCTCCACATCTAGGCATTATGCTTTTTTATGCTAAGCACGACCTCACATAATCGACTGATACATCCATACGGATGGCCGTTTCTTCTATCGAAAGTCCGGTATTTATGAATCTCTTAACAACCATAATCGTGTTTTCACCAACTTCAATAACGTGCTTATCCAAATCATAGAAACGAACTACCCGCTGGCCCCACGAATGTTCAAAGAGTGGATGAACATATTCGATACTTTTTATATTTTTTAATTTTTCGGCAAAGCTCTCTATGTCATCTTCTTCAAAATACAACTCACATACATTGTTCTTGAAAACAATTTCTTCATCCTGTTTATGAATAAAATCTTTCCAAGTATCAATAGTCTGCAATGCGATACCGCCTGTTAAAGTAACATTTGCGCCAAAATCAGCTACAACCTCTAACCCTAAAACGTCGTGATAAAACTGCATTGCTTTCTCTATATTTCTTACTGCAATTAACGTGCAAGTATATTTCATTCTAACTATCCTCCAATGTGGATCATAATTAATCTGTTGTTCGTTATATCCACAAGTATGAAAATATGTCGTACGCCCCCAAATTCAGAGGCCGCCATGGACGGCGGCCCCTTGAGACCTCCGTATCATTTAAGTAAGCTACATAAGAAAAATGCGTAGTAGCAATTACTTTTGAAAATCAGCCCCAATTCCATCTGGGATTTATTGTATCCATAAAGGACTTAATTTGTTCTCCTATTAAGTCCTTTTGACCCGTCACAACATTACTATGATTTAAGTTCCCAAGTATCATCATATATGTCTCCATGAAGTGTAGACTTACTCAGCTCCATTGGATTTACCTCCAAGAAATTCATTCGTGCCTTCCGCAGCCTGTTGCACCTCGTATTCGAGGAGAAGCATCCCACTGGGATAGGCGCGGTGCCCGACGAGCGCCAAACGCCGACGTACCCCGTGCGGGGAGAGCAACTGCACCCCACCTCCCAGAAGGATCGGTATGATCGCCGGTTCGACCGTATCAACCAAATTCCAGGCGAGAAGCTGGGAGAAGAGATTCCCTCCGCCGTAGAGCCATATATCTCGACCAGATTGCGCACGAAGCTCTCGAACTCGTGCTTCAAGGCCCTCGCTCACGATCTCGACATCAGGATAATCCACTGGCCGAAGCGACCGCGAGGCGACAATCACTTGCTTTCCGCGAAGGCTCTCGCCCATTGCGCGTACGATTTCGTACGTGCGTCGCCCCATCAGCAACGTGTCGAATTGCGCATACAGCGCCTCAAAGTTGAACGAGGGCTCTGGCATAATCCAATCAAAATCATCGTTTGGTCCCGCGATGTAGCCATCCAGGCTACATGCGACCTGGTATCGCACACGCCTCATCCGATTATCACCTCCACCTTGATCTCTCGCCTATCTGAAAAAAACTATGTCGTCTAAAGTCTCAGGATTACCGGACTGCATAATAATTCCGATATAGGTATTATTTACGAAATAGGTTCGCAAATGTAATTCTATACCGAAACATCTTGGTTATTTCACATTATCTTTCGAGCGCGCACTAGACTAAACCAATTCCGTAATCCGCGCATGGACGCGCGGCCTTTGCGTACGGTTTCGGATAACGTTTTGGATTCCCGACGCGCCTCAACCCACTTGCATATTGTCAAAGTATCGGGAATGTGTTGTAATACGAAGCTACGGCAAAACATTATTTTTACATTTGATTACGACAAACAATACCTAATGGCACTATCTACATGTATCTTCGTGGTATTAAGAAACGGAATGCCAAACGCGTCTTTAGTTAAAATCAATGGTAATTCTGTACATCCAAGAACCAATCCCTGGATTGATTCCTCATCGATCATTCTCTTTACAATCGTAAGCAACCCTTTACGTGTTGCTTCATGAAACTCTCCTAATTCTATCTCTGTCATTAATTTATGTTGGATATAGTCTTGTTCCTTCTCTCGAGGCACAACGACGGAGATATTATCGTTAGAAAATACGTCTTGATAGAAGCTTGATCTCATCGTAAAACTTGTTCCCAGCAACCCAACCTTATGTAATCCAATTTCTTTGGCTTTCTTACTTGTTTCTTCAATTATGCTTACAAGAGGTATAGGTGACAGGCATTTTAATTTATTAAACACAATATGTGGTGTATTTGCTGAAATGATTCCGAAATCAGCACCAGCTCTATAAAGAGTATCAATGCCCTTTAAAAGGTACTCTATTAAGTCATCCCATCGTTCTTCTCCAACCATATTAAGTAGGTTATAAATATCCATGCTATAAATGAAAATCTCGGGAAGACTTTCATCACCTTGCAATAAGCGATACTGCTCAATCATAATGCGATAATAATCAATTGTAGACTCTGGACCGAATCCACCGATCATCCCAATCTTTTTCATCCAAATACACCCTCTCTCCTATAAAATATTGACCTAGTAGTTTCGTATAACGTCCCGTGAATTCCCGAAGTCTGGTTACTACATTTATATCCTCTCAAATTTTGGGAATTCACTGTTAGACGACGGACCATGCCCCGCAACTCAGAGCCGACCATGGATGGGAGGCCCTATAACAAACATCTTCAAATTCACTAAAACTATTCCTATCTTTTTAATATTATGGTAGTCAAATTACTCTTGATTTTTCTCCTTCATCATTATAAATTCAGTTATTCCTTCTTTATATAAATTCTGGATCTTACCAATTTCCATAAAGTCTTTTTTCAAATAAAATAATTTTGCTCTTGTATTAAAATCACTTACACACAAAAATATTTTCATACTCTTACTAAAACCTGCTTTTTCAAAATACTCAAGCATTAAACTTCCAATTCCTTTACTCCTATGTGTCCTTTTAACTGAAATCAATCTTAAAATCGGAAATTCTCCAAACATGCCATTATAATCAATACTCATTACTCCAATGATTTCTTCTCCATTTGATGCAACATAGACCTCACCTTTTTCTATTGCATTCATAATTCCATTTGCAACTTTGCCTGTATCTTGGAAATAATTATCTGCCAATAATGAATCCTTAAGACACTCTAAACACCCTTTAATATCACTTAATTGTGAAACACGAATAGTCAACATACACATTCTCCTCGTGAATGCATTTTCTTCTCTTTTTCAACGCCATGGATGGCGCTTTTCGCATGGTCTGTCATCTAACGTTTCGGATTCCCGCAGCGCCTTCCCACATTCTTCATGGCTAAATTGCGGGAATGTTTTGTTATGTGATGTCGCGAATTACAAAGCTTTGACAACCGCTAATGAATAGTTTTGTAGACAGCTCTCAAAATGTAAAGTAACAAATTGTCCAAATAATAATTTGATAGAATAGTTTCCCCAAGCTAAGTTACTACAATTTATAAAGGGAGTCCCTTGACAGTGATGAATAATTCATAATCCAGTAAATAAGCATCCCAATTATAGGTAAAGAAAATGTAATTCCAAGCCATAGAAAAGGTGACAATCCTAACGCTGTTTGTGATAATCTCTTTGCATCTCTATATACAATTACCGTTAGTGCAAGATGGGTTGGAATTAATAACAAGGCCCAAATCATCTGAATAATTCCCAGGAAAGCACCTAATGCCACCATAAATCATCCTCCTTAATATAAGACCTAGCAATGTCACATAACGTTCAGAGAATTCCCACAGCGTCTCAACCACATGCATCATCCACTAAGTTGCGGGAATTCTGTGTTAGGTGAAGTCCGCGTTCCCCTTTGCATACGATTTAATCCAAGAAACAACGTCTGTAAATCTCTCTTGAGTAAGTGGATGTCCACCTACATATCTAAAATGTTCAACCCAATTGCCAATTTTAAATTTATTGCATGTTTCTATTATAGTTTTTTCTATTGCATCTGCGTTCTTTGAATACTTGTCTTCTGTGGCAGACACCAACAAAATCTTTCTTGGGAAAATACACTTCACTAAATCCTCAATATCAAACCGTTCAGCAAAACCAGGTATTATTTGAGCCATTTCAAACCCCGTCTGATGCCTAATTTTATTCTTATAAGTACATGCTGCACCATTTGAACAAGCAAACTGAATCCGTGGGTCCATAGCTGCTTGGAAAAGAACTGTGTTACCGCCATAAGAGTGACCAAGCACCCCTATTTTCTTATCCTCTACGAGTGGGTGATTACAAAGGATAGATACTGCTAAACTTGCATCGGATATTACCTTTCTCATTAAGGTATCCCCTTGTACCAATCGATAGCTCATTTCATTATAATGCTGTAACCAATCTCCCTCATCAGTCTGAATCCCATTTTTATTTTTTCGACGGTCCTCGAAGCATATAGAATCTGGAGCTAGAACAATAATCCCTTCCCTAGCCAAAGTTGGACCAAAGGCTTGAAATGGATCTCCAACAATACCACAAACTTCGCTCTTACCGATGTTTCTTTCACCGTTATGCTGATGGTGAACCAAGACTGCCGGAAAAGGCCCTTGTCCTTTTGGGACTAAAAGATAAGCCCAAATATCGTCCGATTCTAATCCTTCGTAAGAAATCAAATACCTGGTATACCCGTCCTCATAACTCACCTGATGGGTACGAAAAGGAACTGTTCCAATAATTAGCTGTAGCCTTAGAAAATCCTTAATATCCTCTCGTAATATCTCAAACACCTAAAATCCTCCCCCAGCCGGATTTCACCTAACGTTTCGAGTGTTTGCGACGCGTCCCAACCGCTTGCGTCTCTGCTAGTGTTGCAAATACCATGTTAGACGATGTCGTGTTCCCCAGAGACTTGCTAAATTTTCTTTTGGACCTTGAAGATAGCAACATCCGATTGATCGAGATATTCCCATTGTCCTCTAATCCCTTCATGACTAGCCCCTATCTCAATGTGTATCATCGCTATTCCACAATCTAAGCGTTTTGAAATGTGGTGCGAATCTTTAAGATTGTCGACAGAAATCTTAATAGCATCGGTATCAACCGAAAATCGCCATGGTTGTCTATTTACTGCTGAAGGTGCCAATCGACCTACCACTAAAGCCGATTTTACCCAGGCAGGCCAATCTGTTTTGAACCCTTGGGGACATATTACTTCCATATCTTTTCGCTTATGTCCAGATGCAAAACTGGACATAAGCTTTTCTTGTAAACTGTATTGTTCTGGAGCATAACCTAGTGGAGAAACAGCCAATACTCGCTCATTCTGGGTAATGGTAATCTGCCGCTTTACTTCATCAGGCCTAAAAAGGCCCCCAACCCAACAGGTTGCTAAACCCATTGAAGTAGCCTCTAAAATGAAGCACTCTCCAATGTAGCCAACCTTTTCTTGAACATATGAATCTTGGATGTTGCCAATGAAAGCAACATATGCCGGTGCATCTTTTATTTTTCCGTAAGAACCGATAGCACCTTTAAACACGTCGTCTGGACTGTGATTAACTATTTCCACCTTAGCACCGGAAATCTTCTTATTTAGTAGTTTTGAAATATCAATGAGCTGGGTTAAGACCTCAGGAGCTACAGGTTTATTGTTAAACTGACGCCTAGATCGACGCTGAAAAATAGCGTCATACCATCTCTCAACTGGAATTTGCATATGATTCTCGCTCCTTCCTATACCATTACGAAGTTCATTCTCTGATAACACGATGTCGTCCAACGTCCCGCAGGTTCCCGCTGCGCCCTAACCGTATTCATCTCTTCTAAGTGGCGGGAACGTGTTGTTATACGACGTATCGTGCCCCGTGACTCAGACAGCGCCATGGACGGCGCTGCCTTAAATCTCCCATCAAACCACTAAGCCATAAAATACAAGCATTTGGTAGATATTTAATTTTAAATCGTTGAATGTTTAATCATAAATTTCTTCAATATTCCCATTGCCGTACTCAGCATTTCAATACTTTTCAATGAATCTGAACATTCAAGGCGATGATTTCCGCCATCTACTTTAACTAATTCAATATTCTTGCTGTTCTTTAACGCACTCATAGTTAAATTATTCATTTTTGAGTCTTCAGTACCTGTTATTATCAAACATGGATAATTCATCATAGTTCTAAATGTTTCATCTACTGGTGTTAAATAAGCATGAACTTGTTTATAGTCAACGAATTCTTTGGATAACTTACTTTGAATAATAGTTCCCAAACTTTTACCAATAAAAATTATCTTTTTATAGTTTTTATTCAAACATTCTTTTAGTATTTGTTCTGATTCCTTAACTATAATGTCAATTCCTGTATTAGCTTCAAAATCTTCATGTGAAATTTGAAAACCATAATCAACACTAAGTACGTCTAATCCAAGCTCTAATGCTATTTTGCGCGAGTAATACATTAGCGGTTTTTCATTTGTATAATTTTCTCCTGGAAGAATAACAGATAAAATATTACTATTTTGCTCAATCCATTTATTATCTAAAGTTACCCTCCAATGAGATTGCAATTGAACGATTTTTTGATTCATTCTTATTATCCTCCCTTTAGATTGAATTGAATACAAAAGGATTGCTTCACCATGAGAAACTTATACGAAGTAATACCCTAGAATTTTCACCCGCGCCAAGGACGGCGCGGCCTTTGCACCATATGTCATATAACGTTTAGGAATTTCCGTAGCGTCCTGTTCTCTTCATCTTGGCAAAGTTATGGAAATTCTGTGTTATATGATGTGTCCATTACCTCAAAGGACCACCCTAACCCATTACGCCCCTACTTCTTCAATGATTCTTTAGTCTACGTTTTGACCCATGTAGATAAAATCATAGAACTCTCCTGAGATGAAGAACTCTCTTGTAATTAACCCCTCTCGAATGAATCCAAGTCTCTCGTATATACGAATAGCTCGAGCATTATCACTTCTAACTCGAAGGTTAAGTTTGCGAATAATTTTAGATGCTTTAGCCCATTGAATTAATTCCTGCACCATTTCTGTTCCAATTCCCTTATCCCAGTAATCTTTGAGGACTGAAACTCCGAACTCGCCCGTATGCTGTACCCGAGGCCTAGCTCCACCTTCGAAATGTAAACAACCGATTACCTTGTTCTCAACTAGGGAAAGTAACATAATCTTGTTTCCGGTAGTGCTGCTTTCTACGAGTATAGCTTCCTCATCACTTACCGATACTGAAAATTCACCAGATCCGAAAGTTAGGAAATCCGATTCTCCACCAATCTTTTGTAAGTAGGCAACTAGCTCGGTAGCGTCCTCTTTTACAGCCTCTCTTAATTGCACCGTGTCTCCGTTTTTTAGATAGATTGTTTTCATTGGCGATACCCCCTGCTTGCATCATCGCATGCAATAATCCAAATTCTCAAAAGAACTACTCAATATGGACATGTCATATAACGTCCCGTGTATTACCGATGTTTCCGGTCCGATAGGGATTAGCGCGGCATTTGCTACTCTAAATTGTTACCCCAAACTGCAAATGCCATGACAAAGGCAATGTCGGTAATACGCTGTTTATCCGATGCCGTACGCCCCCAGATCCAGAGGCCGCCATGGACGGCGGCCCCTTGAGCCATTCTTGTGATTTGTTTCACATTACAAGAAGATTGTATAATAAATTTATCTCTTTTTCTTTTTAATGCTTACAGCACTGCAACCAATGGCTATCGTAATGCAAATAACCAAAGTTATAACACTTCCAGTTGACCATCCACCAAAATTCATCTTTTATCCCTCACTTATCAACTTCTGTTTATCTGAACATTATACAAAAAATTTTAATCTTTCATTATTGTATAAGTAGAATGTGCAATACGTTTAGGGTGTTGATAGTGGAATCCAAGAATAATCCTTTAATTAATTAGCAAGAATTCTCGGTTAACTATTCATTCCGTTCGTTTATATTCTGTTCTTTTAATATCTTCTTAATCTCCCTAACATCATCAGCTATTCTAAAAACCTTATAGTAGATAATAAATACAACCCAAAAAGGGAACCAGTAAATAATACTTTCTATTTTAGTCTCCTCTTTGTCTCTCTTTTGTCCTACGCATTTTATTAATTGCACATTATCCTACGAGTGCGCTATAAACGTAATCCGCGCATGAACACGCGGCCCCTTAAGCCCTCCGCTTGTTAAATTAGGCATCATAAGAATGATACGAAACGAAAAAATAAATAGTATGCTCGTTTTTTTAACAATATCGTATCATTCAATATTATAAAAATGGTTTGTCTAATCTATTTTCAAAAGCGTTATTTGACCTCAATACTTTATGCCAACCCAAATTATCTAATCCTACCTTTTTAACTAATTTCAAGATACTCAACTGAAAATTTGATAGTTCATATGGCTTGCCTAGCTTCTTGACGATGTCCGAATCAAAAGCATGAGTCTTTTCATATGCTGAACCTAAATCATTTAGCAATCGGAGTACTTTTTTAAACATTCTTGGATACATATAGATACCTGCAGCCTCACCTTTGGAAACCGTGCCCAAATAGCTATAATTCAGTTGCTTTGCCAAATCTGCAAAATACGGCTCAACAAACTTGTGCTGTGCAGTTTCTATAAATCCTGCTTGAACAATAAAACCTATGTATTTACCTTCAGAAACGGCTGGCTCCAAGCATTCAATGAACTTCATGACAATTCCCGGCATAGCATGAATATAAAGTGGTAATATCATAATTATCGTATCAAAACCTGTAACATACCGCGCAAGCTCTTTATGATCTTCCCTGGCGATACATTTTATCTCGCAGGGGTTTTTCATGTTTCTTACAAACTCATCCGCAAAAATTCGGGAATTACTATTTTTAAAGTTCCCTTTAGGTGAGCCGATTAGAATTATTGTGTTCATGCGTTGTCACCTCTGTCAGCATAAAATTCCTCAATTGGCTTTACGGTGATGTTCTTCGAATAAAACTGATAAAATACACGGTTAATATAATCTACAAAAATCTGACGACCGACAGCAGTTTTAAATTCGCCATCATAGTAAAATTCTATATCAGGATATTTTTCATATCTCGGGACGTGCATGGATTCACCTGTCTTATATGTGGTATATGGCAGATAGAGAGGTAACATTCTATCAAAAAGAGTTTTTAAATTACCACTGACAAATCCCTTTGTAACCTTTGAAAAGTAGATAGCTTTATCTGCTGTTATATACTGATGATAAAATTCATCTAAATCTTTTTGGATGCATCTACCCGGTGTTTTCCACCAACAAGACCAGCAGCCCGTGCAATTATTAACAACTGTTTGCGTTAAATCAAATGTATAAACATTTGAATTTGTAATAATTTTTTCACATTCTTTTATTACTATGGTTCTCATTCCATTCCTCCTAAATCTTGAAGAATTTTCCTGAACGTTTTCCTATGAATACGAAATACCACCAATCTTTTCTCCATAATCCGCGCATGGACGCGCGGCCATTTTGTGGCATTGCATATAACGTTTTGAGGGTTCACGACGTCGGGCTTTCCCATGAGAAGCGCTTACCCGATGTCGTGAACCCTCTGTTATATGTCGTTCGCACGTTCTTATACTCTCAAATAGCCAGCAGATACTTGTGTTCCAACTAACGTGCCTCGATAATAGATTTCCTCGGTTTGCAAAATTGCATTGAAGTTACCACTAAACCTTATAGATTTCCGTTGTTTTTGAACTCCTATGTCCTAAAAGTTCTTGGATATATCTTAAATCTGTTCCTGCCTCCAGTAAATGTGTGGCAAAAAAATGCCTGAGATTAACAACCTCACTTACCCTTAGACCCGATGAATAAGTTAATTACAAGATCGTTCTGTACTTAGTATTTTGTACAGTATTAAGTATTAAGTATTAAGTATTAAGTTAGCTTCCTTCTGACTGAGTACCTCTGGCAGCTTATGTTCCTTCTTGGGTCGTTTATCTCTTTCTGGTTGTATATAAGGAAACGACGAATATGCCCTAAATAAGTCTTGAGAGTTTTAGAGCTATGATTAACTGTCCCTCTATACTTTTGTGGATCAGACGTTCAAAGTCGAGAACATCCCACTCCATAATTACTCTGTTAAGGTATAATTCTCCAATTTAATAATAAATCCTTTAATTTTCTTTTGTACTCCCTAAAAAACAGATAGGCTTCAAATATTTTGTTGCTATATACTTATATCAACATATATAATAAAATTCTTATACAATATATTACTATTTATTTATAGAAGGAGTGAAATTTTATTTATGTCACACGAAAATTCAATTCAATCCATAAAAGAAAACTTAGTAAACAGTTCAAGAGCACGCAAAGATCTAAATCGTCGCAAAGTAATTTTTGGAGCATTGTTTTTTTTATTAGTCGCAATCATTGGACTGTTCTACATTAAATGGAATCCCTATTACGCTAAAGCTTTTTTAGCTGCTAACAAACACTCGATTGGGGAATCAATTATTACTGGAAAAGCGGCCGTCGCACCAAGCCCATCCTGGGGAGCAGCGGTCGAGTATACGACTAGCTATTTTAGATCAGTTTGGAAAGCTGTTATCTTAGGCCTCCTTCTGGGTTCTTTAGTTCAAGTCCTTATCCCACGCACTTGGGTCAATCGCTTCTTTGGTCAAGAGAATTTCAAAAGTACAGCTTTAGCCGGCATGGCAGCTATTCCGTCCATGATGTGCACGTGTTGTGCTGCGCCAGTTGCCGTTGGGCTCCGTAAACGCTCTGCTTCAGCCGGGTCCACAATGGCCTATTGGCTTGGTAACCCAGTATTAAATCCTGCCACAATTATTTTCATGGGCTTTGTCTTATCTTGGAAATTTGCCCTCATACGGATTATTGCGGGGCTCATCCTCGTATTAGGGGTAAGTTATTGGACCAATAAAATGGTAAACGAAAAAGAACTTTCAAATATCAGTCCATTGGATCTAGGAGGATCAGAGGAAATCGATGCAGAAAACTTCTTTGTGCGTTGGATCAAGTCTTTATGGCCCCTAGTTCTGGATACTATTCCAGCTTATTTAGTCGCTGTCTTTGTTCTGGGAGCTGTTAGAGCTTGGCTCTTTCCGGTCATTAGCCCTGAATGGGGAAATAGTCTTTTGGTAATTATCGGATTGGCGATAACAGGAACTCTTTTTATTATTCCAACGGCCGCAGAAATTCCCATTGTCCAAACTCTGATGTCCTTTGGTCTCGGAGTAGGTCCGGGCGTTGCCTTAATGATGACTTTACCCGCAGTAAGTATTCCTTCGTTGGTTATAGTTAAAAGAGTTTTCCCGTTAAAAGTCTTGACCTTAGTAACCGGCTCTGTCATGGTCGTCGGAATAATAAGTGGGTTATTGGCAGGGTTAATGATGTAACTCGCAGTCGTTTAAAAAGTCTGTAAACTAATCTACACCTGAAAATACGTAAAGAGTGTAAATCATCGGTAACTAAGAAAAGAGTTGGATAAGCATCCATATAATTCAGATTGGATTGATTGAATTTATCAGGTATATTAACAACAGTAAAAAGAAGGTGGACTACCCTGGAGCAATTTAACTAATTTGAGAAAGAGAGGCGCCGAATTATGAAGATCTTCACATTAAAAAAAGCCTTAGCTAGTTTTATGATAGCTGGCATGGTCTCGGCTATGGTTCCCTTAAATGCCTTCGCGGATAACGGGGTAACTACTGCACGACTTTTCGGTACGGACAGAGTTGGAACCGCCGTTTCTGTTTCAAGCACAGGTTGGACAACCACAGACACTGCAATTTTGGCACCATCGGCAGACGCTAATTTGGTTGACGCATTGGCAGCAGCGCCACTGGCTGGAAAGATATCGCCAATTTTATTGACGGAAAAAGACACACTGAATGCGACTACTAAAGCCGAGCTCCAAAGATTAGGCGTGACGAAAGTTTTTGTAGTAGGTGCAATCAATCAAACAGTCGTAGATCAACTGAAAATGAGTGGCATAACCGCTATAGCACTCAAGGGTGAAGATCGTACAGCTACAGCAGCAGTTATTGCGTCCAAACTTGTCAACCCTGCGGGATCCTTTGTAGTAGGTTACGGAGCACTAGCCGACGCCTTATCGGTAGCTTCCTATGCTGCAGCCAACAACTACTCGATTTTAGTGGCTAATCCAGACGGAAGCCTTCCTGCTTCTGAAGCTGCCTACTTGGGAGCCAGTGTTAACGTAATTGGCGGGCCTACCCTTGTGGCCGACATTGCAGGATCAACTCGCTATTACGGAGCAGATCGTTTTGCAACGAATAAGGCTGTTCTTAATGCTTTTGGTTATAACTATGATAAAGTCTACGTTGCCAATGGCACTGATGCTCACCTGGTGGACTCTCTCGTTGCATCATCTCTTGCCGCTAAATCAGGTGCTCCTATTGTTCTGTGTGATGCTGTTGATTCTGCGGCTGCTCCCGATGTTTATGCAAAACTAGCCAGTAATGCTATTGTAACCGCTCTTGGCGGTAACACAGTAGTCTCTGAGAATGTGCTTGCTAGGGTGGCTTACAACGCTGTCCCTGCAGATAATTCACTCGGAAACTCCAGGCTTAATCCAGCTCCACTAAATACAACTAAAACGGTAATCGTAAAGGATTATTTTGATGATTACACTGCACAAATTGCCGTTAAGCAAATTATAAGAGGCGCTGATGCTTGGGCAATGATTAAGGAAGCCAATATGTTCAATGATGCCCCCAAGGATGGCTATGAATATATTTTAGCCAAAATAAATTTCAATTTAGTAGACATTGCAAACGACAAAGCACTTAGTGTTAGTGGATTTAACTTCAATCTTATATCTTCAGATGGATTAGAATATGACTACGCAAGTGTAGTTGACCCTGATCCAGCACTTGACGCAAACCTCTATAAAGGCGCAACTAGTGAAGGGTGGGTAGCCTTTCAAGTGCGTGTAGGTGATACGTCACCCACGCTGGCATATGGACGCAGCTACGACGGAACTGGCGGAGTTTGGTTTAAAGCTTATAATTACTAATCGAAAATGTACCAAGCGATATTTTCTTAAACGCAAAGAGCCCTCTCCGTTTCCGGAGAGGGCTCTTTAAGTCCTCTGTTCAGATTAAATGTTGAAATAATCGAAGATTACATATCCTTCAAGTCCTTTGCGTTCGGGTTAACAATTGTTTCATTTTTATGCAACCCTGTAAAAATAAAAACCCGCAATCGCTTGCGGGCGTAAGATTCATATGGAGCCGATGGCAGGACTCGAACCTGTAACCTGCTGATTACAAATCAGCTGCTCTACCAATTGAGCTACATCGGCATGTCTCAGTTGTCCCGTGACACTTGCATATAATATCATAACACAAATTGATTTTCAACATTAATTTAAAAATTTTTCTCTGGAAATTGACACCACTTATCTATTATGCTAGAAATCAGAAGAAAGAAGGTGAGCGCTGATGGCTAAATTGAAAATTGACCCCATGGAACATCCGGATCGAATCATAAATTATTGGAAAAAGGAGAAGTTCGTTGTCGCCTGTATCATCATCTTTGGCCTTTCCTTTAATAGCGCCACCATCCTAGGCCCTATTTATCAAGGTAAGATGATTGATGCTCTGGTCCGTGGAGATAATTTATCCGCTGTCATTAAGCTGGCCGTCACTTTTGTTGCTATCATTGCCATGATTCAACTTATGCGCTACTTTAAGCGTTTTTACATAAGGCGCTTCGCTAACAGTACAAGTGCAACCATGCGACTCATGATCTATAACAATATAATGAATAAAAGCACTGCCGAGCTGAACAATGAAAACATCGGTAACTTAATGACCCGAGTCATTTCAGATGTCGATCTATGTGTTGAGGGAATGCGGAAATTGACCACCGAGATCTTCGATACCGGTGTACTCATGTCCGCCTATCTCATATCGATGATGTTTTACGATGTAAAAATTACGCTGCTCTCCAGCCTCTTTATTCCTGTTGCTATGCTTCTGGCCGAGAAATTAAAAACTCTGATTTATAAATATTCAATTGAATTTCGTAGGAAAAGCAGTCAAGTTGCAGATATAACCTATGATGTCCTTGAAAACGCCCTTGTCTATCGCGTCACCGGCATGGAAGCGCAAAACAGAGCAAAATATATCACGGATTTAGAAGATCTACAAAACAAGGCCATTAAAGCCAATCTTTTGGAAAGTTCGATGATGCCCCTCTACAAAGTAATCGGCCTGTTGGGGATCGTTATGGTCATTTACCTTGGTGGAACAAAAGTAATTAATGGAGATTGGACGGTTGGCGTTTTTTCGACCTACCTCACGATGTTCACGGCCCTATCCACAAAGACAGGCAGAGCTGCTAAACTCTTTAATTCTGTGCAAAAGTCACAGATATCTTGGCAACGGATTACGCCCTATCTCACAGAATACAAGCGTAAAGATACCTCATCAAACATTGATTACAATAGCACCCTCCTTTCCATCAAGAATCTCAGCTTTTCTTATCCCAGCAGTAAAGAGACCCTCCTTAAAAACATCTCTTTTGAAGGGAAACAAGATGAAATCATCGGTGTAACCGGTTCTATCGCTTCAGGCAAATCTACCCTCGGGCTTTCTTTACTGGGCTTATATCCCTATCTTGGCAGCATCAAAATTGATGATAAGGAGCTGAAGGCTTACTCTGAATACGAGCGCAGTCAGATGATTTCCTACCTCGGCCATAAGCCGCAATTACTTTCGGATACCGTATATAACAATATTACTCTAGGCAAAGACCAGGACATCATGCCTGTTTTAAAGGATGTCTGTTTTGATACTGATTTAGCTACAATGATTGACGGAGAAAATACCTTAGTTGGTAACGGTGGAATTCGATTAAGCGGAGGACAGCAATCCCGAATTGCCCTCGCCCGGACGCTGTTGAATAAAAACAAAATCATCATTTTAGATGATCCTTTTTCCGCAGTTGATATGAAGACCGAAGAAAAAATTATTGAGAATTTAAAAGCCCATTATCAGCAGAGTTTAATCATCCTTATCTCACACCGCTTAGCTATTTTCAATAGAATCAACCAGATTGTGCTACTTCATGAGGATAAAGCTGTTGATTATGGTACTCATCAAGAACTAATGGAATGCTCTTCACTTTACGCAACCATCTTTAATTTACAATGTACTGAAGGAGGTGAGAACGTTGAGCCCTAGTTTAGTCAAAAAATCAATTCTTAACGTCCTCAAGAAAAGCCCACAAATTGATATTCTATTGATTTTTACAATTTGTGGCGTAGTTATTGTAAGTTTAATTCCTCCTCAGATTCTAAAGCATATTATCGATTATAACCTGGTCCCGAAAAACAGTGACAAACTCCTTATTTCCGCCCTAGCTTACCTGGGAGTACTCTTCCTTGTGGGTGTCTTTGGTTCGATTAGAGATGCTGGACTGACCATCGTCGGTCAAAAAATCACCAAAGAAATCCGAAGTGGAATGATGGAAAAGCTTGAAAAAGTGAATTCTCTTTTCTTTTCCTCCAATGAATCGGGCATCGTTGTCTCGCGTTTTACTAACGACGTCGACACCATTAACTCCATGTTCACAAACGGTATCGTTGGACTGATCATTGACTGCTTCAAAATTGTGGGTATCGTCATCTCGATTGGGATGTTCAGCACTAAGCTTGGCCTAATTACGTTTCTGTTACTCCCCCTTATTTATGCGATTACTCGAACTTTTCAAAAAAGAATGCTCAAGGCTCAAATTAGGAACCGCATCTTAGTTGGCAAAGTCAACAACCATATTTCCGAAAGCTTAAATAACATTCAAATGATCAAATCCTTCAATAAAGAAGACTATATGGAAAAGAATTATACAACGGTTTTGCTGGATAATTATAAAACAGTGGAGAAAGTCAATTTTTATGACTCTGTATATTCCCCCATTATCCTGCTTATTCGTGCGCTTGTCATCGCGACAATCGTCATCCTCTCCTCTAAACAACTGAATTATTTGGGCATATCGTTAGGGATGGTTGCCGCCTCGATCGAGTTAATCTCTGACTTATTTAGACCCATTGAAAATCTTGGAATGGAGCTTCAAAATATTCAGCAATCTTTATCCGGTATTCAGCGGGTCGATGAATTTTACCGTGAACCAGAAGATGACGGTAAGAACAAGGAATTGAAAGCCCAAACGATTATTCCCAGACGTGAAGAAGTTGAATTATCCTTTAATAATGTGACCTTCCATTATGAAAAAGGAACTGAAGTTTTAGAAAACATCAATCTACGTATTAATTCACAGGAAAAAGTCACCTTTGTCGGTAGAACAGGTGTTGGAAAATCCACCTTGTTCAATTTAACAATGGGCTTAATTAAGCCTTCAACAGGAAGTATCACCCTCAATGGAATTGATGTTTATGCTATCCCTAACCTTGAAAAGCGCAAGTTATTCGGTTATGTAAGCCAAAATTTTCATCTGTTCAAAGGCACGGTGGCAGAGCAAATCAGTTTACAGGACGAGAGCATCACCCGAGAGCAAGTTGAAAAGGCACTCAACTTTGTCGGTCTAACGGAGTATGTGGCCTCTCTTGAAAACGGCCTTGACACCCCAGTGAGTCATGATAATCTTTTTTCCCAAGGGCAAAAGCAGCTGCTCTCCATTGCCAGAGCGATTGTAGCCAACCCGCCTATTCTCCTGCTTGATGAAATCACCGCGAACCTTGATTCTATCACTGAAGAAAAAATCGTATCTGTCTTACAAAAAGCCAGCGAAGCTCACACCATCTTATCGATATCTCATCGTTTATCCTCGATGATTGCCTGTGACACGGTCGTTATTCTCGAAAAAGGGAGAATTAAAAATACAGGCTCTCCTGAGGACCTTTTGCAAAAGGATGACTGGTACCGTAGCCATATCGCCTTGGAAAAACTAACTTGGAGCTAGATGAATTGAACGAAAGCAGCTTTTGAGAAAAGAGACATTTTAAAAGGCTTATCCAACGGATTCAACCGTATGGATAAGCCTTTGCTTTGGATACTCATTTAATCATTAACTCTCATCATCGATAACTATAAATTGAGGTTTTCGATGTTCAAAAACACAATAATACCGAAAACCGGCATCCTGAAGGGCTTGAAATCCTTCTTTCATGGTATGCATGGATCGAAAATGATGAGCATCCGACCCGAGCGTAACAATCTCTCCCCCCAATTTCTTATAAAGGCGGAGAATCCGGAAATCCAAATCAATCAGTGGAACACGCGTATTCAATTCAATTCCCTTGCCCTGATCGATTAAATCCTGGAGAATCGCTTGAAGAAGACCATCATAATTGCTCCAGTCGAAATCTGAAGGGCTCACCTTCAATCGCTCAAAAAAGCGTTTGAACAGCGTGATATGACCTAATACCGAAAAATCAAAGAGTGAAATTCTCTCCTGCAGAGCTTGAAAGTATTCTCTGATTGCATCCTGCACTCTTTTCCCTCTAAAAAACTCGCCATTAAATAGATCGACTTCATCAATCCAATGCAGAGATCCAATTAAAAAGTCAAAGTCTTTTCCCTCGAGATACTCCTTGATCTGCTGTTGAGCTTTTTTATCAAAACCAATCTCTAAGCCCACTTTGATTGTCAATTCCTTCTGAAATTTCATCTGAGCTACTTCGATCGAGCGCCTATATTCAGGATAGTCTACCCAATAATTATCCGCAAATTCAAGATGGTCTGTGAAACAAAGCTCCGAGATTCCGAGTTGGATTGCTTTATTACAGGCATCATCCATGGTCTGCATTCCATCCCTAGAAAATTGAGAATGTAAATGGTAATCTGCTATTTTCATCTTCTTAGCCTCCATAACCTATAACTATTATAACAAGATTTGTGCCGCTCTTCCAACCAAAGCTAATATTCTTGCTGTTCCTTTTCATTTTTAAAAGTTGTATACTAGAAGCATTGTCTACAATACACGCTAATACTCCATCTAATTTAAGTCAGCGAGGTAATTTAAAATGAGCATATTTGAAATCATCATGTTAATCTGTTTCGGCGCAGCTTGGCCTTTTTCCATTTATAAATCCTATACTTCGGGTTCGATTAAAGGCAAAAGTGCCTTTTTCCTGATTGTCATCATGGTCGGCTATATCGCAGGAATCCTAAACAAAGTTTTCTATCATTATGATGGTGTGATCTATCTGTATCTTCTGAACCTAGTCATGGTGTGTGCTGATCTTTTACTTTATTTTCGCAACAGCAGGATGGCCGCTGGAGCAAAATAAACATTACTGACACAAACAAGAACCCTGATATCGTCATCTTATTGACAGTATCAGGGTTCATTCTATTCAAGTAATGTAAATCGGTTATGGCGAAAATATTTCCAACGTTCGATCCAGTATACCGTTAAAATGGGCTAAAACCACTCCATAATTAGTGATCGGAATGTTTCGTTCCTGACAAAAGCGAATTCGAGTCTCCATCGTCTTCTTATTAAGCATGCAAGACCCACAATGAATCACTAAAGCATAGTCTTCTAAGTTCGTTGGAAAATCATGTCCCATTTTAAAATCATAACTAAAATTTTTACCGGTTACTTGATCGATTAACTTCGGAATCTTGTACCGTCCAATATCCTCATGCGAATGATTATGGGTACAGCTTTCCGCAATCAGGATGCGAGCAGAATCGGGGAAATTCTGAATGCTATGAACCCCTCGTACTAATTCCTTAAGATCACCCTTATGACGAGCAAAAAGGATAGAAAAGGAGGTTATCTTAATCTCCGAAGGCACTCTTTCATTGACGCGTTTGAACGCTTGCGAATCGGTGATCACTAAATCCACCTGTTTTAAATCCTGTAAAGCCGATTCCAGTTCTATGTCCCGCACAACACAACTCTTAATTCCATGATCTAGACAATCTCGAATGATCTGAACTTGGGGTAGGATGATTCGCCCCTTGGGTGCCTCTGAATCAACCGGGACAACGAGAACAACGGTCCCATTCTGAGGAATCAAGTCCCCTACGATTGGGGATTCTTCATGATTATCCTGAATCCTTTCCACAAGTTCGTTCTTTAACTCAAAGACTCCTATTCCCTGGCTAGCTGAGACAAATAAAGCCTCGGGGTAAGGTTTACTCGCTTCCTTCAGTCTTTCTTCAGGTACATCATCTATTTTATTGATCACCGGAAGAAAGGGTATTTTGAATTTCATAAACTGATCAACCATCGCGCGATAAGGAACCGGGTCTAAATCATGAATATCAAAAATATAAAGTGCAAAATCCGTCTTTTCCAAGACCTTATGCGTTCTCTGAACACGCAAAACTCCAAGCTCTCCCTCATCATCCAAACCCGCTGTATCAATAAAGACGACGGGGCCTAAGGGAATAAGTTCCATGGTCTTACTAACCGGATCAGTTGTTGTCCCACGAATTGAGGAAACCAAAGAAATGTCCTGTCCAATGATCGCATTCAGCAGAGAAGATTTTCCCGCATTTCTTTTTCCGAACAGCGCAATATGGGGCTGGTTCGCTGTAGGGATCTGAGTTGCCAGCAAAGCTCGCTGGGTTATCGGTTCAGCATTGGATTCAGAGCTTAAGGATTGACTCATGTCTATCTCCTTTTACTTTAGAAATACAAGTCTCTTTCCCCACCTCTGATACGCTCGAGGTTGTGGATTAACTGTTGCTTTGTCTCTTTCCTTGGTATCTCGTGGACTTCACGGGCAATCACTTCTTCTCCTAGCTTCAGGATTTCTTCGTCCCCATAATCTAGAAGAAACTCGAGGAGCGTCATCAATGCATTGGGAGCGCATACATTTTGAATCTGGCCGGACTTCGCTAAGGGCATGAATCGATCCCCGGTTCGTCCTTGCCGATAGCAAGCCGTACAGTAACTAGGAATAAATCCATCCTTCATCAACGATTTAAGGATTTCCAGAGGCGTTCGATGATCCTCCAGTTGAAATTGATCCTTGGCGATTCCTTCCGTTTGAGCCTTATACCCCCCGACACCTACACTAGAGCCCGCACTAATCTGAGATACCCCATAATGGATAACTTCATTACGAATTTCTGAAGGCTCCCGTGTGGAGAGAATAATTCCGGTAAAGGGAATTGCGAGTCGAATCAACGCAACAATCTCTTTAAACGTTTCATCATCAACTAGGTGTGGGAAATCTTTAAGTGTCATTCCTTCCGCTTTTCTGATACGAGGGACAGACACCGTATGAAATCCAACTCCAAATTTCTCTTCAAGATGATCATTATGAAGGATCAAACTTAATAGTTCGAACTTGTAATCATAGAGTCCCAGGAGAATCCCTGCTCCCACATCGTTAATCCCCGCTTCCATTGCACGATCGAAGGAGGTCAGATGATATTCATAATCATTTTTGATGCTTTTCTGATGCACTTGAGTATAGGTCGGCTCATGATAAGTTTCTTGAAAAAGGATATAGGTTCCAATATTCTTCTCTTTTAGCTTGCGGTAATTCTCGATCGTCGTCGCGGCAATATTCACATTCACTCTCCGGATATTTCCGTGCTCGTTTTCCGTGTGATAAATGGTCTCGATAGCCTCCAGCACATAATCAATATCACAATGTACTGGATCTTCACCTGCTTCTAAAGCCAACCGTTTATGCCCCATCTTCTCTATGAGTTTAACTTCTTCCTGAATCTCCTCCTGTGAAAGCCTCCGCCGAGTGTATTCATTATCCCGCCGGTAGCCACAATAGGTGCAATTATTCACACAGTAATTACTAATATAAAGAGGAGCAAACATCACAATCCGATTACCATATATCTTCCGTTTTATCTCCCCTGCAATCTCAAATATTTCTCGAAGAGCAGCTGTTTTATCTTCAAGCTGTATCAGCTGAGCCAGCTCAAGGTGGGTCAATCCTTTTGCTTCTCTGGCCTTATCCAGTATCCTTTGAATTTCCTCAGGACTTGCTTTTTGGGCGTCTTCTAAGAGCTTATAAATATACTCATGGTCAATTAACATATTTCTTTACCTCCTCCATTCAAGATGATCTCCTCTTCCCATGTTAACCTGAAAGCCTGAATCTTCGATCCGGTGTTCGATACACAATCTACATTCGGCAGCCTCGTCACCTGTGCAAATTTTATTAGGATAAAGCTCATACTTTCCTCTTATTTCTGTAGGTGAAAGATTGGGCATCACTACATTAGCTCCCGCTCTAAGTGCCTTTTCCCTGCCCCGAGGGTCCAACGTACCCAGGGCAGTTGTTGCCGGAATTAAGGATTCGGGTAACAGCAATCGGGTTAAAGCGATAAGAACTAAGGTTTTTTCAACTGTTCCACTCAAAAATCCGCCCAAAGGCGTTTTAGGATGGGGCAAAAAAGGGCCGATTCCCACCATCTGAGGCTGAAGTTCTTGAAGATAAATCAAGTCCTTAACCAAGTCCTCATTTTCCTGACCGGGTAAACCGACCATAAATCCGGCTCCGATCTGATATCCTATCTCTTTTAAATATTGCAAACATTGGCGTCGCTTTTGAAAGCTCATTCCTGGATGGAGCTGCTGATATAACGTCTCAGAGGCTGTCTCATGCCTCAAAAGATAACGATCTGCACCTGCTTGGAAAAGGTGTTTGTAACTTTCATAACTTCTCTCCCCAATCGATAAGGTCACAGCGACCTCGGGGTAGCTTTCTTTAATCCCATGAATCAGTGAAACTAAACGAGAATCGTCATAATACGAATCTTCTCCACTTTGCAAGACAAAAGTTCTGTACCCCAACTGATATCCTTCATCACAGCACGCCAAAATTTCCTCTTCAGTTAACCGATAGCGTTCAACTTCTTTATTACTCCTCCGAATTCCACAATAGCTGCAATTGCGGTTGCAAACGTTTGAAAACTCAATAAGTCCTCTTAAGTAAACCTCCCGTCCATAACTTCGAATCTGGATTTTATGAGCATAGAAAAATAAAATTTCTGCACTTTGCGGATTGAGATGCTCAAGCAAATAATATAATTCCTCAAATTCTGCCCTATGCTTATCCGCTATTTCTCCAAGAATCTCTTTAACCTTCAATTGGTCACTCATTCTCTTAGCCCTTCTCCTCAAACTAAGGCTTCTTTCTTACCTTATATATTCTTGTTTATGCTAAATCATGCGCTTATTTTTCCATATAAAAACGAACATACTAAAGATTGAGGATTATACTAGGGGGACTATGAATGAGAAAGACAACCTATGAACAAATTTTCAATCGATTAGTTAAAGCATCCTATAACGGAAATCTCGAACAAGAAATCGAGGAGATTCAGGCCAACGGAGATGCTGCAACCCAAAAATATGTTTATTATGCCTTAGGAAACGGCGACCCGGATAAAGTCGTCTTTCAAGTGGATGACGAGAATACTAACGCAGAGGAAGATCATCATCCGGAAGCACCTTGCCTCTTTGATGACATTGTGTATGACATGGAAGGTAAGGTTGTAATTCAAGATCGAAACTGTTCTGAATGTGGTCAATTTATTGATACGTGCTCTTTTAGTAACTTAATTGACAAAAAAGAATTCATTCCACTCATTGACATTCTCAAGAAAAAGGAGGTCCCCGTTTACGCAATCGTTGCTCCTGCCATCATTGGACAATTCGGTGAGCACGTGACCATGGGGCAGCTCCGCTCTGCCTTTAAACATCTTGGCTTTTTTGGCATGATCGAGGTTGCCATGTTTGCAGATATTCTCAGTTTGAAAGAAGCGCTAGAATTTGATAGAGCCGTCAATAATCAAGAAGACTTCGTCTTAACCAGTTGCTGTTGCCCAGTTTGGGTGGCTATGGTAAAACGGATTTATCATACCCTGATCCCTCATATCCTGCCTTCAGTCTCCCCCATGGTTGCCTGTGGCCGAGGGATCAAACGGCTTCATCCTGAAGCAAAAGTCGTTTTCATCGGACCGTGTATCGCCAAAAAGTCGGAGGCTAAAGAACCCGACATTCGCGATGCTGTTGACGCCGTCCTCACGTTTGAAGAAGTCCAGCAAATCTTCGAAGCAACGGACATCAACCCTGCAGAAATGGAAGATATCCCGAGTGAACATTCTTCAACGGGTGGACGCATTTATGCCCGGACGGGTGGAGTAAGCAAAGCAATCTCTGACACCTTAGATCAGTTAAGACCCGACAAGCCGATTAAGATCAAAGCAGTTCATGCGAATGGGGCCAAGGAATGTAAGGAACTTTTACAGGCGATTAGCAGCGGAGAGATTACTGCTAACTTTTACGAGGGAATGGGCTGCAAAGGAGGATGCGTAGGAGGTCCTAAAGCCCTTCTAAAGCCTGAACTTGGGACAATCCATGTTAATACTTACGGTCTAACCGCTAATGCCCTTACACCCGTTAATAACCCCTATGTTATGGAACTTCTTGACCAACTAGGAATTGAGGATGTAGACAGCTTACTTGAAGGAGAATCAGCATCAATATTTCAGCGGCAGTTCTAATGGAAAAGGGGGCATCACCAAAGCAAATTACTGCTTTAGTGATGCCCCCTTAATAAATAACTATTTCACGTTATTAACTTAGTCCAGCACTTTTCTCACAACGTCAATAACCGTCCCATCCCGATACTCAACGATGGCAACAACTTGATCTCCCACTTGAATCGGTTCAGGTTTACCCGTTAAACGTTCTGCCAAGTCTTTAAGTTCCTCAATCAGCATAACCGGTAAATGGGTTTCTTTCAGTTTTTCGATAAGATCCGTTCGCCGTGGATTAACTGCAATTCCTCGTTCGGTGACTAGAACGTCAACCGTTTCTCCAGGAGTAGTGACTGTCGTCACCTTATCTTTGACCACAGGTAAACGCCCTTTGGTCAAGTTCGTCACAACAATTGAGATTTTCGAACCTGCTGCGGTATCATTATGACCGCCCGAAGCCCCAATAATCACACCATCAGACCCCGTCACAACATTGACATTGAAGTCTGTGTCAATTTCCGTAGCCCCTAAAATCATAACATCCAAATTATTAACCACTGCGCCTCTATTATGTGGATTGCCATAAAGCGAACCGCTCATCCATTGATGTGTCTCATTATCACGTAAGGACGCAATCGCTTTAAAGTCAAAACACTGCACATCAAAGAGGGTGCGGAAAAGCCCTTCTTTGAGCATATCCACCATGTAGCCCGTGATTCCGCCAGCGGCGAAGCTCCCGACCACATTCTTTTCTTTCATAAACTTTCGGACTTCAGCGGCAACAGCCAAAGAGGTTCCCCCCGCACCAGTTTGGAAGGACATCCCATCTTTGATATAGTCCGTTGCTTCGATCACTTCTGCTGCGAGCTTTGCAATACGTAAACCTACAGGGTCTTTGGTCACCGTTAATGTCCCTGAGACGATACCATTAGGATCACCGATGGAATCAACCTTCACGACGTAATCCACATAGTCTTGAGTAATCTCAATCGGGCAAGCCGGATAAGGGACGAGATTATCTGTAACCGCAACAACACAATCCGCATACTGAGCATCTGGAACTGCATAGGCTAACGTTCCGCAAGCTGCATTTCCATAGACACCATTCATGTTTCCATAAGAGTCCGCTGTGGGAGCAGCAATAAAGGCCACATCAATATGGATGTCTCCGCTTTCAATAGCTCGAGGACGTCCACCGTGACTCATCAGTACTGCTGGATTTTTCAATAGTCCTTTCGATATCGCTTTAGCGACCGGACCTGGAGCAATGTAGTTGACATTGATTCCTGTAACCGTCCCGTCCTTAATCAATGCCACAAGCGGTTCATGAATCGGGAAGATTCCTGTCGCGGCAACCGTAATATCCTTAATTCCGCGTTTGGCAATCGCTGCCATAACCTGATTCAGCACAAAGTCACCGTTCCTGAGATGGTGATGGAACGAAACCGTCATGCCATCCCGAATCCCCACTTTGTCTAAAACCTCATCAATTGTATCCACAAGTTTGCTTTCCCCTGGTTTTTTGGAACGCAGTTTCACAGTTGTTTTACAACGATCTCCATAATTAGCAAAAGCCCCTTCAAAAGGCTTCACTTGACCATAGCCTTCAAGATATTCTGGAATTTCACGTCCTACACTATTCTTCATGCAATTCCCCTCGTTTCAATTTATGATTAGCCCTAAAATTAAGCAAATACGCGATGAATGATATCAATTTGACGGCCATTGATGGCTGCTTTTCCGCTAAAGCCTAAGTTGTGAGCTTTAGTCGCGTCCTGTTCCAAGCCCTCAAGATCATTCCCATCATTATAAGGGGTATCGAAGCTATCTAAACCCGCTATATGACAAGCTAAAGCCACTTTACTCCGTGCATAAAGGATCTCTTCGCCCTCTTTAGTCCGTGTTATTCCTAGTTCTTTAGCCAGTCCATCTGCATTGAAGAAGACACCTGCTACTCTCGTTGAAGCACTGAGAATGGAAGAAACATCTTCAAGTGCTTTGGCTGTCTCAACAACAGGGAAGAGTTGGATTTTTCCTTGTTCAATCCCTGCTTCTTTTTCAACCCGATCAAGGAGTCTTTCGACATCTTGAAGCAGGTCTGCATTTGCCTGAGGAACCATTAAGGCCGTAGGTTTTACCTTGGCGATAACTTCAATATCCTTTGCGCCAAAACCCGATTCAAGCGTATTTATCCTCACAACGATCTTCACATTTTCATAGTCCATAAAACTAATCGCTTCTTTAACCAGCAAGCGTGCACTATCCTTTTCTTCGTTCGACACCTGATCTGCTATGTCCAGTACAAGTAAATCTGGATTAAAAACAGAGGCATCTTGAAGTCGCTTAGGACTATTTCCTGAAATAATCAGCATACTTCTGTTATGACTCATCTTCAATTCTCCCTTTCACTTCATCTTGCGTCTATAACGTCGCTCTCTCAAGAGCGGCTTTAACTCTTGCCCGATAAGTATAATCTAAAGCCCCTTTATCTTGAGCTTTCACGATTACATCTTCAACATCCATTTCTTCAACCGTTTCTCGAATCACTTTCTTGATCTGCTGACCAAATTGTTTCTCAATGACTCTTTTGGTCTCAAGTTCGACCTTAATCCCGCCCTCAGGATTCGGTGCAACAGTAACGAGTACATCACTTGATTCTACAGCTCCAGCCTGTGCTGTTTTTGTGATTTTCATGCTTTAGACCTCCTTAAGCTCAACTTTGCTACGAATAACTAAAAATTTCTTTCCTAATCTAATAATATCTGTAATTCATCGAAATTTGTCAAATCGTGAATTCCGCTAATTATAATCTATTGTGTTCGATTATGTAGATTTTAAAGACTAAAAGACCGTTTTTCTAATTTTAAGAAAAATATGTCCTGTGTATACTTTCAAAATCTTCGAAGACAATAATAGAATAAGAATTAAATGAGGAGAAATAAATGAACAAGAAAATGAATTTACTGATTTTCAGTGGAGAATATGATAAAGCTTTGGCCGCCTTAATTCTTGCCAATACGGGGCGGGAAATGGGGATGGATGTCACCCTATTCTTTACCTTCTGGGGGCTCATGCTTGTTCGAGATCCCGATAAACTTACCTTAGAGGATAAGACCCTTTTTGAGCAAATGTTTGGTCTTGTCACTCCTCAAGGCGTAGAAGATTTACCCTTATCCAAAATGAATCTCGCTGGATTAGGTAAAAAAATGCTCTTAGAAATGATGGAAGACGATAAAACTCCCTCCTTAACCGATTTCCTGAACGGAGCACGTAAGAAGGGAGTTAAGTTCTACGGATGTAAACTTTCTGTCGAAGTCATGGGCTTTAAAGAGGAAGAACTCTTACCTGAAGTCGAAATCATTACTGCCCAGCAATATTTGGAAGACGCGATCGACTCGCAAATTCAACTCTTTATATGAAGTGAATATAATAGAAGAATCCCCACGTCTGGGGATTCTTTGCGCAAGTCTGAAAGATCCAAGCGTCTAGATTGTATTGGACTAGATTGCTTTCTTCCTGACTCTTACAAAAAAGTAACACGTAGCATGTCTAAAGTCAATGTTTTCAACAAATATAGACATCAAAAATTATAACAAATACCTTAATAGGGCATTTATGGGAAACAAAATAACGGGGATTACAACAGTCAAAATGACTTTATTAGATCGCTTCAGTGCTTAATTCAAAACCTTCTAGGTTAGCTGTTTCCTCAATCTCAATAAGTAAGTACCGCCGTCCATCTTTCTTAACTTGCTTAATATTTTTCAGATCTTGTGGACTTACGGAAATGCTCACTGTATTATTTTCGATTTTAATTGATTTCCCTGCAAAGTTGGGGACGATGTTTGCTGCTTTAAACTCATGTTTATCGGTCCCTGTAATTTTCATGAAAGCTGTCTCCAAACCCTGGGTATTTTCAACCCCGCTGGCTTGAAGAATCTTTTCCATATCCTTCATTCCAATACTGGCAATTTCACTGCTTTCCTCTTCTTCATTCCTCGTTAAAATGTAATTCACGCTCTCATAGATACTGGCTATCTTCTCAGGTTCAATCTCTTTACCCGCAACTTCTTGTACGATTTCAAGAAATTGAGCCTTTTCTGTTTGAGCAGTAGCTTGAATATCGCATTCTAAGACTTTCGATAAAAACTCCATGTTTGGGGTATTCGCTTTATTGGAATAATAAACCACTTTATTCACATCTGCAGAATTATCATCCCATGAAGGAAACATAAATCCATCTAACGGAGCAGTTAAGTTAATAATGACATCCATTGGAATATCAGCTATAAATGCCTTACCTTCAAAATCAAATTTAAGTTCGGTTTTGGGGATCGTTACAGGATTAACACTTCCCATAAAAAATTCAAAGGAAAACACTTCGTCATCCATTCCTGACTCATCTTCCCCTTTTTCCTTCTTCATGGGTTTATAAACCTCACCCCGTAAAAAGGAAATCATAAAATCGCTTTTATAATCACACTTGTCGGTGATCTTATGAGCAATTTCTTCAGCTTGTTCAATAAAATCACTGGATTGTAGGGTATCAATCAATGCTCTTTGGGTAGGGTTTTGCCCTAGCTTATTATCCGAAAATTCAAGTTCGAATACTTTGGAATCAAGTTGTCCCGTGAGTAGCTTTTTAAAATTCTTAATATAAAGTTCTTGTTTCTCTGTATCCATCATGTCGAAATACTCTTTTTCTGTTCCGATGATTTGTTTTGTTTCCCCTTTAACGTAAATACTTACAACATCTCTGATTTTTAATTTCGTATTCTCTAACTTAAATTCTTTACGAATACTTGCCACGTCGTTTTTATTCATCGCATTGTTCCTCCTTAGCTCCTTATATTAAAGTAGCAAACTTTATTGTTTATAGTCAAATAAAATGTAGGCTAAGGTATTCGCAAACAATATTACAGACGTTTTACGAAAAGTCATTGAAGGTATCCGAGATAACAAGCTGTCTCATCGTCAAGCTGCAGCAAAATAGATATGCAAAAAGGACCGTTGCAAAACGAACTAATTAAAGTTCGTTGAGCCGCGGCCCCTTTAATCTGTTCCCTAACATTCTACAGGTTGTTGTTAGGCAATGGTACTGCTTGTAATAATGATTGTACCACCATCGAGATTCGCAGTAGTTTCACCATTCGGAGCGGTGTTACCAGTGAACGTACTTCTTGAAATCGTGATTGTACCAGCATCAATATTCGCTATTGCACCCCCACTATTACCAGCACTGTTGTTAGAGAACGTACTTCTTGAAATCGTAACTGTACCAGAATCAATATTCGCTATTGCCCCGCCATTATTAGTAGCATCGTTGTTAGAGAACGTACTTCTATCAATAGTAATTGTACCAGAATCAATATTTGCTATAGCTCCACCATTATTACCAGCACTGTTGTTAGAGAACGTAGTATTCGAAATGTTAGCTGTGCCATCATTTGCAAAGGCCCCGCCATTATTGCCAGTACTGTTATTGGAAAACAACGTATTCGTAATGTTAGCTAAACCATCATTTGCAAAAGCTCCGCCGTTATTATCAGCACTATTTAATTCGAGCATACTATTTGAAAGATTGACGGTACCAAAAGCATTCCCTATAGCCCCGCTAAAACTTCCGTGGTTATTTATGAACGTAGTTCTTGTAATCGTGACTGTACCCGTTTCACCTGCTACAGCCCCATTTGCAATAGCCCCGCCATAACTTCCTGAATTGTTTTGGGAGAACGTACTATTTGAAATATTGACATTACCTGATGCAATATTCGCTATAGCCCCCCCAAATGAATCTGAGCTGTTGTTGGAGAACGTACAGCGTATCACATTTAATGTTGCACCTTGATTCAAGATGGCTCCGCCTGAACCTGAATTAAAACCATTTTCGAACGTTATACCCGTGATTGTTACTACAGTTGTTGCACCGCTAATAACAAAAATACGGTTATTAGAACCACTGATTATTAACTGATTCGAACCAGGACCGTTGATGTTTAAGGTTTTATTAATCGTAATTGGGCCACTGGTTAAAGTAATAGTAGCTGGTAGGATTGCATTACTAAAGACAATGGCGGAACCTGCCGCAGCTGTTGCAATAGCTTCACGAAGTGAACCTGGGCCGCTATCATTGGTATTAGTAACCGTGATTGTTGCAGCTTGAATTGGACCTAAAACATCTTCAATAACAGTTGATGAACTTTCTCTATTGATAACGTTCAATCCCATTTGTAATCTCCTTTCATATAATGACGAACCTTATGTATACTATTCTGAACTCGTCCTTTTGGTGAAAAACCAAGACCTTTTAATCGGGTGCGGATAGCATCCTTATATCCAGCCAAAAATAAAAGAAATCAGGTGGTTTAAGGAGTTCTAATATGCCTTTCATTATATTTGATTTAGAATTTAATCAAGACGTTTCTTCTTTGCAGAATTTTGATAGAAAACGATCTCCCTATCCCTTCGAAATTATCCAAATGGGTGCCATCAAATTAAATTTGGAATTTAACACCGTAGACACTTTTAACCGTTACGTAAAGCCAACCTTCTACACAAGAATTAATCCATTTGTCACAGAATTGACCGGTATAACCACAGAGCAGCTTCTAACAGAAGAGCCCTTTCCTAAGATTTATGAGGCGTATACAACGTTTATCAATGAGAGCGATTCTATATTTTGTGCTTGGGGCATGTCTGATATAACAGAACTATTCAAAAATGCCGAACACCATCAATTAAGCCACAGGTTTTTACCGAAAAGGGTTATCAACCTACAACCCTATGTTTCCACGCATTTCAATTTTTCTCAAAAAAACTTATTACGTCTTCAACATGCTGTTGAGTTACTCCATATCCCAATAACATATGCATTTCACAATGCACTTCATGATGCTTTTTATACGGCTGAAATATTTAAAAAAGTATATAATTCTTCGATTCAACCAAAACCCTATGACCCATCCCACAGAGCAATTAGACAGAAACATCAAAAAAGAATAATAGATATCGATAAGCTACTTCAGCAATTCGAAAAAATATATGCCCGAAAAATAACTGCAGAAGAACAAGAGATGATTAAACTTGCCTATAAAATGGGGAGGACAAATCAATTTTTGAAAGACGTATAAAGTGGACTTTCGGAAAGGGACGGGTACTTGTCAATCATCATTATATATTTCTTCGAAATTAGGTCGGACTAAATCAATCTATGTGTGAGGAAAATGATTTAATATAAGCTTCGGCGATGTTGATAATTTCCTTATTTTAAGCGGGTTTTGAGTATTGAGTTTTAGGTTTATAGAGTAATTTTCGGGGACATTTTGGGGACACAAAAGAGAGGGAAAACATGGCTTTTCCTGTTGTCCAGAGTTCGGAGTAATGTTCCACGAAGTCCTGCGCAATAATCTCGAGCCGTTCGTTGCTGGTCAGAATATGGATATCGTTGCGAAGTTCAAGCTCAACCTTGGCTTTTTGATCTACATCCAGATCCGCCGCCCCGATAGCCTCTAGTAGCTCATTATTAATTTCCGGATTAATAAAGGATTAAAATACCAAATAGAAGGAGTTGAGAATGTTCGTGTAAAAAGTAATGATAAACAATAGGAGGTGCTTTTTAGTGAGAATTACTCCGTTAAAACAAAAGCTTATAGATAATTCATTAACAATAAGCAGCTTAGCCAAAAGTTGTAATATAAGTAGCAGCTATCTTTCACTTATAGTTAATGGGCACAGAACCAATATTGATGAAGAAATAATAAGATTGCTCTCAGAAAACTTAAATATCCAGCCCAATGACTTTAAAACTTTCCTAATTCCGCACGGACTTAAAAGAACGGAAAGCCAGGAGGCTCAGAAACAAGGACTGCTTTGGTTAAATAACCTCTTGGATGCTCTGGACGTAGATAATAAGAGAGAGATTCGCTATTATACGGACCTACTATACACAATAAGTAGCTCAGTTCTCCTTGCGAAGAGGTATGTGGAATGGTATGAAGGATGGCAATTAGCCCTAGAGAACCAATTTGAAGATGCCCTTAAACTCTTCGAACAGGCAAAGCAGTTACAGCCTAGTCTGTCTGTTGAAAAACGCTTTAAAGCAAAAGTTATGGGGAGTATTGGCGGAGCCTTAGTTGCTAAAGGAAATTACAAAGAAGCTATGAAATCATTCCGATCCAGCCTATTTCTTTGGGATTCAGGAAAACAGGTTGCTATCGTATATCTTAATATGGGTACTCTATTCAGACGAACTCATCAATATAAACGGGCAAGCGAAATGTACGAAAAAGCGATAGAATACGGTCCAAATCACGTAAAAATAAACGCCTTCTCCAGCCTTGCACAAGTGGCACTTGATAAAAATGATCTACATAAGGCGAGGCAATGTGTACTTAGAGGTTATTGGACTGCAAAGTCAGAAATAAAACCACGAGATAAAGACGTTCTATATTGTAACATTGGACTTTATTTTTCTCTTTTAGGTAAAACAAAACGATCAAAATATTGGCTAGGGAAATCTTTGAGGATCAATTTAGAGACTAAAAATAGAAGAACAAAACAATTTGCTTTAGCTGAACTCGTTAATGTATATCTATTAGAGGATAATATAAGTCAAGCAGACAACTTATTAGCCAGTATCCATAACGAACTATCGGAGAACAATGATTCACTGGCTTTAGCAAGCAGCTTTTGTATTATCGCTAAACGCCACTTAAAAACTAAGGAGCTCAATAAAAGTTTTCTAATATTAACCCGATGCTACGATATTCTAAGTAAATTACCTCCATCATATGAGCAAATAACCTGCTGCTCACTTCTAAAGAAGTATTATCAGATTATTAAAGAACCTTACCTTGCGGAATTTTATGACAATGAGATTAAATATATGAAAAGTAAAATAAGATAGATTTAAGTGCAGGGCCAGTGGTCTCTGCACTTTTTAACTTCTACAGTAAATAAGACAAAATATGCTAAGAAACCTCTTCCTTTGCAAGCTCTTGTTAAATATATGATTAGTTAAAAGGAGGAGGTTTTATATGTCTAGATTGTTTATCGTAAGTTTCTTGGCTCTTTCACTATTCCTTTCGGGGCCTGCTATACCGGCGGGTATTAACAATTCTGCACCAGCCCCCTTAATGGATGGGATTGACTGTGGGTAAAATTATATTTCCTTTTAAGTTTTTTTATATGCATTGAAAGGAGGTGTTGTAATGAGAAATCGCCCCATAAATACCTCATGAATATATAATTTTGCCAATAGAGTAATTCAAAAAGGAGAGGTTTTAATGAAGAAAATTCTTGTAATAGGTTTAACAGCTGCGATGCTTATGACTTCTGTTCTCCCTGCGTTAGGGGCTACTTCTAAAATCAGCTCTACATCTCTTTTCCAGCAAACACCCACATCTGCTTCTTCTACCCTAGAGGATAAAACCACTAAAAATATCGTCTTAACCCAAGACCAAAAGAAGCAATTATTGAATAGTTTAGAAGCTAAAGGACTCTTAGATGGCAATCCCCAACTGGTGGATAAAATCAATAGAGGCGAACTACCAGATTCCTCAAACCCAGAGAAAATAAAAGCGGTAGCAAAAGAATTAAGTATTTCTGAGCAAACGCCCCATAAAAAATATGTATTTCCTGATGGTTCATATCTTGAAAGGACTCTTACTGTAAACAAAAAAATCGCTATAGTTCCTGAAAATAGATCCCAGTTGGTTGAAGCAATTGGGAATGAAAATGATGTCGATGATCTATTTGCTCAAGTTGCAGAAAAACAAACTAAGAATCAAACAAGCGGCAAATTTTCTACACAATCATTAAAAACACAATCGATAATTAACACAGATACGGCAAGTTATTATTACGATATTTGGATTCAAGAAGATGGTAATGCTACTGGTGGCGGATTCACAGCGGATTTTGTAATAGTTTGGGGAGGCGCTGATTCTATATCTAAAGTATGGAACCCTCGTTGTTGGGCGGTCGGTGGGACATATACTATCAGTACGTTAGCGGTTGACCGACCCACCGAAGGAATTTACTCTGGATCTCCTGCAAGAGCTCACTTAAGTTGGGAATATAGTATTCTCGGGCTCGGTGGATCAACTTATTCAACAAATTTGTTCGTTGGTAACAACACATATTATTCAACACTCTCGTAATTCTAAAAAAACCTTCTAAAAAAGAACCCTTTAATAGGATTTTCTTTTAGAAGGTATATTAAAAAAGTTATAGAATAAGTTATTAAAAGATCTTCAAGGAGGGCAGTGAATTGAAAACAAATATATTATTTATTCAGGTCTTTGTATTACTAGCCTTTATTTTTGTTCTCTTTTTTATGGTTTCTGTACTCAAGTATATTAAGAAGAAAAAAGAGATAGATAAAGAGATAATACAGAAGTTAGACTCGCTGCTCAATAAATGAATACAGTATTGAAATGAACCGGTTGATATCGCATTGGTATTTTTCCGGTTTTTTATTTGAACTACACTAATAATTCAACGCAGGAAGGAAGCCTTGGCAGCCACAATTTGGTTAAATTCCTATACTTTGCACGGCATCTCCCCCCTCCCGTAATTTATCGATTAAGAATATAGGGTAATTTTGCACCCACATCTGTAAAGATGGATTGAGTATGCCATACCCACTAAGCTGGCCAGCTGCAAATAAAGCGATGACCTCATTAAAACTCCAAAAGGATATGTTTCAATTAAGTTTACTTTTGTATAAAGCGTTTCTTCGTTTACATTTTCATAGTCCTCACGAAAATATTCTTCTAAGTGAGATTTTATCGTTTCGGTGAGACAGAAAACAGCAAAATTATATAATTCCTCAGTAAACCCATCGTTAGCAAGTCTAAACAGAACAATCCCTCCACTTACTTAACGTTTCGCTTTTTTGCCGTTTAGAGGATTCACACTTATCCTGGCAACAATACTTTCCGTCAAAATCACACAGCCCCCAGTTATCCCCATTCTTATCGGTAAAGCAACACAGTTCACAATGATATTCGCATCGAACAATGACCGGCATAAGCACCCTCCTTAATAAGCAGCATAACAGTCCGTGATCCACCAACTCTTACACTTAGGACATTGGAGAATGGAAAACCTGCCAAATTCTCACCGTACTGATCGACAAACGCATAGCATAATTAAAGGTACCAATACCCCCCCTTTAATTCAATCCAAGCTGCTCGAAATTAAGCGAGTTAGCTAAATGTATTACTATTTTTTCTCAAACAAAGAAGCAAAAGGAGCTTATATACCTTTTTTCAGAGGATTACCCCCCTATAACCAATCTTCAAGCTTCCCAATAATTTTCCCTTCATAGAGAGTTCCAAGTGCATGATCAGCTACAGCAATTTGACTGTTAGAAGGACTCCCTGCTTCGATACAATACTGTTACATTTGGGTATGAAAGGTGGAGGCATGAATGAGTAAATGGAAGCAATTTTTTTCATACTTTATATTTATAGTTTTGATCTTAATATTGTTATATTTAGGAATTAGATATGAAGTTACATTAAGGTTCCAAGCTAGTAAGATTTATAATCCCATGTATTATTATATATTCACATCTCTTTTTTCTATTTTGTTTGGTATAGCTTTAGCATTACCAAGGCTATTTTACGGACTAAAAAAAACTGGAAATTGGTCATTAGATTGGATCAAACTTTTGGCAATAGGTACTCCAACACTTTTATTAAATTTAAGTCTTATTTTGATAGCATATACACCAGTTGGGAAAATTAAATACTTTATGACTTATAATCCATTCATAGAAATGATGATGACGGATGAATCAATGATTTCTTTGTGTGGTACTATTTTCGGATATATATTAATTTCTTCATTTAATAAAACTGAAGAAATTAATTAATATTCCTCCCTATAATATCTTATGATTTTCTTTGATTTACTCTTGTTTTCATAGAAGTCCTAGCTTAACAAAATAGTTCTTCATGGATAGAATTTGCCAGATTAGTATAATTTGTGCCCATTCTATGTTATGCCAATATGCAAGATGAAGCCACTAAGGCCGTAGAAAACGCTCTAAAACACGCAGAACCATCCAAGGGGCCTGGTGCACCTACTCTAACTAGCGCAAAGTTATAGCTTTTCCAAAACGAGATTTGGCATGATTTACTAAAGGAATCCTCCCTTGAGGGTTTCTTTTTTTTGCCCTGTTTTGTGGTGTCTGGTTAATTTGGGCGACGATTCGTGTTTTTTAGCATTTACCTAGAAAAAGCAAAAACCCCGCAATCGCTTGCGGGGTTTACGTTCTACTGGAGCCGATGGTCGGAATCGAACCGACGACCTGCTCATTACGAGTGAGCTGCTCTACCTCTGAGCCACATCGGCATTTGAGACGAGCTTTATTTTACTGTATTTAGCTCTGAAAGTCAATAGTTCAATAAACCAAAAAGGAGGGCTCAATCGCTCAATAACTGCCTGAAATTTTATGCTAAACCCTTTAGAAATTGCCTGAGTGCTCTATTTACCTCTTCAGGACTTTCTTGCATACTCATATGCCCTGCTGAAGAGATAATTTCAAGTTTAGACTGGGGTAGCGCTTCGTGAAGTCCATTCGAATATTTCAGCGGAGTCATGCGGTCATTCTCGCCGCAAATAATACACGTGGGCAGCTTAAGCGTCTGAATCTCATTACTTCGATCAAAAGCATCACATGCTTGAAAATCTGCCAAGTAAACTTCTGCCTGGACCTTCTTCATATCCTCTAAAGCCTGTGTGAGGATCTCAGGAGTACTATTCTGGCTATAAAGATAAGGAATAATATCGAAGGGCAATTTTCCCTGTGCCAGTTGTTCAAGTGTTTTCTTATTGACACGAAGACGCGAGCCCGTGTCTACTAGAACTATTCCCTTGAGCCAACTAAGTTGAGGTTGAGCTAGAGCAGATTCTAAAACAATTCCGCCGCCCATGGAATGCCCAACAAGAATTACAAAATGCAAATCGAGTGTTTCTATGAAATCTGCAATAAAACGACTATACTCTTGTATATCACTTGCAGCTTTTCCTTCCGAATGACCATGTCCTGGTAAGTCCAAAGCGAATAGTCGATACCCCTCAATCGGGGAAAGTTGATTGGACCAAACCTCGCTTGAACCCCCAGCACCATGAATAAAAAGCACAACATTATCGTTTGAGTTTGGCAAGGAGCTTTCAATATAAAAGATCTTCTCCCCATGAACTTGACAGTATCCCATTTCCAATCCTCCTCTTTTTAAGAGTAGTTTAAATATTCCGAAAACTATACCTCAATGAATATTATATACGATGTTTACCTTTAATGAAATAAAAAAACCCTGTCATCACTGGCAGGGGAACACAAAGTTGTGTTCTTATAGTAAGGGGAAGTTTGAAAAAAAGATCTGTTATTATTGTAGACGATAATTATTAAGAAAATATTGAGGTAATGTGAAATATATATGAAAATTATTGTACAGTAGGTTACTAAAAAATAAAGTATAATACACCTAGAATTATTAAGTTAGATTATAATCGTTAAAAGGAGTATCAGGCTATGCGCATTCTCTTAGTCGATGATGAAAAAAATATTCTCAAAGTTCTTAAGGCGTATCTTCAGCAAGAAGGATATAGCGTAACAACAGCAACAAATGGACTTTTAGCATTGACTATTTTTAAAGAAAATAAATTTGATCTTGTTATCTTAGATTTAATGCTACCCGGCCTTTCTGGCCAAGAAATATGTAAAGAAATTCGCAAAATCGCGCCAACTCCAATTATCATGTTAACGGCTAGAGATGAGGAAGATCAAAAAATCCAAGGATTATCCCTTGGCGCAGATGATTATATCACAAAGCCCTTTAGCCCGAGAGAGGTCATCGCCCGTGTGCGTGCAGTATTACGTCGCACAGGCTCTGAAACTCTCCCCTTCGCTGACCTAATTTCCTATAATAATGGTTTGACGATCGATAATCTGAAACATGAAGTTCATCTTAATGAGCGGCTTATCTCACTTACAGCCACGGAATTCAAACTTTTAGGAGCACTTGCTCAATATCCAGAACGTGTGTATAGCCGTAACCAGCTTATTGAAATCGTCCAAGGACACGATTTTATGGGTGATGACCGAGTGATCGATGCCCATATCAAAAAGTTACGTCAAAAGATCGAAAAAGCCCCCGATAAGCCTAAAATCTTACTTACTGTCTATGGAGTAGGGTATAAATTCAATCCTAATTTGGAGGATTAGTATGCGCCGGAAACTATTTTTATCAACTTTTGCAATCATATTGGTCACCTTGATTCTTAGCCTGCTCTCCGTAAATTTTGTCTTTAAACACCAGTTCACCGATTATGTCGCCAAAACAACCGAAGACTCCCTAGCGCAATTACCCAATCGCTTAAGCTCTGTCTACACCCAACATGGGAATTGGGATACCTTGAGCCTCTATGAGATAAGTCACGATCTCCCCGTAGGGGCTGAAATTACTCTTAAAGACACTCAAGGAAAAATCATTACTGCCTTGACCAACCCAATGGACGAAATGATGAAAAAGAGCATGATGGGCATGGGGATGAGCTATTCAGTTAACAATTGGAAAACTCAAACTCTAACGATAAAGGGGCCTCAAGATAATATCCTAGCTACTGCTGACGTTCGTTATCCTTCAGACGCTCAGATTCTTGATCCTAAGGATTTATCCTTCGTAACTGCTGTCTTTCGCTCTTTGCTTTTAGCAGGAGCACTTGCATTAGTCCTTGGTCTTTTACTCAGTCTTTGGACAAGTAACCAGCTCGTTAAGCCACTACGAAATCTGACCCAAGCCGTGAAAAGGGTTGGAAAAGGTCACTTAGATGAGAAAGTCTTGATTTCGAGTCAAGATGAGGTGGGTGAACTAGCCCAAGCATTTAACTCCATGGCAAACGACCTCAAATCTCAGGAGATGCTACGTAAACAATTCACCGCCGATATTGCCCATGAATTACGAACACCCCTAACTTCATTACGCAGTTATATTGAAGCCTTTCAAGATGGAGTCCTCCCCCCTGATCAGGAAAACCTAGCCGCCTTAAGTGAAGAGATTGATCGGCTCGTCTCCTTATCCAGTGATCTTAAAGACTTAAACATTGCGGAGATTGGGAAACTTCAAGCTCAATCCCAGTCGGTTGATCTGACCTCCGTATTAGAAAAAGTCATTCGCAATCTTTCCCCTCTCATCCAGAAAAAAGGCATCGAACTCACTACCCAATTACCCTCAGAGCCTGTCACACTTATAGCAGATGAGAGGCTCCTTACCCGTTTATTTTATAATCTGATTCACAATGCCTATAAATACACTGGCGAAAAGGGGAAGATTAAAATTGAACTCTTCGTCCGCCCGAATTCAGCGGACATCAACGTCAGTGATACCGGCATTGGAATTTCTGAGAACGAGCTGCCCTTCATTTTCGAACGTTTTTATCGTGCTGAAAAATCGAGAGCAAGAGAGACGGGTGGCACAGGCATAGGGCTTGCCTTAGTCAAACAAATTCTACTTCTTCATAAAGGTACCATCGATGTTCAAAGTGGTGTTGGCAAGGGTACAACATTTAAGCTCACGCTTCCCTTAAAAACGGAAACCCAGACCCTTTAATGAACGCAAATAGCGGGCAAATAATGCCCGCTTTAATAATTTCACTTGAGAGGTGCTCTTACATAAAACGTAAGGCCTCTTGAGGATCAAGCTTGGTTACTCTCCAGGCTGGATAAATCATAGCAATCAGGCCATTGATCATGGCCCCAAAAATACAAAGGGCTCCCAGTAGCACATGCGCTTCTAACGGTATCGTTTTCTGAAAAAGAAGAGGTCCCAAGGCAAAAGGTAATAAAATACCTAAAAGATAACCGAGCAGGCTACCGACAAAACTTAGAATTAAAGCCTCCCGGCCTAGTAAGCTCAAAACATGGGACTGTCGAAACCCAATCGCCCGAAGTATCCCTAATTCCCGTACTCTGTCATTGACATTTCCTGCTAACGCAGAAACAATAACAAATACACCGATAACGACTAAGGCAATGGAGATAGACACTGAGAAGTCCGCAAAGCGGTCCACATTTTCTTGTGCGCTCTGAACAAGCTGCGAGACTGACGCTATATTAGCCTCAGGTAGATTCTCCGTAATTAAGGGAAGGATCTTTTGCAGTTCTGCAACATTTAACTCAATCATGGACCATTCGCTCTGGATTCCAGTCAAATCCCTAGCTAACTGAAAATCTGTGAATACTGCATTATCTTCAGATCCGCCAGTCTCTTGCATCACCCCGGAAACTTTTAATTTCAGATTTCCTATGTTTAAGGAATCACCAATTTTGAAGTTATTTTCGGTTGCAAGTGAGAACCCCACAACAACTTCTTGAGCCTTCGGAACTTGACCTTCGATTTTCCACCAAGGTTTCATCTGAAGCTCCTTAGCAAAGTCAACTCCTACAATAAGAAACGTTTTCTCATTTCCCTTAGCACTGCCAATAATTTTAGGAGCAAGAACATCACCAGGAGCAACAACTTGTTCTAACTTCTCGATCATCCCGGCTTCCAGATTTTTGACTTCATAATCCACTCCAGAAACGGCCAGTCCTCCATAGCTTAAGGACAAATGTTCCGACTTTGGCGTGATCATAATATTGGCTCCATATTGACTTAGACTTTGTTGTAAATCCTGCTTCATATTTGAAGAAACGATGTTTAACGTGGTTATCGTTCCAACAACCAATAGGAACGTTAAGATGAGAAAAATGGTTTTCCCAAAACGTCGTCGCAAGTTTTGTAAAGCAATCTGAGTGAGCGTCATATCTTCCTCCTAGAAATACCGAAGAGCCTCAATTGGATCAAGTTTTGCGGCCTTCCATGCCGGATATATACTCGCTAAAACACTAATCATTACTGCTCCAAAGGTTGCATATACTCCGAGAATAGGTTGCCAGGGAATGAGAATGGCCATTTCCGCTACCGTCGGGCCATAGGCTTCTGCTAAACCCATCCCAAGGAAATAACCCGCTAGTCCTCCGATTAAGCTGACTAAAGCAGCTTCAAGAAAAATGATTTGGAGAATATGGCGTTTTCTAAAACCAATGGCCCCTAATACTCCAATATCGCGAGTCCGTTCACGAACTGAAGAAATCATCGAGATGGCCACGACTAAAGCGCTCGTAATCAATAATATGAGGGATGAAGCTATCGAAAAAATGCTGAATTTATTGACGGTCTGATCCCTCGATTCTAGCGTCGCCCATAAAGCCGTCACCTGTGTTCCTGGAAGCTTTTCACTGAGCTGTTGCGTGATTTGATCAATTGGGCAGGTATAGCAAAGCGCTGCAGCTTCCACCATGCTTAAAGAATTCGGCTTATTCACCATTCCTTGTAATGTTTGAAGATTGATAAAAATCGCTTGATCGTCCTCGACTGAACCTGTCGGCTGGATAACTCCCTTAATTAAAAAAGGTTGTCCTTTGATGTCTACGTTCTCTCCGCAATTCAGCCCTAAAATCCGAGCTACCTCACTCCCCACGATGATTTCATTCTTCTCAGGCAACTCTCCAAAATTTAAGCCCTCAATTTTCCACCACTTCTTAAGCCTCAATTCTTGAGCGAAATCAACCCCAACAAGTAAAACCTTCTGATCTTGAATCTCCACATCCGCTAAAAGCTTAGGGGAAATAGTAGCCAAGCTTTCTTTGTTTTCAATTGTTTTCATTTTTTCAATAATGGTCATATCCAAGTCTTGCGGTTTCCTTGTAACCCCAACAGTAATCCCGCCGAAGGTCAACGCTTCTCCTGAATCTGGCAAGATTAATAGGTTCGACCCATATTGATCGAGTTTATCCGCAACATCCTTTTCCATCGCCTGAGTGGTTGTAAAGAGGAAAGTGCTGGACGCAATACCAATAACTATACTGAGCATCATCAAAAGAGCCCGTGACTTACGTCGTCGGAGGTTCTGAACGCTAATATGTACTAACCTCATTTTACCCTCCCTCGACTTTAAGAGGTCGCGCGGAGTTGCCCGTCCCGAATGGAAATGGAACGAGATACCCAAGCCAAATTTTCTACGTTATGAGTGACCATAATAATGGTTAAGCCCTCTTTATTTAGAGCTTGAAAAAGGTCCAGCATTTCTTGGGCTGTCTTACTATCCAGGCTACCTGTTGGCTCATCTGCGAAGATAATTGCCGGTTCATTCACAATCGCCCGTGCAATCGCAACTCGGTTTTGTTCCCCGCCGGATAACTGATTCGGTAAACGTGAGGATTTTTGACCTAACCCTACTTTTTTCAATACGTTCTGAGCCATTTCTCGTTGTTCCTTATCTGAACGTTTACTAATCGCCAAGGGTAACATCACATTTTCTAAGGCGGTTAAGTAAGGGATAAGTTGATATTGCTGAAATACAAATCCTATGTATTCATGTCTAAAGTCCGCTCTCCGTTCACTGTCGAGATCATAAATCGAAATTCCATCAATCAAGACCTGACCTGAAGTCGGAGGATTAAGCGCTCCAAGGATACTTAGAAGAGTGCTTTTTCCTGACCCAGAGGGACCTAAGAGCGCTAAAAACTGACCTTCCTCAATTTCCAGATCGATATTCTTTAAAACCTCAACCGGGCCCTCGCCACTTACATACGTTTTCGATACCTTCTCAATCGTAATTAAGTTCATGGCTAAACTCTCGGTTTCCAGGCATCGAGTTTGGCTTGATCAACTTCTATGTTATCGCCATTTTGCGTATATTGGAGAACTTCAGGCGGATAATCCTGACAGCCTCCACTTAGACCCTTAAAGCTTTCCAGATTCCAAGTTGTCCCGCAGACATTACAGACGAGTGTATTCCCACTTATGTGGAAACTTTCACCCTTACAGGGCTCACATACGCTCACCGCAACAACAATCTTGCCACTTGGCTCGGCGATAGCTGTTAAGGGAACTCTTTTCCCATTGGCTTTATACTCTGTCCAGATAAACTTTTTCTCTTTTAAATCAGTCCGTGTCGTCAATGTCACTTTTCCATTTTCAACTTTGTTTGCCACTTTGGTCTGTTGTAGTTTGTCATTTGCATTATAGTTTACCGATTGACCTATGCTAGCCGTTGCCTTAGAATCTACCTCTGAATTTTTATTACCGAAGAAATAGAAACCACCTACTGCTAAGACAACGACAGCAATCCCTGTGAATACGTAAATAGGGGTATTATTCTTTTTCCTGGGTTGTGTAAACTTGTCCCGCTTGCTTTGATTTTGCACTTTTCCCATAGCAGCCTCCCAAAATTTAATTCTGCTTATAAAAAAGCACACAATATATTTGTGTGCTTATCTACATCCTATTTTATCCATTAAATTGGAATATCTGATGAACAAAATATGAATTTCCTATGAAGTTAAATAATCATCATCCGGTTCACAAAAATAAAAGTGAAACTCCGATCAGAGAGATAAAGGCACCTAGAATTTCCTGAGGACGTATTTTTTCCTTAAAGCCAAAAACAGCAACAGGAATGAGCAAGATGGGGGTAATTGAAGTTAGGGTTGAAACAACTCCAGTCGGTGCAAGTTGAACTGCAAATAAAGAAAGAGAAACCCCGAGGAACGGACCAAACACGGAACCGATCGAGATCCACTTCATGGCCTGCCTATTCTTAAGCGCTAAATGTAAATTCCCCCAACCCTTCAAGAACGTAATCACGATGATAAAGCCAAAGATACCTGCAATAATGCGGATCTGCGTCGCGGCAAAGGGGTCAAAAGTGCCCATGCCAAACTTGCTCAGAACTAGGCCAGAGGCTTGTCCACAAGCCCCTAAAAAAGCGAAAATTAACCCCTTAATTGAATGAGATACCTTTACTTTTTTCTCACCTGGATCTTTCATCAGAATAACCAGAGCAATCCCGCCTAAAGTAACAACCATCCCAAGCCCAGCCATCAGCGTTATTTTTTCTCCTAGGAGGAAAAAGCCCAAAATAGCGGTAATCGGTGGAACGATGGACATAATCAACTGGGATATGCGAGAACCCACTTCAACAAACGCTTGAAATAGGAATAAATCGCCAAGGACAAAACCAATCAATCCGGAAAAGAGCAACCAAAACCAGGTTGAACTTGATGCATCAAAGGGTAAAATCATGCCCCTCGTGAAGAAATTATAGCCTGAAATAAATACAAAGGCGAAAACTAAGCGGATGAGATTAACGGATAAAGATCCTACCTTTTTTCCTGCCACTTCAAAAGACGTTGAAGAAACAGTCCAACAGAAAGCAGTCGTCAATGCCGCTATTTCCCCAAGGTGTGATGTAAACAAATTGAACTCCTCAATTCTCTCTTACTTATTTATTTCTTTTCATAAATAATTGCTTATTCTTTCGCCATTTTAATCTATATCGACGAGGGTTACAATATTAAAACAAAACAACTTAGGCCCGATATGACCTAAGTTGTTTGTTTGTATCTATCTCTTCAGAGATTGGATTCAGTCTGACATCAGTCTCTTCTCACCCGTTATCTCTTGGATAGGCTTAATATCTTGGGTCACTTCCATAACACCCAAAAATTCACCCTTCGCGTTCCTCACCGCAAAGTACCGGATATAGACAAACTTGTCGCCGAGTTTGAGCCAAAAATCTTCATTATCTTTTTTACCCGATTTTAAATCTTCAACGATCTTCTCCACAATGTGAACACTTGCGGGGGGATGGCAGTTCTCGACTTTCCTCCCGAGGATCGTCTTAGCGCGTGCGAAGATCCGCTCTTTTCCTTGAGTAAAATATTTTACAGTGTCATTCTTATCCACAAAGGTTATGTCAATTGGCAAGGTATTTAACAAGGCATTGATTTCTTCCGTTGAAAGTTGACCCGCATCAAACTCAACCTGCCCACTTTTCATAAACCCTTCTCCCTTATTCTTCTCCTTTTCGGCTTTCTGTTTTTCCAATTTCACCTGAACGGGTTTCCATATTCCTTGGGGTTTTATCAAACAGTAACCGATCTCATCACTGGCTTCGGCGATCTCCACCCATTCTTCCTCGGAGAAAGATTCAAGGATCATCGGAAATAGGATATTCTCCTCCTTAAATATCATTTCTGGAACTCGCTCAGCCACTGCCCTACCCTTTTCTGCAACTAATTCTAGACTGCTTACATCGTTCTCTAAAAATTTTCGTATTTCCTTGATGGCATCCCGTATTTCATCATCAACTCCCCACATGACTTTGGGAGGAGCCGTAATTCCATGTTTCTCCATCAGCGGGAACAGTAAATTCTCTTTACGACTATAATGCTTATCGATTTCCCCTAAAGATGAAAAAGCTTCTTTCATCAGTCTATTCATATTTTCCGAGTTATTTGAGGAACTCTGATCTTCTAGTACCGGCAATATTACGTCTTTAATAAGCTTTTCAAGCTCACGGTTCTCAAGTTTGAACGTATGGATGGGGTGCCCTGGAGTATCTTCTGCTTTTTGAGGGCTATGAATTTCTTCGATCGACCCTTTAAACACTGCAGCATGCACGTCACAGAGGTTCTGAATTTCTTCCACGGGCATTCCTTCCAAGATTAAGGCTTGTTCCATCTCTGTGATTTCAAGCGCTGAAATCCCTTCAATGAGTTTTTCGAAGCGAGCTTTAACTTCTTCCACGCTTTTTCCCTGATGGAGTTCCATAATCAGTTCCTTTAAGATCTTTTGCCGATACTCATGATTATTAATCAATTCACTCATGATATTCCCTCCCTCTATAATTTATAGGTTCTCGCCTATTCCTTAACTTGATACCCTTTACTTTCAAAACCTTCTTTAAGTTTATCCAAACTTATCTTTTTCATAGCCGCACCCTTGGGAAGAGTCATAAAACGCCCTGCTGTGTTTAACATTCCAGGATTCGTAATTCCTTCAAAACCTAATTCCCGCATAATATCTATGACCTTAGAATCCTCGGTACAAATCTCGTAAACTGTTTTAGATAAATCAATGATCTTACTCATAGTAATCATCCCTTCTAACTAATGTCATCATACAAAAAGTATTGAAGGAGAACTGTGATTTAGCGCATAGTTTTTATGTAAATAAAAATAAGCCCTTCCTTCGTTGCAACAACAAAGGAAGGGCCATCAGTTAAGCTATTTTTATAGTTTATTATACGCATGTACCCTTTACTTTCGAGCAAGTTCTAATACTCTCGCTGGATTATTATCTACCACCATTCTGTCCTTGCTAATCTTCTCTAGAAATTCCGAGCTTTTTTCAACACAGCCAACACAGGGTAGCTTTCTTAGTCCTCTGATCGTCTTACATTCAAGGGCTCCAGCCTGTTCACGAAAATACTTCTCAAACTCAAGTGCATTTTGCTTATCTTGCCTTTCTGCAATACGTTTTCCCGCGTAATATGCACCGCATACTCCTCCAGGTGCTCTTCCGGTACCACAGCTTTCCATTGAATCAATCATTTCATTTTCTAAATCAAATGTTTCTTTAAAAGCATCTGAAACAGACTGAGCACAGTTCTTTCGTGTACAGCCTTTACCGATATAATTATTTCTAGCCTTTTCAACTGACATATTTTCAAATCCTTTCTTAGTAAACATATTAAATAGCATCTATACCCCTATGGGGTATACCGAAATTATATGCTTACCGTTCAAATTTGTCAATTACCATTTAAAGGTATAAAATCAGGAGCTCGGTGAGTACAAGAACAAGGTTTTGCTCTTAATACAAAAAAGTGAAAACCCTGATTTTAGGGTTTCCACTTTGAGGCTTTTACACTCTTTTTGTGTAGAATTCAAGTGAAATTCTACACCCGCGATTAACCGTGTGAAAGTAGAACCGGTGACTAAACAGCCACCGGTTCAAACTCATTCTTTTTTCTGTAATTACATTCGCATTGCCATTGGCAGTGTAAAGAAATAAATGTTAAGAGCTCCAAAAATCAAAGTCAGAACAGCATAAGGCAGAAAGCTTCCCCTTGTCTTGCCTTCAACTTCGAAGTTATCCTTAGCAATTCTATGCGCAGTATAGAGCGAACCAAACGTACCCAGAGCAATAAGAGCAAATTGTAAAATTTGAATTGTTGATTCACTGACAAGAGCAGTAGATTGATCATGCACATTCATGCCAAACAAGCCCATGAAAGTGAAGATAACTGACTTTCCTTCTGCCAATAAGTGAAAGAGATTGTGTGCAATGTGCCCCGCTAAATCTAAGGGAATTAGAGCATAACCAAAGCGAGCGAAATTTTCAACAATACTTCTCTTATTAGCTAATTTTGCGGCATAACTACTGCCAAATAAAGCGAATACCGGGATAGCCATCGCAATCAGAAACGTAATCGTAAACGTAACGAAGTAATTCGTCGTACCTACAAAATTCTCCAGCTTTGTCAGGATGTTTCCCCATACTTCCAGCATAGTAATGTTTTGGACAAAAACGATCCCCATAATGACAATGGCTAAGAAGGATTCTTCGAACTTAGGTCTTCTAATAAACCATAATCCTTTCGTAGGAATACGAGGAGATAATTGAATAGAATCGTTAGGGCAGGCCTTGATACAGTTGGCGCAGAGGTTACAACGAGCCATACTATCCATTGACCGAGGAAATTCAAACATCGGGCAACCCGCGACTTTTTCAGTCCCCTTATAGCAAGATTGAGTGGTACATTTAGCACACTTTTCAGGCGTAGAATGGAGCTCAAGACAGCCGGAACGAGAATAGTTACCGGATAGCCCGCCTAAAAAGCAAACATAGCGGCACCAGGTCCGCCGTTCAAAAAAGGCCCCACTTGCAATAACCCCTGTAGTCAACAGCAAGAGTAGAAATCCTGACCCTCGAGGATTTTCAACGACACCAAAGGTATGATCTGACCATGTAATTAAAATAAAGGTGATATCAATAATCCAGATACCATATTTCTTGAGGAATTTAGGCACCGTGCGATTATTCCCGACAAACCTTTGTACCCAATCACTTATGGTTCCGAAGGGACAAATAGCGCACCAGAAACGCCCTAAAAATAAGAAAGCAATCGGGATTATTGGCCACCACAGAACCCAAGTTCCGGCTGTACCAAAGTTATCATGAGCAGCGCTCGGTCCCGCTATAAGTTCAAAAACGATTAGGGAAAAAACGAAAAGAACAGGGACCTGAATAATCCCGGGATACCAACGGCTTTTCATAATCGATTTTAGAATTTTGTTATTCAGAAGATTCTTCTTATGAGGTTCCGGACTTTGCGGACGTTGATCCGGCATTTTAGCTAAAGACATTTACTTTCCTCCCTTTAATCTAGCATCTCAAGCTTAGATCGTTTAATAAATTTCAGTACACCTGCAGTTCCAATCACGAGAAGATTGATGGCTGAGAAGCCTCCGACGACTGGCCAATTAACACCCGTGGCTCCTTCAGTGCCGCTGTGCCCCTCTCCACTTGGACTATTACTCTCCATACCTGGCATATTAGAGGCCATTCCTTCCATAGCTAGAGAGATACTCGCTAAACTCAGAACTAAGCTTAGACTCAGCACACTAACCATGAAGCCTTTCTTTAATGTCTTGTTCATACTTGCCTCCCCAATTTATGTTTTTCTCTTTTTAGAGCTTACTTTGATAATCTTAAGTGATTAATTAGATCTTCCTATGAAAATGTTATGAATTTCTAATGAAGTTGGAAACAATCCTAATACTTTAAAACTAATCTCTGAAAAACAAGAACGAGATCAGAAGTATTATTCTTCCGATCTCGTTTTCTGCTAGCTATCTTAATTTTGAAAAGCCCCAACCCATCATTTCGTTGTACTTCCATTATTTATTGTTTTAATCATCGGGCCATGCCAGTTCTCAAACCATACTTGACCTGCGTAACCGTTAATATCCAACTCTGCAAAGTCTTTGCCATCTTTTAAAATCATGAATTCGTAATAGCCAGGTGCCACTTCAGGTTGTTCAATAGAATATCCAGTCCCCATTTGCTGATTCACGTAATCTTGAGCTGTCTTGCTGGCCTGTTCAGCTGTAACCGTGGGTTTACCGGGATTACCACTGTTTCTCCCGTTCATATGCCCATATTGGGTATTCCACATCGCATTGGGACCCATCTCCGAGGAGATGTAACCCCCATTTTTATAAATCAAGAACTCAAAAGCTTTATTGCTTGTTTTAGACTCATTAAGCTCAACTTCATAGGAATCATTAAATTCATGAATTTCGTCGATGCTTAAATCTTGATTAAGCACTTGAACATACGCTTTGGCGAGAGACAATGCTTGATCATCAGTGGTCACCTGTCCATCGGTTAGGTTTATCCCCAGACTTGCTGCATTATATGGCCCTCCCATCATGCTATAACTTTCACCATTATTGACTCCACCGCAACCCCCACCGTTACCGCCATAACCTGCTGCTCCATTCGAGCTAGCGTAATTACCCATCATACCGTAGCCGTAGCCCATTTTGGAAATACCAACTTGATTCTGAGTTCTAATAAATTGTGGAGTTTGCCCCATCATACCCGATGCCCCAGAACCCAATGCATATGCAGTACCTGAGACAGCTAATACACCAACCAGTGAGAGTCCGAGAACCCATTTTATTCTTTTCATAAGTTTATACTCCTTTCTTAATAAGACTATTTACATTTAATGACTAGCGTTTTTCGAGAATGGCTTTACACTCCTAAAATTTTCTGTTCATCAATTTCTCCACATGCATATCTGCCGAAGGACTTCAATTGAATCATTATAATAATGGAGTCTAACCATAGCTCGTACAGACTTGTAATATAACTACAATTTCAGTATAAAAGGCAGTGTTGAAAAACCAATGAATAAGTTGTGAACTTTATATGAATGTCCCCCATGGGCATAGGTGTATTGGAAGGCCTAATACAAATAAGGCTGTAGTTATACCTCAACTAAGCTATAAAATATGATGAAATGGAGATGAATTTCTTATGAAGATTTAAAAAAAGTGAGGTGTTTGATCAACACCTCACTTCATGTATTCCAATGGAACTATTCAATTAACGCAATAACTCTTCTTTCCGTCGAGCATATTCTTCGGAATCAATATCGCCCTTTGCATAGCGTTCGCGCAGAATACTGAGTGCATTGTCATTTTCGCTATTAGAATGACCTACAGAATGATGAAAACCATTTTTCCGAACTAAACGCCAAACGATGACAATTACTGCTATCCAGAAAACGGCTTGAAGAGCCATTCCAATTAAACCCATCCACCAGAAGTTTCCTGTCCCATAGTTACCATAATATCCTGGGCCATATCCACCCATCATGTTGCCCCAGTGACCCCAACCCATCATTTCAATTTCCTCCTTTTTGTTTACGATGTGCCATTTCTCGCTGTCCCATTACTGTTCGAGAATGTTCTTACGTGCTTTAAATTCCATCTCATCAATTTCTCCACGAGCATAACGTTGACGCAGAATTTCTAGTGAATTATTAAGGCCTCCAGATGTATGTTGATCTTGTTGACGAAATAAATACACAGCGCCAATAATTAAGATAAGCAAAACGATAAACATTATTCTTAAATCCCCCTTTAGAGTACTTCTCTACTTCAAATAATCAACTTACACTCAGTATAAAGTCTAACCTTGAAAAACATATGAACAAATCATGAACTTTTTGTGAAGTGTCCCCCAGGGGTATAGGGGTTTAATATAATGCATGCGTTTTACACTCAAAACTAAATCAATAATTCTAGACCATTGTTCATAATTAATATCCTCAAATTAAAACTTATGCTATAGTAAAACTTAAAGAGAGATTTAGGAGGAAGAGCCAGAATGGGAATTGGTACGACAATACGAGATTTTCGTAAGCAAAGAGGATTAACCTTAAATGAACTTTCCAATCAATTGGGAATTTCTAGTTCATTTCTGAGCGCAGTGGAGCGTGAAACAAAAAAGCCTTCAGTCGCTATGGTTCGACGCTTATCCAATGTTTTAAATATATCTCCAACTTATTTATTCGGAATAGGAACGGAAAAGGTTTATGGAGAAAAAATTCAATTTATTCGCAGAGGACGAAGTTTAAGCATCGAAGAGTTAAGTGAACTTTCCGGAATCCCCGTGGAAAAGATTGAAGCTTATGAAAATAGTACAGAAGAACCCGATTTAGAAACATTGGATCGATTAGCAGAAGCACTCAGTGTTACCGTTCGTTATTTTTTAGAAAAGTCTGCAGACACATTTTCAGTCGGGACCCGGGTTCGACATGAACGGGAAAAGCAAGGACTGACTGGAGTTCTATTGGCTGATAAAGCAGGAATTTCTCCAGCGATGGTCAGTCAAGTCGAAAATGATCAGGCGGAACCTTCCTTAGATACACTTGAAAATATAGCTCAAGCACTCGGCGTTTCCGTATGTTACTTCTTATTGGAACAAGAAGATGTCGAAAACCTTATGTCTTCATTAAATTCTGAAGTCTTGAGTTTATTGGGGGATCCTCGCATACAGGCTGTTTTACGAGCCGTTCGAGATCTCGAAGCTGGAGATCTGAAATTCATATTAAACTATATTCAATTCTTCAGAAGGAATAGAAGTCTACTTGATAAATAACGGTTTGTCTCAGACTAAAAGCGAGTCCATTGGACTCGTCTTTTTTTTTAAATCTTATGCAGGAACATTCATCATTTTGTCGAATAATTTGGTATTAAATTACAGTTCACTTTTTTTGAACCTATGGTTCAGAAAGTGCCCTAATTCAAACATCAGCAATCCTTGAAATGCAAATTTTTTTAAACCAAGTTTAAGTATTTGTACATATTTAATAAACCAGGGGGTCGTGAATGTGTTCATTAGGGTTAGGGGACCTACAAGCTATTTCTAAAACGGCAACTTCTAATTGAGCGTCTAAATTCAAAGTTAAAGAAAGAAGGAGAAACTAATGAAAAATAATCTAACGACTCAACAAATGGAAAAGCTTAAAATGATTTTTGGTGATCGTGTCCGCTTTAACAAAGTCGAACGAATTGTCTATTCCCATGATCAAGGGATTATGCCTGATCAAATCCGCTCCATGATTCAGTGCATACCAGATGGAGTCGTTCAACCTATATCGGCTGAGGAGGTATCCTTGTTGGCTAAAGCAGCCCATGAGGAGAAAATCCCTCTTGTTCCTCGAGGCGCAGGAAGTGCAGGTTTCGGTGGGAGTGTACCGGCTAAAGGGGGTATTGTCGTTGATTTTGTCCGCATGAACAAAATCAATGATATCAACATAGGTCATCAAACGGCTACAGTCGAACCTGGTGTCATTTGGAGTAATCTCGAGAAAAAATTAAGTGAACAAGGGCTAACACTTCGGGCATACCCATCCAGTTCGAATAGCTCAACCGTTGCAGGTTGGGTAGCCCAGGGGGGAAGCGGATATGGAAGTTACGAATACGGAAACTGCCTCCAAAATATTGAATCCGTTCTCATGGTCTTCCCCGATGGTCATTTAGAGAAGGTTGAAGGGAGTAATCTCCAGCAAGTATATAGCCTTTGCGGAATTACAGGGATGATCGTTGAAGTAACTGTCAAAGTACACCCAAAAGATGAAGAGAGTGTCATCCTGGCTGCCTTCCCCGATTTACCAAGTGCCTCAGATTTTTTAAATGCTTTAAATAATGAAAATGTACTCCTTTGGAATGTAAGCTTAACAACTCCATCCTACACCGCATTAAAACAGAAAGCGCTTGAGCATTATGTCTTACCTGAAGATGAGTATTTAATAACTATGGTTTTTCCCAAACCCCGTCGTTCAATTGTAGAAAATAAAATTAACAAATTAGTAACCCGTTATAATGGGAAAATCATGCGGGATAAGTTAGCCAGCGAAGAATGGGCAGATAAGTTCTATCCCATGCGTTTTAAAAAACTGGGACCGACTTTAGTCGCCAGTGAAGTCGTCATTCCCATTAAAGAAGTTGCTCAATTTGTCAGAGAAATCGAAAGAAAATTTAAAGGTGAGTTTGCTCTTGAGGGAACTATGGTTGGTCATGACCAAATCTCTATTTTGGGATTTATGCTGGCTGATGAAAGAAAATTAGGCTTCCCAATGGCCTATGCTTGTTCCTTAGATGTAATTGATGCTGGGGAAAAACACGGGGGTAAAGTTTTTTCAATAGGAATGTACTTTACGGATCGTGCGAAAACCTTTTTTGGAGAAGACCGCCTTAAAACCATCTGGAATTATAAGCAATTTGTTGACCCAGACGGTTTAATGAATCCAGGAAAAATCATTCCCCCTTCGATAGACAAACAATCTCCAACCAAAATGTTGTCTGCTACGATGAAATTTGCCAATGCTGGATGTGAGTTAATCGGTTTGGCTGGCCGCCTTTTAAGTAAATGGCAAACCAATAACTTTAGCTCTCCGCTCGATGAACAACTTACAGATGACACATTCTCCTGCGCCATGTGTGGCTATTGTCGTAATGTCTGCACAGTTTTTGATGCTGTTCCATGGGAGAGTAACTCACCTCGTGGAAAATACTATATTCTGAATCAATATATCAAAGGTAAGCTCCCGTTAGACGATGAAGTCGGCAAGGCTCTATATCCCTGTACAACCTGTAAAAAATGTGATGCCGTTTGTCAAATTCGAGCTCATAATGCTCATCATTGGATGAATCTCCGCTATGAATTTGATAAGCATAAGCTTCATAATACAGGTTTAGAAATCATCCGCAATAACGTACTGACAACAGGTAACTTCTGGGGAGTACCCGCAGAAGAACGACTTAAATGGTTAGATGTGCCGGCTCAAACTCATGGGAAAATCGCCTATTGGTCTGGGTGCTGGGCGGGAACAATTATGGACAACATGGCTCAAAATGCGACCCGTATTCTCCATCAGCTCAATATCCCGTTTGTTCACTTTGGAGAGAAAGAAAGATGTTGTGGCCTTTATCTATCTCTTGGGGGATATAAAAAAGATTTCCAGACGTTAGTTAAACGTAATCTGGAAATGTTCAATGAAGCTGGAGTCGAGACAATTATTTTTTCATGCCCAGGGTGCTATGCAACCTTCAATGAAAATTATCCGCAAATGGCTCTGGAATTGGGAATCGAATGTAATATTCGCTTTAAACACATTGTAGTATACCTCAGCGAATTGATTGCCGAAGGTAAAATCAAATTCACAGAACCCTTTAATCATTCCGTTACTTATCACGATTCTTGCCATGTTGGACGGTGGTTTGGTCACTATGATGAGCCCCGAAATGTCCTTCGCTCAATTCCCGGAGTGGAACTTAGAGAAATGGAACATATCAAAGAACAGGGGCTTTGCTGCGGATTAGTTTCAGCCTTTGATTCTTTGCCATCCGTTGCTCATAGTGGTATGAAACGCGTGGAAGAAGCGGTTACAACAGGTGCCGAATATCTAGTCACAAACTGTGCAGGATGTGGTTCTCAGTTTAACTCAACCTGCCACGCAATGGGAACTCAAGTACAACAGATGGATTTAACTGAATTAGTTGCTCGTGCCTTAGAGATTCCTACAAAAGATCCCTCCGAGAAAGTAGGTGCATATATGGCACAGTGTGTTGAGCTTCTTAAAGATAGTGTCCTCGCTCCCATTGTTGTTCCGGCTGAGACAAGTAAGTAGCCCCAATCGAGAAACTTGGTTGAATTAAAGCCCTCGGCAGTTCATAGTGCCGAGGGCTTCCTTCATTCTCTTACCTGACTCTAATTCTTTCGCCAGGATATATAAGATTAGGCCGATGACGAATATGCGGATTTAAATGAAGCAAATGGTGAATATGGGTATGATGATGTTTAGCAATTTTATGAAGCGATTCGCCTCGACGTACTATATGATGCATTTTGGTTTATCCTCCCTTTGATACCAGCATACTCCATTATATGAGAGGACAAAATTTCCTTGTGCACGTACAAAAAAAGCATATTACTCACCTTGGGCTCCAATAATCTTTGCAAATAGTGCTGCATGAAGATCTTCGTCAACATAGTTATATTTAAGAAGCTTGCAGAGCTCACTTTCTGGACCATCGCCATCTTTTTCGACGCGGTTGATAAGTTCGCTATAGTCACTCATTGCCTTTTCCTCTAGCTTAATATTGATCCTTAGGGCCATATCCAATCCGGTCATTGAGAGAATGGTTCCTAAAGAAGTCCCAATGATGGGTGAGATGACTTCTCCTAATAATGTGGGAGTACCCCCTAGTTCCTGAATTTTAGAGCTAATTGAATCAGCATGACCCTGTTCTATTTCTGCCACTCGTTCTAAAACTATGCCTCCGTATTGATCCTTGAATTTTTTATTCTGAGCAAGATACAAGTCAACTTGATTAAGTTCTAGACTATAGAACCAATTTAAAGAGTTTATAAGTTCTTCTTTATCCATACGTCATCTCCTAACGTTAGCTTTTTTTTTATTACTTTGCACTAATATCTAAAAAAATAATCCCCGGCGAACCGAGGATTTTCGTTATCTGCAAGATATTATATTGTAAAGTAAAAAGCTTTAAGTTTATTGAGCTTCTAAATCCTTCGCTCCTTGATATATAAGCTCAAAGAGTTCTTCAATCTGATCTTCTTCAACACAGGAAAAAGCAATCCGGATATCCGTTTGGCCTAAGGCAATAACCCCAACTCCATATTTTTCAAGAAGATGTTGACGCAGAGGTTCAGCACTCACACGCTTTAATTTTAAACACATGAAATAACCCGAATTGAAAGGATATACCTCCCATACTTCATGATACCGCTCATTTTTAAGGACCGCTTTTACCTTTAAGGCTCGCTTCTTGATAATATCAATTTTTTCGTGCTTCTGTGTCCAAAATTCAGGAGACTCTAATCCCTCCTGGACAAAGGTTTGTGACGGATGAGCAACATTCGAAATTGTCCCCCGAAGAATTCCCATCGTCTTACTTTCTAATGCGCTCAAAACTTCTGGATATTCCGAAGCAAACGTAATAAAACCAACACGGAATCCCCAAACGAATTCTTCTTTCGTCGCTCCATCCACTTTCACCGGTAGAACCCGGGGATGTAGGTTAGCGAAACGGCCAAATAAAGATTCTGTGATTGAATCCTCAAAAAACAAACCAAAATAGGCATCATCTGAAATAACGACGAGATTAATTCCTTCTTCAGCAACCTCTCGAATCGCTTCAACAATAGCATTAGCCTCTTTTTCAGTGGGCGTATAACCCGTCGGATTATTCGGGAAGTTTAGGAGCAATATCGCCTTGCCATGCTCTTTTTGGGCAAGTAAGGCTTCTTTCATACCCGAAATATTAAGTGCTCCATTCTCTGCATAAAAAGGATAAGTTACCTGACGAGCTCCCCGACGTGTCCCAAAAATCATATTATAGTTACCCCAATTTTTATCGGGTAAAACAAGCGGGTCTCCTGGGTTCACAAACAAATCAGCCACTATACTCAGTCCGTGGGTCAAGGCATTCGTCACCAACGGGAGACTCGCCCTTTTTCCCTGTAAAGAAGGATTCTCCTTCTGCATTTTATCCTGCCAAAGTTGTCTAAGTTCTTTTTTCCCTGCAGGTGGAGCATATGTATAAAGCTCTGAAGGCTCAAATGCAGACAGATTTTTTTGAATAACAGGTAAGTACATGGGGCGACCTTCTTCAGTTGCAATCCCAATCGTAGCATTGAACCGAAAGGCTTTTTGACTTGCTTCCGCTGATTGAGTCAAAATTCCTTTTGGATAATAAAGTTCCTTACCTAAATCAGACAAGAGTTCATAAATATATGGATTAATCTCACGAATTTGTTCATTTAACTTCTGAGCTATTTCATGCATCCTTGTACTTCCTTTGCAGTTGATATTAATTATTATTATAATACGAGAATGTTTTGCTCGTATACACTTGTTTTTCTGAAATGGACAAAAATTTCATTCTAGTTCGGTCTGATCCCGCGATTTCTTGAAGAACCGCCAGCATCTGATCGACTTCTTCAATGGTATTATATAATCCAAAGCTTACTCTGACTATCCCTGGGCGGGGTAGTAAAGGATTATTAATAACCTTCTCCATCTCTCTATCGGATATGCGTAAAAGCTTTTGAACATAGGGTTGAGCACAAAAGCAACCATTCCTGACCGCAATTCTACCCTTCCAGGAAAGGGCTTGCGCAACCTGTTCATGATGCATTCCCACTATGTTAAAAGGAATAACCCCTATTCTCGGGGACGCTGTCAATGATGTATATAACTTAATGCCCGGCATCTTCTCTAACTTTTTCTGAGTATAATGAAGCAAACGTTCTTCCTGCTTAAAAACCGTTTTCATTCCTATTTTATTCAAGGTTTCAATAGCTGCGACAAGTGCTACAATTCCTAAAATATTGGGGGTCCCCGCCTCCTCTTTATGTGGCGGATCATCCCAGATCACACGATCCTTCGTTACAAATTGAACCGTTCCACCCCCGCTATGTTCAGGATTCCCCTGTTCAAAAACCTGCATGGGCCCAATTAACGCGCCAATCCCAAAGGGAGCGTACATTTTATGCGCGGAAAAAGCGAGAAAATCGATATGTTCTGGAGAAGAATTAGGGCGCATATCAATCGCGGCATGAGGAGCCAGCTGGGCTGCATCCACAAGTATCTTAGCCTGGTAACGATGAGCTATTTCGGCAATATGATGAATAGGGTTCATGATTCCAGTAACATTGGAAGCACCCGAAACGGTCACAAGTTTAACCGTTCCTTGATAATGTTGGAGTTTTCGTTCAAGGTCCTCCAGATTTAGACCGCCCTGCTCATTAAGTTCCACATAATCCACCTGAAACTTATTCCTCCAGGGAAGAAGATTTGAATGATGCTCCATCCAGGTTGTTAAAACAACTTCCTTTTTTCGCGGGTTCCAAAGACGGTAAGCGAGTTTGTTAATCGCTTCAGTGGTATTCTTAACGAAGATTACGGTATTCTGATCCGATAAACCTCCTACAAAACTGAGAACCACTTTGCGTGCATTTTCGTAAACTTGTGATGAAAGAATCGATTTATATCCTGTTCCTCGGTGAATTGACGAATAAAAGGGTGCAAACTGGTTAATTTCATGCATCACCTTATTAAATGGAGGTGTTGTTGCCGCATTATCAAAATTAATGGCAGGCGCAGATTCACCTTTAGCCTGCGGAACAAAAGCCTCAAGTCCTACAAATAGCTCACGGTAATTCGGACGAAACGGAAATACATGCATAGAGAGCTCTCCCCCCCAATCTTATATCTCTGCATTATATTTGCGAAGCTTGGGGAGGGTTCCAAAGGAATTCCACTCCTGAATATCGAATTTCTAAAATGGTCTTAACTTTTTATCGGAACAACCTCAAATTAATGCGGAAAAAAGGCAAAACCCCTAAAAAACCCGCCTAATCAGGTCATATTTTCCTTTGCAACATAAAATTACTTCTTGATGTTCGACACAATAAATGGTATTTTGTCATAGTCAGGAGGATAAGTCGCACCAAAACCCTGACATTGCGTGATGAATTCCTGGACGCAGGGATTCGTTAAGTCTACTTCGTTACCCTAAACAAGAGACGAAGTTGAGCGTATGCTTAACTTCGTCTCTTGTTATTTTTTAAATTTTTTGAAGAAAATTTTAATGTAAAAGTGATACCTTTTACCTTGATATTGGGTATAATGAAGAGTAGATTTCGAATTTGAAGGGAAGATGGATCTTGCCATTACATATTCATTTTGTAGGAGTTAAAGGAACAGGCATGAGCGCTTTGGCACAAGTGAGCGCTCAAGTTGATAAAGCAGAAATAACGGGTTCAGATGTATCCGAACGTTTTTTTACGGATACAGTCTTAGAACGTGCTCATATCCCCGTCTTAAACTTCGACGCACATAACGTCGATAACGCGGATCTCATCGTAGCTTCTGCTGCCTATGGTGAAGATCATCCGGAAATTGCACAGGCCCGCAAATTAAATATCCCCGTTTTAACTTACCCTCAATACTTAGGTCGGCTAATGTCTAAGAAGCGAGGAATTGCAATCTCAGGTACACATGGAAAGACGACAACAACAGCGATGGCTGGTCTAACTCTTCTGAAGGCTGGAATTGATCCCAGTATCGTTGTTGGAAGCGATGTACCGAGTATCGGCGGAAATGCCCATTCTGGCAAAGGTGAGTTTTTCCTAGCGGAGTCTTGTGAATACCGGCGTCACTTTCTCAATTATTCTCCTGAATATTTAATTATCACGAATATCGAATTTGACCATCCAGATTATTTTAAGGATGTACAAGATGTTATTTCGGCCTTTGTTGAGTTGGCTCAAAAAGTACCTGCAAGCGGTAGAATCTTCGTTTGGGCTGAGGATCCCAATCGTAAATATATTAAAAGCCAAGCTCCTATTACATCCTTCGGATTATCCGAGGAAGCAGACATCCAAGCGCGTGAAATTCAATTTCATGATGAGGGAAGCTCTATGAAGATTTATGCCTTCGGAGAATATCTTGGAGAGATGCACCTTCATGTTGCCGGAAAGCATAATATCTTAAATGCCTTAGCGACAATCGCTTTATGCTTAGAACTCGGTATTTCCGCAACTCAAATTCTCGAGAGCTTATGTCAATTTAGCGGGACCAAACGCCGTTTTGAACATATCGGCATGAACAAAGGTGCCCTGATTGTCGACGACTATGCCCATCATCCAACCGAGATTCGTTCTACTTTAGAAGGAGCTCGGCTTTCCTTCCCAGACCGCCGGATTCGGGCCATCTTCCAGCCTCATACCTTTAGCCGCACTGAGAAATTACTGGATGATTTCTCGCATGCATTTAATGCTGCTGATGAAGTGGTCATTGCCGAAATATTTGCCTCAGCCCGCGAAAAAAATCTGAATACGATTTCCTCCTCCGTCCTTGCCGATCGGATACGAAGTCAAGGAATCAATGTTCGTTTTATCAATTCTTTGGACGAAATCAAAGATTATCTTCAGCAAACGCTAACCCCTCAAGATTTAGTGCTCACCCTTGGAGCCGGAGATATCTATAAAGTAGGTCAAGGACTCGTAAGCTAATACAAGCACAGACCTCCTCATCTTTCCATATTTTACTATTAGATTAAGTCATTTCAAAAAGATCTAATTGATAATGGAAATAGAGGAGGTCTGTCCTATGTGGGGTATGGGTATGGGCACAGGATGGGGTCAACCCGGATGGCAGCATAGATGGAGACGTCATGTTCGATGGGAAAGACGTCATTGGCGTCGTTGGCATCGTTGGTAGAATCATCTTTTGATAGAGGAGCTCATTAGCGAGCTCCTCTTACTTACTTGCTCAAATTAACCCATTATCTGAAAAGTTATACTATTGATAATAGCATGAAGAACAGGCTAAAACGGAGGAAACGTTTATGAACAAAATGTCCAGAATTGAACGTGAGAAGCAGACGGTAGGACTTCTTATTAAGCTTTACTGTCATGATAAACATCACCCTCATGAAGAGCTCTGCCGGGATTGTCAGATCCTTTTTGATTACGCTCAGCAACGTCTGGACCATTGCAAGTTTGGAGAGGATAAGACGGTTTGTGGAGATTGCACAGTCCATTGCTATAAAATAGAGATGCGGGAGAAGATCATCAGCATCATGCGTTATTCCGGTCCCCGCATTCTTTTTCACCACCCTATCGTTGCAATTCAGCATCTTATTGATAAAAAAGCCCATCCCCCGAAGAAGAATAATTAAGTACTTACAATATAAGATAGAGAAAAGGCACATCCTTTAGAAATAAGATCTTCTAAAGGATGTGCCTTTTTGTCTTTATATCCTATTAAGGACGTTAACAATCTCCATCCAATCTCTGCACCGCTTGATCCCCTTTGTCATCTCTCCTTGGTTATAACTCGCGTTCAACAGTAAAACCGGGATTCCTGATTCAGAAATTGCTTCAGCATTTTTCATATAGTCTTCGATGAAGAGTTCAAGTTGCCATTGTCGGGCCAAATCGACTTTACTTTTGAAATCAGAGAACACAACATTATCATACGGAATTTTGTATTTATCCATCCAGCGCAATGTTACCTCTTCCTCGTCTGCAGAGCGAGCAGTAACATAGATAATCTCATGTCCTTGTGCAATAAGGGATTCAATCCCTTGCTTTGCCCCTTTCATCGGTTGAGGCAACATAAAGAGGTGTTCCATATTCTGCTTAAAGAAGTCATTCATCTCATCCCAAGAAACATCATACACTAGGTGTATATCATAATCCTCGAGGATGGAAATATTCTTGTTAAAATATTGATTAAGCTCCCTAAGCCACACCGTATAACTATCCGAAGTCACCCCGTCAATGTCAACACCAATCCGCAAAGTCTAGCCTCTCCTTACCTTATACCTTAAGTTTACGTTGTCTATAACATCTTATCTGTTTTATATCTATGTGCTTATAACTATGTTATACCTATCTGTTTATAACCGTTCAAGCTTCGGCAGATCTAACGCAGGAGGAAGATGCCGCTTATGCTCGCTTTGACGATGAAGCTTTTCAATCTTTTCTATCTCTTCCACAGGAATTTCTTCCCCCAGAAGATAACGATCAATGTGATCATAGGTGATTCCCATTTCACTCTCATCGGTTTGCCCTGGCCATAAACCCGCAGTCGGTACACGGTTTACGATTTTATCTGGGAGTCCGAGTTGAGCTGCCCAGGCACGAACTTCTGTCTTGGTCAACGAAGAAATAGGTAAGATGTCGACACCGCCATCCCCATACTTCGTGAAATAGCCCGTATAACTCTCAGGAGCATTATCAGTGCCAACCACGAGATAATTTAGCGCATTCGCAACAGTGTAGAGCGTTGACATACGAAGGCGAGCCTTCAGGTTCCCTTGACTCAGCCGTCCTTCAAAGTTCAAGCCCTGCTCTTGCAACCCTTGCTGAACCTTTTCAAGAATTTCTTGATGGACTTCTCCCAAATCAACTTCCACTACTTTTAAGCCATACGTTTCAGCTATAAGCAAAGCATCTTCGCGATCCGCTGGAGATGATTGGGAAGGCATAATTACGCCCACTGAGTTTTCAGGAAAAGCTCTCTTACAAAGCCCGGCAACAACTGCAGAATCAACCCCACCGGATAATCCGACGACAACTCCCTGCACCCTTGCATTACCGACTTGCTCACGTATCCAAGTAACCGCTGTTTGAATCCGACTCTCCAGTTCCCTGTTTGACCACATACCTTGTACCTCCTCAGCGTTATTATTTTACTTGCAACTCTCTTCCACTTCATTCACTTGATCACTAATCTGTTGCAAAAGTTCTTGCTTTAAGTTATAGAGTTTAGGAGATAAATCCACAATATAGCGGTGCGGGTTGGTTAAGCGTTTGACTTCATCCCAGATCGTAGCCATTTCGCTTTGCGTATACGCCTGAATTTCTTGTATGGAGGGGAGATTATAGACGCATTTTCCACTACGGAAAATTGGCTTTAAGATTTCCTTGGTCGTAAAATTGGTCAACGTTTTCTTTTTCCAGGTCTGAAGAGGATCAAATATGGTTAAAGGCTCTTTAAAATATTCATCTTCCAGGGCAATTAAGTCAGCCATTGCCTTACCCCCACGGTCATAGAACCGTACAATCTTCTTAATCCCAGGATTCGTAATCTTTGTTGTATTTTCAGATACTTTCAAGCGCGGTTCAAAGACCCCATTTTGCCCTTCAGCACACAATTTATAGACCCCACCGAGCGCTGGCGTATCCTTAGAGGTAATTAAGTGTGTCCCCACTCCCCAAGAATCAATCGGGGCACCCTGAGCTCGAATTGCCCAAATCGTATGTTCATCAAGATCGTTTGAACCCACAATTTTCGCATCGTAAAGCCCTGCTTCATCAAGCATTAACCGAGCTTCACGGGAAAGATAAGTCAGGTCGCCACTATCAATCCGGATTCCTAAAAAGTGATGCCCCGCTGCCTCCAGCTCAAGGCCTACCTTTATCGCATTCGGAACTCCAGATTTCAAGACATTATAGGTATCGACTAGTAAAAGACATTGATCTGGAAATGACTTTGCATAAGCCCTAAAGGATTCTAACTCACTCGGAAAACACTGGACCCAGCTGTGGGCCTGCGTCCCTGAGACAGGTACTCCGAATTTCTGACCAGCTAACACATTCGACGTCGATTGGCATCCTCCAATAATGGCAGCTCTAGCCCCCAGAACACCCGCATCGGGTCCCTGTGCTCTACGAAGACCAAACTCTGCAACCGATCCTCCCCCTGCAGCAGTAACTACTCGGAAGGCTTTCGTCGCTATTAAGGTTTCAAAATTGACTAAATTTAGCAGTGTTGTTTCAACCAGCTGAGCCTCAAAAATTCGTGCTTTAACACGCACTAATGGCTCATAGGGAAACACAGGAGTCCCTTCAGGAACCGCATCAATATCTCCAGAAAAGTGGAAATTCTTAAGAGCCACAAGAAATTCTGTGTTAAACAAGTTTAGTCCACTTAAATAGTCAATATCCTCATCTGTAAAATGCAAAGTTTCGATATACTCGATAACCTGTTCAAGACCTGCTGCAATCGCGTATCCCCCTCCATTGGGGATATTACGGAAGTAAAGATCGAAGACCGCATCTTTTTCCTCATATCCATGCTGTAAATACCCTTGCATCATTGTCAATTGATAAAGATCTGTCAAAAACTCAAGATTTTTCATGTCATCCTCCCATTGTCGAAATCTGTAGCAATCTGTATATCTCATTTCTAAGTTATGCACAGGCTTTTAGGAGTTATCCCCTCTTTATCCACGGAATTATTAGAGTTATTCGAAGGTTTTCCACAAAGTTATCCACACTATACACAGGCTGAATATCATTTTTGTGGATAACCTTGCTTGTACCTATGAATTTAGCAGGGATTTTTCACTCCTGATATACCTATTACCCGTACCCCCTGTAGATATCTTATGCATATTCTTTATTTTCTCATATTTCGACAACATTCTTTTCAATCCACCCTGTGTCTCTGTCTGTAAACAAGTTACTCTTAAATTAACTTCTCAAGCTCTTGAGTTGATAGCTCAATGGCCCTCGATACTGTTTCTGGCGCAGGTCCACCCGTGAGCTTTCGTTCGCGAACACAATACTCAATCCCAATTCTTTCAAAAAGGTCTTCGGAAAATACGTCTGAAAACTCTTTAAACTCTTCAAGTTTTAGGTCTTCAAGTCCGCAACCTTTTTTTGTACAATAAAGAACGATTCTTCCGACAATCTCATGAGCTTCACGGAAGGGGACGTTCTTTTTGGCTAAATAGTCCGCCAAATCCGTCGCATTTGTGAAGCCGCCTTTAGCCCCCCGAGCCATTACCTCCCGATTGACTTTCATCGTGCGCAACATCGGTTCGACGACTAACAACGACTTCTGAATCGTATCAATCGCATCAAACACCTGCTCTTTATCTTCCTGCATGTCCTTATTATAAGCAAGCGGCAGCCCTTTCATCACCGTTAGCAGAGCGATGAGATCTCCATACACTCGCCCTGTTTTTCCCCTAACCAGTTCCGCTACATCCGGATTCTTTTTCTGAGGCATGATACTTGATCCCGTTGAATACCCATCATCCATCGTTATAAACTGGAATTCTCCACTTGACCAGAGTACCAATTCCTCACACAGACGGCTTAGATGCATCATCGCAATCGAGGTTGCACCTAAAAATTCTAAGGCAAAATCCCGATCACTCACTCCATCAAGACTATTCAAGGTCACACCATCAAAACCCAGCTCTTTCGCCACAGATTCGCGATCCAAATGAAAGGTCGTACCCGCCATCGCACCCGAACCCAAAGGCGAGAAATTAAGGCGTTTCCGAGTATCATTGAACCTCCCCATATCCCGTAAAAACATTTGGGTGTAAGCCAGCACATGATGCGAGAAAGTAATTGGCTGAGCCTTTTGCAGATGGGTATATCCAGGCATCCAGGTTTCCTTATGTTCTTGAGCAATATCCAGGAGAGTACGAATCAACGTTGCCATGAGATCCTTCGTCTTATCAATTTCTGCTCTTAAGAACAAGCGAAGATCGAGGGCAACTTGGTCATTACGGCTTCTTCCAGTATGTACTTTTTTTCCAACAACACCGATGCGCTCCGTTAGGAGTTTCTCAATGTTCATATGGATATCTTCAGCACCCACCTCAAATTCAACTTTTCCCGATTGAATATCTTCAAGAATTCCGTGTAATCCTTGAATGATTTGATCTGCTTCGGCTGGAGATATCACCCCGACTTGTCCCAGCATCCGGGCATGCGCGATACTTCCTTGAACATCCTGCTTATAGAGTCGCTGGTCAAATGAAATTGAAGAATGAAAATCCTCAACTAGTGCATCAGTTGTTTTTTCAAAGCGCCCACCCCATAATTTCATGGAAATTTCATCCTTTCTCATATTGGAAAAACTTTGTTCCTATTTTACTCTTTTCTTGAAGACTCTGCAAAAAAAAATTGAAGAATAAGATTAAAGCGCCCATTTGGGCGCTTATCTATTGAGAATCTCGATTTGTTTAAACTATCCTATTTCAGTCCGGATTTCTTCTCCATTAAGGCTCTCACTTTCAACGGAAGCCCAAATAAGTTAATAAAGCCTTCTGCATCCTTTTGATTGTATACCCCATCCCGACCAAACGTTGCAAACTCTTCACTATATAGAGAATACGGAGATTTCGTTCCTGCTAAGCTACAATTCCCTTTATAAAGCTTTAAGCGAACGGTTCCTGTCACATTTTTCTGGGTCACATCGACGAAAGCATCTAAAGCTTCACGTAAGGGGGAATACCAAACTCCATCATAAACCAGCTCAGCGTATTTCAAAGCGATTTGTTCTTTATAATGAAGGGTTAAACGATCCAAAGTTAAATGTTCTAAAGCTTGATGGGCTGTATAGAGAATCGTTCCACCTGGTGTTTCGTATACGCCGCGTGATTTCATTCCGACCAAGCGATTTTCGACCATATCGACAATTCCAATACCATGTTTGCCGCCTAATTCATTTAAGGTTTCCAGGAACTTAACGGGGTCGAGTTTTTCTCCATTTAAACTAACAGGGATTCCTTGCTCGAACTCCAATTCAAGATATTCAGGCTTGTCAGGAGCATCTTCTGGAGAAACTCCAAGAAGATAGAGATCTCTCTTCGGCTCATTCCACGGATCCTCTAAATCTCCACCTTCATGACTCAGGTGCCAGAGGTTACGATCCATACTATACGGGCGATCCTTGGTGACCGGGACCGGAATTCCCCGTTCTTTAGCATAATCCATTGCGTCATCACGGGACTTAATATCCCACAACCGCCAAGGTGCAATGATTTCTAAATCTGGATTAAGAGCCTTAACACTGAGTTCGAAACGAACTTGGTCATTTCCTTTTCCAGTCGCACCATGTGCTATAGCAACTGCGCCTTCTTTTTCAGCAATTTCAACAAGGCGACGCGCAATGAGTGGACGAGCAAACGAGGTACCTAACAAATATTTTCCTTCGTACACTGCACCTGCTTTTAACGTGGGATAAATGAAATCCGTAACAAATTCCTTTTTCAGATCTTCAATATAGAGTTTACTTGCCCCTGTTTTGATGGCTTTCTCATTGAGAGGTTCAAGTTCCTCCCCTTGTCCTAGATCGGCAGCCATCGCAATAACTTCATAACCATAGTTTTCTTTAAGCCAAGGTATAATAATCGAGGTGTCAAGTCCTCCGGAATATGCAAGAACAACCTTTTTCATTGAGCTCTCTTCCTTCCTTAAACATAATTTTATAGTTTAATATAAAGTCTTATTTTGATTTTACAATCTTGAATTTATTTTACAAGAGCAGGGCTAGAATTGCTTTATGAGCATGGAGACGATTTTCTGCTTCATCAAAGACTACTGATTGCGGACCCTCAAGCACATCTTCCGTAATCTCCTCGCCCCGATGAGCGGGTAAACAATGCAATACAATAGCCTTTGAATTAGCTGCTTTTAAGGTCTGTTCATTTACTTGGTAGCCTGCAAAGGCTTTCGCCCGTATCTTTGCTTCTTCTTCCTGTCCCATGCTGGCCCAAACATCGGTATAAAGAACATCGGCGCCCTTAGCTGCCAACATCGGATCCTCAACGATCTCTATCAATCCTCCACCTTTTTTAGCCGCAGTTTGGGCGTCGGCAATGATTCCAGGATCAGGCTGATAACTGCTTGGGCTTGCAATAACAATATGCATACCCAGCTTAGCAATATTCATTAGAGAATGAGCCATGTTATTCCCATCCCCAATAAAGCCGAGTTTCAATCCTGCTATCTGATGTTTATGCTCTTGGATCGTGAGCAAATCGGCTAAAACTTGCGTAGGATGAAACGTATCGGTTAACCCATTAATAACAGGGACATCAGAGTACTCAGCCAGATCAATAACATCCTGATGACTATATGTCCGAATCATTATCCCATCAACCATTCGGGACAGCACCCGAGCTGTATCTTTAATCGGTTCACCACGACCAATTTGAATATCCCGATCACTTAAAAACAAAGCATGCCCGCCCAGTTGCTCCATTCCAACTTCAAAGGAAACACGCGTACGAGTCGAAGATTTTGTAAAAATCATCGCTAAATTCTTGCCCTGAAGAATGGGATGGGAAACTCCTGCTTTAGTTTCCTCTTTTAAACCCTTCGCCACATGTAACATATATAAGATTTCATCTGGAGTAAAATCTTTAAGGGAAATATAATCCCGTCCTTGAAATTCCTTTTTATTAGGTAGAATCATCATGGTTAGCCTCCTTCGATATGAATTATTATACTTTTTAATGCATAATAATTCAATAGGTTTCCGAAATTTTCTTTGTATATCGCCCCAAAGAGAAGCATAAGCTTACCTTAGAAATTGAAACTTTAAAGGAAAAATTTGTAGTCACGAAGAATATAGATAAGATTAGTCATATTCACTCAAAAATAGTCGAATTGAAAGAAATGGAGGGGTTCAATTGCGCTGGTCTGAGCGAATTAAGCTTGCCTTTGAAACCTTTAAACGTGTTGCTCTCCCAATATACGGTTGGTATTTCATCTTCGCCTTCGCAGGATTGGGAATATTGATTACCGGATTATTGCCCTTTTTACTCCCCATGCTGAACAGGGGAACTCGTTCCTTTTCTGGACCCTTTCCTAACCCCAATCCACCAATGCCCCCAGGGGTTAGTTCCGGTGGGTTATCCCCTTTTGGCGATATGCTTGCTCCTTACTTATCATCCCCTTATTTAGCACAAGCTCCTTATTTTCTTCTTTTCTTCCTTTTCATTCTCCTACTCTCTTGGCTTGGAAGTTCTGCTTTCATGACGGGGATGTTTAATCTAACTCAGAAAGCATTTCATGAAGCCGTTCGTTTTCGAGATTTTCGCTTTTCTGGAATCCCGCGTGTTCTTGGTTGGTATGGAATCCTGACCCTAGTCAGTTTTCTCGTGATTCTCGCTGGAATTTTCGGTGCTTTTGCGCTTCGGGGAATGTCCTATGCTCTTCCCCTCTTTGGAGGCCTCTATGTTCTTCTGATGGTTTCACTTGCTCTCTTTTTAATGCCTTGGTTTTCAACCTCTGCTTTTTATATGCTTAACCATCGTGACTTAAACTTCACGCATTCGCTCAAAGGGAGCTGGAATTTCTATCAAAGAAATATGGGATCCCTCTGGATTTACTTTATCACAATGATTGGAATTCAAATCCTTATATCTTTCATCAATCAAGCATCTACATCGCTCGGATTCATAGTGGCCCTGCTTGCCGGACCTTTCACAGCAATTCTCCCGATTGTTTGGGTTTTGTCTCTAGAAGAAGAGGAGAACCAGCAACGTCTTACTTTGGCATCTCCCTCGGATTCAGAATCAACACTCACTCTCCCGCAAGAATCTACTTCAGATGCATCTGCATCTTCTCCTTCAGCTCCAGTTTCTCCCTCGGCCTCCGAAGCACCCATGACCCCAGCTTCTCCAGCAAACCAAGAATCAGAGATTCCCCCTGCTGCTCAAGTTCTCTCTGATTCTGTGAACTATTGCCCTACCTGTGGACAGAAAACCCGCCCCGGGGCAAATTATTGTGCCCAGTGTGGTACTCAACTGTAAACTCTTATTCATAATCTCCGCCTCCTGAATTAATTATTCGGGAGGCGTTCTTTTAGACAAACTGTTTACATATATTATTAACAGTGATATCATAATAATATCGAAATAGTTTCAGTTTTTCTCAATACTAAAAGGAGGCTTATAAAATGAAAGAAAAAAATGCGTGGACTCTTAACGGTTATTTTGTTCTAATCTTGATCCTTGCTTTGCTGGGGACAGGAACAGCCTTACTCATCAATCTTCATTTATTTGGAATCATCCTTCTGATCGTCGGGATCATTTTGCTAACAGGGATTCAAGTTGTCCAACCCAACCGTGCCTTTGCTGTGACGTTTTTTGGTAGTTATATTGGAACACTTCGCGAACCTGGGTTCTGGTTCACCCTTCCTTTTTCGATTCGCAAGGCTGTATCCCTTAGAGTTCGTAATTTTAATAGTAAAACTTTAAAAGTCAATGATACTGAAGGCAACCCGATTGAAATTGCCGCTGTTATTGTTTTCCGAGTCGTCGATACGGCTAAAGCTATTTTTGATGTTGATAAATATGAGCAGTTCGTAGAAATTCAAAGTGAAACCGTACTTCGGCATGTCGCCAGTCGCTATCCCTATGACACCTTTGAACACACCGGATCCGGCTATTCCTTGCGTGGAAATGGCGAGGAAATCGCTCATGAACTCACACAAGAGCTTCAAAAACGCCTTACACTCGCTGGCGTAGAAGTCAGCGAAGCACGTTTAACTCACCTCGCTTATTCTACTGAAATAGCCGGTGCAATGCTTCAACGACAACAGGCAAATGCTATTCTCGCAGCTCGCCAAATCATCGTCGAAGGTGCAATGGGATGGTACAATTGGCTATCGAACGTCTCGAAAAGGAGAATGTCGTCCAATTGGATGAAGAGCGCAAAGCTGCGATGATCAACAACTTGCTCGTCGCGATCGTCTCGGATCGTTCGGCCCAGCCTGTGATCAATACTGGCTCTCTTTATTAGACTTACTAGACTTACTAGATTAGACAGGTGTTGATACAATATGGTCAAGAAACAATTTGCACTTCGCCTCGATCCTAAACTGTATAATGCTCTCGAAAAATGGTCAGCTGACGAATTCCGAAGTGTTAATGCTCATATTGAGTTTCTACTCCGCGAAGCTGTGCATCGTGCAAGTCGTCTCAAGATTGAGGACTCCGCAGAAGAAGAGCATAATCCGATTTTGAAAAATGATGAATAAGCCGTTAGGGCTTAACTTGGGGAGTGATTATTCATGTTAGATCTTTCCGAAGAGTTATTACTCCTTGCTGTTCATGAAGAAAAAGGAAGCATTCCCTTTGATGCCTCCAACAAAATTGATTTTTGCCTTGCTGGGGCTCTCCTCATCGAACTCGAACTGATGAACCGTGTAAAAGCAGATAAAAAGACCCTGCAGGTCATCAATCGAACCTCTACAGGAAATTCTCGACTCGACACGCTTCTCAATCTTATTGATCATTCGAAGAAGGTTCGATCCCCGAGTTATTGGATTACAAAATCTAAAGGAACCTTTAAACATCTTCGCCACGAATATCTCGAACAACTCGTCAACCAAGGCATTTTGCGTGAAGAAGAGCGGCAGATCTTTTGGATTTTCCCCTCCACTGCCTATCCCTTGCGCGATACCTTGCTTAAAAGAGAAATTCGCGACCGCGTCCGCCTCGTCATTCTGCGTGAAGAAACCCCTAGTCCACGAACCGCTCGACTCATTGCTCTCGTGCATGCCTGCGGCCTCACAAATACTATTTTTGATAAAGAGGAACGAAAAGATGCACGAAAAAAGGTTAAGGCGTTAGCTAAAGAAGATCTGTTAGTCCAGGCGATTATCAAAACGATTCAGGGTTCCAATTCTGGAGCATATGCTGGAAGCTTTTAGTATCAAATATATACGTCTTATTTCAAGGCCCTTCTCCCAAAAATAGGAAGAAGGGCCTTGATGTACTTTCAATATTCAGCTGAAGGAGTATTAAACGTACTTATTGGTAAATAATATCCTGAAGCATCAAACAATTTGGAAGGTGTTGTGAAATGAATGAGGGGCTAGTCGTCATTGTTCGCGCATTTGTTGGCTTCTTTTCTTTACTCATTTTTGCAAGGATCATTGGGAAAGAACAAATCAGTCAACTTAACTTTTTTGATTATGTACTAGGTATTACGATTGGGTCAATCGCAGCTTCCTTAACAACCGATTTATCCAGCAGGGCGTGGCCCCATTGGGTCGGACTTTTAACCTGGGTTGTATTAGGACTTTTAATGGAATTAATATCCTCGAAATGGAGATATGCTGCTAAATATTTAGAAGGAGAACCCGCAATTGTTATCATGAATGGCAAGATCATGGAGAATGTTTTGAGGAAAATGAAGTATAGAGCATCCGAAGTTTTAGAGCTTCTCAGAAACAAAGGTGTATTTGACTTAAACCAAGTTGATTTTGCTATCATTGAACCTAATGGGCAGATTTCCGTCTTATTAAAACCTGAATACTTACCTCTAACTCCTAAGGATTTAAATGTTAAAACTTCCCCATCAGGTATTAGTAGTGAATTAGTCTATGACGGAATTATTATCGAAGAAAATCTTAAGCCGCTCAACAAAGACAAGCAATGGCTCCTTGATGAGCTTAAGAAACAGGGAATCAACGATATATCTGAAGTCTTTTTAGTCACGCTCAACCCGGCAGGAAGTTTGTATGTTGACCGATATGAGGATCATCTGAAGAAGATTACCGACATCGGAGATTATAAAGGACCGTACTAAGGAGATGATTAAATGAGAACATTCCTGGTTAGAGCGATCCCAATCGTTACGCTCATTGTCTTTATTCTACTCATGCTTAGCGGTGATGTCTTAAAAAAATCGTTTGGTAGCGATGACAATATTACTCTCTCAATTGATACGGTAATTCAGGATGTCAATAAGGAGAATTGGGGAGCAGCCCAAAAAGATACAGAAGACCTAAGTAAAGCCTGGGATAAAATCGTCAAAAGAGTTCAATACAGTTCTGAACGCAATGAAATTAATGATTTCTCAATCAGTTTAGCCAGGCTGAGGGGTGCCATTCAGGCACAAGATAAATCAGGTGGCCTCCAGGAACTCAATGAGGCTTATGAGCATTGGAATGATCTTGGAAAATAATAAAAGGCCGTCGCAAAACTTATGGTCGTGTAGTTTGCAATAGTCGATAATTATTTTGAACACCGAAAAATGGGCTGTTTTGCGACAGCCCATTTTATTTAAACCCCTAAACGATTACGCCTAAAGCAAGAAGGATTAAAATTGCAATAGCAATGATTCCTACGCCAGCGCCAACGCCTACAGGTGGATAACAACATCCCACAGGTCCAACGTGTGGTGGAGCACCAACAGGTGAAATGTGTGGATAATGGCAATATCCGTACATATTATATCCTCCTTCCCAAGTTATATTTTTTGATTAAAAAACAATCCCCATTGCGATAAGCAGAAGAATGATAACAACTACTATTGCAATACCTTGTAATAGATTAGTGCCATGACCTATACCATCTGCCATCGGGGTACCCTCCTTTGTTCTAGAGATAGTACATTTTATGTTTAGTCCATTGGGTTTGTCACATATATGGGAATTTGAGGAAGTTTTATTAAATCACTTTTATCACGAAATAAATAAAGAGCTCCAACAGTTTACAGACTGAAGGAGCTCTCTTTCGTGAGACTGTCTCTCATTTCATCTTCAATTTTTTCCGATCGCCCGATATTCCTGCAATGTTAAAGTCTGAGATGGTGTATTCCCCCGAATCTCTTTAAGGGCGTGCACTACAGCCCGAGCTGTGTCCATCGACGTGAGACAGGGAACACGATGCTCAGCGGCTATACGACGAAGCAGATACCCCATCCGTTCTTCACTTTTTCCCTTTCCTTTGATCGGAGTACTTAAGATAAATGCAAATTCACGTTGACGAATAGCTTCTTGAAGTTCAGTACTTCCTGCTCCTACTTCTTCCACTTCAACTCCGCATAAAGCTAACGCTTTGGCAGAATCACCGGTCGCCTTGACCCCGAAGCCTAAGCGAGCGAGTTCTCGGGATAACGTAATAGCCTCTGGACGATCCTTTTCATCAACACTCACTAAAATATTTCCTTGCTCAGGAAGGGGTACGTGAGAAGCAGCAAACGCTTTGGCCAAAGCATGACCGAAGCTGAGATCCATCCCTAAGACCTCACCTGTCGATTTCATTTCTGGACTAAGGGATGTTTCGACTTTGGTCAGTTTTTCAAAAGAAAAGACTGGAGCTTTAACAACAACATAGGGAATTTCTGGGGCAAGCCCATGACTATAGCCCAGATCAGTGAGTTTTTTACCAAGAGAAACTTGAACTGCTAGACTCACCATCGGTATTCCGGTCACTTTTGAGATGATCGGTACTGTTCGGCTGGCCCGTGGATTAACCTCAATAATATAAACCTTCCCACTCACCACCACGAATTGAATATTGACAAGTCCTCTTACCCCTAATCCTTCAGCAATTCGGCAGGTGTAATCCTGAATCTGCTGAATCTCGGAAGGTGTTAAGCGTTGTGGAGGATATACAGCAAAACTATCTCCGGAGTGAACTCCAGCTCGTTCAATGTGTTCCATAATTCCTGGAATCACTGTAATTTCACCATCACAGACCGCATCGACCTCGACTTCTTTCCCTTCAAGATACTTATCGACAAGAATCGGATGCGCTGACGAAAGGTTGATAGCACGGGTCAAATATTCTTCCAATTCTTTAAGATTATCCACGACCTGCATAGCCCGTCCCCCGATAACATAGGAAGGACGAACAAGAACCGGGAATCCCAGTTCCTCTGCGATCTCTTTCGCTTGATCGACAGAAGTGGCTGCCCGTCCTTCAGATTGAGGAATCCCCAGTTCCATGAGAAGCTGGGCAAAACGTTCACGGTCCTCAGCCGCATCAATAGCATCTACAGGTGTTCCTAAAATCTTGACTCCAGCTTGGCTAAGCGGTCCAGCAAGGTTAATCGCCGTCTGTCCCCCAAACTGGACTAAAACGCCATCCGCCTCTTCTTTCTCCACAACATGAAGAACATCTTCCAAAGTCAAAGGCTCAAAGTAAAGTTTGTCACCGGTATCAAAATCGGTAGAAACGGTCTCGGGATTATTGTTGATCATGATCGATTCAACTTTCGCCTCTTGCAAGGCCCAAAGGGCTTGCACTGAGCAATAGTCAAATTCAATGCCCTGTCCAATCCGAATCGGGCCAGAACCCAGAACAACAACTTTTGGTCCAGAATGAACCGTAACTTCATCTTCCTCTTCATAACTTGAATAGTAGTATGGAGTGGAAGATGCAAACTCTGCGGCACAGGTATCCACCGTTTTATAGACAGGACGAATTCCCAGTTTGTAACGTTCTTGGCGGATCGCGTCTTCTTTTGTCCGAGTTAAACGTCCAATTTCCCGGTCAGAAAACCCTTGGATTTTAGCTAGGCGTAGAAGTTCAGGGGTTAAAGGTTCCTGGCTCAAACGCTGTTCTAACGAGACCAAATCCTTGATTTTATGAAGAAAAAAGGGATCAATCTTAGTTAGCATTTGCACTTCAAGAATCGTCCAGTCCCGACGAAAGGCTTCGGCCACAGCGAAAAAGCGCTCATGATCGGCCTCCGATAACTTATCCTCAATTTCTATTTCTGTCCAACGAGCCGCATCCGGAATTCGGAGTCCAACTGCACCAATCTCCAAAGAGCGGATGGCTTTAAGCCAAGCGCCTTCAAGCGTTCTTTCCAGGGCCATAACTTCACCTGTGGCTTTCATTTGGGTTCCTAAGCGGTTATCAGCTGCCGGGAATTTATCAAATGGCCACCGTGGAAATTTAACGACGACATAATCCAGGGCAGGCTCAAAGCAGGCGCTCGTATGCCCAGTCACTGGATTTTGCAATTCCGGTAACGTGTAACCCACGGCGAGCAAAGCTGCCATTTTAGCAATGGGATATCCCGTTGCTTTAGAGGCAAGGGCACTTGAACGACTCACTCGAGGATTTACTTCGATGACAACATACTCTCGGCTCTCAGGATTGAGAGCATATTGAACATTACAGCCCCCGTTTACACCTAAAGTGCGAATTATTTTTAAAGAAGAAGCTCTGAGCATCTGATACTCGACATCAGTGAGTGTCTGAGAAGGTGCAACAACAATGCTATCCCCAGTATGAATGCCAACAGGGTCAACGTTTTCCATATTACAGACTGTGATACAATTGTCCGCTCCATCGCGCATCACTTCATATTCAATCTCTTTCCATCCTGCCACACTCCGTTCGAGAAGACATTGATGGATGGGACTCGCTTGTAATCCAAGCTGTAAGGTTTCATGAAGTTGGCGTTCATTCTTGGCAATTCCTCCACCCGTACCCCCAAGCGTATAGGCGGGGCGTATAATCACTGGATAACCAATGCGTGCCGTAAATGCTAACCCTTCCTCAAGTGTTGTCACAATTGCACTTTCAGCAACGGGCTGCCCGATTTCTAACATCGTTTCTTTAAAAGCTTCTCTATCCTCAGCTTTATAAATGGTTTCCGCATTGCACCCAATCAGCGCAACACCATAACGTTCCAGAATCCCCTGCTTTTCCAGTTCCATCGCTAGATTCAATCCCGTCTGCCCGCCCAAGGTTGGAAGAAGGGCATCGGGTTTTTCCTTAGCGAGGATCACTTCCAAGCGTTCCGGAAGGAGTGGCTCCAAATAAATCTTATCTGCCATCTGCACATCTGTCATAATCGTGGCTGGATTGCTGTTCACCAGCACGACTTCTAGACCGACCTCGCGTAGAGCTTTACATGCCTGAGTTCCGGCATAATCGAATTCTGCCGCTTGCCCGATCACGATCGGCCCGGAGCCAATGACACATATTTTTTTCCAAGCCGGATTAAGAGGCATGTTGAGACCTTCTTTCTGCCATTAATTCTGCAAATTGATCAAATAAATAAAGAGAATCATTCGGACCTGGTCCCGCTTCTGGATGATATTGAACGGAAAAGACGGGCAGACTCGTATGCTTCATCCCCTCAACTGTCTGGTCATTCAAATTCCGATGGGTGACCTCAAGCTCGGTTCCTGACAAACTCACTTCAGCCACTGCATAACCATGATTTTGGGATGTAATCGTCACTTTCTCAGTCTGCAAATCTTGCACCGGCTGGTTTCCCCCGCGATGCCCATATTTCAGCTTATAGGTATCCCCACCTAAAGCCAATGTTAAAAGCTGATGCCCCAGGCAAATTCCAAAAACGGGGAGCTGACCTACCAGCTTACCTATAGTCTCGATCCCTACAGTTACGACCTTCGGATCTCCTGGGCCATTTGACAGAAAGACTCCATCGGGTTGATAGGAGAGAATGTCCTCCGCCGAGGTAGAATAGGGAACAACAGTCAATGCAAACCCCTTATCCTGCATCGCTCTAAGAATATTAGCCTTAATTCCGAAATCCAAAACCACGACATTAAACGGTTTCGAAGGAATGGATTGCTTGGATAAAGTAGCCTTTTCCAGTGAAGAACTAAGCGTATAGACTTCTTTTGTACTGACCTGTGCTACAACATCTGAAGGCACTTCCCAATCTTGAAGACGTGCTGGCAATTCTTCCAGATGATCCAGCTCTGTCGTAATCACGCCTCGCAGAACCCCATGCTCCCGAATAAGGCGAGTCAGGGCTCGTGTGTCAATTCCTTTGATCCCTATAATTCCTTCTTGTTCTAGAGCCTGAGCAAGATTTCCCTCTGCCTGCCAATGGTTCGGGTTACACGCCGCCTCTTTAACAATAAATCCTTGAACCTGAATTTTCTTCGATTGATAATCGCTATCGTTGATTCCATAGTTTCCAATAAGCGGGTAAGTCATACAGACCATTTGACCCGCATAAGAGGGATCGGTGAGCACTTCCTGATATCCAGTCATGCCCGTATTAAAAACAACCTCTCCCCAGGCTTCCCCTTTTGCTCCAAAAGACTCCCCGAGAAAGATTCGTCCGGTTTCAAGAACCAAAGCTGCCTGCATCTCTATTCCTCCCTGGGGTTAGCCACCCAAAACTTTAAACTTATCTTAAACTCTTAATTAAAGCCACTGTTTTCTTACCTATATCAATTTTCGATCAAGCATTCCACATCGATGCAAATACTTCATCAAGCATCGTCACTGCATCATCAATTTCTTCAATGCTCACATTAAGCGGTGGCACAAAACGCAGTGCTTTTCCACCTGCAAAATTGATGAGCAGACCTTTTTCACGACAAGCGTTGACGATTTCCGGACCTAGCTTCGAAAGGGGCCAGCCCAGAAGGAATCCTTTACCTCGTACCGCTTCTCCAGTTTGATATTTATCGGCTAATTTCTGTAATTCTCCCTTTAAATACTCAGCACGTTCCTGAACTTCTTTAAAGAACTCCTCTTCTAACATCACGTTCAGAACGGCACAGCCCGCTGCTGTGGCCAAAGGATTTCCCCCGAAGGTCGAAGCATGATCCCCAGGTTTAAACGCTTCTGCGACCGAATCCTTCGCCAACATCGCTCCAATGGGTACTCCTCCACCTAAGGCTTTGGCTATAGTCATAATATCGGGTAACACTCCACTCCATTCATGAGCAAAGAGCTTACCTGTACGTCCGACCCCTGTTTGCACTTCATCAAAAATCAGCAAAGCGCCTTTTTCATCACACAGCTTGCGTACGGCTTGTAAAAATCCTGATTCAGCCGGGATAATCCCCCCTTCACCTTGGATCGGTTCAAGGATTACGGCTGCTGTTTTATCACTCATTTTCTCCGTAATATCATCAATATTATTGAGCTCCGCATACAAAAATCCTTCAGGCAAAGGCTCATATCCTGCTTGATACTTCGTTTGACCTGTTGCCGTCAAAGTCGCCAGCGTCCGGCCATGAAACGAATTTTTAAGTGAAATGATCTCATATTTCTCAGGACCAAAATGGAGTTTTGCATATTTACGGGCAAGCTTAAGTGCAGCTTCATTCGCTTCAGCACCACTATTGCAAAAAAATACCTTATCCGCAAAGGAATGATCCACGAGTAGTTTCGCCAACGCAATCTGATTCGGAATCCAATATATATTAGAGGTATGCAGAATCTCTTCCGCCTGCTTTTGAATCGCCTGCACAACCGCAGGGTGATTATGTCCTAATGAATTAACAGCTATCCCGCTCACAAAATCCAGATATTTATTTCCTTCGATATCCCAGACCCAGGAGCCTTCGCCCTTCACTAAAGCCATCGGCAAACGACCATACGTGTTCATCACCACAGCTTGACCTTCCTGGATTAACTGTTCTGTTTTCGTACTCATGAAATCTTCCTCCTTCTTACTTACTTTCCCTTATCCTATGATCATTGTCCCAATCCCACCATCGGTAAACAGCTCGAGTAAGATCGCATGCGGCAATCGTCCATCAAGAATATGAACGCTTCCTACTCCACCCTTAAGCGCTGCTAAGGCACACTCGATCTTTGGAATCATTCCCCCAGTGAGAACCCCCGTCTCAAGCAACCCTGGCACCTCCTCCTGGCGGACTACAGAAATCAAGGATTCGGGGTTATTTACGTCTTTCAAGACGCCTCGAACATCTGTGAGTAAGAGAAATTTATCCGCTTCTAGCGATTCAGCAATTTTTCCAGCTGCAGTATCGGCATTGATATTATAACTTTCACCATCCACTCCCCCTGCAAGAGGAGAAATGACCGGTATATACCCTTGATCGAGCAAAGACTTAATAATTCCAGGAGATACATGTTCAATTTCCCCAACGAAACCCAAGTCAACCTCTTCGTATTCTCCCTGGGTATTTTGCACTTTAAGCGGTTTTTTGACGGCTTGCAAAAGTTGAGCATCTTTGCCCGATAATCCAACCGCCCGACCCCCAAAATGATTGAGCAACGACACGATTTCTGTATTCAGCTTACCCACTAAAACCATAGCTGCGATTTCCATGGTTTCCTCATCCGTCACGCGTAAGCCGCGAATAAAATGGGATTCTTTACCCACTTTTTTAAGCATCGTATTAATTTCCGGTCCCCCACCATGGACTACAACCGGTCGAATTCCTACTGAATGGAGCAGTAATACATCCAGCATCACCGATTCCTTTAGGTCTTGATCCAACATGGCATGCCCGCCATATTTAATCACCACAGTTTTGCCCGCAAATTTCTGGATATAAGGCAAAGCCTCAATCAATACTCTTGCTTTATCTATGCCATAATCCAATGGCGTCATCCTTATCAACTCCTAATTCAAGGTTCGAGATTCGATCCTTATAAACTCTAAAGACCCTCAAGCGTAGCTTATCCCCTTCGAGGATAAGTCGACTAAGGCTTGAGTTTCGTACCTCAACTCTAAGCCAGTCTCCTATATCCCCCAGAAGCGAACGATTTCGCGTAGGGGAGGTAAGGTACACGAGGCTTCCGTGGGTTAGCGTAGCCAGGGGACTTGGCCATGGAAGGCCTGACGTCGCGGGTGCAACCTAAAGGGCGAACAGTTCACTGGACTGTTCGGGACTTACAGGAGCGACGAACCTTTACCATTACCCTGGGGTTTGGCGAAGCTCCTACGGAAGCAAGGGTGCCAGCCCCGGAGCGCTGAGTGAGCGGATGGGGGAGAAGCTACACGACCCGCTTAGATCTAACCACAAATTTAGGTTCTGTAATCCCCGTTAATCGTCACATACTCATGCGTTAAATCACAGCCCCAGGCCGTTGCCTGAGCCTCTCCATCCTTGAGCACCAGCGAAATTTTAATTTCTTTTTGTGTGAGAATCCCTTTAGCAACTTCCTCTGAAAACTGAACTCCTTGGCCATCCTGAGCGACTAAACAATCTCCTAAATAAATCGATGCCTGAGAAGGATTAAATTCAGCATCCGCATAACCTGCAGCCGCGAGGATCCGACCCCAGTTAGCGTCTTCTCCAAACATCGCAGTTTTAACCAAGCTCGATCCGCAGATCGACTTCGCCAACTTACGAGCATCCTCCACAGATGTTGCTCCATTCACTTGAACCTCAAGGAACTTAGTGGCGCCTTCCCCATCCCGCGCGATCTCTTGCGCTAAAGTAATACATAAGGAATTCACCATCTCCTGAAAAGCAACCCATTCCTCGCCAACTGGAGTAATTCCAGATTCTCCATTCGCTAGAAATAAGACCATATCATTGGTACTCGTATCTCCATCCACCGTGACCATATTAAAACTCTGATCCACGGCCTGCCGCAGCAGATCTTGTAATTGAGTTGCTGGAAGTTTCGCATCAGTTGTAATAAATCCAAGCATTGTCCCCATATTGGGGTGAATCATACCTGAACCCTTTGCTATTCCTCCGAGACGAATTACACCCTCACGACACGGAAGTTCACAGGCAAACTCTTTAACGGCAGTATCCGTCGTCATAATGGCTAGAGCGGCTTGATGCGCATTTTCAACCTTCTTAAGTGGCGTCCAAGCGGGCTCCATTTCACTCGCTTTTAAGATTTCTGCTGCGTCTTCAATTCCTTGTACAACGCGTTCTATTGGCATTTCAACACCAATGACCCCCGTCGAAGCAACAAGGACATCTTCCCTCTTTATCCCGAGTGCTGCAGCAACTGTTCTCGCCATTTCTTCAGCTGCCCGATCTCCTACTTCGCCGACACATGCATTCGCGTTTCCGCTATTAGCCACAATGGCTTGCGCAACTCCGTTTTCTAAATATTTTTGAGTCAACACTAACGGATGAGCCTTTACTTTATTCCGCGTAAAAACCCCCGCACCTTGAGCCGGTACTTCTGAATAGATTAGGGCTACATCATATTTATCTTTATATTTAACTTCTGCCTTAACACCTGTCGCTTGAAACCCTTGGGGTGCACTTACTCCCCCCTCAATCCATGTCCATGGTTGATTTAATGCTTCACACATCTGCTTCACCCCTATTTCCCTTACCCTATTCTAAGCTTGTTCTTAGCTTAATGCTAACCCTTTAAGCAATATTGCTTAGGGCCAAATTCCGCGGGCTCCTAAACCCATATTTTCCGGAAAACCCGATATAATATTCATATTTTGAATGGCTTGCCCTGCAGCCCCTTTTACAAGGTTATCGATGGCACTTACGATAATGACCCGCCCTGTCCGTTCATCCAGTTTGAGTTGTAAAAAGACGTGGTTGCTACTTAAAGCATACTTCGTTTGCGGCCACATTCCCTGAGGAAGGATATGAACGAACTCCTCATCTTGATAGGCTTCTTGCCAACACTCCCGTAACGTATCTTCTGAAACCCCGTCTTCGACTTGTGCATAAATTGTTGCCAAGATCCCACGAATCATGGGAACTAAATGCGGGGTAAAACTCACGCGGAAGGAATGTCCAGCCGCCAGAGACAATTGTTGCTCAATTTCTGGAGTATGGCGATGTTCAGCAACCCCGTAAGCCTTAAAGTTTTCATTCACTTCGCTGAAGTGCGTTCCGAGCGATGCTCCTCGTCCAGCCCCAGAAACGCCTGATTTCGCATCAATAATAATGGAATTGGCGACGATAAGATTTTTCTTTAGAAGTGGGGCCAAGCCTAAAATCGAGGCTGTTGGAAAACAACCCGGATTTGCAACAAGCGACTTTCCTCGAATCTCTTCCCTGTATAGCTCCGGGATTCCATAGACTGCTTCCGGAATCAGTTCAGGTGCAGGATGTTCTATTTTATACCAAGTGTGATAGACTTCCGGATCTTTAAGCCGAAAATCTGCACCTAAATCAATAACTTTAATTCCACGCTTTAACCACTCTGCCGTGCGGGCAGCCGTTAAGCCGTGGGGAAGTGCACAAAAAAGAACATCGACCTCGGGAACCTGCTCATCTTGTAATTTACCTAACTGACTATCCATAAACTGAGGAAACATATTTTCATAGGTTGCACCAGCTGAGCTAGAAGAACCTAAAAAAATAATCTGTGCCTCAGGATGTTGTTGTAAAAGCCGTACTAGCTCTTGACCTGTATACCCTGTCGCTCCTAATATTCCAACTTTCAAAACTCTAACCTCCTTGTGCAGATGTTCACCTTACCCTGTTCTTATAATTATACATTTATACGCATAAACATTCAACTCCTTCTGAAAAGATTTCTTCTCATGAACTTCATCTGTTTATGGTAGAATAACGTTATCCCATATCAAAAGTAAACGGAGGGATAATATGGCAGCCCCGATTCCTGATATTATGGAGGTCTGCTTATTAGCAGGCAAAGTGATGCTACAGAGTGGCGCAGAGACCTACCGAGTTGAGGATACAATGAATCGTATTGCTCAAGCGTGTGCCATCTTTGAAGCCCATAGTTACGTTACTCCGACCGGCATTTTCCTTTCCATCCAAGGCGAAAACCGTCAGGCCGAGCAGACAAAATTTCTACGTATATCGGAACGCCTGATTGATTTGAATAAAATTGTATTGGTCAATGATGTTTCTCGCAAAATAAGCAGTGGTGATATCTCCCTCAGTGAAGCTTACAAAAGTCTGTGTGAAATAGAAAAGACCAAGCCCTTATACTCTACCTGGCTTCAAATCCTCGCAGCTGCCATCGCAAGCGGTTTTTTTTCAATGATTTTTGGTGGCTCTTGGGTCGATTTTGGACCTGCCTTGCTTGCTGGAGGAGTAGGTTTTTTGATCTACATTAATGCCAGTAAAATGGTGGAGGTTAAGTTTTTTGCTGAAATATTAACCTCTTTTGTTATTGGTATAATTGCTTATCTCTTATACCATCTCGGTTGGAACTGTGACGTTGATAAAGTCATCATTGGCTCAGTCATGCCGCTTGTCCCAGGGGTACTTATTACAAATGCGGTTAGAGATCTTATGGCAGGTGACCTTGTTTCCGGTGTAGCCCGCGGTGCTGAAGCCTTTTTTACAGCTTTAGCCGTAGGAACTGGAATTGCGGTTGTCATTTCTCTGCTTAGCTAATGAAAGGAGCTCCTACGTCATGAATGCCGCGACTTTTTATTCAAGTTTCATTGCTACAATGGCTTTTGGGATTATATTTAACGTCCCTCGCCGCGCCTTAGCCAGTGGAGGCTTAGTCGGTATGTTCGGCTGGGTCCTTTATATGGGCCTAATAACCTACTATCAGACTAATATGTTTATAGCGACCCTAATTTCTGCATTTAGCATTGCGACGCTGAGCCAATTCTTAGCGCGCTTTCATAAAATGCCAGCAACCCTCTATAGTGTATCTGGGATTATCCCTTTAGTCCCTGGCGGCTTGGCCTATGATGCCATCCGTAGATTTATGGAAAACAACTATACTGAGGGTATTCAACTCGCGACCAGCACTCTTCTACTCGCTGGAGCCATTGCGTTCGGACTGATCTTTTCGGGCGTACTCACAAACACGCTGCACCGAGCCAAACAACCAAAATAGGAATCTCCATTGTAATGACAATGAATGGGGCGTACCAGAAACAATCTTCTGGTACGCCCCATTCACTTAAAACTTGCTTTCAACTTTGATTTCTTTGATAGAATTCTCTCTTAATTTTCTGCAACAGTTTAGGATCATTTAAAATATCCCAACCAGTCAAAGATAAAGATTCTATTGCTAAGACAAGCAAATGCTCCCCAGCCGGAGAAAGGACAGCCTCGGTAAACTCTCGAGTATGGGGAATATCCATTCCTTTTCCCAAGGCAAGATAGGGATGAATGGCCGGAACCACCCGACTTACATTACCCATATCGACGGAGCCCATTGCAACCTGAGGAGAGGCAATTCTCTTAATCCCTAATTCCCGCAGATTTTGAGCAAAAACTTCTGCCATCGTTCGGTTCGTCAACATATCATCATAAGAAAACTCGAATTGACGCCACGTCACTTGGGCTGAAACCGTGGATGCTGCTTCTCTGGCACATTGTATGACCTTCTTCCGCAATTCATCCAAGACCTTACGCCTAGGCGCCCTCAAATAAAAGTGGGCAACAGCCTTTTCAGGAATAATGTTTGGCGCAGTACCCCCTTCCGTAATAATCCCATTGATCCGTGTATCTTCGGGTAGCTGTTTTTTTAAGATTTTAATGGTATTAAAAAAGGTGATCATCGCATCAAGGGCATTAACCCCATACTGCGCTGCTGCTACCGCATGTGCTGAACGTCCATGGAAGGTGAATTCCAAAGCATCCAATGCCAAAGTTGAAATCTCGGGGACATTTTGACTCCCTGGATGAAACATCATGGCTGCATCAACCGTATCAAAAATCCCCTTCTCTACCAGAGTTACTTTTGCTCCGCTCGTTTCTTCAGCCGGGGTTCCAATGATCCAAATCTCACCCATCAACTCTTTGCTCTTGCTTAAAACTACCCCTGCCCCCGTACTAGCAGTTCCAATTAAGTTATGTCCACATCCATGACCTACTCCAGGCAAAGCATCATACTCCGCTAAGAAGGCAATCCTTGGTCCAGGTTTATTCCCTTGAAATCGAGCAAGAAAAGCTGTATCTAATCCGGCTATTGGTCGTTCCACTTTGAAATGATGCTGGCTTAAAAAACGGGTTAATGCATCAACGGCAAAATACTCTTGATAACCTAGCTCTGGATTTTCTCCGATCTCACGAGCAAGCTTCCATGCTTCCGGACTAAGAATTTGAGCCTGGTTCTTGATGAACTTTTTATTTCCGTCCATGGAATATCTCCATCTCTTTCTCTTTCTCTTTCTCTTTCTCTTTCTCTTTGCTCATTCGTTTTTTTGAGCTTTCTATTTCCAAACCATTTCCAATATGAAAAATCTCAGTCATTATCGAATCAAGGTTTTACTCTCTTATCAGCATCTTATTTCGTATTCCATCAAATAGAACCCAGGCAATAGCCACCCCCAAGAAAGGCCAAACATAAAGTTGCCAGAGATACTCCACACCGATAATAAGCTGGCTAAACAACTTTCCCTGTTGTAGAAGCCACCCTGGTACATATCCGATCATGCTCAGGAGCCATTCTCCCTGAAACCAAAGCAGACTAAAAACGCCTAATCCTGCTACCACCAAAGCAGCTAGGAGAACGGCTCCCCATTTCCGACGTTGCGCCATAAGGATCTTGGCTTGAAAATCGATCGGATGATCAAGAATCTGTGCCATGACTCCCGTTTTCAAGTTTTGCAGAGAAGCTTCACAAAGGGGTTCCTCTTGAAATAGTTGGGCCCACAAGTTGTCCATTTCGTTCATCCAACCCCCTCCTTTCCAGGATCTGACGCAGTTTCTCTTTACCACGATATAAATGAGTCTTTACTAAGCTAACCGGGATATTCAGGACTAAACTCATCTCTTCATAAGACATTTCCTGTTGATATCTCAAATACAAAGCCTGTCGATATTGCTCTGAGAGTTCATCTAGAACCTCCTGCAACTGACCTGCTTGCTCCTTAGCAAGCCATACTTCTTCCGGGCCCTCCTGAGGGTCGATAAGATTCTCATTTAGGGATACAGGAGATTCCTTCTTTTTCTTCCTCAATAGGTCAATGGCCTTATTCCTAGCAATAGTATAAAGCCACGCTCGGAACGTATATTTTGATGAATACTTCCAAAGATTACGATACGCTGCAAGGAAGGCTTCTTGAGTACAATCCAGAACTTCCTCCTCATCCCGAAGAATCCCACGTAAGAAATAGATTAAAGGTTTTTGATAGCGCTCAACGAGTTGAGCAAAATATTCATGTTTCCCGGAGAGGACCTGTTGAATCAGATCCAAATCATCCATCTCTTGAGCCGCTCCAATCTACTCGCTTTTTCCTCTTCACCATATGTTACGTAAATACTACGTAAAAATCCTTTTAAAAGTTTCGCTTTTACACGGAGTAGTGGAAAATAGTCAATCTATTGAATAAGCTGATTGATGGTATTCTCAATAGACAGCCCAGGTGTAAGTTCATAGGTACCTGCCTTAAAGCGTTTTTCAAGCTTTTTAGCCTTCACCAGGGTCAAAAAATCATCTTTGTTCTGAATCCAGCCCTCACTTTGGAGGAGTTGAGCAATCTTATCTGCACTCGCACCGGGGGGAATCACAAAATTCTTTTGAATTTGAGTTATATTCTCAGATCCAGATTTTTCAGAACTTGAAGTCTTCTGGGCCGAATCGCTAGGCTGTTGTACGGATGGAGTTGTTAGTTCAGTTGTATCAGCCCCTGCTGTACTTGGGCTCACAGTCATACTAAGAGTAAAAAGGAGCGTAATCAAAGCACTCAAAATCAATCCCGAACCCAACCCAAGCAAGTATTGACGTGACAATTTCATCGTTGGCCACCTCGGGGATATGTTTTTAGAACCATATTCACTGCATCTTGACTAAGTGCAAGATGGCCTGCAATTTCTAAAGTTGACCACCCTTGCTCATGAAGTTCAATAACCCCGCGATATTTATCAGAGATAACTCGAGGAGCCAAATCTTGGGTAAAGGCAACATCCTCTATCGAATTGGAAATCGGTTCCTGTGCAGTGTGTTGTTGTAATGCTTTCAAAAACTCCAATTGCACCTCTTGATCAGCCTGCCCACTTTGCTTTTCCCGTTGATCTTGTCGATTCACGATGGGCTGTTCTTGGATTCGCCTCTCATGCTCCTCCAAGCGTGCCCCTGTTTCCTGCAATTCTGAGCGAATATACCCAATATCACGCTTCACCCCGGCAATCCCTTTCAGCGCTGCTAAGAGTTCAGGACTTGTATTCGGTGGATTGCCTAGCCGCCAAGCCATAATCAGTACTATGATTCCGAGCACAAATAAAACCACCGGTAAAAAACTCATGATCTATCCCCCTGCATCTTCCTAGTACGCCTTTTACTCATTCATTAATTTGATTCTTTAAATATTCGGGACAATACGGGCGTTTCCTTCTTTTTCACGGCTGTGAATTCTGCGACGTTCCTAAATAATTGGCAAGGCCTTGATAAACTGCTACTGCAAGTTGCTGTTGATAATTCGGGTCATTTAATTTCTGTTCTTCCTGCGCATTAGACAAGAAGCCGAGTTCAATCATAACCGCCGCTTGATCTGCCTTTTTCAAGATAAATAGCTCCTGATTTCCTTTAGCGACTCTCTTACCTCCAGCCAAAAGATTAAGTTGTTCTTGAATACATTGCGCCAGAAGTTTGCTCTCTACCGAATCCGCATAATAAAAAACCTGTGGACCCGTTAATGTTTCTTTCGGCGAACTATTAACATGGATACTTAGGTATACATCGGCCTGCTCATCCTTAGACAGTTGGATTCGTTGCGCAAGGTCTTCCCGTTTTCGCTTTAGTAAGCCCTGGGCAGTTCCCAAGTCCACATCCTCTTCCCTCACCATGATGGTCTTACCGCCGGCCTGTTGCACAAGAACCTTCACCCGTTTAGACACGGCTAAAGTAATATCTTTCTCTAAGCTATTCTTACCCACTGCTCCGGGATCCACACCACCATGCCCAGCATCTATCAGGATAGTCTGATTTCCTACCGTCCAACTCCAACTTTTTTGCTCATGAGGATAGAGCTTCCACGCTACTTCACCTATTAATAAAGCGATGACCATTAATGCAAGAACGTACCATTTTTTCAACTGAAGATGTTTTCCCCGCTTATACCAATCAACGCGCTTCCGTTTCATACCCATCCTCCCTTTTCTCCTACCCTGTAAAAACTTTATGGAAAAAGGGCTTGGAATTATGCTAAATAAGTAAAAAAAGGAGTAGCATGCAGCCAATTTACGGCCCAAAAACTATATTTCTATAATTTGCCATATCCTCTTGACCTCCGGTACAATATATCTTACTCTTAACTTGACCCCTAGGGGCTTAGATTGTAGTCGAGGAGGTGTAAGGAATTATGTACATTGTAAACGGCAAAGGATCATGGATTCGTTTAATCGCAGGGTTCTTTGTATTGGCTAGTGTCCTTTTAGGTGTTTTTGTGAGCAAATATTGGCTTCTCTTCACCGGATTAGTCGGTATCATGTTAATGACTTCATCACTTACCGGTTTTTGTCCGATGGAGCTTATTCTTAAGGCCATTGGTGCAGAGCAGCGTAAAGTTTCTTCTTAACACCCCCCTATAAAAGCAATAAAGGCTGACATAAAAATTAAAAATCCTCAAACTACAAAGGTTTGAGGATTTTCTTATTTAACTGTAAAGCTGCTTTCCACATTATAATTATCCTTAATTTAAATATTTCGATTATCGTTTTTTATTTGTGTTATAGGTCGGTCTCTACATGCCCCCAGAATGGGCTTTCACCGTCTAGTTAATCGCCATGCGTGGCGCACCAGCAAAAAAATCCCCAAACCAACAAAGGTTTGAGGATTTTTTGTTTCTGATAATTAACGTTTCGAAAATTGAGGAGCTTTACGCGCTTTCTTCAAGCCGTATTTACGACGTTCTTTCATCCGTGGGTCACGTGTTAAGAAACCAGCACGTTTGAGAGCAGGACGTAAACTAATATCAGCTTTTAATAGAGCACGAGCAATTCCGAGGCGAAGTGCCCCAGCTTGTCCTGTTGTACCGCCGCCATTAGCAAGAGCGATAACATCATATTTACCCACCATATCCGTTACATTGAACGGTTGTTGAACGATCATTTCCAATGTCTTCTTACCGAAGTACTCAGCAAGATCTCTTTTATTGATCGTAATTTTTCCTTCACCAGGAATTAAACGAACACGCGCAATTGCGTTTTTACGACGTCCAGTACCTTGATATTGTAATTTTGCAGCCATGAGTTATTCTTCCTCCTTCCCGTTTATTGAATCGTCCATGTTTCGGGTTGTTGAGCTTGATGGGGATGTTCAGAACCCCGGTATACCTTAAGCTTAGTATACATTTTCGCGCCCAACTTGTTATGAGGAAGCATACCCTTAATAGCATGTTCAACAGCCCGTTCAGGCATAGTTTCCATCAGTCTACGATAAGGAACTTCTTTCAAGCCACCCGGATATCCAGAGTGACGACGATACAATTTTTGATCCAATTTGTGACCGGTTAAGATCACTTGGTCAGCGTTTATGACAATGACAAAATCCCCAGCATCTGCATTCGGGGTAAAAGTAGGTTTATGTTTACCTCTAAGGATGCGTGCAGCTTCAGTAGCTAAACGACCCAAAGCAAGGCCAGCAGCGTCAATGACATACCATTTACGCTCCACCTCGTTCGCTTTCGCAAAGAACGTGGACATGATATTACCTCCAAAACTTTCCGTATTCTATTGTCTCTTTCGCTTCTGTGGGGCTCAATCACCTCAGCGTATGCTATTCTTTCTGGGGCTCAATCATAATCAAACAGCATAAAGACTCATATTGATATAATATAAAATTGTGTAAAGGATGTCAAGGTTTTCTCCTTACTTTCTGTAATTTATGATTTTTGATCTATGTTTTTGAATTAGCACCTCGTGAATTTTTATTGAGATATCACATTAGCGCTCCACTTCTTATGTTCTCCCGCTTGCGTGGTATAGTTTAATTCGATTTGAAAATGACTTCCAGGATCAAACGAAAAGGTATCCCTTCCCTTGGCATTATTCAGTCCAGCTGCAAAAAGATCGAGATCAACCTGTCCAGATTTTTTTATTCCTGTATCTGGACCAGGAGGAACCAAAATCCCATTCTCGAAAACTGATAGATTGTACCCAGCTGGCGTTAGATGATTATTATAAATTCCATCCCACCGTAGCTCTTTCCCGAACTCCGAATACCGAATAAAAATAGATTCTAGCATGACGGGTTGAGGTAATTGTAGCGCGAGATGAAAATGACCATCCATTATTCCATCTAGATTATCATCAATGGGATTCAGTACATCGGATTTTGCATCCACCCAGGAAATATTCATGCTCTCTGGAGCTGAGGTTGCAGCCGGAACTACTGGAGTGGTTAGCTGGCCATTAGCCGTTTTCGAAGCGGTATCTAACGGGGATGGATTTTGTGTCTGTGCTGAAGAATTAGCTGACGTTGTTGGCGGATTAGAGCTTGTCGTACTTGCTGTCTTACTCGAACCGCATCCGCTTAAAAAAACGATTAAGCTTAGCATCACAAAAACGAGAAGACTGGGAAATCTATATTTCATATATATACTCCTTTTCAAATCCTATCCCCTTAATTTTACTCCATTGAAGCAAATTTTTCATCAATAACAAAATTAGATCCATAAACTTACGCATACAAGCAAGTTTATGGATCTTCGAGCTTCTTACCTCTATTCATTTAATTTCTGATTCTCCCTTTTGATCTTCCATAATTGCCCTAGGATCCCTATGTTTCTTCCTCAAGCTTGTATTATGCCTCTATACTTTGAAGTTGCTTTAGTAGAGACGAGTGTTCCGATACTCTCATTAAGATTTCAATCGGCTTTTTTATAAATTCGAAGCTTTTATCCTTATCCCCTTTTTGTAGTGATTCAATCATTGATGATTTTACATAACATTGAGCTAACGCCGATGTCGTATTCGAGAGCGCTGAATAAATCACTTCGAGTTGGATAATAATTTCCTCGTAAGGTCTATCCTTTTCCATCATTCGAACGATTTCATCCATCTGTTCCTTGATTGTTTTTAATCCCTCAATCATTTGCCAATCCTCAGATAATGCGTCACTTTTCAAAAAGTATCATCTCCCTCGATTCAATGAACATTGAGAAAAAACTCATATTCAATAAATGGCATATGCCCTTTATTGAATTATATAATACGTCCTTTATTGGCATATGTCAATAAACTATTATCTCATCCTCTAAAATCTGCTCATATTATTTCCCGAATTAAAAAAAGACCACTTCCGTAGTCTTTCAAATAAGAAACTCGTGTTAATTATGAGTATACTTTTGGCATTTTGTACAATGCTTATAACAAACTATATTTTCGGAACCACAATGGGAACATTGTTTAACTTCTTCCTCAAAAGAGACTACAGTCTCTTTACCACACTTAAGACATTCAAACTTACATGGATTCCTTGTATAATTTCCTCCTCCAACATAAATCGGTAGATCCTCAACCAGTGCCATAGTCACCTTTTTTCTTGCCTCATCAATAATATTTTGAAAGGTTTGACGAGACACTTGCATTCTTTCGGCACATTCCTCCTGAATCAGACCTTCAATATCTTTAAGCCTCATTGCCTCTAATTCTTCTATTTTAAGCTGGATTTCTTTAGCATCGCTGCAAGAATCACAGTTTCCTTTTGGACATGGAGCAAAGCATTTATTTTCAGGAACGAATTCTACTGTTCGCCACTTAATAGGTCTTGACATTTGTTATCCTCCCTATCCATTATCACAGATAAAATTCAATAAAGGAACAATGTGAAGATTAGTTCAATTAAATATTAGCACTCAAAATTGAATTGTCAATGTCCAGAAATTCTCTATTTGGAATCCTTTTTAATGTTCCTTTTGGCTATAAAGATACTCAGGATAAATATCAAAAGGGCTTTCTTCTCCATAATGGACATAGCTTAAAGTCAACCCCCGGGCCCGTGCTGTAATTCCTGCCCGCTTTCGATCCATGCTCTGTAGAATATCCGGAATGTCTTCGGGTTGAAGCCAACCCTTCCCCACATTGATCAAGGTTCCAACAATGATTCGCACCATGTTATACAGAAATCCATCCCCAATACAGGTGATCTGAAGGATTCCTCCCTCCTCTTGGATTCGACAAACATATAAATTACGTTCAAAGGTTTTACTCACTCCTCCAGCCGAAGAAAAAGCTTTAAAATTATGTTTTCCTTCGAGTAATCGGGCAGCACGTTTCATCTTTTCAACCCTTAAGGGAATAGGCTCATGCAATGAATACAAACGAGTAAAGACATCTGCAATGGGCCGATTATCAATTTTATAATCATAACGCTTCCAGCATGCTGAATAACGAGCATGAAATTCTTCCGCAACGGTGTGAGCTTCGAGAATGCGAATATCCCGTGGTAGCAAACTGTTAAATGCTTTGGGGAGTTTTTCATCCGGTATTGGAGCTGTCGTCAGGAAATTAACCACTTGCCCCGTCGCGTGCACGCCCGTATCCGTGCGTCCCGCAGTATTAAGCGTAATTTCTTCTCCAACCAACTTCTTCCATACGGATTCTAAATTACCTTGAATCGTCGGTCCATGGAATTCTGGCTGACGTTGAAATCCATGATAAGCTGTGCCATCATAACTTACGGTTAATCGTATATTTCTCATCAAAACACTTCCAAATGAATTAATTTAAAGTTCCTGAAAGAATGATATAGGGTTAGCTGCTAAGCGTCAAGGGGTGTAAAGTGAGGAGCTCAAATCGCGCTTTATTTTCTGACTATTCTGTCTCTTGTGAAGCCAATAACTTAACTTTTTAGACCATTAACCCTCAACGCGAGTGCTTTCATCTTCACAACGTAAATTTCCTCCGCATCTCTTGATAGAATATCAATAAAAGAAGCTCGGCAAAAAGAAACGCTTATTTTAGGGAGAATGTTTGCCGAGAAAGTTGAGGAGGGGATTTTATGCAGGAGGAACGGTTAGAATCTTTATTACAAGAAAATCGGATGTTTAAACCCACCTCGGAGTTTACAGCTCAAGCTAACATTCGTACTCCTGAAATCTATGAAATGGGTCAGGAGCACCTCAGCTTCTGGGAAAAGCAAGCCGAGCGCCTCGATTGGTTCGAGCCTTGGAAAAAGACCTTAGAATGGTCTCCTCCCTTTGCCCAGTGGTATCTTGGAGGAAAACTCAATGCCTCTTATAACTGTCTTGACCGTCATTTACGAGATTGGCACCGAAATAAAGCAGCGCTTATTTTCGAAGGCGAAAATGGGGATAGTCGAATTCTTACGTACCAGGACCTCCACCGTGAAGTCTCCCAATTGGCCAACGTCCTTAAATCTCTGGGTGTAGGTAAAGGCGATCGCGTTACAATTTACTTGCCTATGATTCCAGAAGCCGTCATCTCAATGCTGGCCTGCGCACGTATTGGTGCTCCACACAGCGTCGTTTTTGGTGGATTTAGCTCTGATGCTTTACGGGATCGGATCAATGATGCTCAAGCCAAAGTCGTCATTACCTCAGATGGCAGCTTTCGTCGGGGAAGCATCGTTCCTTTAAAGGAAAACGCCGATATCGCGCTTCAGGACGTAACATGCGTTGAACACGTCATCGTTGTTCAGCGTACAGCTCATCAGGTGAATATGCAAGAAAACCGTGATATCTGGTACCACGAAGCCCTAAAAACAGCTTCTCTAGATTGTCCTCCTGTACCCATGGATGCAGAAGATATGCTTTTCATTCTTTATACAAGCGGAACTACAGGAAAACCTAAGGGAGTCGTTCATAGCACTGGCGGATATATGGTCGGAGTCTCGACCACTCATGACTGGGTTTTTGACTTAAAAGAAGAGGATGTCTATTGGTGTACTGCCGATGTCGGATGGATTACGGGACACTCTTACATCGTCTATGGACCGCTGGCTAACGGAGCTACGGTTGTTCTCTATGAAGGGAGCCCCGATTATCCAAATAAAGACCGGTATTGGGAAATCATCGAAAAATACCAAGTCAGTATCCTCTATACCGCTCCGACTGCCATTCGGAGTTTTATGAAATGGGGCCCAAGCTATCCACAAAGACGGGATCTCTCCAGCCTTCGACTCCTTGGCACCGTCGGTGAACCCATCAATCCGGAAGCCTGGATGTGGTACTACAAATATATTGGTGGCGAGCATTGCCCGATTGTCGACACCTGGTGGCAAACAGAAACTGGGATGATTATGATGGCACCCTTACCCGGAATAACTCCTCTAAGACCTGGATCTTGTACGGGCCCCTTCCCTGGGGTAAAGATAGAAGTCGTCGATAAAACGGGCAAACCTGTCCCCAAGGGAGGCGGTGGCTACCTTGCCATCCGTGAACCCTGGCCTGCAATGCTTCGTAACATCTACGGGGATCCCCAACGCTTTGAAAAAACGTATTTTGGAGAATGGCCGGGCATTTACTTTACAGGAGACGGGGCAAAATGGGATAAAGACGGTAATTTTTGGGTACTCGGTCGAGTCGATGACGTCATTAATGTCTCAGGGCACCGTATTGGAACGATGGAAGTGGAAAGCGCACTCGTTGATCATCCATTAGTTGCTGAAGCAGCCGTAATCGGCAAAACCCATGAGATCAAGGGGCAAGCCCTTACTGCCTTTATCACCTTAAAAGAAGGGAGCGAAATCTATCCTACGCTCATCGACGAGCTCAAAAAACACGTCGTGAGGAAAATCGGTGCGCTTGCCCGACCTGAGGACATTTTCTTCACCGCTGAACTTCCCAAAACCCGAAGTGGGAAAATCATACGTCGGCTCCTTCGAGATATTGCTGAAGGTCGAGCACTTGGAGACATTGCAACTCTAGCTGACACTTCTGCCGTGAATTTTCTGAAGGCAATGTATCAGGATTAGTCAAAAAGCCAAACCCAACTTTAATATAAAGTAAGAATAGGCTCGTCCCCTATAGCATATCCATGCTATAGGGGGTATAAAAATATGGCTGAACAAAAATGTCCAAAATGTAATTCAAGACATGGCTTTGAAATAGTTCCCTTACTCGGTTGTGAAGAGCTCGAAGCTGTTCAATGCAAGACTTGTGGAGCACCCATAACTATTTTGAACCCGCAAATCATCCGCTCGATGGATGCGCTTCTTCAACGGCTTGATTCGATTTGTGGTAAGAGCACTGAAAGAAATAGTTAAACGCAAATAGGACGTTCACTATAATTACAGGTCACGAGAGTGATCTGTATTTTTCTACCGCCACCTTTTGATATTGATCCTTGTAAGATAGGAGTTAGCGATCATGCTGTTCTGTGGGGGGATTCGTTCATTTTTGATGACCCAATATTTTCCTTTGATTCAAAAAAATATGAGCTCCAAAAATATCTCGAAAGACAAATCAAATCTCTTAAGTTTCTATAGTAGATTAGCAAGCTCATATTTCTTTGTGAACTTAAACTTACACAACCTATGTTTACTCCAATATAACTAATTTATTTAAAGGGATACGACCCCTTCTACGTCATTTTAAAGGATGGGCGTTTAGTACAAATTTAACTGAAGTATGAGTTCCTTGATATTCGTTTCCTGCTTCTATTGGTAAGCCTACAGATATATTAAAGGTCTCATTCTGAGAAATATTTAACTTGCCAAGTTCAAGATTTTTTAGATCCTTTAACTTTTTTGAATAAAGCAATTTACCCTTTTGATCGGTTATTGTTAGATCAAGTTCGTTATATAACATATCTCCAGACTCCATCTCATTGCTAATATCATAGGAAAAGTCCTCTTTACCCGTATTCATTACTCTCAATGGGGCAATCACCATGTTTCCAGGTGCCATATTTTTAACCCTCAAGAGTTCTTTTGTTGGAGAAATAGTAATTACAAGATCTTTAATTTTACTTTTTGATGTTTCTACTGCGAATACGCTACTCGTAGGGAATAAAAATAAAAGCGTAGTAAAACTAGCTAAAAACACTGCCAGTATTCCGATAGTAAAGAAGATAAAATATTTGTTTTTTATCTGCATGACTTTTACCATCCTTTACAATCCAATCTAAGGTGCTTCAATAAGAATTTTTCAAATCTTACAGATCCACTAAAAAGTTCAAGTTTATTGAGTGTATGTCAGAAGTGAATATTATCAAGTTAATATGGAGTACTGGAACTATTTTGAAAGAGCCGTAAGACCTATCTTACGGCTCATATTACGTTTAGTTTAAAAATTCGATGACTCGACCTATTTACTTTTGGATCGCATTTACGGTAAATCCAAATTTGGCTTCTGCACCTTGATAGCCATTATTTGCATTATTATTTAGATGAACGACGAACGCAAGAAGTGCACCCTGTTTAGTGAACGGTAACACCGTTTTGTTTTTTAGAACAACTTCTTGTCCATTACTTAAATCTTGATATTTAGTAGTCAAATCTGTAAGGCTACCATTCCAAAGCTTTTCTACTATTAGCGGAATTTGAGCCTCAATTAGTTTCTGAGCAAGCTCATCAGTCCCAAAAAAATGATGTCCTCCTAAGATAAATGGATTAAAAGTTGAGCTTACCCAATCTAATGTAGGTTGATCAAGCGTATCATCGCCTGGTATGGGAGCAAACGGTGTTCCATCTGAAAGGTATTTAGGCGAAATCTTATATACTGCCACATCCATTTGTGAAGCCATATTTTTATTATCCGAAATTATCTCTGCCTTCACTTGCTTAATTGCAGCATCCAAGCTTCCTTTGTTATAGACCACTAATGACCGAATGTGTGTATCTCCTGGTGCCCATAGTCCAGTAGGTTTAAGTCCATCATATGATGGTTCTGTAGGAGTAGCACCCTCTGATGGAGTTGTATAAAACATTGGACCAGGAATGGTATCAAAACCATCCCGATACGAATCGATGTCCACCGTCCCCGCAGTAAAGGTCTTGTTTGAGTTCGTAGCTGTGTCCGAGAAAAAGGCATATGTGCTACCTCCAACAATCAAACTGATTGCCAATACTCCAGTTGGGATTAACGTAAGAATTTTTTTATTCATCCTTTACCTCCTATTAAAAAACGGTGGTTAAAAAGCCACCGTTTTTGAGTGATTGTTACCATCTGTACATCACTCCACCATTCAACGCTCTAAGCATCCGGTCGAACAGTGAATCTTTGATTACATACGGAATTCCATTGGTTATTAATTATTGGAGTCTGTGCTACTTTTTTGGTTCAGGATAGTTTATTTTGGATTGTTAGCTGTTTGCTCAGCATGGAAAGTAAGTTGAACTGAGGAGCTATCTCCTTGGTAGGTATTCCCTGTAGCAGTTGGCAAACTATACGAAATTTTATATTGTTCAGAACCTTTCGCTGCCATTGGATACCATGTCGCACCTGTCGTATCAACATTAGTCCATGTAGTTCCATCGGTGGATTTCTGAATAGTAAGAGCTAAATCTTGAGTTGCATCTCCTTTTATAAGGGTATCAGCACCTTCTCCAATAGTTGCTGTAACTGTGTACTGTACATCTAGACTAGATTTAGCATTATCAAGAGTAAAGGTATCTACTCCGCCATCTCCAGGAGCCAAGTTTGCTATTGTTCCATCGAAACCGGACTCTCCATTAACAGCGATATCTACGGTACCTGCTTTGAATGTGTTGTTGGTATTAGTAGTGTCATCTGTAAAGTAAGCGAAGGATCCTGCGGCTACAATTGTAGCTCCGAGTGTTGTGGTAAGGACTGCCATTGTGAGTTTTTTCTTGAGACTCATTTTTAATTTCCCCCTTAATTTTTACCCTTTAAAGGGTTATTTTTATTTGAACCTCTCATACGTTAACGAAATGGATTTTCTCCTCCTCTTCGCCTGTCGAGAAGTGTTCAAACCGAGTGGAAGGTAATTCAGACTTTAGTGGCATTCTCTGAGGAGACATGGGATGATACCTCTGTTTTATCAGTCTTTTTATCATTCTCCAGCTTAATGATCTCCCGAGACAGGCTTATCATAGTGCTCAGTATCAGAAATATGCCCGGTACTATGACCAAAAACAAAATGCCATTCTTTGATTTCATAAAGTTGAGATAATAACCCAAATAAGGGATTGTAATATTATTATATTGAGCTACTATATTACCCCCTGGTACAAGGTCTTTATCAACAACATCGTTCGCATCTCCTTTTGTTTGAAATGCTGGCGCTCCATCCTGGGTTTTAACCCGTACAATTCGGTGGGTGATCAGCATCTTAGGGTCATCCTTTGCTTTAAAGGTGATTACATCACCTTCCTTAAGGGTTTTTACGTCTACACCTGGCTTATCGAATATCACAGAGCCCGTATGAATTCCTGGCTCCATGGATCCCGAAAGTACTTCATACATCTGATGACCGAATAGTTTTGGCGTACCGTTATTCATCCTAGAAGTAACCGATGCATACACGGTCAGGATCAGCGCCACTCCCAGGATCACCGTGACAATGTTGCCGCCCCACTTTAAAGCCCGTTTCATCTTTTAAACCCTCACTTTTCTCAACTGAAGTTTTGTTAGTTAATAGCCCCTTCAGTCGTAGTTTGGTTAATCTCACTTTCTGTCTCTTGGCTTAATTCCATTGAATTTGGGTTTTCTCCATCGTGGTTAATTGATACTTGAGCATCTACTATAGTTGTTTCTGTTTCGAGATTTTGCTCTTCGACTGCTCCTTCATTAGGTTGTTCGGATGTTTGAGAAGGGGCTAGTTCCTGTACTGGGACAATTACCTCCTTTTGAGGAAAAGAAGCTGCTGCTGAAAAGCTTATTGAAGTTTGTGACGTACTTGTGATCAAGGCATAAGAGGGTCTAGTCAGTTCGCCTATGCTTAACGTTGTTAAAGTCATCAACCCAACTGTACAATAAATTCTGAGATGTTTTTTTACGTTCTTTGGAATGATCATTTTATCGGTCCTTTCGGATCTGATTTTGTTCTCGTCAGATTAGCGCTCAACTTCTGTTGTTATTATCTAATTTTACTAATCCAATTTCTCCATCCCAATGGATACGTTTCACTGGCTTATTGATGTAATCTTGAGTAGTACTAATGACTCTCCACAAAGGTATACTAAAGTAGAATTGATGAGCGCTTAATGACAATAAAAAAAGCGCAAACTCGTGTGAAAACAAGTTTACGCCGCTCTATTTTATCGACATCTTACGCTAATCCCTTCGAACTCACATAAAGTGCAGCCTGCGTCCTTCCACTCAACTCTAACTTAGCGAGAACCTGGCTGACATGCTTCTTTACTGTATACTCCGTTACAAATAAGTTTTTTGCTATCTCCTTATTACTTAACCCTTCTCCTAGAAGAATAAGGACTTCACGTTCCCTTGTCGTGAGCTGTTCGACAGGGTCCAAATCCTCAGCCTTTAACATGAGTTCTGTAATTCCTGGGTCATAATACTTCCGCCCCCGCCCTACGATTTGTACTGCTGCTAAAATCTCCTCCGGCAAAGCTACTTTTAGAAGATACCCATTGACTCCCTCTTCATTCGCAATACGAAAATCCTCCCGATTTGCAGACGAAGTTAAAATAATATATTTACAATCAATACCCTTCTCCCGAGCTAGACGAACGATTTCTAACCCCGACTCATTTCTTAATCTTAAATCAATCAACGCTAATTCGGGTTGAGTCGTTTCAAGAGCCTGTATTGCTTCGGCGACATCTGAAGCAATACCCACAATTTCCATATTGGGATGTGTTAAAAGAATTGAAGCAATTCCCTGGCGTGCCACAGGATAATCATCAACAATTAATATTTTCAAGAAGCAACACCCCCTATAAGCGGATTGTCCTTCTCGCTCTTGCGGACTCGATTTAAGGGTATTCTCACTTGTATACTCGTACCTGTACCTACGCTGCTCTCCATTATGAAATCTCCTTGAAGTTTTGATGTTAAACTCTCCATGTTTTTAAGACCGAGACCCAACCTTCTATCGTCTAAGGCATTAGAATTAAAGCCCTGGCCATTATCTATAATGATTAACTTTAAACTCTCAACATCAATCTCTAATCGAACATTGATCTGTGTCGAATGCCCGTGTCGTATCGCATTTCCAGTTGCTTCTTTAATGATACGGAAGATTGATCTTTTATTAGCTAGATTTAACTTATTTTCATTACCGCGTAGCTCAACGTTAATATCAACTTGATTCAAATGAGCAGCATCGCTGAGATATTCCTTAATATTTTCAAAAAAGTTAATTTGTGTTTCTTGTCGACGATTTAAGCCATAGATAATAAGACGCAGTTCTTGCATGGCTTTATTGGCTGAATCAGAAATGACATCTAACTGTTCTCTAATCCCCGTTTCAGAAAACTTCCCATTGGCTTTTAGGGCATAGGCTGCACTGGTAACGCCAAATAATCTCTGTGCAACTCCATCATGAATCTCGTTTGCAATTCGTTTTCGTTCTTCCTTAATCATGCAGTCAACGAACACCGTATCTATGCAGAGCCTCTCTATAATCGTACTACTCCATTTTGCTATAACCTCAATCTGCTTGACTTGGAGATTTATATTCCTTGCCTTCACGTCACATTTCACTCCAATGACACCATATTTACTGGAAGTCGTTATCATGGGAATGATTAAGTACGGCTGTCCGCTTATAAATACCCTCTTTATAAAAGGCTCGAGCTTAACCTCTCCCCATACCTTCTCAATACATTCGGACATATCTTCTTTGATTAGTTCAACTCCCACAGGCATTGCAACGATCTCCATCGGCAAGGTCTTAGAAGGTTCCAGCCAAACAAAAACCGTCTCAACTGCACTCATCTTAAGGACTCGCTGACAAATCATCTCACTAATCGCAGCATATTGTTCTGAAATAGGTAAGGACTCTACGTTCTGATACAGTGCAAAAACGTGCTCCATATCTTGGATAAACCCCGAATAAATACCCCTCAGTTCTTTATTCTGTGTCCTTACATTAACATATTGAATATATATTTTACCGAAATAACGACCGATTAAATATAGAAACACGATAACTCCAAGTTGTAGTCCAAGCGAAATCTGCGGACGTTCTACTAGGTACAAGATTGAAGCAGCTAGCCAACTAAGATGCAAAAAAAGGTTGATTTTTCTCCTGAACATATTTCTCTTACTCTCCTTATTGCACAATTGGCTAATTCCTATCAAAGGTACTATTATCCTCTGAGTTGTCTTTTATCGCTAAAAATTCGTGAATCTTGCCTCTTTCATTGCTCTTATGACCTATGTTCTTCCCGCAATAAGGACAAATCCATTCCGGATCATCATAAGATGAATAGGAACTCTTCAAACAATAAGGACATATTTTTGGGATCAAATCTTTCCCCTCCTCTAGAAAAAACCAGTTACAGGTCATTGCTTCACATGAGTACATTCCTTTATACTTTGTAACCGTGCTCATTATACTGTAGTATAACTCGAATATTCAACCAATTTTTTCCATCAATATTTTCTTCCTTTCTTCCCTCTTATCTATTTTCTAACAACCTCTCCATTTCAAACTCTAAATCTTATGTGCATTCGTCATTATGTATTCTCAGGTTTGAAGCATATAATTTCATCCTCATTTATACAATAAAAATAAGAGCTATCTCTGACAATAGCTCTTATTTTTATTCTGCCTAGCACTTATTTATGGAGGTGAAAATCATTTCGAAAGATGCCAGGAACATCTTAACCTCATTTAATACCTTCTCCTCTTTTAATTATAAGGATAAGCAAGCTTTTATTTTAACGTTGAAAGAATTAAGTGATCGGAAAAATATTGTCTTCGCTTGCATTGGAACGGATCGTGCCACAGGAGACTGTCTCGGCCCCCTAATTGGCACAAATTTGCAACGATTAGGATATACCGTTTGCGGAACACTTGAAGAACCCCTTCATGCTCAAAACCTAGCCCTCGAACTTCAAAAGGTCAGGTCTATTTATAAGCCTGATCTTATCCTCGCTATTGATGCTAGTTTAGGCCGACTTGAGGATATTGGAAAGATAAGTCTAGCCAACTCTCCGTTAAAACCTGGATCAGGCGTCCAGAAAGATCTCCCTCCTGTAGGTGACCTCTCAATCCTTGGGACGGTGAATGTTGGAGGTTTCTTAGATTTGCAGATTCTCCAGTGTACTCGTCTTCATACCGTGATGAAACTTACTACTGATATTACTCACTTGATCTGGCAAGCGATCCCCACTAAAGAGATGTGAATTTATTTCAATATATAGCTTATTAGCTTTTCACTTCCCCAGATAATAAACGGCCAAAGAATTAAAAAATTGACTCCCCTTTGATCAATTCGGGTCCACTCCCCAAAGCTAACACTCTGATAAGTTCCTGAGGTATATCCCCGTGCAAGAAGATTCTCAGCGAGCTCATCAGCTCTCCTTAAGCTTAAAATCAAAAGTGGAGGAATCAAGCGACACACTTCAATAACTTTGTGAAATAGAGACATCGGCCAAGCTCCTTTAAGAATTCTTGCCTTTCCTAAAAGCTGAGCCTCCTCCATCAATACGGGGACAAAACGCAAGGTTAACGTTAAGATGAGTACGAAATCTGCACTCTTCGGGAATATTTTGATTAAGGGGGTAAAAAAGTAGGCTATACCCACTCCCTGCTCTAGTGCTGGCGTGATCGCCACAAACATCCGAGTAAGTATAAAAATAAGTGCAATACGCCACAAGATGATGCCTGTATCCCCAATATCGTCTATTGACCAGTGTCCCTGCCAAAAAACTTCACTGGGGTTCCACGTCCAAGCTGTGGCAAGAATATAGAAGGCACTCAACATCAAAAAAGCATAAAAACTCGATTTATAAATTTGTAAGGGCAAATGGCTTAATCTCATCACGACAATTATCCCAAGCATGTGAATAAAAAGCCCCTGCCAAGTACTCCAGGTTATCCAAAGCGATATCCAAAACAAAGCAGCTACCTTTAAGCGCGCATCTAACGTGTGCAGGGGACTTTGTGTCGCATAGTAGACTTCAAGATTCATCTCCGTAAACACCCTTTCAGCATTTCACCCCTGCACTTCGGAAACGTTCTCGTTCCTTCAAAAAATGGTCTCCGACTTCGCATTCGAATGTAATTCTCCCATTTTCAATGAGCCATAACCGTGTAGCCATATCTAAAATTTCTTCTAGATCATGCGTTACATAAAGAATGGTATAGCTATTCTTAGACGCATTCATGAATGCCTTAAAGTTCGCTCTTCCCTGACGATCTAACCCGATGAGTGGCTCATCAAAGAGAAGTATTCCTGGATTCGTCGTCAAGGCTGCAGCCAGTGCCACTTTTTGTCGCTCGCCCCCACTCATCTGCAGGGGATCCTGCTGCCATTGAATTTTAGGAATACTCATCTGATTTAAATATTGTTCATGTATTTCCTTACTTCTGGCGCGCTCTCCTTTGCCTACTGTATAAAATATTTCATCATATACCGTACGACCCAGAAGATATTCTCCTGCCTCCTGCTGAAGTAGTCGTATTTTGTTCCGTAGTTGCTTTGAAGGGATGGGTACAGATTCATCATCGAATGCCTGGAATCTCCCTTTAAAAGGCGTTACTAATCCTAATCCACTTTCTAATAGGGTTGTCTTTCCTGCCCCAGACGGCCCAATGATACCTATAAATTCATTCCTTTTAACAACCTGGTCAATCCAAACCCTACTTTTATATTCAGCCTTCTGCCAACGTAAAACCTCAGCCCGAGCTTTTGGACGAGAAGCATTCAGTATAGGATCCTTTGAAATATTCTGGGGGAAGGAGGATTCTTTCAAACCTCTAATTCCATACTCTCTGCACCGTTCATCATCAGCAAGAATATCCCTGGGGTTACCTTGTTCAACGATTATGCCTTCCTGAAGCACGAGGAGCCTATCCGCCTTTAGCGCAATCTCAGGATCATGTGTTATCCAAAGTTGACCCAATCCTGATTCCCGGTTGCTCTCCTTATCGCTTCCCAAATGGGTATCAAGTAGATCGAAGACCCGTTTCCTTGCTCTAAGGTCAAGCATAGAAATCGATTCATCAAGAATTATGAAAGCGGGTTGAAGAGCAAGGACTGCTGCAATCACTAACCGTTGCCTTTCACCCCCTGAAAGCGTAGCAGGTGACTGTAACAACTGCTCTTGAAGCCCGATCTGCGTCGCGAGCAATTTCACCATTTTTTTTACTTCCGCCGCATTCATACCCTGGTTTAATAGACCAAAACCGAGTTCTTCAGCAACAGTAGCCCCGATGGTTTGCCGACGAGGATGCTGCCCAACAAACCCAATCATTTTCCAATGCGGGTAGTCATGCCAAGAATGGATTGCTCCGTTTTGATCAAGAACTACCTCGCCGGACTCCTGCTGAATAAGTCCTGCAAGAATTCGTGCTAAAGTAGACTTTCCTGAACCGTTCGCTCCCATCAAAGCCAGTTTTTCTCCCTGAATCCAGTCAAAGTTGACTTGAGTCAGAATCGTTTTATATGTTATATCCTTGATCTGTAGCTCGTACACCTTCTTGTACTCCTCGCTCCAAAGATTTAATTCTCTAGTACAGCAGTCGAAATAAAATAGATGAGTCTCAATTTGACTTAGGCATTTGCTTCTACACTTTGTAAACTATAGTTTGTATACTTTCTATATAAACTATAGTTTACAAAGAGATTATGCCTTTCGCAATACTTAGCACAAAAAAAAGCCAAGTTGCTTTAATTAAGCAACCTGGCTTTTTTAAGTCTTCTTACACGAGTTCGATGAGTACGAGTTCTGCTGCGTCTCCGCGGCGGAAGCCGGTTTTCATGATCCTAGTGTAACCGCCTTGGCGATCACTGTACTTCGGAGCAATAGTTTCGAATAATTTCGTTACTACATCTTCTTCCATCAGATAAGCCATAGCATGACGACGAGCAGCAAGATCTCCTTGCTTACCTAGCGAAATCATTTTCTCGGTAATTGCATTGAGTTCTTTGGCGCGAGCTTCAGTCGTTTCAATACGCTCGTATTTTAACAGAGAAGTGGCAAGGTTACGTAGCATTGCGCCACGATGACCTGAGTTTCTTCCCAATTTACGGTAAGCCAATGATGTTCCCCTCCTTTTGACCGAATTAGTCCTCGACTGTGCGGAACCCTAAGCCGAGCTCTTTTAACTTGAATTCCACTTCTTCCAAGGACTTGCGGCCCAAGTTGCGAACCTTAATCATGTCCTCTTCCGTTTTCTGAGTAAGTTCTTCCACCGAATTGATTCCAGCCCGTTTCAAACAGTTATAAGAACGAACCGAGAGGTCTAGTTCTTCAATTGTCATCTCAAGAATCTTATCTTTACCTTCTTCTTCTTTCTCAACCATAATCTCAACATCATTGAGCTTATCGGTAAGACCAATGAAAAGAAGAAGATGTTCGCTTAAGACTTTTGCTGCCAGGCTTGTCGCTTCTTCCGGTGAAATACTTCCGTTGGACCAGACCTCGAGAGTGAGCTTATCATAGTTCGTGATCATGCCCACCCGAGTATCTTCAACGGCATAATTTACCTTGTAAATCGGAGCGAAAATGGAATCAATGGGGATTACGCCAATCACTTGATCCGGCTTCTTATTTTTATCAGCCGGTACATAACCACGGCCTCTTTCGGCCGTCATCTCCATCGAGAGACGGGCATCCTTATCCAGAGTGGCGATCTTCAAATCAGGATTCAGTACTTCAATATCCGCATCCGTGATAATATCACCGGCGCGAACCACTCCCTCTCCTGAAGCTTCCAGACGCAAGATTTTCATTTCGTCTGTATAGCCTTTCAAAGCTAAGCTTTTAAGGTTAAGGATGATATCCGTTACATCTTCCAGCACTCCTGGTACCGTGGAGAATTCATGAAGAACACCTTCGATTTTAATCGCAGTCACTGCCGTACCCGGAAGCGAGGATAAAAGGATTCGCCGTAAAGAATTTCCTAAAGTAATCCCATATCCTCTCTCCAGAGGTTCAACTACAAATCTTGCATAGGTGTTGTCGTCAGAACGTTCAACGCATTCAATTCTGGGCTTCTCGATTTCTAATATCGGAATGCACCTTCTTTCTCGGGAACTTGATATCAATCTATCCTACGTTAGAAATTAACGAGAGTATTTCTCAACGATGAGGTGTTCCTGGATAGGCATTTGAATATCTTCTCGAGTGGGTAGTGCTACGACTGTGCCGCTTGCAGCATTAGCATCTAAACTCAGCCATTGCGGCGGTGTACGATCAAGATTAGTTAAAATTTCCTTAATCCGTGGTGAAGTCTTGCTCGCTTCTTTGTAAGCAACAACATCTCCTTGACGAACAAGGAAGGAAGGGATATCAACTCGACGACCATTCACAATAAAGTGTCCATGACGAACGAGCTGACGAGCTTCCGGACGAGAAGTTGCGAATCCAAGTTGGAATACCACATTATCGAGGCGGCGCTCTAAGAGACGAAGAAGGTTTTCACCTGTCATCCCTTTTTGGCGAGACGCTTCAACGAAATAAGTACGGAATTGTTTCTCAGCAACTCCATAGATACGCCGAACTTTTTGTTTTTCACGTAACTGAATACCATATTCAGTAGGCTTTTTACCGCGGCTTTGGCCGTGTTGACCAGGAGCATAAGCTCGACGGTCAATTGCACATTTTCCTGTATAGCAACGATCACCTTTCAGGAAGAGTTTCATTCCTTCCCGACGACATAAACGACAAACAGGACCTGTATATCTTGCCATGTTGACACCTCCTTCTTATACTCTTCTCCGTTTCGGAGGCCGACAACCGTTATGCGGAATCGGCGTCACGTCTTTGATTAAATTCACTTCAAGTCCTGCAGATTGGAGAGCACGGATCGCAGCCTCACGGCCAGCTCCCGGTCCTTTAACAAAGCATTCTACTTCTTTCATGCCATGTTCCATTGCAGTTTTAGCTGCAGTTTCAGCTGCCATTTGCGCAGCAAACGGTGTGCTTTTACGGGATCCTTTGAAGCCCAGCGCACCAGCGCTAGACCAGGATATTGCGTTCCCGTGTGTATCGGTAATGGTAACCATCGTATTGTTAAACGTAGATCTAATGTGCGCTACGCCACTATCGATGTTTTTACGTTCGCGGCGTTTCGTACGAACAACTTTACGGGCCATCTCTGTGATCCCCCCTTAATTATTTTTTGCGTCTTGCGCCAACCGTCTTAATCGGACCTTTACGCGTACGTGCATTCGTTTTGGTGCGCTGTCCACGAACAGGAAGCCCACGACGATGACGTAATCCACGATAACAGCCAATTTCCATCAGACGTTTAATATTGAGGGATACTTCCCGACGTAAGTCACCTTCAACCTTAAATTCTTTATCAATAACTTCCCGGAGGCGGCCTACTTCCTCTTCGGATAAGTCACGAATACGGGTGTCCGGATCTACGCCGGTCTTTGCGAGAATCTTATGAGATGTTGGAAGCCCAATTCCATAGATATAGGTCAATCCAATCTCTACACGTTTCTCACGCGGTAAATCAACTCCAGCGATACGTGCCATCTAAACTTTACACCTCCATATTGCTGTTTATTTTAAACCCTCTTGTATATTACCAATCATCAACAACAAACTTTGATTAAACCTTCTTCAGCTGTTTTTCCCTGCAATGGATTGATCTCCATCAGCCGCGCAAGATAAATACTGTTGAATTAGCCTTGTCTTTGTTTGTGTTTCGGATCTTCACAGATAACCATGACTTTTCCATGGCGTTTAATGATTTTACATTTTTCACAGATTTTTTTAACAGAAGGCCTTACTTTCACCGTAATCCCCTCCCTTTGGGCTTTACTTAAACCGATAAACAATCCTGCCACGAGACAGGTCATAAGGAGAAAGCTCCAATGTAACCCGGTCCCCTGGAAGAATCTTAATGAAATTCATCCGGATCTTACCAGAGACATGTGCTAATACCTTATGTCCATTGGCTAATTCCACCAAGAACATGGCGTTAGGTAGTGGCTCTAGTACTTTTCCTTCGACTTCGATGACGTCCTCTTTTGACATTATAACCCTCCTCTGGCACTCAATCGGGTATCTTAACTCCGAGTCATTATCTCAGGGCCATTTTCGGTAATGGCTACAGTGTGTTCAAAATGGGCAGAAGCTTTGCCGTCCTTCGTCACAACAGTCCAGTGGTTACGGAGTGTCTTCACTTCATACGTTCCCAAGTTGACCATCGGTTCAATAGCCAAACACATCCCGATGTCGAGTCGAGGCCCCCGTCCAGCTTTTCCGTAATTGGGGATTTGCGGTTCTTCATGCATCTCTCGGCCAATTCCGTGTCCCACATAGTCGCGAACAACAGAAAAGCCATTAGCTTCAACATGGGTTTGAACCGCATGGGAAATGTCATAGAGGCGGTTTCCTTTGTGAGCTTGTTCAATTCCAAGCATTAGGGACTCTTTCGTAACGCGCAATAATTTTTGCAATTCGTCAGAGATTTCCCCAACCGCGAAGGTCACGGCAGAATCGCCAACATATCCTTCATAGGTTGCACCGCAATCGATACTGATAATATCTCCAGATTGTAACACCGTTAAACCCGGAAACCCGTGTACAACCTCTTCGTTCACGGAAGCACAGATGGAATACGGAAAACCATTGTAACCTTTGAAGCTTGGAACAGCACCGCATTTTCGAATATAATTCTCGGCAATTTGATCGAGCTCCTGAGTAGTAATCCCTGGATGGATTGACTCGCCCAATAGCTGGAGTGTATCCGCCGTAATCTTACCGGCTTTACGCATGTGTTCCACTTGTGACTTACTTTTAAGTTCTATCATTGCTTTACTCCAAAGCAGCCAGAATATCTTCCAGCACCTTACTGATGTCCTGGTCACCGTTAATCTCTTTGAGAATTCCCTGACCCCGATAATATTCAATCAAGGGTTGGGTTTGAAGGTTATACACATCAAGGCGGTTTTTCGCCGTTTCGAGCGTATCATCACTGCGCTGGTACAGTTCCCCTCCGCACTTATCACAAACGCCATCAGCACTTGGGGGATTAAAGACCATGTGATAGGTCGCACCGCATTGCCGGCAAATCCGGCGTCCCGTGAGACGCTCTATAAGTTTGGCTTCGGCCACTTCGATGTTTAAGACTCCATCTAATTTCATCTGAAGATCAACAAGAATTTTATCTAAGGCATCAGCTTGGGCAATTGTGCGTGGAAATCCATCAAGCAGAAATCCGTTGGCACAATCTGCTTCAGCTAATCTCTCAGCAACGATCCCAATCGTTACTTCATCAGGTACTAGGGATCCGGCATCCATAAATTCCTTTGCCTTCTTCCCTAGCGACGTTCCAGTCTTGATTGCAGCCCGAAACATATCGCCTGTCGAGATATGAGGAATCTGATACTTTTCAATGAGGCCCGTAGCCTGCGTTCCTTTGCCCGCACCGGGTGGGCCCATGAGTATTGCTCTCATTTGTTTGCCCCCCTTACTTCATAAACCCTTGGTAGTGTCGCTGCATCAGCAGGGATTCCATTTGTTTCATGGTTTCCAAGGCAACGCTGACGACAATCAATAATGAAGTACCCCCAAGAGAAATGTTTTGAATCCCCGTTAAACCAACAATCAGACTAGGCAGAACAGCAATCAACGATAAAAACAATCCTCCGGCTAAGGTTAAACGGCTCAGAATCTTCGCAAGATAATCCGAAGTAGCCCGGCCAGGACGGAGTCCAGGAATGAATCCACCGTATTTCTTGATGTTATCTGCTACATCTACTGGATTGAAGGTTACTGCGGTATAGAAATAGGTGAAGAAGATAATCAACATCGCGTAGATAATGAGATAAGGTATTGAATACACAGTACCATTCATCGTAAACCAGCGATTAATGAATTGTACATAACCTGATGTGGCAGGCATCCAAGTCGCGATTGTACTTGGAAAAGCAAGAAGTGATATTGCAAAGATAATCGGAATTACTCCAGATTGATTAACTTTAAGCGGAATATGTGAGGATTGACCACCGTAAACACGACGTCCGACCACTCGTTTGGCATATTGCACTTGAACACGACGCTGTCCTTCTTGAATAAAGACAACTCCAGCAATAATCGCTGCCCCCATAATGACTAATCCAATAACCGAGAGAGCATTGATTTCACCTACTTTGAGCAACCCCCAGATGTACTTTAAGCCATCCGGTACTCTAGCAACGATCCCTGCGAAGATGATCAGTGAAATCCCATTGCCAATTCCTTTTTCAGTAATTCGTTCTCCAATCCACATCAGAAAAGCTGTTCCTGCTGTGAGGATGAGCGCAACTAAGAGATAAATCGGCCATTTTAAACTCGGGCTCGGAATTACCAATGCAGTACGGAGGCCATAAGTCAACCCAAAACCTTGTATAAAGCCTAGGACAACTGTTCCATACCGTGTGTATTGAGTAATCTTTTTCCGACCATATTGTCCTTCTTTAGCTAAATGCTCCAGGTAAGGAACAACAATCGTCAAAAGTTGAAGGATAATTGAAGCCGTAATATAGGGGGTGATACTCAAAGCAAATACCGAGAACCGCCTAAAGGATCCTCCGGAGAACGTATCTAAGAAATCAAAAATGCTTCCTGACCCAATCATATTGGAGAGCACACTATGATCCATAAAAGGAATCGGGATATGCGCCCCAATCCGAAAGATAAGGAACATGAGTAAGGTGAATCCGATTTTATTCCTGATCTCTGCGACTTTCCATGCATTTTTCAGGGAATCGACAATCATCCTATTCCACCTCAACTTTTCCGCCAGCAGCAACGATCTTCTCTGCCGCGGCTGTACTGACTTTGTCAACCTTAATAGTCAGCGCCTTGGTTATTTCTCCTGTTCCTAAAATCTTTACGCCATCTTTGATTGTTTTAATGAGACCCAGTTCAAAGAGGCTTTCATAATTTACAACCGCGCCATTATCAAACCGCTCCAAATCACGTACATTGAGGACAACATACTCTTTCTTGAAGATGTTGGTAAAACCGCGTTTCGGCATCCGACGGGCCAAGGGGATTTGACCGCCTTCAAATCCAGGACGCACGCCACCACCCGAACGGGCATTTTGACCTTTATGTCCTTTACCGGCTGTTTTTCCAGTTCCAGACCCGATTCCACGGCCCAAACGCTTTGTAGCATGGGTCGCGCCTTTGGCAGGCTTCAGTTCATGCAATTTCATGCTTGTCAACACCCCCTTTTATTCTGAAAGATTTTCCACCGCAACTAAATGTGCGCATTTACGGATCATACCTTGGATACATGGGTTGTTCTCATGAACTTTACTAGAGTTCATTTTACCTAAACCCAAGCTCTTTAGCACTTTATGTTGTGCTTCGGAATATCCGATTGGACTTTTTACAAGTGTTACTTTTACCTTCACTGCCAACCCTCCTAACCCAGAATTTCTTCTACGGTTTTACCGCGGAGTTTAGCAACCTCATCTACTCTTTTCAGAGCTTTAAAGGCAGCCATCGTGGCATTGACCATATTATGTGGATTCGATGATCCTAAAGATTTAGTAAGAATATCGTGTACTCCAGCAGCTTCTAGTACTGAACGAACCGCGCCTCCAGCAATAACTCCAGTACCTTTAGATGCTGGTTTCAGAAGAACTGAGCCAGCGCCAAAGTTTCCCACGATCATGTGCGGGATTGTGGTTCCCGTAAGTGGTACGGAAATCAGGTTTTTCTTCGCATCTTCGATTCCTTTACGAATCGCTTCTGGAACTTCTCCTGCTTTTCCGAGTCCAGCACCAATCATACCATGTCCGTCTCCGACAACGACTAAGGCACTGAAGCTGAATCGGCGTCCCCCTTTGACAACCTTTGCTACGCGGGCAATGTGAACGACTTTCTCGGTCAACTCTAGTTTACTCGCATCAATTTTCGCCAATGATTTTCCCTCCTTTACCCTGTCTTAGAAGTTAAGGCCAGCTTCGCGTGCTGCTTCAGCTACGGCTGCAATCCGTCCATGATAGAGATTTCCTCCGCGGTCGAAAACCACGTCAGTTACTCCTTTTTCTAAAGCTCGTTTAGCAACAAGCTCACCCACTTTGGAAGCTCCTTCGATGTTACCACCAGCAGCTCCAGCGGATTTAAACTCAGGATCAAGAGAGGATGCGGCAGCTAAAGTGACACCGAGCTCGTCATTGATCACTTGAGCATAAATATGATTAAGACTCCGGAATACAGCTAAACGTGGACGTTCAGATGTGCCGAACATGTTTTTACGGACACGCTTATGCTTTTTTAAGCGGATTTGTTTGCGGTCTGTGCTTGTAATCAAGGAAACTCACTCCTTTCAAATGTGCAAGAGATTTTGCCCTTGCTAAGTCTTACTTCTTCTTAGCGCCAGTTTTACCCACTTTACGGCGAATTACTTCACCTTCGTACTTGATTCCTTTACCTTTATAAGGCTCAGGTGGTCGTTCGGAACGGACGACGGCTGCAAAAGCTCCAACAAGTTCCTTGTCCATCCCTTTGATAATAATCTTGTTTTGGGCAGGAACTTCAATTTCTAAACCTTCAAAAGGAACTAACTCGACTGGATGGGATTTACCCACAGACAATGCGAGCTTATTTCCTTGTTTCGATGCACGATATCCAACGCCAACCATCTCAAGGCCTTTGCTGAATCCATTCGTTACCCCTTCAACCATATTAGCGACAAGGGAACGGGTTAAACCATGCAAGGACCGGCTCAGAGGTTCATCATCTGGCCGAGTCACAATAACTTCTTGATTTTCTACTGCAATGTTGATTCGTGGATGCATTTCCTTCGTTAAGGTACCCTTTGGTCCTTTAACGGTGACAACATTGCCCTCTATCTTGACGTCGACGCCATTAGGAATCGTAATGGGCTTTTTGCCAATTCTGGACATTCTCTGCACCTCCGTAATGTATCTTTACCAAATGTAGCAGAGCACTTCTCCGCCAAGCCCATTTTGACGAGCCCGTTTATCAGTCATAATCCCTTGGGAAGTGGAGATAATCGCCACTCCAAGGCCACCTAAGACCTTCGGTACTTCATCTTTCTTTGCATAAACGCGGAGTCCTGGACGACTAATGCGTTTCAGGCCTGTGATCACGCGTTCACGGTTTGGGCCATATTTCAGATACAAGCGAATAAGTCCTTGCTTGTTATCTGCAATGTATTCAAAATCTTTAATGAAACCCTCTTCTTTTAGGATTTCGGCAAGCGCTTTCTTGACATTAGAAGCAGGTACTTCTACCTTATCATGATAAACCATGCCTGCATTACGAATGCGGGTCAAGAAATCTGCAATCGGATCTGACATTGCCACTAGAGTCTTCCCCCTTTCTTACTGCGGTTTACCAGCTAGCCTTTTTGACTCCCGGTAGTTCACCTTTATAGGCTAACTCCCGGAAACAAATCCGGCATATTCCGAACTTACGGATATATGCATGGGGACGGCCGCAGATTGTGCATCGGTTATGGAAGCGAACGGCATATTTCTGTTCGCGCAGGTTACGAACGATCATCGATTTTTTAGCCACGCTCTTGAACCCTCCTTCTTACTTCTCGTGGTGATACGGCATGCCGAGCATACCGAGTAATTCGCGAGCTTCTTCATCAGATTTTGCCGTCGTTACGAAGACAATATCCATTCCCCGAAGTTTGTCAATTTTATCATACTCAATTTCAGGGAAGATGAGTTGCTCTTTAATTCCGAGCGTATAGTTGCCACGTCCATCAAAGGCTTTACTCGATACTCCGCGAAAATCACGGACACGAGGCAATGCCACATTCATTAGACGGTCAACGAACTCATACATACGATCCCCACGTAGGGTCACTTTTGCACCAATCGGCATACCTGCACGAAGTTTAAAAGCTGCAATCGATTTCTTAGCCCGCGTGACAATCGGTTTTTGGCCTGTGATTTTCATCAAATCACCAACCGCCGAATCAATCGCTTTGGAATTTTGAACTGCTTCCCCTAAACCAACATTGATTACAACTTTGTTAAGCTTAGGAGTTTGCATTACGTTTTTATAGCTGAACTTCTGCTGAAGAGCAGGAGCAATTTCTTGAACGTACTTATCTTTCAGACGAGTCACTAAGGTCCCTCCCTTCTGGATTAGTTCTTATCGGGCAGGTTTACTCCGCATTTTTTGCAAACACGAACTTTTCCAGCCTCAGTTACTTTTGTACTGACCCGTGTCACACTATTGCACTCTGAGCAGAACAGCATTACGTTCGAGCTCGCAATAGGTGCTTCTTTTTCCAAAATACCACCTTGCGGCATACTTTGGGTTGGTTTTGTATGGCGTTTTACGATGTTGATCTTTTCAACAACGACACGGCCTTTTTTCGTAAGGACCTCAAGGACTTTTCCCTTTTTACCAGCATCCTTACCTGTGATCACCATGACCAAGTCGCCTTTTTTGACGTGTATATTTTGCTTTACAGCAGCCACTTCGTTCACCTCCATTGCAATGGGGTCAATTAAATTACTTCCGGTGCCAGGGAAATGATCTTCATGAAGTCTTTTTCGCGCAATTCGCGGGCAACCGGTCCAAAAATACGGGTTCCGCGTGGGCTTTTGTCGTCCTTAATGACAACAGCAGCATTTTCACTAAAACGGATATAACTCCCGTCTTTACGTTTGATTTCTTTTGTTGTACGCACTACAACTGCTTTTACAACATCGCCTTTTTTAACAACGCCGCCTGGCGTTGCGCTTTTAACCGAAGCTACAATCACATCTCCGATGGATGCATAACGGCGTAAAGAACCACCAAGCACGCGGATGCACATAAGCTCTTTTGCTCCTGAGTTGTCTCCAACTTTGAGCCTTGTTTGAACCTGGATCATCCTGTTGACCCCCTTCCAAATTCAATATGCAGTCTTAGAGAACAACCGCCTTTTCGGTGATCTCAACGACACGCCAGCGTTTATCTTTGCTAAGCGGACGAGTTTCCATGATAACAACGGTATCGCCAATACGGGCTTCGTTGTTTTCATCATGAGCTTTAAACTTTTCTGTACGACGTACAATTCTATGGTAGAGCGGGTGACTTTCGGTAATTTGAACGGCTACAACAACCGTTTTATCCATTTTATCACTGACGACTTTACCCACTTTAACTTTACGTTGGGCTCTTTCCATATCAGAAAGCCTCCTTTCCTTAAGCACGGTTAATGTTCAGTTCGCGCTCGCGGAGAATGGTCTTGCCTTTAGCAATCCCTTTCCGAACTTCACGAATCCGCATTGGATTGTCAAGTTGTCCTGTCGCTAGTTGGAAACGCAAATTAAACAGTTCCGTCTTCAGGTCATCAATTTGCTTCAGAATCTCTTCCTCGGACATATCACGGAATTCCTTAGTTTTCATTTGCGTCACCTCCCTCTAATTCTTCACGACGCACGATTTTACAGCGGATCGGCAACTTATGCATTGCCAGTCTTAACGCTTCACGCGCAGTTTCTTCAGGAATACCTGCCAATTCAAACATAACACGGCCAGGCTTAACAACGGCTACCCAATATTCTGGGGCACCTTTACCACTACCCATACGTGTTTCAGCCGGTTTAGCGGTAATTGGTTTATCCGGGAAAATCTTAATCCAAACTTGGCCACCCCGTTTAATATAACGGGTCATTGCAATACGGGCAGCTTCAATTTGGCGATTTGTGATCCATGACGGTTCTAAGGCAACTAAGCCAAATTCGCCGAACGTGATTTTATTACCACGTGTAGCAACTCCATGCATCCGTCCACGGTGTTGTTTACGATGTTTTACTCTGCTTGGGACTAGCATTTATTTTCCTCCTTCCACCTGAGCGACCTTCTTGGCGGGAAGAACCTCTCCTTTATAAATCCATACCTTAACTCCGATTTTGCCATAGGTAGTATTAGCCTCAGCAAAACCATAGTCAATATCTGCTCTTATCGTATGAAGGGGTACTTTTCCTTCGTTGTACCACTCTGTACGTGCAATTTCTGCACCACCCAAACGTCCGCTACAAGAAATCTTAATACCTTGAGCGCCTTGACGCATGGTACGTCCAACGGTTTGCTTCATCGCACGACGGAAAGAAATCCGTTTTTCGAGCTGTTGTGCAACATTCTCGGCTACGAGTTGTGCATCAAGCTCCGGTTTCTTCACTTCAACGATGTTCACCGCAACTTGCTTACCAGTCATAAGTTCAAGTTGTTTACGAAGGTTTTCTACTTCCGTACCACCGCGTCCAATGACAATTCCTGGTTTAGCAGCTGAGATTGAAACTTTAACGCGGCTTGCTGCACGCTCGATTTCAACTTTAGGGACACCAGCTTGATGAAGCTTCTTTTTAATGAAATTGCGGATCTTTAAATCTTCATGAAGGAGATCCGAGTAGTTTTTATCTGCATACCAGCGGCCTTCCCAATCACGGATAATCCCGACTCGGAAGCCTTTTGGATTTACTTTTTGACCCACGGTTTAACCCTCCTTCTTCTCGCCGACAACCACGGTGATATGGCTGGTCCGCTTGCGGATTTGGTCAGCCCGTCCCATGGCCCGGGGTTTAATGCGCTTTAAGGTCGGTCCTTGATCAACAAAGATCTCCGTAACAAAAAGTTCGTCAGAATCCATCTCCAAATTGTGTTCTGCATTCGCAACCGCCGACTTGAGAACTTTCGTTACCGGCTCAGTTGCACCTTTCGGTGTGAATTGCAGAATTGCAAGAGCATCATTCACTTGTTTGCCACGAATGAGGTCGACCACTTGGCGCACCTTGCGAGGAGAGATCCGAACATATCTTGCAATCGCTTTAGCTTGCATGTTTTCAACTCCTCCTTAGCGTAAGCCGCTGGATTTTTCACTACCAGCATGGCCTTTATAGGTGCGTGTAGGTGCAAACTCACCGAGTTTGTGTCCTACCATATCTTCACTAACATATACAGGAACATGTTTGCGTCCATCATGAACCGCAATGGTATGTCCGACCATTTGCGGGAAAATTGTTGAGCTTCTGGACCACGTTTTCAGAACACGTTTTTCTCCGGAGGTGTTCATTCCTTCCACCCGAGCGAGTAAACGTTGTTCAACATAAGGCCCTTTTTTTAGAGATCTACTCATTTAATGGCCTCCTTTCGATTACTTACTGCGCCGTTTCACAATGAAGCGGGTAGAAGGATTTTTCTTCTTCCGAGTCTTCGCACCGAGTGCAGGTTTACCCCAAGGAGTAACAGGGTTACGTCCAACAGGATTACGTCCTTCACCACCACCATGCGGATGGTCATTCGGGTTCATAACGGAACCACGAACCGTTGGGCGAATTCCTAACCAACGAGTACGTCCGGCTTTACCGATATGAATGTTCTCGTGATCGAGGTTTCCAACTTGACCAATCGTCGCGCGGCAATCAATGTGTACCATGCGCATTTCACCAGAAGGTAATCTCAAGGTAGCATAGGTGCCTTCCTTAGCCATAAGCTGAGCAGAGCCACCAGCCGACCGAACAAGTTGAGCACCTTTGCCCGGTTTCATTTCAATATTATGAAGTAATGTACCAACAGGGATGTTCTTGATCGGCAATGCATTACCCACTTTAATATCAGCATCCGGTCCAGAAACCACCATTTGGCCCACTTTCAAACCATTTGGAGCGAGGATATAGGCTTTATGCCCGTCCAGATAATGAAGAAGTGCAATATTTGCAGAGCGGTTTGGGTCGTATTCGATAGCTGCGACTTTAGCAGGAACACTATCTTTATTCCGTTTAAAGTCGATCACACGAAACATCTTTTTATGTCCGCCACCCTGATGACGTACACTGAGTTTACCTTGGTTATTTCGACCGCCCTTCCTGCGCATAGGCTCAAGCAAGGAGCGTTCTGGTTCAACTTTTGTAATCTCCTCAAAGGTCGATACGGTCATTTGCCGACGGCCTGGAGTATACGGTCTAAATCCTTTTACTGGCATGGGTTTCCCTCCTTTGCGTCAAACTTACAGACCCGCAAAGCCTTCAATTCGATCTCCAGCTTTGAGCGTAACAATCGCTTTTTTTCGGTCTGACGTCTTGCCGGAATAACGGCCAACACGCTTCATTTTTCCATGAACATTAATGGTCCGTACTTCAGTTACATGGACCTTAAACATCTTTTCTACCGCGGCTTTAACTTCAATCTTATTGGCAGCCGGGTTAACCCAGAAGGAGTATTTGTTTTCCTCGACCATCCCAACCGATTTCTCAGAAATCACAGGACGTACGAGAACTTCACGAGCATCGCGCATTACGCTAACACCTCCTCCGTTTTCGCTACCGCTGCTTTTGTCATCACGATAACATCGTGTTTCAAAAGATCGTATACGTTCATTCCCTCAACTTGAGTGGCTTTAACTCCTTCAATATTGCGAGCAGATAGAACCACGGTGTCATTGAGTTCATCAGTAACAATCAACGCTTTTTTATCAGCATTCAGTGCTTTAAGCACCTTCACCATTTCACGAGTCTTTGCTTCTGTTAGGCTCAAGTCTTCCAAAACGATCAATTTTTGTTCATTAACCTTGGAAGAAAGGGCCGAACGCAAAGCCAGCCGGCGAACTTTTTTAGGAAGCGAAAAACCATAATCACGAGGTTTTGGTCCAAAAAGAACTGCTCCACCTCTGAAAAGCGGTGAACGAATACTTCCTGCACGTGCACGACCCGTTCCTTTTTGGCGCCAAGGTTTCCGTCCGCCTCCGCGAACTTCGCCTCTCAGCAGGGTTGAAGACGTACCACGTCTCTGACTAGCCAGTTGTGCTACAACTGCCGAGTGCAAAACATGAGCATTGGGTTCAATCCCAAATACATATTCATTCAGCTCGATTTCTCCAACAGGAGAACCTTGCATATTAACGACTTGAACTTTTGGCATTGCTTATTCCTCCTTTCTCACAAGTTACTTTGCCTTAACTGAATGTTTCAGAACGAGCAATCCTTTTTTAGCGCCTGGTACAGCGCCTTTGACAAGTATCATATTTTTATCCGCATCGATCCGAACGATTTCTAGGTTTTGAACCGTTACACGTTCTCCACCCATACGTCCTGGCAACTTACGGCCTTTAAATACACGAGCCGGGCCTTTCGCGCCGAGGGAACCGGTACGACGATGATACTTTGAACCATGTTTCATTGGTCCGCGAGATGCGCCATGACGTTTAATCATTCCTTGGAACCCTTTTCCTTTGGAAACACCAACGACATCCACAGCATCGCCTACATTGAAGACATCAGCTTTAATTTCTTGGCCAATTTCGAAAGCATCCACATTATCAACGCGGAACTCGCGAACCCAACGCATGGGTTTCAAATTCGCTTTTTGGAAATGACCTTTTTCCGGCTTATTAGAGAGTTTTTCACGCAATTCATTAAAGCCAACTTGAATTGCATTGTAGCCGTCGGTTGCTACCGTTTTCTTCTGAACCACAAAGCAAGGACCTGCTTCGACCACAGTTACAGGAATCAGTCTGCCATCTTCCGTAAACACCTGGGTCATTCCGACTTTTTTACCCAAAATTCCTTTCGACACGAATGCCACCTCCTGAACACTTTGAAGTGCACCAGAATCATTTCCAGGGCACGAGAGCGTTCGTTTATTTGGTTTTATTTTTTATGGGCGATGCCGGAGGTATTACTCCACGCCTCCGGGCGTTTCGCGCCACAAACATGACAATTATATCATAAACTCTAAAAAAGCGCTACTTTTTTAGAAATCTTTTCAAAAAAATTTTCTAAGATTTCGAGCGCTTAAGAATGCTTATGAATTCAATTGTATTCTAGTTTTAGAGCTTAATTTCAATATCAACGCCTGCAGGCAAGTCTAAACGCATTAAAGCATCTACCGTTTTCGAAGTAGGCTCGAGTATATCGATCAAACGCTTATGAGTACGCATTTCAAACTGCTCACGAGAATCTTTGTTTACGTGCGGGGAACGGAGAATTGTATAAATGTTCTTCTCAGTCGGAAGCGGAATCGGTCCACTCACACGAGCTCCTGTTCTCTTAGCTGTTTCAACAATTTTCTCAGCGGACTGATCCAATGTTTTGTGATCATACGCTTTAAGGCGGATACGAATTTTTTGACTACTCATGATAAAACCTCCTAAAATTTTTCCCGATTACCGGGTATTCGGCGCAGAAATTACCCGGGCCAAGCGGAGTCACTTATTCCGGCAACCTTCGGCGTCATAGTTGAGAACAAAGCCGTTGATTAATTGCGAGCCAGGATGCCGCAGCGTTAATCTGCGGCATCTCTCATAATTTCTCTCTGGCCTGTACTTCTTATAAATTAAGCGATAACTGTAGCAACAACGCCTGATCCAACAGTACGTCCACCTTCGCGGATAGCGAAGCGAAGTCCTTCTTCCATAGCGATTGGGCTGATAATTTCGCAGGTGATCGTTACACGGTCGCCAGGCATTACCATTTCAACGCCTTCAGGAAGAGTGATTACACCAGTTACGTCAGTTGTACGGAAGTAGAATTGAGGACGATAGTTGTTGAAGAAAGGAGTATGACGTCCACCCTCTTCTTTGCTGAGGATATAAACCTCACCGGAAAATTTCGTATGAGGTTTAATTGATCCGGTTTTCGCCAAAACTTGTCCGCGCTCGATTTCTTTACGGTCAATACCACGGAGAAGAGCTCCAATGTTATCGCCAGCAACGGCTTGATCGAGGAGTTTACGGAACATTTCAACACCGGTAACAACAGTCTTCTTCGGAGCTTCTGACAAGCCTACGATTTCAATTTCATCGCCGACTTTAACCATACCACGTTCTACACGACCAGTAGCAACTGTACCACGACCAGTGATCGTGAATACGTCCTCGACAGGCATAAGGAACGGTTTATCAGTAGCACGTTCTGGAGTCGGGATGTAGGAATCTACTGCATCCATTAAGTTCCAGATCTTACCGCACCATTCGCAGTCACGAGATCCACAACCACATTGGAGTGCTTTAAGGCCAGAACCAGGAACGATCGGAATATCGTCGCCAGGGAATTCATACTCATTTAAGAGTTCGCGAATTTCCATTTCAACGAGTTCCATAAGTTCTGGATCATCAACCATGTCAGCTTTGTTAAGCCATACAACGATGTACTTAACGCCAACTTGACGAGCAAGAAGGATATGCTCACGGGTTTGTGGCATTGGGCCATCAGCAGCAGATACTACGAGGATAGCGCCGTCCATTTGAGCAGCACCGGTGATCATGTTCTTAACATAGTCAGCGTGTCCTGGGCAGTCTACGTGTGCATAGTGACGATTACCTGTTTCATACTCAACGTGTGCAGTGGAAATTGTGATTCCACGTTCACGTTCTTCTGGAGCTTTGTCGATTTGATCAAATGCTGTTGCAATTGCACCACCGGATTTAGAGAGAACAGTGGTGATAGCAGCAGTAGTTGTAGTTTTACCATGGTCAACGTGACCAATGGTTCCTACATTAACGTGAGGTTTAGTACGTTCGTACTTTTGCTTTGCCATTAGAATTTCACTCCTTAAAATTATTCTTTAGACCCAGTTCGCTTTGCGACAATGCCTTCAGCGATATTTTTGGGTACTTCATCAAAGTGATCCATCTGCATGGAGTAAGTTCCACGTCCTTGAGTCCGAGAACGAAGGTCTGTTGAATAGCCAAACATTTCGCTCAGTGGCACAAATCCATGGATAACTTCAGCTCCAGAGCGGGCTTCCATTCCTTCAATCCGTCCACGACGAGAGTTGATATCTCCGATAACATCACCCATATACGATTCAGGAACCGTGACTTCGACTTTCATGACGGGTTCGAGAATCACAGGATTGGCTTTCAGCGCTCCTGCTTTGAATGCCATTGAACCTGCAATTTTGAAGGCCATTTCAGAAGAGTCAACATCATGATAAGATCCATCATAAACAGTGGCACGCATATCGACTACCGGATATCCTGCAAGGATACCATTCTGCATAGCTTCTTCGATACCCTGTCCAATTGGGTTAATATATTCTTTCGGGATCACACCGCCGACGACCTTATTGACGAATTCAAAACCGCTACCGGGTTCAAGAGGTTCGAGTTCAACCCAACAGTGTCCATATTGACCACGGCCACCAGATTGACGAACGAACTTACCTTCAGACTTAACTGAACGGCGAATCGTTTCTCGATAAGCAACCTGAGGACGACCCACATTGCATTCTACTTTGAACTCGCGTTGCATCCGGTCAACAATAATCTCTAAGTGTAACTCACCCATACCTGAAATAATGGTTTGTCCAGTCTCTTGATCGGTATGCATTTTGAAGGTTGGATCTTCTTCTGCTAAACGAGCAAGAGCGATTCCCATTTTTTCTTGGTCAGCTTTTGTTTTGGGTTCAACAGCAACATCAATTACCGGCTCAGGGAAAACCATGGACTCTAAAACAATAGGGAACTTTTCATCACAGAGGGAATCCCCTGTTGACGTGTCTTTGAGTCCAACAGCAGCAGCGATATCTCCAGAGTAAACTTCTGAAATTTCTTCACGATGGTTGGCGTGCATTAAGAGAATCCGGCCAATCCGTTCGCGTTTACCTTTGTTGGAATTGTAGACATAAGAACCTGAGGATAAAACTCCCGAGTATACCCGGAAAAATGCCAATTTGCCCACAAATGGGTCAGCCATAATCTTAAAGGCCAAGGCGGAGAAAGGCGCTGAATCATCAGCTTCACGATGATCTTCTTCGCCAGTCTCTGGATGTACACCTTTAATAGCAGGTACATCAAGCGGGGAAGGCATATAATCGACAACCGCGTCTAAAAGCGGTTGTACCCCTTTGTTCTTGAACGAAGATCCGCAGAGCACGGGAACAAATTTATTAGCAATCGTTCCTTTACGAAGTCCTGCACGGATTTCTTGCTCTGTTAATTCTTCACCTTCTAGATATTTCATCATGAGTTCTTCGCTCGTATCTGCTACAGCTTCAACGAGTTTCTCACGATACTCATTGGCTATCTCGACTAAGTCTCCGGGGATACCGGTGTGTTCGCTAGTCGTACCCAAATCGTCAGTATACACTAACGCTTCCATCGTCACCAAATCCACGAGACCCTTAAAGTCTTCTTCTGAGCCAATTGGGATTTGAATCGGAACTGGGTGCGCACCTAACCGATCAGCAATCATAGATACTGCCCGGAAATAATCGGCACCCATGCGGTCCATTTTATTGATATAGGCAATACGGGGTACCCCATATTTATCTGCCTGCCGCCATACTGTTTCAGATTGAGGCTCTACACCGGAGACAGAATCAAACACTGCCACAGTGCCATCGAGTACACGCAAAGAACGTTCAACTTCAACTGTGAAGTCCACGTGCCCTGGTGTATCAATGATGTTAACTCGGTGATCTTTCCAATGAGCGGTTGTTGCAGCAGAAGTAATCGTGATTCCACGTTCTTGCTCCTGAACCATCCAGTCCATTGTTGCAGCCCCGTCATGAACTTCCCCGATTTTATGAACACGTCCGGTATAGAAAAGAATACGCTCGGTCGTGGTTGTCTTACCAGCATCAATATGGGCCATAATGCCGATATTCCGGGTTTTCTCTAATGAAAATTGCCTTGCCACTGATAATCCCCCTTTCTACGATAGTCATTTCCGAAGGTAATATAAACTATCCTACCAACGGAAATGCGCAAATGCTTTATTAGCTTCTGCCATTTTATGCATATCTTCTTTTTTCTTGATGGAACCACCCGTATTGTTAGCAGCATCCATTAGTTCGCCTGCAATCTTCTCATCCATCGTCTTTTCACTCCGTTTGCGAGCGTTTCCCACAAGCCAGCGCAACCCTAAGGTTTGACGACGTTCAGGGCGAACTTCAATGGGCACTTGGTAGTTAGCGCCCCCAACACGGCGAGCTTTAACTTCAAGTACAGGCATTACATTTTTAAGAGCCGTTTCAAAGACTTCCATTGGATCTTTACCTGTCTTCTCACGGATTTGTTCAAATGCGTTATAGCAAATCGATTCTGCAGTTCCCTTTTTACCGTCCAACATGATTTGGTTAATAAACTTCGTCAAAGTCCGGTCTTTATAAATAGGATCCGGCAAAACCTCACGTTTCGCGATATATCCCTTACGTGGCAAATCATTTCCCCCCTTTGCTTTTTCGTAATTACACCTATTCAATCATTAAATGATTACTTCGCTTTTTTCGGGCGTTTTGCGCCATATTTAGAACGAGCTTGCATACGTTTTTGTACGCCGGAGGTATCTAAAGCTCCCCGAACGATATGGTAACGAACACCAGGCAAGTCCTTAACACGGCCTCCACGTACAAGTACGACGGAGTGCTCTTGTAAATTATGGCCAATTCCTGGAATATATGAGGTAACCTCAATTCCATTAGTCAAACGTACACGAGCTACCTTACGAAGAGCTGAGTTAGGTTTTTTAGGTGTGGTTGTATAAACCCGAGTACATACTCCACGTTTTTGTGGTGATCCACCTGAAGGATACTGCTTACGTTTTAAAGAGTTCATGCCCCATTGTAATGCAGGAGCTGTTGATTTCTTTGTCAACTTTGAGCGTCCCTGACGAATTAGCTGGTTAATTGTCGGCATATCTAAACCTCCTTCCTCTACAAAGAGAATATCAAAGGAATTGCTTGTCTCAGCATCAGTCAAGCAATTCCTAAAAATAACAATAGAATTACCTAGGACCCGTGCTACTCAGCAGTCAAAGCAGCTACAGCTGCTCCTACTTCAATGCCGCATGCCTTTCCAAGATCAATCATCGTTGGAATTTCGACCATTTCAATCCCAAGGGTCTTACAGGATTCAATAATTGGACGAAGGACATGCTGCTCAGCATCTTTTGCAATGAACACCTCTCGCACAATTCCTTTTTCCAAGGCGCGTTGGGTTTGCTTCACTCCAACTGTCTTGTGCCTTGAATTTTTTAAGGTTTCATCAAGCATAATAATGCTTTCCTCCTCAAATTTAATGGTCTATCACTCAATATTATACCATTAAATCACACTATAGTATTCTAGCACCCGTGATTTCTAGTGTCAAGATTTCAAACTTCTTCCGAATCGATAATTTTGACATTGCGATAACGTGACATTCCTGTTCCAGCAGGAATCAACTTACCAATGATCACGTTCTCCTTCAATCCTAACAATGGATCAACTTTTCCTTTGATCGCAGCATCGGTTAAGACACGTGTCGTTTCCTGGAAGGAAGCTGCGGAAAGGAAGGAATCTGTAGCGAGTGAAGCTTTCGTGATTCCAAGAAGAACAGGACGGGCAACTGCAGGCTCACCACCTGAGGCTATAGCCTTCGCATTCTCTTCCTCAAATTCAAAGACATCAATCAAGGCACCTGGCAAGAGATTGGTATCTCCAGCTTCCTCGATCTTCACCTTGCGAAGCATCTGGCGAACCATGACTTCAATGTGTTTATCATTGATATCAACACCTTGAAGGCGATAAACCCGTTGTACTTCACCGACGAGATAGACCTGGACTCCGCGTATCCCTTTGACCTTTAACATGTCATGGGGGTTAACGCTTCCTTCAGTAAGCTCGTCTCCCGCTTCAACCCGAACACCATCTCTAACTTTCAGGCGAGAGCCATATGGAATTGTATAGTTGACATGCTCATCACTCTCAGTCACGATTTCGACTTCACGACGTCCCTTAACTTCTCGCACGGTAACTGTTCCATCGACTTCTGAAATGATCGCTTGACCCTTTGGTTTACGGGCTTCAAATAGCTCCTCGACCCGTGGTAAACCTTGCGTGATATCGTCTCCAGCAACACCACCTGTGTGGAATGTCCGCATGGTAAGCTGAGTTCCAGGCTCACCAATTGACTGTGCTGCAATAATACCGACTGCTTCACCCATTTCAACAGGGCGACCCGTCGCGAGGTTCCGTCCATAGCACCTCTTGCAGACACCGTGGCGACTCTTACAGGTTAGCACCGAACGGATTTTGAGTTGATCGTAGACTCCAGCAATTGCCTTTGCCTGCTCTTCAGTGATTTCATTTTCCGTTGTTGCTAAAATTTCACCGGTCTTTGGATCTTTAACATCCTCGAGGACAAAGCGCCCTACAAGACGTTCCTCAAGTTTTTCAATGACTTCTGGGCCATCTTTGATATCTTCCACAAGAATTCCTTGGGTCGTACCGCAGTCGTCCTCACGGACAATAACATCCTGGGAGACATCAACCAATCGACGAGTGAGGTATCCAGAGTCTGCGGTCCGCAGAGCTGTATCAGCCAAACCTTTCCGAGCACCATGGGAGGAAATGAAGTACTCTAAAACGGTAAGTCCTTCACGGAAATTCGCCTTAATAGGCAACTCAATCGTTCGTCCTGACGGATCAGCCATGAGTCCACGCATACCGGCCAACTGACGTAACTGTTGAATATTACCACGTGCCCCAGAGGTTGCCATCATGTAAATTGGATTGAAATGATCGAGCGTATTCATCAGCGCTTGTGTAACATCGTCAGTAGCTTTGGTCCAGATCTCAATGACCTTACCATAGCGCTCTTCATCGGTGATGAGACCACGACGGTATTGTTGTTCCGTTTTCGCAACTCGATCATCGGCCGCAGCTAAAAGCTCTCTCTTCTCTTTTGGAACGGTAATGTCAGCCAAACCTACTGTCATACCGGCCTTTGTCGAGTATTTAAAACCTAAACTCTTAATTCCATCGAGTAGATCAGCCGTAGCCTGATACCCACATAAGCGGTAGGACTTCGCTACAATATTGTTCAGTTGTTTTTTGCCCTGGACTTCATTGATATAACCTACTTCTGGTGGAATCACAGAGTTAAAAATCAAACGGCCAACCGTCGTCTCCAGAAGCGTTCCATCTTCTTGCCGGACCTTAATCTCGGCTTGAAGGTTAAGTTCCTTCGCGTCATAGGCCAATACAGCCTCATCCATGTCTTTGAAGATCTTTCCTTCCCCTTGGGCACCCGGGCGATCCATAGTTAGGTAATATGAACCAAGGACCATATCCTGAGTTGGGGAGGCAACAGGACGACCATCTTTGGGGTTCAAAATATTATGCGAAGATAACATCAGAATTCGAGCTTCTGCTTGCGCCTCTGATGAAAGAGGCACATGGACTGCCATTTGGTCTCCATCAAAGTCAGCGTTATAAGCTGTACATACCAAAGGATGAATTTGCAAGGCACGTCCTTCAACAAGGATAGGCTCGAAAGCTTGAATCCCAAGGCGGTGCAATGTTGGTGCACGGTTCAAAAGAACAGGGTGTTCTGTAATTACTTCTTCGAGAACGTCCCAAACTTCTGGGCGAACGCGTTCAACCATGCGTTTAGCACTTTTAATATTATGAGCATACCCTTCATTAACAAGTTTTTTCATGACAAAGGGTTTAAAAAGTTCGATTGCCATTTCTTTAGGCAGACCGCACTGATGCATTCTAAGATTTGGTCCAACTACGATTACGGAACGTCCGGAGTAATCAACCCGTTTTCCGAGCAAGTTTTGACGGAAACGGCCTTGCTTACCTTTAAGCATGTCACTCAAAGATTTCAACGGACGGTTACCCGGTCCGGTTACAGGACGTCCACGACGACCATTATCAATCAAAGCATCAACGGCTTCTTGGAGCATCCGCTTTTCGTTGCGAACAATGATATCAGGTGCACCTAAATCTAAGAGACGCTTCAACCGATTATTCCGGTTAATAACACGACGATAGAGGTCGTTTAAGTCAGAAGTCGCAAAACGTCCACCGTCAAGCTGAACCATAGGACGGAGTTCTGGTGGAATAACCGGGACAACATCCATAATCATCCACTCAGGACGGTTTCCCGAAATCTTGAGGGCTTCAACCACTTCTAAACGCCGAATAGCCCGGATTTTACGTTGTCCAGAAACCTCTTTCAGCTCAGTGCGTAACTCGTCATAAAGTTTATCTAAGTCCATTTCTTCAAGAAGAACTTTAATGGCTTCAGCACCCATTGCTGCTTGGAAACGATTACCGTACTTATCTCGATATTCTCGGTATTCCGTTTCAGTGAGAAGTTGTTTCTTGATCAATGAAGTATCCCCCGCATCGGTTACGATGTAGGATACGAAATAAAGGACCTTTTCCAAGGAACGGGGCGACATGTCGAGAAGAAGTCCCATTCGGCTTGGAATTCCTTTGAAATACCAAATATGAGATACCGGAGCAGCTAACTCAATATGTCCCATCCGCTCGCGGCGTACCTTCGAACGTGTAACTTCAACACCGCAACGGTCACAAACGATTCCCTTATACCGCACCCGCTTATATTTACCACAGTGGCATTCCCAGTCACGTGTTGGTCCAAAGATCTTTTCGCAAAAAAGGCCTTCTCGTTCTGGTTTTAAAGTACGATAGTTAATGGTTTCTGGCTTCTTTACTTCTCCATGCGACCAGGCACGGATCATTTCCGGAGAAGCCAGGCCAATACGCATCCGATCAATGTTATTGGAGTCTAACAAGGTCCTCTCTCCTTTCGCCTGGGAATTACTCGAAATCGTCGAAGCTTCCTTCGTCTTCTTCTGAGATTACTTCTACAGTTTCCTCTTCGAAGCCTTCTTCTCCTTCGTCCTCTTCGGTCGTTTCCACGAGTTCAGGAGTCGTTGGCATTTCCTCTACGAGATCCATCCCCAATTCCTTTGCTTGTTCAGTCACATCTTCGTCGATCTCGCGAATCTCAACTTCCTGATCATCCTCGGTAAGCACCCGAATATCAAGGGCTAAGCTCTGGAGTTCCTTAATGAGAACTTTGAAGGACTCAGGGACACCCGGCTCAGGGATATTTTCACCTTTAACAATCGCTTCATAAGTCTTGACACGACCCACGACATCATCGGACTTAACGGTAAGTATCTCTTGTAAAGTATAAGCAGCTCCATAAGCCTCAAGTGCCCATACTTCCATTTCTCCAAAACGTTGTCCGCCGAACTGCGCTTTACCACCGAGAGGCTGTTGTGTAACAAGAGAGTATGGTCCTGTAGAACGAGCATGAATTTTATCATCAACCAAATGGTGGAGTTTCAAGAAGTACATAATTCCCACGGTGATTTGGTTGTCAAAAGGCTCACCCGTACGTCCATCATAAAGAACTGTTTTTCCGTTTTCAGGAAGTCCTGCTTTTTTCAAGGTTTCGAAAACATCTTCTTCTCGAGCTCCATCAAATACAGGAGTTGCAACCTTTACCCCGAGAGTCTTTGCAGCCCAGCCAAGGTGGGTCTCCAGAACCTGACCAATATTCATCCGGGACGGAACACCCAGCGGATTCAAAACGATCTCAACAGGGGTGCCATCAGGTAAGAAAGGCATATCTTCCTCACGCATAATTCTCGAAATAACCCCTTTGTTACCATGGCGTCCAGCCATTTTATCACCCACGGAAATTTTCCGTTTTTGAGCGATATAAACCCGAACAAGTTCATTAACACCTGGAGCGAGCTCATCTCCATTTTCTCTCGTAAATACTTTGACATCGACAATTTTACCGGCTTCTCCATGAGGTACGCGGAGCGAGGTATCTCTAACTTCACGAGCTTTTTCTCCGAAAATCGCGCGGAGGAGTCGTTCCTCTGCCGTCAGCTCTGTTTCTCCTTTTGGAGTAACTTTACCCACTAGAATATCGCCCGGACGAACTTCGGCTCCGATTCGGATAATTCCTCGCTCATCTAAGTCTTTCAAGACATCTTCTCCAACATTCGGAATGTCTCTTGTAATTTCCTCAGGTCCAAGCTTCGTATCACGAGCATCAGATTCATATTCTTCAATGTGGATTGAAGTATAGTAATCTTCACGCACGAGTTTTTCACTAATGAGAACAGCATCCTCGTAGTTGTAACCTTCCCAGGTCATAAAGGCGATCAATACATTCCTACCTAGAGCTAACTCTCCATGATCAGTAGATGGGCCATCCGCAATGATTTGTTCAGCCTCAACCACTTCTCCTTTTTCTACGATTGGGCGTTGGTTGATACACGTCCCTTGATTAGAACGGAGGTACTTAAGGAGCTTATGTTTTTCAAGTGTTCCATCATCGTGCCGAATGATGATTTCATCAGCTGTCGAGCGTTCAACGACTCCTGCTTTTTCTGCCAATACACAAACACCAGAATCTTTAGCTGACTTATATTCCATCCCTGTCCCTACATAAGGAGAATCAGTACGAAGGAGAGGTACGGCTTGACGTTGCATGTTAGCACCCATCAAAGCCCGGTTCGCATCGTCATGCTCTAAGAAAGGAATCAAAGCGGTTGCGATGGAAACCATCTGCTTCGGAGATACGTCCATATAGTCAACTCGGCTTGGTGGAACAAGAACAAAGTCCGGGCCATGCCTTGCATCGATTTTATCTTCGAGAAAACGTCCTTCATCATCAATAGGAGAATTGGCCTGAGCAACAACGAATCTCTCTTCTTCATCTGCAGTCAGGTAATCAATTTGCTCAGTGACTTGACTTTCAACGACTCTACGGTAAGGAGCCTCAATGAAACCATAAGGATTAATTCGGCCATACGTGCTTAAGGATCCAATCAACCCAATGTTCGGTCCTTCAGGTGTCTCAATAGGGCACATCCGACCATAGTGCGAAGAGTGAACGTCACGGACTTCGAAGCCCGCACGTTCCCGGCTTAATCCGCCAGGTCCCAAAGCACTCAGCCGACGTTTATGCGTCAACTCAGCCAAAGGATTCGTTTGATCCATGAACTGGGACAACTGACTACTTCCAAAGAACTCTTTAATTGCTGCCACAACAGGCCGAATATTAATGAGAACTTGTGGTGTAATCACGTCAACATCTTGGATTGTCATCCGTTCACGTACGACTCTCTCCATTCGAGAAAGACCGATTCGAAACTGATTCTGTAGCAACTCACCTACTGAACGCAGACGGCGATTTCCAAGATGGTCAATATCATCTTTATGACCTTCCCCGTTCATCAGAGCAAGCATTTGACGCAAGGAAGCAATGATGTCCTCACGGGTTAAATGATGCACTTCGGGCGGAATGTCCAGCTTTAATTTCTTATTCAATTTATACCGTCCGACTTTAGCTAAGTCATAACGTTTAGCATCAAAGAATAAAGCTTCTAGTAGAGAGCGTGCACTATCCACCGTCGGCGGTTCACCTGGTCGTAAACGTTTGTATATTTCGACCAGAGCTTCTTCCGCAGACTCAGAATTATCTCTTTCTAAAGTCAAGCGGACATGTTCATTGTCCTCGAAAAGTTCGAGGATTTGTCCGTTCGTAGCATACCCCAGAGCACGAATGAGAACAGTTGCCGGAAGCTTTCTTGTACGGTCCACACGGACGAACAAATTATCGTTTAAATCCGACTCGAATTCAAGCCATGCACCCCGATTAGGAATGACAGTTGCGCCATAGAGTTTTTTCCCACTTGGATCGATACTTTCATTATAATAGACGCCAGGAGATCGAACGAGCTGGCTAACAATGACCCGTTCAGCCCCATTGATGATAAACGTGCCTTTGGCTGTCATGAGCGGAAAATCCCCCATGAAGACTTCTTGTTCTTTGACCTCACCTGTTTCTTTATTAATGAGGCGAACCTTTACCCGTAAAGGCGCTGCAAAGGTCACGTCACGTTCCTTGCACTCTTCCACGTCATATTTGGGCTCACCCAGGCTGTAGTCAATAAATTCTAAGACTAGATTCCCGGTGAAATCTTGAATTGGAGAAATGTCATGGAACATTTCGCGAAGTCCTTCATCAAGAAACCAATGATAGGAGTTCTGCTGGATTTCAATTAGATTTGGCATGTCGAGAACTTCCCGGATTCTGGAATAACTCCAGCGCTCCCGCGTCCCAACCTTAACAGGATAGAACATTTACGCTTCACCCCTCAAGTGTGATGTCCTCGCACGAGGAAATAATATTTAGACATAAACAACCAAAAGCAAGGCCTTCTTTTCAAAACCTCGCTTCGCTATTTATGGAGATCCCTCTCGAGTCATACGATTGATCAAATGATAATCTCCCCATTACGCACTTCGAAGTGTGCTATTTCGCTAAAGGAATATAGTGGATAATATACGCATTTTATGTAACGTAACAATTATTAAGGATAACAAGCAAAATTGGATTTGTCAAGAAAAAACGAAAGATATTCAACTTTTTTTGTAAAAAAAATGCTTACCCATTTCTGAGTAAGCACCTTTTCTGTTAGCATGAGTTAAGTTTACTAAGAAACTTATTTTACTTCTACTGTAGCACCAGCTTCGACAAGTTTAGCTTTAATAGCTTCAGCATCTTCTTTGCCAACTTTTTCTTTGATTGCTTTTGGAGCATTATCAACAAGTTCTTTCGCTTCTTTAAGTCCAAGGCCGGTAACTTCGCGAACAACTTTGATAACATTGATTTTAGATCCACCAGCACTTGCAAGAATAACATCAAATTCGGTTTGTTCAGCAACATCTGCAGGAGCAGCAGCGCCAGGAGCAGCAGCAACTGCTACAGGAGCAGCAGCACTAACACCAAATTCTTCTTCGAAAGCTTTTACAAGCTCAGCGAGTTCGAGAACAGTTAAACCTTTTACGGCTTCGAGAATTTCAGCAGTTTTAGACATGTTAAAATTTCCTCCTTAAAATCCTTTAAAATTTAATAATATTTCTTAAAAAAGGGTCTCTTTACAATCCCCTTAAAGTTCGAACAATAAATTATCGAACTTTGATTAAGCTTGAGCTTCTTTAAGTTTACGCACTTCTTCTAAGGCATAACCCATCTTGCGGATAGGTCCCTGAAGAACATTGACCATTCCAACCAATGGAGCTTGCATTCCGCGTACGACTTGCGTAAGGAGTACTTCGCGCGAAGGTAGTTCAGCCAGAGCTTTCACACCGTTCGAATCAACGACTTTCCCCTCAACGACACCGCCTTTAATTGCAAAGGTTTTTACACCTTTAGCAAAATCGGATAAAACTTTTGCCGGTGCTACCGGATCAGCACTAAAAGCAACAGCGGTTGGTCCTTCAAGGTAAGAATCCAATCCCTCAATACCGACCTCATGTGCAGCACGACTAACCAATGTATTTTTCAATACACGGTATTCAACGCCCGCTTGACGTAATTGAGCACGAAGTTGGGTTGCTTGAGCAACTGTTATTCCACGATAGTCAGCAATGACTACCCCTGAAGCTCCTTGGAACTTTTCTTTAATTTCCGTAACGACTTGTGCTTTTCCCTCGTAATTTGGCACTATAGCCCACCTCCTTCCACAGATTTCACTCACCCATAAAGAAATAAAAACCTCCGCGTATGCAGAGGTTAAGAATGCCCAGTATTAGGGATCAATTCTCCAACCTCGGCAGGCTATTAAGCTTTTCAGCCCCTGCTGTCTACAGCGGATTGCTATTTAATTCTTGCTGAGTATATCTTATCTGTGTAATCCTGTCAAGAAACAATTTCTCTAATTATTATATTAGAGTGCTTTAGCCGGGTTAATCCGTACGCCAGGTCCCATCGTAGAAGAAACCGTCGCACTACGAACATATTGTCCCTTAGCCGCTGCAGGTTTTGCTTTAGCCAGAACTTCTGCCAGAGTTTTATAGTTCTCTGTAAGCTGTTCTTCTGTGAAGGATACTTTACCAATCGGTGCATGAATAGTTCCGGCTTTATCAGCACGGTACTCGATCTTACCTGCTTTGATTTCTTTGATCGCCTTCGTTACATCAAGCGTAACGGTTCCGGTCTTTGGATTTGGCATAAGTCCTTTAGGACCGAGCACCCGACCCAATTTACCAACCAACCCCATCATATCAGGAGTAGCTACAACGACTTCGAAACCAAACCAACCTTGCTCGATTTTAGCAATCATGTCTTCAGCACCCACAAAATCCGCGCCTGCTGCTTCAGCTTCTTTTGCTTTTTCGCCTTTAGCAAACACAAGAACAGACCGGGTTTTACCTGTACCATTCGGTAGAACTACAGCCCCCCGAATTTGTTGATCGGCATGACGTGTATCAATACCCAGCTTAAAAGCAACATCTACTGTCTCATCAAATTTTGCTTTCGCAATCTTTTTAACAGTAGCTAAAGCCTCTGCAGGCTCGTAAAAGGAATTACGATCAAACGCTTTCACTGCATCTTGATAGTTCTTTCCAACTTTAGACATTCTTTAACCTCCTTGTGGTCGATTCGGGTTTACACCCTCCCACGCATCGAATTAAGCTTCGATGATTTCAATTCCCATGCTCCGTGCTGTGCCTTCGATCATGCGCATTGCAGATTCGACACTTGCGGCGTTTAGGTCTTTCATCTTCAGTTCAGCGATTTCACGAACTTTGGTTTTATCAACTTTAGCCACCTTCTTGCGATTAGGCTCAGCCGAACCAGAATTGATATTCGCTGCTTTTTTCAGTAATACTGAAGCTGGCGGGGTTTTAGTAATAAAGGTAAAGGAGCGATCCTCATAAACAGTAATCTCAACCGGAATAATAAGTCCCGCTTGATCCTTTGTACGCTCATTGTACTCTTTGCAAAAGGCCATAATATTGACCCCATGCTGTCCAAGAGCAGGACCAACCGGAGGTGCCGGTGTTGCTTTACCCGCTGTAATCGCTAATTTTACCAAACCAACAACTTTTTTTGCCATGCTTTACACCTCCTTAATAGGGTAATTCTATCTGCTTAGTCGATTTTTTCGACTTGGGCAAAATCAAGTTCAACAGGTGTCTCCCGACCAAACATGGAGACAGCAACTCGCAATTTACCTTTGTCCTCCAAGATCTCTCGGACAACGCCAACAAAATCTTTAAAGGGTCCGGATGCAACGCGAACGCTTTGATTAATGGAATAATCAATATGGGTTCGTACTTCTTCAACGCCCATTTGGCGCAAAATACTTACGACTTCATGCTCTAAAAGCGGGATTGGTTTTGCACCTGTCCCAACAAAGCCGGTTACCCCAGGAGTATTCCTAACAACATACCAGGAATCATCGGTCATTTCCATCTCGACCAGAACGTATCCTGGGAATACCTTACGCTTGGCAATTTTCTTCTTCCCATTTTTGATTTCAATCTCATCTTCCATGGGAACAAGAACGCGAAATATTTTGTCCTCCATATTCATGGATTCCACGCGCTTTTCAAGATTCGTCTTCACCTTATTCTCATAACCGGAATAGGTGTGAATGACATACCAATTTTTCGCCATAATTCAAAAGGGAACCTCTAATACCGGTCCCAAACCTCCTTGCCAAGTCTAAGGGCAACCTGTTCGAGAGCCTATCCGAGCAATTTTGTCATTAAGAAACTTAGCCCGCTATCGACAATCCAAAGTAACACAGCTACTATCACAACAGCCACCAAAACCACACCTGTATAGGTTAAAAGTTGTTGGCGATTCGGCCATTGTACCTTTTTCAGTTCGCTTATAACTCCCCTAAAATACTCTGTCGCCTTTTCGGTTGATTTTTGTCCAGAAGTATTTGTTGGTTTTTTTATAGCGCCCACTCGATCACATCCTTACAAGACATCTGTACCACCATACTCGACAACGCTTCCCGGCGTACAGCCGAATAATAAAAAAAAATTATTTGGTTTCCTTGTGGGTTGTGTGAGTCTTACAGAACTTACAATACTTTTTAAGCTCTATTCGGTCAGGATTATTTTTCTTGTTTTTCATCGTTGAATAGTTACGGTTTTTGCATTCCGTACATGCTAAATTAAGCGCGACACGCATTCACGAACACCTCCCTGGACAAAAACATATAACTCCGGATTTAATCCATGCTCAAATAATTTATCACAAGAGACTAGTCCTGTCAAGAAATAGAAGTTTTTTATACAACAAATAAGACAAAAATAAATAAGACAGCCAAGCTGCCCCCTACATCTCCATTATTGTACCGCATCCTTTGGATAATCACAAGACCTACCTATAGAAAAACACAATCTAGCTAGGATAGGCGTAATAAATCCATTGAATATTTGTCAAAAACAAAGTAGAAAACCCCGCAGCTTGTTCTACGGAGTTGATTATACTTGGTTGCGGGAGCCGGATTTGAACCGACGACCTTCGGGTTATGAGCCCGACGAGCTACCGCTGCTCCATCCCGCGATGTCAATTAAGAGGCACTTACCCTAGTATATACCTTTGGCTCTTAAAAATATACCTCTTTTGGGCAAAAACAGATAAAAAAATTCTTCGACGAAATCCGTCGAAAGAATTTATCCAAAATCTTACTTAAAATCCTAAGTACTTCAGCATAGAGGCTTTATGTCGTATTTCGTCATTCTGAGACACTTCTAGCCATTTCTTCTCTCTAGATATCGTTCAAGTTTTCTCTTAACCCGTTGGAGAGCATTGTCAATTGATTTAACGTGACGATGCAAATCTACTGCAATCTCTTGATATGATTTGCCTTCTAAATAAGACATCAATACTTTCCACTCTAAAGAACTTAGAATCTCGCCCATCTTTTCTTCAATATCATCATACTCTTCCTGGCTAATAATAAGCTCTTCTGGATCTGTAATTCGAGTTCCAGAAATCACATCAAGGAGAGTTCGATCCGAATCTTCATCATAGATTGGTTTATTCAATGATACATAAGAGTTAAGTGGAATGTGTTTTTGACGAGTTGCCGTTTTAATAGCAGTAATAATTTGGCGTGTTATGCACAACTCGGCAAAAGCCCGAAAAGAAGAGAGCTTATCACCGCGGAAATCCCGAATTGCTTTATAGAGCCCAATCATACCCTCCTGGATAATATCTTCGCGATCTGCGCCAATCAAAAAATATGATCGTGCCTTTGCTCTAACAAAATTCTTATACTTGTTAATTAAGTATTCGAGCGCTACGGCATCGCCTTCTTTGGCCAGCTCTACGATTTCTTCATCCGCTATGATTTCAATTGCATCGCACCCTTCAGATTCTTCAGGTTGGGCATTAAGATTCAAAGTGCTTCCCCCTTATCATGGTGATGAAGATAGCGTAATAATATATCACTCTTGTCCGCAAGCAATAACATTTTTATTATAACCGAGTGCTACGAAAAGCTCAAGGTGAAGTTTTGGCAGTACGTTGTCGAAGAACCTCATACAAAAGGATTGAACCGGCTACACTCGCGTTTAACGAATTAATCTTACCTTTCATGGGAAGACTCACGATTTCATCGCAGGCTTCCCGAACTAAGCGGCCAATCCCCTTGCCTTCACTTCCAATTACCAAAACTCTTGGGCCCGTTAAATCTGTCTGAGAGGCTTCTACTCCTCCAGCCTCAGCTCCTGCAATCCAACAGCCCTCTTTCTTTAACTCCTCTAGTGTTTGGACTAGATTCGTTTCACGAGCAACGAGCACATGCTCAACCGCTCCAGCTGAGGTTTTGGCTACAGTTCCTGTCAATCCTACACTTCGGCGTTTAGGAATAATGACACCATGGGCCCCAACCGCGTCAACTGTACGAATAAGTGCTCCAAGGTTATGGGGATCTTCAACCTCATCTAATACGAGGATGAACGGGTCTTCTCCCTTGGAACGTGCTAAACCTAAAATATCTTCCACTGTCGCGTACTCTCTTGGCGCAACATAGGCCAAAACACCCTGGTGTTTAGCATGAGCTGTCAGGCGATCCAGCGCTGATTTTTCGACAAACTGAAAAGGGATTCTTTTTTCTCGAGCAACTTCAACGAGTTCTTGAAAATTCGTCCCTGTTCCTTCGGATTGAAATAGGACTTTGTTGACGGGTTTATCCGCTTTTAAAAGTTCTCTAACTGAGTTGCGACCATAGATTATTTCGTCGTTTATTTCACTCATGAGCATTACTCCTTAGTTCGATTCTTAAGCGTCTTAATACGTCCGCAGCTCATCGCTCCCTCATGGCATACCCCTTGGGTAACACAGGTAGGCCCCGCTTCAGCAAAGAGGTTAGGAGCAACCTCCTGGACTAGCTGAAGCATCTTTTCAGCCATTTGGCGAATTTCCCATTGTGCACGCATACAAGTTCGATGCTCAAAGAAATTGAGCAGGGAGCGAGCGTTAAAAGTAGCCATTAACGAGGTCGTACAAGCATTAGGTAAAACATAACGTGCATCCTCTGCTGGAGCCACTTTGAGAAGTTCCTGATACTCTTCTTGCAAGGTTTGCATTACTTTTTCAAAGCGGACTAGAGCTTCAGGATTACGGCGAATACTAGGGGGGGTCACAAATTCAAACCCTGCTTCCTTAACATAACGCTGAGAACGTTGGGAATAGCTAGCAATGCGATGACGCACCAATTGATGCGATAAGGCTCTCGACACCCCATCAATAGAAAACTGAAAACTTACATGTTCAAAAGGAGAAAGATGTCCCATAGAATTTAGTTTACGCACAAAACCCGCGATTTTCTCATCCGTCAGCTTCTCCATAAGTTCTGGAACAGGATCAGCTGAGTAGCATAAACGCGCTGCAGCTGCAACGACCTTTTCTGGGTCTGGCGTATATTGAATTAACTCGACATTCACGTTTCATCCCTACTTTCTCTCGTCAACTTTCATCTTTTTTGTAAATTAGCTTCCACAGCTTTATGATTCTCAACAGCAGCATCAGCTTGATTAAAAGCCCAAACCATCCGGTCTTCTTGTCGAGTCAACTGCCAATACCCTACTAAAGCTTCAAAAGCTGTCGCATGACGATAGGTAATAACATCGGTGCTTTTGGGATGACCGCCTTTCGTATTTCTTCCCCGCATCACAACCTGAGTCTCTATCTCCGTCAATTCAGGCATTAATCCCTGTAACAACTGCGCCTGGGTTGATGCCCGGACATAATCTGTGGCTACATGATGTAAATCCTTAACTTTTTCGTATCCTAATTCAAGTAAATGTGTTCTAACCCATAGCTCATATACAGCATCCCCAAGATAGGCTAAGGTTAGAGCATTCATTTCCTGCCAACTTCTTGACATCTAGGCGGGCAAAAAGCCCTTTCCCCCTTTTATTTAACTCTTGATGGTCCATCGTGCCCCTTGAGGCGTATCTTCAAGCGCAATCCCAATCTCTTTTAACTGATCACGGATAAAGTCTGAGGTTTCCCAGTCCTTCTTCTGGCGTGCTTTCATCCGAACAGACAGCAATACCTCCATGACTTGGGTCAACTTTTCATCTTGAGCAACTTCTTGAGACTCTGGATGCTCTAAATCAAAGCCCAATACTCCTGCTAATTCCAGCAACGTCTCTCGTGCCTTCGCAAGTCCTGCCGAGGCATAAGGATAATCCTGAAGGAGGGTATTAATATGCTTGCCCAGTTCAAAAAGACTGGCGTAGGCTAAGGCTGAATTGAAATCATCATCCATAGCTGCTTCAAAATCTCGGTGTGCTGTCTCGGATGCTTTCACAAGTTCCTCGTTCATTTCCAGCTTAATTTCAACTGGACCTTTCTTGGTCAGAGCTTCCGCCGCTAAACGGATACTCGTTTGCAAGCGTTCCAATCCTTTTTGCGCCATTCGCAGATTTTCATCATCGAAATCGAGCGGACTCCGATAGTGCGTACTTAGCAAATAAAAACGAAGAACTTCCCCTGAGAAATGGTCTAGAATCTCACGAACAGTAAAGAAATTTCCTAACGACTTTGACATCTTTTGCTGATTAAAGGTTAAAAAAGCATTATGCATCCAGTAATGAGCAAAGGGTTTCCCCTCTAAATAACCTTCTGACTGAGCAATTTCATTTTCATGGTGCGGGAAAACAAGATCTCCTCCACCCCCATGAATATCAAAACCTGCTCCTAAATATTTTAGGGACATAGCTGTACACTCAATATGCCAACCTGGACGGCCTTCTCCCCAAGGACTTTTCCAAGAGGGTTCATCCGGTTTAGCCTTTTTCCAAAGCGCAAAATCCATCGGATGATTTTTCCGTTCATCTACATCCACACGAGCTCCTGCTTGCATATCCTCTAAGGAACGGCCAGAGAGTTTACCGTATTGAGGAAATTTGTCCACAGCAAAATAAACATCACCGTCTACTTCATAGGCAAGCCCTTTCGTAATAAGTCCTTGAATAATTTCAAGCATTTCAGGAATATGCTCTGTTGCCTTTGGATGGACGGTCGCAGGTAAAACATGAAGAGCTTTTGCATCCTTAAAATATTCTTCAATATACTTTCGGGAGAGAGTTAAGGGATCGACCCCTTCTTCTAAGCCACGCTTAATGATTTTATCATCCACATCGGTAAAATTCTGAACAAACGTTACATCATATTCTTTATACATCAAATAGCGTCGAATCATGTCAAACACAACGAGCATCCGCCCATTTCCGACATGAACATAATTATAAACAGTCGGTCCACAGGTATACATTGCGACCTTACCGCTCTCGCGAGGTTTAAACTCCTCTTTTTGATGACTCATCGTGTTGAATAATTTCAAAGACATCGTATTGATTCTCCTTTTCTTTTTGAGCTTTCTCTAGTACCTTCACTCGCTCCATAAGACATTTCAGCATTTCATGAACAGGGTCGGGAAGCTCTTCTTGTCTTACTGAAGATTTTTCTTCCAACTCCTCGATCTCAATATTATTAACCTTAATTCCTCTGTGTCTCACGATCGTTCCCGGTACTCCTACGACGGTCGAATCAGCCGGAACAGGCTTCGTTACAACAGAACCCGCCCCAATCTTGACATCATTCCCTATCTTGATCGAACCCAAAATTTTAGCGCCAGACCCAATAAAAACATTATTTCCTATCGTTGGATGTCGCTTCCCTTTCTCCTTACCTGTTCCGCCTAACGTTACCCCTTGATAAAGGGTAACATTATCCCCAACTTCTGCAGTTTCTCCAATAACCACGCCCATACCATGGTCAATAAAAAATCCCTGCCCTATCTTTGCACCCGGATGGATTTCAATTCCGGTTAAAAAACGGGAAAACTGAGAAATCCACCGTGCAAGGAGAAGATGATTTTTGTTATAAAGCCAATGTGCTAAACGGTGAAAAAGAATCGCATGAAAACCTGGATAGCACAATACGACTTCAATAATACTCCTTGCTGCTGGGTCACGATCAAAAATCACTTGAATATCTTGTCTGATTTGACGAAACATCATCCATCACCCTATCTTCCTAATAAAAAAAGAAACCCTTCATCTCATCAGAGACGAAGGATTTCCGTGGTTCCACTCTGTTTAAACAGGATAAACCTGTTTCTCTCAAGGCTTTAACGCAGCCGCTACGGATTTGAATACTTAACGTTTCTTCAGCTCCGTTCCAGGAGGCACTTCACAAGGTCCCTCAGAGATGGTTCCCACCAACCCATCCTCTCTTTGCATGCAGGGCCTTCCTACTTTTCCTATCATCACGTTTGCTCACCTTTTCAATTGTCTTGGTTCAGGCTTGAATAAAGTATAGGGAATCCTTGGCTTAATGTCAATGTCCGCTGAAATTAAAGATATTGGCCCGTAGCTTCTAACCGTTTTAATACATTCTCTCGTCCTAAAAGCGGAATGATATCATAGAGTTCAGGGCCATGCATTTGCCCGGTGAGCGCAATCCGAATTGGCATATAAACAAGCTTACCGCCGAGTTTTAACTCTTTCGTGATTTGCTTCAATAGAGGTTTAATTTCTTCAACGGTCACCTCTTCCAAAGCTTGAAGCTTGGTCTTAAAGAGTTCAAGCACCTCAGGCACCTGTTCCCCATGGAGAATGTCTAAAGCCTCGCCCTCAGGCGCAGGCGCCTCCGCACCATGAAAATACTGAACATACTCTTGCACCTGAGCCATATAGGAAAGATGATTGACAACAGCTTTGACAAAATGCAAGAGCCATGTTCTTTTCTCCTCTGGCAGCTCGCCCTGAGGCATAACCCCCATGTCTTGAAGGTAAGGAAGTGCAATCTCAGCCAAGCGTTCAGGAGAAGATTGCTTAATATATTGCGCGTTAATATAATTCAATTTATTCAAATCAAAAACAGCTGGACTCTTGGAAACACGGTCTAGTGAAAATATTTTTTCCAGTTCCTCGAGTGTAAAAAATTCTTCTTCTCCAGATGGTGCCCAGCCCATAAAAGCAATAAAGTTGACAACAGCTTCCGGTAAATACCCCTTTGCTTTGTAATCAATAACCGCAGTATCGCCATCCCGCTTGCTCATTTTATGTCCTTCCGTATTCAGGATTAGAGAAATATGAGCAAACTCTGGGGGAGTAAGGCCGAGCGCCTGATAGATCAACACTTGGCGAGGCGTATTGGAAAGATGTTCCTCCCCGCGTACGACATGGGTAATATGCATAGTTGAATCATCGATCACAACAGCATAATTATAGGTCGGAATACCGTCGGATTTAACAATAACGTAGTCTCCAATTCCATCGCTCTCAAAAACAACTTCTCCCCGGACTTGGTCATGAATCACGATTTGTTGGCCCTCTGGAACTCGAAAACGGACTACCGGTTTACGTCCCTCAGCTTCATACTTGGCCTTTTGTTCTTCTGTTAAGTGGCGGCATTTCCCCATATATCGCGGTGTTTCTCCCTTAGCAATCAGGGCTTGTCGCTCCTCTTCAATCTCTTCCTCCGAACAATAACAATAGTAAGCATGTCCGCTTTCTAACAGCTTTTTCGTATATTTGCGGTAAAGATCAAGTCTTTCCGTTTGACGATAAGGGCCATTTTCCCCGCCGGCTTCAATTCCTTCATCCCACTTAATATTTAACCAACGCAATGCTTCGAGAATATTATGCTCCGATTCCCGACTGGAACGTTCTAAGTCGGTATCCTCACTGCGTACGATGAATACTCCATTCTCACGACGAGCAAGTAAATAATTAAAAAGCGCTGAGCGTGCACCTCCGATATGTAAAGGTCCTGTAGGACTTGGCGCGAAACGAACTTTAATCATAATGTTATTGTTCCTCCTCTATTTTAACTAAGCTCACAATAGCCTGAGCACTGATGCCCTCTTCTCGGCCTTCAAAACCAAGATGTTCAGTCGTCGTTGCCTTAACTGAAATTTGATCCAATTTTACCTTCAGCGTTGCGGCTAACTTCTCCTGCATGGCAGGAATAAATCCTGCTAGCTTGGGACGCTGAGCAACAAGGATACAGTCTAAGTTTCCTAACTGATACCCTTTTTCATTAAGCAATCGCCTAACCTCTTCAAGTAAAGCTAGACTCGAAATTCCCCGAAAACGCTCATCTGTGTCAGGAAAATGTTTCCCAATATCCCCTAGAGCCAGAGCCCCGAGAAGTGCATCCATAATCGCATGGGTTAAAACATCTGCATCCGAATGTCCAAGCAACCCTCGCTCATATGGAATTTCAATTCCTCCCAGAATGAGAGGACGGTCTTCGACCAGAGCATGTACATCATAACCAATACCAACTCTAATCGTTCTCACTCCTTATTTTTTCCCAACTTCATCTTTTTCTCAATCGTTTTTTTAGAATACTCTCGGCTATCCACAGATCTTCTGGCGTTGTTATTTTAATATTTTCCAGCATTCCGTCAAGTACCTGTACCGGTTTTCCAAGCCATTCGACTAAACTGGCATCATCTGTCCCGAGAAAGCCTTCGATTGCACATTGACGGTGAGCATCCTCCAGCAACTCACGCTCAAAAATTTGAGGCGTCTGGACTGCTCTCAATCTTTCGCGGGGGGGTGTCTCAAGAACTTGCCCTTTTTCATCAACCCGTTTAATCGTATCCTTTAGCGGAATGGCCATAATTGCCGCACTATACTCTTCCGATTCTGTAAAAAAACGGTTTAACTCTTCTAACGTCAAAAGGGGGCGGGCTCCATCATGCACGGCAACCCGCTGGATCGCCGGATTCAGAGCCTTTACCCCCGCAAAAACTGATTCCTGGCGTTCTTTTCCGCCAAGAGTAACTTGTGAAACCTTTTTAATCTGATATTCCTGGATAAGTGTCCGGATATTCGCCAAATCCTCTTCTGAACCAACAACCACAATTTCCTCAACCTGGGAAGAAGCTTCAAAAAGAGCTAAGGTATGTGCCAAAATCGGCCGACCTGCAAGCGCTAAAAACAATTTGTTGCAGGCGGCCCCCATTCGTTTTCCTTGTCCAGCAGCAGGAATAACAACACCTATCCTAGCCAAGAAGGTTCACCTCATCCGTCGAGGAAAATTCCATCGACTTTTTTCCTGCTACCCCCTTCGGTTTTGCAAATATCATGCGGCCAGCTGCCGTTTGTAAAACACTCGTAACCAAGACCGTAATATGCTGTCCCATATAACGTCGTCCAGTATCGACTACAATCATCGTTCCATCATCAAGGTAAGCAACGCCTTGCCCAGGCTCTTTCCCTTCCTTCATCACTTGAACGAGCATTTCTTCACCTGGAAGCACAACTGGTTTTACTGCATTTGCTAATTCGTTGATGTTTAAGACCTTAACGCCTTGCAACTCAGCAACTTTATTCAAATTATAGTCATTCGTTAAAATCGGAGCTTCTAAAACCTGTCCTAATCGCACAAGTTTGCTATCCACCTCGGCAATATCTTCAAAATCCTGTTCATAGATCTCAACCTTGATGGCTGTTTCTTTTGAGATATGATTCAGAATATCAAGCCCACGACGTCCCCGATTCCTTTTGAGTAAATCTGAAGAATCGGCAATATGTCGAAGTTCCTCTAAGACAAAGCCAGGAATCAAGAGTACTCCCTCAACAAAACCCGTCTTAACGATATCTGCAATTCGACCATCGATAATAACACTTGTATCCAGGACCTTATAGTTTGTTTTTATTTGTTCCAGATTACGCTCGGCTTTAGCCTCTTTGATTTTTTCCGTTTTTTCCCCTCTGAAACGAGGGAAGACATTGAAAAATCCAAAGACTTCCTCTTTTCGTTTAACCCCAAGCATTAGGCCAAGATAACCCATTGAAAGGCTTATTAAAATAGATAAAGCTGGACCTAAGAAAGGAATTTGTGAAATAGTATCACTTAATAAACTAGCAATAATAAGTCCGATAATAACACCAAGCGCTCCACCCATCAAATCATGGGTGGGTATTTTCGTTAATCGAGCATCCATCCATCGCATCAGTACTAAAAAACCGCGAATACTTACTGGAGCGATTAGAAAGCCAATTACCGCAAACACAATCCCCATTATAATATAAGTCCAAATTGGAGATATTTGTCCTCCCAAAAAGTTAAATAGATTGAGTTTGAACAAAATTAAACCCACATAAAAACCCGCTCCGCCAAATACCAGTGTGATGATCCCGCGTATTAGATTGCGAATCATCGCATCACCTCCTTTAAACCATTTTATCCTTATTTTTACTAAAACTCTTACTCATTATACTCCTTAAACTCCGATTTACCGAATATTTTAGTACAGCTCTTATCTCTAGGCAAGCAATCCTTTAAGGCGTTGACGCATTTCTTCTTCATGGGATTCTTCAACTAAAACAAGCTCGCTCATCAGAATTTGATAGGCATTTTCATACATTTTCTTTTCTCCTGCGGAAAGGCCCTTCTCATGTTCACGTTGTGAAAGGCTTCGTACAACTTCCGCAACAGAAAAAATACTTCCGCTTTTGATTCGTTCAAGATTAGCCCGGTACCGTCGATTCCAGGCAAGGGTTGCGAGTTGGCTTTCATTCTCAAGAATTTTAAAGACGTCAGGGACTTCAGATGGGGAGATGATTTGACGAATTCCAAGTTGTTCAATATTGTTCATCGGAATGTAAACCTTCATGTTTCCTACAGGAATATGCATCACATAGTATTGCCGAGATTCACCGAGGACTTCCCGATCTTCAATCGCTTCAATGACCCCAGCGCCGTGCATCGGGTAAACTACTTTATCACCGATTCCAAACATGCTACCCACCCCCTGTGACTATTATAACAAGGTTTACCATACGGGTCAAAAAATTTATAAATTATAAAATAATATCACAGATAAGTCTAAGATGTCAATTACTCTCGTCAGATTCTTCACCTGATCTTAACTTATCCTTGATAATAACTTGCTCCCGTTGAAAATTGACAACTCCCCTAACGCATAGCTATAATGGAGGGGACAGAAAGGAGTGAGGATCGAGCCCATGGAAGAAATCACGGATCATTTTCAGAGTAGTGTCAAATCATTGCTCATTCGCCATCAAAGCATCTTAGATATCTTATCTAAGGGACAGGAGGCCTCCGCTCGTGTCAATCGAGCTGTCGTAAAGTCTATAACTAACTGTGGTTGCCTTGGAATCGATGCACATAAAAAACCGCTCCCAGAAGACGTAAGTATCCGCGACTTAAAGGAATTGCTCAATAGTCAACTCGATGGAAAGCTCTGCGATAATTGCAGAGATATCATACAAACAGAATTAGGAAAGCAGCTTTTTTATATTGCTGCCTTAGCGAATACACTGGATCTTTCCCTTGATGACATTATTGCCAAAGAGGAAAACAAACTTTCAACTTTAACTATTTTTAATTTAACTTAGATACTAAGGGTAATCCTTTAAGACTGAATGTGCTGGCAAGCTTTTTATATAAGCTTGCCAGCTTTTTATATAAGCCTCATTAATGAACATCCCGCTTTTTAAAATTTCCGCCTTTTACATCATTCATCGGACCAACAGCAAGGAAAGCTGTTTCATCAATATCTTCGATAATGGATTTTAACTTTGCTTCTTCCAGTCTGCTAATGACACAAAAGATAACTTTTTTGCCTTCTCCTGTGTAAGCCCCTTCTCCATTTAGGTATGTAACTCCGCGTCCAAGACGAGCCAATAGCGTTTCCCCAATTTCCGTATGCTTATCACTGATTATCCATACGGAACGAGACTCATCTAAACCTTCAATCGTAACATCAATCATTTTATAAGCGATGAAATAGGCGATTAATGAATACATAGCCCTATCAAATCCAAACACAAAGCCAGCACTCCCAAGAATAAAAAAGTTAAAAATCATAACCGTTTCGCCAATCGAAAAGGGCAGGTTTTTATTAATCAAAACGGCTACGATTTCAGTGCCATCCAGCGACCCCCCATATCTCAAAACCAATCCAACACCGATACCTAAAGTAATTCCACCAAATACTGAAGCTAATAGAAGATCATCTGTTACCCCAGGTACAGGATGAAGCATAAAGGTCCCAATTGACATCACAAGAATAGCAAAAAGAGTAGATAAAGCGAATGTCTTCCCAATTTGTTTGTAGCCGACGATAAGAAACGGCAGGTTTAAGAAAAATAGGAAAAGACCAAGGTCCCCTCCCGTTATATGAGAAAGCATAATTGAAACGCCAGTAATACCACCATCAATTATATGATTAGGGACAAGGAAAATTTCCAATCCTATAGCAACAAGGATAGCTCCTAAAAAAATGAGTAAACCTCTTTTTAAGATTTTAGCTACAGGAGTCTTTTTGTGTTGTACCTTCGCTTCTTGAACACTCAATAAGCTACCTCCTTTTGTATTTATTTTTTGAGTATGTCCTCAATAACCTCACGTAAAGTTCCCTTTTCAATTAATTCAATTTGCGTTAAACGCAACGATTTTTTAAGGGTATCCTTAGGAATATACGCTTTCTTAAAGCCCATCCTATCCAGTTCTCGAATTCGTGCTTCGAGTGCTGGAACCTTTTTCAGTTCCCCCGTCAACCCCACATCTGCTACAAAAACAGAATCTCCAGGGATGGGAACATCTTTTACTGAGGAGACAATACTTATGATCACCGCAAGATTAACCGCTTGCTCTTTAAGCTGCAGTCCACCCGTTGTTTTGATCACCACATTTTTATCGTATAAGTCGATTTTTCCCCTCTGCTCAAGAATAGAGACCAATGTATTTAACTGCTCTCGGCGCAAGCACTCCGAAATTCTTGAAGGGTAAGGCGTATAAGATTTAGAAACCAAACTCTCAACCTCAACAATAATCGGCCGAGTTCCTTCCTTCACTACAGTGAGCGCACTTCCACAGACTTTTTCGCCTTCCGCACGTGAAGTCATAAAGAACTCTGAAGGATTATCAATGGATAGCATTCCCTGTTCCGTCATAGAAAAGAATCCAATCTCCCCTGTGCTTCCAAATCGATTTTTTGAGCACCAGGCTGCTCTAAGTTCTTCTCCACTTTCACCATTCAAAATTAACACCGTATCCACAAGATGTTCTAAGGCCCTGAGGCCAGCCATTTCATCCTCTTTCGTCATCTGTCCCACCATAATCACTGCTCTGGGTCGCTCACTGCTTTTGGCCGTTCTAAGCAATTCATTGGCACATTCCATCGTTTGGACTGGTGATCCCGGACGTGAATTATATTCTTCTAAGGAAAAAGTCTGAATACTATCAATAATTACCAAATCAGGGTCAAGTTCCTCCACCGAAGCAAGAACATTGTTTAAGTGCGTATCGGAATGAATCCAAATATTACGCTTATTTCCTTTTAAAATCCGATCTGCCCTATTTTTGATCTGACTCTCGCTTTCTTCGGCTGAGGAATAAAGGACTTTATAACCTTGTGAGGCCACGTCATCCGCAACCTGCAAAAGCAAAGTCGATTTACCCGCACCCGGGCGGGCCGTTAGAATTGTGAGCGAGTCCTTGACGATCCCGCCACCAAGAACACGATTAAATTCCTGAATTCCCGTGACAATTCGATCACTGTTTCCTGATATGACTTCAGAAAGTTTTTTGGCCAAGGGCCTAGGTCGATTAGAAGGAGTCGAAGAACTTCCCTTAGGTTGATGAATAACTTCTTCAAAGGTATTCCAAGCTTCGCATTCCTGGCATTTTCCCATCCAACGTGGGCTTTCATAGCCACATTGAGAACAACGATAAATGACTTTTGTCTTCATAGAAACCTCCTTCCTTTTTTCTCTTCGCTTTCACAAGTCTGTATTCCTCCCCTTAGACTAGACAAAAGGAAGAAGAAAAGGAAATCCGGCTGCACGCTTCTATACGTGCATGGCCGGATTATTCTCTCATTAATGACTTATTTGCTTTTACTTTTACTTCTTGGTTTAACCTTGGTGAACTTCATCTTCCCCTCTTCAGCTTCCACGCGGATTTGATCGCCCGCTTTAAATTCACCCTGTAGAATCTTTTCAGACAAGCTATCTTCGATCAAACGTTGAATCGCACGTCGTAAAGGTCGAGCTCCATAAGTTGGATCATTTCCTTCCTTCGCAATGAGCTCAAGTGCACTCATTTCCACTTGAAGGTTAAACCCTTGTCCTTTAACCAGTTTGTTCACTTGCTTCATCAAAATCTCAGTCACTTTAACTAAGGCCTCTTTCGGAAGAGAATGAAAGACCACAAGTTCATCAACACGATTCAAGAACTCAGGACGGAACGTTTTTTTCAGTTCATCCATAACATTTCTGCGCATATTCTTATATTCTGTCTCTTCATCTCGGTGAGCAGCAAAGCCCATCGCTTCCTTATGAAGGAAGGAAGCTCCCACATTAGAGGTCATAATCACAACCGCATTACGAAAATCCACGGTCCGACCCTTCGTATCTGTAAGTCGTCCGTCTTCTAAAACTTGCAAGAGAATATTAAAGACATCGGGATGCGCTTTTTCAATTTCATCAAGCAAAATGACGCTATAAGGTTTCCGGCGAACCGCTTCGGTGAGTTGTCCCCCTTCATCATGTCCGATATATCCAGGAGGCGCTCCGACCAAACGAGACACCGCATGTTTCTCCATATACTCAGACATATCAATCCGAATCATAGCGTCTTCCTCACCAAAGAGGGCTTCTGCTAATGTACGCGCGAGTTCCGTCTTCCCAACCCCAGTCGGTCCAAGGAAAATGAAGGAACCAATCGGACGTTTAGGATCTTTCAAGCCTGCACGTGCCCGACGGACTGCTTTTGCCACTGCTGCCACAGCATCATCTTGGCCTACCACCCGCTCATGCAAGGTTTCTTCGAGGTGCAAGAGGCGATCGCCCTCTTCTTGCGCAATCTTTTTAACAGGAATCCCCGTCCAACTCGCCACGATTTGGGAGATATCATCTTCGGTGACACTTGATTTAGTAACGTCTCTCTGACTTTCCCAGTCAGAACGTTTTTGAGCTAAATCTTCCCTTAGCTCATGTTCCCGATCTCGAATTTCTGCAGCCTTTTCAAACTCTTGGGCTAAAACCGCTGCTTCTTTTTCCTTCTTCAGCCGTTCAACTTGTTCTTCCAGAGATTTCATATCCGGTGGAGCATTAAAGGTGTCCAAGCGGACGCGAGAAGCTGCTTCATCCATTAAATCAATCGCTTTATCTGGCAGGAATCGATCTGAAATATAACGATCAGATAAACGAACTGCTGCCTCAATGGCTTCATCCGTGATTTTTGTCCGGTGATGGGCTTCATAGCGATCACGAAGCCCTTTTAAGATTTCAACAGCCTGCTCAACCGTCGGTTCACCCACTGTAATCGGTTGGAAGCGGCGCTCTAAAGCAGCATCTTTCTCAATATACTTACGGTACTCATCCAGCGTTGTTGCCCCAATGCACTGCAATTCTCCACGGGCTAAAGCGGGCTTGAGAATATTCGCAGCATCGATCGCTCCTTCAGCGGCTCCAGCTCCAATCAAGGTATGCAATTCATCGATAAAGACAATTACATTTCCATCGATACGGATTTCCTCCATCACCTTTTTTAACCGCTCTTCAAATTCTCCACGATATTTACTCCCTGCCACTACCGAAGAAATATCAAGAGTAACTACACGTTTATTAGTCAAGGTTTCCGGAACTTTATTTTGGACGATACGCTGAGCTAAACTCTCAGCAATGGCAGTCTTTCCAACCCCTGGCTCACCTATGAGCACTGGATTATTCTTGGTGCGTCGACTTAAAATTTGAATCACTCGTTCCAGTTCACTTTCCCGGCCCACTACCGGATCGAGTTTTCCTTCCCGAGCTGATTGGGTAAGATCGCGTCCAAATTCATTGAGTGTTGGTGTATTCCCAGGACCCACATTTTTCCCTGTCGGCGCAGCATTCGCTCCAGCTGGCATCGAAGCATCCTCAGCCTCGCCTCCTAGCAGGCGAATAACTTGTTTCCAAATTTTTTCTGGGCTAACTCCCATATTGAGAAGCACCCGAGCCGCTACTCCTTCCCCTTCCATTAAAAGCCCCAGGAGCAAATGCTCTGTCCCAATATAATTCACACCTTGGCGACGAGCTTCTTCATTCGCAAGCTCGAGCACACGCTTCACCCGTGGCGTAAATCCTATTTCACCTGTATAGGGCTGACCGATGCCGACGAGAGATTCAATTTGTTCCTTGACTTTTTCCGGTTCAACATTGATTCCATTTAAGGCTTTGGCCGCAATTCCTTCACCTTCAGCAACTAAACCCAGCAAAATATGCTCAGTCCCCACAACATTATGCCCCATCCGTTGAGCTTCCTCTTTTGCTAAGTTTAAGACTTTAACCGCTCTTTCTGTATATCGCTCTGGCATTTTATTCACTCTCCTTTTTATCACTCAAATTTTGATCTCGTAAAACATCTCTTATAAGACGAGCACGTTCTTCATCTCTCTGTCCCGGATCTAATTCTCGATCCTGTAAGTACTGGAGATTACCGGGTAAAGAATCAACCAAAAGAGTAGGGAAACTCTTCTCCATCCTCGGCAGAAGACCCATGTCCACTCCCATTCGATCCAAAGACAAAAGGTGCATCGCATCCTCTGAGGTGAGCAAACGTGCATTCTCTAACGTCCCTCGAGCCCGCCAGACCTGATCTTCGACAACTAACTTCGCTCCACGTTGCAGCGCTTCTCGAGCATGAAGCTCGTGCTCTACAATCTGACCCGTCACAGCTTCCAAATGAGTCAAAATATCTTCTTCACTCTGTCCTAACGTGATTTGGTTAGAAACTTGGAAGAGATGTCCATAGGCCTGTGAGCCTTCACCGTAGAGACCTCGAACGGCTAGACCGAGATTCGTAAGAGAACCTAAAATTTGTTGAACTTGTTTTGTCATCACGAGCGCGGGTAGATGGACCATGGCTGAAGCCCGCATTCCTGTTCCAACATTTGTCGGGCAGGCTGTTAAATAACCCTGCGCTTCCTGATAGGCTATATCGAGTTGCTCTTCTAAAGAATCATCCATTAAATTCGCCAACCGATAACATTCTCTCAATTGGTTTCCCGGAAGAAGGGACTGTATTCGAATATGATCCTCTTCATTCACCATCACCGAGATACAATGATCCTCAGTTACCGCTACTCCACGCGACCCCTTGCTTTGCACAAGACCTGGACTGATTAAATGTTTCTCAATGAGGACTTGTTGCTCAATCAGGGATAGATCAGGAAGAGAAAAATACGTCAGTTGTTTACCCTCGACTTTAATATCCTTGATGACCTTTGCAATTTTCTCTTCTACTTCATGCGACTGTTCTGGCGATAAAATATGAGGGAAAGGTGTATTCTCCAAATTACGAGCTAAGCGTACACGGCTGCTTAAAACAACATCGGATTTACTGCTCTCTTTCATCCATTCACTTTGACCTAGCAAAAGCTCTTTTCTCTGCATTACTCCTCCCCTCCTTTTACTTGTTCCAATCTCTTAATCTCATCACGGACAAGGACAGCGCCTTCAAAGTCTTCCTTTTGAACAAGTTGCTGAAGTTTTTCCTTAAGCTTCGTTATCTCAACCTTTTCCCGAAGCTCCTTGCCTCGACGAGCGGGTATTTTCCCCGCATGTTGTCCCCCACCATGGATACGCCGCAGCAAAGGTTCTAACTGATCATTAAAGGTTTGATAACAAACATTACACCCCAGCTTTCCTGCCCGTGTAATTTGTGAAAAACTTATTCCACACTGTGGACACACCTTTTCTTGGGTCAAACTCTGCGCTTGATTCTTTCCCTGATTTTGTGTTGAAATTGTGAAGGCAAAGAGAGCTTGCAGAAAATCAGGAACGATATTTGGATTAATAACAAAATTCATTTCCTGCGTGTGATGCGCACAATGTTCGCAAAGATATACATTCTGGGTTTTCCCATTGATCGTCTTCGTTATCTGAACATTGGCTTCACGTTGTTGACACTTTTGGCAAAGCACTTTACCTCTCTCCTTTCACTTTTTAGATCAGATCCTCACGACTTAAAGTCGTTAAAATTCGTTTCATCATATGTGCTCTCAGAATATCCGGATGGAAAACGTCGTTATTTAAACTATCCGGATGAAGCATCGTCCGAATGAGTGCAGCTTCCCGACTAGAAACAACTTCTTCTTCTAAGAGCCTTTTAAGCAGTCCAAGAGCCCTCTCATATGTCAATTGGTCTCCAATCAACTGACGAATAAGACCTTGAAACTGACTATCCTGATTCCATCCTAAGCGAACGATTCGTAGATATCCTCCACCTCCCCGGCGGCTTTCAACTAAATACCCTCGCTCAACCGTGAACCGTGTTCCCAAGACATAATTGATTTGAGAAGGAGCACAAGAGAATTCCCCGGCTAGAACGCCCCGTTGGAGAACGACAAATCCTTCATCGGTTTCCTCCAAGATCTTTTTTAGATATGACTCGATGCGGTCCGCAAGATTGCTCATCGTGATCCACTCCTAAACTATGACGTTTTCTGACCTTATGACCTTCTTTGACCTTTAATATAATCTTACTCATAAAGACTAGAATTTGCAAGTTCTAAAAAAAATAATAAAAAATACTTCGCTCTCGCTTAACCCGCGAAAACGAAGTATGCCCATGTTGATACAGTAAGTAAGCCAACAGTTGCTAAAAGAAATACCACCGGTCTTCCCTCAAAAATATGAGGACTTATTTCTTGTTTATCTCCTAATAAAACACGATTCAATTCAGAACGCTCATGACTTTCCGTCTCTGAGGAACGCTTAATTTCTATCTTCTGATCTTGTGCAGTTTTTTGCGAGACAGATTCGTTCTGCTTTCGAGAGATTGCGGAGTTCCGCATTAGCGGATTTTCCTTTTCTTCGATATCCTGCCAGTGAATCATCCCTTTAAGCAAATAGCGAATTTCCTCTGTACTTAGTTCAATTTCCTTTTCCTTCATTCCGGACAGTCTCCTAGCTACAGTCGTTTATTGCTTTACACTTTTTGGTATTCGCGATAAACAAAGAAATCCCTGCCCAAAAGAGAAGGACCAAAGTCCCAAATTAGTATATAAATCGCTTTATTTCGTGATTAGGACGGGGCAGGTCGCTTTTACCAACACACGTTGGCTGACACTTCCGAAAACAGAGCCTGCAACGACACCATAACCATGACTACCCATGATAATAAGATCGATGTTCTCATTCTCAACTTCTTCAAGAATTCTACTCACCGGATGCCCTGCGGCTAACGCTGTTTTAATCTTTACCCCTTCAGTATTCATCCCTGCGAGCGTAGTTTCCAAAGCGATTTGTCCATTCTTATTCAATTCTTCTTGAGATACCGTGATTCCATAGGATACAGTGTAGCCCCAATAAGCTTGAGGAGTATAGGTGACATGAAATACTTCGACCTCCGCTTGAAGCGTTCGGGCCAAGTCAAGTGCTGTCTGTAAAGAGCGTTTGGAATAATCCGAAGCATCTGTGGGTACGAGAATTTTCTTAAACATAAAAATTCCTCCCTTTCTTTTAAACCTATTGCCCTTTAATTATATTTTATACCCAAAAACTGAATATTGCATCCTAATTTTAGCAAAAAAGGCTAAGGCCCTACAATTTAATGACTTTTATTTATTAATGGTAGGGTCTTAGCTTTCCTTTTTGACTTAAATTAAAATCTTCTTCTGGGCTTGTTCGTGAAGCCACTTCTCTGCAGCATAATTTAAGGGTAAGGTTCGAATATCCTCCCAACCCCAGTCCTCAACCCTCCGCTCTCGCAGATCTACTTCCTTGAAATCGCCACCGCACGCTTGGCAAACAACAATCTCAATTCCAGGAAAATCCTCATTTTTTAGATAGGTTTGATCTAAAGCTTCTTCACTCCCACAGTGAATACAGCCTACTCGTTTACCCGGCCATTCATGATCACAACGCGTGCAATGCAAAACCCGTTTTCCGATAGGAGGAACAAGCACAGACAGACCTGCAGCTTGCCCGCAGATAGGACACACCAGTCCACCCTCAGTTCCCGCCTTTTGACGTAGATTCTCCGGTAAACTTTGGCGAGCCAATCTAATCACGCCCGAAACAGCGAGGGTAAAATGGCTGAAAAGCTCTTGACTTTCAAGCTTTTGCTCTTGACGATAGTGGTTCCAGGAAGAATGAAGTTCCTCCAAAGGGCATAACCGCTCACTCGCTTCAAGTAAACGTTTCACCAGTTCCAGGACAGGCTCCTCAGGTAATCTGGATAAGCTAAAATAAGGATAATTCTTATCAGGAACTAAGCTTTGAGCCCAATACTGCCCCCGCTCCTCTTGCCATTGAAAAATCACGTTTTGCAGCTTCTGATAGACTTTATAAAATGCATCGATTTCCATAGCTTTATCTACTGTTGCATTAGACCCCTTTAGCTCCCCCACAATACGTCTCTCCTTTCAAATGCTCAATTTTGCCCCTTCTTCACCCGCTCATACCAAGCAGCATGATGGGCCTTAGCGAATTTCGAAGGCACATACCCATTCAGCATACCCGATAAAGAGACCCGTGAATCGGGATGCAAAAGTCCGAGATACATATGCCCAATCACAGCCGTCGTCATCATGAACATGGATAAATCATGAACAGGGTAAGCCCACCGAACGAGCGCTGGTGGAAAAACAGCAGGGAACCACATTACAACACCGCTCAGAGTGATAAAGATCGAGCCAAAAACCGTAAATAATGAATTGATCTTCTCTCCACCATTGTATTTGTCCTGGGCCGGATAATTTCCATGTCCTCCAAAGAACTCCTTCGGAAAAACACGGACATGTTGCCAGTCTGCTTTTGTAAAATGAAAAACCATTCTTAGCCATTCCCAATGATATTTGGGATTGCCGATGAAAAACATGGAACCCACCCCGACCACAAACAACACCGCCACGGTGCGATGAAGGATCCGAGCAACTTGAACTCCGCCAATTACCGCAAGCGCAGGTCGAATGGTGAGCGATAAGATTCCTAAGCCAGTAAAGAGAAGGAGAAAGAATGATACAGCATGGATCCAATGGCTTACGCGTTCACCCAAGGTAAACCGTAAAACCTTATCTGTCCCCGCTGGCTGTCCAAATTGTCCTTTCGTCTGTGTTTGAATTGACATTAGCGCTCGCCCCCTTCCTGCGTGTTTTGGTCTTCGGGTGGTTGATCACGATAAGATCCGCGAAGAAAGTGTCCTAAAACTCCGACCGCAACTGCCGCGGCTGCCCCTCCAACTGCCATTCCCCCAACGGGGCGAACCACGTCTTTCCATAGGGTAAGGGAAAGCGGCGTCTGTGGATTAACCGGCAAACCATAGACCTCTGGATCATTAAGAAGAAGATAGACGAAAGTCGTCCCCCCCATCTCTGTTTCTCCATAGATTCGCGCCTTAGGATGGGTCTTCTGAACTTCTGCTAGTCTTTTCTTAGCTTCCGCCATCAGCGTCTCCCGCTCCCCGAATTTAAGCGTACCCGGCTGGCAAGTGGCCACACAGGAAGGGATTAAACCATTTTCAACCCGATCAATACAGCCCGTACATTTATGTGCTTTTTTTGCTGTCTTATCCAGTTGAGGGACACCAAAAGGGCAGTTCTCTACGCAGTACCCGCACCCGATGCACAGATCCTGGTTAATCACAACATACCCAGAATCCGTCTTACTAATCGCCTTGGACGAACAAGATTTCAGGCAGGCTGGCTCAGCACAATGGAAGCATTGAGCTTTGCGCATATACCAATTCATCTTTTGGCTTTCATACTTTTCCGTAAATGTGATAAACGTCCAGGTCTTAGGAGTGAAATCTTTCATCGTCTGATAACTCGTGACAAGTTGGGTCTTCTCAGCAGGGAGTTCATTCCATTCCTTACAAGCCACTGTACACGCTTTACAACCCGTGCATTTGGACGTATCGACAAAAACCATTTTTCGTGACATCTTAAGCCCTCCTTATATTGACCAGACATACTTTGGTCTCAGGAGTTCCTGCCCCGGGGTCAAGTGAGGCAATCGTTAATTCATTCGTACTCGGCCCAGGGCTTAAGCTGGCAAATCCCCAACTCCAAGGCATACCAATGGTTTCTGTATCTTTGCCATTTGTCTTATAGGTCTGAAGTCGATCCGTCACTAGGCATCGCACCGTCACTTTGCCCCGCGCTGAGGAAACTTCAACCCTATCTCCCTCTTTGGCACCGATCTTTTGGGCTAAATTTTTACTGATCTCAGCAAATGGCTCAGGCATCAATTCATTCAGCCAAGGAATATTACGAGTAATTCCCCCTGCACAGAAATGCTCTACAACACCATAGGTCGTTAATACATAAGGATAATCTTCAGGCTTACCGCGTTTCTGAATTTCTGGGAAAGCTGAGGGTACAATTGCCGTAGGACTCGCCGATACATTCGGATGTAAAAGGTTAACCGTTGGACTTTCAGTCGGTTCATAGAACTCAGGAATCGGTCCATCAACACAAAGTGCTGCTGGACGAATACCGATTACAGGCTGCCCTGGAACCGGCAGAGTCGCGATCATTCCACTCGTATATTTGGCAGCAAAGAGGCGACCAACCCCTTCCGGATTCATCCGAAAGCTCTGCCTTCCTTGGGGAGTATCCGGTCCTTTTGTCTTATCCGCAACATCGGCTCCATCATTCCCGGCCCAAACCTGATTGGCAGCATCCCACCAGACAAGCTTCCGCTTTGGATCAAGCGGTTGACCTTGCGCATCACAAGAGGCTCTGTTATATAAAATCCGAATATTGCCTGGCCAAGCATAGCTCCACCCATTAAAAATCCCCAAACCAGATGGATCATCATTTTTTCGGCGAGCCGCTAAATTCCCATTTCCTGTGACACCGGCATAAATCCAGCATCCTGTAGACACAGTACCCACAGGAGCATTAAGATAACTAGCCAACGTCGGTAAAACCTTTCCGGTCGTCTCATCATAACCATTGATCTCCTGAAGAACCTTCAACGCACTCGGTTCTTCTCCATAATCCCAACGTGCATGTAAAATCGGGGCATCCTTCTCTTCTGTACTTCCTTCATACAGCTTTCGAACCCGCTTAAAAAGCGCATCGATAATATCAAGATCAGGTTTAGCCTCGCCTAGAGGTTTAATCGCCGCATCCTTCCATTGAATCCAACGTGAAGAATTGGTCAGAGAACCTGCTTTCTCATAAACAAAAGCTGCCGGGAACATGATCACCTCAGTTTGGATTTCCTCAGGCTTAACTCCGGGTTCCCGCCAGAACTGAGCCGTTTCGATTTCATAGAGGTCGGAAACCACAAGCATATCTAATTTTTTTAAAGCGGAACGGACGAGTTGGCGATTGGCAATGGATACTAAGGAGTTCGAACCGAAATTAAAGAGAAGCTTAAATTGACCTTTCTCCATAAGTTCAAAGACTTTAACCATTGTTGCATTTGTGGCTGGGTTATTTTTGGGCAAATAACTAAAATCGTAATCATTTTCTTTTGTGGCATTTTCACCATACCATGCTTTAAGCAGAGCAACGATTGGTTTTTCTTGGACGGAACCATTCCGTACCAGATAATTCTGAAGCGTTTTATCCGTACTAATAGGATGGGGGAGATAACCTGGGAGACTGTTAAAGAGGTTCGCCATATCGGTTGAGCCTTGGACATTGGGTTCTCCACGGAGAGCATTAATTCCGCCGCCAGCTTTACCAATATTGCCTAATAGCAACTGAATAACAGCATACGCACGAATTCCTTGAACCGCAGTTGTGTGTTGAGTCATTCCTAAAGCGTAAAGAATACTCCCCGGGCGGGCAGCACAGAAAGTCTCGGCGATCTCTTGAATCTTCGTTGCCGGAATTCCCGTTATTTCCTCAGCGGTTTCAAAGGTATAACGAGAGTAATGTTCCTTGAGCTTACTCAAAACACAGTCAGGATCCTCGAAGGACGTCGCCTTTAAAGGCGTGTTATCTGCTCCAAGTTGATAACTCCAGCTATCGACCCCATATTTATTTGTTTTGGAATCGAATCCTGAAAAGAGCCCTTCTTCAAATTTATACTCTTTATTTAATTTTAAAAGAGCATTCGTATTGTTCTTCAGATACTCTTCATCGTATAGCTTGTTTTCAATAATATAACGTATGATTGCTCCTAAATAGGCAATATCTGTTCCTGGACGAATCTGAGCAAAGACATCCGCTTGTGAGGCTGTACGTGTGAATCGAGGGTCAACGACGATGATTTTCGCCCCATGTTCTTTGGCCCGATTAATCCAGCGCATCGCGATCGGATGGTTTTCAGCACAGTTCGAACCTGCAATAAGGAACACTTGAGAATTTTGTAAATCTGACCATGAGTTGGTCATTGCACCGCGGCCAAATGATGGTGACAAACTTGCCACCGTGGGAGCGTGTCATATACGGGCCTGATGTTCATTATAGGGTGTACCCAAAACTCGACAAAACTTGGAGAAAATATAGGACTCTTCATTATCGACTTCAGCAGAACCGAGGAAAGCAATTCCCTCTACACGATTCACTGGGAACTCTTCCATCTCTCCAGTCTTAGCATTCTTTATTGGATCAGTGGCTTTCCAAGAAGAATCCCTGACCTCTTTTGTTTTCTTAGCAACTCGATCCAGAGCTTCCTCCCAAGAAATATCCTCCCAGTAATCGGAACCAGGTGCCCTACGTCGAGGCTTCGTCACCCGATCTGATGAATAAGCAACACTACGCAAACTGGCCGCTTTAGGACATAAGGTCCCTCCATTGGTTGGATGATCTGGGTCTCCTTCCAAATGAATAAGCTTACCTTCCTTAACGTAAAGAAGCAGACCACAGCCTCCAGAGCAAAAGTGACAAATACTTGGGATCTTTTGGCTACCCTCAATTTTTAGGTCATACCCTTGTGCCCGAGCAACATCTGGTTCAAAACCAAGCCCTGTCACTAACGCAGCCAGTGACGCTCCCGAAAGCTTCAGGAAATTACGACGGGATACCTCCATCTTTCATCCTTCCTCCTCTTTTTCTCAAGATAGTTTAATCTTTCACAAAACCTGAATTTTCTGAAAACGTAGAATGTATATTTATCTTACCGTTAGTCTCAAGTGCTGTCACGATTATGAATATAATGAAAGCAAAAAAGAGGTTATGTAAATTAAGAAAAGGCTTGTGTTCACAAGCCTTTGAGGATTTTACTTATTCTAAACTCATTAATCCAGGTTTTCTTTAGTCGACCAAATACGAACCGGGCGACCGACCGTCCCATATTTTAATTTTGAGGTCAATAATCCTCTCTCTTCCAAAAACTCGAGATACCGTCTTACCGTTACTCGGGTTAATTTTACCCCTTCAGCAACCTCCTCTGCTGAAACAAAACCCTGTTGATCGACGAAGAAATGAGTAATCTGTTTCAGTGTTTCTTTATTCAAACCTTTGGGTAATTTATGCTCACTTAAGTATCTTTCATGTTCTATAAACGTATTCTGTGCTTCAATTAGTACGGCTTGTTCAAAACACGTCTCTTCAGGACTAATCTCTGAAGTATGACCAGTCTCTGTCACCTCTACCTGATTCTCTATCCCGATTTCTTGTCCCTTCTCAGGAATTTCCGTTTGATTCTCTAATCCTTTAGTGACATTTTCCAATCGTTCGATCATCTGATTAAATGCCGAAGCCAACTCTCCAATCTCTTTAGGACCAGAGATATCCACTTTTTCTGTCACATGACCTGTCGCCAAATCCCGTGTCCCAAGGGTAATGTTTCGAAGAGGACGAATAATCACTTTTTCGACAAAAAGCCAAGCCAGTATTCCGACAAGAAGAGTTATTCCTCCACCAATGGCAGCAGTCTGCCAAAGAGAATTAACGATAAGATCTTTCGTATAACTCCGTGAGATCCCCACATAAAACATCCCTACGATGTTCCCATAAGCATCTCGAATCGGTTCATAAGCTGTTTGATAGGTTTCACCAACTACATTAGCTTCTCCCAAGAAGACTTCACCATTTTTAAGGACTTTTTGAGCAACAACATCCGAAACTTTTGTTCCAAGTGCTCTTTCCCCATCCGAGCTTCTCACTGTAGTCGCAACGCGTGTATCATTAAGAAAGACAGTCACCGTATCACCTGTTAACGTTGATAAGTAATCCACGAGATTATTATTAAAGGCAATCTCTTTTTTTCCCTTAAATAAAGACCCGTTCTCTACTTTCCAATCTCCGGGATATTGGAGATCAATTATTTCCGTACAGGTGGCCAAATCCGATTGGGCCTTGATAATGGCTGCCGAAATCGCCCTTTCTTGCATATGAGAGCCAAAAATAAGAATAAAGCTAGTCGCCAGAAGCAATAACGAAGTTATCAATGAAAACAATATCTGTTGACGAAGTGAACGCATACCTGAGCCCCTATTCTCGTTTTTTATTAGAACCCATCAAATTATCAATACGCACTACTAAATAATACCATTCAAATATATTATAACACCTATTACCCTTAATTAAGTTAAAAAGGTTCAGAAGAGATTGTATCTTCTGAACCTTCGAGCGAGATCCGTTAATAGTCTTGCGGAAGCTCTTGAAAATATCCTTTGGGATGTTTACAGGCTGGACAGGTATCGGGAGCTTCAGGGCCTTCATGAACATAGCCGCAATTTGTACATTTCCACGTGGTTGGAGATTCCTTTTTATAAAGGGTTCCTTTTTCGAGTTTCTCTGCCAAATCTTCAAAACGTTTCATATGATGCTCTTCCACTTCAGCAATTTCTCGAAAGACAAGGGCAATACCTTTAAACCCTTCCTGCTCCGCAATCTCTGCAGCTTTTGTGTAAATAACTTCCCATTCTTCACGCTCCCCTTCAGCTGCCGCTCTGAGGCTCGTCAAAGTATCCTTATACACAAGCGGATAATCCGCATCAACATGAAATCCATTTGTTTCTCCCTGAGAATGGGCGTTTAAGAGCTTGTAAAAGACTTTGGCATGCTCTTTTTCATTATCCGCCGTCGATTCAAACACCTGTTGAACAAATTGATGGCCTTCATTTTTAGCGATACTCGCGAAGAAAGTATAGCGATTCCGAGCTTGGGATTCACCAGCAAAAGCATTGGCCAGATTTTGAAAGGTTTGGGTTTTGCTAAATTCCACGGAAATACCCCCCATCTTTAATCTTAAATATGATTATTTACTCTTTTTTAATTTTTCCCTTCTGAACAACTTATATTATGTGATATATTTTAACTTACTATGAGAATGTTAATAATTTAGAAATGGGAATGTTGATCATGAAAATAAATAGACTAGCTACATACTTGCAAAAATCAGAAATTCCCCCTCCTGTCCTTATCCTCGTTCTAGGCGGTTTTATCCAGTCCACTGGAAACTCATTGATGTGGCCTTTAAATAGTCTCTTTATGTATAATGTTCTCGGTCGAACGCTTACAGAAGCAGGCATGCTCATATCTGCTCAAGCTTTGACTACACTTCTCGGCCAGTTTGTCAGCGGATTTCTAGCTGACCGCTTTGGAGCAATGCGAATGATGCACTTTGGCTTTATTGGAGCCATCATATCGTTAGGACTCATTGCACGCTTCCCTGTTTGGGAGGTTTATGCACCCGGGCTACTTGGCTTCGGGCTTTCCATTGCTTTTATCTTTGTCCCGCTCAATGCCCTGATCTCTCAGCTTTGGCCTGAAGGGGGACGGCGCGGCTTTAATCTTCTCTATGTATTCAACAATGCGGGAGTTGCAGTCGGCACCGCTCTAGGCGGGGTTGTCGCTAATTACTCTTTCCGATTAATATTCCTCTTTAATGCACTTGCTTTTTCTATTTATCTTATCTTCATCCTCGTGGGAGTTCCTGCAAAAAATGGCGTAAATACAAATGCGACTTCAAGGCGATCCCGTCAAACTTTAAGCCATGATCTTAGTTTTCCCGTTCTTCTCTCCCTCAGCGGTGGAATCCTAATGGTCTGGGCTGCCTATATCCAGCTTCCCACTGTCTTACCCGTTATCATGACTCAACTTGGTTTTTCCTTACCTCAATATAGTATCCTCTGGACCCTGAATGGGATCTTTATCGTCACCTTACAACCGTTTATCCAGTGGATCATCCGACATTGGGCTCACAGCTTTACTCGTCAATTCTACCTTTCGTGTCTTTTAATCGGAATCTCGTTTGTCATCTTACTTGCTCAATTTCCTTATTATTCGTACCTTCTCGCCATGCTAGTTTTAACTCTAGGTGAAATGCTCATCTTTCCTGCAGTCCCTGCTGCCGCTGCTCAGATAGCACCGAAAGGAAAAGCCGCAACGTATCAAGGGATTGCTGCTGGGGCTGCCTCAGGAGGACGGGTACTTGGCCCCTTATTTGGAGGCTTAGTTTTTGACTATTGGGGCGGACAAATAATTTGGATTCTCGCATTAAGTTTTATCGGAATATCCATTTTCGCTTTTTTCCTTTATCAACGTGCTGTGCGAAACTTCCAGCATCTAATCCCTCTTAACCCCGAGACTTAATTTTATTGAGTATAAAAAGGAAGGGACCACTATGTCACATCCAATCATCACCTATAACTTTTGCCCCCAGTGTGGCAAACCCTTAATCCAAGGTCAATTTTCCAAACAGAATTACCCGTATTGTCCAGATTGCTCTTTTGTACATTGGGGAGAATTCTCCTTAGGCGTTGGGGGAATCGTTTGGCGCGAAAATAAAGTTCTCCTCGTTCAAAGAGCTCAGAATCCCGGCAAAGGAAACTGGACGATTCCCGGAGGATTTGTTGATCAAAGAGAGCGCATATCCGAAGCTATCGTCCGCGAGCTTCAGGAAGAAACGGGACTCGAAACAGAACCTGTTTCCCTAATTGCCTTGCGCGACCGTCCTGGGAATAAACATGACTTATATATGGTTTTTATTCTCCGCTACATCGCGGGTGAATTACAACCTGAGCTCGAAGAAGTGAGTCAAATCGGTTTCTTCACAATAGAAGAATGCAGAAAACTCCCACTCGCTCACCTCAGCCTGAGTGTCATAGAGGCCTCTCAAACTCAGTTAAGTGGTTTCATCCCTGTCCACGGAATTCAACTCATCGGTGAAAAATCAGTCCTCTATCAAGTCCCCACCCCCATAAGGCAGGATATCTAACCGTATAATTACTGTAATCAATCAAAGGAGGTTAACCCTTGAAAAGTTTGCTAGAGGATATTAAAGCCTTTCTGAGGCGAATCACCCATCCAATTTATTCCTCTCAGTTTTGGCGAAAGCCAAAGTTTTGGAAAGGGTTCTCATTAATTGTCCTCCTTCTTTTTATCCTCGGTTCCAGTTCCTTCACTTTATGGATGTTGTCTTTAGATGTCAGCAAACTCCAAAGTCCACTGGCTCGACCGACCTATATTTATGATCAAAATGGGGATAAGGTTTCTGAACTCTCTTCCTCAAAAATTGACCCCGTTTCGCTTGAAAAAGTTCCGCAAACGCTGCGTGACGCAGTCATTGATACAGAGGATCGACGTTTTTATGAACACAATGGAGTTGATCTTTGGTCAATCATGCGCGCTTTGTCCCGTGATTTACAAACGGGTGATTTTTCCGAAGGGGGAAGTACGATTACCCAGCAACTAGCCAAAAACCTCTTTTTACCTTCGGATAAAACGATCAGCAGAAAGATTACCGAAGCCGCTTATGCCCTTAAAATCGAACTCACCTTGAGCAAAGATCAAATCCTTGAAGAATACCTTAATCAAATTTATTTTGGGGAAGGCCAGTGGGGAATTCAAAACGCTGCTCGGTATTATTTTGGGAAAAACGTTGAAGGCCTCAACTTGGAAGAGTCAGCTCTGCTCGCAGGACTACCTCAGGCTCCGAGCATCTATTCTCCACTAAACGATAAAGAAAAAGCCCTTGAACGTCGCAACCTAGTCCTTTCTTTAATGAACGACCAAGGCAATATCACTGACGCTGAATATCAACGGGCACGCTCTGCTCCGATTACCCTCCGTAAAGGATCACTCAATAATCTCTCTGGAAAATTTGCTCCCTATGTCGATTGTGTGATTGAGGAAGCGATCTCACGCTACGGTTTTACTGAAGATCAGCTTCTAACCGGCGGGTTGCAAATTTATACTGCAATGGATCCAAAGGTTCAACTCGCAGCAGAGACAGTGTATAAAAATGACCAGTACTTTCCTTCTGGGAAATCAGATCAAAGCGTCCAAAGTGGGATAGCGATTCTTGATCAGCATACTGGAGGAATACGAGGACTCGTCGGTTACCGTGGGGAAAGCGCGTTTCGTTCCTTTAACCATGCCACTCAACTTAAACGGCAACCAGGTTCCGCAATTAAACCCTTAACCGTATACGGTCCAGCCCTGGAGAAAGGGTATACGCCCTTCTCTCAACTCTATGACGGGCCCCTCAGCATCAATGGTTACACCCCTCAGGACTATGATTATCAAAACCGGGGCGAAGTGACCATGGAGGAAGCTCTTCAATATTCTTGGAACATCCCTGCAGTCTGGCTTTTAAACGAAATTGGCTTGGATACAGGCCTGTCCTTTGGTCAAAAGGCAGGCCTTCCTCTCACAGAGAAAGACAAGACATTGAGTCTTGCGCTTGGTGGAATATCGGACGGAGTTTCTCCCTTACAAATGGCTCAAGCTTACGGAACGTTCGCCAATCTCGGCACGATGAATAAAGCCTATGCAATTACTAAAATCACCTCTGAAGAGGGTTATGTCTTTGCTCAAATGGAACCGGAATCAGTGCAAGTGACCAGTCCTCAAAACGCCTATACCATGACCCAGCTTTTAGAAAACGTCGTCGATAATGGAACGGGTAAAAATGCCGAAATAGGACGACCTACTGCAGGTAAAACAGGTTCCGTAGAACTTCCCCACACTCAAGAATTCTCTGGAATTACAAAGGGTTCTAAAGATGTCTGGTTCGTGGGTTATACCCCTGAACTTACCGCCGCCATTTGGATGGGCTATGATAAAACCGACCGCAACCATTATCTCTCAACCTCTGGAGGAACTGAGCCAGCTAGTGTTTTCCGCGAAGTACTCTCTAAAGCCTTGAAGACTGCTCCCATAACAAACTTTGAAGTCCCCTTAGGGTATACAGACCCTTGGCAATCCAACCCATTTGACTCCTTTGGAGATCAAAAGAATAATAGCAAAAATAAAAATGATAAAAATTCCGAGAAAACACCCTCACAGAATTGGAAAGATCGTCTCTTCAAACGCTTCGGTCTTGACTCGAATTCCTTCGATTCCTGGTTTAACTCAGGCAATGGGAAAAAGAAGGACTCGCAAAAATAGCAACTCACTGTTTCTTTCTCTATAAGGTCGAAAAAAGCATGAACCTGGTCTAAATGTATAAACCAGGTTCATGCTTTTTAACTAATATTTCGCCATACTCTATTCTCAAGCCAATTCAAAATATCCTTCCAAACAATTTCTCGCTCGGGTTCTTGAATCAGCTCATGATAGAGTCCATCGTAAAACTTAAGCTCTTTATCTTCTGAGGAAATCCGGTCAAAAATATATGCTGAAGACTGATAAGGAATAATTCGATCAGCTCGTCCATGTAAGAAAAGGCAGGGTAACCGATAGTTTTCTACTTTCCGTTTAGCCGCGTTAACTCCGCGATAGATAAACTCATAGTAAAAGCCCACAGTAGCATATTCAAGGAGCAGCGGATCCGACTTCGAATGTTTTTGAACTTCGAGATTACGGGTCGCTCGCTGGGAAAGGACCTGATAAATCTTATATCGATGGAAGTATTTATTGAGGAATTCGAATAAAAAATCGGGGATCATCGCAGTTCCCACGGGTTTCCCAACCGCCGCACCCGTAAAAATCTGTCCCTCCAGTTTCTCGGGGTATAAAATTCCATAATGGAACGCAATGAGGCCTCCCAGGCTGTGACCAAACATATAAAGGGGAAGCATAGGATGCTTCTCGTGAATAAAGTTCACCACAGCATCTAAATCCTCTAAGAAAAACTCAAATTGCTCAAGATGCCCCCGTTCTTCCTCGGAGTGACCATGTCCACGATGATCTAAAGCATAGACCCCATAGCCGTGCTCTACCAAAAACTGCATTAAGCCCAGATAATATCCAGAATGCTCCGCATACCCGTGGCTAATAATAACTATTCCCTTTTCTTGATCGGGATGTTCCTCACAATAAAAGACCTTTACCCCTTGAGTCGTTACAAGATACGAGTATTCGCTTGCCATATATACTCCTTTGAACGGATCAAACTCTGTACACATTTTCTAACTGTACCCTTGACGCTTTTTTTGCCTTAGGCTCACGTACATCAAGGCAGAGATTACCCAGCTTTGAAGGGTAAGGCCCCCGCACAACAAGCAAAGGCACACCCGGTTTGCTGGTATGTTCTACATAATCTCCTTTTGTGATAGGTACACCTATATCATTTAAAAGATCGCCCAACGAATATTGATGGTCCACGTTCCTCTTCCTATCTTGTTCCAAGTTTTCCCATCTTACGTTACTCATTTGCGCTTAAAGTGTGAGCCTATCTCCATTCACCTTTAACCAATGGCGGCAAACATCATAGTCTGAGCAATATTGACCCACAACGTCCCAAAAAGAGGGGGAGTGGTTCATATGCTTCAAATGAGCTAACTCATGTATGATCAGATAATCTATGACCTGCTCTGGCGCTAGGATGACTCGCCAATTTAAATTGATGTTCCCTTTACTGGAGCAACTTCCCCATCGTGTTTTCTGTTCCTTGAGCCGAAATGCCTTATAACTTACACCCATTTGAGCACTTACTTGATCTAATTTAGTCTGGAAAACTTCACGAGCTTTTCGCTTCAACCACTGACCTAAGATTTCCCGAGTTGCTTCGTTTTGATTTTCTAGGGCAATCCCTTCAGGTAACCGAATCTCGATTTTTTTCTCTTCCTTAAGATAACGCAGCCTCATCGTTTTCTGATTTGTTTTCATGATCTTAAGTTCAAGACTCTGACCTAAGACGGATAAAGCCTCTCCATCCTGATATTGCCGTTTAGGAATATTGAGTAACTCCTCCTGAATTTTTACCCAGTGAGCTAGTATCCAGTCCTGATTAGCTTCGACAAATTCTCGAATTTCTCGTTTAGTCGCTTTGCAGGGTGCGGTTACCCTCACCTTGTCTCGTCCAATGCGAAGGCTCAAACGTTTTGAACGAGAATTCTTACGTTCTTCATAAGGGATAACTGTTCCCTGTATATTAAGTGATGTGGCTATTTCCATTTTTCATAAAAAACAATTTCATCGATGCTTTTCCGTGGCCGAGGTCTTCTCTCTTCACTCGCATATCCTAGCGGTGTAAATGCAACCACACGCACATCTTCAGGGATGTTGAGAGCCTCACGCGCCTTATCCTCATGGAACCACCCTTCCCAGCAGGTTCCCAACCCTTGCTCAGTAGCTGCTAATACGAGATGTTCCATGGCCAAACCTGCATCAAGCATCATGAAATCCTTATCTTCCCATACCTCTGACTCACTAGGTACGGCACAAAGAACAATTGCAATGGGTGCTTGCACAAGCACTTTTCGGCCAGGATTCGCTTCCGTCATCGTTTCCGCTAGAGCTTGACGCGTTTCCAGGTCCTTAACAATAATAAACCGCCAGCACTGCAGGTTCTTCCAGGAGGGAGCCAACCGGGCGCACTCCAGAACGTAGTTTAACTTTTCCGGTTTCACCGGAGTGGATGCATATGAACGCAAACTTCTTCTCTTTTGTACGATCTCTAAAAATTCCATCTTTTTCTCTCCTCCTAAATCTAAGCTCTTCTCAATTGATTCTCTATCTAAATTTTAAATTCTCTACACACGCTTAAAATCCTCTTGCTAAATCTCTTATCTTGCACACCCTTATAAAAATAAATCCCCCCTAAGCAGTTATGCCTAAGGAGGTATAATAGGAAGGAGGGTTTTTGGAAAAAGATTGTATCTATAGAATAACGGAGAGATGTGGTAAGACTATGAGGAAAAAGTGAACTTTCCATGAACTTTATATTACTCAACTCCAACTCAGCTTAACATTATGGAGTCATATTAGTTCTCATCAAACACAACTACATCATACTAAAGCTCATGATTTTCCCACATTTCTCTTGATTATTTCCCAATTCTGCTTTAAGCTTAAAATGTCTGAACGAAAGGGGATTATTTCATGGAAAGTTCTTCTCCGCTTACGGTTGAAGAAGCCGCTCAACTCCTTAAAGTTTCCAAATATACGATTTATGAATTAATTAAACGCGGAGAAATTCCTGCACAACGAATTGGACGACAAATCAGAATAGATCCTGATACGTTATTCAACTCCCTTCATCGAAGTGATCAGAATAATAATCCAACAACTAAAACTTTTGAACCAGAAAATCCTGATTTGAACCAAGTACCACCAACAGATCAAAATTCAAACTCAATAAACCCAACTTCGAATTTCAAGAGCGAAACGCCTTTGAATAATTTAGTTTTTATCGGCAGCCATGATCCTGTCGTCGAGCTTTTTGCTGATTTCTGGAAGCATGCTTCTACTCCCTTTGAACTCCATTTAGAATTTAAAGGAAGCATGGAAGGTCTAATGGCGCTTTACCATAATCAAGCCCAAATTTCTGGAATCCACCTTTGGGATGAAAACACTCAGGAATATAATCTTCCCTATATCCATTATGTCATACCCGGTGAACCCGTCACCCTCATCAACTTGGTTCAACGCATCCAAGGATTTATTATCCAACCCGGAAATCCTTGGAAACTAAAGTCCTGGGAAGATTTAACTCAAAAGGGCTTACGTTTTGTTAATCGTCAAAAAGGCTCGGGGACACGGCTCAAGTTGGATTCTTACTTAAATAAGGCCAAAATTACACCCGCAGAAATTCAAGGATATACTCAAGAAGTAGATACTCATATGGATATCGCGAGCTGTGTCGCTAATAACCAAGCTGATGTAGGCATCGGGGTCCAATCTGCAGCACACCGAATGGGGCTCGATTTCATCCCGCTTTTTCACGAGCGCTATGATCTTGTCCTTTTACCCGAAAAAATGCCAACTGAAGCCTTGCAACACATCTTGACGATTTTAAAATCTCCCGCCTTTCATAACGCGATTGAGCGTCAAGTCGGGTATGATACCTCATTGACAGGAAAAATTCTATATCAAAACTAACCCAACAGAATCATTCATAAATACGTTTTATATCTAATAAGTAAATGATATAAAAAATTACCCCAATAAGAGAGGAGTTAGATTTATGTTTTCTAAGATTACATCTCGTAAAACCTTCTCCACCCTGTTAGTTACCCTTATGATTCTCATGCTTGCTTTAACTGGTTGCGGTACAAGTCAGCCTGCTCAACCTCAAGCCGCCGCTACCCCGACTCCAGCCAATCCGGATTTAATTCTTGCGACGACGACAAGTACACAGGATAGCGGCCTATTGGATGTTCTCCTCCCTGAATTCGAAAAGAAAACCGGTTATAAAGTAAAAACAGTTGCTGTTGGAACAGGTGCAGCTCTCACCATGGGTGAAAAAGGAGAAGCCGATGTTCTCTTGGTTCACGCTCCAAGTTCAGAAAAAAAACTTGTCGATAATCAAACTGCAATTAATTATAACCTCGTCATGCATAATGACTTTATTTTAGTTGGACCAGCCAATGACCCTGCGAAGATCAAAGAAGCGAAGACTTCAATGGACGCTTATAAAGCCATTGCAGCTAGCCAATCTACTTTTATCTCCCGCGGTGATGATTCTGGGACAGACAAAGCGGAAAAAGCCATTTGGACCAAAGCCAACATCAAACCTGCTGGACAATGGTACCAAGAAAGTGGTACTGGCATGGGACAAACTTTAACGATTGCCTCAGATAAAGGAGCTTATACGTTTACTGATCGCGCTACCTATCTTTCCACACAAAAAAATCTAAAACTTGAAATTCTCTTCCAAGGTGATGCTTCCCTTCTTAATATTTATCACGTGATGCAAGTCAACCCTGAAAAATTCCCGAAAGTAAATGCCGATGGAGCTAAGGCCTTCGTTGATTTCATGGTCGCACCAGATACCCAAAAAATCATCAGTGACTTTGGTAAGGATAAATTTGGACAATCCCTCTTCTTCCCTGATGCAGGTAAAAAGATGGAGGATTTAGGTAAGTAGGTAAATAATTAAGGGGGAAGGGGCGGAAATTCAATGGAAATGATCGGACAAGGGATTCTTGAAGCCCTCCGCCTTCTTACGACTGGTGATCCTGAGGTTTTAGGAGTCGCTTTCTTAACTCTTAAAGTCTCAGGAACTGCAACCCTCATCAGCCTTCTCATCGGCATTCCTCTAGGCATTATACTTGCATTAAAAGAATTCCCAGGACGCAAATTCATTTTAAGTCTAGTGAATGCAGGAATGGGACTTCCCCCTGTGGTTGTAGGGCTCTGGGTCTCCATCTTTCTTTGGCGGTCCGGTCCTTTTGGTTATTTAAATATTATGTATACCCCGATCGCAATCATCATTGCCCAAGCTGTGATTGCTTCTCCGCTGGTTATCGGCTTAACCAGCGCCGCTCTACAACAAACGGATCCGAAACTCAGGCTCCAAATCAAAGCACTCGGTACCACTCGCCTACAGTATCTCTGGCTTCTCCTGAAAGAAGTTCGGTTTGCAATTATGGCAGCGATCATTGCCGGTTTTGGAGCTGTCGTTTCTGAGGTGGGGGCCTCAATGGCTGTCGGGGGAAACATCAAAGGCCAGACCCGCGTGTTAACAACGGCGACAGTGCTTGAAGTTTCCAAAGGAAACTTTGATATTGCCATTGCCTTAAGCATTATTTTATGTCTACTGTCCTATTTCGTAACCCTCTTTTTAACTCATCTTCAGCAAAAAAATCAAGGAGCATAGATTGATGCTGAGAGCGCAAAACCTGTGTTGGCACAAAAACGAGAAAGCTATTCTCGAACATATTCAATTTGAGCTTCATCCAGGGGAATGTCTTGGGCTCATCGGTCCGAATGGGTCAGGGAAAAGCAGCTTGCTTAAAATCCTCGCTTTTCTCGAACCTCCAACCTCTGGTGAACTGTGGTTTCAAGGACAAACAATCCCTAAGTTAGCCCCCCTGGAGATCCGACGCAAAATTGCCATTGCCTTTCAAGACGCTCTTTTGCTCAACACCAGTGTTTGGGAAAATATTGCGATCGGCTTAAAAATCCGCTCTGTTCCTAAATCCGAAATCCGGGAACGCGTTAATTATTGGCTTCAGCAATTTGGAATCGTCCATCTTGCGAAACAGCCTGCCCGCTCTCTTTCGGGTGGAGAAGCCCAACGGGTCAGTTTAGCGCGGGCTTTAGTCTTAAATCCAAACGTTCTCTTTCTAGACGAACCGTTCTCTGCTTTAGATGCTCCGACCAAGGAAAGCTTAAGAACCGATCTTGTAAAGATATTTCATTCAACCCAAGTCACGACGGTCATCGTCAGTCACGATTTTGAAGACATTGAACGGTTGACCCAAAGAGCGTTAATTCTAATTCAAGGACAGATTGTCGCAGATGCTGAACCGGCTACACTTCTAGCAACACCTCAGACCCCTGAGGTGGATCAATTTCTTTCGTATTGGCGTAATACCAGAAGGTTAAACTCAATCTCAGATCAATCCAGCTCCTGAGTGCAAAAGCGGACCGAAGTTTAAACTTCGGTCCGCTTTTTTCTACCCTAAAAACTTAATCCTTAAAATGCATTTTTATAGATTTTAATAACATCTTCTAATTTAGCCAGCCGTGGATTTGTCAAACTGCACGCATCTTTCATTGCATTTTCAGCCATCAATTTGAGATCTTCTTCTTTTACACCGAGCTCTGTAAGACCGCTCGGAATATTAACATCCTTCGACAACGTAGCAATCGCCGTCAATGCCTTTTCAGCTGCTTCCCGTGATGACAAACCTTGGACGTTTTCACCCAATGCTTCCGCAATATCTACAAAACGCTCAACATTACCAATGAGGTTATAACGAGAGACATGGGGTAAAAGAATAGCATTGCATACACCATGAGGAAGATTATAAAATCCTCCCAATTGATGAGCCATCGCATGAACATACCCTAGGCTTGCATTATTAAAGGCCATTCCAGCCATAAATTGTGCGTAGGCCATTTGATCCCGTGCTTCGAAATCATTACCATTGGCCACTGCTCGCCGAAGGTACTTACTGATGAGTTTCATAGACATCAAGGCCGCCGAATCCGTAACAGGTGTAGCTGCTGTTGAAACATAAGCTTCGACGGCATGAGTTAACGCATCCATTCCTGTCGCCGCCGTTAAAGAAGCTGGCATTCCCATCATTAACAAGGGGTCGTTGATGGAGACGTTTGGAGTCGTATGCCAATCAACGATCGCCATTTTAATATGGCGCGAGCTATCCGTAATAATACAAAAACGAGTCATCTCGCTGGCTGTCCCAGCCGTTGTATTGATTGCGATCATCGGCACCATAGGCTTCTCGGATTGATCTACTCCCTCATAATCTTGAATCTCGCCGCCATTTCCTGTAACGAGTCCAATTCCCTTTGCACAATCGTGAGAAGAACCTCCACCTAGGGAGACAATCATATTACAACCTTCCTTTATGAAGACCGCAACTCCATCATGAACATTTTTATCTGTTGGATTAGGTTCCGCTCCAGGGTAGATGACAACCTTAACTCCTTCTGCTTCGATAATATCCGCGATTTGCTTTGCCATCCCTGCTTTGTTTAGGTAATCATCTGTCACTAAAAGAGCAACTTTTCCACCTAAAATCTTCGCTTGTTTTCCTGCTTCTTGGACAGCGCCCGCTCCCATAAGGTTAACCGTTGGCATAAAATACCCATAGACTTGATGAACAACGCTCATAATATTTCCTCCTCAATCTTTTTTATAGAGTGTTTAGCCTAATATTATTGCAAATAGTATGCCAATTATAAAAATAATTAGAAATAATCTTATATTATAAAAACTCAGATAAATCAGTTTTCGTACTTTTTAGTACAACGTCCTTTAAATCATATCCTAAAAATTTGTTCTAGACTTGAACATTCGTATCTGAACACTGCTCCAAATTGGAACGCCCAAAAGCTTAAGAAAGGAGGTACTTATCACGTTTGATAAGTACCTCCTTTCTTAAGTTTTATCTTCTCATCGAATAAATTTTCCCATATCTCGGACATCATATCCACCGAGACTCAATACTTCTTCTTTAAAAGCATCATTATGAACAATTGAAATCAGCGCTTGCATTTTTAAATCTTCAAGATATTCCGCCGGGATGGCAAGATCATAGCGCTCTTCTCCAATTGGAACGAAATCAAGCCCCAACGATTGAGCTGCACTCTGGATTCCTAAACCAACATCAGCAGACCCTGAAGCCACCCCGACGGCAACGTTAAGGTGAGTAAATTCTTCCCGCTCATAACCGAGAATGTCTTCCTTGGAGATTCCTTTTTGATTCAACAAATAGTCAAGAAGCACTCGCGTTCCAGAACCCCCCTGACGATTGATGAAGCGTATTCCCGAGCGAGCCAAATCTTCTAACTTTGTAAGATTTAGCGGATTCCCTTTGGCAACCATCAAACCCTGAGTACGATAAACCAAATTCATTAAGACAATATCCCGCCCGGGTAAAAGCCGTTCAAGGTAAGAACGGTTATAATCCCCAGTCTCCGGATCGAGAAGATGGATACCCGCAAAATGCGCTTCTCCCTTACGCAGCGCCAAAATTCCACCCAAACTACCAACATGGGCTGAGGCAATCGATTCATTTTTGCCTCGAGCTTTAAGATAACTGCTTAAAATATCAATCGCTAAATCATGAGATCCAATGCAAACAAGGGTTTCTCCAAGTTCCTCCACCGGCCGCAAAAGCTCGACAGGAACCGTCTCTCCTTCATGATACCCTTCCTGCAAACGAGGAACACGAAGGATACCATCAGCACGAACAAGACTCATCGTTACGCCCGCTCCGCGATTAAGGGGTGTTGCTATCCAACGCTCTCCAACTTTACCCACCTTAACACGCACGAATTCCTCACTGCCAAGGCTGGAAAACACCTTCTTAGTCACAACAACATCTAAGGTCAAAGGGGTTTTCTTTATGAACCCAAGTAAATACTTAACCCAAGGCTCAAGGAAAAGCTGAGCCGTAATAAAGGCTGATACGGGATAACCAGGAATTCCAATCGCAGGTTTGCCATGGACTTCTCCCAAAATAACAGGTTTTCCGGGCTTAATCGCTACCCCATGAAGATAAACTGCCCCATATTTGTCAATGATCCGAGAGGTATAATCATCCCGTCCTTGTGAAGACCCTGCAATGAAGACTAAAATATCCTGAGACTCCGCCATTTCCAGCAAGGCATTTTCCAATTTTTCAGGGCGATCAGCGGTGATTGGCCAAATCGTGCCCACGCCTCCCCATTCCTCAACGAGAGAAGTAAGGACAGTCGAGTTACTATCCACAATATCCCCCACCTCAAGAGGGGTCCCTGGACTGCGAATTTCATCACCGGTGGGAAGAATCCCGACACGAGGCTTCCGTCGCACGGTTACCTCCAAAACTCCAGCTGCGATCAATGCTCCTTGGTCTTGAGGACGAATTCGGTGATTCACGGGAAGTAATACTTCACCTTCAACAATATCTTCGCCTACAGAGCGCACATTATCCCAGGGAACAACGGAATTTTGAAGAAGAATTCCTTGTTCACCTTGTTCCAATACTTCTTCCAACATGACAACCGTATCCATGTCAGCTGGAAGTGGATCTCCGGTATCGACCTGAATGGCTTCACTTTCCCATTTAAGCCAACGCGGTTCGCGTTCAGATATTCCAAACGTATCTTTCGCACGAATCGCATAACCATCCATAGCTGAAGCAGGATAATGAGGTGAACTCCGATTCGCTCTCACTGTTTCACCCGTGACCCGGTTTAATGCCTTCCGCACATCAACTTTCTCATTCTCTGGAAAGCATGTATATGCGAGCCTTCCCATCATCAGTTCTAACGCCTCTTGCCAGGCTTTATTCTCCAAATAAATCTGACGTTCCATCTCTTATCCTTTTCCTCCTCAGGTTTATATCCGAGTTTCGACCTAACGCAAAATGCGAACCTTCACGCGTTTACCAGCTTCGATTCCTTCGGTATCTAAATCAATATGAACAATTCCATCAGCGAGTACCATTGTTCGAATCAGGCCTGATTTCCCGCGAATCGGTTCAATTCGCCAATCTTTACCGTCAGGTAAAAGACGAACACGCACGAATTCCTCTCGTCCACTCCCTGAGTAGATGTTTTGGGTCAGTGTGCCCTCAGGTTCAGGATAGCTTTGATTTCTCAAAACGGAAACATCCAGCCACGGGCGAACCACGCAGTCAAACACAACCATAGCTGAAGCGGGATGTCCAGGTAAGCCAAAGATTAATTTTCCGTCGACGACTCCACCGATTGCGGGTTTCCCCGGACGAAGAGCTAAACCATGGAACAACAAACCTGGTTTCCCCAGTTCTTCAATAAGTTGCGCTGAAAAATCACGAACTCCCACCGAACTACCACCGGAAAGGATGACCACATCATTTTCCTTTATCATCTTTTGAAGCATTTGCCGTAATTCCTCAGCATCATCCTTCACGATTCCATAATACTTTGCCTCGGCACCCGCCTCTAAGGCCTGACCTAACAAAGTATACCCATTGATATCTCGAGACTCAGCGGGAGCTGGATTGACCTCAGGGGATATAATCTCATCTCCTGTAGACATAATTCCAACCTTAAAACGAGGAAGAACAGGGACGAAAATTACGCCTTGAGAAGCGAGTAACCCCATCTCCTGTGGGCGAATTTTCGTAAACCGAGAGATAATAACTTCTCCTTCACTCAAATCTTCCCCAATATCAATCAAATTCTCCGCCGGAGCGATCGGCTTGCCTACTCCATAAAGTCCCTGTCCGAAATCTTCTAAATGCTCAACCATAACAACAGCATCTGCACCCTCAGGAAGCATTCCTCCCGTTGGAATAAGCATTCCTTCACCCGGTTTGAGCGATTCCACGGGAGCAATTCCCATGTAGACCTCTCCCAGGCACTGTATGAGAGCAGGCATACTCTCACTGGCACCAAATGTATCACTTGCTCGTACAGCTAAGCCATCCACCGTTGATTTACGATAATGGGGTACAGGAGCAGTCACTTTAATATCCTTAGCTAAGATTCGGCCGAAAGACTCCGTTAACGAAACTTCTTCGCTTCGTTCATAAAAGGACTGAACATACGGTTTCAGGGTCTCAGCTACCTCCGCTAAAGTTTTAACCTTAAATAATTCACTACGACTTCCCATATTCAATACACCTTTCATCTGCTCGATTAAATTATCTCCTAACGCATTATCCTAGAGACGCAGATGATAAAGAAAACTTGTGAGTTCATTATCCTCCTCCGACTGGTGGGAAAAGCGAAAGGGTATCCCCCTCTTCCAAGATACGATCTTCCTTTGCATCCCGTCCGTTTACTAAACAAATAGCCACTTCTTCCGGAGCTATTCCTAGGGATTGCAAAACATCCCCGACCTGACTTTCTTCCGGGAATTCTCGCTCTTCCACCTTAAATCGTCCCTCTCGAAACGTTGCAAAGAGCTTAATTTTCACATTCATGAACAGTTTCTCCTTTAAAAGAAGAGACCTCGTAAGGTCTCTTTCTTTTACTTCTCCAATAAATTTTAACCAATTTTCACAAAAATATTACATGTTCAAGGCACTGAGATGCTCAGGAGTAGGCACTCCCTCTTCATCCCACCCGCGAACACTATAATACTCCGGCAAGAGTTCTTCGAGTCTATTAACCTGTCCCTTGGAAGGTCCATCTACAATCGGATCATCAAGTAACCGTTTGGGTAGACTGTCATCTGCTTTCGTATAACCCACACGCAAATTATGAAGGCGTTCGTTATTCCAAATTCGTTCTCCACATTGCAGAAGCTCTTCTTCAGAATAACCGAACCCTGTCACAGCATTAACAAGTTGGGTATATTCCGATAGCCCCAGGGCAAAGGAAGAGAAGAGACAAAGACCAATTGAATCAATGACTCCAGTAAGATCCTGAAAAATCTTGGCCCAAGCTGCTTTTCCCTCAATCGCGAAACGATCAATTTTTTCAGGAAGCCCAAGGATCTCCGGCGAAATCATATATGCGCGGACATGGCATCCCCCACGATTATTCGTTGCATACGCTAATCCTTGCCCTTGTACACCGCGTGGATCATATGCCGGAAGCTCCTGTTTTTTAACTGACATCGATAGCTCGGGAGCACCATAGCTTTCAGCAAAGCGATAAGAACCTAAGGCCATTTTGGCGCCTAAACCTTCCGCAAAAGCGATTTTCCGAACCCACTCAACCATTCCTGCCACATTTCCGAACTCTAAAGGAGTTCCACCCAACTCCTCAGGTTTGATATATCCCCGTTGAAATAACTCCATTCCGGCTGCAATCGTTCCCCCTACAGAAATGGTATCTAATCCATACTTATTACAAAGGTCATTCGCTTGATGAATGGCATCATAGTCATGAATTCCACAGTCCGAACCAAAAACCCATACCGTTTCATACTCAGGACCCGCGCCTTCGCCTTCTCCTTCACCTTCATCCCATTTACAATAACGTCCACAAGCAATGGGACAACGATAACATGGATGTTTTTTAATGAGATGCTTATCCGTCATTGTCTCACCACTAATTTTATCAGCATCCTCATCATACGATTCTTGGAAATTGTTAACAGGATAAACCCCATTTTCATTAATAATATTAACCAAGATGGCACTTCCATAGGTAGGCAATCCCTGGCCTGTAACTCCATTTTCCCGAATTTTCTTCAATACATCAGTAAGAACGGCTTTCATACCCTCAGGATCTGCATTTTCCACTTTTCCTGTACCCCGGACGATGATTCCTTTAACCTTTTTGGATCCCATAACAGCACCGACGCCATTACGTCCTGCTGCGCGATAAAGGTCATTCATGACTGCAGCCATATAGGATAGCTTCTCACCGGCAGGACCGATTGTTAAGACTTTCGCTTGATCATCTCCGAACTCTTGCTTGAGAAGCGCTGAAGTTTCATAAACATCTTTTCCCCAAAGATGGTCAGCTTCCTTAATCTCCACCTGATCATCTTTAATGGAGATATAAACAGGAGTAGATGCTGCCCCTTCTAAGATGAGCATATCGTATCCTGCAAACTTAAGTTGGGGTCCCCAAAATCCTCCGGAATTCGAGGAAGCTAACGTACTATTAAGAGGGGATTTTGTTACCACCATAAAACGACCCGAGGTCGGTGCATTCGTTCCCGTCAGTGCACCTGTAGCAATAAATAGTTTATTATCAGGTGAAAAGGGATCCACATCCGTTGCCACTTCATCCGTATACATTTTACCAGCGAGACCGCGCCCACCCAAGTACTTTTTAGCCATTTCTAGATTTAAAGTTTCAGTATTACTCGTTCTATCCGTTAAATTGATCCGTAAAATTTTCCCGGTATAACCGCCCATTTCTTTTCCTCCTTTTAGCTCTTTAAACTTCTTCAGTGTTATTTTTATATATTGCAAAAATTATGCCAATATAAACAATTGGATCTAGCGGTTCTTACCCTTCTTTTCTTTATTCAGGTTGTCCTTTCCCGATACAGTTAACTGTATCGTTATGCTCTTTTTTGGAACACTTGTCTTAATAATCATGAATTATGCTAAATTAGGATGTTGTTTCACTCAAATGATTGTGATATTCTGACTTTATAGAATAAGAGCTATAGGTCGGATTTTGATAAGGAGAATATGTTATGAGTGAACATTGGGACAAGTTTCTTAACGGTAAACTAATTGAAACTGACGTCACTCCCGTTATTTATCGCTCTTGGCAACGAAGTCTGAACTATAACGTTAATCGCTCACATATCTCTCAAAATATGATTCTATCAACGCCTCACTTACGTGAACTGCGAGATTCCCAAGAGGACTTAATTCGTGCCGCTGAACCGGTATTACCTTATATTTTTCAACTTCTAGTAACCTCGAATTATCATGTCCTTCTTAGTGACAAGAAAGGGTTTATTCTTGAAGCCAAAGGAGATGGCCCTTTTGTCAACAAAGCGGAAAGGATCCATTTATCCCCGGGAGTAAATTGGCGTGAAGACGTGAAGGGCACGAACGCGATTGGTACAGCACTTACGGAAAATATCCCTATCTCCATCTCCGGCTGGGAACATTATGTTAAAGAAAATCATTTTCTAACCTGTTGCGCTGCCCCCATCACAGGAATACAAGGGGATACCCTTGGCGTCATCGATATTAGTGGCGAATTTGGAAACAACCAAGAACGCATTTTGGAAATCGCCATGCTGGGAGCAAAAATGATTGAGCAAAATTTGCGTTCTCTAGATATTAATCGCCAACTCAGCTTCTATCAGCAAGGCGCGAAGTTAGCAATTGAATTACTCCAGCAAGGATTTATCTCCATTAATTACTCTGGAATCATTACCGACATTAACCCTATTGGCGCTTCTCTGCTCGGTCGAAAACGTGAAGACGTGATTGGCAAGCAGGTCAAAGAGGTCTTTAGCACCCCAAAGGGCTGGATTCTGAATCAAAAGGAATTAGATTTTCAATCTAAAAACTCAGCAGGTAACGAGATCATCTCTAAGCTCAAACCAATAACCGATGAATCAGGGAAATCTTTAGGTGCAGTTGGCACTGTGCAGTTAAACTTTAACCCAGAGCATTTTGCTGCAGGATGGGTTGGAAGTGGTTCAGTGTCTCGTCAGATTCTAGAAAAGGTCCAAAGGGCAGCCTTAACCCATTCTTCAATTCTTCTTCAAGGCGAGAGTGGGACGGGTAAAGAAATCATTGCCCAAATGATTCATAAACTGAGTCCTCATAAACAAGGGCCTTTTGTCGCCCTGAACTGTGCGGCCTTACCGGGTTCCCTCCTGGAAAGCGAACTATTTGGTTATGTAGACGGCGCCTTTACTGGAGCTCGCCGAGGTGGACAGCTTGGCAAATTTGAACTTGCTAACCAAGGCACAATTTTCTTAGACGAAATTGGCGATATGCCACTTACCGCACAAGTTGCTCTACTTCGGGTACTCCAGGAAAAGGAAGTTACCCGGATTGGCGATACAAAAACACATAAGATTGATGTCCGCGTTATCGTTGCCTCACACAAAGACCTCAATACCATGGTTGACAACCAAACATTCCGCCTTGATCTGTACTATCGCCTCAAGGTGATTTCCATTGAACTACCCCCGCTTCGTGAACGTCTTGAAGATATTCGTGAACTCGTGCCCTATTTCATCCAAAAGTCTTGTGCATTGCTTGGCCGGCCCCTTTTAGAAGTTGAGGAAGAGGTTTACCCCTATTTATTTGCCCATTCCTGGCCTGGGAATGTTCGCGAATTAGAGAACTGTATTGAGGGCATGGTTGCTCTAGCAAATACACCGATATTATCGCTCAACGATTTGCCCCTGGAATTAAGAACCCTTTCCCTCACTGAGTCCGAACCCTGTGAAACCCATGCTCTCCTGTTTCAACAAACCAGACAAACGATCATTGATGCACTCGCCCAAACCCAGGGCAAAATCGCGCCCGCAGCCCGAATCTTAGGCATTGGGCGAAATACGTTATACCGCAAGATCAAAGAAATGAATATTAATATATAGTTAAGAATGAGTCATCAAAAGCCAAGCTCCACATCACTTCAAGAACAAAGTGGTGTGGAGCTTGGCTTTTGATAGATTATCTTAAGTTGAACTTTTCTGCAATTAAATCACAAAGTCCTTTAGCATCATCTAACCCATAACATGGAACTCCGTTATTGAGTTGAACATCGGCTGCGATCGCCATGAGCTCTTCCGGCTCGCAAAGCAGTTCTTGATACACTTCAGAACGGAAAATCTCTATCTTTGCCTTATTCGCTCGCCGATAGCCTTCTGTAAAAATAAGATCTACTCCACGGACTCGACTGAGAACTTCATCTAAAGACTTATCTTCATCTACACTTTCTAAAATTGCAATTTTATTTGGAGATGAAATAACAACCATATCTGCACCCGCCTGAGCATGCCGCCAAGTATCCTTACCAGGCTTGTCCATATCAAAGCCATGCACATCGTGCTTTACAGTGGCTACCCGCCACCCTCTCCGTTTAGATTCTTTCAAAAGCTTCTCAAGTAACGTTGTTTTCCCCACATCCGATTTCCCGACCACCGATACCACCGGAATTTGCGTCTGATTCTGATTATCCATATCCGCTTCCATTGAATAGTCCTCCATTCTTCCACGATGACACCTAATCATAGCAATTTTATGGCATAATCATATCATGAGATGAGAAAACGTTTCAAGTTATGAGGAAAATAATAGGGAGGTTAGAATGTATCACTATACGCAAACCCTTGAAATGCGCGGAATAAAACGTCAGCTCTTTCTTGATTACTTTCTAGCCTTGGGAGGAAATCTAACTTCTTCAGAGCATATTCAAGGGCCTAACTGGAAAATTCATCTGGGTGCGGAACAAGCCATCAATTTAGGTTCGATTCGTCTTCCTGTCGTCCATATCACCTTTGAAGCGGATGAGGAAGCTGTTTTACATATGGTTCAAGCTTTCCGGTTTCGATTTCTTTCTGCAGGGGGCTGAAGTTTATAACCCTCTCTCTTTCAAATTGTCATTTCAAACCGTTCAAATTCCATGGACAGCAGATCAACCTGTAACCAGGCGTGGCGTAAAGAAAGCGGAAGCCCCATTAAAATTTTTACTGCTTCAGCGACACTAAGACTCGCCAGAACCGCGGGTGTAAAAGCGGGGTTTCCCAACGTCCTTTCAATGCCTCGTTCTCCTCCACGGCTAAAAAGCTGAGCTACACTATAATCTCCCGGAAGACTCACACCCAAGAGTCCGTACCACCCTGCAATACTTGCAAAAACCAAAGGAATATTCATTTTATGACATACTCGTTCCAAAGCGACTCGAGCAGGTAACGAGTCTAAAGCGTCACAAACGAGATCTACCTCACGTAACAGATCTGCGCCATTATTTTCATCAAACCATTCTTTCACTAGGTCAACCTTTATTTCTGAATTAATACTGTATAATCGTTTTTGAGCAGCCTCAATTTTCCATTCCCCAAGATTCAGCTCGGTCGCCATAATTTGACGATTTAAATTACTGACCTCCAAGCGATCCGCATCAATAAGAATGAGATGTCCCACTCCTAAACGCGTCAGCTCCTCAGCGATATAGCCACCCAGCCCACCACATCCGATAATGGCCACAGTTGAGGACGCAAGCTTTAATTGATCTTTTTCAGAGATTGTTTGCCGGTTTCGTGAATAACGTTGTGACAGATCCATTCCTCACTCTCCTCCTTTAATCACCCATTTCTTTTCCTTTGTGTTCTAAGCGTATAAGTATTATTAACCTATTGCAAAGATCATGCCAAACCGCTGGTATCTTTCCAGTAATAATCTTCATAAATACATCATTAAATGTTAACGCTAAACACAAAATTAAGCTATTATTATGGTATAATCAATCGAAAAAGGGCGTAGGGAGACGAATAATGTTTTTAAACAAAATAAAAAGTGAAGATACTCTAGAAGGGTTAATATCCATTGGAATCCTGTTCGCCATTGCGTATCTGTTAAAGGATATGGTTAATTTAGTCTTGTTAACCTTTCTATTTTCATTTGTCTTTTATAGTATTCAAAATTATTTCTTCCAGAAGATGAAAAGTCTAAATATAAACAGAACCGAAATTACTCTGTCCCTGTATTTACTAGCTATTGTTACCGTGAGCCTACTCTTATCACGATATATTCCGGTTTTAATTAGGGAATTAGTTTCGATTGGGATGCAACTCAGCAATTTTAAGATAGACAATTACCCGGGGAAATTTGATCCCCGAATAATCAATATGGCCCAATCTGCATTTCAATCCTATAGTAAAGACGGAGGCACTCTCCTTCTCCACACGGCTAGCAGCATCTGGTCATTTAGCTTAAATCTGTTTATCGCCTTAATTCTAAGTCTCTTTTTCATCCTGGAAAAAGAATCCTTGCTCAAATTCGTTCATAATCTTGAACAGAGCCGCCTCCATTTTGCCATTAAATTTTATGAGAGAATTGGAGCGTCTTTTCTCAATTCCTTTGGGAAAGTCATGCAAGTACAAATCCTGATTTCCTTTATCAATTCAATTCTTTCGGTCATCTTTCTCTTCTTTTTAGGATTCCCCCAAGTTGTAGGACTAGGTTTTATGATCTTTGTGCTGGGGCTTATTCCTGTAGCCGGAGTCATCATTTCATTTATCCCCTTGAGTATTGTCGCATATAATCTCGGGGGCTTTGTCAAAATTGTTTATGTCATTGGGCTTATTCTTGTCCTTCATGCTTTGGAAAGCTATATTCTAAACCCTAAACTTATGAGCATGAAGACTAAGATTCCCGTTTTTCTTACCTTTGTTATTCTTATTATCTCTGAACATTTCTTTGGAATTTGGGGGCTTCTCTTTGGAGTACCCTTGTTTATCTTTATTTTAGAATTACTGGATGTCAAAACAGAGAGACTAGAATAGTAGGTTTCCGCGAAATGGAGGATTAGCGCAACTCCCTCGCCAAAAACTCAAGCTGTCGGTCCACAAACTCATCCGGGGACTCATGCCCGTATTCCGGATAAACTAATAATTTCTTTTCTCCGCTCAACGCCTGATAAAGTGCATAGACCGTTGGGGGCGGACAAGCTGTATCTTTTAACCCCATAGAAACCAAACTCTTCGAGACGAAACCCTTTTTACCTGCTTCGCCGACCCAAGGTGCAAAATTCACGGTGTCAAAGTAATCGAGTACTTTAAATACGTCTTCTTCATGCTTGTGCTCCGGGTCAGAAAGGCGGAAATACCATGAGAGCTCCGCTATGGGACCTTCTCCATCTCTCTGCATTTTAAAAGATCCTCTGAAATCGGCTAAAAAAGGAATCGCAGCACTAATAACCTTGACCTTTGTTTGTAATCCTACTTCTTCGCCCAACCCATTGATTAGACCCGCCGAAATCACCGCTAGTCCGCCCCCTTGGCTTTTTCCAAACACACCCAGCCGCTCGGAGTCGACCTCAGGTTGCTTGCTTAAAGCGACAATTGCGCGTACTGCATCCAGATACACGTATCGAAAATAATGATGATTTGGAGAATCAATTCCTAACGTCATCCATCCGGAAAATCCACCCTGTGGGTAGATCCGTCCATCCGGTGTTTCTCCGCATTGTCCTCGGACATCTAATCCCAGAATGGCATACCCTTGCAACGCCCAGAAAAGAAGTTCTGAAATCTGACCGCGGTTCCCCGAATAGCCATGAAATCTTACTAAGGCGGGATAGATGTTTACCGAAGCGGGACGGAGATAATATCCCTTGAGCATCACTCCGTCACTAGCGCACAATGAAGCCTTAAACACTTCGACCTGGGTTAAGGGATATGATATGCGTTCAAGCTCTAACTGGGCCGTCAGCTGAAAATCCTCCTGAAGCGCTTTCTGCCAAAAGTCTTTAAAATCTATAGGTCTATGGACAGAAGCCGTATAGCTTTTTAGTTTTTCTAATTCTTCATCGATTAAGGACAAATCCTCACCCCTCAAAATAAAACCCAAGATTATAGGATAACGTGAAATTTCGTGATTTAAGCCGCATTTTCCTTCATAATCCCTATCAATTTAACAATTCCCCAGGCAATCACAGCATAGACAATCATTGCGATAAGGGTTGTCGGTTCAAGAATCGCTTGAGCTTCAATTCCCTTGGTTACTGCCGTAGGAAAGATTCCCATAAAGGGATAAAGAAAAATTTGCGTCAAGGTATAGATCAAAGACACAAAAGGGCTAGCCGGATTAGCTCCAAGGAGTTTAAAGACTAATCGAAAGGCCAATAAAACTTCGAGAACACCCAATATATAATAAACAATTTTCTGAGGCCTGAGTTGATCATTATTTCTATGCTTTATCGATTGCTGTTCCATTTCACATTCCTCCTAAAATTCGTTTCTAATCCATAGTTTAAGCTAAATTCATATGATTGAATATTACGGAGCAAAATGAGCCATGCTTCCGGACTGTGAGAGCCACAGCTCCGGATTTTTAGAGCCACCCTTCCGGATTGTGAGCCACTTGATGAAACTTCTTATTAGAATGTAGTTATACACCCGAGAGAGGAGTGTAAATACATTCATAGGAGGTCATCAAATGACCAATTATCGAGAGATTCTTCGGCTAATTAGCCAAGGAATCAGTCAACGCAGCATCGCAGTGAGCTGCGAATGCTCACGCAACACTGTTGCCAAGGTGGTGAAACGATCCAACGAGCTTAATATTACTTGGCCGTTAAACCCAGATCGGACGAATGGTGAATTGCACAAGCTTTTCTATCCTGAATCCACATTACCTCCTACCCGAAAGCGCCCGGATAATGAGTACATTCATAAAGAAATGGCGAAAAGCGGAGTAACGCTCAGTCTGCTTTGGAATGAATACTGCGAATCCTGCAGACTCAGCAATGAGATTCCCCTCATGTATACTCAGTTTTGCTACCATTATCAGCAGTATGTGGCGAAGACCAAAGCGACCATGCATATCGGACGAAAGCCTGGCGAACAAATGGAGGTCGACTGGGCAGGCCAAACGGCAAGCCTCGTGGATACGGATACAGGAGAGAGCATTGCTGCCTACATATTTGTAGCTGTTCTACCGTACAGTCAATATGCTTATGTGGAAGCTTTTCTGAATCAAGGCCAAGAATCCTGGATTACAGCTCATGTCAATGCCTACAAGTATTTTGGAGGCGTTACACGGATTCTTGTACCGGATAATCTGAAGACCGGTGTGGAACGCTCCTCATGGTATACGCCTATAATCAACAAGTCTTATCACGAAATGGCCGAGCACTATGGGACCGCTGTTATTCCTGCTCGGGTAAGAAAGCCCAAGGATAAACCCAGTGTTGAAGGGACGGTTGGCACCATTTCCACCTGGATCGTTGCGGCTCTCCGTCGTCAACAATTCTTTTCTCTTCCAGAACTTAACCTGGCGATACGAGAGAAACTGGAGGCCTTCAACAGTAAACCGTTTCAGAAGAAAACGGGAAGCCGTCAGAGCGTATTTCGAGAAGAAGAGAAAGCCCTGTTACTACCTCTTCCCGCAGTACCCTATGAATTAGCAGTTTGGAAGGTTGCCACCGTCCAATTTAACTATCATGTTACTGTAGAGAAAATGCATTACAGCGTCCCTTATGAATACATCAAACACAAAGTCGATGTCCGAATCACCCGTTATGTAGTTGAAGTGTTTTTTAATAATCACCGGATATGTTCCCATCCTCGCTTGCATGGTCGTCCCGGACAATACAGCACAGTTACGGAACATATGCCGGAAGACCATCAAAAGTATACAGCATGGAATGGCGAACGCTTCGTATTTTGGGCAGAAAACGTTGGTAAACATACCGCCGTGGTAGTGAAGGCAATCTTGTCTTCTCACCGTATAGAACAACAAGGCTACAAAAGCTGTATGGGTTTACTCAAACTAGCAGATAAATACTCGGTTAGTCGCTTAGAAGCAGCCTGTGAAAAAGCACTCTCCTACACACCCAACCCCAGCTACAAAAGCATTCAGACCATCATCAAAACGGGACAAGACAAAATCGTCAAGGAAGAGCCGGTTAACCCTGAGAAATCCTCTAACAGCTTTGGTTTTACCCGAGGCGCAGACTACTACAGGAGGAATTCATAATGGTTAACGAAACAACAATCGGCAAGCTTAATGAAATGCGACTCACTGCTATGGCAGAATCATTTCGCCAACAACTTCAAGATCCATCCTATACCGCATTAAATTTTGAAGAACGATTCGGGCTCATGGTGGACACGGAATGGGCAAGGCGTAAGAACAATAAACTCACTCGCCTCATCCGCAAAGCCGATCTTTACTTTAATCAAGCGTGCATTGAGGATATTGAATATCATGCGGATAGGAAATTGGACAAAGCACAAATCGCTCGGTTATCAACATGTACTTACATCCAAGAAAAACACAACATCATTATCCTTGGTGCTTCCGGCGCAGGAAAAACCTATCTCAGCTGTGCCTTCGGTATTGCCGCCTGCCGCAACTTCTATACAGTGAAGTATATTCGGCTTCCCGATTTACTGAATGAACTGGCAGTAGCACGAGGAGAAGGTATCTACAAAAAAGTAATGAAGCAATACAAGCAAGTCAGTCTGCTCATTCTAGATGAATGGTTACTCGTTCCACTGGGTAATAGTGAAGCACGTGATCTTTTAGAAATCGTGGAAGCGAGACACAAAAAGGGATCAACCATTTTCAGTTCTCAATTTTCACCCGCCGGATGGCATGGCAAAATTGGTGAGGATACTTTAGCTGATGCCATCTTGGACAGAATTGTTCATGATTCCTATACAATCTTGATCGATGGCCAAGATTCCATGCGTAAACGCAAAGGAATACAGGAATAACAAAACCTTACTCTAGTTTAGAGAGCTGTGGAGAGTGAGGACAAGCCCTTTTGGGTCTTTCTCAAAAGAACTTGCCCACACTCTCCACAAACTCAAGGAAATTCGGGTGGCTCTCTGTCCGGAGCAGTGGATCATTTTTTCCAGAGAGATGGCTCAGTGACATCTGGAATAGTGGCTCTCTAAAACCGTAATATTCAATATGATCATTCATGACCCGAAAAACGAGTGGATTGAATCGCTAAATTCAATCCACTCGTTTTCTTAATTTAAAATGGAGCAGTTCCAGAATCCACTTCTGAACCTGCTCCATTCATATAGTTTTATTTGTAGGTCATCGCTTACTCTTCATCAATCTCTTGAAGCAACCGCGTTGATTTTAAGAGAACATCCTTTAACACTTCTTCCGACGAAACTGCGTTAAGGCTTACAGGTGTAGTTTTTATTTCCATTCTATATTGTCGAGCCGACTCCAGCAATTGATTTAACTCGCTTGCATATCTTTCGACTCTATACCATCTCTTTTGTTCATAATCCTCACGACATAGGCGATTCAAAACTTCGACATCATTATAAACATGTCCTAACATACTCTAACCTCCATCTTTTTTATAAATGAAAGTACACCTAAGCATATCCTCAAGGGATTAGTGTTGCCGTGATGTTAAGTAATAATAAAGTCTGTCACCGGATTAGTAAGCATATCAACCCTTTGAGCAATTGAAAGATGGGCAAAACAAAAATAAAGTTTGTCACAAGTATTTTATTAACCTAATATGGCCGAATAATAAAGTCTGTCACTAAAAGTGAAATTTGCTACATTATAATCTAAGAAACGTTAAGGATCCAATAATTCATGATATGACAATAGAACCCGCCAAGATGGTTCCTACAGTCTAAGTATAGGTAGCTTAGCCAAATATACTAACGCACTCATTAACTATATTTAATAACCACGCATCGTATTCAATACAAATATCAATTATATCTTTGTTTTTAAACTCTTCTACTGTTGTCGAAATTTTCAACTCTCCAGAAACTTCAACTCGATTCGTATCCTCATAAAAATTAAACCCATCCATTTTTTCTTCCATAATTTCTATGGCCACTTTTTTCCCAACAAATCTTTTAGCTACATCGTTAATATCACAAAAATTCTTATCATCGCCAATAGTTATGTAAGTAGTGACTTTTAATGGTTTTTGTTTTAAGGAACGATTTCTCATTTTTACAATTCCATCTAATAACTTTTTTTGTTCTTCGCTTACACCTTTATCTTCATACCATTTCTTCCATCCTTTTACTTTGCTATATTCACTGTTCATAATCCAAATTACAGAGCGTGAAGAACTAATATAAGCGTTCAGATAGTATTCAAATTCAAATGATTTATCTTTACTATCTTTCAGTCTTTCAAGAAAAAACTTCGATTCATTTAATCTAAATTCAGTATTTTCCATTTTAACCTCTTCTATTTCTACTCTTATAACAAAGATGATGTTGTATCTTCCTTTAGTTACGTATCATTACCACCCGGATAATTTACGATTTAAATTTCTTTCAGCTAGCTCTTCTGCTACTTCTTTTTTCTCAATTAGCCTAGACTCAAATTCTGGTCTGATATATGGATGATATGTAAGTTCAAATTCTTGGCCGTCAGTCGGTATTTCCTTTGGCTTTATCGTCACTGACTTTGCCTCTGGGTCTTCCTTCATTTCCATACCCAAGTCCACATAGGTCTCAAAACTTGACCTGAATTGTTGGCCTAAGTTATTGCTATAATAAACCAAGATTCTAATTTTACTAGCTTCAAAAACCTCATCGTTAGATTTGGTTTTTATTCTATGCTCGTTCAATCTAGATGCCTCCCTTAGATCATCGAATAAATATAAAATTGCTTTATTACCAAAATACACATTTGACTCAAAGTTATTGTCCCATTTCTGTCCTGCCATCAAGAAAGTTAACCTCCTAGGCTCAGTGTAAGCTGGAATAACTTTCTTACCGTTAATATCATTATTTTTAAGAATTATTTCTCCATCAATTTGAATATTTATTGCTGGTCCGTCTCCAATATTGGCTACTTCAATTTCAACGGTTAGCGTTCGTCTTTCGGGACCATAGACTTTAGAAATATACATTTTGGTTATCTTAATTCCTAAAATTGGATTAGAGACTACTTTAACCTGCTTCTCAGCAAGTTTTACCAGTGATCTTGTCAGTACAGCATAAACTAAAGTGACAATGACTAATAAAATATTTGTTATTACTGATAATATGGTTTGATTGGATACAATCCACGAAATTGTACGTTCCACTATACTATAAAACTCCTCTCAAACAACATGTCCATAATAATTTGGGCCCTATAATAAGCGTTAAGTAAAAAAGGCTACCATTATTTATTGGAAGCCTTTTTTACTTAACCTGAATAAAGCCTAATTATAAGTCGCAATCGGTTGAATCATACTTGCTCTACCAACAAAGAAAAGCAAAACTCCTATAGCAAGAATACCAAGGATCGGTACAGACCAACCATTACTCTTACCATATACAACCCCAAGATTATTAGCTAAGAACATGCTTAATTTCCTCCTTTCTCTGAAAATATCGCTTTGATTAAAAGGGCTACACCTAAGGCTGCTGCAATAGTTATAAGTAATTTTAGTGAGGGGTCTAAACGACCGTTTTCAATGGCTGAAATTGTTTGTTGAGTAACTTGAGCTTTTTCTGCCAGTTCCTGTTGAGTCATGTCTTTCTTTTTGCGTAACAATTTAAGCTGGGTCGCAAATTCTTCCGGAACTATTTCAATTGTTTCCAAAGGATATCCCTCCCAGTACAAGTATATATTGTACAACTAATAATTGTAAAGTAATTTTTACCAAAAATTTGATATTGATGAGTCTCATAAAATAGATTATAAAAAGAGCTGCCATTCACCGCTTACAAGACTGGAGCTTGTCGAACGTCGAAAAGATGCTCAGCTTGTCAGTTACTATAGAGGGTTTCTTTAAAACCAATTTTTTTAGGGTTTTAGTTCAGACTATAATGTTAATTTTCTAATTAAATTTCCTATAGGAAGTAGATCTATAAGAAGACTGAAGACCCTTTTCGGCATCTCTAAAACCCATATTCTTTAATACCTGAACAATTTCATTTCTAGTTTCGTCTATATTGATGAGCATCAATTGCAGTCTGCTGTCAATTCAAACCCGCTTGCCATGATGTTTAACTAATGCCATAGTTAATTGTTTGGAATGACCATGCTATGGATAATAGGAACTTCAGAATACCCATTGTTTAGACTTTCCCTTAGTTTAAGTAGATTTTGCAAGAACCGAAGGATATTTCTTTTCTAAGTATAGTTTTGTCTTTTCAGTCATACTTCGCGCATATCTAATAAAGTCAACCCAATCTTCAGTGAGATCGGGATAATCTTCACGGTAACTTTCTACTAATCGAAACCATTTTCTCCTTAGTTCAGACCACACGAGAGAATCTTGTTGTATCATTATTTGCTCAACTTTCTCGAAGTCTGGCTCTTGCCACGGAAAATCATATCCGGGTTTAGACATATATGGACAATAAAATCTTCTCCAAGCGGTAACTAGCTCAGAATAATTAGATTGGAAGATAACAAACCGAAATAATGTTCCAATTAGCTTCTTTAGTAAAGTGCTTCTTCGTCCATATGAGGCTACACATGATTCAATTCTCACCCAATAAAGTTGATTACTAAGGGGTATCAAGATTCTCACTAGCCTTTGATATGCCAGTTCAGCCTTACCCAGTTTCCTTTTTTGACGTGTCCCAAAAAACCATTTAATGAACACCATAAAATTGGCTACAATAGAACTAACCAAAACAGGGTCATTTTTTATCCACTTCAATAAACTATTAAGCACGACTTGCATATAGTTTAAACTCCTTAAACATTTCAATTAGTTATTTTGACATACCTCAAAGTCCCTTAATAAATAACCTGTACAATTTCTATGGATAATTGGAAGCTGTTTATCATTTGCCTATCAATTCTTTAAGTTTTTCTAATTGCTCATCATCTGTTATACAATCAATAAAGTGTAGTTGTTCGGCAATATCTCTCCTGAATTTTAAAAATGCTTCGTCATTCAAACATCCCCTATCGGAAATATATCCGATGACTAGTTGCTTTATTTCTTCTTTACTTGCAAAATATAATTCATTATTCTTATACAATTCATCAATGTAACTCTCAGGATATATTATTCGCTTTTGTATCATTTCTTCTGCTTGATTTTTATGATAACTATACAAAGATTCAATCTGGAAATAGTCTAAATATCGATCAATTCTATGATCTAAATGTGTTTTTTCAATATAGACGTCTCCATCATTTAATATATCTGTCCTGAATTTAAAATAATCATCAAAGTTTTCTTCATATGGATTAACATCAGTTATATCAAACTCTTTTACATGTTTAAGCGATGAATTGCAAAATTTACAACATGGCACCAAATTGTAGATCGACATTGAAAAATACGGATATTTACTTTTTGGGTAAAAATGATCAAGATCAGCTCTCAATTTATGCTTATCGTTTTTTTCGTTCGAATGTATATATATCGGTGTAATATATTGTCTGTTACAGTAGGGGCATGCTCTCACATTGCTCATTGTCACAAAATTATATGGAGTCCAGTAGTGTTTAAGTTCGCTATTAATTTGTTTATAATTTTCTTGTGTTAGCAATTCCTTTGACACATACTGATTTAGGTTACAGAACTTCTCATACCCAAATATGTTTAATAAGAGTTTATTGTATTTAAGTTTCTTACCCCGGTAACTACACATCGGATTCTCGTCAATCAAAGATAATATCTCTTCTGGTAACTCAGATCGAAACTTTCTTAAATCTTCTGGTTTTCCAATTGCTAATACTCGAAATTTAGTTTTACAATAATTCATAAATTGAATATGAATGTTTTCGTTAGTTATATTCAAGAATTTTGGTTTAATATCAAAATTCGTAAGTACTTTTTCTTGAAAATATTTTAAATGTTTTTTTTCAATTTCCTTAGATAATTCTAGCTGCATCACCTTTGATCCCCACCTTTTTGGGAAATAATAATATACTCTATCAATCCCTTCTTTTCATCAGGCGAAAGATTATCATATTTATTAATTGTTTCTTTGAGTTCTTGGGTACAGTAATGATTTTTGATTTTTTTCAATTTTCCTTGTAGTGCTGTTTTCAAAACTCTTTCTCCAATTAAATCTATTGTTTTTTCTGCCTCCTGAATAGTCATTTCACCATCGTAGTCAGCATTTTCTAATTTACCATCTAAAAACTTTTTAACTTTTTCCACCTTGTCCCTTGCATACTCACCCATTGTAAAATTCATGAAAAAAGCATCTTTCAACAAGCTATGTATATTTTGTCCAAATGTATCTAGTTCACAGGGTCTCAGGATGCTCAGTGTGCCTTCCTCTTTTGTTAAAGTAATAATATTCGTTTTCGGAATGTCACTAACAAGAAACGGAGAATGGCTTGCTAAAATTATTTGAAAGGTTTTATCTTTATATTGTGATAAAAAATCTATCATTGTTTTCATAAATATTCTCGCTAGCTCAGGGTGCATTCTTGACTCTGGCTCATCAAAAAGTAAAATATATTTTTCTTTTTTCTGAACACTATTTTCTAATTGTGTCAAAAGGGAGATTTGCTCATCAATTGATGCCATCATTCCTAGAAATGCTAACTCTCCATCACTCAAAAATTCAATACTATAATCAAAAAAATTTAAAAATACAGAATATGTTCCTACTAAGTCGCTATCTATTTTTTCATCAATAGTTGCACGAATTAATTCTGAGATTAATTTCTTATTAGAATATTTATCTATAGTAAGATAAATATTATCTTCAACCATTTTAATCTTCGGTCTATTCTTTAAATTAATAAAAAATTTCTCTAATACTTTTTCTAAATTTTTATATGTATTAAAAAAATGATTAATATCCTGCTCTTTATTATCCTCTTGGTCTTCTTTAAAAAAAGCATTAACAATATATTTTAATACATCCCAGTAATATGTTTTTATGTTTTTATAAGTTTTACCTTTTGGCTTAATATTAGTAACGACCTTATTTATATTAGCAAAATAGACTCGTTTTTTCTCAGTTCCCTTTTCCTCATTAGGAAAAACTGATGATGTAAAGAAAAAACAGAAAGACGACAGTATTTTACATACAGCCTTTTCATTATCAGAAAGTCCTTTATTTATATCATCAAGATCATAAATTCCAATATCTTTTCTTTTAGGCGATTCAGCAAACTTTATCGATAAATTATAGCTACTATTAGTGTATAATTCCTTATTCTTTTTTTTCATTTGATCAATAAGAAATTCTATTTTTTTATATAAATATTTAGTATCAAAATGTGCAATTCTTCTTGGTATCGAAATTCTATAATCATCCTCACTTTTAAAAGAAGAATGATTATAATAATTTTTTTGTTTATACTTTTCTCTAAATGATATAATTACTACTTTATCTTTTGTTGTCAGATTATATTTTTTTTGTTCGGAATCAAATCCACCGTCTTCTTGAACATTATATTTATAAATTAACTTTTCATCATAATATGTACAAACAAATGCAAACCAATATTTTTCTCTCCAATAATTTATTGGATTATGCTCTTTCTGTGTGTTAATTCTTTCTTTATTACTAAATAAATCTAAATAGCTGTCAATATCATTTCCCTCTATACAAAACTTATCTAACCCATCCTCATCTTTTCCTAAATAATAGAGAAAAAAATATCTAGCTTTTTTCTTTTCCTCAACAATATCATCTGGCATTAGATAACCTAATTGTCCAGGCATTTTCGCTTTATACACTATTTCAAATTCTTCGTTTAAATTATTTCTGTCATTTATTCTCATGCCCATTAAATCAATCAAATTACTCTTGCCCGTTGAATTTTTGCCTAATAAAGCACTGATATTTAAGATGTGCTTAGGATATAATTTAAAATAATCGGTATTCTCTCGAATTAGAATAGAATTACTTTCTTGAATGTATTTTACAATAAATTTATTAGATAAATTAATTTCATTATCTTTAAATGTACGATATTCATTAATCCATATATAAATTAACTCCACTTCACACCTCTAATATATTATTTTTTAATAATTACTAAAATGAATTTCCCATTATTATCTTACAATGATCCTAAATCAGCTTCCCATTATAGACATTAGCAACTGCTTACTAAGCCCCCCAGATAACACTCCTCTAGCATTCAACATATTTCCTGAATATTCCTCCTAAATTAACAAATATTACATAAAGTTCATAGTTACCAAACTATAAGCCGTTCACTTTAACTCACTTTCAATAACTCAAATGCACTTTTCTCATTGTGATTATTGGTCGTAGTTCGCCTCGAAGACATTATTCAAGGATAAAGTTAAAGGCATACCCCCTAACATGATGAGGTATGCCTTGGTGCCCTGGGGCCTAAATTACCAGAATTAATGCCGGTTAATTGGGGAAAAAGAAGAATTATACTGCTTCTTAATATTGAAACTCAATTCCTAATTTAAGTAACTTTATTTTGGATGAAAAGCATACTTCTAACATAGTTAACTTCTTCTAAAAACGAGGGGATAGAATAATCAAATCCTATCCCCTCGTTTTTCACGTTATATCTAGATAGCTATTACTCTGCATCAATCTCTTGTAGCAAGCGAGTCGACTTCAAAAGAACATTCCTTAACTCTTCTTCTGAAGCTACTTCATTAAGGCTTACTGGTGTCGTTTTAATTTCTGTTCGATATTGCCGAAATCGACTCCACAATTGATTTAACTCGCTCGCATAGTTTTCGGCTTTATACCATCTTTTTTGTTCATAATCCTACAGTTTGTTTCACGGATTTTAGTCTATCGTTAATCATCGTTTGGTATTCAATAGGTAAGGTATTTAAGAAGGATTTAAAGGATTTAAAGGCTTTAGAATTAAGCCGAAATAATTCTACAATTTCCGTTAGCAGAGCCTGCTCCTCCTGTAATCTACTCCAAAGCAAATTAACACTTTTGTTTTTCATTTGATAAACTTCTTGAAGATATAAGTCTTTATTATAAATATATCTGTATTCGTATTTAATCTTTTTTTCGTCAAAAATCCCCTCATCATAAAATGTAACATGACAAAACAATTGGTCAAAATGTTTATTTGCTTTAACTTCGATATATTCATCCTGATATATGTTTTGCATTAGTTCATGGGGCGCTATGCCTTTATTTAGGTTCAATTGAATAAGTTCATCAATCTTGTCCTTTAATCTAGTTTGTAATTCCATTTAAAATTCGCCTCACTTCTCCACTTAGAACTTTAGATAAGTATTCCTCTGATCGCATTAAATCCTCAATTTCCATTTCATCTCTTCCAGCAAACCGAATTTTAAGTTTAGTATTAATAAAAATTACTAGTACTCCATCATTTTTAGTTCCTGCTTTTATATATTGGGGCAGATACTTTTTCAATTTATTATATAGTTCGCTCCCCTTTGGGTCAATTTTACACTCATTTAATAAATCTATTGTTAGTAATTCTATCTTTTCCTTTAACAGCTTTTTTATCATCTTGCGACGTTCCAGAGGTCTTTTCTCGTTGTAAAGTTTATTTAATTCACCATTCTTAACTCTTAGTTTCTTTTTAGTAAGGTTTTCTACGGCTTCATCTATATCCTCATCGTCCCAGCCTAATTCTTTTAATTGTTTTCGCTTAACATTTGCTTCCTCATCAATTGATCTCTTTGCTTTTTCAAACTCTTCATTGAAATCTATATTCGAGCTATATGAGTCTTTAAATTCAACTAGTTCTCCATTGGTTAATGCCTTACCATAGATAGTTTCCCGGCGTTCGAATTCTTGATCAGTTATATCAATCTCCTTTACCTTACTGTATTTACCAACATCTTGGACCTCTTTTCGAAAATAATCCCATAATTTTTCCATTCCAAGTTCCTTATGGTAAATAACAATTGCGTTATTATCTATTTCATGCTTAGTTATTTCTTCTTCGGGAATAGCTCTTAACACTCTCCCTATTATTTGAGCGAACATATTAAGACTTTTATAAGGTCTAAATAAGGTAGCTATTGTCAAATACTTATGATCATAACCTTCTCCCATCATTCCAACTTGAATAACTACATTGCATTTATGATTTTCAATATCCTTAAAACGTTTTGCCTGCTCAGCTTCAGGCATATTGCTATGAATCAGTATCGGTACCATTCTTTCCTGAGAATATAACTCTTCTAGTCTCTTAGCATGTGCAATATTGCAAGCAGAGGCCATTATTTTATGAGGAACATTTGGAGATAGTTTCTTTAACTGATCTAACTCCTTAATACTCTGTCTAATGACTTCTAAAGAACATTCATCGGATAAAGCAACTGATTTCTGTACCCATTCTTCGTCATTTAGCTCCTTTGCTTCTTCGAGTGTTAAAATCTTACCGTCATCTTTTACGAATGATATCTCTGTTGATCCTATAGTCGAGTTCCGCAACCATTTTACATATCTTTGTTCCATCACTTCTGATAACTTAGTTTCATGAATTTTTTTACCCGGAACAACTACACCATCACCTCTGTAAGGTGTACCAGTTACATGTAAGACTTTTGCTTTATTAAAATATTTTATTGCGGATTGCCATGTATTAGCTGGAGAGTGGTGAGCTTCGTCGATGATTAGCATATCAAAGTGTTCAGGTCCGACTCTATTTAAAAGCGAATTACTGAAATTTGGGTTCAGTTTTTGAACATTTGTGTATACAATATCCGCTTCTTCAAGTTCACTATCTAAAACGTCCTTATCATAAGCAACCAAAATTGGATTATCTTCAATATTAAAAATAACATCTGAATTAATCCAAAAATTATCTTCTAGTGTATCCATTGTTTTCGAGATGCTTGCCCTTGTAACCTTGTTCGGAGTTATTATTAGCACCCTACCATGAGATACCCCAAACGGTGCAATAGAAATAAGTCCACTTTTACCTGTTCCTGTAGGTAATACAACAAGTGCCTGTTCATTAGGTTTTTCCTTGAAATGCCCCTGAATTTTGAGATATGCTTCAATCTGGGGCTTTCTTAACTTTTGATTCCCTTCAATGAACACCGGTGTATCTAAGAAATACATGTTAAACCTCCACATTTAATATCCTAATGGATCTGAGCAAATTTACTATTGACTAAATTATTCAACAATTCTATTTGGAATCCTTTATTAAATTAGTAATCGATGCTATCTTAATAAACAAGTACCTCATTTTCCCATAAAAGACTAAACAATAAGTTAGAAAGAGGTAAATACAACAAACAACAAATTTAAATATTTAGCTAAATTGGAAGTATCAAGAAAAGAGGAATGCCGAGTGTCTTTATCCAGTATCATTGAAAAGAATCCAGAAATCAGAAAGGAATTTCCTAATCTTAAATCCCATCTGACAGATTACTCAGGGAAACTTCTGAAAAAAGAAGATTGGAAAACTCCGATTAAAGTTGCTAGTATTGGTACTTCTCTCGAGGCAGGCTATATTGGTACGGCTTTCGATTATGTCGCCCGTTCAGTTTTGACTAAAAAATATGGTGTTCCAGAAAGACAACTTGTAGCTGTAGGCGGATTAGAGCGTTTCCCTAGGTATATCGAAGTCCCATTGTACCCTACCGGAGATACATCAATTGATAATGAACGCTCTAAAGGCCAAAGATTAGCTGCTAAGAACGTAAAGAAAATTATGAATTACTTGAGTGAGCGACTAGACTTTTGTATTGATAACCGTCAAAAGTTTTTAACCGGAGCCTGTGACCTAGATCAAATCATTGAAGATGCTGTTTTCCTCACAAGTCTTGAATACACGTTTCGTGCGCGTTCCATTCATGTAGCCGATTACTACTTCAAAGAGACTGAAGGTAAAACCTACTTCTCCCAAAAACGTATGATCACTGATAAAAAAATAATAGAAAATGTATCCCATTTGCTCACTGTCTTTTTAGAATCGATCAAAAATATTACTTGGGCTCAAATAATCTTAAACCCTGGCTTTAGTATCTATAGTGCCCTTCTTGGTGGGGCTGACGCTGACTTAATTGCAGATGATTGTTTAATAGATATCAAAACAAAAAACAAGCTTTCCTATAGCAGCGAAGATTTTGCTCAACTTTTCGGTTATGCTGCAATGGCTTCTAAGATGGACTACTATATTACTCGAGTCGCAATTTACTTCGCAAGATTTGGGGTATTTGCTTGCTTTGATCTTTCTAATCTTGATAAAGACTTTTTAGCCCACTTCTGGGATATTTTGAGCGATAAGGCTAGTTCTAAACGCCCCATATAATACCGAGGGGGATTAGATATTTGATTTTCTTGATTACATTCGGTAGACTCAAAGGCGAATTTCTTCTAAGATATTTCATTAATTATTGTGTATTTGCGCTAGCAAATTGGAAAATAGGATGATTACATTATCAAAAAGAATACCTCAATAAATTCAGAGAGTTGCAGCTTGATCCGATTTTAAAGGTTCTGAGTTGCCTGGCATAAATGGCAGTTCGGTGGGCAAATAATAATATATGATCAGTCCGTTACAGCAACTTCATCAAAGCTTAATAATAAATTCTTTAATATTAAATGAGTTTGTATATACTCCGAACGGGTGAATGTTAATACACCATCGAACACTTTATTAAGTTCATCTGTTAGCAAAAAACTACTATGCAAAAGCTCTTCCACACTTCCATAAAAAAAATACATTAGAAAAATAAAAAAAGGTAAACTATGAAAGTAAAGATAATTAAAAAAAATTGGTTTACTAAGAGTCCTTGAAACATCAGAATAGTCTACCAAAGCAACAATGCTATCTGGACTGGTAGCAATAGCATCGAGAATGTCATTAAATAATTTCTCTTTCTCTAAGGATCCACTTATGCCCGTATAACCTTTACGAATACATGCTAGTCTGTATCGTAGCAAAATTTCTTTTTGACTTAGTTTTTTAGAATTTTCACAAATAACTTGAACATTATGATATAGCTGCATTTGGGCTATAATTGTATTACATTTTTCAGTATGAAGATTAGATAAAGAATGTCCGTTTAAACAATATGGAGTAACTAATAAACTTGTCCCATCTTCATTTGTAAGGTTAATATTACAAACTGGGCAATGAGTTATAAGTCTAATGTGATGAATTGGACAAATGTCAATATCGTTGATTTGATGACTTAAGTGAACAAAACATTCTCCATATCTATGAAAATCCTCTTTAAGACACTCGGAGCAATACCTTATTTGGGAAGATAATATACCGCTATGTATTAAATATCGATTTGCGCCTATCGTGTTTCGGCCATATTGAATACTTGATATACTTTTACTAAAATTAGACTCATGTATATAAATCCTAAGAAGTGGCCAAAAAGTATTGTGATTCAAGAGGCTCTCCATATCGATACCACAATTAATTGGCAGTTTATTAGTTAATGCAATCATATTTATCGGTATAGGTAAGTTACGATTCAATTTACTTCCATATAGATCCAGACATGTACTATAAAAATTATCATAACCAACTCTAATATGATAACGGTAAACTAGACTTCGGAAATCCTCATCCGGGTAGGGCGTCGGAAAAAAAGCTAATGTATGACACATTAAAAGCAACTCCGATCTATTGTAGTTTGAATATAGTAATGTCAATTAAAATACTCACTCTGACCCATACCCTAGACTATTTAAATAATCTAGAGCTTTCATTCTTATAATTACTAATTTATTAGACCGAGTATTCGGCAATACTTGGCATTTTTATATAACTATAATTATCATCCAGACTCACAATTTATTTGGTCTGATAAAAGCCTGTAAGTCCACATGAATCAACAATTTTCAGGTTGTTAGTTTTTCTTACACAAATTTTGGAATTGGTGGGTTTGATAGGATCCAAATCTTAGAAATAATAAAACTTGGGTCAAAATATAGATTGGCTCTTTTAATCGTAATATTCACTTTAAGTTAGCAATTTACCATATTGCTCAACCGCCTCGATGATTATTAGCCATACCATATCCGTATTTAACAAATTGCCTTATTCTTTGCTTCTAAAAGAACTTTCTATATTGATTCTAACATTTTATCAATAGTTCTTCTGTTGGTAGCTTAAGTAAGCCTACCTCCTTGAGTGCATCGCTGACACACCCACGCTTTTCTAAAGTTTGAAAGACTTTACACCAAGGATCCTCTTTATTAATTAATGGTTTTACTTTTTTCTTTGACTTTACCTTTTCATTATTTGTATTCATTTGTTCAGACTCTGTAAATGCATTAGTTGTTCGATTAAGAGCTATATTCGCAACCTGTTGTCTCATTATTGTTGACTCAGCTATTCCGCCTGACGCCTTGATCACTTCGAGAGAGATTTTTTCAGCTTCTTCCGGCAAAAGTCCTAAATTTAAAGCAAGCGATATAAGATCAAGCATTATGTCGTTTTTCTCATGTTTTCTTTTTGCTCTTATATGTTCTTCCGCAAGCCTTCCTTGTATCAAAACCTTTTCCTCAGAATTAATAATATAATCATTAAGCGTTAACCAATCCGGTTTTAGGTCTTCATATTCCTTTATAGCATTAAGATCGTTATTTTTAAGAGCTAAAAGTTTTGGCCTAAGGAGTTTTAGGCAACGCTTAGCTACATCTTTTATTAAGGACGGAGTAATTCTTTCTGTCCTATTCGAAATAGCTTCCCATTGCGCATTTTTATAAAGTTTGATAGCAATATCAGTGATCCCCTGAGATTCTTCATACATAACATTATTAAGCTCGTCGGTTAAGGGACAAACTTTTCTAGTCCACTGGAGATCCCATAGAGACTCCAAGAATAAATTCCATTCCATTCCTTTGTTCATGTTAGATAAAATATGATCCCCTTGGTCGCTTGCCCTCCGAGCATGTGCAAAGGCACTTTCAAACAAAAACGTAGATTTATAAGTCCCAACCAAGACTACTGGAATACCAATTGTATTAATTAGTTCCGTCAAAAAATCCAACATCTCTTTTTCGCCGCTGTTCCTAACTTTCTTTAGTCTTTGCATTTCATCAATTACAAGAACACCCAAACCATGAAGAGATGCGATCTGAGCAATAGGCGCTAACATATTTTCCTTTGTTGAATATAAGTTAACGTTCTTTTTATAGTAGTCAGTACCTAAAATTAGATCTACTTGGCGAAAAAAGTTTTGGCAGAGTACTTTAAGTGACCCACTTGCAGGACATTCAAGTTTTAACCAAACTAACTGCTTAAGTATAAACGGCTTACCATGGTATTTGCTATGCTGTATCACCTGGGGGTACAGTAACAGGATACGTTCCACTGCAGTTGTCTTCCCTATACCACTTATCCCAATTATGGAAAAACCACTTGCTGAAGGACGGTTTCCAGTTATATTTCTCCCCTCTTGATTTAGCCCGGTAGCAAGAATCTTACTAAATTTAACAGAAAACTGCCGTACAAATATAGGCGATAGTGGATTCCTTGCTATATAACCGTCTCGTATAATCCGCGAGAATGAACTTTCCAACTTTAAATGGTAGGGTAATGGCTGCATAAAGTGCTTAATTTGTTCAACGCAATGCTTCCTGGTTTCTCCTCCCCAGCTTCTTTGGCTATCATCATAATCAGGGAAATCCGTTAATAATTTGGCTACCTGCTCAGTTTCGTATATAGGTGGAAGCGCTTCAAGTAGGGGATTTCCTTTATAAGCAGAAATCTGTTGGTTCTGATATTCAGCTTCACATTGATAGCCAGCTAGAACAGGGTGTTCTAAGATCTCCGAAACAGAATCTTTCATTATTTCCTCCGCTTATTACGTTGCAATTGTAACATTTCCATTATGGGATCAGTTTCTTGATTTCCAGTAATATTCTCCTTATCACTGTCCCGCAAACGGGAAATAGGGATAACCTCGGCTGGATGTTCTTGATTGAGAATATCCTCTCCCAGTTCCCATGCTTCCCTCTGTCGGATTGCCTCTTTTTCTTCTTTTCGATTCATTTTAATATCTTTGAGCTTGCTTGCTTTACTGGTATCTTTTGGCCAAACCTCTTCGGTTAATTCTGTCTCCTCTTTAATTATGGTCTTAATTTGGGCATCCGTATCAGCGCCAATTTGATTTTGTCCCGTTTTACGTCGATGCGATTCGACTTCTTCGAAAAAGAACTGATCTTGGATTTCTTCAAGCCTCATGTCATCAAATCGATCAAACTGAGGAAGTCGTTGGCATTTTATAAATTCTGTCCCATCTCGATTGGGTATGTAAATATACTTCATATTTCGCGGGTCATAACATATGGGTACTCGAAATCGTCTATTTGTAGCTTTTTCGTACCAGCCCTCCGCAAGCGCTATATCACACCCATAATACATTTTTTCAAAATAAATTCCCTGACGAGTAACTGATACCTCTGACCTAGGCAAAAGATTTAATCTGATGATATCGCGTGGTTTTTCATGGAGAAATCCTGAACGATTAACGATACCCCAATCCCAAAGTTCTAAGGGAATTGGCGGAATACCTTCAACCGTCATATCCTTATCAAGTGGATAGTTATGTAATTCTTTTTTGTTGTGCTCAAGAATCGTAAAGATCATTATTTTAGTAAAAGCTTTAACAGTAAGCCTGGCACAAAGCCTATAGTCTGGTTCCCCTCGCTCACGAATTTCTTTCCTAATTAACCCTGGAACAAACGGTCCAATCTTACGTTGCCCCATTCTAAAATTCTGTTCCACAATCCCTTTTAAATCACCACGGTAAGGAGGAGTATTGTCTAGTCTTACTCCCAATGCATCATTCAAACTCTCTGGGCCTTTGCCTTCCATTTCACCACGATCGCCAGTAATCGATTTTGGAAGGGAATGACACGGCCAATCTGATTCATCAATTTGAATACTGTATTGGGCGCAAAACTCAACCTTATTATTTGCCGCATTTTCTAATGCCATCATAGCGCCAATCCAGCTTGGCCCCTCTAGGCCTACATAAATCCCTGTTATCAAACGTGTAAACACATCTTCAACTATATAAAGAACTGCTCGACCGATAATGCGTTTTCGATCAAGCTCGCTAACAAGATAGACATCTGTTGGTGTTGCATCAATTTCAAATATAGCGCCTGGACCTGATGCACGACTCGTCGAGTTTCCTAATAATGGGCGCTTTTGGAGATTATATTTCCTTTCGCCTATACGTCTTTGCATTGCATTATCAATTTTGGAGATTTCCTTTTGAGCCCAATAACGGAACTGGACAAAACTTATTACGTTATCATTTGACGGCAAAATCGGTATTGGTACTCCATTCTTAAAATAAACGCTTGAGTTATAATGATTCTCTAACATCTGTTTATATGCAAAAGCCATTGAGTTTTGATCCGTGTTTAGGTACCATTGTTTAATGGCTATTCGTATATTTTTTTTATCAATTTCGTTAACATTTATACCTGTTAAGGCTGGATCCTCGCGTGTTACTTTTCGAGGGCGCCCAAGCTTTACACTTGACAAGTTTTTCTCTTTGCCCGGAGCACCACAATTACTGTAATTTGGCAAGAGAGCGTTCTTTGTTTTTCCTCTTACCCAATATCGTTTTAGATAACGATAAACCATTTTTTTATGAATTCCAAACTTTCTGCATACCTCATCTATTAACTTCCCTCTTCGGCGTTCATCATAAATATCTGGTTCTATCTCCACAATATTCGAGATGATATTCCATGCCTTATCACGATTTTTTAAGCTATTTTCAGATATGTTCTCTACAGGCCTCATGAAATTGGAATACGGATCAATGCTGAGCTTTCTTGCAATTCCATGTTCCAATGCTGCCTCGATTTCCTTGTATTCCCTAAATTCAGGAAGGTGGGAAAGATCACTAATATCTATTATTACTAATTGAGAACAATTAGGAGAAACCCATAGAATACGCTCAACTGTAATGTTCCTATTATCATCTTGCCATTCAATTATTGAATTAACAAAAATATTTTCCAAAACTTCTTCACCCCACATCTATTGATCTTTGTTGTTTTAGATCTAATTGCAAGTGACTGTTAAAATTTATATCATTATTCATATCTGTGAACCAACGTTTACGAGCTAGCATGTGTTTAACAATAAATAAGCACGTTCCAGATTCAAATCCATAAACCTTATCCTGTAGTAATGCCTCTTTGGAAAGTGTTAAAGAACTATCTTTTAGAGTATTAAAAAGTGTCGGTGCAACTAAAGAAATAATTTTCTCATCGATGTTGCCATGGTTGTCTATCCAATAAGCATCGTGTATCTTCTCTATATTTAAAGCTAAAGTCCTAGGTATCACTTGATTCGTAACTATTCCCCAATCAATACCCTGTTCTTCATAAAACTTATGTTCTATCCGAAACTTTTCGAGTACTCTCTTTCCTAAATCTTCAACCGGTTTTATAGTCCTTGCCCATAATTCCCGACCATTTCCGCGATCGACCGTTATCATAAAGTCAGTAGTCATAACTATATTTTCTTTTGAATGTGGATCTTTAGGATGTTCTATATTGAACGATTCAGCTATTTCTAAGGTGCGCTCAATCGGTAAAAGTGGGTATTGTTCCCTAATATCGGTTACTATCGGCGACCATTCCAAAAGGTAAAAATACATTAGCTCATTATTTCGGGACATCAAATGATGGGTTCTACCCGTTTTCCAACCTTTTACTCTTGAGACCGTTCCTAGCGAAGGTACATCCTGAATCTTTAACCATGGAATATAGTCCGAACCTTCTCCTTGACCTCTTCCTTCGTTAATCCGTATTTGTTTTTTACGTTCTGTAGTAGTCCTGTTTCTCTTTGCCATATTCCACCGTCCTATACTTAAGTCAAGCACCCAAAATCACTCAAAAAAAGGGACAAGTATCATCTTAACGATACTCGTCCCTTTTTTCCAAAAAATATTGATTCACATATTAACCTATAACTTTTCATTTGGGCGGTCACCCCTAGGCCTATAATATAGTTTTCGAAGTCCTGCTTGTTCACTTTTCCGTCTTAAAACATCGTCAAGTAAGAACAAATTTTTCTTAAGTGGCTTTAGTTTATTATGCTTAATTAGTTGACTAAGTCTAGCTCTACTTATACCTAAAATTTTGATAACTTCGCTAGATGTTACAACAGCATTTATTATTCTACCCCTGGAAACTTCATCCATAATATATCCCTAACTAATTCATTTTATACTGCATATTATATTCTACCTATTAACTATTGTAAATAGGTTTCTCATTAAAAATCCCCAAAATGGAAGGCTCCGTAAGGATTTCTAGCTTTTATTACTTCGTCACTCCCAAGTTATTTACATTTGTTCCTCATGACAAAATATGCAAATTAAGTTCCTTCAAAACCAACTCTTTCACTTCTTGAGAGCACCCCAAAAGGACAGGATATTTAAGTACGTTCTCCAAAGTTAACGCCCATGTACTTTTTCTGATCCGATCAATTATATCGGGGATCCTTCGAATCTGATAGGATTCTATAGATTCAACTGATTGATTTAAGCGATCAATGGTTCTCGGTAACCTATACGGGAATCTTTCAATTCTTGCTTTATCTCTACTTGTCATTTGTTTGATGAGAGTGTATTTCTGGATACGGTTTTTGGGTGGGAAAGAATATGTTTTAGTAATAACTTGCTCTAATACTGTCTCTAGTTCACCATCAATTTGCTCCCAGTCAAGCGATTTAAAATTAAAGTTTCTTGATGGGAGTACTTCTTTCATCCACGCTGATTCTTTTTGCATCAATTTATTATAGGTGCATTTTCCAACATTTCGAACAATCGATTCTCTATCAGGGTAGGATCTGATACTCTCTAAAAGATCAAGCTTATCCTTTTCTAAGTTAAATTCAACCTTCGGTCCGTACTTCCATCCAAATGGGTTCGTTATGTAGTCCTTGATAAAATAGGGAATATCCTTCGAACTTAAAACACGATTAAGAAACTGTAATTCATTACTGCTAGATAGCAACCTAGAGAGATTAAAAGAAGATTGTTTTGCAGTTTCAATTACATAACAGGCTTTTTTCTCTACTATTATTTGTTGTTTTTGTTTAATTCTTAAACTTGCAAAAACCCGATCCAGCTTCTCGTTCTTCAAGTAATAATCCAAAATAATAAGAGCAGCACGCCAACCAATTGATAAAACCGAATCTATATCGTGTCCTGAAATCTCGTTAACATTTTCAGAAATAGTATAACTATAACCGCAACTCGGGCAGGAACATTCTAAGATAACTTTTTGTCTCTCTTTTCGATATTTGCGTTTGGATTCAGCTATGCCCGGTTTATTAAAATCGGGGCAGTAAGGATTCTTACATTGCCATGGGCCATAACTGCAATCTAATTCTCGTTTTTTACTAAACACAAAATTTTTAGCCGATTTGCCTAAGTATTGCATACCTAGAATATATAACAAAGGATTTTTGGGTCTACCCGTAATATTTAATAGTTTTTGTGCTGTCCTATTTGATAGATATTCAAGACTAAGCCCAACTGACCTTAGTAGTTGCTGGTCAGATTCAACTTGCAACTCGTTATATAATTTATTGTTATCAAATGCTCCCGAAGGCTTAAAATAATGTTTATCAGTACATCGCTCAAACATCTTCTGCCTTAATAAATCTACATTTAAATTAGAGACATTATCAATAATAAACTTAACATCTCTAGCTATACGTTCATCAAACAATTGAATATGGGTAGGGGTTACTTCTCTGTTGCCATTAAGAGAGTGCCCATTTGGACAAACTGGGGTGCTTAAAATAAATGATGCATAATCATCTGATAAGGGTATTCCACATATCGGACAATGGGTTATTAAGATTGCCCCATGCTCAGGGCAAACATTTACAAAATCATATTGATGAACCCTATGAATGTAACATTCTCCCAATCGTTGATAGTCTTCTGCCAAACAAATTGGGCAATAACCTATTAACTTGGAAATAATAGAAGGTAACATTCGAGTGCTGATCTTTGTTCCATCATTTGAATGCCTAACATCGCTCAGCAATTTAACAATCACATCGGCCGAAAGAAATGGAAGGAACAATGCCAGCAAAGTATGCTTTTGAATAAGATAATCCGAAGTAAGGCTATGATTATCCGTTAATCTTTCAATTAAATAATTTAGGTTTCGCGGAAAGTGGGGTACCCTATGGGTTTTAACATTAAATAATTCTCCAAGAGTATATTTAATGTTTACATTACAAGAACGGATATGGTATCGATATATTAAACTTTTGAAATCTTCATCCTCGTAAGGAGTCGGGAAAAAAGCCAACTGGTTCTTCATATAACTAGATTGACACAAAAGGGGTAAAAAAATACCTTGGACTATTCACCAACTGGCGCCCTAATAGGAAAATACCCGCCGAATTTTTACAAACAGACTAAATAATCTTATTATTTTCTTACTTGAATTCCTAAAGCTTCTTCATACACACTTAACTTATGTAGAAATGAATCTTTCCCACCTTCAAGATAATTTATTATGTGCTCTTTTATCCTATTTTCTCCTGGATATCCTGTGGTTGCTACCCATCCATGATTATTATCTGATACCATAATGCATACTTGATCAGCCTTTGCATTAGTGACAATTGTTGCATTATGTGTAGCAATAATAACCTGTCGCTTTTCCTTAACCCCTCTTAATTGCTTAACTAAATTCTTGTAAATATACTGATTATCCAAATTGTCTTCCGGTTGATCTATTATTAATGGCCTATAGTCTTTTGAGTACTCACTATAACCTAGAATAAAAGAGAGCATTGCTACAACTTTTTGCCCAAGAGAAAGTGTCCTCACATCTTTATACAATGGACTCATTTCATTGTTGCCTTCTCTATTATTTAGATTAAATTCTAGGGAGAACTCTTCAATATCTTCAACATATTGTCTCAAATAATTAATTATTATATTGATATTACTATCAGTGATAAGCTCAGAGAAAATAGTTTTGATAAAACTACTTGTTTTCGCTGAGTTCAGTTCATTTATTCCTTTATCAATCAAATCTTGGTTCATGTCCGTACGAAAGTCTAATAGATTGACTAGTCTTTTCGCTTCATCGATCTTTCCATAAGTCACCATATCAAGGAATTCAAAAATTCCAAGTTTATCATATAAGCTTAACAGATACCCAATGACATTCTCTTGAGTAATATTATAATTATGAAAAGAACTTTCTTCGTTATAATCCATTCCAAAAATCCAGCGTCCTATATCAGGTCCATTCGGAATTTTCTTTTGAGAATAAACAATTCGAAGGATTCCTTGCTGATCAGCATTAAATGGGTCAATTATGGTATTTACTGCTTCTTGTCGTTGTTGCAGCGCGCCTTTCACATTCAAAAGCATTTTTTTTAAACCAGATTTACTTCTAACACGAATAACATCGGCTGGTTTAGCTAAAGTTTTGTTTTCAAAAAGGACTTCATATAAGAATTTGTTTATTTGTTCACCGCTAGCAGTATTGACCAATTCATTAACCGAATATCGAGTGTCAAAGAACTTCTTAAGCATTTCCTTTTTATTTAGTACTGTCTCAAGCCATAAATCACCATCCCGATATATAACTTTTGATATTTTTATATACTGTCTAAATGCAAAGTCTTCAACATCCTCTTTGCTAAATCGATAATTAAAATAATATTGATCCTTAAGATTTTGACCGAAATAGCGAAGTATATTTTCATCCTTATTTGTTTTGTATGGCATTCGCATTTCGATTAGGAATTCATCTCCCTGGTAGTCGTATAAAACCCATGTATTTCCATGTGCACATATAAAATCAAGTAATCTCTCAGATTCACACCGCTGACTCAGAACATATTCTAAAATTTCCAGAACACTGCTTTTCCCGGTACCACGACCACCTATTAAGCAGTTTAATGCATTTGAAAAATTCAAGCAGAAGTTTCCTTTTCCATTTGTTCCGCTCAAGAAACCATCTATACAATTTTCGATATATATACCCTTAATGAATTGCTTATTCTGCCTTTCTTCTGTAAAACTAATAGAAATATCATAATCATTAAGAGCTTCTTTAATCATAGAATATTTTCTTTTACTGCCCTTAATCCAAAAACACTTTTTATCGATTGATTCAAGATCATGCGCATCATTATCGATAAGAAATTTGATTTCTGTTGAACGATATTTCATCAATTTAGACTTAATATAACTGAGATTATCGTAATCAGATAACCCAATAAAATGCAGTGCTTCATCAGAGAATAACTTTTGTTTATAGGCACCGCTTAAATATTTTTCTTTGAATATATCTGAAGTATCTATATGAGCAATATAACCTATTCCCCCAGCAGAACTGAAAAATTGCAATACTTCCCTGCTCGTTTCATAAGAACCCTCTTCAAGATTAAGTAAATTATCCTCCAGCCATTCATTTATTACTTGTCTATTTTTATTAGTATTTTCAAAAATACCAACAACATGGTTCTTATCTGCACAAGATATTTCAATGCCCAAGATTACTTCAGGATAAATATTTCTCTTCCTCATTTGGCACAAGTATTTGATTGCTATTTCAAGCTTCGGAACTCCCTTAATCGTATGGTGATCTGAAACAACAACAATTTCTATATCTTTTGCAATTAATTCTTCTGCCAAAAGTAAAAAAGATAAGACTTCTTTCCTGCTATTATATTTATCAAATGGTCCTGTTGGTTCAAAGTCTTCAATTTTCAGTACATATGGAAATACATTTCGCTCTAGACATATTTCAAATACTTCTTGATCGGAGGAGATATTATATCTGCTTTGATCCCAGCTAATCATTAGTTTGTAGTCATACGACTCAGGAGTGTGCAAATGAAAACACGTTTTATAAAAAGTACCAAACTTCTCTTTCCGCTGTTCTATAGCATCATATGCAGCATCTTCATCTCGCATTGGTTTTTTCATAATGCCTATCTCCGTTTCGCAGGCTTCTCCCTGCGCTCTAATGAGCTCCCCATCTCGTCACCTTTTCAGCTTTGTCTAAGACAAGTTCATTCTGTTTGAGGCATGACGACGAAGGAATAGCGAACCATTTTTGATGTAATCTGATAAGGTTCAACCTTCAAACTGATCTTCTCTTCACCCACGTCTGATCGGATTAATACGCAACGGTATTTCAACTACCGATTATTAGCCTTTTATGAATCCAATTCTGGTTCGCATTATAGACAATGACCGCCCTTCGCTTTTAATCAGCAGAAGGAGGTCAATTATATTTAGAGTTAGTACATAGTTTATAGAATCGGAAGCTGAAACGTTGTTTTTATGTCTAGTATAATCATAATAAGTAGCCAGTTAGATAAGAGAAGGTTAGAAATGTAAAATATAAGGTCAAATTTGATCCAATGTTCGAACATCTATACTCTGCTGAGAACGATTATAATTGTCAAATTTGTACCGCATATAGTCCGAAAAATCTTCCTCATGAGTGGAAATAATAAATTGATATTCAGGAAAATCATTACGAAGTAAATCAACAAACGAAGTAATATTTAACTCGTCCATGGTTTGAATCGGGTCGTCGATTAAAACACATCGGAAAGAATTTTCTGCATATATACGATTTAGGGTCAACAATAAAGCTATTGAAATACCCGATAGCTGACCGGAACTCATTGTATAGATAATATCATGTCCTTGACGATTACTTGCATCAAAGTGAATACTTTTTGCTCCTTTTGTTTTTAGGCATACCCCTAATCCTCCCGGATAATTTTGTAATATTCGCCCAGAAAACAGGAAAAAGGGAATTTGCAACTGTTGTACTATCTGTTTTTCATAATCCTGAATGGTTTTAGTTAATTTTGTTTGAAGCTGGTTAAATTGTTGCTGTATTCTAACTGCTTTTTTTTGTTGATGATTTAAATTCACAATTTTTTTCTTAATCTCTTCAGCCAGCTTTTCTTGCTGAAGGTAATATTGTTGTTCTAAATATGTTGCCTTTTGTTTTTCTATATCTTCTTGAATTATTGGTAGGCTTTTTACGGTTTCTTCATTTCCTAAAAATGTAACTTCAAATATATGGTTAAATTCACAATTAAAAGCATTTTCTAAGAAGCCTGCTGGTAATTCACGTTGATGAGGTCGCAATTGGTGTGAACAAAATACCTCATAAATGGAATTCCATTGTTCTATGTTATCTAGTGTTAATATTTTTTCCTCTATTTGGATCCCGTATCCTGCTGCCTTACTGCAAAAATCCTTCATTTGTTGAATAGCCTTGGTTTTATCCAATAAAATTCGCTGTAATAAATCTAGCTCTAAATATTGATTATCTTTCAAAAAAAGCTGTATCACAGGGTTGAAAATCTCTGTAATAATCCTTTGAAGCTTACTGCGCGATTGTTCAAACTGCTCGACCAATAAACTAGAGCCCGTATCAATTGCCTCAGTCATTATTTGGATATGCTCATCTAATTGTTCTTTTGAATCCCATAACCGGCCGCAAAAAGGGCATTCATTTTCCTTTAAACCAGAATATTTATTTTGAGACCAAATCTGCCTCTGATTTTCTAACTGCTTTCTGAGTGTAATCAAATTAGCGCGTGCTTTTTCCTGAGCCTGCATACCCTTTCTGCAATCACTAATTTTTTCTTTGTAAATACGAACATCTTCAGTGCTATATTGAATATTAAGCAACGTGGAGAGTCTCTGAAGATTTATCCCTTCATAATCAGGCTCGTTAGTATTTAATTTGTATGTTTTAATTATCTGTTGAATTTCCTTATACTTGTTCGCAATTTCGAAAAAATTATCCAAATTGTCTAATTGCATTGACAGCAAAAATAAATTCTGCTTTAGCTCATCCTGACTTTTAATTTGCTGCTCAATCCATTCATTTTTCTTCTGTTGAAAGAACCAATTAAACTGTCGTGTAAACAATGCTATATTATGCAGTTGTTTTTGCATATCTTTCAATGCATCCAAATTGGATATAGTCGGATGCTCATAATCCCACGACGGAGATATTATGTCAATTGCTAATTTATGATATGGAATGAGGTTTTCAGCAGAAAATAATTCCGGAGCAGACTGTAATTTCAATAAATCTTCTTTTAGGGCTATTTTTCTATCCTCTAGTTTTTTAGCTATATCAGTAAATCTACTTGAGGCTTTAGTCGCTTTATCTTTTTCTAATTGTTCATTTTCCATATGAAAGATATAGTTCAACGCCTTCATGCGTTCAATTTCACTTTTTGCCAAAAAGTCTAACCTATTTTCTTGTGAGAGGTAATAATATTGTCTAAAATACTTTTGAACATTATTATTAATATATTCTGTCAACTTTTTGTTTGCATTTTTAACATTATCATATTCAAATCGCTCTTCACCAATTGTTATAGTCGTTCTCGTATTCGCAACAAAGTGACTTGGATTGTTTTCCTTTCCCGCAACAGTATCTATTTTTCGCTGAATAACAATATCATTAATTCCGTCGGTTAAAAACGCTTCTACACATACTGTGTCACCAGGTTTATGTGCAAGAAAATGAGTAGAAAAAGTCAACTTGCCATCTGTTGGCGTTTCTTCTGTGATACGCAAGATATTTCCTGTTAACGCATATTCAATGGCATCGAAAATGGTTGTTTTCCCATAACCATTTGGACCATCTAAAACTGAAATATCCTTTCCATTAAAATTCACCTGAACATGTGAAAATATCTTAAAATTTTGAAGGTTTAACTTTTGTAAAATATATGTACTCATGCTAATTCCTCGCTACAATCCCATTTATCTAGAAAGCCTTCAATTTGATCTTCTTGTTCAGGTAATGAAATTTCATTAATCTCTCTGATATCCACCTTATCAAGTAAACTCTTAGCGCTTATTAAAACACCATCTGTTATATTTTCTTCTAACATGATTTCAATCGATGGAGGTTCATAATCTACAACAGGTAATTGAATTAATGGTAGTTTAATTAATAAATGAAGTAATAATTTTTGACTAGGATTTTCAAGCGCCTCTTCAATATCTGGATAAGAGCGAAGTTCTTTTCTTACAAAAGATAAAAAATCCATAGAGGATTGCTTATATGCGTTATTTAATTCAGTAGCACTATTGGCATTATAAACAAGTACTAATTTCTTGAAATAGTCTATATCTTCTTCTAAATGCAAAATGAATCGCTCCAATTTATCCGGATCTTTGTTTCCACTATTTAGGACGCAAACGAGAATTGATACGTTCTTATGAAATTCAGACTTGTCAATCAACTTTGAGAGTATGTCATATAGAGGCTTTTGATAAAGCAACCACCTAGATGGATCTAATGAATCATCCCATATGAGATTCTGTATAACTAAATATTGTTGATGAGCATCCTCATCAGGAACAAATAGGGTGTATTCGCCTGGAAATTCAGCGCAATAATCATTCATATTAGGATATTTGCGTAAACCAATGTCTTTTAATGCATTGCTTATTAAAGAAACTATATTATTCATGCCTGTACCTCACTACATCTTTCTAGAAAAGTATCTTTCTTTATCAGGTGAACTTCCTTCGGCCCCGTAATTTTTGAATAAGATGGGGTCCATCCTGCAAGATGTCCTTTTTTGAAAATGCTAGGATTATACTTTTCTAGTTCAGTATTTTCCAACTCATAATCTGACGATATGATCATGTAGTCTATTTCTCTGAATATCAAGCCCGATTCAGAATTTTTACAAACGGAGGAAAAAAGCTCATCAACAGTCTCATTATTGCAAAGATTTTTTAGAATATGAGACTCTCTTATCCTAGAAAAGTAAAGCGCAGTAAGCATATAAAACTGAACATCAATGTCATATACAATTCTACAATGATTTAATTCGGCTTCTCGTTTGACATTCTGGAGAACTGGAAACATACATTCCCATGTGCCAGGTTCTGTGATTAACTCAGTTGCATCCTTTTGCAAAACATTATCTGTAGTCTGAGGGCAAAGTGCATAACACGCTTTACCAAATTCACGAAAATCCATGACTTCCAACAGGGCTGTTTTCTTTAATAGGTCACATCCATTACAATTATCGTTCGTCCTATGGCATTCCTGATGGCAATAACTTTGGCGAAAGCTAGAAAGTTTATCTTTCTGTATTAGTAATCGCATTGCTCCATCGGTCTTTAAAATAGAGTCCAAAATTTCGGAAAATCTCTGTAAAGAAATTCGAGGGATAGCTGGATTACTATAACGTTTCCGAATATGTTCTGTAATAAGTTCCTGTAATTTGATTCGATAGCTTACAACGTTAGGAACCTTGAATTCTGCTTCTTTTCCCCAATATTGTATAATCGAATCTTCTATTACCTTACCAACATTATCTGTGTCTAGAAAAAACTCTGATTGATTGTATCGATATAATTTAATCCTGGAAAGATTTTCAGAACAGATGATATTTTCATTTCCCAAATCAGCGATATAACTTTCAATTGCCGGTCGCACAGTTTCAAGTGAAAGATTAATATGGTGGTCTAAACCTCCATCTATCTCAATGATTTTTATTAGAAGTGCCTTGCGCTCTTCATCAATACGCTTATCAATAGTATTGTTTTTTGTGATACCTTTTTGCAGCGATTTGATATATTCTTTGAGCTTCTCTTCATCTTCTAACTTTGCTAGCAACTCATCTTTTGTAGATGCGCAATATAATCTTAAAGAACGACCAAGATCTATTTCCCAATCTGTGAAATCTAATGAGACTGAATTATGTAAATATGCTTGTACATCTTTTCTGTTAGTAATTCCTTTTGCGAGCATATATAATGCTTCATTATACCCGGTTAAATTTCTATTAGCTCTGGCCTTTACTTGGTGAATACTTCTAAGTTCTCCTGAGTAATAAATTGCAAAATCTTCAATGTCTTCGATAGCAAGATCATATGCAGTAATCTTATCTGGATTATTCTTGATCTCATTAAGTATCTCCAGTGCCACAACTATTGCAACTCTACCCTGATAATCATAGCCATGCCAACTAGGAATAGCTTCACGCCGATCTCGTGCAGAAGATTCGCACAAGTATATCACCTCTCCCCGAAAAATGAATCTTTTTATAACTTCCTAGTTATTCACACAAAATGTATCTCATTTAAGTTCACATTATAGACATAATGGGAGCCGTAGTATAATTTTATGGTAACCTCTGATCTGTATTGTTGAGTTGATGGCATATTAGTCTTTTATTTTAGCTTTTCACTTATATTTTCTAATTTCTTTTTTATCAATAATTGTATTTACAAAATGTTTGCTGACACGTATTGAAATCATCATCAATAATAAGCTTTTCATCGACTAACGCTGCACCTGTAATGAAAGAATCAATATACGTCTCGACTTTTGTCTGTTGTGAATTTAGCATCTTTTTATTTCGTTATAATCTTCAACTGGCAAACTTTCTCTTATTTTATTTATTGATTTTTTTATGCTTTCGCCATTTTGGCTAACTTCAAATGGATTTTACTCGATTTTTTGGGCTGTAAAGCTCTTACTTTCCCAAATGAAGCAACCGGATTATGGAATATCCATGAGTATAAGTTGTCTAAAGGTATAAAAATGGCATACCCCTAACATAACATGATGGAGTATGCCTAGCTGCCTTAGGGTCCAAATTAACCAAAGTTTAGGAAGATTTCTTGTGGGATCAATAAGAAGTATTCTCTGGAAATAAAAATAAGATTAAATTCTCTTCATTTATTATCATTGAACAAATGTAATTTCACTTTAGCTGGGTGGATAGAATCATTAAGTTCCATCCACATTTTTCCTCTTCTAGCTCGGTCATCTATTACTCTGCATCTATCTCTTGCAGTAACAGAGTTGATTTCAAGAGCACATCCTTTAACCCTTTTTCTTGCGTAGAAACATCATTAAAGATGACTGGTGTCGTTTTTATTTCCGTTCTATATTGTCGAGCCGACTCCAACAATTGATTTAACTCACTTGCATAGTTTTCAGCTTTATACCATCTTTTTTGTTCATAGTCCTCACGACATAGATGGTTCAAAACTTCGACATCATTATAAACATGTCCTAACATAACGAACTTCCTCCATCCTCATCAATAAGTTAGTGACACACTTTGTTATTCAGTGACAGTTTTTATTATACAGTGACAGACTTTATTATTCGGTGACAAACTTTATTATCATTAAACACGTGACCTTACGAACATTTAGAATAACCGCAATTTGTGCATACGACACAACCGCTTTCATGTATAATCGGAGTTCCGCATTCAGGACAAGCATTGTCCACAGCCACTCCAGCTTGCGCTTTCTTCGTTAAACCAGTAGCTGTTTCGGTTTTAGTTTCTTTGCTCTTTGGTTTAGCTGCATCAGTATTTTTAAGCTGTGTAAGAGCCGCTCCCGCCGCTTTTTCAGCCCCATTTGCATTTGCGCCAACATCCATGTATTTACGGATGACGCGAGAAATTGCATCCGGGCAAGACATAACATTAACTCCTTCACGGCGAATACAAGCTGGGCAACGAATTCCTTTAATTTGCTCAATAATCGCGTCCACAGATAAACCTGACCGGAGAGCAATCGATATAAGACGAGCTGTAGCCTCTGATTGGGATGAACAACCCCCGGCACGTCCGGTATTTGTAAAGATCTCGCAGATTCCCTTTTCATCGGCATTTACACTAACATAAAGGTTTCCACAACCAATCTTAATCTTTTCCGTGACCCCCATCGTAATCGTTGGACGAGGCCGAGGAATAACCGTGTTTGCTTCCGGAACAAATGGAGCATTGGGAGCGGCAAATTCAACGGGTATGCCCGTCTTCGCTTCAGCTGCTGTAGTAGCAGCTTGTTCCTCCGAATTATTTTGACTTGTCCCTGCTGAAAGAACTTGCTCATCACGACTGCCGTCACGATAAACAGTTAATCCTTTGCAATTAAGTTCATAGGCAAGTTCATACGCTTTAGCAATATCTTCACGCGTTGCGGAATTCGCAAAATTAATCGTTTTAGATACGGCATTATCGGTATATTTTTGGAAAGCGGCTTGAATTCGGATATGCCATTCAGGGTCAATCTCCTGAGCCGTCACAAAAACTGCCTGAACCCAATCAGGTACTTCTGAAAAGCCCAGAACGGTTCCCTTGTCTGCAATTTTTCTCATCAGTTCAGAGGAATCAAATCCGTATTCTTTAGCATAGTTTTCAAAAATCGGATTCACTTCAACAAAAGCCGTTCCATCCATTACCGTTTTCGTATAAGCAACAGCGAAGAGAGGTTCAACCCCGCTCGATGCACCGCAGATCATGGAAATTGTTCCTGTTGGGGCAATCGTCGTAAGGGTAGCATTCCGGAGCTTACGGACACCATCATAAATCGATCCTTCATAGTTAGGGAACGTTCCCCGCTCCTCGGCTAAACGTTGAGATTCCAAACGAGCTTCGGTTTGAATAAAGTTCATAATCTTTTCAGCGTACTCTACCGCATCTTCCGAAGCATAAGAGGTCTGGAGCAAAATCATCATGTCGGCAAAGCCCATGACTCCGAGGCCCACTTTCCGATTTCCTTTAACCATTTCCTCAATCATCGGCAATGGATAAGTATTGGCATCAATAACATTATCTAAAAAGTGAATCGCTTGACGCGTAACATAACTCAAGCGTTCCCAATTCACAACGGCTTTCCCGTTTTTCTCAGTAACTAAAAGTTTAAGGTTAATCGACCCCAGATTACACGCTTCATTCGGAAGCAGGGGCTGCTCACCACAAGGATTTGTGGCTTCAATTTCTCCAATCTTTGGAGTTGGATTATCCCGATTCAGTCGATCGAGGAAGACAATACCGGGTTCGCCATTTCTCCAAGCATGATCAACAATTGTGTGGAAAACCTCGGGAGCTGAAAGCTTTCCAACGGCTTTTCCGGTATGGGGGTCAATCAGGTCATAATCTCGTCTTTCCTTAACCGCCTTCATAAACTCTTCCGTTATTCCGACAGAAATATTAAAATTCGTAATCTCTTTGTTATCTTCTTTACAGGAAATGAACTCTTGAATATCTGGATGATCCACACGCAGAATACCCATATTCGCTCCGCGGCGAGTTCCTCCTTGTTTTACCGCTTCAGTCGCAGCATTGAAGACCTTCATAAAGGAAACGGGTCCGGAAGCAACTCCTCCAGTTGAACGTACTGTGCTATTCTTCGAACGCAAGCGTGAAAAACTAAAGCCTGTCCCACCGCCCGATTTATGGATAATCGCAGCAAACTTAATGGCGTCAAAAATCTTCTCCATACTATCTTCAATTGGAAGAACAAAACAAGCGCTCAATTGCCCTAGGTCACGGCCTGCATTCATCAACGTTGGGGAATTTGGCATAAATTCAAGGTTAGCCATCATCGCATAAAATTCTTTGGCTAATTCCTTGACTTCCTTTTTCCCTTTCCCGTAACGCTCTTCAACTTCGGCAATAACATTTGCAACCCGGTAAAACATGTCCTCCGGAGTTTCAATGACTTTCCCATTCTCCTGTTTAAGATAGCGTTTTTCTAGGATGACTCTGGCATTTGGTGTTAGTTTGGCCTTAGGCCAGGTCTTCGGAGCAGATTCTTGAAAACTCAACATGATCCCCAACTTTCTTCTCTAATCTAAAGTTTTTCACCATTATATTTTGGAACAATGACCTGATTTTTGAAATAGGTCTATTGGCCCCTTTTTTCGACCAATTCATGAAGTTCTTGTAAAAAGCGTTGAATATCATTAAATTCACGATAGACCGAAGCAAACCTTATGTAGGCAACTTCATCCAGTTGAAGTAAAGCTTTCATCACCGCTTCCCCGATTTCAGTGCTCTGTACCTCACGTTCATGACTATTGCGGAGCGTCTTCTCGATAGAATAAGCAAGCTCCTCAATCTGTTCAGTTGAAATTGGACGTTTTTCACACGCTCGTGAAATACCTGCCATAATTTTCGACCGGGAAAAATCCACTCGCCGCCCATCTTTCTTGACAACAATCAGAGGGTTATCTTCATACTTTTCAAACGTTGTGAAACGTCGTGAACATCGGTCACATCCTCTTCTTCTTCGGATGGCTGTACCTTCCTCCACTGGGCGGGATTCCAAAACTTTAGTATCCTCATTTCCACAAAAAGGGCAATGCAACATTTCACCCCCTACATCTAGTGTCTTGATCATTTTATCAACGCTATATGTAGCATGTCAATCCCGTTTTCGGAAGGGTTTAGTCGTTTGCTCTTCTTTTAGGTTCTCCGGAATCCCACTTACTCGCTCAATCAGGGTTGTCCACTTTTTTCTCAACTTTTAACATTTTCTATATATATTTAATCTCATTCTCTAAGATAACCTAAAATTTAATCTATTCAAACTTCTCAATCCGCGATACAATATTTTTAGACAAATATCTTCAAAAATTGGAGGGATAACAGATGGATTTACTCAACTTTAATGAATTCTGGCTCATTTTGTTCCTCGGTGTTAGTGGATATTTATTATATACCCGCAGATCAAGAGAAAGTCATAAAAAATGACCCCTAAACTATACATGGAAAACCTTCTTTTGCGGAAAAATAAGCTTTGAGCACAAAGTTAAGCAAGCGCAGAAAGGTAGGTTTTTAAATATGGAAAAAAAGTTTCCCGATAAAGCAGAAAATCCGAATACTAAGCCTGTCTACCACAAACCGGATAAGGTCCCTAGCATGGACTCACGCGATGGTCATGGTCTTTCCAAGGATCAAGTACTAAAGAGTAAGGATTAAATAGAATAAATAAATAAAAGAGAAGGAAAGCTGTACAATTCGCCTTCCTTCTCTTTTTGGCAATATATTCCTATTCCCCAGGACTTATCCCCATCTTCCACAGCCTTATCCACAAAAAACACGAAGTTATCCCATGTTGTTCCTAACTTATTCGCATCTTATACACAGGTTACATTCCGTTTAATGAGCTCTCTATAAATAGCTTTTCTTTAATCGGCTAAAAACTGCAAGACGAACAATTTGAGCATAGGCTCACGTAATAGCTATGCTCTCAATTATCCACAGCTTATCCCCTACGTTAACTGTCTTATCCACAAAAAGTACTATTTATCCCCACATAAGAGTCACTTACGAAAAACTTACGCACAGTTTTTACACAAATGTTTTTTATATTATTGCGCAGCAAAAAGCAAAGAGACCATCAATTAAGATAGTCTCTCTGCTTTTGCTTACCTGGCGACGACCTACTTTCCCAGGACCCTGCGGTCCAAGTATCATCGGCCCTGGAGGTCTTAACTTCCGTGTTCGAGATGGGAACGGGTGGAACCCCTCCGGCATAATCACCAGATCGTTTGAAGTTTTCAGGGCTCTTTTCAGAGCTTTCTGTTCCTTCAAAACTACACAGATCTTTTCGTTTTCTTCAAGTCATCAGTTTCAACCTTCATGGCTCATTAGGTCAAGCCCTCGACCGATTAGTACCCGTCAGCTCCACACGTCACCGCGCTTCCACATTGGGCCTATCTACCTGATCATCTTTCAGGGGTCTTACCAGCTTGTGCTGTGGGAAATCTCATCTTGAGGTCGGTTTCGCGCTTAGATGCTTTCAGCGCTTATCCGATCCGGATATAGCTACCCAGCTATGCCTCTGGCGAGACAACTGGTACACCAGTGATCCGTCCAACCCGGTCCTCTCGTACTAGGGTCAGCTCCCCTCAAATTTCCTGCGCCTGCGACGGATAGGGACCGAACTGTCTCACGACGTTCTGAACCCAGCTCACGTACCGCTTTAATGGGCGAACAGCCCAACCCTTGGGACCTACTACAGCCCCAGGATGCGATGAGCCGACATCGAGGTGCCAAACCTCCCCGTCGATATGGACTCTTGGGGGAGATAAGCCTGTTATCCCCAGGGTAGCTTTTATCCGTTGAGCGATGGCCCTTCCACTCGGTACCACCGGATCACTAAGCCCGACTTTCGTCCCTGCTCGACTTGTTGGTCTCGCAGTCAAGCTCCCTTTTGCCTTTACACTCTTCGCGCGATTTCCATCCGCGCTGAGGGAACCTTTGGGCGCCTCCGTTACTCTTTAGGAGGCGACCGCCCCAGTCAAACTGCCCACCTGACACGGTCCTCAACCCCGATTCAGGGGGTCTAAGTTAGAATTTCAGTACAAAAAGAGTGGTATCCCACCGGCGACTCCACCAAGGCTGGCGCCCTAGCTTCTTAGTCTCCCACCTATCCTGTACATTTTATACCAAAATCCAATGTCAAGCTACAGTAAAGCTCCATGGGGTCTTTCTGTCCTGTCGCAGGTAACCCGCATCTTCACGGGTATTACAATTTCGCCGAGTCCCTCGTTGAGACAGTGTCCAGATCGTTACGCCTTTCGTGCGGGTCAGAACTTACCTGACAAGGAATTTCGCTACCTTAGGACCGTTATAGTTACGGCCGCCGTTTACTGGGGCTTCAATTCAAAGCTTCGCCTTGCGGCTAACCTCTCCTCTTAACCTTCCAGCACCGGGCAGGCGTCAGCTCCTATACTTCTCTTTTCAGATTGGCAGGAACCTGTGTTTTTGTTAAACAGTCGCCTGGACCATTTCTCTGCGGCTCTTCTTGCGAAGAGCGCCCCTTCTCCCGAAGTTACGGGGCTATTTTGCCGAGTTCCTTAACGAGGGTTTTCTCGCGCGCCTTAGGATTCTCTCCTTATCTACCTGTGTCGGTTTGCGGTACGGGCTCTCTCTCACTCACTAGAGGCTTTTCTTGACAGCTTGGAGTCGGTTACTTCGCTACTTATTTTCGCTCCCCATTACCTTTCAGGCAACGCGTAAGACGGATTTACCTGCCTCACACCCTACGGGCTTGGGCGTGCTCAACCAACGGCACGCTTAACCTATCCTTCTGTGTCACCCCATCGCTAATAACGTTTAAGAGAGGTACTGGAATATCCACCAGTTGTCCATCACCTACGCCTTTCGGCCTCGGCTTAGGTCCCGACTGACCCTGGGCGGACGAGCCTTCCCCAGGAAACCTTAGATTTTCGGCGGGTGAGATTCTCACTCACCTTTTCGCATACTCATACCGGCATTCTCACTTCCAAGCTCTCCACCCAACCTTCCAGTTGAACTTCGCTGACCTTGGAACGCTCCCCTACCCCTTACAGTAAACTGTAAAGCCATAGCTTCGGTGATACGCTTGAGCCCCGTTACATTTTCGGCGCAGAACCACTCGACCAGTGAGCTATTACGCACTCTTTAAATGGTGGCTGCTTCTGAGCCAACATCCTGGTTGTCTGTGCAATTCCACATCCTTTTCCACTTAGCGTATACTTTGGGACCTTAGCTGATGGTCTGGGCTGTTTCCCTTTTGACTATGAAGCTTATCCCCCACAGTCTGACTCCCAATCTAAATTCTTGGCATTCAGAGTTTGATAAGGTTCGGTAACCCGGTAAGGCCCCTAGCCTATTCAGTGCTTTACCGCCAAGAATCATCAATTGAGGCTAGCCCTAAAGCTATTTCGGGGAGAACCAGCTATCTCCGTGTTCGATTGGCATTTCACCCCTACCCACAGTTCATCCCTTGCCTTTTCAACGACAGTGAGTTCGGGCCTCCAGTAGGTTTTACCCCACCTTCACCCTGACCATGGGTAGATCACACGGTTTCGGGTCTACAGCATGTAACTTGTCGCCCTTTTCAGACTCGCTTTCGCTTCGGCTCCAGCTTCTCGCTTTAACCTCGCTACATACCGTAACTCGCCGGTTCATTCTACAAAAGGCACGCCATCACACCTCAAGGGTGCTTTGACTGCTTGTAAGCGTACGGTTTCAGGTTCTTTTTCACTCCCCTCCCGGGGTGCTTTTCACCTTTCCCTCACGGTACTGGTTCACTATCGGTCGCTAAGGAGTATTTAGCCTTGGGAGGTGGTCCTCCCGGTTTCCCACGGGGTTTCTCGTGTCCCGCGGTACTCAGGATACCCTCACAGCATTTCTTCTTTTCGCTTACAGGAGTGTTACCTTCTTTGCTGAATCTTTCCAGATTTCTTCAGCTAAGAATTAATGCTTAATAGAGGGTCCTACAACCCCAAGCTCCGAAGAGCTTGGTTTGGGCTCTTCCCGTTTCGCTCGCCGCTACTCAGGGAATCGATTATTCTTTCTCTTCCTCCGGGTACTTAGATGTTTCAGTTCCCCCGGGTTGTCCTCTTTAACCTATCTATTCAGTTAAAGATCATTGGATATAACTCCAATGGGGTTGCCCCATTCGGGTATCCACGGATCAATGCATGCTTACTGCTCCCCGTGGCATTTCGCTGTTAACCGCGCCCTTCTTCGACTCTTAGCGCCTAGGCATCCACCGTACGCCCTTAGTAGCTTGACCTAAATCTTTTCGCCACTTCAGGTTTTTATATGAATCCTTTGACTTTTGAAAAACTATTTTCTCTGTGCAGTTTTCAAAGAACGATGGACTTGGATGTCCAAGTGTCGCCGTCGCCAAACAAATGCGATACCCTCCACTGGAGACTATCGGGATGGCAAGAAGCGACCAATATTGAGAAGCCAATATAATGGTGGAGGTAAGCGGGATCGAACCGCTGACCTCTTGAATGCCATTCAAGCGCTCTCCCAGCTGAGCTATACCCCCACATTGGGTCTCTCAAAACTAAACAACAAAGGAAAGCTTACACTTCTTTACAGCCTCGCAGATTGCTCTGCGCTTTTGCCTTTTCGGCTTTTGAGTCTTTCGACTCTACCCTTCAATTGATTCCGTTTCTCCAAAGAGATTCTTCCTCGATTGAGGATCGACCATAGGATTAGTTAACTTAAAATCTTAAGCTAACATGTCTCCTTAGAAAGGAGGTGATCCAGCCGCACCTTCCGATACGGCTACCTTGTTACGACTTCACCCCAATCATCGGCCCCACCTTCGACGGCTAGCTCCCTTTCGGGTTACCTCACCGGCTTCGGGTGTTGCAGACTTTCGTGGTGTGACGGGCGGTGTGTACAAGGCCCGGGAACGTATTCACCGCAGTATGCTGACCTGCGATTACTAGCGATTCCAACTTCATGTTCTCGAGTTGCAGAGAACAATCCGAACTGAGACCGGCTTTCTCGGATTTGCTCCACCTCGCGGCTTCGCTTCCGTCTGTACCGGCCATTGTAGCACGTGTGTAGCCCAAGACATAAGGGGCATGATGATTTGACGTCATCCCCACCTTCCTCCGGTTTATCACCGGCAGTCTGTCTAGAGTGCTCGACCTTACTCGTTAGCAACTAAACATAGGGGTTGCGCTCGTTGCGGGACTTAACCCAACATCTCACGACACGAGCTGACGACAACCATGCACCACCTGTCTCTACGTTCCCCGAAGGGCACTCCTTAGTTTCCTAAGAATTCGTAGGATGTCAAGCCTTGGTAAGGTTCTTCGCGTTGCGTCGAATTAAACCACATGCTCCACCGCTTGTGCGGGCCCCCGTCAATTCCTTTGAGTTTCAACCTTGCGGCCGTACTCCCCAGGCGGAGTGCTTATTGTGTTAACTGCGGCACAGAAGGGGTCGATACCCTCTACACCTAGCACTCATCGTTTACGGCGTGGACTACCAGGGTATCTAATCCTGTTTGCTCCCCACGCTTTCGCGCCTCAGCGTCAGTTACAGTCCAGAAAGTCGCCTTCGCCACTGGTGTTCCTCCACATCTCTACGCATTTCACCGCTACACGTGGAATTCCACTTTCCTCTCCTGTCCTCAAGATAACCAGTTTCCGATGCAGGCTTGGGGTTGAGCCCCAAGTTTTCACACCAGACTTAATTATCCGCCTACGCGCCCTTTACGCCCAATGATTCCGGACAACGCTTGCCCCCTACGTATTACCGCGGCTGCTGGCACGTAGTTAGCCGGGGCTTCCTCCTCAGGTACCGTCATGTAAATACACTATTTGCATATCTACCGTTCGTCCCTGAAAACAGTACTTTACAACCCGAAGGCCTTCATCATACACGCGGCGTTGCTCCGTCAGACTTTCGTCCATTGCGGAAGATTCCCCACTGCTGCCTCCCGTAGGAGTCTGGGCCGTGTCTCAGTCCCAGTGTGGCCGTTCACCCTCTCAGGCCGGCTACTGATCGTCGCCTTGGTAGGCCTTTACCCCACCAACTAGCTAATCAGACGCGGGTCCATCCATTATCGATAGCATGTTCAGAGGCCATCTTTCTTTAACCGATGATGCCATCAGTTAAACGTATCCGGTATTAGCCCTCGTTTCCAAGGGTTGTCCCGATTTAATGGGTAGGTTACCCACGCGTTACTCACCCGTCCGCCACTAAAAACTCGCTAAGCAAGCTTATTGAGTTCTCCGTTCGACTTGCATGTGTTAGGCACGCCGCCAGCGTTCGTCCTGAGCCAGGATCAAACTCTCCATAAAATTTATGAAGAAAATTTGATTGCTCAAATTCATCTCAAACTCTTTAACGAGTCACTTGGCTGTTCCTTGTTGTTTAGTTTTCAAAGACCAATCTTTGTCGTCGCAATCACTCGCGACAGTTATTTATTTTAGCAGATTGACTCTCTCGAGTCAAGTGCCTTTTTCGCTTCTGAACTTCATTTGAAGCCCGTCTGCGTGGATTCTTAGATTAACATTTTCTCTCTACCGAGTCAAGTGTCATTTCTAAGCCCCCATGCACTTGCCAGCATTTCTGCCGGCTTCGGAACGGCTGTCCCTTAGCGCTCAATTAGAATACCATAGGGCTTTATAAGTGTCAATACATAAATTCACATGACGATTATCATCAAATTTAATAGTTCTAAACCAAGAAATACAAAGTCCCAGCCCCTTAAGTACGAGCATAAATATAATACTTTTAAAGATAATACTAGATAAGCGGATAAGAGTTAGAAACTTGAAGACATGTTCACCAGATAATCCAGATAATCCAGATAATCCAGATAATCCAGATTCTCCTTTAGTCAATCTAGACCAAAACCTTCAGATAAATCCAAAATCTTAACCTTAGGCCCACTCCGCCTTGTAACTCAAAGGGAGAAAAAGCATGCTGGAAAAAGGCCGCATTACCTACAAGCAGTTGATCCTACTCATTTTCCTAAGCCGAATTGTTACTTCCATTAGTTTTCTTCCAGGGCTAAATGAACCACCGGCAAATCAAGACATCTGGTTATCTGATTTGCTGTTTTTTCCAATCCAGTTGTTTCTTGCAAGCCCGATATATCTACTCTGGAAGAGGTTTCCGGATCAAACGATTATTCAGTATAGCCAAACAATTGCTGGAAAAGTTGGCAAGCTGGTAGGACTTTTAATTATCTGGTATTTTCTGCATTATACAGCAATCACTTTAGCTCAATACAGCTTCTTCCTTACGAGCGCTGTTATGCCGGAAACGCCTGCTCTCTTTTTTATGTTATCTTTAATTCTTGTCTGTGCTTATGCCGCACGAAAAGGGCTTGAGGTGATCGGCCGTTTATCTGAACTATTTGCTCCCCTTATTATGATTAGCCTCATCCTATTTTTGAGTCTAGAGGTTAAGGATATGAACTTCAAAATACTAACCCCTCTCCTTGAAAAGGGGATTTTTCCCGTATTTCACGGAAGCTTGATTGCTGCGAGCAAAACGCTGGAAGTTTTAGGCTTAGCGATGCTTCTTCCCTATCTAAACAATCGTCAAAAAGTTAAGCCCATCTTTATCCTTAGTTTCGCTTTAATTTCTCTCTACCTTGTCTTGCTAACCCTCCCCGTCGTCACTATGCTCGGATTAGAATTAGCAAAAAGCAGCTCCTTTCCCTGCTATTCTGTAATCAGGCTCATCAACGTTGGAGATTTTCTAAATCGTCTCGAATCTATCCATATGGCGATTTGTTCACTCGGTGCCTTTATCAAAATATCCTTTCAGTATTATTTAACCGTACTGGGCTTGAGTCAGCTTTTGGAATTAAGGGAGTATAAACCTCTGGTTCTGCCTATCGGAGCGCTCCTTATTCCGTTAAGCCTTTTAATTGGCCCAAACCTTGTCGAATTACAATTATTTAGTTCATACAAAATATTCATGGGATATTCCTACTTTTTTATCTTGCTTATTCCATCTCTTCTTCTTCTAACCGCAATTATCCGCCGAAAAGGAGTAAGGTCAAAATGAAAAAAATAGTTTCTCTCTTGATCTTTTGCCTATTACTCACAAGTACGCTTACCGGCTGTTGGAACAGAAAAGAACTTATTACCCTAGCTATCGTTCAAGCCTTTGGAATCGATCAAACAGAGGATGATCAAGTGGACATCTCCGCTCAAATACTCAAACCTATCCTAGCCAAAGGAAGTTCAGAGAAAGATGACAAAGGGGTATGGGTTGTCTCAAGTACAGGCGAAACGGTTTTTGATGCGATCCGAAATGCCTCTCTCAAAACGGATCGAAGGTTATTTTTTGCCCATAATGACGTGATCGTTATTGGTGAGGAAACAGCTATAGCAGGGATTGCACCCTTCCTTGATTTTTTAGGGCGGGACCATGAGTCACACGAGATAGCTCATATTTTTATTGCCAGAGGAAAAGCAAGAGATATCCTCCTTGGAGAACATGAACAAGAAAGGGTCCCAAGTCAAGCCATTGAGAATCTGGTCAAGACGAGTGGCATCACTTCTCAGGTGCCAGAAGTCAATTTAAAAGATTTACTTGGAACCTTGGCCAGCAAAACAAATAGTTCTGTTGCTCCCGGCATTAAAATCCAAAAAAAAGATGAGAATGGGGCATCAAAAAACGTCGTTATCCTGGATTCGACGGCTATTTTTAAAAAGGATAAGCTGATCGGATGGTTTAATCATGCGGAAACTCGCGGATTACTTTGGGTGTTGGGTGAGGTGAAAACTGGAATTATTACAGTTAAATCACCCCTAGAAAAAACAAAAAACGTCAGCCTAGAAATTATCAAAACCTCTACACAACTTAAGCCTGAGATCACAGAAGGTAAACTGTCTATAACTATTGCAGTGAAAGAAAACGGAAATCTGGCTGAACAAATGTTAAGAGTGGATTTGGCGAAGCCTGATACCCTCGCTGAATTGGAAAAAAGACAAGCTATTGCAATCGAAGAAGAAATCCAAACCGCCCTTAGTAAGGCACAGACATGGAATGTCGATATCTTCAAATTCGGTGACGAATTTCATCGGAAATATCCTCATGAATGGCCAGAGCTTGAAAAAAACTGGGAGAAAGAATTCCCGAAGATAGCGGTTAACTTCGAAATCACTGCCAAGCTTAACGGGATCGGTCTTAGCACGCCCCCTGCGGATACAGGAGAGTCGCAAAAATAAAAGTGTAGTCCAGTTAGAAGCGCCGCGCCACTCAAAATCAATATCAATTCGAGGTCCAAGTCCCTTAGAGTGAGCATAAAAGAATTACTTTTAAAGATAATAAGTAAGTAAGGATGATGTAAAGAAGGATCAGAACTTGGATTTCAAGCATCGGAGTATATATGCCAATAAAAAAGTTAGTTGATGAATTACATAGGCGGAAGTATAGATCAAGACGCCAACAACAAAATACGGGTAGCTCAGATCCCTCTCAAAATAATTCTCAGACCAATTCTCAGGCTGATACACAGGGCAGCTCGCAGGATAATGCAGATTCTCTTTCAGAAAATCTAGATGAAAACCTCCAGAAAATCCAGACCATTTTTGAGGAATCCAGCGACCTGATTACCCGAGAGTTCAAGATTGGGGCCGATGAGTCAATCAAGGCCTTTATCGTTATGCTCAATGGACTTATTGATGTAAAAGCAGTAAATGCGGACCTGATCAAACCCCTCATGTTCTTGCAACATGACGTGAACAAAAGTAATGCTTTAAACGTCATTAAAGAAAGTGCCCTTTCTGTTGCTATGGTGAAGGAAGGTCACTCTTTCACAGATGTAACGGAAGCCATATTATCGGGAGATACTGTCCTATTTATCGAGGAATCGAACATTGCTCTAATCGCTGCTTTACATGGATGGAAAGCGAGGAACGTCGATCAACCCGAGACCACCGCTGTGGTTCGAGGACCACGCGAAGGTTTCGTCGAAAGTATCGGAACCAATATGGCTCTCTTAAGAAGAAAAATGAAAAACCCCGCGCTTAAGTTCTATCAAATGCAAATTGGCAAGCAAACAAAAACTACCATCTGTGTGGCTTACCTTAAAGGAATCGTTGATATAAAAATTGTCGATGAAGTTAAGCAAAGGCTCCAAAGGATCGACACGGATTCAATCTTAGAATCAGGATATATTGAATCCTATATTGAAGATGCACCCCAATCTATTTTCCCGACTGTAGGAAACTCGGAAAAACCGGATATTGTGAGCGCGAAACTGTTAGAAGGTCGAGTTGCCATCTTAGTTGATGGAACTCCCTTTGTTTTAACCGTTCCCTATTTATTTATTGAAGCCTTTCAAAACGCTGAAGATTACTATTCCCGACCATTTTATAGCTCGTTCATTCGTTGGCTGCGTTGGTTGGCTTTCTTTTTCACAACGACTACCCCTGCGTTATATGTGGCCTTCACGACCTACCATCAAGAATTTTTACCGCCAGCACTCCTCGTGACGATTGCAGCAGCTGAAGAAGGAACTCCGTTCCCTTCCATGGTTGAGGCGCTTCTCATGCAAACCATTTATGAGATCTTGCGAGAAGCAGGGGTTCGTTTACCCCGGCCCGTTGGTCAAGCTGTAAGTATCGTCGGAGCACTCGTGATTGGGGATGCTGCTATCTCATCAGGGATCGCCGGCGCTCCCATGGTCGTAGTGACTGCCCTTACCGCTATCTCTTCGTTTGTTGTTCCATCTTTAGTTGACATCAGTACCCTTGCTCGGTTTATCCTCATCATCTTAGCTGGTTCTTCAGGATTATATGGCGTGATGTTAGGATTTATTGTCTTCGTGACTCACCAAGTCTCGCTTCGTTCTCTAGGTGTACCCTATATGTCCCCTTTGGCTCCCACCACCTTCTCGGATTTAAAAGATTTATTTATCCGAGTACCCTTATGGCTGATGCACACTCGTCCCCGCCTGTTTGGGGGTGAAAATCCAACTCGGCAAAAGTCTAACCTAAGACCTACTCCACCTAATGACCCAAAGGGAGAAAACTAGCATGCTGGAAAAAGGCCGAATTACCTACAAACAGTTAATTTTACTCATCGCCTTAAGCCGGATCATCATTACGATTACTTTCCTCCCCGCATTGGCAGAGCCACCAGCGAACCAAGATATCTGGCTTTCCGAGCTCTTATATTTTCCTCTGCAATTATTATTTGCACTCCCAATCTATTTTTTATGGAAGAGGTTCCCTGACCAAACAATTATTCAGTATTGCCAGTCGATCGGTGGCAAACTTGGTAAACTGTCAGGAATATTAATCCTCTGGTATTTTCTAGATCAAGCTGCCATTACTATAGCTCAGTTTAGTCTCTTCCTTACAAGTGCAGTTATGCCCGAAACACCCGTCCTTTTTTTTACATTATCATTCGTCCTTGTTTGTGCATATGCCACAGGTAGGGGCTTAGAGGTGATTGGTCGTTTATCCGAATTATTTGCGCCCCTTGTCATGATTGCTACTATTACAGTGTTTCTCCTACTTGCTAAAGATATGAACTTAAAAATGCTAAGACCTGTCCTGGAAAATGGGATACTTCCGATAACTCAGGGCAGTTTGATCTACTCTGCAAGATCACTCGAAATTTTGGGGTTTTCCATGCTTCTTCCCTATCTGAATAATCCCCAAAAGGCTAAATCAGTTATTGTCCTCAGTTTCGCGTTAGTTACTCTATTCTTTACCCTTATAACTGTTCCCGTTCTTACCATATGGGGATTTGAAGAGGCTAAAGGCCTTACCTTTCCCTTCTATTCAGTTATCCGGCTCATTAGCATAGGGGATTTTATCGAACGTAATCAATCGATACATATGGCAATTTGGATTCTCGGTACTTTTATTAAAGTAACCTTTAAGTACTATTTGGTTGTTCTCAGCTTAGGTCAGCTCCTTCATTTAAAAGAATACCGCCCCTTAATCCTGCCAACTGGCACAATTCTGATCCCTTTAAGCCTCTTAGTTGGTCCTAACCTCACCACATTAGCAGCGTTCACTTCGTACAAAACATTTGCTTGGTATTCTTCGTTTTTTATTCTTGTCATTCCTTCCCTCCTTCTCTTTACCGCAATCATCCGGAAGAAAGGAGTGCAATCCCCATGAAGAAGTACATTCCGATCTATATCATTTGTATATTATTATCGAGTCTGCTCACAGGCTGCTGGAACAGAAAAGAAATCAATACGCTAGCGATTGTTCAAGCCTTTGGGATCGATCGAACGGACGATGATCAAGTCAACATTTCCGCTCAGATTCTTAAACCCAGCCAATCCAGTGGGGATTCAGAGAACGGGGGGCAAGGGGTATGGGTTGTCTCAAGTACAGGCGAAACAGTCTTTGATGCGATCCGAAATGCCTCTTTTAAAACAGACCGGAAATTATTTTTCCCACATAATAAGGTGATCATTATTGGCGAAGACACGGCTAAAACTGGGATTACACCTCTCGTTGATTTTCTAAGGCGGGATCACGAGGTAGATAAACTTTCCTATGTCTTCATTGCCAAGGGAACAGCGAAAGATATTCTAATAGGTGAACATGAACAGGAAAAAATTCCAGGAAAAGCCATCGAAGGTTTATCCAAAACAAGTATCATCGCTTCCCATCTGCCCAAAAGAGAGTTGAAGGATTTACTCAGCTCCTTAGGGAGTAAAACAGGCAGTGCCGTTGTCCCTGGCATTGAAATTCAAAAGAAAAATGAAAATGGAGCTTCAAAAGAAGTGGTCGTTCTAGACAATACTGCAATCTTCAAAAAAGATAAAATAATTGGGTGGTTTGATCACACTGAAACGCGCGGGCTGCTTTGGGTATTGGGCGAGATAAAAAGCGGCATCATCGTGGTGAAATCACCCGAAGAAGAAGCGAAGAACGTCAGTCTGGAGATCATTAGAACCTCAACTCAACTTAAGCCGCAAATTACGGATGGTAAGCTATCCATAACCGTTGAAATTGAAGAAGAAGGAAATCTGGCTGAACAATTTTCGGAAATGAATCTAACTAGACCCGATACCTTCGCTGAACTGGAAAGAAGGCAAATTGCAGCGATTGAAGAAGAGATCAATGTCGCTATCACTAAAGCTCAAGCATGGAATGTTGATATCTTTAAATTTGGCGAGGAGTTCCATCAAAAGTATCCCCAAGAATGGCCGGACCTCAAAAAGAACTGGGAGGAGGAATTCCCCAAAATAAAGGTTAACCTCGAAGTCATCGCTCATCTTAGCCGAGTTGGTCTAAGTACCACCCCTGTAAAAATAGAGGAATCAGAAAAAATAGAAGGAGGACGATAACAGAATGCACATATTCATATTATTCCTTATTTTTGCTGCTATAGCATACTACGAAATTCCAGGACTCCTACGTAAGAAGCAATGGCCCGAGCTCATCACTTCTTCAGTGCTCCTCGCGACTGGATTTATCCTTTCCTTTCTTCAGGTCATTGGAGTGAAAGTTCCCAATCCGAATAAAGGAATTGAATATTTGATTAAACTATTAACTTCCTAGATTCTTTGGATTTATAAATTACAAGTACTAAAGCGAGGTCTACAGCATGATAGAGGGCGGTAAAATCACCTATACACAAATGATCTTGCTATTATTTATCAGTAGGGTCATTTCTTGGATTGCCCTTCTCCCCGTTATATTAGCCCCACCTGCTAATCAAGATGTATGGATTGATTGCTTGATGTCGTTTCCGATTCATCTTATTGTAGCCCTTCCCTTTTATCTATTAGCCAAGAAGTTTCCTAGCCAGACACCTTACGAGTACAGCCAAGCCATTACTGGGAAAGCAGGTAAATTGGTAGGAATTCTTTATATCTTGTTTTTTATTCATCTATCTGCTTTAGCTCTAAGCCAGTTTTCCGAATTTCATACAACAGTCGTCATGCCTGAAACGCCTTCCCTTTTTTTCATAATTACCTTAACTCTTGCTGCAGCTTATGCAGCCCATTACGGGATTGAGGTTTTAGGTCGTCTCTCCGAATTTATTGCGCCAATTATCATGATCGCCCTCATTGGAGTTATCTTATTACTGGTTAAAGATATGGATATTAAAGAGTTAACTCCGATCTTAGAAAAAGGAATCTATCCTTCAATTTTTACCGGCTTATCCCCCGTGTCCCAAACCGTAGAAATTATCGGAATGGCCATAATTATGCCTTTTCTCAATGATCGTAAAAAAATAAGAGAAGTTTATATATTAACTCCCTTGTTACTGGTATTATTCCTTTTTATCCTAACCTTCTCGGTAATTGCCCTTTTAGGCGATGATTTGGCGAAAAGTTTTACTTATCCTTTCTTTAACATTGTACGGGTAGTTCATGTGGGTGATTTCTTAGAACGAATCGAATCCATCCATGTTGCAATCTGGGTTTTAGGGATGTTTATTAAAATAGCATTTTATTATTACTTAATCGTACTCGGACTAAGCCAGCTTTTCCATCTCAAAGACTATAAACCACTGATCCTACCCACGGGCTCAATTATTATTTCATTATCGAATGTGTTAGGGCAAAACGTGGTTGAAACAAGGGAATTTTATTCTTTTGAAATCTACACGTGGTACACCCTGTTTTTTATTCTATTCATACCCACCCTCCTGCTCTTGACCGCAATCTTCCGAAAAAAAGGAGAACAATCAAGATGAGAAAACGAGTATTTATTTATATTCTCTGCCTTGCACTAACCTTGAGCTTAACAGGCTGTTGGAACAGAAAAGAATTAACTACACTTTCTGTTGTTCAAGCGATCGGTATCGATAAAACGGAAGATGGTCAAATTAACCTCACCTTGCAGCTTCTCAAACCGGCTTCCATTAAGGCATCATCAGGAAAAAATGGGAAAGGAGCGAGCGGTAGCAGAAAAAGTGTTTGGGTCGTAACTTCGACGGGGCAGACACTTTTTGACGCTATCCGAAATGCCACTCACCAAGTCAACCGCAAATCACTCTTTAGCCAAAATAAGGTGATCGTCATTGGAGAAGCCGCAGCCAAATCCGGAATTGCCCCCCTGCTTGACCTTGTCGTTCGTGATCCTGAGCTTCGAGAGCTCTCCTATATTTTTATTGCTAAAGGAGCAGCAAAGGATATCATTGAAGCCGAAAATGAACAAGAACAGGTGCCTGCTAAAGCTCTCGAAAACTTGGTCAAAGCAACGCGAACCACCTCGACGGCCCCCGAAGTAACCTTGCTCGATCTTATGAAAAGTATTGTCAGCAAAACGACTGCCCCAATTCTTCCAGGAATAGAACTCGCGGAACAACCCAATGGTGCTGTAATAGAAAAGCAAGTTCAACTTTGTGGAACCGCCGTTTTTAAGGAAGATAAGCTTATCGGTTGGTTTGGAGGTAAAGAAACACGAGGAATTCTCTGGGTTTTAGGAAAGGTAAAGAGCGGTATTATCGTGGTAGAATCCCCAGAAGACGAAAACAAAAAAGTCGCTCTGGAAATCATTAGTACCTCGAGTAAAGTCACCCCTAATTTGATCGGTGGCAAACTTGCAGTAACCGTTGAGGTGAAGGAGGAAGGAAGTCTTGGTGAGCAAATGTCTCAAACAAACTTTACCAAGCCAGAAGCCTTCAAAAAACTTGAAGAAAAACAGTCCGCTGCAATCAAAGACGAAATCACTGCTGCTCTCCAGAAAGCCCAAACTTGGGGAGTTGATATCTTCAAATTTGGTGTGGAGTATCATCGCAAATTCCCTATCGATTATCTAGAACTTAAAAAAAATTGGGAAGAAGAATATAAAAATATTGCTGTCGATATTAAAGTAGATGCCAAACTTTCCAGGGTGGGTTTAACTACCACGCCTGTGAATGCAGAAGAAGAGTAAATCTATTAACCGATACTCGGTATAATCGTACGATGTCGTACGAATAGAAGAAACAGCAAAAAGCAGAGAGACCATCAATTAAGATAGTCTCTCTGCTTTTGCTTACCTGGCGACGACCTACTTTCCCAGGACCCTGCGGTCCAAGTATCATCGGCCCTGGAGGTCTTAACTTCCGTGTTCGAGATGGGAACGGGTGGAACCCCTCCGGCATAATCACCAGATCGTTTGAAGTTTTCAGGGCTCTTTTCAGAGCTTTCTGTTCCTTCAAAACTACACAGATCTTTTCGTTTTCTTCAAGTCATCAGTTTCAACCTTCATGGCTCATTAGGTCAAGCCCTCGACCGATTAGTACCCGTCAGCTCCACACGTCACCGCGCTTCCACATTGGGCCTATCTACCTGATCATCTTTCAGGGGTCTTACCAGCTTGTGCTGTGGGAAATCTCATCTTGAGGTCGGTTTCGCGCTTAGATGCTTTCAGCGCTTATCCGATCCGGATATAGCTACCCAGCTATGCCTCTGGCGAGACAACTGGTACACCAGTGATCCGTCCAACCCGGTCCTCTCGTACTAGGGTCAGCTCCCCTCAAATTTCCTGCGCCTGCGACGGATAGGGACCGAACTGTCTCACGACGTTCTGAACCCAGCTCACGTACCGCTTTAATGGGCGAACAGCCCAACCCTTGGGACCTACTACAGCCCCAGGATGCGATGAGCCGACATCGAGGTGCCAAACCTCCCCGTCGATATGGACTCTTGGGGGAGATAAGCCTGTTATCCCCAGGGTAGCTTTTATCCGTTGAGCGATGGCCCTTCCACTCGGTACCACCGGATCACTAAGCCCGACTTTCGTCCCTGCTCGACTTGTTGGTCTCGCAGTCAAGCTCCCTTTTGCCTTTACACTCTTCGCGCGATTTCCATCCGCGCTGAGGGAACCTTTGGGCGCCTCCGTTACTCTTTAGGAGGCGACCGCCCCAGTCAAACTGCCCACCTGACACGGTCCTCAACCCCGATTCAGGGGTCTAAGTTAGAATTTCAGTACAAAAAGAGTGGTATCCCACCGGCGACTCCACCAAGGCTGGCGCCCTAGCTTCTTAGTCTCCCACCTATCCTGTACATTTTATACCAAAATCCAATGTCAAGCTACAGTAAAGCTCCATGGGGTCTTTCTGTCCTGTCGCAGGTAACCCGCATCTTCACGGGTATTACAATTTCGCCGAGTCCCTCGTTGAGACAGTGTCCAGATCGTTACGCCTTTCGTGCGGGTCAGAACTTACCTGACAAGGAATTTTCGCTACCTTAGGACCGTTATAGTTACGGCCGCCGTTTACTGGGGCTTCAATTCAAAGCTTCGCCTTGCGGCTAACCTCTCCTCTTAACCTTCCAGCACCGGGCAGGCGTCAGCTCCTATACTTCTCTTTTCAGATTGGCAGGAACCTGTGTTTTGTTAAACAGTCGCCTGGACCATTTCTCTGCGGCTCTTCTTGCGAAGAGCGCCCCTTCTCCCGAAGTTACGGGGCTATTTTGCCGAGTTCCTTAACGAGGGTTTTCTCGCGCGCCTTAGGATTCTCTCCTTATCTACCTGTGTCGGTTTGCGGTACGGGCTCTCTCTCACTCACTAGAGGCTTTTCTTGACAGCTTGGAGTCGGTTACTTCGCTACTTATTTTCGCTCCCCATTACCTTTCAGGCAACGCGTAAGACGGATTTACCTGCCTCACACCCTACGGGCTTGGGCGTGCTCAACCAACGGCACGCTTAACCTATCCTTCTGTGTCACCCCATCGCTAATAACGTTTAAGAGAGGTACTGGAATATCCACCAGTTGTCCATCACCTACGCCTTTCGGCCTCGGCTTAGGTCCCGACTGACCCTGGGCGGACGAGCCTTCCCCAGGAAACCTTAGATTTTCGGCGGGTGAGATTCTCACTCACCTTTTCGCATACTCATACCGGCATTCTCACTTCCAAGCTCTCCACCCAACCTTCCAGTTGAACTTCGCTGACCTTGGAACGCTCCCCTACCCCTTACAGTAAACTGTAAAGCCATAGCTTCGGTGATACGCTTGAGCCCCGTTACATTTTCGGCGCAGAACCACTCGACCAGTGAGCTATTACGCACTCTTTAAATGGTGGCTGCTTCTGAGCCAACATCCTGGTTGTCTGTGCAATTCCACATCCTTTTCCACTTAGCGTATACTTTGGGACCTTAGCTGATGGTCTGGGCTGTTTCCCTTTTGACTATGAAGCTTATCCCCCACAGTCTGACTCCCAATCTAAATTCTTGGCATTCAGAGTTTGATAAGGTTCGGTAACCCGGTAAGGCCCCTAGCCTATTCAGTGCTTTACCGCCAAGAATCATCAATTGAGGCTAGCCCTAAAGCTATTTCGGGGAGAACCAGCTATCTCCGTGTTCGATTGGCATTTCACCCTACCCACAGTTCATCCCTTGCCTTTTCAACGACAGTGAGTTCGGGCCTCCAGTAGGTTTTACCCCACCTTCACCCTGACCATGGGTAGATCACACGGTTTCGGGTCTACAGCATGTAACTTGTCGCCCTTTTCAGACTCGCTTTCGCTTCGGCTCCAGCTTCTCGCTTTAACCTCGCTACATACCGTAACTCGCCGGTTCATTCTACAAAAGGCACGCCATCACACCTCAAGGGTGCTTTGACTGCTTGTAAGCGTACGGTTTCAGGTTCTTTTTCACTCCCCTCCCGGGGTGCTTTTCACCTTTCCCTCACGGTACTGGTTCACTATCGGTCGCTAAGGAGTATTTAGCCTTGGGAGGTGGTCCTCCCGGTTTCCCACGGGGTTTCTCGTGTCCCGCGGTACTCAGGATACCCTCACAGCATTTCTTCTTTTCGCTTACAGGAGTGTTACCTTCTTTGCTGAATCTTTCCAGATTTCTTCAGCTAAGAATTAATGCTTAATAGAGGGTCCTACAACCCCAAGCTCCGAAGAGCTTGGTTTGGGCTCTTCCCGTTTCGCTCGCCGCTACTCAGGGAATCGATTATTCTTTCTCTTCCTCCGGGTACTTAGATGTTTCAGTTCCCCGGGTTGTCCTCTTTAACCTATCTATTCAGTTAAAGATCATTGGATATAACTCCAATGGGGTTGCCCCATTCGGGTATCCACGGATCAATGCATGCTTACTGCTCCCCGTGGCATTTCGCTGTTAACCGCGCCCTTCTTCGACTCTTAGCGCCTAGGCATCCACCGTACGCCCTTAGTAGCTTGACCTAAATCTTTTCGCCACTTCAGGTTTTTATATGAATCCTTTGACTTTTGAAAACTATTTTCTCTGTGCAGTTTTCAAAGAACGATGGACTTGGATGTCCAAGTGTCGCCGTCGCCAAACAAATGCGATACCCTCCACTGGAGACTATCGGGATGGCAAGAAGCGACCAATATTGAGAAGCCAATATAATGGTGGAGGTAAGCGGGATCGAACCGCTGACCTCTTGAATGCCATTCAAGCGCTCTCCCAGCTGAGCTATACCCCCACATTGGGTCTCTCAAAACTAAACAACAAAGGAAAGCTTACGCTTCTTTACAGCCTCGCAGATTGCTCTGCGCTTTTGCCTTTTCGGCTTTTGAGTCTTTCGACTCTACCCTTCAATCGATTCCGTTTCTCCAAAGAGATTCTTCCTCGATTGAGGATCGACCATAGGATTAGTTAACTTAAAATCTTAAGCTAACATGTCTCCTTAGAAAGGAGGTGATCCAGCCGCACCTTCCGATACGGCTACCTTGTTACGACTTCACCCCAATCATCGGCCCCACCTTCGACGGCTAGCTCCCTTTCGGGTTACCTCACCGGCTTCGGGTGTTGCAGACTTTCGTGGTGTGACGGGCGGTGTGTACAAGGCCCGGGAACGTATTCACCGCAGTATGCTGACCTGCGATTACTAGCGATTCCAACTTCATGTTCTCGAGTTGCAGAGAACAATCCGAACTGAGACCGGCTTTCTCGGATTTGCTCCACCTCGCGGCTTCGCTTCCGTCTGTACCGGCCATTGTAGCACGTGTGTAGCCCAAGACATAAGGGGCATGATGATTTGACGTCATCCCCACCTTCCTCCGGTTTATCACCGGCAGTCTGTCTAGAGTGCTCGACCTTACTCGTTAGCAACTAAACATAGGGGTTGCGCTCGTTGCGGGACTTAACCCAACATCTCACGACACGAGCTGACGACAACCATGCACCACCTGTCTCTACGTTCCCCGAAGGGCACTCCTTAGTTTCCTAAGAATTCGTAGGATGTCAAGCCTTGGTAAGGTTCTTCGCGTTGCGTCGAATTAAACCACATGCTCCACCGCTTGTGCGGGCCCCCGTCAATTCCTTTGAGTTTCAACCTTGCGGCCGTACTCCCCAGGCGGAGTGCTTATTGTGTTAACTGCGGCACAGAAGGGGTCGATACCCTCTACACCTAGCACTCATCGTTTACGGCGTGGACTACCAGGGTATCTAATCCTGTTTGCTCCCCACGCTTTCGCGCCTCAGCGTCAGTTACAGTCCAGAAAGTCGCCTTCGCCACTGGTGTTCCTCCACATCTCTACGCATTTCACCGCTACACGTGGAATTCCACTTTCCTCTCCTGTCCTCAAGATAACCAGTTTCCGATGCAGGCTTGGGGTTGAGCCCCAAGTTTTCACACCAGACTTAATTATCCGCCTACGCGCCCTTTACGCCCAATGATTCCGGACAACGCTTGCCCCCTACGTATTACCGCGGCTGCTGGCACGTAGTTAGCCGGGGCTTCCTCCTCAGGTACCGTCATGTAAATACACTATTTGCATATCTACCGTTCGTCCCTGAAAACAGTACTTTACAACCCGAAGGCCTTCATCATACACGCGGCGTTGCTCCGTCAGACTTTCGTCCATTGCGGAAGATTCCCCACTGCTGCCTCCCGTAGGAGTCTGGGCCGTGTCTCAGTCCCAGTGTGGCCGTTCACCCTCTCAGGCCGGCTACTGATCGTCGCCTTGGTAGGCCTTTACCCCACCAACTAGCTAATCAGACGCGGGTCCATCCATTATCGATAGCATGTTCAGAGGCCATCTTTCTTTAACCGATGATGCCATCAGTTAAACGTATCCGGTATTAGCCCTCGTTTCCAAGGGTTGTCCCAATTTAATGGGTAGGTTACCCACGCGTTACTCACCCGTCCGCCACTAAAAACTCGCTAAGCAAGCTTATTGAGTTCTCCGTTCGACTTGCATGTGTTAGGCACGCCGCCAGCGTTCGTCCTGAGCCAGGATCAAACTCTCCATAAAATTTATGAAGAAAATTTGATTGCTCAAATTCATCTCAAACTCTTTAACGAGTCACTTGGCTGTTCCTTGTTGTTTAGTTTTCAAAGACCAATCTTTGTCGTCGCAATCACTTGCGACAGTTATTTATTTTAGCAGATTGACTCTCTCGAGTCAAGTGCCTTTTTCGCTTCTGAACTTCATTTGAAGCCCATCAGCGTGGATTCTTAGATTAACATTTTCTCTCTCTCGAATCAAGTGTTATTTCTAAGCCCCCGTGCACTTGCCAGCATTTCTGCCGGCTTCGGAACGGCTGTCCCTTAGCGCTCAATTAGAATACCATAGGGAATTAGGGGTGTCAACACCTAATTTAGGTTTATATTAGAAACATGCAACTTCCTTAATTATTAAAATTTAGCCCTATTTTCACAACAGGAGCAATTCGGGATAGCCCTATAGATAGGATAAAAGCTAGAATAAGAAAACAACTTATCATGCTGACAACTCCACTCCATCCAAAGTGCATCCAAAAGATACCTCCCGATGTACCGCCAACACTTGATCCTACATAGTAGAAAAAGAGGTAAAGTGAAGAGGCCTGAGCTTTATCGTGTGTTGCTCTAAGACCTACCCAGCTGCTTGCAATCGAATGGCTTCCAAAAAAACAAAAGGTAAACAGGACCATGCCCGCAATTTTAAAGATCAAATTCGTACTTAAAGTTATACATACCCCCAAGAACATAAGAAGCAATACAATCCAAAGGACTTTTCGACGCCCATATTTGTCTGCGAGCTGACCCATCCATGTCGAACTAAAAGTCCCTACAATATAAACAATAAAAATCCAGCCGACTAAGGTTTGGCTAAGGGAATAAGGGGGCGCCATTAACTGGTAACCAATATAATTATATAATGTTACGAAACTTCCCATAAGTAAGAAAGCAATTGCATACAAGCAAAGTAAGCCTGGGTCCCGTAAATGACCAAGCATAGATTTAGTTAACTTTACAATCTCCATCTTACGCGGTCTAAAGTTCTTAGAGGCAGGTAACATATATAAAAACAAAAGACTAGCCAAAACACTTAACACCCCAATAACCGCTAAAGCAATATGCCAGTTGAAAATGTCTGATAACGTCCCAATGATAATCCGCCCACTCATACCCCCCACTGAATTTCCGCTGATATATAATCCCATAGCAACACCTAAACTGGCTGGTTCTATCTCTTCGCTGAGGTAGGCCATTGCAACAGATGGTAATCCAGCTAAGATAATTCCTTGAAGCATTCGGAATAATAATAGAACTTGAAACTTTGAGACTACGGATGTAAATAAGGAAAGTATGGACGCTGCCAAGAGCGAGAAAATCATGATAGGTTTGCGACCCCGAACTTCTGATATTGAACCAACAAATAACATGCTTATGGCCATTGATATTGTTGCCGCTGAAAGAGACAAGCTTGACATTGCCGGAGAAATATTAAATTCCCTGGAGAGTTCAGGGAGTATAGGCTGTGTACAGTACAAAATAGCGAAGGTTGTAAAACCCCCTGCAAAAAAAGCAATATTAGTTTTACGGAATGCAGGTGTTCCATGCTGAATATAGGTATCCACCGTTTAAGGACTCCTTCCGGTTAATGAAATAAGTCTGATCCAATCGTACACCTTGACAGTTCTATGCGTCCAATCTATAATTTGCATAATTTTAATGTTTCACAGTAATCAATTAAAGCTAAAACTCAAAGAAGGTGCTTGTTTTATGGAGTGGAATCAACTTCAGTACTTTCAAACGGTGGCTCAATTAGAACACTTTACCCGAGCATCAGAAACTCTTTCAGTCTCCCAGCCTACCTTAAGTCGGGCTATTGCACGCTTAGAGGAAGAATTAGGCGTACCTTTGTTTGACCGTCAAGGACGAACGGTTTCCCTCAACCGCTATGGTCAAATCTTCTTAAACCGAGTGAATCGCGGGATACAAGAAATCTCTGAAGGCATAGAGGAAATTCAAAATCTTATAGATTGTTCTGATGGCAGTATCTCTCTTGGTTTTCTTCCCTCGCAGGGATCGAGTCTAGTCCCAGACTTACTTGGCTTATTTCGAAAAGACTATCCAACGATACGGTTTCAACTCTATCAAAATATAACCCATAATATCCTAGACCAATTAGAAAGCTCAAAGCTTGATTTTTGCATTTGTACTGAACCTTATTCACATAAAAATGCGAAGTGGATTCCTTTATCGACGGAAGAATTATTTGTTATTGTTCCTAAGGAACATCCACTTGCCCGAAAAGGCAATATCAAATTAAAGGAGCTGGCCGATGAATCGTTTATAACATTTAAAAGAGAACTAACCTTAGGGGAAATGACTGACAGATTTTTTAAAGAGGCTGGATTCATACCCCGTATAACCTTTGAAGGGGAAGAAGTAGGAACGATTGCTGGACTTGTTGCCGCAAATCTTGGAATCGCACTAATTCCTCATAACAAGGGTTTAGATATGACAGAAATAGCGCAATTGCGAATATCTGAACCCATCTGCCAAAGAATCATCGGTTTAGTATGGATTACAAATCGATATATGTCCCCTGCCGCTCTCCGTTTTTTAAAATTTGTTCAAAATCACTTCTGAGTTTAGGTAAAATTAAACATCTTAAAATCAAAATATCATAAAGAGAAAGAACTCCTTCAATGAAGTTCTTTCTCTTTATAATATTTAATAGCTCAATGACAAGTGTAAATAATCTTGCTAAATCAGGCATTTTCAATGCCTCTGACCTTAATATTTATAGCTAAGAATCTACAATTGCTCGGAAAACCTGTTTAATTTTTCCATCATTAGGGTTATTTCTTCAATACTGGCTGTTATTTCTTCTGAGACTATTTACCATTAGTGTTTAACCGCCTATCTCATTCATGTTCCGCAAAATCGGCTCATAATTTTCATTTTGAATGTAGTGTCTATTGGGCTTTGCACAAATACCATCCAATAAGAACCGTTCATAATCTTCTCCATAATTCCGAATATCGAGTTCCAGATCGGAATGCAGACACGGTTTGAGTTTACCATCCGGTGTAATTCTAAGCCGATTGCAGTAGTTGCAGAAATGATTGCTTAACGGACTAATGATTCCCACTCTGCCTTTACTATTCGGAAGTTTATAAAGGCGAGCTACTGCCCCCTGCCCTTTAACGGCTAAAGGAAGCAATTCCGGAACTCGCTTTAAAATCTCGGTACCTGTCAAGAAGTGGTCCTGATCCCAACGGCTTGCCTCACCAATAGGCATCAGTTCGATAAAGCGTACTTCAACATCATCCTCTAAGGTTAAGTTCACAAATTCACTGATCTCATCATCATTAACGCCGCCAATAAGGACAACGTTAAGTTTTAAAGGCAATAACTTTGCCTCTTTTGCCGCTTGAATCCCTTCAAGGACATCGGAAAGTCTGCCGCCTCTCGTAATTTGAGAATACTTTTCCGGATCCAAACTATCAAGGCTTACATTCACTCTTGTTAACCCCGCTTTTTTTAGTTGGTCTGCATAGTTGCGGAGCAGAGTTCCATTCGTCGTCAGACCTAAATCTTTTAGGCCGCGCGTTTTTAGCTGAGCGATTTCCTGAATAACATCAATAATTCCTTTCCTGACAAGAGGTTCTCCCCCAGTAATTCGTATTTTCTCAAAGCCCAATTTGACTGCACTAACCGCAAGTTGTTCAATCGTTTCCAGACTTATAATCTCTTTATGTGCTTTCTTCGTGATTCCCTTTTCCGGCATACAATAGTTACATCTTAAATTGCACATACCCGTTACAGATAGCCTTAGGTAATTAATATTTCTTCCGTAAGAATCCATCATAATTTCTTCACTCCTTAAATGTAAGGGGCTATCTCCGTTTCCTGGCAATGCTGAGAATTTCAAAATGAATCATTCTGTTCTTGCAAAGTCAGGAATTGAGAGTTCGTATGTCTCAAGAAAAAAAAATCCTGCAATGAAGTGCAGGATTTCTATAGACTGAGTTTGGACTCAAGTCTATTTCTCGTGCATCTCCTTCGCCAAACAGCAAGTAATAAAATTTCTTCTACTACTTCGTGGACAAAGTCCAGACCTCTATTCCATAGTTTTTACTTTAGGAAATGAGGTTCGGAGAAAGCCTTTATTGCTTTACATAATGCAAGTCATATGCCAAGCTTTTATATTTCAGGATAAATCCTTCAATGGCTTAATAAAGAAGACTTTGAGCTAATTAATATAATTGAAATTTAAAATATTATCCTTAGTCCCTTTATCAATTTAAAAAAAGATTTTTCAATTTGATACAAATATGGGACAACATAAAAACTGCCTCAAACTCCTATGCATAAGTTTGAGGCATCAACAATGACTAAGAAATTATGTCCGTAGTTTAGAACCTTATGCCTTAATCGGTTCAGCACATTCACTTGCTTCCCCTTTTAGAATCTGAATGCCATGGTTTAACGCTGGGGATATAGCCTGCCAACATTCTTTAACCGCTTTAGGTGAACCTGGCATATTGATGATCAGCGTACGTTTACGTAGCACGGCAACGGCCCGACTGAGCATTGCTTTCGGGGTAACTTTTAGACTTTCCATCCGCATGACCTCAGCTATGCCTGGCACAAGTCGATCGGCGATAGAAAGGGTTGCTTCAGGTGTCACATCGCGAAGCGAAAATCCTGTCCCTCCGGTTGTAAGAATGAGATCAACCTCTTCTACATCAGTCCAAACCTTCATTCTATCTGCCAAAAGTTTTTGATCATCCGGCAGCACAATATAGAGGATAACTTTCCCGTTGATCTCTTGAACAAGTTCTTTTAAAAGCTGCCCCGAAAGGTCCTCGCGTTCGCCCCGCGATCCTTTGTCACTGGCAGTTATTACACCTACCTTAAGCATTTTCAATCACTCCAATAGAGTCGCCCACTCGGACAGGACCGCCCTCCAGCACCCGGATGAATATTCCCTCTCTAGGCATGACACAATCTCCCGCCTGATAATAAATTGCGCAATGAGCATGACATTCCTTGCCAATTTGCGTGACTTCCCCCAAGCCATTTTCTCCGATTTTAAGTTTTGTTCCAATCGGCAGACTGACGAGATCGATTCCTTCAGTTGTTAAGTTTTCTGCAAAGTCACCTGGCCCCACATCTAAGCCCTTGGCTTGCATCTTGTGGATACTTTCCATGGCCAGCAGGCTGACTTGGCGATGCCAATCACCGCCATGGGCATCTCCTTCAATTCCAAATTTAACTTTGAGTGTCCCTTCCCCTATGTTTTTCTTACGCATACCTTTTTTCGGACTCGTACAAACAGCAACAATTTTACCCATTTTTCTATCCCCTTACATTTATAAAATTTCCGCTATTGCCCAATGTATTCTTCGCGGATAAAATGCCCACTCTTACCGCCCATCTTCTCGATCAGGCGGATTTCTCCGATGACCATCGTTTTGTCGATGGCTTTGCACATATCATATATGGTTAGAGCCGCAACGCTCACCGCAGTCAGTGCTTCCATCTCCACTCCTGTTTTGCCCGTAACTTTAACTATGCTTTCGATTTCCACCGTCTCTGGCGGAATTACCTTGAAGTTAAGCTTCGCACTGGTAATTGCCAAGGGATGGCACATCGGTATTAAATTAGAAGTCTCTTTAGCGGCCATGATTCCTGCAACTTGGGCTACACCTAAAACATCGCCTTTAGCAATTCCCCCTTGCTGAATTCGCTTAAGCGTTTCCTCATTCATGCTAACAGTTCCTTTAGCAACGGCAACGCGAGAAGTCTCAACTTTTTCCGTTACATCAACCATGCGCGCACGGCCTTGTTCGTCAATATGTGTTAAATCCATATGCTCTCTCCCATTCTGTGATATTCAAAGGTTGAATTGAAATTTAATTAGAGTGTTTGAAGCTCCTGCCATTCCTGAACGGTATTCGCATTCTTAAGGCTTCTCGCAACTTGAGGAAACCTGCGAAATTCCTCTTCTCGAACGATACGTACGGAACACCTCGGATAAAAATCTATGATTTTAAAAGACCTTTTTTCTAGATACTCTGTTATCAAAGGAAGACAGTTTTTATGGTAGAAAGCATGCAGAGGGTGCAAAACCCCATCCACTTCCGGCACAATGACATCATGTTTTCCACAATATCCTGCTAAAAAACGAATGACTTCTGGATCAATAAACGGCATATCACAGGCAACAAAAAATGAATAACCAAACTGAGCAGCTTGTAGTCCGGATTGAAGTCCGCTTAAAGGTCCGCAGCCCGGATAAAGGTCTGTAACCTTTTTTTCTCCATAACATTGAAACCGTTCGGGTGAATTCGTACTGATGATCACTTCTGAAAAAACGGACCTCAGTTCTTCCAGACCTTTTTCAATCAGCGGTTTGCCGAGATAGTCCAAAAACGCCTTATCCCTGCCCATACGAGAACTCTTTCCTCCGGCAAGTAATACTCCGGTTACGGGCAAAACGGATTTATTCAAAATATTGTCCTTCATTTCTAGCATGGACATCACTCCAGATACTTATTAACCAGAATATCAGCGACTCCTTGAAAATCATTAATATCAAGAACTGGAACAGAGGTATTCAACCCCTTGACATCGCTTACGATAGCTATAAGATATTCGGATGGAGAAATAATTTCTGTCCCTTTTTCCTTTCGAATCACTTCAACTCTCGGTCTTGTCGAGGCTTTATATCCTTCAACGAGAATAATATCAACACCACTGATTAAAGGAATAACGTCTTCAATTTCTTGTTTGCGTTCCGTCTTCTGAATCATGGCATATTTATCAGGCCCTATAATAGTTGTTGATTTTGCCCCGGCCTGAGCAAATCTCCAAGAATCCTTTCCCGGTATATCAATGTCAAAGCCATGAGTATCACTTTTAACTGCTCCCACTTCATAGCCGCGTTGAACGAGTTCTTGAATGAGCTTTTCCATAAACGTCGTCTTTCCTGTATCTGACCGGCCGGCGACAATACAAACCACCGGAATATTGTTCATAAAAGCCTCCTTTCCGCCGCTGGCGGCACTCTTAACGTCCGAAATAACAATTCGGGTAATGACAGGTTGGGCAATTTCGGCACAATCCGCCTTCCCCCATGCGTATAAAGTCTTCTTGGGTTAAATAGTCCCCTGCAAAAACCCGAGGTAAAACAACATCAAAAACTGTTGTCTTACAGTATATTGCCGCACCAGGAACCCCAAATACAGGGACTTCATCAAGATACGCCATCATCATCATATTTCCCGGTTGAGCAGGTGTCCCTTGAGTAATGACTCTTGCCCCCGTATTTCGAATGGCTCCCGGCGTTAAGTCATCAGGATCTACAGACATCCCGCCGGTTACAATAATCAAATCTGCTTTCTGAGTAAAAAATTTGACAATACTTTTCTCAATCATCTTGCAGTCATCCGGACAATATTCTTGTCCAATAACCTCTGCATCAAAGTGAGCTAACTTTTCAAGGATAACAGGCCCAAATTGATCTTTAATTCTTCCTTTATAAACTTCACTTCCTGTAATGACGAGACCTACCCTGAGCTTTTTGAAGGGCATAACCTTAAATACCGGCCCCGCTAAACGGCATAGCTCTTCCACCTTTAAAATATTCTCTTCTTTTGTCACTAGCGGAACAATTCTTGCGCTAGCAACTTTTTCTTGTTCATTTACGACAAAATTATTGGGTAACGAAGGTACCGTCACATGCTCAATGGAATTTAGTCTCGTCAAAAGGGAACTATTGACTTTAAATAAGCCGCGAGTTGTTGCTTTAAGAAGTGATTTTCCTTCCTCAGGCTCTGTTTTTATAAGATTTTTACCCATAACCGCTTGGGCAATTCGGATGGCTGCATCCTCTTCATGGATCTCCCCAGCATTATCTTCCCAAATAAAAATGTGCTCTTTGCCTATGCTTAGGAGTTCCTGAATATCGTCTTGAGTGATAATATGATTCCTGCAAAAGGCTCTGCCCTTAAATTTCCCTGGGATCACTTTCGTCATATCATGGCATAGCTTCATGCCGATGGCTTCTTGTACTGCTACCTTTTTCACGTCTTTACTCCTCTCTCTAAAGAATGTCAGCTAATTAAATACGCGGCTAATTTTTCTCCGGACTTCTTCGGCCCGCTCCCCTCGGGGACTTCCGTCAAAATATTACAGCCAATCATGGAACTTAAGATCCCGTTGCCTTGATCTCCCGTCGGCTCCATCATACTGACTCCCTCTTCAAAGACCAAGCGGCCTCTGAGGAATCTCCTGCGCGGGCTTTCTTTCTTAAAATCTTTCTTCAGCGTAACTTCAATTTTCTCGTTCAAATAATTCGTTCTGCCGGCCATTTTCTTAATAAACGGAACGGCCACGAGATGGAAATTGGTTAAAGCTGCCGAAGGATTTCCCGATAATCCTAAAATCAGTTTGCCGTCTTTAACTGCCGCCGCCGTCGCAGATCCTGGTTTGATCTCGATTTTTTTATAAAGAAGATTGGCCCCTATATATTCCATCGCTCGGCTGACCATATCATAATCTCCTACCGATACTCCGCCGGTCGTTAATACCAAATCCGCTTGATCCAAAGCCTGCTCTATTAAGGCGGCGATTTCTTCTTTTCGGTCTTTCGCTGTACCGATAATTAAGGGAATAGCACCTATCGATTGGATATTGCCAAAAAGCGTATAACAGTTCGTATTGCGAATCTTTCCCGGAATCAACTGCTCTGAAATGTCGATAAGCTCATCCCCAGTACTGATAATCGCAATTTTAGGGATCTTATAAACTGCGATATCTTCCTGACCGATCGCTGCGATTAAACCCATAATCGGTGAGGTAATCGCCGTTCCTTTCGAAGCAATCAATGTTCCCCGCTTAACATCTTCGCCAGCGGGCACAATATTTTCGCCCGGCTGAAACGAGGCAGTAATTTTGACCTGATTTTTAAGGATAACCGTTTCTTCGAACTTGATTACGGCGTCTGCTCCTTCCGGGATGGGAGCCCCAGTTAAAATCTTAACCGCCGTTCCGGATTCGACGGTATTTGCAGAAGTGTAACCGGCAGGAACTTCATCGATGATGTTAAGGATTACTGGATTCGTTGGGCTTGCATTTTCTGTGTCCTGAGCGCGAAAAGCATAACCATCATACGGAGAGCGAGCAAAAGGAGGGATATTTTCCTGAGCTGCAATATCTTCAAATAACACTCTCCCAAAGGATTCTTTTATATTTACCTGCTCACTTTCCATTACTGAACAATGATCAAATACTAAGCTTTGTGCCTCTTCCAACGTAATGTTATTTTTCATCGTTATCCCCCTTTTTCGATATAATATAAAACTCCCGCATTCGAGAAAATGCAGGAGTTTCGAAGGTTAACTTTTAATACGCTAACCCATTTTTTCATGCATCTCCTTCGCATACAGCAAGTAATAGAATTTCTTCTATTACTCCGTGGACTCAGTCCAGACCTCATTCCATAGCATCTACTTTAGGAAATAAGGCTCGGAGAAAACTTTATTATTTAGTTTTTTCTACACGGCAAGGTATTCCATTATAGGTCCAGGTTCCAACTAACGAGTCGGAAGTTTCGAAATCTCCACTAGTCAAAACATTGGCATTGGAAAACCACAGTCCGCCCAATTCAGGTTCTGCAGCGCTCATTTCCGGGTACCACCAGCCATATTCCACACTGACGGTATCCTCGCACATGGGAACGATCTTAGTTATAAATCGCGCCTTGCCTCGTTCTGTCTCTACCCAAACTGAACATCCCTCTTCTAATCCCAATCGATTCGCTGTATCCAAGCTCATTTCTACAATAGGCTCTGGATGAGAGGTACGAAACTTCTCAAGTTGATGATAACTTGACGCATAATAAGGCTGAAAACGAGCTCCGCTCATGAGCAACAGAGGGAAATCCTTGCTGCTTTCCGGAAGTTTTTTGGATCTGGGTAAAGGATCATCGCCTATTTCCTTTAATAGTTCGCTATATACTTCAACTTTGCCGCTGACTGTGGCAAACCCCACGGGAAATCCGTTTGGATCAAGTTCTTCATATTTAAAGTATCGATTTTCCTGAGAATATAAACCGGTCATACTAAACTCATCCCACGTTAAACCAAGCGGCGATAAACTTGCTTCCAGACTGTCGCGATACGTATCCCAGGGCCAATCCTTTTCTTGACCGAGCCTGATCCCAAGCTCTTTCCAAAAATAAAAATCCGGGCGTCGTTCATAGTAGGGTTCAACTGCCTGATCACCGCCGTAAGCAATGTTCGCTACCCCGGCTTTTGTCTCCAACAAAGGGCGTTCTAAAGCTCCGGCACTCGGCAATATATAATCTGCAAGCATAGCGGTAGGGGTCTTAAACAATTCCAAAACGACGAGGAGATCCAAGCTCTTTAAAGCCTTATGCACCAGCTGGGTATCTGCCTGAGTTAAAAGAGGATTTGAGGCCATGACAATCATGGAGCGAATAGGATAAGGATCACCCGTTAACATTGCCTGCCATACTTGATTGGGATGTGCGGAAGTCAGGTAACGCATAGGAAGTCGTTTGTTATGCTTCATCGTTTGTTCTCGAACTTTAGCATAGCCTGCATAGGATTGGAGCTTTAGTTTATCTTTTCCTAGATGTTTTGGATTTGTTGCTGCAAAGGGTTCACTCAGTTCCAAGTCAAGCTCAGGGATAAAATCAGGCATTTCGCTGAGATGAGATGTTCCAGGCACATCGACGTTACCCGTTATTGCTCTTAAAATGGCCAGCGCTCGATGAGTTGGCAAGCTGTTAACCCCAAGCTGGTCAATCCCTCTTCCGCTATACAAAGTAGCGGGTGAATTACCTGCAAATAAGTGAGCTGCCTCAATTACATTCTCCGCTTTTATCCCCGTAATCTTCTCAACATAGGACGGAGTATACGGAGTAAGATGCTCAGCGAGACGGTCAAACCCATGGCACCATTTTTGAACAAACTCTTGATTATAAAGCTTTTTCTTCACAATAACGTGTAAAAATCCAAGCGCTAGAACTATATCTGTTCCTGGGCGCACCGGAAGCCAAAGCGTTGCTTGCTCCGCCGTCCGAGTATATCTGGGATCAACAACAATCAATGGTTTTTTTGTCCGACTGAATTCTAAGACTGTACGCCAGAACAAAGAGTTATCCGATTCTGCAGGGTTAACACCCCAAAGAATCGCACATCCCGTATTTTCCGGATCGAGCTCCATATCAATCGGCCAGCCGTACGTCAGTGTATTTACCCAGATTCCCGGATTCCAGCAAATCTGCCCGATTCCCATATTATTAGCGCTGCCAAAGAGAGACATAAACCGATGCAATGGCCAAAATGTCGTATGCGGACCCCCGATGCTTGTTGCCAGCATCTCGGGACCAAACTTATCCTTAAGCGATTGAAGCTTTTCCCCGATCTCATCCAAAGCTTGCTCCCAGGAAATTCTTTCCCACTGACCACTGCCTCGTTCCCCTACGCGTTTTAAAGGATAGTTTATTCGTTGAGGATGATCCATGACCGTCGTAATCATCGGCCAACGACGGCAACCCCTCATAATCATCCCATCATAGGGGAACCGGGAAGGATCAGGTTTAACTTTGGTCACTCGCCCGTCTTTGACAGTTGCTATAATTCCGCATTGATATCCACAGAATCGGCAATTCGTCTGAATCGTGCTATTCTCCGTCATTTTGAATTACCTGCAGGCAAGCTTAATTCACTCTGCTTCTTTCCCTCAATATTGGTAAGCTGGTATACGCAGAAAGGAATTAACCCCCCGTTTTTGCCGGCTACAATCATGCTGCACTCTTTTAATTTTTGAAGATCCATATTCATGGCATCCATATAATTCTCAATCAAGATCGATAATCCGGGTTTTAAATCTGGATATTTATTCGCGGCAATGTCCGCAAAAACCGAACCTTGCGGGCTGCCTGGATTAAACGACTGAATGTACTCTTGACGTGTCAGCCTGCGGCTTAAGGGTTGAAGCTGACCTTTATCCTCAACAAGATAAGTCGAACAAGAGCATAAAGGATGTGAACATCCTAAAGGCCAGAAGTCATACGGTTCAATCAATCCCTGGCTCTGCTTTGCAAGCATAAAGATGACATCCCCCATCGTCAGACGCTTATGCATGGAGACATTAAAGCGGCCGGAGCCAAACGCAGGCTGATACGCAATACCGACGATAACGTCTCTATTCTGCAAAGCAAATTGTAAGACGTCGCCCATTTGGTCTTCATTTGTTCCTTCAATGACGGTCATTGCCAAAACGACTTGAACACCGGCCTCCCGGCAATTTTTAATAGCCTGGAGTTTAGTTTCCAGCAAATCCTTCCCACGAATCGTTTTGTAAACCGACGGCGTTAACCCGTCAAACTGCAGATAAATTCCGCTGATTCCTGCATCCGCAAGTTTTTTTATATAATCGAGATTCTGTCCGATGACCACGCCGTTTGAATTGATTTCGATGGCATTAAAACCAATTTCCCGTCCCAAACGGACAATATCAGGCAAATCCTTGCGTGTCGTCGGTTCACCGCCGGTCAGCTGAATGCTTGTTTCCGTATTGGTATTCTTCAGGATATACTTAAACTTTGCTTCAATGGCTTGGAGTGAAGGATCCGGTGATGCACGAAATTCATCAGCAGCCATAAAACAAACTGGACAGCGCAAGTTGCAGCGTTCCGTTACTTCAATTTCAACTAAAGTCGGATGGCGAAGGTGAGCCTTGCATAACCCACAATCATTTGGACATCCTTCCTTGCTGGGAATTGGAGAATGTGGAGGTGTGGATGGCAAATGAAAATTATTCACCCATTCATAGTGCTCAACATCCGGCCAGAGATATGATGTTAACGATCCATGTTCCGGACACGACTTTTCCATGAAGACTTCCTTGCCGCTGGCATAAATGTCTGCCTTAACAACTTTCAAGCATATCGGACAAACACTTTCTGTATGATTTAGGATGGTCAAATTCTCATTTTGCTGCATCGCAATCACCTACCACTTTCTTGCTGCATTTATGCTAAATCTGTTTAGTCCAAACTTTTTTTAAGAATGCCTCATCACCGCAGGGTAATGCCGCCCGATATTTTTCCTCACCCGGCAGCCAAGTCCTATCCTGGCCTGCATAAACAACCAAGTTACGCATGAGTAATCCACCTAGAATTGCTAAAAATCCGGCGACCTCTATGAAAATAGCGTTGGGGACTAGATATAAGATCAGGGGTACGATTGTACCGACCAAAACAAATCCGTATTTGAAAGGTCCTGCAAAGTTACCGCTCGTCCATCTTTTAACAGCATTGGCTTCTCTTTCTGTCGTCCCTGTACTCTTAATCCAGAGGTAGCCCACCCAGACGATGAGTTGGAAGGCACATAATGCTGCAGCTAGGTTGGGGAATACCGTATAGACAATGATAGAAGCTTCACTAATCAAACCACAGATAATAAAAGCAGATATTCCAGTTAACAAGGAAGAGGTTAAAAATATAACCATCATTCCGGGTCCATTCCAGAAAGGACGTGATTTATGACGTGCTAGTAAAACACCGGGATAGGTTGCAACGATAAATCCCGAGATGATACAAATAATCGCCAACACTTTACGCAGTCCAACAATGCCAAACCAAGGAAATACATCAACCCAGCTGGTTGCTAAAAGCAACCCTGCAACAATGGCAATCGACATATTCCAGGCTCCAAAGGTCAAAATGGCCTTTGGATTGATGAAAACGCGCAAGGCCTGTAAAGGTCTTCCTAACTCCAAAACTAATAAGCCGGCTCCTGCGGCAATAAAAATAGGAGCTGCAAAAAGGCCCAGTGTAGATAGATTGCCGTTTAACATAAATAGCTCGGCAATTCCGGCATATAGCAGCATAGCTGCACCCATTCCTGCAAAAAAGAAGTCACAAGCTAACATCCAACCCCAAGTTTCATGTTTATGGCTCATTCTGTCTCCCCTCCTATCAATAAAGATAATATACGTAGGGCTCAGTTCCGAGCTCTTCAAGCAAGCGCCCTACCGTTTTCGTACCATTGACCAATTTATAGACTTCACTGTTTTTATCTTCAATATCTCCGAAAACACGTGCTTTTTGGTGGCAGGTTTGGACACAATAAGGTACTTTTCCTTGATCGACCCGGTCATCTTTACAAAAATTGCATTTTTGGACTGTTCCTTTAGCTGGATTCGGGATACGTGCTCCGTAAGGACAAGCCATTACGCAGGCCTTACAGCCTACGCACTTGTTCTCATCAACCCAGACAATCCCATCCTCACGCTGTTGGGAAGCACCGGTTGGGCAGGCATCTACGCAAGGCGAATTACCGCAATGCATGCACAATAAAGGAACATGGACCATATGAACATTTGGAAATTTACCTTTAGGACCATACGTCGGTACCGGATTATAAATCATATCTATCGGAAGTTCATTATTAACTCGACAAGCAACTGTACAGGATTGACAGCCGGTACATTTACGCGTATCAATTACCATTGCATAACGTGCCACGTTATCTAGCCTCCGTTCTGTCTGCGCCGTCTACTTTATAAACTTTGCATAATAAGCCTCTGTTCGCCCAGCTTCCACTCATTGGATCACAATCTTCGTCTGCGGTACTTGTTAACACATTGGTATTGGATTCGAGACAACCTCCGAGTTCCGGATCACACATATCGCGTTCAGGGTACCACCAACCCCGTTCTGTAAATACGGTTCCTGGGCGTATTCCTTCGGTGAGGTTGGCTTTCTGTTTAATTCGTCCTCGCTTCGTTTCGATCCAGACCCAATCCCCTTCTTGGATTCCATATTCTGCTGCTGAGTCTGGATTGATTTGCATATGGGGTTCATGACGCAGGAACCGTAATTCTTTGACCTGGAAATGTTCGGAATGATGGAAAGGCATAACGCCTGCCCCTGTCGTTAAAACCAATGGATATTCCTTGGCTAGTTCTGGATTATCAATTTCATTTTCGGTAGGGCCAATATATTGCGGCAGTGGCGGATAGCCCAATTCTTCAAGAACACTGGAATAAAGTTCTACTTTACCCGAAGGAGTAGCAAAACCCCCTCTTGATTTGTACTTGAAGTATTCTCGTTCAGGGAAGTGGAACCGATAGTTCTCTACAAACTCGTCGTAGCTTTCTACTCCATACCCTAGACCTTTAATACGATATAAATAAGCATCCTCTAAAGTTTCCCAAGGCCAATGTTCCTTTTGACCCAGTTTTATCCCTAGGTCACGCCAGAATTCAAAGTCCGTACGACGTTCATACATCGGTTGGATGGCCCGTTGTGAACACATTAAGAAATCGGAGCAGCCGTAGGTCGAAGTAATGGTTGGGCGTTCGAAAGATCCGGCAATTGGCAGGACATAGTCTGAAAGCATGGCCGTAGGGGTCAGCCAATAATCGCAAGTGACAAGGAAATCAACCGCTTTCAAAGCTGCCAGCGTTTTTTTGCTTTCACCGTAAGAATTAACCGGATTTGTGGCGGAAACCAGCAAAGCCTTAACAGGGTACGGTTTTCCCGTTAGTATTGCATTATATACTGTGGGTGGATGAGCCTCGCACATCCATTCTGCCGTAGGAGCCTTGCCCCAATATTTCTTCGTTATTTCAGCAATACGGCCATAGCCCGGCCAAGTCACTAATTTGAACTTATCCGAACCGAGTTGTTTTGCTCTTTGTTCTTCAGAAAGGTACTCGTTAAGTTCCATTTCTTCATCGGTAACAAATTCTTGGCTGGGTCCCGTCAAGAGATCTGCCCCAGGGCAATCGAGATTACCGGTGATAGCTCTAAGGATTGCTCTTGCTTGCATGGCGGCTCCAGCGGGTTTGCCGATTTGGTCAATAGAAACTCCCCATTGGATGTTGCCAGGTTTATTCGTGGCATACATCTGAGCACTCTCACGGATTAAATCCGCACTCAAACCCGTGAGGGGTTCAGCCCATTCTGGTGTAAAATCTCCTATATGTTCCATGAGTTCATTAAAACCGACACAATTTTCCTCGATAAACTCATAGTCCGCTAACCCTTCATAAATAATGACATTAATCCAGGCAAGAGCTAAAGCAAGGTCAGACCCCGGGCGTAAAGGTAGCCATAAATCCGCCTTAGCGGCAGTTTCTGTAAAACGTGGATCAATGACGATGATCTTGAGTCCTTTGGCTTTTAGCGCACTAATACCGCTCATTTCGGGCAAGGTGGAAGCCCCAGGATTTTGTCCCCATAACACTAAACAACGACTAAGTCCCAAATCAATTTCAAATGGGCTCCAACCATAAATCGCTGTCTCTACCATAAACGTAGGAATCCAGCACAAATGAGAATTATGAAAACCATTAGGACTCCCAAAAAGATTCATGAAACGGCGACGTGCCCAATCATCCGTACGTGCCGTACCTCCAGCTGTAGCAACCGCTTCAGCCCCAAACTGATTACGGAGGGTCTCAAGTCTGGTGCCAATTTCGTCAATAGCTTGCTCCCAGGTGATACGTTCCCATTCCCCTGCGCCTCGTGCTCCTTTGCGCTTCAACGGATAATTAACCCTTGCCTCATGATCCAGATGGATCATGTTGACATTACCGCGGCAGCACAATCCGCCGGTATTCGTTGGGTATTCCGGATCGCCCTCGAAGTGCACCACTTTGCCATCTTTAACATAAACTAAGCAGCCACAGTTCTGGTGGCAAAAGTAACAACATGCTTTTTTGACTTCGATTCCCTCTTGTTCTAAATCAATCTTAGTACTCATGTTTTCCTCCCTCGTTTAATTTGGCTTCTGCCTATCTTCCTTTTCCTTTATAGGGGAAGAGTTCAAAAAGTAAAGGATAACTACAAAGTTCCTATGTCTTATCGAAATAATATTGCAAAATTCGTGCCATCTATTAACCCTTGATAAATGTACATTTTTTCTATTCATATTCGTAAGACAATTGCCATTTTGAAAAAATAGTTTCTTTTTAAGACACTATTTCGTAAAAATAAGTAAAGAAAATTTACTCCGGGTCTTCAAATAATTTTCCCCAGAGATCCAGGGCATCAGGTCCCGTAAACATATCACTGGCCTTTTGTTTAACTTCACCATAATCTTCGATAAATCCAAGTAAAACGTTCAGGGCATGCAAAATCTTTATCTTCGGGGACACGTTTGCGAAATTAAGCACACAGGCATGACAATAGGCAAGGATCATATTGGCTCCGGCCTCTTCCGCTTCTTCCAAAGCTTGAAGTTCATGTCCCTTTGACCATTCCGGTCGAAAATGACCTAATTGACCGCTGCTTCCACAGCAGATGGATTCCTTCCCGCGATGTTTCATCTCTACTCTGACGCAACCCGCTTTATCAAGGGCCTCCCGAACTTGAGCAGCATAAATGCCTTCAAAACGGTCTGGGCAAGAATCATGCACGGTATATACTCCCTTTAATTGGGTAGGAACAAAGTAATCTTTTAATGCCTCATAAACGGTAATAATCTCAAAACCTTTAAAGGTTTTCTCTTTTTTAAATTGATAGTAACAATTAGGGCAGGCAACAATGAAGCGTTTGACGCCTAAGCTGCTTGCCTTAGCAAGTATTCCTTCCTTTATTTTATCTCCCCGTTCAGGAAGTCCGATCTGATACATTGGCAAACCACAGCATTCGGTAAATAAAATGGGATCTTTATACTTTTGCCCGAGTATTTCATGAACCTTTCTCGTCAGTCCCGGTGAATAGGTCATAATTGTACATCCTGGGAAGAAAGCTGTATCAGAGGGTACGGATGAGTTTAAGTCGTTATAATTGATACCGTAATAGTCTCTGAAAATACTCATAACGGTCACATCACGGTCCGGAAAAAGATAGCGGTATTCGTTTACGTCCATTTCCTTATTCTTTACAGCCTCTATTCTTCTTTGTTCAAACATATGGTATGGACTTAGGCCTAAAGGACAAACCGCTTCACATTTCCCGCAGAGAGCACAGGAAAAAGCCTCACTGACGTTAATTCCTCTCAACGCGATTGAAGCTGGATCTTCATTAATCTCTGTCAGTACACGGCAGCTTTCCAGGCAAGTTCTACAGCCCATACATTGTTCAATTATTTTGTTCTTACAATCTTGACTTCTTTCCTCATTCATTTTAACTTAGGTTCATCTCCTCTTCTCTACTAAACGCAACATTTAAAATCAACAATGCAAGAGTCTTACCAAACGAAATAAAATAAGAGAGAAAAAGAAAAACTGTTACAAGTTTATGCCTGAAACAGTTTTTTCCTTTTAATTAAGTTTCAAATTATTCATCAACCATTATCTTTGCATTATCAATCATATACTGAATTGCCTTTTCTGCTTTTAACTCGAATAATACTTTATTCATTAATGGACCCAAATTTTTTCGGGCATTCTTCTTATCCATCCCAATTTGCGATGCAAAAAATTCTGCGCCTTGATCGAGTTCCTCTTCACTGACCTGAAAATCTTTTTCCTTAATAATCTTATCTAATATAAACTCTGTTTTAACTGCATTCTTGGCCTCTTCCCACATTTGCTTTTTGAAGCTTTCCGGTTTTTTACGGGTCATCTGAAGGTATAGATCAATATCTCCTCCTTCAGATGCCAATTGTTTGGATAACTGGTCCAACATATCCTTTGCCCGCTCCATAACCAAAAATTCGGGAACGGTAACTTCGCATTTCTCAAGCATTTCTTTAATAATCGCTTGTCTTAAAAGATTTGTAGAACGCAGGGAAGCCATTTCATCGAGTTCTTTCTTTGCTTTTAGGCGTAACTCTTTCAGGTTTTGAACTTTTCCTACTTCCTGGGCAAACTGGTCATCAAGTTCTCTGAGCTGAATATCTTCAACCTTCTTAACGGTGACGATAAATCGAGCCTTTTTACCGGCTAGTTGTTTTAAAGAATAGTCTGCAGGAAAATGATTTTCAATATTTAGAGAATCCCCCTTTTGGGCACCTAAAAGATGATCCTCAAAGCCAAGGATAGGATTGCTCAAATCCAGCATGAATTTATAATCTAAGACATCATCATAAGTTGTATCTTCAACCGTACATTTATAATCAATGGTTAATGTATCTCCGGATGAAGCAGGTTCATCTAACTTATCCATAACTTTTTTATTTCTTGAACGCAGCTCTTCCAAATATCTTTCGATATCTCTATCCGTAACCTCTCGGGTCTTTGGTACATTAACTTCTATGCCTTCAATTGTCCCCAGTGTTACCTCCGGAGTAATTGGAACACAAACTTTGATACGAAGGGGTTTCCCTTTTTCAATATGACCGACTTCAATATCAGGATCACCAACAGGCTCTAATTGTAAGTCTTTAAGAGTTGCAGCATACTCTTCTGGAACGACAAAATCCAGCGCATCTTCATATAGAACCTCAGGTCCCAGTTTAGATTCCAAAACTACCCTTGTTACTTTCCCCTTGCGAAAACCTGGAATTTCATAGTTGTCGACATTCTTTTTAAACGACTTCTCAAGGGCCTTTTCAAATCTTTCTGCTTCGATAGAAAAGTTAAAGTATGCCTCACTATTTTCAATTTTTTCTAAGGTTGCATTCATAAATTCATACTCCTTTATTCAGATAATTGTCCATCAATGAATTTTTTGATTAACCGATTCTTCTTCTGCATATAGCAAGCTTTCTAGGGTCAACAGGCTTCATGAATCTTTGAGGATTCTGTTCCTCATAAAGGATGTTTCCTAAATATGGCTTCATTGCCTGCTCGACTTGTTCCTTAACAATCTTGGCAATCAATTCGGTATTTTCCTTATAGACTCTCTCATCAAGACCTCTAGCAATTAAATATCGAATTGTATCAGATACTGTTTCACCCTTTTTTTGAGAAATCACTTCAATCTGTTCCCACATATTTAATTTTAATTTGATCGTAACTGACCTAAGCTTCGAAGGCATAAAATACCTCCTTTCGTTACAATTATTTAAATATCTCCGGAAAACAGCCTTTAATAAAATTAGGATCTAAATACATATTGATTTTCTCGAACGTATCTTCATTTATTAAGGGGCGTTCGGGCTTTGTATATTCGGTCCAGGCCATGGCACACCACGATAAGGCTCGCAAAGTATTAAAAAACTTAAAAATCTGCACACGTTCAGGCAACGTCTTAACATAGGGACAAGAAATCAATTCCTGAGTATATCTTTTTAGGAATAAGTCCTCCTGCTCTGCACTTAAAAGTACATTGGCTTTCCATAATGTTGTTGTCCGAATAAGGAACATGCTTAGGTCCTGGGCAGGTTCTCCATAGATTGGTTTTTCCCAGTCGATAAGATGGCAGCTCTTTTTTTCTTGATTTACGATAAAATTATGAGAATTCACTTCTGTATTAATGACCGCACGCCAAGGTTCTTTTAAAAAATAACTTTCTTCTTTTCTTTTCTCTTCGCCCATTAGATAGATTCTCTCAAAAAGATTTTTAACCTCAGGGTTAGCTTCAGAACAGTCAAAATAACGTGTTAATAGGTTCTTCACTTCACCTAAAATTGCGGAAAAAGGAGCATTTGCTTTTACTAGAAAATTGTTCTCCCCTCGATTAAACGAAATACTATGAATCCTCGCGAAAGTCTCAGCTGCTTTCGTTAAATCAGCATTATAGTTTAATGGAGCTCCTGGAAGATATTCCATCACAAGCACCCCATAAGGTATTTCCTTTTGCCTATCATCAAGATAATACGGTATTGGCGTAACTCCAGAAGGCTTTAATAGTTGTAGCGCCTGATATTCATATCGTATCTGATTGGCGAGGTTCATTTGGCTTCCAGTGTTTACTCTTAAAACATAATTCTGACTATCTGTTTGGAGCAGATAATTTAGGTTATATTCGCCTTGAGCCAGAAATTGGACACGAATAGGAGTTTGAATATTCATAGAACGCCTAAAATATGCACGATTAACATAATTGATAATGTCTTGTGCTAGCTGTTCATGTAACAATACTCATCCTCCTTTCCTCGTCCTTTTAATCGTTAAACAGAAATCATATAATCTTTTTCCTCTATCAGATGCTGATTCGATTTCATTTTCAGCCACTGTTTATAAGCCCATTTGGAATCTTGAAGGAGGGACCTTCCGACTCCTACCAGATCAGCGCTTTTCTTAGCAATTATTTCATTCGCTTTAATCCCTGTCTTAATTCCCCCTGTAACTATTACAGGAATATCTAACGCAGGTTTAATGGCTTTACCCATATAGGCAAAAAATCCTTCAGGCCCATTTTTAAGATAACCACCGATTCCTCCCGATAGATCCAAACAATCTACCCCAGCATCCTGAAGCAACCGAGCAGCAATTATACTTTCTTCAATACTATTGCCCCCCTCAAGACGATCATCAGCCCCTAATCTGTAAAATATGGGCATATTTTCTCCGACTGCACCCCTTACTGCTTTAACGACTTCAATAGGGAAGCGCAGGCGCTTTTCCAACGTGCCGCCATATTCATCATGCCGAAGATTAGTCAAAGGAGAATAAAATTGATTCAGTAAATAACCGTGCGCCCCGTGAATTTCCACAAAATCAAAGCCCGCTAATTGAGCTCGATATGCAGCTTGAGCAAATTCATCTACAATCTGGCGAATGCTCTCTCTACTCAATTTTTTAGATCCTTTTACAGGTTCCTTCCGACCAAAACGCGCAAGATATTTTGACTGAACACTCGAGGGTCCACAAGGAGACATCAGAGCTCTTGCTCCGGCATGGCTGATCTGAATTCCCACAGGAGTCCCCTCTCTATGGATTTCCTTTGCCAAATGTTCTAAACCCTTTATAAGTTCGTCATCGTAAATACCTAATTGGCAGGGATGAGCCTTTCCATTTCGACTAACATAAGAATGCTCTACAATAATAAGTCCAGTACCCTGAGCCCGTAAACGATAATGTTCGATTAAATTTGGTGTAACTTCCCCCTTCTCTGAAGCAATATCCAGGGCCATAGGGGGCAGTACAATTCGATTTTTAAGAATTAAATTTTTAATTTTAAGATTTGAAAATAACGATTCGATAAGTCCTTCCCCCTTTAGTTACGACCCCATTAAGATTTACAATTTCAAAGTTAACCCATCAAAAGCTAAGGAAACCTTAGGATAAGAATGCAACTTTTCTTCGATTTGTTGTACTGTTGTTGGTGCACTATAATGCATAGCAAGATGGGTTAGAATCGTATGCCCTGCCTTAATCTTTTCGCCTAATTGAATGGCTTCTTCAATCGTCATATGACTATCGGGATACCAATTCTCCCCATGGAAAGTAGCATCACAGATTAGCGTATCTACACCTTTAATTCTCTGCTCTGTTAATTCCGGTAACCCGGATGTGTCTGTAAAATAAGCGATTCTTTGGCCTGCCTCTAATAGAAGCCCGCCTGTCTGAATGCTATGGTTTGCAGGTAATACGGTCAGCTTGACGTCTGAGAAAGTATAGCTTTGTTCATAATCCCAGCACTCAAGTTCAAATACATCCATCATAAATGGATAAGCCGCTTGGAAATCCTCTACTGCACTGGAAGGCAAAAACAGTTTGACAGGGTGTTTTCGCTTGAGTTTTATATAAAATTCTAAATCACCGATTCCCCCGAAATGATCATAATGCCAATGGGTAATAAAAAGATAATCGAGTGAGTCAATTTGCTCCTTAATTAATTGGCTCCTTAAGTCAGGAGAAGCATCGACTAAAATTCTTTCATTACCAGTATCAATTAAGGCTCCACTGCGCGTTCGAGCACGCTGAGGTTTCTTTCTAGCCTCTCGGCAGGCAATACAATCACAATAGAATGACGGCACCCCTGGCCCAGCTCCCGTTCCTAAGAGCTTGAACTCTGGACTCATATAACTCTTCCTTTCTATAGATAAGACAACTGGATCGCTTTTTGAGGACACTGGCCCACACATGTATAGCACGCGCTGCAGTTTTCGGGGTGAGCTGCCCTTGCCACTTTCCGCCCATCGACCTCCTGAATTTCTAAGACTCCTGTAGGGCAAAAAGCACTGCAAAGTCCATCCCCTAGGCATTGATCCGCATCAATAAAAACTTCAACGCTAGCCCCGGATTCGTTAATTTCCTGTCGACGAGTTCCGATTTTATCCATAACAGGCTGCATATATATTTTTTTTCTTTCTTCAGGAATACTCTTCTGTGACAATTTCAATAAAGACTGCGCAATCGGTTCAAGCATTGAAGTCGGAACGGAAAGATAAAGTTCAAAATCATCGATTTCACTCGACGCTCGGGCTCCATAACATCCAAAGGATATATTCATTTCTCCTGTTTTCATCGGTTGAACAATTAAATCAGCACAGGTCGAATTAAAGCCTGAGGTTTTAAAACTTTGGCGCTGCCCATTTGCATATGTCTGAGAACAGCAAAGCCACATGGCTTGTTCAGGCCACAGAGTAAAAACCACGACATCGGGTTCAAAGGGTGCCTTATCTAAAGGCGCAAGAAGAGTTGCCTTGTAACTTCCCGCTTCGAATTCAGGACGGGAACCAATCATTTTTTGAGCCGTTTCTATATTGGGCATCTTTTTAAAAAGCAAATAAAGCTCACCCGATCGAAGTTTTTGAGACATTTCAACTAAACCCAAAATACCGGATCCATCAGGACAAGCATGGCTTCTCGGGGGCATATAAAGACAATTTCCCCGACGGGCTGTAATTATAGATTGGCAATGTCTCAAAGGGACTGGGGGTTCGATCAATTGTGGCGGCCTTTCTTCATCAGGACGCATCAGTCTTACAGCCACAGGATCCCAGCGGAGTGACAGTGTTTCTTTGAAAATCCGAGTCATTTCTTGATAATTCAAGTTTATCCCTTCCCCTTTTACTGCTTCTTGTTTATCCTTTATGGTTCTGCCATGATCCGCTCCCACAATTTTTCTCCTTCTGGCCCTTCAAACATCTTTTTCGCTTTATTCTTGAACCCTTCAAAATCTTGCTCCAAATCAAGCAATAGATTCAATATATGTTTTGCTTGAAACTTACCCGAAACCTTACCAAAGTTTAAAACGCAGGCCAAACAATTGGCTGCAAGAATTTGTGCACCTGAATTTTCTGCCTCATCCAAACGAGACTTTACTCGATTGTTAGCCATTTCAGGATCAAAATGACTAACCTCGCCACCACTCCCACAGCAAATCGTCATTTCATGATTGTGCTCCATTTCAACGAGCTGATACCCTTTTTTTTGTAAAGCGAGTCTTGCCTGGGAAGCAAATATTCCTTCAAAACGATCAGGGCATGAGTCATGAATAGTAACAAAAGATTGTTGATGCAAAATATTAGAATTATTTAAGATCAACAGATCATCTAACGCCTCATAGATCGTTAAAAGCGTTATTCCCATTTCTCTTAAGATGGGTCTAAGCTGATAATAACAATTAGGGCATGCAATAATAATAGTCCTTATCTTTAAATCCCGAATCTTTACTTTTATTTCGCCGACATATTTATCCCCTCTATCGTTTAAACCTAATTGATACAAGGGCAGGCCACAACACTCTGTCATCAGTACAATATCTTGATACTTTTGACTCAGGTGAGTATAAACTGCTCGTGTCAACTTGGGGGAATACGTAAGCATTGTACATCCGGGGAATAAGGCAACGGGATTTTCTCTCCCCAGATTTAAGTCCTTATAATCAATACTGTTAACTTCGCGGTATAATTTCATCACGTTAAGTTTTCGGTCCGGAAACATATACCTATATTCATTAATTGGAATCTCTTTGGATTTAACAGCTTCCGTCCTCATTTCAGCAAACATAGTCTTAGGGCTTAGTGAAGATGGACATACTGCTTCACACAAACCACAGAGGGAGCATTCGTAAGCTTCCTCGACGTAAGGTTTTCGAGCGGCGATGCTTGCAGGTTCTTCCCCAATTTCTTGTAACATTTGGCATTCAGATAAGCATTGCCCGCACTCTATACAATTTTCTTTTATCTCATGACATACCTTACTTAATTTCTCAGAACTCATCACTATTACTCCCTCCTTCACCGGAACAAAAATAAGCTGCCTTACTTATACTAATTCTCTCGCAGCTGGAGGAAGCGCAACTGACTGCAGACCCATCTCATTCAAAAAGTTGATTGTCCTTTCCGGAACAGTTATAGCAGGATCATGCTTTGCTGCAAGCTCAATAATACGCAGAACAGGCATCGCGCTTGCAAGATCTACTGGAATATCGATATCAGGTACTTCTTCTACAAAAGCTATCGGAATTTGCTCATCTCCCGCTTTATTAGCCATCATATCCAGTGCGGTAATACCATCTTTGTTATAAAAAACTTCGTTAAACGTAAAATTAGTTGTACAGGTCAAACCTGCTAAAGAGAATCCGCCTTCCTGACATGCTCCTTCGACAAGAGCAGCGCCAATCAATGAGCCATCGCTTGCCTTTACCTTACTTACAGCTACCTTCTGCCCAGATACACTTTGACTTAATTTCTCTAACTTATTTAGGGCATCTTGCAAAATATAAGGCTGTAATGAAGGCAAATCTCCGCCGCTGATGAGTAAACAATCAGCTAAACGATTCTCTGCCCCTGATTTAAGAATATGGTCTGTTGCATATTGCATGCAGTCATCGAAACTTCCTCCCTGGTCGGAGAAAATCCCTGCAATTCTTTGTGCATTTTTAACTTGATCTAAAAGCGAATCTAAGTAGGACCGATCTCCGTCCTTGTTGTAGCAAATCCAAACGTCCGCCCCTTCAACAGACAGACTGACTTCAATAACATCGAGCAAACAGGCTTCATACAATGCAGTAGCTTCCTCATAGGTCAGAATGCCACCACGGGCCTCGGTTAAGCGTGTCTTGCAATCACCGACTCTTGGAACCTTAGTAAAAACGAGTATTGCCTTTTTCATGCTTTAATCCCTCCAGTAAAAATCATAGGAGATGGGTCGCATTCTCCTTTATCCGGGCAAAAATCACATTGTTCGCTATATTCCTGGGGTAATAATAGAGAATCACAATTTTTAAAACCCATTTTTTTATAAAAACCAACGGCAGATCCTCTTGCCATAGTCGTGATGGTATAGGGTTTCTTAAGTTGAAATTTGGATAACGGGTATTTGCAGCACTCCCATGGATTTTGAAGAATTTCACTTAACAGGATTCGTCCAATTCCCTGAGAATGTTGCGCCTGCTTTACCCCCAGTACTTCTAAAAAAAAGCGATTTTCTTCAACCTCAACGATCTTTGCCCCTCCAAGAGTCTGACCCTCTTTTTTAAAAACGAGCATCTCTTCAGCTTGGCCCGGAATACCCATATCATAGTCCCAGAGAATTTCATTGAGTTCTATCTCATCTTGTTCGTCAGCAAACATAATTTCAGCAGTCATAAGCTACGTTAAAACCTCCTTTCAGTGAAAATAACGACTAGTATGAGACAAGCAAATGGGATCAGGAGTATCTTAAGAATGAGTTAGCCTTTGTTCTTAAAAATTAAGCAAGAATCATGCCAACATTTTACTCACGTTAAAACCTTATTAAATCAAGGATTTCTATTTTTAGGCGTCTTACATTGGTAAGACACTTTGTCATTTTGAACAAATTTTTTATCATTTTGAAACTTAATAGACAATTAAATGAAAATGAATGCTTCCCCAATGATATGGTTAGCTATATTAACCGTCCATTGGGGAAGCATTCTCTGCGTTATGATTCAATTGTTTATAAACGTAAAAAATTAAGAAGCACTACAGTTGTTGCTGAAAGGGCAAGACGAACATTCCTTCATCGGATCGATGCAGATGGTATTCACTACGCTAAAGCGTTGGCGAATTTTTGTGCTTGAACATTTGGGACAAACGTTTTGATATGGATCGCCACTGCTCGAAGGTACAGTAAATTGGTAGTCACAATCGGCACATACCAGATAATAATTTGACATAATGACAACTCCTTATCCTTACAATAGTTTAACCGTATATTCCTCAACCGCAGCTTCATCCAGTTCAACCCCAAGGCCGGGCTTCTCAGGAACATACATATATCCGTTTTCAACTTTAGGAATTTCTTTGATAAGATTGCCCTTAACTGACATGTAATAACAATTCTCAGAGGGAAGACTGATTTGCTTAGAGGCTGCTGCAAGATGTAAGCAGGCAAAAGCACCTAATGCCGACTCAGCCTGTGTTCCAGTCAAACATGGTTTATTAAAGGTCTCACAAACAGCGATAATTTTTCTAGAAATAGTAAAGCCTGTTCTAGGAACTTTAATATTGACCAAACCAAGCGTATCCATCTCCATCTGCCTTATCACGTCATGCAGTGTATAGCAGCTTTCATCTCCCATAATCGGTATGCGCACTTCTCGAGCAAGCTTTATACGGGCATGATCATCCCAAGCTGGAATAGGTTCCTCACAGTATGCCGCTAGACCTTCCAACTGAGTAATAACCTTGACCGCATCGGCGTAACTCCAGCCTTGATTGGCATCAATATACAGAATACAATCCTCTGGAACCGCCTCTCTAATGGTATGGAACATTTTGATATCAAAATCCGCATCCTGTCCCCCTTTGAGCTTTAGAGCACGGAATCCTTCAGCGTACTTGCTTTTTGCCTCTGCAACCATAGCCTCGAGGGGTTTTAAGCCAATCATCCAACTCAGCGCAATTTTGTTTTTATAGCCCCCCAAAAGCTTATAACATGGAAGTCCTGTTTTTTTACCCATAATGTCATAAAGACAAACATCTATTGCACCCTTAGGGGTCAAGTTCCAGTAAACGGTATTCATCTGTTCCCAGATTTTATTTATATCCAATGGATCCATTCCGATAAGTTTTGGTCCTATATATTTGTTGATGATTGCACAAATAGATTCTTGCGTGTCTCCATATAGTGAAGGCCTCGGGATTGACTCGGCAATTCCCTCAATTTCTTCATCCGTCATGATGCGAACAAGCACATGATCAGCATTGTTCATATGCCCACTCGCCCACTTCAAAGGTTCTAAAAGAGGGAGACGAACCGCATTCGCAGTTACATTTGTAATTTTCATATCGAAGCATCCCTATTATTTGATAATTTAACCTTACCAAGCGGCATTTGAAATAACTTTGAAGAAAAGTGGGGCAGGCCTATTCGTTATCGAACGAGCCTGCCCGCAGTACTATAATTATCCTACAACATCGAGTTAAACAAAAATAAGATTAGTCTTGGGGAGTATTATATCCTCTGACGGGTTTTCTCATAATTTTTTTACCAACTGCATAAAAACCTTTTTTCACCATAACTTCTTTAGTCAGATCGAGCTCTTTCAAAAGGTCGTTGATATTTTTACCCGCTTCAAGCTCTGCATTAAGTTGTTTAAATTGAGCATCGAGATCAAGCTTTTCAAATTCTTCTTTATTCATGGTACACGCCTCCATAATATTATTATTTAAGAATCACTCGGTTTCTGGACATCAAACAAAAGAAGCTTATGCCTTAACCAAGTTACACCTCCTTAAAAATCTTAGAAATCTACTACCTGCTTTTGTTTGAAGTTCCATTTCATTGGATAGATGATGCAAATAATATGCCAACTTCTATAAAACGTCGCAAAGTGGCTTCGCAGATAACTTTGGATGTTTCTGATTTTAAAATGAAGGGATTAACTAATCCCTTTTTGTTATGTCTTAACCTTGTCTTCGTATTCACAATTCAGTTAAATCAAGGGTTACGTGGAAATCCTTTTTTGCGACGCAATATCATTATAAGAAATGTATTAGGAATTATCAGGAGGAGTATTCAACTTACAAGGAACCGGACCACCATTTTCAGGAGATTTTTTATGCTTGCTACAAGGATTAGCGCACACCATATCACTATATAAACAATAAACAACGGGAGGCTTCACTCGTTCAGGCAGTTCTGTCCCGCATTTCTTACACTTTTGAGCCGAAGTGTCAAAATTAAAGGTCCCACACTTTGTACATTTTCTTGGTTTTTCCTTAGGAGGTTTACAACCTCCGCAGTATGGATTACAAGACCAACACATCTGTCTTCCTCCTTTTTTGTCACTTAGTTAAGTTGACTTATAAATTAATTGTCATCTTACTCTTTTCATAGGTTCATGACAAACAATATCCTAATTTGATACGTTATTTCAAAAAAAGATTTGGCCTTTTCTCTTGATTTCAAAGGCCTTGTGAAGTTTCTTACTAAAAATTTTCAATGCAAAAAGAGATAAAACTTTAATTTTAACTTTCAGCCCGGTAACCTAATAATCCCTGTATTAACAGGGTTTCGCAATTCATTTTAGAACTGGCACACTTATTGCAATAAAAAGAGTCAAGGGATAAACCAGGTAGAGTATAATCCGTGTCATAAGGAGGTGTTTCAATAGAAGTGCGTGTCTCTTTCCAAGGCTTTATCCTACGTTATATCAAGTCTTTCAAATTAAAAATTCGAATTCTTGAAAGGGTGAATTGATACAATGCAAAAAGAATGGGCGCAACAAGAAGATGGCGAATATGTCGTTAGGACTTGCGGTTGGTCCCCGCCAGGAGATCATCCAGTAGGCTGCGGTATGAAATTGCATGTTAAGGATGGCAAACTTGTTAAAGTTGAAGGAGACCCAGAAAATCCGATTACACAAGGCAGATTGTGTATTCGATGTTTATCACTCCCTGAGTATGTCCATCATCCTCAACGGATTACACATCCTATGAAGCGCGATCCTAAGAAACGCGGTGAAGATGCGTGGGAGCAAATCTCTTGGGATGAGGCTTGGGATATTATTGTAGATAAAGTTAATGATATTAAAGCAAAATGGGGAGCTGAATCCATCGTCGTGTATGGCGGAACCGGAAGGGAAGCCTGCCTGTATTACTATCCACTAGGCTTCTCTGCACTCCAAACTCCTAATGTCTGCTACGGACAAAGCGGCTGGTCTTGCTATGGCCCCAGATGCTCTGTTTCGGACTTTATTTTGGGTGCAGGATATCCTGAAATCGACTATGCCGGTTTCTTCGAAGATCGTTTCAATCATCCAGGTTGGAAGCTGCCAGAATATATTGTTTTATGGGGTAAAGAACCACTAAAATCAAATCCTGATGGTTTCTTTGGTCATGCCATTATTGACATGATGAAATTGGGAAGCAAACTTATTATGATTGACCCAAGAATCAGCTGGCTTGCTACCCGAGCAGATTATGTCCTTCAATTAAGACCTGGAACGGATACGGCCCTTGCCCTCGCTATGCTTAACGTTATCATAAACGAGGACCTCTATGATCATGATTTTGCGGAAAATTGGTGTTACGGTTTTGACGAACTGAAGGAACGTGTTCAGGAATATCCACCTGAAAAGGTTGCTGATATTACTTGGGTACCCAAAGAAAAAATTGTGGAAGTTGCCAGAGTTATCGCTAATGCTAAGCCGTGTACATTCGGTTGGGGATTAGCATTTGACCAAAACCCAAATGGAGTTCAACTCGGACAGGCTTTCCTCGCTATAGTTGCTATCACAGGGAATATCGACGTTCCTGGAGGAGTCACCGTTGGACCGCCAGCTGCACTCCTTGGAAAATGGCGTATGGATGCTCGGAGTGAGCTTACGGAAGAGCTTTGGGACAAACGGCTGGGTGCCAAAGAATATCCTGGATTTGCTACAGGAATGGCTACAACTCAACCGGATGTAACCTTAGACACTCTTGAAACAGGTAAACCTTATCCGCTCAAGATGGCTTGGTTTAACAGTACCAACTTCCTCAGTGCGACCTGTTCGGCACAACCTGAAAGATGGTATAAGGCTCTTCTGAAAATGGAGTTCAATGTCATACAAGAAACATTTATGACTCCAACAGCAATGGCCCTTGCCGATATTTTCTTACCGCTTCCTTCATTTGCTGAGCATGACGGTGTAGTTATCACTCACTATGGTCGGAATACTATTTTCCTAGGAGCGATGAACAAAGCCTTAAATGTCGGCGACTGCAAATCAGATATCGAGGTTTGTATCGAATTAGGTAAACGGCTCAATCCAAAGGCTTGGCCTTATGACTCCGTTGAAGATTTCTTTGATAGCCAACTAAAACCGGAATTAGGTATCAGCTTCAATGATCTGAGAGAAAAAGGGGTCGTCAATCCTCCATACGAGTATAAAAAATACGAAAAAGGTCTGCAAAGACCGGACGGTGAGCCTGGCTTTACAACGGTAACAGGGAAGGTTGAACTTTACTCTGTGCTCTATGAATCATGGGGTGACGATCCTCTGCCATATTATATGGAACCACCGTATAGCCCTATTAGTACACCTGAACTTTTTGAGCAATATCCGTTGATTCTGACAACAGGTGCAAGAACGTTCGCCTCCTTCCATTCTGAACATAGACAGGTTGCAAGCTGTCGTGAAATTGTGCCCGATCCGATCATGGAAATCCATCCTGAGACAGCTAAGCGTCTGGGAATTAGCGAGGGAGATTGGGTAATCATTGAAAATATGTTCGGTAAGGCTAAAGAGAAGGCCCATTTGACTCCTGCAATTTCTGAAAAGGTTGTCCATGCCCAACATGGCTGGTGGTTCCCAGAAAGAAAAGGTACAGCACCCGATTTGTTTGGAGTTTTTGAATCCAATCCAAATACTATGATACCGCATAAACACATTGGAAAACTCGGTTTCGGAGCCCCCTATAAATCTATTATCTGCAAGGTTTACAAGGCTGAAGACTAAAATCTGCAATCAAAACGAGTGACTGGAGGGAAATAAATGTCGCAATATGGTTTAATGATTGATTACGAATATTGCACGGGTTGCCATTCATGCGAAGTTGCTTGCAAGAATGAATTAAAGCTTCCTCGTGGCAAGTGGGGAATTAAACTCACTGAAGTTGGTCCATTTCAGTTAACAGGTGATAAATGGGAATGGGATTATATTGCCGTGCCAACCGACCTCTGCAATCTATGTAAAGATCGTGTCGAAAAGGGAGAAAAGCCATCCTGTGTTCATCACTGCTTAGGTCAAGCGATGGAATATGGTCCTGTAGAGGAATTAGCCAAGAAAATGGCTGAAAAAGGCAAAAAAGTTATGATGTTTATTCCTTAATCAAAAAACTTAAGTGTCATGATAGCTCATTCATTTTGCTGAGCTGTCATGACATGATTAACAAAAGTATTCGATAAGAACTTAAAGATGCAAAAGATTGTCAATCGGCATATTTTTGCATCTTTTTGAAGTTAGTAGAGTTAGCAAAAAACGATTTGGTTAGAATTCATCAAGCACTTCATAAAATTATTGGAGGTGTCAAAGTGGTTCAACTCAATAAAGTGGAGAATAGTCGCATGCATTATGGGTGGTTCATTGTTTTTGGCGGATTTCTCAGCCAAATTATCCTGCTTATCAGCCTGCAAACGCTGCCTATTGTCCTGCAAGAAGTAAAAGCTTCCCTATCTTTAGATAATGCTTCGGCAGGCATGATTCTTTCAGTTTATGGGTTATGTTATGCTGGATTTTCATTCTTTTGGGGAGCGTTATCTGATAAAATTGGAACACGTAAAACGCTGACGATTGCAGGTTTTTTATCTGCCTTGATGCTCTTGGCATTTGGCCTTGTTGCCGATTCTTTAACTAAAGCTTTGATAATCTTTGCTTTGATTGGCTTCGGATCAGCAGGTATCTACAGTGCTACCATACCAAAACTGATCGGCGAGTGGTTTTATCCAAGCAAACGGGGGAGAGCAATGAGCCTTATCACCCCCGGAGGTGTTCTTACAGGTGCTGCTTTGGGAATTTTTGCCCCGCGGCTTGTCAAAAGTTATGGTTGGCAAAATACCTTCGTTATATTAGGAGTATTAGCTATTGTTGTTACCGTGATAGTTTTCGCAATCATAAGAAACAAACCTTCTGAAAAAGGCTTAATGCCAGTAGGTACTCCACCAGAAGAAGTCGTAACGTCCTCAGCAATTTCGCAAAGCAAACCCCAGGCAAAAGGGAAAGGCTTCTCAGATGTACTTAAGATGAAAATAACCTGGCATCTTAGCTCAATGTATATCTTTTGGCAATTAGGTTATATGGCTGTTACTGCTTTTCTTGCGGTAACAATTCGAAGTGCTGGATTTACAGCTGTTCAAGCAGGTTTGGCAGTAACGATATACAATTTATGTCAGCTTGTTGGACAACAAGTATGGGGACCTTTGTCCGATCGTATCGAACGGAAATATGTTATTGTTATCTCAAGTCTATGGTGGGTTGCTTTCGCTTTTGGATATATTTTCGTTTTCGGAAAAGGACTTACCTTTATGTATGCAGCGATAGGACTAATGGGGATAGGTATTGGCAACATTCCAGTAATCTTAGCGGCCTTTACAGATTACTATCCTAAAGAAATTACTGGCTCGGGAACGGGTATCATTTCTACTTTAGCAGTAGTTGGCCGCTTTTTTGGTCCGATGCTTGCGGGTATTATCGCGGACTTTAGTGGTAAAACGACGTCTGCCTTTTCATTTGCTGCTATCATGATGTTTATTGCAGCAATCATTGCTCTTTTGCTTCCAAGTGCGAGATCCCCAAAGACTTCTTAGATGCATTTTTGAGGTAAAACATGGAACCACTCATAAGAAGGAAATTTCATTATAGTTGTCGAAAAATATAACTGATATGTGTATATCTAACAGTAAAAGGGTTCCAATTTTACTTTTATTAAAAGATCTCGTGATTATTACCACATGCATTATCAATGCTTAATTCTAAATACCAAGGCTCAGTAAGACTTTAAGAATAAGGTCTTGCTGAGCCTGATACAAATTTTACCTGGCTTAAATTTATGGTCATCTTTCGTAATGTATTAAGTGCATTCGAGGAGGGGTTATAGGTGTCATTACCAAATCCAAATCTGAATTATTCTAATGTGAGCAGTGATCGATTTTCCAGTGAACAATATCCTCTTATCACTCAAAAACGTTGGGAAGCAATTGTGGAATGCAAAAAGAGATTCTTACAAAATGAAGAATCTTATTGTAACGATTACTTACGCAAGGAAATAGTTGAGTCTTGGCAAAAATCCCGAAAATTGGGAATTGATCCTAATATCAAGCTGACCAAGTCAAAAATGAACTCTGCAGAATATAAGAAGATTGTTGAAAATAATCGTTCATTGATTGAAATTATCAGTCCGTTGCTCAATACTTTCAAAAACATGGCAATTTTTACTTCGGGTTATATTTTGTACTTGTGTGATAGAGATGGAACATTCTTGATACAGGAAGGCGAAATGGGAAGAATCCCTACCGAAGGTTTAGTGTGGGACGAAAATACAATTGGAACGTGTGTTCATTCTTTATGTGTAAGTCTCAAACGACCCGTGCAAATGATGGGACCTGAACACTACAATGTCGCCTTAAATAATATTCTTGCTTTTGCCGCACCTATTATGAATGAAGCTGGCGAAATTATTGCGACTTTGATTTTAGGTCAACCTCTTATTGATAGACCTTGGTTAGAAAGTTTTCAAAATGCAAATTCACATACACTAGGTCTCATCACTTCTTTAGCAGTAGCTGTTGAGGGTCAGTTGAAGCTGATCCATAGTAATATAAGCGTAAAAGAAAGTTATCAGAATTTGAAAATTGCCCATGAAAATTTGAGCTTATCCCATGCTACAATGAAAGCAATCTCAAATTTTATGGATGAAGGTATAATTGCAATCGATCGAACGGGGACAATAATTCATACAAACCAGGAAGGCGCTCGAATATTTAAAATAGAAATGGGCGAAAAAGGAAACAGAAATATAAAAGAATTCTTATGCAGTCACTCTCGCCTCAGATCATTAATTGAGGAAGGGAGAAGTACGACCATTGAGGAACCCCTCTGTATCGAGAATGATGAACATTCGTATATGATTCATATTCAACCGATTTTTAGCCCTGGTACTGAACATATCGATGTTGCCGTCTTAAGATTCAATCCTGTGGAAAAGATTAATGCAATGGTTGCCAGCCGTTCAGGTGCCGTTGCCAATTATAATTTTGAAGATCTTATGGGGAAAAGCAAGGAGTTAAAAAGAAGTATTGATTTAGCTCAACGCTTTGCTAATTTAACGGATAATATCTTATTGATTGGTGAAAGCGGTACGGGTAAAGAACTCTTTGCCCAGGCTATTCACAATACGTATCGGCCTCAAGGACCATTTATGGCAGTAAATTGTGCTGCGATGCCTCGAGAACTGATCGAAAGCGAATTGTTTGGTTACGAAGGGGGTAGTTTCACAGGTGCCGAACGGAGCGGAAGACCCGGTAAAATTGAACTGGCCAATGGCGGGACACTTTTTCTTGATGAAATTGGGGATATGCCGCTTGAAATTCAGGCCGTTTTATTAAGAACTTTAGAAGATAAGCAAGTTATGCGTGTCGGGGGCCGCCGCTATAAGAAAGTTGACTTTAGACTGATCAGCGCTACCAATAAAGATCTCTATAGTATGGTAAAAGAAAAGCAATATCGTGAGGATCTTTACTTTCGGCTTTCTGTATTGACGATCAACATTCCTCCTTTACGGAATAGAGGAAATGATATTGAAATTCTGTACAAATATTTTATCGAGAAATATTGCAAGAAACAAGGGTGGAAAATACCAAAGATTACTCCGGAGACTGAGAAAATTATTAACGAGTACAAATGGCCGGGTAATGTCCGACAATTGCAAAATGCCATGACGTATGCAGTGAATACGGCTCAAAAAGGCCAAATTACCCCGGATTGTTTACCAAATTATATTATGACAGATACTACTCCTATAAGTAACGATAAGATGGCTAAGGATGAGATGCTTCGCTTAGATAACCTTGAGAAAATGGCCATCGAAACAGCCCTGTTACGTTCGGACAATAATATGGATAGAGCAGTCGAAATACTAGGAATAAGCCGTTCAACCTTATATAGAAAGTTAAAAGAATATCAGATTCAACACAAAATTTAGATGTTAGCTACTTGAAAAAATATTAAAATGATACAAGATCGTAAAAAAAGATTAAATCGGATTCTTAGGAATTCTGCTTTTTTCAGCCATAAATAAAGTTTGAATATGTCAAAAAGAGATTATTAAAGGATTGCTGGTTTTGTTGAAACCCTTGAATTAAGCTGATTTCTTGGACATTTAGCTAATGGCACGCTTCTTGCAATTATTTATATCTGTCAGATTCATTAACCAGAATCTAAAGATTATAAGTAATTAAGGAGGTATTATTATGTGTTTTAGACCTGCATCAGTTAGCAAGCCAATAGAATGCCCAAATTGCAAAAAGAAAGTCCCCGTCGTGGGCACTACCAGACTGAAATCATGCCCGTTTTGTAAAGCCCCCCTTCCTACTAAGGATGAAACAACGGAAACTCCGGAGAATAAATAGTGTCCTAGTTATCCTAAAGCAATGTCAACTAAACATTGAAGATAATTATGGTAGTTAATAACCTAAAACTATGAGCGGCTCAGAAAATCTGAGTCGCTCATAGTTTTTATCTTTTCAATTCTACTCCCAACCAAGCAGTATAAACCTCTTCTGTAAATTCCCTTAAATTATAGATAACAGGAATATTTACCCCGCTTGTGGTATTATCCTCCCGTTCGCTCTTTGCTAGAAAACCGCTTTTGAGGTTAGTCAGGTCGTGAAGAATACTTTCATAACGATCGATAAACAATCCCGGATTCATCAAATAAGCGGCAGCAACGACATCCCAGTTATGAAAGCCATTTGAATTAAACCTTCTCATCGTGTTTTCGAATCAGTAAGAGCATGTCTGGACAATATATTTTCCTATCGGTTGATCACAAGAGGAAAGCCTTTCGTTAAACTCCTGCTTTGCAAAAAAAGCATCCAGACAGTGATTCCCAGTGATGATGGACAAATTCCTCGCATTCTTCAGAACACAGGCCGTTGCCGCAGGGTCACAGGAGAAATTCAATTCATTCAAAAGGATTCCATTTATAATTAACTCTTGCTGAATTCCACCCATCAAGACAACCTCAGTGATTTGTTCTAAAATCGTATGATCCAAAAGATAGGCTGCATACAGATTAGTCAAAGACCCCGTGGCTAATAACGAGATATTTCCTTTATTTGCTCTGACTGTTTTCAGGATATATTCCGCAGCTTCACTTTCCAATTGTTCTTTCGATGCACAGCCTTTAAGCACAGGGATATCACTACGGCCAAGATCACTCAACATCCTGACGGTATTGGCATAAACAGTCTCAACGTCGCTATTTCCATAGGTTGTTGTAATGCCCAATACTTCAGCAGAACTTTTACCGAGAAGATAAATCAGAGCCAGACCGTCATCAACATCACAACCTGCAACCCCCATCGTATTGTCACAATCAAAAATAATCTTTTTCATAATCAGCTCCTGAAAAATTTAGTATTTTAAGATCCATTTTTAAATAAAACGACTCTAGCTGTGTCAAACTCAACAGAAACCTTTCTGCCAATCTGCAACTCCTCATTCGTCGATACAGACAGCAATAGTCTGACCCCCATGTATTGAAGAGTAATATTGCAATGTTCTCCGAGAAATTCAATTTCCGTGATCTCGTAATCACCCGGTTCCGAAATTAACCGAATTGCCGAAGGCCGGAACATCGCCTTATATTCTCCGTTCGGCCGCGATACTGGAAAGCATATTGCACGGCTCTCAAAAACCCCGTTTACAACCCTGCCTTCAATGTAGCTTGCCTCGCCAAAGTAATCGGCAACCGCCTGATTGACCGGCGCCTGATAAAGCACCCGGGTTGTATCATCCTGAACAATTCCCCCATCAAACATCACAGAAATCCGGTCTGAAATCATCAAGGCTTCCTTGGGGTTATGGGTAACCAACACCGTGGCAATGCCCAGCTCCCTGTGCAATTGTACGATTAAATTGCGCATGTCCTGCCGCAGGGTTTCATCAAGACTGGAAAAAGGCTCATCGAGCAACAATACTTTAGGATTTGAAGCTAGAGCTCTGGCCAATGCGACACGCTGTAACTGCCCCCCTGACATTTGGGTGATTTTTCGCTTTCCTAAATCGCCTAATTGTACTTTTTCTAGTAATCTGCGGGCTTCTTTCAGCCGGGTTTCCGTGTTAACGCCGTGTATTTTCAAAGGGAAAGCGATATTTTCCTCAACGTTCATGTTGGGAAACAAGCGCAAATCCTGAAAAACAATAACTGTTCTCCGCTGATATGGCGGCAGCTGATTGATGCTTTTGCCGTCTATGGAAATATCACCTTTATCTGGCAAAATCAAACCGGCGATCGTTTTCAGCAGTGTGCTTTTTCCGCAGCCGGAAGGACCCAATAAAGAAACCAGCTCCCCGTCTTCCACTGAAAAATGAACAGAGCGCAGTATTTCTATTTGATTAAAGGATACGCAAAGCTTTTTGCATTCTAGTTTCAAAGGATTACCCTCCATATTGCTTTAGGCAAAAAAGTACTCACTCTCGTTTTTGCAAAACTTTTTAGCTGCTTTCTCAAAAATAACAAAAATCAATAATGCCGATCCTATAAAAACCAGGCTGTACGCTGAAGCAATCGTCCGGTCACCGCTTTGCAGATAAGGCACCATCATCATTGAAAATGTTTTCACTTTTCCTCCGCCAATGATCAGCGTAATAAAATACTGACTGAAAGACAGGATGTAGGCCAAACTGGCCGAAGAGATTATCCCCGGAAGCAAGGAGGGAATTGTGATATGGGTCATAACTATGCCAGGTGAGGCCCCAAGAACAAGCGCCTGTTCCTCCAGTCTCCTTCCGAATGCAGCTGTATTATCTGTCATAATTTTGATCGAATAAGGAAGGGCGCAGATTAAATGAACCAGGATGACCCCAAATACATTGTCCGCCAATCCCAACCGGATCAGAATAACATGAATCCCCATCGCGAAAACCGTACCGGGAATAATAATGGGTAATATAGCCCCAAAGCGGATTAGCTCTTTACCGCGAAAATCATAAAAAACCAATGCTCTTGCCGTCATCATCCCGATAATAACAGCTAAAAAAGCGACTACCATAGAAATCAGTATACTGGAACCTAACACCTGCAAAGCTCCAGAATATCCTCCGAACAATTCCTGAACACCCCGCAGGGAAAAACTCTCAGGCAAAAGCCGAGGCCACGCCCAGCGTCCGCTAAAACTCCAAACTGCAATGACTGTAAACGGAATAAAGATAGAAAACGCAAAGAAACCAATAAGCGCTCTCCATAAAAGCTTCTCTTTTCTACTCATGGGCATCACCCCTTCGTTTCCCTTCCCGCTGGAATAGCCGATAATATATCAGCGTTAGCCCCAAGGAAATAAAAAACAAAACCGAGTTTAAGGCCATCGCATAGGGTCTGTGCCGTAAATCCGGATGTGTATATTCTATAAAAGCCTGAACTGGCAAGGCTTTAGGAGTTGTTGCGCCTAACAGGAAGGGCAGCTCATACGCTCCTAAGGAATAGGCAAAAACAATTAAAAATGAGTTCTTAATCGTCGGCATACTCAAAGGCAGTGTCACGTGAATAAACGTTTTCCAGGGAGAAGCTCCAAGGTTTCCTGCTGCTTCTCCCAGCGTAGAGCTGATATTTGCCATAATAGTCAGTACAAAGATTGCAATAAAGGGGACCTCTTTCCAGACATACGCTAAGACAACACCTATCCCATTGCTCATATACAGCAGGGAGGGAAAAGCATCCTGAGTGCGAATCCATCCTAAGGCATAGGCTCCTCTGGCTAATAATCCATTTTGTGAAAATAGAGCGATGACAAACAACGCTACAACCGTATGAGGAATCAGGATCGGTATTTTAAGCAGAGACAGCATTTTCCCTTTGGCCATTCCTGCAGCAACAAGCACTGCACTTATAAATACTCCAAGCACTGCTGCTAATACCGATGAAACAACAGCGATAGCCAGACTGATCCCCATCGAGGCCAGCAAATCCTGACGTTTGAAGATTTCAATATAATATTGAAATGTCGGTGTATTTAGACCCAAGGATGGAATGATGCCGAAGCTTTGCACAAGCCCATTGACAATCCCCGCTGCAAACAGCAGGCTGAGCAAAGCTACCGGCATAACCAGCCAATAGGGTGCTGATTTGAATTTCTTCACAGCATTACCCTCATTTTATTTTCCGACGACCTCTTCCTGCCAAATCTGCTCGATGATCGGTACGAGCTTAGCCGGCATTTCAGGGATTCTCTTGGCTAAGAGATCTTTTTGGGCGATGGTTCCCTTTCCGGTATCCACACTGTCAAAAAGCTTCTTTTCTGAATCTGATAATTTCGTATTATCTACAACCGGCAAAGCTTTTAATTCACTGAACTGAGAGGCCTGCATTTCTGCAGAAAGAATTTCATTGACAGCCACCATTGCTCCGGATTTATTGGGGGAATTCTGAGCGATCGCTATATAATTGGTGTTTCCAATGGTCCCTTTGTCAAACAGGAACGTTTTTGCTGTTGCAGGGTATTTTCCATTCGCAATTTTCGTCGTCACCGAATAAGGTTCATAACTCATATCTAAGACCAGTTCGCCATCGCCAAACATGTTGTCGACCTGAGCGAAAGTTGCCGGGAATGTTTTTCCTTCCTTCCAGAGATAGGGGTTTAATTCCTTAAGGTATTTAATCGCTGGCATAATCGACTGTTTAACGGTTTCTTTATCCGCTGGCATCGTGGCAAACTGCTCATAACCTACGATATCGCAGATGACATTCCGGACAAATGCGCTGCCGGTAAAATCAGGGAGTGCCGGATAGGTCACTTTGCCTTTATACTTTTTCGCAAACTCAAGCAGCTCAGCTGTATTCTTCGGGGTCTCCTGAGCCACCGCGCTGTCATTGATTATTACCATCTGAGCTTTTCCGTAGGGGGCTTCATAGCCATCAATCGGATAGCCGAAATCGTAATTGTTTTCCTTGGCATTTGCATCAATATACTTTTGGAAGTTGGGAAGCTTTTGTGTAAACGCTCCATAAAGAAAACCGTTTTCTTTAGCTGAGTAGAAATTCTCTCCGTTAATCCAAATCATATCGATAGAACCTTTTGTTGTCCCGGCCTGCTTTTCACCGGACAGTTTGCTTAAGATTTGGTCAATATCCATCGGTACTCTGTTCAGGGTAATATCATATTTCTTTTTCAGCGCAGGAGCTACAACCGTATCCAGCCATTTGTTGCGAAGATCGTCTCCTCCCCAACCGTAAAAATTAACCGTTGTCCCTTTTGCTTCCTTAATGATTGCATCAAAATCACTGTTTCCAGATGTTGCAGTTGATGTATTCGTTGAGGTAGTTTGCCCGCAGCCTGTCAGCAGCAGTGTAATGGTCATCATTACGATAAGTATTTGTGTTATCTTTTTCTTCATTGGAATGATGTTCCTCCTCTGTATTCAAATGTTTTAGTATTTCCATTTCCATTCAAAATTCGCTTTTCCAAGCCACGTTTGATCAAATACCTGATGGTTTAAGAAATGGTTTCGCCTCAGCTTTTAGTAAGCATGCTGATCTTTTCATACGTTGTCGGAGAAAGTCTTATTGTCACTGATCTTAAATCTGATGACATAAAACCCTAACCCCTTAAATATTTGTCTTACCGCTCAACTCCTTTATATCTCTTACTTTCCTTCACTTCTTGGGACAATTATCTTACCGCTAAATATTCATTGCAAAATACATGCCAGTTAGATAGGAATTAAAAAGCCCTTGTAATACAAGGGCTTTTTATGGTTACAAAATTAATCAGTTCTCAATTTTCTTGTCATAAAGGAAAAAGGAGTTTCATAATGAGAAAATGTCAATTCAGTTAGGCATTATATAATAAATTTACTAAAATAAATAAATGAGTGTGACTTTTAGCTCTAAATAAGAAAAAAAGAGCTGCCTCTGGCAACTCCTTCTTAATGGATTAAAACATAGTATCCTGTTAGTTAGTTTTTACGAAGTAAAAAGCAAAGAGACCATCTTACGACAGTCTCTTCACTCTGTTTACCTGGCGACGACCTACTTTCCCAGGACCCTGCGGTCCAAGTATCATCGGCCCTGGAGGTCTTAACTTCCGTGTTCGAGATGGGAACGGGTGGAACCCCTCCGGCATAATCACCAGATCGTTTGAAGTTTTTCAGGGCTCTTTTCAGAGCTTTCTGTTCCTTCAAAACTACACAGATCTTTTCGTTTTCTTCAAGTCATCAGTTTCAACCTTCATGGCTCATTAGGTCAAGCCCTCGACCGATTAGTACCCGTCAGCTCCACACGTCACCGCGCTTCCACATTGGGCCTATCTACCTGATCATCTTTCAGGGGTCTTACCAGCTTGTGCTGTGGGAAATCTCATCTTGAGGTCGGTTTCGCGCTTAGATGCTTTCAGCGCTTATCCGATCCGGATATAGCTACCCAGCTATGCCTCTGGCGAGACAACTGGTACACCAGTGATCCGTCCAACCCGGTCCTCTCGTACTAGGGTCAGCTCCCCTCAAATTTCCTGCGCCTGCGACGGATAGGGACCGAACTGTCTCACGACGTTCTGAACCCAGCTCACGTACCGCTTTAATGGGCGAACAGCCCAACCCTTGGGACCTACTACAGCCCCAGGATGCGATGAGCCGACATCGAGGTGCCAAACCTCCCCGTCGATATGGACTCTTGGGGGAGATAAGCCTGTTATCCCCAGGGTAGCTTTTATCCGTTGAGCGATGGCCCTTCCACTCGGTACCACCGGATCACTAAGCCCGACTTTCGTCCCTGCTCGACTTGTTGGTCTCGCAGTCAAGCTCCCTTTTGCCTTTACACTCTTCGCGCGATTTCCATCCGCGCTGAGGGAACCTTTGGGCGCCTCCGTTACTCTTTAGGAGGCGACCGCCCCAGTCAAACTGCCCACCTGACACGGTCCTCAACCCCGATTCAGGGGTCTAAGTTAGAATTTCAGTACAAAAAGAGTGGTATCCCACCGGCGACTCCACCAAGGCTGGCGCCCTAGCTTCTTAGTCTCCCACCTATCCTGTACATTTTATACCAAAATCCAATGTCAAGCTACAGTAAAGCTCCATGGGGTCTTTCTGTCCTGTCGCAGGTAACCCGCATCTTCACGGGTATTACAATTTCGCCGAGTCCCTCGTTGAGACAGTGTCCAGATCGTTACGCCTTTCGTGCGGGTCAGAACTTACCTGACAAGGAATTTCGCTACCTTAGGACCGTTATAGTTACGGCCGCCGTTTACTGGGGCTTCAATTCAAAGCTTCGCCTTGCGGCTAACCTCTCCTCTTAACCTTCCAGCACCGGGCAGGCGTCAGCTCCTATACTTCTCTTTTCAGATTGGCAGGAACCTGTGTTTTTGTTAAACAGTCGCCTGGACCATTTCTCTGCGGCTCTTCTTGCGAAGAGCGCCCCTTCTCCCGAAGTTACGGGGCTATTTTGCCGAGTTCCTTAACGAGGGTTTTCTCGCGCGCCTTAGGATTCTCTCCTTATCTACCTGTGTCGGTTTGCGGTACGGGCTCTCTCTCACTCACTAGAGGCTTTTCTTGACAGCTTGGAGTCGGTTACTTCGCTACTTATTTTCGCTCCCCATTACCTTTCAGGCAACGCGTAAGACGGATTTACCTGCCTCACACCCTACGGGCTTGGGCGTGCTCAACCAACGGCACGCTTAACCTATCCTTCTGTGTCACCCCATCGCTAATAACGTTTAAGAGAGGTACTGGAATATCCACCAGTTGTCCATCACCTACGCCTTTCGGCCTCGGCTTAGGTCCCGACTGACCCTGGGCGGACGAGCCTTCCCCAGGAAACCTTAGATTTTCGGCGGGTGAGATTCTCACTCACCTTTTCGCATACTCATACCGGCATTCTCACTTCCAAGCTCTCCACCCAACCTTCCAGTTGAACTTCGCTGACCTTGGAACGCTCCCCTACCCCTTACAGTAAACTGTAAAGCCATAGCTTCGGTGATACGCTTGAGCCCCGTTACATTTTCGGCGCAGAACCACTCGACCAGTGAGCTATTACGCACTCTTTAAATGGTGGCTGCTTCTGAGCCAACATCCTGGTTGTCTGTGCAATTCCACATCCTTTTCCACTTAGCGTATACTTTGGGACCTTAGCTGATGGTCTGGGCTGTTTCCCTTTTGACTATGAAGCTTATCCCCCACAGTCTGACTCCCAATCTAAATTCTTGGCATTCAGAGTTTGATAAGGTTCGGTAACCCGGTAAGGCCCCTAGCCTATTCAGTGCTTTACCGCCAAGAATCATCAATTGAGGCTAGCCCTAAAGCTATTTCGGGGAGAACCAGCTATCTCCGTGTTCGATTGGCATTTCACCCCTACCCACAGTTCATCCCTTGCCTTTTCAACGACAGTGAGTTCGGGCCTCCAGTAGGTTTTACCCCACCTTCACCCTGACCATGGGTAGATCACACGGTTTCGGGTCTACAGCATGTAACTTGTCGCCCTTTTCAGACTCGCTTTCGCTTCGGCTCCAGCTTCTCGCTTTAACCTCGCTACATACCGTAACTCGCCGGTTCATTCTACAAAAGGCACGCCATCACACCTCAAGGGTGCTTTGACTGCTTGTAAGCGTACGGTTTCAGGTTCTTTTTCACTCCCCTCCCGGGGTGCTTTTCACCTTTCCCTCACGGTACTGGTTCACTATCGGTCGCTAAGGAGTATTTAGCCTTGGGAGGTGGTCCTCCCGGTTTCCCACGGGGTTTCTCGTGTCCCGCGGTACTCAGGATACCCTCACAGCATTTCTTCTTTTCGCTTACAGGAGTGTTACCTTCTTTGCTGAATCTTTCCAGATTTCTTCAGCTAAGAATTAATGCTTAATAGAGGGTCCTACAACCCCAAGCTCCGAAGAGCTTGGTTTGGGCTCTTCCCGTTTCGCTCGCCGCTACTCAGGGAATCGATTATTCTTTCTCTTCCTCCGGGTACTTAGATGTTTCAGTTCCCCGGGTTGTCCTCTTTAACCTATCTATTCAGTTAAAGATCATTGGATATAACTCCAATGGGGTTGCCCCATTCGGGTATCCACGGATCAATGCATGCTTACTGCTCCCCGTGGCATTTCGCTGTTAACCGCGCCCTTCTTCGACTCTTAGCGCCTAGGCATCCACCGTACGCCCTTAGTAGCTTGACCTAAATCTTTTCGCCACTTCAGGTTTTTATATGAATCCTTTGACTTTTGAAAAACTATTTTCTCTGTGCAGTTTTCAAAGAACACCATTTTTTTGGGCCAATTCTGAGGGTTTATTCTCTGGATTGGACAAAAAAATTTAGAGAAGCCATTTCTGGTCTCTCAAAACTAAACAACAAAGGAAAGCTTACGCTTCTTTACAGCCTCGCAGATTGCTCTGCGCTTTTGCCTTTTCGGCTTTTGAGTCTTTCGACTCTACCCTTCAATCGATTCCGTTTCTCCAAAGAGTTTCTTCCTCGATTGAGGATCGACCATAGGATTAGTTAACTTAAAATCTTAAGCTAACATGTCTCCTTAGAAAGGAGGTGATCCAGCCGCACCTTCCGATACGGCTACCTTGTTACGACTTCACCCCAATCATCGGCCCCACCTTCGACGGCTAGCTCCCTTTCGGGTTACCTCACCGGCTTCGGGTGTTGCAGACTTTCGTGGTGTGACGGGCGGTGTGTACAAGGCCCGGGAACGTATTCACCGCAGTATGCTGACCTGCGATTACTAGCGATTCCAACTTCATGTTCTCGAGTTGCAGAGAACAATCCGAACTGAGACCGGCTTTCTCGGATTTGCTCCACCTCGCGGCTTCGCTTCCGTCTGTACCGGCCATTGTAGCACGTGTGTAGCCCAAGACATAAGGGGCATGATGATTTGACGTCATCCCCACCTTCCTCCGGTTTATCACCGGCAGTCTGTCTAGAGTGCTCGACCTTACTCGTTAGCAACTAAACATAGGGGTTGCGCTCGTTGCGGGACTTAACCCAACATCTCACGACACGAGCTGACGACAACCATGCACCACCTGTCTCTACGTTCCCCGAAGGGCACTCCTTAGTTTCCTAAGAATTCGTAGGATGTCAAGCCTTGGTAAGGTTCTTCGCGTTGCGTCGAATTAAACCACATGCTCCACCGCTTGTGCGGGCCCCCGTCAATTCCTTTGAGTTTCAACCTTGCGGCCGTACTCCCCAGGCGGAGTGCTTATTGTGTTAACTGCGGCACAGAAGGGGTCGATACCCTCTACACCTAGCACTCATCGTTTACGGCGTGGACTACCAGGGTATCTAATCCTGTTTGCTCCCCACGCTTTCGCGCCTCAGCGTCAGTTACAGTCCAGAAAGTCGCCTTCGCCACTGGTGTTCCTCCACATCTCTACGCATTTCACCGCTACACGTGGAATTCCACTTTCCTCTCCTGTCCTCAAGATAACCAGTTTCCGATGCAGGCTTGGGGTTGAGCCCCAAGTTTTCACACCAGACTTAATTATCCGCCTACGCGCCCTTTACGCCCAATGATTCCGGACAACGCTTGCCCCCTACGTATTACCGCGGCTGCTGGCACGTAGTTAGCCGGGGCTTCCTCCTCAGGTACCGTCATGTAAATACACTATTTGCATATCTACCGTTCGTCCCTGAAAACAGTACTTTACAACCCGAAGGCCTTCATCATACACGCGGCGTTGCTCCGTCAGACTTTCGTCCATTGCGGAAGATTCCCCACTGCTGCCTCCCGTAGGAGTCTGGGCCGTGTCTCAGTCCCAGTGTGGCCGTTCACCCTCTCAGGCCGGCTACTGATCGTCGCCTTGGTAGGCCTTTACCCCACCAACTAGCTAATCAGACGCGGGTCCATCCATTATCGATAGCATGTTCAGAGGCCATCTTTCTTTAACCGATGATGCCATCAGTTAAACGTATCCGGTATTAGCCCTCGTTTCCAAGGGTTGTCCCGATTTAATGGGTAGGTTACCCACGCGTTACTCACCCGTCCGCCACTAAAAACTCGCTAAGCAAGCTTATTGAGTTCTCCGTTCGACTTGCATGTGTTAGGCACGCCGCCAGCGTTCGTCCTGAGCCAGGATCAAACTCTCCATAAAATTTATGAAGAAAATTTGATTGCTCAAATTCATCTCAAACTCTTTAACGAGTCACTTGGCTGTTCCTTGTTGTTTAGTTTTCAAAGACCAATCTTTGTCGTCGCAATCACTCGCGACAGTTATTTATTTTAGCAGATTGACTCTCTCGAGTCAAGTGCCTTTTTCGCTTCTGAACTTCATTTGAAGCCCGTCTGCGTGGATTCTTAGATTAACATTTTCTCTCTACTGAGTCAAGTGTCATTTCTAAGCCCCCATGCACTTACCAGCATTTCTGCCGGCTTCGGAACGGCTGTCCCTTAGCGCTCAATTAGAATACCATAGGGAATACTATGTGTCAACATAAAGTTTATTATGTCGATTTTTAACTAATTTACCCGATTGAAAGCTCAATTGAAAAACTTATTTTCATCAATTTTAATATTTTCTTTTTAGAAAAGGATAAAAGCTGTTAAAATAGGTAACAGACATCTAATTGCCTTTACTCATCTACTATATATTAAGGAGTGTTTTGTGTTGCGTGTTTTATCAGGGATTCAACCTTCAGGCAATCTCCATCTTGGTAACTACTTTGCAATGATTAAACGTATGATTGATTACCAAGAATCAAGTGAACTCTTCTGCTTCATCGCTAACTATCATGCTTTGACTTCGGTGAATGATCCTGGTCTTCTCCGACAAAAGACGCTCGATGCTGCCATGGACTTTCTCGCTTTGGGGCTTGATCCAAAGAAATCCTATTTTTGGGTGCAATCTGATCTCTCTGAAGTTCATGAACTGAGTTGGCTCTTATCTAACGTCACAAGTATGGGACTATTAGAACGCAGTCATGCTTATAAAGATAAGACAGCTAAAGGGATTGTTGCCACACACGGCTTATTTGCCTATCCCGTTCTAATGGCTGCCGATATCCTTCTGTATGGTTCTAACAAAGTACCTGTTGGTAAAGATCAAAAACAGCATGTCGAAATTGCTCGCGATATCGCTACTCGTTTCAATTATACCTTTGGAGAAACCTTTGTCATCCCTGAGGCAGATATTGAAATCGATATAGCTACCATTCCTGGAATTGATGGTCAAAAAATGTCGAAGTCCTATGGGAATGCCATCGAGATTTTCTCTGAGGAAAAAGCCTTGCGCCAGAGGGTTATGTCGATCAAAACAGATTCTACACCCGTTGACGAGCCCAAACCAATTAAGGATAATCCTCTCTTCGAGATCTATTCTCTGTTTCTTGATGAAACTGGGAGAGAAACGCTAAAAGAACGCTTTGAAACTCCGGGATTACGTTATGGTGATATAAAAAAGGAACTTTTCGGAATCATTTGGGAATACTTCGCTCCTTATCGTGAAAAACGCGCTGAGTACGTCCGAAATGAAGCTGATGTTGTAGATATTCTAAGAATGGGAGCAAATAAAACGCGGGAAGTTGCCCAAGAGTACTTAACTAAAGCGCGTAATAATGTCGGTCTTAATTACACCAATTATTAATAGCAAGACTTTCGATATTACCACTAATACAGAAGGGGTTGTCCCAGACTGAAAATCGTAATTTCAGATCTGGGACAACCCCTAAAAATTTATTTAGTTTAAATTGTTGTTATTTTGTTATTTTTGCCAAGAAGTAATTTTTCTTGCCACGACGAATTACTAAAAACTTCTCATCCACCTTATCCAACTGAGCGATAGTGGCAGATGTATCCGTATGGCGAGCTCCATTAATATAGATCGCTCCACTTTCAATTGATTCGCGCGCTTGTCGTTTCGAAGAGACCGCTCCGACTTGGATTAAGAGATCTACAAGCAGAATCTCCTGATCACTAATTGTCGATGAAGGGACATCACTAAACCCTTCCTCAACTTCTGCACCACTGAGGTTTTCTAATCCACCGGTGAACAATGCTTGCGAAATCTTCTCTGCACGTTCTAGGGCTTCCCGTCCATGAACGAGCTCTGTCATCTCCCGAGCTAGGACGCGTTGCGCATTTCTTTTCTCGGGTTGAGTTGTGACTTCTATTTCTAAGGCTTGTATTTGCTCAATTGATAAAAAGGTAAAGAACTTTAGATATTGTACTACATCCTTATCATCGGCATTCAGCCAGAACTGATAGAATTTATAGGGAGATGTCTTTTCCGGATCCAGCCAGACTGCTCCTGACTCTGTTTTTCCAAATTTCGTACCATCGCTTTTAGTTACGAGAGGTACGGTTAAGCCATGGACCTGTTTGTCCTCACCCACTGACACCCGACGGATCAAGTCAGTCCCTGAGGTAATATTACCCCATTGGTCTCGGCCCCCAACCTGTAATTCACAGTCATAAAGTTCATTTAACTTCATAAAATCATAAGATTGAAGAATCATGTAACTAAATTCAGTAAATGAAAGTCCACGACTCATTCTTGATTCGACAGATTCCTTGGCAAGCATCGTTCCTACTGAGAAATTCTTTCCGATATCACGAAGGAACTCAATGATGTTAAGTGAACCTAACCAATCATAATTATTAGCTAAGATCGCTGAATTGTCTGCGTTATCAAAGTCTAAGAACCTCGATAACTGACCCTTAATTTTAGCAGACCACTCTTCTACTGTTTCCTTAGGATTAAGGGTTCGCTCATTAAGCTTTCCGCTCGGATCCCCAATCAGACCTGTAGCTCCTCCAACTAGAGCGATGGGGTGGTGACCCGCTAACTGAAATCGACGCAATACTAAAATGGGGAGCAAATGTCCAATATGTAGGCTATCCGCCGTAGGATCGAAACCGCAATAAAGTGTCGTGGGTGTATCTAAACGCTTTCGAAGCGCTTCCTCGTCGGTATGTTGATAAATCAGTCCCCTACTTTTTAAGTCATCCAGAATATGCATGCTTTTGTGCTCCTCCTTGTCCTTAAAATACCATATTTTATTTATTATACTTACTTATCTTGTTTATATCAACCTTAGTCACTCCTCCAGTGTCCACTTCCAAGAATCCCCAACATGTTGTCCAAAAACATCCCTAAAAACTACTGATAAAACGTGCGAGTTTTATGGCCTAACAAAGTATGGTATAATTTCGATGTGACAAAATACACTTTAAAATGAAAATTAAAGGGTTAGATTTATAGGAGGTAACAAGATGGCATCCCCAAGGAAACCTACCAGACCGTCACGAAAGCAGCGTCGCATATCAAAATGGCGAGTCTTTCTTCTGACCAGTGGTTCAATTCTTGCAATAGCTTTGATTGTGCTCTTAATCTTTGTGATTACAGCTGTTGCCCAAACTCCAAAATGGGACCCTGCTGCTTTAACAAACCAGAAAGAGTCCTCAATTGTCTATGACAAAGATGGCCAGCAGATCGCTGTCCTTCATGCGGATGAAAATCGTCAGATGGTAAACTCTTCTGAGATCCCGGATCTCGTAAAAAAAACCTTTGTCGCAGTTGAAGATAAGCGATTTTACAATCATTTCGGGATTGACCCGATCCGGATTATCGGCTCAGCCATTATCGATATTAAATCTGGATCTGCCAAACAGGGCGCAAGCACAATCACGACCCAGCTTGCTAAAAATGCCTTTATTGAAGACCCTACGGCCAAAACTTTAACGCGTAAAATTCAAGAAGCTGCTCTCGCACTCCAACTGGAGCATGAATACACCAAAGATGAAATTCTAACCTTTTACCTCAATCAAACTTTTTTCGGTGAATCCTCTTTTGGAATTCAAGCTGCTTCTAAAACCTATTTCGGTAAAGACGACCTTCAAAGCCTCACTCCTGATGAAATCGCGCTTCTCGCAGGTCTACCCCAGGCGCCTAGCGGCTATGACCCTTACGTTCATCCAGAGGCCGCTAAAAATCGTCGAACGATTGTCCTCGGGGTTATGAAGGACGCAGAAATTATCACTCCACAGCAATACACCGAATATAAGGACACCACTTTCACTCACGTTGAACAAGTGAAAGAACACCGAGCCTCAGCCCAGAACACTACAGTAGCCGGTTCGAACTTCAAATTCCCATATTTCGTCGACTATGTTATTCAAGAGCTTCAAGGAGAAGACTATAAGCTCTCTCCTCAGCAAATCTTCAATGGAGGATTGAAAATATATACCACGGTTGACTCAAAAATCCAAGAGGCTGCTGAAGCTGCCTTTGCGAATTCTACTAATTTCCCGCAGAGCGTTGATAAAACACCCGTCCAAGGGGCGATGACAGTACTTGACCCAACGACTGGAGCGATACGCGCTGTTGTCGGCGGGCGTGAATACACTACAGCTCTTGGCTTTAACCGCGCTACCCAAGGTACACGGCAGCCTGGCTCAACGATTAAACCGTTAGTCGTCTATGGCCCTGCCCTAGAAAAAGGTGGCTTCTATACTGGAACTGTTCTTGATGACATGCCTGTAACTTACAATGCAGGTAACGGCACGAACTGGTCTCCAGTCGATTATGATACTGAAAGCTCCGGCTGGAAGGGCCGTATTACTATGCGGTACGCTGTGGAAAACTCAGTCAACGTTTATGCTGTTAAACTTTTGAACTTAATCGGAATCGACACCGGTTGGGAATTTGGTAAAAAACTGGGTCTTCCATTAGAAAATACCGATCGCGTTCTCAGCCTAGCCCTGGGTACACCCGAAGTCTCCCCTCTAGATATGGCTTCAGCTTATGGTTCGTTTGCCAATAACGGCGTACACGTAACCTCACATGCGATCGATAAAATCCAAGATGCAAACGGCAAAGACCTTATTACTCCACAGATAACCCAACAACGTGTAATGAAAGAAACAACCGCCTATTTGATGAACGACCTACTCCGGAGTGTTGTCACTGATGGTACAGGTACGCGTGCCCAGATTGGAAATTGGGCCGTTGCCGGTAAAACTGGGACAACTTCGCTTGATCCTGCGAAATACGGTAACAAAACAGGTAGCCCTGATGCTTGGTTTGCAGGATATACACCAAATTATGTTGGCGTCGTATGGATGGGCTATGATGAAGATCCTGATGGAAAACACTACCTTCACAATGTCTTCGGAGGGAGTTATCCCGCACAAATCTGGAAGCAGGTCATGACAAAAGCTCTCGAAGATCAACCCGTCCAAACTCAATTCAAACAGCCTGCGGGCATTGTCAGCGGAGCAATTGATGCGAAATCCGGGCTCTTACCCAGCAGCTTGACTCCAAGTCAGTTTATACGAACGGAAATTGCAGCTCAAGGTGATTTACCAACACAAGAAAGTAATGTTTGGGTAACAAAAGAGATCGATGCTGATCATCCAGCCTATCTCGCCGGAGATAAAACCCGTAACAAGGTAAGCAAAGTCTTTCTCAACATCACCGACCGCAATCCGTCTCTAACCTGGCCGAGTGATGAAGCGCCCTATAAGCCGCCTACTGAGATTTACACTGGAACCGGAGAGGATATTAGTAATGATCCGGTTACAGATCCAAGGCTACCTATTCCGACCCTAGGGCCAGTCGCGTATGATAGTACTAAGGGAACCGCCAGTATGGCCGTCTCTTATCCTGCAGGTAGCGAATCACTCGCTTTAGTCCTTTATATCAAGTTCCCAGGTCAAGCGAACTATCAAACTTTCAATCCCCAAGCTCAACCAGGGAAATCCGATATTATTACTGTTCCTTTACAAATAGATGGGGTAACAGCTCCTGGTGAATATGTATTCAAGGCTACCTTTAAGGATCCAAAAACCTTGAAGTATTCAGATACCTCCCCTGTTGCACGGCTGACCATACAAAATGAAGTTACAAATAATCAGAGTCCTAAACAGAGATAAAATAATCATCAATAAAATTACTCATAAAGGCCTGCACTAATTTAATAGTGCAGGCCTCTCTTGCATTAAATTCTACTTTAACTCAACAACAGTAACGCCTAAATCTCCTTCTCCATGCTGACCTAGCCGAAACGATTGAACATGAGGATGACCCTTTAGAAATTCTTGAATCCCCGCCCGTAGAGCGCCGGTCCCTTTTCCATGGATGATATAAACAAGTCCCGCTCCGGTTAAAACAGCATCATCAAGATATTTATCTAACTCTTCAGTCGCTTCTTTCACCATCATCCCTCGAAGATCAATTTCAGTTCGAACATTCTGAGCTTTACTCATTCCAATTCGCCCTTGCCCAAACGTCTCCGCTCGTCGTGGTGTGCTGACCTTTTCTTCTTGAACAAGACGAACCTCACTCAGCTGAACATTCAACTTCATTACCCCGACTTGAACGAGAACTTCCCCGTTATCCGTGGGAAGTTTAAGGACATGCCCTTTCTGACGAAGCTTGGTCAAATAGAGCGTTTGACCCAGCTTAATTTCTTCTGGGTTTATCCCGCCGCCAGCGCTTGTCCTGATTTCCTTTTCCTTGGTCCCCACCTTATTGGATAATTTTTTTATTCTTTGCCGTGCGTGTTCAATAGCATGCTGGTCCTTATTCTCTTCTTTTAGGGCCTGCTTCAAATCCTCGATTAAAAGCTCAGCTTCATGCCGCGTTTGCCGTAGAACCTCTGTTGCTTCATCTTGGGCCAACGCAAGCAGCTCTTGATAATCCTCTTCTAGTTTTAAGGACTTCGCTTTCAGTTGACTGCTTTCCGTTTCGATAGTTTTGCGTTCTTCTTGAATACGTCGCTTTTCGCGTTCAATATCACGTTGAGTATCCTCGAGATTATCAATCAAATCGGCCACTTGCATTTCCCGCTCTGTGACAAACGATTTCGCCCTTTCAAGAACAGTATCATTTAATCCAAGACGGCTCGCAATGTAGAATGCATTGCTTTTTCCTGGGATCCCGATCAGAAGTCGGTAGGTCGGGCGCAATGTCTCCACATCAAACTCCACGGAGGCATTCTCCACTCTAGGGGTATTATAAGCAAAACTCTTAAGCGCTCCGTAGTGGGTGGTAGCAATAATCCGGCAACCCCGTTCATGAAGTTCCGTAATGATCGACATCGCGAGAGCTGCCCCTTCCGTAGGATCAGTTCCCGCTCCAATTTCATCTAGGAGAATCAAGGAATGACTGTCCGCTCCCAAGACAATATCAACAATATTTTTCATGTGCCCGCTAAAAGTACTCAAGGATTGCTCGACACTCTGTTCATCCCCAATATCCACGAAGATCTGGGTAAAGATGCCAAGTCGTGAATTCGCTTCAGCCGGGATGTGTAATCCGGATTGAGCCATAGCTGAAAGTAACCCGACTGTTCTTAACGCAACCGTCTTCCCTCCCGTATTCGGTCCCGTAATCACTATAGTGTCAAAACGCTTCCCTAATTCGATATTTAATGGAACAACTGAACCACTAAGCAGAGGATGGCGAGCTTGTACCAACTTAATTTCTTGTTGATCAGAGAGTTCGGGAGCACCAGAATTCATACTTTCGCTAAGGTGTGATTTAGCCAAAATAAAATCGACCTGAGCTAGCGCTTCATGAGCATCAGCAATCCGTTCTGCTTCCCCTTCGACCTGAGCCGAAAGTTGAAGCAGAATCCGCTGTACTTCACGTTGCTCCTTCAAGATGACTTCCCTTAATTCATTGCCCAGATTGACCACCGCCATCGGCTCAATATAGAGCGTTGCTCCACTAGCCGATTGATCATGAACAATTCCTGAAAAAGCTTGGCGATATTCCTGCTTGACGGGTACCACATAACGATCAGACCGCTGAGTGATAATCGGATCTTGTAAAATTTTTTGATAGGCAGAATTGCGAACAATTCCCTCTAAGGTATCCCGTATCCGCTGTTGCAAACGCGTAATCGAGCGCCTAAACTCCCCAAGTTGCGGGGAGGCTTGATCCGCGACAGATCCCTCTTCGCTAATACAGCGGCTGATTTCATCTTCGATTCCTTTCGGGGGATCGATCCCTAGAACAATCTCCTGAAGATGAGGTGTCTCCATTTTACCCTCAAGTAGGCTTTGTTTAATTTGACGAGCCGCTTTCAGGGTATCCCGAATATGCAAAAGTTCTTCTGGCGATAACGTTCCACCTCGAAGGCAACGTTCTAATAAAGGTCTTATTTCTTTCGCCCCGCGCACGGAAAACAAGGGATTAACTCTTAAGAGCGCTTTCCCCTCTCCCGTTTCTGCAAGCGCATTTTGAACCTGATCCTGATTATTGTACGGGCGCAACGCTTCTGCAATTTCACGAGCACGAGGCAATAGGCAATGCCCTGCTAAGCGTTCTAGAATTTTATCAAAATCCAACTTATGAATAACCCGTTCATTGATGACCATGCTTTTCTCCCTCTATCCGACTTGTTCTTAGAGTATCCCTCGAAAATAATGTCCCTTCGTAAATCCTTCTGAGAAGCGCGCTTCTAAATAGGCTTTAACATGTTCAACGTCTTGCTCTGTTGTCTTTTCACCCTGTAAAGCATTTTCCCAACCCTCCAAGAAAACCCGGACTGTATCCCGAATTTGTTCTGGCGTGGCTCGATTGAGTTGGAGACGAATGTTTCTAATGCCCATTTTGGCGATATCACCCAGTTCTTTATATAAGTTAAGGCGTTTCGCATTAAATAAATGCATCCGACAATCTAGGTCTGTCTCTATAGGGAAATCGTACTTAAGGCGATCCCTTAAGTAATGAGGTTCATGAACACAAGGTGCGCTGCAGTGTTTTCCCTTTTTTCCACCTAAGGTTGCACCTACAGGACAATATTCACTCACCATCATTTCCAAATCACCAAAAACTAAAATTTCTGTTCTCGGCCAAGCTCTGAACTGCTCGAGTTGTTGATGTTCTAATTCAGGTGACAGCGTAACGGTTTGCGCACCTTGCCTTAACCAATAAGCCAAGGTTGCTTGATTAAATACATTAAAGGAAAAGTCTGTCTCGAATCCCCAATCCGGATCAATTTCTTGAAGAAGTTCGAATTCTCCAATGTTATTGAGTAATAAATCGGGATGATTCCCCCAGTCTTTAACTTTTTGCAGTGTTTCCTGTAGCTTGATACTCTGTCCTTCATTGAGAATCCTGGGCAAGCGCCATAGAGCTTTTGCCCCGTACTTTTGACAAAGCTCGTAGCCTGCACGAATTTCATCCAAATTCATTCCCTTACGTGAACGCCAACGTTCTCCACCCATAGCAATTCGACGTGCACCTGCTTGTAAAGCGGCTTGCACGGATTCCAGATCGCTCACGGAGACGGTCAGTCGATGAGCTGCATCACTCTGTAGATTCTGTATATCATGCTTTTTGCGGTGATGACGTAAATCTTCACTTCTCCGTGGGGGCTCCCCATCAAAGAATTGTTCCTTCTCCTGAGCGAGCTTCCTTTTCCAGTCCCGTACGCGCTGATCATACACCGCTCGTGTGAGTTGTTGCTGCGGATCCTCTTCTTGTAAGAGTCCCTCAACCGCCAGACGGCGCATCTCATTAAGCTCACTTACCGGAAGCATGACTTCTCCTTGCAAATCCAAAACTAACTCTTCCAAATAAAACGGCGTCGTACCCAATCGGTTTAACTGCTGGAAAGCATACTCCTGGGTTAAGGGACGCTTGAGCGCTTGCTGTGCAGGATTTGTCGATTGAACTTTACTCAAACGTTCACCCTCCCACATTTCCAAGGTAAGATGTTCTCCCACTGAACCCCTTAATCGAGCCTTAAGTGAACGTTTACGCTGTTCCTTACCCTCTTGAAAACTTAGGCGAGCCTTGTCCATCAGTTGTTCATCATAGGTCTTAAAGACACGATCTCCCGTTCTGACCTTATTACCAACAAATTCAATCCAAACATGCTCGCCAGGATGGCCCTCTGTCACTTCTTCCTGACCACGCCAGATCGTACCCACAGTAATTCCTTCATGACCCCGACTAGTCCAAAAATCGATACCATCCCCTGGATGAAGAGATGCTTCCAGCTTGAGTTCGACCCGATCATCTTGATCCTGCAGAACTCGCCCTAAACGGATTCCGCGATTATTAGGACGCATGTAACTCATCAAATCTGCGCCCGGATGTTCTTTAAGATAAGCTTGGGTGAAGTCTCGGTTGAAGATTTGGGAAAGTTCTGTTCTTTCTTCTTCTCCAATCGGTTTTAACCCGCTCTGCGTGGGCTCTTGAGCCAACACATAATCTAAGGCTTGTCGATAAACGCGAATAACGGTCGCTACATATTCTGAACGTTTCATCCGGCCCTCAACCTTTAAAGAATAGACTCCACTCTCTTTAAGAAGCGTAATTTCATCCACTAAATTCATATCGCGCGGACTGAGTAAATGTTCTCCTAGGTTAGCATCCTTAAGCGTATCTACACGTTCCTCATTCACTAACTGATAGGTCATGCGGCACGGTTGCGCACACCTTCCCCTATTCCCACTACGCCCCCCGATAAAACTCGACATCAAGCATTGTCCTGAATAACAGACACACAGCGCCCCATGAACAAATACTTCAATATCGAGTGGCGTCTTCTGAGAAATCATTTTCATTTCTTCAGCGGAGGTTTCCCGGGCTAAAACAACACGCTTCAAGCCCAATCCTTCAAGATGCTTTGCTCCCCATGATGTATTTACCGTGATCTGCGTACTCGCGTGCCGTTCGATTTCAGGTAAAATGCTCTGAATTAAATCAGCTACTCCGATATCTTGGAGAAGAACGGCATCTACTCCAGCACTATAAAGGGAGTAGAGATAATCGAAAAGCTCCGGAAATTCCTGATCAGCAATCAGAATATTGACCGTGACATACACTTTTACATTCCGTTCATGAGCATATTGAACCGCGCGACGAAGTTCCGTTTCATCAAAGTTAGCCGCACTCGCTCGCGCACTGAAACTTTTCCCCCCAAGATAAATTGCATCCGCGCCATTCTCCACTCCCGCTTTAAACGCTTCGAAACTTCCGGCTGGAGCGAGTAGTTCCATCGCCGCTCTTTCGGTATGAATTGGATTGACCATCTCAAAATCCTCTTTTCTAACTTAGCAGTTCTAAAATACCGGGTGTAACATCTTCTAATGTCGTCCACCGCGGCCACTCTATCGGCCGATTTGACCATGATAAAGCAGGTACCCGATTCTGGGTATGCCCCTTAATGGCAAAATCTTCGATATTTCCATGGTCACTCGTTAGGAGCCAGGCTACATCTTCATTTTGAATAACCCGCAAGAAGCCCCCTAAAAATTCATCAATTTGTTCAATTAGCTGAACGGATTCTTCCCATCTTTGTTTATGACCGAAAACATCCGTTAAAAACATCTCATAAAGTGTAAAATCATAACCTAGGGCCAATCGTCCTAAATTCTGCCCCGCTTGTTCTGCTGAAATTAAGGGAACATCTTCCCCCATTTCGCGCGGAACTTGATTCGTCATATCATAATAAACGGCCCGTCCTGCTCTTAAATCAGGAATGCGCCTTAACTTCACTCTCCCTGCCATAGCCGATAAGGTTGAAGCAGAATGTCGTTTCTTCCCACTCGCCACGAGTTGCTCATATTGAGGGGTAAACGTATTTGCAAACATGCCCTGTTGTCCACGATCAACTAATTGTTTAAAGATACTTTTTTCCGCGATCACATGAGCCAATTTATCATTGGGATAGGCATTAAGATGATACCCCAAAACTTTTGAAGCATTTACTCCCGTCCATAATGTGGTCTGACCTGTCGCACTTTGCGGAATCCCATGCACACCTAAAGTTGCTTCTAAAGGAGTTAACCGAGCCTGCCCTCTAACAATGGATCGATCCCCCCAGATCAAATGCCCTCCCAGTAGATGATCGATATTGGGAGTCCGTGCTGTCACGATGGGGTTATTTTCCTCTGAACCTAACCCGAAGCCATCGAGAAAGATCATAACAAAATGCATAGTTAATCTCCAAACCACTAACATGTAATAGATTCCATCAACCTCTAGTTTATCCAAATTACAATCAAAAAGCCAGCGGAGTGAGAAAATAGAGAATTCCGCACCACGTCGTTATCGTGATGCGGAATCCTCTACTCTGATTGTTCCCCTAACATTTCCATTAAGGTTTCTTGTTCCTCCCGGAGTTTCTCGAGATCATCTTCTAGATTAAGAGCGACAAGAATGGCGATTCGGTGCGCCGCTAAACGAGGAAATCGCTGAGCAGTCAACCGCATCTTTTTATCCACCTTGTAAGCCAACTTTTGGATATACTCCAGATCTTCGGTACCTCGAAGAACATGTTTCTCCCCAAAAATCTCCACAGTTACTTTGCCATCTTCTTTCGACATAAGCCACCTGCGTTTCTCACATTTCTTGAGTTTTTAAGATTCTTCTACAATTTATTTTCTCGATTCAGCGCCAAATTCCTTCTCAATTCCTTCAAGAATCTGCTTATTTAAAGTCGTTACTTCTTCATCCGTTAATGTTCTCTCCAGGGATTGGTAACGCATGGTAAAAGCTAAGCTCTTATGACCCTCAGCAATGGGCTTACCTGTATAAACATCGAAGATATCGACGTTATCCAAAAGCGCTCCTCCCAGACCATGAATTCTTGCCATTACGTCTCGAGCGGATACATCCTTAGACACAACAACCGCTAAATCCCGTTGGATTGCTGGATAACGTGGAATCGAAGTTGCACGAATACTCCTATCGCTTGCAGCAAACAGGGGAGCGAGTTCTATTTCGAAAACAAGAGCATGTTCTAAAGCAGAATCCTTCCCTCTCATCGGATGGAGCTCGCCCATGAAACCTACCTTCTTACCTTGAAGATAAATTTCCGCGGAGCGACCCGGATGAAGTAATTCCGTCCCTTGTGGAACCTGATATTTTAGCTTCAAACCGAATTCTTGAGCAAGCTCTTCGATTATCCCCTTTACCGTATAGAAATTATATTCGCTAACAGACTTCAGCCAGTGCCGTGAGGGCTTTCCATGGAGAAGGCCAGCCAAACGCAGTTTTTCTTCGGGGAGTTTCGTCAAATGTTGTTCAGTAGTCCAAAACACATTACCAATCTCAAAAATACAGACATCCAGATTTCTCCGAGCCACATTCCGGGAGGCAACTTCTAATAGCCCAGGAATTAGTGTCGTGCGCATCACGCTTAACTCCTCACGGAGCGGATTCATTATAGAAATGGATTGATCGCTATGTCCCCACAGCTCATCGGCATTGGGTCGGTTAAACGAATAAGTAATGACTTCATTCAATCCCAAATTCGCCAGTAAATGCCGAAGCTTGCGTCTAAATTCTTGTTCTGGAGTTCGGCGCCCCTGCGTTGTACTTCCTTGAGGGAGAGTGGTTGGAATTCGATCATAGCCCGTTAAACGAGCCACTTCTTCAATCATATCCTCTTCAATTTGGATATCTGACCGATAAGACGGGATTGTAACCAAAAATCCTTCGCCTTGACGTTCATAGGGAAACTGAAGTCGCTCTAAAACGTCAGCTACTTCCTCAAGTGTAAAATTCATCCCTAGAAGGGAACCCGTTTTAGCCACGGTTAATACAACAGTCCTCGTTTCTGACACAACCTTATTTTCATCGACGAAACCCACCGGTTTTCCAGCGCCCAATTTGAGGATAAGGTCACCCACCCGTCCTAAAGTAGCAGCAATTCCTGCGACATTGATTCCCTTTTCAAAGCGGTTGGACGCTTCAGAACGCAATCCTAAGCGGCGACTCGTTCGGCGAATACTAACACTGTCAAAGTGTGCAGACTCCACCAAAATCCGAGTTGTTGCCTCCGTAATTTCGCTATCGAGTCCACCCATCACTCCGGCTAACCCAAGCGCTTTTTCATCATCAGCGATCAAGAGCATTTCTGGATCAAGCGTTCGCTCGACATTATCTAAGGTCATCAATTTTTCACCTTGAGCTGCTCGACGAACATGCACAGCCCCAGTAACCTTGTCCCGATCAAAAGCATGCAGCGGTTGTCCCATTTCCAACATACAATAGTTGGTGATATCGACAATATTACTAATCGGGCGAACCCCTGCAGCTATTAGGCGCTTTTGCATCCATTCCGGGGAGGGCTCAATCTTAACCTCTTCAACAAGGAGGGCTGCATAACGGTGACAAAGTTCAGGTTCTTCAATAACAATCTTCGTCTGCAAATCTGCAGGATAGTCTGGACCTTGCTCGGTCTCAGCCCAACGATTCAAATGGACCTTTTCCCGAGTCAAAGAAGAAACCTCCCGAGCGACGTTGTTCATCGCTAAACAATCAGGACGGTTGGGATAAAGGTCAAGATCAAGGATCGTATCCCCTTGAATCAACTCTGCCAAACTTTTTCCGATGAGGGCCTCTGGAGGAAGGATCATAATTCCGTCTTCGCTCCGAGGATCACCTAAACTCGAATCCAATAGCAGCTCATCCGTCGAACAAAGCATACCATTTGATTCCACTCCGCGAAGTTTCGACTTACGAATTTTTTGTCCTGTCGGAAGCGTTGTACCATGGGTCGCTACCGGGATTTTATCCTTAAGTAATAGATTCTGAGCGCCAGTGACGATTTGAACGTTTTGGCTACCCAAATTGACCTGACATATCCAAAGCTTATCTGCATTAGGATGATGTTCCATGCTTTCAATCTCACCCACGAGGATCGCTTCTAAGCCTTGATTTAACTGCTCTATGCCGCCAATCTCGATTCCGCCACGGGTCAGAATCTCAGCTAATTCTTCTGCCGGCACCAAAACATCAATAAATTCACGTAACCATTCTAAACTAACCTTCATGACCTGCCTCCTTAAAACTGTTGCAAAAAGCGCAAATCGTTATCAAATAAGAGTCTCATATCTTCAATTCCATATTTCAGCATGGCAATCCGCTCGACACCCATCCCAAAGGCAAACCCGGTGACTTCTTTCGGATTATAACCCCCATTTTCTAGCACTTTAGGATGGACCATTCCTGAACCCAGAATTTCAATCCAGCCGGTTCCTTTACAGATTCGGCACCCCGCTCCTCCGCACAACATACAGGAAACATCAACTTCCGCACTCGGCTCCGTAAACGGGAAAAAGCTTGGACGCAAACGAATTTCTCGAGATTCTCCAAACATTTGCCGTGAAAAGTTAAGCAGGATTCCTTTTAGATCCGACATCCGAATTCCTTTATCGACCACTAATCCTTCTACTTGATGGAACATTGGAGAATGGGTCGCATCATCGTCTTTGCGATAGACTTTTCCTGGACAAATGATTTTAACTGGAAGTTGCGGATGTACCCGCTCCATAGTCCGAACTTGAACGGGTGAGGTTTGCGTTCTTAGCAAAATTTCCTCTGTTATATAGAAGGAGTCCTGCATTTCACGTGCTGGATGCTCCTTAGGCAGATTCAAAGCTTCAAAGTTATAATAATCAGTCTCAATTTCTGGTCCCTCAGCAATATCAAAACCCATTCCTAAAAAAATATCTTCCATTTCTTCAATGACACGGGTTAAAGGGTGCTGATGTCCCCGGATTGTACTCACTCCGGGAAGAGAGATATCTAAGCGTTCCGCTTCAATCTGTCTTTGCAGAGCAATTTGCTCTAATTCTTGAGTTTGCTCTACCCAAGCCTTTTCTAAAACGTCACGCGCCTCATTGACAACTTGTCCAAAAATGGGGCGTTCCTCTGCACTCAAGCTTCCCATCTGACGCAATAACGCGGTTAAGGACCCTTTTTTCCCAAGAACTTTAACCTTTAATTCTTGGAGTGTGTCCAAAGAGGTAACCCCTTTGAGCTCAGCCAATGTTTCTTCTTGAATACGACGGACTTCTTCTTTCACATTAACCCTCCTAAATATATAAGATTCTAAAAAACGATTAACAAAGAGATAAGCATAAAGAAAAGGATAAAGGATATAAAAAAATCTCCTCCCTTAAAGGGACGAGATTTACCCGCGGTACCACCCTGATTCAGTCCAAACGAACTGCAGCTTGTTTTCCTGATAACGGGGGAGCCGGACTTACTTTTGCATAAGTCACTCACAGGAGAAATTTAACATTCATCACTGAATGGGGAGCTTAACTTAGTTGGCTTGCAGTCTATGACCAACCTCCCTAAAAAGCAAAAGCTCCTTTTGCCTGATCATCGTGTTTTAATCTGATTAGCATACTTTCGATAAACCAGATATACGTTCGGCGAGCCGGTTGTCTCGAAGAGTTCCCAGAACCACTCTGCAGAAAACATCGCTAAGCCCAACTTTCTCTGAATTTCATTTACCTATTTCCTTGAAAATTATATCATAACCCTTTACGGCGCGCAATTTCATATAAAATAATTCCCGTTGCTATCGCTACATTAAGAGATTCTACCTCATGACTCATGGGCAGAGTCACTCGGGTTAGCTCTGGCGAACGAAACACCTCCGAAGGTCCATTGCCTTCATTACCTACCACTAAGGCTAGAGGAAGATCAAATTGGGTTTCATAAAAAGGCTCACCCTCAATATCTCCGGTCAGAACCTTTAACCCTTTGCTCTGAGCAAATTCAATCACTTGTTCAGGTGAGCAATCCGTTAATACCTGCAAAGAGAATACTGTTCCCATAGTGCTTCGTAAAACCTTTGGGTTATAGAGATCAACAGTTCCTGTGGTTAAGCAGACCTGTTGAACCCCTGCGGCTAATGCTGTCCGCAGGATAGTACCTAAATTTCCTGGATCCTGGATTCCATCAACGATCAACAGTACGGTTTTAGAATCAACCTCTAAGTCCTTCCAACTAAGACTCTTAAGCCCTACAACTGCGAGAATCCCTTGGGGTTCTTCAGTTTCGCTCATCTTCCGCAATACTCTTTCATCGACTTCGAGAATCGGAATCTTCCGCTCACGCAGAACGCTATATAAAGAAGACCAGTACCCCTTTTCCTTCTCTGGGCAAACATAGATCTGGCGAATTTCCGCTTCACGACGAATCGCTTCTTCGATGAACCGCCAACCCTCGATAAGAAACTCCCCATAATCCTTTCGAGTCTTGCGTTTATGTAAAGCAACAACATGCTTAACATGTTCATTTTGCAGTGAGGTCAACATTTCGATCACCCCAATTAAACAAAAAGGGTGCAAATGCACCCTTTGTTTTGACTTACTTTACGTTAACTTGTGCTTTAGCTACATTTACTAATTCAGTAAAAGCAGCTGCATCATTGATTGCAAGGTCAGCTAACATTTTACGGTTAACCGAAACTCCTGCTTTTTTCAAACCGTTCATCATCCGGCTATAGGTCAAACCGTTCATGCGAGCAGCCGCATTGATACGAGCAATCCACAATTTACGGAAATCACCTTTTTTGTCTTTACGGTGAGCATAAGCGTAGGCTAGGGATTTTAAAACTTGTTCATTAGCTGGGCGGAAGAGTTTACTCTTAGCACCACGGAATCCTTTAGCCAGTTTCAGTACTTTTTTATGACGCTGATGCTTCGTTACCCCTTTTTTTACACGGGCCATAGCGAAGACCTCCTTATTTCTTAATGTCTAGGAATTATAGGTATGCAATCATCCGAGCAATACGTTTCGCATCAGTCTTATGCATAACCGTTGTTTTGCGAAGATTGCGTTTACGTTTTGGAGACTTCTTCTCCAGGATATGGCTTGTATAGCCATGGGAACGCATAATTTTACCGGTTCCGGTTTTCTTAAAACGTTTCGCGGCACCGCGATGAGTTTTCATTTTTGGCATTTGGGTGATCCCCCTCTCGTGTTAGTCATGTTTGATAGGCGTCAAGATCATAATCATGTTACGCCCTTCCAGTTTAGGTTCACGCTCTATATTAGCCTCTGCTTTGCAAAACTCAGCAAGACGAACACATAACTTTTTCCCTAGTTCAGGATGTGTAACCTCCCGACCCCGGAACATAATTGTTACTTTCACCTTGTCACCATCTGCTAAAAAGCGTTGGGCGTTGCGTGCTTTTGTTTCAAAGTCATGGTCCTCAATATTCGGACGCAATTTGACTTCTTTGATCTCCGTGGTCCGCTGTTTTTTACGGGCCTCTTTGTCTCGCTTCGCCTGCTCATATTTGTACTTTCCATAATCCATGAATTTACAAACTGGCGGCTTTGCGGTCGGAGCAATCTCCACCAAGTCTACAGATTTCTCTATAGCCATTTGCAGCGCATCTCTGAGCTGCACAATCCCGAGTTGTTCTCCTTCTTCACCAACGAGACGAACCTCCCGAGCTCGGATTTCATCATTAATCCGTAAATCCTTGCTAATAACAAACCACCCCCATATATAATTCATTCAAGAAAAAGGATAAAAAATAAATAAGACGGGTGAATTACCACCCGTCTCTCTAAACAAATCATGAGCACAAATATACTCAGGACCTAAAGATACCTTATCGACTTGAGCCATAAGGTGAGAAGCGGATGGCTTCTTCTTGAACATAAATTATTATATTTGTTTGCAATGCCTTTGTCAAATTAATTCCGTTTTAAAGTAGTTAAGATCTTTAACTCTCTGGGGTCGTGTAGCTATCCGCACATCCATTCACTTAGCGCTCCAGGGTTGTCTCTCTTGTTTCCATGGAAGCTTAGCCAAACCTCAGGGTAATACCTGAAGTGAACCAAGTGGCACGCTACCCCACGTAAACTTCGTTCACCTTAACACCCCTCCGCGCAAATCGTTCACTCCTGTGCGTATAGCTACACTATCTGGTCTATTGAGTTCTATAGAGAGTTTTGCTTTCTTAGGCTTTCTTCAAGAGCATTTTCTCTAGGATTGAAGCAGCATCTTTTTACCTTTAACTTCTTCTTGAACCATGGCAATGAATTCAGAAACGGTCATCTTTTCTCCCGAGTTACCTTGGCCATAGCGGCGGACGGCTACAGAGTCTGTTTCTGCTTCTTGATCACCGATGACAAGAGTAAAGGGGATTTTCTGGGTTTGAGCCTCACGAATTTTATAGCCAATTTTCTCACGGCGATCATCCACTTCAGCACGGATATCTAAATCATTAAGGCGATTGAAGATTTCGTTTGCATATTCTTGATGCTTTTCACTGATCGGCAGGATACGGGCTTGGACTGGAGCTAACCAAGTTGGGAATGCTCCTGCATACTGCTCGGTTAAGAGCGCAATAAAGCGCTCAATGCTACCGTAAACAACGCGGTGAATCATAACAGGGCGATGTTTTTGGCCATCTTCCCCAATATAAGTCAAATCGAATTTTTCTGGCATTTGGAAGTCTAACTGAATCGTACCACATTGCCAGGTCCGCCCGAGGCAATCGTGAAGATGGAAGTCGATCTTCGGGCCATAGAATGCACCATCGCCAGGATTGATCTTGTACTCCATTCCTTTAGCTTCAAGTGCTTCCTTCAAACCATTCGTCGCCATTTCCCATGCTTCATCTGAACCCATGGAATCTTCAGGACGAGTCGAAAGCTCAACTTCGTATTCGAAACCAAACACTTTATAGAAATAATCGACCAGCTCGATAACCCCGATGATTTCATTCTTGATCTGAGCAGGAAGCATGAAAATATGAGCATCATCTTGAGTGAAGTTTCGAACACGAAGTAAACCGTGAAGGGCACCGGATAATTCATGGCGATGTACCAACCCAAGTTCTCCCATTCTTAATGGCAGGTCGCGATAGCTTCTCATTTTCGTTTTATACATGAGCACCCCGCCTGGGCAGTTCATCGGTTTAATGGCATAATCCATATCATCAATTTTCGTAAAATACATATTGTCTTTATAATGATCCCAGTGACCGGATTGTTCCCAAAGACTACGACTTAAAATCATTGGGGTCTTAATCTCGTGATATCCTCTTTTGCGATGTTCTTTACGCCAGAAATCTTCGAGTTCATTGCGTAGGATCATGCCCTTCGGGTGGAAAAAGGGGAAACCCGGTCCTTCATCATGAAGGCTAAAGAGATCAAGTTCTAAACCTAGTTTCCGATGATCCCGACGTTTTGCTTCTTCCATCTTGAACAGATAATCATCAAGATCGGCTTGTTTAGTCCAAGCTGTTGCATAAATCCGTTGCAACATCTTATTTTTCTCGCTACCTCTCCAATAGGCGCCAGCGAGGTTGAGAAGTTTAAACGCTTTGATCTTTCCAGTAGAAGGGATATGCGGCCCTGCACAAAGGTCGGTAAAATTACCTTGAGTATACATTGAGATCGTTGCATCTTCTGGAAGATCTTCAATCAGCTCAACCTTGTATTTTTCTCCTTGCTCACCAAAGAAGGATAAGGCTTCACTCCGAGAGACTTCTCGCCGCTCATAACTGTTATCTTCTTTGACAAGACGTTGCATTTCAGCTTCAATCTTTTCCAGATCCTCGGGTGTAAAAACGTGTTCCGAGTCAAAGTCATAATAAAACCCATTGGCGATAGCTGGTCCAATTCCGAGCTTCGTACCTGGAAACAGATTTTGCACGGCTTGTGCCAACACGTGTGAAGAGGAATGACGAAGAACATGTAACCCTTCTTCACTATCCAAAGTAAGGATTTCTACATCAGCATCCTCGTTTAAAACATAAGCTAAATCCTTGTCCTCACCGTTCACTTTACCCGCTATTGCCGCTTTAGCTAAACCGCGCGAGATCGAAGCGGCTAAACCTGCAAGTGTTGTTCCCTGCTCAACTTCGCGTATGGATCCGTCCTTTAATGTTACTTTAATCATCAGTTTCACTCCCTAAAAAATAATAAAACTCCCGTCCCGCAATGGGACGAGAGTTGATTCCCGTGGTTCCACCCAAATTCATAACGTTTAAAATCTCATTTTAACGTTAGACTTTGTCCCTTAACGCGGGAAACGTTCAAGCTTACATATCCTTCAGCTTAACACTCTAGGTCGGTCTTCCCCTATTACTCCTGAAAAATGCTTACAGCCTATGGCATTTTCTCTCTAACACGAGTTCAACAAGGTACTCTTCCTATCATCGCTTTTACGTTAAAAGTATATTACTCCCAAACCGCTTTGTCAAATCTTATCACATATAAAACATCCATCATTACAATAGCTCACACGGCCTTCGAAGACCTGCACAATGGTATTTAATGTATCTTTAAAACCCTCATAACGGATATGCAAAACAATTTGTCGAGGCGCCACTGCAATTAAGGCACTCACAAGCATATCTTCATAAGAATATTCGTTTACAGAACTTCCAAAAGAAAGATCTTCAATGTACTCATTCGTCACCGTTTTTCCCTCTTCGTTATAAAGGTGGAATTTCCCCGAAGACGTAATTCCAACATGCAAGGTATGCATACGCGGGACTTGACTATCTACAAAATGTTTCAGGAGCTCAATAAATTCAATATATTCTCTTTCAAGGATATATTCATCAACAACATGGGAAACCGCTTTTTGAACTTGTTCCTTATAATCCTCAGCTCGAAAACGCAAAAATCCTTCAATATCAAATAGAGGTTGATTATCCAAGCAAATCATGATTTGGTTAACAAGTGTTGTCTTCCGATTCACCGCGTAACTTTTTTGTTCTAAAAGGGTCTTGCTCAGATACTCTAACACTTTAGCTAAAACCTGCTCTACCTCTTCTCTTTTCAACTTGTATTTCTTTTTTAAAAGATAGCGAACATAATCTTTTTCCCATTGATACAAAATTGTCTCTGCTAAAGCATTAGCAAGATAATAACTGTGAATTCGTTTCAGCGTATCTTGCTCTCCCTCATATTTCTGAGAGGGAAGCTGAAAGTTGCAATCAATTAGCCAACGTTTTCCCTGTTGATACTCATAAATCACGACCGGGAGTTCCTCATCATCTCGGAGTTCCCGTAAACGTTGGCAAATGCTTTCGTGATAATGTTGAGTCCCAAGCTGTACGGAATGTTCCAACCTTCCATCCCTCCATAGTAGAGTATATGACCTGGTTGCGGTCATAATTTCGGTTGAAGCATCTTTTATTTCGTTTTTTTAAATTTTCCAAAACGACTTTTAGAGCCTCTCCGACACTTCCTACTATTTCCAGGATGAAATGGGCTTATACTCTAAAACAAAAAAACCTTGAAGCCCTAATGACTTCAAGGTTTTATAAAAAATCCTATCTTATTCTCCTGCCTCAGCTAAGAGTTCTTTTACATAGTTAGGCAGGGCGAAACTTCCTTTATGAATATCCGTATTATAGTACTTCGTTTTCAGTCCAAGACTATTCCATGCTTTCTCATCGATATCCGTCAAGGGATCGTACTTTTTAGAGGCGAAACCAAACAGCCAGTGCCCTGACGGGTAAGTTGGAATGTGAGCTTGATAAACTCTACAAATCGGGAAAAATTCTTTGATCCGCTTATGTGCTCTTTGCATCGACTTGGCATACTCATCATAGTAAGGGCTTTCATGCTGGTTAACAAGAATGCCGTCTTCTTTCAAGGCCTTATAGCAATTCCCATAAAATTCTTTCGTAAATAGCCCTTCTCCTGGTCCAAAAGGATCCGTGGAATCCACAATAATCAAATCATAGGTATTTTCTTTAGTGCGCACAAATTTCAATCCATCCTCAAAATACAGATGAACTCTTGGATCATCCAACTTACAAGCGGTTTGAGGAAGATATTCTCGGCACACATCTACAACCATTTTATCAATCTCCACCATATCGATGTGCTCAATCGTAGCATAGCGAGTTAATTCTCGTACTGTTCCGCCATCCCCTGCTCCGATAACCAAGACATTCTTAATCTTAGGATTAGTCGCCATCGGTACATGCACAATCATGTCATGATAAATAAATTCGTCTTTTTGAGTAACCATCATTAATCCATCAAGGGTAAAGAAATTCCCAAATTCTTTAGAGTTAAAAACATCAATTCTTTGGAATTCGCTTTGACCTGTATAAAGGGGTTTATCTACCTTAATAGAAAAGCGAACATTATCGGTGTGCTGTTCTGTGTACCATAATTCCATTGTCTATTCCTCCACTACTCTTATATTTTCAATGGCCATATCCTCTGTGCCAGTCAGCGAACTGCCCTTAGCCTTTGCATAAGTAATATAATCCATGATTTCCTCGGTGATTCGTTCTCCTGGGGCCAAAATAGGAATACCAGGGGGATAAGCCATGACGAACTCTCCACTTATATACCCTTGGCTATCTTTAATCGCAACAGAACGTTGATTGGAATAAAAGGCCTGCTGTGGCGCCATGACCACTTCAGGCGTAATATACTCATGATCTAGCATTCCCGTCTTGTCCTTTGAATATCGTCTTTTTATTTCGGACAGAGAAGATACTAAACGTTCCAAGGCCAGGGCGCGATCCCCTACTGAAATGATAGCCAAGATATTTCCGATATCTCCGAATTCGATCTGAATTCCATAATCATCACGAAGGATGTCATAAACCTCAATTCCAGCCAACCCTATTTCCCGTGTATAGATGGATAGCTTGGTTGGATCAAAATCAAACACCGAATCACCATTAATAAGTTCTTTTGAAAAGGCGTAGTAACCGCCAATTTTATTGACTTCATCCCGCGCATAGTTAGCAAGCAAAGAGACTTTTTCAAAAATGCGCTTACCATTTAAGGCAAGGTTACGTCTGGAAATATCGAGAGATGACAGCAGTAGATACGATCCGCTGGTCGTCTGGGTCAGGTTAATTGTTTGCCTCACATGGCCTACGCTCAAACGGTCATTGATCAATAAAAATGAACTTTGGGTTAAGCTGCCCCCTGTTTTATGCATACTCACTGCCGCCATATCAGCGCCTGCAGCCATTGCATTCACGGGCATATTCTCACCAAAGTAGAAGTGAGTTCCATGCGCTTCATCCACCAAAACATACATATTATGTCGATGGGCAAGCTCCGTAATGGTCCTTAAATCGGAACAAATCCCATAGTACGTCGGGTTATTAACAAGAATTGCTTTAGCATCAGGATTATCAGCGATCGCTTTTTTCACTTCATCAATGGGCATGCCTAATGATATTCCCAACTTATTGTCAACGCCCGGATTCACATACACAGGAATCGCGCCACTAATGATTAGGGCGTTAATAGCACTCCTGTGAACATTACGCGGCATGATTATTTTATCGCCCTGTTTGCATACGCTCATAATCATCGCCTGAACAGCCGAGGTGGTGCCATTGACCATAAAAAACGCGTGCTTTGCATCAAAAGCATCTGCCGCCAGTTCTTCAGCCTCTTTAATGACAGAGACAGGGTGAACCAGATTATCCAGCGGCTTCATCGAATTAACATCTACTGAAAGGCATTTCTCACCTAAAAACTCCGTAAGTTCGGGGTTTCCTCTGCCTTGCTTATGGCCGGGCACGTCAAAGGGTACCACTCGCATCGATTTATATTTTTGTAGAGCTTCATAAATGGGTGCCTTACCTTGCTCAAGTGAATGCATGAAAACCACCACCTTTCATCAAGCCTATATCAATCGTGATATAACTCTTTAAACATTTTTAACCTTAACATTATACCCTTGCCTCGTTTATTTTACAATTAAGAAAATACTCAAATAAATAACCCATTGATCTTAATCAATGGGTTATTACATGACTTTTTTAATTATTTATGTAAATCATCTAACTCATAACCATACCTAGATGAAAGTATATCTAACCACTCATTTATCGCATCGTCGCTTGCACCTCTTCGTACTAATCCATCTATAGCCACTCTTACCGTTTCTTTTGTAACCCCATTTGAACTTGCTTCTGCCTTACTCTGTGCATCTCGTTCTGCTTCTTCCTTAGCCTTCGCGGCTGCATTCTCTGCCTCGATATCCGCTTCATATTGGGCCAGCAATGCTTTAGCCTTCTCATTATTAGGATCAAAATCCAGTATGAACTTTACAGTTTCAATTGCTGAAGTATAATCATTTTTACCCTTAAATTTGATAATATTGTTTTGCTTCACCATATTTATCCATATTTAAATTTTTATCTGCCTCAGAAATAAAGTGGTTAATAAATAATTCGAATCCAATTACACCTACAATAAGGAGAATAGTAATACCTATAATCGCCCTTATAGAAACTTTCTTTTTGGGAATCTTATTCTTTTCTTCTTCGATTAAAAGTTCTTCCAATTATCTTATCCTCACTTTTATCCCCATGATGTCAACGATATTTAATACTATCTTGCCAGGCTTTTATTTCTGCCTCTCTTTTTTCCAGTGCTGCCTTTCTCCGTGCATCCTCTTCTGCTTGGTATTTAGCAGTCTTTGCCTTAAGGTATGCATCCTTATCTGCTTCATATTGGGTTATCAATGATTTAGCCGTCTCATTATTAGGATCATCATCTAATATAAGCTTTAAAATTTTAATGGCCTGAACATAATTATCATGTTCTCTGTAATATTTAGCGCTCTCAATCTTAGATTCGACATACAATTCTTCGCTTTCAGCTATTTTAGCTTGAGCCAGATTATACCGCTTTTCATCCTGAGGATTTACATACCCAAATGTTCTAATTGCCTCTACATAATCTTTTTTATTAAGTAAATCCAAGCCCGCATTATATGCAAATAAAGATCCCTTTAAATCGTTACAAAGTTGGATTTTACTTTTTATATCCTGATCCTTACCTATATTGTATTTTAATGCAATTTGATAATAGTGCATTGCTTTATCAAATTCGTCCATGTTTAAGTTTTTATCTGCTTCAGAAATAATGCGGTTTATAAATAGATTCAATCCGGATATGCCCAAAATTATTAAAATAATAATACCTATTAACACCTTTACGAAAATTTTCTTTTTTATACCCTTATTTTTCTCTTCCATTATAGTATTCTCCATTTTCTTACCTCACTTCTCACTCTCTTACTTATTCACATGCTCAACACGCTAATTCTAGATAAAATAAGCCATTACCTTGATCAATAAGCCTAATGAATTTTTCCGTGCTTCCGCCTCCACTTTATATTGAATCATTTTTGACCTTCACCATTGCTTCTTCTTATTCTGAGGCTGCCTTTCTCCTTGAAGCCTTATATTGGGCCAGCAATTCTTTCGCCCGTTCATTGCTGGGATCAAGATTTAGAGCATTTTGTACAATTTGGATTGCCATATCATACTTTTTCTCACCGTTATACTTTTGGGCCTCGTCTAACTTAGCTTGGATATATAGATTTTGACTTTCGACTACTTTTTCTTTAGCTAAATTAAATCGTTTCTGATCCTTAGGACTTACACTTTTAAATGCACTCATCGCTAAAAAGTAACTTTTGCTATTTAAGGCCTCAGTCCCAAGATTAAATTCACTTAAGGAGGATTGTGAATATTACGGAGCAAAATGAGCCATGCTTCCGGACTGTGAGAGCCACAGCTCCGGATTTTTAGAGCCACCCTTCCGGATTGTGAGCCACTTGATGAAACTTCTTATTAGAATGTAGTTATACACCCGAGAGAGGAGTGTAAATACATTCATAGGAGGTCATCAAATGACCAATTATCGAGAGATTCTTCGGCTAATTAGCCAAGGAATCAGTCAACGCAGCATCGCAGTGAGCTGCGAATGCTCACGCAACACTGTTGCCAAGGTGGTGAAACGATCCAACGAGCTTAATATTACTTGGCCGTTAAACCCAGATCGGACGAATGGTGAATTGCACAAGCTTTTCTATCCTGAATCCACATTACCTCCTACCCGAAAGCGCCCGGATAATGAGTACATTCATAAAGAAATGGCGAAAAGCGGAGTAACGCTCAGTCTGCTTTGGAATGAATACTGCGAATCCTGCAGACTCAGCAATGAGATTCCCCTCATGTATACTCAGTTTTGCTACCATTATCAGCAGTATGTGGCGAAGACCAAAGCGACCATGCATATCGGACGAAAGCCTGGCGAACAAATGGAGGTCGACTGGGCAGGCCAAACGGCAAGCCTCGTGGATACGGATACAGGAGAGAGCATTGCTGCCTACATATTTGTAGCTGTTCTACCGTACAGTCAATATGCTTATGTGGAAGCTTTTCTGAATCAAGGCCAAGAATCCTGGATTACAGCTCATGTCAATGCCTACAAGTATTTTGGAGGCGTTACACGGATTCTTGTACCGGATAATCTGAAGACCGGTGTGGAACGCTCCTCATGGTATACGCCTATAATCAACAAGTCTTATCACGAAATGGCCGAGCACTATGGGACCGCTGTTATTCCTGCTCGGGTAAGAAAGCCCAAGGATAAACCCAGTGTTGAAGGGACGGTTGGCACCATTTCCACCTGGATCGTTGCGGCTCTCCGTCGTCAACAATTCTTTTCTCTTCCAGAACTTAACCTGGCGATACGAGAGAAACTGGAGGCCTTCAACAGTAAACCGTTTCAGAAGAAAACGGGAAGCCGTCAGAGCGTATTTCGAGAAGAAGAGAAAGCCCTGTTACTACCTCTTCCCGCAGTACCCTATGAATTAGCAGTTTGGAAGGTTGCCACCGTCCAATTTAACTATCATGTTACTGTAGAGAAAATGCATTACAGCGTCCCTTATGAATACATCAAACACAAAGTCGATGTCCGAATCACCCGTTATGTAGTTGAAGTGTTTTTTAATAATCACCGGATATGTTCCCATCCTCGCTTGCATGGTCGTCCCGGACAATACAGCACAGTTACGGAACATATGCCGGAAGACCATCAAAAGTATACAGCATGGAATGGCGAACGCTTCGTATTTTGGGCAGAAAACGTTGGTAAACATACCGCCGTGGTAGTGAAGGCAATCTTGTCTTCTCACCGTATAGAACAACAAGGCTACAAAAGCTGTATGGGTTTACTCAAACTAGCAGATAAATACTCGGTTAGTCGCTTAGAAGCAGCCTGTGAAAAAGCACTCTCCTACACACCCAACCCCAGCTACAAAAGCATTCAGACCATCATCAAAACGGGACAAGACAAAATCGTCAAGGAAGAGCCGGTTAACCCTGAGAAATCCTCTAACAGCTTTGGTTTTACCCGAGGCGCAGACTACTACAGGAGGAATTCATAATGGTTAACGAAACAACAATCGGCAAGCTTAATGAAATGCGACTCACTGCTATGGCAGAATCATTTCGCCAACAACTTCAAGATCCATCCTATACCGCATTAAATTTTGAAGAACGATTCGGGCTCATGGTGGACACGGAATGGGCAAGGCGTAAGAACAATAAACTCACTCGCCTCATCCGCAAAGCCGATCTTTACTTTAATCAAGCGTGCATTGAGGATATTGAATATCATGCGGATAGGAAATTGGACAAAGCACAAATCGCTCGGTTATCAACATGTACTTACATCCAAGAAAAACACAACATCATTATCCTTGGTGCTTCCGGCGCAGGAAAAACCTATCTCAGCTGTGCCTTCGGTATTGCCGCCTGCCGCAACTTCTATACAGTGAAGTATATTCGGCTTCCCGATTTACTGAATGAACTGGCAGTAGCACGAGGAGAAGGTATCTACAAAAAAGTAATGAAGCAATACAAGCAAGTCAGTCTGCTCATTCTAGATGAATGGTTACTCGTTCCACTGGGTAATAGTGAAGCACGTGATCTTTTAGAAATCGTGGAAGCGAGACACAAAAAGGGATCAACCATTTTCAGTTCTCAATTTTCACCCGCCGGATGGCATGGCAAAATTGGTGAGGATACTTTAGCTGATGCCATCTTGGACAGAATTGTTCATGATTCCTATACAATCTTGATCGATGGCCAAGATTCCATGCGTAAACGCAAAGGAATACAGGAATAACAAAACCTTACTCTAGTTTAGAGAGCTGTGGAGAGTGAGGACAAGCCCTTTTGGGTCTTTCTCAAAAGAACTTGCCCACACTCTCCACAAACTCAAGGAAATTCGGGTGGCTCTCTGTCCGGAGCAGTGGATCATTTTTTCCAGAGAGATGGCTCAGTGACATCTGGAATAGTGGCTCTCTAAAACCGTAATATTCAGATTGTAATTCATCACAACTTTGAATTTTATTTTTAATGTCCCAATCTATACCTAAATTAAGCTTAAATGCAGTTTGGTAATATTGCTTTGCTTCCGGATATTTATCCATATTAAAGTTTTTTTCTGCCTGATATAATGTGTATTTATAAAATAAAATTAATCCAACTAAAACTGTAATAATAAATACAAAAGCACCTATAACTATTCGCTTTAATTTCTTCTTTTTATCAATTTTATTCGTTGCTTCTTCATAAATTATATTATTCGCCAAACCGTTTTCCTCACTTTATCTTTTTTTTCGAAATTATACCACTTTTTAGAATATTTTTCATTAAATCTTGTCATATGTTCTCACTACAAGGAATATGAGCTTATTGAATAATAAAAAAGCCTTGAAATCCATTAAGGATTTCAAGGCTTTAATTTCATATGGTGGGTTTGAGAGGACTCGAACCTCCGACCCCCACGATGTCAACGTGGTACTCTAACCAGCTGAGCTACAAACCCATATGTGGTGCCGATGACCGGAATCGAACCGGTACGGGCTTTAGGGCCCGCGGGATTTTAAGTCCCGTGCGTCTGCCAGTTCCGCCACATCGGCAAAATTGATGAATTTAATTGGAGGCGGCACCCAGATTTGAACTGGGGATAAAGGTTTTGCAGACCTCTGCCTTACCACTTGGCTATGCCGCCAAAGCAATGGAGCGGGTGACGAGATTCGAACTCGCGACTTCCACCTTGGCAAGGTGACACTCTACCACTGAGTTACACCCGCATATGGTGCCTCAGGACGGAATCGAACCGCCGACACGAGGATTTTCAGTCCTCTGCTCTACCGACTGAGCTACCGAGGCAAGAATGGCGACCCGGATGGGATTTGAACCCACGATCTCCTGCGTGACAGGCAGGCGCTTTAAACCACTAAGCTACCAGGCCATTTATTGGCGTTAATTGGTGGGCGATGACAGGATCGAACTGCCGACATCCTGCTTGTAAGGCAGGCGCTCTCCCAGCTGAGCTAATCGCCCGCCACAACTGACGAAGTTTAGTATACACAAAAATTGCGAGCCTGTCAAAGATTTTTTGGAACTTTTAAGCTCTAAATTTCTGGAAGAATGTCAATTATTCCTTCTTGGGCCCCACAAAGCTTAAGATTGCTTCTCTTACAAGTTTAGCGGCTAATAGAGCGGTACGTTCACTTGAATCTGTAGCAGGAGACACTTCAACTAGATCAAACCCTACTACGTTTAAATCTTGGAGTACATGAATCGCTTTAATAATTTCACGAGAAGTACAACCTCCCGCTTCTTGAGTTCCCGTTCCTGGAGCGAATGCTGGGTCAACCACATCAATATCTAAAGTTACATAGACAGGTTTCCCTTTAAGCTCCTCTAAGACGGCTTTTAAAGGTTCAAGAACCTCTTCAAGGATAAGATACGTATTCTCACGAGCATAGAGGAATTCCTCCCGGATTCCGGAGCGTATGCCAAATTGGTACACGCGCTTTGGACCGAGCATCTCAGCCACTTTACGCATCACCGTTGCATGGGAGTTATTTTCCCCATAATAATCCGTTCGTAAATCGGCATGAGCATCAAAATGAACAACCCTTAAATCAGGATATTTCTCAACAAAAGGTTTTATCAAGGGATATGTCACTAAATGCTCTCCCCCGAGAAAAATTGGAAACTTGCCATCCTCTAATATTTGACGAGAAGCCATTTCGATCAGATCAAGAGATTTAACAACATTTCCAAAGGGCAAAGCTAAATCGCCAAGATCGCAATAAGCATAGTCTCCTAGATCTCGATCTAAATAGACACTATATTCTTCGATCCCAACCGAGACATTTCGAATGCTTAAAGCTCCTAACCGAGTTCCTGGACGAAAACTGACCGTATAGTCCATGGGGATTCCTAATATAACAGCATCTGACGCCTCATAAGGGGTATCAGCGCCCATAAATATTCCCGGTTTATCAATAATTTCTTCCAGATCTACTTTATCCACAATTATCCCTCAGCTTTCTCGAACTAGAAATCTTTCCCTTTTGCTTTCTTATTATAAAAAGAGGGAGATTTCTCCCTCTTTTTAGTCTTCACTTAACTCCATTTGAACCAGACATCAATTCGTAGATACTTTCTTTTGCCGGACCTCAACTTCCTCAATCGCGATTGCGCGAGTATGCTTCGTGTGCGACCATTCCTTTTCATTGCGGTTGATAAAGCCGAGGAAACAAATAGGAATCCAACTGTAAATGAAAACAGGATAAAGGATTAACCCTAAATAAGCTCTCCAGGGTAAGCGGTCTAATGCTAACGCCGCTACAGGATAAAGAAGTTGGAATGCAGATAAAATCTGCCAGCCAGTCCACGGCATAACTACGGAAAAGACATGCGTGTAATACGGCTGAATAATAGAAACCATATTAACAAACATAAAGAAAGTTGCAATCAAAGTCAAGGCAGGCTGAAATAAATGAACTGCTGCATCGAAATACATAATTTTACGTTCTTTAAATGATTTAATTAGAAGTGGAAACAAGTAGCGTCCTGCACAATCAATTTGCCCGATAGCCCAGCGCTTCCTCTGACGCCACGATTGCGCAAACGTCAAAGGTTTTTCATCATAAACAATTGCATCATGGGCCCAGGTGGTTTTAATTCCATACGTCAATGCTTTCATCGTGAACTCAAGATCTTCCGTGAGTGAAGTAGCGCCCCATCCAATCTTCTTAAGTACACTCGTATCAATACACATACCCGTTCCACCGAGAATATTCGATAGATGCCCTGTATTATAACGTGCAAGTTGAAGCATCCTGTTTGAAAGCCAAAAGGTAATAGAAAAGGCATTCGTGACCCATGTATCAAATGGATTCTTAGAATCTAAATAACACTGGATGATTTTATGACCCTGACACAATTTACTGTTCATTTCAGTGAGGAAACTTTGGTTTACGAGATTATCTGCATCAAAAATAATAACGGCATCATACTGTTTCTCCATTTTGAATATACGATGAAACAGCCACTCGAGAGCATAACCCTTACCTCGTTTTTCATTGTTAAAACGTTGGTGCACGATTGCTCCGGCTTCCTTAGCGATAAGTGCCGTTTTATCCGTACAATTATCCGCTACAACAAAAACATCATAAAGCTCTTTAGGATAATCGAGTTTAAGCAAATTCTCGACGAGCTGTCCAATTACAGCTTCCTCATTGTAAGCAGAGGCAACCAATGCGAAGGATTTTTCAGGCGTTAGTATCTTTTTTTCATGTCTTCGAAATAGACCAAACATCGACAAGACAAAATAATACAACGTGAAAAAGATAATAGTAACCTGAACTGGAACCATAATCGTATTAAATAAGTGAGAACCGGTTACTCCGGACATGAACTCCACGTTCCCACCCTCCTTTTAACCTTCACAATTCTATCATAGGCCTTTTTCGGATGCAACACAAATTGTTTACCAAAAAATATAGGTTTGTCCACTTCATAGATATGTAAATGGCTACTAATTATGCTATTAGCGTCGATAAAAGATTTTAAGTAAGATAAATACAATAATTGAAGTACAAAACACCAAGAAAGCAAGAGTAGCTTTTAAAGCATATCCTAGAGAAGACCAGTAGAGCGCAGAAACCTTCGAGCCAGCTACCCAAGGAATTGCTCCCCGAATAACCATCGCAATCCCCTGGACCATAAAAATTAACAGTACAAAACCCGATGTCACGGCTATTATACCCATAATTCCAGTTGGAGTATCCATTCTCCAACGCCGAATCAATTCCTTTTTCATCCAGAATATTTCCATCCCTATCTCATGTATCCATCTGTGCCGCATACTCCACACCTCTCTCTCCTACATCGTATGTAATGATGTGACTTAAAAGAATTAACCCAAAAGTTGTATAATTCGAGCAAATTCTGTCTATACTCAGGGTCAAGGAGGTGGTACCTGTGCCAAGGACCTCAGATGATAATAAATTTGTTCATTGTAGTTTTTGTAATCAGAGATTTCGCTTTGAATATGACGCTATTAAACATGAAAAAGAAAACCATGCTGATCAACTCTAAGAATAACTCTGCGACTAATTTCTGAAGAGAAGACGTCACTAAGAACATAGGTTAAAATTTCCTATGCCTTAATGACGTCTTTTCCATTTACTCAAAATAGCTTATGCCTATTTTGCCACAGCAATAATTGAACCTACAGAAATAATTAGCATAACCAAAATGAAAATGAGTGATTTAACATCCAGATGAATTTTTTCCAGCATGATTACTCCTCCTCTTCTCATGAACGGTATGGAAATAATCCGCTGCGCAGCAACTGTTTTATTAGTACTAATAGTCAACTATATTCATTTGTTTTATGATTTATGTGAACTAAATATGATATGAATTTTAGTTATGAATCTGTCTTTATATAAGAAGCCAACAAAAATTAGGATTATTGCTATAGATGAAAGGATAACTGCAGCTAAGTAATTTTTCGCATGTAGATTTGAGCCAATATATGCTGATACAAAAAGGGCTGGGGATCTTCCTAAAGTCGCTATGACAAAAAATCTTAAGGGTTTCACTGGGGTAAGACCCGCTATATAGCTCAAAATATCCTTGGGAAGACCAGGCACTAAAAATAAAATAAATAGGGCAAGATCAGCCTTTTGATTTCTAATTAAGGAATATAAGAGAGTTAGTTTATCTTGACGAACAAAGACCTTGATTAGCGGATATCCTAATAACCGGGAGGCATAGAATACGATAATCGACCCAATTATTACACCAATGACTAAGTACAGGGTTCCTAACCACACTCCATAGATATACCCACCTGCGATTTGAACTACTTCTCCAGGGATCGTGGCAATGACCACCTGAAAAATCTGGAAAAATATGAACACTAAGATACCGCTATAGCCAAAGGAATGGATCCAATCCCGAAATCTTGCAGGTTCACTTAACATCTTCGTGATTCCAGGAGCATACTTTACAGTTATAAATAGAGAAACTATAAAAAATAATGTCAATAATATTATGCTAACACAGGGAATCCTTTTATTATGGATGTAAATACACTTCACCCTCTTAAAGGAACATCTTTAGATTTATCTATTACAAAATCGGGAGTTCATTTTGATTATATCAAAATGAACTCCCGATTCCTAATATTGATCTATCTCTTATAGTTTAAACTTATCCACCGCAAATAAAAGTTCATCTGCCATTCTTGACATATCTTGTGATGCTGAACTTATTTCCTCAATAGAAGCATTTTGTTCTTCAATAGATGCTGAAGCAGACTGCATTTGACTAGAAATTTCCAGGCTAGCTGTATTTATATTGCTAAATACCCCAACTATTTCTTCAGTCTCATCTGAGATTATTGTTATTGTTTGTGCTAATGATTCTGTTTCTTTGTACAACTCTTCTATAAGTTGACTAATACTTTCAAATGCCTGACCCGAAATATTTACCTTTTCAATGCCTCTTTTTACATCTTCTACTTCTGTGTTCATGGCATTTAAGGCCTCTACTAGGTTCTTTTCATTAGCAGTGATTAAAGCAGAAATATCATCTGCTGATTTTCGAGATTGCTCCGCAAGTTTACGTACTTCATCAGCCACGACGGAAAATCCTTTTCCATGCTCTCCAGCTCTCGCTGCTTCAATGGCTGCATTTAATGCTAAGAGATTCGTTTGTTCGGCGATACCCGTTATGACGTTAGTGATACTTGATATCTTTTGAAAGCTTTCCGTTAAAGCTTGAATAGACTGCATGACAAAATGTGTGCTTTGGTCTATTTTGCCCATCTGTGATACAACTTCAGTTACAGTAGCCATACCCTCGTTCGAGGTAAGTTCTGTCTTCTTTGATAAGCTTGTCACGCTTTTGCTATTTTCCGTTATTTGTCTAACTTGATTCGCTATGTCATCCATAGCTGTAGATGAAACTTGGATCGATTGAGACTGCGAAATCGAGCTGGTTGCTACTTCTTGTGTTATTCTAGCAACGTGCTCAGAAGCTTGTGCATGTTGCTCTGTACTCGCCGTCAATTCTTCAGAAGTAGATGCTACCAAAGTTGCCGACTCTTTGATATTTGAAACAAGCATTTTTAGACTTTCTGACATTTTATTAAAGTTTCGAGACAAATCACCCAGTTCATCTTGGCTGTTACATGTTTCGGCTGAATGGCCTAAATCACCATTAGCTAAGAAACCAGAATGATCTGTTACCGCTTTTAGTGGTCCGACAATCTTTTTAGAATTATATAAGCTCATTATTATTGCAAAGATAAATGCAAGCAGCAGGGCAATGGAACTTCCAACGAAAATGCGAGAATATAGCGTTTTGCTGCTTTCTACCCCTTGAATTTTATTATTGTTCTCAGTATCCACGAGTTCATTATATGAATTTTCTAAACCCTTACGAATATCTCTTCCAGCTCCAAACGATTGATCTTGAGCTGCTTGGACGTTACCAGATTGATATAAGCTAACAACTTTCAGACTGGATTCATTAAATTTTTCATAGCCATCATGTATGTCCTGAAGGAGTTGCTTCTCCTTAGCATCAGTCATAATCACTCCTAGTGAGTCAAGCCGTTTATCTATTTCTGGCTTTCTGCCTTTTATCTCATCGACATAACTCGCTTGGCCTGTTAGCAATAAACCCCGTTCATCATTCGCTTGTGAAGTAAAGTAATACTGAACCTCTCTTAGAGTAACGACACCCTGCATCGTATCATCAACTAAGGCAACATACTTATCTTCAATTACCTTCATCCCAACCAGAGCTGCTACTGATATTAAAGAAAGAAGAATTACAATGATCAAATTACCCGACATCAATCTATACTTAACTTTCAGTTCGATCTCCTCCTCCTGTAATTGTGATAACTATAACTATAGAGATCATATTCTATTTTACGATTTTTTTCTACATTTTTTTAGCATTTAGGACTAAAGTCCTGCAAATATCGTGCTAAAAGTCTCAATTTCGTCAGTTAAGCCATTCATTTTGTCGAATCAATAAATAGTAGAGGTCAATTTATCACCTAGAATTATACATTTGTAATGTTGTAAATATCCAACTGATTTGTAGATATAAGGGGATGCAATCGTCCTAGCGTATCATGCACACCTTCGTTTTTACGCAGTAAAAAGCAAAGAGACCATCTTACGACAGTCTCTTCACTTTGCTTACCTGGCGACGACCTACTTTCCCAGGACCCTGCGGTCCAAGTATCATCGGCCCTGGAGGTCTTAACTTCCGTGTTCGAGATGGGAACGGGTGGAACCCCTCCGGCATAATCACCAGATCGTTTGAAGTTTTCAGGGCTCTTTTCAGAGCTTTCTGTTCCTTCAAAACTACACAGATCTTTTCGTTTTCTTCAAGTCATCAGTTTCAACCTTCATGGCTCATTAGGTCAAGCCCTCGACCGATTAGTACCCGTCAGCTCCACACGTCACCGCGCTTCCACATTGGGCCTATCTACCTGATCATCTTTCAGGGGTCTTACCAGCTTGTGCTGTGGGAAATCTCATCTTGAGGTCGGTTTCGCGCTTAGATGCTTTCAGCGCTTATCCGATCCGGATATAGCTACCCAGCTATGCCTCTGGCGAGACAACTGGTACACCAGTGATCCGTCCAACCCGGTCCTCTCGTACTAGGGTCAGCTCCCCTCAAATTTCCTGCGCCTGCGACGGATAGGGACCGAACTGTCTCACGACGTTCTGAACCCAGCTCACGTACCGCTTTAATGGGCGAACAGCCCAACCCTTGGGACCTACTACAGCCCCAGGATGCGATGAGCCGACATCGAGGTGCCAAACCTCCCCGTCGATATGGACTCTTGGGGGAGATAAGCCTGTTATCCCCAGGGTAGCTTTTATCCGTTGAGCGATGGCCCTTCCACTCGGTACCACCGGATCACTAAGCCCGACTTTCGTCCCTGCTCGACTTGTTGGTCTCGCAGTCAAGCTCCCTTTTGCCTTTACACTCTTCGCGCGATTTCCATCCGCGCTGAGGGAACCTTTGGGCGCCTCCGTTACTCTTTAGGAGGCGACCGCCCCAGTCAAACTGCCCACCTGACACGGTCCTCAACCCCGATTCAGGGGTCTAAGTTAGAATTTCAGTACAAAAAGAGTGGTATCCCACCGGCGACTCCACCAAGGCTGGCGCCCTAGCTTCTTAGTCTCCCACCTATCCTGTACATTTTATACCAAAATCCAATGTCAAGCTACAGTAAAGCTCCATGGGGTCTTTCTGTCCTGTCGCAGGTAACCCGCATCTTCACGGGTATTACAATTTCGCCGAGTCCCTCGTTGAGACAGTGTCCAGATCGTTACGCCTTTCGTGCGGGTCAGAACTTACCTGACAAGGAATTTCGCTACCTTAGGACCGTTATAGTTACGGCCGCCGTTTACTGGGGCTTCAATTCAAAGCTTCGCCTTGCGGCTAACCTCTCCTCTTAACCTTCCAGCACCGGGCAGGCGTCAGCTCCTATACTTCTCTTTTCAGATTGGCAGGAACCTGTGTTTTTGTTAAACAGTCGCCTGGACCATTTCTCTGCGGCTCTTCTTGCGAAGAGCGCCCCTTCTCCCGAAGTTACGGGGCTATTTTGCCGAGTTCCTTAACGAGGGTTTTCTCGCGCGCCTTAGGATTCTCTCCTTATCTACCTGTGTCGGTTTGCGGTACGGGCTCTCTCTCACTCACTAGAGGCTTTTCTTGACAGCTTGGAGTCGGTTACTTCGCTACTTATTTTCGCTCCCCATTACCTTTCAGGCAACGCGTAAGACGGATTTACCTGCCTCACACCCTACGGGCTTGGGCGTGCTCAACCAACGGCACGCTTAACCTATCCTTCTGTGTCACCCCATCGCTAATAACGTTTAAGAGAGGTACTGGAATATCCACCAGTTGTCCATCACCTACGCCTTTCGGCCTCGGCTTAGGTCCCGACTGACCCTGGGCGGACGAGCCTTCCCCAGGAAACCTTAGATTTTCGGCGGGTGAGATTCTCACTCACCTTTTCGCATACTCATACCGGCATTCTCACTTCCAAGCTCTCCACCCAACCTTCCAGTTGAACTTCGCTGACCTTGGAACGCTCCCCTACCCCTTACAGTAAACTGTAAAGCCATAGCTTCGGTGATACGCTTGAGCCCCGTTACATTTTCGGCGCAGAACCACTCGACCAGTGAGCTATTACGCACTCTTTAAATGGTGGCTGCTTCTGAGCCAACATCCTGGTTGTCTGTGCAATTCCACATCCTTTTCCACTTAGCGTATACTTTGGGACCTTAGCTGATGGTCTGGGCTGTTTCCCTTTTGACTATGAAGCTTATCCCCCACAGTCTGACTCCCAATCTAAATTCTTGGCATTCAGAGTTTGATAAGGTTCGGTAACCCGGTAAGGCCCCTAGCCTATTCAGTGCTTTACCGCCAAGAATCATCAATTGAGGCTAGCCCTAAAGCTATTTCGGGGAGAACCAGCTATCTCCGTGTTCGATTGGCATTTCACCCCTACCCACAGTTCATCCCTTGCCTTTTCAACGACAGTGAGTTCGGGCCTCCAGTAGGTTTTACCCCACCTTCACCCTGACCATGGGTAGATCACACGGTTTCGGGTCTACAGCATGTAACTTGTCGCCCTTTTCAGACTCGCTTTCGCTTCGGCTCCAGCTTCTCGCTTTAACCTCGCTACATACCGTAACTCGCCGGTTCATTCTACAAAAGGCACGCCATCACACCTCAAGGGTGCTTTGACTGCTTGTAAGCGTACGGTTTCAGGTTCTTTTTCACTCCCCTCCCGGGGTGCTTTTCACCTTTCCCTCACGGTACTGGTTCACTATCGGTCGCTAAGGAGTATTTAGCCTTGGGAGGTGGTCCTCCCGGTTTCCCACGGGGTTTCTCGTGTCCCGCGGTACTCAGGATACCCTCACAGCATTTCTTCTTTTCGCTTACAGGAGTGTTACCTTCTTTGCTGAATCTTTCCAGATTTCTTCAGCTAAGAATTAATGCTTAATAGAGGGTCCTACAACCCCAAGCTCCGAAGAGCTTGGTTTGGGCTCTTCCCGTTTCGCTCGCCGCTACTCAGGGAATCGATTATTCTTTCTCTTCCTCCGGGTACTTAGATGTTTCAGTTCCCCGGGTTGTCCTCTTTAACCTATCTATTCAGTTAAAGATCATTGGATATAACTCCAATGGGGTTGCCCCATTCGGGTATCCACGGATCAATGCATGCTTACTGCTCCCCGTGGCATTTCGCTGTTAACCGCGCCCTTCTTCGACTCTTAGCGCCTAGGCATCCACCGTACGCCCTTAGTAGCTTGACCTAAATCTTTTCGCCACTTCAGGTTTTTATATGAATCCTTTGACTTTTGAAAAACTATTTTCTCTGTGCAGTTTTCAAAGAACGATGTATATTTGAGAAGCCAATCCATTTAAAGTTAATTTGGTGGAGGTAAGCGGGATCGAACCGCTGACCCCCTGCTTGCAAGGCAGGTGCTCTCCCAGCTGAGCTATACCCCCAACGATATGAACTTAAATGGTGGGCCTGGGTGGACTCGAACCACCGACCTCACGCTTATCAGGCGTGCGCTCTAACCAGCTGAGCTACAAGCCCATTGTAGAGACAAATGGTCTCTCAAAACTAAACAACAAAGGAAAGCTTACACTTCTTTACAGCCTCGCAGATTGCTCTGCGCTTTTGCCTTTTCGGCTTTTGAGTCTTTCGACTCTACCCTTCAATCGATTCCGTTTCTCCAAAGAGTTTCTTCCTCGATTGAGGATCGACCATAGGATTAGTTAACTTAAAATCTTAAGCTAACATGTCTCCTTAGAAAGGAGGTGATCCAGCCGCACCTTCCGATACGGCTACCTTGTTACGACTTCACCCCAATCATCGGCCCCACCTTCGACGGCTAGCTCCCTTTCGGGTTACCTCACCGGCTTCGGGTGTTGCAGACTTTCGTGGTGTGACGGGCGGTGTGTACAAGGCCCGGGAACGTATTCACCGCAGTATGCTGACCTGCGATTACTAGCGATTCCAACTTCATGTTCTCGAGTTGCAGAGAACAATCCGAACTGAGACCGGCTTTCTCGGATTTGCTCCACCTCGCGGCTTCGCTTCCGTCTGTACCGGCCATTGTAGCACGTGTGTAGCCCAAGACATAAGGGGCATGATGATTTGACGTCATCCCCACCTTCCTCCGGTTTATCACCGGCAGTCTGTCTAGAGTGCTCGACCTTACTCGTTAGCAACTAAACATAGGGGTTGCGCTCGTTGCGGGACTTAACCCAACATCTCACGACACGAGCTGACGACAACCATGCACCACCTGTCTCTACGTTCCCCGAAGGGCACTCCTTAGTTTCCTAAGAATTCGTAGGATGTCAAGCCTTGGTAAGGTTCTTCGCGTTGCGTCGAATTAAACCACATGCTCCACCGCTTGTGCGGGCCCCCGTCAATTCCTTTGAGTTTCAACCTTGCGGCCGTACTCCCCAGGCGGAGTGCTTATTGTGTTAACTGCGGCACAGAAGGGGTCGATACCCTCTACACCTAGCACTCATCGTTTACGGCGTGGACTACCAGGGTATCTAATCCTGTTTGCTCCCCACGCTTTCGCGCCTCAGCGTCAGTTACAGTCCAGAAAGTCGCCTTCGCCACTGGTGTTCCTCCACATCTCTACGCATTTCACCGCTACACGTGGAATTCCACTTTCCTCTCCTGTCCTCAAGATAACCAGTTTCCGATGCAGGCTTGGGGTTGAGCCCCAAGTTTTCACACCAGACTTAATTATCCGCCTACGCGCCCTTTACGCCCAATGATTCCGGACAACGCTTGCCCCCTACGTATTACCGCGGCTGCTGGCACGTAGTTAGCCGGGGCTTCCTCCTCAGGTACCGTCATGTAAATACACTATTTGCATATCTACCGTTCGTCCCTGAAAACAGTACTTTACAACCCGAAGGCCTTCATCATACACGCGGCGTTGCTCCGTCAGACTTTCGTCCATTGCGGAAGATTCCCCACTGCTGCCTCCCGTAGGAGTCTGGGCCGTGTCTCAGTCCCAGTGTGGCCGTTCACCCTCTCAGGCCGGCTACTGATCGTCGCCTTGGTAGGCCTTTACCCCACCAACTAGCTAATCAGACGCGGGTCCATCCATTATCGATAGCATGTTCAGAGGCCATCTTTCTTTAACCGATGATGCCATCAGTTAAACGTATCCGGTATTAGCCCTCGTTTCCAAGGGTTGTCCCGATTTAATGGGTAGGTTACCCACGCGTTACTCACCCGTCCGCCACTAAAAACTCGCTAAGCAAGCTTATTGAGTTCTCCGTTCGACTTGCATGTGTTAGGCACGCCGCCAGCGTTCGTCCTGAGCCAGGATCAAACTCTCCATAAAATTTATGAAGAAAATTTGATTGCTCAAATTCATCTCAAACTCTTTAACGAGTCACTTGGCTGTTCCTTGTTGTTTAGTTTTCAAAGACCGGAGTCACATTTATAAATGATAGCACCTCTAACTCATTCTGTCAACTACCATTTATTCCTGATCAATTGCGTTTTCGCAACCGAACGATTAGTATTTTATCGCTTTTTACACAGGTTATCAAACCTTTAATTTCGTCTTTATCCTTTGAATCTTGTAGTTAACATCGATATTGTTCTGTTTTTTCTGCTTTTCGTGCATTTATACTATAATAACTTCTTCTGATTTAATCAATCTATTCTAGATTATTATAGAGGGGATGGCTTCAACCATCCCCTCTGCAAGACTTTCTATTCTTCTTCTCTTGGCTTCATCGTTGGGAAGAGGATAACGTCCCGAATAGATGCCGAATTGGTTAGAAGCATAACCAAGCGGTCAATTCCAATACCTAACCCACCTGTCGGAGGCAATCCATACTCTAACGCTTGAACGAAGTCCTCATCCATCATATGAGCCTCATCATCACCATTAGCCCGTTCAGCGACCTGTGCCTCAAAACGCTGACGTTGATCAATCGGATCATTTAGCTCAGAGAAGGCATTACCCAATTCACGACCAAAAACAAATACTTCGAAACGGTCCGTATACTCAGGATGTTCCTTATTCCGTTTCGCTAAGGGGGAGATTTCAACAGGATGCCCTGTTATGAATGTTGGTTGGATGAGTTTAGACTCTACGAATTCTTCGAAAAACTCATTGATAATCTTTCCTCGAGAAGCAGTTCCCTCAACATGGATTCCTTTTTCCTGAGCCACTTTACGCGCTTCTTCATCTGTTAGAATCTGACGAAAATCAACCCCAGAGTACTCTAATATCCCCTCGAGCATCGGTAACCGACGCCACGGGGTTGCAAAGTTGAGAGTCTCGCCTTGATACTCAATCTCTAATTTACCGTGAACCTTCTGAGCAATATAAGAGATCATATTCTCCGTCAATTCCATGATGTCCTCATAGTTCGCGAAGGCTTGGTAAAGTTCCATCATTGTAAATTCAGGATTATGCTTAATGGAAATTCCTTCATTCCGAAAGTTTCGACCAATTTCAAACACGCGATCAAAGCCTCCGACGATCAATCGTTTCAACGGAAGTTCAAGCGCAATCCGAAGATACAAATCAATATCTAGCGCATTATGATGCGTAATAAAGGGACGAGCAGCCGCTCCTCCGGGAATCGTATGCAAAGTAGGCGTTTCAACCTCTAAAAACCCTTTACCCTCAAGGTATTCACGCATCGCTCGGATAATCTTGCTCCGCATCACAAAAACGTTCTTAACCTCTGGATTCATGATTAGATCCAAATAACGCTGCCGATAGCGTAATTCAACATTGGTTAACCCATGGAATTTCTCAGGTAAGGCTCGCATTGCTTTCGAAAGAATTTGCACTTCTTCTGCATGAAGAGAGATTTCTCCCCGCTTGGTTCTGAAAACCTTCCCTTTTACCCCGATGATATCCCCGACATCGAACTTCGATATCATTTCAAACCAATCTGCTCCGACCTCATCTTTGCGGATATAAATTTGAATTCGACCACTAAAGTCTTCAATATGGGCAAAGATAACTTTTCCTTGGTCCCGTTTGGACATGATCCGCCCCGCAACTTTAGCCTCTTGATCCTCTAACTCCGAAAATTGATCCAAAATTTCTTGGGCCATATGCGTTCTTTGATAACGATCTGCATAAGGTTCACTCCCTTGTTGACGAAGTGCTTCAAGCTTGTCCAACCGGATTCGCCATAGATCGCTCGTATCTTCCATTTAAACATTCCTCCAAAAAATCTTATACTAACATTCTAGCAGATTCATATATGATTAAACAAGAACACTAAAGAAGACTTGGCTAGCACCAAGTCCTATCATAGGTGGTAGCCTTAACTGCCATATCCTGCCATACTTAAACAACATGCATCGTAGAACAAGAAAGCTCGGCGGTCGCCGAGCTTAACAAAGGCTGAAGCCGTTTGAAATTAGAGTAGGTTCTTATTTAATATCCACAATCTGATAATGAAGAATTCCCGCTGGAACATTCACTTCGACCACTGTTCCCTTGGCGTTACCAAGTACAGCTTTTCCCACAGGAGATTCATTTGAGATCTTGTTGACTCCAGGATCTGCCTCGGCAGAACCAACGATTGTATATTCCTCATCATCACCAAAATCCATGTCTTTTAAGATAATAGTTGAGCCTAGTCCTACAATTTCATTACTTTCTTGATCATCAATTACGCGAGCGTTTCTCAGCATTTTCTCAAGAGTAATAATCCGGCCCTCGATAAAAGCTTGTTCATTCTTAGCATCATCGTATTCAGAGTTTTCGCTAATATCTCCAAAATCAATGGCTTGTTTAATCCGCTCAGCAACTTCACGCCTTCTCACTGTTTTAAGTTGCTCAAGCTCATTTTCGAGTTTTTTTAGACCTTCTAATGTTAAAATAACTTCCTTTTCGGGCATTCTATATCCGCTCCCTTTTCTCGTCCTGTATCCGGCGCGTCTTTAGAATGCGCGCTTTAATGATACCTCTAAATGATTTCACATGCACTAGCCTACATACTTAAATATGTACTTGTCTTTAAGCATTACTGGTATTATAATTTCGCTTCAAAATATTGTCAAGGATACCTCTCCGTTCCTCCTCATTGGTAATGCTCTCATATTCTACCTTAAACAAGCAAAATTATGCATTCTCCGTAATAGAAATAAGGATACGAGAAAAGATACTTCGCATTTCTTGTGGGCTCTTCGTTTGCATGATTTGGTCCCGTAATTGAGTAGCATTGCGAATTCCTTTAATGTACCAAACCGCATGTTTACGCATCTCATTAAGCCCAACACGTTCCCCTTTATAACTCAACACTCGCTCAAAATGGTCCAATGCAACTTGAATTCTTTCCCGATAACTCGGTTCAGAAACCAAGACTCCTTCCTGCAAATAGCGCTCCGTACGCGTAATAAGCCAAGGATTTCCAAGAGCACCACGCCCAATCATAACCCCATCACAGCCGGTTTGCTCTAACAATTTCTTCGCATCTTGTGGGGTAAAAATATCTCCATTAGCAATGACTGGAATCTGAACTGCTTCTTTAACCTTGCGAATTCCCATCGGATCAGCGTAACCCGCATAAAACTGGTCTCGAGTCCGGCCATGTACGGTCACCATTTGAACTCCTACCGCTTCTAACCGTTCTGCCAACTCCGAAGCAACATATTCTTCCTTGTTCCAACCCAACCGCATTTTTACGGTCACAGGAACAGACACTGCCTTAACTACAGCTTCAGCAATCTGTTGTGCCAAATCTAAATTGAGTAATAAGGCTGAACCTTCCCCGTTCTTAACGATTTTCGGAGCTGGACACCCCATATTAATATCAATGATATCGGCATCATGCTCAACTGCTAGACACGCTGCTCGAGCCATCACCGCCGGCTCTGAGCCAAAAAGCTGCACAATGCGTGGTGATTCTTCCCCCCTCAAATCGAGCATACTTAAAGTTCTGGAGTTTTGATATGTTAAGGCTTTATCACTGATCATCTCTGTCCAGACATAGCGTGCGCCGATGCAACGTGCGATTTCCCGGTAGGCCTTATCCGTAACCCCAGCCATCGGTGCCAAAAAGACGGGTTTTTCGATTTTAAACTGCCCGAGCTTCATAGTTCTTCTCCCTGATTAACATTATATTTGTTCCCTGTCTAATTATTCCGATCATAGATGATCAATAACCCTTCCAGCGTTAAAAAGGGATCAACAGTTTGAATTTCTCCAGATTCGTCATTGATAAACCGCGCTAAACCACCTGTCGCAATGACTTTCGTTTCTTCGCCCAATTCTTGTTTCATCCGCCGAACAATTCCATCAACCTGACCCACAAACCCATAATATATTCCAGATTGCATACCTGAGACTGTATTCTTAGCGATAACACGCTTCGGCTTCACCAGCTCGACACGTGGCAACTTTGAAGCCCGCTGAAACAAAGCCTCTGTAGAAATCCCAATTCCAGGCGCAATTGCCCCACCGAGATACTCACCGCGTTGGGAAATAGCACAAAATGTTGTCGCTGTTCCAAAATCCACGATCACCAGCGGTCCTCCATATTTGTGATAACCCGCAACAGCATTTACAATTCGGTCAGCACCCACTTCGCGTGGATTATCATAGATAATTGGCATTCCTGTCTTCACCCCAGGGCCAATAACTAAAGGCTCAACCCCGAAATATTTGCGAGTTAGTGACTCCAGTGTAGGCATCACGGGAGGCACGACCGAAGAAATAACAACGGCTTCAATATCTGAGAATTTCAAACCACTAAAATCAAAAAGGTTTTTAATGTCCACGGCATATTCATCCGTCGTCCGTAATTTGTCAGTTGAAACGCGCCAATGTTGCGTTAGCTCTCTATTTTCATAAACACCGAGAACGATATTCGTATTCCCTACATCAAAAACTAGGATCATTTTTAGTCTCCTTTGTTTAGATTGGCTCGGCTACGAACCACTCGATTCCCTACCCAAGCCGCAATTCCCGCTTTAATAAGATCAGAAACAATAAATGGAAGAAAACCTATTGCTAAAACCAAAGAAAGACTTGTGGGTTTGTGCAATACCCAACGCATCATCGCATAAAGATAACTTAATCCGACGATATAGAGTACAACTAACCCCATCAATACGGCCAAAACAGCTGTCCAGAACTTCTGGGGGCGATAAATTTTCCCTACCACATATGCTGCACCAATATAACCTAAAATGAATCCAAAAGATGGTTTCGCAAGGTAGGCCAAGCCTCCAAAGGGAGGATTAGCAAAAACAGGCAGGCCAAATAATCCTAAAACAACATAGACCGTCATGGCTAAGGCACCATATTTTGCGCCTAATATAATCCCTGATAAGAGGACCATCACCGGCAAGATACTGAATGGAACGAGGGCTGGTGAAACCCACCTTAATATCATCCCAGCTAAACACGTTAAGGCAGCAATAGCCGCTGTCCTCGAAAGGTATTGAACATTCATCATAATCCCTCCACTATATGTAAACTAATATCTATAGCTGAAGTTTACAATAAACATTACCTTGTGACAATACCACTCGCCGCAATTTTTCTATGCTTGCTCAATGCTATTAAACCATCATCATTAAATGTAACCCTCGGAGGAACGAAGTTTAACATCACCGGAGGAAAAAAGGTGTTCTTGCCCCTTTACTTCCAAAATCAGTTCCCCGCTGCTCGATATTCCTTTAAGAATACCTTTAATACCCTGTCCCGCCTGCTCAACCTGAACTTCCTTGTCAATCCCCGCTGCGTAAGCCAGCCAACGTGCGCGTAAGCCTTCAATGTCTCCTTCTGTTAAGGATTTGATTTCAATTTCTAATGATTTGAGAAAAGCGATGACCAAGTCATTGAGATTGATAGGATGCCCTAAGAGTTCTTTAAGCGTTGTTGCGGGTATATCAGGGCTTAAATCCTTAGGTTCCAAATTAGCGTTAATCCCCACTCCTAAAATCAACGTCTGAACCGCATTCCATTCCCCGACGACTTCTCCCAAAATACCGGCTATTTTTTTCCCCTGATAGACAAGATCATTAGGCCATTTAATTTGGACATCTAAACCGTAGAGTTCCCGACAAACGTGTGTTAAAGCAACACCCGTACTTAAAGTTAGCTTGGCTGCATCCGCTAATGAGAGGTGGGGCTTCAAAATGACTGTCATCCAGATTCCACCCTCAGGAGACTCCCATACACGTTGCATACGCCCACGTCCTGATGTTTGCCGTCGAGCTAAGACCACAGCCCCATCTTCGACTCCCTGATGAATCAACACTTTGGCATAATCATTCGTGGAAGAAAGCTCTCCAAAACAGTGGATTTCGCGGCCTAAAGTTTTCGTTGTTAAACTACGCTTCAGCACCCATTCTTCTAACGAAAATGGAGTCTTGACTAAACGATAGCCACTTTTAGTCTGAGCCTCGATCTCATAGCCTGACTCTCTTAGCGCTTGAATTTGCTTCCAGACCGCTGCGCGCGTAATCTTTAAAGATTGGCTAATCGCTTCTCCAGAAATATATTTTCCAGGTTGGCTTGCTAAGAGATTTAAGATCTCATTGCGCACGGAATTACTCCTCACGTCCATGAATTTCTTCATCTGATAATTTTACAATTTTATTTTCCCCGTTAACAAAAATAACTTTTGGCTTATACTCATGAGAAGCTTCATCGGTAAAAATCCCGTAAGAGATGATGATTACTTCGTCTCCGACCTGAACTAAACGTGCTGCCGCCCCATTGAGACAAATCGTACCGCTTCCTCGCTCTCCAGGTATAACATAGGTCTCCATGCGGGCTCCATTATTATTATTAACAATTTGAACCTTTTCGTTGGGAAGAACATCAGCTGCTTTGATTAAATCTTCATCGATTGTAATACTGCCGACATATTTTAGATTAGCTTCAGTGACAATAGCACGGTGAATTTTGGACTTCATCATTGTTCTAAACATTTTTTACCTCCACGACACGATTATCAATTAAACGCGTTGTCCCAAATTTAACAGCTAAGGCGATAACAACAGAATCATCAATAACTTCTGGCTTTGTTAGATTCTCTGCCGAGCGAACTTCGACATAATCAATTTTGCCCGAGCTCTCCTCTGTGATTTTCTCACGAATTTTTTCCTCTATTGTGGTCACATTCCGCTCTCCCTGACGAATGAGCGTTTCAGCCTCAGCCAGGCTTTTGGAAAGAACGAGTGCTTCCCGCCTATGCTCCGCCGTCAAAAAGACGTTCCTAGAGCTTAACGCAAGCCCGTCCTCTTCGCGGACGATAGGAACAGCTATAACTTCAATTGGAAAATTGAGATCGCGAACCATCTGTCTGACAATCAAATATTGCTGATAATCTTTTTGCCCAAAATAGGCACGATCCGGTTGAACGATATGAAAGAGTTTACTTACAACGGTTGTTACTCCATTAAAATGTCCAGGCCGTGATAACCCACAAAGGGCATTTCCCAGTTCACTGACCTCAACTATTGTCCGATTTTTTTGGGGATACATTTCTTCAACCGAAGGATGGAAGATAAGATCAACTCCTGCTTCGCGTGCGAGTTTAGCGTCATGTTCTAAGTCTCGCGGGTAACGGGAAAGGTCTTCATTCGGCCCAAATTGCAAAGGGTTAACAAAAATACTCATCACCACAAAAGTACCCTCTTGCTTAGCCTGTTTTACCAGAGACAAATGGCCTTGGTGTAAATACCCCATTGTTGGTATTAACGCAATACGGAGTCCTTTCTTCTTTTGCCCTGCAACGATTTCCCTTACTTCTGAAATTCTTTCAACACGTTCCATGATTATTTCTTTCCTCCTTGTAATACTAATAACTGGTATAATTTCTGTAAATTTTCCTTAGGGTATTCCTTACCGTTGAGCTTCATCTTAGTTTGGGCCAACTCTAAGGTCGAAATTCCAAGAGCCCGGTAAGATTGCTCAAGTTCTAATGGCATACATTCAAGATGAGAACGAACAACTTCACTATCTCCCCGAGCAATCGGACCAGTTAACGCTTGGGGTAAACCTACCTTATCTAAATTACGCAATGTCCCTTGCATTAAAGGAATCAACGATTGAAGTGCAGCTTCCTTGGGGATCCCTGCCAAATCGAATAGTTGAACCGCCATATCTGCAAGGGCAACGATATAGTTGGAGACCATAACTGACCCCGCATGATAAAGAGGCTTTTTCTCAGGGTCTAACTTATGGGGAATCCCTCCTAAATCTTGTACAATCTGTGCTCCTTCCTCAATAGCTTCTCCCTCTAATCCAAAATGAGACCCCGATAAAAGCTTTATGGCCTCACCCACATCAGCAAACGTTTGTATCGGATGCATGGAAAGCGTTTTAATCGGAAGAAAGGAGTTGTCCTTGAGGATTTCTGCTTTCTGAGAACCTGAGCAATGAATCCAAATTTGACCGTTTCTATAGAGTCTTCGCTCTGCTAAGTTTTTAGCGACTGATTGAATCATCCCATCTTGGGTGGTGATAAAAATCAGATCTGCCTCCGGAACCCATTCCTCCAAGGGAATCCTTTCCTTGTTTAAATACTGACGGAATCGTTCGTAAGAAGCAGCACTTCGCGTTGCTACTCCAAGGCATTGATAGCCAGCCTCCTCCAAACGGACGGCAATCGCTGTACCCACGATTCCTGTACCAATAATCCCGAACTTCATCTAACCCCTCCCTAGATCAATGTATAAGAAAAAGCACCCCCCAAGTGTGAAGGTGCTTCATTTTTTCATGCTTCCTTCACCGTCTCGGTCGAAATTGATCCAAGCGGCAGTCTATACCATCAAATGAATGAATTTTACCAGTACAACTCCACTGGGGATATTGTCTGTCCATCCCAATACTACTCAATTACTAACTTTTGGACTTCTCCATTTCCCTGGACATCTTCAACTCGACAACCTGAAGGGAGAATCAATTTTGGAGCGATTTCTCTTAATGGAACTAAAACAAACGCTCTTTCCTCCATCCGTGGATGAGGCAAAATGAGTCGTTCATTCTCATACACCCTATTATCATAAGTTAGGATGTCAATGTCAACAGTTCTTGGACCCCAATGAACGATTCTTTTGCGTCCGAGCTCATTTTCTATGTTTTGACAAACATCAAGTAAATCCAGCGGAGATAATTCCGTCTCTATCTCCAGTACCTGATTCCAAAAGTCCGGTTGATCAAGTTTTCCCCACGGTTTAGTTTCATAGATTGAGGATTTCTTAGTTAATTTAATCTTTGGATGTTCCCTTACTCTCCGAGAAACTTCAGTAAGGTTTTGCCCTCGGTCTCCTAAGTTCCCTCCGATACTTAAATAAGCTTTCATTTTATTTCTCCCGCCAAATTTCAACTGAAGCGTCTTCAAAAATACCAGGGATTGGAGCTTGAGGTTTATGGACTTCGACTCGAATCGCTTCACAAGAAAACCCATTTAGGATCTCACCTGCAATCTCCTCCGCCAACCGCTCCAAAAGATGAAACGGCTCTCCAGTCACGATCGTTTTAATGAGTTGATACACTTCCGCATAGTTAATTGTATCTGCGACCTGGTCTGAGGATCCAGGCTTTTTTAAATCGCGATACAAATCCACATCGACAATAAATTGCTGACCCAGGACCTTTTCCTCACTCATTACACCATGATAACCATGGAATTTCAGCCCTCTTAAATGGATTGCATCACGCTCCTGCAAAGTTTCTCCCCCTCAATTTCCGATAAATAGCATCTGACATATCAATTGCGCGGCGATTGGCTAGGACATCATGAACCCGAACCATATCGACTCCGGCGGCTACCCCTACTACGCTCGTTGCAATCGTTCCTTCAACCCGCTGATCGACTGGTAAATCAAGAACATTCCCAATCATTCGCTTGCGAGAAGCGGCCAATAAGATCGGATGCCCTAAATTCTTCAATTCGCCTAACCGACTCATTACTTCTAGATCCTGCTCCCGAGTTTTGCCAAAACCAATCCCTGGATCCACAATAATTTCGTCCCCGCTGAGTCCGTTCTCCTCTGCTAAATGAATACTCCGTCTATAAAAAGAGATCATATCTCCCATTAACTGATGATAGCTTGTCCCTTCCTGATTATGCATAACAATCACTGGAGCATGATATCTTCCAACGACCCGAGCCATATCAGGGTCTCCTTGTAATCCCCAGATATCATTAATAATATGCACGCCAGCTTCCAAGGCCTTTTCGGCAACCTCTGCCTTATAAGTATCAATTGAAATGGGTACGGAAATTCGGGGAATCAATTCCTTTAGAACCGCTTCTAACCGACTCCATTCTTCTTCTGCACTAATCGGTACTATTCCTGGACGAGTGGATTCTCCTCCAATATCAAGGAGATCCGCACCCTCCTCGATCATTCGCTCTGCCTGACTTAGTGCTTGTTTTAGATCCACATATTTTCCTCCATCAGAAAAGGAATCAGGCGTAACATTTAAGATTCCCATGACTAATGTCCGCTTACCTAATACGAGCTCTCGTCCTCTGCAATTCAACGTCCTTTCTTGATGAGGTTCAAGTCCCTTTAACACAGCCTTCAGCTGATGCCCTAACTCCTTTAGCCCAAACGGTTGGCTTAAGATTTTCTGGGCAAGATGTTCTAGTTGCTTCACGGTCCCTAAAAGAAGGACATCGGTTGCTTCAACCTTATGGACGATAACATCACGATGAACTGCCGCATCTCCACCAACAGATAGCATTTCTTGTTTTAAAATATGGGCAACATGTATGGGTACATTCTCGATTTTTATAGCTCTCCCTATAGATTTTCCTGCCATAAGACCCACGCCGCCTGGATCTGAGCCAATTTGGGTAATCGCTCTTTTAGCCTCCTCAACACTATCCAGCTTAATCCAGCGAATTCGGAAATCCTTCATTCCCATGATCCTCCTTATGTATTTCCATAATGCTCCCTAACTCTTAATTTCATCCATTTCACCTGAATATTTATAGCAGTCCACTTGGCTCCTACAGCTCCGACAATCACGAGCCCAGTCATCTGCATAGGCTAAAGCTCTTCCTAATGGGCTTAATTCGCCTTCTGGATCAAGCCGATGTTCACGGATTCCTTGGGTGATAACCTCAACTTCTCCAGGGGTAAATCCAGATTCTCTAAGAATAGGCTTTATAAGATCCGCACCAAATAATGCATGATCCTCTCCCGTTTCATATTCACGCCATCTTCCAAGATCATGTAACACTGCTGCAGCATAGACTACTTCCTTAGATAATGAGGTATTCTTGTCCTCTAACAGGTAGATATACGCAATCCGAGCTACTGCTAAACCATGATCGAAGCCGTGTTTACAAAAAGCCCTTTTCTGCTCTGCCTGATTATTCTTGTGAGAATACTCAATAAATAGGGGATTTTCAATTATTCGATTAACACGGGGTACGGAAACCATATTTTCCCCTCCCTCACTCCTCAGACCTAAGCCCATTATAATCATTTCTATGATTTATGACAAAAAATCCTGCTTTATATTATCTACCGATTCAAGCTAAACCATTGCGATAGTGCAAAAAACAAGCCCCGGAATAATCCGAGGCTTATCTGTGATTTTATATATAATCTATCATTGTTTAATTAGAACAAGCCGGTAATCTTACCTTCAGCGTCGATATCCATTTTCAAGGCTGCCGGACGTTTAGGCAAGCCAGGCATGGTCATAATTGCACCGGTAATCGCAACTAAGAAACCTGCGCCTGCAGAGAGACGAACTTCACGAACCGTGATCATAAATCCAGTCGGACGACCTAACAGAGCAGGATCATCGCTCAGTGAATATTGGGTTTTCGCCATACAAACTGGCATATTTCCATAACCCATTTCGGTATACTTTTTGATATCCTTTTGAGCTTCTTTCGTGAAGTTGACTCCATCCGCACCGTAGATTTCTTTAGCAATCTTCTCCATTTTGCTTTCAATCGGCTGATCCAGTTCGTAAAGGACTTTAAAGTTAGATTCTTTATTATCCACGATATTGAGTACTTTATTGGCTAACTCAATTCCACCTTCGCCACCCTTAGTAAATACTTCAGAAAGCGCAAATTCAGCACCCAATTCACGACAACGTTGAGCAATAAATTCCAACTCAGCCTCGGTATCAGAGGGGAAGCGATTAATCGCCACGATAGCAGGAACTCCAAATTTACCAATGTTCTCAATATGTTTCTCTAGGTTAACGATTCCCTTAGCTAGAGCCTCAAGATTTTCTGCCCCCAAATCTTCTTTGGCTACGCCACCATTCATCTTTAACGCTCTAACGGTAGCTACAATCACTGTTGCGGCCGGTTTCAAACCTGCAAAGCGAGATTTAAGATCAAAGAATTTCTCAGCACCAAGATCAGCACCAAAACCCGCTTCCGTAACAACATATTCCGCAAGTTTCAAGGCCATTTTGGTAGCAACAATACTATTACAACCATGGGCAATATTAGCAAACGGTCCACCATGGATGAAGACTGGCGTATTCTCTAAGGTTTGAACAAGGTTCGGTTTGATTGCGTCTTTCATGAGCAAGGCCATTGATCCTTCAGCCTCAAGATCATGGGCTGTAACTGGCTTGCCCTCGTATGTATAGGCAACAACAATCCGACCGAAGCGCTCTTTCAAATCCATCAAATCTTTAGATAGGCAAAGGATAGCCATGATTTCCGAAGCAACTGTAATATCAAACCCACTTTCCCGGGGAACTCCCTCAGTACGTCCACCCAGGCCAACGACGATCTTACGAAGGGCACGATCATTCATATCTAAAACACGACGGAAGACGACCTGCCGGGGATCAATATTAAGGAGATTTCCCTGTTGAATATGGTTATCTAATAAAGCGGCCAACAGATTATGAGTTGTGGTAATCGCATGGAAGTCACCTGTAAAATGCAGGTTAATGTCTTCCATCGGTACAACTTGCGCATATCCACCGCCTGCAGCTCCGCCTTTAATTCCAAAGCAAGGTCCTAGGGAGGGTTCACGCAAGGCAATCATCGATTTCTTCCCTAACTTGGCCATAGCCTGACCTAAACCAACAGTCGTGGTTGTTTTTCCTTCTCCTGCCGGAGTTGGATTGATAGCAGTCACCAAGATAAGCTTGCCTTCAGGCTTATCTTTTAGACGATCGAAGGCACTAAGTGTAATTTTAGCTTTGTATTTGCCATACAATTCAATCTCATCTTCCAAAAGATCAAGTGTGCTGGCCACTTCCATAATCGGTTTCATTGTGGCTTCTTGGGCAATTTCGATGTCGCTTTTCATTTCTCCACTCCCTTATTTCTTTATCGAATTCATTATATAATACTATTCGAGAGTAAAATGTTTTTTCCCTGCAAGTATAATGTAAATTTTTTGAAAATTTTTAATTAATTATTTTTTAACTTCCACTCCCCACATTATAAGTGCTTTTATAGGAGGGAATTTCTACATTCTTACGAACAATACTTACCGAAATACCCGATTGCTTTAACCCTTGTGCTTCAAGCTTACTGAAGTAATCCACAAGTTGATCTTGATTACCAATCGCTAAGATCTCATAAGGCATTCCTTCTGCTCGGGTAATGGGGACTTGATTAATTAATTTTGTGCTTCCGCTCATCACAATCGCTGTAGGAGCAACGAGTCGTTGTCCATTAATACTCACCGCTTCAGCACCCGCGAATTTGAGAATATTAACTATCGCCATCAAGTCATCTGTTGTTAAAGGAAAAACAGTTTTATGATCTTGTTGTCGATCATCAATGGAAATCGCGATTCCCGGACCTTGTACCGCTACCGTCCCATCTATCATTCGATACTGGTCGAGCTGAGCTAGCAGGGCTGGGCTTGTTCCCCCTTGATTACGTGCTTCATCCAATTGAGCCATTAAATTGTTATGCTCTTCTTTTAGCCGAAGACTCTCCGTTTGCGCATCGGTGAGAAGATTTTTAACTGAAGATAAACGTTGGGTTTGAATCTGATCCAATGCTTCAACATCTTTTTGGGTTTGAATCGATAGTGCGATCAAAAAACCTAAAGCAACCGATACACAAGTCACCGATATGGTCAAAACTTTCTTCCCCATAATTAACCTCCCTTCACCGGCTCAGCGAATTGAATTTTTTTGGGCTGTCCAGCAGGTATCGTTAACGTTTCAGTGGGCGCCTCAAGATTACGTGTAATTCCATACTGCTCTTGGTATTCCCCAAGTCGATCCCAAAAATAGAACTTAAGTGCAGATTGAAGATTATGCTGGCTCCCGACAGCTTCAATAATATAGGGTGCCATCTGCCGTGTACCATTAATCTGAATATAAGACCCACTACAAAAGATCTCAGTAGTACTTGTAATCCGTTGCCCATTTACCGCGATAGCTTCTGCGCCGCCATTCCAAAGCCAGTTCACTATCTGACGAATATACTCCTCATGAATGAGATAGTAATTGGGATCATCACTTGGATTACTAAATGTCTTTGCGTCGTCGAGTGTAATCCGAACGCCTAGGCCTTTAACCTCTGTCAATCCTGCATTTGTTTTCGCTTTCTGAAGTTGTTGATGCGTCAATAAAGTTGCATTTTGTCCTTCATTATATTGGCTCAGTTCCTGTTTTAATTTTTCATTCTCATTGGCGAGTTGTTGATTTTCTTGTTCAACCTGAATGAGACTGGGTACTACAGTATCCGTTCTTGTATTTTGGACACCTTGAGCTCCAGTCGTCTTCAAGAGGATAACAAATAGCAACCCAACAATACAAGATGCCATTGCTATTAAAAATTTACCCTTCTTGGTCAACGTCATACCGGTGTCCTCCTTAAAATTGATCATTTTATCTCAAAAATATTTTCTGAAAAGCTAAGAGGACACCGCACGCGGTGTCCTCTCCTCTTAACACACTGCTTTATTCGCTAAGCCATTCTTCTCCGGCCTTGGGATATTCCAGAATCTCCCCCGGCTGAAAATAAAGAGCAATTTCTCGTTTCGCACTTACCTCTGAATCCGAACCATGGATAATATTACGACTAATATCCATTCCATAAGCGCCCCGAATCGTTCCCGGATTTGCACTGACAGGATTCGTTGCCCCCATTAGTTCCCGGGCAATTACAACGACATTTTTCCCTTCCCAAACCATGGCTACAACAGGAGAGGACATTATATAATTGACAGTGGGTTCAAAAAAAGATTTACCTTTATGCTCTGCATAATGCTGTTCCGCTACGTCACGATTGACCTTGATGAGCTTCATACCTACCAGTTTACATCCCTTGGACTCAAAGCGAGAAATGATTTGACCCACCAGCCCCCGTTGTACGGCGTCGGGTTTAAGCATGATAAACGTTTTTTCCACACTGTCTCCCCCTTAGTTAACCGTTTTATCTTCTTTAATTCGTTTCAGAAGCTTGATTTGAAGTAATCTCCTGTTCTTGAACTTCGTCAGGCTCGCCAAACTGAGCCATTAACTGAGCAAATTCTTTCGTATCTAAAGTTTCCTTCTTCATCAAGGCCTGGGCAATAACTTCAAGCTTCGGCATATTCTCCTGAAGTAGGTTTTGCGCTTTATGATAACACTCATCAATAATCCGTCGAGCTTCTTTGTCAATCGAATAGGCTACAGCTTCGCTATAATTCCGATCTCGACCAATATCTCTTCCGAGGAAGACCTGTCCTTCCTTTTGCCCAAAGGTCAGCGGCCCGATTTCATCAGACATTCCTAATTCGGTAATCATTTTGCGAACCAAACCCGTTGCCCGTTCTAAGTCATTCGAAGCACCCGTACTGATTTCATGTAAAACTAAGGCTTCAGCCACTCGCCCTCCCAATAACATCGTGATTTGATCAAGAAGCTGAGATTTGGTCATATAATTCCGATCTTCTTTAGGTAATAATAGCGTATATCCACCCGCACGTCCGCGAGGAATAATCGATACTTTATGAACCGGATCGGTATGGGGTAACAAGTCCCCTACAAGGGCATGCCCTGCTTCGTGATAGGACACAAGTTTCTTTTCAAATTCACTAATTACACGGCTTTTCTTCTCTGGACCCGCAATAACTCGTTCGATCGAGTCTTCCATTGCCAACATTTTGATCTCTTTGTCATTCCGTCGTGCAGAAAGTAAGGCTGCTTCATTGACTAAGTTTGCGAGATCTGCTCCGGTAAATCCAGGAGTACGGCGAGCCAATACGCTGAGTTCAACATCTTGGCTGATGGGTTTACCTTTAACATGTACCTTAAGGATCTCTTCACGACCTTTGACATCGGGTACATCAACCGATACTTGACGGTCAAACCGTCCAGGACGAAGAAGGGCTGGATCCAAAATATCGGGGCGATTCGTTGCTGCAATAATGATAATTCCATCATTACCATTAAAGCCATCCATCTCAACGAGCAACTGATTTAAGGTTTGTTCCCGTTCATCATGTCCGCCACCTAAACCAGCACCCCGTTGGCGTCCGACCGCATCAATTTCGTCAATAAAAACAATACAGGGAGCATTCTTTTTCGCTTGCTCAAATAGATCACGAACCCGGGAAGCTCCAACTCCGACAAACATTTCCACAAAATCAGAGCCACTAATACTAAAAAACGGAACTCCTGCTTCCCCGGCAACTGCCCGTGCCAGCAGCGTTTTCCCTGTTCCAGGAGGTCCAAAAAGGAGAACACCTTTTGGAATCTTTGCTCCTAACTCATTGAACTTTTTCGGGAATTTCAGAAATTCTACGACTTCTTGTAATTCCTCTTTAACCTCATCGGCTCCAGCAACATCCTCAAAGGTGACCTTCTTTTTCTCGTCACCAACCAGACGCGCTCGACTCTTCCCAAATTGCATGACCCGGTTTCCACCACCCTGGGACTGTTGCATCATGAAAAAGAATATACCTACGATGAGAAGCATCGGCACTAAGGTGCTGAGTAAGCTCGTCCACCAAGGTGCTTCTACTGGCTGCTCCAAATTATAAGGAACATTATGCTCAACCATATCCTGTAGAAGAACTTCATCTCCTAATGGTCCGATGACTTTCTTTTTATTGCCATCTTTCATATTCACTGTGTAAGTCGTGACACTTCGGTCTGTAATCCCGTTAACGTCCTGTACCTGATCCGCAACAATGGCCTTACTAAAACTGGTATAATCCATTTGTGAGATATCGGTGACTGGTGGATTAGCCCATTTAATTAACAATATGGCCAAAACGATAATAAATAGGTAAATTGCTGCATTTTTAAAAAACTTCAACCTCAAGGTCCTCCCCTCTAATGGATGGAAAAACCGCCTCATTTTCGAAGCAATATTACATATTGTACCACGAGTACGTAGCTTTTACAACGAATCGAAACGCGTTATAAACCTGGCTTATCCCAGGTTTTGCGCTTGGATAATTACTCTAACTTTGGGCTGTATTCCCGATCGGCAAGAATCGCTTTGCTTGACACCCGGAATCCAGAGAATTTGGCTTCCAGAGGCTAACAATGGGATCCTCCCGCGCTCTTCAGAATTAATTTTAGCTTCTTGAAAAACTTTTTTAAGGGATTTATGTCCTATTCCCTGAATCCAGAGCGTATCTGCGGATCTACGGGAACGAAAAACAAGATCTTCTTGTAGTCTTGACAATTTTTCTCGGTCAAAATCAGCCCAAGCAATAATATTATTATTTATTACGGCTTGATCATCAAACTCTTCACTCGGAAAAATCCCTGCCCAAACACCAAAGCCTCTCAATTTACTCCATTCACCCATGGTAATGAGTGTCTCACTACACTCTACTCCGTCTTCTCCAGCAGACCACTCTTCATGATTTATCTTTTCTCTATTGGCCTTCCTCAAAAACAAAATTCCTTCGTAGCGAATATGTACCCTGAACTGAGGTAAGTCTTGCTTCCATCCTATTTGTCCATTTGATTCTAAAATCTGTTGCACATAGGTAAACCCAAGACCTCGTGGCTCACCTGTGACCCGAGCTGCAGCCCGACGAACCAGGCGAGAAAAAATGGCCTTGGGTTCCTGGAATACCTCCCTGCTCAATTGAACTTGGTCGAATTCGCAAAATAGGCAATAGGTTTCCCAAGCCTTATCTGTTTGCTGTTCTAAATATTCCTCATCCCAGCGCAGAACTTCAGCCGTTCTCCCAATTGCCTCTAAAATTTTCGGATTATAACTCTGCTTTAACTCAGGCAATAACTCTAAGCGAATGCGATTACGTACGAAAAGAGGTTGAAAATTAGTATAGTCTACAGCATAAGGAATATGTTCCCTCTGACAATAGTCCAGAACATCCTCTTTCTTAAAGTTTAAAAAAGGACGGATAATCTTTCCCTTACGAGGATAAATCCCTGCTAACCCAGCCGTACCGCTTCCCCGAAGAAGGCGATAAAGAACCGTTTCTGCTTGATCTCCCAAATGGTGGGCTGTTGCGAGTAAGTCACACTTGTATTCAATCATATCTTCATTCCAGCGAGCATAGCGCCATTCTCGAGCAGCTGTTTCAAACGACTGCCCTGTAGCTTGAGCATAGGCTTGAGCATCAAACCGATGAACCACGCATGGGACTTCCCAACGTTTAGCCATTTCTTTAACCATTACGGCTTCCTCATCTGACTCTTGGCGAAGGCCATGATGGACATGGGTTAGAACCAACGAAATCCCCTGTTCACTCATTTCATGAACATATCTCCATAAAACATGACTTAAAGCCATTGAATCCGGGCCACCAGAAACAGCTACAAGAATTCGTGAATGTGGAGGAATAAGGAGTGGCAAAACGGACTGCCTCATCTTTTCATAAATCATGTTCGTTCTCCCCCAAAGGTCCTTTCCTCTTAGTGTACCATTAATCTACCCATTTTTTACGAATAATAAGAACCACACCATCATCAAACATATCATCTGCGCTTGAGCGCCGAGCCTCACTCACGATTTGTTGGGCAAGCTCTTGCGAAGATGTAATTTCCTGATTTTCTAAATAGGATTTCAACCAGTCTGTTCCATCTTTATGCAAATCCTGAATCCCATCCGTCACCAAAACTAGGACCTCCTCAGGTAAGAACTCTTCCTCCAAAACAGGGATATCAATATGGTTTAGTATTCCAGCAGGTAAACTTGATGTCTCCAGTACACGCACTCCTTTTATTCCTTTAATGTAAGAAGGGCATGCCCCGACTTTAACGAGTCGTAGTCCATTGCTCTCAAGATCAAGGATAGCCATATCAATAGTTACAAAACTCTCTTCTGGTGACCTCAGAACTAAAATCGAATTCAGAGCTTGGATTGCTCCTTCGGGTTCAAAACCCGTATTCAGAAGTTGTTCCAAAAGGCTCAAGGCTGTAGCGCTTAATTTTGCTGCACTATCCCCCACTCCCATACCATCACTGACAATCACCGCATGCTCAGTCGGTGAAAAAGCCAAAGAAGCATAGTTATCTCCGCTCATGGCATTCCCACTTTTGGTAAAAGACGCAACTCCCATATCCAAAAACTCCCGACGACGTCGAGCCACACCAGAATACTTTACCTGTTCAAGATTATGCCTTGTGTTGAGTTCTTTAGCAAGATGCCCCATAACTTGAGAAACGCTTTGGAATTGCCGGGACAGAGCATCTTGATTCGCCGCCAAACGAGCTCTCCAGCCCTCTAAACTTTTTTCATGTTCCAAAATAAACTGAACACCTAAGACCATTTCCTTCAATCGGCCACAATGGCGCTTCCACTCAAGAGGCAGGTCCTTAGGATTAAGCTCTTCCGCACGCTCAACTTCTTCAAAGAGATTAAATAAAAAATGATAGGTTTTATAAAATTCTCGTGTCCAACACGTTTCAATCGTTGGGCACGTTTTACAAACCCGCTCAACTAGAACATTCATGAGTTCGGGGATATCAGGTTTCGAATGGTGAACCTCAGCTTCAGCTGCCTGGGCACTATACGCAATTTGTTCAAAAATCTCGGCAACAGTTTTAACCTTCGTCACTGTACTTTCTACTTCAGGCATCGGCTTTGATTTTAGAAAGTTAGTTTGAGGTGGAGCACTTGGAAAGAACAAAAACAGCAAGAGTGCGAGAGCTGATGAAACAAGTTGTGGATAAACCGCCTCTGGGCGTAAAGAAACCGTTAACATTAAAATCACGCCTGTAAAGGCGATTCCAATCCCTAGTTTCCCCAATTTTTTGAAGGCTCCACTTCCAAACCCTGCTAGCCCATAAATACCCGCCTCCATTAAGTTCTGGGCATTAAGCTGAAGATGTGGCAAAAAACCAAGCATTACACCCACCCCAGCTGCAGGCCCTGCTCCAAACCGCTCGGCAACAAAAAGGATAAAGAAACTCAAAACCGTAACGACGAGATTAATCTCTCCAATTTTTACGCCTTGCAAACCACTAATTATGCCTACAAGTAGAACCAACCAGGCAGTACCTTGCTCGCGAGTAAATTCACCTCGCCAAAGTGCCTCCTGATTACGAAGTGCGAACCAAAAAACGACCGCTAAGGCTCCGGAAAAAAGACTCAGTAGGACGCTCTTCATTCCCATTTCTAGATTAGATTGTGAGAGGCTTAAAATCAAATAAGAGATCACGCCACAGACAAGCGCAGTTATTATCCCCAAATAGGCTCCTTCTCTTTTTTTCCCACGCAAAATAGGAACGATTAAAATCAAACTTGTTAAAATGAGAAGGATCTGCAAAGTTCCGACTAAGTCGTTGAAAACTAGGGACAGAGTTCCCAACGCAACTCCAATTAAGCCTAAGGATACCCCCTTCTGCCCATTCAGCAAAAGGGCGGCCCCAAAAGCAATTCCAAAAGGGTATACCTCTAAAATACTTCCTCTCGCCACAAGGCAGCCGAGTAATGTCTGCCAAACAAGCTGCCCCCCCCAAGCAAGCTTGTCCCTGCGCAAACCGTTAGCTTTTAATGATGCCCATTCCGCCATAACGTCACCTTCTTACCAATTTATGTAAACATTATAGCGGATTTCTTTGGAGAAGCTTGTCTAGTGAGGTCACCTCAGATTAACAACTTTCGACGTGATCCTGCATTAACCTTAGGATAACCGAAAATTCTTGGTAAGGAGTAAAGAAAACTCGGCTTTCGCTGAACTGAGCTTGCATTATTGTCTGGGTAATGCAAAAAACGCCGGGTTTCACCCAGCGTTTCAAACCACATCCATATATTCCTTAGTACCGACCGGAACCCCGTCCGCCCCGCTTAGATTCTGTCGCGCGACGATAATCTAATTGACGCTCATCACTGTCTTTAATGAATTTAGCCATTTTATCTTCAAAAGACACAGTGGGTTGACGTCGTTCACGATTTGAGCGAGTACTAGGATTGGCTTGTTTAATTGATAATCCAATCTTCCCATTCTCATCGACATGGATCACTTTAACTTTTACATGATCCTGTTCCTTGAGATAATCCCTAACATCTTTTACATAAGCATCTGCTACTTCCGAGATGTGTACGAGTCCAGTGACCTTATCTGGTAGCTCTATAAAAGCTCCAAAATTGGTGATACCCGTTACCACTCCTTCAACAATGCTGCCAACCGCAATGGCCATACGAAGCAAACTCCTCCTTGTGATAGTCTCGATATTTGACTTTATTATATCTGTGTCACAAGAGAACTGTCAAGATAACAAGGCTATTGTTCATTAACAAATTTTTACTGCTCTTTAGGAGAAATCATTATTTCCCCTTTTCTGACCAACCCTAACTGCTCTCGTGCTAGCTGTTCAACATAACTCGGCGTATTCAGCCTAACAATCTCAGATTCTAGTCCAGACTTTTCCTTAAGAAGTTCCTGTTTCTCTCCCTCGATCTGGGCTATCTTCCCATTAACCTGATGTTGAAGTTGATAAAGCTGCCATCCTGACGTTACTAAAACCGTTGCTACAAAGGCAAACAGGATAAAAGCGGCGAAATTGAATTTCGGTTTCTTTTTTTGGGAGCTGATATTAGGCCTGGACTTATTCATCTTCTGAATCTTCTTCATCGAAGTCATTCCCTCCCAGACCGATTTCTGACTCAGGTATAATGCAAACGATTTCATACCCTTTTCCTTTAGCACGCGCTAACAAAGTTGCGACCGAGCTTGCACTAAGATGCAATCTTTTAGCAATTTGATCGGTTGAGAGCCCCTTTTCTTTAAGAACCACCGCTTGACGCTCTCGGAAGCTTAATTTCTCTAAACCTCGAATTTCAAAATGCATTCGACTCACCCTTGCTGTCGCGAATATCCACAGAGTTCAGGAAGTTATGCACAGGCTGTGGGTAACCTGTGGACAAATCACGGACAAATTACGGACAAAGAAACTACAATCTGTGGACAATTACATTATACAGAGTGATAAATAAGGAATCAATCCCTTTTGGTAATTTCTACCCTTTAGTCCTAGGCGAAAATAACGTATTCCAGTAATTATAGAGTCGCGCTCTTGTTTGCCTAAGAGGTTGAGCTAACACCGCTTCCAGGATACGATAGACCAGAAAGCTGAACCAATGCAAGAGGGCATAAGGTGGGCGCATCAGGATAAAGACTCCCCTAACCGGGATTCTTAAACCTTGCCTTAACAACCAAAACAGATAAGAAAATAAACGAAAAAGCTGAAGATACCCTTTAATAAGGACTCTACTCAAAAGCCGAAGATAGAGAAAAAGCCCTAAAATACTTCCCCATAAGATGTAAATTCGAAAATCCAAAGCATTCGCCCGTTGAAAAAAGCGAAAAAGAATAACTAAAGTAATTAAAGAAAAAAGCAGATCACCAGCCCAAGTGCTGACACGCCCCCATCTCAAATAACGCCGAAGGGAACGATAAAAATCAAAACATACACCCACCACAACTCCGGCCATCACAATCCAGAAAAAAGCTTGAAACTCTGATATCTTACTCTCCTCCTCTTAGCGGAAAATTCGGCCCCATAAATTTCCTCGTGAGCCGCCCGCTTGACGAGGATAAACTATCGCCTCAATAAATCCCTCAATTTCCACAAGTCCTTCTTTAAGATCCAGATGTTTAATTCCTAGCTTCTCTCCTTTAATGGTCATCATTCCTTGAACTGTTTCAAGTGCAATTTCTTTAGGGTCAAACGACTGAACCTTAATTGCTCCCGTCAGGGAAAGAGTCTCCCTGTTATTCATGGTTAGCCGGTGAACTTTATCCGCATTTTTATCCACCCTGTTCAGCCCCCTCTTCCTTTTCTTCTTAAACGTTATTCTGAAAGACTGTCCTTTAGACTTCAAAACGGGAAAGAAAAGCGTGTAGTCTAGATCGCACAAAAAAGGGACTGTCGCAAAACAGCCCCTTTAAAATCTAAAATTGATCTTCTGCTATCGTTCGTTTTTCATCCCGTATGACGTCATACAAGAGATGAGCTTCATTCGCCTTAACACTGTTAGGAGTAGAGAGCACCTGAACTTCTAAGATATGATTTCCGATTTCAATCGTGATCTTATCCCCAGATTTAACATCGGCTGAAGGTTTTGCTGTCTTGCCATTGAGTTGAATTTTCTCACCCTCACAGATATCCTTGGCAACAGTACGCCGTTTGATCAAGCGCGAGACTTTTAAATATTTATCAATTCGCATATTCTTACCTCTGTTATTCGACATAAACGAAAATCAGGTTCAAAGAACCTGATTTCGCATTTTTATTAAGCCATGAATGCTTGATTAAAAATTAAAGTTGAACTGCATCCTTAAGGGCTTTACCCGCTTTGAAGCTAGGAACTTTAGAAGCAGGAATAATAATGCTTTCCTTAGTTTGAGGGTTACGGCCAGTACGTTCAGCACGGTTTTTGACTTCAAAAGTTCCAAAACCAACGAGTTGGACCTTATCATTCTTTGCGAGTGCCTCTTCAATAGCACCAAATACCGCGTTAACTGCTTTTTCCGAATCCTTCTTTGACATATCGGTTTTTTCAGCTACCATAGCTACAAGATCTGCCTTATTCAAAACGATTCCCTCCCAAATTTGTATTAAGTATTCCGCGTTATATTTCGCGATAAATAACTAAACTCCTGCTAAATTTCCTAAGTTTCAATAAACTTTCCACTTTTTTCATAGATTTTTGCCTTTTCCCAATAAAAATCCATCTCTTCCAGAGTCATATTTTCCAATTTCTCCCCATTGTCAAAGGCCAGCTCTGCCATTTTCTCAAAGCGATTCTGAAACTTATGGACGCCCTTTCGTAGAGAATCTTCGGGGTCTAATTTTAGAAAGCGGGCTAAATTAACAAGAGCAAATAGGATATCTCCAAATTCCTCCTGAATCCCCTCACCAGACTCCATAGCTTCCTGAAGTTCTTGGATTTCTTCCCGGACCTTTGCTATAGGTCCTTCCTGGTCTGGCCAATCAAATCCAACTTTTGCAACGGCTTTCTGAGTTTTAGTTGCGAGCATTAGAGCAGGTAAAGCTTGAGGGAAATGGAACCATCCCTTTGCTCGTTCTTCCCCTTTTTCTTGTTTCTTAATTTCTTCCCAGTTCTGCAGAACCTCTTCTGAATTATCGACATGAACGTCGCCAAAAACATGAGGATGGCGATGAATCAATTTATGTATAATCCCTCTTAATATGTCATCAAATTCAAACTCCTCTGCCTCATGCGCAAGTTGCGCATGAAATATGACCTGTAATAGTAAGTCTCCCAATTCTTCCGTTAAATTATACATATCCTTCTGTTCAATGGCTTCTAAAACCTCATAACTTTCTTCGATCAAATAAGGTTTTAGCGTTTCATGGGTTTGTTCTCGATCCCACGGGCAACCCCCTGGGGCACGGAGAGTCCTCATCACGTCTTGAAGCTTAACCATTGAAATGACATCCTTATGGGGTGGAACAAGGACAGTCGTCAAATGATCGAACTTCTGATGATCCAGTTCGTACAACTTAACCTTCTGAACCACCTGCTCTGGAGTCCCTAAAGCTTGAACAATTATCGCGGGAGCTTCATCAGGATAAACATCCATTAGATCCAGTTTTACATCTGAGGCAATGAAAGAACTATAGACTTGGGGAATAATAAGCCACTCCTTCCCCGTTAATCCAGAGCCTTTTAACGCATCGTAGTTACGTATCAACACCCCTTGAATGGGATCCAACGGAACGGCTGTAAAAATCGAATCTAAAAAGCTGACTGAAGGATGCAGAAGGACATTAAATTGTAGGCTAAGCTTGTCCACAATCAATTGAACACTCCGCTCAGCCACTGCTGGATGACCGGGTACAGCATAAATGACTTCGACATGCTTCTTCAGTTCCGTTTCCAAGCGTCTGACAATCTTTTCGTAAACCTCTTCAAAAGATTCTCCCTGCTCATAGTATTCATCAAAGGATTCCAACTTAGCCCCTTCACGAAGCAAATCCTGAACACACGGATGACTGAAGGTACGAACGAAAACTTTATCCGCAGACAGGATTAGACGATAGGTGCCAAGCGTCATGCTTTCTAAGCCTGCCGGGCCTAAGCCAAGAACATGTAAAGTACTTTTCACTAAGTTCACCTCCCGGCTGATATTCTATCATATCCTAACCTTAGTTGCCTAATTAGTTAGCCAACGTTTATGTTCTGCATAGAGTCCTATAAAATAAAAAGATGTAAAGCGAAGTTATGGTGCTTTACATCTTTTGCTATGCTCTTTATCTTCTACTGTTCCATCTGTTTCGCAAGAAAACCTGCTGCTGTCTCCACTAACTTAAGCTCTAGCTCTCCCATCTTAACATTGGGATCCTTAGACATCAAAACGACTGCACCAATCGGATCTCCCTCTGCAATAATTGGAGCAACAACCTGAGTCGTGGACTTTGCCTGCTCGTCATCATCCTCCATCCCTTTTGCTGTTTCTCCAGCTTTCAGATGAATCGTCTTGCGGTCATTCATTGCTTGCTCTAGGATTGCCCAGATCGGCTTATTTAAGTACTCTTTTTTTGAAGCGCCTGAGACTGCGATTATTACATCACGGTCCGCAATACAGGCAATATGTCCTGTAGCTTCATAAAGGGAATCCGCATATTCCTTGGCAAAATCGCCGAGCTCACCAATAGGTGAATACTTCTTCAGAATCACTTCACCATCGCGATCCACAAAAATCTCAAGTGGATCTCCCTCTCTTATACGAAGTGTCCGACGAATTTCCTTTGGAATAACAACACGACCAAGATCATCAATTCTTCTTACAATGCCTGTTGCTTTCATGGACGCTCTTCCCTCCTTTATTGTCGTTTGCGAACCTATAGTTCACTACAGCCGTTACGGACGAGGTAAACTAACCCATCCTTTTCCGTTTATTGAGGCGAAACACCTTGTTTATTCGGTAATTTCGCATGTGATAACTTCATTGATAGTATATATCTCCCGAATCTCTATTATTCATTTTTTTCCATAACTAAAGAAATAAGGTGATTTTAGCGATCTCACTAGATAAAAGAGAAGCTGTTGACTTAAGGTCAACAGCTTCTCTTTTAATTAGACAACTAAAGTTCTTATTTATTTTTTCTTAGGGGTTTTTTGAAGGCGTAGCCGTTGAGGAGGTACCCGTTGAAGGGGTAGAAGTAGAAGGAGTTGATGTCAAATCTTGAGGATTATATCCACTTGCGTATTCAATCGTGGCTTTCTGATTTAAGTCATTAAAATACGTCTCAAATTTCAACCCTTTAGCATTATTTAGTGCATCGCTAGCCACTTGATCCTTCACCTTCGTAAAATCTGCCTTTACCGCTTGCTTATGATCCTCAACAAAAATAACATGATACCCGAAATCTGTCTTCACAGGTGTTGTCGAGATGGTCCCTACCTTTTGAGCAAAAGCCGCTTTCTCAAATTCTGGAACCATCGAACCTGCAGCAAAGTAGCCCAGCTGTCCGCCCGAATCTGCGGCTCCTGGTTCAGTAGACTTCTCTTTTGCTAACTGCGCAAAGTCTGTACTAAGGTTAGTACTCTTCTGAAGTTGAGCAATAATTGCATTGGCTTCCTCCTCAGTCTTAACCAAAATATGACTGGCTTTGACCTGTTCCGCTTGACCTCCGTACTTATCCTGATTACTGTCAAAGTATTGTTTGATTTCTCCGTCCGTAACCTTAACATCCTTCGTTACATAATTGGATAACGCTAAATAGCGCTTCACGTCGTCAGCCGTCATCGCCTGTTGCTTCAGCCAGTCTTGATATTGTGTATCATCCTGAAACTGTTTCTTAATATTGTCTTCTGCAGTCTTTACTTCTGTAGATTCCAGATCTAAGCCCTGCTTTTTAACGTCTTGACTCACTAAAACCGAGCCAATCATACTATTCAAAATCTCACCTTGAATTTGTTTCAAAGACGATTTCCCTTGCTCGGAATCAAAGCTCATACCTTGTTGCTCATAGGCTTTTTGGACATCCGCAGTCCGGGTATTATAGTCTGTTAAGGAAATTGTATCTCCATTAACCTTGGCTACCCATTTTTCACCACCCAAAGAAGAACATCCCGTTAAACTTAATGCTAATACTAAGACTCCGGCAACTAAACTTGCCCGGAATTTTTTCATAATGACACACCCTTTCAAAATCCATCAATTGCCATTATAACAGGGCTATACCTCTGAAGCAATACCATTAAATACCAAGATAACGCGTTGGATTGCATCTAAAATCTCCTCTTGTCCCATTGAACGTAACCGGACTTTAATCTCCAAATTACCTTCTCCTGTCGTCCCAAAGGAGACTGGGAACGGAGACCCTGTAGCAACCGTCATCAATTTCTCTCCCGTTAGTCCAGGATCAGAAGCAAATTTGAGGAGTACTTGTTGTTTTAGCTGTTGAATCTGTTGAATTTTTAATCCTGCAGCAATCCACTTAATTCGGATAATTTTCAATAAGTTTTCCACTTCACGAGGCGGATTACCAAAACGATCAATCAATTCATCCACCATGTCACTGAGTTCCTCTTCTGCAGAGATCATCACCAATCGCTGATAAAGTGAGGCTTTGACCTGGCGATCAGCAATGTATTCATCAGGTATAAACGCATCCACTTGAACCTCAATACTAGGCTCAATTTTATCCTCGACCTTTTCTCCCTTGATCTCTAGGACAGCTTCTTTAAGCATTTGGCTATAAAGTTCAAACCCAACCGCTGCTAACTGTCCATGTTGTTGGGCTCCAATTAAATTTCCCGCTCCGCGAATTTCTAAATCTCGCATGGCAATTCTAAGTCCTGAGCCGAATTCTGTAAATTCCCGTATTGCTGCAAGTCGTTTTTCTGCCACTTCAGTCAGAACCTTCTGCGGCTTATAGAGGAAATAAGCGTAGGCTTTACGATTCGAACGTCCAACCCGTCCCCGTAACTGGTAAAGCTGACCTAACCCTAAGCGGTCTGACTCATCAATAATTAAGGTATTTACATTCGGCATATCTAAGCCTGTTTCAATAATTGTCGTACAAACAAGAACATCATTTTCATGCTCAAGAAAGGAGATCATTTCCTTTTCCAGCACCGTCTCGCTCATCTGTCCATGAGCTATTCCAAAACGCACTTCAGGTACGAGTTGGCTCAAAAAATGGACAACTTGTTCCATATCTTCCACTCGATTATGCACGAAAAATACTTGCCCGCCTCGTTGAATCTCCCGACGTATCGCATCACGAACAAGATCAGGCCGGAATTCTGCAACATAGGTTTGAACAGGATAACGGTCTTCAGGTGGAGTCTCAATCACACTCATATCCCGAACACCCACGAGTGACATATGCAAGGTCCGCGGAATAGGAGTTGCAGAAAGGGTAAGAACATCCACATTCGCCTTTAACGTCTTGAGCTTTTCCTTATGCGTTACCCCGAAACGTTGTTCTTCGTCGATAACCAAAAGTCCTAGATCTTTAAATTTAACGGCATCTGATATGAGGCGATGGGTACCCACAATAATATCGATATTTCCCTCTTTGAGACCTTGAATGATCACTTTTTGTTCCTTCGCTGTACGAAAACGACTGAGCATTTCGATCGTTACAGGATAACCCGTAAACCTCTCCCTAAATGTATTGAAATGCTGCTGAGCAAGAATCGTAGTAGGAACCAAGACGGCAACCTGTTTGCTGTCCATCACTGCCTTAAATGCTGCTCGTAATGCGACCTCCGTCTTCCCATAACCGACATCTCCACAAAGCAGACGATCCATAGGTCTTAGACGCATCATATCGTGTTTGACTTCTTGAATACTTTTCAGTTGATCCGGCGTCTCCTCATAGGGAAACTTTTCTTCAAATTCCTGTTGCCAGACATTATCTGGGGAAAAAGCAAATCCCTGAACAGCCTCCCGTTCAGCATAAAGCTTCACTAAATCAATGGCCATCTCTTTAATAGAGCTCTTCGCCTTATTCTTTACTTTCTTCCAATCATTTCCGCCCAGTTTATAGAGCTTTGGAAGGGCTTCAGCATCGCTACCTAAATATTTCTGAAGCAAATTCAACTGGTCCAGTGGAACATACAAGCGATCTTCTCCGGCATATTTAACCGTAAAATAATCTTTCTCAACCCCACTCACTGCCAATCTTTCAATGCCTAAGAATCTCCCGACACCATGGTGGACATGAACCACATAATCACCCGGTTTGAGATCAGAGAACTGAAGCCTTGTTGTCTTGGTTTCTTTAACCACTGGCCGCTTGGCAGGCGTTTTCCTCTCTCTTTTGTAAATCTCTGCTTCGCTCAATATAACAAGCTTACTGAGTGGCAATTCAAAACCTTGATCTAAAGAATAAGCATAAACATAAACTCCACCTACTTGAATGGGCTCCTCTAATTTCTTACGCTGAGCTACTGCTCCACGGTCTCTTAAACCTTGAATCAGTCGTTCCGCGTGTTCCTCATCCCCAGCAAATAAAGAAACAATATATCCCATCTTCTGCCAATGCTCAATTTCCTCCGCTAAAACACCCGTCTTACCCATAAATCCTGTTAATGTGCGCGCTGTAAGATTATAAATCTGACGTGGCGAGACTCCGGGAATTTGACGAGGAAGTGTGGACAAAAGAACAAAGGGACGGCCTGTTCCATATTCAAGAATTTCCGGATAATTTATAAATTGATCTTCTGGACTTATAAATTCTTCCCCTTTTTCCAGGGCCTGAGTATATTCTTCTAAGCGTTCCTTAAGTTGAAACTCTAATTGTTCCTTCAGACGCAAGGGATCGTCCAGAATGACATAACTTTCTGGAGCGAGTAGCGAGAAAAATGAATCTAGCGAATTCTCTAGCAAGCTGAGATAAGGATAACTATTTTCATCCAAAATCCCTTGACTTAACCGTTCTTCCAAGCGTTGAGCTTTCTCCTGAATTCGCTCTGCTGCTTCCGTTCGTTCACTCCGATTTAAACGTCCTGATACCTTACGAGCCTGAGCTTTGATCTCCCAACGTAACTTTTCCAATTCCTCAGGACGAACGACATATTCGAGAACCGGAGGAACTAAAACCGTTTCTAAAGACCGAGTTGATTTCTGTGTATCTAAATCAAAAATTCGAATCGAATCCACTTCATCATCAAAAAACTCAATCCGAAGCGGCTCTCCGTCCAGTGGATAAATATCGAGAATTCCACCCCGCAGGGCAAACTGACCCTTTCCTTCAACAAGGTCAAGCCGCACATAGCCTGCTGTCACGAGCTTTGTAATCACATCCGCCAGAACATAGGTCTCTCCCAATTCAAATTCCTGCGTATATTCCTTCCAACGCTCTTCTGAAAACATCCGACGATCGAGGGCAAGAATAGGTGCTACCACAATCTGTTGTTTATTTTGAGCAAGCTGATTCAAAACCTTAATCCGCTCCGCAGTTGTTTCCCGGCTCCGACCCAAAACCTCAAAGGGTAGCCATTCCGTTACTGGAAAGTAGAGAACGGATTTCTCAGGTAGCCAAGACTTTAGATCATTGACCCATTTTTGAGCTTCTTCCTCTGAGTAGGTGAGAATTAACCCTGTCTTACCCCCACTTAATAGTTCTGCAGCAAGTGCGATCTTTTGGCTTCCCGATAAATTGTAAACCATCTGTGGCCATTCTTTCCGGACAATTGCTGCTTGAATCTGGTCAATATCCAATCCTTGCCGGAGATAATGATGAATTGTACTCAACCCGTCCATCCTTTCAAACCCGTTTACCCACGCAAAAAAACTGAACGTCCGAACTGGGACCCCCATTTATTGCGCCATTTAAACACAAGATGACTATAGAGGTATATTTATATATACCCCCTGTTCAATCGATTAGGTTTTTAATGAAATCGTTGCTCTTTCTCCATTTCTAATTGCTCTAGGCAATCCGGGCACAAAGCATAAGCAACATTACCTACAAAATTTATTATAGAATTCGACCGCTCCGTGGTCAAGTCCTCCACTTCAAGTTCGCCGAGAACACGGTCACAGGCTTGACAGACTTTAAGTACAAACATTTTCCAACACCTCTCCTTCTTAGGTTAACCTTCGCTAGGTATGGTTATACCCAGAGGAGTTGTTTGATTAGTGATTGTACTTATTCATCGCCTTGTTACTTTCTCCCTGAATCCAAAGACGCAGAACCTCCTGTCCACGCTCTAATACATCTTCAAGCGAGGAGAGTTCTTCTTTTCCGAAACTGCCCAGCACATAGTTAGCCGGATCCCATCCTGCGGGCGGTCTACCGACTCCAATTTTTAACCGCCAGAACTCTTCGGTTCCGACTTCGGCAATCGTTGACTTAATCCCGTTATGGCCGCCCGCACTTCCCGATTGCCGAAGACGAATCCTTCCCAAAGGTAAATCCATATCATCATGGGCAACGAGAATATCTTTCGAAGCAATTTTATAAAATTGGGCTATTTCGCGAATCGAGCGACCACTGAGGTTCATAAAAGTCAGGGGTTTAAGAAAAAATACTTTTTCTCCCGTTAATTGCATTTCAGCTATGAGTCCCTGAAATTTAGGTCGAAAATCCAATTTTAGTTCCTCAGCCCATGTATCTAAGAGTAAAAAGCCCACATTATGTCGCGTCTCTGCGTATTGTCCACCCGGATTTCCTAATCCTACAATAAGTTTCATCTATTTCACTCCCTCTAAGCATATTGAAAACATCTCTCGAATAAATTGTGAAGGAAACATATTTGTACTGACGCTGATTATTAAATAAAAATAAGGGGGCGAATGCTCATGAAACCAAGCCGTAAATTTTTATCTTTACCGATTGTTTCCCTGAGCGAAGGACAACATATCGGTTATGTCAAAAGTCTAGTTATTGATGCCCGCACCAAATCCCTTGCTGCTCTCGTAGTTGACCTTAAAGGGTTCTTTAAGGACCAACGCATCATTCCCTACGGTAAAGTCATCAGCGTAGGCGATGATGCCATCACGATTGACAAAGGAGCGCATGTTGAAAAATCTGCAAATCTGCCCGAGATCCTCAGCTTAATTAAAGAAAAGCTCTCAATTATTGGCACACGCGTCATTACGCAAAGTGGTAAAACCCTCGGAGTTGCTGAAGAGTATTTTATTGAATCAGAAACAGGACGAATTACCCAAATTCAGATCTCAGGCGGCAAGCTTGAGGGTCTTCTCAATGGCAAAGCTATCCTCCAGGCAGAGTATATATCAACGATTGGGCAAGATGTCATTGTTACTGAAAAAGGAAGTGAGACGCATCTTGTGACAGCAGATAAAGGATTAAGCGACAGCTTTAAATCCTTAGTCCACTCTACCTCCCATCTAGCCAGCGAAACAACGCATTCCTTCGGAAAATACTTCAAGAAAAAAGAGCCACTAGATTTTGCCCAAGAACCACGTGAAGGTGAAAGTCTCCCTCTGGATCAAGATGGCGTGATTGTTACCGAATCCACTCTGGAGCCCTCTGAAACCACTGAAATAGCCTCCTCCCCCTCAGCAAGTGCTTCAGAGGAAGATTCCAGTTCTTCTGCTCCAAACCCGATAACTAAAGAAAACTTGGTTTGAGCAAAGCTTTAGTTGTATTTATACTTTAGTGCAAAGAACCCCTGGGCTAACCCCAGGGGACTTAATTAACTAAATAGCTTACTCACTGAAAGATCCTCATGAATGCGGACGATGGCTGATCCTAACAAAGGAGCCACAGAAAGTGTCTTAATTTTGGGGATCTTATGTTCGGGATCAAGCGGTATCGTATTCGTAACAATAACTTCTTTAATTACTGATTTCTCAAGTCGATCGAGAGCTGGGCCAGATAAAACAGCGTGAGTACAACAGGCATAAACTTCTTTTGCTCCCCGATCTATTAAGGCTTGAGCTCCTAGCGTAATCGTCCCTGCAGTATCAATAATGTCGTCAATCATGATTACCGTCTTACCTTGAATATCACCAATAACATTCATAATCTGCGAAACATTCGGTTCTGGGCGTCGTTTATCGATAATAGCAAGTGAAGCTCCTATTCTTTCGGCTAGATTCCGTGAGCGTTGTACTCCCCCTAAATCTGGAGAAACCACCGCAAGGTCCTTAAGTCCTTTATCCAGGAAGTACTCCGCTAGAATCGGCACACCCGGTAAATGATCCACTGGAATATCAAAAAATCCCTGAATGGCCGGAGCATGGAGATCCATAGTGACTACCCTATCTGCTCCTGCGGTCGTGATTAAGTTGGCCATAAGTTTAGCGGTAATCGGGTCACGCGCTCTTGATTTCCTTTCTTGTCGAGCATACCCGTAATAAGGGATTACTGGAGTAATGCGGCGAGCGGAAGCCCGTTTTAACGCATCAATCATGATCAGAAGTTCCATAATATTATCATTGGTTGGATTGCAAGTCGGTTGTACGACAAAAACGTCCGCACCCCGAACACTCTCATTAATTTCAATGGCAATCTCACCATCTTGGAAGCGTTTAACTTTAGACTCTCCTAGTGGCACCCCAAGATACTCCGTAATTTCTTCTGCTAGTTCGCGGTTAGCGTTGCCACAAAATACTTTTAACTCCTTGACCGACATTGCTTATTTATCCCCCTATTATTTCTTATTACGGGCCCAATTTTCCTTTAATTTTTGGGCACTCCGCTCCACAGCCAATGCATAAGCTGGTACATTCTTCGTAATAGTTGAACCAGCACCGGTTATAGCCCCTTCGCCAACTTCCACTGGAGCTACTAGATTAGTATTACTACCAATAAAAACATTATCCCCAATTATGGTCTGATGTTTATTAATTCCGTCATAGTTACAAGTAATAGTCCCTGCACCAATGTTAACGGATTGACCCACTTGAGAATCTCCCACATAGCTTAAATGAGGCACCTTGCTTCCTCGACCAATCTTACTGTTTTTGATCTCTACAAAATCCCCCACTTTAACCCCTTCCTCTAAGACCGTTCCCGGCCTTAGATAGGCAAAGGGTCCAATGTTACATCGTGGTCCGATTTGCGCCTTATTAGCCACCGAGTATGCGACTTGACATCCCGTACCACAGAAGCAGTCCTCGAGCGTAGTTTGTGGACCCAGGATGGCATCCTCCTCTACTTGGGTTTTGCCCTTTAAAGTCGTGAAGGGTTCGATTACTACATCACGGCTGAGCTTAACCTCACTACCAATAAAGGTCGATGACGGATCAATAATCGTAACTCCTTCATCCATCCAGTGTTTAAGAATACGCTCGCGAAATACATGCTCGGCTTCAGCTAATTGGACTCGACTATTGATCCCTAAGGCTTCATTGACATCTTCCGTACAATATGTTGCAATTTTTTCTCCCTGGGTCATAAATATATCAAAAACTTCAGTGAGGTAATATTCACCTTGGGCATTTTGAGGTGTAATCTTCTGTAGAGCTTCCCTAAGTTTGGCCACATTAAAACAGTAAGTTCCCGTATTAATTTCTTGGATGGCTCGTTCTTCTATAGTTGCATCCTTTTCTTCCACTATCTTAACAAAATTCTCTCCATCCTTAACAACACGTCCATATCCGTAAGGATTTTCAAACTGGGCTGTGAGAACTGTTGCAGCTCCTTGACTATGAGCATGAATACGGATGAGTTCGGCTAAGGTTTCCGGCCGAATTAAGGGTTGGTCTCCGCTCAAGACTACGATATTATCCACTCCATCAAGATAAGGGTCCGCTTGCATTAGTGCATGGCCTGTCCCTAACTGTTCTGCTTGAATAACAATTTCAGTCTGTCCAGATAGAAACTCCTCAATCTGTTCCCGCCCGTGTCCTAAAATCACTAAAGAGCGTTCTATTTTATTCTTCGTCACTAGATCCAGGACATGCGAAATCATCGGCTTCCCTGCCAAGTGATGCATCACCTTAGGAAGCTTAGATTTCATTCGTGTCCCTTTCCCCGCAGCCAGGATGACTGCTGCCCAATTAGGCATGGTTTTTCGCCTCCAACCCTATTTTAACCGAAAACTCTCGAAATAAAATTATTCGTCAAAAAACTGCAAAATTCCTCCTTTTATTCTCACTTTATCTTTTTATATCTAAAAAGAGACCTCTACAGGTCTCTTTTTGATAGTATCTATGCATGCATTAGACATGTGTACCATTCTTATTCATCAAATATATCTCGTGAATTACCGATTATCGTTCCTACATCGCTTCTTGATAGGCTTTTAAAACAGCGGTCTGAATAACTTCACGCGCCGCAGAGGAAATAGGGTGAGCTATGTCACGAAATTCCCCTTCCGGAGTTTTACGGCTTGGCATCGCAACAAATAAACCATTTGTACCTTCAACAACCTTCACATCATGAACGACAAACGCATTGTCAAATGTTACCGAAACGACTGCTTTCATCTTACCTTCAACATTCACTTTCCGAACTCGTACATCAGTAATATTCACTAAGAATCACCACCCTTCCCTGCTGCCTCGCAATATTCCATGATTTATAATTCTATATTTGGTAAAAAACTCCTGCTTTTCCTGGTAAAATTTTTAAAATTCGCGATTTTACCTCAATAGTTTTAAACCTCTATTGCACAGGGGGAGAGGGTATAATTCAAGCTGAAAAAGATCGATTCTTTTATATAAATTCTGGTGAAGGGGTAACAAGTGCTAACCCCTGCGCCGGATCTAATTCCTTGAGTTGGAGTAGCGAAAGGTAATGCTGAACAAGCTTAGGCTCATTATCCGTTAGACTTTCCATGAGAACTCCCAACCCAACAACATTGACCTCAAATTCTTGCATTAAATTGATCATTCCTAAGGAGGTTCCACCTGCCTTCATAAAATCATCAATGATTAAAACGTTTTTCCCCGATTCCAAGGCCCTCCGTCCTAACGACATTGACTGAATTCTTTTTGAGGATCCGGAAACATAATTGATACTCACAGCAGAACCTTCTGTCACTTTATTTCCATGCCGAATAATGACCATAGGTACCCCTAGAGCCTCAGCCGTGACTAAAGCAAGCGGAATTCCCTTTGTTTCAATTGTAACGACGATATCCGGTTTTTTCTCCCGAAAGGTCCCTGCGAAAATCAACCCTAAAGGTCTTAAAATCGTAGGATTATACAATAGATCTGTCATATAGAGAAAACTACCCGGTAATATTCGTTCTTTTACACTGAGACGTTCGGCAAGATCCTTAAGGAAAAGGTCTTTTTCCTGTTGTGAAATTTCCGGAATATAACGGACCCCACCAGCGGCTCCCGAGACTGTTTCCAAACGGCCCTGACCCGTGCATTGTAGGCTTTCTTTTAATGCCAATAAATCTTCACTAATCGTCGACTTTGCCGCTCCAAAACGCTCTGCCAATACGGTTAATGGAATAAGCATATTGGGCTTAGACATTAGGATCTGCATAGCTGCGACCATACGTTCCGCTCTTTTCATCTTGTCCATGGTCTGATCCTCTATTCCTTATCTTTTTCCTGTACTTTCTCTGCTTCCTTTTTTCCTTTAGTTAAACGCAGGGCTTCAAACATAACATTCTCTGCAGTCACAATATGAGCCATGGCTAAAGCCTGAGCTTCTTCTACATTGTGGCTAGATAAGGCATCAACGATTCCCTGATGTTCCTCGACTGCATCTTTTAGTCGCCCAGGATACGCTAGCGAGGTTGCCCGAAAACGTTGAATCTGCTCACGTAAATTAGCTAAAATCGTAATCAATCGTTCATTACGGCTGGCTTTATAAACGAGTGCATGAAAATCCGTGTCCGCTTCCACAATTTTCTCCATATCAACTTCTTCTCCTGAACGGTAAAGAATCATCCGCTCCATCTGCTCAATTTCCTCATCGGTTATCCGCTCTGCGGCCAAACTTGCAGCTAATCCTTCCAAGGCGGCGCGGATTTCAAAAACGTCAGCAACGTCCTTATCGCTGACTCCTGCAACATAAGCTCCCTTGCGAGGAATCATCACGACAAACCCTTCTAATTCTAATTTGCGAATCGCCTCTCGAACAGGAGTACGGCTAACCCCCATTTCATCTGCTAATTGTATCTCCATCAGTCGTTCTCCCGGTTCAAGCAGCCCGCTGATAATGGCTTCACGTAAAGATTCAAAAACAATCTCTCGAAGCGGTTTATAGCTATCGAGTTTAACCGGAACTAGTTTTCTTTCCAACATATATTTCCCCTTTCAAATTCAACTATTTAAGCACCCTCCGATAATCCGATAAAATGCTTTAACTCTCTATGGACTTATCAATTTTACTTTATATATACTATGGCGTTATTGTTTTAGTCGCCCAAGATAAATATCCTCTCTTCTGCAAGGAATGGGCTATCTCTTGAGCGTGCTCCGCAGAATGAGCAATTCCGAAAACAGCAGATCCGCTTCCCGACATAAGAGCCCCATAGCAACCGTTCTCCTTTAGACCCTCTTTTAATCTTTCAATCAATGGCAAAATTATTTGCGATCCTGCTTCTAGATCATTACTCAATAATGAAGCAATTTTCTCAACAGAACCGGATTGCAAAGCCTCATCCCAAGCATGAAAGGAAAGCGGATGACTTTTCCCTAACTGATCAAATTTCCGATAAGATTCGCCTGTATTAATCCCCTGCTGAGGTTTTACTATGATCAAAAACATCTCTGGAACATCCGTTAAAGGCAGAAGTTTTTCACCCCGTCCTTCGGCCCATTGCGTTCCTCCGTTTAGACAAAAGGCGATATCTGAGCCTAACTGATTAGCAAGTTGAAGAATTTCCTCTTGAGAATAAGGTTGATTGTATAGCTGATTTAACCCTCTCAACGTTGCCGCTGCATCTGCGCTTCCACCGGCTAAACCCGCTTGAATCGGGATTTTCTTTTCAATTTCAAGACGGATACCCTGATGGGAATTAATCCCCTCCCTAAAAAGCCTTGCCGCTTGATAGGCTAAATTCCTCGGTCCGCTTAACCCTCCACAAAGGCATTCAATCTCATCATTTCCGACTCGAGATATCTTCACCGTATCATGAAGCTCAATGGTTTGCATCACCGTCTGTAACTCATGATACCCATCTGGGCGCTTTCCTTTCACAGAAAGCCCCAAATTGATCTTCGCATATGCGAACGTTACAAGATCATCTGCTTTCATCGCGGTATCCTTTCCGAACGTTCGGATTTTATTTTATTATATTATATCCCTTTTACCTTCTCTCTACCAGTCTAATGTATAGAAAACTAGCTATTAACAAGCTTAGCACCGCCAATAGCTTATTTACACTTGTCCGCACACTTAACCCCATTCATCGTAGGGCATACCAGAATTCAAAAAGAATCATAAAAAGAGGCCAAAATGACCCCTTCTCATGATTCTTTTTGAATTATTGCCTTAGCCTGCCTCGCCTGTTGCCACTTTTTGAGGTATCCCAAATCCAGTCATGTCTTGTTGATTCAGGCGAAGCCGAATTTCCTCTTCTATAGGCTTTAGATTCTCATAAAACATCACAAAAATCTCACCCGCACGGCAATGCTCAATACCATATTTGAAGGCTTCCCGTTCCGGTAAAACAACCGAGATTTGCTTAAGATCCATCCCCGCAGAGCGCGCTTCCTCAAGCATAATCTTCGCAATTTCTCCTGGTTTTCTTCCTCGTAAATCTTCATCCTCTCGGATAATTAAACGGTGAAATCCCTGAGCCGCTACACGAGCAACTTCCCGTATTGTTTCATCGGAACGATCTCCTGGCACGGTAACACACCCCACGACAGAACTCGCTTTAAATTTTTTTAAAGTATTGATCACTTCCTGAATTCCGGCGGCATTATGTCCATAATCGATGAAGACATTAACTCCGCCGATTTCATAAAGATTGAGACGTCCTCGGTTATATTCCGGATCAGAGGTGAATTCCCTCAAGGACAAATGAATATCCTCTGCCGTCAATCCTAACGCCCAACCTGCAGCAATTGCCCCTAAGGCATTCTGAAGATTATGAACAGCTCTCCCCTCCCAGGTAATGGGAAGTTGTTTGACCGTGCAAATTTTATAGCTTTGATCCCCTTGGCAAAGTAAAATTACGCCACGGCGAACAAAAACAGCCGTCCCACCACAGGCCAAATGTTTACGAACGGTTAGGTTATCCTTTTCTCTACTGAAAAAGATAACCCGCCCTTTCGTTTTACGCGCCATTTGAACAACCAACGGGTCATCCGCATTCAATACAACATGGCTATGCGGCTTCACCACCTCAGCAACAAGGCTCTTGACATGAGCAATATCTTCAAGCGTCTCTACACCATATTGACCCAAATGATCTTTTGCTGCATTAGTAATCACGGCTATATCCGCATAATCATAGGCTAAACCCGACCGTAAAATCCCGCCACGCGCTGTTTCCAAAACGGCAACCTGCACATCCGGATGGCGTAAGATCATGCGAGCACTTTCTGGGCCTGTTGTATCCCCGCTCATGAGAAGCTTACCCCCGATATAAACTCCATCTGTCGTCGTCATCCCTACATTAAGATGTCGATCGGCCAACATTTTCCCAATCATTCGGGTTGTTGTTGTTTTGCCATTTGTGCCTGTTATAGAAACAATAGGGATTCTCCCGTTACCCTTGGGTAAAACATGGTCAACAATTTTCCGACCCACATCGATAGGTATTCCGAGAGAGGGATGCTGATGCATGCGAATCCCAGGCGCAGCATTAATTTCAATAATTGCCCCCTTTTGTTCCCGATAAGAGATTCCAATATCCTCAATAACTAAATCAACACCTGCAATATCCAATCCAATTATCCGTGCAGCGTATATTGCTAATTCTGCATTTTCAGGATGGACAAGTGCAGTAACATCTTTAGCAATCCCACCCGTACTTAAATTGGCACTATCTCGAAGATAAACAAGCTCCCCTTCATCGGGTACAAACTCCAAAGTCAACTTCTTCTGGGCTAAAGACATAATCACTACAGGATCAATTTTAATCTTAGTGAGGAGTTTTTCATGATCTTCACCCCGCAAGGGATTCTCATTCACTTTCTGGACTAATTGTTCTATACTCGAAACTCCATCTCCAATCACGCTAGCTGGAATCCGCTCCGCTACAGCTACAAGTTGGTTTCCTATCACTAAGAGCCGATAATTTTGTCCCTCCACATATTCTTCCACCAAGACGCGATTGCTATAGGTTTGCGCAACCCTAAACGCTGCACGAACTTCACCCTCGGTCTCTAATTTAAGGCTAACCCCTTTTCCTTGATTTCCATTATAGGGCTTCACTACAGACGGCTTGCCCAACCAATGAAAAATCTCGACAGCTTCCTCCTCACTCTCTGTGCTATCCCCTCTTGGAGTAGGAACTCCCCCTTCATAAAGAAGCTGTTTGGTTAACTCCTTATCACAGGCAATATCAACTCCGATACAACTTGTCTGATCAGTCATTGCCGCTTGAATTCGTCTTTGATTACGACCATACCCCAGCTGAAGCAGACTTCCTTCATTTAACCGTTGTACGGGTATTCCTCTTTCATTTGCCGCTTCCAGGATTGACCGGGTTGAAGCGCCAAGCTCAAACTCTTCCTTAACTTGTCGTATTCGTTCTAGCGATATCTTAACATCAGGAAGCTCCCCTGCAAGGAGTTGTTCAACAACCTTAAACCCTTGTTTGAAACCCTCAATTCCCGCCTCTAAGGAATCATAATTAAAGATGATTTCATACTCTCCTGGGGATTCCAGAATAGACATTGTTTTACCATAAGGAATAGTTTGTCCTGTGAGGGTTAAAAGTTCAATAGTCACATGCTCCATAACATGGCCAATGAACGTTCCCTCCTGGAGCCGCTCGATAAAACCACCCGGTTTTCCCCGTGAGCAGTGGTGCTCATAAAGATTAGGAAGGATCTGGACTAAACGCGAGTTAAAATCCCCCAGTGTTTTGCTTTCTTTTTCTGCCCATTCCTGGAGATCCACAACGGTTCGGATGATTGGCCGATAACTATAGACATTAGCACCCTGAATCGCCTGGATACTTTTTATCTCCATTACGATATTTGTCCTCCTTTGACATGGGAAAAGTACACATCTATTAGTTTTACCTTTTTTATTCTTAATATTCTCTTTCCTAAACCTTAGGCGTGAAAATGGGCAACTCGGCGTTTAAGATCGAAGCCATATCCTTCGGATAAAACGTGCATCAGCACTGGAGTCAACACTAAGGCCTGCCCTGGAGAGATTTCCGAGACGTTACTCGCAATTGTCGGTGAAGCATCGACCACCGTTACCGTATTCTTGCCCACGACAAAAAAACGTCCATCGGAATGAACCAGGATTGAAGTATCCTCATCAATTCCTACGCCTAAAACATAGGGATTCTGGGAAACAGCCATCAATAATCGTCCAATTCTTCCCCTCTGCGCAAAATGTTGATCAATAACAACTGATCGTAAAAGCCCGAGCCCTGGAGCCATCGTTAAAGTATCTTTTTTGGGTGTACCTGCTTCCCCACCCACAATCATGGTATCCGACATGACAGAGGCTCCAGCGCTTGTCCCTGCAATGATTACCCCTCTTTCATAGAGCTGATGAAGGGCTTTCCCCAGCAGAGTTCCTCCAATCATCCCCGTAATCCGCAGCTGATCCCCTCCTGTAAAAAAAACACCTGACGATTTTTGCAATTCACGAACTATACTTTCGTGGTTGGCTCCCCCTCGGTCGGCAACATCGAGGACTTGAATCTCGCCACCCCCCAATTTTGTAAAGAGTTCCTGATACTCTTCACCAACCTGCTCCGGAAGCTCCGTCGCCGCTGTTAGGACCGTAATCACGCTTTCTCTCCCACCCGCTTCCTGTATAAAACGTTTGAGAATTTTACATTCCCCTTTTTTATCCTCAGCTCCACCAATAATTAAAAGTTTGCCATCAACATAGTCACTCATGAAAAGCCTCCCTCCATTATCCGATGACTAATCGCCACTAATACTCCCTCTACATAAGAGGGAGATAAGTGGCGCTAAGTCCCTGGATAAGTCAACTAAACTTCAGATGAAGTCAAAACTCCACCTGAAGTAAGTTTCCTTTATCTATTTTCCGCAAAAAGGTCCCTACATTATTCAAAATTAAACATTTTCAAATTCAGCGCCATATGCTGTAAAAGAAGGGAGGAAGGTTTAATGCCCCAACGTCAAATTGTCATTCACCGTTCCAGTCGTCAACTTGAACTTCATGAGGGAAATAAAGTGATCGCGCGTTACCCGATTGCTATTGGCAAATCTAACACGCCAACACCTACCGGGACTTACTCAGTTGCCAGTAAATATATAAATCCCGGTGGTGTATTTGGCAGCCGCTGGTTAGGACTCTCCATCCCTCATTACGGAATTCACGGAACAAGTAACCCCGCAAGCATTGGAACAAGTGCTTCAAAGGGATGCATTCGTATGCATAATAATCATGTCGAAGCCCTCTATCAACAAGTAGGGGTTGGTACACCAGTGATTATTAAGCCTTAACATGATGGATGTAGTTTTAGTGTATTAAAACCTTAAAGAGGCAGACCAGATAATTATTCTTCTGGTCTGCCTCTTTTGCATTACACCGATTAAATATCCCATGGGTCTGTAATTGTTTTATACATCATAAAGGGAAAACACTTTTATTTCCGTCTTTATCTAGTAAATAACAAAGGCCGCCTTCCTTATCTATTTTTAGATATTCCTTAGTTATTACGCCTTTGCTATTTCCTGCAAATTTGTCCTGTGTATTATCGAAAGTAAATTTAATAGTTGTTCCGTCATATTCTAAGGTCTGAATAATTGCGTCTCCTTCTTCAGTCGTTTGGGTTACTTGATATTTAGCGCTTAAGTCTTGGTGAACATAATCAACGAACTCATCAATACTGTCAACGGTAATTGCTTCTGCTTTGACTACTGGATTCTCTGTACCATCATAGGTATGTATTACATGAATCAATTTTTGCAGTTCTTCATCGGGTAATTTACTTTGTTCGTTCCCTATCAATACTTCCATCATGTCGTGATGATTATCGTACATTATTTGTGACGATTCTGCATTGTATTGGCCTTCTACTGAATTAAATATTTTTCTCACTATTTCGGTAAACTTTTTTTTGCTTTCATCAGTGCTTATTGTGGTCGATTTGTCATTCATGGAAACATCTATCCTATGTTTTTTCTTTAGATCAGCTCTATTAAAATCTTGGTTCGCATCTACCTCTTCCCATACATAAACAAATGTAGTTTCTATTGAAGGATATTCTTTTGATAGTAAACCATTTATATTTGCTTTAAAATCTTTACTAATCTCATCATTGTAACTTGAATCATACAAAGAATTAGTTCCTAAGCTATAAGCAATTTCAGTTATAAGGCTCCCATTACTATCTAAAATCGAGGCATGGTATGCTGAGTTCTTGAAGTTATAATTAACGTTGCCCATTCTATGTTCGACATGACTATACTTAACATTAGAATATTGTTTAATATAATGTTTTGCAATAAGGTTTCCGAAAGGTATGCCATAGAAGAGAGATGCTATTCCCATAAGAAAAGCTATTAAAAGTAAAATTGGGATACCCATTACAAAAACTTTATGCTTCAAAACAATGATTAACCTCCAATCATATTTCGTTTTTCTTATTTTACATTTTTTATATAAATATCTAGTGCTTTAATGCCCTTAGTTAAAAATCGGAAAAGTTGAATTAAACAAGCAAAACCCAGAATCAACAATAAAACGTTAAAAGTAGCAGCCAAACCAAATAGGCCAAAATTAACACTTATAGGATTCATTCTCTAACCCCCTATCTTTTAATTCTGACTATCTTTTATATATCTTCGGCCTATTGGGATAAATATCCTTCTGAGTCCTATAATTATACAAAGGGCGCCTCATCGGCGCCCTTCACTTTTTATACCTTAACTGTCCCCTTGGATTTAATAAGGACTTCTTGGATATCCCCGTCGCAACTGCCCCCTTGTCTCAATCCCACCGACTCCATCCGTCCCGGTTACTGTATGCGTTATAGCTTCTTTTAAAGAAACCATTCCATCGATTGGAGTATAGGCAATTCTCTCAACAATAAAAACCGGATCAAAAGCGTGAATCAGCACTCTTTGCGGAGAAGAGGCAAAATTTGCCCCAGATGATAAAATTGCATCATAGTTTGACTGGCAAGCTCCCGCAAAAATGACTAAAGCGTCCCTATTGGGTTGAAATCGACGAGCCTCAATAACGGACTGTACAAAATACCGTGAACTTCTATAACTATCAAGGCTCCGAAAGTCCTTTTTTCCATGAAGAAACCCATCATGTCCGGTTAAAACAAGAATATCTGTAGGATTCTCTTTGAGAATCTGGTAAATCACTTTAGGTTGCTCTTTTTCTGATTTACAAATCCCCTTAGCCTCCAACCCTAATTGATGGTAGGTCTTAAGGCACTGATTAAGATAGTCTTCATCGCCATCAAGGTGAAGGACGCGACCCGGTATTTCGAAATATTCATCAGTTTCATCCTTCTCTTGACTAGCCTTTCTCTGATTAACAACAACCTTGAGCTTTTGGTAAATTCCCTGAAAATCCTCCAGTTGATAATGGGCAACCTCAGACGGATTTTTCCCAACGAGATCATTTAGAGGAGCATCAGCTAAGAGCCTCGTATTAATGCCCTTAAGTAAGGCTGTTTTTTCTCCTCCGCTGGCTTGAATCTGAACAATCCGGAAATACAAGTCCTGTTTGTGCGAATGCCTAGCGACGATATCTCCTACATCAAACACACTTTTTCCCTCCTTCCGATCTCTGCTTTATTCTATGACGAATGAAGAGAAACGGCATATGATGTAATAAAATCATATGCTGGAGGCGAGAAACATGTATGATGTTGTCATTCCCGCCTACAACGAAGAAAAGAGTATCCTTGCCGTCCTGGCCACAGTCTTGAAACTTCCTCTCAGGTATATTATTCTTGTGCTGAACGGTTGTACCGATCGAACCCTAGAGCTTACCCGTTCCATTCCTGATTCACGCATTCACACCATCTATTTTGCTGAACCGCTCGGTATTGATATTCCTCGGGCTGTCGGCGCTCTCTATGCCCATAAACTGAACTCTGAGGGAGTGCTCTTTTTAGATGGAGATATGTCGGGAAATATCCTTGAAAATTTGGAACAACTCCTTTTCGCTTTAGATCAGGGAGTCGATATCGCCCTCACCAACTGTTATCCCTATATTACTCATCGCGCGAATCTCGCCCATCTTGTTTTACGATTTCGGGCTAACCTCAACAAAGAGCTCGGACTATTCCATACTTTAGGTCTAGCTACGCCCACCCATGGTCCCCATGCTTTATCTGCCAAAGCTTTGGATGCCATTCCCCCCGAGGGGATCGCAATTCCGCCTTTGTCATTAGTATGGGCTAGCAAACTTGGCTTAAAAACCCAAGTCGTAACTTCACTACGCCATCAAGACTTAAAATCTCCGCGTAAAGAGCGACAACATGCCCGCTTAATCGCCGAAACGATTATTGGGGATTGCATCATGGGATTTGCTTTAGCTCATGATAAGCCTCTCACACGTTCCTTGGGAAAACACCAATTACTAGGCTATCATCCCGAAAGACGGTTTGATATTCTCAAACTTTGGAATGAAACCTTAGCTATTTCTCATCCTTTTTGTGAACAGCATCTCATCATTCCCTATCAACGAAAAGATAAAGTGTAAGAAAGTAAGGTGTTAATTTGAAAAATACCGCCTCTCGAATTCCCGAAATCGATCTATTACGAGCCCTTGCCCTCATTCTTATGATTCTCTACCATTTTATTTATGACTTGGATTTCTTCACTTCTGCCCCAGTTCAGGTCGATTCTTGGTATTGGTTTGTAGAAGGAAAGATTTCGGCCGTCTTGTTTATCTTCCTAGCAGGAGTGAGTAGCGGTTTCAGTCACCATCCATTCCGCAATGCTGTCAAAATCTTATCCTGGGCTCTGATTATCACCTTACTTACCTATATCGCAATGCCCGAGTCCTATATCCGCTTTGGAATACTCCATTTTCTGGGGGTGATGGCTCTTCTTTATCCCTTTCTCCAAAAACGTTCAACGGCTTTTTTAAGCTTCTACTCACTCTTTGCCCTAATCTTGGGATTCGTTTTATCTAACACGTATATCTCAGGACCTTGGCTTCTCCCTTTAGGAGTATATTACCCTGGATTTTCAACGATCGATATTTATCCTTTCTTTCCTTATAGTGGAGTTTCAGCTTTAGGAATCCTTTTCTACCGGTTTAAGTATGTTTCTTCTGATTTACAGGCCTCTTATTCTTTACCGTCTATAATAGAAAAGATGAGCAAACATTCTTTGCTCATCTATCTTATCCATCAGCCTATTCTTTTGTCTATTTTATTCCTAGTGCAAAAGACTTTCTTTTAACTCCTATGCTTAGTTGATCTTGTACTTAGCTAAAGACTGGTCTAGTTCTTCAGCCATCTTCGCTAGGAGCTGACTTGAAGAGGCGATCTCCTCCATCGAAGCGGCTTGTTCTTCTGAAGAAGCAGATACATTCTGAGTTTGATCAGCAATAACCCGACTGATCTGATCCAAATCGCGTACAGAAGAAGCAATTCGTTCATTTCCTTGGGTCATTTGCTCCATTTCCTCTGAAATCCCTTTGACCTGAGCCACAACTTTTTCGATTTGTTGTGCAATTTCTTCAAAGGCTTCTCCGGCTTGGGCTACGACCTTGGATCCCGTTTCTACGACAGAAGTCCCATTATTCATGGCACTAACGGCTTTCTCTGTATCTTGTTGCATACTGGCAATTAAATGCGCAATTTCCTTCGCTGCTTCTTGTGATTGTTCAGCTAATTTGCGAACTTCATCTGCAACTACAGCAAACCCTCTTCCTTGTTCGCCAGCCCGAGCTGCTTCAATCGCGGCATTCAGCGCAAGTAAGTTTGTTTGATCAGCAATGGCCGAGATGGTATCCACAATCTTGCCAATATCCTGAGATCTCTCGCCCAATTGAAGTGTGATTTCAGCAGAACGGTTCACCACAGACTGGATTTGTTTCATTTGTTCTATCGTTGTCGTAATCGCAGTACGACCTTCATCTGCTGATTGTGCTGTCCTTTCTGCAAAACTAACAACATTTCCTGTATTTGCTTGAATTTGTTCCGCACCCGCAGCGAGCTGCTCAGCTACAGCTGCTACTTCATCGACCGTCGTCTTTTGTTTTTCCGCGCCTTGAGCCATTTCTGTTACTGAAACGGCAACTTCACTGGAAGCTTGAGCAGATTGCTCGGCTCCAGCGGTTAACTCTTGAGAAGTAGCTGCAACTTGTGAGGAGGCTTGGGAAACTCTCTGAACAAGCTCACGCAAACTATCTGACATTTTATTGAAAGAATCCGCTAAATCGCCCAACTCATCTTTTGAAGACACATTCAGCTTTTCTCGAGTGAAATCCCCATTGGCAACAGCTTTACTCTCCTCTGCTACCTCGATAATGGGTCGGGATATTTTACGACTAAAATAAAGTGCAAAAGCAATAACTGCAACTAACGCGACCAGAATAATTCCTACGTTAATCCCTACCTGTTTACGCATATCTGCCTGGTATGTAGCTTGTTTCTCGCTCACACTTTTCTCAATATTATCGACCCAGTCCCCGGTACCGATAACCCAATTATAGGGTTTAAAAAGGAGCGTGTATCCTCTTTTCGGTAGCGGTTGTGTTTCATTGGGTTTAGCAAATTGATAATCGCTGTAACCCCCACCTTCTTGCTGCCCATTCTTAATAAATTCTTTTACATATTCAACCCCGTTGGGATCTTTAGATGCAAGACGGCTTTTCCCTTCTGTATCTCTTCCTAAAAGAACAACATTTATGCCTTCTGTCGTATCGATCCAAAAATAGTTGCTCCCATTAAAACGCAAGTCACGAACGAGATTAGCCGCTTTCACTTTAGCCTGCTCCTCTGTCAGTAACCCCTTTTGCTGTTCATTATAAACATTTTGTACTAAACTCGTAGCTGTTTCAACTTGTGCCTTCATCATAGCATCATATTCCTGAAATAAAGTTTCTCGATAATCCTGAATTTCATTATCCACGAGTTGAACTTGACTATAGACACTGTACCCTCCAACAAAGGCAGCCATAATCATGGCTATGAGCAAAAACGAAGCGATAAACTTAGACTTAATTTTTTTCAATTTATTCGTCCCCTTTAACTTTTTTAAAAAAATAAATCCCTGTATGGCGTTGCCAAAACAAGGATCAATTCGTCGTATCCTTTAACATGGCAACCCGACTATCTTTACCTCTGCCGAGGCTTTAGACTCGTAGCTTTGCGTCCTCGGCTTTCACTGAGTTTGCCTTTACAAATGTTTTGAAATAATCTCATAATTATCTTAATTTTCGACTTTCTCTTTTATTATCACCTTATTGGTTAAGAATTTCAACAATTATTTCTAATAATTGCAAAATAAAACTTTGGGAGTTCTATTGAAAGAATTGTCCAAATTGTACTACAATTAAAGAAAGTATATAAACAGGTCATCAAAGGTTTTACTTCGACCAAGGGAAGGGTAGGAAAGGGGAAAAAGGATGGAAAACCGATTTAAGGAGTCTCTGCTCGATAAGAAAACGATGTCTGTAACCTGGGAATTAGTTCCCGGTAGAGGCGCTCGAGAGAAAGCCCAAGAAAGTGCCCTCCTCGCTGCTGAACAAGCAGCCAAAGGAGGAAAGGTCCATGCCTTAACTATCACTGATAATCCCGGCGGAAATCCAGCGATGCTTGCAGACTATTTAGGTGAAGAGATCTTAAAACTAGGGATTGAACCTCTCGTCCACTTTACATGTAAAGACAAAAACCGTAACCAAATGGAAAGTCAACTTTATGCACTTGATCGTGCTGGAGTCCGTAATCTTTTAGTCATGACCGGAGACTACACCGAGTCAGGTTTCCAAGGGCGACCTAAGCCTGTTTTCGATCTTGATCCAACTCATGGTGTTGAATTGATCGGTGAAATGAACCATGGCTTGGAGTATCCCGGAATGAAAGGAATCATCCGTCACCAACCGAGTGATTTCTTTGCCGGAGCCGCTGTCTCTCCCTTCAAAGCAACTGAAGCGGAGCAGATGGTTCAATATTTTAAAATGAAAAAGAAAATAGCCAGCGGAGCTGAATTTATAGTGACTCAGCTTGGATATGATGCCCGTAAATTTCATGAAGTCCTTCAGTTTATAAAATTAAATGATTTAAATATTCCTATCATCGGTAATATTTACATTCTTCCTTATGGAGCCGCTCGGATCATGAACCAGAATAAACTTCCGGGCTGTGTTGTCACTGATAAACTCTTAGCTGAACTAGATCAAGAAAAAAAAGCTGAAGATAAAGGGTTAAGCGCCCGCCTACTCAGAGCGGCCAAAATGTATGCGATCATGAAGGGGATGGGCTTTGCTGGAGTACACATCGGCGGAAATAACGTTAAATACGAACAAGTTGAGTACATTATTAATAAGGGTGAAGAACTCAGTTCAAAATGGATGGATCTTATTCGTGAATTTGATTATCCTATCCCGGGTGGATTTTATTATTATGAAAAAGATGAGAAGACAGGACTCAATACAACAATCCCTGTTGATCGAAAGAATCTCCCGCTTAATGCTCCTGTCGGAGCAAGCTTCCGTGCCTTGCGTCTAATGCACAGCCTTATCTTTACTCCCAATCAAGCCTTTTTCCCAATTATGAGAAGTATTTATAAAGCACGAAAGAACCCCCGTAAACATAGTCTAGAACATGTCATTAAAGTGATCTCGAATGACTGTAAGGATTGTGGCGATTGTGCTTTACTGGATATGGCCTATCTTTGCCCCATGTCCCAATGCCCTAAAAATCAACGTAACGGGGCCTGTGGCGGAAGCTTTCAAGGCTGGTGTGAAGTCTATCCTAACGAAAAACAATGTGTCTATGTCAGAGCTTATTCACGCTTAAAGAAAGTTGGCGAAGAGCATCAACTGGATTCCTATCATATTCCACCTGCCAACTGGGATCTTTACCAAACCTCTTCTTGGTCAAACTTCTATTTAGGACGCGATCACTCTGCCGCGATCCTTGGAATTCCTACTCCTGAAGAAGAGGTCGCTAAGTCGCAACCACAGGCTGAGAAAAAGGATGTTGCCAAATAGTTTGGATTTTTAAAAAGCGCCTGTTCGTTCAATCTGACGAACAGGCGCCTTTTTTCTCGTTTAAAAGATAACCCAGTAAAACTAAAACCTTACTTAAGGGCTTTTTCTAAATAGACTTGAGTCACTGTTTGAAACTCTTCAATGCTGAGGGTCTCTGCTCTTCTTTGTTCATCAATCCCTGCCTGCATCAGAATCTCACTGACCCTCTTTTTATCGATTCCTAACCCTGAGGAAAGTGAATTCCCCAAGGTTTTTCTACGTTGGCTAAAACCTGCTTTTACCACCCGAAAAAAATCCTGGGAATTGACCTGTAGGCCTGGATAAGGGCGCAGATTCAAACGAACAACAGTCGAGTGAACTTTTGGCGCAGGCCAAAAAGCCTGGGGTAAAACGTTACAGATTCTTTCAGGCTCTGCTGCGACTTGCACAGCAATGGACAGCACTCCGTACGCTTTCGTTCCTGGTTTAGCGACTATGCGATCGGCAACTTCCTTTTGGACCATAACTGTCATCCCGATCAGAGACTCCTTTTGCTCTAAAAAATGCATAAGGAGCGGACTGGTAATATAATAGGGCAAATTGCCAACCAAGAAGCCCTTCTGTTCGCCCCAGATATCGCGAAGATTGAGCTTTAAGGCATCCATAACCAGAATCTCTAGGGAGGGTCCCTCAAGTTCATGTCGAAGTATCTCTACCTTACTTTTATCGAGCTCAACCGCCCAAAGTTTATTCACGTCTTGAGCAAGAATTCGTGTTAATACGCCAAGACCTGGACCTATCTCTATCATTGGGATATCTGGATCAAGAACACTTGCCCCTATAATCTCAGAAATCACCTGATCATCCATCAAGAAATTCTGTCCTAATGATTTATGAGCCCGGGCACCTTTTCTAAGTAAACGCCGTGTATAGTCAGCTGCGTTTTCCATCCTTACCTCCTACTCCGAGTTGTGCTCCTTCAAAATCTTCACGTGAAACTTGAAAACGATTTAACCGGTGTAAAAACTGCTTTGCATTAGCATCCCCTAATCCTAAAATCCGGCCAACCCTTCTCCGCTTCTCCGCCGAATTGGGAAGCCCGACGAGTCCTGTTCGAACCAAGTCATCCATATTAAAAATCGGGGCTCTCTTTACCTCAGTACGTTCTACCTGAATAAATTGAAAAGCTCGTCGAATGTCTTCAGGTGAAGCGTTTTCTACCCCTATATCCTTATCATCTTTGGAACGAGCATCTTTTTTGGACAGATAAATGTGTTTAGCCTCAGGAACCGTACGTCTTATGCGTTCTCGAATTTGTTCCCCCACCGAATCTGGATCTGTCAAAACGATGACGCCACGGCGTGTTGCCATCTCGCTGATATATTGAAGCTTTTCATGCGTTAAGCCATATCCTTCTGTCCAGAGAATATCGACTTCTCCTAAAGCGCGGCGAACGGCTTGAGCATCATTTTTGCCTTCGACGACAATCAATTCTTCAATCATCAGGTAACCTCTTCCTCTTCTTATGTTGCTTAATTATCTTATCTTATCTTCCTCCTTTTCTCAAATTAATATAGAGCGGGGTGCTTTCCCCGCTCTATATTGCCATCTAAAATTCTGATTCCTGATTTATACACCCGATTCCTTACGTTGAACTCAGGTGGTTACTGTTTATTTTTATTTGTTCCGTAAGTCTTAATCAAACTATTCCAAATAGCGGGATCTTCCATTCCAATCCGCCAGACAGCTACTCCATGTAATTTATGTTCTTTGGCATACTCCATCTTAGGTTGCAAACTCTTGGCATTTTCCAAATAAACCTCATGCCGAACACCATTGGCCGTATAATGATAGTGGGGTACTTTGTTCTCCTCATCGAATAGGACTTCAATGCCATGTTTTTTGGCACGCTCAACCGATTGAGCATAGGATAAATAATCAGGTACGGTAGGTTTATTCGACCCCCAGTCAAAGGAGTAAACCGGAAGCCCCATTACAATCTTTTCCTTGGGAATCTTTCCTACAGCATAACTAATCACCTTATTTACCCATGCGTGGGAAGCAATCGGCCCTTGGGTTGTTCCTAAACCATGTTCATCATAGGTCATCAGTACAACTTGGTCTGAGGCTTTCCCAATTGCAGCATAATCATACGCTCCTGACCATAAATCTGAAGGATAATCAATGTACTTCGCCGGAATCGATACGTTAAGGACTTTATCCTTAGCCTTTAGTGCCTTATGCAATTCGTCAAGAAACGCAGAGTAATTATTGCGATCTCCTGGCGGCGTTTTTTCGATATCTACCGCAATCCCATCCCATTTCTCGTTAATCGTTAGATTAACCAGATTATTGACAAAGGTAGATCTTGTCGAAGAATTAGCTAAAACTTTATGAGCAAGATTGGCATCAAATCCTCCGCCTCTCATGTTATGGATTAAGGCATAGGCTTTGGCCCCATTTTTCTGAGCTGCCTCTTTTATGCTCAGATCTTTCTTGCCAGAAGTCACAACTTTCCCATTTTCATCGAAGGTGTACCAGAAGAAGGAGACTTCATCTAGCATTTTAATGTTCTTCATCATAGATTCCTTTGAACCGGGTGTAGGTCCCTCTGGATCTGTATAGAAACCCATAACGACCCGCTTTTCAGCACCAAGAACATCTTGACGGGTATCTGCTTCCGCCGTAGGAGGTTGGCCATTCTCCGTCATCTGCTGAGGTTGTGTTGGCGGAGAAGGCTGTTGCGCCGGATTACATCCGGTTAAGTTAAGTCCTAAAACTAAGACAGCTATTAAAGAAAAAGTCAGAAACCGCTTCATTCAGAGATCAACTCCTTCATCTTGATTCGGTGACTGACTTTATTTTCCCCTCTTCGATTCAGCTTATGTATCCGAATTCATCCATAATAAACCATATACTTTTCAGCATTCAATTCATTCAACTTTTCTCATTCAAATTTTAGGGGAGATCAAAATATTGAGCAATTCCTTTAGCTACCGATCGTGCTAACTGATCCTGATACCACGTTTGCTGTAACCTAACTCGTTCTTGAGGGTTGGATATATATCCTAGTTCTACAATTACTGCAGGCATTGGCGTATTCTTAATAACATAAAAGTCTCCTGGCTTAGCGATACGCCGATTCATACCCGGAACTTTAATCAATTCTTCTTGAATACTCTCCGCTAATCTTTTGCCTTCTTCAGATTGATTTTGATAAAATGTCTCAGCCCCCGAATTTTTACCCGTTACAGTAGAATTAAGGTGCAGACTGATGAAGGCTTCCGCATTTGCTTGCTTTGCTAAATCAATTCGATAATTCAAATCCGCTTGTTTCTTCGTCTGTCGCCCCCGTGTTCCCTCAGGAACATAGTCTATATCTTCTTCTCGTGTCAAAAAGACTTGTATGCCGCTTGGTTTAAGAAGTTCACCCACTCGTTTGGCCATTTGTAAATTGATTTCTTTTTCATAAAGCCCTTGAGAGGTTATTGCTCCTGGATCATACCCCCCATGCCCGGCATCAATGACTACGATATGTTGTGTATTATTTAAATGACTTATTACTACAGTGGAACCCTGCCAGAGCACAGAAAATACGAGACTCGCCATCAGCAACACGATGATAATGGCTGCCATTCCCTTTGTATTTCTAATGAAGATTATTGGTTTACGCAAGGCCCTCCCCCCCTCTAAATCCTATTCTATTTCTAAAATATGATCAAAAGGCTTGTAAACATGCTACTTGTTATTTTTAGACGTAAGCACTTTATTGTAACCTTAAATTCTTAATGTATAAGATAATAAAAAGAGAGTGTCGCAAAATCCTATGGTCGTGTAGTTTCGCACCTATCCGTTCACTCTGGCGCTATGAAAGCTTTGTTCACCTGCATGTCCCTCCGCGAATCGTTCACTTCTATGCGCTATAGGAGACTAGCTTTGAATTGAGGAACGAAACTCAAAGCTTAGTCGACTTATCCTCGAAGGGGAGAAACTACGCTTTCGGGTCTTTTGCAATACTCAATAATTATTTTGAGCACCGAAAAAGGGGCTGTTTTGCGACAGCCCCTTTTTACAACTTGATAACTCAAATATTCTATTACTTGATATAAACAACTATGGATCTTACACCCCAAGAGTAAGCTGCATCTGCAGAATTCATATAGAGATCGACTCGGTTTCCCTTAATGGCACCACCCGTGTCTAAGGCGATTCCATCTCCATAGCCTTCGACATAGAGAGAACTTCCTAAAGGGATGACTCGTGGATCGACAGCAACGACTCCATAATGTACAGAAGACCCAGTTGCTGTAACCGAACCTGAAGAATAGGCACTAGCACGTACCACAATAGCTTTTGAAAAGTTAATTGTCTTCCCACCACGAGAAATCGAAGTTTGCGCTCCGCGTGCGACAACTTGGTTCACCGGTGTCTTCGTCACTTCTTGTTTCTGAACATCTCGTTGAACTTCTTCACCATCTTCGTAGGTTATCTTTACTACTTGTTGATTAAGCCCATTCTCTCCTCTGTTCACAATTCGATCCGGAAATCCAACTGGAAAATCGGCGGGCTTCGCAACAACTTGGTAAGGTATTTCTGTTGTTACTGTTTCTACCTTTTCTGTGACCCTTACGACCTGGATTTCATCATTTTCTTGTAGGTTATGATCCAAAGGTAATGAAACTTTATCCTGCCCACCCAGTGTAATTCCTAGTTTAGTAAGTGCTTCAGCGACAGTACGAGGCGCTAAATAAGTATCGATTTGTTTACCGTCAACTTTTACGTGAATTGGAACAGCTTTCTTTACATCTATTTCCATATTCGCTACTAATGGCGTTTGGAGATCTATATCTACTTCATCTGTTTCCTGAATGTTTAGCCCTAGACGATCTGATAAATCTTGTAAAGCTTCACCTACAGTTGATTTAGCTGAACGGCTAGTATATTCCTGCCCATCAAGCTTTACCGTGAGCGGAAGACTTCGAGTGACACTAACCTCTAGCCCTTTTTCTACTTGAGTAGAACGATCAGGGACAACAAGGTCTTCTGGGAAAACACCTAAACCTGAGTATTTTAGAGCGCTACCCACTGAATCGCTGATTGTCGTTATACTAACGACTTTCTCGTCAATTTGTACATTGATTGTTTTCGCTTTTAACAACACTACGGATGTAATAACCAAGAGTATTCCTAATAATGCTACGAATATTTGAGTCTTGCGGGAGCTTCGAACTAGCGAAATAGCCCTTGTCCCCGTTTTCTCAACCATTGAATCCCCCCATGATATTTTTGGAATGTTTTTCCATAATAACCTACAACCTCATTTTATCCTATCTGTGGTCAGTTGTCAAAAATAATTACATTATTTTCCATATAATATGTAGACTTGAACTGGACGCCTCCCCCAACTTATGCAATGTTGAAGACTTGGGAAAAATACATCAATAATATTTCCTTTAATTGCGCCGCCTGTATCAGCGGCGACTGCATATCCATAATCTTCAATATATACTTGAGTTCCTAAGGGAATTACCCGTGGATCAACAGCAATTAAACCTTCTCTAGGTTCAACCCCTGTTGCGGTCCGATTCCCTGTATAGGTGTAAGCTGTTGCTTCCATCGTCATAACCCTTTGGACATTAAGCTTGCTCACATCAATTTTAGGCTTTACTGCAACAATAGGCTGACTGTTGCGTAAGACTACACGCTTCTTTGGTGCCTCAAGCATAAACTGATGTGATATTTGCTCGCTTGTGACTTCTCCATCAATCTGGGTTATTTTGATTACCCTTCTTTCAATTCCTTTTTCTCCTTCATCTTTAACCTTGCTCATACCAGGAGCCAGCTGACCTGACTCCACATACTCTGTTGCAACCGGAACCTCGACGTCTATGATTCGAAATTCAGTACGAACTTGTGTACTTTGCTCAGGCACAACTTGCTCAGAAACAATTTCCTCAGATATAACCCCTTCCTTTGGCAATGAAGGTATTAGCGGAGTCGAAAGTTGCAGCCGAGGAACTACTCTTTGGGGTAAATTCTCAATAACCTTATCCATTGGTAGGTAAACCATAGTCGTACCCACTAATAATAGTCCACTCCCTATATATACACTCCGGTTCTTTGCAGTTCGCCAAAAATCCATATAGTTAGCTATAGGCAATGAATACATTTTTTCCCCCCCTCATTTAAAATTATGAAAAAGACAATGAAAAAAGAACCGACAAGCAACCTTGAAAAAATGTCTTAAGTTGGCTGTTCTGCTCGTATAAAAATTTAGTCCGGAAAACTAATCAGTTTTCCGGACTAAAATGTGATTTCTCAAAATCAACTTAAATTAAAGAGTTAGCCTTGTACCCTAAATAAACGTATAGCATTTTGGAAGGATTGCTGAGCCACTTCCTCAAGACTAAGTTGCCGAAGTTCTGCAATCTTAGCCGCAACCTCGCGAACATAAGTTGGCTCATTTCGCTTACCTCGATAAGGTTCAGGAGGTAAATAGGGAGAATCCGTCTCCACAAAAAAACGATCGAGCGGTACTTTACTGGCTACTTCAACTGTTTGACGATTATTTTTATAAGTAAGTGGTCCTGCAAAAGAAATATAAAAGCCTAAGTTTAGAACAACTTTTGCCATTTCCCAAGAACCAGAATAGCAGTGGAATACTCCACCGTATTTCGGAGGATGTTCCTGTACAATTTTCAGAAGATCTCCGTGAGCCTCACGATTATGAATAATAATGGGTAAACCCGCTTGATTGGCTAGCTCTATCTGCTGAATAAATATCTCCTGCTGAATTGACCGAGGAGAAAGATCCCGATAGTAATCCAGCCCAATTTCCCCCCAGCCAATGACCTTTTCATCCTTTGCAAGCTGAAGCAGGGTTTCCCATGTTTCAGCGGTTACTCCTTCAGCATCATGAGGATGAACTCCAACTGCAGCATAGATAAAGTCATAACGATGAGCTAATTCAACAGAGTGTTGAGAAGATGGCAGGTCATATCCAATATTGGTCACACGGGAGATCTGAGCATTTTTCATGTTTTCAAGAACGTGTTCAAAGTCCTCCCGATAACGGGGATCATCGAGATGGGCATGGGTATCCCAAATCATTTAACGCGAGCTCCTCCGGGTAAATCTTTATTGACCGAAATCACTTCTAATACTCCATCCTGAGATGCAGCCAAAATCATACCTTGAGAGACAATTCCCCGTAATTTGACTGGCTTAAGATTAGCGACAATGACCACCGATTTCCCCACAAGATCTTCAGGAGTATAGTGTTGGGCGATTCCCGAAACGATGGTCCGTTTCTCTCCAGACACCTCAATTTCGAGTTTCATGAGTTTGTCCGTTTTCTCTACCTTTTCAGCTTGAAGAATTTTAGCCACACGCAAGTCAATCTTTGCGAAGTCATCAATTGTAATTTCTTCTTTAATAGGCTCAAACTCAGATTTTACATCTACAGCTTCTACCGGTGCAATGTTTTGCTCATTAACTCCTTGATTCATGTCTTGCTCCACGCTCTTACTCTCCTCTACACTTGTCCATTGTGATACATCAACGCGGGGGAATAAAGGCTGACCCTTCTCGACCCGTGTTCCTTCTGAAATAATTCCCCAATCAGTGGCATCTTCCCAACGAAGCAAGGCTTGATCCACTCCAAGAAATCCGAGCATCTTACCCGGAAGCTTAGGCATGAAAGGTGCACAAAGAATTGCAAAAATACGTATTGCTTCGGCAAAGGTATGCAAAACATGATCTAACCTCGCCTGACTATCCTCTTGTTTAGCTAGAGCCCAAGGTGCTGTTTCATCCACATATTTATTCATCCGAGCAACCAACCGCCAGATGTTTTCCAAAGCACCTGCAGGATCCAACGCTTCCATTCTTTCCTCAACCTTAGCTTTTACTTCCTGACTTAAGGCTTTAAGTTCCTGTTCCAAAGCAGTATCTTCTCCTACTTTAGGAATAAGGCCCTCTCGATACTTCACAATCATCGCTAAGCTCCGGGAAACAAAATTACCCAAATCATTGGCTAAATCACTGTTAAGGCGATCTACAAGATTATCCTCAGAATACGTACCATCTGCTCCCACTTGCATTTCACGAAGAAGGAAATAGCGAATGGCATCCGAGCCATAACGTCGGATTAATTCAAAAGAGTCTTGGACATTTCCTCGTGACTTAGAAATCTTGCCGCCCTCCTTGCTTAAAAACCAACCATGGCCATATACTTTCTTCGGCAATGGAATTCCTAAAGCGATCAATATAATCGGCCAAATCACAGCATGGAACCGCACAATATCTTTGCCCATTAAATGGACATCAGCCGGCCAATACTTTTGATAGAGCTTGCCATCTGGATAGCCTAAAGCTGAAATATAGTTGATCAATGCATCCAGCCACACATAAACCACATGTTTTGGATCAAAAGGAACTTGAATTCCCCATTGGAACGTTGTTCTTGATACACAAAGGTCCTCTAAGCCACCTTCAACAAAACGAATCATTTCATTGCGTCGTGAAGCGGGTTGGATAAAATCAGGATTTTCTTGAATATGCTTAAGCAAAGCATCTTGATATTTAGAAAGTCTAAAAAAATAACTTTCTTCTTTTAATAATTCTACGTCTCGTCCACAATCTGGATTCGGACATTTGCCATCGATTAACTTACTTTCCGGCCAAAAGGTCTCACAGGGGGTACAATACCAGCCCTCATATTCAGACTTGTAAATATCCCCTTGATCGTGAAGTTTCGTAAAAAGCGCTTTAACGACTTGATGATGACGTTCCTCTGTTGTCCGAATAAAATCATCATTCGATATATCAAGCTCTTCCCAAAGTGACTTAAACCGTTCGACAATCCCATCAACGTAACTTTTGGGATCCATCCCTTTACTTTCAGCTGTGCGGACAATCTTTTGCGCATTTTCGTCTGTACCTGTTAAAAAGTAAACATCGTCTCCATTCATACGATGATACCGGGCAAAGGCATCAGCAGCAACTGTCGTATAAGCCGTCCCGATATGGGGGCTTGCATTAGGATAAAAAATGGGGGTTGTTATGTAATATTTCAAGAGTCTCAGTCCTCTCCAAAGTATTTGTAACGATTCAAATCTATTATAAAGTCTTTCGGCAAATTTTGCAGAATTAATTTAACGTTTTTTGTCAAGTATCTCCAATTTAAGAACCACTATACCTAATATAAAAGAAACAACAACTTTTTTCCAGAAACCCATTGACTTTAAATGGTACGGTTGGTATCATAAGGGTGTTAGAAATTGTCGAATGTTGTTGTAAGGAGGGAGTCATGATGATGAAATCAACGGGAATCGTGAGAAAAGTAGATGAGCTCGGTCGGGTTGTACTTCCGATCGAACTACGTAGAACTCTGGGAATTGATGAAAAAGATGCTCTAGAAATTTACGTCGATCAGGAAAAAATCATTCTCAAAAAATATGAGCCTGCTTGTGTTTTTTGTGGTAATGCTAGCGATATTCAAGTGTTCCATGGCAAAAATGTTTGCCGCGAATGCGCAGCAGCTATGGGAGCAACTGTAGCCAACAATGAATCTGAAGCTGTTTAAAAAACTTAAGCAGAATACATAGAAGGCGTAATCGCCTTCTTTTTTTATTCATCTGAGACTTAGCGGAAACTAAGTCTCTTTATTTTACTTTCAGAAAGTATAACCTTCGGTTTCATACTTTCCTCCAGCATAAGGGCAACCAGCGACTTTCGTCCCTCGCTAAGGCTCGGCGAAAGCCGGGTTTTCTTTATTCCTTACGATCTAAAGTCGCTTGATAAACTTCTCTCTTACTAATCCCATATTTTTGGGCAACACGTTTCATGGCTTCCTTCGGTTGTAACCCTTGATGGATTCCCTCTTCCACTTCTTCTCGCCACTCTACTGGGCCACCTTGAACTGGCTCTTCTTCATAGGGAGCTAGAAGAACGCAGATTTCTCCACGTGGGGGAATCGCCTGAAACTCCACTTTTAAACTCTCTAATGTTCCCCGATGGACCGTCTGATGAAGCTTTGTTAGCTCACGAACAACTACAGCTTCTCGATCTCCACATACCTCCAGAAGATCGGTAAGCGTATCCACTAATCGATGTGGGGCTTCATAGAAAATTTGCGTAAAAGGGAGCTTAGCATACCCTTTAATTTCACGTTTTCGGGCACTCTTTGTTGAGGGAAGAAAGCCATGAAAAATAAAATGATCATTGGGAAGCCCTGAAAGAACCAAAGCCGTTAAACCCGCATTAGGTCCAGGTAGAACATCAACAGGAACATGCTCTGATAAACATAGGCGAATGACTTCTTGTCCAGGGTCAGAAATTCCAGGCATACCTGCATCAGAAATCAAAGCGATCACTTCTCCACCTTGAAGTCTGTGCACCAATTCCTGAGCCTTCCCTTTTTCATTATGTTGATGATAACTCGTTAAAGGAGTTTTGATCCCAAAATGCTCTAATAGCTTTCGTGAATGCCGAGTATCCTCCGCTGCAATCACATCAGCATCACGCAAAACTTCAAGAACGCGTAGGGTGATATCCCCTAAGTTTCCAATTGGCGTCGCACAAACGTAAAGCGTCCCCTTCTCAACTGTAGCCAATAAAATAACGCTCCTATCAAAAAGCTTTTAAATCTACTCCAAAAATATCCTTACCCAAAAGTTTTGTTAGCAAGGAGTGAAGGCCTTTGAATGAGTCGTAACCAAACTAAACGAAGGCGAGTTCTTGCATAAAAGGGTTGAGCACAGGACGTGCCTAGTGCAGAGTGCGCCAAGGATGGCATAGCAACTCTGCATGCCGATTCCTGGCGGAAACCCGAACCCTAAATTCGAGCCTGAGTACTAGTTTGGTCGACGAATGAATGGCCGAAACGAGTGCCAACAAAACTTTACTAATCTTTCCTCAAAAACCCCATGCAGAACAAACAATCTCCCTCCTCCAGCGGCTGCCCGAAATGGAGGTGGCAGATATGGAATCCTTCTTTATATAACTTTTCCAAGTTATCATGAGCAACACCCTGAAGGTGTTCCGCATTTGCAATAACCCGCTCGGTCTCTTGTTCTGGAATGGCACATAATTCTCGTTTTAGTCTAGCATTTTCTTCTTCCAGACTTTCGACATACGGACGTAATCGTCGTACCTCTTCGAGCAGGGAATTTAATTTCTCCTCTACTTCAGTTAAAGCCTGGGTCAATTGACTCATACTTTCTCACTCTTTCCTTTATTCTTTTCCCCTTTCCTTTGACGTCCCTTCCCTGAAACTGGAATTGCCTGGGCAGGTCGCTCAGGTTTATCGGGTTTACCTTCTTTTTGAATATTTTCTTGGTGACAACATCCCTGATTATTTTCGCAGGGATACTTTGCCCCCTCCCTTAACTCCTCATCATAAGCACTATTTTCATATTTTAGACAACACATCAGTCGCCCACAAATTCCAGAAATTTTAGTTGGATTAAGGGATAATTTTTGATCCTTGGCCATTCGAATTGATACCGGTTCAAAATCTCCAAGGAAAGTGGAACAGCAGAGCATTCGACCACAGGAACCCACCCCACCTAACATCTTAGCCTCATCACGAACTCCGATCTGTCGGAGTTCAATACGCGTCCGAAAAACTGAAGCTAAGTCCTTAACCAATTCTCGGAAATCAACCCTTCCCTCAGCGGTAAAGGAAAATATAATTTTATTACAATCAAAGGTAAATTCTACATCCACCAATTTCATAGGAAGTTGGTGCTCTTCTATCTTTTTGAAGCAAATCTGAAAAGCCTCTTTTTCCTTCACTTTGTTTTCTTCCACAATTTGCTCATCTTCTGGAGTCGCTTTGCGAATGACAGGCTTAAGCGGAGAAACCACAGTGTCTTCCGGAATATTTCTTGGCGCAATCACTAAATCTCCAAATTCAACCCCACGCGCGGTTTCCACAATCACTTTATCCTCAATTTTAAGTCCAAGATCTCCAGAAGAAAAGTAATAAATCTTTCCTGCCCGCTTAAAACGGACCCCCACAACCTCTACCACTTTAATATCCTCCTTGCCGAAATAATTCTAGGGCCAATACTTCAATCGCTAATCGAGGATTAGCCTGCTTTCGAATTTGATCCAGCGTTTTATTTATAGCTAACATCGAGCCTGGACTTCTTAAGTCTCCATATTCTTGATAGGCTAAGACCTGGAGATAAATTAAAGCTTCATTTTTTTCAATGGGGAATAGATTAAACACCTTCAGAAAATCTCGTTCTTGAACCGATTCCTGAAATTGATTCACCCATTGCTTCACTTTAGCCACACCCAATTCAAGAATCACCTGAGCACTATCTGGATCGTTCCCACACAACCGGAAAGCCTCATTTGCTTCCTGCCGATTTATTGAAGGGTCAAGAGAATCTATCCAAACTTCTTTTTCAATTACTGGAAAATAAACAGCTTGTGCACGACTTTGAATAGTGGGTAGCAGTGTTTCAGCGTTTTGAGCGCTCAAAATAATAATTGTTCTTTCTGGTGGTTCCTCAATGACCTTCAGTAAGGCATTCTCTGCAGGAAGGGTCAATCGATCAGCCTGTTCCAGAATATAGACCTTATATTTTCCCTCATAGTGTTTACGGTATACTTGCTCTTGCCAATGGAGGATTTCTTCAATTCCAAAAGAGGCTTTTTGAGGTTGCAGAATCTGAACATCAGGATGGTTACCTGAATGGATCTTACAACAAGCAGAACACTCTAAGCATGGACCATCTTCCCGTGGTCTTTGGCAATTTAAAGCTTGAGCTAAATACATACCCGCTTGGCGACGTTCAACAACAGCTCCACTATGGAACAATAGTAAATGGGCAAGGCGCTCTTCAAGAGCGGCCTTCACCAAAAGCTCAAGTGCAATATTCATCCGCTCTTATCCCTCCTCAATGACCCAAACGCCTTTTTCAGGACTTTCCCACCCTTGCCAGCTTTTTGAGGAAGAATCTAATAGTGCCTCTAATAATTCGGGGGTCATTTCTTCCCCCATGACGACCCAAGGAATCCCTGGTGGATAAGGGGAAATACTCTCCCCAAGAATTTTTCCTAAGCTTTCTTTAAGCGGAATCTGACGTTTTGGTGCCAGGAAGGCTTCACGTGGAGTAAGTCTAAGAGATGGCAAAGGAATTTCATATCCCTTTACAAAATCTCCTCTATTTTCATTATAGTTAATCATCATTAGACCAGAATCTTTTTCAGACTCAGCCCATTGTACCATGGCAATTAGTCCTTCGGTTAACCGTTGGACCTCTTCCAGAGTATTACCGATTCCTAATAAAAACAAGATATTCTCTTGATCCCATAATTCTGGCTCAATCCGGAAATACTTTCTTAAGAATTGAACACCTAATGGTGCCGCTAGCCCAATTGAAGAAGTATTGATCAAGATTTTTGACCAATCGAGCTGAGCAATTCCATATCGGCCTTTATCCTTTAAATTCAATATGCGTAGAACTTTTCCAACGCGTTGATGAAGTTCCTGGACAGCTTCAAAAAGAAGCTTCCAACGTTGTTCTTCTTGAGCATATTCAACGGCCCGTTCTAAAGAAGCCATTAAGAGATAACTAGGACTGGAAGACTGTAAAAGCTCTAGTCCTTGCTTCAAACGGTTTCTCGAAATTCTTTCTCCTTGAACATGAAGCATCGCCGCCTGAGTTAAAGCACTCAACGTTTTATGAGAACTATGTAAAACAAGATCTGCGCCCCATTCTAAAGCTCCCGGAGGAAAAAGTTTAGATAAGTAATGCGAACCATGAGCTTGATCCACAAGAATAGGAACGGAAGATCCCCACAAATCTCGTCCTTGAACGATAGGAGAGACATCAGAAAGGGTTCCATAATAACTGGGATAAGTTAGGTGTACCCCTTGTATCTCCCTCCACAGTTGAGGCTCAAGCTTATACTCATATCCTAAGGGTAAATGGAACTCTGGGTGAACAACAGGTTTTATGTATACCGGTTCTAGCCCAGAAAGAACAAGGCCCGCCATAACGGAACGATGGGATTGTCTTTCTATTAAAACCTTCCCCTTTGTTCCCGCAAGAGCTAAAAACATCGCTTGGTTACCAACAGTCGCCCCATTTACCAAAAAGAAACTTTCTTCAGCTCCGAAAACCTGTGCTGCTCGTTTTTGCGCTTTAGCAATTACACCTTGTGGCGCATGCAGCATATCTAAACCAGGAAGTTCTGTCAGATCCTGTTCTGGAAAATTGAGGTTCTTAAAAAACTCGCTTTTCCCTTTGTGTCCAGGAGTGTGAAACGACAGAAATTCTTGTTCTTGGTACTTTAACAGCTCCTCTCCTAGGGATAACAAAAACATTCCCCCAGTTCTTTTATTTAAGAGGTATTTCCTTTTATTGTATCACATCTTATTTGAAGATTCATCTAGTCCAAAACAACCCTTACCTTATTTAAAAAGAACCAAAGAACCCCAAAAGTCTCATAGGAAAAGAGTATTCTTTATTTCCCTAAAAAATCTTTGATAAAAAATTGAACTGTTTGAACTCATAGCTATTCTATGGCAACATTCTGAACAAAAGAGTACCCCTTGAATTCGAATCCCATCATATAGCCCCTGAATCGGGACCTCCTGACAGCATTTACAACGCGGCAAGACTTGAGAATTCATGAATCTTTCTCCTTTCATTAATCTAAATCAAGAATTCGCCCTCAATCTATTCTTGCCGAGTTTCTTTTGGGCTAACCGGACTATTGCGCCCAACCCCACTGTTCTCAATGACGACCTCTACCTCAATGTCAACGGGTAACTCCTGCAGCGTATTTTCCCAATGATTACGAACTTCTTTCCATAAACTCGGATTCTTCTGTTCGATATGACGGCCTATTCCTAGAAAATCGTTAGGAATCTCTTTATCTTTACTAATAGCTGACCGACATTCCTTTTCAATCGCTTGAGCCACTGCTTTTTCAGCATCTCTTGAAAACGTACCCCATTCTTCAACAGACATCGGAGGCTGGCTGCCTTTGATATCATCGATAGTTGCTTTCGCCTTGAGCTGATAACTGAAACGTAGGCCCTTTTCATCCTGAGTTACACTATATTTTGCTTTTGAACTCGTGACCTTCGCCGTAAGACTGATCCCGTTTATTTCCTCTGTACCGATAAAGCGGATACCTATTAAATTCTCTAACCACATAAATCCTTTTGTTTCTTGGTCTGATAAATAACTAATGATTTTATCCCCACGAAATACCCCAGCCCCCTCGATCTGAAGTTCCTCCGCCTCTCCACCCTCACTCCCTTTGTAATCAATTCCGCCCTCTCCTGGTTGTAGCCGATCCACAATGGGAACAATCGGGGTTTGTCCTTCCCGAGATAATAAGGTAAGATAGTGCCCAATCCTTATGACTGGATAGGTAGAGACACCTTTACTTTCGTCAATCCTACCCGCAAGACTTAAGGAAGGTAACTGATCATTACGAAGCTTAGTATTCAGAATATCTTTGGCCTTCCCTTTTGCCACGAGCAAATACATTGTTCTCCTAAACTGATAAAACCTTTGAAATGAATCAATCATAGAACCGATCCCTGATTTCGCCAGTTCCTCGCCAATGATCAATACTTTAGTCGTTCCTAGAAAGGGATGGCGATCAAGAATTTCATATAATTTATCTTCACTAAGTGGAGCATGGGTCACTTCTGTGGTAAGTGTCCAATTATTAATCTCCGCGCCACTTTGCCCCCCCTTTTTAGGCTGAGCCATTTGGTAGGTCAAGATAATATCTCCGGGTTTTTCCCCTTGATCAATTCCAAGACCGATAACGAAAGCCAGTTGCTCAACTTCCCTTTTCCCCCAGCATCCTTCAAGAAAAAAAACAGAAAAGATGAGAAGAAAAATTAGCACCCGTTTGAAGATTGTCTTTGTTTTCTTTGCTTCCACGTGCTCACCCCCCAGAGTAGGAGTATCCATACCAGTGCTAATGGCAAAATAAGGTAGCGATCCGCTTGAACAATTGCAATTAAGATATCGGCTCCTCGGACTGAAGTCCAGGAAACAACCATAAAAATAGGAATTATTAGGGCATGGGCGACCCACCGTTTGACTTTGAACACAGACTGAACTCCCCACCACGCAAGGAAATAAAAAGCCGATATTTTTATTATGCTTGCTCCCATCCAAAACATCATAAAAATAGACTCTATTCCCGAAATCGTCCGGGAAATTTCGATCATTTTACCAAGCGTCAGCAATCCATAGGTTTGTCGTGCAGTCTCAGTGGGACCAAAAACCCAAATTTCGACAAGAGTAATCAGCATATCGATAAACCCTACGAGTAGGAAAATGTACCCCAACTTTATCCTCATTTGTTTAATTTCTTGTTGACTTGTAGGTAAAAATTCTAAAAGGCCTCCTAAAAACAGAATAAATTCCATCGGCCAGGGAATTATCTCAACAACTCCATATAATACGGGTTTAAACCCATTCTCGAGAAACGGGAAAAGCTCTCCCGGCTCAAAACGTGGAATTGATAAAAGAGCTGTCCCCACTAAGGCTAACACCAATATTGGAAAAACAATCTCTGAGAAGCGAGCTAGGACCTCAAGTCCGGCATAGACCATCATTAAGATCAATGGCAACCCAGCGAAAATAAAGACCCAACGTGGGGTCACCGGTAAAATTGAACGGGAAAACATATCGATACCTTGTCCAACAATCATTCCTCCAAAATATGCAGCAATCACGCATACCAAAATTCCAAAAATTTTACCGATCCACTTGCCAAGAACTTGCTCGGTAATCTGAATGAGATTTTTTTGAGGATATCTTTCAGCTAAAGACAGTACCATGAGGCCGAAGGGAAGACCAAAAAGAAACGCGGGAATAACTGCCATCCAGCCGTCACGCCCTGCCAAACTTGTTACAACTGTCCCTACGGGTAAAAAAGTCGTTCCTAAGGTAACGCCTGCACCCAACATCAGGAATTGATGAGTAGAAATTCTCTCCATCTATTTTGTCCCCCCTGAACTCGAATTAGGGTCTTCTACATCAATCAGTTCAGGTCTCCTCTTCATCGCCCACCAAGGAGCTCTAGCAAATGTATCTTGTAATAATGCACGAATTCTTAGAGGAGCAATAGGGCTTAAATAGGGAACCCCAAAAGAACGAATACTTAATACATGAATAAGTCCAGCATAAAGCCCCACTCCCACTCCGTAAAAACCCATTGTTCCAGCTAATAGCATTAGCGGAAATCGGATGAGACGGACAGCAATTCCTAAATCATAAGCAGGAATCGTATAACTTGCAACGGCAGTAATCCCAATGACAATGACCATCAGAGGGCTCACGAGACTCGCCTTTACTGCTGCATCCCCAATTACCAAGGCCCCAACAATCCCTATCGTCTGTCCAACCGGTTTCGGTAGGCGAAGCCCCGCTTCTTGAAGAATTTCCAAGCTTAACGTCATAAGCAATGCCTCTCCTAAAGCCGGAAAAGGTACTCCCTCGCGTCCCGCTGCAATGCTCAACGCTAAAGAGGTCGGTAAAATCTCCTGATGAAAGGTTGTAACTGCAATATAGATGCTCGGTGCAAGGACTGAAACGGTCGCACCTAAATAGCGAACAAAGCGGATTAGGATAATTATCATGGCCCGTTCATAATAATCTTCATTCACTTGCATCAACTTTGACAAAGTAATTGGGACAAGCAATGCGGTTGGTGTTCCATCAGCCATAATTGCTACCCGACCCTCTAACAAATTTGCTGTAATGACATCAGGTCGTTCTGTATGATAAACCGTGGGAAAGGAAGAGTAGGGTGAATCTTCAATCATTTCCTCAATGGAATCACCAGCAACTACCCCATCCACTTTTATCCGACTCAAACGTCGAAGGACTTCGGATAAAACATCAGAGTTCACAATTTTATCAACATAACAAACGACGACATCCGTGTGGGTCAAATCCCCAAGCTTTAGGGAAACGATTCGCAGAGAGGGATGCTTAATTCTTCTTCTGAGTAAGGACGTATTCGTTCGCAGCGTTTCTGTAAACCCTTCCTGAGGCCCCCGGATGGACGACTCAATCTGGGGCTCGGAAACAGCTCGCGAGGCCCAACCTCTTGCTCCGATAACCAAAGCTTCCGATAGATTCTCAAAAAAGAGAACAGCATCTCCTGATAAAATGCCATCAAGAGCCTCTCCCATCTTATCAATTTTCTTTATTTCATTGGCCGGTGCTAAACGTATTAGTACATTATCGATAATATTGTTTTGCGTTAGCTTTTTTATGTCAGGATCTAACTGCAAATCCACCATCAGGACTCGAAGAATAAAGTCATTTAAGATAGACTTATCAATCAGTCCATCAACAACGACAAGCTCACATGGGATTTCCTCTTGCGCCCGTAAACTAAACTCCCGGAAGACAATGTCACTACTTTTTTCAAGTTCTTCCCGGATTATTTTGTAGGATAAAGGTTTTTCACGCTCCTGATCAATCGGCAAAACTGGAGGCTTGCGAATTCTTCGAGTATGGGGTCTTAGGGTAAGATCCTTAATCATTTTTAGCCAACTTTTCAAAACGATTCCCCCTCATCTAGCTTATCTTTCGCGAAGTTCCTGCTCGTTATGCATCTGTTTCTAGCCTCCTGAATCGCTGAACAAGCCAGAGACCCCTTTAAGGTCAACACTCGGTAAAAAAAGGCCTGCACAATTGATGGTCGTGTAGCTTCACGTGCATCCGTTCACTCAACACTCAGGAACTCGACCTGATGTGAGTCGCTCCTATGCGTCCATGCACCCGCGACATCAGGCCTTCCATGGCCAAGTCCAGTGGCGCCGTTAACCCACGCAAGCCTCGTGCGTTAAACCGTTCCTCCTCGCAAATCGTTCACTCCTGTGCGTGAGGCTACGCTTGAGGGTCTTTTGGGAGGAAAAGAAAGGGGCTGTTAATTTCAACAGCCCCTGGTCTTTCAAACCCAATTTTTAACCCATATCAGTCAGCAAAAAAAAAGAGTGGGAAATACCCACTCTCAAAATTCGAAAAAATCATATTGAATTAAGTTTCTTAGTCCCACTTTTGATCTGCAAGACGTTTGTAAGAGTCATAACGAACCTTTGCATACTTCTCAGCGCCGTTAAAGAGTTCCTCAGCAGTTTCTGGGAAGGTTTTCAGCAAGGAGGTGTAACGAACCTCGCCCATGATGAAGTCACGGAAAGGTTTAGTTGGTTCTTTGGAATCCAACGCGAATGGATTCTTACCTTGATCTTCAAGATCCGGGTTGAAGCGATAGAGATGCCAATAACCCGATTCAACGGCATTTTTAGATTCATTTAAGCTCTTAGACATTCCTACTTTAAGACCATGGTTAATACAAGGTGCATAAGCAATAATAAGTGAAGGTCCCTTGTATGCTTCTGCTTCTTTAATCGCTTTAAGCGCTTGAGCCATGTTTGCCCCAATTGCAATTTGGGCGACATAAACATAACCATAACTCATAGCCATCATACCCAGGTCTTTTTTGCGGATCTTCTTACCAGCAGCAGCGAACTTAGCTACAGCAGCACGTGGTGTTGCTTTAGAGGATTGTCCGCCGGTGTTGGAATATACTTCAGTATCCATAACAAGAATATTCACATCATCGCCTGAAGCAAGAACATGGTCTAAACCGCCGTAACCGATATCATAAGCCCAGCCATCTCCACCGACGATCCATTGTGATTTTTTAACGAATTGATCTTTACGAGCGTAGATATCTTTGAGAAGACCATTGTCTCCTTCGTAGTTATTCAGAAGAGCAAGAACCTTAGCCGATGCTACTTTGGATTCATCGCCATCATTCATACTCTTAATCCACTCTTGGAAAGCTTCTTTAAGCTCAGCGCTGATATCAGTAGCGATAGCTTCGGTCATCAATTGTGCTACTTTATCACGTTGTTGACGAACACCAAGATACATACCATAACCGAACTCAGCATTATCTTCGAACAGAGAGTTTGCCCAGCTTGGACCTTTACCTTCTTTGTTCGTGGTATAAGGAACGGAAGGTGAACTACCGCCCCAAATGGAGCTACAACCTGTTGCATTAGCAATCATCATACGATCACCAAAGAGTTGGGTGAGAAGCTTAACATTCATCGTTTCACCGCAACCTGGGCAAGCACCATTGAATTCGAGAAGAGGTTGTGCAAATTGACTATTCTTAACTGTGAATAAGTCAAAACGTTTGCTCTTATCGGAAAGCGTAAGTGCAAATTCCCAGTTATCTGCTTGAGCTTCAATTTGCTCTGGTGCAAGCTTCATAACAAGAGATTTTTCCTTAGATGGACAGATTTCAGCACAGTTTCCACAACCAGTGCAATCGAGTGTGTCCACTTGAATACGGAATTGGAGACCTTCTGCTTCTTTACCGATCGCCTTTTTGCCAGCAAAGGTTGCAGGGGCTTGAGCTGCTTCTTCTTCATTCATTAAGAAAGGACGAATTGCAGCATGCGGGCAGACATAGGAACATTGGTTACATTGGATACAATTATCCATTTGCCATTCGGGAACCATGACAGCAATCCCACGTTTTTCATACGCAGCAGTGCCAGAAGGAACTGTACCATCCTCAATACCAGCAAAAGCGCTGACAGGAAGGCTATCTCCTTCTTGTGCATTCATAGGAATCATAAGATTCTTGACAAAATCCGGTAATTCTTTGGTTGCCGCAGCTTCTGCTTGTGCGTCCGTTGCTGTAGCCCAAGAAGCAGGGATTTCTACCTTAACGAGAGAACCAACTCCGCGATCAATCGCAGCATTATTCATGTCAATAATGTTTTGACCTTTTTTACCATAAGCTTTAATAACGGATTCTTTAAGGTAGCCAATCGCTACATCAACAGGAATCACGTTAGCGAGCTTAAAGAAAGCCGCTTGCATGATCATATTGATACGGGAACCCAAACCAATCTCACGGCCAATTGAAACAGCATCAATGATATAGAAGTTGATATCATTTTTCGCAAGGTATTGTTTTAAAGAAGTAGGAATTTTTTCTTCCAGATCTTCCGGTTTCCATTGCGTGTTAAGAACGAAAGTTCCGTTCTTCTTCAAGCCTTTAACTAAGTCATATTGGCCAACATAGGCTTGATTATGACAAGCAATGTAGTCTGCCCCAATAACATAATAGGGAGATTTAATCGCTTTCTTACCAAAACGAACGTGAGAAATCGTAGTACCTCCAGATTTCTTACTATCATATTGGAAATAGGCTTGAGCAGACATATCGGTGTGGTCACCAATAATTTTGATGGCTTGTTTATTCGCACCGACTGTACCATCAGAACCCAACCCCCAGAATTTACAAGAAATTGTTCCTTCCGGTGCTGTATCAATGAATTCATCTTCAGGCAAGGATAAATGGGTTACATCATCGATAATTCCGATGGTGAAACTGTTTTTAGGTTCTGCTGCATTAAGGTTTTTATAGACAGCCAAGATTTGAGAAGGTGTAGTGTCTTTAGAACCTAAACCATAACGTCCACCCACAATTACCGGACGCACTTCACTTGTATAGAACGCATCTTTGATATCAAGATAGAGAGGTTCACCTGCAGAACCAGGTTCTTTTGTACGATCAAGAACTGCAATCTTCTTCACCGTTTTCGGTAAAACGTTGAATAAATATTTAGCGGAGAACGGGCGGAAGAGGTGAACTTTAATAACCCCAACTTTTTCTCCTTTAGCCATCAAATAATCGATTGTTTCTTCAATGGTATCGCAGACGGAACCCATGGCAATGATGACACGGTCAGCATCTTCAGCACCATAATATTGGAAAGGATGATATTCACGGCCCGTGATTTTTTTGTATTCTTGCATATAATGCTCAACAATATCTGGGATTGCCTCATAGAAGCTGTTTGAAGCTTCACGGCCTTGGAAATAAATATCCGGGTTTTGAGCAGAACCGCGAAGTACAGGATGTTCCGGATTCAAGGCACGAGCCTTAAATTCTGCAACAGCATCACGGTCTAAGAGTTTAGCAACATCTTCATAATCTGTGACTTCAATCTTTTGAATTTCATGGGATGTCCGGAAACCATCGAAGAAATGGACGAACGGAACACGTGCTTTAATCGTAGCTAAATGAGCAATAAATCCTAAATCTAGGGCTTCTTGAACACTATTAGAAGCAAGTTGAGCAAAGCCAGTAGCCCGAACAGACATAACGTCTTGATGATCGCCAAAAATAGAAAGCGCATGAGTTGCTAAAGCACGTGCACTAACATGGAAAACGCATGGCAGTAATTCTCCAGCTATTTTATACATGTTTGGAATCATGAGGAGTAAACCTTGAGAAGCTGTATATGTAGTTGTCAACGCACCTGCTTGGAGAGAGCCATGAACCGCACCAGCAGCACCAGCTTCAGATTGCATTTCTACAACCTTAACAGCCTGTCCAAAAATGTTCTTCTTGTCATGAGCAGCCCATTCGTCTACAAATTCGGCCATCGTCGAAGAAGGCGTGATGGGGAAGATGGTTGCGACTTCTGTAAACGCATACGACGCATGTGCTGCCGCTTCATTACCATCCATGGTTTTCATTTTTGCCATTGGATACATCCTCCTTAAAATGTGAAAAATTTAATTATAGGGTTCTAAGGTTTCTTTCTATCCCCTAAATTCTAAGTTATATGTATAATGCATATATTGTTGAAATAGATAGAATTTTCATAAAAGAACCCCAAAAAAACAGATTAGGGCACTATTCTGGTCATTCCTGAATAGTCCCCTTTTTCTTTAGTCTCAGTATACCCTTCACGTGTTTCATTAGTCAAGGGTGTGTGAAAATGTATACATAATTAAATTCCAAATGCCTGAAGCCCAGCAAGTGCTAAAACACCTGGGAAACCTAATAACCCTACAATAAAAATTGTAAATATATTAATCGGAATTCCAAAACCTAAGACACTTAAAATAAGATCAAAGATCCATAATCCCACAATACCACCAAGAATATGAATCGACAATTTAAGCAATAAATTAGGCTTTCCTAAGCTCGTGCGAACAACTAGTCCCATCAAAACAACAAAAAGACCTAAAAACAAAAAAGTCATGGTTTGTCCTCCTTTGTCCATCCTAGTCCAAGCTTATGCTTGAACCAGGCAAAGAAGAACTACCACAACTTATTTTTATAGTAATCGACGGCCTTCCAAAGCACGTGCAATCGTGACTTCATCTGCGTACTCCAAGTCTCCGCCTACCGGTAAACCATGAGCAATACGCGTGACCTTAATTCCAATAGGTTTTAAAAGCTTGGATAAATAGATTGAGGTTGCCTCTCCTTCGACGGTTGGATTCAATGCCATAACAACTTCCTTAATCCCCTCTAGTCGATTAAGGAGTTGGGAAACCGTTAATTGCTCAGGCCCAATTCCTTCTAATGGAGATATAACCCCGTGTAAAACATGATATCTACCTTTAAATTCTCTCGTTTTTTCAAGAGCGGCAACGTCTCTTGGCTGCTCTACAATACAAAGAAGTGAAGAATCTCTTTTTTCACTGGTGCAAATGGGACAAGGATCTTGTTCCGTGTAGTTTGAACAAATAGAACACTCTTTAATGTTCTCCATGGCATTGTGGATCGCATCAGCTAGTGATTCTGCGATTTGAGGTTGCTGCAAAAGATAGAAGGCTAAACGCCCGGCCGTTTTCGGCCCTATTCCGGGGAGTCTCGAAAGCCCTGAGATAAGATCCGCTAAAGGTTGCGGATAATTTAAAAAGTCCATATTCTAGCTCACTTATCCCTTTAAAACAATCCAGGAATTTTTAGTCCACCGGTCAGCTTACCCATCTCTGAGGCAGTCATTTCTTCGACTTTCCGGAAGCCCTCATTGACAGCCGCCTTAATCATATCTTCGAGCATTTCAACATCTTCTGGATCAACAGCCTCTGGCTTAATTTTCAATTCAATAAGTTCCATTTTCCCACTGACGACAACTTGGACAGCGCCTCCCCCAACAGAAGCCTCAACCGTCTTTGTTTTTAGCTCCTCTTGAGCTTTTGCCATTTCTTCCTGAAGTTTTTGGGCTTGTTTTAACATATTACCCATATTGCCCATATTCCCCATACCACCTTTATAACCCATCATTGCACGCTCCTTATTCCCTAATCATAATTATGGCACTGTATTAAAATGATTGTACTTAAAAACTTCTTTCTTGTCTAATCCTGTTTAACAATTACAAGATCTGCCCCAAAAATATCTTCAGCTTTTTTGACAACAAGGTTACTTTCCTCTTCCTCTTGATCTATCTCGGGTTTGAACTTTTCCCATTCACTTTCCATCATATTTTGCAAATGTAAGGGAACTCCAAAAAATTCCTGCAATACTTTTTCAATAGTTTCTCGGTTTTCTGTTTGATCAACCTTGTCCCTGTGAAATGATAACCCCTCTTTGAAAATAATAAACAGTTTTAGCTCTTTTAAATCTAATGGTTTTCCTTCCATTAAAAAGGCATGGGTTGATTTTTTGTATTTACGAACGTGATCCAGAACTTCTGGCCACTTATTCTGAATAAGCTCAAGCGATACCCCGCTTTGGCCCCTCTCCACAGATTGTGCCTTAGCAATCACTTTTGGTTCAACTTTACGTTTTTCCTCAGAGGGATTACGAGGACTTTTTGTAGAGATTTGTCCTTGTTGCTGAGGATTCACTTGTGTAACCTGAAGGGGCTGTCCTGAAGCTAACTTACGAACCTCTTGTTCAAGTAAGGTTAATCGCCGTCCTAACTCCTCGGAACCCGAAGGAGTCCCCTCCTGTGTATCATAAATCATTTGAACAAGTAACATTTCCGTTGCAAGTCGCGCATTTGACGCATATTTAAGCTGACTCTCTCCATGCAATAAAATACTAATCCATTGCAGAACAAGTCTCATCCCTGCCTGTTCACTTTGTTCAACAATCTTTTCTTTGAGTTGAGGAGCAACAAAGGGAACTCGATGTGTTGAAACATAAAGTAAAACCTGACGTAAGTACTCCATAAATTCTTTCAATATCTGCCGTGGATCACGGCCTTGATTAATTCCTTCAGTCAATAATCCTAATGCTTGAGCATAATCACGAGTCAGAAGTATATCAAGAAGTTGGGCACTATATTCTTCTCCAACCATCCCTAAGACTTGATAGACATGTTCTACCCCAATATCCCCATCAAGGAGTAAGCACTGATCGAGAATACTTAAGGCATCGCGTAAGCCTCCTTCAGATTTTTGAGCAATAATCTTCAAAGCTTCTGGCAAAACGGTACGATCGATAGATTGACACACTTCTTGCAATCGCGTCTCAATCTGTTCAAGGGGGATTCGGTGAAATTCAAAGCGTTGCACCCGAGATAAGATTGTTAAAGGTATTTTTTGAACTTCAGTTGTTGCCAATATGAAAACGACTCGCTTAGGCGGTTCTTCTAACGTCTTGAGCAAAGCATTAAAAGCTTCCGTCGTTAACATGTGAACTTCATCAATGATATAGACTTTATACTTTCCTTCACCTGCACTAAGTCGAACATTCTCACGCAATTCGCGTATTTCATCGATACCTCGATTCGAAGCAGCATCGATTTCTAATACTTCCATCGCATTTCCTTGATCAATACTTAAACAGGAGGAACACTGATTACAAGGCTCAACTCCACCTGGATTCTCGCAATTTAAAGCTTTAGCTAGTACTTTGGCAGCAGTCGTTTTTCCCGTTCCACGAGGGCCGCTAAATAAATAGGCATGCGCAATTTTTTCTTGTTTTAAAGCATTGGTGAGGGTCTTCGTAACATGTTCCTGACCCACCATTTCGCTGAAGTTTTTCGGGCGCCATTCACGGTAAAGCGCTAAATAGGCCATTGTCCCACCTTCACTTTCCGCCGAGACAAAGTCAGCCAGTATTTTCCTGTATATACGAAAAAAGATGGTTCATAGACCATCTTAAATTTAAAGGTCGTGCACCTTTGTCCGAACAAACACTTCCGGACGAATCCAAGCTTTCTTGCTCAGTTCAGGCGACCTTACGGCACACATAGCGTGCTCCTTAGTGCTGCTTCCGTCAGGATCTGACACGGTTCGAAGTGCTCTGTTGCGTAAGACCCAAATTTCATCGCAAGTTAGACTTGGCCGCTCCACAAGCGTTGCCCTCGCGCAGGAATTCCACCCTGCTACAGCGGATTGCAGGTTACAGGATTCCGCCACCACCCCGTCTAGCACGACCAAAATTATTATAACAAAAGAAAAAGCCAAAGTCGAATACAAAGTGATCAAACTTGGCCCTAGTTATCCGTATGGCGGAGAGAGAGGGATTCGAACCCTCGACACAGGTTACCCCATGTACTCGCTTTCCAGGCGAGCGCCTTCGACCAGCTCAGCCACCTCTCCATGGTGCGTCGTTGAAAATAATTGATTAAATTTCAAGTGACGTTTGCTATTATAAGCTATCGTTGAAAACCTGTCAACCAAATTTCGTCAAAGATAATTCATTGCTAAAAATTGTCACCAAAAACTTAATTGTTGATAAACAGTTATTCTTTGATATTGATTTAATAATTGATCAAGTTGTTGACTTACTGCGACAACTTCATCATCGACAAGATTATGGGTTAAGCCCAATTGATTCAGCTTTTTTCGCAACGCCTCTATTCTCTTCAAAAGCCTTTTTTCCATATATATTCCCTCCGAAATGTATTTATATGTTAATTTTAAAGACTTCAAAGGAATATAACAACGAAATTTAATCCAGAAATAGGTAATTCTATGTCGTAATATGGTAACAAAGAGGATATTCTATTCTTTAAAATTAGAACGCCCACTCCTTTGTTACTATTTTCCATATTAATTGAAATTGACTAGCTAATAATTATAAAAATATTTAGATTTTTTAACGACTATTCTTGACTCAATAGCGTTAGTATAAGTAAGATAATTAGAAACAGATAAATCGTAAAAGGAAGGTAAAAGATGTTAAATATTTCGTCGCGAATCGATCAATTACCAAATACACCTATGTTTCGAAGAATCTTGATGTTGACTGGGATTGGCTGGATGTTCGATGCTATGGACCAAGGTATGGTGTCTGGTGTTATGGCAGCTATCGGCAAGGACTGGGCACTAACCGCAGGGCAATTAGGTTTACTCGGAAGTTCAGCAATGCTAGGTATGGCCTTAGGAGCTGCCTTCTCCGGTATGGCCGCGGACAAATGGGGTAGAAGAACCGTCATTATGTGGACTCTAATTATTTATGGCGTTGGCAGTGGCCTATCCGGTTTTTCAATCAATTTTCCCATGCTTCTTATTTTAAGATTCTTAACAGGCTTTGGTCTTGGAGGTGAATTACCGGCTGCTTCTACCTTAGTTAGTGAATTTTCACCAACGAAGTCACGAGGGCGTAATGTCATTCTTCTAGAAAGTTTCTGGGCTTGGGGCTGGATTGCTGCTGCGCTTGTTGCCTACCTACTCATTCCCGTATATGGCTGGAGAGTGGCTTTTTGGGTCGGCGCTTTACCTGCACTTTTTGCAGCATATTTAAGAAGGGCAGTTCCCGAATCCCCACGGTATCTTGAATCTGTAGGAAAATTTGATGAAGCAGATGCTCTCATAAGAAAAATGGAGAATCAAGCTGGCATCACAGCTAAGCAAAAAGATTCTCCTCTTAACCAGCAAATTCATGTCAATAATGAACGAGTATCTTTCCTAGATTTCTGGTCAAGAAAATATATCAAAAATACAATTCTATTATGGTTAATTTGGTTTGGTATAAATTTTGGGTATTATGGCTTTGTCCTATGGACTCCAACCTTGTTATTGGGTAAGGGTTTTACCTTGGTTAAAAGCTTTGAATTTACACTGATTATGTGCCTAGCACAGTTACCTGGATATTTCAGTGCAGCTTACCTCGTTGAACGAGTTGGACGAAAAATGGTATTATCCGTATATTTCGCAGGCACAGCAATAGCAGCCTGGTTGTTTGGACACGCTGGAAGCATCAATGAAGTTCTTCTCTTTGGCTGCTTACTTTATTTCTTCAGTTTAGGCGCCTGGGGATGCGTATATGCCTATACCCCAGAAGTATATCCGACAGCTGCCAGAGCGAGCGGTTCGGGTTGGGCTGCTGCCTTCGGCCGTCTTGGTGCATTTGTAGCGCCATTTATTGTTCCCGTTGTTTATAAATCTTATGGAACTCAGCTCGGCTATACTTATGTTTTTATAATGTTGACTGCAGTATTTGCCTTCGTCTCTGTTATTGTTGCAATCTTTGGTAAAGAAACAATGGGCAAATCACTCGAAGAGATTAGTGATGATAAGATTGATTCACTTGAGAATACTGGAAAGTAAAGAAAACCCGCCTTTCGCCGAGCCATAGTGAGGGACGAAAGTCGATGGTTGCACTTAAGCAGGATGAAAGTAACAAATAAAACCGCGACATAGATTCTAGTTCCATGTCGCGGTGAAAAGTATGGCGAAGAAGGCGGGATTCGCTCCGTTCGCTTCGCTCTCTATCACGCCTGGTCGGGAAAATGCTTCCATAGGTCGCATTTTCTTTTCCTCCCGTTCGAATCCCACCTCTTATTAGCTTAAAATTAAAAGGGTTGTCATTATAATTATGACAACCCTTTAATTACTTCATATGGCGGAGGAGGTGGGATTCGAACCCACGGACGGTTTAAGCCGTCAAACGATTTCGAGTCGCTCTCGTTATGACCACTTCGATACTCCTCCGTGATTATTTATAGTACTTAGATGAGAAATACTTCTCATCTAAGTAAAATTTATTCATTTTATTATTGTTACTAACGTCGCTGACGAAAAAAATTCTTCAATATAGCTGAACAGTCTTCTTCAAGAATACCTGCTACAACTTCTACGCGATGATTCCAACGGCTAAAGTCTAGAACATTCATTACTGATCCGACTGCACCGCCTTTAAGATCGCTAGCTCCAAAAACGAGCGTCCTCAAACGCGACTGAACTAAAGCACCTGCACACATAGGACAAGGTTCTAAAGTAACATAGAGTGTTGCATCAGATAAACGCCAAGTCCCTAACTTTTCAGTAGCTCTTTGTACGGCCAAAACCTCAGCATGAGCTGTCGGATCTTGCCTTTGCTCTTTCTCATTATGGGCTAGAGCTATAACTTTATTATCTTGAATTACAACTGCGCCAATTGGAACTTCTCCTAAATCATACGCAATCTTGGCCTGTTCTAATGCCATGCGCATCCAATCTTGATGACTCATAGAGTACCTCGATAATGGTGGCCCCGGGAGGACTCGAACCTCCGCAAGACAGGGTTTAGGAAACCCCCGCTCTATCCACCTGAGCTACGAGGCCAAGATGCAATTTTATTTAAATTATGGTGCGCTCGGAGGGATTCGAACCCCCGACCTTCTGATTCGTAGTCAGACGTTCTATCCAGCTGAACCACGAGCGCATATATGGCGGAGGGGGTGGGATTCGAACCCACGGCCCCTTGCGGAGTCACTAGTTTTCAAGACTAGCTCCTTAAACCACTCGGACACCCCTCCAAATCGATACGAATGATAGTATATCATATTTTTTTTAAACTGTAAATGACAAGCACTAAGAAAAATAAAAAGCTGCAAAATACACCGTTAATATGGGTATTCTGCAGCTTTCTTAAATATTTTTCAAGACAAAATCTGTCTGAAAAATTAAAACACTCTTTATCCGATTATTTCAACACCCATATATGGCTGTAAAGCTTTAGGAACCCGAACTCGACCATCTTTTTCCTGATAATTTTCGAGGATTGCCGCGACGGTTCGGCCAATAGCTAAACCACTACCGTTTAAGGTATGTACATATTCCGGCTTTTCTTTTGGTCCACGACGAAAACGGATATTCGCTCTTCTTGCTTGGAAGTCTTCAAAGTTACTACAAGACGAGATTTCACGATAGGTGTTAAAACTCGGAAGCCAAACTTCTAAATCATACGTCTTTGCAGAACTAAATCCTATATCTCCTGTTGAGAGAGCCATAACGCGATAAGGAAGTTCCAACTCTTGAAGAATCGCTTCTGCATCCCGTGTTAGTTTTTCTAGCTCTTCATAAGAGTTTTCTGGAAATGCAAACTTTACAAGCTCAACCTTATTAAATTGATGTTGGCGAATCAACCCCCGGGTATCCCGTCCAGCTGAACCCGCTTCCGATCTGAAACAGGCGCTATAGGCACAATGATACATGGGAAGCATATCAGCATCAAGAATTTCATCACGGTATAAATTCGTCACGGGTACTTCAGCCGTAGGAATCAAGAAATAATCTGTCCCCGTAATTTTAAAAGCATCCTCTTCAAATTTTGGGAGTTGTCCTGTACCAAACATAGAACTTCGGTTGACCATATAAGGCGGGAGAATTTCGGTATATCCCTTAGCCGTATGACGATCTAACATAAAGCTAATTAAGGCCCGCTCAAGTTTAGCACCTAATCCTCTATAAAAAGTAAACCGTGCACCCGTCACTTTAGCCGCTCGAGCAAAATCCAATATATTTAAGTTTTCTCCGACATCGTAGTGAGCCTTTGGATCAAAATCAAACACTCTTGGGCTTCCCCAAGAACGGACTTGAACATTTGCAAATTCGTCCGGACCTACTGGTACGGACTCATGTGGGATGTTCGGAATTTCGTACAAAACGGCCTGCATTTTTTGTTCTAGGTCATTGAGTTTTTCTTCTAACTCTTTTATTTTTTGCCCAACTTCACGCATCTCAAGAATCAGTGATTCAGCATCTTCTCTGTTTTTTTTACGGCGACCCACTTCTTCAGAAACTGTATTACGCTGTGCCTTAAGGTTTTCTACCTCAAAAAGTACCTTTCGGTAATTTTCCTCATGACTTAAAAATTCGTCCAAATTTAAGGATGAATTCCGCTTATTTAGCGCTTCCCTAACCATTTCCGGATGAGTTCGTACAAACTTAAGATCTAGCAATTGAAACCCTCCTAATCCAGCCCTTACTTGGCCAGTTGTTCATCAACGATCGAGAGAAAATATTGATGAACTCTTCGGTCCTCAGTTAATTCAGGATGAAAAGCGCTCGCAATCATATTTCCCTGACGAGCAAAAACAATTTTCCCCTCGTATTCTGCTAAAATCCCAACGTTAGGAGCTACTTCCTTGATATACGGAGCTCTTATAAAAATAGCTCTTATTGGATCCTTACCTAAAGCAGGTATCTCTAAATTAGTTTCAAAGCTTGCAACTTGACGTCCAAATGCATTGCGTTGAACCGTAACATCCATTAACCCTAAGCTATATTGGTTACTATCCTCGATTCTTTTACTTAGTACAATCATCCCAGCACATGTTCCGAAAATAGGTAAATTTTTAGCCGCTAATTCTTTAATTTTTTCACCAAGTTTATCCACTTGAAGAAGCTTACCCATTGTCGTACTTTCCCCACCGGGAATAACCAGTCCGTTAATATCTTCTAAATCACTCGATTTACGGACTTCAGTGACTTCGCATCCCAGGCTTTTCAATGCCTGCCGATGCTCACGAAAAGCACCTTGCAAGGCTAGGACACCAATTTTCTTCGCCATTAACTACCAGCCTCGCTCCTGCATACGTTCACTCTCTTTGAGGGTAGAAATCTCAATACCGGACATAGCTTCTCCCAGATCTTTAGAAATCTCAGCAAGCATTTGAGGATCATTATAATTCGTGGTCGCTAAAACAATAGCCTTAGCTCGTTTTACAGGATCACCAGATTTAAAGATACCTGAGCCAACAAAAATACCATCGACGCCAAGTTGCATCATCAACGCAGCATCAGCCGGTGTAGCAATTCCACCTGCAGCAAAATTAACAACAGGAAGTTTTCCATTTTCCGCAACATAAACTACTAAATCAAAAGGTGCACCCATATTTTTAGCAGCGGTCATTAATTCTTCTTTAGGCATTGTTGATAAAGTACGGATTTCACTCATAACTGTACGCATATGACGCACTGCTTCAACTACATTACCGGTTCCTGGTTCACCTTTTGTGCGAATCATGGCAGCACCTTCACCAATACGTCGAAGAGCTTCCCCTAAGTTTCGAGCTCCACAAACAAAAGGAACTTTAAAATCATGTTTATTGATATGATACATATCATCTGCTGGAGTCAAAACTTCACTCTCATCAATATAATCAGCACCCATAGATTCAAGAATTTGTGCTTCTACAAAATGACCAATCCGAGCCTTAGCCATGACCGGGATAGTGACAGCATCCATAATCCGTTGAATAATCGTGGGATCCGCCATTCTGGCAACTCCACCTGCTGCACGTATATCTGAAGGGACTCTTTCTAGTGCCATAACAGCGCATGCGCCCGCTTCTTCTGCTATTTTAGCTTGTTCCGGTGTAGTTACATCCATAATAACTCCACCTTTAAGCATTTCTGCTAATCCCGTTTTTACTTTCCATGAGGCAACTTCCGTCATGATTTATCCTCCTCTAAACAATTTTAACCGTCTTTGTTTTTTCTGAAATAGTAGCACCTGAATCAATCTTTGTCAATTTTACGCATATTAGAGCATAAAAATTCAAAGTAATGTCTTTATTCTTCTTCATCCTCGTTTAAAACTTCATTATCTACATCTTCTTTATTAACTACTTTTGCAATAGCTACAACTCGGCTTTCTCTAGTCCTCATAGCCATCACGCCTTGGGCCGAACGACCTTGCTTGGAAATTCCAGATACGTCTTGGCGAATAACAATACCATCTTCAGTTATAATCATAAGCTGATCTTCTGGTTTTACAACTTTGATTCCTATCAACGATCCCGTTTTTTCATTCAATTTCATCGCGATAATTCCTTTACCGCCACGACCTTGAACTCTATATTCTGAGACATCTGTTCTCTTTGATAATCCATTTTCCGTCATCGTCAAAAGTTCAGACCCATCTTCATAGATAACATCCATACCAACGACTGAATCATCTTCTGTAAGATTAATGCCCTTCACACCACGTGCTGTACGACCCATTTGCCGTACATCTGAGCAATTAAAGCATATCGATAATCCATTTTTTGTGGCCATTAAAATATGATCTTCTTCTCTGGTCAGGCGAACCCCAATGAGTTCATCTCCTTCATCCAAAGTCAAGGCAATCAAACCATCCTTACGTTGGGAATCATATTCATTAAGAGCCGATTTCTTAACAATTCCATGCTTCGTGGCAGTGAAAAGACAGAAATCTTCGGAATAAGCTTTGATTGCAAGAATAGCTGTGATTTCTTCTTCACTAGGATTAATATTTAATATATTGACGATTGCAATTCCTTTAGCTGTCTTACTGGCTTCAGGAATCTCATGCGCCTTTAAGCGATATACTTTTCCTCGCGAGGTGAAGAACAGAATGTACTGATGGGTAGAGGTGATAAAGAGGTGTTCTACGAAGTCCTCTTCCCGCGTCGCCATACCATTAACTCCCTTACCTCCACGTCTCTGGCTCTTATACGAGTTCAGCGGTATTCGTTTAATATAGCCTCTATGCGTAACCGTAATTACGACATCTTCATCCGCAATTAAATCCTCAATTTGCATGTTACTGACATCAATTGATATTTGGGTTCGCCGTTCATCCCCAAATTTATCCTTGATTTCGTTAAGCTCCGTCTTAATAATCTCATCAACCATTTTTTCCGAAGCCAAAACGGCTCTCAAATACTCAATTGTTTTCAAAAGTTCTGCTAATTGATTTTCAATTTTTTCGCGTTCTAATCCTGTTAAGCGTTTCAAACGCATATCTACAATCGCTTGCGATTGCTTTTCGCTTAATCCAAACCGCGCCATTAAATTATTTTTTGCATCAGTCTCATCCGCAGAAGTCCTGATAATTTGAATCACTTCATCGATATGATCTAATGCAATTCTCAAGCCTTCAAGTATATGAGCTTCAGCTTCAGCTTTATTGAGCTCAAATCTCGTTCTACGCGTGATAACATCTCTTTGGTGCTCAATAAAATAGTAGATCATTTCTTTCAGCGTTAAAAGCTTAGGGCGACCATCAACTAAAGCCAACATATTCATTCCAAAGGATTCTTCAAGTTGAGTATGTTTGTAAAGTTGATTAAGAATAATTTGCGGAACAACATCCCTCCGGAGCTCAATCACGATCCGCATACCACTGCGATCGGATTCATCTCTTAAATCCGTAATTCCTTCAATTTTCTTCTCCCGAACAAGCTCCGCAATCTTTTCAACCAGTCTTGCTTTATTAACCATAAAGGGAATTTCTGTGATTAAAATTCGCATTTTCCCTGACTTTTCCATATGTTCAATATGAGCTTTGGCTCGTGTCTTGAATATACCTCTCCCCGTTGTATAGGCCTGATAAATTCCTTCAGTCCCCATAATCATAGCACCCGTCGGAAGATCCGGACCTTTGATATATTCCATCAGTTCTTTAATTGTAATATCAGGATTATCAATTTGGGCAATTGTACCATCAATCACTTCAGTTAAATTGTGGGGAGGGATATTTGTTGCCATGCCGACTGCAATACCTGAAGAACCATTTACTAAGAGATTAGGAAACTTTGAAGGTAAAACAGATGGCTCTTCCTGTTTTTCATCATAGTTAGGAACAAAGTTGACTGTATCCTTATCAATATCAGCAAGCATAAATGTAGCCATTTTGTCCATTCTACACTCGGTATAACGCATAGCTGCAGCTGAATCACCATCTACGGATCCAAAATTTCCATGTCCATCAACTAAAGGATAACGACTGGAAAAATCCTGAGCTAAACGAACAACTGCATCATAAATAGAGGAATCACCATGCGGGTGAAATTTACCCATACAGTCTCCGACAAGTCGCGCTGATTTACTATAAGGTTTATTTGGGGTCATTCCCAACTCGTGAAACGTATAAAGAATTCTCCGGTGAACTGGCTTCAGGCCATCCCTAACATCAGGTAAGGCCCGACTGGCAATAACACTCATGGAATAGTCAATAAATGACTTTTTAAGTTCACCCGAAATTTCAATCGGAAGAACTTTTCCCCCTTGCATTTCCATTGACATTAACAGGCACTCCTTTAAATATCTAGATTACGTACATCTTTGGCATATTTAATAATAAACTCTCGCCGAGGTTCTACTTTATCTCCCATTAACTTTGTAAAAAGTTCATCAGCAATCATAGCATCATCCATTGTAACCTGTAATATAGTTCGTTTTGCAGGATCCATTGTGGTTTCCCAAAGTTGTTCTGGATTCATTTCTCCTAGACCTTTATATCTCTGAATCACTGCTTTATCCCGTCCGACGCGGTCTAAAGCCTTAGACAATTCAACATCGGTATATTGATAAGAGACATCTCTGCCTTTTTTCACTTGATAAAGCGGGGGTTGAGCAATATAAACATAACCATTATCAATCAACGGCTTCATGAAACGATAGAAGAAGGTTAAAAGGAGAATTCGGATATGTGCTCCATCGACATCGGCATCAGTCATAATAATCAGTTTGTGATAACGTGCTTTATCTAAATCAAAATCATCTGAGATTCCTGTCCCCATTGCAGTAATCATCGCACGAATTTCTGCATTTCCTAGAATTCGATCGAGCCGCGCTTTTTCTACATTTAGAATCTTACCCCGGAGCGGAAGAATAGCTTGAAAACGTCGGTCACGCCCTTGTTTTGCCGAACCTCCTGCACTATCACCCTCAACTAGATACATTTCACATAGGTCAGGTTCTTTCCAAGAACAATCGGCGAGTTTTCCAGGTAACGAGCTAACTTCTAAAGCGCTCTTTCTTCGTGTAAGTTCCCGTGCTTTACGAGCTGCTTCTCTTGCTCTTAAAGCTTGAAGTGACTTTTCTATTACTTTTTTCCCAACGGCAGGATTTTCTTCAAGAAAAATATTAAGCCCTTCACCCACTATTGAATCAACAATAGATCGAATTTCGGAATTTCCCAGTTTCGTTTTCGTCTGACCTTCAAACTGAGGTTCAGGAACCTTAACTGAGATTACAGCAGTCATTCCTTCACGAATATCATCGCCGCTTAGATTTGCATCGTTAGCTTTTATAATATTGTTTTTACGTGCATAATCATTGACAACACGTGTTAAAGCCGCCTTGAATCCTGCTTCATGCGTGCCGCCTTCTTGGGTATTAATATTATTTGCATAAGAAAAAAGATTTTCCGTATAAGAATCATTATATTGTATGCCAATTTCAACTTCGACGTTATCCTTGAAGGATTCAAAGTAAATAGGCTGTGGATGCAAAACATCTTTATTTTTGTTTATATATTTTACAAAATCAATAATACCGCCTGTGTGATAATATACTTCTCTTTCGTCTTTTCTTTCATCGATTAAAGTAATCGAAACTTTTTTATTCAAAAAAGAAAGTTCACGAAGACGATGAGCTAATATATCAAATTCAAAGACAGTCGTCTCTTCAAAAATCTCTGGATCTGGAGCAAAGGTAATTTGAGTTCCAGAGCCTTCTGACTCTCCAATAATCGTCAGTTCTGTCATTGTCTTTCCACGTTCATATTCTTGATGATACATTTTTCCATCTTTTTTAACGTCAACATATAACCACTTAGACAACGCATTCACAACACTCAGACCAACCCCGTGTAAGCCCCCAGAAACTTTATAGGCACTATTATTAAATTTTCCACCAGCATGGAGCACGGTTAATGCAACTTCAACAGCTGGTTTTCCTAACTTAGGGTGAATATCAACTGGAATACCCCGTCCATTATCTTTTACACAAATTGTATTATCTTTACGAATAATAACTTCAATCGTATCGCAATATCCTGCTAAGGCCTCATCAATACTATTATCAACAATTTCATAAACTAAATGATGAAGCCCTCGACTACTGGTTGAACCAATATACATTCCCGGACGTTTGCGAACAGCTTCTAAACCTTCTAATACGACAATTTGATCAGCATTATACTCAACGTTTTCTGGCACTTTCTCCTGAAAATCAGCATTTTCTTGCAAAGCTGTTCCCTCCCAAATAATACCTTACCTGTTAACCTTTAACCTTTTTATTATACGACGAAAAGACTTTTCATTCAATTCTAATCCTTTAGAGGAATTTATCTATATTTAATTTTCATTGATTTGCTCCTCGATCGATAAAGAACGTTTTAAAAGTGTTGTTGAGGAGATTGGAGAAAGATAATTTCCTTCTGTAGTGATGATTAACGACTTTTCTTTACCGATTTCTGAAATATAACGTACCTTTTCATTTACTTTCATGCTATTTAAATAATTTTCAGAAGTTGAATTTTTCATGGCTGTTTCCAAATCTAAGATAGCAATGACTTTTTGCTGATTAACTAAAAAATCTCCACCTAAGTGTAAAAACATTAGTTTATCCTCCCTATATGTCCTTTGTCTACTTGGAAAAGTGATGCTATTTCAGTTGACGGCTTTTCAGCACTAGTCATTGTGATTAAGGCTTGTCGGATCGGTTGAATAAACTCTAACAAATATTCTCTCCGAAAAATATCAAGTTCAGACAGTACATCATCTAAGAGTAAAAGAGGATACTCTCCTTTTTCTTGATAGATCACTTCGAGTTCCGCCAATTTTAAACTTAAAACAATGGAGCGCTGCTGCCCTTGAGAAGCATAAATTCTCGCAGATTTTCCATTGAGCTGAAAATTAAGGTCATCTCGGTGAGGACCAACTAAAATCATTTGACGTTCGATTTCTTGCTTCATTTTTTCTTCCAACAGGATTGGAAATTCATGCAATGCCTCTTCAACATCCTGATGACCTAAAGCTAAGTAATTTATACTTAACTCTTCTTCACCGGAGGAGAGCTGATAATAAATTTCTTTACTTTTTTTAGCAATTATCTGAGTGAATCTCCAACGATTACGAATAATTTTAGAACCTAAATCGAGTAACTGTTCATTCCATATCTCAATATTTGAGACTTTTGAAGTTTGAATTGAACTTTTTAATAAAGCAGCTTTCTGATGGAGAACCTTATTATAATCGTTGAGAAGATGAACATGGCGCGAATTGAGCTGGGTAATATGAAGATCCAAAAAGCGCCGACGTTCGGCTGGTCCTCCTTTAACCATAATCAAATCATCAGGTGAAAAAAATACAACATTGATCGTCCCGACAAAATCAGAAAGTTTTTTACAGGGAACATGATTTATTTTGACAATTTTACGTTTATCTAAATAATGGCTTTCCAAACTCAACCTTCGTTCATAAGCTAAAAAATCTCCAAAGATATGAAACGCATTTTCTCCCCAGAATATTAATTCTTGTTCTTTACGAACGCGATATGATTTTCCAGTTAGAAGATAATAGATGGCTTCCAATATGTTGGTTTTTCCTTGTCCGTTTTGTCCCTGTAAAACGTTGATACCTGAGGAAAATTGTATTTTTTCATTCTTATAATTTCTGAAATTTTGCAAGTATAGTTTTGCAATCTCCATTTTTTTATGATGTACGTACAGGAAGCACAAGATTGAGATAATTAGGATCATCAACTGGGCGGATAACACCTGGTCCATAGGGTCCAGAAAGTTCGAATATTATCTTTTCACAGTCGATTACTTTAAGTACATCCAATAAAAACTTGGCATTAAACGCAACCTTGACTTCTGTTCCTTCCATTTGGATATCTAACTGTTCAGAAATTTTCCCAATTTCAGAGGCTTGATCTAACCATAATCTCTCTTTTTCAACGGAGAGGCGAATAATATTGGCATGACTACTATCTCGCGCTAATAAGGATGCTCTTTCAACAGCATCAGAAAATTCTTTTGTAGAAAGAAATATCTTAGATTGACAGCTTTTAGGAACAACTTGCTTGTAATTAGGAAATTGCCCATCAATCAAACGTGACAATAAATGAACTGAACCAAATTGGAAGGATACTTGAGATTGATTAAAACGGATAGTTAGAACTTCATCATCATCTTTAAGGAGACGATAAATTTCTGATAATGTTTTAGCAGGAATCACGCCATAAAATTTTAGATCTTCAGGATTTTCGATTTCTGAAATTCGATAAGCAAGACGGTGCGTATCTGTCCCAATTAAACGAATATTCGATTCTTCAATCTGAAGTAAAATTCCAGTAAATACAGGTCTATTTTCTTCAATTGCGCAAGCATAGACAGTTTGACGAATCATTGTTTTAAATAGAGAAATCGGTAAATTGAAAGAAACAGCATCATAAAGATCAGGAAGTAAGGGAAATTCTTCAGGATCAAAGCCTTTTAGTAAAATATCAGATTCATAGTAGTGAATATTAACTGCATCATTACGTTGTTCAATTTCAATGGTTGCAGTGGGGAGTTTACGGACAATCTCTGAAAAAAGACGCGCTGGCAGAACAATCATACCTTCTTCTTCAATTTGAGCTTCAACAACACAGCGTATTCCAATTTCCATATCAGTTGCTTCAAAAACTAAGGCATTATTTTCAGCTTTAATTAAAATTCCTTGTAATACGGGTAATGTGTTTTTATTCGAAACCGCTTTTTGTACTGTATTGACACCCGTAAGTAGGGCATCTTTAGAACAATAAATTTTCATGAATAACCTCCTCATGATTAACATAGGAATAAGTAGGCGTGAATAATAATAAGATATTAATTTAGTCGTTATAGTACTATAGCTTGTCTCTTTGTGGATATCTAGCTGAAACCCTTAATAAATAAGGGTAAAGAAATGTTTAAAAACATGTGAATAACTTCTGAGGAATTATCCACATGTCCACAAAATAAGTTTTTTAACGTTTATTTTAAAATAATGGTTAGAATATTTATAGTCTAATATGATTGTATTCTTTGAATGATTTCATTGATCTTTTTATCTAATAAAGGATCTTTACGTCGAGCTTGATTAATTTTGTCATGGGCATGGATGACTGTTGTATGATCCCGACCTCCAAATTCATCGCCAATTTTAGGTAGGGAATAGTCTGTTAATTCACGTGAAAGATACATCGCGATTTGACGAGGAAAGGCAATAGCACGGGTTCTTTTCTTTGCTTTAAATTCTCCCAAAGAGAGGTGGAAATATTCAGCAGTTGCTTGTTGAATATTTTCAATTGTAATTTCTTTAGGTGTATTAACGGGAATAATATCTTTTAAGGCTTCAGCTGCAATTTCAACAGTAATTGGTTTTTCTGAAAGGGAGGCGTAAGCCATAACGCGAATGAGAGCTCCTTCGAGTTCTCTAATATTAGACTGAATTTTATCAGCAATATAGACCATTACATCGTTGGAAACTTGGAGATTTTCTAACTTTGCTTTCTTTCTTAAAATGGCAATCCGTGTTTCTAAATTAGGCGCTTGAATGTCCGTGATGAGTCCCCATTCAAAACGGGATCGTAGCCTATCTTCTAACGTAGGAATTTCCTTGGGTGGACGGTCGGAAGAAATAATAATTTGTTTATCAGCCTCATAGAGAGCATTAAACGTATGAAAAAATTCTTCTTGAGTCCCTTCTTTACCGGCAAGAAATTGAATATCATCAATAAGAAGAATATCAACATTGCGGTAATGATTACGAAATTCTACCGGGTTTTTATCTCGAATGGATTCGATTAACTCATTCGTAAATTTTTCACTAGATACGTAGAGAACACGTGTGTTTGGAGACCGTTCTAAGACATAATTTCCGATAGCATGCATTAAGTGAGTTTTTCCTAAACCAACTCCACCGTAGATAAAAAGGGGATTATAAGATTTAGCGGGTGATTCAGCAACTGCAAGAGCAGCTGCGTGGGCAAAGCGATTACTATTACCAATGACGAAGGTATCAAAAGTATATTTTGAGATTAAAAAATTGGGTGTGATTTCGTTATTTTCTGGAATAGAAGTTTGTTGAGGATTCTCTATGTTGTGTAAAACTTCTTTTTGAATACCAATTATAAAACTTAAATTCATGGGCTGACTAAAGACGGTTTGAACCGCTGAACGTATTAATGGGGCATAGCGGCTCTCTAGCCAATCTTTAGCGAATTCATTTGGAACTCCAATAATTAAGGTGTTTCCCTCAATATCGAGCAAACAGGTTGAACTAAGCCAAGTTTCAAAACTTGGCTTAGAAAGTTCAGTTTCCAGTTTAGCAAGTGTATCTTGCCACATTTTTTGAAGTGGTGGGCGGGGTGGCATGAATGGACCTCCCTTGTTGAATAGAATAAATTTTTTAGGCAAAAAAAAGTTATACACAAACTTATACACATTTGTGGATAACTTAACATCATAGTAAGCTGTGACTAAAATAATCCCTGGAAAATTATCGAAATATGGAGTTGCAAAAACATCATACCAAGTTTTGAATGGGTTATCAACAGAAACTTCAGTAATAAATGATATTTATACACAGTGGATAACTTTTTATTTCCACGAGTTATCCACATTCTTTCCTTTTATTCACCTTGACATGATAAAATTAACTAGAGTATAATCTTTTAAGATATCTGTTGTAAGGATATTTTATTTAATGTCCTTTTGCTCAAAGGAGGTGCTTCAGTGAAAAGAACGTATCAACCGAAAAATCGTCGTCATAAAAGAGTGCACGGTTTCTTAAGCCGGATGAGTAGTGCAACCGGAAGAAATGTCCTCAAAAGACGTCGCTTAAAAGGGCGGAAGAAATTATCTGCTTAAGGCCGCATTATTGTGGCCTTTTTCATCATACATTATTGATGGAAATTTTTAATTTTTAGCAGGTTAAGGTAACTACACCGCGTTAAAACTTGGCGCTTGCCAAGTTTTCTTTGGATTTTATAAGTTTTTATTTTAAATAAAGGTTTAA